>CBDCSS010000001.1:0-43578 GCA_965221735.1 Tepidiformaceae bacterium | reverse complement strand
GGCGATTTCGGGGCCTGACCCTGCCGGGTATGCCTCATCGCCCCTCCCGCCGGTCAGAGAGGGCCACAGGGCCGTCTCGCCCGACTACGACCCCTGCATGGACTACGCGCGGGCGGTGGACCGGGGCGAGGAGCCGGCGGGTCCTCTGGTGAGGGCGGCGTGCCGGCGGCACCTCGAGGATTTCCGCCGGAACATGACGCGGGGCTACCGGCTGCGCCGCGGCGCCCGGATGTATTTCTCGCTGGAGCGCTACGAGCACTTCCGGGATTTCGCCGAGCGGATCCGGCTGTGGCAGGGGCAGTTCTACGGCGAGCCGGTGGTCCTGCATCCGATGCAGGAGTTCATCTTCGGTAACTTGTTCGGCTGGCGGGCGTGGCGGGAAGGCGAGCCGACGACGGTGCCGGCGAAGTGGCCGCGGCGGTTCCGGCGGGCGTACCTGGAGATCGGGAAGGGGAACAGCAAGACGCCGAGCATGGGGCTGATGGCGCTCTACGGTCTGTGTGCCGACGGCGAGCCGGGCGCCGAGGTGTACATGGGGGCGGCGAAGCGGGACCAGGCGCAGATCTGCATGACGGATGTGGCGGAGATGGCGCGGGTGTCCGCGTTGCCCGACCTGCGGTACACGGGCGTGGTGCCGACGTACGGCGTGACGCACTGGCCCACGAAGTCGCGGGCGCGCCTGCTGTCGCGGGACTCGGGCAAGACCGAGAGCGGCATCAAGCCGCACATGGCGTTCCTCGACGAGGTGCACGAGCACACGGACGGCCGGCTGGTGTCGATGGTGACGCGCGGGTTCAAGTTCCGCCGCCAGCCGCTGCTGGTGCTGGCGACGAACAGCGGGTACTCGGACGTGGATTCGGTGGCGCTGGAGGAGCACGAGGCGGCGACGAAGCTGCTGACCGGGGAGTACAAGGCGGAGGACTCGTTCGCCTACGTGTGCGGCTTGGACGCGGGCGACGACCCGTTCACCGACGAGGGCTGCTGGCGCAAGGCGAATCCCATGCTTGGCGTTTCGCAGTCGGTGCAGGCGCTGCGTGACGCGGTGCAGGACGCGGGCATGTACCCGAGCCGGCGGGCCGACGTGGACCGGCTGCACTTCTGCCGGTGGTCGGGGATATCGGAGGCGACCTGGATGGCCGGAGCGCTGTGGAATCAGATTGAGGTCGACGACGGCATTGCGGCGCTCGCCGGCGGAGACGTGGTGCTCGGGGTGGACCTGTCCGAGTCGGGCGACATGACGGCGCTGTCGTGGATGGGCGCGGTGGACTGGACGGACGACGGGCGGGCGAAGTTCCATGCCGTGACCTGGACGTACCTCCCCGCGGACGGCTTGCGCGAGCGCGCGGACCGGGACCGGCGGCCGTACCTGAAGTGGGTCGAGGAGCGGATTCTGCGCACGACGGACGGGCACACGGTGGAGTACGCGGACGTGGCCGACGAGGTGGTGGACGCCATCGAGGGTCACGAGCTGAACGTGCTGGCGGTGGTCTACGATGGCTGGCGGTTCACGCGCTTTCACGAGGCGCTTGACCTGGCGGGGATGCCGCAGGGGATGGCGTACGTCGACCATCCGCAGGGGTTCGGGCCGCGTGCGACGAGCAAGCTGCGCATGGGCGCGTCGCTCGGGTTCTTGGAGCGCATCATCCAGTCCCGGCGGCTGACCGTGGAGCGCTCGCCGGTGCTGCGCTCGGCGGCGGCGGGCGCGGTGATGCGCGAGAGTGACACCGGACAGAAGCGCTGGACGAAATCGGCGAGCCACGTGCGCATCGACGCCCTGGTAGCGCTCACGATGGCCGCGGGCGCGTGCGAGTGGCTATGGCAGGAGCAGGAGCAGGAGCATGAACAAGCCGAAACGGCCTAGGCCGCGCGCCGCGGTGTCGGGCGCGTCGCTGATCGTGGACAAGGCGGAGAGCGAGGCGGAGCGGCGGCGCAAGCGGATGCGCGAGCTGTACGCGACCGACGAGAGCGAGACGCCGGCGGAGTACGTCGAGCGGATTCTGGGGCGGGCGCCGAAGTGATGTATGATGCGTGGACCGGCGCGGCTGCAACCGCGACCGGTCCCGAAGGCTGACAAGGAGCCACCGCGATGAAGATGGTAACCCCTCCCGAGTCGGATGAGGCGCAGTTTCGCGCGCTCATGGACTTCGCCGAGCGTAATCCGGCGCCTGATTTTTCTGATTGCTTCCCGGCCGCGAAGCAATTCCGCGACGGCATCGATGCGATGGCCGACCTGTTCGAGTGCTCGCGCGAGGAATACATCGCGCGCCTGGAGCGTTCCCGAAACGCGTGCACGCCGCGGTGGTACGACCCGCGGCACTGGTACAGGACCGTGCGGCGCCTGCTCGGGCCGGCCGAGTGCGGGCACTGCGGAGGAAGGATGCGATGACTGGATCACCGATGGAGGCGGATGAATGGTGCGCCTTGCGCGCCCGTGCGTTCGTCGGCCCGGCTCCGGTGCGCCTGACCCCGCGGGAGGCGCACGAGGCTCGGCGAGATGACCCCGGACCTCCCGCTGCTGGCGGCGTGCGAGCCTGAGCAGGCGGCGCTGCTGTGAGCGTGAACCGATGGGTCTACGCCGACCCCCGCTGGCGGGTCTTGCGTGCGCGCCAGCTCGCGCGGCGCCCGCGGTGCGAGCGCTGCGGGAAGCGCACGCGGCGGATGCAGGTGGACCACATCGTGCCGGTGCGGCTGAATCCGAGGCGCGCGTTCGACCCGAAAAACCTCCAGACGCTGTGCATGACTTGCCATCGCGTCAAGGACGCGCGGCTTCCCGGCGATGGACGGCGCGGCTACTCGCTCGACGTGGGCGCGGACGGCCAGCCGGTGGACCCGCGCCATCCGTGGCACACCACGTGACCGTCGCGGCGCTCTACGTCGACCCGCGGGACTGCTACGCGGGGCTGGATGGCGTCGAGGTGTGGGACGAGGCACGGGACGCGCGGCGCTACGCGGGTCCGCATCCGGTCGTCGCGCATCCGCTCGGCGGTCCCGCCTGGATTGCGGCCGGCAAGCCACCGAAACATCTCGGCGATGACGGCGGATGCTTCCGGATGGCGCTCGACGCGGTGAGGTGCTACGGCGGCGTACTGGAGCACCCTGCCGGCTCGCGAGCATGGGAGTGGTTCGAGATTGGCCGCCCGAAGCGTGGGCTCGGATGGTCTCCTGCGGACTTCTGCGGCGGCTGGACGTGCCTCGTGGACCAGGGGCATTACGGGCACCGCGCATCCAAGCCTTCGATGCTCTACGCCATCGCGCCGACCCTGCCGAGCCTGGAATGGTCCCACGCAGTCGTCGAGCCTGTCTCGCGCAAGGCAGGAGAGCGCGGCGAGGGCAATTGCATGTACCTCAGTCGCCGCGAGCGCGCCGCCACGCCGGAGCCCTTCCGGGACGTGCTACTTGCGATAGCGCGGGGGGTGGTAGGCTAGGCGCATGGCTGGATTCTGGAAGAGCGCCCGCGAAAGTCCGCGTCCCGAGGCGAACCGGCTCGTCGACGAGGACGAGGTGTATCTCGGCGGCGGGAATGCCTACTCGACGCTCACCGCTGGCCAGTACGGATTCCGCGACTCGGGCTATGTCGGCTACGGGCAGATCGGCGAGGTCATCCCGGCGATGCAAGCCGCGGTCAACCTCCTCGCCACGACCATGGCCTGCCTCCCGCGCACGGTGGTCGATGGCGCGGGTCGTGAGGTCGCCTCGGATGTCGGGCTCCTGATCAATCACTCGGACCGGCGTTGGCCCGCGGTGTACGTGTGGGAGTACCTGTACCGCTCGGCGCTCACCTGGGGCGTCGGCTACGCCTGGGTGCCGCGCATTCCGGCAATGGGCGGGCGGATGCGGATCTACCCGTGCGACCCGGTGCGTAGCCACGTCCAGGTGAGCGAGGACAACCGGCGCTTGACGTACCAGCTCCAGCCATTGGTCGGCCCGGTGCGCTACGCCGTGCCGAGCCAGGACGTCCTGGTCATCGTCGGCGACGGCTACAACGGGCTGCGTGGGCTTTCGCCGCTGTGGGCCTACTCGCTCACGACCGGCGTGCTCTCGCATTCGATGCGCCACCTGCTCGGGACGCTGCGCAACGGGCTGCACATCTCCGGCGTGGTGGAGTCCGACATCGAGGTCGGGCAGGGCGCGGGATGGGACCTGCCGCGCATCCAGGAGCTCAGGCGCCGGCTCGCCGAGCAGTTCGCCGGGTCGCGCACTGCGGGGCAGGTGCCCGTGCTCCCGCCCGGATTCAGCTGGAAGGGCATGCCGTTCAACGCGGTGGACATCGAGCTCGTGAAGCTGCTGGACCTGAGTATCACCGACGTGTGCCGCATCTATCGCGTTCCGCCGCGGAAGATCTACCACGCCGGCAGTGGCGGCGGCGGTGTGCGAGATACGACGAACGTCGAGATGTCCGAATACGATTGGGCGGAGTCGCTCACCATGCGCGCCGAGATGTTGGGCGAGATGGTGAGCTCGCAGCTCCTCTCGGCCGAGTCGCTGACGATGGGCCGGCGCGTGCGATTCGACACCCGCCGGCTCTTCGCCGGCACGGTCAGCCAGCGTATCGCCGCGATGGACCAGGGGGTCGCGCGCGGCATGCTCGTGACGCCGAACGAGGGGCGCGAGTACATCGAGACGGGCGTGCTGCCTGCGCTCGGACCCATCGAGGGCGGCGACGACCTGATCTCCCCGAAGGGGGCACCGGATGCGGGGCAAGGCGAGTCTACAGCGGGGCAGGAAACCGCACCGGCGGAACCGGATGATTAGCTCGGGGCGGGGTGAGGCAAGGCTTGGCGTGGCGCGGCCCGGCAAGGCGGGGCGGGGCTCGGCGGGGCGAGGCAAGGCAAGGGCAACACCTCAATCACAGGAGACGAGCGAATGACGGCCTCCCTGGTACCGCGCAAGCTCCGCGCCATCGACGGCTTCCTCACCGACGCCGACCAGGTCGAGCTCGCCGACGGACGCGGACTCGACGTGCTGGAGACCGATGTCAGCACGGCACAGGAGGACATCGACGCGCTGGAGGCCGATGTCAGCACGGCGCAGGAGGACATCGCGAGCCTCGACCACCGGGTCAAGGACAACCGGGACCATATCGCGGCGGTCGAAGGGCTCGTGGCCGGCATCGGGAACTTCGCCGCCCCGACGGATGAGGACAGCGCCGCCGGCTTCAGGATCGCGTACGTGCTCGGCGACACGTTCCGGGGGGAGGATTTCGGATCTCCGCTAGTAACGTTCCTGCGCCTCACCCGGACGTATCACATTGCAATCTCGGTGCCGGCGGATGTCTCTCTGAGCCGCGTGCGCCTCAAGTTCACGAGCGGGGGCTCGGACACCTTTTACCCGGGGGCGGGCGGGACGCGCCTGCTCCCGTTCGATACTCGTCCGTCCGACGCGCAGGCGACGCGGGACTACTACTACCTCGCGCAGGCCGACAGCACCGCGCTATTCGACCTCGTGACGACGCCGAACGATCTGCTGCTGATGCAGATCGCACCGCAAGACCCGGCGCAGGACACGAGCCGTATCGAGGCGGTCGAGGGCGACGTGTCCGGCCTGGAGGCCAAGGTGGACGGCCTGCAAGGCGCAGTGCAGGACATCATCGTCGGCGATCTCGTCGACCACAATTGGCAGGACGTGAACAGCGACGGCTCCGAAGGAGGCATTGGAGAAAACCACGACACCACCAATCTCGCCGCGCGCGGAGCTACCTACAGCGCTCCGTCTTTCTCGGACGGCAACACCGACAACTTCATCTTGCTGCGCGTCCCGGCGGGTGCGGACGTGCGGCGGTACCAGGTGCTGATCAGCGGGGTCGAGGGGGCGATTACGGCGAACCTGTTGCTCGCTCTGGGCCATTCCACGGATGCGATGTGGGACTACTACGGATATGGCTACGCAGAGATAAACGCATTTGCCGGGGCAACCCATACGGTCACGCTGCAAATCAGCGACCGCGTGCTGGCGCATACAACCTTCGCTGGCCAACTCGGGGCGACTGCCCTTGCGCAGGTCGACGATCGGATTCCGGAGCCTGAGCCGAGGGACGCGCGCAAGGAGCGCGTCGCGTTCGAGGCGAGTGCACGGGTCGACGCCGACGACGGCGACAGCACCCGACCGCGCACGGCTGACCTTGCGCCCATCGCGACCGACCCCATCAGCGTCGTCAGCGGTGCCGGTGACGCCGAATTCATCACCGCTGCAGGGGCCGACGACATCACCGTTTCGGCGGGCGTCTACCTGGGATACTTCGAGGGCTCGCTTCAGACGCGGAGCAACAACAACTCGTCGGTGATTCAGATCGTCGACGATGCCGACCCGAGCTCGACGCTGATTCAGTCGTCTACAATTTTCATCCGCGGGATGACGACCGAGCGGGTGACGAAAATTATCGTCTTCAACTTGGCCGCCGAGACGAAGGTGCGCGTTCGGCTGCGGTGCGAAGCGGGCGATGTGCAAACCTCCGGCCAAAGCACGCTCACTCTCGTACGCCTCACCGGCGACCCGTCCAGCGTAGCGGCGCTCGAAGCGCAACAGGAACAGGCCGAGACCGACATCGCCGAGCTTGAGGCTGACGTAGCTCGCATCGAGGAGACCGAGCTACCCCCACTCGAGCGCGCGGTGAGAGACATCATCGTGCACACCAAGACCCGATCTCTCGGGCTCCGGGACGTGAACACCGACGGGTCCGAAGGCGGGATTGCGTTCCGGAGCTCATGGGACCTGGACGCGGCGCAGGCGGCCACCTACACAGCGCCCACGGTTGCCGCCGCGTCCGCTACTGGCGACGCCCTGTTCCGCATCCCGATCGCCAATGACGCGCGGCGCTATGAGGTGGTCATTGCGGGGCTCGGAACAGACACGCTGAGCCATCTCGCGATCCGTCGGTTCCACGATGCGAGCTGGCAGTACTGGGACGCGGCGAACTTCCAGGGAGAGTTCGCCGTCTCGCTGCGGTACAACCCTCAGCAGGTCACGGTGACGACCGAATGGGACGGCGATTTCGGCGAGCATGCCGCCGAGCAAGCCACGCATGCGGTCTTCGGCCACCAGAATGTTTTGCTGTGGGAGCACACGGCGCGGGCCGACGCATGGCATCCGTCCGGGGAAAGGCTGGCTTCAGGCGTCTCGACGAAGATTTATGCGGGCATCGGCGGCGATACCCCATGGCGCGGGCTCGAGGCCGAAATCAGGTGGACGGAAAGACGTAACTCGGTGGACTACGAGCACATTGGCCTTATCACTTTCCCCGGATGGCGGACGGGCTCTATCTCGACATCGAATCCCGTCCGGCTGCATGGGTTCGGCCGGTTCGGCGGCCTGGACCAGACATCCACGCTCAACGCAATTCTATCTCTGGTGAGACGAAATGACGAAAGGACCAGCGCCAGCCATCTGTTCATCGAGGGATTCAACCCCGATGGAAACACGGGCATCGTGGCGGCGACCATGGTGACCGTGCGCCTGTTCGGCATCCGATAGGAGGGAGCGATGAAACTCGACGCACCGGGCGGCGACGTGCAGGTCACGACGCGGGACGGCATCAACACGCTGTGGTTCTCCGACCTTCCCGACCCCGATTCCATCCAGCCCGACATCGTGGACGCGCGGCGCTCCGATGGCGGCTTCGCGGTGTGCGGCGGCAAGCGGCTGGATGTCGAGTTCCGTCACGAGTACGACGGGCGCGGCTTCTGGGTGCAGGTCCTGGGGGAGCTGCCCTGGCGGCTCTCGAAAGACATGTGCCTCGAGAATGGGACCATCAAGCTCCGCCGGCGCTGGACGGCACTGCCGACGTGCGACGGCGAGCCGATGCCGGAGCACAGCGACTGGGTGGAGTTCGAATTCAAAGGCAAATGGTCATGACGCGCGATCCCAACTACTACACCGCGCGCGGCCAACGCTTCCGCGAGCATGCGGCGGGCGTGGAGTGGGACGCCCACATGAACAGCCTGGATGACGAATGGTCGCTCCAGGTCGAGGCGGTCGCGTATGGCCTGTTCCTCCACATGCTCGACGACTGCGCCGAGGGCGGGCGCGAGCGCATGGACGGGACGGGATACCCCTCGTACGCGACGTACTTCCATTGGCTCGGCAAGGTCGGCTGCCTGCCCTACACGGCGGGATTCTGCCCGCTCGGCGACACGCGCTATCGGGGCAAGTTCGAGCCGGAGGCGCGAGCGCTCGGGGAGAAGCTCGACATCGCGCTGTGGGAGACGTGCGAGGGACTGATGGCCGGCAAGCCGGCATCGAGCTACGACCCGTCCATCGGATGGGTGGCGCGGGAAATCATCGAGAGCGAGGGCTAGGGACATGAGCTTCGAGAGCGACGCAATCCGCTACATCAAGCTGGACTGGAAGCGGTACACCCTGGAGCAGCAGATCGAGAATGCGCGCAAGTACAAGCGCATGACCGTCGCTGAGGACGACAAGATGTCGTGGTTCCATATCGAGGCTGAGACCGGCCTGTGGATGACGATGCCGGCGCCCAACGACTACAACTACGTGGGCATCAGTGCCGACCAGGGCGGCGACTACGGCGACCCGGAAATCCGCGAGCGTATCGACAAGATTCTCGCCGCGCTCTAATGGCGTACGAACGCACGCTGAAGGAATCCTTCCGGGCGCTGGTGGACCACCAGCTCCCGAGCCTCGCGTACAACATCGCCTATCACTGCCTGCGCCAGGTGCACTTCGACGCCGGCCCGAACAGGCGCGGCGCGAATTGGTTCGCGGGCGCAGGCGGCGGGCCGCTCGCCTGGGGCATCGACTACGGCGGCGGGTTCCGCAAGACGACCATCGAGCGCGACGGGGCGACGATTTTCGCGTACCGGCCGGCGCACCAGATTCGCATCGGGCAAGGCAGCGGCGAGGGCCACAAGGACGCCCCGGTCATCGAGTTCCACGATTTCACGCTCGACGATATCGATAGCTACGAGGTGATGCCCGCGGTCCTGACACCACAGGGCTCACCGACGAGCCAGACCTACACGATCGAGAATGACCGGCCGAAAGCGTATGCCGACGAGTTCGAGGTCGAAAAAACCAAAGAGACGCAGCAGGAAAACACCTGGAGCACGCAGCTCTCGATAGAGATGGAGGCGGCGCTGAAGCTCTCCGCGGGGATCTCCGTGAACGCCGAGCTCACGTCGCGCATCCAGAAGCGCATCGAGAATCGCGAGGACATCCGCTGGCAACAGAACGTGACGCACCGGCAGTTGTTGCGCGGCAAGTTTCCGGTCGGTCCCTACGCGGTGCTTGAGGCGACGCTGGTCGACCAGCTCACGAACCTCAAGCAGCCGGTGCACGTGCGCGGTCCGCTCGATTGCTGCGTGCGCATCGTCATGTGCGACGACTACGCGGTGGCGGAGTGGGACTCGCTCGGCGCGATGCTCGATACCTTTCGCGGCTACGGCGGGCCCGGGAAGATTGGGGAGGTGTTCGGCAAGGCGGGCGCCGGCATCCCGGAGCAGACCATCGCCGACAAGCTGGAGGCGTACCGGCCGATGGTGCGGCTCGTGTTCAACCCGCACGTCTCGCGCACGCTCAGTTCGAAGAAGTCGCTCATCGAAAAGCCCTACCCCGGACGCGAGGACCCGCCCGACGGGGATGGGCTCTATGAGAAGTACAAGGCGCAGCCGACCCCGAGCGACCCGTACGGCGGCGGTGGCTACGACCCGGACCCGACGGACGTGACCGACGACGACCAGGGCGCGGGCGATGATTACGACCCCGACCCGACGGACGTGACGGATGACGACATGACCGCGGGCGACGACTACGAGACCGACCCGACGGACCCGGACTCGTGAAGCGGCCGCCGCTCAAGTACGTCCTGGTCGCGCTCACCGTGATCGCGGCCGTGACCGCGGCGAGCCTGCACTTGATCGGCGTGGGCGATGCGTTTCAGATCGAGGAAGTGCTGCTGACGCTGCTGGCGTTTTTCTGAGGAGCGCGAACTATGGCGACGACACAAGAACTGGTGAAAGAGTACGACACGCTGGTGCACCGGGAGATTCCGGCGGACCTGGCGGCCGAGCGGAAGTGGGTCGCGAAGTACCACTATGCGCAGGACCGGGACGACGCGCGCCTTGAGGCGCAGATGCGCCGGATGGTGGACCTCAGCATGAAGAAGACGAACGCCGCGGTGAAGAAGGCGAACACGCTGCACCGGGCGCTCACGGCGAAGGGGCTGCATGTCCCGCCGGTCCCGCACCCGCACCATCCGGACCTGTGACATGGCGCGGTACCGCTGCAAGCCGGTCGAGGTCGAGGCGCTGCGGCTCTCCGAAGTCTGGGAGTGCCTGCGCGACGGCTCCGGCCCGTCCTGGGTGCAGGACGCGCACCGGAACGCGAAGCTCCATTTCGAGGGTCAGAAGCAGGCGCGCATCCAGACCCTGGAGGGATGGGTGACGACCCCGATGGCGAGCTGGCTGGTACGCGGCGCGCTCGGGGAGATCTGGCCGGTGCAGGACGCGCAGTTCGAGCACAAGTACGAGGAGATCGCAAATGACTGACTATCCGATGTTTGCGCCGGGCCGTGAGGACTTGGCCGCGATGACGAATGACGAGTGGGCGGCGGATTGGGAGGATGGCTTGATTCCCTACCCGCCGAGTTTGTGGCATGAGCACGCGGTCGTGAAACTCCAGACCGAGATCGAGGCGGAGGATTTCGACGCCGCTCAGATCACGAAGGGCGCGCTCGCGGCCGGCTTCCTGCCGGAGAAAGAGATATGGATGGACAAGGAATCGCTCGCTGCCTGGAACGACTGCGGGCACGACTGGCGCAAGATGCGTGACTGGATTCGCGCGCACGGCAAGGAGCACTGGAAAGGCGCCGCCAAGTCGTGAGAGACGAGTACGACCGCCGCAAGCTCGCGGAGCTCGAATCGAGGCGCCGGCACGTGAAGTCGGTGCTGGACAAGGAGAAGCGCGAGCTCGCGGACGTTGACGCGGGCCGTCGCAACGTCTCGCTCGCGAAGCGCGCGGCGATGGTCCAGGCTGAGCACGAGGCGCAGCTGGAGATGGAGCGGGTGACGAAGGAAATCGTGCATCTCAAGAAAATGATCGAACGACAGGAGCATCCACATGGCTAAGGGTGATTACGGGCGGGCGCTGGACGCATACGAGGCAGCGAAGAGGAAGGTGGCCGCGGACAACAAGGCGCTGCACTACGCGCTCGGGCAGATGCACTCGCTCGACGTGACGCTGCACAGCCACCACGATTTCGACGCGCACCAGAAGGCGGAAATCGAGAAGCAGATGCGCGCGAAGAAGGCGCAGATCGACAAGCTCCGGCGGCGCATGGAGAAGGACCTGGCCGCGGAGCACAAGGCGATGGCCGCGGTGAAGAAGCTCGGCGGCTACATTCCGCAGTAGGAGACCCCGATGGCGAAATGCTCGAAGAAGGAAATCTCGGAGTACCAGAAGAAGCTCAAGGCCGCGGTCGACGCCTACAAGCACGAGCAGGCGATGGTGAAGCGCTACCAGGAGTACGTGAAGCTCCAGGAGGACCACCAGGGCAAGGGCTCGGACCATGACGCGCTCGAGCACGCCAAGGGCATCGTCCGCGACCACGAGCACAAGCTGTTGCAGTGCCGCAAATTCATGTTCACGTGGAAGCAGAAGCTCGCGGCGTGCGGCGTGACGGTGAATACCCCTCACTGAGGAGACGACCATGGATTTCCAGAAGCTCGAAGCGAAGTTCGGCGGCATGAAGAAGCAGCAGATTGCGCTCGGCGTCATCGTGCTGGCGGTGGTGGTCACCATCGTCTACCACGTGCTGGTCGGCCACGCATGAGCGCCGAGGTGCGGGCGTATCTCCGCCGCGTCGGCGAGTGGGTCGGCGAGGGCGCGGTCTGGCTGGCGGTGCTCGCGGGCGTGTGGTGGCTGCTCAGCACGCTGTTCGGCGGCTCGGCGTTCGAGATGACGGAGCGGGCGCTTCTGCGCGAGATGGCGTTGGTCGGCATCGGGGCGGTGCTGCTGGCCGCGGCCGTGGTGGCGCTGTGGGAGCTGCGGAGCCGGTTCCAGTCGGTCGTGAATCCGACCGCGGGCGAGCATCGTGACGCGGTGGCGCTGTGGCAGGACGCGGCGGAGGACCCGAAGACGATGGCGGGCATCGCGAAGGACCCGCAGGCGCTCGCGCGCTACCTCGGCGCGGTGTGTCTCGCGAGTGCGATTCGGGCGGCGGGCCGCTACCTGCTGCTGGCCGTGATTTTCGCCTCGATGGTCGCGGCGCTCTCACCGGTCGGGGCGTCGTTCCTCGGGTGAACGACTGGATTCGCGCGGCGCTTTGGGGGGTCGCGCTCGCTGTCATCCTCGCCGTGGCGCTGCTGCTGGCGCGCGTCGTCGAGGCAACCGAATCTCCGCCGGCCGGAGCCGGACACGCTGCCTCCTCCTCTCTCACAGCGTGCCGGCCGGCGGGGTACCCCACGACCTACGACGCACTCATACGCTCCGAGTGGATGCGCCGCCTCGGCGCGCGGTGGGCGCACCGGCACTGCCGGTTCCGGGCGCTGCTGGCGCGCGAATCGAGCCTGCGTGCCGATGCCGCCTCCGGCGCCGGCGCGGCCGGTCTGGGACAGCAGCTCTCCACGGCCGCGCAGGACTGCCGGCTCGCGGGGATTCACGGCCGGCGGCGGGAGGCGCGATTCTCGATCGCGTGCGCGGCGTACCTCTACCGGCGGAACCTGGTGCAGCTCCGCGAGCCGCGCCCGGAGGACTGCCGGCTGCACCTCGCCGAGCTCGGCTACGTCTCGGGGCTCGGGCATGTGTTCCGCGCGCAGCGGGTGGCGCGCCGCGAAGGCCGGTCGGCGGTGTGTCCGGATGACGGCATCCTCGACGGGATGCGCGAGATTCTGACCCCGGCGGCCTACCACGAGGCGGCGGCGTACTCGCCGCGCATCGACGAACTGGAAGAGGAGATGACACGATGATGTTCAGGGATTGGTGGTGCATGGACTGGTGTCCTGTGATTGTTTCCCGCGCCTACTGGAGGATGCTGCGATGGTGGCGACGCTCCTTCGGCTCGTCGGCTTCGGCGGCTCGCTCACCACGCCGCTGATGCTGCTCGCCGGCGCCGGGGCGCTGGCTTGGGTGGCGGTGATGGTGCGCGACCTGGAGACGGGCGCGGCGGCGAAAGAGGCGCTGGCGGAGACCCGCACCGCGCTGGATGCGAGCCACCGCATCGCGGAGCGCGCTCAGGCCGCCTCAGAGTCCGAATGCGGCGCGCAAGTCGCGGCCCTGCAATCGGAGCTTGCCCGCGCGAACGCCGCTCCTGCGGCATCTCAGGCGCTTCCTGCGCCGGATCCGGAGCTTCCGGCATGCGACCCGGACTCGGAAGTTTCCTGGTAGCGCTCGCGGGCTGCGGCCCGCTCCCGACCGCGACGGTGGTCACCGAGACGGCGTGCCCGTTCGTCGAGGTGCGCATCGCGTGCCCGGACCTGGATGCGCCGCCTTCGACCGCGCACGGATCGCACACGTCGCCGCGCGCGCTGGCCGAGTATGACCAGCGCGCGTATCGGGCCTGGAGTGCCTGCCGGGCTGCTACGGATGCCTGGGCGGCGGAGTGGGCGACGTGGCGGGAGTGCGCGCAGCCTGACGAATGAGGGCGGCAATCACGCGGTCGCGGCGCCCGGGGTCGGTCCACAGGCGCCGGGCAATCTCCACGGCGCGGTAGAGGTCGGCCAGGGTGGTCATGATTCGTCTCCTCTGAGTTCGCGGCGGATGCGCCGGTCCTTGTAGCGCCGGGCGCTGCCGGCGCGGTCGTTGGCCCGCTTGCGCTCGATGGCGCACTGGCGCGAGCACGTGACCGCGGGGATGGGGTGGTGGAGGCGGGCTACCGGGATGGGTGACCCGCAGACGAGGCAGGCGGTCATTCGACGCGCTCGCGGGCGGTCCAGTGCGGGGCCTGCAGCGAACCGCAGGACCTGCACTGGCTGACGCGGTCGACGGGCTCCGCGTCGGTGCCGTCGAGCAGAACGGGACTGTGCTTGTCGTTCCAGACCGCCCAGGTCTGGCCGCAGCACCGGTGACGCTGCGTGCGAAAGGTCACGTCCCAGTGCCGCATCGTGCCGCTGCGTGCGCTGCGCCCGTAGATGTGCTCGTGGTGCCATCCGTTCATCGGTCTCTCCTTGGTTTCGGTCAGGGCCGCTCCCTGACCGTGGAAACCATTGTCGCATATGCGAGAGAGGGCGTTAAGCATATGCGAGAACTTTTCGTCATTCAATCTCCTGATGCACCCAAGAATTTACTTATGGTAGGTTCCGCCCATGGACTGGATATCGATTATTCGAGCGCTCCGCGCACAGCGCATCTCCGTCCTCGCGCCGACGCCGACCGCCACGGGTGACATCACCTGCCAGGCGGACGGCGACGCGATGGAAATCCGCGTCATCGGCGAGATTCACTGGTTGGCCGGCGTCGACGTGTTGCCGGTTGCGAAGCAGCTCATGCGCGACAAGCCGAAGACGGTGAGCCTTTATGTCGATTCCCCCGGAGGCGACCTGTTCGACGCGATGGCGCTGCGCGCCGCGCTCGACGCATCAGGCGCCACGGTGACCGCGCAGGCCGGCGGCATCGTCGCCAGCGCCGGGGTCCCGGTGTACCTCGCCGGCGCCGAGCGCTCGGCGCAGAGCTACACCAGAGTGATGGTCCACCAACCGCGGGTGATGTTCCTCGCATCGGGCACGTTGCCCGACATCGAGGCCGCGCTCGCCGAATTCCGCCCGACGCTGGAGGCAGCGCTCGGGCTCTACCGCGACGCCATCGCGAGCCACGTCGATGCCTCGACCGTGGACGGGTGGCTCGCGAGCAATTCCGACGTCTGGATGACGGCCGCCGAGGCCCGCGAGGCCGGCATCATCACCGCGGCCGCGGACGACGACCCCCCAGAGATGAGCGCGCGAATGCAGGCGCTCTACCGTGATCGCTTCATGGCGCTTGCGCGCCACTACCAGAGAGGGTTATCTCGATGAAGGCAACAGGTGGTACCTCCACGCCGACCATCAACCCGCTCGCCGCCATCAATCAGGAGGCGTACGACGCGGAGTATCACGACACGCTCAATCTCGGCCTCGCGGCGCTGACCGAGCGTGTGCGTACGCTCACGGGCGACCTGGACGCGGCTGTGCGCGAGGCCGGCGACGACTTCAATGTCGAGAAGATCAAGGCGCTCAAGGGCGACACGCCGGAGGACACGCTCGGGAGGGTGGTCGACCACCACTCCCGCCTCTCCGCAGCGCAGGAGCAGCTGAACCAGCGGCGGTCCATCATGGCCGCCGCTGCCCGGCGGGCCGCCCGCGACGGAGCCGACCCGGAGGCGAACCTCGACGCCTACCTCGACCCGGACACCTACCGCCCGCGGGTGCAGCGGCCCGTGAGCGTCGCCGACGCGGTGCGCGCGGTCATGACGGAGCAGGGCATGGGAGGGTACGTCGCGGCGCATCGGGCGAACGCCGGCTTCGAGCTCGACCTCGACCCGCGCATCTACGCGCAGATGACCCGGGGCTCTCCGGGCGATGCCCCGAATCAGTGGGACTCGGCAGCCTCGCCGCCCTGGTCGGACGTGTCCGGACCGACGGTGATGCTCGGCCGCGCCGCGCTCTCGATGATCGACATCATCCCGTCCGGCACCATCGGGCAGGCGCAGCACATCTACTACCGCGAGATGTCGCCGAGCACGGGCCTCACGTCCAACGCGACGCACACGGTCGATGCCTCCAGGGCGTCGAGCTCGGCGGCCGCACGGGCAGAGGGCGCGGCGCTGGCGGCGACCACGTTCCAGGACATCCGCGTCGCGGACACGGTCGAGAGCATCGGCCACCGCGCGAAGGTCACGATGGAGCAACTGGAAGACTCGACCCGCATGCAGGGCATCCTCGACACCCGCATGCCGTTCGGCGTCCGGCAGCAGTTGAATCGGGAGCTGCTGAACGGCAGCGGGACCAGCCCGCGGATCAAGGGCTTCCTCGCGTTCAAGTTCGACAACAGCGGCTCGAATGACGGAGCGAAGGCGAAGAACATCTCGGAGACGTTCTCTCGGGTGACCATCGACGCGAGCGACACCGACACGAACGCGAAGGCGGGCAAGTCGGTCATGCTCCAGACCCGGCGCGCCATGACGACCCTGATGACCGAGGGCGCGTCGATGGCGAGCGCGGTGGTGATGCATCCGGAGACGTGCGAGCACGTGCAGCTCACCGAGACGACCGCGGCCGGGTTCTACTACGGCGACCCGCGGCTCATGCCCGCGAAGATGCTCTGGGGGCTCCCCATCGTGGAGGACCAGTACGGGCTCGTCGCCATGAACTCCTCGACCGCGGCCTCGATGAGCGTCGCGCTCATCGGCGACTTCGCGCAGCAGTCCGAGCTCCTGTACCGGCACGGCATCCGGGTCGAGTTCGGGATGTCGAGCGACGACTTCGACAAGCTGATTCAGTCGGTCCGCGCTTACGTGCGCGCGGTGCTGAGCATCTACCGGCTGAAGTCGTTCGTGACGATCGAGACGGTGAGCTGAGTCCGAGCCGGTGCCCTTCAAGTTCGCATACTGGGTCGAGGGATTCCCCGAGCTCGAGGATGCGGTGATCGGGGGCACCCTCACCGGGGACTCCTACACCAAGGTCTCGGGGCTCCCGGCGCAGCACCTGTCCGGCACGGGGATCATCCGCGCGGTCGGCGACAGCGGCCCGGGGCTGAGTCTAGTCGGCAAGGCGGACGTCTTCGTCGTGCGGATCGACGTCACGCATTCCGGGACGATGGACTCGGCTGCACTGAGCTCCGGCGTGCTGACGGTCACGCTCGGGCTCGAAATCGCGCCGATCGACATCACGGTCGGCGGGACGAATCCGATAGGCGCGCTCCGCGTCACGCCGAAGACCGGTACCGATGTCACCCGGATTCGGCTCCGGGTGCAGGGGAATAACAACAGGATCACCTTTGCGGATGGCTTCCTCGACATCCGGGGCCGGAGCGGCAACACCAACCTGAACGCGATCAAGTCCCTGATCGACGGATTGGCGGGCACGCCGTTCACCACGGCGTACGTCGGCGGGGCGATGTCCACCGACGCGGTTGCGAACGGCACGCGTGAAATCGATGTCCCGACCACGAGCCGTCAGACGCTCGGCGACATCAAGGCGGTGGTGGACGGGATGACGGGCACGCCGTTCACCACGGCGTACGTCGACAGCGGAGCGGCGGCGACCGTGCTCGAGCTGCCGGCGAGCCGCCGGACGAGCATGTACGAGTTCGACGGGCAGGTCGTGCACCAGCCTCTCATGGTCGAGCTCACGGCCGCGGTGGCCGTGCGCCTGTTCCGTGGCGCGTCTGCCCCGACGGGGGACACCGCCTCGATACTGGTGCCGGCGACTGTCCCTCTGCGATTCGAGCACTCGAACAAGCCGGGCATCGGAATCTGGCTCCAGCGGACCGGAAACGCGAACGTCGCCTACTCGCTCCGTGTCTGGCGTCGTGAGTGACCCGGTGTGCTCCCGCCACCGTACGCATGGCGTCCGACGGCATCGTGGATTCGGCCGGATGACGCCGACGGGCAGACCCTGCCGTCCGCTGGCGCGTCAGACCTGATCGGGACGCTCGACGAGCTCAAGCGCCACGTCGTCGTCGAGCACGCCGAGAGCGACGACTACCTCTCCACGCTGCACCTCTCCGCGCTCCAGATGGTCGGCGATTACACCCGCTGGCCGATGCGCACGTCCGGCTTCCTCGCCGAGTGCTGGTTCCCGTGGCCGCGGTACGGACGATGGCTCCAGGGGCGCTACCAGAGGCCGTCCGATCGGCCGGCGCTGGTGCTGCCCGGGCCGGTGGACGTCTCGGGCGACGTGCTGACGCGGGCGTACAGCGACGGGGCGTACGACTCGGGAACGGCCATTACCGGGATCACGTTGCACCGGTCGACGCGCCTGCCGCACGACGCCTGGTTCGAGCTCCCGGCGGACTTCGAGTACGACAGCGAGGACGAGCGTCTGAACCTGCGGTACTCGGTCTCGTGGCAGAGCATCTACCAGCCCGACTCGAACGCGAACCCGTTGCCGAATCCGTGGCCGGCGGAGCTCGCGCACACGGTCTATCGGGTCGCTGCCACCTGGTACCTGTACCGCGAGAGCACGATGGCGATGGACAAGCCGGTGCGCGCGGTGGTGCAAGCGACGCTCGGGGCCTACATGCCGGTCGAGGTGTGACGTGGCGCGGGCGCGGCGGGGCGCGGGCCGATTCATTTACCCGGCGGTATTCGAGATCCGAGCCGGAGAGCAGGACCAGTTCGGCAACGAGAATACCGCCTGGAGCGTCTACGCTCGCCGGAATGTCGACATCCTCGAGAAGCCGTCCGGTGAGTCGCTCATCGGGGGCGTGCTGCAGGGCGACACCCGGGCGCAGCTCCTGGTGCGCCGCGACCCGATGATGGCTCGCCTCCCGAGCGACGCGCGCGTTACCGTGAAGGAGCGCACGTGGCGCGTCATCAACGTTTCCGAGGGCGACACCTACGAGCGGGCCGATCGAGAGACGCTCGTCATCGACGTCGAGGAGGGCCCGCCGACGTGACGGAACACTGGCACGTGTGGGTCCGCTCGCCGACGCGGAAAACGTTCTGGCAGTGGCTCGACGCGGGGGGGCTGCCGAAGGCGTTCCGCGAGCGGGCGCACGCGCGGGGATGGGCGACCCGGCGGGGCTGGAGCGGGGTCGACCGTGTGGTGGCGTCGTGCCGGGCCCGGGCGTGCGGGCCGGATGTGCCCCGGCCGCAGGCGTGGTGACATGAGCACCCGCTACCAGATCGCCCAGAAAGAGCCCCTGGGACTGCCGGCCGATCTGGCCGTGCCGCTGTCGATACTGTCGACCGATTCCGCCCGGATAGTGATCTTCTCTGGCGATTCGCTCGGCCCGACGGGGATCTTGGCGGGCATCCCGTTCCACACGCAGTACGAGGGCACGCTCAACCTCGGAACCAGTGCTGCCGCGACCCTCCTGCTCGGAATCCAGACCCGACATGTCTTCGCCGACGGTCGGACCTTCGACTCGGTGCGGAGCCTGCCGACGCGGGTGGTGTCTAACGAGTTCAAGGTCATCCCTCTCGCCGAGTACAGCAGCGTCTCTTTCGTGAACGCCCCGCGCGACTACGTCGATGCGCAGGGAGAGACGCTGCGCGTCACGCCCGGGCTCATCCGGCAGCCGGTCTCGATAGAGTTGGCTTTGATTGTCGAGGGCTATAACCGCGCCATCACGCAACGGCGCGACGTGATGATCACGTCTCTGTCTCCGTCTGGCGCGGCCGTCACGTGGTGGCAGCTCTACGCCACGCGCGATCTACCGCCTGACACGCCGCCTGTGCCCACACAAGACGATACCGTCGAAGACCCGGGGGCTGGCGCATCCGGCGCGCTCCTGCGCGTACAGCGCGCCCTGGTGGCTCGCTTCAATGCGTTCGTAGCCGGCGGGGAGGGCGTCCAGGACGCATTCGCGCGCTACGGCCTGAGCCTGCCGAAGGACGAGCGCCCCCGGCCGATGCTGTTCGACGAGGTGCCGGCGGGTGAGGCGTCCTTCTGGCGCATCGGCGATGCGAGCATCGGCTACGAGATCGGGACCGGGCTCGACATCTACCGCATCACGCAGGACATCGAGGCGCACGTCGACCCCGTGCGCGGCCGTGCCACCGCGCTCGCGATGGGCGATGTCATCGAGCGGGCGTTCGCGCCGACCGACTACCCGCGGGGCAGGGACGAGCCGGAGGCGGAGCCGTGGATTGTCCGGAACGCGCTCGCGCTCATCGGCGCCGACGAGGCCGCGTCGCCTGTGGTCATCACGGACATCAAGCCTGCCGGAGCACGCATCGGGTACAGTGAGGCGGGGCTGACGTACCAGGTCATCGTGACCTACGAGATCATGGCGGAGCCGATCCGAAATGGCTGATCCGAGACCGGCGGAGCTGCAGAAGACGTATCAGCTCGTCGTCCCCGTGCACGACCTGATGGGCGATGCGCCCCAGGCTGAGAGCAACATCGTGGTCCGGCTCGTGCGCACGGACCGCGATGCCGGTGCACCGCTGTACGGGCCGCAGGGGCTCGTCGTCGGTGGCCAAGGCGTCGACACCATCACGCCGACGGCACGCGACTCGTCGGAGATCTCCGAGGGTCTGTACGTGTTCCGGCTGATCCCCAACGCCTACTACTTCGTGCCGACCGTCTACGAGCTCACGGCGGGCGCACGGACCTACCAGTTCACCATGCCGGCCCGTGACGCGACGCTGATCGAGCTACTGGACGAGGAGGCAGTTGCCGATGGCTGATCCGAGCAGCAAAGCGGCGGAGCTCCAGAAGACGTACGTGCTGACGGTCCCGGTGCACGACCTGATGGGTGATGCGCCGACGGCGTCGAGCAACATCGTGGTGACGCTGGTACGGGCGGACGGCGACATCACCGCGCCGCTGTTCGGCCCGCAGGGGCTCATCGTCGGCGGCGAGGGGATCGACACCATCACGCCGACGGCACGCGACTCGTCGGAGATCTCCGAGGGTCTGTACGTGTTCCGGCTGCTTCCGAACGCCTACTACTTCGTGCCGACCGTCTACGAGCTCACGGCGGGCGCACGGACCTACCAGTTCACCATGCCGTCGAAGGACTCGACCCTGATCGAGCTTCTGAACGAGGAGGCGAGCGGGGGGGAGACCGACGGAGGCACGACGCCGGCGACGGTGCATCCCGACGTCGAGTCGGTGAAGGATGCGGCTGAGCTGCTGGCGGCGGAGGGGGCGAGCGGCGAGCCGATCTTCGCCCGGGTGTCGGCGGATTTCGCGACATGGCACACCGGCGACGTGCTCGTCTGGACCGGCGAATGGTCGCTGCTCGTGCGGACCTCCTCGCTCTCGGGGCGGACGCTCGGCACGATGCGCGCCTGGTTCCAGCCGCTCGCGGCCGTCGACGCGAGTGGCGCGCCGACCGCGACGCTCCGGGAGGGCGAGCGCGGTGGCGTGACGCTCACGCACGCCGCGTCGACCACCAAGCAGTACCTCACTGTGGCGTTCCCCGACAGCCTCGACAGCCGGCTACAAGCCATCCTGATCGACGGGGCGCGATGGGACGGCGCCGGGCGGCCACTGCTGCGCGGGGCCACTGAGACGCTGGACGGCGTGGCGCACCGGCTCTACCGGACCATGGACGCGACTGTGGATGTCTCGAAGGGCGCGGACCTTTGGGTCGAGGTGGTGCTGGGGGCGGCCTCATGAGCTTCGTCCGGAACGACATGAAGCGGGCAAAGGACGCGCTCCGGGTCCACATGCCGAGGGCGCTCAGGGCGAATCTCGACAAGGCGTCGAAGCGTCTCGGGACGCGCGGCGTGCGGATCGCGAAGACGCTCGCTGCCGTGGACTCGGGCCGGACCCGGAGCGCGATCAAGTACGCGACCGTAGTGTCCCCCGATGGGCCGGGCTGGCAGTATTCGTTGGTGGTCTACGTGGATGCGAGGGACAAACCGGCGGCGCTGGCAGCATTCGTGACGGAGTTCGGGCGCGGCCACGGCCGCGATGCCGCTCGAGCGCGGGGCAGCCTGCCGGCCCGACCATTCATCCGGC
The DNA here is from genome assembly GCA_965221735.1 of Tepidiformaceae bacterium. Taxonomy (GTDB): domain Bacteria; phylum Chloroflexota; class Dehalococcoidia; order Tepidiformales; family Tepidiformaceae; genus UBA2991. Next base: position 22,018 of record CBDCSS010000001.1, on the reverse strand, counting down.
TGGCGCGGAGTATCATCGCGCGCACGTCCGTGGGCTCGTTCCGCCGCGCGATGCGCGACGCGGCCAAGCAGGGTTTCGACAGGAGATGATGCGATGAGCGCGAAAGGCCGAGCTTTCCTTCTCTACATTTCGGACACCACGGCCGCGGCGGCGGTGCCGACGGCCGTGGGCACTCTCGCTGCCGCCACGAACCTCATCGCGGGAGCACAGGAGCGGAGCTTCACGATCAACAACGAGGCGATCGACGGGACCACAGCGCCCGCGGCACTGACGACGCCCCTGTGGCAGACGCAGTTCGCCGGAGCGAAGTCGGTGACCATCGAGGCGTCGTGCCGATTCGTCAGCGACGCGGCCGAGGCCGCGGCTCAGGCGGCAGCGATGAGCGAGGATGCGTACGTGAACGCGGCGCTCGTCTATCCCGCCTTCACCGATGACGGCGTGAAACCCGCGGCCGGGCCGGCCGGCTCGACGCTCGTCGGCAAGTTCCTCATCACGTCCCTGGGCGCGTCCGGGAGCTTGAGCGACACGTTCAACTGGACGATCTCGCTCACCTCGACCGGCCAGGTCACCATCGTATGAAGCTGACGCTCACTCTCGGCGCCATCGAGCGATTCGAGGACGCGTCCGGGACGGGGCTGCTCGCGCTCGTGGAGGGGCGGGACCTCCACTACATCCGGGCGCAGTGGACCGTGCGCCGGCTCCGGCTGCTCGCCGAGTGCGCGGGGCCGGAGGGCACCACGGCCGCCGACATCGAGGCGTGGCTCGACCCGTCGCAGCTCGTGGTCGCGCAGATGGACGCCATCTCTCAGGTCATCGAGGCCCTGACGCCGCCGCCCGAAGCGGATGAGCATTTCGACGCGGGGGAGGGCGGCGAAAGCGAGGGAAATTCGGAGTCCGGCGCTGGCTGATCATCCTGATGTCGGATGGCTGGCGGCCGGACGAAGTGCGCCGATTGACCCTCGCGGACTTCTGGCTCGTGGTGGCCGCCCGCGCGATGCGCGGTCGCGCCGAGTCCGGGAAGCTCGGGACCGCGGGTGACGACCGACGGACGTGGGGCCGGCTGATGCAGGCGGCGGGGCTCGGCGAGGCGAGGCAAGGCGAGGGCAGTAACTGATGGCAACGAGCGCCGCCGAGCACGCTTTAAATTTCAGAATCCAGGCGAGAGACCGCGAATTTCAGCGCGTCGCCGAGCGAGTCACGAAGCGCCTGGAGCGGCTGGAGAAGGGCGGCGCGCGCACGACCCGGCAGTTCCGCCTGATGTCGGACGTGCTCCGGCGCTTCCCCGGCTTCCAGGCGGCGCTCGGGGCGGGGGCGGCGGCGCTGTCGGTGCGCGCGCTGAATCGCCAGCTCACCGAGTCCATCTCGCGACTCGACCGGCTCGGCAAGCGGGCGCGGAACATCGGCATCCAGGTCGAGGTGCTGCAGCTCTGGGGTCAGGCGGCGCGCGAGGCGGGCGTCGAGACGGACGCATTCCAGCGCGGTTTGCTGCGATTCAACCGGGTGCTCGGCGAGGCCGGGACCGGCGCGGGCGAGTACGAGGAGATCTTCGAGCGGCTCGGCGTGCGCATCCGCGACGCGAACGGCGAGCTCCGCCCGATGCAGGCGGTGCTCGGCGATGTCACGCAGGCGTTCGGCCGGCTCGACCAAGCGACACAGCAGCTCACCATCGAGGAGCTGTTCGGCCGCGGTGGCCGCGAGATGCGCGCCTTCCTGCTCGACTTCAACTCGCAGGTCGCAGGCGTGGAGAAGGGTTTCCGGGGGGCATCCGCCGAGGCCGCGCAGCTGGCCGAAGAGCTCCAGAACATGCGCGACCGCGGTATCGGGAATCTGACCGCGGCGCTCGACGAGGCGCTGGTGCGGCTGGATCGGTTCTTCGGCTTGACGCGCTCCATCACGGACTTCTGGAATCGGGCTGCCGAGGCCATAAGGTTCGCGGTGGCGCACGGGCCGTTCTCTGCGGCCCCTCGGACCGCTGTCAGCGTCTACGGCGCGTCCGCCGCGGCGAGCGGACCCGGCCCGGGTCGGCATCCGCCGGCAGTGGCCGGCCGGGCGCGCGCCCCCGTCGCGAGCGGCCGGGGGTTCGGCTTCGTGCATGCGCAGACCGCGGGGCGCCGAGCCGCCCTGGGGCTCGACGTCGAGGCACCTGCGGGACGGGCCGATGGGACATCCCCTGCCGACCTCCGGCGCCGGCAGACGAGCGAGCGGTTCGCGCGCATCCTCGAGCGACAGCAGCAGCAGCGGCAGGACAAGATTCGGCAGACGCAGCAGCTCGAAAACAAGCTCGCCGAGGCCCGGCGCGACGCCTACCTGACGGAGCAGGAGCGGCTGGAGGAGCTCCAGAAGATGCGCGAGCGTGCCGCGGCCAGGCAGGAGGCGATGGAGCGGGCGCAGTACGAGCGTGCCTATGCCCGGCTGTCCGACGTCGTGGGGAACTTCATCCGAGGCGCGGGAGACATCGGCGGGGCGCTGTCAGGGCTGCTCACCTCGCTCTCGAGCGCCATCATTGACCAGTTCGCGGGACAGATTGCGGGTCGGCTGCTCTCGGGCGCCGCCGGCGGCTTCCTGGGCGGGCTGTTCGGCTTCCAGCGCGGCGGCCCGGTGCAGCGAGGGCGGGCGGTGCTCGTCGGCGAGGGCGGGCCGGAGGTCTTCGTGCCGCGCACCTCGGGGCACATCGTGCCGAACCAGGGGCTGCGCGGGGGAGGCGGGAACGTGACGATTGCGCCTCAGTTCTTCATCGAGAGCACAGACGGCCCGGGAGTGCGTGCGGCGCTCAGGGAGGCGATGCCGGCGTTCACCCGGACGGCATTGCAGGCGGTCGCGACACAGCAGTCCCGGCCGGGGTCGGTGCTCGGGCGGCAGAATCGCCGGGGGGGGTAATGGCCCTCCTCAGCTACACGAACACCTGGGGATACCGCCGCTGGCATGCCTGGCGGGCCTACAGCTCCGATGAGTCGCCGTTCCTCGAGTCCGAGTTCGCGCCGGCGGCGCTGGCTATCCCGGTGCGCCCCCAAGGGGTGCTGCTGTGGCGCGGCGAGTTCGAAACGCCTGTGTACGCGGCGGGCGATGGTCGCTGGCTGGCCGTGCGCGCGCTGATGGAGCTCCTCGACCACGGGGTGAACCAGTTGCGTGTGCCGGTCCCGGCCGACCAGCGGCGCATCGGCGTGCTCGGCGCGTCCCTGGTGGTGCAGCCGATGCGGGTGGATGCGCCGGTGCGCGGGAGCCGCGGCGAGACGCGGGGCTGGTCCATCGCCTGGGTGGAGGTCCCGCCGTAGTGGCCGTGATCGACTGGCCGGCCGCGTTCGGCTACGCCGAGTTCAGCGAGCAGCCGCACCGCTCGCGCGGCCCGTACGTGCACCGCTCGGCGTTCACGGGCGCGGTGCACGTCTCCTACGGCGGCGGGCGCCGGCGCCGGGGGTACGTGGTGACCCCGGCTTCGCCCGCGAACGGCGAGGTGCAGCCGGCCATCACGGCCCTGGTGCAGGACCTCTCCGACCCCGCGAATCAGCTCCGGCTGCGTCGTCCGGGGCTCGCCGGTCTGCCTGCCGAGACGATGACCGTGCACGTGACGCGCATCCAGCCGCCGGAGCGTGACGAGCGCGGCGTGTGGCGCGGGTGGCGCCTGGAGTTCGCCGAGATTGGTCCTGTGGGCGCTCCGCCGCCGACGCCGGTGCGGGTGCTCGCGTGCCCGTCCCTTGCGGGGATGTTGACTGCGAAGGCGGACGACAGCGGGTTTGACGTGTCGATTCCGGTCACGCAGGCGCTGGTCGACGAGACGATGCGCACGGTGCCGGCGAATTCGCAGATCGTCAGCCTCCGGTATCAGCTCTACTCCGGTCGGACGGCGCCGGGGCTGATGACGTCGCTGACGACAGTGACGGATGTGCAGCTGTCGGGCCTTGCGGCCGGGACGCCCATCACATTCTCGATCACCGAGGCGGTGCGCAACGCGCACCACTACTCGCTGCAAGCGCAGTGGGAGCGCGCCGACGGGACGGTGTGCCCGATCGCGGTGGTCGGCACACACTTTTTAGAGGGGTTCATGCTGCCGCTGCGTCAGACGGGGGATACCGCGGGGGCGAGCGATTCCGACCGCTACCAATTCACCCTGCCCGCGGAGACGAGCGTGCTCGCGACCCTCATGGGGCTGACCCACGGCGCGGCCGGGCAGACCGGGTTCCGGGTGTACGCGGCGGACGGAACGGCGACCGCCCTGTGGCAGCGCAGCGTGACCGGGGTGGCGCTGCACGACTCCGCGACGCTGGCCGCGGGGAGCTACTACGTGAACGTGGGCGGCACCGACGGCAACGCCGACGCGCAGACAAACACGCCGTACGCGCTGGCCATCTACGCGCCGGACTACTCGCCGATGTTGCCTCTGTCCGAGTCGGGCGACATCGTGGGCGCGAGCGACATCGACATCTATCCGTTCAGCCACCTCGCGGAGACGAGCGTGGACGTGACCCTCACGGGCCTGACGAGCGGCAACGCCGGAGACACCGGATTCCAGGTGTGGCAGGCGGACGGAACGGCCGTCGCAGGGTCCAAGCAGACGACCGGCTCGGGTGCGGACCTGTCCGCCTCACTGACTCTGGCCGCGGGGAACTACTACGTGGTGGTGGGGGGATTCGACGGCGACTCGGATGCGGACACGAATACGAGCTACAGCCTCTCCGTTACGGAGGGTCCCTATATCCTGGCGGCCTCTACATACATTTACGACACTTATGGTTGGGGTTGGAATTCTGGCAATTTACAGTCGATGTTGGCGGATCTGCCAAAGATCGGGACTAATTTGTCCGGGCTGTGGGATGGCGCGGCCGGGACGATAAGGCTTTGCTACTTGCCTGACTCACGGGCTAATTTCAGAGTCGCGGGCCAGCAGGCGAGACCAGGCCATCTATGGATACGGACGACCGGGGGAGAGCTCAAAGACACCGTCCTGGACGATTACGCCCTCACTATCACCGTAGACGGGACCTCCGTCGTGATAGCTCAGGGGGCGACCGTATTCGAGTTGGACGCGATGGCGAAGCTCTTCCGACCGAAGGACGCCACCGAGCGGGCGGCCGTGGCAGCTCTGGCAAACGGCCGGGGAACCTCCGACCCTGCCGTCGCAGGGATGCTCACGTTTGCGCTGAAAGCATCATGACCTTCCCCCACACGCAATGGCACCCGGACTTCCCCGAGAAGGAAAGCATTATCCGCGCCGGGAGTCTGACGACGGGCGACTATCAGGCAATGCCGATGCTACCCGGCCCGGTGATGGTCGAGTGGGTCGGCGGGCCGGTCTGGCTCTATCGAGGGCCGCTGGCGCCGGACGACGACGCGGGGTCTCTGTATGTCCCGGCTGGCGGGAGGGTGCGGTTCGAGGTGTCGGCGCAGGCGCGCCGACTGTGGGCGAAGCGCGTCGGGAATGCGGCGGTGCCGTGGTCGGCGCGGATCTGGCAGCGGTACCGGTTCCCTTGGCCGCGGCTCAGGCTGCTGGCATTCGATACCGATTACGGCATACCCGACTTCTTGAATGGAGGGACTCCGCGCGTCCGTTTCCAGTTCGAGCTTCCGGAAAGCAACATCGGTCGTGAAGAGACCCGTTGGATCCGGCTCGGACGAACTTTTTCGCAATACGACGCCAGTTCTTTCGGCGCGACCGTGAGCACCATGGACGAAATGGATTCTGCAGCCGCCAGTTGGGCCAACAGGTCTGGCGTGCCGGAGCGGATAGGCGCTGGCGAATTTGGCGTCCCTGGGCCGCAGATATATCCGGTGTCAAGAGAGGATATGTTTGTCCTCGATCCTGTTTTCACCCAAATTGGGAGACTCTCCCTCAGAGGCTGGAGACATAGGCTATGGGGGCAATATGTGCGGTTGCGGAATCTGCCCCCCATGACCCGCTATGTGCCGTCTGAGTCGAATGGAGATTTCTTCGGTGAAATCGTCGAGCTCGCTCGGTACACGTCTGAATCTGTGACCTTCGGGCCATTCAGCGCATGAGCCTGCGCTACGAATACCTGTTCGACGTGCTCGACGTGCTCGGCACGGGGCGCGTGCGGATGTGGACCGGCGAGGCGCAACTGTCCATCGGCGGGCATGTGTGGACGCCGACGAACCTGGTGCAGGACGTGAGCATCGCGGGCGGGCAGCTCCCGAACACGGAGACGCGCGTCAGCATCATCCTGCTCGCCACGACGGACACGCTCCGCTCGGCCTTCCTCACCGACCCGGGCCCGGCGCAAGTGACGGTGCGGCAGGTGGTGAGCTCGGACGACGGCATGTCCTGGTCCCTCGTGCCGCGCGCCTTCACGGGCCGGGTGACGAGCCCTGTCCTCCAGGGCGACCGCTACACCGTGGATCTGGTGGACCGGCTCGGCGACCCGCTCCGCCCGGCGCCGCTGTTCTGGTCGGACGAAGACCAGCAGCGGCGTTTTCCGGGAGACCGCGGCCTCAAGTACATGAAGCAGATCTCCGCGGGAATCGACGTCCGATGGCCGTGACCGACGAGGTGGTCGCACGCTTCAGCGGACCGTCGGTGTGGCGGGAGTCGGACTGCATCCAGTGGCTCGCCGCCTGCACCGGGCTCGACGTGCCGGCATCCACGGTCTGGTATCGCGAGTGCGACACCGAGGCGCGGGCGATTGCGCGGGCGGTGCGCGTGCACGGGTCCTACCGCGCCGCGGTCGAGCAGGGCCTGCACATCCACGGCTACCACTCCGTGGCGCTCGGCACCGACTACGAGCCGGGCGATATCGTGATCGTGCAGGACCCCACATACGGCGAGCTCCCCGCCGGCGTGGCGCCCGGGCCGCAGCTCCTCATCCGGCACGCCTGGGGCGTCTCGCCCGCGTCGGGTGAGCCGCTGCACCACCTCCGGAGAGCCTGATGCCGCCTGTACTGCTCGGGGTAGCTGCCGGCATCGGGGCCGGTGTGCTCGGGGCGTCTCTGGGCGCGTCCATCCTCGTCGGTCTGTCCGTCTTCCACCAGGCACGCCAGGCGGAGCGCGCGCGCCGGCAGGGTCGCGGCCAGCGTGCGACGCAGACCATCCGGGCGAGCGTGGAGCCGGCGAAGTGGCGCATCGGTATCACGCGCTGCTTCGGGATGCTCTCGCAGATCGCCTGGTCCGGCCGACAGCTCCAGTACACCCTTGTGATCGGTGAGGCGCCAATCCAGTCCGTCACTCGCGTCTGGGTGCAGGGGCGTGGTGTAGACATCTCCGCGACGCATGGGCAGTCCGTGACGCTGAGCGCCGACCAGGTGCGCGGCGAGGGCGGGACGGATACTGCGATGGAGTTCCAGTTCTTCCTGTCCGGCGTGAGTACGGCGCCGTCAGGCTCGGACAAGCGCGTGAGTACGCCCTGGGACAAGGCGGACGGGCTCCGGTGGTCGAGCGACATGCAGATGCAGGGGCTGGCCTACGCCGTGGTCTACGTGACGCAGAACAAGGATGGCGACTGGTGGCGGAGCATTCCGGAGGTCGAGTTCCGCACCACGGGCTACATGTGGGCGCCGCCCGGGGGCACGCCCGCCGTCATCACGAACGCGGCGCAGGTGCGGCGGTGGTGGGAGGTGGTGCGCGAGCGCCAGCCGATCGACAGCATCGACGCCACCACGTACGCGGCCGCAGTGACGACGTGCACGTCCGCCGGCTACGAGGTCCACGGCACGATTGACGCCGACGATGACCACGAGTCGACGCGCGGTGCGCTCGACTTCGCGATGGACGGGAGCGTCGTCGACTGGAATGGAGGGCTGCGATTCCTGCCGGGGGTCGCGCGGACAAAGACGCTCGACATCCCCATGGCCGATATCCTCGATCTCCCGATCATCCGACCGTCCCGCGACCTGCACGAACGCATCAACGAGGTCGAGATGCGGCTCGCGCAATCGCGCATCGCGGACTGGCAGGAGCACTCGATGCCGCCGGCGGTGGACGCCGCGGCGCAGACCCGAGACGGCGGTGTGCTGGTGCGCGACTACGGCGTTGTGGAGTACATCACGGATCCGGAGGTCGCGACGCGCATCATGGCGCGGCAGATGCTCGAGACGCAGGGGCTTGAGGTCGATCTGCGGCTCCCGTACGGCACCGATGCCGCACCGTTCCGGTACCTCTCGCTGGCGCCGGGCGACATCGTGGGAGTCGCACTCCCCGGGCTCGCCGGGAAGCGGTTCCGAATCGACGGGACGGGGCCGGCGGGGGAGGACACCCTGACGCTCACGCTCTCGGAGGAGCTCCCGGCGCGCTACACGGCGGCGGGGGCTACCGTGGCAGCCATCACGGCGACTGTCCCGGAGACCGCGACGCTCGATGCAGTTACCGGGCTGGCGATGATGTTCGAGGCTCAGAAAGCGACGCATGAAGTCTTCGCCGGATTCACCTTCACGTTCAGCGGCGGCGGGGGGGCTGTCGGCAAGGACGGCGGTAGCATTCCTCCGGCAACGCTCTCCGTGACGCAAGCGGAGGGCGAGGAGACGGTCGAGACCGATCGGCTGGTGGTCGTCTCGTGGGACAAGCTGGACGACGCCGATCCGGCGCTAGGCTTCGATATCGAGTTCTTCGAGGATCGGGAGAATGTTGGCTCGGGGGGGCCCTGATGGCATTCATCCGCGTTGAGACGGACCGGCGGACCCGCGATGACGGACCGGGCCTCACCAAGCATGTCTTTACCCGGGAGTACACTCCGGAGACGAAGTACCGGGCCCGGGTCCGGAAGATCTACGCGTCCGGTCGGCATGGTCCGTGGTCCACGGTGGAAGCCACCGCGCCGAAGGACGGGAGCATGTCGGCAGAGAACGTCGTACAGGGCTCGACGACCATGTCGGGTGCGACGCCGTCGACCAGCACCAGGACTACGAGCGGCGGGAGCGGCGGGCCGTGAGGGCTCACCCCGCGTAGGCCACGAGCACGCGCTGCTCGCCGGACACCACGGGCTCGACCTCAACGGTGCCCGACACCAGGACATCCCCCTGAGCGGCCGTGAGCGGTCCGCTGCGGACCTCTCCACCTCGCACCGGCACACCGAGCACCACCGCGCACAGACGCCCTGACAGGCGCAGGGGGCCGTCCTCCGGCCGTATGCGATGGTAGTAGGCCGTCTCGGCGTATGCCCCGAGCATCGCGTCCAGTCGCTCTCCGTACCAGCCACCGGCTGACCCGAACTGCCCGTCGGTCTCGTCGGCGCGGAGGTTGACCGGCCCGCCGTAGGCGTGCCAGCCGTTCGCATCGACGCAGCTCACCTCGCGCGGATCGAACGCCTGGCGGTGGACGATGACGCCGTTCACCTCGTCGCGTCCGCCCGGGCCGGGGGCGCGCGGGGCGCGGGCTAAGGCGGTCGACGGGTCACGGGTATAGCGCAGCACGGCCGCGGCGGAGCGCTCGATGTCGAGCCGGCCGGCCCGGCCGTGGCGGGTGCGGTGCGTCTCGACGAGGCAGCCCTGCCCGCCCGATGTCCGCACCTCCTCGATTCCGCCCGCGTCACGCTCTACGCGGAAGGGCCAGTTGTGGTCTGGCGGGGAGAGATCGAAGAACAGAGCGAGGTCACTGAACGGGTTGATATCGACATGCATCGGCGAGCGGTCCCCGCGCTCGCACACGCGCAGGCTCCCCCAGACCGGCCAGACCGGCGTGCCGACAGTCTCGGCCACGGCGTCGAGGCACAGGGCCGAAAGGTGATCGCCCATCGGATGGCGGGTTGCGTACATCGCCGCCGGCAGGGCGCGGACGATGGGGCGCATGCGGACGAATGCACGGTCGGTCCCCGCGTTGAACGTTGGGCCGAACCACCGGGCGAGTTGCACACGGACATCGCGCCCGAGGGATGGGTCGATGTCGATCGGCCAGTGCACTACCCCGTCACCCTCTCCCGTCGCCGTCGCCGGAGCCGTAGCCGTCGCCGGAGCCGAAGCCGAAGCCGAAGCCGGAGCCGTCGCCGTAGCCGTAGCCGGAGCCGTAGCCGGAGCCGGAGCCGTAGCCGTCGCCGGAGCCGTCGCCGGAGCCGTAGCCGTAGCCGGAGCCGAAGCCGTCGCCGTCGCCGTAGCCTCTGTTAGTCGCCATCACTCTCTCCCGTCGCCGAAGCCTTAGCCGTAGCCGGAGCCGGAGCCGTCGCCGGAGCCGTAGCCGTCGCCGGAGCCGAAGCCGAAGCCGAAGCCGGAGCCGGAGCCGTAGCCGTCGCCGTAGCCGTCGCCGTAGCCGAAGCCGGAGCCGGAGCCGGAGCCGTAGCCGTCGCCGTAGCCGAAGCCGAAGCCGGAGCCGGAGCCGTCGCCGGAGCCGTAGCCGTCGCCGGAGCCGTAGCCGTAGCCGGAGCCGGAGCCGTAGCCGTCGCCGTAGCCGAAGCCGAAGCCGGAGCCGGAGCCGTCGCCGGAGCCGAAGCCGGAGCCGGAGCCGTAGCCTCTGTTAGTCGCCATCACTCTCTCCCGTCGCCGAAGCCGTAGCCGGAGCCGGAGCCGGAGCCGTCGCCGGAGCCGTAGCCGTCGCCGGAGCCGAAGCCGAAGCCGAAGCCGGAGCCGGAGCCGTAGCCGTCGCCGTAGCCGAAGCCGAAGCCGAAGCCGGAGCCGGAGCCGGAGCCGGAGCCGGAGCCGAAGCCGGAGCCGGAGCCGTCGCCGTAGCCGGAGCCGAAGCCGTAGCCGTAGCCGGAGCCGGAGCCGTCGCCGTCGCCGTAGCCTCTGTTAGTCGCCATCACTCTCTCCCGTAGCCGTCGCCGGAGCCGTAGCCGTAGCCGGAGCCGGAGCCGGAGCCGGAGCCGGAGCCGGAGCCGTCGCCGTCGCCGTAGCCGTCGCCGGAGCCGTCGCCGAAGCCGGAGCCGTAGCCGTCGCCGGAGCCGTCGCCGTCGCCGTAGCCGTAGCCGGAGCCGAAGCCGTAGCCGTAGCCGGAGCCGTAGCCGAAGCCGTAGCCGGAGCCGTCGCCGGAGCCGTAGCCGTCGCCGGAGCCGTAGCCTCTGTTAGTCGCCATCACTCTCTCCCGTAGCCGTCGCCGTCGCCGTAGCCGGAGCCGAAGCCGGAGCCGAAGCCGTAGCCGTAGCCGGAGCCGAAGCCGTAGCCGGAGCCGTAGCCGGAGCCGGAGCCGGAGCCGTAGCCTCTGTTAGTCGCCATCACTCTCTCCCGTCGCCGTCGCCGTAGCCGAAGCCGTAGCCGGAGCCGTCGCCGGAGCCGTAGCCGTCGCCGGAGCCGTAGCCTCTGTTAGTCGCCATCACTCTCTCCCGTAGCCGTAGCCGGAGCCGTAGCCGAAGCCGGAGCCGTAGCCGTCGCCGGAGCCGAAGCCGTCGCCGTCGCCGTCGCCGTAGCCGTAGCCGAAGCCGAAGCCGAAGCCGGAGCCGGAGCCGGAGCCGGAGCCGGAGCCGTAGCCGTCGCCGTCGCCGGAGCCGTCGCCGTCGCCGGAGCCGTAGCCGTAGCCGGAGCCGAAGCCGTAGCCGGAGCCGTAGCCGGAGCCGGAGCCGGAGCCGTAGCCTCTGTTAGTCGCCATCACTCTCTCCCGTCGCCGGAGCCTCTGTTAGTCGCCGGCGCCGTCGAAGTCGACGGCGCCGGCGACTGTCGACTGCTACGAGCGTCCGTGCTCACGCGTCGCCTGGATCGACTCCCGCGCGGTCTCGGTGCAGTCGATCACCTCGCACACGCCCAGCACGGTGATGTCGATCTCGCCGCCGACCTTGGACTCCGGCTTGAGGCCATATTTCGCCACGCCGGACAGGAAATCGCCCTGCGCGCAGACCCAATACCAGAGTCGGCGGGCTTCTCTCAGCCTGACCTCGGTCCCGGTGCGCTCGACCAGCCAGCCAGCGTGCACGCCTGCATCCCGCGACCGGACGATCACGTACTTTTCGTTGCTGTCGCTCATTTCGATCTCCACTTTCAGGAACGCCGCCTTGTTGACGGCGGGAGAGAGCATGCAGATACTCTGCGCACTTAGTCAACACGAATGCGCACGGAGCGGACATGGCGACGACGACGAAACGGCTGCACATCAACCTACGGGCCGACCTGATGGACGCGATGGTGGAGCTCGCGCAGGCGCAGCATCGGTCGCTGACGGGACAGGTGACGGTCGCGATCAGCGAGCACCTGGAGCGCGTCGCGCGGGGATACGGTGTCGCGGATGACACACGAGAGCAGGACGAGGCTCGGCTCGGCGTGCCTGGGCTAGGCCCGGCAGGGTGAGGCTAGGCCCGGCATGGCGAGGCGAGGATTTCATGGCGGGGCCCGGCAAGGCGGGGCACGGCGGGGCTTGGCCCGGCGTGGCACGGCGAGGCGAGGCATGGCCTGGCGCGGCGAGGCGAGGCAAGGGCCGTCCATGCGGGAAGAGGCGCTGCGCGAGCTCTATCGGGAGCTCGCGCGACTCCTCGGCTACGAGCTCCGATATCACACACGAGACAGCCGGCGCTCCGACCGTGGATTCCCCGACGACGTGCTGCTGCGCCCGAGGGACGGGCGGCTGCTCATCGTGGAGGCGAAGTCGGCGGCCGGGACGCTCTCACGAGAGCAGCGGGCCTGGATTGGCGCGCTGAACCACCGCACCGTCGAGGCGCACGTCTGGCGTCCGGCGGACTGGCTCGATGGGACGATCGAGCGAATTCTGAGAGAGGAGGCAAAATCATGAGTGATCCGAATGCGACGCGGGCGACGTTCGCGGCCGTGCTGGGAAAGTCCGAGCCGCTGCTGGCGCGCATGGGGCTCGACTACGAGGTCGTGTACCGGATGTGCTGCCACGCCCTGATCACGAGTCAGATACGGGCGCGCGGAAAGCCGGACATGGCGACGCTCGCGGACGCGACGCAGGACTCGATCAAGCTGGCGTTGATCACGTGCCTGAACGCCGGCCTGGCGCCGGACGGGGAGGAGGTCGCACTGGTCCCGCTGCGCCGCGGCAAGGAGATCGAGGCCGAGGCGTGGATCGGCATCGTGGGCAAGCTCAAGCTCGCGCGCCGGGCCACCCCGGGGCTCGCCGTGGAGTCGCGCACGGTCTACGTGGGCGACGAGTTTGAGGTCGAGTTCGGCCTCGAACCGAAGCTCATACACCGCCCCGGCCGAGGCAAGCGCGACGACGCGAGCATCGATGCGGTGTACGCGATTGCCCGCATGCCGGGCGCGGCGCCGGAGGTCGAGGTGTGGTTCCGCCCGGACATCGATCGGTACCGGGCGCGGAGCCGTGCGAAGCGCGGGCCGTGGCAGACCGACTACGCCGAGATGGCCGAGCGCGGGCCGCTCGGCGCGCTGCTGAAGCGGCTGCCCAAGCGCGCGGTGGACCTCGTGGACCCGGATGCGTCGCCGTTCGGCGACGAGGTGGCGTCCGCGAGCGAGGCGCCTGCGCCGGCGCAGGCGATAGAGCACCAGCCGTCGCGGCCGGCACCGGCCGCCGCCCCGCCCGCGGACGAGAATCCGCCGGTCGATGCGTACGGCGACGACCCGTTCGCGTGAGGAGGCCAGACATGAAAATCCGGATCGAGAACATCCTCGGCATCGAGGCGGCAGACCTGACGGTCACGCCAGGCGAGGTGTTGGAGGTCCGCGGCCCGAACGCCGCGGGCAAGACCAGCATCGCGACGTGCCTCCAGGCGCTGCTGGCGCGCGAGGCGAATCCGCTCGGGCTGCCGGTGGCGAGCATGCGCGAGTACGCGCACGACGGGGCGGCGGAGTGCGGGGCGTGGCTGACGGGGCCGCGTGCGGACACCTGGGCGGTCGAGTGGGTGCCGACGCGCTCGGAGGGTGCCATCACGCTCGGGGCGGACTACGGCGGGCTGGTGGCGCACGAGTTCGCGGCCGGGCTCACCGACTTCACCGCGCGCATGGGCGGCAAGCAGCGCGCGGCGCTCCTCCAGCCCGTCCTGCTGCCTGACCCTTCGAGCGTGCTGGACCGGCTGCGCAAGGAGCTCGGGCCGTACCTGCCGGAGACCGACATCGAGGGCTGTGTCGCGGAGGTCGAGCGCCGTGGATGGGAGGCTGCGGAGAGCGTCTACCAGGGCCGGAGCCGCGAGGCCAAGCGCCAGTGGTGCGAGGCCACGGGTCGGCGGCAGTACGGGTCGAGAATCGCCTCGGACTGGCGTCCTGAGGGGTGGACGGCGGAGCACGATGCGCTGACCGTGCTCGACGCCGAGAAGCGACTCCACGAGGCGCGGGAGGACCGGGACGAGCTCCTGCGCGAAAACGCGGTGGGCGAGGCGGTGCTGCTGGCCGCGGAGGAGGCGCGTGCGCGGCTGCCGGCGCTGGAATCCGCGCTCGACGGCCATGCGGGGCCGGTGGCCGCCGCGAAGGACGCGCTCGACACGGCGCGGGCGGCGCTCTCGCGGGCGGACCGCGCGTATCGGGAGGCGCAGACCGAAGCGCACACGGCGATCCGCAGCGCGCGCGAGAGCGCGCAAAAAGTAACGGACGACCGCCCGGACGCGCAGTGCCCGCACTGTGGCGGCGCGCTCAGGGTCATTGCGCGGGACCTGTTGGTCGAGGTCGAGGCGCACGTGCCGGGCGACACGACGGCGCTGGAGACGGCTGCGGCGGCCGCCGCGGACCGGCGAGATGCCGCGGTGAAGGAGCGGGACCGGCTCGACGGCGAGCGCGAGACGGCGGTGACGGCGGTGACGGCGGCGGAGCGGGACCACGCCGCGGCGCTGGCGGCGCGTGAGACGGCGCAGCGCGACGTCGACGACTGCCGGCGCACGGCGGCGGTGTCGGGCGTGCCGGATGACGAGCGGCGTCGCCGGCAGCGGGCGGCGGCGGACGAGCGGGTGGATGCGCAGCAGCGGATGGTCGGCGCCATCAGGGCGCGCACCGATGCGGCGGCGCAGGCCGAGACGGTCGAGCACTACGGGGCGATTCTGCGCGCGCTCGGTCCGTCCGGGGTGCGTGCGGGGATGCTGGAGAAGCGGCTCGGCGCGCTGAACGCGGGGCTCGCGCGCCTCACGGGCGAGGCGGGATGGCCGCCGGTGAAGGTGACCGCGGGCGGGGCCATCACGGTCGGGCGGCGCCCGGCGGCGCTGTGCTCCGAATCCGAGCGATGGCGGGCGCAAGCCGCGCTCCAGATGACGGTCGCGGCGATGACCGGCTCGTCGGCGGTGGTGCTCGACCGAGCGGACCTGCTCGACGCCGACTCGAGGCGGGGGCTCATTGCGGCGGCGCGGGTCGCCGCGAAGCGCACGGCCGTGGTGCTGTGCGCGACGGGAGAGGTGGACATGGACGCGCCTTGGACCCAGGTCATCGTGACCGGGGGGCGCACCGTGGACCCGGAGACGGGGGAGGTGGCGACATGAATCCGAACCTCCCCGACATCGACATCGAGCGCTGGACGCGCTGTGAGCGCGAGGCGCTGTCCGGTCCGGACCGGGAGCCGGGCGGCCGGCACGTGGCGGCGGTCATGCACGACTTCGTGCGCGCGCGGCTCGCGGGGGAGCCGGAACCAATGCCGGATATGTGGGGCGTGCGGATGGACTCGACGACGCCCACGGCGCGGGACATTTCGCGCTCGGCCGACCTGCTGGCGGATGCGGTGAGATCGGCGCTGCGCCGGGAGGGGCTGACGCCGGCCGGCGCACATGCGTCCTCAGACGTCTACCACCTCGCGCCGGACCCCTCGCTCGGCGAGGGCGGCGGGTTGGCGCTGGTGCGGGTGACGCACGCCAGGCGGGTGACGACGCAATGGATGGCGCTCGCGCGCGCTCTCGGGGATGACCGGCTCGACGATGTGACGCACGGCGTCATCGTGCACGCGCCACGGGTCCGCCTCGGCGATTCCGAGCGGGCGGACGTGCTGATTCGGCCGGCGGCGGGCCTGCGCGACACGTGGGCGGCGTGGCAAAGCCGCGTGCTGCGCATCCTGCACGGCCAGGAGGGCGCGCTGCCGCGCCCCGGGACGCACTGTGCGCGGTGCACGCTGGACTGCGAGGTCCGGTCCTTCGAGCGCCGAGTCCTGGATGGCGAGGCCGGGGTGTCGTCATGAGCGCCCCGGCTACCATCAAGATTGCGCATTTTTCCGCCGGGGCCTCGTCCGCCGTCGCGGCGATGGGTCTTCCGCACGCGAATTGCATCCCCTGCCCGAAAGCGACCTCGCCGGGCTATTGGGCGCTCATTCGCGAGCGATTCCCCGAGGAATTCGCGCGCATGGTGGAGCTCGTGCGGTTGAAGGGCGAGCGTCGTTTTCTGTCCGCGCTCCCCGACGACATCGTGCCATCGGCCGCCGAGGCACCATCGTGTGATCTGCTATGCGAGATCGCGAGGCGCGGATCGTGAGCGGAATCGAAGCGCGCCCGTACCAGGAGGCGGGCGTCACCGAAATCATCCAGGCGATGCGCCACGGCGCGCGCTCGGTGGTGCGGGTGCTGCCCACAGGCGGCGGCAAGACGGTCGAGGCGGCGCTGCTGGTGCAGCGCACGAAACCCGACCGGCGCATCCTGTTCCTGGTGCACCGGCGGGAGCTGGTGCGTCAGGCGCGCGACACGCTCGCCTGGGCGCTTCCGGGCGAGGACATCGGCGTGGAGGCCGCGGGCTGGCCGGCGACGCCCTGGGCGCGGGTGCGGGTCGCCAGCGTGCAGTCGCTTGCGCGGCGTCTCGCGCACATCCCCGCACCGCACCTCGTCTACATCGACGAGGCGCACCATGCCCGGGCGCGCACGTGGGAGCAGGTGCTGGGTGCGTGGCCGAGGGCGCATCGGGTCGGGCTGACCGCGACACCGGAGCGGCTCGACGGGCTCGGTCTCGGGGAGTGGTTCAGCCAGATCATCATGGGACCGTCGCCGGGCGAGCTCATCGAGGCGGGCTACCTCGCACCCACGGATGTCTACCGGGTGCCGGCGAGCGAGCGTCTGCGGTGGCAGGGCTCGAACACCTGCGCCGACCCCGTGCCGGTCTACCAGCGGCTCATGGCGGGGCTGCCTGCGCTGTTTTTCGGGCGCACGGTCGAGCACTCGCGAGAGGTGTGCGCCGCATTCCGGGCGGCCGGCATCGTCGCCGAACATCTCGACGGCACGGACTCGGACAGCCACAGGGACGCCCTCACGGCGGCATTCGCCGCGGGCGACATCAACGTGCTCGGCAATTGCCAGCTCTTCGATGAGGGGTTCGACGTGCCGGCCTGCGCGGGCGTGCTCGTCGGACGGCGCACCAAATCGGTCACCAGGTGGTTACAGATGGTCGGCCGGGCGATGCGGCCAGGCCCCGGCAAGCGGGCAGTCATCGGCGATCTGGCCGGCACCTCGTGGGACCTGGGGCTCCCGGACGAGGCGCGCGAGTGGTCGCTCGAGGATGGCGAGGTCAAGACGCAGGACCGCGGCAGCGTCCCGGGCAAGCGCATCGAGGGCAAGGCCACGGAGCCGGTCGACATGGTGGAGTGCGAGCTCCGGCCGGCCCGCGGCGGCGAGACGCTGCCGCGCAAGCCCAAGGCGGAGCCGCGTCCGGCCGCCAAGGCCACGCGGCGCGATCTCAACCGCATGCTCGCGCAAGCGCATCGGGAGGCGGCACAGACCCCGAATCCGGGCTCTGCACTCGCGCGCAAGCTCGAGGAAATCGGCGCAACACTCGGCTACCGCCCGGGGTGGGCGGCGGCAATGGCGAGGAGGTATCAGGCATGACGGTGCGCGAGGCAGTGGACGCCTACGTGGCGGCGCTCAAGGCGGAGGCGGCGGCGGACGGCGAGTTCGTGACGCACCGGGCCGCCTTCGAGGCGGCCTGCGTGGCGTACGAGGCGGCGAGGGCCACGCGGGCCGAGGCGCACGACCAGCTCGAACGGGCCGTGCGGGCGCGGGCGAAGGAGGCAACGGAATGAGCGATTCAACCCTGCCGGATTCTCGCGAGATTGCCATTACCTACGGCGAGCTGCGCGAGGGCGTCTACCTCTCTGGATTCACCCGCGAGCGGGCGCAACGCAATCTCCTGCGCTCGCTCACCGGATTCGCGGCGCTGGACCATGAGCCGGCGGTGCGCCGAGAGATCGCCGCCGCCGCCAAACGCGAGGGCGCCAGCCAGCGGGCTACAGCGCAGGCGCTGGGGGTGGGCCCGATGACCGTGAATCGGGATCTGAAGGCTGTATCAAATGATACACCCGGGCCGGGAAACCCCAATGAAATCAAGGACCGAAATCCGAAGGCTGTATCAAATGATACACCCGCCCCCGTCCGCGACCCCGGGGAGGATGCGAAGCGGCTGGAGAAGACGGAGAAGCGCCCGCGCAGCGGCAACGCCAGCCACGACAACGACGACGAGTGGTACACGCCGCCGGTGGTGGTGGAGGCGTGCCGCGCCGCACTCGGCAGCATCGACCTCGACCCCGCTTCGAACCCGGTGGCGAATGAGGTCGTGCAGGCCGCGCGGTACTTCACCCTCGAAGACGACGGACTCGCGCAGGTGTGGACGGGGCGGATGTTCATGAATCCGCCCTACTCGCGCGATGCCGGCAAGCGGGAGTTCGTTGCCAAGCTCGCTGCGCACTACCAGGACGGCGACGTGACGGCGGCGTGCGTGGTGCTCTCCTACGACTTCAGCGCGTCATGGTTCGAACCGCTCCGGCCGCTGTACAGCGCGATCGCGCTCATGCGCGGGCGCGTCCAGTTCTACAAGCAGACCCCGGGCGATGGCCATGACCCGGCGCTGGGCACGAGCGTGGTGTATCTCGGCCACGACGTGACGTCGTTCGCCGAGGCATTCCTGCCGCTGGCGGACGTGGTGCTGCCCTATGGACGCTGAAGCCGCGAAGAGAGCGCGCGATTCGAAACGCTCACACCCGATGTTTCGCGACATTCTCGGGCTGGTGATATGGCCGCCAGAGCTGGACAGGAAAGAGCACGTCGACCTCGTGAGCAAGGACGGCCGCATCACGGTCGGGGTGCGGCTTCAGAAGGCGAAATACCGCACCGATTACGGCCCGCACTGGACGATTCGAGACCGTTGGCAGGGCGGGGATGAGACCGAATTCCGGCGGCTGATGGAGGGTGGTGGACCGCAACTGATGCTCAGTGGATTCCGGCATCAGGATCTGCCCGAGGACACGTCGGTGGTCGATTGGTGGTACCTCGTGCGCTCCGGTGCGCTCATTGCCGCGGAGCCGAAGCACAGGCGGAACAACGACGACGGCTCGTCACTCATCCGCATTCAGCGCACCGATATCCCGGCTGGCTGGAACGTCAAGACCGGCCGCGGCCTGTGTCTGCTCTCATGACCGTCGCCGCCCGCGACCTCGTGGGCCTGCGCGCTTCCGCCGAGCGCGTGGTCGTCGCCGATTCCCCCGCCCACGCGGCCGCCCTGGACGCCGTGACGCCGATTCAGACCACGGCCTGCACATGGCCCGGCTCGCGCGCGCACTGGCGACAGGCGAACTGGAGCGCTCTCAGAGGGTGTCCGCACCCGGTGAGCGTGGTGGCATGCAAATCGGCCGCCAGCCGCAAGCGCGCCGAGGCCATCGCCGCGCACCTCCACTCGATGGAGCTCGACGTGCACGTCTGCCTCCCGACCGGGAGCGACGGCACAGGCCCTGCCGACTGGACACAGGAGCTCGGCGGCGGCGACAAGATGCTGGCCTACGTCGGCGGCCTGCGCAGGCCCTATGAGCCGCCACAGGCCGAAGAAGCGCCCGTATGGACGCCGCCCGACGCGTCGACCGAATGGGCGCTGCGCAACGAGTGGTACGAGGTGCTAGGCCACGAGGGCGGCCATGTGACGCTGCGATGGGGCGGCGAGCTGCAGACCGTGCTCCAGGAGCGGCTCCACTCGCCGTCGAAGCTGCGCTCCCTCGCCCCGATGTCCTACTGGCACCAGCACACCGGACAGGAGCGCATGACGCGCGACGTGGCCGACAGCATCGGATGGGTCATCCAGCAGGGCGTCCGCGAGCACGGCCCGCTCGCCGCCTACGACATGGATGGCGACCTGGTAGGCATCCCCGGCGACCGCGTGCTCAGGCTCTCCACCGGCGAGATACGAGGCCGCCAGCGCCTGGACCGCATCATGCGCTCGCTCGCCGTGGAGCCCGCCGAGGGTGAGCCGTCCCTGTGGCTCGACACCATCGGCGGCATGCTCGAGCACCACGGCCAGGCGGAGGCCATCATCGACTACCTCCGGCGCTGGATGGGCGTCTCGCTCACCACCGACTGCAGCGACGAATCCATCCTCATGCTGCACGGCCAGCCCGGCTCCGGGAAGTCCGCCATCATGGACACGTGGTGCCAGATCGCCGGCAGCTACTGCGAGACCCTGCCCGGCTCCTACCTCGTCGGCTCCGGCGTCGCCACGGTGCGACACCTAGTGGCCAGGCTTCGCCTCGCTCGCGTCATCCGGGTCGGTGAGCTGCCCGAATCCGGTCGCTGGAGCACCTCGGAAGACGTCAACGCACTCGCCTCCGGAGAAGCCATCGTCGCCGATCGCAAGCACCGCGACGCCATCGAGTTTCGCAGCGTTGGTCATTTTTTTCTCAGCGCCAACAAGGTCCCACGAGCGCACCCGTCGAGCGGTATCTACCGGCGCCTGCGCATCCTCCAGCTGCGCCCCGTGGCGGAGCCGAATCCGCACCTGAAGCGCTCTCTGAGAGCCAAGGATTCGATGGGGAAAATCCTCTCGTGGGCGCTCTCAGGGCTCCGCGATGGTGGCCTAGGTGGGATCGGAAATACCCGATCCGTCCCGCAAGCGCTCCGTTCCCCCGTCGATTCTCTGCGCGAATCCGAGGACGTGATCGCATCGTGGATGTCGGACCGATGCGAAAGCGATCCGAATGCGATCACGCCCGTCGGAGAGCTGTTCGAGAGCTTCGAGGACTGGCGCCGCGAGACGAAACAGGCCGACGCCGAGGCGTTCACGATTTCGAAATTCTCCAGGCAACTCACACAGATAGGGCAGTATCCAGTCTACCTGATGCCCGGGACCAGGGTGCGCTGCCGCATCGGACTGAGGCTGGCGTGAGTGCGCCGCGGTGCGGATCGTTGGATCGGAAGTGATCTTTTCTCTATAGAGAGAGAGAGAGAGAGAGAGAGAGAGAGGTAGTGACAGTGAGTACAGGGACACATAGGGAGTTGAGCGATCTCCGATCCGAAGCGATCCAGCCCTGCTACCACGGCATCTACGTCGTCGTGCACGGCAGGCGAGGCAAGAACGGCGTCAGGCTCGCACCCGTGGAGACGCATCGATGCGAGCGGTGCGGAGCGACCAGGACAGTGCGCATGGGACGCACCCCGATGGAGACGGATTGGGGTGTGTGGTTTTCCATAGAGTTATCCACAGGAGAGGGAAAATGAACCACGGAGACACAACCAGCAGAGTGGGCACAGGCATCCTGGCCCGAGGTATCGACGGCCCTTCGCCAACCCGCATGGCCACAGACAGGCAGGTGGCACACGCACAAGAACTCGGCATCAGGCTATTGGCCACGGCGACCCAAGCCGAGGCAGCCGAGGCGATCAATCGACGATACGCCGAACGACGACGGATGGGACTGTGATGGGAGGTAGAATGGACGCGCCAGTGCGGGATGCCAGTCCCGCCCCGGCGCTGAACATCGGACCTGGAAGGAGGTCGCGATGCCTGCCCGAATTCTCACCCCTGCGCAGCGCGCCCGCAAAGCCGAGCGCGATAAGGCACGGCGCAGCACACCCGAAGCGAAGGCCCGAAATCGTCAGCGCTATCTCGCACAACGGGACGTGCTGCTGCCCAAGCTTCGGGCGAAGTACCTCGCCGACAATCCAGGCATCACGCCGCGAGGGCCTGATTCGGAGTCGCATTTGCGACAAGAAGCCGTACGAGAGCGCGTACGAGAGCGCGAACGAGAGCGCGAACGAGAGCGCGAACGAGAGCGCGAACGAGAGCGTTGGCGAAAGCGTCGGCGAAAGATTGAACCAGTGCGGCGATTGCTTCGCTCTACACGTCGCAAGCACAAGCCTGTGCGCTTCGCCTTCTGCCCGGACTGCCATGTGTTCGTCGGCATCAACCGGCGTGACAAGCGGTGCGATGCGTGCGCAAAGGAGGCGAGGAAGCGAAACAAGCAGAAGGCCAGAAAGACGCTCGGCTATCGAATCTCGAAGCGCAAGCAGAAACGTAAGCGGCGATGGGACAGCACGGTGAACGCAGACAG
>OZ244910.1:0-3038258 GCA_965221735.1 Tepidiformaceae bacterium | reverse complement strand
CGGTTGAACACGACGGATGGGCCCTCCAGCGTGGGCAGGGTGGGGAAGCGTTCGTACACGCCCCGCACGACGAAGGGCACGATGATGTTGTCGATCTCGAGCAGGTCCTCGTCGCCCACCTCCAGCCGGTTCCGTTCGAGGAAGGCCTCGCTCGCGAGGACGGGCATGGGGATGCCGCGGTCGGCGGGGAAGAGCCCGCGCCGTTCGCCGGTGGTGCCGCGCCGGAAGCCGAGGCGCGCCGCCTGCGACCCCGACCGGACCTCTTCGCGGCTCAGCTGCAGGCTGTCCGTGAATCGCTCGGCGCTGGGCACGGCCTCCCAGCGCACGACCCCTTCGAAGCCCTCCAGCAGGTTCAGCGTTCCGTCCGGGTCCACGGAGGAGAGGTCGTCGATGTAGACGGGCTCGTCGCTCGCGTTGAACTGGTTCGCGGGCTCCGTGAGGATGAGCGCGACCAGCACGAGCGGCTCCTGGAGCGGGCGGAAGCTCTCGTCGTGGACGACGGCGCGCATCTCCTGCCAGCCGGTGAAGCCGAGCTTGCCGAAGGGGAGCAGGTCGTGCCGGCCGGTGGCGTCGCGGACGCGCGCCCAGATGGTCACGGTGGGGCGGTCGAGGGCGGGGTTCACCCACACGGAGAGCTCGGTCGAGCCCGGCGGGATGGGCATGCCCCGCAGGATCTCGCCGCTGTCGACGCGGTCGAGGATGGCGTCGAGCGGGCGATCGGCGAAGTCCTCCCGCCACCAGAGCAGGTCGCCCGCGTCCCCGCCGATGCCGAGCACGGCGACCTGCGGCCCGGAGCTGTTGGGCGTGGCGATGGCGCCCTGCAGCCGCATGACGGCGGAGACGTCGTCAACGCCCTCGATCTCGCCGACCGTGGCCTCGAGTTTCGCCGGGTCGGAGGGCAGGAAGGTCGTATCGCCGGCGGTGGCGCGCACCTCCACGCCCGAGGAGAAGCGCGCGCGGTCCTCGTAGGAGCGCTCCGTCGTGCTCGTGTAGCTGGCCGCGAACATGCCCACCGCCACGGCCATCATCAGGAGCAGGGCGAGCTGCGTGTACGGTCCCGGCCTGCGCACGAGCTGCCAGAGGCCCATCGCCACGGCCACCCCGGCCACGCGACCGGCAACCTGCACGATGACGCGCAGCGCGATCGGATAGAGGCGCGCGAGCACCGCCGCCGCCGCGGCGATGATGAGCGCGGGCGAGGCGAGCAGGAGCGGGTCGCTCGTGACGCCGCCGGTGGAGGAGGGCGTGTACACGGAGTTGCGCTCGTTCAGCTCCCACAGGGCCAGCAACGCGAATCCCACGAGCACCACGTCGAGGTAGTAGCGCTGGGTGAGGCCGGCGGTCGGACGGGCGAGCGCGCGGCGCTGCCCCTGCGGCCCGCGCCGTGCGACGAGGAACGCCGGAGCCGTCAACGCGATGATCGAGAGCGCGGCCCCGAGCGCCGCCAGGGGGAAGGCGAGCGGGTCGAAGGAGACCGGCAGGGGCTGGCCGCCGGAGATGTCGCTGAACACGGGCGTGAACCCGAGCAGCGCGGTCACGCCGGCGGCGATGAAGGGCGCCACGAGGATCGCGGGCAGCCCCAGGGCGAGCCCTTCGAGGGCGTACAGGCCGACTATCTGCGCCGTGCTCGACCCGCGCCCGCGCAGCAGCGCGACCTGCTCGCTCTGGCGCTCCACCACGGCCACGGAGATGAGCGCCACGTAGAAGAGCGCGATCGCCGCGATCTGGATCAGCAGGATCGTGAGCGGCGCCCGCTGGAAGTCCGCGCTCCGTCCGAAGGCGGCAAGCGTGACCGTGAGCGGGCTGGTCGCGTACCCGTTGTAGATGCGGAGGTCCTGGTTGAGCTCCTGGATGTCCCGCCGCGCCCGCTCGAAGTTGCCCTGGTCGAGCTGGTCGATGTCGGCGAGCACGTTCCAGCGCAGCGTCAGCAGCTGTCCCGGATAGCGCACCGCGAGGTCGCCGAGGACGGCGTCGACGTGCGCGACCATGGGCGAGACGAGGCCGGAGTCGGCGATCGGGGCGGTGGGCATCACGTACCGGTCGCTGACGGCCGACCAGAACGAGGCGTCCGGATTCTCGATCGCGATGATCCCCGTGAGCACCGCCGGTACGGAGTAGCGCGCGCGCACCTGCAGGTCGCACGGGAGCTGCGGCTGCATACCCTGCGGGATGATGCGGTCGCAGTTGTCGATCTCCTCGATCAGCATGAAATGATCGCCGGGGCTCAGGCGCGCCACCGCCGCCGCGCGCGCGCCCATCACGACCTCGAGGGGCGCGTCGGGGCCGCCGGCGGACGGCAGGTGTCCCTCCAGCACGGAGACGTGCTGCTCGAACCCCTCGATCGCGTAGAGCACGCCCAGGGGGGTGCCGGCTCGCGACTCCTCGCCCGTCTCCCCGATCGAGAGCCGCGCCGACTCGACGACGACGGAACGTTCGCTGGCAAACCACCCCAGCCGCTCGTCGATCCGCTGCTCGACGGCCTCGCGCACGGCGAGGGAGTCGGGCGTGGCCAGCTGCTGCGCCTCGATCCCGGCGCGGATGGAGGGTTCGCCCCGCAGCTCGTCGCGCACGGTGAACTTGAGGCCGAGGTCGGCCATGGCGCGGGCGTAGATGGGAGCGCTGGCGAGCAGGGTCGAGGCCACGAGCACGCCCAGGGCGAGCACGGCCAGCATGCGCCAGCTGGCGGCGACGTGGCGCAACAGCAGCGCCCAGAGGACGGCAAGGCTCCCCATGCGCGCACAAGGGTAGCGGTCTCAGGGGTCCGCGCGCTCGGCAACCCTCACGCGAGCGTTAGCGCGGCGCTCTCCTGTACGCTGTCCGCTGCTCCATGACAAGCTTCGGCTCCCTCCTTCGGATCGTCGCCCAGCGAAGCCTCGCCAACTGGCGGCTGCTCGCCACCGTCATCTTCGGGATGGTGCTCGCCTCCGCCCTCATGTCGAGCGTCATCCTCTACTCCGACGCCGTGCGCGACCTCGGCCTCAGCTTCACCCTCCGCCAGCAGGAGCCCCTGGAACTCGACCTCAAGGTCGTCAGCAACAGCCAGCCCGGCGAAACCGACATCTACCGGGAACGCCGCGACACCACCATCTCGCTGCTGTGGCGCTACGGCGGTGGCCTCATCGAGGAGACCGGCCTCTACGCCCGCTCCTCGACCTTCTTCCTGGCCGATCCCGGCGTCCCCATCGATTACGACGACGACCTGCGCCCCCGCGCTCACTTCCTCTTCTTCTCCGACGTGCAGGAACACGTGACCCTTGTCGAGGGCGCCCCGCCTACCCCCTCGCCCCCCACCACCGACCCTTCCCGGCGCCCCAGCATCGAGGTCTGGATGAGCGCCACCGCCGCCCGCGGCCTCGGCGCCGGGCCCGGGGACACGTTCGACCTGCAGCCCTTCTGGCGCGAGGACGTCGACCCCGTGGAGGTCACCATCGTCGGGCTGGTCGAGCCGAACGACCCGGAGGCGGAGTATTGGTTCGGCAACGCCCACCGCCTCGTGGTCGACACCACGCGCTGGCCGACGTTCCCCCTGATCATCGACGAGCGCACGTTCGTCGAGGTGATCGCGCCCTACCTGCCCTCCATCGACGGCACCTTCGAGACGTTCGCCTTCATCGACACCGACCGCGTGAACAGCCGCAACGCGGAGCGCTACGAACGCAACCTGCGCGCCCTTGATCGCGCCATCCGGGCGGAGCTCGAGCTCTCCGTGCTCCGCACGGAGTTGCCCGACGTCATCTCCGAGTACCAGGAGAAGCTGTTCTTCACGCGGCTGCCGCTCTTCGCGCTCATGCTGCTTATCGTCGGCATCGCCCTCTACTACCTGGTGCTGGTGGCGACGATGCTGGTGGAGCGCCAGGCGGGCGAGATCGCGCTCCTCAAGAGCCGCGGCGCTGGCCTCGGCCAGATCATGACCGTCTACCTGGTCGAGGGGTCGGCCCTGACCATCTTCGCGGTGGTCCTCGGACCGCTGGTCGCCGCCGGCGTGATCCGGCTGCTCGGCCCCACGCCGCCCTTCGCCGACCTGAGCCAGGGCGACCTGCTGAGCGTCACCCTCACCGCCGAGGCCTTCGGCATGGCCGCCCTCGGCGCCGTGCTCGCCCTCGTCGCCCTCCTCTGGCCCGCCTACCGCGCCTCCGGGGCGAGCATGGTGCACTACAAGCAGAGCCTCGCCCGTCCCCCGAAGCAGCCCCTCTTCCTGCGCTACTACCTGGATCTCGTGCTCGTGGGCGTGGGCGCCTTCCTCTTCTACCAGCTCCGCCAGCGCGGCTCGCTGGTGACCGAGAGCCTCTTCGGCGACCTCTCCGCCGACCCGCTCCTCCTCGTCTCGCCGGCGCTCTTCACGCTCATGATCGCGCTCGTCTTCCTGCGCCTCTTCCCAGTCGTGCTGCGCGTGGCCTCGTGGGCGCTGCGCGGCCTCAGCGGGGCCACCATCCTGCTCGGGCTCTGGCGCATGGTGCGGAGCCCGCTCCACTACAGCCGCCTCATCCTCCTGCTCCTGCTGGCCACCTCCGTGGGCATGTTCGCCGCCGGATTCCGGGCCACGCTCGACCGCAGCTTCGAGGACCGCGCCGCCTACGAAGCCGGCGCCCCAGGCCGCATCGTCGACATCCGCACGCCCGCGCGCCTCTCCCCCACGCGCATGGAGGAGACCTTCGAGTCGATGGAGGGCCTCGGCGAGGCCAGCGCGGCCGCGCGCCTTGAGGTCTCCTACGTGCCCACCACCGGGCGCTCCGTCTCCGCCCAGCTCCTGGGCGTGGGCGAGAACTTCGCCGATGTCGCCTTCTGGCGCGACGACTTCGGGGGCGACCTCCCCTCCCTCCTCGCCAACCTCCGGCCCGGCGACGAGGCGGAGCTGCCCGACGGGGCCGTCGTGCCCGGCGGCTCCCGCGCCCTCGGTATCTGGACGCGCATCTCCCTGCCCGGAAACGCCGCCCGCCCCGGCGTCCGCGTCCGTGACGACAACGGCCTCCTCTACGAGTACCTGTTCGTCAGCGACCCGGTCGAGGAAGACGACGGCTGGCTCCTCTACGTCGTCGACCTCACCCGACCCTTCAACCCCCGCAACAGCCCTCCCGAGCTCAGCGGCGACCTCGAGGTCGAGTCCATCTTCCTCAGCGTGCGCCGCTTCGCCGCCGCTCCCGGCCGCGTGACCGCCGTGCTCGACAACCTCGTCGCCTACCCCGAGGGCGGGGATCGCGACGACGCCATCACCATCGAGCCGTTCGAGTCGCTCGACCGCTACCAGTCGATCACGGGCGCCTCCGGCACGGCGCAGACGACGATCACGCGCGCCGAGGTCGGCAACGATCGCGGGCGCTACGCCGCCCAGGTCAGCTTCAACTACGACAGCTTCTCCGTGACCGCGGTGGGACTGCGGCTGCGCCGCTCTCCCGAGCCCCTGCCCGTGCTCGTCAGCGAGTCGTTCCTCGACGCCACCGGCGTCGCCCCGGGCGACACTTTCCCCCTGCGCGTCAACCGCCAGGTGCTGACGGCGCGCATCGCGGGCTCGTTCGAGCTCTTCCCCGGCTACTACCCCGGCGGCCGCGACCACCTGCTCGTCGCCGACCTGCCCACGCTGCGGGGGGCGGGCGCGGGCATCCCCCGCGTGGCCGGCGGCATTGCCGCGAACGAGGTCTGGCTGGGCAGCGTCGAGGGCGTCGAGCTCACGCCCGAGTGGCTCGAGGAGCAGGGCATCCGCGCCCGCGAGGTTCACGACCAGGCCGCCCTCTTCGCCCTCGAATCCTCCGACCCGCTCGTCGCGGCCAGCTGGGAGGGCATCCTCTTCCTCTCCTTCGGGGCGGTCCTGCTGCTCACGGCCCTGGGTTTCATCGTCTTCTCCTACCTGGCCGCGCAGACGCGCTCGCTAGAGTTCGCGATCCTCCGCACGATGGGCTTCTCCGGACGCCAGATCGTGGGCGTTGTCGGCTTCGAGCAGCTCTTCGTGATCGTCGCGGGCGTGGCCGCCGGCACCGCCCTCGGCTTCCCCCTGGGACGCCTCATGATCGGCGCCCTCGCCCTCACCGAGGACGGGAGCGACGTGGTCCCGCCCCTCATTTCGCAGGTAAGCTGGGAGACCGTGCTCTCCGTCTACGGCCTGCTTGCCCTCGTCTTCATCGCCACCGTGGCCGCGCTCGCGCGGCTCTACTCGCGGCTGGCCCTGCATCGCGCCCTGCGCATCGGCGAGCTCTAGGACGGCCGCATGACTACCTTCCCCGACACCGAAACCGAGGCTCCTCCCTACATCGTCTGCGAGGACCTCTTCAAGATTCACAAGAGCGAGGACCTCGAGGTCGTCGCCCTGCGCGGGCTCGACCTGAAGGTGCGCGGCGGCGAGCTGATGGCGATCGTCGGCGCCTCCGGCTCCGGCAAGAGCACCCTGCTCAACATCCTCGCCGGACTCGACCAGCCCAGCGCCGGCCGCGCCTTCGTCGGCGGGCGCGACCTGCTGACCATGACCGAGGCGGAGATGGTGGGCTACCGCCGCAAGAACGTCGGCTTCATCTGGCAGCAGACCGGCCGCAACCTCATCCCCTACCTCTCCGCCACGCAGAACGTCGAGCTGCCGCTCATGCTCGACGGCGTCGAGGCCGGGGCCGCCCGCGAGCGCGCCGACGAGCTGCTCGAAGCGGTGAACCTGACCCACCGCCGCGAGCACCACCCCGAGCAGCTCTCGGGCGGCGAGCAGCAGCGCGTCTCCATCGCCGTGGCGCTCGCCAACCAGCCGCCCCTGCTCCTCGCCGACGAGCCCACCGGCGAGCTCGACGCCATCGGCGCCGACAGCGTCTACGAGGTGCTCGGGGACCTGAACGCGCGCTACGGCGTGACCGTCATCATCGTCACCCACGACCCCGAGATTGCCTCGCGCGTGAACCGCGTCGTCGCCATCCGCGACGGGCGCACGAGCATGGAGATCTTCCGCCGCGTCGAGCAGACCGGCGGCGTGACCCACGTCGTCCACGACGAGTACGTGCTCGTCGACTCCGCCGGACGCCTGCAGGTGCCGCGCGAGTTCCTCGACCGCCTCAGCATCAGCGAGCGCGCCAAGCTCTTCCTGGGCGAAGGGCGCGTCGAGGTGCTGCCCGACCGCGTCCACCGCGTGAGCGAGGAGGAAGCCTGATGGCCGGCGCCGCAGTCGAGCTGCGCAACGTCTCCCGCCGCTTCGAGCTGGGCTCGGAGGAAGTGTGGGCCGTGCGCGACATCAGCCTCAGCGTGGAGCCGGGCGAGTTTCTCGCCCTCATCGGGCGCTCCGGCTCGGGCAAGACGACCCTGCTCAACACCATCGCCGGCCTCGACCGGCCCACCGGCGGCGAGGTCGAGATCGACGGCGAGCGCGTCGACACGATGGGCGAGGCGGAGTTGATCGCGCTCCGCCGCCAGAAGCTCGGGTTCATCTTCCAGTCGTTCGGCCTCCTCCCCCTCCTCTCCGCCCAGGAGAACGTGGAGCTGCCCCTGCGCATCGCGGGCGTCCACCGCAACCGCCCCGCGCGCGCCCGCGAGGTGCTGGAGCTCGTCGGGCTCGAGCGGCGCGCCCACCACCGCCCCTACGAGCTCTCCGGCGGCGAGCAGCAGCGCGTGGCCATCGCCCGCGCGCTCGTGACGGAGCCCACGCTCGTGCTCGCCGACGAGCCCACGGGCGAGCTCGACTCGGCCACCGCCACGGCCGTCTTCACCCTCATCCGCGACATCTGCCGCGAGCGCGGCGTCTCCATCATCACCTGCACGCACGACCGCCTCGTGATGGAGATGGCGAACCGCGTCGAGGAGCTGGAGGACGGCCGCCTCGTGACGGGCCACAAGGGCGACGTCTGGGGCCGCGTGCAGTCGCGCGAGCGCACCCCCTTCGAGGCGCCCGCCGGCGAGGACGAGGCGAGCCAGTCGCTCCCCTCCCTGATCGGCGCCGACACCCGCAACTTCGGCGTCGCCGGGGACGAACCGGAGCCCGAACCCGAGCCCGAGGAGCCCGAAGAGGTCGAGGACATCCCCGAGGACCGCTGGGCCCGGCCTACGTAGGTCACGCCTCCCCCACCCGCCGGCGGTCGTCCGTGAGCTCCCGTTTCAGGTAGAGGCACGTCGCTTCCAGCGACTCCACCTTCGCGGAGCCGACCAGCTCCCAGCCCTCCATCCCCAGCGTGCCCAGGATCCAGGTCGTCCGCACCAGCTCGGAATTGAAGTGGATGGACGTCGGCGTCTGGCCGGTGGCCCGGTCGGCGTACCGCTCCAGGCTCGCTTCGTCCTGCGCATGGCTGAACAGGATCCAGCGTCGCGACGGTTGCTCATCGGTGAGGTACAGCAACGCGTATTCCCACTGCATCGCCCCGGCATCGTACGCGGACCGCAACCCACTCAGCCGAGCTAGCCGGGCGCTTTACTCAGCGAGCGAAGCGAGCGCTCTCCTCCGGTACACTCTGGCCATGCCCGTTTTTCCCTCCACCGAGTGGTTCCAGGAAGCCGCCGACCGCCTCAACGCCTCTGACAGCTTCGAGCGCCTCGGCTCCTGCGACGCCGACGTCGGCGTGCGCGTCGGCGACCGTTGCTTCGCCATCACCTTCGACGCCTTCTCCATCACCGATGTCGCCGAGGTGCCCTGCGACGCGCCCGGCGACCTCGACTTCATCCTCCTCCAGAGCCCGGACCAATGGCGCGCCATGCTCGAGAACATCAAGGCGAACGGCGGCGCCGACGCGCTCTTCACCCTGAACTCGCTCGACCTGCAGCACAGCGACGGCCTCGCCACGGGCGAGGACTACACCCGCCGCGACCTCTTCTACCGCTTCAACCAGACCTTCCAGGAGTACTTCGACATGTCCGCGGAGATGGACACGACGTACGCCTAGCTCCCCTGGCGGCGCGCGCGGCGGTGCCAGCGCCGCCCCCGACCCGAGCCCCCGTGCCGTCCCGTGGCGGTCGCGGGCGTGGCCACGGCGATGGCCGCGGCGCCCTCCTCGATGAGCGGGTGGAGCACCGTCATCGCGCGGGCGACCTCGCCCGAAACCTCGTGCGCGAGCTCCGTCGTGAGGCGGTCGAAGGGGAAGGGGTGGTGGAGCCGCCGCCAGGTCGAGGTCCACTCCTCCAGCTCCCAGTCGGGACCCAGCTCCCCGAGCAGGTCGGCGGCGTTGGCCGCCAGCAGTTCGACCCATGCATCGTTCGCCTCGACCGGACCCTCGAAGTGCAGCCCCACCTCCACCACGCCCCGCCCCATCTGCGGCTGCAGCTCGAAGTGCACCTGCGGGTTGCCGAAGTGCATCTGCAGCATCGTCCAGCGCACGCGCCGCTCGGGCTGGGGGACGGCGGCGGGGAGCTGCGTCAGGATCTGGTCCTCGCAGAAGAACACGAACTCGCGCGCCTTGAGGGATCCGTCCCGCTTCGGCATCGCCCCAACTGTAGCGAACCGCGCCGCCACGGGCGGCGGACGCCGCCGGAGGCGCGCCCCGCGCACCTCGAGCCGAATACGGATGACGTCGTTGACCCGATACTGATACTTAGTATCATCCGCGCATGATTACTCGACTTGGAACCGCAGCGATTATCGCCGTTGCCTTGCTGGTTATCGCCTGTGGCGGCGACGAGCAAGCAGCACCCGTAACGGCGCCGGAACCGGCAACCGAAACGGCGACCGAAGCCAGGACCACGCTCTCAGCCGTGACATCCACGACGATCGTCGAGGATCTGGTGAAGCAGGTGGGGGGCGACCGGGTGTCGGTCACGAGCATCGTTCCCCTCAACTCGGACGTGCACACGTACCACCTCTCACCGAGTGACATCGGCAAGGCGTCTGAGGCGGATCTGGTCGTGATCGTGGGTGCGGAGCTGAGTGTGGTCGAAGAGGACCTGGCGGACAGCGCCAAGGGCACCGTGCTGGAGCTGACGCACGACATGGACCTGCGTCCCTTCCCGGAGGCCATGGCGCACGCCGATGAGCACGGCCACGAGGAAGACGAGCACGAGCACGAAGAAGACGAACACGAGCACGAAGAAGACGAACACGAGCACGAAGAAGACGAGCACGAGCACGAAGAGGACGAGCACGAAGAGGACGAGCACGAAGAGGACGAGCACGGCCACGAAGACGAGCACGAGGGCGACGACCATGGGCACGCCCACGGCGAGTTCGACCCGCACTTCTGGATGGACATCGACCTCACGATCCAGGCCGTCGAGGCAATCCGCGACGAGCTGTCACGCCTCGATCCCGATGGGGCGGACCACTACGCCGAGCGCGCGGAGACCTTCATCGCGGAGCTGCGGGAGCTCGACGACGACATCCGCGAGCAGCTCGCCGGGCTTCCGGCGGAGCGGCGCTACCTGGTCACGTTCCACGACGCCTACGGGTACTTCGCGGACCGCTACGGGCTGACGATCCTGGGCTTCGTGGTGGAGGGTCCGGAAGAGGAGCCGAGCGCGGCGGCTATCACCGAGCTGGTGGAGAGCATCGAGGAGCTGGGTATCCCCTACATCTTCAGCGAACCGCAGTTCAGCGCACGGGTCATCGAGCAGATCGCTCGCGACACGGGCACGACTGTCCGCACGATTCCCTCCGGGGCCCTGGCCGAGGAGTACCCGACGTACGTCGAGTTCCTCCGCGCCATCGCCAACGGCATCGCCGAGTGAGGGCCGCCGTGCCTGCATCGGTGGCGAGAGCCTGACGGCTGGCTACCGCGATGCTGCCGCTGCACTTCGAGCGGCAGCATCGCCCGGCCCATGCGCCGCTACACTGGCGGCGCATGGCCACGCAGACGGAAGCGGACGGCGCCACGATCGTGGCCGAGGCGAGGGACATCGCCGAGGCCCATATCTGGATCGACGCCCTCCGCGACGAGGACATCGAAGCCGCCTTCGTCGAGCGCGGCCCGGGCAGCGCCTTCGGGGGGGCGAGCCTGTTCGGCTCCTCCTACTCCGTGCTCGTGCCGCGCTCCCGCATCGGTGAGGCCCGCAGCGTCATCGCCGAGCTCGGGGGCGGAGCCGCGCTCGTCGCCTACCGAACGGCCGACGAGGAGCGACGGAGTTCACGACGGGCTTTCCTCACAGTCGCGGGACCGATCGCGCTCGTGGCCGTGATCGCCGTCGTCCTGCGCTTCGCCCTCGGCTAGCGGGCCGGCTGCCCGGGATCAGTCTCCGAGAATCAGGGCGAGCACCTCGCCGCGCGTGCCGCGTGTCATCGCCAGCGTCAGGCGGTCGCCGCGGCGCAGCACCGTATCGCCCGAGGGCGCCGAGAGCCGCCCCATGTGCTCCATCGTCAGGACGCGGACGCCCTGGGGCAGGCCCGCCTCCGCCAGCCGCTTGCCTTCGACCGGCGCCCCCGCCGCCACCGTCAGCTCCATGGTGCTGATCTGCTCGTCGACCGGCGTCAGCGGTCGCACCTGCTGGCGCGCTGCCTGGCGGAAGGAGCGCACGAGCGCACGCGCGTCGATCGCGCCCAGCACCGGCCCGTCGTCCCCGTCGAGCACGGGCAGCCAGCGGCGCTCGTGGCTGGCGAGGCGGTCCAGCGCCTCGTCGAGGGGCGTGTCGGCGAGGACGACGGTGGGCAGGTCGACCGCGAACCCCTCGACCGGTGTGCCCGCATCGGGAACGGCGCGCAGCTCCTCGCTCGTGATCTCGCCCACGAGCCGCCCGCCCTCGTCGATCACCACGCCGTCCGCACTGCGCCGCCGCTCAAGGCTGGCCAGGGCATCGGCCACGGTGGCCGTGTCGCGCACCATCACCAGGGGAACGACCGCACGCTGCGCCGGCAGGGCGTCGAGCAGGGGGAAGGCGAAGCGATGGCGGTGGGCCATCGAGTCGGCGCGCGTGGGCACCTGGCTGCGGTAGATGCTCGTGTTCCCCACGAGCAGCGTCGCCACCGCCACGGCCACCATCGCGGGGGCCAGCAGCGAGAGGTTCCCCGTCATCTCGCCCACCATCAGCATCATCGCGAGGGGGGCGTGGGCGATGCTGCCGAAGACCGCGATCATGCCGATGATGACCAGCGGCGCGGGGTCGGCGGGGAAGCCCGGCAGGTCGTGGAACAGCCGCCAGAAGAGCGCGCCCAGCATGCCCCCGGCGACCATCCCGGGCGCGAAGATGCCGCCCGAAGCGCCGGACCCGACGGTGAGGGAGGCGGCGAGGATGCGCAGCAGCGGCAGCGCGATGATGAGCCAGAGGGAGAAGTCCATCACGTCGTCGGGGGTAATGGAGCGCTGCACCCAGCCGTACCCGATGTGGATGGCCTCGGGGGCGAACATCCCGATGCAGCCCACGAGCACGCCGCCGATGGCCGGCTTCACCCAGCGCGGGGCGGTGAGGCGGCGGAAGAGCTCCTGCGCTCCCTCGAAGCCGCGCGCGTAGAGGATGCCCAGCAGCCCGCAGGCCACCCCCAGCGCGAGGTAGTAAGGCAGCTCCTCGGGATTCTGGAAGGAGAAGCCGGCCGTCCCGCCGAAGATGGGCGTGTAGTCGTACCAGGCGCCGTACACGGCGAAGGCGACGATCGAGGAGATCAGCGAGAGCAGGATCGCGTCCGCCTCGAAGTCGTCGCGGTAGAGGGCCTCGGCGGCCATCATCGCGCCGCCCAGGGGGGCGCGGAAGATGGCGCCCACGCCCGCGCCCATGCCGGCCACAAGGGCCCGCCGCCGCTCGACCGCATCGAGGCCGAGCCGGTCGGCGATCACGGAGCCGATGCCGCCCGAGATCTGCGCCGCCGGACCCTCCCTCCCGGCCGCGCCGCCGCTCCCGATCGTGATCGCCGAGGCGATCAGCTTCACCGGGATGGCGCGCAGGCGAATGCGTCCGCCGCGCTGGTGGAAGGCGTCGATCACCTGGTCCGCGCCCGCTCCTTCGGCCTCGGGCGCGAGGGAGTACACGAGCAGGCCGGAGACGAGCCCGCCCAGCCCCACCACGATCGGCAGCGCCCAGCGCCGCGTCGGGTCGGAGGCTTCCTGGCCACCCTCGCCCAGGGGATGCGGCGGGTGGTAGCCCGTCAGGTCGGCAAGCAGGTGCTGCGTGGCGAACTCGAGCGCTTCGAAGAAGAGGATGGCGACGAAGCCGGTGACGACCCCGATGAGGGCGCCCAGCCACAATGCGCGTATGACGTCCTGGGTCGTGACCCGCCCGAGGCGGCGCCGCAGGCGCCCGCCCGCCCGCCTTCTCCAGCGACGCCCCCGCGCGCGCCTTATCGCCACGCGCTAAATCGTACGCCTGTGGCCCCCCCGGGCTACCCGGCATATCTCGGGACGCCCGGCAGCGGCTGTGGGGGAACCCTTAAAACGCACAAAACGCGGCCCCCCGCAAGGGGCCACGCTCTGTGAATGGGTTGCCTGAAAGGGCTGCCGCTATGCCTCTTCGGAGGACTCGCCGCCCATGAACCTGCGGATGACCACGAAGGCCAGCCCGAGCAGGATGATGGGGAAGGCGATGTACTTGATAGGGCCTGATCGCAGCCGT
The DNA here is from genome assembly GCA_965221735.1 of Tepidiformaceae bacterium. Classification (GTDB taxonomy): domain Bacteria; phylum Chloroflexota; class Dehalococcoidia; order Tepidiformales; family Tepidiformaceae; genus UBA2991. The sequence goes on along the minus strand of OZ244910.1, from coordinate 3,024,845 downwards.
TCCAACATAGCTAGTACTCCTCAGGGAGCGGTGCGGCGGCGGCGGCCAGATCGGGCACCTCCGCCACGAGCGATTCCGTCGTGAGCACCATAGCACTTACGGAAGCGGCGTTCTCAAGAGCGGAGCGCACGACCTTCACCGGATCGACGATGCCAAGCTCGAACATGTCGCCCCAGCGATCGGCGGCGGCGTCCCAGCCTTCGCTCTCGTTCTCCAGCCGCTTGATGCGATTGACGATGACGGAGCCCTCGAGCCCCGCGTTGTCGGCAATCATCCAGGCCGGCTCCTCGAGCGATTCGGCGAGCAGGAGCGCACCCGTGCGCTCGTCGCCTTCCAGCTCCTCGGCGTAGGCCTCGACGGCCAGCTGCGCGCGGATGAGGGAGACGCCGCCACCCGGGACGACGCCTTCCTCGACGGCGGCGCGGGTAGCGCTGAGGGCGTCCTCGACGCGCGCCTTCTTCTCCTTCAGCTCGACCTCGGTGGCCGCGCCGACCTTGATGACGGCGACGCCGCCGGCGAGCTTCGCCAGCCGCTCCTGCAGCTTCTCGCGGTCGAAGTCACTGGTGATGTCCTCGATCTGCGCCTTCAGCTGCTTGATGCGGGCCTGGATCGCCTCATCGCTGGCCTGGCCCTCGATGATGGTCGCGGCCTCGCGGCTCGCCACGATGCGGCGCGCGCGGCCGAGGTCGGCCAGCGTCGCGGTCTGCAGCTGGCGGCCCGTCTTCTCGGTGATCATCTCGCCGCCCGTGAGGATGGCGATGTCTTCGAGGATGGCGGTGCGCCGGTCGCCGAAGCTGGGGGCGCGCAGCGCGAGCACGTTCATCGTGCCGCGCATCTTGTTCACCACCAGCGTGGCGAGCGCCTCGCCCTCGATGTCCTCGGAGATGATGACGAAGTCCTTGGTCACCTGCAGCACCTGCTCCAGCAGGGGCAGCAGGTCCTGGACGGCCGTGATCTTCTTGTCCGTGATGAGGATGTACGGGTTCTCGATGACGGCTTCCTGGCGGTCCACGTTCGTGACGAACTGGGCCGACTGCCAGCCGCGGTCGAGCTGCAGGCCGTCGACGAACTCCGTCTCGAACTTGATCCCGCGGGACTCCTCGACGGTGATGACGCCGTCCTTGCCGACCATCTCCATCACGTCCGCGATGATCTCGCCGATCTCGGTGTCGTTCCCCGAGATCGAGGCGACGTGCTGGATCTGCTGCTTGCTGAGCACGGGCTCGGCGCGCGAGCGCAGGTGGTCGATGGCCACGTCGAGGGCGCCCTCGATGCCGCGGCGGATGCCCATCTGGTGGGAGCCGGAGGCGACCACCTTCACCCCGCCGCGCACGAGCGCCTGGGCGAGGACGGTGGCCGTCGTGGTGCCGTCGCCGGCGATGTCGTTCGTCTTGGTGGCGACCTGCTTCACCAGCTGGGTGCCCATGTTCTCGAAGGCGTCCGCGAGCTCGATCTCGCGGGCCACGGTCACGCCGTCCTTGGTGATGACGGGCGGGCCGTAGTTCTTCTCGATGACGACGTTGCGGCCGCGCGGGCCGAGCGTCACCTTCACCGCGTCGGCGAGGGCGTCGACGCCCTCCTTCAGCTGGCGGCGCGCCGCCTCATCGAAGAGCAGATGCTTGGGGGCCATGTACCAGGCTCCTTCTTTCTCGCGCCGCCCTTAGGAGACGAGCTTGCAGAGGATGTTCTTCTCCTCGAGGACGATGTAGTCGATGCCGTCGAGCTTCACGTCCGTCCCGGAGTACTTGGCGTAGAGAACGCGGTCGCCGGGGGCGAGGTCGATCGACTGGCGGGCGCCATGCTCGTCGCGCTTGCCGGGGCCGACGGCGATGACCTCGGCCTGCTGCGGCTTCTCCTTCACGGTGTCGGGAATGATGATGCCGCTGGCGGTCTCCTCTTCCTGCTTGAGGGCGGTCACGACGATGCGGTCGGCCAGGGGCACGAGCTCGGTCTTGGTTGCAGTCTTTGCGGGCACGGATTTCCTCCAAACGCTGTTTTGAAATTGAGCGTGCCGAGCATGCTAGCACTCTCCCGCCGAGAGTGCTAGCCGGGGCCGCGCCACCCGCCCCTCGCCGGTGGCCCCCGACGGGCCAAATTTCACCTATACGTGAGGGTGTGGTAGCGTCAGTGATTCGAAGGGAGCCCGGCTTGCGCATCATCCTCCGCCTCTGGGGCTACGCCATCCCCTACTGGAAGATGCTCACGATCGGCCTCGTCTCCATGCTTGGAGCGGCCCTCTTCGGCATGGGCTCCGCCTTCCTCGCCCAGATAGCCGTCGACGTCGGCCTCGACCCGGTGCGGGACGGCAACTCCATCACCTTCACCGGCGACCGCAGCACGCTCGTCCTCGCGGCGATGCTCGTGGTGGGTTTCGCCATCGCGCGCGGCATCTCCGCGTTCGCGCAGACGTACATCAGCGAGAGCCTCGGCCAGCGCATCGCCTACGACCTTCGCAACCAGATATACGACACCGTCCAGCGGCTCAGCTACGCCTACCACGACAAGGTGCAGACCGGCCAGATCATGTCCCGCGCCACGCAGGACGTAGAGGCCATCCGCATGTTCATGTCGATGGCCTCGCTGCGGCTCCTGATGATCATCCTCATGATCATCGTGGGCGTGGGCGGGATGTTCTTCTTCCACTGGCAGCTCGCCCTCGTGAGCTGCGTCACGCTGCCCATCATCGCCTGGCGCTCCTGGGCGGTTCAGCGCGTGATGCGCCCCCTCTGGGTCGAGATCCAGCAGAGCGAGGCGCGCATGACCGAGGTCGCCGACGAGGGGCTGGGCGGCATCCGCGTCGTGAAGGCGTTCAGCCGCGAGCCCGTCGAGGCGGCCAAGTTCGGTCGCGCCGCCGAGGAGCAGCGCGACCTCCAGCTCACCCAGGCGACGCTCATGGCCCGCCACGCGCCGATGCTGCAGGGCGTGGCCGGCATCCAGGTGGCGGCCACGGTGGGCGTGGGCGCCTGGTACATCACGCAGGGGAGCCTCGCCGCGGGCGAGCTCATCCTCTTCCTCGTGGCCCTGCAGCTCCTGCAGATGCCGGTGCGGATGCTCGGGTTCATGATCACCTCCTTCTCCCGCGCCATCGCCGCGGGCACGCGCGTCTTCGAGGTGCTCGACGCCCGCTCCGCCGTCGAGGAGCGCCCCAGCGCCACGCCCCTCAGCTCCCCCAGCGGCCATGTCCGCTTCCGCGACGTCTCCTTCGGCTATGACAGCGTCAGCGCCGTCCTCAGCAATATCGAGATCGATGCCCCGCCCGGAAAGATCATCGCCCTGCTCGGCCCCACCGGCAGCGGCAAGTCGACCGTCGTGAACCTGCTGCCCCGCTTCTACGACGTGACCGAGGGCTCCATCTCCATCGACGGGGTCGACATTCGCAACTTCACGCTCGAATCCCTGCGCGCGAGCATCGGCTCGGTGCAGCAGGACGTCTTCCTGTTCGTCGGGACGATCCGGGACAACATCGCCTACGGCGCGCCCGGCGCCACCCAGGAAGAGATCGAGACGGCCGCCAAGGCCGCCCGCATCCACGACTTCATCATGAGCCTGCCCTACGGCTACGACGAATGGGTGGGCGAGCGCGGCGTCACCCTCTCCGGCGGCCAGCGCCAGCGCGTCGCCATCGCGCGCACGCTCCTGCTCGACCCGCGCGTCCTCATCTTCGACGACTCCACGGCGAGCGTGGACACGCAGACCGAGTTCCTCATCCAGCAGGCCCTGGCGACGCTGATGGAGGGCCGCACGACGTTCGTCATCGCGCAGCGCCTCCGCACCGTGATGCGCGCCGATGAGATTCTCGTGCTCGACCGGGGCGCGATCGTCCAGCGCGGCACGCACACCGAGCTGCTCGAGGAGGAAGGCCTCTACCGCACCATCTACGACCTCGAACTGCGCGACCAGGAAGAGGCGCTGGGCGAGATCGCCGCCACCGCGGCCGCGGCGGCGGACGCCGCACCCGCGTCCGAGCCGGAGCCCGCCGGGCTGGCCGAGCCCGCCGGCGGCAGTGGAGGCGCTTCCTAATGGGCATGTGGGGCGGCGGCGGAGCCGGCGGCTACAGCTCCGGCATCGGCGGCCAGCGCGGCATGATGCGCGGCAACCGCGGCGTCGACGGCTGGGACGAGGAGTACCTCGGCAAGCCCTACGACGCCGAAGTCGTCCGCAAGATGATCCCCTTCCTGAAGCACCGGCGGCGGGCGCTGATCTTCGCGTTCTTCTGCATGCTCATGGTCTCCGTCTCCATCTACGTGCCCGCCTTCTTCATCGCCGAGGCCACCGCCGACGCGCTCGCGGGCGACGCCGGCCGCATCCCCATCTGGGCGGGCACGCTGGCCGGGCTGGGCCTCCTCGGGTGGATCGCGGGGATGCTCCAGCAGCTCATCATGGCGCGCGTCGGCACGCAGCTCCTCTACGAGCTGCGCTCGGACATGTACGAGCACATGCAGGGCCTCTCCCTCTCGTTCTACGACGAGATGGAGGTGGGCCGCATGATCTCCCGCCTCACCAGCGACGTGACGGTCATGCAGGAGCTGCTCAGCACGGGCTCGCTCACGTTCGCCGCCGACATCGTCGGCATCGCCATCGCCGTCACCCTGCTGATGAACTCGGACTGGGAGCTGGCCCTCTACACGCTGGCGGTGGTGCCGCCGCTCATCTTTGTGCTCAGCATCTGGGCCCGCTACGCCCGCGAGGCCTTCATCAACGTGCGCATCCGCATCAGCCAGCTCTACGGGAACCTCGGCGAGAGCCTGGCCGGCGTGCGCACCGTGCAGTCCCTCAACCGGGAAGACGAGAACGCCAAGCGCTTCGACGTCATGAACCAGGAGAACCGCAACGCCAACATCTGGGCGGGAACGCTCACGGCGGTGGTCGTGCCCCTGATCGAGCTCTGCATCGCCATCTCGACGGCGGCCGTGCTCATCGCCGCCGGCTGGCGCGCCCTCTCCTCGGGCTCCCTCGACCGGGACGAAGCCGCCGCCATCGTGGGCGCCATCGTCCTCTTCGTCCTCCTCATCCTCCGCTTCTTCGAGCCCATCCGTGACCTGGTGATGCAGTACACGATGCTGCAGCGGGCGATGGCCGGCGGGCAGCGCATCTTCGAGGTGCTCGAGACCGTCCCCCGCATCCGCGATCGCGACGACGCCATCGAGCTCACCGAAGTCGAGGGCCGCGTCGACTTCGACGACGTCCAGTTCCACTACGTCGAGGGCGTGCCCGTGCTCCAGGACTTCGAGCTGCACGTCGAGCCCGGGGAGACGATCGCGCTCGTGGGCCACACCGGCTCGGGCAAGACCACCATCACCACCCTCATCAGCCGCGGCTACGACGTCTCCGACGGCTCCATCCGCATCGACGGGCACGACGTGCGCGACATCAAGCGCCGCTCGCTCACCCAGTTCATGGGCGTGGTGCTGCAGCAGCCCTACCTCTTCAGCGGCACCATCCGCGAGAACATCGAGTACGGGAAACCCGGCGCCACCGACGCCGAGATCGAGGAGGCCTCGACGGCGGTCGGCGCGCACGACTTCATCTCGCGCCTGCCCGGCGGCTACAACCACGAGCTCCACCAGCGCGGCCAGAACATCTCCGTGGGCCAGCGCCAGCTCCTCAGCTTCGCCCGCGCCGTACTCGCCGCGCCCCGCATCCTCATCCTCGACGAGGCGACCGCCTACGTGGACACGCAGACCGAGGTCATCATCCAGCGCGCCCTGCGCAACCTCCTCCAGAACCGGACCTCGTTCGTCATCGCCCACCGCCTCTCCACCATCCGCGAGGCCAGCCGCATCGTCGTCCTCGAGAACGGACGCATGGTCGAGATCGGCACGCACGACGAGCTGCTCGCACGCGACGGCGTCTACGCGCGCCTCTACAAGATGACGTACGAGCAGGAGCAGGACGCCTCCCTCGGCGAGGACGAGGCCGTCATCCGCCGCCGCCGTGGCGACCTCGGCGACGCCGCGCCGCAGCCCGCCGGCGGCAAGTAGCCCCGTTCGGAAACCCGGCGCATCCCGTGCGGAATCCTGGACTTCTCCCGCTGGCTCGCCGCGCGCTGCATCGGCTGCCGTCACACCCGCACGCCGGGCCGCACCCGGTTCCGCGCAGAACCCACACCCGGCGGGGTTCGCGTGTGACGCGCCCCGGCAGGCTGATTCGCGAGAACCCGCACGGTCCCGAACGGCTCACCACCACCATCATCCCCTTCGGCTCATCCCCGGCTAGGATCGGTTCTGATGTTCGATAGCGTCCTGATCACGGTGGAAGGCGGAACCGGCGGAGACGGTGCGGCCACGTTCCACCGGGAGAAGTTCGTGCCCCTCGGTGGACCGGATGGCGGCGACGGAGGCCGTGGGGGCAGGGTCTACCTGCGCGCGGTCGACGACGTGTACACGCTGGAGCAGTTCCGCAGCCGGCGGCGCTTCCGGGCCGGAAACGGCGGTGCCGGCGGTCCCAAGCTCAAGGCCGGCCCCCAGGGCGACGACCTCACCCTCGATGTCCCAGCGGGGACCATCGCCTTCGAAGACGAAACCGGGGAGCCGCTGGCCGACCTCGCGGAGCCGGGGGCGACGGCGCTCGTCGCCTGGGGTGGACGCGGGGGCTGGGGGAACAAGCGCTTCGCGACCAGCACGAACCAGGCCCCGCACTACTCCCAGCGCGGCCACGCGGGCGAATCCGTCGCGCTCCGGCTCGACCTGCGGCTGCTCGCGGATGTGGGCCTGCTGGGTCTCCCCAACGCGGGCAAGTCCACGCTCCTCGCGGCCGTCTCGCACGCCAAGCCGAAGATCGCCGAGTACCCCTTCACGACACTCGAGCCGATGCTCGGCGTGGTGGGCGTCGGCTACGAGCGCTTCACCCTGGCCGACCTTCCCGGGCTCATCGAGGGCGCGAGCGAGGGCTACGGCCTCGGGTTCGAGTTCCTCAAGCACGTGCGCCGCTGCCGCGTGCTCCTGCACGTGATCGACTGCAGCTCGATCGACCCGGTAACCGACTACGAGCTCATCGAGACCGAGGTGCGCACCCACGACAATCTGCTCGCGGACATCCCCCGCGTCGTGGCCGTCACCAAGTCGGACCTCGACGAGGAGATCGCGCGCGATGCCGCGGACACGCTCGAGGCCCACATCGGCGCCCCGGTCGCCACCATCTCGGCGCAGGAGGGGCAGGGCACGGACGCGCTTGTCGCGGAGCTCATGGCGCTGGTCGGCGAGGAGCGTGAGCGCGCCGCCTCCCGGCCTCCCGAGGTCCTGCCCGTCGTCCGCCCGCAGCCCGAGGAGCGTTTCACGGTCGTGCGGAAGGGCCCGGGACTGTTCGCCGTGGAAGGCCAGCGGGTCGTGACCTTCATCGAGATGATGGACTTCGAGATGGAGGGCGCGCGCGACGAGGTCGACCGCCGCCTGACTCGCTGGGGCGTGGCCCGCGCCCTGCGCCGCGAGGGCGTGGCCGAGGGCGACACCGTGCGCTTCGGCGAGGTCGATATCGTCTGGCGGGAGTGAACGGCCCCGCGCGCTAGAATGGCCTCCCCTGCCCCAAGGAGGCCCTCCCCATGTCCGAGACCGTGCGCTACGAGACCGACGGCGCCGTCGGCGTCATCACCCTGAACCGGCCCGACGCCCTCAACGCGATGAGCGGCGAACTGCTCGATGCGCTGGTCGTCCGCGGCCAGGAGGCGGCGGACGACGAGGCCGTGCGCTGCGTGGTGGTGACGGGCGCGGGCCGCGCCTTCTGCTCGGGCGGCGACCTCAAGAGCATCGGCGCCGGCGACGGGCTCGACCCCCTGGGCAGCACCGCCGTGCTTCGCCGCTTCGAGGAGATCTCGCGGCTGCTGGCGGAGATGCCCAAGCCCACCATCGCGGCTGTCAACGGCGCCGCCGCGGGCGCCGGCTTCTCCCTCGCCCTCGCCGCCGACATCCGGCTCGCGGGCGCCGGCTCACGCTTCGTGACGGCCTTCGGACGCGTCGGCCTCACGGGCGACTTCGGCGGGAGCTGGCAGCTGGAGCGCATCGTCGGCGTCGCGAAGGCGAAGGAGTTGTACCTCCTCGGCTCCCAGATCGACGCGGCCACGGCCCTGCGCCTCGGCATCGTCAACCGCGTCGTCCCCGACGGCGCCCTGCGCGACGAGGCGATGGGCCTCGCGGCGAAGCTCGCGGCCGGCCCCACCGCCGCCTTCGCCCGTATGAAGCGCAACTTCGCCTACGGCTCGACCCACACCTTCGCGGAGACCCTGACCTTCGAGGCCGGCAACATGATCGCCGCCTCGAAAACCGACGACTTCAAGAACGCCGCCGCCGCCTTCGTGGAGCGTCGCGAGCCAGAGTTCAAGGGGCGCTAGTACGGGGGCTGGAGGCCCGGAAACATCGGGAAGTGCCTGACGTTGTGCGTCCAGAGGTCGGCGTCGAGGCGCTCGGCGGTCGCCGCGATGACGTAGTCGACCGGGTCAATGCCAGGGTGGGACCGTAGGTAGCTGCCGGCAAGCTCACCGGCGCGGTCCGCAAGCTCAGAGTCGACGGCGATCCAGTCTATGCGCGCGAACAGGTCCCGGATGGTCGCCTCCTCGCCGGCTCTCATTCCCGCCAGCACTTCCAACCTCGTCAGAACCGAGGCGCATACGCGAGATCGAGCTGCGGCGGCCTGTTCGATAGCAGCGACAGCCCCGGGGTGGTTGCGAAGGTGATCGATGAGCACTGAGGTATCGAGAACGAGCGTCATCAAGCCCCGGTGTCGGGGTCGAGGCCGCGGCGGATGCGCTCGACGTAGGTCTTGCCGTCGAAGTCACGGTCACTCCAGATACCTGCGGCTTCCGCGAACGCGGCAAGCCGATCCTCTTGGAGGGCTTCCCGCGCCGCGTCCGTGAGCGGTTGGTCGTAGGTGCGGTCAATCGCGCGGCCGACAAGCTCGGAGAGGCTGAGGCCCGTGCGCCGCGATTCCTCGCACAGGCGAGCGTACTGCTCGTCGGTCAGCGTAACGTGGATCCGTTGGCCCATGCTGATAGCCTACAACAGATGATGGACCCCGGTGTGCCTACAGGCGGTCGAAGGCCTCCAGGATCGGGTTGAACCGGTCCTCGACCATCGCCTTCTGTTCCTTGTGCGTGACGATGTAGGGCGCATCCGCCTTGATCGCGTCGAGTACGCGCCCGCCCACGATCATCGGGTCGATCGGCTCGGGCGGCATGGCGCCGGCGCGGGCCTCGAAGTCGCCGGGGCCGCCCATGTCCTGCGGCCGGTTGCGGTCGGACTCCATGATCCGCGTGCGCACGCCGCCGGGGCAGAGCACCGAGGCGCTCACCTTCGTGTCCTGCAGGTCGATCCGCAGCGTCTCCGTCAGCGCCACCACGCCGAACTTCGCCACGTTGTAGGGCGCGATGCCCTGGTGGGCCACCAGTCCCGCGATCGAGGCGGTGCTTACGATGTGGCACTCCTCGTCCTGGTCGACCATGCGCTTCAGGAACGCCTGGATGCCGTAGATCACCCCGAGCAGGTCGACCCCGATCACCCAGTCCCAGTCCGAGTCGCTGAGCATGTGGGCGGGGCCCATCGAGACGACGCCGGCGTTGTTGCAGAGCACGTGAACGCCGCCCATCTCCTCGAAGGCGCGGTCGGCGAGGTTGCCCACCGAGGCGCGGTCGGCGACGTCCGTCTGCACGGTGATGCAGCGCACGCCCTTCGCCTCGATCTCGGCGGCTGTCTTCGCTGCCGTCTCCATGTCCACGTCGGCGATCACGACGTTCATGCCCTCACCAGCGAACGTGAGGGCCATGGCCCGGCCGATTCCACCGGCCCCGCCCGTCACGACTGCCGTCTTGTCTCGAAACTCGTTCACGCGTCACCTCCGTTGGGCGCGCAGTCTAGCGGAGAAGCTCCCGGCGGGCCGGAGGGCTCTGGTATCGTCCCCGGCGAAGAGTTCCTGCAGGTAGCCGGATAGACGGGAGGGTCGAGAATGGGCACCAGGGCGCGCGGTCGGGCCTTCGTCGCGGGAGTAGCGCTGGTCGCCCTCGTGGTCGCGGCGTGCGGAGGCGGCGAGGAAGACGCTCCCGCCACCGAAGCGCCGGCGACGGACACCCCCGCCGCCCCGGACACCCCCGCCGCCCCGGCCGCCCTGCACATCGGCGCGGTGTTGCCCGAGACCGGCTCGCTGGCGTTCCTCGGCGTGCCCATCATCGCCGCCGTGCGCCTGGCGGTAGAGGACGTGAATGCGCAGGGGGGCGGGGTGACGCTCACCCTGGCGGACTCCGCCACCAACCCCGCCACCGGCCTCGAGGGCGTCCGCCGCCTGCTCGGCGAGGGCGCGCACGTCATCGTGGGAGCTGCCGGGTCGGCCGTCTCGCAGGCGTTCGTCCAGACCCTGTTCGACGAGCAGGTGCCGCAGTGCTCGCCCTCGAACACGTCGCCGGTGTTCACCACCCAGGAGAACGCCGCCTACTACATCCGCACCATCCCGCCCGACACCGCCATGGCCCCAGTCATCGCCGACGTGGTCGTGGCGGGAGGCGCCACCCGCATCGCCGTCATCGGGCGCGCCGACGCCTGGGGGAACGCGCTCGAGTCGCTCCTCGCGGATGAGTTCGACAGGCTCGGAGCGAATATGTTCTCCGTCCTTTACCACCCCGAGACCGCCTCCTACAGCGCCGAGGTGGCGCAGATCGTGAACTATGACCCCGACGTTGTCATCAACCTCGGCTTCAGCAGCGACGGCTCCGAGACCGTGCGCCAGCTGATCGAGTCGGGCATAGGGCCCGAGCGGCAGTTCGCCGCCACCGGCCTCTACAGCCCCACCCTCTGGGAGAGCGTGGACGCCTCCAACCCCTCCGTGCTCGACGGCATGATGGGCATCTCGCAGACGGCGAAGGGGAGCGTCGCCTTCAAGGAGCGGCTGGCCGAGCGCGCGGGCGACTACCTCGCGTACGGCGCCGAGGCCTACGACTGCGTCATCGTGATGGCGCTGGCGGCGCGCATCGTGGGCGACCCGGCCGACGGCGAGGCGATGATGGCCGCGATCGCCGGCCTCACCCACGACGGCGAGGAGTGCACCACCTACGGCGAGTGCGCCGCCCTCATCGACGAAGGGAAGGACATTGACTACAGCGGCGTAAGCGGGCCGATCAATTTCAGCGCGGTGGGCGACCCCACGGTCGCCGTGTACAGCATCCACACCTGGGAGAACGGCGGGAACGCCGTCACGCTCGGTACCGAGACCGTCGACCTGGTGGAGCGGGACTAACCGCACGCGCCGGCCGACTCCGGCCTTTACCTGCGCCCTCTGACCCGCGAGGCGGGCTCCGCCATAATGTCGTGACGGGAGGGTGCGGGTGGCGCAAACGGCAAGACTCGGCACGGCGGGACGCGGCAGCCGGGCGTGGGCGCTCTATCTCGCCTTCGCGGCCCTGGTGGCGGCGCCGTTCCTGGTCTTCACCGTCGGCGGCGTCGAGGTCGACCCCCGCGAGACCCTGAAGGGTGCCGGCGGGCCGTTCATCGCCTTCTCCGCGGGCGTGCTCTCGTTCCTCTCGCCCTGCGTGCTGCCGATCGTGCCCATCTACATCACCAACCTCGCCGGCGCGACCGTCGAGGGCGGCGACATCCGTGCCAGCCGCGCCAGGACGTTCACTCACTCACTCGCGTTCGTCATCGGCCTGAGCATCATCTTCATCGCCCTGGGCGCGAGCGCCGGCCTCTTCGGCTTCGCCCTGCTCGACTACCAGCCCGAGATGGAGACGGCCGCGGGTGTGCTGCTCATCGTGCTCGGCTCGCTCCTCATCCCGTCCTTCTCCCGCAAGCCGCCGATCGTGGCGGCGATCGCCCTCGCGGTCGCTGCCGCCGCCTTCTTCGGCATCGTCGAGTTCGCCGAGCTGCGCGACGAGCCCTGGCGGATGGCGCTGCTCGGGCTCGCCGGGCTGGTCGCCTGGGCGAAGTACTCGGGCTACATCCAGTTCAACCTGCTGCAGCGCACCTTCAAGGCCGACTTCGGCGGGTCCCGCGGCGTGAGCTACACGCGCTCGGCGATGGTGGGCGCCGGGTTCGCCGTCGGCTGGTCGCCCTGCGTGGGACCGGTCCTCGGCTTCATCCTGACGCTGGCCGCCACCTCCGGTGACGCCGTCACGGGCACCTACCTGCTGGCCTTCTACTCGGCCGGGCTGGGCATCCCCTTCCTGCTCGCCGGCCTCGCCGTGGGCGACGCCGCCCGGGCGGTGCGCAAGATGCAGCGCTTCATGCCGGCCGTGGAGGTCGCGAGCGCGGCCATGCTGATCGCCCTCGGCGCGCTGCTCCTCGCCGGCACGGTCACGAACCTGAACGAGTACTTCGACCTAGGCATCGCAGAGATCAACGAGGGGCTCTAGGGGCGAGGAGGCTGACGGGTTTGCGCCCGGCACGGGCAGGGGTGATACGGTAGGTTGGCCCGAGAGGGAGCGTTGGAGTAACCGATGGCCAACCTTCGCACGGACCGGAAGCAGCGCCGCCGTCAGGCTGAGCGTGCAGGCAGCGAGCAGGCGACGAGCCGCCGCAAGCGTGACCGCGTGCGCGAGGCAGCCCGGAAGGTCATCGAACGGCGGCGAGAAGTCCTTGAGGAACTCGCCAAGCGTTAGCCCGTGCCTCGGCTTCACTACCTCGACGAGCAACTCGCCCAGGAAGTCGTTATCAGCCTCACGGAGCAGGTCTTCCCCGGCTCGCCTGCGTTCCAGCTCCGAGGTGAAGAAGGACGCCATGCGCTCCTTAGCGCCCTAGATCAGGCCCGGTGGCCCTACTACCGCACGCTTCCCGTCAAGGCGGGAATCCTCCACTACGGCCTCACCAAGAACCATCCATTCGCCGACGGAAACAAGCGATTCGCACTGACGGCAATGGAGACGTTTCTCCTCCTCAATGAGGCTGTGCTGCTTGCCAACCCTGCCGAGGCTGAAGCGTTTGCGTTGGGAGTGGCTGATGGGAGCATCGGCAAGGACGAGTCCATCCACTTCGTCCGGCGGCGTACGTTCCGCTTGGGGTGGAGCGACGATGCCTACCGCCGTTGGTTCGAACGCCTGCCGCCGCAAGAGAGAGCCAAGGTCGCTGCGGAAGTTGAAGGCCCAACCGGCAGGTTCTTCAACGTGGTCCGTCGGCAGGCCATTGCCGAGCTGGCCGATCGGTAGGCGGCCCTCAGCCCCGAACCAGGTCGTCGCGCGAGAGGCGCTCGGCCAACTCCTGGAGGGCCGTCTGGTTACTCTGCCAGTGCAGCCTCGCGAAGGCAGCGTCGTAGGGGAGCCACTCGCAGGCCGTGTGCTCGGCCGACAGGCGTGCCTCGGGCGTTGGCGCCTCAAGGGCGAAGTGGTGCTCCGGGATGACGTAGAGGTCGTCCGGCCACTCGTCGCGCGCCGCGAACGCGGACACCGGGACCCGCGCCTGCGACTGGAGGGCGTACAGCGGCCCCTCGATGCCGGTCTCCTCGCGGGTCTCGCGGATCGCGGTCTCGACCGGCGTCTCCGCGTCTTCCCCACCCCCGGCGACCCACTGCCAGAAGCCCGCGTCGGCCCGCAGGAGCACGCAATAGAGCGTCTCCGGACCCGGGGCGCGGCAGAACGGGATGACCAGGACGTTGAAGGGGGCGCGCATTCCCGGGAACCCTACGCGAGCGGGAGCCGCATGACGTGCCGCCGCGTCCCCAGCGTCCCCACCTCCTCGAACCCCGCCGCCAGGAACATGGGGACGCGCCCCAGGTACCCGTAGCTGGGTGAGTCCGGGTCGACCGGGTAGGCCTCGAGCGTGTCGGCGCCGCGGGCGCGGGCGTGGTCGATGGCCGCCTGCAGGAGGCGTCGCGAGAGCCCCTGCCCCCGCAGCCGCCTCGGCACGAAGAAGCAGGTCAGCGACCAGACGCCGTCGCGCTCCTTGTCCACGGCCTTCCCGATTCGCTGGAACGTCCCGACGGGCGCGATCGAGCACCAGGCCACGGGCTGGTCCCCCGCGTAGGCGAGGATGCCGACCGGCTCGCCGGCGAGGACGCGGCGCTGCATCTCGGCCTTCTTCGCGGCCCTGTCGGGTGCGTGCGACCGGCCCGGGGGCGCGCGGAAGACCATGCACCAGCAGTACTTCGGCCCGCCACGCGCCTCGAAAACCGCCTCGAAGTCGTTCCAGCGGGCCGCGTCGACCTCGCGGAACGTGTACTCGGCGGCGGCGTCGGTCACGCGGTCAGGCGGCGGGGACGGGGCGGTAGCGCACCGGCATCTTCACGATGCCGCCCACGTGCAGGCTGTCCTGGCGGAACGGGGGCCCGTCGAGCTCCATCTCCGGAAGCAGGGGCAGCAGCTCCTTGAAGATGCCGCGCAGCTCCCAGCGGGCCAGGTTCGCGCCCAGGCAGAAGTGCGCGCCGAAGCCGCCAAAGGAGAGGTGGTCATTCGGGTCGCGCGTGATGTCGAAACGGTAGGGGTCGTCCCAGGCCGCCTCGTCGCGGTTCGCCGAGGGGTACCACATCGCTACCGTCTCGCCCGCGCGGATGGTGTGGCCGCGCAGTTCGAAGTCCTCCGTCGCCACCCGCGCGAACTGGATGACGGGCGAGGTCCAGCGCAGGATCTCTTCCACGGTCGTGCGCAGGAGCTCGGGGTTCGCCACGAGCCGGTCGCGCTCCTCGGGGTGCTCCATCAGGGCGAGCACGCCGCCCGTGGTCGCGTTGCGCGTCGTCTCCAGCCCGCCGGCGACGAGCAGGTTGATGTAGGAGTTGATCTCGTCGTCCTCGAGCGTGCGGCCGTCCAGCTCGGCGCGCAGGAGCACGTCGACGAGGGAGTCGGTCGGGGCGCCGGCCGCCTTGCGCGCCTCGATGAAGGCGAAGCCGTACTCCGTCGCGGCCTTGTTCGCCTTCTGCCGCTCCTCGTGCAGCTCCTCGGGCGTGAGTCCCGAGAGGGCGAGCTCGCGGTCGGAGCCGAACTGGACCTCGCGGATGCCGAACAGCTCGTCCCAGTCCTCGCGCGGGAAGCCCAGCATCTCGAAGATGGCCGCCATCGGCAGCTTCACCGCGAGGTCGTGCACGAAGTCGCACTCGCCCCGCTCGGCGACCGTGTTCACGAGGTGCCGGGCGAAGCCGCTCACGTAGGCCTCCGCCAGCTCGGCGATGTGCTCCTCCAACAGGCGCATGGCGCGGGGCGTGAAGCTGCGGTTGGTCAGGTTGCGGTAGGCGGCGTGCTCCGGGTCGTCCATGTCGATGAAGCTGAGCGTGTAGTGGCGCCGCGCCCGCTCCGGCCCGAAGCGCGCGATCAGCTCCTCCTTCCGCCGCCGCGAGAACTCCTCCTGCGTGCGCGGGAAGATGCGCAGCCGGTCCGAGCTGATGAAGATGTCGGAACGCTTCGAGATCGTGAGCGTGTCCTCGTACGTGGTCAGCGCCCAGAACGGGTCGACGTCGGGACGGTCGTACCAGTAGACCGGCGCCTCGCGACGCAGCAGGTCCCACTCCGCCCACGGGTAGCCCCGGTCGACGTAGCGCTGGGTGTCGGTGATCGAGAGCGTGTCGAGGCTCAGGGCCCCGCCGTCGTGCTCGGGCGCGCCGCTGGTCATGACGCCTCCTCCAGGCTGATGGCCTGCCGCGGGCAGACGCGCACGGCCACTTCGACGCGGTCGCGCAGCTCCTCGGGGACGGCTTCCACGAGCACCTGGCTCTTGTCGTCGTCGTCCACTTGGAAGACCTGTGGCACGGTTTCCTCGCAGCGGGCGTGGCCCTCGCAGAGGGTGTGGTTGACGACCGGCTTCATGGCGTGCCCCCGGCCCGAATCGCCGGGCCATCCCCCTTCTAGGCGTTCGTAAAGCGCGTGGCAAGGGCGTCCGCCAAGGTAAAGACGCGCGACGAGGGGCATTGCGGACGCCCCGCTAGACTGGATGGCGAGGAATAGAGAGATGGAAGAATTTTTCGGTGAACTTGAACGCTTCGGCTCTGAATTCATCTACCCCAACCGCTGGATCATCCTGCCGATCATCGTCGTGCTCATCGTCGGCGCCCTTGCCGCCGCCTGGCGCCTGCGTCTCTACCGCCCCCTGATCGACAACAAGTACCTCACCGCCGGCATCGGCATCCCCCTGCTCGCGATCGCGATTCCCGTCGGCTGGTACCTGCTCTCGCCCCTCTGGGAGCGCAGCTTCCTCGAGGAGGCCGCCCCCGAGTTCGACCGCTCGGCCGTCGCCGCCAGCACGCCTGTCGCCACGGCCACCTCGCCGCCCGAGTCCGACGAGTCGTCGCCGACCTCCGCGGCGGAAACCGCCCCCGCCAGCACTCCCGCCGCCACCGCCGCCGCGACGGCGGCTCCGACGGAGGACGCCGGGAGCGACGGGGGCGCGCAGCTCGTCGCTTTCGGGGAGTGGCAGGGCTCCGACGACTTCCACTTCGCCGAGGGCAAGGCATTCATCATCGAGACCGAACCCGGGGTCTACATCCTGCGCGTCGAGGACTTCTCCGTGCGAAACGGCCCCGACCTGTTCGTCTACCTCTCGCGCAACCCCGACGGCTGGGAGGAGGAGGCCATCAACCTCGGCGACCTGAAGGCCACGGACGGCGCCTTCAACTACGAGATTCCCTCCGACATCGACATCGACGAGTTCAAGAGCGCGGTCGTCTGGTGCCGCCGCTTCGCCGTCCTCTTCGGTCACGCCACCCTGGAGGTGGTGACGGAGTAGGGGGCTAGTGCTGCGCAGCTGTGGGCAGAAGCCGCTCACAACGCTCTAGAAGACTCCGACGGTCCGCGTTGTGGTTCTGCTGCCAACTCGCGTAGTCGTCCTCGATCAGCGAGCCATCGATGAGATCGAAGGCCCGTTCGGCCAATTGGCCACGGCGGGCGCTGTCAAGTGTGAAACGCGACTCTTCAGCTCGGGTTAGCAGAACTTCGCCGAGAAGACGCTTAGTCTGCTTGTCATCTGGACGCAAGGCGAGCGCGGCCTCACTGTTTTCCTCTGCCTCCTCCAATCGCTTTTCTCGAAGGTTGATGATGCCTAGCGTTCGGAGCGCTACGACATCCTCCCACCCGCTAGCGCGGCTCCGCTCCAACAGGGCCCTAGCTGTTTGTCTGTCGTAGCGCCGAAAATACAGGTATCCCAGCCTCGCCAGTAGCTGGGGAGGGTTGCCGAGTTGGGTGCGTTTTGATTCGAGGTACGAAATCGCCTCTGCCCAAGTGCCCTTCTTGTCCGCCTCGCCGATGGCTTGCTCGATTGCCCGCTGCACGTTTGGCAGCCCCCGCAGGTCGCTGCTGCCCCCAGCCTTCTGGGTAAGTTGAGCGGTAACTGAATCCTCCATCCGCTTTGGCGCCTCACGATAGACATAGTCCCTGAGGTTGGGGTCGGCAATCTGGAATTTCACGGCCTCGCCTCCAGTCGCGCGCTCCACAAAGTGCGCTGCGTCCAGCGAGTCCATGTCTTCCTTGAAGTCACTGCCGTCGGTGCGCACCCTGAGTAGCTCCTTGCGAGTCGCCGGATTCCGTTTCACCGCTAGGTAGAAGAGAAGCTGGAGCGCTGACTGAGAAAGACGGTCTAGGGAGCTCTTGAACGAGAAGTGCAGGAGTCCCAGGGTATCCTCGCCGCGGAGCCGCTCAAGAGCCTCTTGAGGAGTGTGGCCTTGGCCAAGGAGATTCGCCACGTAGTGCAGGTGGAGGGGAAGACCTCCTATGTCAGCGATGACTCTCCGTAGGGCCGCTCGACCCTCGGGCGACAGGGGCACTCCCTCGGCGGCCAGTCGACTGTTGACTAGGTCAAGTGATGCCTCGTCTGAGAGCGGTGGGAGCTTCATTGGCCGTCCGATGCCGAAGCTCCTGCGCTCTCGATCAGTGATGATGGCCTTCGAAGGTTGCGGAAGGTCTTGGCAGAACAGCGCGACGGTGCTGATTTCGTCATCGGCTAGTGTCTCAAGATTGTCAAAGACGAAGAGGCACTTGCTGGCGCTAGCCAACTCCAACACTTGGCGGCGAGTACTCTCGAAGTCCGCATCAGAGAGTGGTCGCTCGTCAAAGAGATCAAGCGTGGCGGCGAAGGCTTCGTCTAGAGTGGCAAAGCGTTGGCTGGCGGGTAGGTGCTCCTGGGTGTCTTGAGAGGCCCAGGTTTGCTTCGCTGTAACGAAGAGCACCAGATCGATGGCTGGCCGGTCGCCCGGGCCGACAGGGGAACGCAGCAGGTCATTCGTGAATTGGTAGACCAGTGCGGTCTTTCCCATGCCTCCTCGTCCGGTGATGGAGATGCATCTGGCGAAGTCGTCATGCCAAAAGCTGTGAATATCCCTTAGCTCTTCTTCGCGGCCTACTAGAGGCTGGTCAGGAAGAAGGTCGTCGAAGTTCTTGAGAATCAAATTGGCGGTGATGTCTGTTTCCTGGCGAGTGCGCGATGGCTCCGGCTCGTCAGCTGTCCACAGATTGTCGATGGCGTCTGCAGTTGTTATGTGATAGCAACTGGCTACCCACACCATGGCGGCGAACGCTGCTGCTTCCTCCGATGCGTAGAGGACCCGCTGGCCGGAGTGAAATGCTGCGTTGCGGAGAGGCAGTATCTGAGAGAATTTCTGCTCAAGCGAGGCCTTGCCGCCGAAATACGGCTCGAAGGCCGCCCAATTGTCCTTTCTCCGGACAATCTCCGATAGCTCCGAGATGTCCGCGTAGCCCAGCAGGGTGGCTGGGTGGGGTGGGGCCGCACGCTTCTCCCTCTCAGTCCAACGCGTCTTGTAGTCACCCCCACAGCCGCGACGGAGCCAGGCATCGCCATGAATGTCGCGGAGTTGCCTCTCGACAAAGGCGCTGAGGCTGCGCTCGAACAGGGTGACCGCGTCCTGGACTACGCCGGTGTCGTCGTCTGGGGGTGTCCATTCAAAGGGCTCCTTCCTGAAGGAGCGCTCGGCTGAAGAAGGTCCGTCGCTGGGTTTTTTCGACTTGGTGACAGGCACCGCTGGCGGTGTCGGCTCCGGCGTGGGTGTTGTGCTCTCGGGACTGGCAACGACTGGCTCAGGGTCGTCGACAAGGAGGCCATCGGGAACGGCGGAAAGATCGGTAGACGACAAGAGGCTGCCGAGGACTTCTTGGAGCGCTTCAGGGATGCGGGCGTCTTCGGACGCCGCGACGAGGCGCTCGTCAAGGCTTGCCCCTCCGATGGAGAGGTCATCGAGATAGAGGTCGAGAAGCTGGTGTAGGTAGTCGGGGCTGCTGGCGAACAGGCGGACTCGCTTGAGCGCAACGGATCTGGAAATGGTGTTAGGCCGAAACCCACGGAAGATGTCTTCGCGCCAGGCGGTATGGGCACTGGCGGTTGCTCGCAGAGAGCCAATCCGGATCGTCGTCAAGAGTTCTTCCGCGACCCGCCGGCGAGTCAATACGGTATCCAAGGTTTATTCCCCCAGTACGCTCAGAAACACGGCGGTGGATTCTACTCGAAGCCGAGGGACCAGTGCGCTTGAGTGGCGGCCCTACGCCCCCACCGGGACCGGGGGGGCGAGCTCGAAGCAGCCCTGGAACGCCTTCGCCAGCTCGACCGGGCCCCGCAGCTCGCCGCACTCCCGGGGCTCGGTCCCGCGGAAGAAACGGAAGAAGCCCTTCGTGTCGGTGCGGAAGTGCAGGTCCGAGGGGGCGCCGCCGCGCTGCGGGATGAGCCGGCCGTCCTCGATCTGGAACGTCCAGGCGCTGCACCCTTCGCAGTCGTCGATCTCGAGCATGAGGGACACGTTCACGCCCTGGGCCAGCTCCGGCTGGAAGGCGAAGGTGGGCACCATCCGGACAGCAAAATCCGTCGGGACGGTGTCTCCGACGGATTCACGGGTGAAGCGGTTGGCGTAGGTCATGCCCCACTCCACCAACGAAAGAAGGATGGGCCTTACGGACCATCCTTTCTCGGTAAGCGTGTACTCGACGCGCGGCGGAAGACCGCGCTCGTAGTGACGGTGAACGAGCCCCTCGCGCTCCAGCATCTTCAGCCGGTCGGCGAGCACGTTGGGCGAGAGCCCCGGACAGTTCTGGAGGATGTCGGTGTAGCGCCGCAGGCCGGTCATCAGGTCCCGCAGCAGCAGGAGCGTCCAGCGATCGCCCAGCACATCAAGGGATTGCGCGATGAGACACGCGTGGCCGTACTTGCGGGAGGTGCCGTTGCCGTTCGATCGGGCCATGGAACCGTTCTTCTCCATGGTAAGGCCCCGGGAAGGGCCTCGGGAACCACCACTTGACGCTCTCGGGGCTCCTGCTAGACTTGTACCAGAACTTCGGAAAACATAGTAGCGGAGGTTCTTCTTTAGGAGCGTAGGGCCTGGGCCCTTCGACGTCAACCACGGAGGTTCGGTCATGAACAAGCGCAGCACCAAACACACCGCAGCGAAGCCCCAGCACTTCCACCGCTGGCGCATCGACGAGCCGTCGGGGCCTCTCAGCCTCGGCCGTTGCTACGAGTGTGGCGCCGTGAAGGAGTTCAAGAACTGGCTCTCCGAGAGTGACTTCATCACCAACGAGGAGCACCGCATGACCCGGGCGGCCTAGGCCGCTCCGGAGCGAGATTCCCGGCGTTTCCTCCTTTCCGCCGGGATAGCAAAACCGCCCGCAGAAACGCGGGCGGTTTTTCATGCGCCGCGGACCCCGCGCTACTGCTGCAGGTCGCGCAGGTGGTCGTCGCGCCCCGCCACGATCCAGAAGTCGCCCTGCTGCACCGTCTCCTCCAGGTCCGGGTTGAACGTGACCGAGGTGTCGCGCAACCGCGCCAGCAGGAACACGTTGTAGCGCCCCGCGATGTCGAGGTCGCCGATGGCGTGGCCGGTGGCCGAGTAGGGCGCGCGTACGCGGGCGATGCCCTGCGCCCCGCCCAGGGACATGTAGTCCGTGATGTCGCTGCTGCCGAGCGTGTGCGCCAGCCGCTGGGCCGACTCGCGCTCCGGGTTCACGAGCACGTCGGCGCCGGCCAGCTCGAGCGCGCGCGTGTGCTCGTCTGTGCTCGCCTTGGCGACCACGTGCGTCAGGCGCAGGCGCTGCTTCAGCGTGAGCGTCACGAGCACGCTCGTGGCCACGTCGCTGCCGATGGCCACGACCACCGAGTCGTAGTTGTGCAGCGAGAGCGACTCAAGGAACTCGACCTCCTCGACGTTCCCCTCGGCGGCCAGCAGGATCGTCTCCACGACGTCGTTCACGCGCGCGCCGTCGCGGTCGACGCCGAGCACGTCGACGCCGAGCGAGACGAGCTCGCGCGCGAGCTGTGTGCCGAAACGTCCGAGGCCGAGGATGGCAACGTTCATCGTCTCCCCCTGCCGCCGATGCTAGCCCCGCGCCTCCCCGCCGTCGACCGCCGCGTTCAGGCGTTCAGGCGCGTGAGCCCCTCGCGGATCTTTTCGAAGGCGCTCACCGGCGCGGGGGCGAACCGCCCGGGCGCGCCCGCCGGCACCTGCGACTCCCTTGCCTCGCGCTCCAGCCGCTCGCGGGCGGCGACGTAGCGCTCCCGCACCTCGGCGACGCTCTCCCCCGTCAGGTCGTCCGCCGTCAGGTCGTCGTGGGCGGCGAGCAGGGTCTCGCGCAGCAACTCGGCCAGCTCCGCCTCGCTCGCGTCCCCGCCCTCGTCGTCGTCGTCCGCGACCTCGCCGATGACGGGCTCGGCGGGATCCTCCGCATCGTTCTCCGCAGCGCTCTCCGCGCCGATGACCGGCTCCTCGCTCATCGCGTTCCTCCGTGAATGCGTTTCGCGGGAGGCTGGCGGGGAGTCGCTGGAACGCCAAGGCCCCGATGGCGCGCCGCCGTCCTGTTTGCGGGTGAGGGAGGGTGGCGCGATACTCGCAGGGTCGCCACCGTACCGTGGCGTCACACGGCCCCCGGCAGGTGGGGTCGACCCCCTGCCCAGGTGGCGCAACTGGCAGCGCGGCTGATTTGTAATCAGCAGGTTAGGGGTTCGAGTCCCCTCCTGGGCTCACCAGGTGGAGGGGTGGCCGAGTGGTTAAAGGCAGCAGACTGTAAATCTGCCCCGCAGAGCGGTACGCAGGTTCGAATCCTGCCCCCTCCACCAGCTTTCCCCCACCGCACGAACACAGGCTCGCGCGCGAGCCCCCAAACGACCCAGAGAGGCGCACATGGCAGCCCCGACCAGCAGGCACGACACCGAAGCCGCGCTCGAACTGCTGGCAACGGCGGCGGCCCCGGCGGAAGAGGCGCAGGCCCTGCCGTTTGCCGCCTACCGCGACGAAGGCCTTTTCGCACTTGAGCTCGACCGCGTGTTCCGCGGCGACTGGGTCGCGGTCTGTGCGGAGGCGTCGCTGGCGGAACCGGGCGACTACCTCGCCATCGACATCGCCGGCGAACCGCTGGCGCTGGTTCGCGGCGCCGACGGGCAGCTGCGCGCGCTCTCGAACGTGTGCCGCCATCGCGGCACGCTCATGCTCGAACCGGGCGTCGACTGTCTCGACGGGGGCACGATCACGTGCCCCTACCACGCCTGGAGCTACAGCGACTCCGGCGCCTTCCGCGGTGCTCCCTACACCCAAGGAATCACGATCGACCGCGAGGAGCACAGCCTTCCCGCCTTCCGCGTCGAGGTCTGGATGGGCGTCGTCTTCGTGTGCCTCTCGCCCGAGGCCCCACCGCTCGCCGAGCGGCTCGCCGGCATCGCCCCGCACCTGGCCGAGTTCGACATGGAGTCCTTCGCGGCGCCGGGACCGCTCGCCGCCCCCGAGGTCTGGGAAGCCAACTGGAAGCTGATCGTCGAGAACGGCATGGAGAGCTACCACCTGTTCAAGGTGCACGAGAAGACACTCGAAAAAGTCACGCCCACCCGTGGGGCCTACTACATCGAAGGCTCCGCGCCCTGGACACTGACCGGCGGGACGATCGTTCAGGACGATGGCGGGGTCGTCGGGAAGCTGCTCGGGAGCCTCTTCGGGGGCGGGACGGGCGGCGACCACTACGTCCTCGTCTCGATCCCGCCCTCGTTCGTGGGCGTGGTGACGCAGGACTCGTGGGACTGGATCATCGCCCACCCCCTGAGCCCGACCTCGACGCGGGTGTTCCAGGGAACGCTGATGCGTTCCGCTCCCGACCAGGTGACGCAGGCCATCTCCGACGGCTACGCGACGGCGTTCCTCGAAGAGGACCGCGCCATCTGCGAGCGGGCCCAGGCGGGCATGGCGGCGAGGCTCTCCAGGGGAGGGCGGCTGGTGCCCCTCGAGCGGGTGGTCGTGGACTTCCATCGCTACCTCGCGTGGCGTCTGCTGGGGCAGGAACCCCCGGCGAGATACGTCGAGGGGGAAGCATGAGCTTCGATCGGCGGCAGGGGCGCGGGGCGAGCAGCGGCATCCGCTGGCTCACGCTGGGCGCCCTCGCGATCGTGGTCACCGCGGTCGTGTTCAACTTCCAGTGGCTCTGGGGCCTGCTGTTCCTGTTCTGGGCCGCGCCCGCTCTCGCGACCGGCGTGACCTTTCTCGTGGAGCCGATCCACCGGGACGAGAATCCGTGGCTCTACTGGATCATCGTCACGATGTGGACCGGCCTCAGCCTCGCGCTCATCGGCATCGACCTGGCGCAGCTGGCAACGTAGCGGCCTACATCGACCCCGAGACGAGCCTCCCCCACATCCACGGCCACGGAGTAACGGAGAACGAGGTCGAGGACGTGATACGCTCCCGGGGGAGGACAGACCCGGACGAGATGACTCGCGCGTCGCCAATGGACAAACTCAGGGAGGGCGTTACCTCCGCGTGATCTACAAGCGTGACGTGGACCCGAACAGTGTGTTCGTCATCACTGCCTACGAGTTGACCGGCAGGCCTCTGGCTGCATACCGGCGACGGATGCGAAGGAGGAGCGGATGAGCGGCGATGTGAACAGGTTTCCGCCGGGTTGGGATGAGGCGCGGGTGCGAGGTGTGATTGCGCACTACGAGGCGCAGACTGAGGACGAGGCGGTGGCGGAGGACGAGGCGGCCTTCGAGGACGAGGCGCACACCGTAATGGTGATTCCCAACGATCTTGTCCCTGCCGTAAGGGCGCTCCTCTCGGAGTCGCCCGCCCGGCAGCCCGCGACGGCGGACGGCCAATAGAGACGCTGGATCGACGCATCCCTTCAGTCGGGGGGCATGACCCTTGTCAGAGAGCTACCGGCGCGCTACCGGCTCACCGTCACTGAACGATAGCTGAGCCCACCAGCCTCCCTGCTTCGCTCTGCCCCTGACATGCGCGCGCCGGCCGCGGCGGGTGGTGGGGTGTTGTCCGCCGCGGCCGGCCACGCGCGTTACAGCCGGCGCCGTTCGAGGGGAACCGTCACTGGCTGTAGCCTGAACTCCCGCCCCCGAGCTCCTCGACCCGGGCCGTCATCCGCTCCAGCAGGAAGCTGAAGTCGTGGTAGGACTGCAGGGTGCTCATCCGCTCGTAGAGCGAGTCCAGCTCCGCCCGCAGCGCCGTCATGTCGGCGCCCAGGCCGGCGATGTCGATCTTGGCTCCCTCGAGCTGCACCGAGAGGGCGCTGTAGCGGTCGGAGGCGAGCGCCACGATGGCGCCGAAGCGGAGGTGCCGGTCGCCCGCGTCGAAGGGGGCGTCCGTGCGGCCCTCCAGGAGCGCTGCCTGGCTGTAGCTGTCGCCCGAGCGCGGGTCCACCCAGCGCACTTCCACCTCGCCCAGCGTGGCCAGGCCGCGGCGCGTCTCGTCGTGCAGGACGACCTCGTAGAACGCCGTCGTGGCCGCGCCCGAGGGGAGCTCGGCGAACTCCCGGCGGTTCTGCTCGAAGGTGTGGTCCGGCGTGACCCGGTTCTCGTAGCCGACGATGCGCCAGGAGCTGACCAGCGCCGGATCCCAGGTCACCTGCGCGCGGGCCTGGTCGGCGAACGGGGTCGAGAGCGCCAGCCAGTTCTCGCGGTTGAACGTCTCGCGCGCCTGCGCCGTCGTGTCGAGGTAGCGGTACCAGCCGTTGCCGTGCTGGGCGAGCTGCTCGAGCAGGTAGTCGTTGTAGTTCTCGATGCCCACGCCGACGGTGATCAGCCGCAGGGGGTTGCGGTGGTCGGTGTCGGGCGAGGAGTCGAGGATGGCGAAGGGGTTGGTTGCGTCCACGTTCGCGACGCCGTCCGACATCAGGATGATGTAGTTGTAGGCGCCCGGGCGCTCCCGGCGGGCCTTGTCGGCGAGCCGCACGCCGAGGTCGAGCCCGGCCTGCACGTTCGTCGAGTTGTGCGGGGCGAGCCGGTCGATCGACCAGGCCACGTCCTCGTCCCCGGGCCGGCTGTGCTCGACCGTGTACTGGCCGATCACGTCGGTGGTGAAGTGGACGATGGCGATGCGGTCGTCGGAGCCGAGGCTGTTGCGGATGGCCTCCGCCGCCTCCCGCGCGATGGCGACGCGGTTGCCGTCGGCCATCGAGCCGGAGGCATCCAGCACGAGCGTCACGTTCAGGGGCACGTCGTCGCGCACGTGCGGGGCCTGGAAGGCCAGGCGGACGAGGTGGCGTCCGCCGCCGAGCGGGTGCTGCACCACGTCGCTGGTGATGGCGAAGCTGCGGTCGTCCCGGGGCGCGTCGTAGTCGTAGGAGAAGGCGTTCACCCACTCCTCCGCCCGCACCGAGTCGGGCTCGACGGCGTATCCGCTCTGCGCCCAGGCGAGGGCGAGGAAGTACGACGTGCGATCCGTATCGAGGCTGAAGGTGGAGACGGCGTCCGTCGCGGTCTTCACGTACGGCGTGCGCCCGTAGTTCTGGAACGTCGTGGCGCTCGGGCCGGGCCGCTGGGGTGCAGGTTCGCTGACGGAGGCGGCTGCCTCGGTCGTGGTCGTGGACCCCTGCGAACTCTGGCTCGAGCTGCTGGCAGCGGACTCCTGCGCGGCTTCGGCTTCGTACGCAGCTGCTGCCTCCGTGGCGGCCGCCTCGTGCTCGTACGCCTCGGCAGCGGCCTGGGTGGCGGCAGCCGCCTGAGTGGCCGCCGGCGCGGCGCTGTCGTCGTCGTCGCCGTCGATGTCGCCGCAGGCGGCGACCGCGAGCGTGAGGAGCGCCACCACGGCGCTCGCGGCGAGGATCCGGTACATCCGTGTGGGGAATCGCATCTGAGTCTCCTTTGCTCTGTGCGTGGGGGCGCGCCGGAGCCCCCGTCGGATGGCGAGCCAGGTCACTGGCTGTAGCCCGAGGAAGGCGCCAGCTCGGCGGCCGCGGCCGTCAGCTCGTCCAGGAGGGCGCTGAAGTCCAGGTAGGCCTGGGAGGACCCGAGCCTTCCCTCAAGCGAACGGAAGCGGCTTTGCAGGGCCGAGAGGTCGGCGTGGATGCCGGCGTAGTCGACCTCCGCGTTCTCGACCTGCGGCGAGAGGCTGCTGTAGCGGTCGGCCGCCAGCCCCACGATCGCGCCCAGCCGCAGGAAGCGGTCGGCGTCGTCGAAGCCGGCGTCGGTTTGTCCGCTGATCGCGGCGGTCTGGCTGACCGAATCGCCGGTGGCCGGGTCGACCCAGCGCACCTCCACGCTCCCGAGCGCGGCCGAGAGGCTGACGCCCTCGTGCAGCACGAGCTCGTAGAAGACGGTGGTGGCCGTCCCGGCGGGAAGCTCGGCGAACTCGCGGCGGTTCTGCGTGAACGTGTGGTCGGGCGTGACCCGGTTCTCGTAGCCGACGATGCGCCACTCCTTCACGACCGCCGGGTCCCAGGTCACCTGGGCGCGGGCCTGGTCGGCGAAGGGCGTGGAGAGGGCCAGCCAGTTCTCGCGGCTGAACGTCTCCCGCGCCTGGTCGGTGTCGTCGAGGTAGCGGTACCAGCCGTTGCCGTGCTGGGCGAGCTGCTCCAGCAGCACATCGTTGTAGTTGTCGATGCCCACGCCGATGGTTATGAGCCGCAGCGGGTTCGTGCTGTCGGAGTCGGGCGCCCCCTCGAGGATGGCGAACGGGTCGGTCGCGTCCACGTTCGCGACGCCGTCGGACATCAGGATGATGTAGTTGTAGGCGTTGGGGCGCTCTTGCCGGGCCTGGTCGGCCAGCTGCACGCCGAGGTTGAGCCCGGCCTGCACGTTCGTGCTGTCGTGCGCCGCCAGCCTGCCGATCGACCAGACCACGTCCTCGTCGTCGGGCGAGCTGTGCGCGACCGTGTAGCGGTCGAGCACGTCGGTCGTGAAGTGCACGACGGCGATGCGGTCGTCGGAGCCGAGGCTCTGGCGGATGGTCTCCGCCGCCTCCCGCGCGATGGCGACCCGATCGCCCCAGGACATCGAGCCGGAGGCATCCAGCACGAGCGTCACGTTGAGCGGCCGGTCGTCGCGCAGGTCGGGGGCCTGCACGGCGATGCGCGCGAGGTGCCAGTCGCCGTCGATCGGGTGCCGCACGAGGTCGCTGACGATGGCGAAGCGGTCGTCGCCGTCCGGTCGGGCGTACCCGTAGTCGAAGGCGTTGATCCACTCCTCGGCCCGCACGGAGTCGGGGTCGACGGCGTAGCCGTTGTTGACCCAGGTGAGGGCGAGGAAGTAGGAGGTGCGGTCGGTGTCGAGGCTGAAGGTCGAGACGGCGTCGACATCGGTCGAGACGAAGGCCGTGCGCTGGTAGTCCTCGAACGTCGTGTCGGAGGGCCGCCGCGGTTGCGCCGCTGCCTCCTCCTCCGCTGCCTCCGGCTCGCCGGGGCCGCCGCGCCCGGACATGGAGGCGGAGTCTTCGGCTTCCGCCTCCATGGCGCCGTCCGCCATGTCGTCGTAGTCGCCCATGGCGTCATCCATGGACTCGTCGGCCATGTCCTCAGCCATGTCCTCGTCGGAGGGCTCGGCAGGCTCTTCCGTGGCTTCCTCGGCTCCGTCGGAAGCCTCGGTGGGTTCGCTGCTGTCGTCGGCGGGTGGCTCGCTCTCCGCGACCTGGGTGGCCTGCGCCTCGCGTGCCTGCGCCGGTTCCGGTGTTGGCTCGGGAGTCGAGACGGCCTCGGGCGTCGCTTCCGGGGCCGGTTCCCGTTCGACTGCCCGCGCGGCTGCGGCCGCTGTGGCAGCGGCCTCGGTGGCCGCGGGAGCCGCTGCCGACTCTGCCTCCGCGGCAGCTTCGTGTGCAACGGCCTCCGTCGCGGCGGCCTGCGTGGCCGCTACAGCAGCCTGCGGGTCTCCCTCCGAGGCCGCCGCAGCCTGTGTGGCGGCCGGGGCGGCGGCCATCTCGTCATCGTCGCCCCCGCCCGTTCCGCCGGTCAGGGCCCAGGCGCCCACGCCCAGGCCCACAACCAGTACTGCCGCCGCCGCCGCCGGAATCCATGGCATCGAGCCGATGGCGCTGGCTCCACCCCGCAAGAGGGCGAAGCGCGGCGGATCCTGTTTTCCCAGGCGGCTCTCCAGCCGGTCCCAGAGGTCGTCCGGGGCCTGCAGGTCGGGGGCTTCTTCCGCGAAGTGCTCGCGGAGCTTTCGTTCCATCTCCTGATCTGGCATGTCGTTACGCGCCATTGCCGGCCACCTCCATCACACCCGACTGCTCCAGGAGCTCCCGCATCTGGCGGAGCGCTCGATGGAGCCGCGACTTGACCGTGCCCTCCCGCACCCCGGCGGAACGGGCGACTTGTGGAACCGTCAGGTCGGCGAAGTAGCGCAGCACCACGACCTGGCGGTGTTCGGGGGTTAGCTGGGCGAGGGCTTGCCGCACCGCTTCGCGGTCTTCGCTCGCCTCGATCGAATCGGCGCCGCTGGAGGGCGCGCCCACGGGCAGCGTTTCCTCCAGCGGCACGGTTGTCAGGGAACGCTTGCGCCGCTGCGCCAGCACCGCGTTCACGAGGATGCGCATCAGCCAGGGCTTCACCGGGCGCCCCCGCTGGAACGACTTGATGCCGCGCCAGGCCAGCAGGAACGCATCCTGCACATGCTCCTCGGCCTGCGCGGCGTTGCCGGTCATCAGGTAGGCGGTGCCGTAGAGCGGGTTCTTGTACTGCTCCACCAGGTGGCGGAAGGCCTCACGGTCGCCGCCCTGACACCGCAGGACGGCTTCGTCGTCGGTCATGCGTCCCTCACCTTCCACCAGCCGGATGGGGTAGTGTTCGCGTCGCGCATCGGGATGCGCCAGTACCATCGTGCAAAGAGATATGCGCCTGCGCGCCGGATCGTTCCCCGAACGGTCAGGATTCCGCCGGCGGGCCGGGTGCGACGTGGGAGAGCCGCCGCCCCAGCGCTCCGCTGGAGGGAGGCATGCCGGCTGACCATCTAAAGGACCACTTTAGATTATCATGCTATTCTGAAGTTGGTGTTTGAGCGAAAACTATCGCTCCCGGAGACCGGGACGGAGACGTTCTTCCTGTGGGGCCCTCGCCAGACGGGCAAGAGCACCCTGCTCAGGCAGCGCTATCGCCACGGCGTCTGGGTCGATCTGCTCAAGGCCGACGAGTTCCGCCGTTACGCTTCCCGCCCGGAACTCCTGCGCGAAGAACTCGAGGCGCAGGGACCGGACCCGGCCAGGCAGGTCGTCATCGACGAGATCCAGAAAGTGCCGGCCCTGCTGGACGAGGTTCACTGGCTCATCGAGAATCGCGCGCTGCACTTCGCCCTGTGCGGCTCCAGCGCGAGAAAAGTGAAGCATGGAGCGGCGAACCTCCTCGGCGGGCGCGCGCTGCGCTATGAACTGCGAGGCCTGACATCCGCGGAGGTGGGGGCGTCGTTCGACATCAGTCGGGCGCTCAACCACGGCTACCTGCCGAGGATGTACGAAGCCGGCCAGCCCCGGCGGCTGGTCGATGCCTACATCGCGGACTACCTGAGGCAAGAGGTTGCCGCCGAGGGTCTGGTGCGAAGCCTCCCCGCCTTCTCCCAGTTCCTCGACGTGGCCGCCCTGAGCGATGGTGAGCCGGTCAACTACTCGAACGTCGCCCGCGAATGCGGTGTTTCCGGACCAACTGCCAAGGCGTACTTCGGCATACTCGAAGACACATTGCTCGGGAGGTGGCTGCCGCCCTGGCGAAGGCGCGCCAAGCGGCGGCTCTCCGCCATGCCCAAGTTCTACTTTGAAGACGCGGGGGTGGTGAACCGCCTGGCTCGGCGTGGTGAGCTCCTGCCTGGGTCGGACGTTTACGGGAAGGCCTTCGAGAACTGGGTGTTCCACGAACTCTCGTCGTTCCTCGCGTACGGGGACATCGACGAACAGCTCACCTACTGGCGACTGCCGAGTGGCATTGAGGTCGACTTCGTCGTCGGTGACATGCGGCTCGCGGTCGAGGCGAAGGCAAGCGCACGCATCACCAGCGATCACCTCAAGGGCCTGCGCACGGTTGCAGAAGAGCATCCCCGGATCGCCGGCAGGGTTGTCGTGTGCCTTGAGCCTCGCGCCCGCCGAACCGCGGACGGCATCGACATCCTGCCGTGGGCTGAGTTCGCGCGGCGTCTCTGGCAGGGAGCGGTGGCCTGACCCGGCCGCCGCCCTCTAGTGGTGCTGGCGCAGGTAGCGGACCAACTCCATCATCGCCTTGCAGTCGACCTCGTTGTAGCGCTCGATGCCCTTCATCAGCGCGAGGTCGCGCATGCTGCCGCCGGTGCGCCCCGCCTCCCGATCGCACGTCCACGCGCCCACCATCGCCCCGAGGCCGTCGGCGGGGCCCTCGTCCCAGCGGGTCTCGACCAACCCGAGGTCGTGCATCGCGTTCGTGACCGCCTTCAGCCCGAACCCGTGCGCCCCCCGCACGACCACCGGCTCCCGCTTCATCACCTTGTTCAGGAAGTCGAACCAGTTGGGGTGGGGCCACGCCTCCCGCTTCCGCGTGTGCTGCCAGCCCGTCGCCTGGTGGCGCTTCACGGCCGCGTCGAACGCCGTCTCCAGCGTGATCGTCTCGTGCGGTGACCAGTGGATGACCTTCGGTTCGGCCCCCGGCGCGAGCCGGTCGCGCACGGACGTCATGTGGTCGAACCAGTCGTCGATGACCTTCGCCTCCGAACGCTCATCGAGCCGGTCGGCAATGAAGCACTCGAACCGCCAGTCGCCGTCCTCCAGGTGCCCGCAGCCGACCATGAAGATGAGCGGCTGCCCGCCCCGCTCGGGGATCGCCGAGAAGTCGTCGTCGAGGTCGCCGACCGTCTCGAAGTCGACGTAGAACTCGACGGGCGCCTCCTCGATCCAGTCCTCCCTCGCCTCGGCGATGCGGGCCGGGCGGACGTCGGGGCCGGGCTCGCGGTTCACGTCGAGGAGCGCCTGAAGGTTCGGCATCGTTGTGCGCCCCTCGACGCCGACGGCCTTCGGGGTGATGCGCGGGTCGGTCCAGCGCGTCAGCCCCTGCCGGTTGGCGTCGCGACGCTTCGCCACGCCCACCCACCAGAGCCGGGTCAGGTCCTCGCCCTCCGTCAGGATCCGCTTCACGGCGCTCGACCACTCCCCGGAGTCAGCTTTGCCGTTGGGGCGCAGCTCCTCGACCGATGGCTCCGGGAGGGCGCGCCAGTCGCCGCCCTCGGCCCGCACCCGTCGCACCCACGCCACCGCCTCGTCGACCTGGTCGGAGAGCCGGCCCCGCCCATACGAGGCGTAGTCGTTGGCGACGGGCGCGATCCGGTCCATGCAGCTCGTGCCCCGTGAGGTCTCGCCCCGCCGTGTCTGTTCCCACCCGCGCCCCAGCACGAACGCCTCCGGCGGCAGGTAGCCCTGCAGCCGTCCGAGGGCGCGGTTGTAGATGTACACCTGCGCCTTGTAGGCAGGCGCCGAGCCCGAGTTGCCCAGCTCTCCGCCCGCCGCCAGGTGCAGCGTCGAGAACTTGACGTCGACCACGCGGTAGTGCCGGTTCCCGATGTCGAGGTCGGGCGCCGGCACGCCCGCCGCTTCCGCCGAGATGGAGCCCGGGAACAGGTCGGCGAGCACGTCGCTGCGAACCAGCAGGTCGGGGGCGCCGTAGGTGCGCGACTGCGGGTCGCGCATCCACGCCTGGCAGATGATCTCGGCCCCATCGGCCATCGCCGCGAACGTCGCCTCGGCCACGGCCAGCTCGCGCAGATCATCGCGTTCGGCGCCCGCCGGTTCCACCGTCCGCACCTCGGCGAAACCGCGCAGGTGCTCCACGACCGCCGCCTCGAAGGCGTTCCCCTTCCCGAAGAGGAAGGTCAGGAAGTCCGTGTCCTCCTCGACGGGGTCGCGTTCGTAGCCGTGCCCCTCGCCCCACCGCTCGAGCCAGTCGAGCAGGGGGTTGTCCAGCACGTGGTTCCGCGTCCTCGACGCGGAGACCCACTGGTCCCACTCCTCGGGGGTCTCCGGGACGACAGGGTTGCCGGCGTCGTCGTGCGTAAGCGCCTCTATGCCCACGGCGCGAGCGTAGCCCGTGCGGTCGGCAGGCGGAAGCGGGTGCGCTAGGTAGTCGGGAGCGGCTGCTCGACCTCGACCCGATCGGCGTAACCGAACTTTTCGGCAAGATTCTTTGCCACCTCGGCCGGGTGCTCCCGCGCACCTCGTACGACCACCCGCTCGAAGCCCCGCTCCTTCACGAGCATGACCAGGGTCTCGGCAATGAAGCCAGGGCTCATGAAGACGTCACGCGCGTCGATAGTGATGGAGGCAGTTGAGGATGATGCCAACTCCTCGGCGAGGACGACTCGCGCCCGGAGGCGAGTGGCAAAGGTCCGGCCGTGTTTCGAGAGAACGATGGTCATGCAGGGCTCTATGCCTTTCGAGCGTAGCAGTGGAGCCGTTGACGCGCGCGCCTCGCTCTGCCACGGTTCCCGGGCGGCGCGCGAAGCGCGGCCAGCACTATTGTTTGGAGGCCCTCAGATGGCGGGCGCGCAAGACCACGAAACCGTTTCCGGCTACCCACTCGACGACGAGCAGCTCGAATCGCTGCTCGTAAACGCCAGGGAGTGCGCGCTCAACTGGAGCACGCAGGACGGCTGGCCCGTCGGCGTCATCCACGCCTACGTCTGGCATGAGGGGCGCTTCTGGATCACCTGCGCGGTCCACCGCCACCGCGTGGCCGCCATCCGCCGCGACCCGCGCGTGTCGGTCATCGTGAGCAGCGCCGCCTGCGACCCCGACTCGGGCGCGCCGGGAGGGCAGGCCACGGCCAAGGGCCGCTGCATCATTCACGACGACCAGGAGACGAAGGACTGGTTCTACCCGGCTCTCGCCAACAAGATCAGCCCCGACGCGGAGGCCGCGGCCGCTTTCGTCGAGCGCCTCGACTCGCCCCTGCGGGTCATTCTCGAGGTCGTTCCCGAGAAGTGGATCCTCTTCGACGGCGGGAAGATGGCGAAGGACACGGCGGGCACGCTCACCGACGAGGAGCGCGGCCCCCTGCTCAGCGCCGACGCCGTGCGAATGCCGAAGGAGCTTGCGAAGCGCGGTCTGGCCTAGCAGCGAGCGCCTCGTCGAGCTCCCTGTCCCGCTCCGCCCGCGCTTCCTCGATCAGGCGGGCGGCTGGCACCCCAAGGTCCACGACCGGGCGGTTCGCCATGCGCTCGCGCCACTCCGACCGCTCAAGTTCCTTCTCGAGAGCGGCGAGGACTATCCCGCGCATCGTGCCGTTGGTCTTGCGGGCAATGCGGCGCAGCCGCTCGTGCAGCTCGTCCGGGACGTTGCGGATGTGCAGGGTCGCCATGATCCGAGCGTACCATGCGCGAAGCAGCCCTCCGGTAGCCTGTTCCCGACCCCACTCCCCCACAACGGAAATCCCGCTACTATCAATAACGCACACGCGGACTAGGCCCTCATAGCTCAGTTGGCAGAGCGCGTTCTTGGTAAGAACGAGGTCTCCAGTTCAAATCTGGATGAGGGCTCCAGGGCGCGCCGGCCCCGAGCTATCGGGGTCCGATGACGCCACTACCCGCACGGAGGATTCGCCATGGCGAAGGAGAAGTTTGAGCGAAACAAGCCGCACGTGAACGTGGGGACGATCGGACACGTGGACCACGGGAAGACGACGCTGACGGCGGCGATCACGAAGGTGCTGGGGCTGAAGGGCGAGGCGGAGTACCGGGAGTTCGACTCGATCGACAACGCGCCCGAGGAGCGCGCGCGGGGCATCACGATCGCGATTGCGCACGTGGAGTACGAGACGGACAACCGTCACTACGCGCACGTCGACTGCCCCGGCCACGCCGACTACATCAAGAACATGATCACGGGCGCGGCGCAGATGGACGGCGCGATCCTGGTGGTGGCGGCTCCCGACGGCCCCATGCCGCAGACGCGGGAGCACATCTTGCTGGCGCGCCAGGTAGAGGTGCCGGCGATCGTGGTCTACCTGAACAAGGTGGACATGATGGAGGACGAGGAGCTGCTGGAGCTGGTGGAGCTGGAGCTGCGCGAGCTCTTGTCGAGCTACGAGTTCCCCGGGGACGACATTCCGATCGTGCGTGGGTCGGCGCTGGCGGCGCTGGAGTCCGGCTCCGAGGACCCGGCGTCGGCGGAGTACGCGTCGATCCAGGAGCTGATGGAGGCGGTGGACGACTACATTCCGCAGCCGCAGCGCGCGCTGGACCAGCCCTTCCTGATGCCGATCGAGGACGTGTTCGGGATCAAGGGACGAGGCACGGTGGTGACCGGCCGCATCGAGCGCGGGCGCATCCAGGTCGGCGAGGAAGTGGAGATCGTGGGGCTGGAGGACACGCGCACGACGGTGGTGACGGGCGTGGAGATGTTCAAGAAGCTGCTGGACGAAGGCGAGGCCGGCGACAACGTCGGCTGCCTGCTGCGAGGGATGGACCGTGACGACGTGCAGCGCGGGCAGGTGCTGGCGCTGCCGGGGTCGATCAACCCGCACACGACGTTCG
This sequence comes from Tepidiformaceae bacterium, assembly GCA_965221735.1. Classification (GTDB taxonomy): domain Bacteria; phylum Chloroflexota; class Dehalococcoidia; order Tepidiformales; family Tepidiformaceae; genus UBA2991. The sequence continues at coordinate 2,990,292 of OZ244910.1, read as the reverse complement.
AGGCGCAGGTGTACGTGCTGAGCAAGGACGAGGGCGGGCGGCACACGCCGTTCTTCCCCGGCTACCGGCCACAGTTTTACGTGCGGACGACGGACGTAACGGGTTCGATCGGGCTGCCGGAGGGGACGGAGATGGTGATGCCCGGGGACAACATCACGATGAAGGTAGAGCTGATTCAGCCGGTGGCGGTTGAGGAGGGTCTGCGTTTTGCGATACGTGAGGGCGGGCGCACGGTAGGCGCCGGCGTCGTCACCAAGGTGCTCGAGTAGGAGGCGCACGATGGCCAAGGGAAAAGGCGACCGTCTGATCGTGACGCTCGGCTGCACTGAGTGCCGCGAGCGCACCTATACTACCTCCAAGAACCGGCGCAACGATCCGGACCGGCTGGAGCTCCGCAAGTTCTGCCCCCGCTGCCGGAAGCACGAGCTGTACAGGGAGACAAGGTAGCGAGATGGCCCGCGCCCAACGCCGCCGTGGTTCGCGCGCCCGTCGCGCTGCCCGCGAGCGCCGTCCCGACCGCGGTACCGAGGAGGTGACCGACGGCGGCGGTGACGCCGTCGCGCCGGTCGCCACCGCGCGCCTGCAGCCGCGGCGCGAGCGCAGCTGGAACCCGTTCGGGTTCCTCAAGCGGCTTCAACCCCGCGCCGTCGCCGACGTCATCTCCGAGCTGCGCAAGGTGACGTGGCCAACGTTCGCCGAGACGCGCTACCTCACCTTCGTCGTCGCCGTCGTCGCCATCATCGTCGGCCTGATCCTGGGCGGATTCGACCTGCTGTTCGGCTGGATCATCGAGCAACTCTTCTTTACCTAGCCATGAGTGAGGACAACTTGGTCCAAGAAACCGACACCACCAGCCACGAGTCGCTGCCCGAGGCCGGGCCGGAGGAGGTTGGGCTGCAGCCCACCCGCCGCCGCACCCGCCGCGAGGAGCACGAGGAACAGGACCAGATCAGCGACGAGGAGATCAGCGCATCCGGACGCTCCTGGTACTTCGTCAACACCTACAGCGGCCACGAGTACAAGGTCCGCCACGCCATCAAGGCGACCGTCGACCAGATGGACGCCGGCGACCGTGTCTTCCACGTGATCGTCCCGACCGAGGACGAGATCGAGATTCGCGAGGGCCAGCGCCGAACCGTCAAGCGCAAGCTCTACCCCGGCTACGTGCTCGTGCAGACGATCACGCTGGAGGAGGGCGACGCCGAGTCCGACAACCTCTGGCACATGATTCGCAACACCAGCGGCGTCACCGGCTTCGTCAGCGCCGGGTCCGAGCTGTCGGGCGGCACGCCCAAGCCCGTCGCCCTCACCCAGGATGAGGTCAACAACATCCTGCGCGCCATGCGCATGGAGCAGCCGCGCGTGCGCGTCGGCTTCCAGGTGGGCGAGAGCGTGCGCATCGCCTCCGGCCCCTTCGAGGACCTCGTCGGCTCCGTCGACGAGATCAACACGGAGAAGGGCAAGGTGCGCGTGCTCGTGAGCATGCTCGGGCGCGAGACGCCCGTCGAGCTCGACTTCCTCCAGGTGGAGAAGCTCTAGCGGCGGCCTCCCCGCCGCGCCTTCCCCGCGGTTAGCTACGTGTGAAGAACGGCGCCGGCCGGGTTGTGCGGCACAGGCGGCTCTGCGAGGGTGGAACCATGCTTCCTGCCTTGAGCCACCCCCTGCGTGTGCCCCTCCTCCTGCTGGTCCTCGGCCTCGTTGCCACCGTCGCTGTCGCCTGCGGCGGCGGCGATGAGTCGCCGGACGAACCGGCAACTCCGACCGAGGCCCCCGCCGCGGAGGCGGCCGAGCCTGCGACCGAAGCGCCCGCGGCCACCGAGCCGCCCGCCACCGACGCCCCGGCGCCGGCGGAGGAGACCGGGTCCGTCGACGTGCAGTACCTGCGCGCGCTCTGCCTGGCCGGGAACGACCTCCAGACGGCCATGTTCACGGCTGCGATTCGAATGGAGACCGAAGGGATCGATCCCGACGACCCCGAGGCCTTCGGCGAACTGTTTGTCGAGCCAATGGCCGGCTTCCTCGAGGCCATGCGTGACGTTACCCCGCCCGACGACGTGGCCGAGTACCACACGGCGGCGCTGGCTCAGTACGAGGCGCTCGTCAACCTCTTCGCCTCCATGGAGGAGGGCGAGGAGATGGAGGGCGACCCGTTCGAGCTCCTGGGCGGGATGCTCGGGGCGGCGGAAGAGATCCCGGTCATCCCCCAGGCCGCCCTTGACCGCCTCGCTGCGGCTGCCGAGGGCGTCCCCGAGTGCGAAGGCTCGATCATCCTGCCCGCGTTCCTCGGGCAGGTCGACTCGGGTGAGATCGACACGGGAGATCCCGTGGACGGGGGGCAGGGGGCCGAGCCCGATCCCGAGGCCGAGGACTACGTCCGCCAGGTCTGCCTCGCCGGCGACGACTACGACGCCGCCATCCAGGAGGCGATCGCCGGCATGGGTCCCGACGCCGATCTGGACGAGAGCGATCCGGAAGTGTTCGCGATGGTCTTCCGTGAGGCCCTGGGGGGTCTGGCCGAGTCCATGGCCGGCATCGCCCCGCCCCCGGATATCGCCGAGTACCACGTCGCCGCGACCGCGCGCTTCGGGGAGATGGCGGAGGTCCTCGACGGCATCATGGAAGCGCTCGATGCCGGGCGCGAGGTCTCCGACGAGCAACTGGCCCGTTTCCGGCAGCTGCTGGGAGGCGGGATCGGGATGCCGGGCCTTGACCTGAACGTTGCCAACCGGTTCGGCCAGGCGGCCAACCATGTCATCGAGTGTTACAACTCCGGGTTCCTCTACGGCTTCCTCAGCGGGGGCGGGTAGCGGGAGTCAGTTGCACACGCTGCCACCCTTGCAGGGCTCGTCTTCGATCCCTTCCGCCGGCACGCGGTCCATGCAAACAAGCGAGACGATGCAAGCCTCGTCCGACACCTTCGCGTACTGCTGCAGCAGCTCCTCGTCGCTCTCGGTGCCGAAGGAGATGAGAGCGCGGTCGATGTCCGTGATGTCCTGAAAGGCGAGCGTGTCGAGCTTGACCCCGTTGAGCATGAATGAAAGCCGCTCCGTGTCCGACGTGCAAAGCTGCTCGCCGTCCGGGAGTGTGAGGCACGTGTCCGTCAGCTCGAAACCGAGCGAGTGAAAGAACTCCCGCCAGGTGGTCCCCTCGCGGTGGACGTGCACGACGCCGTAGCGGGTGCCGTGGATGTGGACGTTCTCGCTGAGCTCGTCTTCCTCGTCGGAGACGAAGCGCTCGTCGCTGAAGTCGAAGCGCTCGCCGCGGATATAGAGGGCGAAGTCGGCGTGCCAGTGCACCGACTGGCGAAGCTCGCAGCCCGGCGTGCCCGGCTCGCAGACCACCGTCACGGGTCCGTCCTCGCCGCTGCTGAGGATGAGCAGGACCGCCAGCACGACCACTGCCGCGATGAGCACGCCGACGATTGGGAGCCAGATTCGCGGAGCGAGCGCGCCCCTCGGTGAGCGGCCGGGACTAGCTGCCGTCATCGTCCCCGGCGTCCGACTCATCCTCGCCGGCGCCCTCCGGTTCCGCCTCCGCCTCGCCGTCCGATTCGTCCTCGGCCTCTTCGTCCGGCTCGTCCTCGGCCGTCACGGCTGCGATGGCCTCCTCGATCATCTCGCGCCAACCCTCGACCGTCTGGGGCGGGGCCTGGACGGGCAGGTCGTTGATGACGAAGTTGGGCGTGCCCCGGAAGCCGTACGCCTGGGCAGCCGACTGGCCCCTTGCGACTGGGCTGAGCGCGTCGGACCGCCCCTGGCAGGCGGCGAATGCCTCCGTGTCGAGCCCGAGATCCCCGGCCAGCTCGACGAGGTTCTCCTCGGAGAACAGGCCCTGGTCGGGCCGGAAGGGGTCCTCCCCGGCCTGCTTCGCGAAGAGGCGGTTCGCATACTCGAACATGCGGTTCTGCTCAGCCGCACACTCAGCGGCTACGGCGGCCGTGACCGACTCGCGCCCGACGACGGGGTAGTGCCGGAACTCGATCTGCACGAGCCCGGCCTTCACGAACTCCTCGACCAGGAACGGCTCGATGTTGAGCGTGTAGGTGAGGCAGTGGGGGCACTGGAAGTCCTCGAACTGGACCAGCTTTACGGGTGCGTCGTCGCTGCCCAGCCTGGTGCCGTTCTGCATCTCGGTGGGCAGGTCGGCCAGCGCCTGGTCGATGATGGAGAGCTCGATTTCGTCGCCCCCGTCGTCGCCGTTGCGAAGGGCGAGCACGATGACGAGCGCCAGGAGCACGGCGGCGAGGAGGCTCACGCCGATGAGGAAGGGCCAGCTCAGGAAGTTCGCGCCGCGCCCGCCGCCACTACCGCTGCCGCCGCCGTCCCCGTCTCCCTGCGAGGAGCCCCGCGAACGCCCGCCCCGGTAGGAGGTCGCCTGCCTGCGTGCCTGGCGGCTTTGCTCGCGTCGCGCTTGCCGGTTGGACATCGCGTTGAGGATAGCAAGGGGCTACCTTAGCGGCATGGCGCACCAGCAAGCCGACGCCGCCATCCCACCCGGCGAGTTCCTGCAGGAGCACATCGACGACCTTGGCATCAGTCAGGCCGAGCTTGCGCGACGGCTCCGCCGACCTCGCCAGGTTGTGAACGAGATCGTTCGCGGAAGGAAGGCGATCACAGCGGAGACCGCCCTCGACCTTGAAGCAGTGCTCGGAACCCCGGCCCACGTCTGGCTGGGACTCGAACAGGAGTACCGACTCGTCCTTGCCCGAAAAGCCCGGTCAGTGGCGACCTCACCGGGCAAGGGAGGGCGGGGAAACTCGTGACAGAAGCAGTCCTCTATCGAGCGCTACTCATCCAGGGCGGAGTCCTGATCGGCGCCTTCGCCGCGCTCGATGCGCTCCTGGGCTGACGCCCACAGCGCCGCGTTCCCTAGCTGTCCACCTCGGTCAGGAACTCCTCGGTCAGCTCCAGGAAGCGGTCGAAGCGGTCGTGGTGGACCCAGTGGCCCGCGCCCTCGACCGTCTCCGCGCGGTAGTTGTGGAAGGCGCTGTAGTCGGGCGCTTCCTGCTTCCCCCAGCTCTCCGCCCCCTGGATGAAGAGGATGGGCGCCCGAATCTGGTTCCAGATGTCGCGCGCGTCCTCCATGTTGAACTCGTAGGGCGAGCGCGAGCGCACGTGGTTGTCGAACTTCCACAGGTAGCCGCCCTCCACCTCCCGCACCCCGTGCACGGTCAGATGGCGGGCCAGATCCGGCGAGAGGTGCGAGTTCGCCTCGCGCATGCGCGCCACGGCGTCCTCGAAGGTCGGGTAGATGCGCGGCTCGCGGCCGGCCAGCTCGCGCATGTCCGCGAGCCACTCGCGCATGCGCTCGTGCGCGGGGCGGTGCTCGGAGCCCGCCCACTGCAGCCGGCCCAGCCCCTCGATGCTGACCACCGCGTGGACGTTCTCGGGCACGGTGCCCGCGTACTGCAGGGCGATGCTGCCTCCGAGCGAGTGCGCCACGAGCGTCACCGGCGTGCGCCCGATCTCGCCCACGACGGCGTGCAGGTCGAGCGCGTAGTCGATGATCGAGTAGTTCCCCCCGAGCGCCCAGTCGGAGTCGCCGTGGCCGCGCAGGTCGACCGCGAACACCTGGTAGCGGTTGATGAGCGCGAGGGCGGTGCGGTCCCACGAGCGGGCGTGGTCGCGGCCTCCGTGCAGCAGGACCAGGGGCGGCTTGTCCGCCTCCCCCCAGGCGACGTAGTGCAGGTTCACGCGTTGTGAGACGACGTATCGGGATTCGGGTTCCATGGCGTCGGGCAGTGTAGTCGCCTTCACCCTTACGCGGTGGCAGTCAAGAGAAGGCGGGGCCGCCCGGCTGGCAGGTGCGGCAGAAGCTCGTCACCTTCTTGCTCGCCTCGATGTCCGTGATCTTCGCGCCGTCGCGCGGGCACAGGGCGTCGCCGCCGAGCCGGTGGACGCGGAAGAAGTCGCGCCGCTCGCGGTAGTCGAGCGACTCGCCCTTCACCATGCGCTCGCGGGCGAGGGGCGTCGCCCACGCCATCACCTCGCGCGCGGAGGCGAACAACCGGCGCAGGTCATCCTCGTCCAGGTCCTTCCGCGTCGTGAAGGGGTTGATCCGCGCCTCCCAGAGGATCTCGTCGCTGTAGGCGTTGCCGACGCCCTGCACGAACTCGGCCTTCGTGAGGATGTTCTTGATGCGGCCCCGGTACTTGCCGATGCGCTCCAGCCAGACCTCCTCTGTGAGGGCGGGGTCGAGCAGGTCGGGGCCGCCCGCGCTCCAGTTCGGGATCGCCTCGATCTCCTCCAGCGGCAGCAGGTAGATACGTCCCATCACGCGCAGGTCGGCGTAGCGCAGCTCCATGCCGCCCGAGAGCGACAGGCGCAGGCATGTCCGGCCCTGGCGCTTGGCGTCGGGTGGGGCGTACTGGAAGCGGCCCGTGAGCATCGGGTTGATGGCCAGCACCCGCCCCGAGGCGAGCGTGAACAGCAGGAACTTCCCGTGCCGGTTCGTGTCCCCGAAGGCGTCGCCCGGGAGCGACTCCGCGAGGATGGTTGCGCCCGTCCGCACGACGTGGGGAATCTTCACCTCGACCGAGTCGACGGTCTGACCCGGGAGCCGCTCGTTCAGGAAGCCGCGGATCGCCTCGAGGTCCGGGATCTCGGGCATCGGGTCAGGCGTCCCGGCGGGCGGCCGCCTCGCGGGCGAAGGCCTGCACCGACGTCAGGATGCCGAGCAGCCCCTCCCCCTTCCCCATCGAGACCTCGCGCCCGAAGATGTCGAAGACGACGTCGCCGGGGATGCGCAGCACCTCCTCGAGCGACGCCCCCGAGACGGTGTCGTCGAGGATGGCGCAGAAGGACTTCGCGGAGATGCCCTGGGGGTTCTCGACGGCGAACCAGTACTTCTGGGCGCCGCCGTCCGTGTCCTCGGCCCACACGTACGCCTGCGACTCGCAGCGCTTCACGCGCCGCTCCTCGGGGAAGGGGCGCGTCGCCACCCGCTCGGGCACCGGCTCGAACTGGTCGGCGTACTCGATCAGGTAATCGACACGCTCGCCGCGCTCGAGGAACGAGAATTCGTCGAGCAGGTCGGCGAGCGGTTGGGGGATGCCCTCGTGGGTCACTTCTCGATGGGCACGTTCACCAGGTTGCCCCACTCGGTCCAGGAGCCGTCGTAGTTGCGGACGTTCCCGAAGCCGAGCAGGTGTGTGAGCACGAACCACGTGTGGCTGCTGCGCTCACCGATGCGGCAGTAGGCGATCGTGTCGCCGTCGGGCGAGAGCCCCTGCTCGTTCAGGTAGATCTCCTGCAGCTCGGCGGCGGTCTTGAAGGTGCCGTCCTCGGGGTTGGCCGCGCGCGCCCAGGGGATGCTCTTCGCCGTGGGGATGTGGCCGCCGCGAAGGGCGCCCTCGTTGGGGAAGTCGGGCATGTGCAGGCGCTCGCCCGAGTACTCCTGCGGGCTGCGCACGTCCACGAGCTGGCCGCCCGCGTCGAGGTGGGCGAGCACGTCCTCGCGGAAGGCGCGGACGGGGGCGTCGTTGCGCTCGGGGGCGGAGTAGTTGGTGGCGTCGTAGGTGGGCACCTCGCGCACGAGGTCGCGGCCCTCCTGCTCCCACTTCTGGCGGCCGCCGTCCATCACCTTCGCGTTGCTGTGGCCGAAGAGCTGGAACACCCAGTAGGCGTAGCAGGCCCACCAGTTGTTGCGGTCGCCGTAGAAGATGACGGTCGTGTCGGGCCCGATGCCGCTGCGCGACATGAGCGCCTCGAAGCCTTCGCGGTTCAGGTAGTCGCGGCGTAGCTGGTCGTTCAGGTCCGCCGCCCAGTCGACCTGCACGGCCCCGGGGATGTGCCCGGCGGGGTAGAGGAGCTGGTCTTCGTTGGACTCGACGATGCGGATCCCGGGGTTGTCAAGGTTGTCGGCGACCCAGTCGGTGCTGACGAGGACATCGGGGTTGGAGTACCCGCGACTGGCGATATCGGACATGGCGTTTCTCCTGAGGGTGTTGCCGCGCCGGGCGGGGCGCCCGCGCTGGAATGCCTAGCGTACTAGGAGAGCGCTCGCTTCGCTCGCCCGGTGGGGGTGGGGGTCCGGCCATCAACTGCCGGGGTAGCATGGTGGGTATGAAGGATGCCAGGGACCTCACCCCGGAGGAGGCCGCGCAGCGGCTGCGGGAGATCATGTACGCCGGGTCGAGCAACCGGGTGAGCCTTACCACGGGGCCCATGAAGCGGGCCATCAGGGAGCTGGCGGAGCGGGCTGCCGAGGCAGAACCCCCGGAGCCCTCGGTCGAGACGGTCGTGACATCCCACGGCGTGGGCCGAGGCACGCTCTTCGCGGGACTCGTGGCGCTCGGGGTAATCGGTGGCGTCGTGGCCGCGATAGTCCTGGCCTAGCCCCGACCACCAGCCATCAAAACACGAGCTTCGGGGAGTCCCCCTCCGTTGCCGGCCCTTCCGCCCCTCCGCCGCCCTGCCAGCGCTCCAGGTCGACCGCCTCGAAGCCCTGCACGGCGTCGAGGTCCTGCGGGTCGCAGACGCGGGGGGCGCCGCGCTCGTGGCCGGGCAGGGCCGTCAGCTCGGCGCGGAAGACGATCGCCAGCTCCCAGCCGTCGTCGCTCTCGCGCGAGATGACGTCGGCGAGGCGCAGGTCCGACATCGCGCCCTCGCACCACTCGTCGACGATCGTCGAGGCGATCTCGTACGGGTTGGCGCCCTGAGGCAGCACGGTCCAGGGGAGCCAGCGGCCCTTCGGTCCGGGCGGGTCCAGCACGAAGGCGACGATGCGGCCCTCCAGCACGGGCGCCACGTGTACCGAGAGCAGGACCCCGCTCGCCATCAGATGACGCCGGCGAAGACCGAGTCGTCCTCGAACGGCCCCACGGCGGCGATCGTCGCCGCCTCCGGCCGCAGGAGGTCGCCGCCCACGCGGCGGAGGTCGTCGAGCGTGACCCCGTCGATCATCGCCACGACCTCGTCGACCGTGAGCACCTCGTCCAGGACGAGCTCCTGGCCGCCGAGCCAGGCGGCCACCGAGCGCGTGTCCTCCATGCGCAGCTGGATGCGTCCCGCCACCATGCGCTTCCCCTTCTCCAGCTCCTCGTCGCCGGCGTCGCAGAGGAAGCGCTCGATCTCCTCGCGCGCGACCTCCAGCGTGAGGCGCGCGTTCGCGGGGTCGCAGCCTGCATAGACCGTGAAGGCGCCCGCGTCGCGGTACTCGCTCATGTAGGAGTGCACGTCGTAGACGAGCGCGCGCTCCTCGCGCAGCTCCAGGAAGAGGCGGCTCGACATGCCCTCGCCCAGCAGGGCGCTGAGCAGGCCGGCGGCGTACTGGTCGTCGTGGCCGAGGGGCAGCGAGGGATAGGTCAGGCAGAGGTGGGCCTGCTCCGTCGCCTTCGTGCGGACGCTCACGCGGGGGTGTTCGCCCCGCGGCTCGACCGGGTGCCAGGTGTGGGCCTCGCCCTCGGGGGCGGGCCCGAGCCAGCGCGAGGCCGCCTCCACCACCGCCTCGTGCGTGACGTTCCCCGCCACCGACAGGACCATGTTCGAGGGCACGTACTGCGCCCGGAAATAGCGCTCGACCGCCGAGAGCGGCAGCGAGCGCGCCGTCTCCATCGCGCCGCCGATGTTGCGCCCGAGGGGCTGGTCGGGCCAGAGCGTCTCGTCCGCGAGGATGGCCGCGATCTCGCCGGGGTTGTCCTCCACGCTGGACAGCTCCTCGAGAATGACCATGCGCTCCTTCTCGAGCTCGACCGGGTCCATCTCCGGGGCCGTCACCATGTCGGAGAGGATGTCGATCGTTTCCATCGCGGCGAAGTCCGGCGTCTTCGCGTAGTAGACCGTCAGCTCGCGGTCGGTGGCGGCGTTGTGCAGCCCCCCGACCGACTCGATCGCCTCGGCGATCTCCTGCGCGGTCGGCCGGCGCGAGGCGCCCTTGAAAAGCATGTGTTCGAGGAAGTGGGAGAGGCCCGCCTCCTCGTCCACCTCGTAGCGGCTGCCCGCGCCCACGTACACGCTGACCGTGGCCGAGCGCGTCTGCGGCATCTCGCTCGTGATGATCCGCAGCCCGTTGGGCAGCACCGTTCGCTCGAACACGATGTCTGTTTCCCTCGTCCGCCGTTTGGCGGCGCTAATCATGGGCGGCGGGAGTGTTGACAGACAACCTCTCGTCTACGTCAGGCTCGCCCCACAACTCGCCCTGGGGGCCCGCCCCGGGCGCCGCCGGCGGGTCGATGCCGAGGTGCCGCCAGGCCGCCGCCGTGGCCATCCGGCCCCGCGGCGTGCGCTGCAGCAACCCGTGCTTCAGCAGGAACGGCTCGTACACGTCGAAGACCGTGTCCGACTCCTCGCTGATGGCCGCCGCGATCGTCTCCAGCCCCACGGGTCCGCCCTCGAACTGCTCGATGATGGCGCGCAGGAGGCGGCGGTCGTTCACGTCGAGCCCGAGCGCGTCCACCTCCAGCAGGTCGATGGCCTCGCGCGTCGCCTGCAGCGTCGCGACACCGTCCGCCCGCACCTCCACGTAGTCGCGCACGCGGCGGAGGATGCGGTTCGCGACGCGCGGCGTGCCCCGCGCGCGCGTCGCGATCTCGCCTGCGGCCTCGTCCGCGAGATCGACCCCGAGCAGGCCCGCCGAGCGGCGCACGATCGTCGTGAGCGCCTCCGCGTCGTAGAAGTCGAGGCGGTAGACGGAGCCGAAGCGGTCGCGCAGGGGCGCGCTGATCATGGCGTAGCGCGTCGTCGCCCCGATGACGGTGAAGTTGGGGAGCTGCAGCCGGATGGAGCGCGCCCCCGGACCCTTGCCGATGACGAGGTCGATGGCGAAGTCCTCCATCGCGGGATAGAGGATCTCCTCGACCGCCCGCGCGAGGCGGTGGATCTCGTCGATGAAGAGGACCTCGCCCTCCTTCAGGTTGGTGAGGATGGCGGCGAGGTCGCCGGGGCGCTCGATGGCGGGGCCGCTGGTGGTGCGGATGGGCGCGCTCATCTCCGCCGCGAGGATGTGCGCGAGCGTCGTCTTGCCCAGACCCGGCGGGCCGTAGAAGAGGTGGTGGTCGAGCGGCTCGCCGCGCTTCCTCGCCGCCTCGATGGCGATGATGAGGACTTCCTTGACGCGATCCTGCCCGGGAAACTCACCGAGTCGCTGCGGCCGCAGGGTCTGCTCCGCCTGGAGCTCCTCGTCGTCCTGCAGGGCCCCGTCGATCGCGCGTTCCTCGGCGGCCATGGCGCAAGTCTACCCGTACGGGAACGGATGTTCGAGCGCTTGCAGGTTTGTCCCTACCCGCCCCCGCCTGTAAATCTGTTCGCGCCTGCTCGTTACGTGTCCTCTATAGAGCGTTGGTAGGCATAGCTCCCTGTCTTAGAAGGTGGCCTCCCCGTGAAGTACTGGTTCCTTGCCCTCCTCGTGGGGGCGCTCGCCGGCGCTGGCGCCGGGTTCGCCGTCGCCCAGAACACCCGCACCGTTGAAGTGGAGACCACAGCCAGTGTGGAGGTTCGCGTGTGGCGGAACGTCGCCGACCCCGGACGCCTCCACCTCTCCACCCGCCCCGCCGGTGGCTCCTGGACCACACACAACGATCGCCTGGACATGAGCGAACGCTCCTCGTCCGGCAGCTGGTACCAGAGCAACTTTGTCACGGTGGACGTGCCGATCAAGGTCTCCGTGGAGATAGAGGAGCCCGAGCCACCGCCTGCCGAGGAGGCGGTGTCCTCCGAGCCCGAGTGGTGCGACGATCGCCCCTCTTGGGCAGGAGCGGCCGTCACGCTGCTCCAAGGCGCTACAGGCTTCTACAGCCTGGATCCGGTCGGCGGTAGTGGACACCGCGATCACATGCTTCCTTGGTCCGTTCTGTGCCTCCTCGTGGACACTGAAGCCGAGGCGCGCACCGCCTACAACGACACAACGAACCTCGTGCCGTCCCTCGCCAGCTTCAACCTCTCCAAGAGCGATGATCTCGCCCACGAGTGGCTCCCCCGCTGGCAGGCGCGCGACGCCGATGGCTACAGCGCCAACGCGTGCGCCTACGCGAAGCGCTACTCGGACGTGGCCAGTCGCTACGGCCACTCCCTCAGTGCTGACGAAACCAGCGCCCTGGATGCTGCCTGCCCTGCCGACTCGGGCTCAAGCACCTCGACGCCGACTGCGACTCAGACTACGCCGGCCGGGCGGACCTACGCCTCTTGCGCAGCGGCGGCGGCAGCGGGAGAACCCCGCCAGCAGGGCTGTAGCCGTGGCCGGTGTCCGGGTGGGGGAAGGGGATTCCAGGCGTCGATGGTCCCGAGCGCCCGCGATGGCGATGGTGATGGGGTGGTGTGCGAACAGTAGCGGCCAGGTCTCAGCCCGTCGCCGGCAGCTCCTCCGGCTGCCGGGCCGCGCGCAGCACCCGGAAGATGGTGCGCCGCGAGAGCCCGAAGCGCGCCGCCAGCTCGTCGACCGACAGGCCCTGCTCCCGCGAGAGCCGCACGATCGTCGCGTCGCGACCCGTGCGCAGCATCGCCGGCGCGCCTCCCGGCTCCTCGTAGCGGCAGCGCGGCAGGGGGCATCGCAGGCAGGACGGGTACAGGTCGCAGCCGGTGTCGCGGTAACGGGTGTTCTCGGGCAGCGCGTCCATGCGCGGCCGCCGGATCGGGCTCTCGTCCAAGGGGCTCCACCTCCTGGGGGAGGAGGCAGAATAGAACTATTGTTCTAGGCGTGTCACGAGGCAGATGGCAGTCGACCCACGAACGCGCGCGGTTTGGCGGAAGGGTCGGGGGCAGGGCCGGACGGCTACAGCGACATCGTCCGCAGCCGCTCGATGCGATCCTCCAGCGGCGGATGCGTGCTGAACAGCTTCGACATGCCGCCCCCGGCGAAGGGATGGACGATGTAGAGCGCCGCCACCGCTTCCTGCTGGGGCGTCTCCTGCATCGGCGCGAACTCCACGCCGCGGTGCAGCTTCTGCAGCGCGCTGGCGAGCGCGTGCGGGTCGCGCACGATGCGCGCGCCGGTCTCGTCGGCGGCGAACTCGCGCGTGCGGCTAATGGCGAACTGGATGATGGTCGCGGCGATGGGCGCCAGGATCATGATCGCGATCGCGGCGAACGCGTTCCGCTGGCCCCCGAAGAAGATCAGCATGAACGAGATCATCGAGATCGCGCCCGCGATCGTCGCCACGATCGAGCTCGTGAGCGTGTCCCGGTTCTTCACGTGCGCCATCTCGTGCCCGATGACGGCCCGCAGCTCGTGCTCGTCGAGCAGGCGCACGATGCCCGTCGTGACGGCCACCACGCCCTTCTCCGGGCTGCGCCCCGTGGCGAACGCGTTCGGCGTGGCGCTGTCGATGATGCAGACCTTCGGCATCGGCATGGAGGCGCGGTACGCGACCTCCTCGACCATCGCGTGGAGCCCCGGCGCTTCGTCGGCGGTCACCTCGCGCGCGCCCGCCATGCGCAGGGCGAACTTGTCGCTCCACCAGAAGGCGGAGAAGTTCATGACCGCCGCGATGACCATGAAGACGATGAGCCCGCTGAATCCGCCCAGCGCGTAGCCGATGAAGAGCAGCAGCGCCGTCAGGGCCGCGAGCAGGAAGCCGGTCTTGATACCGTTCATGGGTGTGGGGATTCCTCCGTGAGTCCACGATCCAGTATAGGAGAGCGGAGGATCCCCGCGTGAAGGCTCCGTGTACTTAACCGAATCTATCGCCCTTATGGTTATGAAAGGTGTACATTTGCAGGGACGGGGTGAGGAGGGCGCTCATGACTGAGGCGATCGAGGCGGTGGTTCATTTCAAGGTGACCGTGAGAAGCGTCGAGCACGAAGGCCGTTGGACGACGAAGGCCCTGGAGACCGGAATCGTGACCGCGGGCGCCACGCGGGACGAGGCTGAAGCGCGAAACGGCGAGGCCCACATCATCCTCGTCCGCCGGGTCAAGCGGCTCGGACTCATCGCGCTGGCCGAGTTCATGGACTCCCACGGCGTCGACTACGAGATCGGCGATCCGGCGCTCACCAACCGGTCGGTCGAGCAGCTGCCGCTGGCCGCCTAGCCCCGCACCTCAGCCCCTGGCGACGAACCCCGCCACGGCCTGCCGCGCCTCCTCCTGCGCCCCCGCGAGCGCGTCCCCGCCCTCCAGCGGCGTCCAGCGGTACTCGAAGCGCAGCCCCTGCGCGCGTTCCGGCCCCATCGGTTCGCAGCGCCAGCTGTCGGGCAGGACGATCTCGGCCCTCGTGACGAAACAGTGCCAGAGATTCCCCTCCACCTCGAAGGAGGCCGCCGGCCTCCAGCCGCCCAGCGGCAGGCCGCTCTCCTCCAGCACCTCCCGCGCGACCGCCTGCAGGGGCGTCTCCCCGGCGTCGATCGTGCCGCCCGGCACCTGCAGTCCTGCCTCGGGCATGCCCGCGTGCTCGAACACGAGCAACTCGCGCCCTTCGGCGCCCTCGCGCAGCACGAAACCGTACGCCTTCTCCACCATCCGCTGATTCTGGCAGATCGCGCGCTTGCGGGAACGGCTACACTCCCCCCGTGACCCAGCAACGCCAATCGAGGATCGCGGGCTTCTGGCGCTACTTGCGGATGGTGCTCATCCTCGTCCTCGGCGTCCTGCTCGTGGCGCAGATCGTTCGCATGCAGTGGAGCGACGTGCCCATCACGGCCATCTTCGTCGCCCTGCTGATCTTCCTCGAGGCGCTCGATCGCGGCTGGATCCGCGGGATGAGAGGCGGCGGACCTCCCCGCTCGGGGTAGAATCGCGCCCCAAGCTGAAGGGAGCCCCCACATGTCCGACGCCCAGTATCTTGCCGACCGCATCGCCCTCATGGACGTCATGGTCAAGTACGGCACCGCCGTCGACGCCCGCGAGATGGACCGCTACCGCTCCTGCTTCACCGACGACGTGCTCGTCGTGGGGTACGGCCCCGAGGACATGAAGGGCGCCGATGCCTACCTCGACTACGTCATCACCGCCCTCGAGAACTTCCCCGCCACGCAGCACATGATGGGCAACCAGGTCGCCGAGATCGACGGCGATACCGCCCACACCCGGACCGATGTCCAGGCCACCCACGTGCTGAAGGAGGACCCCGACGCGATCATGACCCTCTGGGCCACCTACGTGGACGACATGGTCCGGGGCGAGGACGGCCAGTGGCGCATCAAGCGCCACGAGCTCGTGCGCGCGGGCAGCCAGCGAACCGTCAACCAGCCCTCGTAGGACCGCAGGTAGTTGTCAAAGTGCTAGGATGACTGCCAGCACAGGACGGTGAGTGCGCTATGGCAAAGGATCCCGGATCGGGACTTGCGGAACATGATGCAGAGCCACGAATGGAGAATCTGTATCGGCTGACCGATCGCCTCTGGGTCGAACTCCCGGAGGGGGCGATGGAGCGCGCCCGCAAGAGCTACCTGTATTTCAAGAGTGGCGGGAAGGGCCATACGCTTCGTGACCTGGAAGAACGGGTGCGTGAGCTCCAGTCATAAGTGTTCGAGCCCCTCATCCCCGCACATATTCAAGAGGTCCTGTCGCTCATGGACGACAGGAGCCGGGCAATCGTCCTGAGCCGCATCCATGAAGTGTGCTCCCGGCCCCAGGTTGATAACGAGAGCACTTTCGAGATATCCAGCGGATTGTTCACCCAGAGGATCAGGATATTGAAGACTATTTCGTCCTATTCGACGTGGTGGAGATTGGGCAGGAGAGGTTTGTAGCGATCTACGAGATCGGTCGCTGATCTCGCCACTCCTGGAGCTGAGCGTGGAGAACCTGCCGGCCGTGGAGTAGTGGCCGGCGCGCTTCCCTACAGATCCTTCACCTGCGGCAGCACGTTGCTCGCGAGCCAGTCGGGCATGGCGTCCGAGGACAGGTCAAAGTAGGTGAACTGGACCTCGTCGATGCCCGCCTCCGCGAGCCGCCCGAGCTTGTCCACGATCTCGTCCGGCGTCCCCATGATCGCGCCGATGCCCCGCAGCATCTCCCGGTAGTCGGCCGGCGACATGCCCGGCGGCGGGGGCATGCGCTCCATCTGCAGCAGCGTCGCCGCCTCCACCTCCGCGTCCGTCGACCCGATCAGGCCCATCGTCGTCATCGTGTGCCGGATCTCCCCGGGCTCGCGCCCGAGCTCGTTGCAGTAGTTGGCCAGCAGGTCGCACTTGTGCCGGTAGGCGTCGAGCGGCAGGTCGACGGCGTTCCAGGCGTCGGCGTACTTCGCCACGAGGGGCAGGGTGCGCTTCTCGCCCCCGCCCGCGATCAGGACCGAAGGCCGCCCCGCTACCGGCTTCGGCAGCGTCTGCGCCTCGCGGAGCCGGTAGTAGCGCCCCTCGAACGAGGCGGGCCCCTCGCCCCACATCCGCCCCAGCACCTCCAGGTACTCGTCCAGCCGGTCGAACCGCTCCCCCAGCGAGGGGTAGTCGATGCCGTAGGCAGTGTGCTCCCCTTCGTTCCAGCCGACCCCCAGCCCCAGCACGAAGCGCCCGCCGCTGAGGATGTCGAGCTGCGCCGCCAGCCGCCCCACGTTCGAGGGCGGGCGGAACATCACCGGCGTTACCAGCGACCCGAAGCGGATGCGCTCCGTCTCCCGCGCCGCCAGTGCGAACAGCAGGTACGGGTCGATCGAGTCGATCTGGTTGACCGTGTAGAAGTGGTCGCCCAGGTAGTACGAGGAGAAGCCGTGCTTCTCCGTCGCCCGCATCGACGCGATCGCCTCCTCGAACGTCACGCCCCAGGGCCCGACCACCAGCCCGATGTCCATGCCTGCGCCCCTACAGGTCCCCTACCTGCGGGAGGATGTTGTCCGCGAGCCAGTCGGGCACGGCGGTGGAGGACAGGCTAAACCAGATGAAGACGATCTCGTCGACGCCCGCCTCCCCGAGCCGCCCGATCTTGTCCACCATCTCGTCGGGCGACCCCATGATGACGGCGCTCCTGCCGCGCTGCTGCGCGAGGTAGTCCTTGGCGGACATGGGGCCGGGCGGGGCCCGGCGCAGCATCTGCAGCGCCGCCTCCGCCTCCAACTCCTCCTCCGTCGTCCCGATGAGGCCCATCGTCATCATCGTGTGCCGGATCTCGCCCGGATCGCGCCCGACCTCGTCGCAGTAGCCGGCGAGCAGTTCGCGCTTGTGCCGGTAGCCATCGGGCGTCAGGTCGACGCAGTTCCACTCGTGCGCGTGCTTCGCCACGAGTGGCAGGGTGCGCTTCTCGCCGCCCCCCGCGATGAGCACCGTCGGGCGCCCGGGCGGGGGCTTCGGTCGGGTGTCGGCCTCGTGCAGGCGGTAGTAGCGCCCCTCGAACGAGGCGGGCCCCTCGCCCCACATCGCCTGCATCACCTGGATGTACTCGTCCAGCCGGTCGAAGCGCTCCCGCAGCGAGGGGTAGTCGACGCCGAAGGTCTCGTGCTCGCCCGGATGCCAGCCGGCTCCCAGCCCCATCACGAAGCGCCCGCCGCTGAGGAGGTCGAGCTGCGCCGCCAGCCGCCCCACGTTCGAGGGCGGCCGAAACATGACCGGCGTCACAAACGGCCCGATGCGGACGCGTTCCGTCTCGCGCGCCGCCAGCGCCAGGAGCAGGTACGGCTCGATGGAGTCGATCTGGTTCACCGAGAAGAAGTGGTCGCCCATGTGCCAGGAGTTGAAGCCACGCTCCTCGGTCGTCCGCATGGTGGCGATCGTCTCCTCAAGGGAGTACCCCCACGGCCCGATGACAATCCCGATCTTCATGCCGGTCCTCCCCGCGCTACAGGTTCCGCACCTGCCGCATCACCTCGTTCGCGAGGAATGCCGGCGAGGCGATCGTCTGGAGGGTCTTGCCCCGGCCCCTGCGCCCGTTCCTCTCCGGGACGGTGAGCAAGTTCCTCCGTCAGAAGCCCCCGAAGCAGTCCTGAGCCCGGCTCTCCCTACGCCCGCGCGGAGGAGAGACCCGGCATCTCGTTGCCCAGGTAGGTGCTGCCCAGGTTGCGGTAGTGCCGCCACGAGATGGCCCCGTGCGCGGCCGCCTGGTGGGCGTCCCGCAGGCGGCGCTCCAGCGGCGAGTCCATCCGGCTCGCCGTCGTGCCCGCCGTGTTGTGGATCGTGTCGACGATGTGCCGCGAGGCCTGGGCGGCGTGGACGCAGGAGAGGTAGGAGCGCTGCGTCACTTCCCAGTCCGGCGCCGAGCGGCCCCCGTCCTTCGGCAGCGGGCCGAGGTGCCGCTCCGTCTCTTCCTGCGCGTCGATCATGAATGCCTTGGCCGCCCGCTGGGTCGCTTCGGCCTCGCCCAGGCGGTACTGCAGCTCGGGCATGTCGGACAGCGGCGTGCCCGACATCCACGGCGTCTTCACCATCGCCAGCTCGACCAGGTCGTTGATCGCCCCGCGCGCGATCCCGAGGGCGACGGCGCCCTTGTTGTAGTGCGCCTGCATCGGGTTCCGGAGGGTGGGGCTCGCGAATGTGTCGCAGTTGCTGAACAGGTCCATTGGCAGGGTCGCCCTGTCCGGGATGAACGCGCCGTCGATCTTGACGTCGTGGCTCCCCGAGCCGCGCAGGCCCGCCGTGTTCCAGGTATCGACGATCTCGAAGTCTCCGCGCGGGATCAGGAACGCCTTCTCCGAGGAGCCGCCGCCTTCTTTCGGCACGCCCACCGAGCCCGTGTGCACGAGCGTCCACGTGGCGTTGTGACAGCCGCTCCCGAAGGAGCCCTGGCACCAGAGCCGCCAGCCCCCGTCCACCGGCCGCGCCTTCGCGGTCTGGAGGCCCGGCCCCACGCCGCCGCACGTCAGGACGCGCCAGTCGTCGTAGAAGTCGTGCACCAGCTCCATGCTCATGCGGCGCAGGACGAGGCTGTTGATCTCCGAGTTGATGTGCACGCACCAGCCGACCGACCCGTCGATGGCCGAGGCCGCCTCGACAATCTCGATCTGGTCGCGCGCGGGCAGGTCTTCGCCGCCCAGCTCTTCGGGCAGGGCGAAGCGATAAAGGCCCTGGTCGGCGATCTCGTTCGAGGCCCAGGCGGGAATGTGGCGGATCTCCTGCGCTTCGTCGCCTGCCTGCAGGAGCGCTTCCGTCATCCCGCGCAGCCGCTCGAGGGCGGGCGCGGTCTCCTGCAGCTTCTTGCTGCGCTCGATGATCTCGGCTCGCACCATGGCTGCCGCCTCCCGTCGCTGGTCGCGCGATTCTAGGGCAAGCGGAGGGCGCGCCGCCTACCCGCGCCGGTCGATGCGCCGGATCGCCTCGCTCGCGAAGGGGATGTTGGGGCGCATCTTGAGGGCGTACTCGTAGTCGATGCGGGCGTGGTAGGCGCGATCCTGGGCCTCGTGCGCCTTCCCCCGCAGGACGAACGCTGCCGCCCCGATCTCCATCGGCATGGGCGTGTCCGGCTCCCCCAGCTCCACCTCGAGCGTGTGCATCGCCAGCCCCGGCTGCCCTTCCTGGAGCTGGCGGTCCGCATCGCGCAGCGCGACGACGCCGGGGTGGTCGAGCCCGAGCGCGCGGGCGTTCGTCACGCCCAGCTCTTCGAGCATAGCGAACACCGCCTCGCTGTCGTCGATGCCCCGTTCCGCGTCGCTCACGCGCGCCCTCCGCCTGTCGCGGGAGGGTACGGGGGAGTGGTGGCCGGTGGCTAGTGGTCGGTGGTCGGTGGGCGGAGCGGCTCGTGGGACATCTCCGTGATAGGTTGGAGAGCATGCCCGGTTCGAAGCGTTCCACCCGCTGTGCCTACCCTCGCTGCGGCGTTCCCAACGGCGTTCCCAACAAGGAGACGCTGGAGGCGCTGCGCGAGGCGCGTGAGGGCAAGAACCTTGAGATGTACGACTCCCTCGAGGAGCTCAGGGCCTCGTTCGAGCGCTAGCCGCCCGCGAAGTGCTCCCGCGCCAGCGCGATGAGCCGCTCCGGCTGGTCGTGGTGGACCCAGTGGCCCGCGCCCTCGACCTTCACCGGACGCACGCCTGCGAGCCCCTCCACCCAGCGCTCCATCCCCCGCATCACCCCCGCCTCGCCCCCGATGACGTAGAGCACCGGGCACGCGATCGCCTCGATGAAGCCCCGCATCTCCGCCAGCGTGTACTCGTCGCGCCGCACCCCCGGACGCGACCAGTTGTCGAACTTCCAGATGAGCTCGTTCCCGTCCTCGCGCACGGCGTGAACGGCGATGTGCCGCGCCTGCTCGGGAGAGAGGCGCGGGTTCATCTCCTGCACGCGCTGGGTGGCGCTGGCCAGGTCCGCGTAGCGCCGCACCTGCCGCGTCTCCAGCGAGCGCCGCTGCTCGACGTACGCCCGGAAGCGCT
The DNA here is from genome assembly GCA_965221735.1 of Tepidiformaceae bacterium. Taxonomy (GTDB): domain Bacteria; phylum Chloroflexota; class Dehalococcoidia; order Tepidiformales; family Tepidiformaceae; genus UBA2991. Next base: position 2,970,126 of record OZ244910.1, on the reverse strand, counting down.
CCGGGTTCATCGGCTCCGGCTCCTCGAACAGCCCCGGCACGCGCCCTTCAATCGCGACGATCGAGGCGAACCGCTGCGGGTACGCCCCCGCCGCGATGAACGTCACCTGGCCCCCGAACGAGTGGCAGACCACCCGCACCGGCTGGTCGAACCGCTCGACCAGCGTCAGCAGGTCGACGGCGTACTGCGCCGTCGTGTACTCGCTGCCCGGGGACCAGTCGGAGTCGCCGTGGCCCCGCAGGTCCGGCGCGACGACGTAGTGGTCTGCCGCGAACGCCTCCGCGATGCCGTCCCAGCTGCGGGCGTGGTCGCGCCCGCCGTGTACGAGGATGAGCGGCTGCGCGTCCTCGTCGCCCCACGCCCAGCAGGAAAGGCGCAGGCGCTGCGACTCGAAGAAGTGCTGGGTGGGCTCTCGGCTGTTGGCCATTGGCTGTTGGTGAACGTGGCCGGAGTCCCGTTGCGGAGCCCGGCGGTCTGGCGGCGCCCATAATAGAGCGCGGAGCCCGAGCACTGTGCCCACCGACCACCGACCACCGACCACCGACCACCGCTCACCGGCCAGCGGCCACGTCACGCTCGTGGGCGCCGGCCCGGGCGACCCCGGCCTCATCACGCTCGCCGGCCTGGAGGCGCTGCGCGCCGCCGATGTCGTTCTGTACGACGCGCTCGCTCCGCGCGCCCTCCTGCGCGAGGCGCGCCCGGACGCCGAGCTGTGCGCCGTGGGCAAGCGTGCCGGCGCGCACCTCGCGACGCAGGCGGAGATCGAGGCGCTCATGATCGCCCGCGCGAAAGAGGGGAAGCGCGTCGTCCGCCTCAAGGGCGGCGACCCCTTCGTGTTCGGGCGCGGCTCCGAGGAGCTCCGCGCCTGCAAGGAGGCGGGCGTTCCCTGCACGGTCGTTCCGGGCGTGACCTCCGCCATCGGCGCCTTCGCTTACGCCGGCATCCCCGTCACCCATCGCGGCCTCGCCGGCGCGTTCATGGTCCTCAACGCCCGCAGCGTGAGCGATGGCGTGACCAGCTGGCGCGCCGCCGCGGAGGTCGACACGCTCGTGCTGCTCATGGGCGCTGAAACGCTCGCCGAGTGCGCCGAGCGCCTCGTCGCCGAGGGCCGCGATCGCGGCACGCCCGCCGCCTCCGTCCAGTGGGGAACCCGCCCCGACCAGCGCGTCGTGACCGGAAGGCTCGGCGACATCGCCGGGCGCGTGGCCGAGGCGGGACTGTCCGCGCCCCTCGTGACCGTCGTGGGGCCCGTCGCCGGACTCGCGGGCGAGCTCGCCTGGTTCGACCCCGGCCCCCTCGCCGGGCGACGCGTCGCCGTCACCCGCTCCCGCGCCCAGGCGAGCGAGCTGGTGGCCCTGCTCGAGGCGGAGGGCGCCCTCGTGACCGAGGCGCCCGCCATCGAGCTCGTCTCGCGGGCCGGCTCTCCCGACCTCTGCGAGGCCGTCGCCGCCCCCGCCCGCTGGTGGGCGTTCAGCAGCGCGAACGGCGTCCACGCCGCCATGGAGACCCTGGCCGCGGCCGGTCTCGACTCCCGCGCCCTCGCCGGACGCCGGATCGCCGCCGTCGGCGATGCGACCGCCGCCGCACTCGCCGGCTACGGCCTGCGCGCGGATTTCGTCCCCGAGCAGTCGTGGTCGAGCGCCCTTGTCGAGCTTCCCGCCGAGCCGGGGGAGACGGTCACCGTCTTCCAGTCGAACCTCTCCGCCCCCGACCTCCGCGCCGCCCTGGAGGCCCGCGGCCTGACCGTGCGCGCCGTGACCGCGTACGAAAACCGGCCCGTGCCGCTCACGGAGGAGCAACTCACCGCCGTCCGCGAGGCCGACGCCATCACCTTCACCAGCAGCTCGACCGCGCGGAACCTGCACGAAGCCCTCGGCGATGACGCCGCGAGCCTCGGTGCCGTCCTCATCAGCATCGGCCCCAGCACCTCTACCGCCGTGCGCGAGTGCTTCGGTCGCGTCGACGCCGAGGCCGCCTCGCCGGGCCTCGGCGAACTCGTGCGCGCCGTCGTCGACGCGCTGGCGTGAGCGCCATGACTCGCGCCCTCGTCCTCGCCGGCCACGGATCGCACCTGAACGCGCGCTCGAGCGAGGCCGTTCGCGCCCACGCCCGCACGTTGGCCGCGGACGGCGACTGGGACGAGGTACTGGTCGCCTTCTGGAAGGAGGAGCCCTCCCTTTCCCGCGCCCTCGACGGCTGCACCGCCGCCGACGTGACGGTCGTGCCGGTCTTCATGTCGGAGGGCTACTTCACGGGCGAGGTCATCCCTGCCGAGATGGACCTCGACGGCCCCGTTACCCACCGCGAAGGGCGCACGATCCGCTGCACCCGTCCGGTCGGCGTCCACCCCGCCCTCGCCGGCATCGTCGTCGAGCGCGCCCTGGAGGCGGGCGCGACACCGGACGACGCGCTTTTCGTGCTCGGACACGGCACGCGACGCAACTCCGGCTCGGCGAATGCCGTCCAGGCGCAGGCCGAGCGCGTGCGCGAGAGCGGACCCTTCGGCCAGGTCGCAGCCGTCTTCACCGACCAGGACCCGAACGTCGCCGCCATCCCCGACCTCGCGGGCGAGCAGCAGGCGATCGTCGTGCCCTACTTCGCCTCGGAGGGCTGGCACGTTGGCCAGGTGGCCGCGAACGGCGCCCACGCCGTCCGCTACGCCGAGCCCGCCGGCACCCACCCTGGCATCGCCGCCGTCATCCGCGACCTCGCCCTCGCGGCCGCGAGGGCGTAGGGCCTACCGCTCGATCGGGCCGCCGGCGAAGACGGTGGAGCGCACGACGGCGGGCGTGCCGTCGTTCTGGATGGCTTCGTGGCGGCGGGGGATCTGCCCCTCGTGGTCGTCGTGCGTGAGGATGTAGAAGCGGTTCGCCTTGATCCCCTCGAACACGCACTCCGCCGCCCACTCCGGCGAGAGCGCCTGCAGCCGCACCGTGTCGCTGAAGCCCGGCGTGTTCTCCGTGCGCGACCGCACCGCTTCCGCGTCGATGTCGCGCAGGTGCTCGGGGCGGTTTCGCTCCGAGTTGCGCAGGTTCGTGCGGATAATGCCCGGACAGAGCACCGACACCCCCACGTTCGAGCCCGCGTCCTGCAGTTCGCCGTAGAGCGTCTCCGAGAGGGTGACGACGCCGTGCTTGCTCACGTTGTACGGCCCCGTCCCCGAGACCGACACGAGTCCCGCCATCGAGCCCGTGTTCACGATGTGCCCCTCGTCCTGCTCGACCAGGTGCGGCGCGAACACGCGCACGCCGTGGATCACGCCCCACAGGTTCACGCGCAGCACGAAATCCCAGTCGTTCACGCCCAGCTCCCACATCGTCCCGCGCGCCCCCACGCCCGCGTTGTTGCAGACGACGTGGACCGAGCCGTAGTGCGCCAGCGACTCCGCGGCGAGGTTGTCCATGGAGGCGGCGTCCCCGCAGTCGGTCTGGACGGTCAGCACCTCGGCCCCGCCCTCGCGCAGGTCCGAGGCGGCCTGTTCGAGCACATCCTCCTCGATGTCGGCGAGGACGAGCCGCATCCCCTCGGCGGCGAAGCGCGTCGCCATGGCGAGCCCGATGCCGCTCGCCCCGCCCGTCACAACCGCGACTTTCCCCTCGAACTCCTGCATGTTCGTCCTCCTCGTGGTGGCGGGCGCAGCCTACAACAAGAAGGCCGCGCACAATCCGTGCGCGGCCTCCCGCGTGTCGGTGGCTGGCGGGCCTAGCGGTCCGGGCCCTCCAGGTAGTCGTCGATGACCTTGTGCATGTGGCGGATGCGGCGCTCGCGGTAGTTGATCAGCAACCCCTTGAACGAGCGCGAGTTCATCCCCTTCTGCACGCGCGGCAGGTTGTACGAGTCCTGGTCGAGCCCCAGGCCCAGCGAGATCTCGCCGTGCTTGTGCTGGCTGTGCACCGGGCGCGGCGGCGGGTCCGAGCCCTCCGGGATTCGCACGAAGTTCTGCAGGTCGTAGTACATCTTGTTCGGGTCGGTCGCATGCGGCCGCTGCCGGAACAGCATCACGCCCGAGTGGTGCGTGTTCAGCGTGATGTTCGGGAAGATGTAGTAGTGATAGTCGTCCGAAAGCTGGTCATCGTTCAGGTCTGACAGGTCGATGCCGTGCTCGGAGGCGTACTCCTTCACCTTGTTCTGGATGGCGGGGCGCACGTCCGCGGGACCGCCCTCGAACGTCTCCGGATCGACGCCCGCGGCCTGCAGCATCTCCTTCAGCGAGCGCGTCAGCTCGTTCTGGTTCGGGTAGCGCGGGCTCAGCAGCCCGAACGGAACCAGGTAGCGGTTGTGGCGCTCGTAGAGGTCGATCTGCACGTGGATGTCGTCGATGTTCTCGAGGATCTGCGGGTGGATGCCCTGCACGTGGTAGACCTCGTTGAAGGCGTCCACCGAGGCCTTCCAGTTGCAGTCCCACTCGATCGTGCGGTCCTGCACGATGTACTGCTGGTCGAAGTGGTACGGGTCGAGGTGCTCGGGGATCTCGCCGAGGAACTCCATCAGGGGCTCGGCGTCCGGGTTCATGTTGAACCAGACCCAGCCGCCCCACGTGTCGCAGGGCACCTCGGTCAGGGCCGTCTCCTGGGGAACGCCCTGGGTGAACGTGTCCTCGTCCGGGACGAACTTCTTGGAGCCGTCGAGGTTGAACTCGAAGAAGTGGTAGGCGCACTGGAAGCTCTCCGCGTGGCCCATGCCGGCGTTGCGGATCTGGTTCCCGCGGTGCGGGCAGACGTTGTAGAAGGCGCGCACCTTCTCCGGCGCCTCGCGGACGATGAGGAAGGACTCGGGGCCCAGCTCGGTCGTGAAGTAGTCGCCCACGTTGGGGATGTCCTGCTCACGCCCGGCGACGTTCCAGACCTTGGTCCACATGCGCTCCCACTCGAGGTCCATGAACTCCTTCGAGATGTAGCGCTCTTTGGGGATGAGGTCGGTGCCCAGGGTCGGCTCGGGCGCCTTCGTGGTTGGGGTCTGCTGGGTAACGGATTGGAGGACCATGCTGCTGCTCCCTCGTAGCTTTGCGATCGCATCGAGACAGGCACGCGATACGCGCCTGCTATGCGCACCATCCTACGCGCGCTGTCAACGCTTTTCGCGCCGGGTTTCCGCGCTCGCTCAGGCGGGCGCGAGGGCCGCGATCTCCTTCAGGCTCTGCTCCCGCGGCGTGCCCGACGTGCCGAACACGAACGTCTCCCCCGAGGGGCCGTCCGACCCGTGCGAGAGGATGTTGATGACCGCCTGGCCGACGTCCGAGGAGCACATGCCCGCCTCCGCCGCCGCCACCGAGACGGCGCGCAGCATCGGCGTGTCCGTCGCCCCCATGCAGAGGCCGTTCACGCGGATGTTGTGCTCGGCCAGCTCGATCGCCCAGGTCTCCACCTGGCGCCACTGCACCCACTTGGCGCAGTCGTAGCCGCTGGCGGCCCCGCCCGTCATCAGGTGGCCTTCCTTGATGTGCTCCGTGATGACGTTGAGGATCTCGCCCCCGCCCGCGGCCCGCATGGCGGGCACGGCCGCGGTCGCGCAGTAGAAGCTGCCCATCGCGCAGATGTCGATGGAGCGCTCGTAGGCGTCCGTCTGCGATTCGTAGCTGCCGCCCGTGAGCGTCGTGTCCGCGTAGATGGCGGCGTTGTTCACGAGCACGTCGATGCGTCCCAGGCGCTGCAGGGCGCTGTTCATGGCCCGGCGCACCTGCACCTTGTCCGCTACATCGCAGTCGATGGCGATCCCCTCGCGGCCCGTGGCCCGCACCTGCGCGGCCGTCTCCGCGTTGCTGGCGGCGTCGATGTCGAGGCTGGCGACGTCCGCGCCGTTCTCGGCCAGCGCCACCGCGATCCCGCGTCCGATCCCGACTGCGCCCCCGGTCACGACGGCGACTTTCCCCTCAAGCAGCATGACGTACCTCCCGTTCCTGCTTCGCAAGCGCGCCGATTCTGGCCGATCGCGCGCCGCCCCGCCATGCCCCCAGAAGGGCGGGGCGCAACCGGCGCGTAGACTCGGCGCTCATGCCCGACGGTCGTGTGCAGACCTTCCGCGCCTTCCGCCACCGGAACTTTCGCTACCTGCTGGCGGGAACGGTCCTCGTCGGGCTCGTGCAGCCCCTGCACTTCGTCACCCAGATCTTCTGGGTGCAGGAGGTCTACCCCGACCTCCAGATCATCTATACGGGCTTCCTCATGGGCGCCCGGGGCGTCGCCACGCTGCTCTTCAGCCTGATTGGAGGCGCCATCGCCGACCGCTTCGAGCGGCGCCTCGTGCTCCTCGGCTGCGAGTCGGCCACGCTCGTCCTGAGTGCCTTCGTCGCCCTCCTCATGCTGACCAGTCCCTTCGGGGATGCGACCTTCTTCGGCGTCCTGGTGCTCACCTTCCTCGCGTCGGCCACGCAGGCGATCGACCACCCCGCCCGCCAGGCGAGCCTTCCCGCCGTCCTGGGGATGGACGACCTGGCGAACGGGATCAGCCTCAATTCCGCCGCCCAGCAGCTCATGATCCCGATCACGATCCCCGTGGCGGCGGTCCTCAACGAGGTCTTCGGCGCCGGCGTCCTCTACGCCGGCTCGCTCGTGACCTGGATCGGCATCATCCCGCTCATCGCCGCCCTCAACTACAGCAGCCGGGGTGAGGCCGGACGCGATGTGTTCCGCGCCGTTGCGGAAGGCCTCCAGTACACCTGGCGCCACGTCATCATCTTCGCGGCCGTCGGGCTCCTGTTTGTCATGAATGGCGTCGGCATGCCCGGGGTGGGCAACCTCGGCATCATCTGGGCCACCGAGATCCTCGATGTCGGTGGGCTGGGCTTCGCCCTCATGGCCTTCGGCTGGGGCAGCGGCGCCGTCGTCGGCTCGATGTTCTTCGCCCAGCGTCCGGAGGTCGCCGGCCGTGGCTCGACCCTTGTGCTGGCCGCCCTCATGTTCGCCGTCAGCGCGATCGTGTTCGCCTATTCGCGCTCCATCTGGCTCACGGCCGCCACCAACGTCGGCCTCGGGGTCGCCCTCAGCGCCTCGTCGATCAGCGCGTCCGTCATCATCCAGCAGAAGGTGGACGAGGGTGTGCGGGGTCGCGTGATGGGCCTCCTGCCCCTCACCAACGGCGTCGCCATGCTGCTCACCTTCCCCATCAGCGCCGTCGCCCAGGAGGCCGGGCTGCCGATCGTGCTCGTGGTGCTCGGCTGGTCGACGCTGGCGTTCTCGGCCGCGATCGCCCTGGTCGTCCCGCAGCTGCGGCGGGTCCGCCCCGAGCCCGCCTACTCGACGGCTCCGGGGTAGGGGGCGACCCCTACCCCGCCACCGCCGCCTCCCCGTCGCGGGCGTGGGCGGCGAACGTGTACCCGCCGTCCGCGAAGTCGACCGTGATCCGCTGACCCTCGCCGAACTCGCCCGCGAGGATGCGCCGCGCCAGCTCGTTCTCGACCCGCCGCTCGACCGTGCGCCGCAGGGGACGCGCACCCAGCTCGGGGTCGTACCCCTCGCGCACGAGCTCCTCGCGCGCCGCCTCCGTCAGCTCGATGTCGATCTCGCGCTCCGAGAGCCGCTCGCGCACCTCCGCGACGAGCAGGTCGACGATCTCCGCCAGCTCCGGCTTCGTCAGCGGCTCGAACACGATCGTGTCGTCGATGCGGTTCAGGAACTCGGGGCGGAAGTGCTCGCGCAGGGCGCGCTCCACCGACTCGCGCACCTGCTCGCCCGCGCCGCTCTCCTCGCTGCGCTGCGTGAAGCCGAGCGTGAGCCGGTTCTGTGCGCCCGTGCCCAGGTTGCTGGTCATGATGACGACCGTGTTGCGGAAGTCGACCGTGCGGCCGTGGCCGTCGGTCAGCCGCCCGTCGTCGAGGATCTGCAGGAGCGTGTTGAACACGTCCGGGTGCGCCTTCTCGATCTCGTCGAAGAGGATGACCCGGTAGGGACGGCGCCGGACCAGCTCCGTCAGGCCGCCCGCCTCGTCGTAGCCGACGTAGCCCGGGGGCGCGCCCACCATGCGGCTCACCGTGTGCCGCTCCTGGTACTCCGACATGTCCAGCCGGATCATCGCCTCTTCGTCGTCGAAGAGGCACTGCGCGAGCGCCTTCGCCAGCTCCGTCTTCCCCACGCCCGTCGGGCCGAGGAAGATGAACGAGCCGATCGGGCGCTTCGGATCCTTCAGCCCCGCCCGCGCCCGCCTGACGGCGTCGCTGAGCGCCGCGATGGCGCGGTCCTGCCCCACCACGCGCTCGTGCAGCGTCTCCTCCATGCGCAGCAGCTTCTCCGTCTCCGTCTCCTCGAGCCGCGAGACGGGGATACCCGTCATCTGGCCGACGAGCGCGGCGATGTCCTCCTCGGAGACGCGCAGCTCGGAGGGGCGCTCGGCGTCGTTCTCCGCGCGCAGGCGCGCGTACTCCTCCTGGAGCTGCAGAACCTCCTGCTTGATGTGGGCCGCTCGCTCGTGGTCCTCCCGCGCGACGGCCGCGTCCGCCTCCTCGCCGAGGGCGTCGAGCCGCTTCGCGATGGCGCGAACCTCCGGGGCCGTCTCCTGCGCGTCGATGACGTGCTTGCTGGCGGCCTCGTCGATCAGGTCGATCGCCTTGTCGGGCAGGTGCCGCTCGGTCACGTAGCGAGAGGAGAGCCGCACCGCTGCCTCCAGCGCGTCGTCGCCGATCTCGACCTTGTGGTGGTCCTCGTAGCGCGAGCGCAGCCCCTCCAGGATGGCGACCGTGTCCTCCTCGGAGGGCTCGTCCACGTACACGGGGGCGAAGCGCCGCTCGAGGGCGGGGTCCTTCTCGATGCGCCGGTACTCGTCGAGCGTGGTCGCGCCGATGGCGCGCAGCTCGCCCCGAGCCAGCGGCGGCTTCATCAGGTTGCTCGCGTCGATGGCGCCTTCCGCCCCGCCCGCGCCCATGACGGTGTGCAGCTCGTCGATGAAGAGGATGATGCCGCCGTCGCTCTCGCGGACCTCCTCCATCACCGCCTTCAGGCGCTCCTCGAACTCGCCCCGGAACTTCGCGCCGGCCAGCAGCGCGCCCATGTCGAGCGCCCGCAGCGACTTGTCCTGCAGGTTCTCGGGCACGTCGCCCTCGGCGATGCGCTGGGCGAGCCCCTCGACGATCGCCGTCTTGCCGACGCCCGCCTCGCCGATGACGACGGGGTTGTTCTTCGTGCGCCGGTTCAGGATCTGCATCACCCGCCGCACCTCGGTGTCGCGGCCGATGACGGGGTCGAGCTTGCCCTCGCGCGCGAGCTGCGTCAGGTCGGCGCTGTAGCGCTCGAGGCTCTGGTAGCTGCTCTCGGCGGTGGGGCTGGTCACGCGCGCGCTCCCGCGGATCTCGCGCAGGGCGCGGTAGATGCCTTCCTTGGTCACGCCGAACTCGGCCAGCAGGCCGGCCGCGCCGGACTCCTCGTTGTCGGCGATGGCGATGAGCAGGTGCTCGACGCCCACGTAGTCGTCCTTCAGCCGGTCCGCCTCCGCGTTCGCGACCTCCAGCATCCGCACCACCTCGGGGGTCGTGTAGATCTGGACGACGTCGTGCTGGAGCGTCGGCTGCTCCTTCAGCACCTCGTCGACGCGCGCCTTCAGCCGGGCGACGTCGACGTTGAGCTGTTCGAGCACCTGCAGCGCGAGCCCTCCGTCCAGCCCGGAGAGGGCGAAGAGCACGTGGGGCACGCCCCACTGGCTGTGGCGGCGCGTGCGCACGGCCTCCTGAGAGGCGGCGAGCACCTGCTGGGCCTGCTCGGTGAATCGGTCCTGTCGCATCATTGGGGTCATTCCTCCTGCCCCGCGGGCGCGGGGTCTTCCGAAGCGGGCGGTACGGGTCTGGCTAGCGGGCGGGACGGCCCTCGCTGTCGATGGCGGGCGCCGGCAGCCGCGTCCGGCGAAGCGTGTCGAGCTCGGCCTTCACTTCGTCCAGCTCGGCCTGGAGCGTGCGCAGCTGGTCGCTCATGCGCAGCACCACCTCCACGCCGGCAAGGTTCACGCCGAGCTCCTCGATGAGGCGCTGGGCCTGGCGGATGCGGTGGATGTCGGCGTTCGAGTACATGCGGATGTTGCCGCTCGTGCGGTGCGGCCGGATGAGCCCGGCGCGCTCGTAGTAGCGCAGCGTCTGCTGGTGCAGCCCTACCAGGCGCGACGCGATCGAGATGACGTAGCAGGGCTCGTCGTCGCGCAGGGGCTCGTCGGGTGGTCGGCGGCGGGGCATCGGTTCGTCCTTCCTCGCTAGCCGGCGGCTCGCGCGGTCGTCGCGTCCTGGCGGAGCTCCTCGAAGAGGGCGCGCTCGCGTTCGCTGAGGTGTTCGGGCAGGACCACGTTCACGTGGGCGAAGAGGTCGCCGCGGCGGTCGCGCTGGCCGAGCACGGGCATGCCCTTGCCGCCCAGGCGGATGCGCCTTCCGTTCTGGGTGAGCGGCGGGATCGTGAGCATCACCCGGCCCGTGAGCGTGGGCGCCTCCACCTCGCCGCCGAGCACGGCGTCGAGGTACGGCACCGCGACCTCGACCGTGAGGTCGTCTCCGCTGCGCTCGAAGCGGGCGTGGGGGAGCACGGTGACGAGCAGGTAGAGGTCGCCGGACGGCCCTCCCCCGCCCCCCGGGCGACCCTCGCCGGCGATGCGCACGCGCGAGCCGGTGCGGACGCCGGGCGGCACCTTCACCTCCAGGCGGCGCGGCTTGAGCGCCTCGCCGGCGCCGCCGCAGGTGTGGCAGCGCGCGTTGCCGATCGCGCCGCTCCCGCTGCAGATGCCGCAGGGCTCGCTGCTCTGCAGGTTGATCATGCGGGTCGTGCCGGCGGCCGCCTCCTCCAGCGTGATCTCGGTGGGCGACTCGATGTCCTGGCCCCGGCGCGGACCTCGCGGCCCGCCCCCGAAGAGGCCGCCGAACACGCTGCCGATGTCGCCAAGGCCGCTGTCGAAGGAGAAGCCGCCTCCGCCGAAGCCGGCCTGCGCGCGCTGGCGCTCCATCTCCTCGAACTGGTCGGCCTGCTCCCAGCGGTCGCCGTACTTGTCGTACTTCTTGCGCGTGTCCTCGTCGGAGAGGACGTCGTAGGCGCCCTGGATCTCCTTGAAGCGCTCCTCGGCGCCCTTGTCGTTCGGATTGACGTCGGGGTGATAGCGGCGCGCGAGCTTCCGGTAGGCGGAACGAATCTCCTTGTCGGAGGCACTGCGGGAGATCCCGAGGGTCTCGTAGAAGCTCTTCGCCATGGTAGCTACATTGTACGAGACAGGGTCTTACTTTACAACAAGATTACAGAAGGGAAGCTGATAAGACCTTTATAAGCCCTGGACGTGGCGAGAGGTGGAAGACGGAGCCTGGGGCCGGTGGGGGCAGGGCACGCAAAGCGGGAGGCATTCGCCTCCCGCTGGTGGATTGGGTCGACGGGAGCGGGCGCCTAGGCGCTCGCGACTTCCTCGGTGATGTCCTCGACCACGATCTGGTTCGAGGCGTCGACGTTGATACGGACGATCTTGCCGTCCTCGAGCAGGGCCTCGACGTTCTGCTGGTGCGAACGCCAGCCCTTGGGGAAGGCGTAGCCATTGTCCTCGAGCGCCTCGAGGAAGAAGTAGCTCATCGTCATCGGGGCCAGGTAGAAATCGGTGCTGTCCATTTGCGCTCTCCCTCGTGGTTCCGGCCGCTCCTGCGACCGAGCGCGCCCATTATGGCGATCCGAGCGCCCGTGTGCCACGCCGGGCGCCGGATTCGCTCGCGCAACGGTACGGTAGCATCCCCGCGGGTATTCGGTCGCCACCCGATGGGCAAGCGCGCGCCGCATTGTGCGCGGAGCCCTGCGGCAGTATTCTCGCTCGTCGCGGAGGGACGTTTCGCAATGGCGAGATTCCGTTCCATCCTGGCCCCCGTGGTGGATGACTCGGCCAGCCTTGAGGCCGTCGCCGTGGGAGCCGCGCTGGCGCGCCAGGAGAAAGGCGCCCTCACCCTCCTGCATGTCATCGAAGTCGAGCGCAGCCTGCCCGTCACCGCCGACCTGGACCTTGAAGCCCAGCGCGGCGAGGAGCTGCTGCGCCGCGCCCGCGCGCTCGCCGAGGGCGAGGGCAACGGCGCCACCATCGAGGACGAGCTCCTGCAGGCGCGCGTCGCCGGCCCCGCCATCGTGGAGGAGGCCGAGGCGCGCGGCGTCGACGTGATCATGCTGGGCGTCGGCTGGACCCCCCTCCTCGGCCAGTTCGAGGTCGGCCCGACCGCCGGCTACGTCCTCAAGCACGCCTCCTGCAACGTCTGGATCGTGCGCGCGCCGCTGGAGCTGCCCGCTCCCGCCGCCGGGAAGGCCGCGGCCCGCCGGTGAACGTCGTCATCATGGGCTGCGGGCGCACCGGCGCGGCCATCGCCGCCAGCCTCGACCGCGACGGCCATTCCGTCACCGTGCTCGACCTCGATGCGGGCCAGTTCCGCCGCCTGCCGGACGGTTTCGGCGGACGCATGGCCGTCGGCAACGGCATGGATGCCGAGGTCCTGGAGCGCGCCGGCGCCCGCGATGCGGACGCCTTCGTCGCCGTCACGCAGGGCGACAACCGCAACTACTTCGCCAGCCAGCTCGCCCGCGAGCTCCTCGGCGTGAAGAACGTCGTCTGCCGCACGAAGGACCCGGAGCGGGGCGAGATCTTCGGCCACCTCGGGCTCCAGACCTACAGCCCCACCAGCGCGGGCGCGGAGGCGATCCTCGCCATGCTGCCCGAGTCGGGACCGGCCTGAGCCGTGTACGTCATCATCGCCGGCGGCGGCAAGGTCGGGTACTACCTCGGGCGCGAGCTCCTCAGCGGCGACCACGAGATGCTCGTCATCGAGCGCCGCGCCTCCCGCGCCGCCGAGATCAACGACCTGCTCGAGGGCACGGTCCAGCAGGGCGACGCCTGCGAGGCGTCCGTGCTCGACGGCGCCGGCATCGCCCGCGCCGATCTCGTCGCGGCCGTCACCGGCGACGACGAGGACAACCTCGTCGTCTGCGAGATCGCGCGCTACCGCGGCGTGCCCCGCGTCCTCGCCCGCGTCAACAACCCCGCGAACGCGCTCCTCTTCCAGAAGCGCGGCATCGAGACGACCGTCTCCGCCACGGAGGCGATCCTCTCCCAGATCGAACAGGAGCTTCCCGTCACCTCGATGGTCCCGGTCATGCAGCTCCACCAGGGGCTGGAGCTGGTCGAGGTGCGCCTTTCGGAAACCTCGCCGGTCGTCGGGCGCACCCCCCGCGAGGTGCTGCTGCCCCCCGAATCGCTCATCGCGCTCATCGTCGATTCCGGGGGCGTGCCCCGCGTCCCCGGCGCCGACACGACCCTCACCGTCGGCGACGCCCTCGTCGTCGTAACCCGCGCCGAGAGCAAGGGGATGCTCCAGGAAGCGCTCATCGGGGGCGCCCATGGGTTCGACACCTGAGGCGGGAGGGTCCGGCGTGAAGGTCGCCTTCCTCGGCCCGCCGGGCACCTTCGGCGAGGAGGCCGCGCGGCGCCATTTCCCCGGCTCCGAGCTGCTCCCCTGCCAGACGCACGGCGCCGTCGCCCGCGCCGTCGAGGCGGGCGAGGCCGAGACCGGCGTCATGGCCATCGAGAACTCGCTCAACGGCTCCGTGCCCGAGACCCTCGACATCCTCATCCACGAGACCGCCCTCAAGATCCAGGGTGAGGTGCTCGTGCCGGTCGTCCACAACCTCGTCGCCTCCCCCGGCACGGCCATCGGCGACATCGACCTCATCTACTCGCACCCGCAGGCGCTGGGACAGTGCCGCGTCTTCCTCGGGCAGCACTGCCCCGATGCCCAGCGCGCCGCCGCGCTCTCCACCGCGCAAGCCGTCGAGCTCGCCGTCGCGCACCGGGGCACGGGCGCCATCTCCACGGTCCGCGCCGCCGAGATCTACGGCGCCGACGTGCTCGCCGAGGCCATCCAGGACCAGGACAGCAACGCCACCCGCTTCGTCGTCGTGGGCCGGCACGAGCCGGAGCCCTCGGGCCGGGACCGCACCTCCATCGCCTTCGAGTTCTCCGGCGACAGCCCCGGGCTCCTCACCGCCGCCCTGACCGAGTTCTCCAGCCGCGGCATCAACTGCACCAAGATGGAGAGCCGCCCCACCCGCGCGACCTTCGGCGAGTACATCTTCCTTATCGACTTCGAGGGCCATGCGCGCGACCCCGGGTGCGCCGCCGCCCTCGACGGACTGCGCGGCATGACGAGCATGCTCAAGGTCTTCGGCAGCTACCCCCAGGCGGCTCGATGACCAGGGCGGCGGCGGCCGCTGCCCTGGCGCTCGTCCTGGCGCTGGCGGCCCTCGCCTGCGGTGGCTCCGACCCGGAGACGCCCCCCGCCGCACCCACCCAGCCCCCCGCCACGGAGCCCGCCGCCACCGCAGCTACGGAACCCTCCGGGATGGCCACCGAGACCCCCGCCCCCGCCACCGAGGCCCCCGCCACGGAGCCCGCGGCCACTACCGCCGCCACCCCCGCCGAGCCGGAGGAGCCCCGAGAGCCGGGCGACCCCGATCTCGAGATCGTCACCCTCCTCCCGCCCGACGCTATCCCCGCCATCGACAACCCCCGCTTCGTCACCGCCGAGGACGCCGACCGGCAGCTCACCCTGAGCGACCTCGTCATCGGCGTCTCCATCGACGGCGAGCACCGCGCCTACGGCGCCGCCTTCCTCAGCGCCCACGAGATCGTGAACGACACGCTGGGAGGTCGCGCCATCGCGGTCACCTGGTGACCGCTCTGCTTTACGGGCATCGTGTATGCCCGCGACATCCAGGGAGAAACGCTCAGCTTCGGCGTGTCGGGGAAGCTCATCATGAACGCCCTCGTCATGTTCGACCGGCAGACCGAGACCCTCTGGAGCCAGTTCCTCGGCGAGGCCGTCGAGGGGCCGCTCACGGGCACGCCCCTCGAAGTCGTGCCCGCCGTCCTCACCACCTGGGAGAGCTGGCGCCAGCTCCACCCCGACACGCAGGTGCTCGACCAGGGCGGCTACGTCATTGATGCCTACAGCGGCTACTACTTCAGCCCCCAGGCCGGCGTCATCGGCGAACGCAACGCCGACGACCGCCTCTTCGGCAAGGAGCTCGTCCACGGGGTCGTCATTCCCCAGGGGAGGAAGGCCTACGCCCACCGCCTCCTCGCCGCGAATCCCGTCGTCAACGACCTGATCGGCAACCAGCCCGTGCTCGTTGCCTGGGACGCCGTCGGACGCGCCGCCATCGCCTACGACCCCACGGTCGATGGACAACTCCTCACCTTCGAGGCGCACGAGCCTGACGCCGGCGGTGAGACCCTGCGCGACCTCGAGACCGGCTCCGTCTGGTCCGTGCTCACGGGCGAGGCGCTTTCGGGCGAGCTCGAGGGCTCCCGCCTCGAGGTCCTCAACGGCTTCGCCGTCTTCTGGTTCGCCTGGTCCGACTACTTCCCCGACACCGACGTGTTCGCTCCCGAGGGCTAGCCCGTGACTCCCACCGCTTTGCACGCAAGGGGACAAGCACCGCAAGATGGTCGGGTGCCTCCCTCTGTCCAGGTTTCCGGACTCTCGCGCCGCTTCGGCGAGATCACGGCGGTCGACGGCATCTCCTTCGAAGTCGGCGAATCCGAGATATTCGGTTTCCTCGGCCCCAACGGCGCCGGCAAGACCACCACCATCTCGATGCTCTGCACGCTCCTCCGGCCGACCGCCGGGCGCGCCACCATCGGCGGCTACGACATCGTCGACGACCCCGCCGGCGTCCGCCGCGAGATCGGCATCGTCTTCCAGGACTCGACCGTCGACGAGCGCCTCACCGCCCGCGAGAACCTCGTCTTCCACGGCGAGCTCTTCGGCATGGCGAAGGACGAGATCCGCCCCCGCGCCTACCACCTTCTCGAGCGCGTGGGCCTGCTCGACCGCTCGAACGACGCCGTTATCACCTACTCCGGCGGCATGCGCCGCCGCCTCGAGGTCGCCCGCGGCCTGATGCACTGGCCTTCGGTGCTCTTCCTCGACGAGCCCACCGTCGGCCTCGACCCGCAGACCCGCCGCAGCATCTGGGCCTACGCCCGCTCCCTGCGCGATACCGAGGGCGTCACCATCTTCCTCACCACCCACTACATGGACGAAGCCGAGGCCTGCGACCGCGTCGCCATCATGGACTACGGCAAGATCATCGCCCTCGACACGCCCGACCGCCTGAAAGCGCGCCTCGGCGGCGACGTCGTCTCCATCGCCGGTCCCGATAACGAGGCGCTCGCCCGCGAGGTGCGCGAGTCCTTCGAGATCGAGCCCCGCTTCGAGAACGACGCGGTAGAGTTCAACATCGAGCAGGGCGGCGAGTTCCTTCCCATCCTGCTCAACCGCATCGAGGGCGAGGTGCGCTCCGTCGGCATTCGCGCCCCCACCCTGGAGGACGTGTTCGTGTCGATGACGGGCCACCAGATCCGCGAGGCCGAGGCCAGCGAAGAGGACAAGCTGCGCTCGATGCGTCGCCTCGGGAGGTTCCGATGACCGTCGAGCAGGCCACGGCCCCGGCGGACGCGGGCGCCCAGGTCGCGACCGGCAGCGCGCGCCCCGAGACCGGCCGCGCCAGCTTCCTGCAGGTGGTGCGCGTCATCTGGATGCGGGAAGTGCTCATCTACTTCCGCGACCGCCCGCGCATGATCTCCGCCTTCATCATGCCCATCATGATGCTCGTCATGTTCGGCGAGGGGCTGGGCAACAGCATCGCCACCCTCCCCGGCGACATCGGCTACCGCCAGTTCATCTTCCCCGGCATGGTCGCGATGATCGTCCTGATGAACTCCGTCTTCTCCGGAGTCTCGATCGTCACCGACCGCCAGTTCGGCTTCCTCCGCGAGATCCTCGTGGCGCCCGTGAGCCGCACCGCCATCTGCATCGGCAAGATCAGCGGCGGCGCCACCGTCTCCCTCGTCAACGGCATCGTCATGTTCGTGATGGCCCCCATCCTCGGCATCGACATCACCCTCGAGATAGTCGCCAAGCTCATCGGGCTCATCGCTCTCGTGTCGTTCATGCTCACGGGGCTGGGCGTGGCCCTGGGCAGCCGCCTGCGCTCCGTCGAGAGCTTCCAGATGATCTCCCAGGTCGCGATCATGCCGGCCATGTTCCTCTCCGGGATCTTCTTCCCCATCAACAACGTCCCCGCCTGGATGGACGTCATCGTCAAGCTCAACCCGGTCACCTACGCTGTCGCCCCCATCCGCGAGATCGCCCTCTCCGAGCAGCTCAAGGCCCTTCCCGCCGACGCCCCCTTCCAGATCACCCACGTCGACTGGTTCGGCTACACCCTCAGCACGTGGGAAGAGATCGGCGTCGTGGTCGTCTTCGGCGCGGCCATGCTCACCATCGCCATCCGCGCCATCCGCACGACCGAATAGGAAGGGCGAGCCCGCCGTGACGGCACGCTGGCTGGTTCCCGAGCCGCGGGCCGTGCTCGACGTGGACTCGCCCGACGGGACGCGCCTCCGGGTGCGGCGGCACGGCAACCCCGACGGCCCCCGCATGCTCCTGACCCACGGCAACGGCGCGGCCGCCGATGCCTACTACCCCTTCTGGTCGCTCTTGATCGATCGCTTCGACCTGTTCGTCTACGACCTTCGCAGCCACGGCTGGAATCCGGTCGGGGAACAGGCGACGCACAACATCCCCGCCTTCGCCGAGGACTGCGTCGCCGTGGCGCGCGCCGTCGCCGGGCGCTTCGGGGAGAAGCCCGTGATCGGCGTCTACCACTCCGTCTCCGCGCTGGGCGCGCTGCTCCACGCCCAGGAGCAGGACACCTTCTCGACCCTTGTGCTGTTCGACCCGCCCGTCTGCCCGCCGGGCGGTACGCCCGACGAGATGGAGCCCAGGCTCTGGCGTGTCGCCGAGGGCACCCGCCGGCGACCGGACCGGTTCGAGTCGCCCGCGGAGCTCGCCGAAAGCCTGCGCACGAACCCCGTTTACGGTCGCGTGCGCCCCGGCGTCCACGACCTCCTCGCCGAGGCGACGACCCGCCCCGCCGTCGACGGCGAGGGCTACGAGCTCTGCTGCCCGAAGGAGTACGAGGCGCAGGGCTACGAGTTCGGGTTCGGGTGGGCCATGGAGGTCGACTTCAGCCGTGTCCGTTGCCCGGTCAAGGCCATCGGCTCCGACCCGACCACCCCGTTCTCGTTCCTCCCCTCGATGGACCTGCGGGAGCTGATCGAGACGAACTACGACTTCCTCCCCAACACCACGCACTTCCTCCAGCTGGAGGAACCCGAGCAATGCGCCGCCCTCGCCATCCAGTTCCTCGAGGAACGCGGCTTCGCGTGATCCGCAGGATGTCCGGGTTGAGCCCCCGGCGGGAACTAGTTAGCCGTCCCGCAGCGTCGCAAGTGGGGGTTGTTGAAGCTGTGGATGTTGAAGTCGAACTGCAGCAAGCCGTCCGGAATGCACCCCTCCAGGTTATTGCCGTACACCATGAGGGTCTCAAGACTTTCGAGTGAGCCCAGCTCCTCCGGTATCTCACCAACCAGCCCCGTGCCGTAGAGGTTCAACGTCACCAGGCTGGCGAGCGAGCCAAGCTCCGGCGGGATGCCGCCTCCCAGGGGGTTCTCCCCCAGCCTCAGCTCCCGCAGTTCGGTCAAGAGGCCGAGCTCCGGCGGGATGCCGCCCGTCAGGTCATTCCGATAGAGGTCCAGCCGCTCCAGCGCCGAGAGCCGGCTCAGCGAGAGGGGAATGGGACCTGCCAGGCCCTGGCTGAACAGGCCCACTTCCACTACCCGGCCGGTCCACCTGCTGACGGTCACCCCCTGCCAGTCCTCGACGGGAGTGAAGGCGCTCCAGTTCAGGGTTCTGCTGCCGCCAAAGGTCGCCTTCGCCTCCAACAGGGCCTGGCAGTCTGGAGCTGTGCGGGGGTCATCACACGAAGATGGTGCGGGATGCTCCCGCACCGAAGCGGCGAGCCGGTCGAAGAGCGAGCCCACATCCCGCTCGCCGTCCGCTCCAGTGATGCGGCGCGAGAGGGTTCTCCCGGTCGTGGCGTCGAGCGTAAGCACCGAACCGCTCGCTTCGTCTCGGAGCCCGGCCCGGTTGTTGCGCACGTACTCCAGCGTGAGGCGCATCCCCCGGGGCACGTCGATGACGAGGAAGTTGGAGCCGTCGATGCGGTACGACCGCCCCCCGTCCACGGTCTGGAACACCTTCAAGCGGTGGACGCCGTCGGGGTCACGGGGCGGGCCGAGAGGCTGCACCCGAGCCGACCTCACGAGCTGGTCGAAGAGATTCGACGCGCTGACGCGACAGTGGCTGGGACTCTCGACAACCGACCGGGAGAGCTCTTCGCCCGTCAAGGCGTTGATGATGAGGTGGGAATGGCTCGTGAGCTCCTCGATCTTGACGGCCACGTCCCCATCCTCGTTTCGCATGAGTTCTCCGAGCAGATATCGCCCTCCTGAGGGGAGTTCCGTGACAAGCGAGGGTGAGAGGCGGTAGGTGCCTGCGAGGTCGGTGGTTTGCCGGGGCATGAACGGAATCCCGTCCGCGCCCAACGTCAGGGCAGGCCGGTACTCGCGGTCGAAGAGCAAGGCGGATGGGCACTGGCAGTAGGTAAGCCCGAGTGCGGCCCGGTCGCTCAGCGCACCACCCAGGGCTAACGGAATACAGCCCGTCAGCCGGTTGCCGGTCAGGCGGAGGTCGAGCCTGGTGCCCTTCGCCAGCTCTGCAAACGCAATGGGGATGCCGCCCGTCAGGCGGTTGTTCCGCAGGTCCAGGAGAAGGGGCTCGATGCGCGAGTAGTCCATTCCCGGCGACAGGTTCTCCAGATCTGACAACCCTTCCGGTATCTGACCGGTGAGACGGTTGCCGAAGAGGTTGAGCTCCCCCAGGTACCGGAGGTGCCCGAGATCGCCGGGGATCTCCCCCGAAAGCTCGTTGCCGTTCAGCCGGAGTGTCTCCAGGTCCACGAGTGCGCCCAGCTCTGCGGGGATGCCGCCATTCAGGCTGTTGTCCGCAAGATCCAGGCGCTTCAGTTCCGTGAGCCTCGCGATCCCCGCCGGAATCCGTCCTCGCAGCCCCCCACTGGTGAGTTCGAGTGAGGTAACCCGCAAGGGCGCCCCGCCGAGCTCCACGCCTTCCCAGTCGCCGATCGGCCGGTTCGCGCTCCAGTTGGGAGGCGAAGCTGCTCCCGCGAGGACGGTCCTCGCTTCGAGGAGTACGGCGCAGTCTCTGACAAGGTCGGGGTTGTCCTCGGGCTGGGGTACGGCGCCGTCCCGCGAGCACCTGTCGGTCAGGCCAGGTTGGGGCGGTTCCAGCCCCGCGAGGGTGCTTGCCACGTCGCACAACGGCAGGTCGATCTGGCCGAGGGAGGTCCCGTCGTCCCAGGAAAGCCTGGCAAGTTTCGAATGCAGCACCCGCGAGATGCACCCCGTCAGGGGGTTGTTGACGAGGGAGAGCCTGATCAGCATGGGGAGCGAGTCGAGGGAACCGGGGATCTCACCCGTGAGCCTGTTGTTGTAGAGGAACAGGTGCACCAGGTTCGTCAGGGCTCCCAACTCCGGCGGGATCGAACCAGTCAGCTCATTCTGCCCGAGGTCGAGGTGCGTGAGGTACTCGAGCCCACCGAGCTCTGGCGGAATCTTGCCCGTCAACCGGTTCCCGGTCAGGTGGAGCGATCGCAAGGCGCGAAATTCGCCGAACTCCGGGGGAATGGTCCCGGTCAGCTGGTTTCCCCCGAGGGTCAGGTTCCACAGGTAGGGGATCGTCGCGAGCTCTGTCGGAATCTCGCCGGTGAGTCTGTTGCCGCCGAGGTTGAGGTGCGTGAGGTTCTGCAGCGATCGGAGCTCGGCCGGGATCTCGCCCGTAAGTTGATTGCCGCCCAGCTTCAGGGTCCGCAGGTTGCTGAGCGAGGCCAGGCCGACCGGTATCGGGCCGGTCAACCCGTTCGAGGAGAGGTCCAGGTAATCCAGGTGCGAGAGCGCGGCAAGCTCCGGGGGAATCCCTCCGGTCAGTGCGGCGTCACGCAGGTGAAGGGACCGCAATTCATCCAGTTGCCCAAGGCTTGGGGGAAGCCGGCCCTTCAGTTCGCCCCAGAGATTGATCTCGGTCACGCGTGGCGGCGAGCTGCTCAGGTTGATGCCGGTCCACTCCCCGATGGGCCTGTCGGTGCTCCATCGGGGAGCGGTGCCGCTTCCGGCCAGAATGTCGCGTGCCCCCAACAACACCTCGCAGTCGCGGACAAGGCCGGGGTTGCGCTCCGGTTCCGGCACAACGATCCCGTTTGAGCAAGCGTCAACGGCGGGTGACGGCAGTGGGACACTGAGCGAGATGTCTCCGTACCGGAACGTCCGGTCGGAACTGAACCCGTCTTCGAGGGGAAGCGGGATGGTCCCCAGCGTCGCCCACAGCCCGTCTGCCGGCCGGGCGCTGACGTAGAGGCTCTTGCCATCCCGGACGTCTTGCCAGACTCGCACCTCGATGGACACCGGTGACCTGAGCGGGGGCCGAACATGGAGGGCGATGTCTCCGTAGCGGTAACGCCCGGTCGAGCTAAGGCCGTCCTCCAGCGGCAGGGGAATCGTCCCCAGCGTCCGCCAGGAGCCATCAACCGGACGAGCGCTGATGTGGATGTCGCGGTCGTCGCTCACGTGCTGCCAGACGCGCACTTCAACGCTCACCGCGGTCGTGTTCTGCGCGCCTCCCACCGCCGTTCCGGCAGACGCCAGCCCGGCGGCTACCGCGACGAGCGCCACCTGCAGGAGCAGGCCGTTTCCCAATAGCCCCCGCACCATCCGACGAGAGATACGCGCCGGGTCGCCCGATCGTTCCCGTTGCACAGGGGCGACTCTAACGTCCTGCTATCGGGATTACGCCCGCCCGCGCACGCAACAGCGCCGCCCCGGAGGGCGGCGCTGGCTGGTGGCGGGTGAGCCGGCGGCGGGCGTTAGCTGCCGATGACGCCCCCGTCGAGCTTGCGCGTGACGATGACGCTCGGGCGCGGGAAGTCGCCGTCGGGCCAGGTGCTCGTGGGCTCGTCGAGACCGCCGCCCTCGCCCGGGTGCTGGATGGCCAGGAAGAGCGCCGTGTCGTCCGGCGTGAACTCCGGCCCCGTCACCTCGCCCGGCACGCCCGTCAGGAAGCGCCGTACGCGACCCCGCTCGGGCCCCGCCGTCGGCACCACGTAGGCGGCGTCGGCCGCCTCCAGGCTGCGAGGCTGGCCGTCGGTTGTGATCCAGAGGTTGCCCGCCCGGTCGAAGGCCACGTTGTCGGGCGCCGCCAGGGAGTCGAGCTGGCTCTGGTCGAAGCCGGCGAAGTAGGCGCCGTGCTCCTCGACCGCCGGGTCGCCGCAGATGATGAAGATGTCCCACGTGAACTTCGTCGACGCCGCGTCGCCGTCGTTCTCCGTGATCTCCAGAATGTGCCCGTAGGCGTTCGGCCCGCGCGGGTTGGGACCGTCGATCTGCTCCGCCGTGCGGCGGGTGTTGTTCGTCAGCGCCACGTAGACGCGCCGGTTGACCGGGTTCACCTCGATGTCCTCGGGGCGGTCCATCGGCGTTGCGCCCACCAGGTCGGCCGCCTCCCGCGTGAACACGGAGATGTCGGCCAGGCTCCAGTCCGAGAGCGGCCCCGTGGGGACCAGCGGGATCCACTCGCCCGAACCCGAGTCGTCGAGCTTCGCCACGTAGAGGGTGCCCGCTTCGAGCAGCTTCAGGTTCTCCGCCCGGTTGTACGGGTTGAACGTGTTCCGGCTGACGAACTTGTACATGTAGTCGAAGCGCTGGTCGTCGCCCGAGTAGACGACCACGCGGTTGTCGTCCGAGAGCGTCGTGTTCGCCGCCTCGTGCTTGAAGCGCCCGAGCGCCGTGTGCTTGCGCGGCGTCGAATTGGGGTCGTACGGGTCGATCTCGACGACGTAGCCGTGGCGGTTAATCTCGTTCGGCTCCCGGCCGAGGTCGAAGCGGTTCTCGAAGCGCTCCCACTTGCGCCAGCTCTCGCCGCCCGGTGCGCCGTAGCGGGCGTTGCGCGCCTGGGCCGCCTCCTCGACGCTGTCGTTGTTGCCGAAGTACTGGTGGAAGTTCTCCTCGCACGTGAGGATGGTCCCCCACGGCGTCTTCCCCCCGCCGCAGTTGTTGAACATCCCGCGGATGTCCATGCCGGTCGGGTCGGCCGAGGTCTGCAGGTGGGCGCTGCCGGCCGCCGGACCGGTCGGGACCATCGGCGGCTCGCCGTGGATGCGCCGGTTGTAGTACGAGTCCGCGTGGTAGTACCAGCTGCCGTTCCCGCGCTGCGAGACGCGCACCACGGAGAGGCCGTGGTTCGCGATCTCGACCGCGACCTGCTCGGCCGTCGGGTTCTCGCCGTCGTAGCCGGGGAACATGTCGCCGCCACGCGTGTACTCGTGGTTCACGCTCAGGAGCCCGAAGCGCGTCGAGCCCGGGTCGAGGGGCATGAACCCCACGTAGTCGCAGTTGAAGCCGAACTGCCTGCGGGCCGCGGCGGCCGTCTGGTTGTTCAGGTCGAAGGAGGGCGCGCCCGACTCGACGGGGTCGCCCCAGCGGATGAGCACGTCGGCGGCGTAGCCGGGGCGATGTTGATGGCGTCCTCAAGGTCGTGGGGGATGCTCTCGATGCCGAGCGTGCTGAGGCCGCCGCCATCGGAGTGTCCGTCGGCGCTGGCCACGCTGGAGAGCGAGGCGCCGCCGAAGATGCGCGAGCCCAGCAGCGGGCTCGTGCTCAGCGCGATCACGGGTGCGCCGATGGCTGCCGCCTTGACCAGGCCGCGCCGGCTGATGCGCCGGTTGAGGATGCTCTCGAACGGCTCGTTGCCGCTGCGGTTCGGGGCCGGCGCTTCGATGGAGTCGTTACTCATGTGGACAGGTGTTTCCTTCCCTCGTCTTGCCGCGCGCGGCCGGATAGCCGCGCAGGGCTTGCCCGGAGGCTAGGGAAGGGCTCGCGGAGAAGGCTTAACCAGCCGCGAACAGACGCTTAACGGTCGGTTGCCGTTCGGTGAACGCCGGTTAACGGCGGTGGGGCAAGGGGTTCTGGACAGGAAGCGGGGCGCCCAACGGCGCCCCGCGGTGGTGCGTCGCCGCTGTAGTCCTTGCGAGGCGACCCCCGCCAGTGTTCAGGCCTGCTGGCCACCGTCGCAGCGGCTGAAGCGAGCGAACTTGTGTGGGTGAACGGTTACACTGGGACAGGCGGTAGCGGACGGGCGGGGCGGTACACCTTTGGAGGCCGATCCGCCCCGCCTGGCGGGTGTCCTTCTTTGCTGAGCGACACTCGCCTTCCGCTGCCGTCACGATAGCACACGAGACCCAACAACTCCCGTCGCTTACACAGAAGCGGGGCGCCCGAAGGCGCCCCGCGTTGGTGCGTTGCCGGACGGTTCGCGCTAGGCCGTGCCGTGGCGCAGGAGCTTGCCGCTCGTCGCGCCCGTGCACTCGCCGTCCACGAACGTCTCCTCGCCGTTGACCATGATGTGGCGGTAGCCGTGCGGCTTCCGGATCAGGCGCCACGCGCCCGCCGGGTAGTCGTACGCCTTCTCTACCTCGCCCATGTCGAGGTTCTCGAGGTCGTAGACCACGATGTCGGCGGGAGCGCCCTCACGGATGGCGCCGCGGTCGCGGAAGCCGGCCGCCAGCGCCGGGTAGGCGCTCAGCCGCCAGTGCGCCTCTTCGAGGCTCATCATCTCGTGGTCGCGCACCAGCAGCGACAGGTACTCGGTCGGGTAGCGGCCGAGGGTGATGAACTTCGTGTGCGCGCCGCCGTCCGAGACGCCGGGGAGGGCGAACGCCGAGGTCGCCATCTTCTTCATCGCCTCGATGTCCATCTTCTGCGGGGCCGTCACGAAGAGCGCCTTCATGTCGTCCTCGAGCGCGATGTCGAGCATCGCATCGATGACGTGTACCCCGCGCTCCTTCGCGACCTCGCCGCAGGTCCAGCCCGTGTAGCGGTCCAGCTCCGGCTTGTGCAGCTCGCCGATGATCAGGTCGTTGAAGTTGAGGACGACGCCCGCGCCGCCTTCCGACCAGTCGCCGCCCTCGTCCTTGATCGCCTGGCGGCGGACGGGGTCGGCCAGCTTCGCCGCTCGCTCCTCGACCGTGCCGAGGGTCATCTCGCGCCAGGCCGGGCTGGAGTCGAACAGGTTCCACTCCTCGA
The DNA here is from genome assembly GCA_965221735.1 of Tepidiformaceae bacterium. Lineage (GTDB taxonomy): Bacteria > Chloroflexota > Dehalococcoidia > Tepidiformales > Tepidiformaceae > UBA2991. The sequence continues at coordinate 2,945,100 of OZ244910.1, read as the reverse complement.
ACGTGAACTGGAAGTTGTTCTCCGCCGTCAGCGCCTGCCCGAAGATGCGGGTGCCGCGGGCGTTGCACTCGTCGAGCCAGTCCATCGCCTGCTCGTAGCCCGGCATGGCGATGCCGTGCTGGTCGGTGAAGACCGCGAGCACGTTCCAGATGACGGGGCGGCCGCTCTCGTCGGCCAGCTTCTCGGTCAGGTCCTGGCTCGCGCCGATGCACTGGATGAAGCCGCGCCCCACGTCGCGCAGCACGCGCGCGAAGGAGAGCAGGTCGTCCTGCGTCATCAGGTTCGTGATCATGAGCGTGCCGTCGTAGTCACGCTGGACGTCGTTCTCGCCGATCTGGGCCGACCAGCCGCAGCCGCCCGCCTCGAGGCCTTCCTTCATCAGGCGGTGCATCTCCGCCATCTCGGTCTCGTTCGCCGGCCGGCTCTTCGCCGCCTCCAGGCCCATGACGTACGCCATGAGCGGGTTGAGGGGCATGTAGCTCAGGACGTTCACGCCCTTGGGCGTGCGGTCGAGGCTGTCGAGGAACTGGGGATAGGTCTCCCAGTCCCAGGGCATGCCTTCCTTCATCGACTCCAGGGGAACCGCCTCGTTGCGCGACATCGTCAGCATGGCGCGGTCCTGGTCCTCGGGCTTGCAGGGGGCGAAGCCGAAGCCGCAGTTCCCGATGGCGACCGAGGTCACCCCGTGCCAGCCCGAGATCGAGCACCACGGATCCCAGTAGATCTGCGAGTCGTAGTGCGTGTGCAGGTCGACGAAGCCGGGGACGACGTTCAGGCCGCTGGCGTCGATCACCTTGCCCGCGCTGGACGTGTGAATCTTGCCGCCGATGCTGGCGATGACACCGTCCTTGATGCCGATGTCGCCGCTGAACCGCGGTGTCCGCTGACCATCGAAGATGGTTCCGCCCTTGATGACGGTATCGAATTCAGGCATGGCGTTCACTCCTGGATGAGGGTTGGGTGTTGGTCCGTAGTGTACGCACGCTTCCGCGCTCGTCCACAGAACGGGGGACGCGAGCATACCGTATTCGCGATTCGCGGTGGCCGCTCTCGGCGGGCTAGAGCGCGCGAATCTCCTCAACCCAGAACACCCCTTCCGAATCCTCGCTGAAGATGAGGACAAGGTGGGGGATGCCGGGGAGCCGCCGCGTCTCGACCGTGCGCAGGCCACCCGAGTTCAGGGCGAGCGGCAGGCGACGCCCCGCGACCGCGATCGTGCGCAACGCGCCATCCACCGCCGCGCGAACCCGCGGGTAACCCCGGGCGACTGCTCGATACTTGGAATCTGCGACCGGCTTCCAGCGAACCTCAGCCAGCACGCGCGACCCGGCCCAGCCGTTCGGCGACTTCCTGCGCTGCGCGGATCGCTTCCGGACTAGGGGGTTCAGTGGATACGAACACGAGGTTGTAGGCGATGACCTCGCCCTCATCGACGTACTGCGGGAGAGCCTGGATATGCATGGAGAGTTCGTTTTCCGACGCTTCCCGGTGACCAAGCGCCTGCTCGATCACCGCCACCTCCGCGTCGGTGAAGGCGGAGGTACCAGCGCCGGCTTCGTCCACCGAGGCCAGCTCCGCTTCAAGGCACTCCGGGTAGGGGCCTTCGGGGAGCTTGGTATAGGTCGCCCCGGTAATGGAGTCCCCGAGCTGTGCGTAGGCGAGAAAGTCGCAGTGATAGAGGAGGCTGGCAAGCCTCGTCTTGCCGAACGCCGGGTCGTCCTGCGAACGAGACGCCAGGTACCGCGCCAGGGCCCGGAACCGCTCCGCGTCGAAGGGGCGTCCTTCCTGCTCCATCGCTCAACTGTACAGCTATTGCTTGCCCCACGCACCCCCGCATCCCTATTCGCGGTGGCCAGCGCACCCTGTGGGGAATATCCTTCCCCCAGAGTCCTCCTCCCCGGAGCGCCCCATGACTGCGATCGCCATTCCCCCCATCGCCTGGCCCGTCGACCGCGAGATCCCCGACCTCGACTGGCAGCCCCCCGCCGGGACCCGCGTCATCTCCGCCGACGACCACTGGCTCGAACCACCCGACCTGTTCGTCGACCGCATGCCCGCGAAATACCGCGACAAGGCCCCGAAGGTCTGGCGCGACGAGACAGGCACCCACCTTCAGTGCGAGGGCCGCAACCTCGACTCCGTCGGCCAGAACCTGAACCTCACGCAGGGCCGCCCCGGCATGGGCGATATCGAGCAGCGCGTCCCCGACATGGACGCCGAGGGGCTCGATGCCGGGCTTATCTTCGCCCAGGTCTCGATGGCCCTCTTCTCGCTCGAGGACGAGGAGCTCATGATCGCCGCCTACGACGCCTACAACGAGGGCCTCGCCGAGTTCTGCGCGGGCATGCCCGGACGCCTCTACGGCGTCGGCATCCTCCCCACCATCTACAGCCCCGAGCGCACCGCCGACTACATCCAGAAGCTGAAGTCGTGGGGCTACGTGGCCATGCAGATCCCCTCCTACCCCCGCGCCGAGCGCGTCTGGTACAACGGCTCGAAGTGGGACGTGATGTGGGACGCCATCGAGGAGAGCGGCATCCCCCTCTCCTTCCACATCGGCGAGAACCCCAACTACCGCGGCCGCGGCGCCCTCGGCACCTACCTCACCACCGGCTTCCAGCCCTTCCGCCGCCTCTGGTCGCTGCTCACCTTCTCCGGGACGCTGGAGCGCCACCCCGAGATGAACGTCATCTTCACCGAGGGCGGCATCTCCTGGGTGCCCGCCTGCCTCTACGACGCCGACAAGACCTACCGCCAGTTCGAGAGCGAGATGAAGCCCCAGCTCGCCGAGATGCCCAGCTACTACTGGCACCGCCAGTGCTACGCCACCTTCATGGACGACCCCAGCGGCATCAAGCTCCTCGACGACATCGGCCCCGAGCACGCCCTCTGGTCGGCCGACTACCCCCATCCCGAGAGCACCCTGGGCGAGTCCCGCGGCCTCGTAAAGTCCTTCTTCGACGCCCTCCCCGAGGACCAGGCCAGGCTCGTCGTCGGCGGCAACGCCGCGAGGCTGTGGGGTATCTAGGGGGAAGGGTTAGCCCGCCAGCTCCGCCAGCGAGCCCTCGATCAGGCGCATGCCGAACTCCATCCCCAGGGGGATGGCGCGCTCGTCGATGATGAAGCCCGGGTCGTGGTGGCGGCCGGCGGCGCCGTTCACCTCGTTGCGCGCCCCCAGCCAGAAGTAGCACCCCGGACGCTCCTCCAGGAAGTACGCCATGTCCTCCGCCCCCATCCCCCGCGACACCCGCGCCGGCGCCCCGAAGTAGCGCTCCCCCTCCGCCTCCACGAACGCCGTCACCGCCTCGTCGTTGACCAGCGGCGGACAGCTCGTGTTGTGCTTGATCTCGGCTGTCGCGCCGAACGCCGCGCAGACCCCGCTCACGACCTCCTCCACCTTCGCCACCATCCGATCCCGGACGCGGTCGCTGTAGGTGCGAATCGTGCCCCGCAGCTCCGCCGACTCCGCGATCACGTTCCCGCGGAAGCCCGCCTCCAGCTTCCCGATGGTCAGCACGGCCGTCTCCAGGGGCGGCAGCGAGCGGCTCACGACCGTCTGCAGCGCCGTGATCACGTGCGCGGCCACCACCACCGAGTCGACCGACTGGTGCGGCGAGGCGGCGTGCCCGCCCTTGCCCCTGATCGTGATGCGCAGGCTCGTGGGCGCGGCGAAGAACGGCCCCGGCGCCACGTTGATCTCGCCGACGGGCACGTCCGCGCTGATGTGCAGCCCCAGGCAGCGGTCGACGTGCGGCTTCTTCAGAATGCCCTCCTTGATGCAGAGGGCGGCGCCGCCCGAGGCCTCCTCCGCCGGCTGGAAGACGAAGCGCACGCTCCCCGCCAGCGACTCCCGCGCCTCCGACGCGACCTGCGCCATCCCCAGCGCGATGGCCGCGTGCGTGTCGTGACCGCAGGCGTGCATCACGCCTTCGTTCTCTGAGGCGAAGGGCACGCCCGATTTCTCCGGCACGGGCAGGGCGTCGATGTCGGCGCGCCAGAGCACGCAAGGGCCCTTCCTGCCGCCCTTCACGAGCGCCGTCGCGCCCGTGTTCGCGATGGGCCGCACGTCCTCGACGTCGAGCTTGGCGAGCTCCTCGAGGATGACGCGCTGCGTGCGCTCTTCCTTCCAGGAGAGCTCGGGGTGGCGGTGCAGGTCGCGGCGCACCGCGATCACGTCGTCGGTGATGCGCTCGACCTCGGGGCGCACGCTCGGGAGTTTCTGTCGGCGGCTCACGGCGGCGAGCTTACCACCTCGCCCGCCCCGCCCACGGAGCGCGCGTACGTCTCGCGCAGGAGGTCGCCCCACGCCCCCTCGGTCGAGGGCGGGCCGGTGAAGCCCGGACACTGGTCGTGGCGCAGCAGGAGCGGCGCCGGCCCCGCCGCCGCCCGCCCCGCGGCCACCGCCTCCACCGCGCGCCGCCCCGCCTCCGCCGACGGCTGCGCCGGCCTCCCGCTCGCGGCGTCGACGAACACGACCTGGTGCGGGTACAGGTGGCACGGATCGGGGCGCGCCTCGTACTGGTCGCAGGTCAGCTCGGCGCCCAGGAAGATGCAGTGCCCCTCGCTTCGGCCCAGCACGAACGGCTTCGCCAGCGGCAGCGCGATCGGCTCGCCGTCCTCGCACTCCAGGAACCGGGACGAAGGGAGGCCGCTGGACTCCCGCAGCCGCTCCGCCTCATCGCCGTCGAGCGAGACGTTGAAGGCGCGGCAGCAGTAGGCGTCGCACTCGTGCGGCTGGCAGATGAAGCTCGGCTCGCCCGGGAGCACCAGCCGGTAGCTCCCGTAGCGCTCCCGGACGCGCGCCCAGAGCGCCTCCATCTCCGCCGTGCGAATCGCCATCGCGGCAGCCTACCGCAGCCCATCGAGGCTCGTGCCCCCGCTGCTTGCGGCTGAGCCGCCCCCGCGCGAGACTTGACGGAAGATGTCCGCACACGTCGCGGTCCACATGGAGAGCGCCCTCGCCCCGGTCTCGCCGGGGCGCACCCTCGGGTGAGCCTGGCGCCGCGGCCTCGCGTGAAGCGCCGCGATCGACCCTGACATCCCGAAAGCCCGATGCCTCGCGCCCGACCCGGCGCGATCGGGTTCTGAGCATCCCCTCGGAGGAGCCACCCGCAATGCCCGACAAGATCCACATCTTCGATACCACCCTGCGAGACGGCGAGCAGTCCGCCGGCATCGCCTTCACCCCCGAGGAGAAGCTCGAGATTGCCAGGCAGCTCGAAAAGCTCGGCGTCGACATCATCGAGGCGGGCTTCCCCTGCTCCACGCCGGGCGACCTCGAGGCCGTCCAGACCATCTCCCGCGAGGTTCGCGGAGCCACCATCTGCGCCCTCGCCCGCGCCGTCGAGAGCGACGTCGACACCGCCTGGGACGCCATCAAGGAAGCCGAGGATCCCCGCATCCACGTCTTCATCAACAGCAGCGATATCCAGATGGCGCACCAGCTCCGCAAGGACCGCGAGCAGGTGCTGACCCAGGCCGAGGCGATGGTGAAGCACGCCGCCAGCTACACGAGCAACGTCGAGTTCAGCCCCATGGACGCCACCCGCTCCGACCCGCACTTCATCTACACCATCGTCGAACGCTGCATCGATGCCGGCGCGAAGGTCATCAACATCCCCGACTCCGTCGGCTACGCCATCCCCTCCGAGCTGGGCTCGCTCTTCGACCAGATCCGCGAGAACGTGCCCAACATCGACAAGGCGCGCCTCAGCTTCCACGGCCAGAACGACCTCGGCATGTGCACCGCCAACACCATGACCGCTATCGAGCACGGCGCCCGCCAGGTCGAGGTCACCATCAACGGCATCGGTGAGCGCGCCGGCAACACCTCCCTCGAGGAGGTGGTGATGGCCATCAAGACGCGCAAGGACTACCTCGGCGACGTCGACTGCGACATCGACACGAAGGAGATCTACCGCGCCAGCAAGCTCGTCGAGACCCTCTCCGGCATGCCCGTGCAGTGGAACAAGGCCGTCGTCGGCAAGAACGCCTTCCGCCACGGCTCCGGCATCCACCAGGACGGCATCCTCAAGCTGCGCGAGACCTGGGAGATCATGGACCCGACCGAGATCGGCATCCCCCAGGGCACGCAGCTCGTCCTGGGCAAGCTCTCCGGCCGCCACTACTTCAAGCAGCACATGGAAGCGCTCGGCTACGAGCTCACGAACGAGGAGCTCAACCGCGCCTTCAGCGCCTATAAGGAGCTCGCCGACAAGAAGATAGAGGTCGACGATCGCGACCTCGAGGCGATCGTGAGCGACAACCTCCAGTCCGGTTCCCTCTCCGGCGACGTCTGGCGCATCGAGCACGTCCAGGTCTCCAGCGGCGACCACGCCACCCCGACCGCCACCCTCCGCCTCCTCTCCCCCGAGGGCGACATCCTCACCGACGCCGCCACCGGCACCGGTCCCGTCGACGCCGTTTACCGCGCCATCAACCGCATCACCGGCCTCTCGCCCGAGCTCACCGAGTTCAGCGTGAACGCCGTGACCGAAGGCATCGACGCCCAGGGCAAGGTCACCATCCGCATCGAGGACGAGGGCCAGACCTACACCGGCCGCTCCGCCGACACCGACATCATCGTCGCCAGCGCGAAGGCGTACATGACGGCGCTCAACCGCATGCTCAACGTCCGCGCGCGGCTCCAGGGAGCGACCGCCAATACCTAGCCCCCGGCCCACGCAAGGCGATCGGCGGCGAGCGCTCCAGGCGCTCGCCGCCGTTGCGCTCGCGCTGCTCGCCGTGACCCTGCTCGCGGGCTGCACGCGCGACAAGTCCTGGCTCACCTCGCCCTCGGCGAAGGCGCTCCTCGGCGTCACGACCCCCGCCCTCCTCGCCTTCGACCCGCTGGACGAGCCCCCCGCCGACATCCCCGCCCCCGAGGGCTGGCGCCTCACCGTCGACCTTGCCCGTTTCGGCGAGCTCGAGAACGGCACCCCCGCCCTCGCCATCCTCCTCGATATCGACAGCGAGCCGGGCGCCGTCATGGACCTCTGGCTGTCGGACGACGAGGGACCGATCGCGCGCTGGTCGGGCGGCTCGACGGAGGACTACCGGGGCGACGCCTGCTTCCAGCTCCCGCTCGTGAGTGAGGACGGTGAGCACGCCCTGCCCCTCGCCGGCACGACCGGCCACACGGTCACGGTCGCCTTCCGCGGCGAGGGCGGCCACGTCATCCTCGCGGTGACGCGCAGCATCGCCAGCCTCGTCCCCGAGACCACCGGCGCCCCCGGCCGCTCCGAGGTCTTCCGAGACCTGCTCGCCTGTCCCTGAGGGTGGGTTCCCCGCAGCTAGGCCGACCGGCTTTCCAGCGCCTGCTCGTTCAGCCAGCTCGCCAGATCCTCGACCGAACCCCTCTTGCCCTCGGCAGCGTCTGCGAGTTCGTAGCGCTCGGAGATGTTCACCAGGGCGAGCGCCAGCGCCTTCACAATCTCCGCCGGGACTGCCTGCGTCTTGGCCCGCGAACGGGCTGCTGTGCGGATGAATTCGCTCGTTGTCACGCCTTCTCGCTCAGCGGCAGCTCGGATCTCCGCGATCTCCGTGGCGGTGAAGCGAAGTGAGTACACACTCTTCACTTCGCGCTCCGGCTCGTGTACCTCTGCGTTTTCGTAGTCCCAGTCGTCGTGCTTGGTCATAGCTGACGTAATACGAACGTATAGACGATCGTAGCGCCTGTCAAGATCCCTGCCGGCCGTTGGGCACGGGCCCACTTCCCTGCGCCTGTTGCCATAGGCCAACGGGGTGTTGTATTGTGCCAACATGCCTCGCCGGCGCCATCCGAAGAAGGAGGTGGAACGGGCGCTCCGAGAGGCCGAGGCGCTGGGGTGGGTCGTGACTATCTCGGCCAGGGGCCACAACTGGGGCCGGATGGTGTGCCCGGAGCGGAGTCGGTCGGGTTGTCAGCACCCGATCTACTCCACCCCACGCAATCCAGGCAGCCACGCAAAAGAAGTCCTTGCCGCGCTACGACGGTGCGGGCACACGATATCTTGAGGGAGTATCAGATGGACACGTATGACTTTATGCTCATAGTTGAAGGCACCGACTTCATTGACGACGACACTGTCAATGCGGCCTACGAAGCCGGATGTGACGACGCTCTGCTTGGCGTGAGCAATGGGGTGCCGTGCGCGGACTTCTCCCGCGAGGCGCCGAGCCTGGAGGAGGCGGCTCTCTCCGCCATTGCCGACATCGAAAGCGTGGATGGCATCGAGGTAGTCCGTATCGCCGATGCCGGCCTTCTCTCGATCGCCGAGATCGCGGAGCGCACCGGGCGCACGCGCGAGAGCGTGCGGCTCCTGGTCGAGGGGAAGCGAGGGCCCGGGGGCTTTCCGCCCCCGGTCACCGACCCCACTCGCCGCCACCGGCTCTGGTACTGGCCCGAGGTCGCCCGCTGGTTCGAGTCCACCGGCGTCGGCCACGCCTCCGGCGACCAGGAGCAGATGCTCGCGGCGATCAACGCCTGGCTCGAGCTGCGCCGCCTGCGCAGGACGGTCGGGCCGGAGCGCTGGGAGGCCCTGCGGGCGCGCTTCGCCCCGATCCTCAGTGAATGAGCCGCCGGCGCATCAACCGCACCGCCAGCACATAGAAGAACGCCGTCACCACCGCCAGCCAGGCGAGGCTGCCCAGCATCGACAATTCCAGGTTCCCCGTGACGAGTCCCCGGTAGATGTCGACCACGTGCTTCAGCGGCATGAACCACCCGAGGATCTGCACCCAGCGCGGCATCGCGTCGAAGGGAAAGAAGGCGCCGCCGAACCAGAAAAGCGGGTTGATGACGAGGTTGAAGAAGTAGGCGAAGTGGCTCATCGCCCGCGCGATCGAGGCGAAGCAGATGGAGATCGAGCTGAACAGGAGCCCCGGCAGTATCCCCACGGGCACCGCCAGGATCGCCCAGGGGGAATCAATCATGTGCAGCCACGGGTTCAGGATCGACGACACGAGCAGGATGTAGCTGCCGTTCACCAGCGCCCGTGTCGTGCCCCACAGGATCTCCCCCGTGATCACGTCGTCGACGCTGATGGGCGTCGCGATGATCGACTCGTACGTGCCCTGCATCTCGAGGCGCACGTAGCTGCCCCAGGCGCACTCGAACGTCGCCGCGAACATGGGGAAGAGGGCCAGCAGGCCGGGCGCCAGGAACTCGACGTACTTCTCGCCGCTCTCCAGCTCGACGAACTGTCCCAGCGCCAGCCCCAGCGCGAGGATGATCGCGAACGGCTCGATCGCGATCCCCAGGAACTCCGTCTTCCAGTTGCGCAGCGTTGCGTCCCGGTTCCGCTGCCAGACGCGAACCGCGCCGAAGGAGATGTCGGGAGTCATGGCGAACGCAGTCAATCGAGCAGCCCCCGGCCCGTGAGCAGCAGGAACACGTCCTCCATGTTGCCGGGACGCAGGTGCGCGCGATGCGGGTCGCCCACGCGCTCGGCCGCCATCGCCGAGGCGCTGCCGCCTCCGAAGACGTAGGTCAGGTCCTCGACCTGCTCCACCGAGAACCCGTCTCCCTGCGGGAACTCGGCCAGGAGCGCGTCCCGCTCCTGGGACGGCAGCCGCAGCTCCAGCACCTGCGGCCCCGCCACCTCCGCGATCAGGTCGTGCGGGCGCCCCTCAACCAGGATCTTCCCCCGGTGCATGATCACGAGGCGGTCGCAGAGGTGCGTCGCCTCCTCCATGTAGTGCGTCGTCAGCAGCATCGTCACGCCCCGGCTCTTCAGCAGCCGTAGCTGCTGCCAGACGAGGTGCCGCGCCTGCGGGTCGAGGCCCGTCGTGGGCTCGTCGAGGATGAGCACCTGCGGGTTGTTCACCAGCGCCCGCGCGATCGTGAGCCGCCGCTGCATCCCGCCCGAGAGGTCATCCACGTTCGAGGTCGCGCGGTCGTCCAGCTGGAACAGTTTCAGCGCCTCGTCGATGCGCTGCCGCACCTCGTCGCGGCCCAGCCCGAAGTAGCGCGCGTACACCTCGAGGTTCTGGCGCACGAGCAGGTCCGGGTCGAGGTTGTCGTCCTGCGGCACGACCCCGAGCACGGCCTTCACGCTGCGCGGCTCCGCCGCGACGTCCATCCCCGCCACGCTCAGCTCCCCCGCCGTGACCGGAGAGGTGGCCGTGATCATCCGGATCGTGGTCGTCTTGCCCGCCCCGTTCGGGCCGAGCACGCCGAAGCACTCCCCCTCGCGAATGTCGAACGAGATGTCGTCGACCGCGACGAAGTCGCCGTAGTGCTTCACGAGGCCGCGCGCCTCAATGAGGGCGGATGTCACGGGATATGTCCTCTCCGGCGATTGCCGGCGTCGGGGCGAAAGCCCGCCCGCCATCGTAGGAACGCGTGCGGCCTACGTTCAATCGGAGATGGGCGGCGCCACGCGCAGCGAGAGCTCCGTGCCGCCCCGCAGCGGCAGCGTCGCCGAGGCGAAGCCGTTGGCCGGATCCTGCGCCCAGGCGACGTAGTGCTGCATCTCGAACGGGAACGAGCCCACGTTGTCCGCCATCACCATGCCGCCCACGCGCACATGCGGCGCGAGGAGCTGCAGCATGGTCAGGTTCAGGTCGGGAAACCCGTCGATGAGCACGAGGTCGAGCGGCCCGCCGGGGTCCGCCAGCGTCTCGCGCGCGTCCCCCACCCGAATCTCGGCGAACTCCGCGAGCCCCGCTTCTTCCAGGTTCGCCCGCGCCACCGCCGCCTTCGACGGCTGGATCTCGCTGCCGATGACGACCCCGCCGCCGTTCTCCCGGATCGCCGCCGCCAGGTAGATCGTCGAGACCCCGAACGAGGTGCCGAACTCCGCCGCCCGGCGCGCCCCCAGCGACCGCGCCAGCAGGAACAGCAGGTTGCCCTGCTCCCGCTCGAGCGAGATGTACTTGTCGGAGAAGAACTCGGCCGCCCCCTCGGCGTTGAAGGGACCCGGCTCCGGCGGCGGCTCGGGGCTGGGCTCCTGTGTGAACGCCTCCATCTCCGCCTCGGCGGCTGCGTGCAGCCGGTCGAGCACGGCCCGCACCCGCGCGTCCGGCACCACGCTGTGTGGCTCAGTCGAGCTCGTCATCGGCGTCCTCCTCGTCGTCGTTGGCCGTCGTGTCGCCCTCGGTCTCGTACTCGATGCGCGTCTCCTGCCAGCCTTCCTCCGGCAGCTCGTCCGCCGCGCCCCCCGTGTCGGCGGGGCCGTCCTCGTCCTCGGCCAGATCCTCCACGTCCTCTCGCAGGAAGTCGCGACGCGTGTAGGCGCGCACCTCGTTGATGCTCGACTTGGGGAAGCTCACCTTGCCCGCCTGCGACGGATCCTGGTACTCCTCCCGCACGATGATGCGCGGCTGGTCGCCGGTGCTCACGAGCGCCGCCGAGTAGAGGTTCCCCCCGCGCATCAGCCGCGCCAGCCGCAGCCCGACCCGCGGCTCCACCATCCCCAGGTAGACGCCCCCCGGCGTGACTGCGTTGACGGCGTTGCCCTTCACCTCCAGCTCCACCGCGTCCCCGGCGTCCAGCGCCCCGAGCGCGTCCGGGCGCCCCGCCTCCAGCCGCACCACCGCCGCCTTCCCCGTTTCCTCGATGAAGAGGCCGCGGTTCATCTGCGCCGCCGGCTCGGCGGCGGTTTCCTCCTCCTTCACCTGCTTGAGCCGGTCGAGGTTGCGCTGCGCGATCGCGTTCGTGGGGTCCACCTCGAGCGCCTTCTCGTAGACGAGCCGCGCGTCCTTGATCCTGCCGAGCTCCGTCAACGCCTTGCCCAGCCGGTTGTAGATCTCGGCGTCGTCGCCGAAGCGCGCGATCAGCTCGCGGTTGAGCGCGGCCGCCTCCTGCCAGCGCCCAGCCACCGCCAGCTTCACCGCCTGCTCGTTGGCCGCCCGTCGCGCTCCCGGCCTCTCGGGCACCCGCGCTGATAGCTCGCTCATCGGCGGCAGAATAGGCCCGCGCCCCGTGAGCGGCAACGCCCGCGACCCACTTTTGACGCGGACCGCCCCCGCCATCGCGGGCGTACAATCGCCCGTCATGGACACCATCCCCATCGTCATCTCCGGAAGCGGCAACATGGGTCGCCAGGTGGCCATCGCCGCCGCCGCCGACCCCGCCACCGAACCCCTCGCCTTCATCGACGCGTTCGGCGAGGGCGACACCTGCGAGGGTCTTCCCCTCTACCGGGACGCCGCCCCCGCCCTCGACGCCCATAACCCCGAGGTCGTCGTCGACTTCTCCAACGCCGCCTGGACCCCGGTCCTCGCCCGCGCCGCGCTCGAGCGCGGCGTGCGCCTCGTCATCGGCACGACCGGCCTCCCCGCCGGGTTCCTCGACGAGCTCCGTGACGAAGCGGCCGCGCGCAGGGTCGGCGTCGTCGTCGCCCCGAACTTCGCCATCGGCGCCGTCCTCCTGATGTACTTCTCCCGCCAGGCCGCCCGCTTCTTCGACCACGCCGAGATCATCGAGCTGCACCACGCGGGCAAGGTCGACGCCCCCAGCGGGACCGCCAAGGCGACCGCCGAGCAGATGGTGGAGGCCCGCGGCGAGCCCTTCCAGCGCGTCGAGGCCGAGGTCCAGACCGTGCCCGATACGCGCGGCGGCGAGGTCGGCGGCGTGACCCTGCACTCCGTGCGCCTGCCCGGGCTCGTCGCGCACCAGGAGGTGCTCCTCGGCGGGCTCGGCCAGACCCTCTCGCTGCGCCACGACAGCACCGGCCGCGATTCGTTCATGCCCGGCGTGCTCGCCGCTGTGAAGGCGGTCAGGGAAACCGAGGGCCTCGTCGTCGGCCTCGACGCCCTCTTCGGGCTCGACTAGCGCCGAGCCCCCGCCCTACTCCTCTTCGGCTTCTTCTTCCGCCGGAGCGCTCCCGTTCGACCGGCCGTTCATCGGCAGCTCGGCCTGCGCCGCCTGCCGCTGGCGCGAGTCGCCCGGGTCGAAGTTGGCGATGCTGGCGACGCGGTCGTTCTCGCCCACCTTCATCACGGTCACGCCCTGCGTGTTCCGGCCGAGCAGGCTGATGGAATCGACCTTCGTGCGGATGAGGATGCCGTCCTCGGAGACCAGCATGAGCTCGTGGTTCGGCGACACCATCCGCACCGCCGCCACGTTCCCCGTCTTGGGCGTGATGTTGAGCGTGCGCACGCCCTGGCCGCCGCGCCCCTTGAGCGGGTACTGGCTCATCTCCGTGCGCTTGCCGAAGCCCCGCTCCGTGATCACGATCAGCTGCTGCTCGTTCGACTGGACCGCTTCCGCCCCGACCACGTAAGCGCCGGCGCGAAGCTTCATGCCTCGCACGCCGCCGCTGGTTCGGCTGGCGCTCCGTAGCTGCCTGATGGCGAAGCGCATTGCCTGGCCGTCGCTGGAGACGAGCACGAGGTCGCTCTCCTCCCTCGCCAGTCGTGCCGAGATGAGCGTGTCGCCGTCGTCGAGGCGCATCGCGATCTTGCCGTTGCGGCGCACCTCTTCGAACTCCTTCAGCGGCGTCTTCTTCGCCTGGCCCTCGCTGGTGGCCAGCACCATGTAGTCGTGCTCGTAGTCCTTCACCACGACGATCGTCGTGACCCGCTCGCGCTGGTCCATCTCGATCAGGTTCGTGATGAAGGTGCCCTTCGCCTGCTTCTTCGAGTCGGGAATGTCGTAGGCGCGCAGGTGGTAGACCTTCCCCTGGTCGGTGAAGAAGAGGATGTTGTCGTGGGTGTCGCCCACGACGAGCTTCATGACCGCGTCCTCCTCGCGGATGGCCGCCCCCCGGCTGCCCCGGCCGCCCCGGCGCTGCGTGCGGAACTCCTCCAGCTTCGTGCGCTTCACGTAGTTGCGCAGGCTGAGCGTGATGACGCACTCCTCGTGCGCCACCAGGTCCTCCTCGCGGAAGCTCTCCGGGTCGCCCTCCACGATCTCCGTGCGCCGACCGTTGCCGTACTCGTCCCGCAGCTCCTGCAGGTCGTCCTTGATGAGGAAGTCGATCTTGCGCGGGTTCGCGAGCAGGTCCTCCAGGTAGGCGATGCGCTCGATCAGCTCCTGGTGCTCGTCCTGCAGCTCCTGCCGCTCCAGCGCCGCCAGGCGCCGCAGCTGCATGTCGAGGATGGCGCGCGCCTGCGCCTCCGAGAACTCGAACGGCTCCGCCTGCAGCAGCCCCAGCGCCGCCGCCGCCGACTCCGCCCCCCGGATCGTCGCGATCACCTGGTCGAGCATGTCGATGGCGCGCAGCAGACCGGTGAGGATGTGCTCACGCTCCTGCGCCTTCTGCAGCTGGAACTCGCTGCGCCTTCGCAGGACCTCGCGCCGGTGGTCCAGGAACAGGTCGAGCGCGCGCTTCAGCCCCACCCGCCGCGGCGCCCCGTCGACGATCGCCATCATGTTGATCGCGAACGTCGAGCGCATGGCCGTGTGCTTGTAGAGCAGGTTCTTGATCTGCTGCGCCGACCCCTCGCGCTTCAGCTCGATCACGACGCGCATGCCGTTGCGGTCGCTCTCGTCGCGCAGGTCGGCGATGCCCTCGATCTTCTTCTCGCGCACGAGGTTCGCAATCTTCTCGATCAGCGAGGCCTTGTTCACCTGGTAGGGCAGCTCCGTGATGATGATCTGCGTGCGCCCCCGGTTCCCCTCCTCCACCGCCGTGCGCGCGTGCACCGTGACGCGCCCGTGCCCCTCGCCGTAGGCGTGCTTGACCTGCTCGCGCTCCTTCCCTACGAGCGCGATGCCGGCCGTGGGGAAGTCGGGTCCCTGCACGATCTCCAGGATGTCGTCGAGCGTCGCCTGCGGGTTCTCGATGAGCAGCGTGGCCGCGTCGACGATCTCCTCGAGGTTGTGCGGCGGGATGTTCGTCGCCATGCCCACGGCAATGCCCGAGGAGCCGTTCAGGAGCAGGTTCGGCAGCCGCGAGGGCAGGATCTCGGGCTGCTGGTAGCGCCCGTCGTAGTTCGGCTCGAAGTCGACCGTGTTCTGGTCGATATCGGCGACGAGCTCCTCCGCCATCGGAGCGAGGCGCGCCTCGGTGTAGCGCATTGCCGCTGGCGGGTCGCCGTCGACGCTGCCGAAGTTCCCCTGCCCGTCGACGAGCGGGTAGCGCATGGAGAAGTCCTGCGCGAGCCGCACCATCGCCTCGTACACCGGACTGTCGCCGTGGGGGTGGTAGCGCCCCATGACGTCGCCCACGATGCCGGCCGACTTGCGGTACGCCGTCCCCGACCGCGCGCCGCCGTCGAACATGCCCCAGACGATGCGCCGCTGGACCGGCTTGAGGCCGTCGCGCACGTCCGGCAGCGCCCGCGCCACGATCACGCTCATGGCGTAATCGAGGTAGCTCGTGCGCATCTCCTGCTCGAGGTCGATGGGCCGGATCTGGGTGGTTTCTTCCATGCTCATCCGCGGCAACTCCGGTCGGGAACGCGGTGGGGGAAACCGCTAAGGCAATTGTACCAATTCCAGGGCGACCGGGCCGGGAGTTGACGCTTCACGACCGCCGCCGGCGTACTCGCCGCGAGGGCTCCGAAACAAGGGTGTCGCCCTCGGGACTGGCAAGTTGCCGTTCGAGCGCTGTGAACGCCTCGATCAGTTCCGGCGCCTCGAACGCCCGGTTCCGCCGCCCGACGGTGATCTGCTCGAGCACGCCCGCTGTCACGAGCCGGTCGATAGCCTGGCTCGTCGCCTGGAACGAACGCCCGATCAGTTCCGCTCCGGTGCCCGTCGTGAGCACCGGGGAAGCTGGCAGCGCCCTGATGAGTCGATCGACCGCCGAGTCGCGCCGGAGCGGAGCAACTCGCTCACGCCAGGAAGCCTGGAGTGCCTGCACACGCTCCTCGAAGCCACTCGCGTCGTCCACCGCGCGCAGGCAGGCCGCCGCCACCAGCGAAATCCAGCGGTTGAGCCCCTCGGTTGCCTGAAGTGAGCCCGGCTCGCCTTCGTAGCGCGTGTCCGTGAGCCCGGCCACGTAGTCCCGTGACCATGTAGCGAGGACAAGGGAGATGGGAGGCAGGACACGCAGACCGAGGCCCCGCCGCCGCAGGATGAGGTGTAGGAGGGCTCGCCCCGTCCGCCCGTTTCCGTCGATGAAGGGGTGGATCGTCTCGAACTGTGCGTGCGCGATCGCCGCCTGCGCCAGAGGGGGAAGCGAGTCGTCGCTGCAGAAGGAGGAGAGATCCTCCAGCAGCACGGCAACCCTCTCGGGAGGGGGAGGCACGAACGCTGCCGAACAGGGGTTGTAGCTGCTGCCGCCTATCCAGTTCTGTTCGGTGCGAATCCGGCCGGCGTGCTCGTCCAGACGGGAGCCAGCCAGAAGTCGGCGGTGCACCTCAAGCACGACAGCCACAGTGATCTCGTCGCCGGCCCCGATGGTCTCGACGCCCCAGACCATCGCATCGATGTTGCCGAGTACTTCCGCCGCTGTCACGTCGCGGACTTCCTCCCCGACGCGACGGGCGGCATCGGCGCGAAGGAGCCGCCGCCCCCCAACCTCAAGCCCTTCGATGCGGGACGAGGCGACCGACTCAGCTCGGAGAAGGAGTCGGGCAAGCGCCTCTGTATCGGTAAGCGCCGTGGCAGAGGCGCCGAGCCGTACGAGTGCTGCCTCGGCCTTGGCGACATCCGCCGCGACCTCGCCGTCGAGCGTGAACTGGCGATCTGTCAGCCCGTCGGGCAGGTAAACGTCATAACTGCAGGGGCGGCGGTCCCGCCGGGTCAACCCCGTGGGCTCGCTCGCCCAACGCCGCCTCTCAAGTCGCGCCATGCCTCATCCATATTCAAGTTTACGATAAAAGCTTGTGTACAGGAAGGCCCTGTTCAAGGTTGCTTCCATTGTTCGCGCCCCGGCCGCTCCATGGGTAAGTTTATCTACCAACCTTGAACATGATCCTTCCTTGTTCAAGGTTGCGCGGTTGTGCGAACAAGACCCCTGGGTGTGCCTACCCCGCCGCCAGCTCCCGCAGCAGCGACTCCGCCCGCTCCAGGCGCTCCAGGATGCCCCATTGGCCGTGGATGTTGAGCGTCATGTTGGCGGCGTTGCCGCGCACGCCGGCCACCCGGCCCCCCTCCCCCACGTCGCGCTGGTAGCGCGCCACCTCGTCCGATTCCGCCCCGAACGCCGCCGTCAGCACCTCGGCCGTGCGCGCGTCCCACTGGTCGTACTCGAACGGGTTCGGGCCCGTGCCGCGCAGGCGCGGGATGAGCGCGATCTGCGCCTCGATGCGAGTCCGATCGGCGTCGCTTGCGGGCATGCCCGGGATTCTACCCACGACCCGCGCTAGCCGCCCGCCCGCCATCATCGAGCGCGAGCGTCATGATCACCGCGTCCTCGCCGTCGGGGTAGTAGCGACGCCGCTCCCCCACCTCCTCGAACCCGTACCGCGCGTAGAGCGCTCGCGCCGCTCGGTTCGAGGCGCGCACCTCCAGCGTGACCGCCTCCGCCCCCAGCGACCCCGCCAGCGCGACGAGCGCCGTCACCAGCCGCCGCCCGTGACCCCGCCGCCGCGCCTCCCCCGCCACCGCCAGCGACGTGATGTGGGCCTCATCCGGCGCCAGCCAGAGGCTCCCCACCCCCACGACCGCGCCCCCCGCCTCCAGCACCACCCCCCGCGTGCGCTCGTCGCCGAGGTCCGCGCGCCGCGCCTCGATCGAGCGTTGCGGCAGGTCCGACGCCTCCTCGATCGCCGCCACCGCCTCGATGTCGGCCTCCAGCAGCGGGCGCAGGACGAACGGTTCGGTCATGCCCCGATCGTAGCGCCGCTTTGACAACACTCCCCGCGACGGGTTCCCTGTGACCATGCGCGCCCTCGTCATCGCCAACGGCGACCCGCCCTCCGCCGCGCTCCTCGAGGAGCTGCGCGAGGGCGCCGCGCTCGTCGTCGCCGCCGACGGCGGCGCCCGCAGCGCCCTCGCCCTCGGCCTGATGCCCGACATCGTCACCGGCGACCTCGACTCCATCGGCGATGCCCGCGACGCCATCCCCGCCGACCGCATCCGCCCCAACCCCGATCCCAACGCCACCGACCTTGAGAAGGCGGTCGCCCTCTGCCTCGACGAGGGCTGCGACGCCGTCGACATCATCGGCGCCGGCGGCGGCCGCGCCGACCACGCGCTCGCCAATCTCAGCGTCCTCGTCCGCTTCGGTCGCGACGCCCGCGTGCGCATGGTCGACGAGCACTTCGCCACCGAGCTCGTCGACGGCGAGGCCGAGGTCGATGGGCCGGAGGGCACGGTCGTGTCGCTGGTCGGCATCGGACGCTGCGAGGGCGTCACGACGAGCGGCCTCCGCTGGGAGCTCGAGGACGCGACCCTCGACTTCAGCGCCTACGGCGTCCACAACGAGATCGCGACCTCCCCTGCCCGCGTCTCCGTCCGCTCCGGCGACCTCCTCCTCTTCCGGGGGCGCTGGGTCGAGCACCACGCCTGATCCCCCACCCCTCGCGGCTGACGCAGGCCGCGCTACACTGCCCTTCCGCCCTCCCGGGCCGCGAGGAACTTGCCATGGAAGCCACAACGCTGGCCGTCGCCGACAACCCCACCCTGAGCCCCGAGATCAACGAGATCCGGCAGCGCACCTCTGCCGTCGTCACCGAGGAGATCATCCCCAACGAGGACCTCCTCCGGCGCGACGCTCCCGAGTCGGGCGAGCTGCGCGGCCGCATCCAGGAGCGCGTCAAGGCCGAGGGCCTCTGGGCGCCCCACCTGCCGGTCGAGTACGGCGGCATGGGCGTCGGCTTCCTGGGGCACGCCTACATGAACGAGGTGCTCGCCTGGAGCCCCTTCTCAAACCCCCTCTTCGGCGTCGTCGCCCCCGACTCGGGCAACCAGACCATCCTCATCAAGTACGGCACCGAGGAGCAGAAGAAGCAGTGGCTCGAGCCCTCCATCCGCGGCGAGATCCGCTCCTGCTACTCCATGACCGAGCCCGACCAGCCCGGCTCCGACCCCTACTCCATCCAGACCCGCGCCACCCGCGACGGCGACGAGTGGGTCATCAACGGGCGCAAGTGGTTCACCTCCGGCGCCCACCGCGCGGCCTTCGCCATCGTCATGTGCCGCACCGAGGAGGAGGACGGCGAGGGCGGCGTGCGCGACAAGATGACCCAGATCATCGTTCCCACCGACGCCCCCGGCTTCAACATCATCCGCAGCGTCCCCGTCTGGGGTCACGACGGCGACCACTGCGAGATCGATTACGACAACGTGCGCGTGCCCGTCACCAACCAGCTCGGGCGCACCGGCTCGGGCCACCAGGCCGCCCAGGACCGCCTCGGCGCCGGGCGCGTCTTCCACTGCATGAACTCCGTCGGGCAGATGTGGCGCGCCTTCGACGTCATGATGCAGCGCGTCATGACCCGCAACGTCCACGGCGGCCCCATGCAGGACAAGCAGTTCATCCAGGGCTTCATCGCCGACTCCTACATCGACATCCAGTCCGCCCGCCTCATGACGATCCACTGCGCCGAGCGCATCGACGCGGGCGTGAACGCGCGAACGGACATCTCCGCCATCAAGATCGCGATCCCCGCCGCCTTCGAGCGCGTGGTCGACCGCGCCATCCAGGTCTACGGCGCGAAGGGCGTCTCTACCGACACGCCCCTGGAGGGCATGTACCGCGGCGCCCGCACCCTCCGCATCCTCGACGGCCCCGACGAGGTGCACCGCATCGTCATCGCCAAGAACATCCTCCGCCGGTACCGCGACGGCATGTCCTGGGACTTCGGGGCGTAGGGGCTACGAGTTCCCCGGGGGAACCGCATGGTCCTGCCGGACCGGGATGCTAACGCGATCGACGCGTTCGCCACGAACGTCGGCGAGTGGCTCCTCACGCAGCGCTTCGGCTCGGTCGTTCCCGTCGCCTACCGGCACTTCCTCTGGGAACCGTCCCGCGACTGGCGCGCCGAGCCGCCGCACGTCGTGATCGAGCTCACCGTCGAGGATCCCCCGCCCCCGCCGGACAACTGGCGCTCCCTCTCCTTCGAGGAACAGGTGCGGGCCTGGCACTGGCCCGAAGCCGACACCGACGCCGCCGAGATGGCCGCAGTCGCCTACGCCCTGACCCAGGAGCTTCCGGCCGGCATCGCGCCCCTCCGGCCGGTAACCGTCCGGTTCGTGGCCCAAAGCGAGGCGGAGGGCGGCGGCGAGCCGCCGTAGATCCTACGGATACCCTCCGCCTGCAAACTCGGCAACCCAGCCCTCGGACGTCGGCTCGACGGTAACCTCGCAGGCAAGCGCCAGCTTGCGTGCCTTTGCCCCTCGAACCGTAAGCGTGCAGTGAGCGGCGTTGCCTCCTTCGGGGTCGTGGCTGACGTCCCCCTCGCCGATGTCGCGGACAGCCCCGAGGCTAACCCGCCCGACGCCCCAGCTACCGTGTCCGCGAGCCTCGCGTCCGGCGACGGCCCCGTCGCCGGCGAGCCGTTCCGAGTCGACGGAACAGGCGTGGAACCCGCCGCCGATTCTCCGGTCGCGGAACACGGCCGACGTCAGCCGGTAGCCTCCCTCAACTCGCTTGAAATGCAGATCGGGGTTCAGGTCCCGAAGGAAGCAGTCGTCGCGCTCAAACTCCACGGGCGGCCCTTCGTGTGCCGCTCCATCCTCGCTCTATTGCTTCTATTGCATCCGCCACTTCAGCCGGATTCCACTCCTCCGGCTCGTCACCTTCCCGGTGGACATACACGGTGAAGCCACCCTCCGGCTCTACCACCACCTCGAGTGCCACTGTGCTGGACTCCCACTCGAACTGCACGGCGCCGTCGCCCGTGATCGTCACGAACGTCGACTCGCGGAAGACCCTGTCTTCCGCCGCTGAGGAACCCCAGACACGCTCCAGCACGGCCGTTGCCCGGGCCTCAACCTCTTCCGTTACCCCCGCGCTTCCCTCTCGCGACTCCCCGGCGATGCGTTGGAGGCGACTCAATGTGCGGAGGCGTGTGTCCAGATCCTGGGTGACCACTGCGCGCAGCCTTCTACTCTTGTCTCAGGCTACTATAGCAGTGAACCGTCCCTACCCCGCGACTTCCTCCGCGAACGCCGCCAGCTCCCGCGCGAACGACTCCGGCTCCAGCAGCATCTGCACGTGGCTCGTGCTCAGCGCGCGCACCGGCCAGCCTTCCGCACCCGCCGCCGAGGCCGCCGCGTCGTACGTCTTCGAGAGATGCAGGTAGCCGACGGGCGCGTCGGGCCAGCTCGCGGGTACCGGGAGCGGCTCCTCCAGCACCTCGATCGGCGTCGGGCGCTTCCCCGCGAACACCGTCGAGTTCACGTCGGCCATGTTGTTGGGCTGCAGGGTGACCGCGTCTCGCAGCAGGTCCAGCGGCCATTCGCGCACTGTTTCCGCTATCGCCTCCCGTACGGCGTGCGGCGTGTGCCGGCCCCGCGGCAGGGCTGGCTCGACCGCCGCCCGCCGGAACTCCTCGATGTGTTCCTCGTCCGCGAACATGTCGAAGAGGCTCGCGCCATCCTTCGGCAGGTCCGCATCGACCAGCACGTAGGCCGCCGGCCCGTCGATCTGCTCGCCCAGCTTCGGCAGCAACGGACCCGCCCCCTCGTGTCCCACCAGCACCGCCTCGCTCGTGTCCATCGAGACGTCCGCCAGCTCTATCGCGAACAGGTCGCAGTGGTGCTTCCAGTAGCTGCCCTCGCGCATGGCCGGAGAGTTCAATGCCGGGATGACCACGGACGCGCCCAGCTTTCGCAGCTCGGCCGCGACGGGAACCCACGTAAACGGTCCGATCAGGGGTCCGTGCACCAGGATGAACGGTCTCATGGGAAATAACCTCCGTCACCCGCGTCACCCGCGGGCGACGCGCGTGATTCTAGCGAGATTCCGCCCCGGATCGAGGGCGGAAGGGCTCCTGGCCCCGGCGCAGCCCCCAGCGTTCCGGCAGGAACGACGACACCCCCAGGATGACGCCAACGCCAACCAGGGCCCAGCCCGCGCAGGCAAATCCGCACAGCTCCATCGGTTACTCCTGCTTCTTGGCCTCGAAGGCGGCGCGCGTCTCGCGCACCGACCACCAGACCTCGGAGTTGTCGAGGGTCGTAATCTCGTCCCAGTGCGCTTCCACGTCGTCCGCGGTCGCGTCCGGGATGCCGACGCGCTCATTCTGCACGATCGCGGCCCGCCCGAAGGAGCCGCTCGCCGCGGTGATGATCATGCCGCTCGTCGTGCACGAGTCGCTGGCCATGTACGTCACCGCCGGGGCCACGAGGTCCGGGCTCATGGCGGCCATCTGCTCATCCGACACTTCCCGCACGGAGGTCGTCATACGCGTGGCGGCGCCCGGATTCAGGCAGTTCACCATCACGTTGTACTTGTCGCCCTCGATCTTGGCGACATTCATCAGGCCGATCAGGCCCGCCTTCGCGGCGGCGTAGTTCGACTGCCCGAAGTTCCCCAGGAAGCCCGAGTTCGAAGTCGTCAGGATGACGCGCCCGTAGTGCTGCTGGCGGAAGACCGGCCAGGCGTGGTGCAGCAGGTTGTAGCCGCCGTTCAGGTGCACGGCCAGCACCTTCAGCCAGTCGGCCTCGGGGAGGTTGTGCAGGGCGCGGTCACGCAGGATGCCCGCGTTCGACACGACGATGTCGAGGCGGCCCCACGTATCGATCGCCTGCTTGATCATGTTGTAGGCGTCTTCGTAGCTGGTGACGTCGCCGGTGTTGGCGACGGCGGTGCCCCCCTCCGCCTCGATCTCCCGGACGACGGACTCGGCCACGGAGATGTCCTCGTCCTCCCCGTCGAGGGTGCCCCCGAGGTCGTTCACGATGACCTTCGCACCGTGGCGGGCGAGGTCCATGGCGATGCTTCGGCCGACTCCGCGGCCCGCGCCCGTGACGAGGGCGACGCGTTCGAGCAGTGAAACTGGCAAGCCAGGCTCCTTATCCTGAAAGAAGGTTCAGCAGGGAAGGGTGACGCCATCTCGCGCCCCCGTCCAGCGAGAACGCCAGCTCCCGCCCCCGGGGCGGTTCGCAGGGAGGCCAGCGTATGCCGGGCAGAGTCGAGGGCAAGGTCGCAATCGTCGTCGGAGCCGGACAGACGCCCGGCGCCACCATCGGCAACGGACGCGCCACCGCCATCCTCCTCGCTCGCGAAGGCGCCTCCGTCGTCGTCGCCGACCGGGCTCTCGCCTCCGCCGAGGAGACCGTCGCCATGATCGCGGAGGAAGGCGGGACCGCCTCCGCCTGCGAGGTCGACGCCACCAGCGAGGACAGCCTCGCCGCCATGGTCGCGGAGACCGTCGCCCGCTGCGGTGGCCTCGACATCCTCCACAACAACGTCGGCGCCAGCGTGGGCGCGGGCGACGCCTCCCCCATGGACATCACCGAGGAGGGCTTCGACCAGATCGTCGCCCTCAACCTCAAGAGCCACTGGCTCGCCTCCCGCCGGGCCATCCCCGCCATGCGCGGGCGAGGTGGTGGCTCCATCGTCAACATTTCCTCGATGGCCGCGCGCCACGCCTACCCCTTCCTCGGCTACAAGGCTACGAAGACCGCCCTCCTCGCCCTCACCGAGCAGCTCGCCGCCCAGCACGCCCGCGACAACATCCGCGTCAACGCCATCCTGCCGGGCGCCATGAACACCCCCATGGCCATCGAGCCGCGCGTCGCCGCCGGCGCCGACCGCGCCGAGCTCATCGCCAGGCGCGACAGCCGCATCCCCCTCGGCGGCAAGATGGGCACCGGCTGGGATGTCGGCTACGCCGCCCTCTTCCTCCACTCCGACGAGGCCCGTTTCATCTCCGGCGTCTCCCTCCACGTCGACGGCGCCGAGCACGTCAGCGACAACGTCGCCGGCCAGTAACCCGCTACCCCGGGGACTCGCCGCCGCTGGAGCGCATGCGGCGCAGCGACGGCTGCGTGAAGAGCACCACGATCGCGATCGCCACCAGCGTGAGCCCGCAGGCCACGAACCACTCGCGCGAGCCCCAGACGTCCGCCATCAGGCCCGCCAGCAGGCCGCCCAGGGGCATGCCCCCCGCCATGGCGAGCGTGTAGATGCTCATCACCCGCCCCATGACCTCGTGGGGCGTGTTCGCCTGGATCAGGGTCAGGTTCAGGTTCGTGAAGAAGCCCGCGTTCCAGCCCGTCGCGAACATGATCGCCATCGACGCGACGTACCAGAGCGACACGCCGAACGCGGCGTTCAGGGTCCCGCCGGTGATGAGCGTCAGGATGAACCAGAGGCCCGCCCGGTCGAGCCGCGAGAACGACGCCAGCAGCAGTGAGCTCATGAGCATGCCCACGCCCATGGCGGTGAAGAACATCGAGGTCTCGAAGGCCCCCACGTTGAGGTCCTCCCGGGCGATCTTGGGAAGCAGCGTCATGAACGTTCCCGCCATCACCAGCGCCGTCGTCATCAGCACGAGCATCAGGGTGCGGATCCCGGGGTGGCCGGCCACGAACGCGAGCCCCTCCCGCACCTCCGCTCCCAGGTGGCGTCGGGGACCGGTCCGGTCGACTGGCGGCACGCGGAGCGGGATGAGCGCGATCAACCCGACGCCAAGCAACACCGCCTGACCGGCGAAGGCCGCCCCCACCCCGCCGATCGCGATCATCGCCCCGCCGATGGCCGGACCCGCGATCATCGAGACGTTCTGGCTGAGGCTCATCAGCGTCACGGCGTTCAGCAGGCGCGAGGGCTCGACCAGCGAAGGCACGATCGCGACCCGGACCGGCTGCCCGAACGCGACCGTCGCCCCGAGGGCCAGCGCCAGCGTCATCGTGAGGGGGATGGTCATGACATCGGCCCACACGAGCACCGCCGTCAGCGCCGTCACGACGACCCCGCCGACCTGGCTCGCGAACAGCAGCAGGCGCCGGTCGATGCGGTCGGCGAGCGCCCCCGCCGGCAGCCCGAACACGAGGATCGGGAGCCCCAGCGCGAAGATGATCAGCCCCAGCGCCTGACCGGAGTCGAACAGCTCCAGCGCCAGCCACGTGAAGGCGAACTGTCGCACCGACTGCGACAGCGCGAACGTCATGTTGTTCGCCCACAGCAGCGCGAAGTTCCGCGACTGGAATGCTGAGAACGTCTGGAGCGAGAGCCGCCGCTCCGAGCGCGGCGGCGTTGAGTCGGCTCGCGTTACCGTCGCCACGGCGCCCTGAGCATCAGACTGAAGCGAAGAAGGCGGGCTCGACTGTCACTTCCTCAACCAGTTCAGTTTTCACACCAAGCTGCAGATCCTTCAGCAGTTCACAAAGTGCGTCTCCATCAATGAGGTCGATGGCTTCTGCCCCATCTCGGACAGCCTCTTTGGTAGCGTCGCGGGTGAAGCGGCCGGTTGTGAGGAATAGCCCCTTGTCCGCTCGTCCCGCCACGGAACCGCGGAACTCCCGAATCGCAGCCGAACCGACCGAGTTCGTATAGCGCTTGCACTGGAAAACGATCTTGAACGAGATGAGATTGACACGTAACACGCCGATGCCATCAATGCCGCCGTCGCCGGAGCGCCCCGTGACCTCGACTCTTGTGAATCCGCTCTTCAGCAGGATTCGCCGGCATAGATGTTCGAAGCCGTCGGGTGGCATTTCTCTCAGAAGCGAGAGCAACGTTCCCCGCCACTCGCCAACCTCGGGGTCACCGTTTGGTACACCCTCCATCTGGGTCTCCGGGCCTTCGCTGGCGTTGGGCGACCCGTCGTTGTAATCCGTCGCGGAAGCCACGGTCTTGTTTCGCCAGTCCTTGGCGAACTGGCGGCGAATCTCCCGGTACGAGTCCCTGACGGCCGCCTCTGATTGGGCAAGATGTCGCCCCTGGTCCGTCACAGACCACACCCCGCGGCTCGTGTTCTCGATGGCCCCCATGTGGCGGAGGAACGTTCTGGCCCAGGCGGCGCGATAGAGGAACTCGGACTTCGGCCCACTTCCGTGCGGGACTTCGAGAGTTTCATCCGAAAGATCTAGAAGCACAGCTACGTCGTCGCCGATTTCCTGGTTCGAGGCTGAGCCGCCCCGCTGCTCGCCTAGGAGAGCCTCAAGCGTCGTCACTGCGAGATCTTCGTAATTTGGCATCGCCGCCATGCTCATAGCATTGCCCCCTAGCGCACCGGCGTGCCGGCGATGGCCTCGTGGGGCGGCTTCGGGGGGCCGAGCTCGACCGGCACCCCGACCCACGCGCCCACGTTCTCGCCCGTGCGGCCCTCCGGGCCCTCGCGGATGATGTCGAGCGCCAGGCCCGCGATCTGGCGGGGCATCATCCACGTCGCCGCGAAGTCCGCCGGCGGGTCGCCGTCGAAGAGGTTGCGCAGCATGGGAGCGTCCGTCGCGCCCATGCAGAGCGCGTTCACCCGGACGCCGTGCTCGGCCAGTTTCTGCGACCACGCTTGCGTCAGCCCGTTCATCGCCCACTTCGAGGAGGCGTACAGGTCGGTGCCCGGCGGATTCGTGCCTTCGCTGCGGGCGGGCAGCACGTAATACGTGCTGATGTTGATGATGTTCCCGCCCCCGCGCGCGATCAGGTGGGGCACGCAGGCCCGCCCGAACATCACGACGCCCTTGAAGTTGGTGTCCATGATCAGATCCCAGTCCGAGACGGCCTTCTCCCACTCGTCCGTCACCGGGCTCTGCGTCCAGCGGCCGGCGTTGTTCACGAGCAGGTCGAGCCCGCCGCCGGCCTCCACCGCCGCCGCGACCACGCGCTCGACGTCCTCGCGCCGGGAGACGTCGGCGATGAGCGCCTGGGCGCTGCCGCCTGCCTCGCGGATGTTCGCCGCCGTCTCCAGCACGCTTTCCTGTACGTCGCAGAGGGTGACGGTCGCGCCCTCCTCGGCCAGCACTTCCGCGAAGCCCGCGCCGATTCCCCCGGCCGACCCCGTCACGATCGCCGATTGTCCGTACAGCAACCCGCTCATGCCGTCGCCTCCGAGTAGATGTAGAGCGAGCCGGGCGGCGGCAGCTCGATGGGGTGCCCCACGGCGATGTTGATGTTGTTCCCCGTGCGCCCCTCCGGCCCCTCGTTGATGAGCTCGATCATGAGCGCGGCCACGTCCTCCGCCCGCATAGCGCCGTCGAGGATTCCCGAGCCCGGATTCTGCTCGTGGAACGTGCGCACCATGTGCGAATCGGTCGCCCCCATGCAGAGCCCGTTCACGCGGACCCTGTGCTCTCGCAGCGCCTTCGACCAGGGGATCGTGAAGCCGTTGATGCCCCACTTCGAGGCGTCGTACAGGTCCATGTCGGGACCGCCGCCGGTCGGGCGCGGTCCCTGGTCCCTCCAGACGCAGTCGGGGGCGTCGTCGCAGCCACGACGGTAGGGCGTGCCGCAGGTCGCGATGTGGTCGCTGGAGATGTGCACGATGTTTCCGCCGTCGCCCGCGATCATGTGCGGCATCACCGCCCGCCCGAAGAGGTACACGCCCTTCAGGTTCGTGTTCACGACGAAGTCGTAGTCGTCCAGCGTCTTGTCGAGGTCGTCGGTCGCGCTGCTCGCCCGCCAGACGCCGGCGTTGCTCACGAGCACGTCCACCCCGCCGAAGCGCTCGACGTGCCCGTCGACCACCCGCCGCACGTCCTCCACGACGCCCACGTCGGCGACGAACGCCTGCGCCTGCACGCCGCTCGCCTCCAGCGCGGGCGCGAGGTCGTTCACCTCCTCGAGCACGTCGCAGACCGTCACGTTGGCGCCCTCGCCCGCGAGCGCCCGGGCGAAGGCGTTCCCCAGCCCCAGCGCCGCTCCGGTGACGATCGCCGACTGTCCTTCCAGGGAACCCGGCATGCTCACTCCCCTCGCACGGTCGTACGATGGGCGCATGATAGCCAGCCCGCGGATGTTCCGGAGAGGCTCCTCCGGGCTCCCGCCCGTGCGCGAAGCCCTTGCCCGCCTCTTCCATCCGCGCCTCGTGATTCGCCGCAGCCTCCCCGTCGCCGCCCCCCCACAGGCGGTCTGGGAAGCGCTCATCGACCTGCCCCGCTGGCCGGAACGCGACCGCTACATCCGCTGGGTCCGCCCCATCGGGGAGCCGCCGCCCGCCGACGGCCGCTGGTTCGCCCTCGGCCGCCGCTACCGCGAGCAGGTTCGGCGTGGCCCCTTCCTGCCCGTCTTCAACCTGACCGTCGTCGAGGTCGAGGAAGGACGCCGCGTCGCCTGGGCGGCGCGCTACCTCTGGGTCGACGCCGTCCACGCCTGGGAGGTCGAGCCCGATGGCGACGGCGCCATCCTCACGAGCGAGGAGTCGTTCACCGGCCCGCGCGTCATCATGGCCATCGCCCGCGTCGTCTTCCGCATCTTCACCGTCGAGCGCATGACCGACCGCCAGCTCGAGTTCATGGCCGGCGATGCTCTCGGTAGTGAGTAGTGGATGGTGAGTAGTGAATAGTGAGTGGTCCGGCCCCGGCCGCCTCGTGGTGGGGGGACGGGGGAACCAGTCACGATTCACTATTCACTAACCACTATCCACTACTCCCTACTCCCTACTCCCGCCCGAAGTGGTACACGGGATCGTCGCGGTCGCGTCGCCCGTACTGCGTCTCCGGTGACCTCGCGGCGCTGCCGCCGGCGACCGGGTCGTCCCGCTGCCAGTCGATCACGATCTGGCGCTTCGCGATGCGCCACTCGCCGTCGCGCCGCTCGAAGCGGTCGACGTAGCGCAGCCCGGCCACGCTGTCGTGGTCGGGCTCGCCGTCCGTCCCGGCGATGCGGTGCCACGCCTGGCAGTACGTCTCCGTGTGGGCCACGTCCCCGTCCAGCTCGACGTGCATGTTCCCGAGGAAGTGCTGCGTCCCCTCGAAGCTGGGCAGCACCTCGTTCAGGAAGACGAGAACCCCTCGACGTCGCCCTTGTAGCCGCCGTGGTCGTCGTACGCGTCGGGGTGGTAGACCGTGCGCAGCAGCTCCATGTCGAACCGGTCGATCGCCCGTGCGTAGCGGGTCAGGATGTGCGTGATCGCGCGCTCGTCGGCGGCCTCGCGAATCGCCTGCTCGGTGTCCATGGCGGCGCGATTCTGACCCCTGCCCGCGCGCCTCACAACCCCGAAGCCCGTGCCGCCCGTAGTAGGCTCGCGCGATGGCCGCCGACCCCTACGCCGTCGACGCCGCCTGGTACGACGCCATCCACGGCGAGGGCGGCGACGACCTCGACTTCTGGCTACCCTTCGCCGCCGAGCACGGCGGCCCCGTCCTCGAGGTGGGCGCGGGCACGGGACGCATCGCCCTGCCGCTCGCCCGCGCCGGCCACGCCGTAACCGCTCTCGACCCCTCCCCCGCGATGCTGGCCGTCGCCCGCCACCGCGCCGCCGCCGGGGGTCTTGCCGTCACGTTCCTCGATGGCCGCCTCCCCGGCGCGGAGCTGCCGCCCGCTGCCTTCGCCAGCGTCACCCTGCCCAACGACGTGCTCCTCGCCTGCGCCGCCGAAGGCGAGCAGATCGGCGCCCTGCGCGCGGCCGCCACGGCCCTCGCCCCCCGCGGCCGCCTCGCGGTTGACGTCGCCGGGCCCGGCCACTGGCTCGATCCGGACGGCAACGGCGAGCCCATCCTCGCCTGGTCCGGCGATGCCGGAGGCGAACGCCTGGAGGTCTGGCACATCCGCCACGACGACCTCGCGACGCAGACCCGCCGCCTCCACATCCGCTACGAGGCCACCGGCGCGGACGGGCAGGTGCGCCGGGCCGAGAGCGACCACGTTTTGCGCTACGTAACGTCTTTGGAGCTCGCCTCGATGCTCGAAACCGCCGGGTTGCGCGTCCTCGACACCTGGGGCGACTACTCGCTCGGAGCATTGACGAATGCCAGCGAGCGGCTGATTGTTACTGCCGAACTCGTGGAAGGAGCACCTGGCCGGAGGGTACCGACCTGATGTGGAGCGAGCCCGGGCGCCTCGATCACGATGCCCAGGCGCAGGGCGAAGCGAAGCAATCGAGTGACCGGGCGTAGCGAGCACAAATGCCAATGAGGCCGCGAGTCGCCGTTGATGCCATGGGTGGAGACCACGGCCCCGCCATGGTCGTGAAGGGGGCGCTGCTCGCGGCCCGCCGGCTCGATGTCGACGTGTTCCTCGTCGGCCGCACCGAGGAGGTGCGCGAGCACGTCGACGAGCTCCCCGACAACGTCACCCTGGTCGATGCCCGCGACGTCATCGCCATGGCCGACAAGATCGACGCCGTCAAGGCCAAGCCCGAGGCCTCCATCAACGTCGGCATGAACCTCGTCAAGGAAGGCGATGCCGACGCCTTCGTGACGGCCGGCAACACCGGCGCCACCCTCGCCGCCGCCCTGCTCCGCCTGGGACGCGTCCCCGGCATCGCCCGCCCCGCCCTCGGCATGGTGGTGGCCACGAGCGACCGGGGCCCCACGATGATCCTCGACGTCGGCGCCAACGCCGACTCCCGCCCCGCCCACCTCGTCCAGTACGCCTACATGGGCGGCGCCGTCATGGAGCGCAGCCACGGCATCCGCTCGCCCCGCATCGGCCTCGTCTCCATCGGCGAGGAGGACTCCAAGGGCAACCAGCTCATCATCGAGGTGAACCGCGCCCTCCGCGCCAGCGACCTCAACTTCGTCGGCAACATCGAGGCCGGCCAGATCCCCCACCACGTCGCCGACGTCGCCGTCATGGACGGCTTCACCGGGAACATCTTTATCAAGACCGTCGAGGGCGTGGCCGAGCTCTTCTTCGACGAGCTCAAGCGCGCCGTGAGGCTGACCCCCTGGAACCTCATCGCCGGGCTGCTGCTGCGGCCCGAGCTTCGCAAGTCCCAGCGCCGCCTCGACTACGCCGAGTACGGCGGCGCCCAGCTCCTCGGCATCGACGGCATCGTCTTCGTCGCCCACGGCCGCTCCGACGCGCGCGCCATCCTCGGGGGCATCCGCGCCGCCGGTGAGGCCGTCCGCGACGGTGTCCTCCAGCAGATGCACGAGATCGCCGAGCGCGTCCCCGCCCGCGGCCTCATCGAGTCCAGCGCCGCCAACGGCGAGGACGCGCAGGACGCCCAGGACTCGCAGTGATGCGCACCGACTTCTACGAGGCCGACGAGTTCACCGGCAGCAAGGGGCAGCATTACGCCACGATCGATTCCGACTACCGCTGGGAGAAGGGCGACGAGGTCTGGCTGGACACCGCCCAGGGTCGCTTCAAGCTGCGCATCACCTGGGTCGTCGTGAACGTCGCCACCGACGGCACCGTTACCCGCGAGCTCCTCGGCCTCCGCATCTAGCCCCTGGGCTCAAGGTCGAGCGAGGCCCACATCTCCCCGTCCTCGTCCGCGCCCGTCGGCACGAAGCCGAGCTTCCGGTAGAAGTCGCCGGCGTTGCCGTCCTCCTGCGCCCAGCTGGTCTGGAGCCGCGTCACCCCCGGCCGTGTCCTGGCGTGCGCGATCACGAGGTGCATCGCCTCCCTGCCGAACCCCATCCCCTGGAAGCGCTCGTCGATCATCATCCGCCAGAGGACGAGGTAGCCCTCCTCCCGCGGCTCGGCCCGCAGGCTCTCGTCGTGCAGCATCAGGAACCCGACCGGCTCGTCGTCCGCGTAGATCGCCCGGAACCAGGCCGCCTCCTCGAAGTGCGCCTGCGCGATCGACCGCTCGTTCGAGGCCACGAGGTGCTTCTGCGAGCCGGCCACGGACAGCGCGAAGATCGCCTCGGCGTTGTCGGGCGTGACTTCGCGGAGCGTGACAGCGGAATCGCGGGTAGGCACGGGGGCGACTATCCCTGGCCCCTGGCCGCCACGGAGAGGCGGATTCCCAGTGCGTCGAGGACTTTCATGACGGTCCCGATTCGCGGATCACGTTCGCCGGAGAGCGCCTTGTACAGGCTCGGGCGTCCCAGTTGAGCCTCGCGGGCGACGGCTGCCATGCCAACTGCCCGGGCCACATTGCCGACTGCCTTCACGAAGAACTCAGGGTCGTTCTCTTCGAGTGCGGCCTCCAGGTACTCGATGATCGCCTCCTCGTCAGTGAGAACTTCCGCGACGTCCCATGGTGCATAGGTTTCCTTACTCATACTGTCTCCTTCTCACACGTCTTCTGCCATTCGTTGAGCGCGTTTGATGTCCCGCTGTTGAGTCGCTTTCCCTCCCCCGCAGAGCAGGACGACAACGACTCTCTCGCGAGTGACGTAGTAGACGCGATAGCCTGGTCCGACGTTGATGCGGAGCTCGCTCACTCCGCGACCAACCGATCGATGGTCTCCGAAGTTTCCCTCTTCGAGGCGGTCGATTCGGATGTTGATTCGCGCCTGGGCTCGCCTGTCACGCAGGCCCTTGAGCCAGTCGATGAAGGTCGCGCTCCTGACAACCCTGTACTCCACACCCCCTATTGTATCCAACGGGATACAACCCTGTCAGGAGCCGTGCGAGGGCAACTCAGCGTAACGAGCGGAGTGACATCCCGTGACCCTGGTCGATGCTTACCCCAATCCCGCCAACGCCACCGCGATCTCCTCCCGCACCCACGCCTCCTCCTCGACCGCGAGCCTCGCCGCCAGCGCCCCCGCCCCCGCCCCACCGTCGCCCAGCCGCCGCGCGATCTCGCCGAGGGCCCAGGCCGCGTGTCCCCGCACCAACGCCGCCCCGTCCCCCAGCGCGTCCGATAGCGCATCCACGTCCTCGGCCGACCCGACGTTCCCCAGCGCCACGCAGACGTTTCGCAGGAAGCCGTCGCGCGTGGCTCGCTGCGGCGCCCGCCCCCGGAAGCGCTCGCGGAACGCCGCCTTGTCCAGCGACAGCAGCTCCGCCAGCGGCGGGAACGCGTCATCGCCGGTCGCGGGGACGAGGTCGGGGTGGCTGGCCGCGTTCCCCGCTCCCACCGGGCACGAGTCCAGGCAGTCGTCGCACCCGAAGATCCAGTCGCCGAACTTCGCCCGCAGCTCGCGCGGGATCGGCTCGCGGCTCTCGATCGTGTGGTAGCTGATGCAGAGCCGCGAATCGAGCACGCCCCCGTCCACGGCGATCGCGCCCGTCGGACAGGCGACGATGCAGCGCGTACACGACCCGCACGTCTTCCGCAGGGGCTCGTCCGGGGCGATCTCCAGCGTCGTCGCGACCGCCCCCAGCAGCACCCACGGCCCGAAACCGGGCGCCAGCAGCATCGTCGACTTGCCCAGCCACCCCAGCCCCGCCCGCGCCGCCAGCGGCCGCTCCAGCAGCGGCCCGTAGTCGACCGTCGCCCGCGCCTCCCCGCCCAGCTCCTCCCGGACCGCCCGCGCCACCCGCCGCAGCTTCGATTCGAACAGCCGGTGGTAATCGCGGCCGCGGGCGTAGCGCGCCACCCGACCGCGCGCGCGGCCGTCGGGGCGCTCCGGGTCGGGTGCGTGGCCCGTGATCGCCAGCAGGACGACCGTGTTCGCCCCCGCTAGGAACGCCGCCGGGTCCGTCGCGCGCTCGATCCACTCGTCCGTCATCCAGTGCAGGTCGGCCAGCCGCCCCGCCGCCCGCGACTCCAGCGCTGCCGCCCGCGCTCCCGCCAGCGTCTCCGCCCCGGAGAAGCGCACGAGGTCGAAGCCGGCCTCCCCGGCCAGCTCCTCGATCCGCGCGCGAGCCTCCATGCCGCCAGGCAATCCGCAGCCTCCTTCCGCCACACGGCCCGGTGTTCCGAACGCCCTTGACGATAAACCTCCCCCGTTGTTCAATACGAACGAACATCCGTTCGCGCGAGGCGAGGCATGAGCGAGCTATCGACCAAGCAAAGCCAGATCATGGAGTTCATCCGGGACTTCATCGACGAGAAGGACTACCCCCCTTCCATCCGCGATATCCAGTTCGGCTGCGGCATCAGCAGCACCTCCGTCGTGGACTACAACCTCCGCCGGCTCGAGGAGAAGGGTCTCCTCCGGCGCGACCGCGAGGTCTCCCGCGGCATCGAGCTGCTGGACGGCACCCGTCGCGGGCGCACCGTCGACGTGCCCGTGCTCGGATCGATCGCAGCGGGCGAGCCCATCCCCGTCCCCACCAGCGATCGCTGGGCCAGCGACGTCGACGACACCGTCACCGTCACGCAGGACATGGTCCGGGGCCGCGAGAACGTCTTCGCCCTGCGCGTGAAAGGCGAGTCGATGATCGAGGACCTCATCGACGACGGCGATATCGTCTTCCTCGAGCCCGCCACCACCGTCGACGACGGCGAGAAGGTCGCCGTCTGGCTCCAGGACCGGGGCGAGGTCACCCTCAAGCGCCTCTACCGCGAGAAGGACCGCATCCGCCTCCAGCCCGCCAACTCCACCATGCCCCCTATCTACGTCGCCCCCGAGGACGTTAGGATTCAGGGGCGCTTCATCTCCTCCATCAGGCCCAGCGGCTAGCCTCCAGAGCGGTCCCCGGGCCGGACCTTCGCCATGGCCCAGACCCTCGTCAGCATCCGCAACCTCTCCGTCCGCTATCGCTCGCGCGACGACATGGCCTACGCCGTCGACCAGGTGTCGCTCGATATCGAGCGCGGCAGCGTCTACGCCCTCGTCGGCGAATCCGGCTCCGGCAAGACCACCGTCGGCATGTCCATCCTCAACCTCCTCCCCGATGAGGCGGACATCCTCGGGGGCGAGGTCTACTTCGGCCCCGACAACATGCTCACCCTGGACGAGCGCTCCCTCCGCCACACGCGAGGCCGCCGCATCACGATGATCTTCCAGGACCCCGTCGCCGGCCTGAACCCGGTCATCTCCGTCGGCGACCAGGTGGGCGAGGTGCTCACCACCCACCTCGGGATGAACAAGCGGGAGGCGAATTCGGCATCCGTCGACATCCTCCGCCAGGTCGGGCTGGCCGACCCCGAACGCGTCGCGAAGTCGTACCCGTTCCAGCTCTCCGGCGGCATGTGCCAGCGCGTCATGATCGGCATCGCCACCGCCCTCAGCCCCGACCTCATCATCGCGGACGAGCCCACCGCCTCCCTCGACGTCACCGTCCAGGCCCAGATCCTTCACCAGCTCGACACACTCCGCCGCGAGCACGGCACGGCCATCCTCCTGATCACGCACGACTTCGGCGTCGTCTCCCAGGTCGCCGACGAGGTCGGCGTCATGTACGCCGGCCACCTCGTCGAGTCCGGTCCCGTCCGCGAGGTTCTCCGCTCGCCCTTCCACCCCTACACGCACGGCCTCCTCGCCGCCCTCCCCCGCCTCGACGACGTCGGCCAGGAGCTCTACGCCCTCCCCGGGACCGCCCCCGACCTCAAGGAGCCCGCGGGCCACTGCCCCTTCATCCCCCGCTGCCGCAAGGCCCTCCAGCAATGCCGCGACGTCGGCCCTCCGCAGCTCACCCCCCTGCCCGGCCGGTCCGACCGCGCCCTCGCCTGCTACAACCCCGTCTGGCAGGAGTAGCTCAGGAGGCCCGCCGCCCCGCCCGCGGCGCGAGCGCGATCAGCCGCGTGATCGCCACCTCCAGCGCCAGCTCGTCCCGCACCTCGCCCGACTTCATCCCCCGGTCCGCCTCCACCAGTGTCTCGTAGGCGCGGCGCACCCCCTCCCGGCCCAGCCGCTGCGCCCGCCGGATGGCGGCGTCGCGCAGGCGCGGCCAGGGCCGCCGGATTGCCTTCCCGATCTCCTCCGGGCTCTTCCCGTCCTCGAGCAGGTCCAGCACCGTCGAGAGCGGCCGGTACGCCGCCGCCAGCTGCGAGAGCAGGCTGTTCACGCTCTCCCCCCGCGAGAGCAGGAAGCGCAGCGCCTGCATCGCCTGCGCCGTCTCGCCGTCGAGCACCCCGTCCACCAGCTGCCAGACCGTCGTCTCCCGCTCGCCCCCGCAGAGCACGTCGATGTCGTCGACCGTCGCGTGCCGGCCCGCCGTGTAGAGCGCCAGCTTCTCCAGCTCCCGCGCCAGCTCCAGCGTGTTCGGGTGGAGGGCCGCCAGCAGCTGAGCCGGTTCATCCTCGCGCGGACGCCGCCACTCCTCCTCCGGCGGCAACGCACGCGACGACCGCCCCCGCCGGAACCGGACCCCCTGCTCCTGCGCCTCCTCCCGCACGAACTGCACCAGCTCGCCCCGCTTCAGCTCGGGGAAGTGCTCCACCTCGATGTTGCCCGTCTCGTCCAGCCGCCGCAGGAGCGGGTTGCGGCCCGCGTTCAGCTCGCCCTCCACGAACACGAGCGTCGTCGTCTCCGGGATGCCGGCCGCAATCGCCTCGATCAGCGGGTTGAAGGCGTCTACGCGCGGTCCGCGCGGTCCGCGCGCCCCTCCTCCCCGTCCGCCGCCGCCCTCGAACCGCCCCAGCAGCCCCTCGACCACCACCGTCCGGCGCGGCGAGAGGAACGGCGCCGTCAGCGCCGGCCCCAGGATCTCCTCGGGCTTCACGTCGCGACCGTCGAGCAGCGCCACGTCCGCCCCCGCCTCGCCGCCGCCCTCGGCGCGAAGCGCCGACAGCCGCCGCCGCAGGCGGAGCTCGTCCTGGCCGTGGAGAACGATGATCACGATGCTCTTGCCGGGGCGATGATACCCCGCCCGTTCCGCCCGTTGGCCGCCTTCCCCGTACAATCGCCGCCGGCGCGCCGCCACAGCGCGGGCGCGCCGGCGGAGGTATGGAAATGCAAGCGAAGGCAGCCGTGTTGCGTGGTTCGGGTACCCCCCTCGAAGTGAAGACCGTCACCGTCGACGAACCCGGCCCCGGGCAGGTGCGCGTCAAGCTGGCCGCCTGCGGCCTCTGCCACACCGACCTGTCCGTGATGCAGTCGGTGCTGCCCCAGGCCAACGCCATGGTCCTGGGCCACGAGGGCGCCGGCGTCGTCGAGTCCATCGGCGAGGGCGTCACCTCCCTCGAGCCGGGCGACCACGTCGTCATGACCACCACCGCCTTCTGTGGCCGTTGCCCCCTCTGTGTCGAGGGCATGTACGCCCAGTGCGAGCGCATGCCCCTCAACATGGGCGGGAACTTCCCCTACCACGTCGACGACCTGGACCTGATGCCCTTCGCCTCCATCGGCGGCCTCTGCGAGTACACCGTCGTCGCCGAATACACCGCCATCAAGATCGACAAGGACATCCCGCTCGTCAGCGCCTCCCTGCTCGGTTGCGGGGTCATCACCGGCGTCGGCGCCGCCATCAACACGGCCGAGGTGCGCCCCGGCACGAGCTGCGCCATCTGGGGCTGCGGCGGCGTCGGCCTCAGCGTCCTGCAGGGCTGCCGCATCGCCGGGGCTTCGACCATGATCGCGATCGACATGAACCCGGCGAAGCTGGAGTACGCGAAGAAGCTCGGCGCCACCCACGTCATCGACGCCTCGTCGGAGAACGCGGTCGAGCAGGTGATGGCCCTCACCGGCGGCCGTGGCGCCGACTACACCTTCGAGGCCATCGGCGTCGGTTCGGCCATGGAGGAGGCCTTCATGGCCGCCCGCCGCGGGGGAACCTGCACCATTGTCGGCGTGGGGCGCTTCGACGACACGTTCGCGCTCTCGGCAGGCCTCGTCGCCATCATGGAGAAGACGATCAAGGGCTCGTTCTGCGGAAAGGGCGCGAGCGTGCGCGACTTCCCCCGCATGATCGAGTGGTACCGCCAGGGCAAGCTCGACCTCGACTCGCTCGTGACCACCACCTACCCCATCGAGGACGTGGCCCAGGCCTACGAGGACATGGAAGCCGGCAAGAACGCCCGCGGGGTCGTCGTCTTCTAGCTCCGGGACGAGCCCGCCGTCGGGCTCAGTCCTGGCTGAGCGCGTTCTCCTCGATCCACCCGTCGACGCGTCGCCACTGTGCGTGCAGCCACGAGGTGCGCCCCTCGATGTCTTCCGGCACCTCCGCCCGGGGAATGCGCCAGAAGGCGATGCGCACCTCGCGCCGCAGGATGCCGCCCGCCAGCAGCGAGCGGTAGCTGCCGCCCTCGAGGCCCGTGTGCGCGCAGAAGACCACGTCGGCATGGGGCGCCCGTTCGAGCAGCGCCAGCGGTCCGCCGAGCTGCGGCGGCAGCACGTGGCGCAATCCCTCGGCGAGCTGCGCCTCTTCCTCGTCGCCGCTGCGGCGCATGCGCGCAACCGCCCGCGCCAGCCGCGCCGGCGTGAAGAGCGCGCCCTCGGGGAAGACCAGCACGCCCTCGCGCGGTTCGAGGTCGTCGGCCAGGGCCGAGACCTTCGCAATCTGCCGCGATCCCTCGCGCGAGCCCACCGTCAGGAAGGTGCTTCGCAGCCGGTGCCCGACGAAGTCGATGCACGGGTCCCGCACCAGCCACGAGTTCATCACCCAGCGCAGCCAGAGCCCGTGCCGCCCCTCCAGGAACACGAGCGGCAGCAGGTTGTCGACGGGCGAGACGTGCCGGCAGAACACGATCACCGGCCCCTCCGCCGCCTCGTCGTCCCCCTGCACGTCGACGCGCATCTCGAACAGCCGCACGATGCTCCAGAACACCCAGCGCGCCCACACGCGCGCGAACCAGTGGTGCAGCGCCAGCCGGCGGTGTTCGCTGCCCTGCCCCAGCAGCCAGAGCGGCAGGAAGAGCACCAGTCCGAACGTCTCCACCGCCAGGTACGCCCACAGCGCCAGGATGCAGCGCACGAAGATCGTGCCCCGCCCCCGCGTCAGGTCGCCCGTCAGAGCCACCACCAGGAAGATCGGCGCCGCCGCCGTGTTGATCAGGAACGACGCCAGGTAGATCGGTACGGTCACCGTTCGCCGCGCGTAGCGCAGCGCCAGCCGCTCGCGCCCGATGTCCCGTTCCCGGGTCAGCCGGTCGAGAAGCGAAGGCGGTCGTGGTGGGGCGGGTGTCGCGCTGCTCACCGCGCGTAGGGTAGCGAACGCCGTCCCTGTGCGCCTTTCCCCATGCCTCTAGGTCCACCGTCGCTTAGAGTCTCGCTGACCAGCCGCGGGAGGAGGCGAACGTGACCTTTTCCGATGAAGTCCGCGCCCGGCTGCAGGCCCGATCCGCCGAGCCGCCCGCGCCCGAGCCCGTCCGCCTCCCCGCCCGCCGCTTCGTCGACCGTTCCTTCTACGAAGCCGAGCGCGCCGAGATCTTCGGCAAGGCCTGGCTTCTCGCCGGAAGGGTCGACGAGATCGCGCGCCCCGGCCTCTACATGACCTGGGAGAAGACGCGCGTTCCCCTCCTCGTCGTCCACGCCGTCGACGACGTGATCCGCTGCTTCTACAACTCCTGCCGCCACCGCGGCGCGCCCGTCGTGCGCGTCCCCCGCGGACGCAACCGCGCGCTCCGCTGCCAGTACCACAGCTGGACCTACGACACGTCCGGCAAGCTCGTCTCCGTCCCCGACGAGCGCGACTTCGTCGACCTCCGCCGCGAGGAGCGCAGCCTCGTGCCCGTTTCCTGTGAGGTCCGGAACAGCGCCATCTTCGTCAACGAGGACCCGGCGGCAGACCTCAACAGCTTCTTCGGCGGCACGGGCCGGGAGCTTTCCTCCGTCCAGAGCGGAGAGCTGCGCACCCTCGACCAGCGCTCCGTCACCATCCCCGTCAACTGGAAGCGCGTCATGGAAACGCTCCTGTCCTCCCCGCCCGCGCCTCCCCGCCCCGGCCTGGGCGCCCCGGTCACGACCGCAGCCGATGCCGAGCTGCTCGACGGCGGCCACCTCCGCATCGTCGCCCCCTTCGATGCCGCTTCCGCCGCCGCCCTCGGCCTCGCCTCGCCCCTCGACTGGGCTAGCCTGGGCGATGAGGGCCTCCCTGCCGTCGGTGGCCTCGACCCGATGTTCCTCTCCACCGCCACCACCTACGTGTTCTTCCCCAACCTGTTCGTCACCTACACCCCCGGC
This sequence comes from Tepidiformaceae bacterium, assembly GCA_965221735.1. Classification (GTDB taxonomy): domain Bacteria; phylum Chloroflexota; class Dehalococcoidia; order Tepidiformales; family Tepidiformaceae; genus UBA2991. The sequence goes on along the minus strand of OZ244910.1, from coordinate 2,905,592 downwards.
GGCATCTTCAACTTCACCGTCTGGCCCGGCGACGAGGAGACCACCCTCCTCGAAGCGACCTGGCTCGCCCCCGACTGGGGCGAGGAGGATTCGCCCGCCGAGCACCCCGCCTGGACCGAGCGCATCGAGTGGGCGCAGACCCGGCTCGAGGCCGTGGCCGGAGCCCTCGCCGGCGCCCAGGACGAGATGAAGGAGCCTGCCCGCCAGGGACTCTCCCTGCAGGACGACTGCGAGGCCGTCCGCCTCTGGAACGAAGCGCTCGACGCCCACCTGCGCGAGGTCGTGCCCGCCGATACCCTCACCGGCGCCGCGCCCGGCGAGGTCCGCAGTCCGCTTCCGTCCTAGGCCGGGGCGGCGGCCATCCACTCGGCGATGCGCTCGCCGATCATCATGCACGTGAAGTTCGTGTTCGCCCGGATGAGCGTCGGCATGATCGAACCGTCCGCCACCCGCAGCCCCTCAACCCCGTAGACGCGCCCCTCGCTGTCGACCACCGCCCCCTCCGCCGGGTCCGGCCCCATGGGGCAGGTGCAGGTCGGGTGGGCCATGCTCGAGGCCGCCCCGTGGATCCACTCGTCGAGCTTCGCATCGTCGTCGAGCGTCTCCTCGTCGAGGTCCACCGGCCCGGTGTGGAACGGCGCGAGCTGCTCCGAGTGCGCCAGCCGCCACGCGAGGCGCGCGCCCTCCCGCAGCCGCACCCGGTCCGCCTCGTCCTCGTCGAACTTCAGGTCGATCGCCGGCTTCACCGTGTAGTCCGCGCTCGCCAGCGTCACCGACCCGAACGAGTTCGGAAGCTGCACGCCCGGCGCCACCGCGAACACCCATTCCGGCTCGCCATCCTCGTCGCCCTGCCAGGTGCCGTAGCGCCCCCCGGGCGCGTAGAGGATGTGCCCCAGCAGGTAGACCTGCATGTCGTTGAACTCGCCCGTCGACGACGTGTAGCGAAGCAGCGTCTGCAGGAGCGGCTTCTCGGGGTCGACCACCCCCTGCCTGGGGTGCAGCAGAAGCGGCGTCATCGGGTGGTCCATCAGGTGCTTCCCGACCCCCGGCAGGTCGGCCACCGACTCGATGCCCAGCTCCGCCAGTTCCTCCGCCGGACCGATGCCGCTCCGCAGCAGGATCGCGGGGCTCATGATCGCCCCCGCCGAGAGCACGATCTCCTTCCCCCGCACCTCCTGCAGCTCCCCGTCGCACTCGACCCGCAGCCCGACCGCGCGGCCGTCCTCGACCAGCACCCGGTCGACCAGGCAGTGGCTCCGGATCGTGAGGTTGAGCCGGTTCCGCGCCGGCGAGAGGAAGCCAAGGTTGGCCGACCAGCGCGTCATCTGGTTCGGACCCCCGCGGTTCATCGCCGCCCGCGTGATGCCCGTCGTCTCCGGGTCGTTCTGGTCGCGGTCCTCCTCGAAGCCGTCCGCCACGCAGGCGTCGTAGAACCCCTGCTGCACCGGCGCCAGCTCCTCGCGCGTCCAGCGGCGCACGGGGATGGGACCGCCCTGCCCGTGGAAGTCGCCGCCCTCGTCCCGGTCGTCCTCGATCGCGCGGAAGTACGGCAGGCAGTGCTCCCAGCTCCAGCGCTCGTCACCCGTCATCTCCGCCCAGCGGTCGTAGTCGCCGGGCGCTCCCCGGATGGCGACGCCCGTGTTGATCGCCGACGACCCGCCGACCAGCTTCCCCCGCGGCAGGGGCGCCACGCGCCCCGGCACGAACGTCGCGTCGAACCCCCAGTCGTGATGCACGGTCGAGGGCTCGTGGATGCTGTTCACGTCGTGGGGGAGCGATTCCAGCGTCGCGTAGTCGGGACCCGCATCCAGCAGGAGCACCGACCGCGAGCGGTCCTTGCTCAGCCGCGCCGCCAGCACAGCGCCCGAGGACCCCGCCCCGACGATGATGACGTCGTACTCCATCAGCCCTGGCTCCCTGCCACCGCCGCGTCGATGCGCGCCATCAGCTCCGCGTCCAGCGGACCCTTCGCCTCCGCCTCCAGGCACTCCGCCAGCTCCGCGCGGTTCTTCACCCCCAGGATGACCGTGGCGATGCCCTCCATCGAGAGCGAGTAGCGGTGCGCGAGCGAGGCGGGCGATTCGCCCACCTCCGCCGCCAGCGCCCGGAACGGCGCCGCCCGCCGGAAGTCGACCGCCTCCGGGTGGTCGACCGGCAGGTCGCGGTCGATCGCGTCGGTGAGCGCTCCCGCCTGCACCGCGCGAATGCCCATCACGCCCACGCCCCGCGCGTTCGCCGCCGCGATCAGCTCGCGCGGGCGCGGATCCTCGTCGTAGGCGCGCATGCCGCCGGGCGAATCGAGCAGGTTCGCCACGCACTGGATGGCCGCCGGCGCCGGATCCTCCGCGAGCGTCTCCAGGAGCGCGCTGGGCGCCCCCACCCCGCTCACGCCCCACGCCCCGATCGTGCCGTCCGCCACCATCGCCTCGAACGCGGGCCGCGCCGCTTCCACGAACAGGCTGCGCGGCGTGCCTCGCCCCTCGAACCCGTCCGGCACGACCATCCCATGCAGGAAGAACAGGTCGACCCGCTCCAGCCGCAGCCGGTCGAGGCTCGCTGCCAGCGCCTGCCGCAGCGTCCCCGCCACCTCGCCCGCGGGCACGTTGCCAAGGTGGTGCTTCGTCGAGATGCGCACGCCCTCCGGCAGCCGCCCCCCGAAGGCCTCCCCCACGACGCGCTCCGCCTCGCCGTTGCCGTAGCCGGGCGCCACGTCGAGGAACGTGATGCCGCCCTCAACCGCCGCCAGGACCGTCTCGACCGCTTCCTCGCGCGTTGTCGCGCCCCAGACCCCGCCGGTGCCGCCGCCCCCGAGCGTGAGTGCGCTGACCGGCCCGAGCTTCCCGAACATTCGTGTTTCCATGCGCGCGAGTCTACCGGTCGGCTGCCGCCCCCGCCGCGTCCCCGATCCCCGTGCGCCGCAGCGCCGCGATGATGCGCTCCGCCGTGCCCTCGGGCGGGTCCGCGCGGTAGGTCATGATCGCGACCGCGTCCACCAGCTCCACCCGCGCCAGCGTCGCCAGCGTCTCCTCGAAGGCGCCCCACGCCTCCTCCTCGCCCGCGGCGATCCGTGTCCGCAGTTCCTCCGGGGCGGGGATCCCCAGCCGCTCGCTGATCGCGTCCAGCGACTCCGGCGTGAGCAAAGGCATCGCCATCGCCACCACGTGGGCGTCGGGCCGCACCGCCTTCACGAACCCGGCCGACCGCAGCAGCGGCGCCAGGTCGAACACCGGCTGCGTCCAGATGCTGCGGGCCCCCGCCCGCAGCTTGGCCGCGAGCAGCCGGTCGGCGCGTTCGTCTTTCCGGTACTGGTCCAGCGCCGCCCCGATCGCCATCCCCGGCGCCTGCTCCCGCACGATCGCGATCGCCTCGGTCACGCGCGTCCCCGGTGTGTCCGCGGCGTGGTCGCCGCGCAGGCAGAGCACGTGCCCGAGCCCGGCCTCGTGCGCCCGCGCCACGTCCTCGCTGATTGCCTCCCGCGTGCGCCCGCCCGTGGCCAGGTGCCAGATCGGCTCAAGACCTTCCCGCCGCAGCTCCAGCCCCGCCTCAAGGCTCGACTGGCGCTCGGGACGCTGGATGACGTTCACCGTCACCGTGCGGGCCTCGAGCAGCCGCGCCCGCCGGCGCAGCACCGCCGGCTTCGACGTGCGTGGCGGCGTGATCTCCAGCGAGACGGGGAACTCGCCCCGCTCCATCGCCTCCGCAAAGGACATCGGTCAAGCCTGTCCCGTGGGCCGGTACGAGTCCAGCGAGGCGGCCCCTACCGCCCCGTCACGCTCTCGCCCAGCACCGCCGCCCGCGCCGACGCCACCGCGTACAGCGACCCCGTCACGCAGATCAGGTCCGCCTCATCCGCCTGCTTTTTCGCCATCGCGATCCCCTCCGCCACGCTCCCCGCCACCTCTATGTGCGGGGTGAGCGGCCTGAGCTCGGCGGCCATCTCCGCGGGGTCGCGCGAGCGCCGCGAGTCGAGCTTGCAGCACCAGATGCCGCTCGCCAGCCCGGCCAGCTTGTACCCGATCCCGCGCAGGTCCTTCCCCGCCATCGCCCCGAGCACGAAGAAGCACCGCCGCCACTCCAGGTACTCGCGCAGCGCCTCCGCCAGCGCCGCCGCCGCCGCCGGATTGTGCGCCCCGTCGGCGACCACCAGCGGCCGCTGCCCCATCACCTCCAGCCGCCCCCCGATCCGCGTCCGCGCGATCCCCCCCGAGATCGCCTCGTCGTCGATGGCCGCGCCCCGCGCGCGCAGCTCCTGCGCCACCGCCACCGCCGTCACCGCGTTGCCGACCTGGTGGGCGCCCAGCAGGGGCGTGCGCAGCTCCCGCGACCGGTCCGGCCCGTGCAGCAGGAACGACTGCCCGAACACGTACCGCTCGAGCACGTCGGTGCTCCACTCCTCGTCCACCAGCCGCAGCTCCGCCCCCACCTCCCGACAGCGGTCCCGCACCACCTGCGTCACCGCCGGATCGGGCTGTGGCGCGAGCACGCAGGTCGATCCGGGTCCGATGATCCCCGCCTTGTCCCGCGCGATCGCGACCGGCGTCTCGCCCAGGATGGCGGTGTGGTCCAGCGCGATCGGCGTGATCACCGCGATCTCCGCCCCCCCGTAGACGTTCGTCGCGTCGTAGGAGCCGCCCAGCCCCACCTCCACCACCTGCCAGCCGCCGTCCCCCAGCCGCTCCCGCGCCAGCCAGTGGAAGAGCGCCACGAGCACACCGAACGTGCTCACCTGGCCGCCTGCCGACTCCTGCTCCGCCTCCACCGCGGCGCGGATGGCGCTCAGCCCCTCCGCCAGCTCCGGCATCGTCATCGGTTCGCCGTCGATGCGGAGGCGTTCCCCGTACGAGTGCAGGTGCGGGCTCGTGAATAGCGCCGTCCGCTCCCCGCCCGCCCGCAGGATGCCCTCGACCATCGCCGAGACGCTCCCCTTGCCGTTCGTGCCGGTCACGTGGACCGTCCCCCGCCCCCGCTGCGGGTCGCCCAGCCGCTTCAGCAGCGAGCGCATCGAGGCGAGGTTCATGGGCGGGCTTTTCGAGGCTCCCGGGTCCCGCTCCATGTCCACGAACGACTCGAGGAATCTGATCGCTTCCCGCACGTTCATGCGGCCATTGTAGGTTCGCTGTGCCATGCTTGGCGGGCCGTGCCCGAGACCCGTCACCGCTTCGGACCCCGATTCGAGCGCGCCATCGCCCTCATCGACGAGGCCAACGCCCCCGACCCCGTGACCATCGAGGTCGACGGCCGGGCCGTGCCCAAGGAGCTCACGCACGCGCGCATGCTCACCGCCTGGGTTGAACGGCTCCTGCCCGAGCCGGGAGAGGCGCTCCTGCTCGCCGCCCGCGCCCACCACATCCGGCGCTGGGAGTCGCCCCGCGACACCTTCCCCGCCGGACGCCGCGGCTACCTCCGCTGGCGTCGCGACCTCCAGGTCCGCCACGCAGGCCACGCCCGCGCCATCCTCGAGGAGTGCGGCTACGACGAGGACGTGATCGCCCGCGCCGAACGCCTCATCCGCAAGGAGACGCCGAAGCGCGACCCCGAGGGCCAGGCCTTCGAGGACGGCCTCACCCTCGTCTTCCTCGAAACCCAGCTCCACGACTTCGCCCTCCACACCGAACCGGAGACGATGGCGGGTGTCATCCGCAAGACCTGGAGCAAGATCAGCCCCGCCGCCCGCGAGCTCGCCCTGGCCTCCGACCTCGCCCCCGAGGACCGCGCCCTCATCGAACGCGCGCTCGCCTGACCCCTGCCCGCCTCCCTACCTCCTACAATTGCCGTATGGCTTCGGGCGAAGAGTTCGCACGTGAGTTGCTGGAGGCGCAGGCCGATCGCTTCGCCTCGCTGCTCGAAGGCGTGCCGGAGCCCATGGCCCGCGCCGCCGCCATGACCGCGCGCCAGCTCGCGACGCTGGTGCGGGCGACCCGCGCCAGCTACGTCCTCCTCGTCGAAGGCGAACCGCCGCCCGATGCCGCCGGCCTCGACGCCACCGCGGTGGAGCAGCTCGCCGCCGCCCTCGCGTCCTATCGCGCCCTGCACATCGCGGGCGCCTTCGGACGCACGGGCCAGATCGAGGTCGTCGAGCGCAGCCCCAAGGTCGCCGACGGCATCCGCCGCGCCGCCGACCGCCACGCCCTCGCCGAGCACGTGCGCGTCCACTCTGGCAAGCCGCCCACGGTGGTGCACGCCCTCAACGGTCCCTTCGACCTCGTCGTGCTCGGGGGCCGCTGGCGCGAGTACGAGCGCATGGAGGAGGACCTGACCCGCCTCCTCCGCATCGGCGGCTCCCTCACGATCGTCAACGCTGCCCCGCTCGCCGCCTCCGAGGGCCGCGAGGCCGAGGGGCTTCGCGCGTTCCTCTCCTTCCTCGCCGCCGACGAGCGCTACCTGCTCAGCACCGGGCTCGACTTCGACGGCGTCCTCGCCGCCCGCATCCGCTAGCGCCGCGTGACCGAACCGCCCCGCCGCCGCGTCCCCGTCGCCGCCGAGCAGAGCGTTCGGGAGGAACGCCGGAGCTTCTTTCGCTGGGCCGCCATCCTCGGTGTCATCATCGGGATCCCCCTCGGGGTCTTCGGCCTGCCCGCCCTCCTCAACGTCTTCTTCGACGAGCCCACCGTCCCGCTGAACGGCGCCCACAGCGAGGACGGCCTCACCATCTGGGTCGAGTCGCATGAGGTCGACGAGGGCTCGCCGCGCGCCGCAACCGTCACGCTGGGCCTGCGCACCGCCGAGCCCTGGGCGTTCGACCCGGAAGGCGTTGAGCTGGAGCTGTCGGAAGGCGACAACGCGCCCCTCGAGTCGTTCGTCGCTCCCGACGTGTTCGAGGCGGGGCCGCAGGGCACGCTCGTCCTGCGCTTCTCCCTCGCGGGGGCCGACGACGACGCCGAGCCCCGCGCCCTCCGCCTGGCCGAACCGAAGGTCCGCTTCGCCCTTACGGAAGAGGACCATTGACGACTCCCCCCAAGACCCTGCCCCATTACCTCCGCCCCGGCCTCCGCATCGTCTTCATCGGCTACAACCCCGCCATCTACTCCGCCGAGGCGGGCCACTACTACGCGCGCCGCGCCAACGTGTTCTGGAAGCAGCTCAACGAGAGCGGCCTGCTCGCCCGCCCCGCCGGTCCCGAGGACGACGCTTCCCTGATGGATGAAGCCGGCATCGGCTTCGTCGACCTCTGCCCCCGCCCCACCGTCCGCGCCGATGAGCTGACCGCCGACGAGATAGCCGAGGGCGCCCAACGCCTCCTCGGCCAGCTTCAGGCGAACCAGCCCGCCTACGCCGTATTCAGCGGGCGCGGCATCTACGTCCACTTCGCCCGCCACGCCCTCGGCCTCCCCCGCGCCGCCCTGACCGCCCGCCCCGACGGCGTCCAGCCCGAACGCGTCGGCGACACCGTCCCCTACGTCGTGCCCTCCTCAAGCGGTCTCGCCAGCCGCTGGCGAGCGGAGCGCCTCGTCCTGCTGCAGGATCTCGCGAAGCTCCTCGGTCCCCCACCCCCGTCGCCGCGCTCGTAGGATCGCGCCATGCGCGCTGCCGTGCTCGAACGCACCGCCCCCGCGGGCGACGGACCCCTCGTCCTCGCCACGCTGCCCGACCCCGTCCCCGCGCCCGGCGAGCTGCTGGTGCGCGTCCACGCCTGCGCCGTCTGCCGCACCGACCTCCAGATCTGCGAAGGCGACATCGAGGCGCGACACCTCCCCGTCGTCCCCGGCCACCAGGCCGTCGGCACCGTCGAGGCGCTGGGCGAGGGCGTCGAGGGCTGGCGCATCGGTGACTGCGCAGGAGTCGCCTGGCTCGCGGGCGCCTGCGGCGCCTGCTCCCGCTGCGACTCCGGCCGCGAGAACCTCTGCGAAGGCGCGCAATTCACCGGCTGGGACCGCGACGGCGGCTACGCACAACGCGTCACCGTGCGCGCCGGCTTCGCCGTCCCCCTCCCCGCCGACCTCGACCCCGTTGAGGCCGCGCCTCTCCTCTGCGGCGGCATCATCGGCTACCGCGCCCTGCGTCTCTCCGGCATCGAGCCGGGAGGCCGCCTCGGCCTCTACGGCTTCGGCGCCTCCGCCCGGCTCGCCCTGCAGGTCGCGAAGCACTGGGGTTGCGAGGTCTTCGTCGCGACCCGCTCCGAACGCGACCGGCAACGCGCCCTCGACCTCGGCGCCGTCTGGGCCGGTGGCGCGGATGACGCCCCGCCCGCGCTCCTCGATGCTGCCGTCACCTTCGCCCCCGCCGGCGAGGTCGTCGTCACTGCCCTCAAGGCCGTCGACCGCGGCGGGACCGTCGCCGTCAATGCTATCCACCTCGACCGCATCCCCGAGTTCCCCTACGAGCACCTCTGGTGGGAACGCAGCCTCCGCAGCGTCGCCAACTTCACCCGCCGGGACGCGCGCGAGTTCCTCGCCCTCGCCGCCGGGATCCCCATCCGCACCGAGACGGACGTCTACCCCCTCGACGACGCCAACCGTGCCCTCGCGGACCTCGCCGCCGGCCGGGTCGAGGGCGCCGCTGTCCTCCGCATGGGCTGAAGGCGCGGGTCGGCTAGACTCGCCCGACTCACCAGCAGGAGGAGCCCGCCGTGTCCGCCGACTCCAGTTCCGAATCCCTCGACGAGATGCGCGCGAGGAACGCCGCCGCCCCTGTGTCGCTCGTTGAGATGCTCGCACTCAACCGCAACGTCATCGAGGAGTTTCGCGCCAACGACGGGAAGGTGTCGGGCATGTTCGCCAACGAGCCCCTCCTGCTCCTGACCACCACCGGCGCGAAGACCGGCGAGACCCGCACCAACCCCCTCGTCCACACCCTCGACGGCGACCGCGTCGTCATCATTGCCTCGTTCGGGGGCGCCCCGAAGCATCCCGCCTGGTTCCTGAACATTCGCGCCAATCCCGAGGTCACCATCGAGCTGCCCGGCGAGACGTTCACCGCGAACGCCCTCATCCCCGAGGGCGAGGAGCGCCGGCGCATCTACGACCAGCACGCCGCCGAGATGCCGCGCTTCGCCGAGTACCAGGCGATGACGACCCGAGAGATACCCGTAGTCGTTATCCCCCGGCCGTAGGCGGCGCAAAGCGGGCGCAGCGCGGGCAGGGCTTCCGGTGGATGCGGCCCGTGGCCAGCTCCACCACCCACTCGCGTCCGTGCTCGCAGCGCTCCACGACCGCCTCCGGGTCTGGTCGACCGTCAGGGGTCGATGCCGTCTCGCGTTCGATCACCGTGTTCACGCAATCCTCCCCCGCCTTCGCTACAGTCTCCCGCCCCAGCGTTAGCAAACGTCGACCGCTAGACTCTGCCGACGCACTGCACGGAGGCGCCCATGACATCGGAAGACCCAATCGCCCAGATGATCTCCTACAACAACCACCTCATCGAGCAGTTCCGGGTGAACGGTGGGAAGGTCACGGGCCGCTTCGCCGATGCCCCGCTCCTCCTCCTCACCACCACCGGCGCGAAGAGCGGCGAGAAGCGCACCACCCCCCTCGCCCACAGCACCGACGGCGACAACCTCATCATCATCGCCTCCTACGCCGGGAACCCGAAGCATCCCCAGTGGTACCACAACATCCGCGCCAACCCGGAGGTCACGATCGAACTCCCGGACGAGACCTTCACGGTGAACGCCATCATTCCCGAGGGCGACGAGCGGAAGCGCCTCTTCGACCAGCAGGCCGAGAAGATGCCCGCCTTCGCCGAGTACCAGGCCAAGACCACCCGCGAGATCCCCGTCATCGTCATCCCCCGCCCCTAAACGCAAACGAAGCCACAGAAAGGAACGACCATGCCCCGACCCCGCGTCCTCACCGAGCTCGACGAGTGGCCCCGCCACCAGACCATCGACACCTTCAACTCCGTCCAGACCGCCAGCCCCGAGTGGAGCGACGGCTACTGGCACTGCTTCGGCGACCCCGCGGGCGAGGTGAACCTCATCACCGCCATCCGCCTCTACCCCAACACCGACGTGATGGACGCCTACGCCATCGTCAGCCTCGATGACGGCAAGCAGTACAACCTGCGCGCCAGCCGCCGCCTCCGCCCCCGCATCGACGAGCTCCGCGTCGGTCCCTTCTGGCAGGAGATCATCCGCGGCATGCGCACCCTCCGTATCGGCTGCGACGACAACGCGCACGGCATCGAGTTCGATATCCTCTGGGAGAGCAAGGCGCCCGCCTACGACGAGGCCCCCGGCGTCCAGTACCGCCTCGACGGCCGCCTCGTCGCCGAGCGCTCCAACTACATCCAGGCCGCCGATATCGCCGGCTGGATCAGGATCAACGGGCGCGAGTGGAAGTTCGACTTCGGCGACGGCTGGGGCGGCACCCGCGACCACTCCTGGGGCATCGGCGCCGGCACCGGCACGGGCGCCAAGCCCAACCCCTACGTCGCCCCGCCCCTGACGCCCCCCGAGCAGGGCAGCTTCCGCTCCGACGGCATGCGCCACTGGGCTGTCGTCAACATGCCCGACCGCTGCCTCTACTACGCCTTCCGCCTCGGCGAGGACGGCATCTACCGCGCCTCCGGCACCGGTCGCCAGTCCGACGTCGGCGTCCACTCCTGGGTCGAGTACGCCTACGACTCCGACAAGGAGAGCTTCGCCTACACCGACGTCTCCATCTCCGACCACGAGTGGGAGGACGGCTTCCCCCGCTTCAAGCGCGGCAAGATCCACCTCACCCGCCCCGACGGCGTTGTCGAGAACTATCAGCTCGAGGTCGTCAGCGAGCCCGTCTACATGCTCGCCGGCGGCTACGCCCATGGTTGGAACGACCGCCTCGGGCGCGGCGTCTTCCGCGGCGAGCTGCTCGTCGAGGGCGAGGTCTGGGATGTCTCCCATCCCACCAAGGTCTTCGACGACGACGGCAACGAGATACCGCAGATGAGCGGCGGCGGCTCCTACGCCGAGCTCTCGACCGTCTACACCAACCTCGACGACCCCAGCGACACGGGCGTCGGCATCCTCGAGTGCGCGATCATGACCGAGTTCGAGGGGGTCAAGGGCCCGTAAGCGCTGAGGGTGAGGACCCCCTACAGCCGTCGCTCGGAATACCGAGCCCCCACTTGTCATCACGGTGATGCTCGCGACCAGAAGAGAAGGGTAGCCAGCGTGCAGGTTCGGTATGACTCAGAAGCTGACGTCGCCTTCCTCGTCCTGCGCGACCCCGAAGGCGGCGACGAGGGCGGGCAGCGTCTGGATGAGCGCCGGTACCGCCACTTTGATCAGGCTGGCAACGTCTACGCGTACGAGTTCCTCTTCGTCAGCAAGGGGGTCTCGCTGGACGGGATCGACTCCGAAGACGCGGCCCTCATCCGCGAGGCCATCAACTCCATGCACCAGGTGGCCGTTGCGTGACACAGGCTGACCATTGCCTGTAACATACAGCCTGCGGAGCGAGAGCAGTCGAGATGGTCACGGTCGAGCAGCGCGAAGATGAAGAGAAGTACGCCGAGCTGAGCCTGCGCCTCCTCCGGCAGGCGCAGGAAGAGTTCGACAAGGGCGACCGCCTCCAGGCCTCCGAGAAGGCCTGGGGCGCCGCTGCCCACGCCATGAAGGCCGCCGCCGAGCGCCGCGGCTGGAACCACGGCAAGCACCGTCACCTCTTCGCCGTCGCCGGTCAGGTCGCAGACGACGCGGGCAACCCCGAGATCCGGCGGCTGTTCAGCATGGCGAGCTCCCTGCACCAGAACTTCTATGAGGACTGGCAGACCGACACCTCCGTCCGGGAGGGCATCGAAGAGGTAAGGCGGCTGGTAGCGCTCATGGAAGACCTGCGCGCCCAGCCCGTCCGCCCTTCCGTCGTGACCGATGAGCAGCAGTGGCGCACCCTCACCCGTCCCCGTCGCGACACCTCCTGACCGGCTGCCTCAGTCGAGCCTTGCCCCCCAGTGCTCGACCGCCAGCCCTTCGGCGAATCGGACGACCTCCATCGTCCGGCGGTAGGTTATGCGTTCCCGCGACGCAGATGGTTCCGTCCAGGTCAGTTTGGAGACCACGAGGTTCCCCAACACAGTCAGCTCCTCGATCTCGACGTCAAGCTGCGGGTGCCGGGTCCGCGACAGGTCCACGACACTTGTGAACCCGTCGGTCCCCAGTAGCGTCCCCTGACCTACCCCCTGATGGTCCACATAGCCGGCCGAGACCACCGACTCAAGGCCCGCGAGGTCCCCAGTTCGGAAAAAGTCCACCATGCGACGCATGAGCTGGCCGTTGTCGTCGGGCTCCACCGTGGTTACTCCTCCCCCAGCGCCTCCGCCAGCAGCTCCGCGACATGCCGCGGCGTCCGTGACGTGAAGTGCCCTATCTGTTGCCGGCACGACACCCCCGTGACCGCCACCGCGACCTCCCCGCCCGCCGCTTCCACCGCCGGGAACAGCCGGTACGCCCCCATCTCCCGCGAAACCTCGTAGTGCTCCCTCTCGAACCCGAACGACCCCGCCATCCCGCAGCACCCTGACTCCACCAGAGACGGCGTGTAGCCGGCCACCGCCAGCGCCTGCAGCGACGGCTCCGCCCCCGCCAGCGCCTTCTGGTGGCAGTGCGCGTGCACGAGCACCTCGCCTCCGCTTCCCGCCCGGAACAGGCCGCGGACCCCCGCGTCCTCCTCCGCCACCCGCGCGACCAGCTCGTCGAGCAGGACCGCCTGCCCCGCCACTTCCTCCGCCCGCCCCCCCGGCAGGAGGTCGCGGTACTCGTCCCGCAGCGTGAGCAGGCACGAGGGCTCCGTCCCGACGATGGGCGCCCCTCGCCGGGCGTGCGCCTCCAGCCGCGCCACGTTCGTCTCCGCCCAGCTCCGCGCCAGCCCCAGCTGCCCCTTCGAGATCGCCGGTCGCCCGCAGCACCCCAGCCCCGGCACGACCGTGACCGCGTACCCCAGCGCCTCCAGCACGCGCACCGCCGCTCGCCCCACCTCCGGGTGGAAGTACTCCGTGAACGTGTCCGCCAGGTAGACCGCCTCCCCCCGTGGCGCCTCGCCCGCGCGCTCCCCTCGCTGCGCCCACCACCGCCCGAACCGCTGCGGCGCGAACGCCGGCAGCGGCCGCCGCCGGTCGACCCCACCGGCGCGCTCCAGCAGCGCCCGCGCCGGCCCCAGCCGGGCGACCGCGTTCGCCAGCGGCGCGACCGGGCTCGCCAGCGCGCTCAGCGTGCGAATGCGCGCGAAGGCGCGGTCGCGCAGGGGCGCGCCGTGCGCCGCGCTCGCCTGCGCCTGCACCTCGTACTTCAGTTTCGCGAAGTCCACCCCCGAGGGGCACTCCGTCTTGCACGCCTTGCACTCGACGCACAGGTCGAGCGCCTCGTGCATGCGCTCGCTCGTCAGGTCCTCGAGCGGCAGCGCGCCGTTGAGCGCCTGGCGCAGCAGGTTCGCCCGCCCTCGCGTTGAGTGCTCCTCGTCGCCCGTCACCATGAAGGAGGGGCACATCCCGCCGTCGAGCTTGCGGCAGGCGCCCTGCCCGTTGCACTGCTCCGCCGCCCTCGCCAGCCCGCCCTCGAAGCCGAAGTCGAGTTCCGTGCGCACCTCCGCGTTTGCCGTCGAAGGGCTCAGCCGCAGGTTGTCGGAGAAGGGCGGCGTGTCGACGATCTTCCCGGGATTCAGAAGGCCCTGCGGATCCCAGAGCGCCTTCAACTCCCGGAAGGCGCTCGTCAGCTCCGGGCCGAACATCCGCTCCGTGAACGCCCCCCGCACGATCCCGTCCCCGTGCTCCCCGCTCAGCGAGCCGCCGAACTCGATCACGAGGTCCGCGATCTCCTCCGCCAGCCCCTCCGCATTCGCCAGCCCCTCCGCGTCCTTCAGGTCGACCACCGGCCGGATGTGCAGGCAGCCCACGCTCGCGTGCCCGTAGTAGGCGGGACGCAGGCCGCGCGCCTTCACGAGCGCGTCGAAGCGCGCGACGTACTCCGCCAGCCGCTCCGGAGCGACCGCCGTGTCCTCCACGAACGCCCCCGGCTTGGCGTCGCCACGCACGCTCATCAGCAGCCCCAGCCCTGCCTCCCGCATCCGCCACATCCGCTGCTGCTCTCCGGCCTCCCGCGCCACCACCGCCGCGTACGCCCCCTCCTCCCCGACGACGTCGTCCCGCAGCGCCTCGACCTTTCCCTCCACCTCCTCCGCCCGCTCCCCCGCGAACTCGACCAGCAGCAGCGCCCCCGGCTCCCCCTCCACGAACTCGACGAGGCTCGCGAACCCCGCGCTCGCGCGGCAGCGCTCGATGATCGTGTCGTCCACCAGTTCGACCGCCGAGGGCCCGTGCGCGTTCGCCCGGACGGTCGCCGCGGCTGCCTCCACGACCGTGCGGAAGTGCAGCGCGGCGAGCATCTTCACCGGCGGGATCGGGACGACCCGCACGACCGCCTCCGTCACCGTCGCGAGCGTCCCCTCCGACCCCACCACCAGCTTCGCGAGGTTGAGCGGCCCGTCCTCCCCCACCTCGTCGAGGTTGTACCCGGAGACGCGCCGCAGGATCTTGGGGAACCGCTTCTCCACCTCCGCCCGGTGCTCGCGGGCGATCGCCCGCACTCCCCGGTAGATGTCCCCCTCCAGCCCCTCGCGGCCGTCCCGCTCCGCCGCCTCGTCCTCGCTAAGCCCCTCCAGCGTGGCCGTCGATCCGTCCGCCAGCACCACCTCGAGCGAGACCACGTTGTCGACGGTCTTCCCGTACACGGCCGAGTGCGCCCCGCAGGAGTTGTTCCCCACGCCCCCGCCGATCGTCGCGCGGTTCGCCGTCGAGGGGTCGATCGGGTACTGCAGCCCGTGCGGACGCAACGCCTTGTTCAGCTCCGAGAGCACCACGCCCGGCTGCACCCGCGCCGTCTGCCCCTCCGCGTTGACGCCGAGCACGTCCGCCATGTGCGTCGTGAAGTCGAGCACGATGGCGTGGTTCACGCCCTGCCCCGAGAGGCTCGTGCCCCCGCCCCGCGAAAGCACGGGCACGCCGTGCGCCCCCGCCACCCGCATCACGTGCTGCACATCCGCTGTCGAGCGCGGGTACACGACCGCGACCGGCTCCATCTCGTAGATCGAGGCGTCCGTCGCGTAGAGGAGCCGCCGGTACCGGTCGATCTCGACGTCGTCCCCGCCGCCCGCCAGCCCCGCCGCCAGGTCATGGGCCAGTGGGGCGAGCGCTTCCTCGCCCCCATGCAGGAGTTCGCGCGCTCGCGACACCGTGGCGAACGTCGAGGGCGTCCGGCCCTCGATGGTGCGCCCCGCGACCGTTCCGGCGGGTGGCATGGTCCTAGGCCGGGTCGAACTCGATCCAGAGCTCCCACGGATCGAGGCTGATCGCGATCGGCTTCGGGTCCGACCCCGGCTTGAATCGCGGGTTGCGCATCACGTCCATCAGCATGCGGCTGCCGATCACCGTCTCCGTCTGCGCCAGCTGGTACCCGACGCAGAAGTGCTTCCCGAGCCCGAAGCCGAGGTGGCTCGCCTGGCCGTTCTCGTGATACCCCGCCCGCAGCGCTCGCCCGACGTAGAGGTCGGGCCGCAAGACGTCGAACTTGTCCGGGTTGTCGAACACTCGCTCGTCCCGGTTTCCCCCGTAGATCGAGAGGTTCACGTACGCCCCCTCGGGAATCGTCACGCCGTACTCCGGGAAGGGAATGTCGTGGATCGCGCGGCGCGCCTGCCCGCCCGACGGCGGATGCACGCGCATCATTTCCGTGAACGCCCGGTCCAGCAGCGACGGATCGTTCCGCACCAACTCCCACTGCTCCGGATTCGCCAGCATCTGGTACCAGAGGTTCGCGATCGCCTTGTCCGTCGTCTCCGCGCCCGCCACCAGCAGCAGGCTCGCGAACGACTTGATCTCCTGGACCGTCATCCGGTGCCCGTCGACCTCCGCCACGCACAGCCGCGAGATGAGGTCGTCGGCCGGATTCTTGCTGCGCTCCTGCAGCAGCGGCTCCAGGTAGTCGTGGTACTCCTGGTTCGCCTTGATTCCCGCCGCCCGGATGTCGGGCGGGCCGCCGATGCCGTTCATCATCGCCGGGTACCACTCGTGGAACATGTCGTGCGCGTCCTGCGGCAGGTCGAGCACGTCCAGGATCACGTTCAGCGGTAGGCGCGTGGCGAAGTCGTCGACGATGTCGATAACGCCCGTCTTCGCCGCCTCCTCCGCGATGCGGCGCGCGTGCTTCTCCGTGTACTTCTCGATGAGCGCGATCGAGTTGCGCTCGATGATCGGCAGGAGCGCATCCAGCTTCCGCCCCACGAACTCGGGCGCCACGATGTTCCGCAGCTTGTTGTGCTGCTCCCCGTCGTACTCCATCAGCGTCGGCCCGAAGACCGCGCCGATGCCGAGCGCGTTCGGCTGCGCCGAGTAGTTCTCCAGGTCCCGGAAGGCCGCGCAGACATCGTCGTAGCGCGTGATCATCCAGTTGTCCCCGATCGGGTTGTAGTACACGGGGTGGTGGTCGCGCAGCAGCTTCAGCGTCGGGTACGGGTCGTCCTGGTACTCCTTGCTGAAGAAGATCTCCGGATCGATCTCCGGCCTGGTCATCGTCATCGCTCGTCCTCCTGCCGCGACGCCGCCCGCCGCGAGCAGATTCGCGCGTCATGGTAGCCGGTTGCCGCCTGCACGGGGCGCAGGCGGTGCGTCCCGCGCCCCTATCGCGTAGCGTTCGAGAAACCGCGCAGGAGCCCCGTCCCATGCCCGTCGATCCCAACCGCGAAAGCTGGAAGCCCGGCATGCCCTGGGAGCACGCCATCGCCGATATCGAGTACATCCGCGCGCTCGGCCGCGAGATGGGCGGACCCGAGCGCATCGAGCGCCAGCACGCCGGCGGCCGCTACACCGTCCGCGAGCGCATCGAGAAGATGGTCGACCCCGGCAGCTTCGTCGAGTCCGGACCCATGGTCGGCGCCGCCGAGTACGACGCCGCCGGCAACCTCGTCGGCTTCACGCCCGGCGCCTACGTGATGGGCCTCGCCGAGCTTGACGGGCGGCCCGTCGCCATCGGCGGCGACGACTTCACCATCTCCGGCGGCAGCCCGCACAACGTCCGCAAGCACCCCCGCGACTTCATGCAGCCGCTCGCCATGCAGTACGGCATCCCCTACGTCCAGCTCGTCGAGGGCGTGGGCCACAGCTCCAAGGCCGACGAGGCCGAGGGCCACATGGGCCTCCCCTCCGGCGACATGTGGTGGCGCGCCGTCGAGATGCTGCGCACCGTCCCCGTCGCCGCCGGCATCATGGGCTCGGTGGCGGGCGCGCCCGCGGCCTTCGCCCTCATGTCGCACTTCACCGTCATGGTGAAGGGGCAGTCCCAGATATTCCCCTCCGGCCCGCCCGTCGTGCGCCGCGCCATCGGCGAGGTCCTCGACAAGGAAGCCCTCGGCGGCGCGAAGATGCACGTCCACGAGAGCGGTCAGGTCGACAACGAGGCCGAGTCCGAGGAGGACGCCTTCGACCAGATCAAGCGCTTCCTCTCCTACCTCCCCGACACCACCGCCGACGTCGCCCCCCGCGTCGAGACCGGCGACCCGCCCGACCGCTGCCCGGAAGAGCTGCTGAACATCATCCCGCCCAACCGCAAGCGCGGGTACGACATGCGCAAGCTCGTCGGTCACGTCGTCGATAACGGCGAGTTCTTCGAGATGCGCCGCCACTACGCGGGAGCCATCATCACCGCCTTCGCTCGCGTCGACGGCTACAGCGTCGGCGTCCTCGCCAGCGACCCGATGAAGCTCGCCGGCGCCATGGATGGCGACGTGGCCGACAAGTACACGCACTTCGTCGACCTCTGCGACACCTTCAACCTGCCCCTCCTCATCTTCCTCGACATGCCCGGCTTCATGCTCGGCTCCCACGCCGAGCGCAAGGCGACGATGCGCCGCGGCGTGCGCGCCCTTATCGCCAGCGCCGAGGCGGGCGTGCCCAAGATCGAGTTCAACGTGCGCAAGTCCTACGGCGTCGCCGCCGACGCGCCCAACAGCGTCGGCATTCCCAACGGGCTCAACCTGCGCTTCGGCTGGCCCGCGGGCGAGTGGGGCGGCATCCCCATCGAGGGCGGCGTCGCCGCCGCCTACCGCCGCGAGATCGAGGCCGCCACCGACCCCGACGCCCACCGCGAGGCCATCGAGGAGCGCCTCCTCCGCCTCCGCTCCCCCTTCCGCGCCGCCCACCGCGGCGATGTCATCGACCTGATCGACCCGCGCGACACCCGCCGCCTCGCCTGCACCTTCGTGAAGCTCGCGCAGCCCGCCCTCAAGCGGCTCGCAAGCCGCCCCAAGCGCGCCGTCCGCCCGTAGGAGCCGCCCCTACCCGACCGGCACGGCCTCCCGCGCCTTCGTGAACTCCAGGTTCAGCTCGTACAACCCCAGCATGATCCCCGGCTGGTGCTTGAAGTCGTTCTTCCCTGTGGCCAGCTTCAGCTCGTCGATGCGGTCCAGCATCACGTCCACCGCGATGTTCTGCTCCAGCCGCGAGAGGCCCGCTCCCGGGCAGCCCCGCGGCCGGATCGAGAACGTCAGGTGCTTGCCCGGGCTCTTGCGGTCCAGCCGGATCTCGTCCGGCGCCTCGCACAGCTCCGGGTCGCGGTTCGCCGCCGCCCAGCGCAGGTGCAGGAGCGACCCCGCCGGGATCTTGACGCCGCGGATCTCCGTGTCGCGCGCGACCATGCGGCCCGAGAGCCCCTGCGTCGGCGCGTAGAGCCGCAGCGCCTCCTCCACGAAGAAGCGCACCTTCGAGCGGTCCGCCCGCAGCTCCTCGACGATCTCCGGGTGCTGCGCCAGCAGCATCGCCTCCGACGTCAGCGCGTACTGCGTCGTCTCGTTCCCGCCGATGTGCATCCCCGAGACCACGCTGATGATGTCGCCGTCGGCCAGCGGCTTGCCCTGGTACTCGACCTGCGTCAGGAACGTGATCATGTCGTCCTTCGGGTTGCGGCGCTTCTCGTCGATCTGCTCCTGGATGTAGCGGTTGAACGCAACGAGCGCCTTGGCGTTGTCCTCCTCGTCCGGGTCCTCCATCTGGCTCTTCGGACCGAAGCCGTAGACGAAGCGGCGCACCTGCGCCTCTTCCCACTGCTTCGTCATCGGCATGTCCTCGAGCGGGAAGCCCAGGATCGTCGAGATCACGGCCTGCGGCGCGGCGCTGCGAACTCCGTCACGAACTCGACCTCGCCCTTGTCGATCCAGTTGTCCATCAGGCGGTTGGCATGGGCCGTGATCATCTCCCGGTGCTGGAGCGCCCCCGAGGCGCCCACCCACGGCTCCGTCAGCGTCTCGCGGTGCAGCTTGTGCGTCTCGATGTCGGGCCGCAGCCGGTCCCGCGCCGTCACGACCTCGCCGAACCCCTCTTCCTCGAAGATCTCGTCGTGGATCCTGCTCGTGCCCGAGGAGCCCGGCCCCTGGCGCGTGGGGAACAGGTCGGGATCGCGCACGACCTTGCGGATGTCCTCGTACTTTGTGAGCACGAACGCATCCGAGCCCGGCTCGTGGCCCTGGCCCGGCAGCCGCAGCACCGGCTCTTCCGCCTGCAGGAGCTTGTAGGAGTCGTACCAGTGCTCCTGCGCGCCCGGCGCGAAGAGGTCTACCTCGCCCACGCTCATCGGGCATGCCGCCTGCGGCATCGCTTCGAAATCTTCTCGGTTTGCGGCCATCGTGGTTCCCCTTTGCCGGGCACGGCGCACCCGCCCCGGCCGTAGCTGGAAAGTGCAGGGATTATAGCGGCTATGACAGGCCGTCGGACCCGTCGCGCTACCTCGCCGAGCCCCCCGAGACCGTCAGCAGCGCCCCCGTCGTGAAGCTCGACGCCTCCGAGGCGAAATAGAGCGCCGCCCCCACGATCTCCTCCGCCTGTCCACCCCGCGCCAGCAGGATCGTGCTCGACGCCCGCGCCTCGAACGCCTCCATGTCCCACGCCTTCGAGATGTCCGTCAGGAACGGCCCCGGGATGATGCAGTTCACCCGCACCTTCGGGGCGAAGGTGCGGGCGAAGCCCAGCGTCAGGTTGTTCAGCCCCGCCTTCGCCGCCCCGTACGCGAGCGCGTTCGGCCCCGGGCTCTGCGAGGCCGTGCTCGACACCATGATCACCGAGCCCCCGTCTCCCTCCGCCATGCGCGTCGCGATGTTCGCCGTCAGCCGGAACGGACCCTTCAGGTTCACGTCCAGCACCTTGTCGTAGAGCGGCTCGCTCACGTTGCTGACGTGGTCGTAGAGGGGCGAGAGCCCCGCGTTGTTCACGAGCACGTCCACCTTGCCGAACTCCGCGTAGGCGGTCTCCGCCAGTGCGTCCAGCTGTTGCCAGTCGCCCACGTGGCACGAGACCGGCAGCGCCCGCCGCCCCGTCTCCGCCAGTACCTCCGCCGCCAGCGCCTCGCACGACTCCAGCTTGCGGCTCGCGATCACCACGTCCGCCCCCGCCCGCGCGAAGCTGCGCACCATGGCCGCCCCCAGCCCCCGGCTCCCGCCCGTCACGAGCGCCACCTTCCCGCTCAGGTCGAACAGCTCCGCCGTTTCGCTCATGACGCCCCCTTTCGGCCAGCCGGCATGATACGGCCAGCTCCTACCCGTGGTGGGAGGGCAAATCCCGCCAGGAGACGCGACGGCGCGGCACCAGCGGCCGTACCTCGTCCCAGCGCTGGAACACCGTCACCGCCCCCGCCATGAACGCTCTCGTCACGGTTTCGCGCAGTTCGCCCTCGCTCCCGCCGCCCTGCCCGCGAAGGGCCGGCGCCTGCTGCTGCCAGTACGCCTCCGCCCACTCCGCCACCATCTCGCCGAGCTTCTCGCCCGCTTCGTCGTTCGTCCGTTCCTCAGCCATGCGCCCGCTCCCCTGCCGGCCTTCCGCGGAGTCTACGGCGCGGGCGAGGGCCCGCGTGGGGAAAGAACGCCGCCCCGGAAGGTTGCGATCGCAGAACGGATCGCAGAGAATCCCGTGCATCGCGCGAGGACCGTGTTGGGCCCGTTCGCGCAAGGGGGGATGGCGAGACCGGCTGGGATCCCGAATTCCCACCGCTCAGGTCAAAGCACATGACCCGTTACATCGTCCGCAGACTGATTGCCGTCCCCTTCATGCTGTTGGGCATCTCGTTCGTGCTCTTCATGCTGCTCTACATCCGCCCGGGCAGCGCCGCCTTCGCCGCCATCGGCTCCGTCGGCGACGCCGACCCGCGCGCGTTCGAAAAGTTCGAGGAACGCTTCGGTCTCGACCGCCCCTGGTGGGAGCAGTACGGCGACTGGCTGTGGGGCGCCATCCAGGGTGACCTCGGCGAGCGCCTCACCCCGCCCCACGACGACGTGATGGGCGACATCATCGAGGTCCTTCCCAACACGCTTGAGATCGGCCTCCTCACCATCGTCATCTCCGCTGTCATCGGCATCTCCGTGGGGGTCCTCTCCGCCGTTCGCAGAAACAGCATCCTCGACTACGCCTTCCGCGGAATCACCATCATGGGGATCTCCATCCCCAACTTCTGGTTTGCCATCCTCGTGATCTACCTGCCTGCCCTCTGGTGGGGGTGGACCCCCGCCCGCCAGTGGGTCGTGTTCACCGATGACCCCATCTACAACCTCTCCCTCGCCGTCTGGCCGGCCGTGACGCTCGCCCTCGCCAGCGCCGCCGGCATGGCGCGCTTCGTCCGCACCTCCATGCTCGAGGTGCTCTTCTCCGACTACGTGCGCACAGCCCGCGCCAAGGGCCTCCGCGACCGCAGCGTCATCTGGAGCCACGTGTTCCGCAACTCGCTCATCCCCGTCATCACGCTCGTCGGCCTGCAGCTGGGCGCGGTGCTGGGCGGGGTGGTCATCGCCGAGCAGCTCTTCACGGTGCCCGGCCTCGGACGCCTCTCCCTCGAGGGCGTGACCGACCAGGACTACCCGGTCGTGCTCGGGACGATCATGGTCTTCTCCTTCGTCTTCGTCCTCGTGACGCTCCTCGTCGACATCCTGTACACGGTCATTGACCCAAGGATTCGGTACTAGCCATGGCACAGGAGCAATCAGCCCTCGAGCTCGAATACGCGATTCCGCCGCGCCAGCGGTTCAATCCGCTGAAGTGGGCGCGCAGTGAGCCGTTCGGCGCCTTCGGGCTCACTCTGATTATCTTCATCGTGTTCATGTCGGCCGCCGCGCCCGTCCTCAGGACCGCGCCGCCCAACGAGTTCGCGGTGGGCCCGCCTCTCGCGGGCCCCAACACTGAGAACTGGTTCGGAACCACCGCGCGCGGCAAGGACGTCTGGTCCCGCGTCCTCTTCGCCGGACGCATCTCGCTCAAGATCGGCGTCGCCACCGTGCTCCTCGGCACGCTCGGCGGGACCCTCATCGCGCTCCTCTCCGCCTACGCCGGCGGCGCCGTCGACTTCGCCGTCGGCCGAGTCGCCGACATGTTCATCGCGATCCCCGGCCTGCTCTTAGCACTCGTGCTGCACTCCTCGATCAGCGCCGACCTCCCCGACTTACCGGGCCTCCAGGCAGAAGAGCTCTACCTTGTCGTTGCGATCTCCCTGTTCTTCATGCCGGGCACCTACCGGATCATGCGTGGCATCGTGCTTGAGCTGCGCGAGTCCACCTATGTCGAGGCTGCCCAGGTCGTTGGGTCGAGCAGTTTCCGCATCATGTGGCGGCACATCGCCCCCAACATGTTCGGTCTCATGATCGTGATCACGAGCATCTCGCTCCCGGCTGCCATCCTGGCCGAGGCCAGCCTCAGCTTCCTCGGTCTGGGCGTCCCCATCGGTGGCCTCGATGCCGTCCCGTCCTGGGGCGCCGATCTCTCCGGCAGCTCCCGCCGCTTCTTCAGCGTGGCGCCGTGGCTGGCGGTCTTCCCGGGTCTTGCGCTCGCGATCACCGTCTTCGGGTTCAACATCTTCGGGGATTCGCTCCGCGACACCCTCGACCCGAGGCTCCGGGGCCGCATCTAGCCCGCAGGCGTCTTTCCCGAAAGTTGGCCGGGTGGGAACGGTCGGCGCCCTTCCCTGCATAGTGCTCTCTGAGAGCTGCCTCCGGGGCGCTCGATCAGCACGGCGAAGGGCTCGTTTCCCGGAGGATGGGCCTTTCGCTTTTGAGTATCCGGCGCATGCGGAAGCCCGTATACTGCGCCAATCGCGATCCTAGGGAGGGACTCCAGAGCTATGCGCGACAACGAGAACTATTGGCAGAGGCTCCGTCGCCGGCCGGTCAGCCGGCGCAGTTTCCTGGTCGGGAGCGGTGTCGCCGCTGCCGGCTCTGCTGCGATCCTCGCGGGTTGCGGCGACGACGATGACGACGACGACGCGGCTGCCCCCGCGGCGACGCAGGCCGCCGCCGAAGAGCAGGCCGCTGCCGCCACCGAGGCTGCTGCCGATGAGCAGGCTGCTGCCGCCACCGAGGCTGCCGCGGCGACGCAGGCGGCTGCCCAGGAGGACACCGGCCCCGACAAGCGTGGCGGCACCCTCCTCAACTGGAAGACGGAGGAGGACGCCGGCCTCGACCCGGGCGTCTTCCACCTGAGCAACCGCGAGATCCACAACGGCACGATGACGCAGCCGTACACCTACCAGGCGACGAAGAACCTCTTCTCCATGGACGGTATGGTCGGCTTCGAGCAGGTCGACCCCACGACGTTCGTGTGGAGCATCCGCCCCGGCATGAAGTTCCACAACGGCGACGTCGTCGACTCCGAGGCCGTGGCCTTCAGCTTCGGCCGCCTGGAGAAGCTGTACCGCGCGCTGGACGGCACCCACACCACCCGCACCGGCTACGCCTTCGTCGATAGCTTCGAGGCGACGGACGAGCTGACGGTGGCCGAGCACTGGGCGCGACCGAACGCGGATGCTCCCGTGTACCGCGCGGCCCACTACTACTCGTTCCTGAACCCCCGCATGGTCGACGAGTTCGGCAAGTTCGAGGGCTCCTACGAAGGCCCGGACGGGGCCGTCGAGGACGTCTACAGCGTCCAGGAGCTCCCGCACGGTTCGGGAAGCGGCCCGTACACCATGACCAAGCGGGACTCGACCGGGACGCGCATTGAGCGCTGGCCCGACTACCACAAGCACACCCCGGCCGACGACGGCTTCGTCGAGGACGGGCCCTACATTGATGCGTGGGAGACCCGCATCATCCCCGATGCGGTGGCCGCCAAGGCCGCCTTCCTCGCCGGCGACCTCGACATCTTCACGACCGTCGACCCGCTCGAGGTTCCCGAGTTCGAGGGCCAGGACCATGTCAATGTCGTCGAGATTACCGGCGACGGCGGGCTCTGCATGCAGGGCATGGACGGCGGCAAGTTCCACGACAAGCGCTCGCGGCAGGCGCTGCAGAAGTCGCTTGACTACGAGGGCTTCATCGCTGCCATCCGTCCGCTCGGCGGCCAATACGCCGCTCCCATCACCGACCTCCTGCCGGCCTACCAGAAGCTGAGCCAGCAGGACCTGCAGCAGTGGTACCGCTTCGACCCGGCCGAGGCCCAGGCCCTCTGGCAGGCGGCGGACTTCGTCGTTCCCGTGGAGAACATCAAGATCTTCCAGTCGACGGGCGCACCCCTGCAGCACGAGATCAGCGACTTCCTCGCGCAGTCGATCGCGACGGCGCTGGGGCCCATCGGCGTCACCACCGAGGTGGAGGCCGTTGACGGCAACACGTGGGCGGCCCGCGCCGTCGACCGCAGCACCGACATCAAGGACTGGGAGATTCTCAGCTACGGCACCGGCGATCGCAGTGGCACGGACGGAATCCCCAACAACAGCTTCCTCATCAACTACGACCCGCGCGCCTACGGCTTCAACGCCTTCAACCACTATCTCGAGTCGCCGCGACCCGAGATCGCCGAGGGATCGGCGACGATCATCGAGATGCTGAACGCGCAGGAAGCGGAGACGGATCCCGAGGCCCGCGGTGTCCTCCTCACCGAGCTCCAGCGCTGGATCCTCGATAACCACTGGTGCAACTGGCGGCTGCCCGTCAGCTCCGTGTCCTACTTCGGCTTCAGCTCGAGGCTGCAGGACCAGGGCGCTGCCGACTGGCTCAACGGCTACAGCCTGCGCCGCGAGTCCATGTGGCTCGAGAGCTAACCGTTCCGAATCCCGGGCGCTCGTAGAGCGCTCGACCAGCACGGCGAAAGGGCCCGCCCGCGAGGGTGGGCCCTTTTCCTTTACTGGTGCGTGCGACGTGTTTGCGTATACTGCGCGAATCCCAAATCTGGGGAGGGAATGGCGTATGCGCGACAACGAGAACTACTGGCAGAGGCTCCGCCGCCGGCCCGTGACCCGGCGCAGTTTCCTGGTCGGGAGCGGCGTAGCCGCGGCCGGCTCCGCTGCAATCCTCGCGGGCTGCGGCGATGATGATGATGACGACGACGCCGCGGCGCCCGCGGCGACGCAGGCCGCCGCCGAAGAGCAGGCTGCTGCCGCAACCGAGGCCGCTGCCGACGAGCAGGCCGCCGCAGCCACCGAGGCTGCCGCGACACAGGCGGCCGCACAGGCCGATGCCGGCGCCGAGAAGCGCGGCGGCACCCTGAAGCTCTGGAAGACCGAAGAGGACGCCGGCCTGGACCCGGGCGTCTTCCACCTCAACAACACCGAGGTCATCTACTCCACGATGACCCAGCCCTACACCTACCAGCCCACCAAGAACGTCTTCGCCATGGACGGCATGGTCGGGTTCGAGCAGGTCGATCCGACGACGTTCGTGTGGAGTATCCGCCCCGGCATGAAGTTCCACAACGGCGACGCCGTCGACTCCGAGGCCGTCGCCTTCAGCTTCGGCCGTCTCGAGAAGCTCTACCGCGCGCTGGACGGGACGCACACCACCCGCACCGGCTACGCCTTCGTCGACAGCTTCGAGCCGACGGACGAGCTGACCGTGGCCGAGCACTGGGCGCGCCCGAACGCGGACGCTCCCGTGTACCGCGCACGGCACTACTACTCGTTCCTGAACCCGCGCGTCGTCGAGGAGAGCGGCAAGTTCGAGGGCTCTTACGAGCATGCGGACGGCACCGTCGAGGACGTGTACAGCGTCCAGGAGCTCCCCCACGGTTCGGGCAGCGGTCCCTTCACGATGGTGAGGCGCGACGCGACCGGCACCCGCCTCGAGCGCTGGCCGGACTACCACAAGCACACCCCGGCCGACGACGGCTTCGTCGAAGACGGGCCCTACATCGACGCCTGGGAGACACGGGTGATTCCCGACCAGACCGCGGCCAAGGCCGCGTTCCTCGCCGGTGACCTCGATGTTTTCGCGTCGGTCGACCCGCTCGAGCTTCCTGAGTTCGACGGCCAGGACCACGTGAACGTGGTCGAGCTTCCCGCCGGTGGCCGTGCCTCGCAGGGCATGGACGGCGGCAAGTTCCACGACAAGCGCTCGCGACAGGCGCTCCAGAAGGCCTTCGACTACGAGGGCTTCATCGCCGCCATCCGCCCGCTGGGCGGCAAGTACGCGGCGCCCATCTCGGACCTCCTGCCGGCGTACCAGAAGCTCAGCCAGTCGGACCTCCAGCAGTGGCTCCGCTACGATCCCGCCGAGGCGCAGGCGCTCTGGCAGGCGGCGGACTTCGTCCATCCCGTGGAGAACATCAAGATCTTCCAGGCGACGGGCGCGCCCCTGCAGCACGAGATCAGCGACTTCATGGCGCAGTCGATCGCCAAGGCCCTCGGGCCGTTGGGCATCACGACCGAGGTCGAGGCTGTGGACTCGAACTCGTGGGCGGCCCGCGCCGTCGACCGCAGCACCGATGTGAAGGACTGGGAGATTCTCAGTTACGGCACCGGCGACTCCGGCGGCACCACCGGTGTCCCCAACGACTCCAGCCTCATCCACTACGACCCCCGGGCCTACGGCTTCAACGCGTTCAACCACTACGCCGAGTCGCCGCGTCCCGAGATCGCAGCGGGCTCGGAGGAGATCATCGCGATGCTCAACGCGCAGGAGGCGGAGACGGACCCCGAGGCCCGCGCCGTCCTCCTCACCGAGCTTCAGAGCTGGATCCTGGACAACCACTGGTGCAACTGGGGCCTCCCCATCAGCTCCGTGTCCTACTACGGCTTCAGCGCGCGGCTGCAGGACCAGGGAATCGCGGACTGGCTCAACTTCTACGACCGCCGCCGCGAGTCCATGTGGCTCCAGCAGGGCTAATCGTTCTTCCCAGCGGGCGCTCCCCGAGCGTCGAACTGGCCAGCAGAAGGCCCGCCCAACTGGGCGGGCCTTCTTGTTGCCCTTCCCTTCATGAACCGGCCGTTCCCAAACCCCCCTTGCGCCCGTGCGTATACTGGGTCAATCCCAAAACGTGAAGGGGTGGTTTGCAGTGCGTGATAACGAGAACTACTGGCAGAGACTCCGCCGGCGGCCGGTGAGCCGTCGCAGCTTCCTTGTGGGCAGCAGCGTCGCCGCCGCAGGCTCCGCCGCAATCCTCGCGGGTTGCGGCGACGACGATGACGACGACGAGCCCGCAGCAGCCGCCACCCAGGCAGCCGCCGCGACCGAGGCTGCCGCCACCCAGGCAGCCGCCGCGACCGAGGCTGCCGCGACCGAAGCCGCAGCCGCTGCGACGGCTGCCGCAACGGAGGCTGCCGCTGCCGCGGCGGACGACTCCCACAAACGCGGCGGCACCCTCAGGATGTGGAAGACGGAGGAGGATGCGGGGCTCGACCCCGGCGTGTTCCACGTCGCCAACACCGAGGTCCTCTACTCGACCCTGACCCAGCCCTACACCTACCAGCCGACGAAGAACCTCTTCGCCATGGACGGCATGGTCGGGTTCGAGCAGGTCGACCCCACGACGTTCGTGTGGAGCATCCGCCCCGGCATGAAGTTCCACAACGGCGACGCGGTCGACGCTGAGGCTGTCGCCTTCAGCTTCGGCCGCCTGGAGAAGCTGTACCGGGCGCTGGACGGGACGCACACCACGCGGACCGGCTTCGTCTTTGTCGACAGCTTCGAGCCGACGGACGAGTTGACCGTCACGGAGCACTGGAATCGCCCCAACGCGGACGCGCCGGTGTACCGCGCCCGCCACTACTACTCCTTCATCAACCCGCGCATGGTCGAGGAGCACGGCAAGTTCGAGGGCTCCTACGAGCACCCCGACGGGACGATCGAGGATGTCGAGAGCATCCAGACCCTGCCTCCCGGCTCCGGCAGCGGCCCGTACACGCTGACGAAGCGGGATACCACGGGCACGCGCGTGGAGCGCTGGCCCGACTACCACAAGCACACCCCGGCGGACGACGGCTTCGTCGAGGACGGGCCCTACATCGACGCCTGGGAGACGCGCATCATCCCCGACAACGTGGCCGCCAAGGCCGCCTTCCTCGCCGGGGACCTCGACGTGTACGCCGGCGTGGACCCGCTTGAGCTTCCCGAGTTCGACGGCCAGGACCACGTCAAGATCGTCGAACTGCCCGCCGGCGGCTTCGCCGGACAGGGCATGGACGGCGGCAAGTTCCACGACAAGCGCTCGCGGCAGGCGCTGCAGAAGGCCTTCGACTACGAGGGCTTCATCGCCGCCATCCGCCCGCTCGGCGGCGCCTATGCCGCTCCCATCTCCGACCTCCTCGCCGCTTACCAGAAGCTGGGCCAGGAGGACCTCAAGCAGTGGCTGCGCTACGACCCGCAGGAGGCCCGCCAGCTCTGGGCGGCTGCCGACTTCGAGGTGCCCGTCGACAAGATCAAGGTCTTCCAGTCGACGGGAGATCCGCTGATGCACGAGATCAGCGACTTCATGGCGCAGACGTTGGCGAAGGGACTCGACATCGAGACGGAGGTCGAAGCTGTCGACGTCAACACCTGGGCGGCCCGCGCCGTCAACCGCGACGAGCCCGTCAAGGACTGGGAGCTCCTCAGCTACGGGACCGGCACCAGCGGTGGGACGACGGGCGTCCCCAACGACACCCACCTCATCCACTACGACCCGCGGGCCTACGGGTTCAACGCGTTCAACCACTACGCGGAGTCGCCGCGCAAGGAGATCGCCGAGGACTCGGTCACGCTCGCGGACATGCTGGCAGCCCAGGAGGCCGAGACCGACGTCGAGGCCCGCGCCGCGCTGCTCACCGAGGTCCAGCGCTGGATCCTCGACCGGCACTGGTGCAACTGGAAGCTGCCCAACAGCACCGTCTCCTACTACGGCTTCAGCTCGAGGCTGCAGGACCAGGGCATCGCCGACTGGCTCAACTTCTACGACCGCCGCCGCGAGTCCATGTGGATCAACGAGGACGCGTAGATCGTTCCGACCCGTGGGCGCCCCCGGGCGCCCATCCAGCACAGAAGGCCCGCCCCCCGGGGCGGGCCTTTCGCTTGCCCGCCTCCGCTCCAGTATTCAGGGGCGCCGGCCTCTTGCTGATGCCCTCAAGGGCCTTGCGGGTATACTGGGCCAGACCCACACCGGGAGGGATCTGGTTTTCATGCGTGACAACGAGAACTATTGGCAGAGACTCCGCCGCCGGCCGCTGAGCCGTCGCAGTTTCCTTGTCGGCAGCGGCGTCGCCGCGGCCGGCTCCGCCGCCATCCTCGCGGGTTGCGGCGACGACGACGATGACGATGCCGCCGCTCCCGCCGCGACGCAGGCGGCTGCGGCCACGCAGGCTGCCGCCGCGGCCACCGAGGCCGCTGCCGAGGAACAGGCTGCCGCGGCCACCGAGGCCGCCGCCGAGGAGCAGGCTGCCGCGGCCACCGAGGCCCCCGCCGACAAGCACGGCGGCACGCTGCGATGGTGGAAGACCGGCGAGGACGCCGGTATGGACCCGGGCATCTTCCACGTGCTCAACACCGAAGTGACCCACGCCACCATGACCCAGCCGTACACCTACCAGCCGACGAAGAACCTCTTCGCGATGGATGGCATGACCGGCTTCGAGCAGGTCGACCCCACGACCCTCGTGTGGACGCTCCGCCCGGGCATGCAGTTCCACAACGGCGACCCCGTGACCTCGGAGGCGGTGGCCTTTAGCTTTGGTCGCCTCCCCAAGCTGTATCTGGCCCTGGGCGGTACGCACGTCACCAGCTCCGGGTTCGATTTCGTGGACGAGTTCGAAGCGACGGACGAGAACACGATTGTCGAGCACTGGAGCCGCCCCAACGCCGACGCCACTGTCTACCGTTCGCGGCACTACTACTCGTTCATCAACCCCCGCATGGTCGAGGAACACGGGAAGTTCGAGAGTGCCGTCGAGCTGGCCGACGGCACGACGGAAGACATGTACAGCATCCACGACCTGCCCGAAGGCACGACGAGCGGCCCCTACAGGCTTACCAGCCGAACTGCGACCGGCACCCGGCTGGAGCGCTGGGCCGACTACCACAAGCACAGCCCCGCCGACGACGGCTTCGTCGAGGACGGGCCCTACATCGACGCCTGGGAGACGCGAATCATCCCCGACTCGACGGCGGCCAAGGCCGCCTTCCTCGCCGGCGACCTCGATGTCTTCGCTTCCGTCGACCCCCTCGAGCTCCCCGAGTTCGAAGGTCAGGACCACGTCGAAGTGTACGAAGTCCCCGCCGGCGGGCGCGCCTCGCAGGGCATGGACGGGGGCAAGTTCCACGACAAGCGCTCCCGTCAGGCGCTCCAGAAGGCGTTCGACTACGAGGGCTTCATTGCGGCCATCCGCCCGCGCGGTGGCCAGCTGGCCGCCCCCATCTCCGACCTCCTCCCCCACTACCAGAAGCTGAGCCAGCAGGAGCTGGCCACCTGGTACCGCCACGACCCGCAAGAGGCTCGCGCCCTCTGGGCGGCGGCGGACTTCATCCACCCCGTCGACAAGATCAAGGTGTTCCAGTACACCGGCCCGCCCCTCCAGCAGGAGATCAGCGACTTCGTGGCCCAGTCGATCGCCACCTCGCTCGGCATCGAGACCGAGGTCGAGGCCGTCGACATCAACAGCTGGGCAGCACGCGCAAACGACCAGAGCCAGGATGTGAAGGACTGGGACATCCTCAGCTACGGCACCGGCGACAGCGGCGGTACCACTGGCCTCCCGAACGACAGCCACCTCATCAACTACGACCCCCGCGTCTACGGGTACGTCGCCTTCAACCACCGCGCCGACTCGCCCCGCAAGGAGATCGCCGAGGACTCGCTCACCCTCATCGAGATGCTGGAGGCGCAGGAGGCGGAGACCGACGTCGAGGCCCGCGCCGAGATCCTCACGGATGTCCAGCGCTGGATCCTCGACAACCACTGGTGCAACTGGGGACTCCCCATCAGCTCCGTGTCGTACTACGGCTTCAGCTCCCGCCTGCGGGACTTCGGCCTCAACGACTGGCTCAACGCCTACGCCTTCCGTCGCGAGTCCATGTGGATCGACGAGACCTAATCGCTCCGACCCGTGGGTGCCCCCTGGCGCCCATCCAGCACAGAAGGCCCGCCCCTTGGGGCGGGCCTTTCTTTACCTGTCTTGCCTGCGCGATGCCGCCGGAGCGGTAGCATCGTCCGCGTGAACCGCCTCGTCCTCCCGTTCGTCGCGTCCGTCCTCATCTTCGCCGTCGCCTGTGGCGACGATGCCCCCGCGATCCCTGCAACCCCCCAACCCGCCACCCCAACCCCCGCGACCCCCGCTCCCACCCCTACCGCCAGCCCTGCCGCAGCAACCGCCGAGGGGGCCGAGGGAGAGGTCGAGTGCCCCTACGCCCACCACACCGACCCATCCGGCCATGTCGACATCGTCCGCCTGCCCCCCGACTTCTGCCGCGACTGGCCCGACCAGGACTGGTCGCGCCACACCGTGCCCTTCGGCCAGATCATCCGCGGCTGCGGCGCCCGCAACTGCATCATCGCCCTCGATGCCCCCGGCGCCGTCTCCACCGATGGACCGTACGGCGTCGCCCGCTTCGCCTCGCTCGATGAGGTCGACTACGCCGGGAACCTGCCCATTGGCGTCCTCAGAGTCGGCGAGGTCGTTCGCGGCTATCCCCTCCACGTCCTCACCTTCCACGAGATCGTCAACGACGTCGTCGACGGGGTGCCCGTCGTCGCTTCCTTCTGCCCCCTCTGCAACACCGTGCTCGCCTTCGACCGCCGCGTCGATGGCGAGGTGCTGGACTTCGCCGTCTCCGGCAACCTGCGCCACTCCGACCTCATCATGTGGGACCGCCAGACCGAGACCTGGTGGCAGCAAGCGACCGGCGAGGGCATCGTCGGACGCCACGCCGGCGTCTTCCTGCGCGCCCTGCCCATGAGCGTCCTCTCCTTCGCCGACTTCAAGCGATCGTTCCCGGATGCCGACATCCTGACCGAGGAGACCAACTTCAACTTCCTCTACGGCACCAACCCCTTCCCCAACTACGACACCGGCGTTAGCCCCAAGTTCTTCCTCTGGCGCGCCGACTCCCGCCTCCCCGCCCTCGAACGCGTCGTGGCCCTCTCGGTCGAAGGCAACGTCATCGCCGTGCCCTTCTCGACGCTTACCGAAGTCGCGCTCGCCCGCGTCGAGCTGGCCAGTACCGAGGTCGTCGTGTTCTGGGCGCCGGGAACGCTCTCCGCCCTCGACGACTTCGAGATCGCCGCTTCCCGCGACATCGGCAGCGCCGCCGCCTACCTCTCCGAGGTTGATGGCCGTGCGCTCACCTTCACGGTTGTGGCCCCCGGCCGCTTCGAGGACGAGCAGACCGGCTCGACCTGGGACGTAACCGGTCTCGCCCTCTCCGGGCCGCTCGCCGGTTCCCGCCTGGCTCCCGTCACCCACGGCACGCCCTTCTGGTTCGCCTGGGCCGCCTTCAACCCGCGCGGGGCGATCTGGGAGCCCCTCCCCTGAGCCCGCGGCGCGACGCAGGGCGCGAACCGGTAGGCTAGGCGCGCCGCATCCGGGCGTGGGGTTCCCCCGCCCGCAACCCGGGAGGTCCATGTGGAATTCGGCGTGAGCTACGCCCCGACGCACTACAACGCCAGCCCCGTCGTTGTCGCCCGCGAGGCCGAGCGCCTCGGGTTCGAGTCGCTCTTCGTTCCCGAACACTCGCACATGCCGCTCGCGACGGATTTCCCGCTCGCTCCCGAGACCCCCATGATCTACAAGAGCATGTACGACCCCTTCGTCGCGCTCGCCGCCGCCGCGGCCGTCACCGAGAACCTGAAGCTCGGCACCTCCATCGCCCTCATCCCCCAGCGCGACCCCATCCACACGGCCAAGGAAGTCGCGACCCTCGACCGGATCTCCAACGGACGCGTCGTCCTCGGCATCGGCGCCGGCTGGAACGAGGAGGAGATGGAGGCGCACGGCACCGACCCGAAGACGCGCTTCCGCGTGATGCGCGAGAAGGTCGAGGCCATCAAGACCCTCTGGACGAACGAGGTGGCCGAGTACCACGGCCGCCACGTCGAAGTCCCGCCCACCTGGCAGTGGCCCAAGCCCGTCCAGGACCCCCACCCGCCCATCCTCATGGGCGGCGCCGGCCCCAACGTCCTCAACCGCGTCGTCAACTACTGCGAGGGCTGGCTCCCCGCCGTCCACATGAACTTCACCGAAGACCTGCGCGGCCGCTTCACCCCGGTCGAGGAGTTCCCCGACGAGGTGGCGAAGCTCCAGCGCATGGCCGAGGAGCGCGGCCGCCCCCGCCCCCACGTCCAGTGCGGTTCCGAGATCCTGACCCGCATCCCCCTCGGTCAGCTTGAGGAGATCGGCGTCACCCGTCTCATGGTGGGCGTCGGCGGAGGCGGTCTCGACGCCGTCGACAACGACGGCGTCCGGCCCGCCCTCGAGCAGGCCCGCGAACGCGTCGACCAGCTCACAAGCTAGGGCTACACGCACTCGGGCGGGGCACCGCCGCGAAACACCGGGAGGTCCCCATGCAATTCGGCCTGACGTACTGGCCCACGCACTACAACGCGAGCGTCGTCACCGTCGCCCGCGAGGCTGAGCGCCTCGGCTTCGAGTCCCTGTTCATTCCCGAGCACTCGCACATTCCCGTCGACACGAACTTCCCCCTCGCCCCCGAGGTGCCGATGATCTACAAGAGCATGTTCGACCCGTTCGTCTCCCTGGCTGCGGCCGCTGCCGTCACGGAGAACCT
The DNA here is from genome assembly GCA_965221735.1 of Tepidiformaceae bacterium. Taxonomy (GTDB): domain Bacteria; phylum Chloroflexota; class Dehalococcoidia; order Tepidiformales; family Tepidiformaceae; genus UBA2991. The sequence goes on along the minus strand of OZ244910.1, from coordinate 2,871,702 downwards.
GAAGGTCGGCACCGCGATTGCCCTCATTCCCCAGCGCGACCCGATCCACACGGCCAAGGAAGTCGCGACCCTCGACCAGATCTCCGGCGGACGCGTCGTACTCGGGATCGGGGGCGGCTGGAACGAGGAGGAGATGGAGGCGCACGGCACCGACCCTTCGACCCGCTTCCGCCTCATGCGGGAGAAGGTCGAAGCCATCAAGACCCTGTGGACCAGCGAGGTCGCCGAATACCACGGCCGCCACGTCGACATTCCCCCCACCTGGCAGTGGCCCAAGCCCGTTCAGGACCCTCACCCGCCCATCCTCGTGGGCGGAGCCGGCCCCAATGTCCTCAACCGTGTGGCGAGCTACGGAGACGGGTGGATGCCCGCCATCAACCTGAACTTCACCGAGAACCTGCGCGGCCGCGTCACCCCCGTCGAGGAGTTCCCGGACGACGTCGCGAAGCTCCAGCGCCTGGCCGAGGAGCGCGGCAAGCCCCGCCCGCAGGTGCAGTGCGGCGTCGAGATCACGAGCCGCATTCCCCTGGGGCAGCTCGAGGAGATAGGCGTCACCCGTCTCGTCGTGAACGTCGCCGGTCCGGGGTCCGACGGCGTCTCCGACGAAGAGGTCCGGCCGACCCTTGAGCGCGCCCGCGAGCGCATCGATGCCCTGACCGGCTAGCCGCCGCCCTCCACTCCGTCACCAGACTCCGGGAGGTCACCCATGGAATTCGGCCTGAACTACGCGCCCACGCACTACAACGCGAGCATCGTCAACGTCGCCCGCGAGGCCGAGCGTGTCGGGTTCGAGTGCCTGGGCGTGCCCGAGCACTCGCACATGCCCCTCGCCACGGACTTCCCCCTCGCTGCGGAGACGCCCATGGGCTACAAGAGCATGTTCGACCCCTTCGTCTCGCTGGCCGCCGTCGCTGCCGTCACGGAGAAGCTCAAGGTCATCACGAGCCTCGCCCTTGTCCCGCAGCGCGACACCATCCACACCGCCAAGGAAATCGCCACCCTCGACCAGATCTCCAACGGGCGCGTCGTCTTCGGCATCGGCGCCGGCTGGAACATCGAGGAGATGGAGGCCCACGGCGTCGATCCCTCCACCCGCTTCCGCCTCATGCGCGAGAAGGTCGAGGCCATGAAGGTCCTCTGGACGAGCGAGGTCGCCGAGTACCACGGGCGCCACGTCGACATACCCCCCACCTGGCAGTGGCCCAAGCCCGTGCAGGACCCGCACCCGCCCATCATCCTCGGCGGCGCCGGCCCGACCGTCCTTAACCGCGTCGTCAACTACTGCGACGGCTGGATGCCTGCCGTCGCGATGACCTTCAACGAGAGCCTGCGCGGCCGCTTCACCCCCGTCGAAGAGTTCCCCGAGGAGGCGGCAAAGCTCCGGCGCCTGGCCGAGGAGCAGGGCAAGCCCAGGCCGCAGATCCAGTGCAGCACCGCCGTCCTCTCCCGCATCCCCCTCGGGCAGCTCGAAGAGCTTGGCGTCACCCGCCTCATGATGGGTCGCGAGGACTTCCTCGGGAACCTCCAGGACGACGACGTGCCCTCCGCCATGGAGAAGATGCGCGAGGACCTCGACAAGCTGATCAGCTGAGGCCTACGGAGCCGCGATCTCGATGCCGCCCAGCGCCTTCGCCGTCTCTTGGCAGGTCGAGACGTAGGCGGCCGCCCCCACGCCTCCCTCCACCATCGCCTCGCCCAGCGCCCGCATCATCGCGGCGAACACGCAGAAGCGCAGCCCCTCGCGCGCCTGCCATTCTCGCGACACCTCGTCGCGCTCGTTCATGGCTCGCAGCTCCGAGGGCAGGTAGAGCCCGGAGCCCTGCGCCAGGCGGTGCGTCGCCAGCACCGCGTGCGCGCGCGGGTCCACATGCGAGCTGTGCGGGAACGTCTGCGCGTTCACGATCGGGAACTGCTCGAACGCATCCATCAGCCACCCCTCCGAGCGCTCCTCCGCCGCCTCCGCCGCGCCGACGACGGCGTCCGCGTCGGCTAGCTCCGCCCCCATCGCCTCCGCGTCCCCCAGCCGCTCCTCCAGGAAGCCCAGCACGCCCTCTCCGCCCGACTCCTCCAGCCGCGCCTCCAGGTCCGCGAGCAGCGTCACCCTCTCCCGCCCCGCACTCCGCTACAGGTCACGAACCCGTCCCGCCACCTCGGCGGCGAGGTACTCGGGCACCTCGTCGGAGTCGAAGTCGAACTGCTGGAACTCGATCTCGTCCAGCCCCAGCTCCGCCAGCCGCCCGAGCGTGTCGACGACCTCGTCCGTCGTTCCTCCGACCGCTGCCGCCGGCCCGGCCGCGGCCCCGCCCAGACCCTTGCTCGTGAGCACGGCCCCGATGTGCGCGATGGCAGTCTCGTTCGGCCCCACCAGCCCGAAGCTCATCATCGAGCGCTTGATGCTCGCCGGGTCGCGACCCACCGCCTCGCAGTGCCGCTCCAGCACCTCGCATTTGTGGCGGTAGTCGTCGAGCGGCATGGCGGGCGTGTTCCACTCGTCCGCGAACTCCGCCACGAGCCGCAGCGTCCGCCGCTCCCCGCTCCCCCCGATCAGGATCGGCGGCCGCCCCGACGCCGGCTTCGGCAGCGAGTCCGCGTTCTCGAGCCGGTAGTGCTCCCCCTCGTACGAGGCGGGCCCCTCGCCCCAGAGCGCCTTCATCACCTCGATCGCCTCCGTCAGCCGGTCGAAGCGCTCCTTCGTCGGCGGGAAGTCGAGCCCGTAGGCGGCGTGCTCGCCCACGTTCCAGCCCGCGCCGAGCCCCATCACGAAGCGCCCCCCGCTGAGCAGGTCGATCTGCGCCGCCATGCGCCCCAGGTTCGAGGGGTGCCGGAACGTGATCGGCGTCACCAGCGGCCCGAAGCGGATACGCTCCGTCTCCGCCGCCGCCAGCGCGAACGAGAGGTACGGGTCGAGGCTGTCCTGCTGGTGCGTGGGCAGCATGAAGAAGTGGTCCGAGCGGAACACCGTCGGGAACCCCAGCCGCTCCGCCGTCGCGAGCATGCGCCGCCAGTTCTCCCAGTTCAGGCCGTGCTGGCCCTCCACCATCAACCCGACATCCATGCGCCGCCTCCCGCGCGCGTGTGCGGTCTCTTGCTGCTGCTGACCCGCCGGTCCCGGCTCGGCCGGACCCGGCCCTAGACGACGATCTTGCGGCGCGCGAACTTCCACTCGCCGTCGACGCGCACGATCTCGTCCTCGTAGATCGCGGTGAAGACCGTCGCGTTGCCGTCGGTGTTGATCAGGTTCAGGTACGAGCTCATCGTGGCGCTGTCGCCCTCGCCGCAGATGACCAGGTTGCTCACGTGGTGCCGCACCGTGGGCATGCCCGTGTTCACGCCCTGCGAGAACTGGATGAGCGCGTCGCGGCCCTGCGAGGTGCCCTGCGGCGCCTCGATCGCGCCGTCCGCCGTGAACGTGTCCGCCCACGCCTCCGCATTGTGCGAATCCGTCGCGTGGCAGTACCTCGCGCTCAGATCCATGATCGCCAGTTGGTCTTCCGCCGAGAGCATTGCTTGCCTCTTTCGTCGTGCTTCTCCGGCGGCGGCAGACCCGCCCCGCCAGGGAGCGCGATGCTCGCAGGTCACCCCCCCGCCCGTCAATGGAACGGCTCACCCCGCGGGCTACCCCTCCGTCAGCAGCAGGATCGCCGCGATGCGCCGGGCCGTGTCGCGGAAGTGCTCGACCTCTTCCCGCCTCATGGCACGCTTGAGCACCTTCCGCTCCCGGTAGGAGAGCCACTTCTTGAGGACCTGGTAGCCCCCGAGCTTGTACTCCCACACCGCCCTGGGCACGTTGCTCCAGTACGCCCGATCGTTCAGGAACACGTCGAACGTGCTCGGCCCGAGCGTGGCCGCCGCCGTCCCCAGCGAGTCTTGCTCCTCATCGGTGAAGGGGCGCTCCTCGATGCGGCCCTGGCCGGGCATGACCGCTTCACCCGCGCCGAAGTGACCCCAGCCCGCCGTCAGCGCGAAGTCGTCGCCGGCCATGTTGTCCCCGGCGACAGTCGCGGGCTCGGCGACGGGGGCCAGTTCGGGGCGCAGTTCACCCGACGTTACGCCCGGCGCGGTCGCGTCCACGTCCAGCAGCGCGGCCAGATCGCGGCCACGCTCCGCCGATGCCAGCAGCGAGGCCCGCGACTCCTCGCGGTCTCCGCCCTCCGGCCAGCCGGGGCAGGGAATGCGCGGCCAGCCCATGCGCAAGGCGCCCGCGTTCTGTTCGCGGTAGGCCGGGTCGTGGAGGGTCGCCAGTACATGGTGGAACAGGTCCTCCACTTCCAGCCCAAGGCCGGTCAGATAATGCTGGGCCTCCGTTGACAGGTTCGCGCGAAGGATGTTCGTTGGTGCTCCGACCTCCGACATCACCCGGAGCCTTGCGGGGAACCAGTTTGCGCCACGCTCGATTGTGTGGCGTGCACCGAGGTGCCTTGTGAAGCAGGCTTGCGGTTCCGACGCGCCCTTCCGAATGTGTTGGCCAGCGGACAGCCACAGGTTTCCCTCAATAGCATGCGGCTTGTAGTCGGCACGCTTCTCGTCAAGAAGTTTCGTGTCGCGCTCCCAATACAGCCAGCGATTGTCGAACGGGCGGTACGTGTGCCGAATGAATCCGGCAGCATCTGGCCCGCCCCGCGTGAGCAGTACTTTGCGACTATCGCGTGCCTTGAATCGCGCAGTGGCCTTCATGGCACTTGGGTACAGCCGGGCGATCTCCTCGTCGGGAATGTCCTCGTTGAAATAGTCCGAGATACGCGTCTCAAGCTCGTTAAGGTCAATGTCTACAACGAATGGGTCTCGGCTGGTTTGCACACCAGGAAACGACTCTGGGAAGAGTTCGGGCAGCGTTGGCCAGTCGAACCAGCCGCCGCTGACTGGGGTCGGCTTGAACGGTAGACCCAGCCCCAGGTGGGGTCGTAGTCCTTCGTAACCCGTGTCGACTCCGCCGACCTTGAGACTGTCCAGAAGCGCCTGGCGCCTGTCAGCGGCTTTCGCCTGGTGGAAGTCTCGGTACCGGACTCGGTTGGCCTCTGGGGTGGCAACGGGTGCCGATCGGGATAGCAGCGCGATACTGGTCCCGACCTTGATACCCGGTGACTGACCACGGAGCGCGAAGATCGTCTCGCTTGTGCGACCGTCCGGCGCGTACTCGGAAATGATGCGGTCACCGTGCAGGTTATCGATGTAGATGCCGTCGAAGGCATCGAGAAGGCGCTCTCGCATACCTGTGTGCGACAGCCCGTCCAACCACGAGTAGTTGCTGATAAAGCAGACGATGCCCCTCCCTGTCTTCTCCGCGATGCGACGCTCCGCCATGCGGAAGAAACGGACGTAGAGATCGTTCAGACCCTGGCCGGTGGGCTTCGCTACACGCGCGACCGTGCGGTACGCCTCCGAGAGTTCGCGCTCCTCGTCCACGGCCATACCCGCGAAGCCGTTGTAGGGAGGGTTTCCGAGGACCACGAGGATCGGCGTCTTCTGCTTGACCTCGTCCGCGTGGTCCCGTTCCTTCTCCAACTCCGAGAAGGGGAGCGGCTTCGTCGTGCGTGGCTCCCAGCCCGTGAGTGCGTTCGTCAGATAGATCGCGGGACGAGCGTCGCCCTTTTCCGGCAACACCGCGTCGAGCTCGCGGAGAGTAAGGCCGACCTGCATGTGGGCGATGACATACGGCGCCGACATGATCTCGAAGCCGAAGACCCGCTCCGTCGCTGCCTTACGCAGGTGGTCGCCGCGAAGCGCCCCCGCATCCCCGAGGTTCGCGTTGATCCGCCGCAGCGTCTCGGCGAGGTACGCGCCCGTGCCGCAGCAGGGATCGAGCACGTACACGTTCTCCGCGGCCAAGCCCTCCGCGACGCCGAGGTCGTCTTTCAGCGCCCGGTCCACGCGTGCGACCATGTAGCGCACCACCTCGGGCGGCGTGTACCAGACCCCCAGTTGCTTGCGCAGTTCCGGGTCGAATGCCTCCAGGAAGGGTTCATAGAAGTAGGGGACGGCCTCTCCCTCCCCGAATTGGTGGAAGAACGCCGTGCGATCCACCCGATCGAGCGCCGCCGCCGTCCAGTCGAGCACCTCCACCAACCCCAGCGGCTGAAGCTGGCCCGGGGACGCCATCTGCTGGAAGAGTTCCTGCAGGACGGGAACGTTCAGGTTCCAGACGGTGTCGTGCCAGCGGAACTCGCCCGACGACGGCGGGCGCTCCCTCGCCCACAGCACCCACGCGGAGAACACGCCGTAGAAGAGCGTCTGCACGAGCGTCGAGCGGAAGAAGTGGTCGCCGTCGTCACCCTCGAAGCGGACGCCGAGCGTCGCCTCGAGCGCGGCGCGGACGCTGGCGAGTTGCGGAGCGTCCCCGGCGGCCTCGACCCGCTCAAGCGCGTCCCTCGCGTACGACGCAAGCTGGGCGGCGAGGTACCGTGGCTGGGCGATGGCGGCTCTGTGGTTGAGCGCGCGATAGAGGAATTCGCCCAGCTCAGCGCGCAGCTTGCGTGTCTCTGTCAGCGGGCGGAGGAGGAGCCTGCGGAACTCATCGGCGTCTCTCGCGAGTGTGAACGTCTCAAGTGTTCGTCGCCCTCCGTCCGCGGTTTCCTCCTGAAGCAGAAACTCGCGCAGGTTGGTGACGAGGACGAGGCCGTAGAACTCGCCGTACCGCTTAACTTGCTCCGTTTCCGCGATCTCGCGGACATCTTCTTTGGGGGGCTTTACTTCGACCACCCCGCGATCCGGCAGCAGGGACGCTCCTCCTTTTCCCGCAGCCTTCTGGCGAGCGGAGTAAAGGCCCATATCTGGATAGCCCGAGCCCTGGTCCTGCGGCAGCAAGAGGCAGTGGACCTTCGGGTCCAGTGTGTCCCCCACAGCGCTGAGCAGGTTGTCGAGCCCGGTGTAGTGTGACGTTTCCGCAGTCGCAGCCCCCCAGGATCGGTCGAGCCTGAGCCGGTCGAAGTATCCTCCGGCGGCCTCGGTGCGCTTCGCGGATGCCATGTACGTCTCCCCGGGGACTTATACCAAAGAAGGTGGCCGGGAGCGTCGCGAGCCACCCCGCGCCACCGTCCTGTAAGGTTCGCCGCAGCCGCTTCCCGGCGGTCCAGGAGGTGCCCGGTGGTCAATTTCGGTGTGTTCATGTTCTGCACGGCGAACACCATGCAGCCCGCGGAGCTCGCGACGGCCGCCGAGGACCTCGGCTTCGAGTCCCTCTACTTCCCCGAGCACACCCACATCCCCATGCGCCGCTGGAACGGCGAGCCCCCCGACCGCTACGGCACCGTCACCCTCAACCGCGAGGGCATCCGCCCCTACGGCCGCCCCTCCGACTCCGACACCTTCACCTTCGCCGAGGAGTACATCAGCCTCTACGACCCCTTCATCGCCATCGCCAACGCGGCCGCCGTCACGAGCGAGCTCAACTTCGGCACCGCCATCTCCCTCATCAACCAGCACGACGTCATCACCTTCGCCCGCGAGCTCGCCTCCCTCGACCGCATCTCGCAGGGACGCCTCAGCATCGGCTTCGGCGGCGGCTGGTTCCCCGACGAGATGGCCGACCACGGCATCCCCTTCGAGCACCGCTGGCAGATCGCGCGCGAACGCATCGAGGCCATGCGCGTGCTCTGGACGAAGAAGGAGTGCGAGTACCACGGCGAGTTCGTCGACTTCGACAAGTGCTGGATGGACATGAAGCCGATGCGCCGCGGCGGCCCGCCCTTCCTCCTCGGCACGAACTCGAAACCCGCCCACCGCCGCGTCGTCGAGTACTGCGACGGTTGGCTGGCCCCGCCCGGCACGCCCGACATGCTCCGCGAGGGCATCGAGCGCATCCGCCGCATCGCCGACGAGAGGGGCCGCTCGATGGACTCCATCGATCTCAACGTGCTCGGCCCCGTCACCGACGAGAAGCACGCCGCGAGCCTCATCGACATGGGCTTCGACCGGCTCATCATGTGGTTGCACATCGGCACCCCCACCGACGTCATCCCCCAGCTCAAGCGCTACGAGAAGATCAAGGCGGCGTTCGAAGGCGCCTAGCGGCCCGCCACCCCAGGGAGCAGACCATGCCCATCCACGTCGACATCAACGACCACATCGCCGTCGTCACGCTCGACAACCCGCCGGTGAACGCCCTCGCGGCCGACTGGGACGTCGCGGGCGTCTTCGACGCCCTCTCCGACAACCTCGACGTGCGCGTGGCCGTGCTCACGGCCACCGGCGACCGCGCCTTCTGCGCCGGCGCCGACATCAAGGCCCGCGCGAACCGCGACCCTGACGCGCCGCCACCGCCCAGCGGCACCGGCAACCGTCGCATGCGCGAGATGCTCTACGCCATCCAGGAGTGCGCCGTGCCCGTGATCGGCGCCATCAACGGCCCCGCCCTCGGCGGCGGCCTCGCCCTCGCCGCTTCCTGCGACTATCTCATCGCCTCGGAGAAGGCGACCTTCGGCCTCCCCGAGATCGACGTCGGACTGCTCGGCGGCGCCCGCCACTTCATGCGGCTGCTCACGAACTGGCAGCTCGTGCGCCGCCTCCACTACACCGCCGAGCGCCTCAACGCGCAGGAGGCGCTCAGCCTGGGCATGGTCGTGAAGGTCGTCCCCCACGAGCAGCTCATGGAAGCGGCCATGGAAGATGCCCGCCTGATCGCGTCCAAGATGCCGCTCGGCATCAGGCTCGCCAAAGAGAGCCTGCACATGATCGAGAACATGGACGTGAAGAACGGCTACCGCTTCGAGCAGACCCGCACCGCCATCCTTACGAAGACCGAGGACGCCGCCGAAGCCCGCAAGGCCTTCGTCGAGCGCCGCCCCCCGGAGTTCACGGGGCGCTAGTTGGCCGGAGGGCGTCAACCCCGATAGATTTCGAGTTCCGTGTGTTGGGCCAACGCCTCGAAGTCCCTGTCGCCGTGCAGGACCGAAGCGCCTGCTCGGATCGCGACGGCGGCAACGAGACAATCGAGCAGACTGCGGATGGTTGATCCCTGACGTCGGCAGCGCCGGTATAGCGCGGCCGCCGCGTCATAGTCGGTTCTGTAGATTGGAAGCAGGGTGGCTCGTGCCAGCGACTGTCGCAGCCCCCGCAGGTGCGCCTCGTCTTTCGCGCCTGAGAGCACTTCCATCTGAACGACCTCGCATGTAGCGAGATCGCCATCCAACAACTGGTCAACGAGATTGCACGTGGGCGAGTCCGTGTCGCGCAGAAACTCTATCCAGGCTGAAGTGTCAGCAAGGATCACTGAGCGTGGGTGCCTCGCAATTCATCAAGGTCACCCTCCCAGCCGCTGCCCCGCATCGCGCGTGCCTCCTCCAGTGAGGCGCGCTCAGCCGCCACTGTTCGCAGGGCGAAGTTGATTGCCTCGCGCTTTGTCGCCAGTTGATACCGCCTCATAACCTCGGCGCAGGCCTGTTCGTCGATATCCACGTTTGTGCGTCCCATACACCTAGGATACACCAAGTGGGACGGCGCGGCGCCCGACCTACCAGATGACCTCGTCCGCCACCAACCGCTCGTACTCTTCCGTGCTCAGCCCCAGGAGGCCCGTGCAGACCTCCTCGCTGTGCTGCCCGAAGAGCGGCGCCGGACCGTAGTCGTAGGACTCGATGTCGCCGTAGCGACCCGGTAGCCCCGCGATCGTGCGCGGACCTACCTCCGGGTGGTCCATCTCCACGTACAGGTCTCGGTCCGCCATGCCTTCGTCCTCGAGCAGCTCGTGCGGGTCGAGGCATGGCGCCGCCGCGACGCCCGCCGCCTGCAGCGTGTGCATCACCTCATAGTGCGACCGCTCCCGCGTCCAGGAGGTGATCGCCGCGTCGATCTCGTCGTGCGCGGCCCGCCGCCCCTCCACGCTCGCGAAGCGCTCCTCGCCGGCCCACTCCGGCCTGCCGATCGCCCCCGCCAGCCCCTGCCACGCCTCGTCGCTCTCCACCTCGATCGATGCCCACTTGTCGTCGCCGGAGCAGCGATAGACGCCTCGGGGCGCGTTCTGCGGCGAGCGGTTCCCCGGGCGTGGCGGCTCCCGCCCGTTCATGGCGAACTCCATGATCCCCTCCGGGATCATCGTCGAGACGATGGCCGCCATCGACAGGTCCACGTACTGCCCCTCGCCCGTGCGGTTGCGCGCGTGCAGCGCCGAGAGCGCCGTGAACGCCATCACCGTCCCGATCATGAAATCCGGGTAGAGCCCGCCCAGCCCCGAGGGTGGTCCCCCCTCGTACCCCGTCAGGTGCGGCAGACCCGCGTACGCCTGCACGTTCGGACCCCACCCCGTGGCCGCGTGGTCGGGCCCCACCTGCCCCAGCGGCGAGGTCGCGATCATGACGATGCCGGGGTTGATCGCCTTCAGCACCTCGTACCCGAGCCCCATCTTCTCCATCACGCCCGCCGCGTAGTTCTCCGTCACGATGTCACTCTGCCGGATCAGCTCCTTCGCCAGCTCCAGGCCCTTCGGCGTCGACAGGTTGAGCCGCAGGCTCTTGCGGCTGAAGTTGAGCGAGTTGAACACCGCCCCGCGGTTGATGCCCGGTACCCCGTCCGCCCCCGCCCCCAGGTTCTGGCGGTGGAAGTCGAGCCGGCTCTGCGACTCGATCCGGATCACCTCCGCCCCCAGGCTCCCCAGCCACGCCGTCGCGTACGGACCCGCCAGGATCCAGCCGAAGTCGGCCACGCGAACGCCTTCCAGCGGACGGTTGTTCATCCCGACCCCTCCCCCACGGCCCCCGACGCGGCCAGCGCCACCAGCTCCTCTTCCGACCGCCCCAGCTCCCCGCAGACCACCTCGCGCGTGTGCTCCCCGAGCAGCGGCGCTGGCCGCCGCACCGCCCAGGGCGTGCTCGAGTAGATCCCCGCCGCCCCCGGCTGCCGCTGCGTCCCCGCCTCCGGGTGCTCCACGTCGACGAAGAAGTCGCGCGCCGCGTACTGCCGCGAGTTCAGCACCTCCTCCATCGTGTTCACCGGGAAGCAGGCCACGTTCCGGGCCAGCGCCATCTCGTAGATCTCCTGCTTCGTGTGCTCCATCAGCCACTCGACCGTGAGCGGCTCGACCACGTCCGCGTTCTGCACGCGGCCCATCGTCGTCGCGAACGCCTCGCTTACGGCCCAGTCCGGGCTGCCCATCATGTCCACCACCGCCCGCCACCAGTGGTCCATCAGGAACGGCGCGAACGAGACGTGCCCGTCCTTGCAGGGCATCACCCAGGGGAAGTTCGCCTTCTCCCGCGAGATCTTCGGCTCCTGCCCGTACCCGATGCTCGCGACCGGCATGCGCGTCATCGCCGCCACCGACTCCATCGCCGACACGTCGAGCAGCTGCCCCGTCCCGTACGTGCCCCGGTGGAACACCGCGATCAGCGCCATGATCGCCGCCGTCCAGCCCGTCAGGTAGTCGCCCTGGTCGCCGCCGTCGACGAGCGGCGGAAACGCCTCCGAGTCCGTGATCTCGTTGTACGGCGTCTCCCGCCCCATGCCCCCGATGTGGAACGCGGTGAAGGCCGAGCCCTGGTAGTCCCGGTACGGCCCCGTCAGCCCGAACGGGCTCGCGCAGACCATGATCAGGCCCGCGTTCCGCGCGCTCAGCGTCTCGTAGTCGAGCCCAAGCTCGCCGTAGGCCGCCGGCGGCAGGTCCGCGATGAAGATGTCGGCGCTCGCCGCCAGCTCGCGCAGCACCTCCCGCCCCGCCTCGTCCTCGACATCGAGGGCGACGCCGCGCTTGTTCGTGTTCAGGTAGAGGAAGCGCCCGCTCTTCTCGGGATGCGGCTCGTCTCCGGGGAAGGGCCCGTGCCTCCGGCTCAGGTCGCCCCCGGGGGGCTCAACCTTCACCACGTCCGCTCCCAGGTCGGCGAACGCCTTCGCGCAGAACGGTCCCGTGACCCCCTGCGCGTACTCCACGACCCGGAGGTCGCTCAGTGCCCCGTCAGTTCCCCCGCCCGATTCGCTCGCCACCGCCCGCGACTACGACTTCTGGTCCCGCTGGTACTGCTGCATCACCTGCCGGTTGCGCGACGACGTACCCAGGATCGGCGGTATCAGCCCCGACCCCTGGTCGATCATCCCCGCCTCCGCGCAGAGCGCCCGGAACAGCGAGAGCATGCGCTCCCGCTCCTCCGGCGGTTCGTACTCGCGGAAAGCCGCCCGCATCTTCATGTCGCTGGCATTCGCCGGGTCGGGAACCAGCTCGAAGATCGGTTCGTAGATGTCGCGCAGCAGCTCCTGAAGCGCCTCCTGGTACGCATCCTCCGACTCCACGTCCTGGATCTTCTGGAACCGCTCGGTCGGCGTGTCGGCCGGGCTGATCAGATCCAGCAGCTTCAGGGCGTGCATCGTCCGATCCACGTCGATGAAGGGAATCCCTACGTGGTGCAGGTCGTCCGGGCTGAACCGTCGCGGGAAATCCCGCAGCCGGTAGCGCCGGATCACGCTGAGGATGTTGACCATGCCGGCGGCCGGCGCCGTTGCGTCCGTTGGATGTGCCATCTGCCCTCGTCTCCTTTGTGGTTGACCGTCTCCGGACCGCCTAGCGGTCGGGACCGTAGAGGTAGTTATCCAGCGCGTAGTGCATCGCGCGGATGCGCCGCTCCTCGCTGTTGAGCAGGATGCCGCTGAACCCCTTGGAGTGGTACGACTCCTGCACGATCTGCGCCTGCGCCATGTCCTGCTCCAGCGCCTCGAACAGCTCCGGATGGTTCCGCGCCGTTCCGTACACAGTCGCTGGGCGGCGGGGCGGCGGTGCTCCCTCCGGGACCCGTGCGTACACCTGGTAGTCCCAGTAGCACTTGTTCGGGTCCGTCGGATGCGGCCGCGGCCGGAAGAACAGGAACGACCCGTAGGTGAAGTTGAACGTGAGGTTCGGGAAGATCATGTAGTGGAAGTTGTCCACCAGCTGCTCATCGACCAGCAGGTCCATGTCCATGCCGATGCGCTTCCCCCACTCGCGGCGCGCTTGCGCCAGGAACGGCGGCAAGTCGCGCGACTTCCCCTCGAATGTGTCCGGGTCGACGCCGCAGTCCTCCAGGTTCTGGCGCTGCTGGCGTGTCAGTTCGTCCTGGTCCTCGTAGCCGAAGCGCTGCGCCAGGTCGTCCGTCCAGCTCGGATCGGGGAGACCCATGCGGATCAGCTGGCGGCTGTGCTTGCCCTCGTCGTACACGTCCAGCGGCGTCGCCAGGTGGTCGAAGTACTCCAGCAGCTGCGGGTGCAGCGCCGGCAGGTGGTAGATCTCGGCGAACTGGTCCACCGCGAACTTCCAGTTGCACGCCCACTCCAGCACGTAGTCGTCCACCACGTGGTACTGGTCCAGCCGGTACGGATCGAGGTGCGAGGGCATGACGCCCAGGTACTCGTGCAGCGACTCCGCCTCGTCGTCCATGTTGAACCAGACCCAGCCCGCCCACGTCTCCACCCGAACCTCGGCCAGGTGCTGCTTCTCCTCGGGAATGCCGTTCACGAAGTGCTGCCGGTCGGGAACCGTGTTCAGCTGACCCTCGATGTCGAACGTCCACAGGTGGAAGGGGCACTGCAGCTGCTCCGCGTGGCCCATGCCCACGCTCGGGCGCAGGCGGCTGCCGCGGTGCGGGCAGATGTTGTAGTAACCCTTCACCTCGTCCTCGGACGTGCGGATGAAGATGAACGACTCCCGCCCGATCTCGTGGACGAAGTTGTCGCCCACCTCGGGAATGTCGGCCAGCGGTCCGGCGTTCAGCCAGACCTTCGTCCACATCCGCTCCCACTCGAGCTTCGCGAAATCGGGGGATGTGTACCGTTCCGTGTCGATCAGGCCCGTCCCCATGTCGGGCTCGTCGGTTCGCCCCGTCGGCGTCGGGGCGGGGCGGTTTTCGAGCACCATCGAGCAACGCCTCCCTGCAAGGAAAATGCCCGCGCATCATGGCGCGTTGTGAACCGGTCGGTCAACGCGAAATAGCGGCCGTGGCGTCTCGCCTGCGTTGACAGGCCGCGTGCGGCAGTGAAGCATGCGCCTTCCACCAGCACGTACCGGCGGGCGATTCCGCCCCTGCCACCCGACGGAGGAAGAAATGGCCACGATCGAAGAGCTTGAGGCGCGAGTCGAATACCTGGAGGCGGTCGAAGGCGTTCGCCGCACTGTGTACGAGTACCTCCTCCTGCACGACATCCCCAACGTCGTCGAGACCCTCATCTCGCTCTTCACCGAGGACGCCATTCTCGACATAAGCGGCTACGGCGAGTCGCTCGAGGGCAGGCTCGTCGGCCGCGAGGAGATCGGCGGCCTGTACCGCCGCCTCGAAGAGGGCGGCGTCTTCTCCGGCAAGCACAGCACCACCAACGTCCACATCGAGATCGACGGCGACGAGGCCACGGTCATCAGCTACCTCGAGGTCGGCACCGGACCGAAACCGGGCGTGGCGCCCGGTGGCGGCATCTACCAGGAACGCCTCCGCCGCGAGGACGACGGCCGCTGGCGCTTCGTCCACAAGCGCATCATCGGCACGGGCGAGCAGACCGTGCATGACGCCATCGACCACAGCTTCCCCGGCACCGGGGCCTGGCGCTCCTAGCGCCCCCGAACACGAAAGGACCGGCATGGAGTTCGGCTGGAACGAGGAGCTGGAAGCCTTCCGCGACCAGGTGCGCGCGTTCCTCGACGAGTTCGACACCCCCGCGCTCCGCCACGAGCTCGCCAACCGCGGAGAGGCCGCCCAGCTCGGCCCCGAGCAGACGCGCCTGCGCGAATCGCTTGAGGAGCGCGGCTGGGTGCGCATGTGCTGGCCCGAGGAGCTCGGCGGCGAGGGCAAGTCCCAGTGGTTCCAGTTCGTCATGACCGAGGAGTTCGCCAGGCGCGAGATCCCCTACGGCTCCGGCTTCGGCACCATGGTCGGCCCCGCCATCCACCGCTTCGGCACCGAGGCCCAGCGCGAGAAGTACCTCCCCGGCATCTGGGCGAACGACATCACCCTCTGCCTCGGCTACTCCGAGCCAAACGCCGGCACCGACCTCGCCGCCCTCGAGACCCTCGCCGTCAAGGACGGCGACGACTGGCTCATCAACGGCCAGAAGCTCTGGACCAGCGCCGCCGACACCGCCTCGCACGTCTGGCTCGCCTGCCGCACCGACCCCGACGCCCCCAAGCACCGCGGCATCTCCACCTTCATCGTCCCCATGGACACGCCCGGCATCTCCGTGCGCCCCATCATGACGATGTCCGGCGGCCGCACGAACGAGGTCTTCTTCGAGGACGTGCGCGTCCCCAGCGACGCCCTCATCGGCGAGGTCAACCAGGGCTGGTACATCATCGCCAACGCCCTCGACCACGAGCGCGTCTGGATCGGCGCCGGCGGGGGCCTTCGCCACATCTTCGACCGCCTCCTGGCCCACATCCGTGAGAAGCGCCCCGAGTTGCTTGAGGACGACGTCGTCCGCCGCCGCCTCGTCGAGCTGGAGCTCGACCTCGACGTCATGGAAGGCCTTGTCCTCACGAACGCCTCCATCGTCGCCGCCGGCGACACCCCCACGATGGAGGCCTCCATGTCGAAGATCTGGACCTCCGAGCTGCGTTACCACATCAGCAACGTCGCCATGGACCTGCTCGGCCACGAGGGCGCCCTCACGGAGGAAGCCGACGGCTTCGCTCCCCTCGGCGGCGAGCTGGAACGCACCTACCGCGCCTCCCCCATCCAGCGCTTCGGCGGCGGCGCCAACGAGGTCCAGCGCGACATCATTGCCCGGCGCGGCCTCGGACTCCCCCGGTAGCAAGCGCGATATGGACACCACCCTCAGCGAAACCCAGCGACTCCTCCGCGAGTCCCTCCGTGACTACCTTGGCAACGAGGTGCCCTTCGACCGCATCCGCGAGCTTGAGCGCGAGGGCGGCGCCGACCAGGCCCTCTGGGAGTACCTCGCGGGCGCTGGCTTCCTCGCTCTGCCCTTCGCCGAAGCGCACGGCGGCGAGGGTGGCGAGCTCACCGACACCGCCGTCGTTCTGGAGGAGCTGACTCGTCGCGCCTGCGTCATCCCCTTCCTCGAGACCACCGCCTCCGCCCTCGCTATCGAGCGCCACGGCGACGAGACGCTCGCGGGCGAAGTCGTCCGCGGCGTTGTCGCCGGCGCCACTACGATCGCACCCGCGCTGCAGGGCTCAACGCCCGCCAACGGCGCCTCCCCGCGCGTCGAGAACGGAGCCCTCACGGGCGAACGCCGTTTCGTTGACTACGGCGCCGAGGTCACCCACCACCTCGTCGAGGCGACGGAGGACGGCGAAGCCGCCCTCTTCCTCGTCGACGCCGCCGGCGACGGCGTTGCGACCGAGTCGCTCAGCACGATCGCCCGCACGCCGCTCGCCCACTGCACCTACGACGGCGCCCCCGTCCGCCGCGCCGGCGGCGCCGAGGCGCTCCAGTTCCTGCGCCGGGCCGGACGCGCGCTTTGCGCCGTCCAGTGCCTCGGCAACGCCCAGCAGGCGCTCGACATGACCGTCGAGTACGTCGGCATGCGCGTCCAGTTCGGACGGCCGATCGGCTCCTTCCAGGCGGTCCAGCACCACTGCGCGAACATGGCCACGCAGACGCTCTCCGCGCGCTTCCTCGTCTACCAGTCCGTCTGGCGCCTCGACCAGGGCATCGCCAGCGACCGCCAGATCGCCAAGGCCAAGGCGCTCGCCTCCCGCGCCGGCACCGAGGTCACGATGCAGGCCCACATCCTCTTCGGCGGCATCGGCTACACCGAGGAGTACGACCTCCACTTCTTCAGCCGCCACGGCAAGGAGCGCGCCCTCGCCTGGGGCAGCGCCGAAGAGTGCCTGCGCGTCGCCGCCGACACGCTCGACGAGGTGCAGCCCTGGCAGTAGACCTCGTCTGCGGCCGCGAGGTCGCTGAAGGCGACGTCGACGCCGTCACCGGCCACGTTCCCGGCGGCGCCCCCGAGCGCGCCAGCGGCACGGGCGCCAAGCGCTTCTACCAGGGCCGCTGGTACTACTTCTGCTCGCTGGAATGCCGCCTCAGGTTCATGGCCACGCCCGACGAGTTCATCGAGGGCGCCGCGGCCGAAGGCTGACACCGCAGGCATCTCCTTCCGTCGTGTACCCTCCCCCCGTTCCGTAAAGGGGGACTGCCATGGCCGAAATGTTTGGAATGGACGTGACCGTCGAAGAGAACGTCATGATCCCGATGCGCGACGGTGTCCGTCTTGAGTGCGACATCTACCGCCCCGCCGGTCCCGGCCCCTTCCCCACCCTCCTGACGCGTTCCCCCTACGGGCGGACAACCGGCCGCGAAGGCACCGGCATCGACTTCTGGCTGCCCCTCGGCTACGCCTACGTCACCCAGGACTGCCGCGGACGCTTCGGCTCCGAGGGCGACTACACCCCCCACCTGCACGAGGGCCCCGACGGCTACGACACCGTCGAGTGGCTCGCCGAGCAGTCCTGGTGCGACGGCAATGTCGGAACCTTCGGCCAGTCCTACCTGGGCGCCGACCAGTACCAGCTTGCCCCCCACTCCCCGCCCCACCTGAAGGCGATGGCGCCCGTCTCCGGAACCGCCGACCACCGCCAGAGCTGGACGCGCCACGCCGGCGGCGCCCTCGAGCACGGCTGGATGGTCCCCTACTCCCTCCTCAAGGGCCGCAACACCCTGGAGCGCAAGGGCCTCACCGGCGAGGAGATGGACACCCTCGAGGCGTACCTCGACCCGCCCGAGGAGCACGGCTTCTTCGCCCAACCCCTCACCCCCGAGGGCTACGCCCACGTCCCCCTCACCGACTGGATCGAGCGCATGAAGGACAGCGCTCCCTATTTCGGCGACTACCTCAACAACCCCGACGACGGCCCCTTCTGGCACGAGATCAACGTCCGCCGCGGCTTCCACACCGTCGACATGCCCATGCTCCACTTCGGCTCCTGGTACGACATCTTCCTGGAGGGCACCCTCTCGGGCTTCGAAGGCATCAACGCCCTCGGCGGCCCCAACGCCCGCGGCAAGCAGCGCCTGCTCGTCGGCCCCTGGGGCCACATCGGCTACTCCCTTCCGGAGAGCGGCGGGACCGGCGATCTCGACTTCGGCCCGGAAGCCGAGATCGACTTCATGGAGATCCAGAGGCGCTGGTTCGGCCACTGGCTGAAGGGCGAGGACACCGGGATCATGGACGAGGCCCCCGTCCGCATCTTCGTCATGGGCGAGAACCGCTGGCGCGACGAGCAGGAGTGGCCCCTCGCCCGTACCGAGTACACCCCCTGGTACCTCCACAGCGGCGGCTCCGCCAACAGCCTCAACGGCGACGGCGCCCTCAGCCCCGAGCCCCCCGCCATCGAGCCCCCCGACCGCTACGTCTACGACCCCAACGACCCGGTCCCCAGCCTCGGCGGCAACAACCTCATCATCGCCCGCGGCGCCTTCGACCAGCGCCCCGCCGAGGAGCGCGACGACGTGCTCGTCTACTCCAGCGAGGTCCTCGCCGAGGACCTCGAGGTCACCGGACCCCTGCGCGTCACCCTCTGGGCCACCACCTCCGCCGTCGACACCGACTTCACCGCCAAGCTCGTCGACGTCTACCCCGACGGCTACGCCCAGAACCTGCAGGACGGCATGATTCGCGCCCGCTACCGGGACTCAGCCAGCAACCCCACGCTGCTGACCCCCGGCCAGGCCTACCGCTACGAGATCGACCTGTGGGCCACCAGCCACGTCTTCCTCGCCGGACACCGGATCCGCATCGAGATCAGCTCGTCGTGCTTCCCGCGCTTCGATCGCAACCCCAACACCGGCGCCCCCGTGGAGAGCGAGAGCAACCTCGTGCCCGCCGCCCAGGCGGTCCTGCACGACGCCCAGCACCCCTCCCACATCACCCTGCCGGTCATCCCGCGCTAAGGGCGCGGGTGGTCAGGGCGGGCGCCGCACCGGGCGACGATGAGCGGCCACGTGCGAGTGTGTAGAATACACACACGTGGATAGCAGGGAGGTCATCCGCCGCCTGCGACAAGACGGCTGGATGCTCCGCAACGTGCGAGGGAGCCACCACAACTTCGTGCACCGGGACCGACCCGGCGTCACGACGATCCAGCACCCGCGCAAGGACATCCCGACCGGCACGCTGCGCAACATCTTTCGGCAAGCGGGTTGGGACTGGAGGGACAGGTAATGCGGTACCCGATCGTGATTCACCACGACGAGGGCAGCAGCTACGGGGTCACCGTTCCCGATCTGCCCGGCTGCTTCTCAGCGGGCGATACCATCGAGCAGGCACTCGAGTTGACGCCTGAGGCGATTGCCGGCCACATCGAGACCCTGCTTATGGAGGGACAGCCAATCCCCGAGCAGCGCCCCCTGGAGATCCACCAGGCGGATGCGGCCTACGCCGATGGAGTCTGGGCGCTTGTCGAGGTCGACCTGGCGAAACTCTCGGGCAAGGCCGTCCGCATCAACGTGACCATGCCCGCTCGAGTTCTCGCCATCGCGGACGAGGTTGCTGCCCGCGAGGGTGAATCCCGCTCCGGACTGCTCGCCAGCGCGGTCCTCCACTACGCCAGCACGGCGAAGTGAGCGCCGCCGGTCCCGGACCCTAGCGGTCCGGGCCGAAGAGGTACTGCTCCAGCGCGTAGTGCATCGCCCGGACGCGACGCTCCTCGCTGTTCAGCAGGATGCCGTTGAACCCCTGGGAGTGATACGACTCCTGCACGATCTGCGCCTGCGCCATGTCCTGCGCCAGCGCCTCGAACACCTCGACCTCGTGCGCCGAGCCCCGCACCGTCGCCGGGCGCGGCGGAATGGGCGTGCCCTCCGGAAGCCGCACGTACGTCTGGTAGTCCCAGAGGCACAGGTTCGTGTCCGTCGGATGCGGACGCGCCCGGAAGTACGTCAGCGACGTGCCTCCGATGTTCAGCGTGATGTTCGGGAAGATCATGTAGTGGTAGTCGTCGATCAGCTGCTCGCCGTGGAGCGCCGAGACGTCCACCCCCATCGCCTCGTACAGCTCGCGGCGCGCCTCGATGATCGCGGGCCGGACGTCGTTCACGCCGCCCTCGAACTCGTGCTGCTCGATCCCCACCGCGGCAAGCTGCTGCCACTGCGAGTCGGTGATCATCTCCTTGTCCGTGTAGCCGTGGCGGCGAGCCATCTCGTCCGTCCAGGCGCCCCCGTCCGGGTACCCCTGGCGGATGAGCTGGCGGCTGTGCCTGCCCCCGTCGTACACGTCCAGCGGCGTTCCCGCTGTGTCCCACCACTCGATCAGCTGCGGGTGCAGCGCCGGCAGGTGGTAGATCTCCGCGAACTGGTCGACCGCGAACTTCCAGTTGCAGTCCCAGATCAGCTGGTAGTCCTGCACCAGGTGATATTCCTCGAAGTGATACGGGTCGAGGTGCGAGGGAATCACGCCCAGGAAGTCGGTCAGCGACTCCGCCTCGTCGTCCATGTTGAAGAACACGAACGGGCCCCAGACGTCGACCCGAACCTCGGCCAGGTGCTGCTTCTCCTCGGGAATGCCGTTCACGAAGTGCTGCCGGTCGGGAACTGTGTGCAGCTCACCCTCGATGTTGAACGTCCAGAGGTGGAAGGGGCATTGCAGCTGCTCGGCGTGGCCCGCGCCCACGCTCGGGCGCAGGCGGCTGCCGCGGTGCGGGCAGATGTTGTAGTAGCCCTTGACCTCGTCCTCGCCGGTGCGGATGAAGATGAACGACTCCCGCCCCAGCGTGTGCGTGAAGTAGTCCCCGACCTCGGGGATGTCGCACAGCGGCCCGGCGATGTTCCAGGTCTTCGTCCACATCCGCTCCCACTCGAGCTTCGCGAACTCGGGGTCGATGTAGCGCGTCTGATCGATGAGGCCCGTGCCCATGTCGGGCTCGTCCACCCGCTCCAGCGGCGTCATCGGCATCTCTTGATTCTGGGTGACCATAAGGACCCCTCCTTGCGCTCGTGGCGACAGGGGATATTCCGTGCCGCGATGGTGGCATTGCCCCGCCCGCGCGTCAATGCTGCGGGGCAGGATGCGCCTTCCCACTCCCGTCCTCTACGATGCGCCCGCCGAAATCACGCGCAGGAGACCACCCATGCCCACCGTCGGAGTCGTTGCCCGCTTCACCATCCACGCCGACAAGACCGAAGAGTTCGCCCGCGTCGCGAACGAGCACCTCGTGGCTCCCAGCCAGCAGGAAAAGGGCTGCATCCGCTACGAGCTCTGGCAGGACAACGAAGATCCCACGGTCTTCTGCATGGTCGAAGAGTGGGAGAGCGACGAGGACCTCGACGCCCACCTCGCCGGCTCCCGCAACCGCAGCGGCGGCCCCAACATGGGCGACTACATGGCCGGTCCGCCGGACATGCGCCGCTTCAGCAAGACGGGCTAGGCCGCAGGCGTAGCGCGAGCGCTACGCCTCCCGCATCGGGTTCATCACCTCTTCCACGAAGCGGAGCACCGGCTCCGTCGAGGTCGGGTGCCCGAAGTCGCAGGTGAAGTGCCGCACGCCCAGCTCGCGGAAGCGCTCGAGCACTTCGCGCCACTCCTCTGATTCCTGGCTGTTGTTCGGAAGGCCCACCTCGCGCGTCACGCTGATCGTGATGTCGGACGGATCGCGGCCGGCCTCCTCGGCCGACTTCAGCACGATGTCGCGCTTCCGCGTCCAGTTCTCCTCCCACTCCTCCCGCGGCCACCAGAACGTGTTCCACCCGTCGGCCTGGCGGCCCACCATCGGCAGCGAGAGCTGCTCGCCCTGCGCTCCGACCATGATCGGGATCATCGGATCCGGCCGCGGCGGCGCCTTCGCGTCCTTGATTGTGTAGTAGCGGCCTTCGAAGCTCGGCGACTCCTCCGTCCACATCAGCCGGCAGATCTGGATCGTCTCCTCCAGCTGCCGGATGCGTGTCGCCGTCGAGGGGAACTCGTACCCGTAACGCTCGAACTCCTCCCCCCGCCAGCCCGCCCCGATACCGAGGATGAAGCGCCCGCCCGAGAGCGTCTGCAGGGTGGCCGCCATCTTCGCCGTCAGCGCCGGGTTGCGGTACCCCTGCCCCATCACGTGGTGGCATAGCTTCACCGTGGGGAACTTCGCCGCCAGCCACGTCATCGTCGTCCACGACTCCAGGAACGGGTCGTTCTCGTTCGCGAACCCGTAGAAGTGGTCCGCCAGCCACACGCAGTCGAAGTGCTGGAACGCCGTCGGCAGGATGTTCCGCTCCTGGTACATCACGATCGGCTCGTTGTCGCTGTCCGGCAGGCCGATCACCGGGGATACCCATCCGAAGGTCAGTTCGTCGGTCACGCGCTTGTCTCCTTCTTGCCCCGCGTTCGCCACGACGGGCGGCCCACGAGGGGCGCCAGAGACGATACACGAGCAACCCTCCGATCGCCGTTCGTGGACGCTCCCGCGCCTCGCCCGACGGGGTAAGGTTGCGCGACACCGTTTCCGCGCCTCCGACGGCGCCGGGAGGACTGCCATGCGAGCCCTCGTCTACCGCGGCCACAAGCGCATCGAGCTCGAGAACGTGCCCGACGCGCAGGTCCCCGCCCCCGACGGCGCCCTCGTCCGCACGACGAGCTTCGCCATCTGCGGCTCCGACCTCCACGGCTACCACGGCCCCGTCAACGAGGAGCGCATCGGCGCCACCATGGGCCACGAGGCCATCGGCGAGGTCGTCGAGGTCGGCCCCGAGGTGCGCTCCGTCCGCCCCGGCGATCACGTTGCCGTCTCCGCCGTCGTCGGCTGCGGCCGCTGCGAGAACTGCCAGGCCCTCCTCACGGCCCGCTGCGCCAACAGCGAGACCCGCGTCCTCAACCTCGGCCAGGCCGAGGCCATCGCCGTCCCCGCCGCCGACTCCTCCCTCCTCCAGATCCCCGACGGCGTCAGCGACGAGCAGGCCGTCCTCCTCACCGACATCCTCCCCACCGGCTACAAGGGCGTCCGCGGCGCGGGCATCCAGCCGGGCGGCACCGTCGCCGTCGTGGGCGCCGGCCCCGTCGGCCAGATGGCCCTCGAGACGTCCTTCCTCTTCGGCCCGTCGAAGGTGTTCGCCATCGACCAGGTGCCCCACCGCCTCGAGGAGGCGGAACGCCTCGGCGCCATCCCCATCGACGCCAGCAAGGTCGACCCCGTCGAGGCCGTCCTCGACCAGACTGGTGGCAAGGGCTGCCAGCACGTCATCGAGGCCGCCGGCCCCCAGGCGACCGTGCGCATCGCCTTCGGCGTGCTCGCCCACGGCGGCGCCCTCTCCCAGGTGGGCGCCACCACCGACCCCGAGATGACCGTCAACCTCATGGCCCTCTTCGGGAAGGACCTCACCTACCGGGTGGGCCTCGTCTCGCCCCAGTACGCGTGGCCCGAGCTCGTCCCCCTGCTGCAGGAAGGCAAGATCCATCCCGAGCGCGTCTTCACCCACAACCTGCCCATGTCCGAAGGGCCCCGCGGCTACGAGATCTTCGACAACCGCGACGACGGCGTGATCAAGGTCATGCTCGACCCGTCCCGCTAGCGCCGCTCGAGGAAGCTCCCCCAGCCCCTCGGTTCCCCGGGTTGCCGCTTCCGGGGCGGCTTGAGACCGGGCCAGATGCGGTCCATCAGGAGGTTGAACAGCCCCGCGAGCGCTATGGTCGCCCCCCATGCGTAGGCGCCGTGCAGCCACACGTTCACGAGCAGTTGCAGCCTGGCGATCTCAGGCGTGGGAGCCCTGCCCAGGAGAAAGCCCGTGTTCTCCACCTCCATCCGGATGAGCCTTCCTCCCTCGTGGCTGATGATGTCCGACTGCCCGAACGAGAAATACAGGAGCGGCACCAGGAAGGTCCGGATCGCCGCCACCACGAGCGCCAGCGCCGCCGCTACCCGCACGTAGCCGTTGCGCTGGAAGAGCCACAGCGCCACCAGTAGGTTCAGGAAGCCCGGCCCGATGAGCAGCAGCCAGGTCGACCAGAAGTCGAAGTAGAAGTTCGTCGCGGGGAAGGGCCCCTCCTCGCGGATGCGAGGCAGTCCGAGCACCCCCGGATCGATCGTCTCGCTGAATCCGAAGACGAGCACCGCGCTGATGGGCGCCGTCACCAGGGGCGTGAACAGGAGCACCACCAGCGGTGAGCGCCTTGCGGTCCAGCGCCGGGCCCTCCCGATCACCGTGGAGACCTCTGCGCCGCGGGCATCGAAGTGCTACGGCGTCGTGCGATGGCCGAAGTGTAGCGATGGGGGGAGGAGGCGTGACCCTTCCCCAACCCGCTAGCGCCGTTCGAAGAAGGCGCCCCAGCTCCTCGGCGCCCCGGTCGGCCGCCCTTGCGGCGGCTTCATGTGGGGCAGGAACCGGTCCATCACGAGGTTGAACAGCCCCCAGGCGAGGACGCTCGGTCCCCACGCGAACGCGCCGAACAACCACATCATCAGGGGCAGGCGAACCAGTGCCTCCCGCGGCGACGCTCGAGGCTCGAGCGCCAGGAAACCCGTTCGCTCCACCTCGATGCGCATCAGCAGTTGCCCGTCGTGAAAGATCAGGTCGGACTGCGCGATCGCGAAGAACAGGAACAAGACGCCCACGGTCCGCGCCAGCGCCAGCACAAGGGCAATCGCCGCCGCTACACGCATATACCCGTTGCGCTGGAAGAACCACAACACGACCAGCAGGTTGAGCACCCCCGGCCCGATCAGCAGCAATGCCGTCGGCCAGAAGTCGAAGTAGTGGAGCGTGGCCGGGATCAACTCGTTTCGCCAGATGGGCAGCCCCAGCTCCCTCGCGCTGAGCTCCCGCGCGAAGCCGAACACAAGCACGGCGGTCAGGGGCGCCGTCACAATCGGCGTCACCACCAGCAGTGCGAGTGGCGAATGCCTCCCCATCCAGTCCCATGCCCTCCCGATTGCGCCAAGCGGCCCTGTGCGTGCGGGGGCAATGGGGGTCGTGGTCGTTGCCATTCCGGCAGTCTACGTTGCGAAGGTCATGCGTGAACCGTGGTGCGGGGACCGGCCACCGGCCGCCAATCGTGCTAGCCCCGCCGGAAGAAACCGCCCCAGCGCCCCTCCTCCCCCTGGAACGCCTCGCGGGGCGGCGCCAGGTGAGGGAAGAAGCGGTCCATGAGCGGCGCGTACGCCTGCCAGATCCCCAGCGTCAGCACCCACATCCCCAGCCCGCCCATCCACGCCGTGATCAGCAGATTCCACGTGGCGAACGCCGGCGACGGGTCAGAGGACGTCCGCGCCTCGCTGACGGGGATGCGCAGGAGGGTGCCCGCGTCGCCGATCACGTCCCCCGTCAGCCACAGGATCGATGCAACCGGCGCCACGAACGTCCGCAGCAGCGCCAGCACAACGGCGAGCACCGCCGCGATCCGCACGTACGACAGCTCGTGGGAGAGCCACCGCACGACCGCCAGGTTCACCACGCCGGGCGCCGTCAGCAGCCCCCAGGTGAGCCAGAAGTCGAAGTAGAAGTAGTGGGTCCGGTCGAGCCGTCCGTCTTCCCGCGTCCACTCCACCTCGACCAGGCCCAGGGCCTGTCCATCGAGTGCGCCCCCCACGGTGAACACGAGCAGGGCGCTGACCGGCACCGCGAAGACTGGCGTGATCAGCAGCCACTGGAATGGGGAACGGCTTCGCCAGTCTCGCGCCAGCCTCCCCATCATCGCCGCGTCCTCGCCCCGATCGTGGCCGGCGCTAGCGCCGCTTCAGGAAGCCGGTCCAGCGCGGTGGTGCGTCGAGGCGCGGTCCTCCGGGCGGATCGAGGTCGCGCCAGAAGCGCGCCATCAGCGGCTCGTACGCCCGCCACACCAGCACCGTGATCCCCCAGAACACGGCGCCGCCTACCCAGGCTGCCGTGAGGATGCGGCGGATCGCCGTCCCTTCCGATGGTGAGGAGATCTCGGTCACGACGCCCGTCGCCTCGACCTCGACCCGCAGGAACAGGCCGCCGTCGTTCACGACGGCGATCTGGGAGAGAGCGACGGTCGCGACCGGCACGATGAGCGTCCGCACCAGCGCCAGCGTGATCGCCACCACCGCCGCCACCCGCACGTAGCCGTTGCGGTTGAGGAACCAGAGCGCCGCCAGCAGGTTCAGCGCGCCCGGAATCGCCAGCAGCAGCCACGTCCGCCAGAAGTCGAAGTAGTAGAAGCACGTCTGGGCGATGAACCCGTCGAACTTGCAGAGGTCGCTTTCCGGCAGGCCCAGCGCCTCCGCCCCGTGCTCGCCGCCCGCCGTGAACAGCAGCAGCGCGGCCAGCGGCGCCGTCGCCAGCGGGGATACCGTGACCAGCAGGAAGGGCAGCCGCCGCTTCAGCCAGCGCCACGCGCGGCGGGGGCCGGTCGGTTGGTCGTTAGGCATCGTCACCTTCCGAGGGCAGGTTGTGCTCGATACGGGTCTCGTCCAGGTCCGCCAGCAAGGGGAACATGCGGTGGGGCTGGTGCGGAAGGGCCAGCACCACTTCGTCGCTTCCGGCGCCGGCCCAGGGCCCAACGTGCGCCGGAGCCGCCTCCGTTGGGTTCATGCTCGTCCAGCCACCGGCGGCGCGGTCGTACAGGTCCGTCCGCCCGAACGCGATCAGCGATGGGTCGTCGGGCGATGGCGCCGCGCCCCGCATGTCCGGGTGCCGGAACCACTCCTCCGAAGGCCCCGGCGGCTCGGGGAGCGGCTCCAGCCGCGACCCGTCCCTGCTCACGAAGCTGTACCCCACCTTGCCTCCGATCTTCGTCTGCATCACCAATCCCGAAGAGTCGGCGAGCCAGCGAGCGCCGCCGAGTTCATCGCCGTAGTTGAGCCTGGCCGAGCGGACACGGAAGAGGTTTCTCCCCGTCTGTCCGTCGAACACCAGCACCGTACTTGTCTCCTCGAAGAGGGGTGGTTCGGTCCCCGGGACCGCCAGCACGCGTTCACCCGCCGCCAGCGACCCGTCCGGGGAGACGAACGCGCGGTCCACCCGCACGCGTGTCACCCCCAGATGATCGCCTGCCCAGCCGAGACGCGCCACAAAGGTCGCGAAGATGCCGTACCCCAGCGTCAGCGGAGGGCGCGTGGGCCAGTACGAGAACGGCAGCAGGAACGACTCCCCGTCGCTCGCCGGCGTCGTCGCGTGGAGCAGGATTCGCTGGAGGGTTCGCTGCCGCTGGGGCGCGAACACGGTCGACGCCTGTCCCGTGGCGCCGTCCAGCATGAACAGCGAGGGGTACTGCTGTGGCTGCTCGAGCGCCAGGAAGACGCGCCTCCCGCCCGGGGCGAAGAACGGTGGAATGGACGGGAGGACCGTTCCCGTGAGCTCGAACTCCGCCCGCTCCTCCAGCTGCCCGTTCGTGAGCACGTACCGCGCCCGCTTGGTCAGGTGCGGCCCCAACCCCCCTTCCATCACCTCGAAGAGCGCTCCGTAGTCAGACAGGCCGAGCAGCCGCAGGCGATCTTCCGGCCACGTCCAGGATCGCCCCGTTGTCCGCTCGTGGAGCGCGCCCTCGGTCGCGATGAACCGCCTGCCCGCGCCCGCCCGGTACACGGGCGGGTCCGCGCCCCCCGGCTCGGCGAGCTGCCAGCCCGTCACGCTCCCTGCCCCCTCGCCCCGCGTCCGCAGGAAGAAGATGCCGTGCTCCTCCGTCAGCGGCTGGCCCGGCTCGAGGGTCAGCTCCTTGAAGATGCCCGTCGCCGGCTGCAGCGCTGTGAGCGCCGGTGGCACGGGCGTGAGCGTGGGCGGGACCGGGACCGGTCGCGGCGGACGCACGACCGCCTCCTCTTCCTCGCCCCCCCGCATCGCCAGGAACGTGCCTCCCGTGGCCAGCCCCGCCACCCCCGCTGCCGCCAGCGCCAGGAAGGCCCGCCGCGAGAGGCCCCGCCCCGGCTCCGGGGCGCTCGGCTGCCTGCCCGGCGGTCCGCCGCCACCCCCGCCCGGAGGGAGAGGCGCGCGCCGCGCGCCCCCGATTCCCGCCTGTTCCGGTGGCGCGAGACTCGGTGGCAGTGGCGGCCCGGCGTCCTCCACCTCCCGCCCCGGAGGCGCGCCCCTGATGCGCGCGTGCGCATCGGGAACGCTGATGCCGAGCCGCACCGCGATCTCCGCGACCGGCCTCCCCTCCGCCAGCAACTCCTCGAGCAGCCGCGAGGTCGCGTCCGCGCCCTCCGTCGGGCGGAGTTCCCTGCGTTGCTCCCCCTCGGCCATGGGACGATTCTAGGCGAGCGGGCCAGCCGCCCGCCGCGTCACATCGAGAGCTTGCCCCAGTCCCCGCTCAGGTCCGCCGGACCGCGGTAGAGCGCCTCCAGCCGCCGCGTCTGGATGTACCACTGCCCGTCGATGCGCGTGTACGTATCGAAGTAGCAGAGCGAGTTCATCGTGCGCCCCGCCTCCCGGTTCAGGAACTCGCCCATGTACCAGCGTCCCGTGGCCGTGTCGCCCGTCACGTCGTCGATGACGCCCGAGTACACGTGCATGTACACGTTCGGGATGCTCGCCATGATCCGCGTCCAGTCGGCCACTACCTCCTCGCGCCCCGTGCGCGTCGTGCTCGTGATCCACTGCCCGTCCGGGGCCCAGGTCGAGCCCCAGGCCTCCGGGTCGAAGCGGTTCACCGCGTCCACGTACCGCTCCGCCACCATGCGCAGGGCGGTGTAGTCCTCAACCGTTGGTGCTCCCATGTCGTCCTCCTCGCTGGCCCCCGCAGCCTACCCGAAACAGCCCCCGCCGCGCGCTCCCCACGCGACTCGCCGCGCCGTAGGATTCGCCCCACCACTGCAGGAGGCACCCCATGACCGACACGCGCGCCTACGAAGGCATGCTCGCCGAGACCATCACCGTCCAGGGCGACGGCGGCGACTCCATCTACGCCTACCTCGCGCGGCCCCTGGGCGAAGGGCCGTTCCCCGCGATGCTGCTCCTCCACCACATCCCCGGCTGGGACGAGTGGTACCGGGAGACCGCCCGCCGCTACGCCCACCACGGCTACGTCACCATCTGCCCCGACCTCTACTACCGCGACGGCCAGGGCGAGCCCGAGGACGTCGCCGCCAAGGTCCGCGCCGAGGGCGGCGCCCCCGATGACCGCGTCGTCGGCGATGCCGACGGCTGCATCGCCTACCTCCGCTCCCTCCCCTACGTAACCGGCAAGGTCGGCGTGATGGGCACCTGCTCCGGCGGACGCCACTCCTTCCTCGTCGGCTGCCGCTCGAGCGAGGGCGTCGACGCCGTCGTCGACTGCTGGGGCGGGAACGTCGTCATGCCCCCCGAGAACCTCTCCGAACGCCAGCCCGTCGCGCCCATCGACTACACCGCCGACCTGAACGCGCCCCTCCTCGGCCTCTTCGGGGAGAACGACTTCAGCCCCACGCCCGAGCAGGTCGCCGAGCACGAGGCCGCCCTCCAGCGCGAGGGGAAGGACTACGAGTTCCACATGTACCCGAACGCCGGGCATGGGTTCTTCTACTACAACTACCCCCAGGCCTACGCCGCCGAAGCCGCCGTCGACGGCTGGGAGAAGATCTGGGACTTCCTCGAGCGGAAGCTGGGCTAGGGAGGGAACGCCATGTGCACCATGATCGCCGAGAAGGTCCAGATCGCCGGCAGCGGCAAGTCGAAGGACCGGTGGTTCCCCATCGCCCAGACCTACGTCTCCTTCGACCACCCCTTCCACCTCCAGCGCGAGCACGCCCTCAACCTCGACTTCGTGAACGAGGAGCTGGGCACCGGCGCCCGCGTCGCCGTCGAGCTCACCCCCGAGGACGCGCGCGAGCTCGCCACCACCATCCTCCGCCTCCTCGATGAGGGGGCCGAAGTCGAGGCGGGCCAGCAGTAACGCAGCCGCCCACGGACCAGGTCGAGATCGAGGACGAGGGGCCGCAGAGCCTGCGGCCTTGGGCCGCCTTCACCTTCCGCGACTACCGCTACCTCTGGGCGACCGGCCTCGCCACCGTCGTCTCGCGCTGGATGCGCATCCTCGTCACCGCCCAGTGGCTCTTCGAGACGACCGGCTCCCCCGCCCAGCTCGGCCTCATCGGCGCCGTCCAGCTCGTCGTCCAGATCCCCGCCCTCCTCTGGGGCGGCGCTCTCGCCGACTACATGAACCGCAAGCACCTGGTGGCGGCCGCTCACGCCGTCACCTTCGTCGTGCTGCTCGCGCTGGGCCTCCTTGCCGCTGCGGGAACGCTCACCGTCTGGCAGGTCTACATCGCCATCGGCATCACCGCCGCGACCCAGGTCGTCTCGCAGCCGGCCGCTGCCGCCCTCACCCCCACCGTCGTCCCCCGACGCCACCTCATGCTCGCTATCACCGGCGAAACCGCCACCATGAACGCCGGCTCCATCCTGGCGCCCCTCCTCTTCGCGGGCGTCGCCGAGGGCGTCGGGCTCACCGCCGCCTTCTTCGTCGCCGCCGGCACGACCGCCCCCGCCGCCCTCCTGCCCCTCCTCATCCGCGCCCGCGGCCGGGTCGAGCAGGTCTCCGAGGGCTCGACCGTGCGCCGCGTCTGGCAGGGCTTCCTCTTCGTCATCCGCCACCCCATCCTCCCCGGCCTCTTCCTCCTCGACATCGGCATCACCGTCGTCTCCTTCTACCGCGAGATCCTCCCCGTGATCGCGAAGGGCCTCTTTAAGGGCGGCGCCGGGGCCGTGGGCGTGCTTGGCTCCGCCAACAGCGCCGGGGCGGTCGCCGGCTCCTTCGGCGCGCTCTTCTTCGCCGGCTACCGTTCCAAGGGGATGCTCGTCATCTACGCTTCCCTCGGCTACGCCGTCGCCCTCCTTGTGTTCTCGAACGTGACGGTGCTCTGGGCGGGCGCCATCACCATCGCCCTCATTGGCCTCGCCGATGCCGTCACCGTCGCCGTTCGCCAGACGACCGTGCAGCTCACCACGCCCGACGAGATGCGCGGGCGCGCCTCCGCCTTTCTCGTGCTCGCGGCGGTGACGGCGAACAACATCGGCACGCTCTGGGTGGGCCTCTGGTCCGAGTGGATCGGCGAACGCGCCACGATGTTGCTTGGCGCCTTCCTCGCCTTCGGCGCCACGCTCCTCATCTGGAGGCTCTGGCGCCCCCTGCGCGAGTACCGCTACCCCTGAGCCGGACCCCTACCGGTAGGGGATGATCTGCGCGTAGTCGACGGCGCTCTCGATGACCCGCGAGTAGGCGTAGTCGACCACCAGCACGTCCTTCATGATCGGGCCCAGCATCGGTCCCACCACCTCGGTGTGGTACGGGTGCCGCGCGTACTCCTCCATCGCCTCGATCGAGTCGACCTCCGCGATGAACACCAGGTCGAACCGGTCCGTCGCCGAGCCGTAGTACGGCCCCGGCTTCCCCAGGATCCAGCGCCGGATGAACGGCTTCTGCCGCGGGAAGCGGTCGAGCGCGAGCGTGAACTCCTCGATGTCCTCCTCGCTCGCGTCGTCCTTGAACGCCAGGCAGGTCACGTGCGCGATCGCCACGTTGTCGTCGCCCTCGCGCGGCGCCTTGTAGGCGATCGCGCTCTGCTGCACGGCCGTGAACTCGAAGTCCACCACCAGCACGTTCTCGATGATCGGCCCCATCAGCGCCGCCGCGTCCATATGGAACGGGTGGCGCGCGTAGTCGACCATCGCCGCCGGCGAGTCCACCTCCACCGAGAAGGCGAGGTCGTAGTCCTCGCTCGAGATCGGGTAGTAGTTCCCCGGTTTCCCCGAGATCCAGCGGCGCAGCCCCGGCTTCTGCGACGGGAACTCGTCGAGCTTGTCCCAGAAGTCCTGGATGAGGGCCTCGTCGGCGCCCTCCTTGAAGCTCATGAAAACGGTGTGGGAGACGCCCATGGCGATCCTCCTTGCGGCGGACCGCGGAGCGCCCTGGCCCGCCTCGTGATGCCCGCGAGCATACGCCCCTCGGACCCCCTGTAGACTCGCCCCACTCCACAGGAGACCGACATGCAGATAGGCGCCCAGCTCCACAACAACGCCACCAGCTGGCAGGACATCACCGCCGTCGCCCGCACCGTTGATGCGGGCCGCTGGTCCAGCCTCTGGGTCTACGACCACTTCTTCCCGCCCGTCGACAACCTCGGCAACGAGATCCCCACCTTCGAGGCCTACGCCCTGCTTGCCGGCCTCGCCGCCACCACCGAGCGCGTCCGCCTTGGCACCCTCGTCACCGGCAACACGTACCGCAACCCCGCCCTCGTCGCCAAGATGATCGCGACCATGGACGACATGAGCGGCGGCCGCATGAACCTCGGCATCGGCGCCGCCTGGTTCGAGCGCGAGCACACCGCCTTCGGTTGGGACTTCCCCTCCCTCAAGGAGCGCCTCGACCGCCTCGTCGAGGCCGTCCAGGTCATCCGCCTCCTCTTCGACACCGAGGGCCCCGTCAATTTCGAGGGCGAGTACTACAGCCTCGACGACACGCCCTTCGCGCCGAAGTGCATCCAGCAGCCCCACGCCCCCATCATGGTCGGCGGCGGCGGCGAGAAGCGCACCCTCCGCACCTGCGCCCAGTACGGCGACATCATGAACGTGGACGGCCCGCCCGACTTCGTCCGCCGCAAGATCGAGGTGCTCGAACAGCACTGCGCCGACATCGGCCGCGACCCCGCCGAGATTAAGAAGACTATCCAGCTCACCTGCGTCATCCAGGACGACCCCGACAAGGCCGCCATGTGGCGCGAGCGCTACGGCGGCGGCATGTCGCCCGAGGAGCGTGAGCGCGACCTCGCCATCGGCCCCCCGGAGCGCATCGTCGAGGTCCTCAAGCGCTACGAGGACGTGGGCGTCGAGGAGGCCATCTTCGCCCGCCTCCCCAACAACCCCCGCCTCTACCAGCGCCTCGACGAGGAAGTCCTCAGCGCCTTCGCCTGAGCCTGTCGATTGCGCGGGGCAGGGCTCGGTGGGAACCTGAAACCGAGTAGCCATGACTGACAGCGGCTCCGACACTCCGCCCATCGCCCATAAGTGGGAGCCCATCCAGGACTTGCCCGAGAAATGGAAGGATCTCTGCCGCCCAGACCTCCATGCCGTCCACCGCCAATGGGTCGCGGAGCGCAAGCTCATCAAGGACGAGGGGAAGCTGAGGCAGTTTCAGGAGGAGCTGGAGCTCCTGTGGGCCATCGAGACGGGCTTGATCGAGCGCCTCTACCGGTTCGATCGTGGGATCACCGTCCAGATTCTGGAGGCTGGTCTGGAAGCGCTAGGGCAGCACCACGCCAGCGGCCTCATCGGCGCCGATGCGGAAGCGCTTATCGCGGACCAGCGAGCGGCGCTCGATATGGTCATGGACCTGGTCGGGAGCCAGCGGGAGATCACCCCCTTCTACATCAAGGAACTGCACCAGCGCTTGACCCTCAATCAGGCCACACGAGATGTGCTCGACCTGTCCGGCGACGTGAGGAAGCAAGAGTGGCGCGCATCCGAAAAGGGCGCCTGGAAGAAGTGGCCGAACAACCCCCTTCAGCCTGACGGGTCCATCCACGAATACTGCCCCCCCGAACAGGTCGAGAGCGAGATTGACCAGTTACTCGCCCTGCACGAGCGGCACGAGGCACTGGAGGTGTGCCCCGAGGTCGAGGCAGCGTGGCTTCACCACCGCTTCGCCCAGATACACCCCTTCCAGGACGGAAACGGCCGTGTGGCCCGCGCTCTCACGAGCGCCATCCTCCTCGAAGACGACTACCTCGTGCTCGTGGTCAGGGATGAAGAGCACCGCGAGCGCTACATTGCGGCGCTCCAGGCAGCCGACAAGGGCGACCTCAAACCACTTATCGACCTCTTCGCGGACATTCAGCGCAGCGACCTACAGGAAGCCCTCAAGATAATTCGCACCCTCCGTGGCGAGGAGGCCGTGCAGGCGATTGAGGCTGCTGCGGCAGCTGCTCGTCAGAGTCAAGACGCCACAACGCCACGGCTGGCCGGGGCACTCAATGAACTCATCCAGGTGGCCTCCGTTCGCCTGGAGGAAATAGCAGCGGAGGTGCAACACTCCTTTGAGGCACAGGGCGTGGTGGTCTCCGCCTCGGTCTCGCATGGCGACGCGATTGAGGTCTCGTGGCCTGGGCAGGTACAGGAGACTCTGGCGAGCTATGGCTTTGATGCGGGGAAGCGACCCTTGCGCTGGGTGGCCCTCCGGCTAGGGTTGCCTGCTCGCTCGGAGATGGACGCGCGACTGCTCATTGTGCTCTACCCAGCATGGAGCCAGCCTCGTCGCTACGCGGCCCTGGAAGTCCTCCTAATGAACCCTGGGAACGATGGAGATTGGAGAAGCGCCTCAACTTCCGGTCGACAGTTCCCCATTGACATTCGCCCCTCGGACGACGAAGCGCTAGAGGCCGTCGCTGCCCAGTTCCGCGTGTGGCTGGAAGAGAAGATTGCACATGGCCTTCGCGCATGGGGCGAGCGCCTGTAGCCCCCTCCCCAAGGGCGTATCCTGTGCCGTTACAGCGAGCCGTGCGCTCGACGGGAGCCGGACCATGAAGGCAGGAGCGAAGGCGGCCGAACGCCTCAAGACCGCGATCGACCCGCGCGAGTTCGATTCCCCCGAATACCGCAAGGATCCTTTCCCCCTCTACAAGCGCCTGCGCGACCACCGCCCTCTCTTCCGCGACGGGTTCCACGGGCGCTGGGTGCTGAGCCGCTACGACGACATCGTCGGCGTCTTCCAGGACAACGAGCATTACGACCGCGCCACCTACAACCCCGAAGGCCCCTACAAGTTCGGCGAGCGCTCCGTCTTCGGCCCCAACATCCTCGAGTACGGCAACAGCCAGCGGCACCGCTGGATGCGCAACATCGTCGCCGACCAGTTCGTTGGCAACCGTCTCGGCGCCTTCATCCCCTACATCGAGATGATCGCTCGCGAGCTCCTCGACAAGATCGCCCAGAAGGCCGCCGACGACATCGCGAAGGGGTTCTCCGACACCGGCGAAGTCGAGCTGGTCAGCCAGTTCACGAACCAGTTCCCCGTGCGCGTCATCTCCAACATGCTCGGCCTCCCCCGCCACGACGAGGACACCTTCGTCGACTGGTACCAGCGCCTCATCGCCGGCATGGGCTCCGGCCAGTACTACGTCGACGGCATCCACGCCCGCGACGAGATCTGGGATTACCTCGAACCGATCATCGAGGAGCGCACGAAGAATCCCGGCGAGGACCTCGTCTCCCGCATCGTCACTGCCGAGTTGCAGGGGAAGCGCATGAACGTCGAGGAGGTCAAGGGCTTCGTCGCCCTCCTCCTCGCCGCCGGTGGCGACACCACCGACAAGGCCATCGCCAACATGTGGTACCACATGCTCTACACCCGCCCGGACCAGTTCGAGGAGGTCCAGCGCGACCACTCCCTCTGGACCAACGTCTTCACCGAGATGATGCGCTACGACCCCGTCGTCCACGGCCAGGGCCGGCGCACCACCTGCGAGATCGAGATGTACGGCGAGGTCATCCCCGAGCGCGCCTCCATCTCGCTCCTGCTCGGGGCCGGCAACCGCGACGAGCGTGTGTTCAAGGACCCGGACACCTACGATGTCTTCCGGGACGATCTGCACATGGGCCGCGAACTGCGCTCCGGACGCTACCCCGACGGCCGCGCCGGCCACCTCGGCTTCGGCATGGGCCAGCACTTCTGCATGGGCTACGCGATGGCCCGCCAGGAGGCGATCATCGCGAGCACGCGCCTCTGCGAGGCCATGAAGAACCCCCGTCCCAGGTTCCCCGACCACGAGGGCATCACCGGACCCAACATCAACGAGGGCGGCTTCCGCGCCCCCCGCGAGCTCTGGGTCCAGTTCGACGTCGCCTGAGCGCGGCGAACCCACACCACCAGGAGAGGCCATGAAGTCCGAAGTCCATCCCCTCAGCGGCGCCACCTACACCGAGCTCGGCGACGGCAAAGTCCGTGTCGAGAAGGCGAAGAAGTACGGCATCTTCCAGTGGGACGGCATCCACCTCGAGGGTGACCTGCAGTACGCCGACCCCCACCTCCTCCAGTGGGTCGGCGGCCCCGAGCTTCCCCCCGACTTCGTCGAGAACGACCCTCGCCGCGCCTCCCGCATGACCGCTACCCGCGATGCGGCCGCCGCCGAGGCCCAGTACACCGGCGGCACCGCCCTCGCCGGCGAGATCGACGACACCTTCACCCGCTACACCGGCGACCCCGGCCGCGACACCCCCGCCGGCCCCCGCTCCTCCGGCATCTCCTTCATGGAGCTCCTCGACGGCGACCAGTATCCCGAGCGCATCCCCGAGACGCTGCGCATGGAGAACTCCCTCGAGGGCGGCGTCCGCAGGGTCCCGACCGAGCGCTACACGCAGAAGAAGTGGCACGACCTGGAGGTCGAGCGCCTCTGGAAGCGCGTCTGGCAGATGGCCTGCCACGTCGACGACATCCCCGAGATCGGCGACTACATCGTCTACGACGTCGCCCACCTCTCCTGGATCGTCGTCCGCACCGGCGAGAACGAGTTCAAGGCCTACAACAACGCCTGTCTCCACCGCGGCCGCCAGCTGCGCGAGTTCGACGGCAAGAAGGCGACCGAGTTCCGCTGTCCCTTCCACGGCTGGTGCTGGGAGATCGACGGTTCCCTGCGCGAGATCCCCTCGGAGTGGGACTTCCCCGAGGTGCGCGAGGACGCCAGCCACCTGCGCGAGGCGAAGATCGGCACCTGGGGCGGGTTCGTCTTCATCAACCCCGACCCCGACAGCGAGTCATTCGAGGACTACCTCGGCGATCTGCCGAAGCACTACGAGAAGTACGACTACGAGAAGAAGTACAAGCAGATGCACGTGGCGAAGGTCGTGCGCGCCAACTGGAAGGCCAACCAGGAAGCCTTCATGGAAGGCTACCACATCATCGCCACCCACCCGCAGCTCATGATCTACGGGGGCGATGGCGCCAACCACCAGTACGACTCCTTCGGCAACTGGTCCCGCGCCGTCACCGTCGCCGCCCGCACGAGCGCCCACCGCAACATCCACCCCGACCGCGACGAGATCTTCGCCACCCGCCACAAGATGGCCGACATGATGCGCGAGACCCTGCGCGAGACCATCGGCGACCGCGTCGATAGCTACTGCGACGCCGAGCTCATCGACGGGCAGTACAACAACCTCTTCCCCAACTTCCACCCCTGGGGTTCGTTCAGCCGCATCGTCTACCGCTTCCGCCCCTACGGCGACGATCCCGACATGAGCATCATGGAGGTCATCTACCTCGCGCCCTGGCCCGAGGACAAGCCCAAGCCGCCCGCCGCCCAGATCCACTGGCTCGGGCCGGACGAGCACTGGACCGAGGCGCCCGAGATGGGCGGCCTCGCCCGCGTCCTCAACCAGGACAGCTACAACCTGCCCAAGGTCCAGAAGGGCCTCAAGACCAAGCAGGATCCCTACATCTACCTGGCCGCCTACGAGGAGGGGAAGGTCCGCCATTTCCACCACCTCTACGACCAGTGGGTCGCCTACGACGACGGCGAGTAGGCCGCAGGGAACGCCCCCGCCGTGCCCCTGAGGCGCTGCAAGTTCTGTACCCAGCCTCCCCTGGAGGAGGTCGCCGTCTCCATGTGGAGGGACGACCCCGCCGACGTCCGCCGCGACACCATCGAGCTCTGCCGCAAGCACCTCGTGCGCCTGCGCAAGGCGGGCGACGCCGGCCACGAGCACCGCGGCATCCGCTACCGCCCCGGCTTCTGGTAGGCTCGCCTCGCTGCGGACGAGCCCGCCGTGGCCGTCCCCTGGAGGTCCACCGTCATGCGTGAAGCCGTCATCGTTTCCACCGCCCGCACCGCCATCGGCAAGGCCTACCGCGGCGCCTTCAACGACACCCCCGCCCCCACGATGGCCGCCCCCGCCATGGAGGCCGTCGTCTCCCGCGCCGGCATCGACCCCGCCGAGGTCGACGACGTCATCGTCGGCTCCGCCCTCCAGCAGGGAACGCAGGGGTTCAACGTGGGCCGCCAGGTTGCGATGGCCGCCGGACTCCCCGTGAGCGTCTCCGGCCAGTCCATCGACCGCCAGTGCTCGTCCGGACTCATGGCCGTCTCCGCCGCCGCCAAGCAGATCATGGTCGACGGCATGGAGACCGTCATCGCCGGCGGCATCGAGTCCATCAGCCTCGTCCAGAACAAGAACCAGAACTCCTTCCGCGCCCAGGACCCCAACGTCCTCGAAGCGACGCCCGACATGTACATGCCCATGATCACCACCGCCGAGGTCGTCTCGAAGCGCTACGACATCTCCCGCGAGGCCCAGGACGAGTACTCCCTTCAGAGCCAGCGCCGCACCGCCGCCGCCCAGGACGCCGGCCTCTTCGCCGACGAGATCGTCACCAGCAACGTCACGAAGATCGTCGTCGACCGCGAGACAGGCGAGACGAGCAAGCAAGACGTCGCCATCGACATGGACGAGTGCAACCGCCCGACCACCAACGCCGAGGGTCTCGCCAAGCTCCCGCCCGTCATGGGCGAGGACGGCTTCATCACCGCCGGCAACGCCAGCCAGCTCTCCGACGGCTTCGCCGCCTGCGCCCTCATGGAGGCCTCCGCCGCCGAGAAGCGCGGCCTCCAGCCCCTCGGCTACTACCGCGGCATGGCCGTCGCCGGCTGCGAGCCCGACGAGATGGGCATCGGCCCCATCTACGCCGTCCCGAGGCTGCTCGAGCGCACCGGCCTCACGATGGACGACATCGACCTCTGGGAGCTGAACGAGGCCTTCGCCTGCCAGGTCGTCTACTGCCGCGACCAGCTCGGCATCCCCGACGAGAACCTCAACGTGAACGGCGGCGCCATCTCCATCGGCCACCCCTACGGCATGAGCGGGACGCGCATGGTCGGCCACGCCCTCCTCGAGGGAAAGCGCCGCGGCGCCCGCTACGCCGTCATCACCATGTGTGTCGGGGGCGGCATGGGCGCCGCTGGTCTCTTCGAGGTCGCCTGACATGGGCCAGTGGCTCGTCGGCGACATCCTTGAGCGGAGCGTGCTTCTCTACGGCGACCGCCCCGCCGTCATCGACGGCGACGTGCGCCGCACCTACGCCGAGACATCCGACCGCATCCGCTCGCTCGCCGCGGGCATCCTCGCGCTCGGCATCGAGCCCGGGGACCACATCGGCATCCTCGCCAACAACTCCCACCGCTACTTCGAAACGTACTTCGCCGCCCACTACGCGGGTACGCCCCTCGCCCCCCTGAACATCCGCCTCTCCGGCCCCGAGCTCGAGTTCATCATCAACGACGGCGAGCTGCGCGCCCTGCTCGTCGGCCCCGAGTACCTGGATCTCCTCGCGTCGTTCCGCGACCGCCTCCCGAAGCTGGAGCACGTCGTCGTCCTCGCCGGGAGCGCCGGCGAGGGGATGCACGCCTACGAGGACCTCGTCGCCGGGAACGCACCGCTGGCCGCCGCCGCCCGCGACTGGCGCGAGGACGACATGATCAACCTCTGCTACACCGGCGGCACCACCGGCCTCCCCAAGGGGGTCATGCTCTCCCAGCGCAACGTCGTCTCCAACTCCCAGCACATCCAGATGACGTTCGCCTTCGAGGAGCCCGACGTCTGGCTCCACGCCGCTCCCATGTTCCACCTCGCCGACGCCTGGGCCTGCTACTCGGTCACCGCAGCCGGCGGCGCGCACGCCTTCATCCCCGGCTTCGCCCCCGCCCCCTTCCTCCAGGTCGTCCAGGACTGCGGCGTCACCGCCACCATCCTCGTGCCGACCATGATCAACTTCGTCGTGAACCACCCCACCGTCGGCGACTACGACCTCTCCTCGCTGCGGGCCCTTCTCTTCGGCGCCTCCCCCATGCCCACCGACCGCATCCTCGCCGCCCGCGAGATCTTCGGCCCCATCCTTGCCCAGGCCTACGGCATGACCGAGACCGCTCCCCTGCTCTGCGCCCAGCGCCTCGAGTGGCTCGACTACGACACGCCCGAGGGCATCGAGCGCCTCGCCTCCTGCGGGCGCCAGGTGCAGGGCGTTGCCGTCCGCGTCGTCGACGAGGACGACGTGCCCGTCCCCGCGGGCGGCAGCGGCGAGGTCATCGCCCGCGGCCCCAACGTCATGCTCGGCTACTGGAACCGTCCCGAGGAGACCGCCGCCGTCCTCCAGGACGGCTGGATGCACACCGGCGACGTCGCCCGCATCGACGAGCAGGGCTTCATCTACATCGTCGACCGCTCGAAGGACATGATCGTGAGCGGCGGCGAGAACGTGTACACGACCGAGACCGAGGGCGCCCTCTACCAGCACCCAGCCGTCCTCGAGGCGGCCGTCTTCGGCATCCCCGACGACCGCTGGGGCGAGGCCGTGCACGCCGCCATCGTCCTGCGCGAAGGCGCGACCGCCACCGACGGCGACCTCATCGAGCACTGCCACGCGCTGATCGCCGGCTACAAGTGCCCCAAGAGCGTCGAGTTCCATGAGACGCCGCTGCCCAAGTCCGGCGCCGGGAAGATCCTCAAGACGAACCTGCGCGAACCCTGGTGGGAGGGCTACGAGCGGGGCGTCAACTAGCGTCCGGCTGGGTCGAGAGCGGGTTCTCGCCGATCAGGTAGTCCTCCACCGCCCGGCCCTCTCCCAGGTCCTCCGCGATTACCCGGTCGAGCGCCTCCCGCTGCATCCCCGCGTACCACCGCCCCTCCGGGTACACGACCGCCGTCGGACCGCTCTCGCAGATGCGCAGGCACCCGACCTTCGTCCGGTAGATGGGCGTGGCCCCTTCGCGCTTGTTCAGCTCGCCCACGCCGCTCTTGAGCCGTGTCCAGGCGGCCATGCCTTCCTCGGGCGTGATGCAGTCCGGACCCGTGCAGATGAAGACGTGGCGGCCGTAGCCGCCCACGCCCCGCCGCTCCGCCTCCGCGCGCGCTCCGTCCAGACCGGCGTTCCGCTCGTCCGTCACCAAATCCTCGCGCAGAGGATAGGGGAATCCGCCGCGTCGGTCGCGGGCGGGGCCGCTAGTGTGCGCTGAAGAACGCGCGCTCGGAGTGCCCCGCTTCCACCAGCAGGTGCATCTCCGAGCGCAGCGCCAGGATGGCGTCGCTCGAGGCTGCCGCTTCCGCCGCCTCCTCGCTCTCGTAGATCGCGAGCCGCGCGATTTCGCCGCTCGCATCATGCGGGTGGAGGACGTACGTCTCGAGGCAACCCTCGTGCTTGGCGGCTTCGGCGTTGAGCTGTTCGAGAATGTCGCGCAGGTGCGCCTCTTCTCCGCGTCGGGGCTTGGCGATCGAGATGCGAATGTAGGCCATCGTTCACCCCCTCCCTTCCACTGTAGCCGACCCCCGGCGCTCGCGGGACACATGAGAAACCCCCGCACCGGCGGGGGTTTCAGGTCCAGAACGTGAGGCGAGCGATTACAGGCGCAGCTTGCCGTGCGACGGCTGGCGCCGGCGCTGGCGCTGCGGCAGAGCCGCTTCCTCGGCAGCCAGATCGATGGGCGGCCGCGTCAGCACCTCGTGCACGTAGCCGCACATGATGCAGCTGCCGTAGGTGCCGTGCCAGTCGCGCTCCACGATGATGGAGCCGCCGCACTTGGGGCACGTCTGGGGCGGGGCCTCTTGCAAGGCAGGCATGGGGAACTACTCCTGGGTTCCGTGAGGCAAGATCATCTCGGCCTCGAAACGAGCATCCTGCTCGCCAGGCCTTCCTAGTGCATACGGGGTTAGCTGACGGGTTCGGGCGGAAGGTTGCCCTAGGGACTGGAGAGGTCCCATTCACCCCGGAAAGTGGTTCCCCCGCTGCGCCACACGTGGCGCACTCTGCAGGTTTCGGTTTTCACCGAGCGCACGCTCCTTGCGGAGCCTCTCGAAGCTAGCAGCCCCGAGATCGGCCTGTCAAGGACTTTGGGAAGGAAATCACAAATAAATGCCGAAATTCGTCGATATTCGTCCCGTGGAGCCCTGTATCCGCCCCTGATATGGCTAGGCGGCCACGAGCGCCGGTGCGATCACCGCCCCCGCCGCCCCCAGGAACACCGCCAGCGACAGCCCTGTTTCCGCCGTCACGCCCTGCTTGCCGCCGCCCCTCCCTGCCAGCGCCAGGCCTGCGACCAGGGCCGCCAGGGCCGCCCCCGCCGCCACCTCCCAGCCCGCGTTCCCCCCGACCGCCGGCCTCACGATCAGCGCCGCCGCCACGGGAACCGCCGCCGCCGCCAGCACCGCCCCCAGTGTCCGCGCCACCGCCGCGCGCCGCCCCGCCGCCGCCAGCCCGATCGCGGCCAGCAGCCCCGTCAGCCCGACCAGCGCCCCCAACCCCACCAGCCGGTCGAGGCGCAGCGGCGGCAGCGAGGGGAACGGCAACGGTCCCCCAGCTATCGTCCTGGTGCCCTCGTCGAGCCGGCCCTGTTCCGCGCGAAGCTCCAGCAGGAGCCGCGTCTCCGCCTCCCCCGCGAGCAGAAGCTGCGGCACGTCCGCCGCGTGAATATCGTGCCGGTCGAGCAGGTCGCGGTACGAGGCCAGGTCGTAGGCCGCCTGTGCCTCGATGTCCTCGAAGTCGGGCACGACCCCGAGCTCGGCCGCGATCTGCACGTACCTCGGCACGTCGTTCGCGGCCACGTTCCCGAGCTCCGTCCGCACGGCCAGCAGCAGCGCCCCCACCAGGGCCGCCCCCACGAGCGCCGTCCAGCCGATCCCCTGGCACCAAGCCGGCGCCAGCGCTCGCTGCGCCGTCGCCGTCAACGGCCCGAGCGGCATGGGCGCCGGGGCCTCCTCCTCGCCCTCGGACGGCTCAGCCGCCTCCCGGGCGCGCTCCGCCAGCGCGGCCGCGTTCGCCGCCCCCGACCCGAACGCGCGGATCGCGACCGCCGCCGGGGCCAGCGCCAGTGCTCCCGCCGCCGCCATTGCCACCCCGTACAGCGCCGTCGCCGTCGAGCTGACTCCCTCGATCTCGACCTGCCACCCGAACGCGAACGCCGCCACCAGGCCGGTGCCCGTCAGCAGCGCGAAAGCCGCGCCCGTCCCCCGGTAGCTCGACCCATCCCCCACGATCGCCCGTCCCGTCACGAATACCGCGGCGCTCAACCCCGCCCCCAGCAGCCCCGCGCCCGAGAGCCACCACCGCCCCTCCTCCAGCATCGCGACCGGCGCGAGGAACGCCAGCGCCCCGCCCACGACCGCTGTGATTGCGTATCCCGCCACCACCGACCGCCCCGCGTTCCGCATCGCCCGCGTCCAGAAGGGGAACGTGATCCCCGCGATGGTCGCCGCGCCCAACCCCAGCGCCATCACCACCAGCGGCGTCACGATCCAGACCAGGTCGTCGCCGAGCTGCGCCATCGGCGCCCCCAGCACCAGCCCCGCGCCGCCGGCCGCCGCCATCAGCGCCACCGTGTCCGCCCCGCCCGCAGCGCTCCCCGCCGCCTCGACCGCTTCCGCCTCCGGCCCCTCGTCCTCGTCCGCGTTCCCGCTCGCCGCCAGCAGCCGCGCCGCCATCGCCGTCAGGGCCGCTCCCGCCCCCGCGCCCAGCACGAGGAACGCCGCCTCGCTGCCCGGGATGTCCGCCAGGCGCGTCGCGATGCCGTACAGCCCCGCGACCCCCGCCACCGCCAGCGCTCCGCCCGCCAGCGCAGGCGCCGTGCCCGCCCACAACGTGATCGCAAGCGCCTGGCGCAGCGTCCGGTCCGCGGCCGTCGCCGCCCGTTCGCTCGCGCGCTGACCCAGCGCCAGTCCCGCCGCCGTCGTCGCCGCCGCC
Source organism: Tepidiformaceae bacterium (assembly GCA_965221735.1). GTDB lineage: Bacteria > Chloroflexota > Dehalococcoidia > Tepidiformales > Tepidiformaceae > UBA2991. Next base: position 2,828,244 of record OZ244910.1, on the reverse strand, counting down.
GCCAGCGCCCCCGCCAGTACCGCCAGCCCTGCCACCGCGCCCGATTCGACGCCGTCGCGGTACGCCCCCACCGCCGCGCCCGCCCCTGCCCCGCCCGCCAGCCCCAGCGTCACGCTGAGGATGACGAACCGCCAGATGTACGAGCTGCCCAGTTCGCGGGTGCGCTCCGCGGCCGCCGACACGCCCTCGCCGGGGCGCGTCCGCAGGAGGATGTCGAGGGCGAACCAGGTGGCGAAGACGACCGCCACCAGCGCTGCGAGCGGAATCGCGAGCTGCGCCACGATCACCGCTCGCCTCCTCTCGGCCCGCCCCGTCGAGGCCGCGGACCGGCGGCTACGCTAGATGAACAGCGGCCCGAATACCACCGCCACGATCGACATCAGCTTGAGCAGGATGTTGAGCGACGGCCCCGAGGTGTCCTTGAACGGATCGCCCACGGTGTCGCCCACCACGGCGGCCTTGTGGGCTTCCGAGCCCTTGCCGCCGAAGTGCCCCTCTTCGATGTACTTCTTGGCGTTGTCCCACGCGCCGCCGGCGTTCGCCATCATGATGGCGAGCATGGCGCCCGCTGCGATCGAGCCGATCAGTAGGCCGCCCAGCGACTCCGCGCTGATCACCGCGCCCACGAAGATGGGAACGGCCACCGCCAGCAGACCCGGAATGACCATCTCGCGTAGCGCTCCATTGGTGGAGATGCTGACCGCGCGCTCGTAGTCCGGCTCCTCGGTGCCGTCCATGATGCCCGGCTTCTCGCGGAACTGGCGCCGCACCTCTTCGACCATCGCCTGCGCCGCGCGTCCCACCGCGCCCATCGAGAGCGCCGAGAACACGAACGGCATCAGGGCGCCGATGAGGATGCCGACCATCACTTCCCAGTCGAGCAGGTTGAACATCTCCACGCCGGTCGTGATCGAGTAGGTCGCCAGCAGCGCCAGCGCCGTCAGCGCTGCCGAGCCGATGGCGAAGCCCTTGCCCGTCGCCGCCGTCGTGTTGCCGAGCTGGTCGAGTGCGTCCGTGCGCTCTCGCACCTCGGGATCGAGGCCCGCCTGCTCGGCGATGCCGCCGGCATTGTCGGCCACCGGGCCGTAGGCGTCCGTCGCGAGGGTCACGCCCAGCGGGGCGAGCATGCCCACCGCCGCCAGCGCGATGCCGTAGAACCCGGCGAACTCGTTCGCGAGGATGATCGCGACCACGATCGTGATCAGGGGAATCGCTGTCGAGAGCATTCCCAGGCTCATCCCGCCGATGATGACGGGGCCCGAGCCCGTCTCGGCCTGCTGCGACAGGTTCACCGTCGGGCTGTAGCGGAACGGCCCCAGGGCGAAGCCTTCCGATGAGGTGAATCCCTCTGTGACGGTGCCGATGATCTGGCCCGCTATAAGGCCGACGAGGATCGCCCAGAACAGCTCCCAGGGCAGGTCGATCACGGCGATCGCGACCGCCGCGCCCACCAGCACGAGTCCGGAAGCGCCGTACACGCCCGCGCGCAGCGCCCAGAGGAGCCGTCCCTGGCTCGCCTGCTCGCCCGTGCGAACGAGGAAGGTGGAGAGGACCGCGGCGATGATGCCCACGGCCGCGATCAGCAGCGGAAGCACCGCTGCGTCGCCCTTGAAGCCCTCCGCGCCCGACGGGAAGAGGTTGGAGGCGCCGATGCTCGTGGCGCCCGCAATCGCGACCGCCGCCAGCGCCATCGTCGCCACGATCGAGCCCACGTACGACTCGAACAGGTCGGCGCCCATGCCGGCTACGTCGCCCACGTTGTCGCCCACGTTGTCGGCGATCGTCGCGGGGTTGCGCGGGTCGTCCTCGGGGATGCCCGCCTCGACCTTGCCGACCAGGTCGGCGCCGACGTCGGCGGCCTTCGTGTAGATGCCGCCGCCCACGCGGGCGAACAGCGCGATCGAGGAAGCGCCGAAGGCGAAGCCCGCGAGCGGCGCCGCGCTCTCCCAGATCAGGTAGAGGATGACGAGGCCGAGGATGCCCAGCCCCACCACGGTCATGCCCATGACCGTGCCCGAGTTGAAGGCCACGCGCAGGGCGGGGTTCAGCCCCTCCTGCGCCTTCGCCGCCGTGCGCACGTTCGCGCGCACCGCGATCGTCATGCCCAGGTAGCCCGCGCTCGCCGAGAGAATCGCCCCGATCAGGTAGGACAGCGCCATGGCCGGCACGTCCTTGTCGAAGTTCAGCGGGTCCTTGTCCAGCACGTCCAGGTCGATGAACAGCAGCAGGACCACGAACACGGCCGCGACGAAGACCGCCAGCACGGCGTACTCGCGCTTCAGGAACGCCGCCGCGCCGAGCTGAATCGCGCGGGCGATGTTCTGCATCGTCTCGTTCCCCTCGCTTTCCCGCACCACCGCGAACACGCGGAAGGCGGAGAAGAGGAGGGCGAGCACGCCCGCGATGATGGCGAAGATCAGGATCTCCATGGTTCCCCCAGAGACAGGTGCTGAGCGGCGTCGCGCATCGCGGGGGAGCCCCCTCGGATGGCAATCGCAGCAGGTTATGGGCCGCAAGGCACTCTAGCGCCCCACCCCCCTGCGTTCAATGTGACGCCTGCGTTTCGCTTGCTCTGCCGGGGTGCCGGCGGCCTCAGCCCTCGGGGGTCGCGCGCCGCTGCACGATCGCCATCGTCAGGTCGCCCCGCGTGCGCTCCAGGATGCCCCGCGTCTGGTCCGTCGTGCGCCGCAGCCCGCCCGTCATCGCGTCGGGGAAGTCGATCGTGACCAGCAGCGCGTAGATGTCGTCCATCGCTTCGAGCAGCGCCTCGCATCCGTCGAAGTCTGCCTGCCGCAGCCGGTCGAGGATGACCCGCCGCAGCTCCCCCGCCGCCTCCGCGATGCCGTTCAGCCAGGCCGCCGCGCTCACGCCGACGTCCTCCGGCGAGGGCAGCGGCGCCCCCGAGACCAGCGCCAGCGTCGCCCGCGCCTCCGCGTACTCCTTCTCCGCGTCGTGCACGAACCCCGCGTGCTCGATGTCGGGGTGTCCGCCCAGGCCCGCGAACCCCTCGTCCGCCGCCGCCCGCGCCGCGTCCAGCCGCGCCTTCGCCTCCGCCATCTCTCCGCGATGCACCTCGCGGATGCTGCGCGCGCTCGCCTGGATCAGCGCCCGCGAGGCCCGCAGCGCCTTCTCCCGGGCGGCGTGCTTCTCTTCCAGGTGCGCGACGATCCGCGGCGCGATCTCCCCGAGCGGTGACGTGTCGGGCCGGGGCGCGTCTCCGCCCCCGCTCACAGGTTCTTGACCGGGTCCGGCAGGTCGCCCTCGCGCGCCGCGTCGATCATCTCCCGCGCGCTCTCCGGCATGTCGACGCCGTACTCGTCGAACCGCTTCTCCACCCACGACCCGATCTGCCGCGGATCCTTGAGGTCCGCCTTGCTGTCCGTCGCCGGGTCCCCGTAGCGCTCAAGCACGTCCTCCCGCGAATACGTCCGCGCGAAGCTCGACACGAGCCGGTGGGTCGACTCGCTCCCGCAGTGCTCGCAGGTGGCCTTCGCCTTCGGGTCCGGCTTGCGCGAGAAGTGGTTCGTGATCTTCTCGCACTCGTCGCAGCGGAACTCGTAAATCGGCATAACGTGGCGATCCTAGCACGCTCCGGCGCCCTACTCGTCCGGGATCTCGAGCCCCCGGAAGTGCTCGATGTGCGCCACCGAGTCGCTCGCCCCGATGTCGAGGCTGACGAGGTCGATGCGCACGCACTCGGGGTCGACGCCCTGCGCTTCGCAGTACTCCATCGCGCAGCGCCACATCCGCTGCAGCTTGCGCGTGTCCAGCGATTCCGCTGCCGCCCCCCGCTCCGCCCGCCGCGTCCGCACCTCCACGAAGGCGACATCCTCGCCGTCCCGCGCCACCAGGTCGATCTCGCCGCTGGGCGTGCGCGCGTTGCGATCCATGATCGTGAGCCCCGCCGCCTCCAGCCGGTGCGCCGCCACGCGCTCCCCGAAGGCGCCCAGCTCCTTGCGCCGGTTCACAGCTTGAGCTTGCCCTGCGCGAACGGCGCCCAGCTCACGCGGTGCGCCTCGCACGGACCGCGCCGGTCGATCGCGGCCCGGTGGCCCTCCGTGTAGTACCCCTTGTTCTGGCAGAACCCGTACCCCGGGAACCGCTCGCACAGCTCCGTCATCCACCGGTCGCGCGCGACCTTCGCCACGATCGAGGCCGCCGCCACCGAGACGCTGCGGGCGTCCGCCTTCGGCTCCACCCGTACACGCGGCAGGGGCAGGGGGAGCGCGTCGGAGATGACCAGGTCCGGTGCGCAGGGAAGCGCCTCGATCGCGCGCAGCACCGAGAGCCGGCGCGCCTCGACGATCCCGCGGCTGTCGACCTCCGCGCTCGTCGCCCACCCGATCCCGTACGGGATCGACGCCTCGATCTCGGCCGCGAGCTCCTCGCGCGCCGCCGCCGTCAGCACTTTCGAGTCCCGCACCCGCCGGAACCACGGCCGCTTGTCGTCGGGCGCGAGCAGCACCGCCGCCGCCGTGACCGGACCGGCGAGCGGCCCCACCCCCACCTCGTCCACCCCCGCGACGGTCGCCGCGCCCTCGCGCCAGGCCTCGCGCTCCCACCGCAGGGAGGGGATGCGGGACCGGGGCTGCTTCTTTCGGGGTTTCGCGCCGTTCCCGCGCGCCACGGCTAGCGCGCCACCCCGGCGCGCTCGGCCAGCAGCGCCGCCAGCGCCTCGTCCAGCGCGGGCGGCTCCGGGACGTCCTTGAACTCGCTCCAGCGGCGGAAGATCTCAGCCGCCGCCCGGTGGAACCCGTCCGGCAGACCCGCCCCCGCGAACGTGTCCGCGATCTCCTCCATCTCTCCCGCGAAGCGCCACGCCTTCGCCGCGCTTCCGAGCGCCCGCCCCTCCCCGCTCGCCGCCAGCTCCGCCTGCGAGATCGCCCACTCGTCGCGCAGCGCTTCCGCCACCCCCTCCCGCTCCGCCAGCGCGAGGATGCCCGCCAGCAGCGCCGACGTGCCCTTCGTGTAGGCGGCGTACGCCATCTTCAGCGCGGAAGCCGCCCCGGGCTCCGGCCCGATCGCAGTCGCTTCGAGCGGACCCCCCTCGAAGAGCCCCGCCACGTCCTCCGCCTCGCCCCCCGACAGGTACAGCCGCGTGATGCCCGGCTTCCACGCGGGCGGCCCGATGATGCCTCCGTCCACGAACCCCCGCGCTCCACCCGCCAGCACCGCCTCCCCGATCGCCCGCCCCCGCGCCGGCGACACCGCGTTCGCATCGACGTACACGCCCCCGAACCCCGTCCCCGCCACCTGCTCGGCCAGCGCCGGGGCCGCGTCTGGCGGACACACGCTGATCACCGTCGCCGAGGCCGAGGTCAGGTGTTCGAGGCTGCCCGCGTCCTCGAGACCCGCCGCCTCCGCCCGCTCGCGCGTGGCCGCGCTGCGGCCCTCGCTCGCCCAGAGCACGCGGTGTCCCCGCCCCACGAGCGCCGCCCCCACCGAAGCGCCCATCGCCCCCGGATGAAGGAGACCGATGGCGCCGCCGGGAGCGTCCGCCATTCGCTAGCTCCCGCTCTGTGGCGGCTGCCCCGGAGGCGCCGCCAGCAGCGCATCGAGCTCCGCCGCGTTCTCCGCGAGCTGCTCGTTCAACGTCTCGATGCGCGTCAGCGCCGTCTGCACCTCGGCCAGGTCGCTCTCCATCTCGCCCGCGGCCAGCAGCGGGTAGAGCGCCTCGCCGATCGATGTCTTCTCGCGCCTCACGCGCGCTTCCAGCCGGCTCTCGCGCATCTCGAGCTGCGCCCGGCGGGCCTGCTTCTTGGTGGCTTCGGTCGCTGCCGTCGCGGTTTCCCGCACGGTGTCTCTCACCCGGTCGAAAAAGCTCATTTCCGGGCCAAGTATAGGCGTACGCCCCTCGGCGCGGGAGCTAGCGGGCCCGGGCCAGCGACTCCTCGTACACCCGCGCCATCCCCTCCAGCACCGTGTCCGCCAGCCCCAGGATGCTCTCCATCGCCTCCACCGCCTCGTCCGTCCCCTGCTGCGCCTCCGCCGCGAGCTGCGCCGCCGTCTCCTCGAGCGAGTGCCGCAGCGCGTTGAACGTCATCACGGCGTCCGTCAGCGTCACCCCCGCTGCCACCAGCGTGCGCCCGTACTCCCCGCCGATACCGCGCGCATCGTCGATGAACCGCTCCGGCCGCGTCCGCGACGAGACGAATCGCGCGAACAGGTCGACCAGCTGCCGCCCGATGAAACGCAGCCGCTCGCGGGTCGCCCGGTCCAGCCCGGCGAACGCATCCATGTCGCGGCTCTGCCGCCGGCGGCTCAGCCGGCGCTTCACGCGCCCCACCGCCAGCTCGCTGATGCGGTCCGTGTCGATGGAACCCGCCGCCTGGCTGTGCTGCGCCATGAACTGGCGTACGTCCTCCTCGAGGATGCGTCGGTGCCCGCCGCTCGTGCGGTACGAACGAATCTCCCCCGCATCCGCCCAGCGCCTCACCGTTGAGTGGCTCACCCCGAGCAGCCTGCTCGCGCGCCCCAGCGACAACCACGCCTGCGCCTGAGACTCGTCGGTCACGAAACCTCCCAAACCTAGCCACAAGCATAGGCGAGCCGCTCCCGCCCCGCTACTCCTCTTCCTTTCCCCGCTCGGCCGCGATCTCCGTCGCCCGCCGCACCGAGTCCTCCCCGAAGCGGTCGCGCAGCGAGTTGACCGTGTCCGCCAGCCGGTCCGCCTCGAACGTCTCCCCCAGCTTCAGCTGCCGCGCCGGTTGCTCGATGTTCATCACCCCCAGCCCGATCAGCCGCACCGGACGCTCCCCCTCCTCCCGCCAGGCCCGCTCGAACAGCTCCGCCCCCGCCTCGAAGACCTCGTCCGCGAGCGCCACCTGCCCCACCGCCGTCCACGACCGCGTGAGCGTCTCGAACGGCGGGAAGCGCAGCTTCAGCACGACCGTGCGCGCCGCCAGCCCGCTGCGCGCCAGGTCCCGCGCGACCCGCTCGGCCTGCGTCCTCAGGATCGCCCGCAGCCGCGCCCGGTCGTCCACATCGGTCCCGAACGTCGCCTCGCGGCTCACCGACTTCGCCCTCCCCCGGTGTTCCAGCACCGGCGCCTCGAACCGCCCCTGCGAGCGTGCGTGCAGCTCCTCCCCCATGCCCCCGAATCGCTCCCGCAGCGCGTCTGCGGGGTAGGCCGCCACCTCCCCGATCGTGCGCAGGCCGAGCTGCGCCAGCCGCTCCTCCAGCTTCGCCCCCACCATCGGCAGGTGACGCACCGGCCGCGGCGCCAGGAATGCCGCCTCCTCCCCCGTTGGGACGACGCAGACCCCGTCCGGCTTCGCCGCGTCGCTCGCGACCTTTGCGACCAGCTTGTTCGCCGCCACCCCCACCGACGCCGTGATCCCGATCTCCGCCCGCACCCGCTCCCGGATCATGCCCGCGATCGCCTCACCGTCGCCGAACAGCCGCCCGGACCCCGCCACGTCGAGGTACGCCTCGTCCGTGCCCGCCGCCTCGCACACCGGCGTGAAGTCCCGAAGGATGCCGTGGAAGCGCTCCGAGGCGGGCGCGTAGTAGGAGAAGTCGACGGGCAGGTAGGTCGCCTGCGGGCAGCGGCGCTTCGCCTGCGCCATCGGCAACGCCGAGTGCACCCCGAAGGCGCGCGCCTCGTAGCTCGCCGTGCTCACCACCCCGCGCCGCCCGTCGAACCCCACGACCACCGGCGTCCCCGCCAGCTCCGGCCGCCGCAGCAACTCCATCGCCACGAAGAACGCATCCAGATCGACATGCAGCACGCTCGGCGAACTCATCCGAACACCCGTTCGCTATCCTCCCCCTTTCGCGGAGAAAGTGCCAGAGTGGTAGTGCCCGCGCAGGAGATGAAGCGATGACCGCAGCTGCCCCCATCCACCCGGGAGAGCACCTCGCAGAGATCCTCGACGAGCTCGGTATCAGCCAGTACCGGCTCGCGAAGGCGATTGGCGTTCCCCCCATCCGCATCAGCGAGATCGTGCGCAGGCGCCGGTCGATCACCGCCGACACCGCCCTCCGCGTGGGAACGGCTCTCGGCATGACCCCGGAGTTCTGGCTCAACCTTCAGAGGATGTACGACCTTGAGGTCGCCCGCACCTCCACCGACATCACCCTGATAGAGCCGCTCGTCAAGAGGTCGGCGTAGCCGACCCGAACGCTCTCAGTCGGTCTCGGAGTTCCCGCGCAGGAACTCCTCGATGTCGCCGACCAGGTCTGTCGCCTCCGGCAGCGGGTCGTTCGCCGCTTCCTCTTCCTCCACCTCCGCCAGCGCGCTTTCGAGCCGTTCCAGGTACGAGCGCATCTGCGGGTCGCCCGCGATCGTCGTGTCGAGCTGGTCCCGGAAGCGGTCCGAGGCCGTCTCCAGCTCCCCGAGATCGAAGCTCGTCCCGAGCAGGCGCTCCAGTCGCTGCAGGACCGCCAGCGTCGCCGGCGGGCACTGCTCCCCGGTGATGTAGTGCGGCACCGTCGCCCAGAGGCTCGCCGAGGGCCGGCTCGCCTCCTGCAGGGCGTAGTGGAGGATACCCACGATGCCCGTCGGGCCCTCGTACCGGGACCGCTGCAGGTCGAGCTTGGCCGCCAGCTCCGGGTTGGCCGCGCTCCCTGTCACCCCGATCGGGCGCCGGTGACTCGCCTCCCCGATGAGCGCTCCCAGCGATACCACCATCGACACGTCCAGCGTGTCGAACAGCTCCATGAACTCCTGCGAGAACGTGCGCCAGCGCAGGTTCGGCTCGGCGCCGATGCCGATGACGTAGTCCGGCGAGTCGCCCGCCGTGCGCGCGTAGTAGAACTCGTTCCCCGGCCACGTCAGCTGCCGCTCCCCGCTCGAGTCCAGCCGCACCGAGGGCCGGGTGTCCGTGAACGCGTAGAACGGCTCCGCCTCCATCGAGGCGAACCGCCGCGCCCCCAGACGTCGCACCACGAAGCGGGCCGCGTTGCTCGCGGCGTTGGCGGCGTCATTCCAGCCCGTGAAGGCCAGCACTGCCACCGGCGATTGCAGCTCGGGCGTCCGCTCCATCGTCAGGTACCGCATCCGGCTCCCTTCGGGGTTCGCCCCCGCGCGGGGATTCTAGGCCCCTCGCGCCTTCCCCGTGAGGGAGCTCTGCTCGCACCGGCTCCGCTCACGCCTGGCCCCGCGTGGCCAGCGCTTCGCGAAGCCACCTGCGGGAGATCGGCTCGTTTCCCCGCCGCACCGCGTCCAGCGCCGCATCGGGACGCACCAGCATCCTGCCCGTCGTCTCGTGTCGAGGGCGCCAGGGTTGCAGCGTCACCTCCGCGACCCAGAGCGAACGGATCAGCACCAGTCCCGCTTCAATCCCTGCCAGGCACGTGCCTCGTGCATAGCCGAGCAACGTCGCATCCACCACCACCGCGCACGCCTCCTCGAACATCTCCCGGTCCAGCGTCTCCCGCCAGTCCTCGTCGCCCTCCGGCCTTCCGGCGGGAAACTCCCAGGAAGCGCCGTCCTGCGTCACGAGCACAACCGATCCTTCCGGCGTGAAGCACAGGCCCCCCGAGCCGTGCCGCCTGCCGTCGGGAGCGGGAAGCTCGGGCGGGTGCCACGACTCGGTCCAGTCCTGCCCCCTGCCGTCCCTGAACTCGTACGATCGCCCCTCACGCGCCACCAGGTCCAAATCCGCCACCGTCATCTCCTCACCCGGCTCCACAACCCCTGCCAGCCGTCCCCGCCCGCGCCAACCTCCACCCCTCGCGGCGCGAATCGAAGGCAAGCCGACACCCTCCGCCGATCCAGAAAATCAGCCGGCGTATTCCCAGCCGAGTTCCTTCTCCGTGAGGATGTCGCCGCTACGGGTCACGTCGCCGTCGACCACGCGGCCGACCACGAGCGTGTGGTCGCCCGTCTCGAAGAACTGCTCGACCGTGCAGTAGTACCAGCCGAGCGCTTCCTCGAGGATGGGCGCGCCCTCCGGCGTGAGGAAGTGCGCGAGCCCCTCGAGCTTGTCGGTGACTGCCGCCGCCGCTTCCTCCGAGCGGCCCCGGATCTTCTTCCCCTCCGCCGGCATCACCACCTTGCGCGCGATCTCGTGGCCGTCGCGCTCGTGCAGCAGGTTCACCGTGAACGCGTTCGTTTCGCGCACGAAACGCAGCGTGCGCGCGTCGTTCTCGATCGACGCCGCCACCAGCCGCGGCTTGAACGACACCTGCATCACCCAGTCCGCGATCATCAGGTTCCGCTCGCCACCGGCGCTGACCGACCCGATCACGTGGACGCCGTAGCACATCTTCAGGAGCGCTTTCTCGATCGGTTCGAGGTTCAGCGGCTCGCCGGGGATGCTCGGGAACTCCGATCCGGGGAAGGGCTGCTGCTGCGTCACTGCTGCCGTCCGTTCGTGGCCCCGCGCCGGCCGGACCCGCCTCGGGCCGGGCTTCCGCCGTGGGTCGCCGCACGAACACTGTAGCCCAACCGGGGGAAACGGGAGCGTCCGCGAACGGCCTCGAGGGCCGACCGACGCGGTCGCCCCGAAGTCGGTTGCCGCTTGCCTGCGCGAACCCTACTATTGGCCCGCAAACCTCCCACGCACTGGACAAGAAACGACCACAATGACAGATTTGCTACCTTTGGCGAGAAGGTCTCGCCTGTTCCTCTCGCTTTCGCTTGTCGCGCTCCTGGGCGCGGCTCTCCTCGTTGCCTGTGGCGACGACGACGACGCTCCTCCGCCCCCCACCCCGGCCCCCACCGAGGCCGCCACGGAAGCGCCCGCCGACGCAGCGACCGAAGCCGCCACGCCCGCCCCGACGGAAGCTCCCACGGAGGAGGCGACCCCCGAGCCCACGGAAGCCGCGACGGAGGCCGCGACCGAGGCCCCGCCCGCCCCCGGCTACCCACGCGACGTCGTCGACCTCTTCGGGCGCACCGTCACTATCCCCGACCTGCCGAAGGCGATTGTCGCCATCAGCCCCACCGCCACCGAGCTCGTGTACGCCGTCGGGGGCACGGTCGTGGGCCGCACGCGGACCGTGAGCTATCCGCCCGAGGCCCTTGAGGCCACCGATGTCGGCAATGCCTACCAGCCCAACCCCGAGGCCATCCTCGCCCTTGAACCGGACCTGGTTGTTGCCGACTCCACTATCCACATCGCCCCCGACGTCCGCGAAACCCTGGAGGGGCTGGGCGTGCCCGTCATCTTTGCCGGGGCCGCCAGTGTCGATGAGGTGATCACGGGCCTCACGTTGCTCGGCGAGGTGCTCGACAATCCCGACGGCGCCGCCGAGGCCGTCGCCGCGGTCGAGGCCGCTCGCGCCGCCGCCCGCGAGGCGCTCGCCGGCCAGGATCTCTCCGCCGTCATCCTCATCGGCGATCGCGATCGCAACCTCTACGCCGCCAAGGCCAGCAGCTACGGCGGCTCCATTCTCGATGCGGTCGGGCTCGCCAACCCCGCCGACGTGCAACCCGACTCGGGTCCCTTCCCGGGCTTCACCCGCGTCTCCCCCGAGGCGCTGCTCGAGTTTGACCCTGTCTACATCTTCACCGTCACGCCTGCGCCGCCCCCGGCCCCGCGCCTCAGCGGCATGCTCGGCCTCTTCCCCGGCATGAGCGGGCTGCAGGCCATGGCCAACGGGCGCGTCATCGAGATTGACGTCCAGCTCCTCGTGCAGTCGCCCGGACCGCGCGTCGTCGAGGCCTTCGCCGCCATCGTCGAGGCGGTTGCCGGCAGCGGGCAGTAGCCGGGAGCGAGACGATGGCTGGGGCCACGGTCGGGGCGCGCGCGGGGATGTCTTTCCTGGTGCCCCGCGGCCGGTCCCGGAGGCACTTCCTGCTCGCCTGCGCGGGCGTGCTCGCCCTTGCCGTCATCGGCCTCCTCACCATGATGTTCGGCGCGGTCAACCTCTCCGCCGGGGAAGCCCTGAGCGGCCTCACGGCCAGTTCCGACTCCCTCTCGGGGCTCGTCGTCGGCCAGATCCGCCTGCCCCGTTTCCTCGATGCCATCCTCGTCGGCGCATCGCTCGGCGTGGCCGGAGCGCTGCTGCAGGGCGTCACCCGCAACCCCCTTGGCGACCCCACGATCTTCGGCCTCACCGCCGCCGGCGGCCTCGCTACCGCCACCGCCATCTCCATCAACCCCCAGATTTCCCAGTGGGGCGTCGTCCTCGCCGCCATGGTCGGAGGCCTCGGCGGCGCCGGGATCCTTTTCGTCATCGCCTACCGCGGCGCCGTCTCGCCCGTGCGCCTCGCCCTCGCCGGCGTCGCCCTCTCCGCGCTCTTCGGGGCCATCACCGTCGGGCTGGTCGCGAGCGTCCGCACCTTCATCCAGACCACGCTCGGGTTCCTCGCCGGCGGCCTCTACGGCTCCGACTGGACCGACTTCCGCTCGATCCTCCCCTTCGCCATCCCCGCCATCGCCGCCTCCCTCGTGCTTGCCGGCCGCCTCAACGTCCTCTCCCTCGGCGACGAGGTCGCGACCGGCCTCGGCGTCCTCGCCGACCGCACGCGCCTCGCCATCCTCGTCATCGCCGGCGTCCTCACCGCCTCGGCCGTGGCCGTCGCCGGACTCGTGGGTTTCGTCGGGCTCCTCAGCCCCCATGTCGCCCGCTACGTCGCCGGTTCCGACAACCGCTACCTCATCCCCGCCTCCGCCCTGGTCGGGGCAATCATCGTCACCGCCGCCGACCTCGTCGCGAAGCTCGTCATCAACCCCTCCGAGATTCCCATGGGCATCATCACCGCCGCCGTGGGCGCTCCCTTCCTCCTCTACCTCGTGCGGTTCAAGGTGTAACGATGCGGCTGTCGACCGAGCGCCTGAGCCTGAGCTACAACGGCCGCGACACCGTCCACGAGGTCACCCTCGACCTCGAGAGCGGCGAGCTCATCGCCATCGTCGGACCCAACGGCAGCGGCAAGACCACGCTCCTGCGCGGCCTCTCCCGCCTGCTCCGGCCCGTTGCCGGACACGTGCTCCTCGATGGCGAGGACATCCGCGCCATCAGCTCCCGCAGCGTCGCCCGCCGCCTCGCCGTCCTCCCCCAGGAGCACCCCGAGGGCGTCGACATCACCGTGAACGAGCTCGTCTGGCGCGGGCGCGCCCCCCACCAGGGCATCCTCCAGCGAGCCACCCCCGCCGATCACGAGGCCGTCGACTGGGCGCTCGAGGCCGCCGACGTCCATCACATCGCCGGACGCCCCCTCGGCAGCCTCTCCGGCGGAGAGCGCCAGCGCGCCTGGATCGCCCTCGCCCTCGCCCAGCAGCCCCGCGTCCTCCTCCTCGACGAGCCGACGAGCTTCCTCGACGTGCAGCATCAGGTCGAGGTGATGGCCCTCCTCACCCGCCTCAACGCCGAGGGCATGACCATCATCGTCGTCGTCCACGACCTCGCCCTTGCTGGCCGCTTCATGCAGCGCGTCATCGGCATGCGCAACGGCCGCATCGCCTTCGACGGTCCCTCGCGAGAGGTGCTTCGCCCCGAGCCCCTGGAGGAGGTCTTCGGCGTGCCCATGCTCGTCCTGGAAGATCCCGAGAGTGGCCTGCCCGTTCCCCTGCCGAGATACCCGGAGGCCGCCGCCGGTCGGCAGACCTAGGGGAAGGCGTTGTAGAGCGCGTCGTTGTCGCCGTCCTGCACGTCGGAGGTGACGCCTCCGATGGCGGCGATCGGCTTGTTACTCCTGATCACCATGCCGCCCATCATGCAGGTCGGCAGGGCGCCCAGCCCGGTCGTGTCCTCGTCGTCGGAGCCCTGGTCGAACACGAACGATCCGTCGATCGTGATCGTGGTCTGGAAGAGCGCCAACCCCTCGCACCCCTTGATCGCCTGGGCCGGGTTGTTCACCGCCACGATCTGGAGCTCCGCCTTCCCCCCGTCCGCGACCGCCACCCCGACCCAGCTGTTCGTGCCTTCCAGGTCTCGCCAGCCGTCGACGTTGCGGAAGACCAGCGGGAACTTCACGCTCGTCGTCGTCCGCCCCTTGGGGACCCCGTTCGCCGCCGCGTAGGCGTCCGTGTCGCCCCGGTTCGCTCGCAGGAGCAGGGCGGCAACCGGTTCGTCCGCGTAGACCGTCGCCCAGCCCTCGAAGCCCTCCGGCAGCTCGGCGCTGTCGTAGACGCTGTGGGTGACGCCTCCTCGCGCGGGCACCTCGATCTCGACCGTCACGAGCACGTCCCGGTCCGGATCGCCCCTGACCGTGCCCTGGTAGACGATGCTGCCGCTCACGGCCTCGTCCCAGGGGTTGGCGATGGCGTACTCGGTCCAGTAGCCCCCCACCGACTTCTGCGCGAGTGGCATCACCACCCGCCGCGAGATGTCGTCCTCCGTCGTCCCCGGCCTGTCCTCGTCCACGACGAACCCGTTGTACGAGGCCAGCCGCGCGCCGCCGCTATCCCCGCCGTAGATGTCGACCGCCACCGTCACGGGCTCCGTAGAGTCGACCATCACGCTCATCAGGGCGTTCACCGTGCCCGAGGGCATGGCGATGGCCAGCGTTCCCGCGTCCGGGGCCAGCGTCATCTGACCGGTCGCCGGAATTGCCCAGCCCCCGTCCGGACAGCTTTCGCTGGCGACGTCGCTGGAGACGAGGGTCGTGCCCCCGTTCGAGGATGCCGCTCCTCTGCCCGGCACGAGCTCGTACGTGAGGGTGACACACGCCACGTCCAGCCCCGCGTTCGCGATCGAGAAGCGGCTGTTCGTGACCGTTCCGTCACCCTCATCGAGCTGGTTAGCCACGTACGGAAGCGCCACCCGCACCCCGCTCTCCGCGTACGCGTTGTGTACCGCGTACGACCTCGTGTTCCCCGTCCCCACGGCCTCGCGCATGAGCAGCGCGTTCAGCGGACGGTCGCTTGAGAGCACTCCCACGCCCCGGAAGCCCGGCAGCAGGCCCTGGTTCAAGGCCTGGCTGAAGGTGCGCGTGCTCCACGCCGGGACTTCCGGGTGGATCTCGCTCGCGAGCGGAATGAGCACGCCTCCGGGCGTATAGAAGTCCATCACGATCGTCGCCGGCTGGCGGCTGTTGTTCTGCACGAGGATGGCCGTGTGCTCCTTGCTCTCCGGCGAGAGCGAGGCGTTGACCTGGTAGGGAAGCCGCAGCCCGCGTGCGGACTCGCTCGCCCCGACCGGCGCGCTTGTGCTGCCCGCCGCCAGCGCCAGGAGCGCCAGCAGCCCGATCAGCACGGCCAGGGGGTGGGGGCGGACGCGTCGACCCAGACCTGTCATGGGGCCTCCGCTTTTCGAGTGTCGGGGCGGTCGCGTCTGCCGTCAATGCGGAGCCGGCGTCTACTCCAGCGAGCTCAGCACCTGGAACACGAGCACGAAGCAGGCCGCGCCCACCACCATGATCAGCACCAGCCGTCCGCCCCGCATCCTGTCATTGTGGGGCGAACCGCCGCTTGTCGCTCGCCCGCGCCCTTGCCGCCGCCTTTCCCGCCGCTCTCGCACATCCTTCCCGCTTCCGTCACGATAGTGGCGATGCACTGGATCACGCTGCTCGCGGCTACCGTGCTCGTCGCGGTTCTCGTGGCGTGCGGTGGCGGGGACTCTTCGCCCGCTGCCCCCACCCGCACCGAGACGCCCCGCGCAACGGAGCAGCCCGCAGGAACCCGGGCGTCCACCTCGACGCCTGCGGCAACCGGCACGGCCGCCGCCACCGCTGAACCGCAGGCGACCCAGCGGGGCGCAACAACCGAGGCTGCGACCGAAGGGGCCACGGAAGCCGCCACTTCGGCCCCTACGGAGGAGCCCGAGGCCACCCGCCAGGCCGCCCCCACGCGGACCCCCGAGCCAACCCGGGAGGCAACGCCCGAGTCCACCCGCGAGACGGCCACTGAGGACCCGGAGCCGACCGAAGAGCCGGGAGAGTCCGAGGAGCGGCCTACCGAGACGCCGGAGCCGGCAGACGATCCGGAACCCACACAGGAAACCGCTCCTGAGGACGAGTCAACCCCGACCTCAACCGCCGCCGAGGCCGAGCCGGAGCCCGAACCTACACCCACCGATACCGCCGCCGACGTGCCCGAAGAGGCAGTCGTTGCCGCGCTGCCGAGGGTCTACTTCGTCCACACCGAGTGGTGACCGACCTGCAATAAGCTCCGCCCCGTGTGGGAGGAACTACAGCAGGAATACGAAGGCAGGATCGAGTTCGTCCTGGTCGACCGTGAGAGCGATGATGGCAGCGAGTTCGCTCGCAGGCACAACATCTTCTACCAGCCGGTCTTCCTCATCTACGATGGCGACACGCTCGTGCGCCAGGACGCCACTGTCGCCAGGGAAGGCGCCCTGCGCGCCTTCGTCGCCTCCGCCCTCGAGGAGGGATAGCCATGCGCCTGACCGCCCTGATAGCAGCCACCGCCCTCGCCGCCGTCGTCTTGCTCGCCTGCGGCGGGAGCGACCCTACCCCTACGGCCGCGCCCGCCCAGCCCGAGGCTACCCAGCAGGCCCGGGCAGCCGCCGCCCCCGAGGACTCTGCCGTCTCGGCCACCCCGAGGGTCTACTTCATCCACACCGAATGGTGACCGACCTGCAATGCGCTCCGCCCCGTGTGGGCGGACCTGGAGGACGAGTACGGCGACCGGATCGAGTTCTTCTCGGTTGACCGCGAAACGGAAGAGGGCCGCGAGTTCATCCGCGAACACGGACTCCCCATCGGGCAGCCCGGCTTCGTCGTCTACGATGCGTCCGGGGAGGTGACCTACGCCGCCCTCGGCCCCACCCGCCCCGACGGCGTGCGCGACCTCGTCGAGTCGGTCCTCCCCCAGTAGCAGCCGTGCGCCCGCTCGCCCTCGCCGCCGCCGCAACCTTCGCGATAGCGGCGCTTGCGTGCGGCGGCGGCGACTCCGCCCCCGCCCCCGACGGCGCTGTTACCGGCCCGACGGTCTTCTTCGTCCAGATCGATACCTGAGGCCCGTGAAACCGCCTCCGCCCCGTGTGGGCGGCGCTGCAGGCCGAGTACGCGGACCAGATCGACTTCGTCACCGTCGACGCCAACACGCGCGCCGGCGCGGACTTTTCGGACATGTACGGCATCCGCGGGCACCCCGGATTCGTCGCCATCGACGCGAACGGGGAGGTGATTCACGCGGCGTTAGGCCCCTTCGACGAAGAGGGGTTACGGGAGCTCGTCGCCTCGCTCGTGCCTGAGTAGCGGCTAGCCCGCAGCCGCCATCAGACGCTGCGCCCGGTCCACCAGCACCGGCACGAACCACTCGAAGCGCGCGCTGTCCGGGTTCGCCCCCGTCTCCTGCAGGTGCTGCATGTACAGCCCCTCGAGGATGATCGCGAGCTTGAACACCGCGAACACGTGATAGAACGCGACGTGCTGCATCGAGCGGCCGCTCCCCTCCTCGTACAGCGCGATGATCTCCTCGTGGCTCGGGAACCCTTCCTGCGCCGTCAGGTTCTGCGGCGGATCCCAGCCCGGAGGCGGCGGTGGATCGCCCGGGTCGCCCCAGTACGAGAGCAGCCAGCCCACGTCTGCCAGCGGGTCGCCCACCGTCGCCATCTCCCAGTCGAAGATGGCCACGACCCGCGGCTCCGCCGCCGCATACATCACGTTGTCGAGCCTGTAGTCGCCGTGGACCACCGTCGCCCCCGCGTCCCCCGGCATCCGCGCCCGCAGCCAGGCCACGATCTCGTCGAGCCCCGGCAGGTCTCGCGTCTCGGGACGCGTCAGCTCCCACTGGCCGATCCAGCGCCGCATCTGCCGCTCCAGGTATCCCGAGGCCCGCCCCCGCAGCCCCACTCCCTCCCAGTCGACCGCGTGCATCTCCACCAGCGAGGCCACCAGGTCCTCGGCGATGCGCCGCCTCCCCTCGGGCGTGTCGTACGCCTCCGGGATCCCGTCCCGCATCATCGCGCCGAAGCAGCGCTCCATCAGGTAGAACGGCGCCCCGATGACCGAGTCGTCGTCGCACGCGATCACCGGCGTGGGGACGCGCGCCCGGCCCTGCAGCGCCGCCATGAAGCGGTGCTCGCGCAGCACGTCGTGCGCCGTCGGCAGCAGCGGTCCCGGCGGCGGTCGACGCAGCACCCACTGCTGCGACCCCCGCGTCACGTAGTAGGTCACGTTCGAGGAGCCCACCACGTGCCGCTCGCACGCGAGCGGCACGTCGTCCCCCGGCACCCGCTCGGCAAGGAACCGCTCGAGCGCGGGAACGTCGATCAGGCCATCCGACTCGCCGTCCGCCATCGATCGTCGCCCCCTAGAGCGCGGCGAAGTCCCAGCCCGCGCCCTCGCGGAAGCTGCGCAGGATGCGCCGCGAGACCACCATCCGGTGCGTCTCGTCGGGACCGTCGTAGATGCGCGCGCTGCGGGCCGCCCGGTACATCGACTCCAGCGGCGTGTCGCCGCTCACCCCGCGCGCCCCGTGCGTCTGGATCGCGCGGTCGATCACGTCGTGCAGCACCTTCGCGCCGAAGAACTTGATCGCCGAGATCTCGACCCGCGCCTCGTCGCCCGTGTCGATCTTCTCCGCCGCCCGCAGCGTCAGCAGCCGCGCCGCCTGGATCTCGACGTACGAGTCCGCGATCCAGTTCTGGATCGTCTGCTTGTCCGCCAGCGGTCCGCCGAACACCTGCCGCTTGAGCGAGTAGTCGCACATGATCTCGAACGCCCGCTGGCTCTGGCCCAGCCAGCGCATGCAGTGGTGGATGCGCCCCGGACCCAGCCGCTTCTGCGCGATGCGGAAGCCGCCGCCCGCCTCGCCCAGCACGTTCGTGAGTGGCACGCGCACGTCGTTGTAGCGAATCTCGCAGTGGTGCCCCTCGGTGTCCCCCATCACGCTGACGGGCCGGATGATGTCGAACCCCGGCGTGTCCGTCGGCACGATGATCTGGCTCATGCGGCTATGCGGCGGCTGATCCGGCTCCGTCACGCACATCACGATCGCGAACGACGCGTTCAGCGCCCCGCTCGTGAACCACTTGTGCCCGTTGATCACCCACTCGTCGCCGTCGCGCACGGCCGTCGTCTGCAGGTTCGTCGGGTCCGCCCCCGAGACCTCCGGCTCCGTCATGGAGAAGCACGAGGTGATGTCGCCCTCGACCAGCGGCTTCATCCAGCGTTCCTGCTGCTCGGGCGTTCCGAACTGCCACAGGATCTCCGCGTTCCCGGAGTCCGGCGCCTGCGCCCCGAACGACCGCGGCGCGAACGGGCTCCGCCCCAGGATCTCGTTCATGTACACGTACGGCATGAAGCCGATGCCCATGCCCCCTGCCTCGGCCGGCAGGTGCGGGGCCCACATCCCCATCCCCTTCGTCTGTCCCTGCAGGTCGCGCATGAGCGCGTCGGCCGCCTCGTCGTGCTCCGAGAATGCCGCCTCGTTCGGGTAGATGTGCTCGTCCATGAACGCCTTGGTCCGGTCGCGAAGCTCATCGATCTCCGCCTGGCCCAGCGCTTCTCTCGTCTCAGTTACCACGGCTCAACCTCCGTCGTTGGCGCTGGGGAATGTACCAGTGATCGGTGGTCGGTGATCGGTGGTCGGTGATCGGTGGTCGGTGAGCAGGGAACGGTTGCGCCACGACAGCGTATGGTGCCGACCATGGCGATACGCAACTACCGCGACCTTGAGGTCTGGCAGAGGTCGATGGAGTTGGCCGAGACCGTATGGCGTCTCTCGGCCGCACTTCCTCGCGAGGAGCGGTTTGGCATGACGAGCCAGGTGCGGCTCGCCGCAACCTCCGTCCCGGCGAACATCGCCGAGGGTGCAGAGCGGCATGGAACCAGGGAGTTCCTTCAGTTCCTCGGCATAGCGAGTGGCTCGCTGGCCGAGACTGAGACATTCCTGCTTCTGGCGGAGCGACTGGGCCTGGTTCCCCACGACACCGTCGAGGATGCGCTCAAGCAGGCAGGGGTCGTTGGACGCCTGCTGGCTGGCCCTCAGGCGCTCGCTTCGCGAGAGAACGCGCACGGGACGCTCGTAGCCATCCCGGCTACCCCTGCACCGACCACCGACCACCGACCACTAGAACAGCCCGTGCCGCTCGCGCTGCTCGGCGGCGCGTGCCGCTCCCGCCTCCGCCTCCGCGTCCATCGACGCGAGCACGCTCTCGCCGCCCTCCGACGCGACCCGCTCCCGCACCTCGAGCAGCCGTTCCGGCAGGTCCCGGAACGTGAGGCCGCGGCCGTCGAGCAGGCCGCCGTCCATGACGTTGTAGCTGCCCGTCATGTACTCGGCCTCGTCGCTCGCGAGCCAGCAGACGAGATTCCCGATGTCCGCCGGCTGGCCGACGCGGCCGAACGGTAGCTCCCGCGCGAGCGCGTCGCGCGCGTCCCTGCGCGCCGCCACCGCGCCCCACATGCGCGTGTCCGTCATCCCCGGCGCGACGCTGTTCACCGTGATCCCGAATGGCGCCAGGTCGAGCGCCCAGCAGCGCGTCATCATCCGCACGGCCGCCTTGCTCCCGCAGTACGCCGACGACCCCATCTCCGCCCGCTCCCCGCTCACCGACGAGATCACCACCACCCGTCCCGCGCGCCCCGCCCGCACCATCTCGCGCGCGCAAGCCTTCACCGTCAGGAACACGCCCTTCGTGTTCACGTCGAACACCGTGTCGACGTCCTCCTCCGTGAGCGTGAGCACGTTCGAGCCGCGCGAGATGCCCGCGTTCGCAACGGCGATGTCGAGCCCTCCGAGCTGCGCGGCCGTGGCCGACACCGCTGCCTCCAGGGACCCGAGGTCACGCACGTCGACCGCCGCCGCCAGCGCCTCCCGCCCCAGCGAGCGCACCTGCGCCGCCGTCGCCTCGGCGCGCTCGGCGTCGAGGTCGGTGCAGGCCACCGCCGCTCCCGCCCGTGCGAGCGCGAGCGCCGTACCCTCCCCGATGCCGCTCCCCGAGCCCGTCACGAACGCCACCTTCCCTGTCAGGTCGAGCATCTCGTCCTCCCGCCGCGCGACTGCCGGCGGGCGCATTATCACGCTCCCGGATGGCGCTCGCCGGGATCCGCACCCGTGTTCCCCGCCGACCTGCGATAGTGGAAGGCGCAAGCGCGGCCACCACCGCCCGGCGAGGCTGTTCCGGTGCCTTCCTTCCTCCAGCGCTTCTCCACGAGGCTGGCCCTCGTCACCGGCGCCGTCCTGGCCATCACGGCGATCGTCGTTCTCTCGTTCGTCCTCCGCGACGGCGGCGTTCCCGCGCCCACCGACGGCATCGGCGACATCCCCACCGCCCACCTCGTCCCCGAGGACGTCGCGCTCTACGTCGCCCTCTCCACCGACCTCGACTCCCCTTCCTGGGGTGGGGCCCTTGATGAAGCGGAAGACGCTGGCGCCGAAGACTCGCTGGCCCAGCTGCGTGAGCTGCTCGCGACCGACATGGGCATCGACTGGGATGAGGAGATTGAGCCCTTCCTCGGGGGCGCCGCGGTCTTCTTCATCTCGAGCGTCGGCGACGGCGACGGCGACGGGGAGGATCCCGGGGGCGCCGTCATCTTCCGCGCCCGCGACGCGAGGGCCGCCGAGGCGGTCATCCTGAACCGGCGCAGCGACGGTTTCGAGGCGCGCGAGTACCGGGATACCCCCTACAAGGTGATGGAGGAGGGCGGCGTCCTCGCCGTCATCGGCGACCATTTCGTTTACGCCGCGGACGAGCCCACCCTCCGCGCCATCGTGGACACGCGGCTCGGCGACACGCGCGCCCTCGCCGACGCCGACGACTTCCGCCGCCTGCGCAACGCCCTCGAAGGGGACGCGCTTGCCTTCGTCTACATCCACCCGGGCAACGTGGTGGACGAGGCGCTGGAAGCGTCCGGTGCGGAGGACGCGCGCGGCGAGGAACCAGACATCCTCGCCATCGTCGGCCTCGACGAGCTCTTCGCCGAACCCATCGGCGTGGTTGTGAAAACGGACGAGGATTCGTTCCGTGTCCAGGCCGCGATGCTCGGCGACCCCGGTCCGCTCGTGCCCCTCCTCCGTCCGCGCGACTCCCGCTTCGCCGCGATGGTTCCCGCCGAGACCGCCGTCTTCGTCTCCGTCTACGACGTCGCCGGTGTCGTTGACGAGGCCTTCGGCGATACCGGCCTCGCCGCTCGCCTCCGCGACGCCGTGCTCGAATCCGCCGACGAGGAGGGCGACCTGGGCCTCGTCGAGGATGTCCTCTCCCTCTTCGAAGGCGAGCTTGCGTTTGCCCTGTGGCCGTCGGAGGACCTGGATGACTTCGGCTTCGTGCTCCTCGCCGAGGTCGACAACGAGGACTACGCGCGCGAGCTTCTGGAGGAGCTCTTCGCCGAGGCCCTCGACGCAGGCGAGGTGATCCTGTCGGTCGAGGACGGCATCGCCGCCCTCGGTCCGGGCGCCGCCGCCATCGAGGCCGTGCTCGACGGGAACGGCCCCTCCCTCGCCGGCTCGGAGCACTTCTCCGCCACCCTCGCCACGCTGGACAGGGGGCTGGCGACCTACGCCTACGTCGACATCATGGGCCTCCTCGCCTCCACCCTCGACGAGCTTGACGGCGTCGACCTGGAGGGAGTCACCCTCGGTCTCATCGTGAACCTCCTCTGGGAGGACGACCGCATGCAGATCGAAGCCGCCTTCGCGAGCGGCGGGGGCGACTGAGCCCGAGCGATCGCCCATCCCCGTGCGCTATGATTCCCGCCCCGCCAGACGGCGGCTGAGGAGTGCGCCATGCCCGTCGGACCGAACGATCTTGAAACCGCCCGCAAGCTCTTTGAGGAAGGCGGATGGGGCAGCGGCGACCCCTACGGCCCCGACCAGTGGTTCGCCGAGGACGCCGTCATGCGCGACATCGTCGGCCATGAGGATGCGCTGCGTGGCCACGAGGAGATCCGCCAGTTCTGGGCCAGCCAGAAGGTCGGCATCACCCTGCGTGTTCCCGTCGAGGACCTCTACGTCGCCGAGGGCCATCGCGGCGTCGCCGTCCTCTGGATGGCCTACGTCCAGATCATGGACGAGGAGAACGAGAACTACGCCAAGTGGATCACCTTCGAGGGCATGTCCCGCCTCGAGTTCAACGACGAGGGCAAGGTGACCCTCGAGGTCGACTACCACCACGGCCCCCAGGGCGTGACCGATAGCTGGGTCGCGCACTGGAACGCCCGCCGCGCCCGTCCCTGGAAGGAGCTCGGCGAGATCACCGGGGCCTGACCGCCGAACGAAACCTGTCGTTCCCACCCCGCCAGACCACCGCTGAGGAGTGAACCATGCCCGTCGGAACCAATGATCTCGAGACCGCCCGCAAGCTCTTCGAGGAGGGCGGCTGGAGCAGCGGCGACCCCTACGGCCCCGACCAGTGGTTCGCCGAGGATGCCGTCATGCGCGACGTCGTCGGCCATGCGGAGCCCCTGCGCGGCCGCGAGGAGATTCGCGAGTTCTGGGCCAGCCGCAGGGTCGGCATCACCCTCCGCGTCCCCGTCGAGGAGCTGTACGTCGCCGAGGGCCACCGCGGCGTCGCTGTCCTCTGGATGGCCTACGGCCAGATCATCGACGAGGAGAGCGACGACTACGGCAGGTGGGTCAGCTTCGAGGGAATGTCCCGCCTCGAATTCAACGACGCCGGCGAAGTGACCCTTGAGGTCGACTACCACCACGGCGGTCAGGGCATCGTCGATAGCTGGGTCGCGCACTGGAATGCGCGCCGCGCCCGCCCCTGGAAGGAGCTCGGCGAGATTACCGGCGCCTAGGGGTCGCCCCCGCCCCCGCCCGCCGCGACCGCGTCTCCCGCTTCACCCTGCTGCTCGATGGCCGTCACATAGACGGTGCGCACGGCCAGCGCCTGCCGCAGGTCGCGCACGACGTCCTCGAAGAACTCCGCGCGGTAGCCGGGGCTGGTGACGATGCTCACCGTGAAGTAGAAGGCCGAGAAGGTGGTGAGGAAGAGCGCCACCTTCAGGTGCTCCAGTGTCAGCACGGCTCCGCTCGCGTCGTCGATGTCGAGGAGGATGTGCGGCTCGCGCCCGACCCAGTCCCGGACCAGCGCTTCGTCCATCGCGATCACGCCGAAGACGACGAAGAAGACTCCCAGCACCACGCTCACGAAGGCCACCTGCAGCGTCAGGCTCAGGAGCGCGACCAGCCCCGCGTTGAGCCACTGCCGCCTGCTGAGCGGCGCATCCAGCTGAAGCGTCCCCGCTTCCACCCGAAGCTGCTCCGCGGGCGTCCCCCGCACCAACCCCTCCACCCGTTGGGCGCTGTCGAACGTCTCCAGCTCGCCGATCTCGCCGGGCAGCCGGGAGACGAGAAAGGCGCCGGTGACCACGCCGAAGAGGCCGGCCAGCAGCCCCAGCAGGGGACCCCTCGAGCCCGCCTGCCAGTCTCCACACCTCCTCGGTGATGAAGAGGAACGTCACGAACAGGAGCAGCAGTGGCAGGGCGCGTGCGAACAGCCCCGCGACGTCGCGGAGGTTGCGGACGAGGAGCCATCCCGCCCAGCCCAGGATCGGCACCAGCCCGTAGCTCACGACCGCGAAGATCACCGCCAGGATGACCGCGTTCAGGAACACGAGCGAGGGAAGATGCGTCCAGTTCAGGTCGAGAATGGCTGCGAGCGAGCCCGGCAGCAGCAGGTACACCAGCACCTCCACCCACCCCACCCGCTCCGGCAGCGCCAACAGCCTCCGTCCCCGCAGGAAGTTGATCCCCGCCCAGCTTCCCAGGATGAACAGGAGCACGAACCCCACGACCAGCACGTTCGTCCACCACGGGAGATCCGGGTTCACGAAGAGGAAGGCCTCAACCAGGAGTGCAATCACGAGGAACGGCAGCGCCCGCGTGAGGATGTCCTCGCGGGCGTTGTAGTTCTGGATGAAGTGGGGGACGCCCCGCCTGCGGAACCACCCTTCCGTGGCCGCGATCGCTTCGGCGCTCATGGCGGCCGGCCCGGAGGCCGCTACTCGCTCAGGAACATCGGGCCCGGAGGCGCGCTCGCGGCCGCCGCCTCCGTCGCCTCCAGCATGTCCCGGATGCGCTCCGCCTCGCGGCCCAGTTCATCGGGGCTGAGCGAGTAGGCATGGCGCGCGATTCCGCCCATGCCCCGCGACCCCCACTCCACCACCAGGTCCTCGATCTCGTCCAGCACCGGACCGGGCACGGCCTTGCGCGGGAGCCGCAGCTCCGCGATCCGCGTCCACGCCGCCGCCAGACCCTGCGGCGTCGGTTCCTCCGCGCCGAGGTCGCCCACCGCGTCCCGCAGCCGCGCGATCGTCGGCTCGAGCTGATGCGCCGTGTAGGTCGCGTCGTGGTCGTCGCGCAGGATGTCCGGCAGGTCCAGGTTGATGGGCATGGCCGCAGTGTAGCGCCCAGCGCCGCCCTCCGGGAGGAGCTTTCCATCCGAAGTGGTCACGTACTGCTACCATAGTGGTCACATTGGCACGGGAGAGCACGATCATGGTCACGGAGAGGGACGATGGAGCCCGCACCATGAAGGCGTCCGAGTTCAAGGCCAGGTGCCTTGCCCTCATGGACGAGATCGCCGAGAGCGGCGAGGAGATCATTATCACCAAGCGCGGAAAGCCCGTGGCCAGGCTCGCACCCTGCGAGGACAAGCCGGCCAGCTGGTTTGGGCGCGGGGGCGACATCGTCATGCACGACGACCTCATCGAGCCGGTCGATGTGGAGTGGGAGGCGGAGACCGACCCTGACCGTGTCCTCAATCCATGATCCTGCTGGACACCCACGCCCTGGTCTGGTTCTGGCATGCTCGTCCCCCGCTGGGTCGCGACGCCCGCGAGCTCATCGAGCGCGAGTGGCAGGCCGGGAACGCCGCCGTTTCGACTATCACCTTCTGGGAAGCCGGCATGCTGCAGGAGAAGGGGCGCGTCGAGTTGCCGGCCGACCTCTCCGCCTGGCGCGCCTCCCTCCTGCGGGACGGCCTCGTCGAGATCCCCGTTGACGGCGCCATCGCCGTCCGCGCCGGCTCCCTGCGCGACATCCATGGCGACCCCGCCGACCGTGTCATCCTCGCCACCGCCCTCGAGGGGCACCGCCTCATCACCGCGGATGCGCGGCTGCTCGACTGGCCCGGCGACATCGCCCGCCTCGACGCCCGCGTCTGACCACCGGGACCCCGCTAGAATCCTGCAGCGACCGCAGACCCGGAACGAAGGGCCTGCCACCAGGAGACTCCCGCCATGAGCACCACCAGCGACATCTTCGAAGTCATGGACACCTGCCGCGCCATGCGCCGGCTCAAGCCCGACCCCGTCGACCGCGACCTGCTGCGCAAGCTCGTGCATGCCGCCACCCGCGCCCCCAGCGCCGGCAACACCCAGCTCTGGGGCTTCCTCATCGTCGACGAGCCCGGGGGCAAGCAGTTCCTCGGCGAACTCATGCGCGAGCAGTTCGGAGCCCGCTTCCAGGTGCCCGAGGGCGACGAGCCTCCCGCCCGCATGATGCGCGCCGTCGCCGACCTCGTGAACAACTTCGACCAGGTGCCCGCCGTCATCTTCCCCTGCGTCGAGAACGGCTATCCGCCGGGCGGCGAGCCCAACCCCATGTTCATGTGGTCGACCATCTACCCCGCCACCCAGAACCTCCTCCTCGCCGCCCGCGCCCTCGGCCTCGGGGCCGCCATGACCACCTTCCAGATGGCCAACGAGGAGGCCATCAAGGAGCGCTTCGGCGTCCCCGGGAACGTCTCCATCGGCGCCACCATTCCCGTCGGCTATCCGAAGGGCCGCTTCGGTCCGGTCACGCGCAAGCCGGTGGAGGAGGTAATCCACTGGAACGGCTGGAGCTAGCGAGCGCCCCTCAGTCCCCGTCGCGCGGAGGCAGCTCGACGGGAACGCCCACCCACGCGCCGATGTTCTCGCCCGTGCGCCCCTCCGGCCCCTCGCGCAGCAGGTCCAGCACGAGTCCCGCGATCTGCTCCGGCCGGATCCAGGTCTCGACCCGGTAGGGGAAGGGGCGACCCTGCCAGTAGGCGCGCAGCATGGGCGTGTCCGTCTCGCCCATGCAGATCGCGTTCACCCGCACGCCGTGCTCCCGCAGCGCTCCCGCCCACGCCTGCGTCAGGCCGGTCAGGGCGAACTTCGAGGCGCTGTAGAGGTCGGTGAAGGGCGGCCGCTCGCCCACGATCGCTAGCTCCTCGGGCGTGCGCGGCATCAGCGGCTTCGGCGGCACGACGTAGTAGGTGCTCATGTTCACGATGTCGCCCCCGCCCCGCTCGATCATGCCCGGCATCACCGCCCGCCCGAAGAGGAAGCACCCCCGCAGGTTCGTCCCCATGATCGACTCGTACTCCCGCAGCGCCTTGCTCCGCGGGTCCTGCACCGTGTGGTCTCCCCAGACGGCCGCGTTGTTCACGAGGATGTCGACCCCACCGAACCGCTCCGCCGCCAGGTCAATCGTGCGGTACACGTCCTCCGGTTCCGACACGTCCGCGACCAGCCCCACCACCTCGCCGCCGCCCCGCGCCGTCACCTCCCCGGCGACCTCCTCCACCAGCGGGCGCAGGTCGCACGTCACGACGCTCGCGCCCTCGGCCGCCAGCGCCTCCACGCAGGCGCGCCCGATCCCCATCGCCCCGCCCGTGACGACCGCGACCTTGCCCGCCAGGAACGGCTCGCTCACGCGTCAGCCGTTCGCGTAGATGCCGGCGTCGACGATCAGCGTTTGGCCGGTCATCATGCGGCTCTCGTCCGAGGCCAGGAACACGGCCGTGCCCGTCAGGTCGCCCGGCTCGAGCGACGTCCCCAGCGCTGCCTGCTGCCGCATGTGCTCGGCGAACGCCTCCGGAACGACCCGCCTCGTCGCGTCCGTCATCGTCACGCCCGGCGCGATCGCGTTCACGCGGATGTTCGAGGGCCCCGCCGTCTTTGCCATCGACTTCGTCAGGTACACCACCCCCGACTTCGAGAGCCCGTAGGCGTAGTTGGGGAAGTTCTCCACCTCCCCCGGCGGCTTGTTGAACATGTAGGAGGCGATCGACGAGATGTTGATGATCGAGCCGCCTCCCTGCTCCTTCATCTGCGGGAACACCGCCCGCCCGCACACGAGGATGCCGACCAGGTTCACGTCCAGCACCCGCCGCAGGTAGTCGATGCTCGGATCGCCGACCTCGAGGTCGTAGTAGATGGCGGCGTTGTTCACGAGGATGTCGACCCGCCCGAACCGCTCGACCGTCTCCGCGACCATCTTCGCCGCCCCTTCTTCGTCCGCCACGTCGGCGTGGATGGCGAGCGCCGACGCTCCCGTCGCCTCGATCTCCGACTCGACCTGCTTCGCTTCCTCAGCCCGCAGGTCGGCGACGGCCACGGACGCGCCCTCCTCCGCGAAGCGCAGGCTGTACTCCCGCCCGATGCCCTGTCCCCCACCGGTGACGATCGCGACCTTGTCCTGCAAGCGCATGGCGCTCCCCCTCGTGTCTGTTGGCGGGGAGCTTAGCGCGCCGCTCCCCGCCCCGTCCCGCGCGGTACCATCCCCACCCAACCGCCAACACGAGGAGACCCCCGCATGGACGACCGCGAACGCGCCAACGACGAGCTCGTCACCCGCTTCTGCAGGGAGTGGGACGCCGCCTACCTGACCACCGAGGCCGTGGCCCCCTACTTCACCGAAGACGCCGTCTATCACAACATCCCCCTGCCCCCGATCGAGGGCGGCGCCAACATCGCCGCCATGCTCGGCGGCGGAGGTGCCCCGGACGAGGAGCGCGGCAGCAAGAACCTCGGCTGGGTCGTCCACCACCAGGCCGCCAACGGCGATGTCGTCCTGAACGAGCGCACCGACAGCTTCGAGGTCGCCGGGAAGCGCTGGGACGTGCCCGTCTGCGGCGTCTTCGTCATCCGCGACGGCAAGATCGCCCGCTGGTCCGACTACTTCGACATGGACCACACCTGGCTCCCCCGCCCGCCCCGCGACGGCTGATCGCGGACATGAGAAAGGGGCCGCCTGGGCGGCCCCTTCCTCGGGAGGGATGGCGAACGCGCCGGCGTTAGCCGGTCGCGATCTTGATCTGCTTCGGCTTCGCGGCAGCCGGCACCGGGATGCGCAGCGTGAGCACGCCGTTCGCGAGCTCTGCGTTCACGTCGGCGTCGTGCAGCACGCCCGGGAGGGCCAGCCGCCGGCTCAGGGTCGACCAGCGCCGCTCGCGACGGTGGTAGCGCTCGTCCTCGCTCGCCTCGCTCACGCTGTGCTCGGCCTTGATGGAGAGCACGCCCTGGTGCAGCTGCACGTCGATCTCGTCCTCGGCGAAGCCGGGGAGGGAGGCGCGCACGATCAGTTCCTGCTCGGTCTCCGAGATGTCGACGCCGAGGGCGCCCTCGTCGTAGCCGCTCGCCTCGGCCGGGCCGAACGCGCGGTTGAAGAAGCGCTCCATGAACTCACGGGGCGAGTCGAAGGGGTCGTACCGGACGATTCCTGCCATGTTGCTTGACACTCCTCTCACAATAGGATTGTGAAGTCCGAGGAGAGTATCGCGAGTTTTGGCACTCTTATCAAGAGAGTGCCAGAAGGCCGGGGAAAGAGAAACGCCGGGGTGCGAGAGCAGCCCCGGCGCCTCGGTCCTACGCCTTGTCGAAGAGGATGTGGAGCTCGTGCAGGCCCCGCAGGATGTAGCTCGGCTGGTGCGTCGGAGCCGGGTAGTCGGGGTCCAGGCGGAAGTTCTTCATCCGCTTCAGGACCTCCTCGAACGCCACCCGGATCTCCAGCCGCGCCAGGGCCGCGCCCACGCAGTAATGCGGCCCCGCGCTGAACGCCATCTGGCTGCGCGCGTTCTCCCGCTCCACGTCGAATGCCGCCGCGTTCGCGAACTCGCACTCGTCCCGGTTCGCGGCCGCGTAGATCAGCATCATCAGCTGGCCTTCGGGGAGGTCGACGCCGCCGAGCGTGACCGGCTTCGTCGTGCGGCGGAAGAGGGCCCGCACGGGCGTCTCCACCCGCAGCGTCTCCTCCACCATGTTCGTGACCAGCGAGGGGTCGTCCTCGACCTTCGCCAGCTCGTCCGGGTTCTCGACGAACAGCAGCATCGTGCTGCCGATGCAGTGTGCGGTCGTCTCCTTCCCCGCCACCTGCAGCTGCTGGAGGATGCTCAGGATCTCGGCGTCGTTCAGGGGGCGCTTTCCGTCGTCGGGGTGGTCCATCTCGACCGTCGCAAGGGTCGTGATGATGTTGTCCTTGGGGTTTTCCCGCGCCTCCTGGGCCCGCATCAGGAAGTACTCCTGCAGCTCCAGTCCCGCCTTCAGGGTGGCGCGCTCCTCCTCCGGCGGGATCTGCCGCTCGATGCCGCCGATGGCCGCATCCGCGCGAGCCTTGTATGCCTTCAGGTCCTTCCGCGGCACCCCGATCTGGTCGGCGATCACCGCCATCGGCACCTCATCGGCGAACTGCTTCGTGAAATCCACCTTGCCGTCGTCGATGAATTCGTCGATCAACCCCGTCACGATCTCGCGTACGTAGCCCTCCATGCTGGCCACGCGCCGCGCCGAGAGAGCCTTGTTCACGAGGGAGCGGTAGCGCTGGTGATAGGGCGGGTCGGCCGCCAGGAGCGTAGGCGCGTTCGACCGGTTCACAGTCTCGCGCAGCATCTTCAGCTCCTCGTCCACGTCCTCCTCCTGCTGCATGACCAGGTCGGCCGGCCCCGTCGGGATGGCCGAGGAGTACGTGATCGGGTCGTGCACCACCTCGGTCAACAGTTCGTGCGTGCTCACCACGGCCATGCCCAGTTCGGGCACGAAGTGAACCGGCGCCTCCTCGTGAAGCGCCTTGTAGAACGGGTACGGGCACTCCAGCGTCTCTGGATCAAGCAGGTTGAAATCGGCAACGGCCATTGCGGTTCACTCCCAGAACGCCCGCGGGCGTGGTCGCCGAATCGTACGGACTTTGCCCCCCAGCCGCACCCGCGCCCCGGTCCCGCGTTGCGCCCGGGGCGAGACGCCCCGCACCACCTCCCCCCTCGAGGTGCCGACTCCGCAGCGTCCTGCAACGAGACGCCCCGCACCACCTCCCCCCTCGCGGCGGAGATCGTCGGAGGGGCTCGAACAAGCTCCGACCCAGAAAACTAAAGAATCTGGGAGAGGAAGAGCTTGGTGCGGTCCTCTTGCGGGTTCTCGAAGAAGTGCTGGGGGGTGCCTTCCTCCACGAGCGAGCCCTCGTCGAAGAAGATGAGCCGGTCGGCCACCTCGCGCGCGAACCCCATCTCGTGGGTCACCACGATCATGGTCATGCCCGAGCGCGCCAGCTCCTGCATCACGTCGAGCACTTCCTTGATCATCTCCGGGTCCAGCGCCGAGGTCGGCTCGTCGAAGAGCATGATCTTCGGCTGCATCGCCAGCGCCCGTGCGATCGCCACGCGCTGCTGCTGGCCGCCCGAGAGCTGCGCGGGGTACTTGTCCGCCTGCTCCGGGATCCCGACTCGCTCCAGCAGCTGCATCGCCAGCGCGTCCGCGTCCAACTTCGGCATGCGCCGCACCTTGCGCGGACCGAGGGTGATGTTGTTCATCACCGAGAGGTGGGGGAACAGGTTGAACTGCTGGAACACCATCCCCACCTCGGAGCGGATGGCGTTCAGGTTGCGAACGTCGTCGTTCATCTCGATGCCGTCGATCACGATGCGGCCGGCGTCGTGCTCCTCGAGGCGGTTCAGGCAGCGGATGAAGGTCGACTTGCCCGAGCCCGACGGCCCCAGCACCACCACAATCTCGTGCTCCTTGATCCGCATCGAGATGTTGTCCAGCGCCTGGAAGTCGCCGAACCACTTGTCGACGTTCTCGGCGATGATGATGTCGTCCATGGACTCGAGGTCCCTGGTGGGCGTGGATGCGGTTTCGGTCGTCATCGGGCTTCCCCCTCGATACTAGCGCTCGCCAATGCCCAGCGAGCCTTCAACGCGCTGCGAGATGCGCGACATGATGAACGCCACGACCCAGAAGATCACGGCCACGAACACGTACGCCTCGATCCGGTCGGGCGTGAACTCGAACTGGGCGATCGCCGAGTCGGCGTTCCCCTTCAGTTCCCGCAGCGGCAGGATGACTGTCACCAGCGTCGTGTCCTTCCAGATGGAGATGGCCTGCCCCACCATCGGCGGGATGGAGATACGCAGCGCCTGCGGCATGACGATCAGCTGCATCGACTGGAACTGGTTCAGGCCCACGGCGTGCGCTGCCTCTGACTGACCGTGCGGGAGGGCCTGCAGCGCGCCGCGGATGTACTCGGCCATGTACGCCGCCGTGAACACCGCCAGCACCACCATCGCCCGCACGATCAGTTCGCCCCCGATCACGTCGTCGAGGATGAACAGGGCCACGAAGAGCCAGCCCAGCAGCGGCGCCCCTCGCACCACCTCGATGTAGGTCGTGCAGGTCCATGAGATCGCCCGCATCCGCGATGCCCGCCCGAGCGCCAGCGGGATGGCGAGGATGAGGCCTCCCGCGATGCCCACCGGCGCCAGCACCAGGTTCAGCACGAACCCTTCGAGCTCGCGCGGGCGCGCCCCGCCGAAGGCCAGCAGCACGATCAACACGATCGGCAGTGCCGCGATCAGCAGCCCGGCCACGCTGCGCTGCTGCAGCGTCCGCCCCGGCCCCGCCTCCCGCGGCATCCGGATGGTGATCGCGTAGCCCGCGTACAGCAGTCCGACCGCGATCAGGTACCAGAGCGTCGACCAGATGGCCGCGCCCCCGTGCGCCAGCAGCAGGATCGCGAAGCCCGAGGCCAGCGCGATGAAGAGATGGTCCCGCCGCCCCAGGCTCGCCCACGTGCCGTAGGTCAGCCCGATGAGCAGGAACACGAACATGACGCTGAACCAGAGCCGCCACTCCTGGTCCATCGGGTACCCACCCGCGAACAGCAGCCAGCGGTTGTCCGTGATCACCCGCCAGTTCGCGTCGACGAACACGAAGTAGACGACGCCGTAGATGAGCAGCGCGAGGATCGCAAGGGTGATGATCGTCAGGAACGTGCCCGCCCGCGAGTTGAAGAGGTTGCGCCGCGTCCACTCGCGCAGGCGCACGATCCGTGGCCGCCGCGCCCGCTCGCGGTGGGGCGGCAGCACGATGCGCTGTGGGTTTGGAGCCGGCATGTCGACCATCAGCGCACCCTCCTAGATCCTCTGCGCCGTCACGCGCGCATTGAAGAAGTTCATCACCATCGAGATCGCGAACGAGATCAGCATGTAGGTGACGATGATGACGAAGAACATCTCGAGCGCGTGCCCGGCCTTGTTCTGCACGATGTTCGCGACCCGGAAGAGGTCGTCGTACAGCACCGCGTACGCCAGCGAGGAGTTCTTGTTGATGTTGAGGTACTGGTTCGTGACCGACGGGATGATCTGCCGCAGCGCCTGCGGAAGGATCACCAGCGTCAGCCGCTGGTACCCCGAGAGGCCGACTGCGTTCGCCGCTTCCGTCTGTCCCCTCGGTAGCGCCTGGATGCCGCCGCGCACGATCTCGGCGATGAAGGCGCTCGTGTACAGCGTGAGCCCCGCCACCAGCGCGGTGAACTCGGGCTCCATCACCATCCCTTCGATGTAGTGCGTGCCCACGATCATCGGCTCGTCCATGCTCACCGGGGCGCCCAGCACGAAGAACGAAACCACCGCTCCCAGCGCGAACACGCCCAGGGCCCACCGGTTGCCGTACTGCGGCTGGCCCGTCTCGCGCTCGCGCTCCTGGCGCTGCGCCCGCACACGCCCCGCCACCACGGCGATCGCGATGAGCGCCGCCACCCACACGCCCACGAACCAGATCGGGGCGTTCCAGAAGCCCTCGTCCGGGACCGGCCAGGGCATCGCCATTCCGCGGTTCGAGATGAAGAAGAAGTCGCCCACGTTGACGACGTTCTCGATCAGCGGCGCCCCGATGAGGAGGATCGTGTAGACCAGCACCACCTGCACCAGCAGCGGCGTGTTGCGGAAAATCTCGACGTACAGCATGGCCATCTGCGCCACGAGCCAGTTCGAGGAGAGCCGGGCCACACCGACGAGCACGCCGATTACCGTCGAGAGCGCGATCGCCACCAGCACCGCCCGCAACGACGACCACACGCCGACCAGGTACATCGTGATGCGGGAGTTCGTGACCCCGTCGACGTCTACCAGCCACTGGTTGCCGACCTTGAACGCCGCCGGTTCGTTCAGGAACCCGAACCCGAACTCGCGCAGGTCGAGCGACGTGTAGACGTAGCCGATCACCACCGCCGTGATGGCCACGTAGATGCCCTGTGTCAGCAGCCGGCGGACGCCCCGCCGGTAGAGGAGCGGAACCTCGGATGATGGTGGTGGCGCGCTGCCCGTTGCTACCGCCATGGGCCTTCACCTGGCTGCGCGCCGTCGCCCGCGAGCGTTGCCGGCGCACGGACTGCCGGGATGCCTGGCGCTTGCTGGGTCATCGAAATCCCTTCCACCGGCGCGTCACCAGAACGCAATCGCAAGAATAACGGGATCGAAGGGAAAATGGGGACAAATGAATGGGGAAAGTGAAGGGGGCGCCCACTGGGCGCCCCCTTCGTTGTGGTTGCCTCCGAGAGCCCCGGAGGGCCCTCAGCCGGGTGGCCTAGCGGAACGGCAGTGCGTACTGGATGCCGCCCTGCCCGTCGGGGCAGCCCGAGTTGTTGATGACGAGGTCATTCAGCGTGCACGCGCGCGGGATGTTGTCCCCGATCGTGCGGTTGTAGATCTCGCCGTAGTTGCCCACGGCCGCGATCGCCCGCTGGATGAACTGCGGATCGACGCTGTCGAAGCCGAGGGCCGCCACTTCGCCGCCCTGGAACGGGACGCCGAGCAGGCGCGCGACCTCGGTGTTCGGCGGGTTCGCCGCCATCTGCGCCACGTTCGCCTGCGTGATCCCGATCTCCTCGGCCCTGATCAGGCCGTGGACGACCCAGTTCACGACGTCCTTCCACTCACTGTCGTAGTCCCGCACGCCGGGAGCGAGCGGCTCCTTCGAGATGATCTGCGGAAGGATCTTGTAGTCGGCCGCGTCGTCGCGAACCGCGATGCGCGATGCGAGGTCCGAAGCGTCCGCCGTCAGCACGTCACAGCGCCCGGAGAAGAACGCATCCGCGACGTCCTGGCTCAGGCCGCCCTGCGGGTCGTACGTCAGGCCGATGTCCGTGAAGTGATCGGCGACGTTCTGCTCGGTGGTCGTACCGGTCTGCACGCAGATGATCGCGTCGCCCATGTCCGAGGTCGAGTCGATCCCCGAGTCGGTGCGAACGGCGAAGCCCTGGCCCGTGTAGAACGTGGTCTGGGCGAAGTCCACCGCCAGCTCGCGGTCGCGAGAGGCCGTGATCGTCGTCGTGCGGATGAGCACGTCGATCTCTTCCTCGGCCAGCAGCTCGAAGCGCGTGGACGCGTCCGAAGCGTCGACGTACTCGACCTTCGTGTGGTCCTTTAGCACCGCGGCGGCAAGCGCCTTGCAGAACTCGATGTCGAAGCCCACGACCGTGCCGTCAGCCTCGCGGAACCCGAAGAGCGGCTGCGTCTGCTTGACGCCGCACTTGAGCTCCCCGCGGTCCTTGATTGTCTGGACCGTGTCGCCGCGGCCTTCGCCGCCGCCGTCCCCGTCGTCGTCGCCGCATGCCACGGCGACCAGAGCCACTATCGCTACCACCGCGGCAGCGAGGAGGCCAAAGCGCAGTTTCTTCATGAGTCCCCCTTTGAGTTCTTTAGCGTATGGCGCGCTGAGTCTACGCGCACGGTCAAGTTCCGGCCAGTTTCCCTTACCCGTTCGTGTCGGTTCGCTTACCCGGAAGCGGTGCGCAGCGCCTCCGCCGTGCGCCGCGTGAACCCGAGGAAGCCGCCAGTCCCGATCGCCACCATGTTCAGGCCGTAGTTGCGCCCTTCGTTGAACACCTTCAGCGTCGCGATGTTTGCGCAGGCTGCCTTGAAGTAGTTGAAAATCTCCCAGTAGAGCAGCTCGTCACCGCCGATCTCGAACTCCTCAACCTCCCGCAGCAGGTCGAGGATCGGCTCCGGGGGCCCGAACATCCGACCCTTGATGTAGGCGAAGAAGGCCACGTCTTCCATCGGGTCGCCCAGGTTCGACCACTCCCAGTCGACGTGGGCCATGATCTTCCCTTCGTGCAGGATGAAGTTCCCCGCACTGAGATCGCCGTGGTTCAGGCGCACCGGTCGCTTCGGCTCCGGGATGTTGCGGCGCAGCCACGCGATCGCCTCTTCCAGCAGCGGCTCCCGCACGTAGCGGTAGCGCTCGTAGCGATCCGTCCACAGGTCGAGCTGCTCCAGCGTGCTCTGGCGGGTGTCCTTCGGGATGCCGAGCTCGTGAAGGCCCAGCTCCTCACACGAGTGGCGGTGCATCTCCCCGATCGACTTGATGTAGGTGCGCAGGATGGTCTGCGCCTTCTCGGGCTCCGCCAGGTAGCCGAAGCCGCCGTCCCCCTCCACCCGCTCCGTGACCATGAAGGGGTAGCCGAACCACTGCGGATCCTCCACCAGCCAGCGCGGTTTCGGCACCGGCACCGGCCCCCCGTGCAGCGCCTGCAGGAGCTTGAACTCCGGCTCGCTGGAGGTGCCCAGCACGCCCCCCTGCTCGATGCGGAAGACGAGCTCGGCCTCGTCCGGCTGGTCCGTCTTCACCACCAGCGTCTCCCGCGACTGCCCCGAGGCGAGGCGTTTCAACTCCACCACCTGCACCGGCTTGCCGAGCGCATGGGAGAGGAAGGCGGCCGCGTCGTCCTTGCGAACCTCCGGCTGGTATGGCATCGCCTACCTCCGCTGCCTTCCCGGGTAGCTGAACCCGATCGGCTGCCAGAACTCCGCCTGCCGCGTGGCGACCTCCATCAGGTCGTCCGTGATCCCGAGGCGGTCCGCGGGCAGGTCGTGGAAGCCGTACTCCCCCTGCTCGTAGGCCGCGTGGATCGCGTCGGTGATCGCCTGCCGCAGGGCCTCGTTGTGCTCGCGCAGCCCCTCCAGCCCCTCATCCGCCGGCCGCGCCGGCGCTGCCACCGCATCGCCCCCGAGGGCGGCGTTCGCCTTCGCGAGCACGCCCTCGAGCTTGGCGTTCTCGCCTGCCAGGAAGTCCGGCTCGCGCTCCGTTCGGCCCTCCAGGTGCTGCAGCATGAGCGCCATCTGCGTGCCCATCGCCTGCGCCCAGTCGGATTGCAGCTCCGGGATGAGCACGTCTTCGAGCACGTTGCGCATGCCCACGATCAGCTCGTCGCTCGTCGGTCGCACGCTTGCTTCCCTCCACGCGCCGGGGGCTCGGCCCGCCCCTGAGGCAGGCCCCGGATGATACCCGCGCCTCCCCCCAGCCGCTTCCTCCCCGCCCGTTTAGTTGACGAGGACAGGTGACGAAAGCGCTTATGCGCTATAGTCTTTCATCAGTTTCGACTGTTCAGGAGGGCAGATTGCCATGAACAAGACCGAGATGGTGGCCGCACTGGCCAGGAAGACCGAGATCACGCAGTCCAAGGCTGCTGAGGTCGTCGATGCGATCTTCAGCACCGTTCCCGGGCAGGGCCTCATCGCAGGCGAGCTCCAGGGGGGCGGCGAGGTCTCCATCGGCGGCTTTGGGAAGTTCGAGACGCGTGAGCGGGGCGCCCGCATGGGCCGTAATCCCGCCACCGGTGCGACCATCGAGATCGCCGCCAAGCGCGCCCCCGCCTTCAAGGCTGCCAAGAACCTGAAGGATTCCATCTAGGGGCAACCCAGCGGGTGGGGCGGCCCCGCTCAATACCAGGAGCCGCCTCACCCATCCGGTCTCACTTCCGGTGAGACCGGCCGCCACTCCCACAACCGCGGTCGGCGGTACGATCGTGCCCATGACGAGGGTCACGGCTCCCCGCGGCGCACGGCGCGTACTTCTCGGCCCGCTCTGGCAGTGGGCCGTCATCATCGCCGTCATCGTGCCGCTGGCGGTCGCGTTCGCCGCCTGGGGCGGCGCCTTCAACGCCACCGCCGAGAACGTCGCCCGGCACGCCCTGCGCGCCTGGTCGATCGTGCTCTTCAGCGCCTCCATCGCCTGGCTGGCGCTCGTGCTCCCCGGAGTGGTGCTCAGCACCATCGCCGCGCGCCGCCGCGGCACTCCTGGCCTCGTGGGGCAGGGCGCCTCCCTCTTCTGGGTCGGCGTGTCCCTTGTCGTGATTGCGCTCGCTGGTTCGATGGCGGTCTGGCTCGGGCTGGGCGGCTGGCCCCGCTAGGCTCGGGCTGAGTCGAACGCCGCCACCACCCGCTTCGGCGCGATCAGCCGCCAGGAGTCCTCCACCAGATCCACCACCTCATCCCACTCCACCTCCCCGTCGACCCGCAGCCCCACCCATCCCCTCGGCCCCATGTAGGCCGGCACGAAGAAGCGTTCCGGCGCCGCCTCCACCAGCAGGTCCCGCACGCCCTCCTCGGGCTTCAGCCACAGCGCGACGCGCCCGTCCCCGTGGTGGTTGTCGGCGAAGTGCGCGAACAGCTTCCCCCGCACCCGGAACGTGGGCATCCCCCACGCCTCTTTCTCCTCCGCTTCCGGCAGCGCGAGGCAGATCGCCCGCACCTGCTCCAGCGTCTCAGCCGGCTCCGCCATCCCTACCCGTCGAACTCCACCTGCACGTTGCCCCGCACGGAAGGCTGCCCATCCTCCATGAGCGTGACCACTTCCAGGTCCACCAGCTTCCGGCCGTCCTCTTCCCGCTTGTCCACCACCCGTCCCGCGACCATGAGCGGGTTCCCGGCGAAGTCGGGCCGCCGGTACGCGACGCGCACGCTCCGCACTGTTGCTCCCTGCCCCGCCCAATCGCTCGCGTAGCTCGTGATCCACGCCAGCTTCATCAGCCCGGGCACCACCGCTCCGCGAAACCCCTCGCGCTGCGCCGTCGCCGAGTCGCTGAAGCGGCTCTTCGTCGCCGGATCCTGGCCCATGAAGCGAAGCGCGTCGTCCTCGGTCGGCGTGCGATCCAGCGGCTCCAGCTCGTCGTCGATGTTCACCTCTTCGAAGCTGGCCATTGCGTCCTCCTCGCGCTCACCGTGACGATGATACGGACGCGCGCAACCCCGCACCGCCCCGGACCGCGTTGACCGTTATCGCGGGGCGCTGTCACGCTGGATGCCCGTCCCCGCTCACCCTGCTCCCGGAGGCCCCATGGAACGCGCCGAACCGTTTCGCCTGCTGGTGATCTGCACCGGAAACCGCGCCCGCTCCCAGATGGCGCACGGCTGGCTGCAGTCGCTGGGCGGGGACAGGGTTGCGGTGTCGAGCGCCGGCACCCAACCCAAGACCGTGCACCCCATCGCCATCCGCGTCATGGCCGAGGTCGGGATCGACATCTCCGGGCACACCTCCGACCACGTCGACCGCTACCTCGAGGCCGACTTCGACCTCGTGCTCACCGTCTGCGACGCCGCCCGCGAGGCCTGCCCCGTCTTCCCCGGCGCGAAACGGACCATCCACCGAGCGTTCGAAGACCCCGACTACCCCTGGATGAGCGACGAGGAGATGACCGACGTCTTCCGCGGTATCCGCGACGCGATCGGCACGTTCAGCCGCGAGCTGCTGGCGTCGGAGCTGCCGTAACCGGCGACGGCAAGCCCGCATTCCGTTGACCGCCTGCCCGCCCCTCTGCGACCCTACCCGCGCATGACCCGAATTTCGCGGCGTCGTGTCCCGGAGGACTCCATGGAAGACGCCCTTATCGAGCAGCTGAAGAGCGAGATTCGCTACGAGTTCTCCCGCGAGGGTCCCCCCGAGGGTTTCCCCAAGTTCCCCGACATCCCCGGCGGTCGCTACACCGACCCCGAGTTCTTCGAGCTTGAGCAGAAGCGCCTCTGGCCCCGAACCTGGCTGTTCGCGGGACGGCAGGAAGACCTGCCCGAGGTCGGCAGCTACTGGCTCTTCGAGTCGCTGCGCGACACGCCCGTCGTCCTCGTCCGCGATGCCGGCATGCGTATCCGCGCCTTCCGCAACGAGAGTCCGAACAACGCCCCCCTCGTCCCCTGGCACGACGACAGCGCCCTCAGGACCGAGGTCGAGTTCGACGCGCCCGGCAAGCTCTTCCGCCAGCAGCACTTCCCCCGCCGCACCCTCCCCGACGGCGTGCTCCGCTGCCAGCGCCGCGGCTGGGCCTACGACACGAACGGCCAGCTCGTCGACGTGCCCTTCGGCGAGCAGCTCGACGCTATCCCCTACGAGGACCGCAGCCTCACCGAGTACCGCTGCGAGGTCTGGGACGGCTGGGTCTTCGTGAACCAGGACCCCGATGCCATGCCCCTCATCGAGTGGCTCGGCCCCATCGCCCGCCAGATGGCCCAGTTCCAGGGCGAGAACCTGCGCCTCTTCGAGAAGGACTCGCTCGTCATCAGCTGCAACTGGAAGGTCACCGTCGAAGCCTTCCAGGAGGTCTACCACTTCAAGCACATCCACCAGAAGGAGGGCGTTACCTCCCTCGACCAGCGCGGCGCCACCATGGGCCTCTTTCCCAACGGCCACTCGCGCATGATCACGCCCATTACCAAGCGCGCCGCCGCCGCCTCGGGCATGGAGGACCCCCTCGACTGGAGTCCCGGCGCCCGCGGGATGCGCGGCTTCGGTCCCCTCGGCCCCATCCCCGAGATCGAAACCGTCGTGCCGATGGTCAACTGCACCAGCACCGCCTTCAGCATCTTCCCCAACCTCATCACCCCCGTGGGCGCCACCGGCATGCCCTTCCTCCTCTGCTGGCCGATCGACATCGGACACACGCTCTTCGAGTGGGTCACCTTCCAGAACGACTGGGGCGATGATGACAACCCCGAGGTCGTCCAGATGCGCGCCGAGCGCCTCCACCAGCGCACCGTCGTTATGGAGGAGGACACCCGCAACATGACGCCCATGCAGAAGTCGCTCGACTCCCCCGGCCTCATCGGCATCCCCGTCAGCTACCAGGAGCGCCGGATCTGGCACTGCGCCGAGACGCTCGACCGCACCATCGGCCCCGAGCGCATCCCGGGGCACCTGCGCGTGCCCCAGCTCCTCGAGCCCTACCTCGAGCGCTAGGAGAGGCCGGCGTCTGCCCGCTCGGAGAAGTTCAGCAGGTTCCCGTCCGGATCCCGCACGATGAAGCCCGTGATGCCCCACGGCTTCGTCTCCAGCGGCCGGCAGAAGTCCACGTCCCTGCCGGCGTACTCCCCGTACAGCCCCTCGACGTCGTCGACCTCGAGGTAGGCAGCCAGCAGCTCATGCCGCTCCGCCGCCTCCCGGTCCAGTACCGGCGCCTCGACAAGCCGCATGTTCAGACGCACCGCGTCCCGCGAGAACTGCGCGTACACGGGCGGGTCACCGAACAGGAAGCGGACCTCGAAGCTGAGCTGCTCCCCGTAGAACCGCGCCGACCGCTGCATGTCGCCCGT
The DNA here is from genome assembly GCA_965221735.1 of Tepidiformaceae bacterium. Lineage (GTDB taxonomy): Bacteria > Chloroflexota > Dehalococcoidia > Tepidiformales > Tepidiformaceae > UBA2991. The sequence goes on along the minus strand of OZ244910.1, from coordinate 2,787,114 downwards.
GAACAGCTGCGGATAGGCAGCCGTCAGCCGCGCCGCCCCCGTGGATTCTTCCGGTGCGCCCATTCCCTGAACCTTCGGGTCGCGACTGGCCGGGTCAGCCGGCCTGCGACCGCGTGGACGCCAGCTCGCGCTCCTGCCGGGGCGCGACCAGCGGCAGCTGGTCCTGCACGTCCATCGGGTAGCTGTCCGTGAAGCAGCCGTTGCAGAGCGAGCCCGCCGGCCGGCGTGTCGCCCGCACCAGGCCGTCGACGCTCAGGTAGCCCAGCGAGTCCGCCGCGATGTGCTCGCGGATCTCCGGCACCGACTTGTTGGCCGCGATCAGCTCCGAGCGCGTGGCCATGTCCACGCCCAGATGGCAGGGGGCGATGATCGGCGGCGAGGCGATGCGCACGTGCACCTCCTTCGCCCCCGCCCGGCGCAGCAGCTCCATCACCCGCGGCTTCGTCGTCGCGCGCACGATCGAGTCGTCCACTACCACCACCCGCCGCCCCTCCAGCACCTCGCGCATCGCGTTCAGCTTCAGCGCCACGCCCGCGTCGCGGATGCGCTGGTCCGGCTGGATGAACGTGCGCCCCACGTAGCGGTTCTTCACGAGCCCGTCGCGATACTGGAGCCCCGCCTCCCGCGCGAATCCAATCGCCGCCGGAATGCCCGAGTCGGGAACGCCGATGACGAGGTCCGCGCTCGGCGGAGGGGGCTGCTCCCTCGCCAGCTCCTCCCCCAGCCGCTCCCGCGCCAGGTAGATCAGCTCGCCCGAGAGCCGGCTGTCCGGCCGCGCGAAGTAGACGTACTCCAGCGTGCAGCCTGCCGTCCGCTCCGACCTCCCCAGCGGGAAGAAGCTGCGGATGCCCGACTCGTCGACCTGGATCACCTCGCCCGGCTCCACCTCCCGCTCGATCGTCGCCCCCAGGTGCTCCAGCGCGCAGGTCTCCGAGGCCGCGATCCACCCCTCCCCCAGCCTCCCCAGGCAGAGCGGGCGCACCCCGAGGGGGTCGCGAACCGCGAACAGCGTGTCCGGCGTCATGATCGTGAGCGAGTACGCGCCGCTCACGCGACGCATCATGTAGTGAAAGCGCTCCTCCCACGTGCCCGCGGGCGCCAGCGTCAGCAGGTGCGCGATCAGTTCCGTGTCGGCCGTACCGTGCAGCTCCACGCCCATGGCCGCCACGTCCTCGCGCAGCACCTCGGCGTTGACCAGGTTCCCGTTGTGCGCGACCGCTATCTCCGCGCCGGTCTCGCGGTCGTGGACGACGATCGGCTGCGCGTTCCGCGCCAGCGATCCACCGGCGGTGCTGTAGCGGGTGTGCCCGATGGCGACATGCCCCTGCAGGCGCGCCAGGTCGGGCTCGTCGAACACCTGCGACACCAGCCCCATGCCCGTCCGCAGGCGTACCGGGCCGCCATCGCTCGTGGCGATGCCGGCGCTCTCCTGCCCGCGGTGCTGGAGCGAGTAGAGCCCGTAGAAGGTAAGCCGAGCGACATCCTCTCCCGGCCCGTAGACGCCGAAGACGCCACAGGCCTCGCGCGGATGGTCGCTGCCGTCGCTCAAAGGCTCGTCCGCCCTTCGCGCGTGGCTTCCTCGCCTCGCGCCCTCAGTATAGCGCCGCCATTCGGAGGGGCTACGCGCGCGGCTGGCCGGCCCTGTCAGGCCGTCATCAGGGCCAGCCTCCCTCCTCGCAAGCGGGCAACAGCTCGTCTGGCGCGGCGGGTAGCCTGATGACGATCCCGCCGACATCCTCGCCGTCGACCACGACCGGCACTGCCTCTCCCTCCTGGGTCGTGAATCCGCTCTCGCCTCCGTACCACCCCAGCGTGCCCCACGACGGCAGGCAGACGACCGCAACCCGGTACGTCCCGTCGGGAGGACGAACGGTGAAGCTTCCGCTGTCGTCCACCGGCGCCGACTCCGAGTGCTGGGTCCCGTCGAGGTGCGCCTCGATGTGGAGCGGCCAGTCTCCGAGAAGCTCGTCCCCCGGCCCGAGCACCAGACCCCTCAGGGCCCACCGCTTCTGCACGACGTCAGCGCGGTGCGCCGCGAATTCTGCGTAGACACCCTCGAAGGGAATGCCGAACGTGCTCTCGAATGCGCTCCGCCAGCCCCCGCTGCCGGGGAGCGTCCGGTAGTACGCCACCAGGGACCCCTCTCCCGCCTGGCCGACCAGCCAGTCCACCGCCAGCGTTGCGAGGGACAGCGTGGCTGAATCGAAGGACTCCGGCTCCGTTGGCGACCCTGCTTCCAACTCTTGCAGCGGCGTCTCCTGGTAGCTCGCTGCCCACTGATCGGTTGCCAGCGCCGCGCCGAGGGTCGTCTCCCCCCGCCACTCGCGGAACAGGCGGGCCGCGTACATCGCCGCTCCTTCGCCAAGCCACCATGGCCCCCAGCTGCTGCTCCCGGTCAGTTGAACCTGGATGGCGTGAAAGTAGAGACGCTCGATCGCCCTGTGCGCCTCCGCGATGTCGACGAACACAACCCCTTCGCGGTACTGCGCGGATCCCACGAAGGCGGCCTCGCCGAGTGCATCTTGCGTTGCCGCCTCGAGGGCCGCGCTGTCCGCCCCCACGTGAACCTCGAGGTTTGGGACGCGGACGCCGAAGCGTTCGTCGAAGAACTGGACAACGTCGGCCACCCTCGTGCGAACCGTCGCCTGCTCTGCCTCCGGCACGTCCCCCCAGAACGTTACAGACGGCTCGCCCTCTTCGCCCGCCTGCCGGGTCGGCGTCTCTCCCGGCGTCTCTGTTGCGACAGGCGGGGGAGTCGGCTCGACGGTCGGCTCCGGGGTGGCGACCGGCGTGTCGGTTGCCGAGGGCGCTGCTGTTGCCGGTGGCGAGGTCGCCTCTCCCGGGGCGGGTGTGGGGCTGGCGGTGGCTGCGCTGGCGGGCTCATCGCGAGGGCTCGCCGCCGGCTCTTCCTCGTTCACGATGGTGTAGGCCAGTACTCCTGCGGCGATCGCACCGCCACCGACGACCGTGATCGCCGCACCCGCTACCACCGTCTTCCAGTACCCGACAAGAAGCCCGATCGGAGCCAGCATCCAGCGGCGCGAGGCCGGCTGCGCGTCCGCCTGCGGCTCTCCGCGCCACGCCACGAGGTCCGCCCGGTCCGTCAGTTCAAGCTTGTTGCGGATGTTCCTGATGTGAAACTTGACGGTCGCGTTGCCGAGCCCGAGCCGGACGGCGATCTCCGCATTGCTGGCGCCCGTGCGTATCTCCCGCAGAACGCGCCACTCCGCCGGAGTGAGGATGTCGGGATGGGGCGGACGGCCGCGCCCTCGTCTGAGCACGGCCTCAATCTAGCGGGCGAACCGGGGAATTTCCCCAGCCCCCCACGTCTGTGTCAGTGCCGGTGGAACGGCTAGTTGGCCGGCTCGAACGGGTCCGTCGGCGGCTTGTCGTAGTCGACGTACGGCGGCCACAGCGACTCAAGCTCGTTCCGGATCGGGTCGCCTTCCGGCAGGTAGCGGTGGAACTGCGGCTCCACGTCGCGACGCTGCCAGCCACCCTCGATCGTGTCCTCCTTGATCTTGTCCTGGAGGAGCATCAGGCCCGTCAGCAGCGACTCCGGCCGCGGCGGGCAGCCCGGCACGTACACGTCCACCGGCAGGAGCACGTTCACGCCCGGGGTCACGCTGTAGGCGTAGGCGAAAGGGCCGCCCATCGTGGCGCAGCCGCCCATCGCGATCGCCCACTTCGGCTCCGGCATCTGCAGCCAGACGCGCCGGACGGCCGGCGCCATCTTCCAGGTCACCGTGCCCGGCACGATCAGCAGGTCCGCCTGCCGCGGCGAGGCCCGGAAGATCTCCGCCCCGAAGCGCGCGATGTCGTAGCGCGGCATGGCCGTCGCGATCATCTCCATCGCGCAGCACGCCAGCCCGAACATCGCCGGCCACAGCGACGAGCGCCGCGCCCAGTTCAGGACCTGGTCCACGCTCGTCACGAGCACGGTCTGCTGCAGTTCCTCCTCCACGCCGGTGACGTCGTGAAGCGGCAGCGACTCGTAAACCTTGGTCGAGTGTTCAGCAGGCATCGCGGTCAGCCTACGGCGGCGTCGGAGCAGGCGCTAGCGCCTGCCCGTGTAGTACGCCCCGTCGTTGATCGGCTCGTCGATAAAGAGATCGCCGTTCCGGATCTTCATGTTGTAGCCGCACTCCGGATTCGTGCACGCCCATGCCTTGTAGTGAATGGGCGCCCCCTGACTTCCGAAGTCCGAAAAGGGAACCAGATCACCGTCGTCACAGCGACGGCAGCGCGGAAATTCGTCCATTCCTCCACCCCAACCCGTGGTAGTCGCGGAATCCTACCAACCGCCCCCACCCCGGGCAACGGCTCGCGCCCCTACGCCTTCGCCGGAGCAGTCCGCGCAGCCTCCAGAAGGTCGGCCAGCAGCAGCTCGAAGTCGGCCTCCGTGATCTCCCGCAGGTTGCCCTGGTACGCCAGCGTCCAGTGCTCGCGGGGCCATCGCTGCGTCCACTCCATGCGGTCGTGGTACGGCTCCGCGTCGAGCCACCCGCTCTCGTCCAGCTCGACCAGCGCCTCCGTCTCGACCCGGAAGGGATACAGCTCGTCCGGCTTCTTGCTGCTCTGCCAGATGCGCGTGCGCTCCTCGACGATCGGCGAGTTGACCCGCACCGCCCCCGCGATCTGCTTCTTCCCCGTCACGTAGAAGACCAGCGCGTCGCCCGGCTCGATGCGGTACACCATCTTGCTCCGCGTGCTCTTGAAAGCGTGCCGTGCGAACCCCAGCTCGCGCGTTTTCCCGAAGATCTCCGGCCCCTGCGTCACCATCCAGTACTTCGGCACGACTCCGTTCCTCCCGGGTCTGTCTCTTGTGGCTTCTACTGTAGCTGCGGCGACCAGTCCCCGGCATACCCCCGCACGAGGATGTCGTCGCCCAGTTGCTCGATGGTGCGCTCCCGCAGCCGGAACGCGCCGGCCGCGCGCGTGACTCCCGCCCCGCCAACCGCCGGCACCCCGTCCCCGCCCATGATGCTGGGCGCTAGGAACGCCCAGACCTCGTCGACGTGCCCGCCCTCGAACAGCGACCCCAGCACCGCCCCGCCGCCCTCCGCCCAGATCGAGAGCACGCCCCGCTCCGCCAGCGCCGCCAGAAGCTGGTCGAGGTTGAGCCCCGCTCCGTCCCGCTCGCACTCGACCACCTGCGCTCCCGTACCCGCGACCGCCGCCTTCCACTCCCCGCTCGCCTCGTGCGAGGTCGCCACCAGCGTCCGCCCCGGCTCCGAGAGCAGCTTCGCCTCCGGCGAGAGCCGCCCCCGCCCGTCGAGCACGACCCGAAGCGGCTGCCGCTCCGCTGTCTGCCCCCCGGGTCGTGCCGTCAGCGATGGGTCGTCCGCGAGCGCTGTGCCGCTCCCCACGAGCACCGCGTCGACCCAATCTCGCTGCTCGTGCGCCCGCTCGCGCGCCTCCTCCCTGGTGATCCAATGAGAATCGCCTCCCGCCGCCGCGATGCGCCCGTCCAGCGTCGCCGCGAACTTCGCGATGACGTACGGCCGTCCCGTCTCCCGGTGCTTCAGGTACGGCCGCAGCAGCGCTTCCGCCTCCGCTGCCCCGTCGCCCACCTCCACCTCGACGCCCGCCGCCCGCAGCATCTCCACCCCCCGCCCTCGCACGCGCGGTTCCGCATCCAGCAACGCCACCACCACCCGCTCGATCCCCGCCTCGATGATCGCCTCCGCACACGGCTGCGTCCGCTTCCCCGGGAAGGGCGCACACGGCTCGAGGGTCACGTACAGCGTCCCGCCCCGCTCCCCGCCGGTCAGCGCCCGAGCCTCCGCGTGCGGACCCCCGTCCGGCGAGGTCGCCCCCTCCGCCACGACCCGTCCTTCGCGCACGAGAGCCGCGCCCACCCAGGGATTGGGGCTCGTGCGTCCCCGCACCCCGCGCGCCGCCGCCAGCGCCCGCTGCATGAACGGTGAAGCGTCCGCCATCGCCCCCAGCTTAGCGGCCTCCCCCCGCCCTCGGGCGCGCGCGGGCGGGTGGGATCGTCGTAGTAAGCTTGAACAACGCCTCCGTAGCTCAACGGACAGAGCACCTGGCTTCGGACCAGGGGGTTGTGGGTTCGAGTCCTGCCGGGGGCGCCATCCCCTGCCCGACCGCTTCCCGCGCCTACAATGGAGCCCCATGGATACCGTGCTCGCCGGCGGCGTGGGCGCCGCCCGATTCCTCCAGGGACTCGTGCAGGTCGTCGACCCCGCCTCCGTCACCGTCATCTCCAACGTCGCCGACGACGTCGAGATGTTCGGCCTCCACGTCTCGCCCGACACCGACATCGTCATCTACTCCCTCGCCGGGGTCGTCAATCCCGAGACCGGCTGGGGCCTTGAAGGCGACACCTTCGATGTCGTCGACGCTCTCCGACGCTTCGGCTACGGGCGCTGGTTCAACCTTGGCGACCGCGATCTCGCCACCGCCGTCCACCGCACGCGCCTCCTCCGCGAAGGCCGCCCCATGCACGAGATCGTCGCCGAGCTGACGGCCGCCTTTGGCGTCGCCTCTACGATCCTGCCGGTCACCAACGAGCGTGTCGCCACCCACGTCGTCACGGCGGACGGCGAGCTCGACTTCCAGGACTACATGGTGCGGCTCGCCACCGAGCCCGACGTGACCGGCGTCCGCTTCGCCGGCGCTGGCGAGGCCGTCCCCGCCCCCGGCGTCCTCGACGCCATCCGCGACGCCGACCGCCTTATCATCGCCCCCAGTAACCCCTTCGTGAGCATCGGACCCATCCTCGCCGTCCCCGGCGTCCGCGAGGCCGTCGTCGAGAGCAACGCCCGGCGCATCGGCATCAGTCCCATCGTCGGCGGCCAGGCCATCAAGGGACCGGCCGCGAAGATGCTAGAGAGCCTCGGCCACGAGGTCTCTGCGCTCGGCGTCGCCGAGATTTACCGGGACCTCATTGACGTCATGGTCATCGACGAAGAGGACCGCGCCCTCGCCCCGCGCGTCGAGGCCCTCGGCCTCACCTGCGCCGTCACCAACACCATGATGACCAGCCCCGAACGCAAGGCCGCTCTCGCCCGGTCCCTGCTCGACCTCTAGCGCCTTCCCCAAACTCAGCGCGGTGCCAACCGCGCGCTCTCCTCAGCGAGCAACGCGAGCGCTCTCCTCAGGCGGGTGCCAACCCGCTGCTCCCCTCAGGCGGCCTCTGGCCGCCGCTCTCCTAGAAGATCGGGTTGACGATGATCGCCTGCTCGCGCTCCGGACCTACCGAGATCAGGTCCACCGGGACCCCCAGCAGCGACTCCACCCGCCGGATGTACACCTGCGCCTCCGCGGGAAGGTCGTCGAAGTTACGGACGCCCGAGGTCGGCGCGTCCCAGCCGGGAAGCTCCTCGTAGACGGGCTTCGCCTTGCGCAGCGCCGAGGCGCTCGCCGGCATCGTCTTCACGATCTCGCCGTCGATCTCGTAGGCCGTACACAGCTTCAGCGCCGGAAGGCCGTCGAGCACGTCGAGGCGGGTCAGCGCCAGCGCCGAGAGCCCGTTGAACCGCACCGAGTAGCGCGCCGCCACCGTGTCCAGCCAGCCGATGCGTCTCGGACGGCCCGTCGTCGTGCCGTACTCGCCCCGCCCGAACTCCTTGCCGTGGTCGCGCAGCTTGTCGGCCATCTCCCCGAACAGCTCCGTCGGGAAGGGCCCGTTGCCGACCCGCGTGCAGTAGCTCTTGAACACGCCCACCGCCCGCTGCACGTTCGTCGGCCCGATGCCGATGCCCAGGGTCGCCCCGCCGGCGGTGCTGCTCGGCACACTCGAGGTCACGTACTCGTACGTGCCGTGGTCCAGGTCCAGCAGCGAGCCCTGCGCCCCCTCGAGCAGCACGTATTCGCCCGCGTGCAGCGCCTCCGTCACGATCGCCTGCGTATCCGCGACGAACGGCTGCAGCCGCCGGCCGTACTCCGTGTACTCCTCGAAACAGGCATCGAAGTCGATTGGCTCGCCGCCGTAGACGCCCGTGATCACGCGGTTCTGGTAGTCCACCACCGACCGCATCCGCGAGAGCAGGTCCTCGGGCTCCAGCAGGTCGACGACGCGAATGCCGCGTCGCGCCACCTTGTCCGTGAAGCACGGCCCGATGCCCTTCCCCGTCGTCCCGATGGCCCCGGCGCCAAGCCGCTCCTCTTCGAGCAGGTCGATGAGCCGGTGCCAGGGCATGACCACCTGCGCGCGGGCGCTCACCGCCAGCTTGCCCGTGTCGATGCCCCGCGACTCAAGCTGCGAGATCTCGCCCAGCAGCACCTCGGGGTCGACCGCGACGCCGTTCCCGATAACGCAGGTCTTTTCGGGGTAGAAGATGCCCGCCGGCACGAGGTGCAGCTTGAACTCGCCAAGCTCGTTCACGATCGTGTGCCCGGCGTTATTCCCCGCCGAATACCGCGCAACGACACGTGCCTTTCGGGCCAGCAGGTCGACGATCCGGCCCTTGCCTTCATCGCCCCACTGCCCACCAACAACCACAACAGCCGGCATGGTGGACTCGCTCCGGGCGCTCCCTCTTATCGGAAGCCGGCCCGTCGAGAAAGTGTACAGCCTGGCGCGGGAGGCGCGAGCGTGGGGCCGGGGCGCGGTGTGGTTCCGATGGCGTAGGCTGGAGGCGTGAAGCAGGTATCTGCTTGGTTTGACGAGGATCTGCTGAGGCAGCTCGATGACTATGCGGAGGCGCATGACAGGGGACGCTCGGCCGTGCTTCGTGAGGCTGTGACTACCTACCTTGCCCGGGATGGTGCGCCAGCCCCGGGGAACGGTGACTCCCCGGCCCTTGAGACAGTGGAGCCGCACCTTGCTGAGCAGCCCTTCCAGGCGCCAGGGAGAGGGACGAGGGCTCGCCTGAGAGGCGAGGAGATTGTCCGGCGCTACAGAGAGGGCTACGGCAAATTCCCTCCGACTGAGGACGAATTGAACGGCTGGGAAGATGAGGAAGTGTGGCCGGAGGAGTAGACAGGTCAGTATCCCGCGGGGACATCTGGCACTACGAGTTCAGGGCTCCGGATAAGCGCCGCCCTGTTGTGATCCTGACACGCTCTGATGTCCTGCCCCTCATGGACAACGTGTTGGTCGGAGCCATTACCTCGACGATCCGAGGGCTTCCAAGCGAGGTGCGTGTAGGAGTCGACGAAGGACTTGAGCAGGAGTCCGCCATCAACCTCGACAATGTCCACACCGTTTCAAAGGAGAGGTTGCAGGACTACGTCGCAACTCTCAGCGATGAGAAGATGCTCGAAGTCTGTTACGCCCTGGCGATAGCCACCGGTTGCGAGGTCGACGGGTAGACCGGCGCCCTGGACCCCGCAATCTTGACGTTCCGCCCTCGCCTCCCTGTCGGCCGGCACGGTAGAGTGCCGTCGTGGCTGTCGTCGACATTCCCGCTCCCATGTCCGGTTCCGTGTTCGAGGTGCTGGTGAGCGCCGGCGCTTCCGTGAGCGCGGGCCAGGAAGTGATCGTGCTGGAGTCCATGAAGATGGAGATTCCGGTCGAGAGCCCCGAGGCCGGCGTCGTCGCCGAGGTGCTCGTCTCCCCCGAGGAGACCGTCGAGGAAGGCCAGACACTCGTTCGCGTCGAGTCCTAGCCCGCTTCCTCGCGGCTGCGTTCTTCCAGGAACCGTCCCCATAGCTCGTCGCGCTTGCGCGACCCCCGCAGGTACCCGACTTGCCCGCAGATCAGCGGCCCGAAGAGCTGCGCCAGCAGGTACCCGCCGCCGATGAGCGCCAGGAACGCGATGCCCAGCGCGATGCTGCGGTTCCCGACCAGGTCCGTCCCGTACACCACCAGCGCCACGAACACGCCCGCCGCGATCAGCAACCCGAGCATCGCGCCGCCGTACACCCAGCGCTCCTCCGTCCGCTTCTTCTCGCGGTAGATGATCAGCGCCTCCCGCGGCACCCTCTCGACCGTCGGAAGGTCGGTCGTTTCGGTGGCGCAGTAGGGGCAGCGCTCGATGTCGCGCGCCAGCCGCGCGTAGCAGAACCCGCAGAAGCGACCCGAGTTCGGGATCTGGCGGTCGAGGATCTCGTCCATCCGGTCCTGCAACCGCTGGACGTAGGGGTAGGGCGAGACGTACCCCGCGACCTCCTGCGTTTCCGCCACCGTCTGGTCAGTCCGGGTGAATCCGCACGGTCCCCGCGGCTCCGTCGACCGTGACCGTCGCCCCGTCGGGGATGCGCTGCGTGCCCGACTCCGTGCCGGTCACGCAGGGGATGCCGTACTCGCGCGCCTCGATGGCGGCGTGCGAGAGCACCCCGCCCTGGTTCGTCACGATCGCCGCCGCCGTGGTGAACACGGGCATCCAGGAGGGCGCCGTGAACGGGCAGACAAGGATGTCCCCCGGCTCCAGCGCCTCCGCCTCCTCCAGGCTGAATGCGACCCGCGCCCGTCCCGTCACGACCCCGTGGCTGGCGCCCTTGCCGTTCAGCAGCAGTGGGTCGTCGCTGGGCTTCGGCGGCCCCCCGAACATGAGCGCGATCGGATTCGGCGGGCCACCCGCGGGCGGCGGCGGCGGTGGCGGGCCGAGCGTGAGGGGAGGGGCCAGATCCGCCCACGAGGCGAGCTCGGCCTTCCGTTCCTCGATCGTCTCCAGCATCGCTCCCGACGGGTTCGCGGTGAGCGGGGCCAGCTCCGCCAGCCGCAGGTGGAACACATCCTCGGGCGCCGCCAGCGCTCCGGCCGCAGTGAGCTTGCTCCCCAGCGCGAGGCACGCCGGTCGGAGCGCCCCGACGCAGTTCTGCTGCCAGTGTGCGCGCCCCTCGATCACGAACACGTAGTCGACCGCCCCCTCGACCAGCTCCCGGAACCGTTCCCGGTCGCCGTCGTCCGAAAGGGCCGCTTCGCAGCGCGCGATCGTGTCGGCGCGCTCGGCCGCCGAACGCGCGTGCGCCGCGACCGGTCCCCGCGAAGGGTCGGCCACGTAGCCCGCGAGCAGCCGCAGCGCCGCCCCCGGCTCCTCCCGCCAGGTTGGCGTGTGCAGCTCCCACCACGTCTGCGAGCCGTGCCCGTAGTCCTCGAGGTACGCGTCGAACGCTTGCCCGAATGCGTCGCCGCCCTCCGCCGCCCGCGCCGCCGCCAGGTCGCCAGCGCCGACTGCCTCCAGCAACGCCGGCGATGCCTGCGCCAGCGGCGCCATCGCCTCCAGCTTCAGTCCCCGCGCCGCCGACTCGTTGTCCACCCCCTGCACGAGCGCCGCCACCAGGCGGTCGCGGTCGCCCATCGCCTCCAGCTTCTCGCCGCAGAAGACCATCAGGGCGCTCGCCGGGGCCGCGATGATCATGAGCGGCTGCATCGTGTAGGCGAACCCCCGCGCCGCCTCCGCCACGTAGCCGGGAAGCGCCTGCGCCAGCTCCTCGATCGGCCAGGGCCCGTAGTCCTCCGACCACAGCCCTTCGCAGATCTCGCGGACGCGCGGCAGCGCGTGCTGCTCCCAGGCCTCCCGGCCGTCGTTGGACGGCGGCGGGTCGAGCGCGGCTGCGGGCTGCCCCGTGCCCCCTCCGAGGAAGGTGTACCCGTTGAGGTGAATCGCCCGCCCGCCGAAGGCAAGCATGAACGTCTCGAACATCTCCTGCGCGAGGGGCGGCAGCGGCCGCAGCACGTGCGGGATGAGGCGCAGGGACACCTCTTCCATGCCGGGTGGGGGCGCGAAGGTCTCGGTGGCGGTCATGGGAACTCCGGGGCGTGGGGTCCCGGCATTGTACGGGCGCGCCTCCCGAAGGGCCCCGGACCCTTCGCCCCTAGCCGAGTCCCAGCGCCCTTGCCCGCTGGTGGTCGACCTTCGTGCAGCGGTCCTGCGTCGCGACCAGTCCCGCCTCCAGCGCTCGCTGGACCGCCTCGTCGTTCCTGATGCCCAGCTGCAGCCACACGGCCCCTGCCCCAATCGCGATCGCGTCATCGACGAACGGTCCCGTGCGGTCCGGACGCACGAACACATCCACGAGGTCCACGTGCTCGGGGATGTCGCGAAGGCTCGCGTACGCCCGTTCGCCCAGCACCTCGTCCGCAGCCTGCTGCACCGGCACCGGGATGATCCGGTACCCCTGCGACTGCAGGTACGCCGCCACCTCGTAGGCCGGGCGGAACGTTCGCGTATCGAGCCCCACCACGGCGATCGTCTTCGCCCCCAGCAGCGCGTCGAGGGCGGGGTCGCTACTCATCGGGCGCGCCTCCGGCCGCTTCCTCTTCGCTCAGCTCGACGAGCTCCCAGCCTTCCGGCAGCTTCACCTCGGCCCCCGTCAGGTTGGCGACGGCGGTCGCGACCGCCATGGTGCGGTCCATCCCGTCCGTCTGGTCCCCGGCGGGAACCGGCACCTGCGCCAGCGTCAGCCGCTTCCCCGACTGCTTCACGAGCACCAGCGCGAATTGGCGCAGGGTGTCCGTCTCCTCGCGCCAGCGATCCGGTGCGTCCCCCTCGATCGTGATGGCGAGGTGGTCGATCTTCGCGAACGGAACCAGCTCGCGCGTCCCCACGCCCATCCCCAGGTACCCCTGCTGCCACGTCGCCGAACCCTTGCGCCCATCGACGACCACGTCCGCCCCCATGACCGCTGTCACCAGCGCCATCATGGAGATGGGGAAAGCGATGAGCGCGAACAGCAGGAGGGCCACCAGCAGGCCGAAGTGCAGGTCGCCGGCCTCGATGGCGATCAGCGCTCCCGCCCCCCCGCCCAGCGCTACCCCCAGCAGCGGGAGCAGGACCGTGCTCCGGGCGCTCCGGATCTCGACCCGATCGTTGCCGATGAGCGCCACCGAACGGTGCAGCAGCACCTCGTACCGCCCGTCCCGGCGGCGCGCGGCCACGTGGCTCGGAAGAGCGGCGTCGACCATGCGGGAAGCGTAGCAGGGAGGCGCTCGGGGCGCGCCGCCGCTCGCGGGTGATCGGGCGTGCCTGTACGCTTATTGACAATGAACGAGCTGCTGCGCTCGCGCACCCGTGTTGTCGTGACGGGCCTTGGAGCGGTAACCCCGGCGGGCACGAACGTGCCCGATTTCTGGGACAACATGCTGGAGGGTCGCTCCGGCATCGATCACATCACCTTCTTCGACACGACCGAGTTCCCCTGCAAGTTCGCCGGCGAGATTCCCGAGTTCGTTCCCGCCGAGTTCATGGACCGCAAGGCCGCCCGCCGCATGGGCCGCTTCTCGCAGCTGATGGTGGCCGCCGCCCGCGAGGCCATCCACGACGCCGCCCTCGACCTGGAGTCGCAGAACCTCAACCGGATCGGCGTCCTCGTCGGCAACGGCGGCGGTGGATACCCCGGCATCCAGGAGGCCGCCCACACGCTCTTCGAGCGTGGCGGCATGCGCATCGACCCCTTCTTCTTCTCGAAGCAGCTCGCCAACATGGCGGGCGCCCAGGTCGCGATGCAGTTCGGCCTTCGCGGGTATAACGGCACGATCGTCACGGCCTGCGCCGCCGGCACCCAGGCCATCGGCGAGGCCGCCCTCATGATCCGTGGCGGCCGCGCCGATGTCGTCCTCGCGGGCGGCTGCGAGGCGGGCATCAGCGAGCTCGGCCTCGCCGGCTTCTGCGTCATGAAGGCCGTCACCAGCGCCGAGGGCGATCCCGTGAAGGCGAGCCGTCCCTTCGACGCCGACCGCGACGGCTTCGTCCCCTGCGAGGGGGCCGGCGCCATCCTCCTCGAAAGCGAGGAGCACGCCATGCGGCGGGGCGCCACCGTCTACGCCGAGCTCGCGGGCTTCGGCTGCACCTCCGATGCCTTCCACGTCGTCGCCCCTCCCGAGGGCGGCGAGGGCGCCGCCCGCGCCATGCAGGAAGCGCTCGACGACGCCGGCATGCACGCGGACGCGATCGGCTACATCAACGCCCACGCCACCAGCACCCCCGCCGGCGACACCGCCGAGACTGACGCCATCAAGACCGTCTTCGGCGAGCGCGCCTACGACATCCCCATCAGCGCCACCAAGAGCCTCATCGGCCACGGCCTCGGGGCCAGCGGCGGCATGGAGACCGTCGCCGCCATCAAGACGCTGGAGACAGGGCTCGCCCACCCCACCATCAACCTCGAGAACCCGGACCCCACCTGCGACCTCGACTACATTCCCGAGGGCCAGCGCCGCGTCGACCCGCAGGTCATCATGAAGAACAGCTTCGGCTTCGGCGGCCAGAACAGCTGCCTCGTCCTCTCCCGCTACGAACCATAGAAGCTCGCCTGTGGGTGTGACAGGGACCAGGGGACTGGACGAAGCCCCCTGTCCTGCGTCCTCGGTGGGTGGCAGAGCGGAACCTTGATGATCGCACAAATATGTGCTTCGCTGGATCCGTGAACGACCGGGAGTTTCGCAGGCGAGTCCGGCGATACGCCCGGAAGCGCCGGCTGGAGTTCGACTTCGCTCCCAGTCGCGGTAAGGGGAGCCATGGAGCACTGCGCCTCGGTCCCCACCGGACGACCGTCCCACACGGCGAGATACCGACGGGTACCCTCGCCTCTATGCTGAAAGACCTGCACATCGACAGGAGGGAGTTCTAGCTCGTGCGCTACGCCTATCCCTGCAACATCGTCCGAGACGCCGAGGAGGCGCAAGCGACGGGCCGCGAGGCCTGGACGGTGACCTTCCCCGACGTGTACGGGGCGAACACCGGGGGTTGGTCCTGGGACGAGGCCGTGGAGATGGCCAGGGACTGCCTGGAGGTCGCTCTGGGCATGCACGTCAAGGCCCGCGAGGGTATCCCCACGCCCGGCTCCCTGGAAGCCGGCCAGGTGCTCATCTCCGTCGCGCCTATCGTCGCCGCCAAGCTCGCCCTCTATTCCGCGATGCGGGAGCAGGGCGTCACCAACGTCGCTCTCGCCGAGCGGCTCGGCATCCAGGAGAACGCCGTGCGCCGGCTGCTCGACCCCGGTCACCGGTCGCACATCACGTCGGTTGAGAAGGCGCTCCACGCGCTTGGCCGCTCGCTCGTCGTTGAGGACGAGCCGGCGCTCCAGCATCCCGAACGCGCCGGCAGCGTGGCGCCGGCATAACCGCCGGCCCTGAGGACGCGGCTCCCCCACCGGGGTTGAAAGTGTCTGCCCCCTACGCGGACCCGTGCCGCAGGAGCTGGCCCGGAGTCGCGCCCGTGCAGTCCCGATCCTCGAACGTGACCTCGCCGTTCACGAGCGTGTAGCGGTAGCCCTCCGCCTTGCGCACGCGACGCCAGGCGCCCGCCGGGAAGTCCCACGCCTTCACGATTGGCAGCATCTCCAGCTTCTCGTAGTCGTACACCACGATGTCCGCCGGGGCGCCCTCGCGGATGCAGCCCCGGTCGCGGAAGCCGGCCGCCAGCGCCGGGTAGGCCGCCAGCCGCCAGTGCGCCTGCTCCAGGTCCATGATCCCCGCGTCCCGCACCCAGCGCGCCAGGAACTCCGTCGGGTACGCCCCCAGCGTGATGAACTTCGTGTGTGCGCCCCCGTCGGACACCCCCGGAATCGCCACCGACGAGTTGGCCACCTCCGCCATCGCGTCGGGGTCCGTGGGACGCGGCGGCGTCACGAACGTCGCCTGCAGGTCGTCCGCCAGCGAGAGGTCGAGGAAGGCGTCGATGATGTGCTTCCCCTCCCGCTCCGCGATCTCGGCCAGCCCGTGCCCCTCGTACTCCTTCAGCTCCGGGCTCTCGACCTCCTCGACGGTCAACTGCGCGATGCCCGAGACGTTCGCGCCCCCGCCGGCCGCCTTCATCTGCGACTCGATGCCCCCGCCCGCGATCGGCCCGTGCCCTGCGTCGAACTCGTCCCGCAGCGCCTGCCGGATCTCGCCGTCGCGCATCTTGTCCATGCGCACCTCGCGTGTCCCGAGCGTGACCTCGCGCCAGATCGGGCTGGAATCGAACAGGTTCCAGTCCTCCAGGTTGAACTCGAAGCCGACGTCCACCGTCAGCGCCTGCCCGAAGATGCGCAGACCCCTCGCGTTCGCCTCGTCCAGCTTCTCGATCATGAGCCGGTGCGGCGGCGTGTTCTGGCCGTGCTGATCCGTCGCCGGCGCCAGCAGGTTCCAGATCACCGGCCGGCCGCTCACCTCCGCCACCTTCTCCGCCGCCTCGAACGGACCCGTGATCTGCGCGAACCCGCGCCCCACCTTCCCCATCACCCCCGCGAACGCGAGCAGGTCCTCCTCCGACATCAGGTCCGTGATCATCGGCGTCCCGTCGTAGTCACGCTGGACGCTCTCCTCGCCCCCGAGCTGCACGGAGAAGCCGCACGCCCCCGCCCGCAGCGCCTCCTCGAAGAGGCGGCACATCTCCTCGCGCTCCGACTCCGTGGCGGAACGGTTCTTCGCCGACTCCAGCCCCATCACGTACGCCATCAGGGGGTTCAGGCCCACGTAGCTGAGCAGGTTCACGCCCTTCGGCGTCCGCTCCAGGCTGTCGAGGAACTCGGGGTAGGTCTCCCAGTCCCAGGCCATCCCTTCCCGCATCGACTCCATCGGCACGGCCTCGTTGCGGGCCATCGTGAGCATCGCCCGCTCCTGGTCCTCCTCCCGCACGGGCGCGAACCCGAAGCCGCAGTTTCCGATCACCACCGAGGTCACCCCGTGCCAGCCCGAGATGCTGCACCACGGATCCCAGTACACCTGCGAGTCGTAGTGCGTGTGCAGGTCGACGAATCCCGGAGCGACTATCAGCCCTTCCGCGTCGATGACACGCGCGCCGTTCTCGTTGTGGATGCGCCCGATCGAGGCGACGCGTCCGTCCTTGATGCCGATGTCGGCGCGGAAGCGCGGCGTCCGCAGGCCGTCGATCACGGTCCCGCCGCGGATGATGGTGTCGAACATGTCGGGGTCGCCTCCAGGTGTCTCCGGGCCCCGATCCGCGCCACAGAGAGGGCGCGGACGGCCCTGCGCTGAGCCTACCACTCCGGCCCTGCGGTTCCCATAACGTGCGGCCCATCCCCGGCCCGCCCTGCCGCATACTGGCGCCCATGCCCTGGGTCTCCGACGACAACGTCGCCGCCTTCGTCGATCTCTACGAGCTCACCATGGCCGCGAGCTATTTCGCCCACGGCATGAACGAGCCCGCCACGTTCGAGCTCTCCGTTCGGCAGCTCCCGCCGGGCCGCGGCTTCCTCGCCGCCTGCGGGCTCGAGGACGCTCTCGCCTACCTTGATGGCCTCGCCTTCAGCGACGAAGCCATCGACTACCTCCGCTCGCTCGGCACGTTCGACCAGGCGTTCCTCGACTTCCTCGCGCGCCTCCGTTTCACCGGCGACGCATGGGCCGTGCCCGAGGGCGAGACCGTCTTCGCCCGGGAGCCCCTCCTCCGCGTCACCGCCCCCCTCATCGAGGCGCAGCTGGCCGAAACCTTCCTCCTCAACGCCATCACCTTCCAGACCATGATCGCAACGAAGGCCGCGCGCATCGCCCTGGCCTGCGGCGACCGCACCTTCGTCGACTTCTCCGGTCGCCGTGACCACGGCGCCGGCGCCGCCCTCAGGGTCGCGCGCGCCTCCTGCGTGGGCGGCGCTTCCGGCACCTCCAACGTGCTCGCGGGCCAGATGTACGGCCTCGACCTCAGCGGCACGATGGCGCACTCCTACATCCTCTCCTTCCCGGACGAGGCCGAGGCCTTCCGCGCCTACGCCCGCGACTTCCCCGAGAACGCCGTCCTGCTTATCGACACCTACGACACGGTTAAGGGCGCCCGCCGCGCCGCCGCCGTCGCCAACCAGCTGCGGGCGGAGGGCGTCACGATCCGCGCCGTCCGCCTCGATTCCGGGGACCTCGGCGCGCTCGCCCGCGAGGTCCGGACAGTGCTCGACGAGGCCGGCTGCGGCGAAATCCGCATCTTCGCCTCGAGTGACCTCGACGAGTACCGCATCGCCGAACTCCTGGCGCAGGGCGCGCCCATCGACGCCTTCGGCGTGGGCACCCGGCTCGGCACGAGCGCCGACGCCCCCTCGCTCGGGGGCGTCTACAAGCTGGTCGCGGGTCCGCACGGCCCGGTCATGAAGCGCTCCGCGGGCAAGGGGAGCCTTCCCGGCGTCAAGCAGGTCTACCGCGAGGAGCGCGGCGGCGTGTCCATCGCCGATACGGTCGCTCTTGCCGACGAGCCCGGCATCCCCGGCCGCCCCCTGCTGACCCAGGTGATGGCCTCCGGCGAACGCCTGTCGCCCGCCGCGCCACTCGCCGCACTGCGCGAGCGCCGCGCTGCAGCCGTGGCCCGCCTCCCCGAGGCGGCGAAGGCGCTCGACGCCTCCGCGGATGTATACCCCGTACGCCTCTCGGGCGGACTCGCGAATCTGGTCGGGCGGCTGGGCGGCTGACGCCTACTCGGCGGCGCCGTTCACGTTCGCGACGTACTCCTGGATCGCGTCGTACACGCGCCACAGCTCGTTGTCCTTCTCCAGCGGGTAGCTCGGCGGGGCGATGCGCACGCCCGGAAACGCGTCAATGACCTCCTGGTGGTCGTCGATCACGTAGTCCGGCGTGAACGGCACGCCCACCTCCTCCAGCCGCTCGTGGTGCCGGTAGAGGGGCTTCCAGTAGCAGTCGATGATGTGCTCGTGCAGATCGAAGCGCCGCACGATCTCCCAGCGCGGCCCGTTCCCGCTCCAGAGGTACACCTCGTGTCCCTCTTCGCGCAGCTTCTCGAACACCTCGATCACCCCCGGCCGCAGGCGCACGTCCCACGTGATGATCGTGTCGTCGACGTCGAAAAAGATGCGCATGGCCGGTGATTCTCCGCGATTCCGCCACTAGCCGCCCCCCGCTAGCGCTCGGCCAACCGTCTCGACGCCTCGAAGACATCGTTGAGGATCTTCGCGCGCACCTCGCCCTCGGCGAACACGGGCCGGTAGAGGTCCTCGATCACGTACGGCGCGAAGCGCAGGTTCACCAGGCGCGGCCCCCAGAACGTCGCTTCGAGCAGGTAGCCCTGCGTGTGCCCCTCGAGCCGCGTCTGGTCGTAGATGAAGTTCCCCAGCGCATAGGCGATGAACGCATCCCTGCCCGGCTCGATCGCCTGCACGTGGTGCGCCTGGTTCCCCACCACGAGCGTCGCCCCCTCCTCCACCGCCGCCCGCAGCGCCTTGATGCTGCGCGGGCTCGGGTCGTGCGTGTCCTCCGTTCCTGTCTGCACCTGCACGATCACCACGTCCACCTCGTCCGCCAGCGCCCGCACCGTCGCCCGGAAACGCTCCAGGCCCAGCTCCGAGGCCGGCCTGAAGAACGCCGGCTCCCCGGCGGCGTTCTCCTCGCTGTAGTCGTCGTCGAGCGGCGCCGTTCCCGGGCGGTTCTCCCCCGCTTCCAGGAAGTACGCCGCCACGTCGTCAAAGCCGAGGACCCCGAAGGTCGTGTTCCCCACCGTGAAGATGGCCGGCGCGAGCGCTTCCTCGAGGTTCTCCCCTCCGCCGACAACCGCGATCCCGGCCTGTTCCAGCAGCTGGATCGTGCGCAGGAAGGCGGCCGCCCCGCACGGTGCCGCCCCGCAGTCGAACACGTGGTTTGTCGCGACCGTGACCTCGTCGAAGCCCGACAGCGTCAGCGCTTCGATCACTTCCGGTGGCGAGCTCAGGTTCACGTGGGGGAAGCAGCCCAGCGGCTCCGCGATGTCCTGGATGCTCCCGTCGACCGAGCCCAGTGTCAGGTCCGCCGAGGCGAGGTACGCCCCCACCGGCCCCCGCAGCGCCGCCCCCCAGTCCCCCGTCGCCCGGATCTGGGTCAGCGAGCAGCGCGACTGGAGGATGTCGCCCGTCGCGACCACGGTCACCGCCTCCGGCAGCGGCGCCGAGTGCTCCTCCACGATCGCCTCCGCGGTCGTCCGCCCCTGCTCCGTGAGGGGCAGGATCGTCACCGCCTCCACGTACCGCCACTCCCGCGGATCGCCGCGCCCCCGCACGATGTCGATCCCGCCCACCGCGACCGCCGTCACCGTCGGGACCACCTCCTCGACAGGCACGAACGCCCACGCTCCGGAGTCCAGCGTCATCGCCTCCAGCAGCTCCCGGTACGTCCCGAAGGCGCGCTCCGGGACGACCGGGTCGAAGGGCATCACTGTCGATCCCCTCCCCCGCACGATCGCGAACGCCTGCACCGGCCCGGCGATCCCCCCCACCTCGGACCAGTCCGTGATCGCGCCGCTCGCCAGGTCATCCACCTGCGTCGGCGTCAGCGCGTCGACGCCCGTCCCCATCGCCACGACCGGCACGTAGTAACGGCGCACCAGCCGGTACTCCCCCTCCTCCCCGGAGAGGAAGGTGAGGTCCCTGCCGTCCGTGGCCGGCTCAAGCGTCTCCGACCCCCTGAGCTCCCCGGGCAGGTCGCCCGAGTACCGCACCTTCTCGGCCATGGCGGGCGTGGCCGTCGCGGTGGGCGTGTCTGCTGCGTCGGGTGTTGCGGCGGGAGCCGTCGTGGGCGTCGTCTCCACCTCCGCGCTCGCCTGCGTTTCCGTGGCCGCCGTCGTCGAGGCGACCGGCGGCGGCGGCGCCTCTCCGGCCATCGGGCGATCCAGCAGCAGGACCGCCAGCGCGCCCAGGCTGCCGGCCAGGACGATGAGCGAGATCGTGGTGGCCCGCCTCGCGAGCCGGGTTCGTCTCCCCGGTGTCGCCTCCCCGTTCCCGTGACCCGGATCGCGCGTCGCCATCCGGCCATGATCGGCGCGCGGCGCATGACCGGTCAACGAGGGTGCGTCAGCCCTCCTGCCGCGCGGGCCCGTTGCGCGATCCCCGCCGCCCCCTCACGATGCGCCCATGACTGACCAGCCCCGCCTCGTCCTCGCCTCCGCCGACCCCGTCGAGCGCGCCGACCTCCGCGCCCTCCTCGCCGACGCCCCCGTCGAGTGCGTCGATCCCGACACGCCCCCCGATTCCCCGCCCGGCGGCGACTACGCCGCCCGCGCCACCCACCGCGCCCGCGCCTGCGCCGAGGCCACCGGCGAGATGGCCATCGCCCTCTGCGCCGGCATCGAGGTCTACCCCATGGACCTCCAGCCCGGCGCCCTCACCGAGACCTTCCACGCCGGCCTCCCCGATGCCGACCGCTGCCAGGCCCTGCTCCAGCGCCTCGCCCAGACGCCCGTCGGCCAGCGCATCACCGTCGGCCGCGCCGCCGCCGCCCTCGCTACCCCCGGCGACGCGGACGTGGCCGTCTCCATGTCGATCATCGAGTGCGAGATCCCCATGGAGCCACGGGGCGAAGGCGGCTACGGCCTCGACGCCGTCACCCAGATCCTGAACGGCAAGACCCTCGCCGAGCTCGACGACGACGACCGCGCCCGCCTCGGCCACCGTGGCAAGGCCGTCAAGCCCCTGCTCAAGCGCCTCGGCTAGTCCTGCGCCCCTGACTCCTGCGTCCTGTACCAGCGCGGCCGCGCCAGCGTGCCCGCGCGGTGGGCCGCGACCGTCTCCGCGATCGCCTCGTCGACCGCCGCCAGGTATGCCTCCTGCGTCCCGTCGTTGTGGAAGATGCGGTCCGTCGCGGGAGCGCGTTCGCGCCAGTCGCGCGCCGAGGCCAGCCGTTGCTCTGCCTCCTCCCGCGAGAGTGAGCGCGTCTCCATCAGCCGTGTGATCGCCGTCTCGTCCGCCGTCACGACCAGCCAGGCCGCGTCCGCCTTCGTCATGTAGTCCCGCTCGAGCAGGTTCACCGCCTCCAGCACCCCGATGCCGTCCTCCGAGAGTTCCTCCCGCCAGCGTTCGAGCAGCGCCATGAAGTAGGCGGGGATATCCCCGATGGCCGTGCGCAACGCCTCCATCCGCTCCGGCTTCCCGAACACCATGCCCCCGAGCACGCGCCGGTCGATGACGCCGTCCTCGCCCACGATCTCCTCGCCGAACTCCGCGACCACGCGCTCGAACCCCGGCGTGTCCGGTGCATACATGCGGTGCACCTCGCGGTCGGCGTCGACGTGAACCGCCCCGTGCGCCTCCGCGAGGTGGGTGCAGAGCAGGCTCTTGCCTGCCGCGATCGAGCCGGTGACGCCGAGTAAGAGGGGCACGCCGTATTCTAGAACCCCGAGTCCCATGGAATCCCGCGAAGCCGCCGAAGCCATCCACCAGACCTTCCCCGACCTCGAAGAGGCCCCCGTCCGACCCCTGGAGCACGGCTGGTCGCACTGGACCTTCGCCCACGGCGACCGCGTCTTCCGCTTCCCCCGCACCCCCAACGACGCCCGCCTCCTCGAAGGCGAGATGCGCCTCCTGCCCCTCCTCGCCCCGCACCTCCCCGCCCCCGTTCCCGTCCCCGAGTGGGTGGGCGAGTGGGATGGCCGCCCCTTCGCCGGCTACCCCGTCATCGAAGGGCAGGGCCTGCGGCGCGTCACCCTCTTCGGCCCCGGCGGCGGGAACATCGCCCGCGAGATCGGCCGGTTCCTCACCGCCCTCCACGAATTTCCCCCGGAACAGGCCGCGGAGGCCCTCGGCGCCCCCCTCCCCAAGCACGTCCCCGACCCCCGTGACTGGCTCGAAGAGGTCCGCATGCGCGTCTTCCCCCGCCTCTCGGCCACCCTCCGCGTAGCCGTCGATAGCGGCTTCACCCGCTACGTCCAGGACGGCTTCGACCCGCCCCCGCGCCTCGTCCACAACGACCTCTGGTTCGACCACATCATCGAGCGCCACGGCCGCCTCGCCGGCGTCATCGACTTCAGCGACGCGGCCCTGCGCGACCCCGCCGCCGACTTCGCCGGCATCCTCGCCGATGGCGGCTGGCACGCCGTCGACGACATCGTCCGGTTCTACGACCGCCCCCTCGGCGACGGCTTCCACGAGCGCGTCGAGTTCCACTACTGGACCATGGGCCTGCACGACATCGTCTACGGCCTCGATACGGAAGAGGAGCGCTACGTCGGCCTGGGTCGCTCCGCCCTCGCCCAGCGCATGCGCGAGACCGGCATCCTCCCCGCCTGACCGCCCCCAGCCGCGCTAGAATCGCATGGCGCAACAGAGGGGGTTCATCGTGGAGATCGAAGGGAAAGTCGCCATCGTTACGGGAGCCGCTTCCGGCATCGGGCGCGCTACCGCCATCGCCCTCGCGGCCGAGGGCGCCAGCGTCGTCGTCGCCGATGTCGACGCCTCGGGCGGCGCCGCTACCGTGCGCGAGATCACCGGCGCCGATGGCTCTGCCACCTTCGTCGCCTGCGACGTCACCAGCCCCGAGAGTGTCCGCAACCTCTTCGTCGAGGCCGAGGCCGCCTACGGCGGCGTCGACATCGTCTACAACAACGCCGGCATCTCCAGCGGTGAGCCCCACTGGCCCGACGCCCCCCTCGAGCGCATCGCCGAGGAGACGCACATCAACACGTCCGGGGTGATGATGGGCACGCGCGAGGCCATCCACGCCATGCGCAAGCGGGGCGGCGGCGTCATCGTCAACACCGCCTCCGTCGCCGGCGATAGCCACCTCCCCTTCGACCCCATGTACTCCGCCACGAAGAAGGCCGTCATGTCCTTCACCCAGAGCTGCGCTCCCTTCGCGGAGAGCGACAACATCCGCGTCAACGCGGTCTCCCCCGGGATGGTCCGCACCGCCTTCCAGGGCAAGACCGGCGACGGCGAACGCCCCGCTTCGTGGCTCGCGCCCTCCATCGAGCGCCACGCCGATAGCATCCTGCCCCCCGAGGCCATCGCCGAAGCCGTCCTCGACTTCATCCGCGACGACTCGAAGGCCGGCGAGGTCCGCACCGTCGCCCCCGCCTAGCGGCGTATCATCCCCGCGGACGGTCGCCATGCCCGAACTGCTCGACGATCTCCGCGTTCTCGACCTCAGCGAAGGCCCCATCGGTGGCATTGCCACCATGGTGCTCGCCGACTTCGGCGCCGACGTCGTCAAGGTCGAACGCCCCGGCGGCGACCCCTGGCGTTCCGTCGCGAACGCGCCCATGTGGCTGCGGGGAAAGCGCAGCGCCGTCCTCGACCTGAAGACCGGCGACGGCCGCGAATCGCTCGCCCGCCTCGCCGAAGGCGCCGACGTCGTCGTGGCGAGCGGCCGCCCCGGCAGGGCGGAGGCGCTGGGCGCGGACTATGCGACGCTCAAGGCCCGCAACCCCGCCCTCGTCTACTGCTCCATTACCGGCTTTGGAGCGGAGGGCCCCTACGCCGGCTACCCCGGCTACGAGGCCGTCGTCGCCGCCCGTCTCGGACGCATGCTCACCTTCAGCGGCCTCGCCGACCGCGAGGGCCCCGCCTACCCCGCCGTCCAGGCCGGCTCCCACGCCACCTCCCAGGCCGCCGTCCACGGCATCCTCGCCGCCCTCATGGCCCGCGAGGAAAGCGGACGCGGCCAGCTCGTCGAGACCAGCCTCCTGCAGGGCCTCTTCGCCTACGACCTCGGCGGCCTCTTTCGCGCCCAGCTCGGCGATCGCTTCCCCGAGATATTCGCGGGCCTCGCCATGCCCGTCATGCCCACCCTCAACTACCACGCCCTCCCGACGAAGGACGGCCGCTGGCTCCAGTTCGGCAACCTGATGGCCCACCTCTTCGACAACTACCTCGCCGCCGTCGACCTCGCCGACATCTTCGCCGACCCCGACTACGAGGGCAGCCCCGCGCAGTGGTCGGAGGAGGCCCGCGAGCGCCTCCGCGACCGCATGTTCGAGCGCATGCTCGAACGCACCGCCGGCGAGTGGATGGAGACCTTCATCGAGCACGGCGGCGTCGCCGCCACCCCCTTCCAGAGCACGCAGCAGGCGCTCGACGACCCCGACCTCGTCCTCAACGGCCACGTCGTCGAGCGCGAGCACCCCACCCTTGGCGCGGTGCGCCAGCTCGGCGCCCTCGCCCGCCTCACCGCCACCCCCGGCGCCGCCGGCGAAGCCGGCCCCGAGCCCGGTGAGCACACCGCCGAGGTTCTCGCCGAAGCCGCCCGCCCCGCCCCCTCCCTGCCCGCCCCCGCTTCGGGCCCGCCCCTGGAAGGCGTTACCGTCCTCGAGTTCGCGACCGTCATCGCCGCGCCCCTCGGCGCCGCCCTCCTCGCCGACCTCGGCGCGCGCGTCATCAAGGTCGAGCCCATCGGCGGCGACCCCTTCCGCGCCATGGGCATCGCCTCCCTCGGCGCCGCCCGCTGCAACGGCAGCAAGGAGAGCATCGCCCTCGACCTCAAGAGCCCCGAGGGCCAGGAGATCGTCCAGTCGCTCGCCGCCTCCACCGACATCATCATCCACAACTACCGTCCCGGCGTGCCCGAGCGCCTCGGCATCGGCTACGAGACCCTCAAGGCCATCCGCCCCGAGCTCGTCTACGTCTACGTCAACGGCTACGGCCGCAACGGCCCCGGCGCTCACCGCCCCTCCACCCACCCCATCCCCGGCGCCGGGCTCGGCGGCGCGCTCATGCAGATGGGCGAGGGCATGCCCCCCGTCTGCGAGTCCATCCCCGAGCTGCGGGAGATCGCGCGCAAGTTCTTCCGCGCCAACGAGCTCAACCCGGACCCCAACACGTCCGTCGTCGTCGCCTCCGCCTCCCTCCTCGGCCTCTATGCCCGCCGCCGCTTCGGCCACGGGCAGGAGGTATTCGTCGACATGTTCGGGGCGAACGCCTGGGCCAACGCCGACGACTTCATCGCCTACGAGGGTAAGCCCCCCCGGCCCACCCTCGACCGCGATCTCCATGGCCTCGGTCCTACCTGGCGGCTGTACGAAGCGGCCGAGGGCTGGGTCTTCCTCGGCCTGGCCACGCAGCCCGAGTGGGAGCGCTTCTGTGAGCTGACCGGCCGCCCCGACCTCGCCGCCGACCCCCGCTTCGCCACCCCCGACGCCCGTACCGCCAACGGCGACGCGCTCGCGGAGACGCTCGCCGGCCTCTTCGCCGGGCGCTCCGCGGACGAGTGGGAGGCGCTGCTTGCGACCGAGGGCCTCGGCTGCGTTCGCGCCGACGCCGCACCCGTCCACGAGTTCATCGCCCGCAGCGAGCACGTCGCCGCCAACGGCCTGCGCGTCCCCGCCCACAACACCAACTTCGGCCAGTACGAGCGCTACGGTCCCCTCACCGCCTTCAGCGAGAACAGGCTCGAGCTCGGCGGCTGGCCCCTCGCCGGCGAGCAGGCCGCAAGCATCCTCGCCGAGCTCGGCTACGACCCCGCCGCCGTCGAGGCTCTCCGCGCGAAGGGCGTCGTCTGGTCCGAGACGCCCGCCCCCCTCGCCGCCGTCACCGCCTGATGCCCGACTTCCACACCGGCCGTCTGCTCGTCGCCACGCCAAACATCGAGGACCCGAACTTCTGGCGCACCGTGGTCCTCCTCTGCGCGCACGACCAGGAAGGCGCCTTCGGCCTCGTCCTCAACCACGCCATGAACGGCGAGACGGTCACCGGCCACCTCCCCGAGTGGGACGGCCACGCGGTCGAGCCCGCCGTCCTCTTCCGTGGCGGTCCCGTCTCCACCACCTCCGTCTTCGCCATGGCGACCGGTGACGACATGCCCGTCGACCGCTGGGGCCTGCGCATCGTCCCCGGCCTCGGCCTCGTCGATCCCGGCAAGGGTCCCGACCACTTCGAGGGCCGCCTCGGCCGCATGCGCTTCTTCGCCGGCTACGCCGGCTGGGGCGCGGGCCAGCTCGAGGGCGAGATCGCGACCCACGGCTGGTTCATCGTCGATGCCCTCCCCGGCGACCCCTTCGCCCCCGCTCCCGCCGACCTCTGGCGCGACGTCCTCCGCCGCCAGGGCGGCGAGCTCGCCCGCTTCGCCACCCACCCCGCCGAGCCGGGCGTGAATTAGTGGCTGGTGAATAGTGGGTAGTGGCTGGTGGTGAGTCCCCGCACGGCCGCCACCCTCAGCGGAGCGGCGGAGTGGGGACCATTCACTATTCACTACTCACTATTCACGAGATCGCTGGTAGCATTCCCCGGCATTCACGCGCATCTCAGGAGGATCCCCATGGCCGCATACGTGCTCGCGCAGGGTCGGGTCGAAGACCGCGACAAGCTCAACCAGTACCTCGCCGGAGCGGGCGGAAGCCTCGCCCCGTTCAACGCCAACGTGCTCGCCTACACCGAGGAGCCCGAGGTCATCGAGGGGGAAGTCCCGAACAACCGCTTCGTCCTCATCGAGTTCGCCGACGTCGAGACCGCTAAGGCCTGGTACAACTCCGACGACTACGCAGCCGTCCGCGGCCTCCGCATCGAAGGCGCCCCCGGAACCCTGGTGATCCTGCCGGGCATGTAGCCCGCTAGTGAATGGTGACTAGTGGCTGGTGGCTAGTCCCCGCCTGCTCCCCCCGTGGGGCGGTGGGCGGACTATTCACTATTCACCATCCACTACTCACTACATCGCCTTGATGCCCTGGTACTCCTGGGCGAACACGCACTCCTGCAGCCCGAGACCCACGTCGTTGGGGTCGTCGAGGTTCGTGTAGCGGGTGTACAGCTCGGCGAAGTGGCCGCCCGGCCGCTGCTTCACCTCGTTCCCGTCCATGTCCCGCACGATCACCGGGTGGGAGACGTCCCAGACCTCCCCCTCGACCTGGTCGCCCCGGTAGACGCCGCGCCCCAGACCATCGTCCCAGCCGCCCCAGTAGCCGCCACCCTGCATGTAGACGGGCTTGCTCACCGTCTCCAGCAGGAAGCGGTCCACGCCCCCGTCCGGACGCGTCAGGTCCAGCCGCGCGCTCTTCAGCCGCGGGAAACCGTCCTCGAACTCCGTGCTCACCACGTCCACGTCCGTGTAGGCCCAGCCCTCCTTGCCGGAGTCGTACGGGTAGTCGATGCGGCTGTGAACCCGGCCGTATTCCGGCAGGTTCCCGCCGCCCGTGCCCGAGGCCACGATCGTCCCGTCGGTGTGGTGCCGGAACGAGCAGTACATCGAGCGGTCCGGGAACCGCACGAGCGCCCACCAGCGCGCTCCCGGCTTCCCCCAGACCGATCGCCGCTCCAGCGGCGGGGCCGCGTGGCGGTTCGGCTGCTCGCCCTCGCCCGTGTTCGCCTGGCCCCAGGAGTGGTCTTTCGCCCCCACCCAGCCGTCGTCCACGTCGAAGCGGTACTCCTTGCCGCCGACCTTGATCCAGCCCGAGAGCCACCCGAGCTGCACCAGGTTCGAGCGCTCGCCCACCATCCTGCCGTCCTGGTACATCTTCACGCCGGGGCACTCGTCGTACGGTGGCGCCGAGCTCTCCCAGAGGATGTCGAAGGAGCAGTCCACGTCCGTCTCCTCCAGCCCCAGCCGCAGCGTTCGCAGCCCCCGGATGATCTCCTGCGAGAACGGCCCCACCGTCAGGTCGTCGATGTCGGGCCGCAGGCGGCGCGTCGCGCGCACGTTGTACTGCTTCCCGTCGCCCGTGCTCAGGATCGAGTAGGCGTCGATCGTGTTCGTGTTGTGGTAGAGCCGCAGCGCGGTGATCAGGTTCACCTCGCCGTCGGGGTCCCCGATGCAGTGCCAGTAGCCGTCGCTCCAGCCCGGGCTCGGGTTCGCGATGATGTCGAACGTGTCGATCGTCTGGTGGCGGGGGTACTCATCCAATTCGGTCAGGACGCGCTTTGGGGACATGCGGATACCTCCGGCGGTTCGTGCGGGCGCAGGATACGCCCTGCACGGCCCGCCCGCGTGAACGCCGTGCGCGCAACGGAACCGTCCGTACAATCCCCGTCCCGGAGGGTTTCGCTATGTCAGACGACGTGTTCTCGATGGAAGGCAAGACGGTCATCGTCACCGGCGCGAGCTACGGGTTCGGTGTCACCTGGGCGGACGCCCTCTCGGAACGCGGCGCCAACATCGTCGGCACCTCGCGCAGCCTCGATCGCCTCGGGGATACCGCCGCCATGGTCGAGGCCAAAGGCCGCCGCTTCCTCCCCGTCGCCTGCGACGTCACCGACTACGAACAGGTCGAGAACCTGATGAAGGCCGCCTGGGACGAGTTCGGCACCGTCGACGTGCTCATCAACAACGCCGGCATCTCCGACCTCAGCGCCTGGCGCGCCGAGCACTCCGACAACGACATGTTCCGCCAGATCGTCGAGACCGACCTGACCGGGCTCTGGTACTGCTGCCGCGCCGCCGCCCAGTACTTCCTCCGCCAGGGCCACGGCAACATCATCAACCTCAGCTCCATCTTCGGCGTCGGCGGCTTCGAGGGGCGCACCCCCGGCTACTTCGCCGCCAAGGGCGGCGTCACCCGCCTCACCGAGTTCCTCGCCACCGAGTGGGGCGACCGCGGCATCCGCGTGAACGCCCTCGCCCCCACCGTCTTCGACACCCCCATGACCCACGAGGGCCTCATCCAGAGCGGCGTCATGGAGATGCTCGAAGGGCGCACCCCCATGCGCCGCATCGGCCAGATCGAGGACCTCGTCGGCCCCATCGTCTTCCTCGCTTCCGACGCCTCCCAGTACGTGACCGGCGCCATCCTGCCGCTCGACGGCGGCCTGACCGCCAGCCGCGGCTACTCGCCCGGCCCCTGGCCCATGGACGAGTTCGACCCCGAGGGCCGCGGCAAGCCGATCAACCCCGGCGACCCCTGGGACTAGCGCCACCCCGCACGCCGGGCCTGCCATACTGACTCGCATGGTGCCCGGCTTCGAGTCCGAACAGGATCGCTGGCGCGACGCGTACCTGCGCGAGCGCGGGCGTGGCGAGGTGCCCTTGTGGAACCAGGTCATCGTCTGGTTCTGGAACGGCGCGCTTGGACTGCCCCTCTGGATGAAGGCGCTCTACGGCCTCCTCAGCTTGGCCTTGATTGCCGCCGTCGTCGCCCTCTTCGCCCTGGACGCCATCCTCAACGGCTAGCCCCGCGGCCGGACTACAGTCCTGCTGTGCGGTGGTGGCACTGGCGCAGCCTTCTCGCGGCGCTCCTGGGGCTAGTTTTCTGGTGGCACGAGCCTGACGCACCGGTGTGGCGGCGAGTGCTCACGAGTGCCGCCGTCGTGGTGCTGGCGGCCGTCCTCGTCGGCTTGCTCGTGGCGTGTGCCATGGTCGTTGGTGGGGCGGCGCTCCGGTAATCCGAGTCCACCCCCGCGGCCGGTCTGTCACACTGATCGGCATGGAGCCCGACTTCCGGACGGAACGGGAGCGCTGGCAGCGGGTTCAGGAAAGCAAGCGCAGTCGCGAAGCCGTGCCCTCCCAGGCTCCGGCGCTGTGGCGGTTCTTCCGGGACGAAGTGCTCGTGCTGGCCCGGGCGCCGGTCGTGCTGCTGTGGGCGATTCTGTACCCGTGGCTTGAACACTCGGAGCAGTCAGTCTTCTACCGCGTGCTGTACACCTCTGTGGCGGCGGTGCTGGCGGTGGCATTCGTGGCCCTATCCGTCGCGGCGTTCATCTATGGAATCTGAGCCCGATGGCCACTACGCCGCGCACATCCGCCGCGTGACCTCGTAGATCATCTGGCAGCTCAGCCGGAAGCTGTCGAGCGTCATGCGCTCGTTGTGGCCGTGCACGGTTCGCGCCAGGCTCGGTGGGGTGAGCCCGCCCGAGAACCCGTAGGCGACCACGCCCTGGTTACGGAACACGCGGCTGTCCGTGAACCCCGCCGTCACGCCCGGCGTCACCACCGCGTCCTCGACCAGCTCCCGCACCACCGACTCGATCGTCGCGAACAGCTCCGTGTCGTGCGGGCTCGTGTCCGACGCTCCCGCGAACACCCGCTCGAGCCGCACCTTGGGGTCGTCGATGACGCGCGTCACCTCCGCCTCGAAGGAGTCCGGGTCGACGCCCGGCAGCAGGCGGCAGTCGATCGTCGCCTCCGCCCGCCCGGGGATGACGTTGTGCTTCATCCCCGCCGTCGCTGTCGTCGCGCTGATCGTGTTCGTCAGCAGGGCGCGCACGCGCACGTCGGTCGCCGCTGTCTGCTCCAGCTGCTTGAGCGACGTGCCGCCGCTGTAGATCCCGGCCCGCTCGAGCCGCTCGAAGTACTCCTCCAGCACCGGCGAGAGCTGTGCTTTTCGCTCCCACTCCTGCAGCTTCCCCAGCGCGCGCACGAGCCGGTCGAGGGGGTTGTCGTTGTGTGGCACCGAACCGTGCCCCGCTCGCCCTTCCGCCACGATTCGCAGCCAGAGCGGGCCCTTTTCCGCCGTCGTCACCGTGAAGACCGGACGCTTCACGCCGAACAGCTCCGTCGAGCCGCCCCCGCCCTCGTTGATGACGAACTCCGCCTCCAGCGCCTCCGGGTGGTGCTCCGCCAGCCACTCGATGCCGAGCAGACCGCCCGCCTCCTCGTCCGCCACCGCCAGGAACACGATGTCGCGCGCCAGCGGCACGCCCGCGCGCTTCAGCAGCACGAACGTCAGTAGCTCCGCCACCCCCAGCCCCTTCATGTCGAGCGTCCCCCGCCCCCAGATCTCCCCGTTCCGGATGATTCCCGCGAACGGTTCCTCGTCCCAGTACTCCCGCTCGACCGGCACCACGTCCGTGTGGTTCAGCAGCATCAGCGGCGGGCGGCTGCCGTCGCCCTTGAGCACCGCCCGCAGCGAGACGCGGTCCTCGCCCGGGTCGAACAGCTCGTAGGCGACCCCCTCGCGCTCGAGGATGCCCCCCAGGAAGTCGCACGCCAGCCGCTCCCGTCCCGGCGGGTTCGACGTGTCGATGCGCAGGTACTCCTGCAGGATGCCAAGCGCCTCTTCGAACGCGGCGTCCCAGTCGACCCGCGGCTCGGTGACGGTCACTCCCCTACCCCGTACACCTTCGCCGAGTTGTCGTGGAGGATCTTGCGCAGCGTGTCCTCGGGCAGGCCGCTCAGCTCC
Organism: Tepidiformaceae bacterium; assembly: GCA_965221735.1. Lineage (GTDB taxonomy): Bacteria > Chloroflexota > Dehalococcoidia > Tepidiformales > Tepidiformaceae > UBA2991. The sequence continues at coordinate 2,755,543 of OZ244910.1, read as the reverse complement.
TGCTCGATGAAGTCCCTGGGGTAGATCGCGACCGAGTTCGGCCCCGGCGACATGCTCGTCGGGTGCGGGAAGTCCGTCTCGTAGAGGATGTTGTCCGCCCCGATCTGCTCGATCGCCCTGATCGCGCTGCCCCGCTCGAACCAGAAGCAGGCGTAGCACTGCCGCTTGAAGTACTCGCTCGGCAGCAGGTCCATCTCCGGGTGTTCCTCGCGGCAGCCGCTGTTCACCCACTGCCAGTCCATCGCCTCCAGCAGGAACGGAACCCAGCCCACGCCGCTCTCCACCGAGACGAACTTCAGGTCCGGGTAGCGGTGGCAGATGCCCGACAGGATCACGTCCATCATCGCCGTCGAGTTGTCCAGGAAGATCTGAACCGTCGCCTTCGCGTACGCCGCCTGCCGTCCGTTGTTCACATTCGCGTCACGGATCACCGAGAGGTCGCCCGAGCCGATGTGGAAGTTGATCGAGAGCCCCAGCTCCTGCGCCTGCGCCCAGAGCGGGTCCCAGTGCGGGTCGGTGATGTGGGGGAAGTCGAAGGAGTGCGGCTGGCTCGTCATCAGGATGCCCCGGTGGCCCCGATCCTTCGCCCGGCGCATCTCCTCCAGGCACAGCTCCACGTCCCAGAACGGCGTCGCCATGATCGGGATGAAGCGCTCGCTCGCGGGCTCCGTCCAGTCGATGAGGAAGTCGTTGTAGGCGCGGACGCACTCCTTCATCAACTCCGGCTCCTTCAGCCGCAGGAAGTTCCCCGAGCCGAACCCGCCCACGTTCGGATAGATCACCTGCGAGTGGATGCCGTACTCGTCCATGCGCTGGAGCCGCGCGCCCACGCTGAACGCCCCGTGGTCGGCCTGCGGCAGGGAGGGTGGGTGGTTCGGCGGCGGATCCGTCCAGCCCGCCATCGCCGCGCTCGCCGTCGGACCCGCGGGCCGGCCGCCCATGAACCAGCGGTCCTCGTTGATCTCCGGGTCGAACTTCACGTGCGGGACGAGGTCGCCCCACTTCTGGCGCGATACCCGGCTCGTCCACAGGTCCTCAGGCTCCGAGATGTGGCTGTCCGCATCGATGACCTTGATCCGCTCGACGACCGTCGCCATGGCGATCCCTCCCCGGCGGTCATCCCGCCGCCGCGCCCGCGTGGCGGGCAAGGATACGCGCCCCCGCTCCGTCCCGCCCCTGTTGCTGCGAGTCCCTACGCCGGCCGGAACTGCACCAGCGTGACCTCGTCGTCGATGTCCTCGTACACCGCCTCTACCGCCATCCCGATGCGCACGTCCTCGATCCCGCACTCGACGATGTTCGTCGTCATGCGCGGCCCTTCCTCCAGCTCCACGATCCCGATGACGTACGGCGCCCGCGCCGCGAACGCCGGCGCCGTCCCCCGCCGGTCGACCGTGTACGAGTACAGCACGCCCCGCCCGCTCGCCTCCACCCATTCCGTGCCCGGCGCGAGGCTCCCGGGGCTGAACGGTCGCGGGTAGAAGTACGGCGCTCCGTCGGCCGTGAGCGGCAGCACCAGCCGGTGCTCCCGCGCTGCCTCCCAGAAGGGCGCTGTCGCGGCGGTCGGGCTGGGCACGATGCGCGGCGGAGTCTCCGCCATCACGCCCCCTCCAGCACCAGCGCCACCTGCTCCGACATGCAGCCGCCCGTCCCCGTCACGTACCCGCGCTCCGCCGACCCCACCTGCCGCGGCCCCGCCCGCCCCTGCAGCTGCGTCACCACGTCGATCACGTGCGACATGCCACCCGCCGCCCCGCCCTGGCCCATCCCCAGTTGCCCCCCGTGTGTGTTCAGCGGCCAGTCGCCGCCGAAGCGGAGGTCGTGTTCCTCCACGAACCGCGGCCCCTCCCCCTTCGCGCAGAACCCCGAGTCCTCGATCGTCACCAGCACGGTGATCGTGTAGCAGTCGTACATCGAGGCCACGTCGATCGCCTCGCGCCCCACCCCCGCCATGGCGAAGGCGCGGTCCGCCGCCGCCACGATCGGGATCTGCGTCAGCGAGGGCGCGTACGTGATCGACTTGTGCGTGATGTGCTCCCCGAACCCGCTCACGACCACGGGGCGCAGGCCCGTCTGCTGCGCCCGCTCCAGCGTCGTCACCACCACCCCCGCGCCGCCCGCGCACGGCATCACGATCTCCAGCAGGTGCAGCGGGTCGACCACCAGCGGCGAGTTCAGCACGTCCTCGATCGTGATCGGCTGGTCCCGAAAGATCGCCTTCGGGTTCAGGAGCGCGTTCTCCCGCCCCTGCACCGCGATCTTCGCGAGCGTGCGCGGCTCAAGGTCGTACTCGTACATATACCGCTGCGCCACCATCGCGAAGTGCGAGTTCGGGTTGATCAACCCGTAGGGCGCATCGAACTGTCCGTGCGGAGCGCCCCAGGCGTCCGCCCCCAGCATCCAGCCCCTCCCGCTCGGCTTCACGCCCGGCTGCGGCGGCGCCGGCACGGACGGCAACAGGCAGAGACAGGCGTCGCAGACCCCCGCCTCGATCGCCGCCGCCGCGCGCCACACCATGCCCGTCGCGTTCGCCCCGCCCAGGTCCACCACCTCCCCGTAGTTCGCCTCGATGCCCAGGTACTCGGCCACGGCCGCGGGCGCGAACATGGGCGCGTCGCCCAGGCGCGTGCAGAGGATGCCGTCGATCTCGCCCAGCTCCATCCCCGCGTCCTCGAGCGCCTCGCGCGCCAGCTTCCCGTACGCTTCCAGCCCGAACATGGGCGTGTCCCAGCGTCGCTGGGGGGCCCACTCCGCCGTCCCGCTGATTGCCGCTCGCCGCCCGTTCCGCATGGGTGCCTCCATCCGGGTTGCGCCAGCCTACCAGCCTGGCGGAGCCTGCCCACCGCTGTCGCCGCTTGCGCCGCCGCCCCCCGCTCCCCAAGCTGAGCCCCGCCATGCGCATCGCCTCCCTCCTCCCCAGCGCCACCGAGATCGTGTTTGCCGTCGGCGCCGGCGACGGGGTCGTGGGCGTCTCGCACGAGTGCGACTACCCCGCCGCGGCCCGCGGCCTCCCCGTCCTCACCGGCTCCGCCGTCGAGACGCGCGGCCTCCCCCAGGCCGAGATCGACGCCGCCATCAGCAGCCTGCTCGCCTCCGGCGGCTCCACCTACGCGATCGACGTCCCCCGCCTGCGCGAGCTCCAGCCCGACCTCGTCATCACCCAGGCGCTCTGCGATGTGTGCGCCGTGAGCGAGGGTCAGGTCCACCGCGTCGTCCACGAGGAGCAGCTCGGGGCGCGCGTCCTCACCCTCACGCCCCTCGACCTCGAGGGCGTCGCCCGCTCCATCGAGGAGGTCGGCGAAGCCACCGGCCGCGCTTCCGAGGCGTCACGCCTCGCCGCCGAGGTGCGCGAGGGCACGGCCCCACCCGCCTCCCTCCCCTCCACGCCGCCCCGCGTCCTCGCGCTGGAGTGGTTCGACCCGCCCTTCACCGCCGGACACTGGGTGCCCGAGCAGGTCGCCCGCGCCGGCGGGACGGACGTGCTCGGCGCGCCCGGGCAGAAGTCCGAGCGCGTGACCTGGGACGCCGTCGCCGCATCCGCCCCCGACGTCGCCCTCCTCCTCCCCTGCGGCCTTTCCCTCGACGAGGTCGTGGCCGAAGCCGGGTCGCTCGTTGAACGCCCCGAGTGGTGCGGCCTCCCCGCCGTCGCCAACGGCGCCGTCTGGGCCCTCGACGCCAACGCCTGGTTCAGCCGCCCCGGCCCCCGCCTCCTCGACGGCATCGATGCCCTCCGCGCCATCCTCGCCGACCCTACCGCCGACCACCCCGTCCCCGGCGCCCGCCGCCTCCCTGCTCCCTAACCTGCACCTTTCCGGCCCTCGCGTACGATGGAATCCATGCAGTGCCCCCGCGACTCCGCCACCCTCCTTATCGAGCACCACCAGGGCATCGAGGTCGACCACTGCCCGACCTGCAACGGCCGCTGGCTCGATCACCACGAGCTCGACGAGCTCGAAGCACGCACCGCTCCGGACGAGAACCAACGCCGCGCCACGATCGAATACGCCCGGCGCCCCAGCGATCTCAACTGTCCCGCCTGCGGCAAGCAGATGCGCGCCTTCAACTACCGCGCCTACAACCTCGAGCTCGATACCTGCGAGGACCAGCATGGTTTCTGGGTCGACGCAGGCGAGGAAGGCCGTATTCGCGACGTGATGGAGGAGCGCGTGCGCGGCCTCAATCGCGCCGTCTCCGCCGAGGAGGCCTGGGCGAACTTCCTCGAAGGCGCCAGCGGCAAGTCCCTCTGGGACCAGATCAGCGGGATCTTCCGCGGAGGCCGCCGTTAGCTGACCGGAAGCATGCCGGTTGCTACCCTCGCGACCGCGGGACGGGCGCAGGAATGAACCGGCGCTTCGCGACGCGAAACGTAGTGGTGCGAGCAGACAGCAACCCATGAGCGCTTTTGGCTCAAGCAGAAGGCCCGGGGCCGCCCCCGTCTGGTGGGCGCCTGCCACCCGTGTCCGCTCCACCATCGTCGAGTTCATGCGGCTCGAAGCCGCCGGCGGCATCGTCCTGCTCATCAACGCGGTGGTCGCCCTTGTCTGGGTGAACGTCCACGGCGACTCCTACCACGACTTCTGGGACTACCACATCGAGTTCGGCATCACCCTCTTCGGCGAAGCCTTCAACGTCGACGAGCACTTGAAGGGCTGGGTGAACGACGCCCTCATGGTCGTCTTCTTCTTCGTCGTGGGCATGGAGATCAAGCGCGAGCTCGTCGTTGGCGAGCTCCGCGACCCCCGCCGCGCCGCCCTCCCCATCATCGGCGCCTTCGGCGGCATGATCGTTCCCGCCGCCATCTTCGCCCGCATGAACCTCGGTACCGACGGCATCGACGGCTGGGGCATCCCCGTCGCCACCGACATCGCCTTCGTCGTCGGCCTCCTCGCCCTCTTCGGACGCCGCCTGCCCGCCGGCCTCCGCGTCTTCCTCCTCACCCTCGCCATCGCCGACGACATCGGCGGCATCGCCATCATCGCCGTCTTCTATACCGACGACCTCTCCCTGCCCTGGCTTGGCGGAGCCATTGGCCTGCTCGCCCTCATCATCGCCGGCCAGCGCTTCGGCATCCGCCACATTCCCATCTATGTCGTCGCCGGGCTTGTGCTCTGGTACGCCACCCTGGAATCGGGCATCCACGCGACCATCGCCGGCGTCGCCCTCGGCCTCCTCACCCCTGCCCGCCCCTTCCGCGGCCGCGACGTGATGCACACCCTGGAGCACACGCTCCTGCCCTATTCCAGCTTCCTCATCGTGCCCCTCTTCGCCCTCGCCAACGCCGGCGTCGAGATCACCCCGGACGCCCTCGGCGACGCCTTTGGCCAACGCCTCGCGTGGGGCGTCATCCTTGGGCTCGTCGCCGGCAAGTTCATCGGCATCAGCCTGACCACTCTGGCAGGCGTGCGCCTCGGCGCGGGACGCCTCCCCGATGGCGTCAATATCGGCCATGTTCTCGGCGCGTCGCTCCTTGCCGGTATCGGCTTCACCGTCTCCCTCTTCATCGCCGAGCTGTCCTTCGATGATGCCGCGGCACTGCTCGACCAAGCCAAGATCGGCGTCCTCACCGGCTCGATCGTGGCCGGCGCGCTCGGAGCCGTCTTCCTCCTCGTCGTCTCCCGCGTGACCCCCACCAGCGCCGAGCACGGCGCCATCGAGAGCGTCGCCCACAAGTAGCGCAGCGACGTTCCCCGGAGCGGGATCCCTGTGCTGATCCTGTATCTTGCTGGCCTCCATGGTCCCTCTGAAACGCTTCACCGTAGCCGCCGCTGCCCTCGCCTTCTTGGCCTTGACACTCGTTCCTGCCCCTGGGGTGGCGGACGCGCAAGGCTCCGGGGACTTCACTACGTTGCTCCAGCCGGGCCTCAATATGGTCGGCTGGACGCACCCAGAAACTGGCGTGAATGCCCTCTTTGCGGACGTTCCGCAGGTTGAGGCCATCTATGCTTGGGACGCGAAAGACCAGCGCTTCATCGCCGCGTACCGGGATCCCGCCGTGGGTGCCTTCAACACCCTGGCGACCCTCACTCCCGGTATGGGGCTGTGGCTCGCCGTCACCGGCTCTGAGCCAGTTCCCTGGACCCGGGACGGTTCCGCGGACGGTGTAGCAGGCCTCTCGGTCCTGCACCAGGGCTGGAACCTGGTCGCGTGGGCTGGCCCAGATGGCATGGGTGCAGATGTCGCGGTTGAGGGAGTCGTCTCCAGTATCACGTCGGTTGCCACGTGGGACTCCGCTGCCGGCCGCTTCGCCAGCTACTCGCCGGAAGACGGCCCGGCCACGGCGGCGCCCCGACTTCGCCACGGGGATGCGCTGTTGATCGAGATGTCCGCGCTTCGAGTGTGGCGCCAGCCCGGTACCACGATTCACCTTGCCTCGCCTCCGGCTGCGCTCGGGATGGACCCGTTCTATGAGCAGTACATCGATGTTGGAGGCGTCCCCGTCGTCTCCTCGGCCGACGTGCCCGATGAGGCGCTCGTGAGCGTCGCTCAGATGCTCGCCGAGATGCTGACCCACAGTCCCGACCTCCGGGCCAACCTCGCCAGCTTCCCCAGCCACGTAGCCGTACTCGGCGAGGACGAGGAGATCGCTGACATCCCCGAGTTCGGGCGCGTAATCGAGCAGTATCCCGACTGGGGGGTCTTCGATGGACGCACCGTCGCCGAGCTTCGAGCGGTGGGGGCGACGACGTTCCTCCCCGTCACCGTTGCAGCCGAAGAGAACGTCCTGTGCTACGAGGAAGACACCTACCTGGAGGACACGTCCGTGCACGAGCTGGCCCACACCTTCCTCCTCGTGGGGCTGGAAGGTCTGGCCGGCCCGGGTGAGTTTCGCGCGCGGCTCGAGCAGGGGCTCGCGGACGCCCTTGCCGCGGGGCTCTGGACCGGCAGCTATGCCGCGTCCAACGCCGATGAGTACTGGGCCGAGGGCGTGCAGGCGTGGTTCGATGTCGGTTGGAGCATCACCGGTGTCGACACGCGGACGGAGCTGGAAGCGTATGACGCCACGTTCGCGGCGATCATGCGCGAGGTCTTTGGAGACGCGGAGCTCTTCTCCTCCTGCCACCTCGGCGCCCACCCCCACACCCCGGTCGTAGACACGGATACCACGATCGAAGGGACCGTGCTCGGTCCGGGGGGTGAACCTGTGCCGGGACTCGAGGTCTGGCCGTGGGCGGTGGATACCCGGCAGTTCGGCGACCACGGCCGAACCGACGCAGATGGTGCGTTCGTCCTCAACGCACCCGCCGGCACTTTCTATCTCCGCGTCGTCCTGAACCCTGGGGCGGGCGATGACGTGTTTGGCTGGTACGGCCCGGACGGGCTCACAGACGACCTTGAAGAGGCCATACCAGTAGTGGTTGAGGATCAGGACGTCACGGGTGTCGTGATAACCCTGTCCTCCCTGCCGCCTGGGGCCGAGGGGAACTGAGCAGGGGCAGGGTGCGGGTCGACCCCGGGGACCGTGCGTCCCCTTGACCCGCCCCCCGGCCCCGCCCATCCTCCCCGCATCCACCGCCCGGGAGGTCTGCCATGCCCACCGCACCTGCTGAGGACGAGGTCCTCGACTACCTCGACACGCTCTCCAACTGGGGTCGCTGGGGCGACGACGACGAGCTCGGCACCCTCAACCTGATCACGCCCGAGAAGCGCCGCGCCGCCGCCGCCCTCGTGCGGGAGGGCATCAGCGTCTCCTGCTCCTGGGAGATCGAGACGCGCCCCCAGCCCGACCACGCCTTCGGCACGCCCCAGCGCTACATGCTGTCCACCGGCCAGGGCCTCAACGACGAGCACCGCGTGGGCGCAACCGGCGCCCGCAACGCCGGCGCCCTCGAGTTCATCGGCTTCATCTTCCACGGCTACGCCATCACCCACATCGACGGCCTCTGCCACTTCTTCTGGGACGGGAAGATGTACAACGGCAAGCCCGCCGAGCTGGTCACCTCCGGCCTCGGCGCGACCCACCACGCCATCACCGCGCTCAAGGACGGCATTGTCACCCGCGGCGTCCTCCTCGATGTCGCCGCCGCCCAGGACCGCCCCTGGCTCGACCCCGGCGAGGGCGTCTACCCCGAGCACCTCGAGGCCGCCGAGGCCCGCCAGAACGTGCGCGTCGAGCCCGGCGACGCCGTCCTCCTGCGCACCGGCTACGGCCGCAAGAAGGGCGAGCTCGGCCGCGAGCAGCTCCCCGCCAACGGCTACCCCGGCTGGCACGCCGCCAGCCTCCCCTGGCTGCACGAGCGGGGCGCGGCCGTCATCGGCGCAGACACCGCCCAGGACGCGATGCCCTCCGGCTATTCGGCGATGAACCAGCCCGTGCACATCGTCAGCCTCACCGCCATGGGCCTCCACCTCATCGACAACGCGAACTTCGAGCAGCTCGCCGAGACCTGCGAACGCCTCGGCCGCTGGGGGTTCCAGTTCGTCCTCTCGCCCCTCCGCATGAGCGGCGGCACCGGCAGCCCCGCCAACCCTCTGGCTATTTTCTAGGTCGGAGCAGGTTCAAGCCTCCCGAGAAGTGAGCGCCGCGAGGGGTGAAGTGGTGTGCCTTGCCTAGGCCAGTCCCTCGCGCTTCGCCAGCCGGATAGCTGTCGTGATTGCCTCGACCATGCTCGTCTCGTCTGCCACGCCCTGACCCGCGATGTCGAACGCCGTCCCGTGGTCGACCGACGTGCGGATGAACGGCAGGCCCAGGTTCACGCTGATGCTCTCCTCGAAGCCGTGCACCTTGATCGCGATGTGCCCCTGGTCGTGGTACATCACGACCACCACGTCGTACTGCCCCGCGATCGCCTGCGGGAACACCGAGTCGGCCGGCACCGGCCCCGTCGCCGCGATCCCCTCCGCCCGTGCGTCCTCCACCGCCGGCCCGATCTCCGTCAGCTCCTCCGTGCCGATCAGCCCCCCGTCCCCCGCGTGCGGGTTGAGCGCCGCCACGCCGATGCGGGGCTCCGCGAACCCCCACTCGCGGAAGTGCCGGTCCGTCAGCCGGATCGCCTCCAGCACGTTTTCGCGCGTCACGTAGGCGCACGCCTCCGCCAGCGTCTTGTGCGTCGAGAGATGCATGCAGCGCAGGCTCCCGCTGATGAGCATCGTCGCGACGTGCCCCGACCCCGAGAGCCTCTTGAATACCTCCTGGTGCCCCGTGTCCGAGCTTCCCGCCAGCTGCCACGACTCCTTGTTGATGGGCGCCGTCACGATCGCGTCCACCTCCCCCGCCAGCGCCAGCCGCGCTGCCTCCTCCACCCAGATATGCGAGGCCTCCCCCGCCACCACCGAGTGCTCCCCCATCGCGAAGTAGTCCTCGCGGAACCCCCCGACCGCCAGCACCTCCGTCGTCCCCGCCTCCCCGCGCACGTCCCCCGCACGCCGCACCGGCCGCAGCTCGTGCGTCGACCCGATCAGCCGCAGCGCCGCCGCCGCGCTCGTGGGCGACCCCAGCAGGAACAGCCGCGCCTCGTCGCGCAGCTCATCCCGCTGCAGCGCCTTCGCCGCCACCTCCGGCCCGATCCCGGCCGGGTCCCCCAGCGTGATTGCGATCAGTGGCCGTTCCGTCATGCGCTCCCCCGCTCGGACCGCGTCGCTGCCTTCGCGTCCTGGGGCGAGCCCTCCACGTAGTCGATGACGCTCCAGTGGTCCGAGATCTTCCGCAGGTAGACCCCGGGTGGCGCGTGGTCCGGCGAGGCCATGTACTCCTCGAAGTCGCCGTGGGTCGCGAACGAGCACGAGATGCCGATGTCGCAGGGGTCGCCGAGGTCCTGGAAGTTCCAGCCGCAGTAGTAGTCGATCGCCTTGGGATGACGGCTGATGGGGCCGAGCTCTTCGAAGAACGACTCGATGTCGTCGGTCGAGGCGTCCTCCCGCAGCGTGATCGTGACGATGTGGCGAATCATGGGCGGCTCCTCCAGCAACCGGCTGGCCTGTGCGGCAACGTGCCGGTCAGCGCGTAGAATCGCAGGACGCGACCGGCGCGGCCAGTGCCGGACCCGGAGGGACCCATGCAGGAAGCGCTCGTCGAACGGCTGAAGGATGAGATCCGCTACGAGTTCTCGCGGGAGGGGCCGCCCGAGGGCTTCCCCAAGTTCCCCGACCTCCCCGCGGGCCGCTACCGCAGCCAGGAGTTCTACGACCTCGAGATGAAGCACTTCTGGACCAGCGTCTGGCTCTACGCCACGCGCGAGGAGGAGCTTCCCGAGCCCGGCTCCTACCAGGTCTGGGACCACATCGGGATCCAGGTCGTGCTCGTGCGTGGCGAGGACCTTGCCATCCACGCCTTCGAGAACGCCTGCTGCGACGGCTCCCCCCTCTTCGACGTTCCCGAGGACAGCCACCTCTTCCACTGGAAGGAGTTCGATTCCGCCGGGAACAACCTCCAGTTCCAGCAGGAGTTCCCCCGCCGCAAGCTCCCCGAAGGCGTCTTCCGCTGCTGCGAGGGCCACCTCTACGACTTCACCACCGGGAAGTTCGTGGGCGACAAGACGGGGATCCCCGAGGACAGGCACAGGATCCGCGAGCTGCGTTGCGAGACGTGGGACGGCTGGGTCTTCATCAACCAGGACCCGGACGCCGAGCCACTGCTCGACTGGCTGTACCCCCTGCCGGAGCAGATGTCGATGTTCCAGGGCGCCACGCTCCGCATGATCGATAAGCGCTGGACCATCATCCCCTGCAATTGGAAGGTCACCGTCGAGGCCTTCCAGGAGGTCTACCATTTCAAGCACATCCACCAGAAAGCGGGCGTCTCCGGGCTCGACCAGCGCGGAGCCACCATGGGCGTCCTGCCCAACGGCCATTCCCGCATGATCACCCCCCTCTCCAAGCGCGCCGCCGAGATGACCGGCATGGACCACCAGCTCGACTGGCGCGTCGACCTCGACCGCCAGGCCTTCGGCGCGCTCCACGACGGGATGGCCGAGATCAAGACCGTCAACGGCATGACGCGCTGCACCAGCACGGCCTTCAGCGCCTTCCCCAACCTCGTCACGCCCGTGAGCGCCACGGGCATGCCCTTCCTCCTCGCCTGGCCGCTCGATGTGGGCACGACCCGCTTCGAGTGGATCACCTTCTGCGTCGACTGGGGCGATGCCCCCTCCCCCGCCTCCTCCGAGGTCTGGCGGCAGCGCCTCGACGGCTTCGACGTCGTCATGGAAGAGGACACGCGGAACATGGCGCCCATGCAGAAGTCGCTCAATTCGCCCGGCCTCACCGGCATGCCCGTCAGCTACCAGGAGCGGCGCATCTGGAACTGCGCCGAGCAGCTCGACCGCATGATCGGCCCCGAGCGCATCCCCGAAGACCTGCGCGTGCCCCAGCTGCTCGCGCCCTACGTCGAGCGCCAGGAGTAGTCGCGCCCCATGCCAACAACCGCCCGCGTCGTCGTCCTCGAGGGCGACTTCGGAGTCTGCGCCATCCAGGAGCTGGAGCTCCCCGACCCGGGACCGCACCAGGCCGTCCTCGAGATCTACGCCGCCGGCATCGAGCACGGCCAGCTTCAGCAGGTAGAGGAGCCCCAGCCCCTTCCCGTCATCCCCGGGCGCGAGGGCACCGCCCGCGTCCTTGAGGTCGGCAGCGAGGTCACGCGCTGCAAGGTCGGCGACGTCGTCCTCATCACGCCCTGGAGCGCGGACCCCGGCCGCGAAGCCGAACTCCCCCTCGTCGAGTTCGACGACGGCACCGAGACGGAGGTGCCCCCCGCCGGCGCCTGGGGCACCAACCTCGTCCTCGACGAGCAGTTCGTCGTCCCCATCCCCAACCTCATGGACAAGGAGGGCGCTTCCGTCCTCGGGAACACCTCCCTCCTCGCCGCCAGCGCCGTCCGCACCGCCGGCGTCGGGGAAGGCGACAGCGTCGCCGTCTTCGGCTGCGCGGGCGTGGGCCTCTCGACCATCGCCGCGGCCGCCGCCGCCGGCTCCGGCACGGTCATCGCCGTCGCCCGTGACCACGAGCGGCTCGAGGCCGCCAGCGCGGCCGGCGCAACCGAGACCCTGAACCTGAGCAGCGCCGCCGCCGTCGAGCGCATCGCCGAGCTTGTCCCGGGGGGCGTCGACCACCTCTTCGACTGCGTCTACGAGTTCGAGACCGCCTCCCGCCCCGGCCGCACCTCCGTGCGTGATGGCGGCAGCGCCCTCGTCGTCGGGCTTCCCGGCACCGAGGAGCGCCAGGAAGAGCTTGACGCCATCGTCGCCGCCGCCGGCTACACCCTCCCCGACCCTCCCAGCCCCGACGAAGACGTGCCCGTCCTCCTCGAGTGGATCGAGGACGGTCGCCTCCCCATCCCCACCATCGTCACCTTCCGCTGCACCATCGAGCAGGTGAACGAGGCCACCGCCATGCTGGAGGCCGGAGATATCGTCGGTCAGGCGGTCATGGTCGTGGAGCCCCTGCGCTGAGAATTCCGGGGAGCGCTCGGGGATGAGCGACGCTGTCACGGACAAGGCGACCCTGCTGGGCATGGAGCGGAAGGCGTTTGAGCGCTGGTCGGCGAGTCTCCAGGGTCTCGCCCCCGAGACCCGGCGTGCCGATGGTTGGACGTTGCTGGAAGTTGTCGCGCATGTCGCCGCCTGGCATCGCCTCTCCGTCGACCGCCTGGCGCGGATCGCAGGAGGTGAGCGGCCGGGCGTTCCCGACATCGACGCGTTCAACGCCCGGGCGCGAGCGGAAGCGGAGGGGAGAGCTGGGCCGGGGTACAGACGGAGGCGGAGGCCGCCCGCGAGGCGTTCCTGGCTGCGGCCTCACGGCTTCCCGATGACCTGCTTGCCGCCCACGACGGACTCGGCGCCTACATCGTCGGAGCGAACGGCGCTCATCACTACGGGGAGCACCTGGGCGACTTCACGAGCGCCGGCGCGTAGGCGAGCGGTCCTGCCAGTTACCCCTCGACGAACAGCTCGGACCCGAGCGGCGCAAGCGCCTCCCGCAACGAGTCCGCCGGGGTCCGCAGCAGCGCCGCGTAGTGCAGCTCCTCCGCCAGCATCGCGCTCCGCGACGCCTCCGGCTCGCCGCCGCTCAGCGCGGCCTGCCCCTCATCCTCCCAGTCCACCAGCGAGAGCCCCGGGATGTCGTAGGTCAGGCACGTGCCCTCGACATCCCGCGTGTTGTGCGTGCCCATCACGAGGGTCGCCAGCTCGTTCACGTCCGGGCTGAACCACGCCCCTTCCGTGTTGAAGCGCTGATAGGCGCGGCGGTTCAGGAACGTCATCGAGAGCGTGAGCCACGTCTCCCGGTCCGGAGAGGCCACCAGGTTCCAGCCACCCATCGCCCGCAGCAGCAGGAACGGCACGTCTGCGGCGATGTCCCCGAACGCCTCGATCTCCGGTTCGGGAATCGCGATGCCTGTCGCCTCCACCTCCGCCGCCCAGCCCGTCCCCTCGCGCCACACCCGCCCCGCGACCACCGCCTCCGCCACGCCCAGCGCCCGTGAGGCTGCTTCCCCGGCGCTTCCCGCCTCACCCAGGTCGACCGCGAGGTCGTACGCTCCCAGCGTCGTCGCTATGTCGGCGAGCGGCGGTCCACCGCCACCGGGCGCGGCTGACTCCGCGCCCTCGACCGACCCGCGCACGGCCGCGCGCGACTCAGGCCAGAAGCGGTAGAGCGCGATCATCGCCCGACCCCTCGATGGCGCCGGCTGCGTTTCGCGCTAGTCGCGCGCCTGCGTGGCGTCCCAGCGCTCCCAGTTGGTCACTTCGTCCACCGGCTTGCGGTTGGTCGGACCGAAGTTCGCGTCGGGGAAGCCCATCGGGATGATGGCCGCCGGCACGGCGTCGTCGGGAATCCCGCAGCGCTCCCGCAGTATCCCGTCGACGGCGCCCTGGAACGTCGTCATTACGGTCCCGAGCCCCAGCGCCCGCGCGGCCAGCATGATGTTCTGCACCGCCTGGTAGATGGAGCTCCCCGCCAGCAGCGTCGTCGGATCCTGCGTCGGCGAGGCGATCTGGTAGATGCAGGGCACGATGAAGACCGGCGCCGAGGCCAGGTTCTCGAAGAGCCCGCGCGCGCCCGTCATCATCAGGCGCTCGCCCTTCGTGCCGGACTTGATCGCGTTGTCGATCATCGACTGCAGGCCGGGATTCTCCAGGCCCTGTCGAAGCTGCGCCGAGATCGCGTCCCGCGTCTCCTGATCCTTGATCACGAGGAAACGCCACGGCTGCAGGTTGCTGCCCGAGGGCGCTTTCGTGCCCGCCTCGATGACCTTCCAGATGAGCTCGTCCGGGACCGGCTGATCCGTCCAGCGGCGGATGGCCCGCTGCGTGTAGATCGCCTCCCAGACGTCGTTCGTGCCGGACTTCGCGTCGGCCATGGATGCCTCCTCGCCTAGCTGGCGCCCACCGGCTCCTTCGCCGGGCGGATGTTGACCGGGATGGCGCTCTGCCGCGCCATGCCCGTGATCGGGTCGTACGCTTCCTCGTTGTTCACGAGGCGGTTGGTGCTCCCGCCGATACTGCGGACGTCCTGGTCGGTCTCCGGCACGTCGCCCCACGAGTGCGCCATCGAGATGACGCCCGAGGGCACGTCGTCGGTGAAGGCAGCGACGCCCAGGATCGTGGCCCGGCCCGACTCGATCTCGATGACCTCGCCGTCCGCGATCCCCCACTCGGCCCCGTCGACCGGGTTCATGAAGGCGGGGTTCGTGCCCCCGTCGCGTGCCGTCAGGCCCGCGATGTCACGGCCCGACGAGTTGTAGAACTCCCGCATGCGCCGGCTGATCAGCCGGTGCGAGAACTCCTCGCCCGGCACGTAGCCCGCGCCTTCGACGACGGGTTCCGCCCGCACCTCGGCGATCTCCTCCACGAGGTCCGCCGGCGCCACGTCCAGGCGCGCGTCGGCGCCCGCCGCCTTCGGCGCCACGCGCACTTCCTCGCCCTCGAAGATGGCCCCGCCGTCCGCCTCCCGCACGCGGTCGAGCGGAATGCGCGATTTCGCCGTGATCAGGTCCAGCACATCGTCGGTGCTCGGCTTCTCGTCCATGGGCATCGGGCCGCCGGCGAGCTCGATCTCCGTGCCCATCCGGTGCGCCAGATTCCAGAAGAACTCCCACTCCTCGATCACGTCGTCCTCGGCCTCGACCATCGCGGGCGTGTAGTGCGCGTACGGCACCGGGTACCACGAGTCCGTCAGTACCGTCAGGTCCGGTCGCTCCAGCGAGAGCTTCGGTGCGATCACGTAGTCCGCCATCTTCGCCGTCTGCGACCAGCGGATGTCGATGCTCACGTTCAGGTCCAGCTGCTTCATCGCCTCGATTGTCTTGAGCTGGTCCGGCCACGCCCCCACGGGGTTGCCGCCCACGCTCACGAGCGCGCGCACGCGCCCCTCGCCGGGCGTGATGATCTCGTCGCTCAGCGCCGCCGTCGGCATCTCGCCGAACACCTCGCCGAGGCCGCGCACGCGGCTGGGTTCGCCCTTGCCCCATGCCGGGTTCGGCGGGTTCGCCTGCGCCATGAACGGCCGCTCGGGGCTAATGACGCCCGGATTCGGCACCACCTCGCCCTCGCGCAGGAACCGCCCGCAGAGCGTGTTCAGCGACTGCACGAAGTGCTCCGTCAGGTTCGGGTGGGGCGCCATGTTCGCTCCCGTCCCACTCGACGCCACCCCGCGCTGCGCTCCCGCGAACATGCGCGCCGCGCGCTCCACCAGCGCCGCCGGCACGCCCGAGCGCTCCTCCACGTAATCCAGGTCGAAGCTGTCGACCGCCTGCCGCAGCTCCTCCACGTGGGTGGCGTTCCCGGCGAGGAAGTCGCCGTCCACCAGCCCCTCGTCGAACATCACCTTGATGATGCCCGCCAGCAGCGTCGGGTCCTCGCCCGGCCTCACCTGCAGGTGCAGGTCCGCCCGCTTGGCCACGTCCGAGCTGCGCGGGTCGATCACGATCAGCTTCAGCCCGCGCTTCTGCGCGTCGCGCAGCCGCTTCCATGGGTTGAAGGGGGGAACGCCGCCGAACATGGAGACGACGGGGTTGTTCCCGATCAGCATCGCCACGTCCGCTGTGTCGAACCCCTGGCTCCCGCCCATCCAGGTCCCGTGCCGGGAGGCCGCGATCGCCTTCGCCGGCTGGTCGATAGTCACGCTCGTGTAGTACGACGGCGACTTCACGCCGGCGTGCCAGGCCCGCGAGACCGAGAGCGTAATCGCATTGCAGAAGGCGTACGTGCCGTTGTACGTCGCCACCGAGCGAGGCCCGTGCTCTTCGATGATCGCGCTCATCCGCTCCGCGATCTCGTCCAGCGCTTGCTCGCTCGAGATCGGCTGGAAGCTGCCGTCCGGCATGCGCTTCATCGACGTGCGGATGCGGTCGGGGTGGTTGTGCTGGTCCGGCAGATGCCGTCCCTTGATGCACGTGTACCCGCCGTAGACAGGGTTGCTCGCGTCGCCGCGAACCTCAATGACCTTGTTGTCCTCGACGTCGACCTCTATCGGGCAGAACGCGTGGCAAAAGCGGCAGAACGACTTCTTGGTCTCGACCATGGGGCATCTCCAGGAAACAGGTATGCGGGCGCGAGTCTACCAGAAGGGGTCCGTCACCCAACGGCGCCCGCTAGCGAAACGGGTTCTCGTCCCCCGATGGGGCAGGCGCGGCCGTCTCATCGAGCCCCAGCAGCTTCAGCCGGGCCTCGTCGTAGGCTTGCTTGGCCCGCGCCTCCCGGTTCAGGAGCCCCTTCAGCCGGTCGGGCGACAACCGCTCCCCCTCCAGCAGCACCTCGTGGACGCGATCAAGCTGCTTCATCCACGCCTCCCAGGCGTCCCGGTACGCGTCGCGGGTTTCCTCGTCGGCCATTTCGGTCCTGCTACGTGCCCCGGGTAGGGCCGGCGTCGTCGGTCCACTCCAGGATGCCCTGCCGCAGGGCGGTGACTACCGCATCGAGCTTCGTCGAGGCATTGAGCTTGCCGCGGAAGTGGCGCACGTGGTTCCGCACCGTGTGCTGGCTGATGCCCAGCTCCGCGGCGATTTCCGCCGTCCCGCGGCCGAGGGCCACCAGGTGCAGCACCTCCAGCTCCCGGCTCGTCAGTGCCGTCGAGGCTCCTGCGGCCGGGATCACCGCCGGCCGGTCCGAAACGATGTCGACGCCGCTCTGCGACAGCTCCGCCCGGACCTCGTCCAGCGCCGTGTCGCCCTCGCTCCGCTCCTCACGGTCCTCGAACAGGTGGACGATGAGCGGCGCGTCGCCCACGGCTCCGGAGACCACCATCGGAGTAACCGAAACCGACTTCCGCTCTCCCGATGCGCACAGCATCTCCAGCCTGGCGGCGCTGGGTATCGACCCCTCCTGGATGGAGCGCATGGATGGGCATCCGTTCAGGCATGCCGGCGTCAGGCCTCCCGGGGCCACTCCCGCCACCACCTCATAGCAGTGACGGCCGATGACCTCGTTGGCCGCGTACCCCAGTATCCGCTCCGCCCCCCGGTTCCAGAACACGATCCTCTGGTCCAGCGACATGGCGTACACGCCGAAGTCGGCCGCCGAGAGAAGTGCCACGATTCCTGCCGTGCTCACGGAGCGTCCCCCACCGCAGGTCTCTGGTCCGAAGACTTGACACTACTCTAAAGGGAACCTTTTCCACTTGCGGTGAAGGAAGGGTCAGGGCGGGGGCCTGCCCGCCTGGATCAGGCGTCCTGCGCCGTCCTCAGGCAGAGCTGGTGCTCATGACCACGTCGAACGAGCACCCATTTGGTCGCCGTCTGGAGCATGCGCCGTTGTCGAGCCTGAAGTCCGCTCAAGACTGGAGGAGGTTCCCGGTGCCGGTGACACGCGTCAGCCCGAGCGCCACACCGTGTGTCGTGGCGCGAGATCGCCGTGCCCGTCGGTGCGCGTGAGCAGGCACGCGTCGACGAGAAACTCGAACAGCGTCTGCGCCTCCAGGGCGCCGGGTGCGAGCCCCGGGCGCTCGTTCAGGTAGAGACCCCTGGCAGCACCCTGAAGGGCGGGGTCGGAGACGGCCCGCGACCGTCCTGTCAGGTAGAAGGCATCCTCGTTCTCGGGGAGTGGGTACGAGTGCAGCGCGTAGCGCCCGTCTCGCAGGAGGTCACTCAGCTTGGGCGAGGGGATGACGAAGGCGAGGAGCCGGCCGTCTGCGATGAGAGGGCTCACGGGGTGGACGCGCGGACCGCCGTCGGCCCGGGTGGTCCCGAGCATGGCGAGCCCGACGCCGAAGTAGTAGAGGAGCTCCCGCCCCGCCTCCACCAGGTCGGGGCGGGCCCGACCGAGCTCGGCCCACGAGAGGGCGGGGCGACTCTCGATGGACCTGCCGTGATCCGTCGCGCGCTTCCAGAGCAAGACACGGCGCTGCTCGTCCTCCCACGAGATGCGAACCGGAATGCCGGCTTCGATGCTTGCCAGGGCGAGACTGGCCTCGACCGCGGAGGCGCGGTCCGCGGCATCCAGAAGGATCTTCCCGGCCTCGGTGCCCTCGATCGCCTCGGCATAGGGCGCCAGCGAGCGGGCCGCGTCGCGACCGATGACGACATCCTGGGGCTCCACTGCTTCGAACCGTGGCATCGCCGGCTCCCCCTCGCATCGCTCGTCCACGACTGCCGCAGCTCCCTGCGGTCTCCCGCTGCCGAGCCGTGTCGGTACAGCGTGCCCGAAACGACGAGCGAGCGGTGATGAGAATCGGGCAGGAACTCCACGTTCGGGTGGACGCCTCGGCTGGCGGCGGCCCGCCGCGGTGGGTGCGCCCCGCGCGAACGCCCGGGCTCGAAGGTCCGGGCCGCGCTCCTTGCCACACCATGGCAGAGCTCTCAAGCCCCCGCAACTTGGCCACAACCTGGCCACAATTGGTCACCCTGCTGCCACCACGATGCGTCGGGATCCGGCCGATTTGAACCCAGAGTGATGGTGGCCTCACTTGACGAAGTCAAGACTCCTGCCTGCCGCCCCACAAGGCTTCGATCGGTGAAGTCGGGCATTATGGCGGGCTTATCGGCTGTCCCGCACCATCTGCTCACCCGTGACCGAGGAACGAGCATGACCGACGTGGACATCGATGCCCTGATTCGCGGACGCCGCCGGCGTTGGCGCTCGTTACTGCCCACCGGAGCGGTCATCGTCGCCACCGGCGTCGTGGCCGTCGTGCTGCTCGTCGGGTCGGAGGAGGCGGATGTCGTTGTCGAGCCGCAGCAGGTCGAGGCCACGACCGGGAGTCTCACGACGACGGTCGACCTGTCGGGGTCGGCGGCAGCGGAGCGCAGCGCCGACCTCACGTTCGAGTCCGCCGGCGTGGTCACCAGTCTCTCGGTAGTGAGCGGCGACGCGGTGCAGGCCGGGGAGACGCTCGCCATGCTCGACGACGCCGAGGCGCAACGCCGCATCGAGACAGCCAGGTCGCAGCTGCGGCTCGCGCACCTGCGCCTCGATGACCTGCTCGCCAGTGCCGGCGCCGCCGACATCGCCTCGGCGTTGCAGTCCATCGAGTCGGCGGAGTCGCAGGTCGCGAGCGCCGACCTCGCGCTTGAACGCCTCCTCGATCCGCCAGGGGCGGACGAGATCGCATCGGCCGAGCAGGCCGTCGCGAGCGCGCTGGGCCAGCTGTCGGCGGCAGAGGAAGCGCTGGCAAGGCTCCGGGAGCCGCCGAGCGCCGCCGACCTCGCGAGCGCCGAGCAGGCCGTCGCAAGCGCCGCCTCCCAGCTCGCCAACGCAGAGGACGCCCTCGCCGCCCTCACGGCGGTCCCCGCGGAAGCTGAAGTCGCCGTCCGCGAGTCGGCCGTCACCCAGGCGCGGGCGCAGCTTTCGAACGCCGCCAACCGCGCCCATGAATCGAGGTCCGCTCTCGATGAAGCCTTCGAGGACTTCTGTGACGGCTACGGCCACTACGACGACATCGAGGAAATCTGCACCCTTGACGTGCCCCTCTCCGACTCGCGCCTGGCCGACCTGCGCGACTCGCTCGATGCGGCCCGCGGCTCGTGGTACGAGCGCTACACGAACACGCTCATCAATGCGAACGTGGCCTTCGTCGTCGATGACTCGGCCCGCGAGACCGCAGTCACATCCCTGGCGACGGCCGAGGAGCAGCTCGCGAACCTGCTCGCGCCTGCTCCGGAAGAAGACATCCGGCAGGCCGAACTCGCGGTGGATGCCGCCCGCGCGGGCCACGAGGCCGCCGTGGCGCGCCTGACCGACCTGACCGAGCCCGCGACGGAGGAGAACATCTTCCAGGCCGAACAGTCGGTGGAGGCGGCCCGCGCGAGCCACGCCGCCGCCGTGGCGCGCCTGGCCGACCTGACCGAGCCCGCGACGGAGGAAAACATCTTCCAGGCTGAACAGTCGGTGGAGGCGGCCCGCGCGAGCCATGAGGCCGCCGTGGCGCGCCTGGCCGACTTGCGCGCGCCCGCCGGCGCCGGCGACATCGCCCAGGCGGAGGCCTCCCTCGAGAGCGCCCGGGCCGGGCTCGCCTCCGCCCAGGCCCGCTACGACGAACTCCTGGCGGGCTCCACCGCCAACGCCATCGCCCAGCAGGAGGAGAGCGTGCGCCTCGCGGAGCTCTCCCTCGAAGAAGCGCAGGCCGCCCTCACCGCACTCACGCTCGTAGCCCCCTTCGACGGCATCGTCGAGGCCGTCAACGTCCGCCCCGGCGATCGCGTCACGGCGAACCTGGTCGCGGTCTCGATGAGCACCTCCGACCGCATCGTCATCGAGCTGACGGCGCCGGAGGCCGACTTGCTGAACCTCGAAGTCGGGCAGGTGGGGCTGGCCACCTTCGATGCGATCGACGGCGTGAGCTACCCCGTGCGGCTCACGGTCGTCAGCCGCGTCCCCGTCTCGGCGCAGGGTGTCGTCACTTACGACGTGGAGGCGACGATGCTGGCGGGCGCCGATCTCGTGGCCGCCGCGGACCAGCTCGCCGCCCTGGCCGGCGCCGGCATCGGAAGGGCGCTCGGCGACCTGGCGGGGGCGCGTGGCGCCGGAGGAGGAGGGTTCGGTGGCGTCGCCGGCCCCGCGGCCCTGCTCGAACAGGTGCGGCTGCCGGAAGGCGTGTCCGTCGATGACGTGCTCCAGGCCCTCGCGGACGGCGAGGGCCTGCCCGAGGGCGTCGAGTTCCCGGAGGGCTTCAACGTCCCCCCGGAGACGCTCCAGAAGATGGCGCGCGCCATCCTCGATCGAGGCGGTATCGGGGGTGGCAGGGACGCGTCGGCCGGGGCGGCACGAGACGGCGCCGCCCGCCCTGTCCCCGCCCCCGGCATGAGCGCCAGCGTTACCGTCCTCACCGAGCAGCGTCCCGAGGCGGTCCTCGTGCCGGTTGCGGCCGTTCGCCAGCTCGACGGGGCGTGGTTCGTCACCGTTCCCGCCCCGACCGCCGAGAATTCGGCCGCCTTCGCGCGGGTCACGGTCGAGGTTGGCGTCTCCGATGGCGCGAGTGTCGAGATCACGAGTGGGATCGAGGCGGGCGCCGCCCTGCTCATTGGCGCGGACACCTCCGGCATCGCGTTCAGCGCGACGCAACAGCAGGCGCTGCAACTCCCCGGTGGTGGCGGCGACGGTCCCGGCGGGGGTGGGCCGGGGGGCGGAGGCAGGCCGTGATCCACCTGCGGGACGTTGCGCGCGTCTACTCCGCCGGCGAGACGGCCGTGCATGCCCTCGCTGGCGTCAGCCTCGACATCGACCGCGGCGAATTCGTCGCCATCATGGGGCAGTCCGGGTCCGGGAAAAGCACGCTCATGAACATCATCGGCCTGCTCGACCGCCCGACCGCGGGCGAGTACCGCCTCGGCGAGCGGGACGTGTCGCGGCTCCCCGAGGACGCGCGGGCGCGACTGCGGGGACGGGGCTTCGGGTTCGTCTTCCAGTCGTACAACCTCCTTCCCCGCATGACGGCCCTCGAGCAGGTGGAGTTGCCGCTCATCTACCAGGGCGCACCCGACCGCAAGCGGCGCGCGGCCGAAGCGCTCGTCCGCGTGGGCCTCGCCGACCGCATCCACCACGTTCCCACCGAGCTCTCCGGCGGCGAGCAGCAGCGCGTCGCCCTCGCCCGCTCGCTCGTCGTCAACCCGCTTGTCCTGCTCGCGGACGAGCCCACGGGGGCGCTCGACACCGCCACCGGGGAGGAGCTCATCCGCCTCCTCACGGCCCTCGTGGACGAGCAGGGCCTGACCGTCGTGCTCGTCACCCACGAGGCCGAGGTGGCCGCCCATGCCCATCGCACGATCCGCATGCGCGACGGCCGCATCGTCGAAGACACGGACGACCGCGCCGGCGCGCGAGCCGGGGGGACCGCGTCGTGAGCCTGGCGGACGCCTTCCGCATCACCCTGCGGGCCATCTTCGCCAACCGGCTGCGCAGCGCCCTCACGTCGCTCGGCCTCGTCATCGGCGTCAGCTCCGTGATCGTGCTCATCGCCGTGGGGCAGGGCACGCAACAGGGCGTGACGGACCGCATCCACGGGCTCGGCACCGACCTCATCTTCATCGAGTCCAGCCGGGCGGCCACGACCTCCCAGGCGGGGGGCATCGCCGGGCTGGCCGAGACGACGCTCTTCCAGGGCGACGCCGAGGCGATCGAGGCCGCCGGCATCCCCGGCGTCGTCGCCGTCGCCGCCCAGGTCTCGGTTGAGGCGCATGCCGTGGCCGGATCCGAGAACGTGGGCGTGGAAGCTGTCGCCACCTCGAGCCGCTACGCGGCCGTCCGCGACCTCGAAGTGGCATCCGGCGCCTTCATCACGTCCCGGGACGACGAGGGCGGCGGGCTAGTTGCCGTGCTCGGGTCCCGCGTCGCCGAGACGCTCTACGCCGAGGTCGAACCGGTCGGTCAGGAGGTGCGGCTCTCGTTCGGCGGCGGCCGCCTCGTCCTCCCCTTCACCGTCACCGGCGTTCTCGAGGGGCAGGGCGGGGCGAGCGAGGTCAACGACCAGGTGTTCGTCTCGCTCGACGGCTTGGTGCAGCGCCTCCGCTTCCTCTTCACGCCAACCGGCGACGTGCGCGTCACCCGGATCGACGTCCAGACGGCCAGCGGGGTCGACGAGGATCGCGTGAAGGAGGACATCAGCAACGTCCTGCTCTATCGGCGCGAGGCGATCGAGCCGGACTTCACGATCCAGAGCCAGGACGACCTCCTCAAGGCGGCGACGGAGGTCAGCACGACGCTGTCCATCCTGCTGGGGAGCATCGCCGGCATCTCGCTGCTCGTGGGAGGGATTGGCGTGATGAACATCATGCTGGTCTCGGTCACCGAGCGGACGCGCGAAATCGGCATCCGCCGGGCCGTCGGCGCGACGGCCGCCGACATCGTCAAGCAGTTCGTGATGGAGGCGCTGACGCTGAGCCTGTTCGGTGGCATCGCCGGCATCGCGATCGGCGTGGGGCTCTCGGTGGCGGTAGGCGGTCGCGAGCTCGGCGGCCAGCAGCTGACGATGCTGATCCAACCGTGGAGCGTCGTCGCGGCCTTTTTCGTGGCGGCGGGGGTAGGGCTGGCGAGCGGGATCTACCCCGCCTACCGCGCAACGACCATCGACCCCATCGCAGCCCTCCGCATGGAGTAGCACGCCTGGCTGGAGGACTCCTACCGGGTCGAGTCGATGCCCGGCGAGTGGCCGGAGAAGCTCACGATGCTGGCGGAGATGACATCCCTGGAAGACCAGCATCGACATGGTGCCGTCCAACCTACGACGTCAACTCGAAGACCAGAGTGAATGTTCTCGATTTGTCCAGTCTGGTGGGCCTAACTTGACGGTAGACAGTACCACCTTCGAGGTGCTGTTCAGCCTCTAGAGCCGTGGGCTCGATGACCGCGCGCCCACAGTCCTCGACTCCACCATGCGGGGGTGGTGGTCGGCGAGCGCCCCCAACGCTGACGAGAGGTGTCGTGTTAGGCGGCCACATTCGGCCTCCTTGGAGGTGGGGGCCACCCCCTGGAGGACAGCGCCGACCGCAATCCGAGCCAAATGGCTGACCGATCTGAGAGGGAGTGCGGCCACTCGGTCGGCGGCTGGCATCCACTGCTTGAGCCCCTTCGCGTTGGCTCAGAGGTACACAACCCCGGTGCCCCCCTCACTGCAACACTTCACGAACCGGCCTGGCGCCACCTAGGATGTACTTCAAGCGCTCGCTCTCCCGACCTTGCGGGAGTCAGCAAGTGCCGGAGACCGCCGGGGCATTTGCGCCAGCGTCCCGCAGTTCCTGCGATCAACCGTGCGACCAGCACGCAGGGTCAACGTGCCCGTGCAGAAAGAGAATTCGTGGATGTCCCTTCCCGACCAAAGCCACATCGAACGGGTTCGGGACGCGCTGTGGGGCTCCTCTGGCGGAAATGCCTCTGTCATGGTGGGGAGTGGTCTGACAAGGGGGGCCGCTCGCTTGCGCCTAGGTGCAGCAGAACCGCCGCTATTGGGTGACCTCACTGTCACGTTGTCCAGCAAGCTGTACCCGCAAGGTGCCATCGATGGCGGTGTTCCCGCCAGTGGTCCCGGGATCGCCAGTCACGCCATCCCCATCGAGCGGCTCGCACAAGAGTACGAGAGCGGATTCGGTCGAACCGACTTACATGAACTCCTGCGGAGTCAGGTCCGAGACGACGACATGGACCCGTCGGAAGTCCACATGCAACTCCTCCGCCTCCCGTGGCGCGATGTCTTCACTACAAACTGGGACACCTTGCTGGAGCGAGCACGCCTACAGGTGTCGGAGCGTGCGTACAGCGTTGTCACCAATACGGACGAGATCCCTCTTGGAAGACAGCCTCGCATCGTGAAGCTCCATGGGTCCCTCCCGGCCCAGTTCCCACTCATCTTCACCGAGGAGGACTATCGGACATACCCGGAGAGGTTCGCTCCTTTCGTCAACACCGTGCAACAGGCGATGATGGAGACCATCTTCTGTCTCATTGGCTTCTCGGGTGACGACCCCAACTTCCTGCATTGGTCGGGGTGGGTCCGAGACAATCTCGGCTCATCCGCACCGCGGATCTATCTCATGGGATGGCTCGACCTATCGCCACACCGGCGGCGCATGCTTGAGGCTCGCGGGGTCGTTCCGATCGATGTTGCTCACCATCCGCATGGTCGAGACTGGACGCCGCACCATCGCCACCGCTACGCGACCGAATGGTTGCTACACACCTTGGAGGGAGGGCGTCCCTACGACGCGACCTACTGGCCAGCAGTGCCTACGCACCAAGCGACGGCGATTCCCGAACATCTGCAGCCTGTGGCGGAAGTGCCTTCTGTACTCCCTGAGGAGGAGCCGGAGGGGCAATCCGACCTCCCTGGCGACACTGTCGAAGTAGTCAAGGCGGTGCTTCGCATCTGGGAGCATAACCGGCGTCTATACCCGAATTGGGTGTTGCTCCCCGAAGGCGAACAGCGACTGGGCGTACGGAGGCGTACCGACTATTGGGAAGGCGAGCTTCTTGGTGTTCTCGAGGAGTTCCATCCGTTCGACCGACTGCACGCGATCCGTGAAGTGGTATGGCGCCGGGAGATACTGCTGGAGTCGGTTTCTCCGGCTATTGAGGCCGCTGCGGATGATGCGCTCGCATCTCTCGGCTACTCCGGGCGAACGGCCGACATCGAAGCCAGAACGGATGCGGGCGACAGCCCGGAAGGCTGGACGGCAGTGGCACTCGCACTCGTGACCGCCGCGCGCCTTCGACTAGACCGCGATCTGTTCGAGGAACGCTCAAATGCTCTCACTCCCCTTGGGGATGAAGATGTCGAGATTCTCCATCGCATCTCACACGAACGGTGCCTCTGGGCCGCCTCCTGGCTGGACTTCGAGGCATTGGAGCAGCTCTTGCAGGATTGGCGCACAGAGCAATGCGATCCAGTCTGGATGCTGCGCAAGGCTGCCCTGCTATGGGAGCTGGACCGCGGCGCAGAAGGTGCAGCCTTGGTCCAGTCTGCCCTCGCGAAGATACGGCAGGGGTATTCGCCCGAACCTACGATCGCTGGAGCATCCCGAGAAGGCTGGGCACTGTGGTCCGAACTCAATCTCGACAATAGGCACGCGGTCTGGAAACGCTGGCACGAACTAGCTCGCTGGAAGGGTGATGCTGCCTCGGAGCGGAGTAGCGCGCAGGACGCGGTGGACGGGAGCGCGACCGCGCCAGAAGCGCCTTCCTTCGAGCCCGGTGTGCAGAAGGTCACACTCCACTTCTCGAACGTGAACAAGGAGGAAGCTGCCTTCAGGGCAGTCCGGCTTGCTGAGGTTGCCGGACTGCCCCCCGCCACACGGCACGACCAGTCCTTCGGGATGGAGGTCGCCAGACCCCTCATGAAGTCGGCGGCGGAGCAACTTGCGGCGACTCACCCCGAGCTCGCTATCAGGCTTGTCCTTCGTTCCTGCTCCGGCGAGACGGATAAGACGCTCCAACGGGTCGTGTCGCGTGTGCGGATCGCGGTCCTATCTGAGTTCTCGGTGTCGGCTCTCGCGTCGAGTTGCATCGATGCCGTTCGGCAGGTCCTGCCGAAGCTTGGTTCGATTGACCGGGTCGGTCGTCGGGTCCACTGGATTCCGCGGATAAGCGTCGCGATGCAGGTTCTCTCTCGACTAACTGTCCGGATGGAGCCTGAACAAGTAGAGATTGCGCTCGATCTCAGTCTTGAATGCTACCGGAGCCCCTTGCTCGTCAAAGAGCTGACACTGCGGCGCCCTGCGGCGGCTCTGCTGAAGCGATCCTGGGAAGCCCTCCCAAGGGGTCGGCGACGGGACCGCGTCCTTGACCTCCTGGGCATGCCCATCCTTGGCTTGGGGGATTTCTCAGATGTTGGCACAGAACTCTTCGATGATCCGGGAGAGGTCCTACAACCCAATGACACCCCGGGAGCACGTACGCCCGACAGCGAACACCTGTGGCAGAGCGTCGTTAGCCGACTCGTTGGCGGACTCAGTGCAGGCACCGAAGCGAGGGCGATAGCGTTGCGCCGGCTTCTCCCGCTAGTGGCCTCCGGCGTGCTGACGAGCGAGGAAGAGAGCGCCATAGGTAGGGCACTCTGGGGCGAGGGAACAGCGGGAGTTGACGGCTTGCCAGCACTGCCCTCCGGCCTATACGACTTTGCCCTGTTGCTCCTTCCCGAGCCCTCGGAGGGCTTGGCCGAGAGTCGGTTCCGGCAGAAGTGGCTTGCGACGGACAGCGCACTTCCTTCGGGGATTATAGACTAGGGTAGACAGGGAGCGTTTCCACCGGTAGACTATGGGGTGTAGTCAACCGGTGGAAGGTAGAGCAAATGGCCAGCAGGAACGCACCCGGTAAGGCCCATCGGAAGGGGATCACCCTTCTCCAGCTGAGCGAGATGTTCCCCGACGAGGACTCCGCGCGCGACTGGTTTGAGCGCATCATGTGGCCCGAGAACGAGCGGCCCTGCCCGTGCTGCGGCTCCCTCGACACACACGAGGCCAGCCACCCCAAGATGCCGTACCGCTGTCGCGACTGCCGCAAGTACTTCTCCATCAAGACCGGCTCGGTGATGGAGGGCAGCCCGCTCCCGCTCCGCACGTGGCTCTACGCGATCTACCTCGACGTGACCAGCCTGAAGGGTGTGAGCTCGATGAAGCTGCACCGCGACCTGGGCATCAGCCAGAAAAGCGCGTGGCACATGCAACAGCGCATCCGCGAGGCGTTCGCGGAGTACGCACCACCCGTCGAGTTCGAGGGCCCAGTAGAGGCCGATGAGACCTACATCGGCGGGCGCGAGAAGAACAAGCACGCGCGCGACCGCAAGCACCTTGGCCGTGGGGCGGTCGGGAAGACCGCCGTTGCAGGCGTCAAGGACCGCAAGACCGGCCACGTGGCCGCCAGCGTCGTAGAGCGCACGGACGGTCCGACTCTCCGCACGTTCGTCTGGGAGCGCTCCGGCGAGGACGCGACCGTGTACACGGACGACGCAGCAGCCTACAAGGGTCTCCCCCGCCACCATGAGACCGTCAGCCACTCGGTAGGCGAGTACGTAGACGGACAGGCGCACACGAACGGCATCGAGTCGTTCTGGGCGATGCTCAAGCGCGGCTACCACGGGACCTTCCACCACTTCAGCGCGAAGCACGTCCAGCGCTACGTGAACGAGTTCGCGGGTCGCCACAACATCCGCGACCGTGACACGCTGGACCAGATGGCCATCGTCTCCAGAGGGATGGTCGGTAAGCGACTCCAGTACGCGGACCTGACCGCTTGACCGCTCCCGCACGGGAGACGGCCTACCAGTCTCCCCGCCGCGTTACCAACGGCCAGCCCACCAACGATCTAGTCCTCAGCGCCGCGAGCGACGGGAACGATCGGATGTTCCCGCGCATCCTCGATCTCTACGTCGCCCGCGGCAGCATCGTGGCGGACGTGACCTACGGGCGTGGGGTCTTCTGGCGCCACATCCCCGACGGCGAGTACGACCTACGGGCGACGGACCTTCTCAGCGGGACCGACTGCCGCGACCTCCCCTACGCCGATGGCTCCATCGATTGCGTCGTGCTGGACCCGCCCTACATGCACTCACCGGGCGGGACCGCCCACACCGCGCACGAAGCCTTCGAGACGCACTACCGAAACAACGGCTCGGGCCGGCAGGGGCGGGCGAAGTACCACGAGGCCGTTCTGGAGCTCTATGAGGATGCGGGGAAGGAGGCGTGGCGCGTTCTGCGCGAGCGCGGCGTGCTCATCGTCAAGTGTCAGGACGAGGTGTGTTCCAACCGGCAGCGTTTCACGCACATCGAGATCATGGAGGCATACGAGGCGATGGGCTTCGTGGCCGAAGACCTCTTCGTGACCGTGCGCAACAACCGGCCCGGCGTGAGTTGCGCCGTGCGACAGGTTCACGCTCGCAAGAATCACTCGTACTTCCTCGTGTTCTGGAAGGCCGGAGGCGGGGCGCTGTGGACGAGCCCGTAGACCCGGTCGCCATGATGCAGGCTGTGATCCGCGAGAACGTCCCGCCCGATATCTGGGCAGACTCCCCCCTCATCGAGTACCGGCGGCTGGGCAACACCAACAGGGGCGAGGTTGGCGAGCAGTTCATCGAGCGCTACCTGAAAGCGCATGAGATCACCGTGGGCAATGGCCATCGGGCGTCCGAAACGGACCGCCGGATCGGGAACGTACGGATCGAGGTCAAGACCGCTTCGCTCGGGAGCGGCGGGACGTTCCA
The DNA here is from genome assembly GCA_965221735.1 of Tepidiformaceae bacterium. Lineage (GTDB taxonomy): Bacteria > Chloroflexota > Dehalococcoidia > Tepidiformales > Tepidiformaceae > UBA2991. The sequence continues at coordinate 2,726,497 of OZ244910.1, read as the reverse complement.
GTTCAACCACGTTCGGCTCGACAAGGGGTACGAGTACCTGGTCTGTCTCGGGGTCTGCCCTCAGGAGATCGTCTTCAACGCATGGCGCAAGGGAGCGGTCGCAGAGGGCCGCGCTGGCACCCTCGTGCGCATGGCTGAAGGCCAGAGCACGACGCATAAGCTCACGAAGCGACTAAGCGAGATGCGCCCGATCGGCGAGATGGTCGAGTGGGCGAAGGAGGTCCAGCAATGACGGACGCGAAGAAAGAGCGAGAGAAGGGGCGGCCTGCCGACTACGGCGAGGCCACCCCCGAGCAAGTGGGCGAGGCGCTGTTGAAGTACCGCCGCCCAGTTGAGGCAGGGGCGAAACCGCCCCCGCCCGCACCGGCCTCCCGTCTACCTTAGTCTATAATCCCCCTTCCTTCTACCGTGGCGAATCCTATGGAGGTCCTGGATCAGGTCGGGACGGCAATGCGGCAATTGCGGATCCAAGGGCGGTCCCTGCGTCTGTCCCGCGGAGACCAAGAGAGCCTCATCACGGCTGTCCGTGAGTGGGCTGAGACACGGGTACCTTACTCTCAGCGAGGGTTCCTCGCACCATATGGCGATGCTCGCGAGAGTCGTGCCCTTAGTGCCAGGCGAATCCTCATCAAGCCCGCAAGGCATAGCGCGCCCGGCTATTCTCCCGCCTCCATCGGCGAGCATCGGTGAAGCCGACCTCCTCCGGCGCTCCCAGTGGCCTTCCGCGAAGCCTCACCACGCTCCGGGTCCGCCTAAGCTCCGCCTACGAGTACCATTGGTTCATGAAGCCCACAGCGGTCTCGACGTTCGAGTCCTACGTCTCCTCGGTCGAAGATAGAGCGGAGGCAGCCTTGGGCCTCGCTCGAGTTGAGCGGCCCACAGAGGTCCCCCCCGAGCTTCTGGACGGCCAAGCTGCAGTTACACTCCGCGAGACGGTTCCCCTCGAAGCTCGGAGGGACACAGGCGCCTTCTTTAGTAGCTCTGATCTCCGCGCCGCAGCATTCGCCGCATGTCCTGAAGAGCCCGAGTCAGCTGGGCTGACGCTCGATCCCGCAGTCGGGGCAGGAGATCTATTGATCGAGGCCGCGAAGGCGTTGCCGGTTGATCACGACCTGGAGCAGACGATGCGCTGCTGGGGTGGCCTGCTTCACGGTCGCGACATCGACCCGGCGTTTGTGAGGCTCACCAAGGCCCGCCTGGTGCTCCTGGCGGTCGCTCGAGGTGCTTCTGTGATTGGCCCCACGCAGACACGTACCCTCCCCGAAGTCCTGCCAGGCATTCAGGTCGGCGACGGCCTCGAGCTGCTCCGCGGCACTCCGCCCGCCGCGCACATCGTCATGAACCCGCCGTTCACGTACCGAGTCGCACCTCCCGGGACGCAATGGGCGAGCGGGCGCACCAGCCACGCAGCCATGTTCCTCGCGGCCGCAGTCGAAGGCGCCCTGCCCGGGACGCGGCTGACAGCCATCCTCCCCGATGTCATCCGGACGGGATCACGATATGAGCGACTGCGATCGCACATTGAGAGTTTGCTCCGCGTCTCGTCGATCGAGCCGTACGGGCGCTTCGATCGGTGGACGGACATCGACGTGTTCGTCCTGAGCGGAGTCGTAGCGGATGACCCCGCCGATGCCCCCTCCGCGCCGTGGTGGCACCAGCCCTCAGCGGAGCAGGTCGGCGACAGGTTCGACGTTCACGTCGGTCCGGTGGTCCCCCACCGCGACGCTGAGTCCGGTCCCGCCCGACCCTACCTGCACGCTCGGACGATCCCGCTCGGCGGCGAATTCGACGCGGAGACTGCCGAGCGAGGTGGATTCACAAGTCGGCTGTTCAGCCCGCCGTTCGTTGTTGTCCGGAGGACATCTCGCCCCAACGACGGCTCACGGGGCCTGGGCACCATCGTCCTTGGTTCGCAGGACGTGCTCGTCGAGAATCACCTGATCGTGCTGAAGCCCCAGGACAGTTCTGTCGATACCTGCCGTCAGCTCGTTCGCCTGCTCGACTCCACCCGTGCAAAGCAGTGGCTCAATGGTCGGATTCGCTGTCGACATCTAACGGTGCGAGCCCTCCGCGAAATGCCCTGGTGGGAATCGTGAGCACCGCCACCTTCCGCTTCTCGACAGACATTCTGCAGCGGCTCGGCGAGGAGCTCGTCACGAGTTTCGATCAGGGGATCATCGAGCTCGTGAAGAACTCGTACGACGCCGACGCCACCGTCTGCTCCGTTGAACTCATCGATACCGAGAAGGCCGGAGGCACCGTCGTGATCCGCGACGATGGCGATGGAATGTCGCTCCAGGACATCCAGGATGGATGGCTGGTCCTGGGCCGGTCCCGCAAGGTCCCGGGGAGTCGCACGCGGCGTGACAGGCTTCCGGCCGGCAGCAAGGGTCTGGGGCGCCTCGGAGCACTCAGGATGGGTGAGGAGGTGCTCCTGACGACGCAGCCCCTCGCTGAACCGGGTGTCGAATACTCGCTCCGGATACGGTGGGCCGACTTCGCGAGCAGTGATGTCGTAGAGGATGTCGGACTCGACGTCGAGCGCTCTGAGTCTGAGCCGCGACCCGGAACGCGCATCACAATTCGCGGTCTGAACACGGCGGCGCGCGAGCGCGAGGTGCGCCAACTCGCGCGGGAACTGCTGCTCCTGACAGATCCGTTTGGTGATCCGGCAGGCTTCAGGACGGAGCTCGTCGCGCCAGCGTTCAAGGATCTTGAGGAGCTCGTCAACACGGCATACTTCGACGACAGCGAGTTTCGTCTCGTCGCCAGCCTTGATGACGACGGATTCGCTTCCGCCAAGATCTTCGACCGTTCCGGCACGGCCCGGTGGACGACCGGGAGCGACGATCTTGCCAGTCCCTATCAGACCCCTCCCGCCAGCTTCGAACTCTGGGTTTTCATCCTGGGGAGGGATTCCTTTGCAGGCCGGTCCGCCACCGTTGGGGAGGTCCGAAGGTGGCTCGGGGAGGTCGGAGGCGTTCACCTCTACCACCGAGGCCTGCGCGTCCGGCCCTACGGCGACGAGGGGCAGGACTGGCTGGACATGAACCTCCGCCGCGCCCAGGACCCGGAGCTTCGTCCATCGACAAACACGTCGCTCGGGCGCGTGACCGTCCAGGATGAGAGCGGGGAACTCCTCCAGAGAACGGACCGCACAGGATTCATCGACAACGAGGCATTCCGTGACCTTCGCAGGTTTGCAGTCGAGGCGCTGGAATGGATGCAGGCCAAGCGCCTAGCCGAGCGAGAAGCGCTAAGAGCGGAGAAGAAGCGTCAGACCGACGACCATGCGGAAGCGGCCGACAAGAACCTCAAGGAGAAGATCGGCAGGCTCCCGCCGGATGATCAGCGTGCGGTCGCGCAGGCGGCTCGCGAGCTCGAGTCAGCGCGGGCATCCCAACGGGAACGCCTCCGCGAGGAACTAACGCTCTACAAGACCCTAGCCAGCGTCGGCACCGCCGTGTCGGTGTTCGCCCACGAGATCGAGGGCCCAGCGACCGAACTCACCACGTCGGTCCACGCGGTCGAGCGGCGAGTCCGGCGAGCGCTCGCGACGAAGTACGAAGCGACGGTTGCCACGCAGATCAAGGCGGTCAAGCGGTCGGCGGAACTCGTGGCCCGTTTCGCCACATTGCCCCTGGGCATGCTCAAGAAGAGCAAGCGCCGTCGCACGGTCGTAGATGTCAACATCGCCATCCGCGACACACTGGTGCTCCTCGGACCCTACCTGGAAGACGCGCGCGTCGACGTCACCTGCACCCTGAGTGACGACGCCCCACAGGTGCAGGGGTCGCTAGCAGACCTTGAGGCGATCATGTCGAATCTCCTCACGAACGCCGTCAAGGCGTTCAAGTCACGGGATGCGAGTCTCGGGCCGCGAGCACTTGCCGTCCGATCGTCTGTCTCTGGAGAGCGTGTGCTTATCGGCGTGCTCGACAACGGTCCTGGCATCCGGCCGCAACTCGCAGACCGGGTGTGGCTCCCCGGCGTCACGAGCGACGAGAACGGCACGGGCCTCGGGCTCACGATTGTGCGGGACACGGTCGTCGATCTTGGCGGGGAAGCCCGGGCGGTCCCTCAGGGAGAACTCGGGGGCGCCGAGTTCATCATCGACCTCCCGCTGGCCGGAGCACAGCGATGATCGCTGCCGGGACCCGGGTCGCGGTGGTGGATGACCGCGAGGGACAGGCGGAGACCGCCGCCGGCATCGCCGAAGAAGCGGACCTCATCCCTTCGATCTTCAGCGAGACGGCAGGTGCCTTCGGTACAACGGACCAGTTGCTGGAGCGGGTCCGGTCAGAAGGTTGTGACGCAGTGATCTGTGATCATCGGCTCTCGCAGACGGGATTCGCGTCTTTCACCGGTGCGGAGTTCGTCGCGAATCTGTTCCGCAGGGGCATCCCGGGAGTCCTGCTCTCAACGTTCTCGGCGATCGACAGCGAGACGTCGATCAAGCTGCACCGGGCGGAGATTCCCTCACTGATGGACAGGAGTGCTCTCGACCCCGACGAGCTGCTCGCGGCGCTCAAGCGGTGCGAGAGCGAGCTTGCCGGTGAAATCGCCCCGGAACGCCAGCTGTGGCGCACACTCGTCCGGGTCGAGAGCGTGTCCAGCGAGAGCGAGATACCGGTCGTGGATGCGGTCGTGCATACGTGGAACCCGGACCATGCCGTCCGCTTCCCGCTCGACCTCATCGAGGACCCTGCGATCAGACGCACCCTCACGGCCGGTCTCGGACTGCCGATGCGGTTGTTCGCCAGCGTGAACATCGGTTGTCGTTCCGAGAGTGAACTCTATTTCCGCGAGTTCGAGCGGGCGCCCGAGCCCATGGTCTCCCACCTTGACTCGTAGGGCATGGATTCTCGATGTCGGACACGGGTCCGCCACGGTCGTTCAGGACCCACCCTACGTGTCGGTGATCGACGGTGGCCGCGGCGACACGCTCCTTCGGTTCCTCGCTGAGCAGGGCATCACCCGCGTTGACACCGTGCTGGTCTCCCACGCGGATGCGGACCACTTCGGCGGCATCTCGCTGTTGCTCTCGAACACCGACCTCCAGGTGGGTCGCGTCCTGGTGAATCCGGACGTGCGCGAGACCGAGTTGTGGCGAGACTTCGTGTCCGTGATGATCGATGCCAAGAGCCGGGGCGCGGCGTTCCGGCTCGAGTTGACCGACGCCAGCACGGCCGATCTGGAGGCGGGCGACGTTCGCCTGGAGGTGCTCGCGCCCTCGCAAGAACTGGCGATCAGGACCGCGCAAGGCAGGACCGCGGACGACCGGCAGCTCACGCCAAACGCGATGTCAGCGGTCATACGGATCTGGTCCGGGGATGTGCCTCGCGTCCTGGTGGCCGGCGACATCGACCAGGTCGGACTCGAGAGCCTCAGCGCGAACACCCCGGACATCCGGGCGGACGTGCTGATATTCCCGCACCACGGTGGCCGACCGGGGCGGTCCGACCCGGATGCGTTCGCCGAGGCCCTGACGAAGGCTGTGGAGGCGAAGCTGGTGGTCTTTTCGATCGGCAGGGGTCGCTACCGGACGCCACGGCCCGAGATAGTTGCGGCCGTGCTACGCGCATCCCACGACGCTCACGTCGCCTGTACACAGCTCTCGGAGCACTGCGCGGCTGAGTTGCCCACGGACGCACCTCCCCTGCACGCTGCCTACTCGCGGGGCGCCGCTACAGACTCCTGTTGTGCAGGCTCCATTGAAGTGGTCCTCGAGCCTGGTGACTCCGGCTACTTCCCCGCACGCAGCACGCACCTCGAGTTCATTCGCACCAATGCCCCGACGGCCCTGTGCCGTCGCACGCCAGGGTAACCACAGGGCTGTAACTCCCAGGTCGAGCGCGCCCCGGTTGCCCCCCGGGGCAGGAAGGCTTGCATGCACACACCAAGCGACGGACTCCAGGATCTGCTGGCCCGACTGATCGGCCAAGCCCACGAACTGGGGAGCCGAGGCATCTATCGCGGCGAGCCGGAGCCCTTCGGGCGGATCTCGTCGGGCCTCTACCGCCAGCTCTACGAGATCGACGACCAGTACTTCGACATCAACTCCGCCCAGCGACGCTGGATCGAGCGCGCGCGGCAGTACGCGCCATATCTCAGCGACGACGACGTTCTGACGAGCCTCCAGCACCTGGGCGGCAAGACGAACCTGATCGACTTCACGCGCGACCTCAACATCGCGCTGTTCTTCGCCTCGTACCACTCGCCCGACAAGGACGGCCGCGTCATCCTCATGGAGAAGCCACTCGTCAGTCGCGACCAGGGTGACGTGATCGCTCCGTACAAGCTCTTAGAACGTGGCACCCCGGCCAACATGACGGACGTGCAGAAGAGCCTCTGGGTCGAGCCCGAGAAGGGCTATATCGACGAGGAGCACGTCACCACTGTGAAGATCCCAAGCGCGCTCAAGCCGGAGATCCTCTCCCACCTGCGGGTGGTGTACGGCATCGAAGCCTCGACGGTCTACAACGATCTGTCGGGGTTTATCCGCGACCAAGACCGACTACGTGATCCTGAAGCGGAGTGGCACGCGGGCGTGCGAGCCAGCGAGGCTGGCGAATACGAAGGCGCACTCCGCTTCTTCGCCCATTACGAACAGCTCGTCGACGCACCGGCATTGGACCTGCACTACTACCGCGGCATCTCGTCCTGGTATGCGGATCGGAGAGAAGAGGCCCTTGCTGACATCGCAGCGTTTCGGAGCGGCTTCCCCCGCGATCCTCGAGCGTTCCCGGAAGAGATGGAGTCCGCGTACGCGGAACGCATCGACCGAGATGCGGGGGCTGCCGCAACGGAGGTGTTCCCCGGATTCCGGGTTCGGCTGGTTGGTGATGCCGCTACACCTGTCGGAGCCGAACTCGAGATCGGTCACGGACCTGGGCAATGGTCCGCACAGGAGTTGGACAAGAAGGAGGCCTACGTGACCTTCCCGGCGCTGCCACCCGAGATAGGCGGAACCTGGGAGTTCTCGCTGCTGAACCCGGACGGTTACCAGGGCGTGGACTCCCACCCCATCCGCTGGCCGGTCCGGGAGACGCTGGTGCTGGAGGCGATCGATCACGCCACCCCGGATCTCAAGGTGGAAATCGAGAGCCTCGAGTACACCTACAAGGCGGGCATCGAAGGGCCCCTTATCACGTATCCGGCGAGCGTCGACGGCGGGGCGAGGCGTCAGGCCGGCGGAGGTGCCGGCCCAGAGGTGCGAGGGCGATTGGAATGACTGAACGGAACGAACGGTACTGGTGAACCGTGTTGGGCGACCAGGACAGGGCGTACCTTCTGCACGTCAACCTCGGAGGACTCGGCAAAGTGCTCGATCACACTCCTGAATCGAGGGCGAAGCCACTCCTGCTCTGCCAGGTCTCGGCGTTCCCGCTGTTGCCCGTGAGCTTCCCGGATCGACTGCTTGGAGGCATCGTGAGCCTGGACGCTCACTAGCGACTCGTCGAGGCGAACTCTCAGTTCCGCTTGGTCTGTCGGCTCTTGCATCTGGGCATTCGTATACGGCGATTGACGTCGCTACGCTACGCTCTCGCCTCGATTGCGACGCGCCCGCCGTCCTCGACCTCGACGTACAGGCTATGCCCGTGGAGCAGCCGCATCCCGACGAGCGGGGTGGTGTCAGCGGCATAGGCGTCGACGCGCTTCGGGACGCCTTCCCAGAGGACCGTGACGCCGTAGACATCGAGGGATGCCTCGCTGCCATCGCCGAGAACCACCCGGTTGGATCCGGCCGGAGTGGCCTCCAACGCGACGATGATCTCCACAGGCAAGGCGATGAACCGGTTGAACCCCGTATCGACGACGGCTTCTACCGCTATCGCCTGCCCCGCCGGTCCCTGCAGGAACAGTCTGATGACCGCCTCGTGGGCCGCGTTAACGAATCCCTCGATCACCCACTGCTCCGCGGGGCTGCGCCGCCGATGCGAGCTACGGCCCGGTGGCCGACGCGGATCAGCCAGACATCGACGGCGCCGGGGCGCTCGGCCCGCAGACGATCTGATGCGTCCAACAACTCACCGCCAATAGCCCAGCCGCCGCTGTCTACGTCGATGGCGACGTACTCACCATGGTGGTCGTCCTCGACCTCAGCGCGGATGTCGCGCTCGTATATCTCATCGCCGAGGCGGCCGGTCTCGTCGATGGGTCGGCGTACGGCCATGGCAGCCCTCCCCACAAGCGGTCTCCGAGTGAGGATAGCGCCGCCGGGCAATCCCATCCAACGCTGGGGACGGACGCACTGCTCCCATGCCTCACAACTCCCCCCGGATCTCCGGGCTGAACCGGTAGAGGAGATGGAAGAGCGTCGAGGAGTAGCCGCCCACCAGGGTGCCGCTCAGTTACGGCGGGCGAGGTCGGCGATCGAGGCGACGACGATCGCGCGGGCGCCGCGCACCGTCTCCGCGTCCATCGCGCTTCCACTTGAGGTGCGGCGGGCAAGCCTCAACGCCCAGGCGATGCGGCGCGGTCCGAACCCTTCGCTCCGGACATCCCCAATATTCGTTCTACCGAGCCTTCGGAACCCTGACCGTGTGCACTATCGTGCGCCCTTCGGGGCGGATGGCGGGTGCAAGCCCACCGTCGAAGTCCAGCCACTCCAGGCCGGCTGGCAGGTCGTGTGCGATGCGGACCACGGGGATGGAGGCAGGCCCTCCAAGCTGCTCACTTATCCCGCTTCTGGTCAGCCGGTAGTACAGGTGCAGGCCAGCCAGAATCGTGACCAGATGGTCGTACCTGACACCGAAGACGGTGATGCGTCCGAGGATGTGCATCTTGTAGTTGTCAACGATCTTGCGCCGCGCCTCGTCCTTCGTGCCCTTCGGAATCATGAGCCGGTCCAACGGCGGAGCATGCGCACCCTCGGTGTTGACGACCATCCTGATGATCTGGCCGAGCGTGAAGTGCTCGTCGTCCAATCTCACGAGTTGCTGGCCGAGCCAGCGATCGCAATCGTGGCCAAGCGACGCCTCGGAGTCGAACAGCCCGTCCGGCTCCATCCTCCAAGGGGACTCGGGAGTGGGGTTGTCCCCCCAGCCGGCAAGACCCGGCAGAGGCCACTGGATGGCAAAGACCAGCCGTTGCGGCCCTATCGTGAACTCGCTGTGGGCCTCCGGCTCTCCAGTCTCATCGTTCAACTTCGTGATGGCCATGCCGCCCCCGACCGTGCTGACTGGAGTCAGTACGGCCCTGTGCGTCGCAGCCGGGATGCGCAGCCGGCAGAAATCGAGGCCGATGGCCTGGCAGGTTTCAACGCTCAACGCGCGGGCAGTCCACCTGTCGCCGATCGCCAGCTTTCTCAGGAACACGGAGCACTGTCGGGCAAGGAACGGCATCGACTCCGGCAGCCGCTCCGCTGGCTGGGCGTCGAAGCCCCCCAGCGCAATCTGGAGATCGCTCACGGCGACGCGAACCCGCTGCCATTCTTCCATGTCACGACCGAGGAGAATCGGGCTCCCCTCGGTTTCGACGAACTGGATTCCGGCATCTGGCAACGTCGTATGTTCTTCCATGAGAGGCTGCCCCTGACTGGGTTGACCCGTCGGCACCCGTTCCGCCGGGCTGGAACTTGGGACGCTCAGTCAACCGCGAGCCACGACCCTCGTTGCTCCTCCAGCCGAGCGAGTCTCCGGAGTTCCGGCGGAATGGGAAGCAACCACTCGTCCTCTATGGCCCGCCCGGTGACCGTCACGCTGAAGCGATACTCCTGCTGCCACGCGTACGAGCGTCGCTTGAAGAACGGCAGAACGGCCGCGCGATGGTCGATCGGGAAGGACTCGATCAACTCCCGGGGATCGTCGGAGTACCGCACGGGGCCGTGCCGAACCAGTACATCCCTGCCCCCCTCCTCGAGTATCCCCAGCCCCGTGGCCACTCGCTCGACGGGGCTGAGCTCGACGTCCGGCCACAGTGCCTGCGTCCCGAAGGCAGCCCCCAGCTCCCGGGCGAACGCGGATGGATCCGCGATGGTGGTGGCGCGCTCGGCTCCGAATCTCCTCCGCAGCCGTTCCAACTGCCAGGCGGATGGCGGCCGTATGGATGTGCAGAAGAGCCAGAAGCCATCGACGCCAAGGGTCGCATGCCCTCCCACGGACGGAACCCTGCCGGGTTCGACGGCGCCACCCTTCGCGAGGAATGAGCGCATGTCCTCGTGGTACCGCGCCTCCATCTCATCCCGGATGCCGTCACCATCGCCCTCGAACTCGCGATAGTACCGAGGCGTAGCGAGCTTCAGGCACTCGGCGCGAGGGATCGCATGCCGGTCCTCCGAGAACTTGACGACCTCCGCAGGCTTCGGCTCGAACAGCGAGCGGGCCGGGTTCATGCGGTAGATCAGGACGGTCGCTCGCGGCGCATCGGTCTCGGAGAAGGCCGATTCGAGCGTGACGCCGTTCCGCGCCAGGACTCCGCGACCGTCCCCGGTGGGTGCGACTGGCAGCCTCACGGCATCCTCCGGTCCCAGTGTACGCAGAGGACCGACCGCTCGACGAGATTCGGTCCTGCGTTGATCGGCGCCGCGCGCTCCTTACCTGGCGGGCGGATGAGCGCCACCCTCTTTGACGGTGACCGCCGACGGTCCTGCCTTCCGCCTCGCCCGCGCCCCGGCATGGCCCGGCTGGGAGTCAGGGGTACTCTCGACCGAGACCCTCCCTCCACGTTGGGGCTCGGCGGCCTCCGGTCCTCATCCGCGAGCCGACGGCGTACTCTGCGCAAGGCTGCACGGCTCCCGGTTAGGGGCCTACGAGCCCATTCGGCAGCGCCAGCAGGCGGCCCGCATTCGACCACGACAGAAGGAGCTTGCGAACGCCGATGGAGGACTCTCAGGTTCGTGAACTCGAGGGCCTGCTGGCGCAGGCGCTCGACAACATCGTCCTCAGGCCCGGCCCAGTCACGGTCACTCCCCCGGCGATGGGCCTGGCCGGCTACAGGGAGCTGCTCCAGAGATGCAGGCGCTTCCACGACCCGGACGGCCGCCTCCTGCTCGCAAACCTCACCCCCACCGTTGACGAACCGGCTATCAGGGGTGGCCTGTTGGAGATCATCAGGCACGAACTCTCCGATCACATCGAGGATGACAGGGTGCACTCCGGCACGTGCGTAATCGGCGGCTGGGGCGTCGCCGGAAACCCGATCGAAGAGATCCTGCGGAACCTGCTCGTGCGGGCGATAGCCGACGATCCCGCGGCTGCCGCACGGGCCTTCGCGGAGTGCGGTGGCGCTGCCTCCTTCACCTATTCCCACTTCGTCCTGCTCACGTCCCTCACGCTCGACGCCCCGGTGGCCCTCCTCGATCAGGCCCAGTTCATCCCGCTCCCGCCGACTCCCAGCGGGTTGCCGTCCTTCATGCCGACCGCCATCCGGGACAGGGGCGAAACGGAGATGGTGCTGTCGAGGGTCGTGCTTCGCGTGGACAAGGCCGTGACTCCGGTATTTCACCGGCCCGACGGTGCGTCTCCCAAGAGTCACTTCAGCGTGACGGTGGCCAGCGAGGATCACCCCGACCTCGACCTCGGGGCGCTCTGCCAGGCGCTCTCGCTGGCATCCGGGTGCAGCGTGCGCCCGACGATGCAATGGGACGCCCTGCTGGACTACGAGATCTTCGACCTCCGGCCGGACCCCGGAGTCGGCACGACGGGCTGGGGCAGTGGTTCGAGGTATGTCGACCTGCTGCACTCCCCGCTCGCGCGGAGGAAGGGAACGCTGACCGAGGACGGGCTGAGCGATGCGAGAGAGCTGTACAGCCTGATCGTGGGGCTCGATCCGGACATGCGCGAGCATCTCCGCATTCCCATCGAGCGCTGGATGCGGTCCATGGAGCAGTGGGAGATGGTCGAGGAGGTGATCGAGCTCGGCATCGCCCTCGAGTCGTTGTACCTGCCCGGCCGCAACAGCGAGCTGGCGTTCCAGTTCGCGCTCAGGGCGGCCTGGCACCTCGCCGACGACCCCGCCGGTCGCGACAGGCTGTTCAAGGTCTTCAAGCAGATCTACGACATCCGGTCGAAGGCCGTACACGGGGAGAAGATCAAAGGCACGGTGAAGGTTGACGGACGTCCAGCGCCTCGGGGCGCTGCGCCCGCAGGCTGTCCGCCGCGGAGAGGGCGTCGTCGGACATCGCCCAGCTTCCGCTGTCCACGTCGATGGCGACGTACTCGCCGTGGTGACCGGACTCCACCTGCGCCTTGATATCGCGCTCGTAGATCTCGCGGCCGAGGCGAGTGGTCTCCTCCCTGGGCCAGCGCTCGCGGGTGGGAATACCCGTGTTTGTCATCCGTCTTCCTTCACGGGCGCGCCCTTGCATCCAGTCACTCTCATTCTACGGTGGAGGACCCCCCGCGACACAGCGGTTAGCACGCACCGCTACGTGCCCACTCTCGGAGCGGCGCGAGGTCCTGGATGACGTGGAGACGATCACGGCCTACGCAGAGGAGATGCGGGAATGCCTCGGGACGAGCGAGCTGACGGAGTCGAGAGCCTTCATCCGCTCGTTGGTGACGGAGATCGCCGCCGCACCCGGTGCCGCCACGATCCGCCACACGATCCCGATGCCCGAGGACGGCCCACTGCGCGTCGACAAGGCCGAGAGTGTGGCCCTCGGCGGCCGGTACTGCCTACCGTCAAGTTAGGCCCACCAAATCCGGCCTAACTTGACGGTAGGCAGTACCACCTTCGACCTGTTATTCGCCCTGTAGGCTCGAAACGAAGGCTGCACGAGACAAGACCGGGCGCTGCCCCGCATCTCGCACCTTCCCCAACCGTGCGACTACGATCCAGCGAGATCGAACAGGGGAATGTCCATCGCGTGGGCGACGGCATTCATCCGCCGGTCATAGCTTGCAAGCGAGACCGCCTGGCCGTGGTCCGCCAGATAGGAGCACGACGCGAGGTGCAGCGCATCGAGCGTCCGCAGCGGGCCGGGCCCGGGGAAGGCGTCGAGCGCCCTCGCGAGCACCGTCGGGGCAAGTTCCAGCATCGCGATCCGCCCCAGCAGCGAGCGCGCCGCCTCGCCGTGTGACTCCGAGAGTCCGCGCGCGTGGAATCGCGTCCAGGGTTCGTACTCCAGCAGTCGGCTCGAGACCAGCGTGTCGTCCCACAGGGCCTCCGGTGGCCGACGGTCCTCGGCCAGCAGCTGCGCGAGCGCGACCGATGTATCGAGGTAGATCACCGGTCGCTCCGGCTCTCATCCAGGTCAGCCAACACCTCATTGAGGCTGACAATCCCCGGCGGCGCAGGCGGTGGTCCCAAAGCCGCCGGGGCTGGCGGCGTCATCACGCCGGAGCGCACCGCGTCAGCCAGGAAGGCGTCGGCGGGGATCGGACTGCGGGTCTCCCGGAGCGGGCCGAGTTCGGCCACCACCCGGTCGCGGTCCGTCACCAGAATCGTCTCGCCGGATGCCGCGAGCCGGACGTACTCGCTCAGCCTGCTGTTCAGGACCTTGATGCCGACCGACCTCATGCACCAAAGGTAGCGACCGAGCGCGACGTCGGCAAGGATCCGTCGCTGAGAGGATGATCCGAGCCGCGGCCCTGCCCGGGGCTCGAACGTCGTGAAGAAGCCCGGCATCGGCAACAGGGCGCCGCGCGACCCATCCGTCGCTGGGAGGCTACGCGGCAAGTGCAATCACCGGGCGCGTTGTGCCGCCGGGCCGCTGGAGGGAGAGACCCCATCCCCGGCCATGCGCGGCGTACACTTGCTCACCCGAGCCCGGTGCCCGTTCACAAGCCATCGAGGGGAAGTAACGGAGCACCCCCGGCGGCTGGCGGCGGCCCGGCCGCGAGGGAGAACACGCGCCGATGAGCGACCGCAAGATCCCGCGCCAGCAAAGCCGCTGCGTATGCGCGTCGGGCGATCACCCGGACGCCCGACCACTCCCCTCGCCGCCCGGCTGCGAGCTCGCCATGACCGGCGCGAAACGAACGGCTGTGACCACGATAGGCGCGGGAAGCGTGACCGCTTGGCCATGCCCGTCCGCCCGGGTGGGCGCATGATGTCCGGTTCATCGCACCGCGACGATCTGGACGAGGAGGTCCGCGAGGCCCTCGAGCGCCTGGAGCAGGGGGAGCGCATCCAGCTCCTACGGTTCGGCACCCCCCAAATGCGCGCCTTTCACCTCTCGTGGTTCGCGTTCTTCCTAGCCTTCTTCGGCTGGTTCGGCATCGCACCGCTGATGGCGATCGTGCGCGAGGATCTCGATCTCACTCAGGCGCAGGTGGGCAACACGATCATCGCCTCGGTCGCGATCACCGTCGTCGCGCGGCTGCTCGTGGGCTGGCTCTGCGACCGCTACGGGCCTCGCCTCACGTACACCGGGCTGCTGATGCTGGGCGCGCTCCCGGTCATGGGCATCGGCCTCTCGCAGAGCTATGAGACGTTCCTGCTCTTTCGGCTCGCGATCGGGGTGGTCGGGGCCTCCTTCGTTGTCACCCAGTACCACATGTCGGTGATGTTCGACTCCAGCGTCGTCGGTACGGCCAACGCGACGACGGCTGGCTGGGGCAACCTCGGCGGCGGGGTGACGCAGATGGCGATGCCGTTGCTGCTCGCGGTCGTGCTCTTGTTCGGCGTCGAGGAGGCGCTGGGGTGGCGGATCGCGATGGTCGTGCCGGGCGTGGCGCTGCTGCTGATGGGGGTGGTCTACTACCGGTTCACGCAGGACACGCCGTTCGGGAACTACGCCGAGCTGCGCGAGGAGGAGCGGGTGCGGCCGGCCTCGCAGGCTGCGAGCGCGTTCCGCGAGGCGGCCGCCGACTATCGCGTGTGGGCGCTGTTCCTGGCCTACGCCGCCTGCTTCGGCGTGGAGCTGACGATCCACAACGTCGCCGCGCTCTACTACCACGACCGCTTCGGCCTGGGGGTGGGCGCGGCCGGGGTGACGGCCGGGCTGTTCGGGCTGATGAACCTCTTCGCGCGCCCGCTCGGCGGGCTGATCGGAGACCGCGCCGGGGTGAGGTTCGGGCTGCGCGGCCGGACGCTGTTGCTGGCCGCCGCGCTCCTGCTGGAAGGCGTAGCCCTGGTCGTGTTCGCCCGCATGAGCGCGCTGCCGCTGGCGATCGCGGCGATGATCGTGTTTAGCCTGTTCGTGCAGATGTCCGAGGGAGCGACCTTCTCGGTCGTGCCCTTCATCAACCGCCGAGCGCTCGGTTCGGTCTCCGGCATCGTGGGGGCGGGCGGGAACGCCGGCGCGGTCGCGTTCGGGTTCCTCTTCCGTGCCGAATCGCTGGCCGCGCAGGACGCGCTGCTGATCATCGCGGTGGTCGTGCTCGCTGCCTCGGCGCTGGTGTTCACGGTGCGCTTCACCCGGCCTGGGCGCGTGCGCGAGAGACCGTAGGAGCCCCCAAGGCCGGCAGTTTCACTGCAGGCGGCGCCGACTCCGGTGCGTAGCGTAGGAGCCTGTACAGGCGCGGCGCGGATGCTGAAGCGTGTCGGGCCAGCCTGCGGCGCGAGTGGGCGGTATCCTGTCAGCAGCCCACTCGAAAGACGCCCAGACAACCCGGTGGAGGTGTCCCCGTGCGCGTCCGGCCCGGACTATCGCTCACCCTCGTCCTGTTCGCGTTGCTCGCCCTGCTCGCCGCCTGCGATGATGCAAGTGAGGAGCCCCGCACGGAGCCCGAACGCGTTCTCTCGCTTCGCTACTGGCAGGCGCCCTCGACCCCGAACGCGTACCTCTCGGCTGGCAGCAAGGACATCGACGCCGCGGCCGTCACCCTCGAGCCGCTCGCGAGCTACAACGCCGAGGGCGAGCTCGTGCCGAGGCTTGCGGTGCGCATCCCGACCGTCGCCAACGGCGGCGTGGCGGACGACCTCACCTCGATCACGTGGACGCTGCGCGAGGGCGTCAGGTGGTCAGACGGCAGCGCGCTGAGCGCGGCCGACGTCGTGTTCACGTGGCGCTACTGCAACGACGAGGCGACGGGCTGCACGCGGAGCGACGCCTTCGACGGCATCACCTCCGTCGAGGCCATCGATGCGCTCACCGTGCGCATCACCTTCGAAGCCCCCACGCCGTATCCGTACACGGCCTTCGTGTCCGCCGGCAGCCCGGTGATCAGCAGCGCGCAGTTCGGCGGCTGCATCGGCGCCGCCGCCGCCACGTGCGACCCCCAGAACCTCGCGCCGCTTGGCACCGGACCCTACCGCATCGTCTCGTTCCGGCCCGGCGAGGGCGTCAGCTACGAGCGCAATCTCCACTACCGCGGCGATCGGCCGTACTTCGACCGCGTCGAGATCGTGGGCGGCGGGACGGCGGAGGAGGCGGCGCGGGCGGTGCTCGGGACGGGCGAGGCGGACTTCGCCTGGAACCTGCAGATCGCGCCCGAGACGCTCGCCGCGCTCGCCGGCGGGGGACTGGGCAGCGTTGCGACGGCGTTCTCCGGCGACACCGAGCGCATCGTCATCAACCACGCGAATCCGGCCCCGGCGCTGGGCGAGGACCGCTCCGAGTACCTCGGCGGCTCCAACCCGCACCCGTTCCTGACGTTCGCGCCGATCACGCAGGCGCTGTCGATGGCGATCGATCGCGCGCGCATCGCCGGCGAGCTCTACGGCTCAGCGGCGTCGGCGACGTGCAACCTCGTGCCCGGGCCGGAGCGCTACGTCTCCACCTCGAACGACGCCTGCCTCACACAGGACATCGAGGGCGCGAGGGCGCTGCTCGACGAGCATGGGGTGATCGACACGGACGGCGACGGCGTGCGCGAGTACGAGGGCGTCGCGCTGCGCATCACCTACCAGACCTCGACAAACGCGATCCGCCAGGCCACGCAGGCGCTGGTGCGGGAGTGGTGGGCGGAGCTCGGCATCGAGACCACGCTCGTGGACCACGACGCGGGCGTGTTCTTCGGCGGCGACCCCGTGGCCGACGCGGCAGAGACGTACCGGCGCTTCTTCGCCGATGTGCAGATGTACACGACCGGCCCCGGCGTCGACCCGCAGGAGTACCTCTCGGCGCAGCGCTGCGACCACATCGCGGTGCGCGGTAACAACTGGTCCGGCGGCAACGTCGGGCGCTGGTGCAGCGCGGAGTACGACCGCCTTTATGGGGAGCTCGCGCGGACGACGGACGGGGAGGAGCGGGCGGCGCTCGTGAAGCGGCTGAACGACCTGCTCGTGCAGGGCTACGCCGCCATCCCGCTCGTGCACCGCGGGTCGGTGTCGGCGCAGCTCGACACGCTGCGCGGCGTGCGCCCGAACGCCTGGGACAGCGACCTCTGGAACATCGCCGAGTGGCGCCGCTGAGGGGCCTCGTCGCCACCCGTTCCCGATTCGCCGTTCCCACGGCCGCGGGCGTGCAGTTCGCGCTGTCCGGGAGATGCGTGCGGACAGGACCTGCGACGCAGCGCGATACTCAACGTGATGCACGCGGCGGCGAGACCGTAGTGGGCTCGCATGCTCAAGGGCCGGAATCCGGGCAAGCGCGCGCCGCCGGGTGATCTCGCGCTCGCGATGGAGCGCGGGTCCCGGACGCCCCAGGAGACGGCCAATGCGGGTGTGGCTCGCGGACCTGCTGATGCTCAGTGGCGCCTGTGCCGTCGTGGCCGGCAGCCCGTTCGGCCTGGCGTGGTACCTCGTACCGCCCCTGATATTCTGCGGCATCGGCACGGCACTTCTCGGACTGGCGCTCGCTCCGGGATGGTGGCGAGCCGCCGTCTGCGTCGGCATCGCCGCCTCGTGGACGCAGGTGGGCCTCGTGATCCTGATCGCCGTCGGCTTCGCGAAGTTCGTGTGGCCGCGACGGTGAGTGGCCGACCGCCCGGTCGGGAAACTCGTTCAGAGCCTCGCGCCGCACGGCGCCGGACCCTACCGCATGGTCTCGTTCCGGCCCGGCGAGGGCGTCAGCCAAGACACCCCCGTCCTCCGCCAGCGGCTGAACTATCGCCTCACCAAGGCCGCCCCTGCCGCGAGACTGGCGAGCACACCCGCGATGATCCCCGTGACGACCGAGGGGGGATCCGCGATCAGCTCGCCCACGAGGCCGACGACGGCCCCCACCACCACGCCAGCGCCCACCGCCGTGAACAGCCCGCTCACTCGCTTGCCCATGGGGTCCCTCCCTCATTCGTCCCGGACCGGGGAACCACGGCCCGAACCTTACGCCGCCCGCGGCGACATGTGGAAGGCGGCAGGTTCCAAGTCGATCCGCCACAGGGGTGAGGGCAGCATGGTTCCTCGCGGTGGAACATGCGAGCCGGAGAAGATGTCTGGGTGCGCCGGTGGGCGCTTGCTCTGCACTGCCTGCGCCCGCAGCAGCCCTCGCCTCCGCCTTCACCTCGCGGCCCGACAGGGTGCGCGCTACACTCGCCCCAGACCTGCGGAGGAGCATCATGGCTGCGCATCCCACAGGCACGGAGTCGGGCGGGCGGAGACCGCTCGGCCGCATCGCTGCACTGCTATTCACCGCCCTCCTGACCGCGATCATCGCTATCGGCGTCACGACCGCAGCGGCCCAGTCCGACCCAACCGCGCAGGCACGGCCGCAGGTCGTTGCGGGACTCCACCCCGGCGAGGTCATCGTGACCTGGAACGCTGTTGAGGACGCGGACTACTACCGCATCGGCTGGGTCTCCCGAGCCGACCATGAGGCTGCCGTGGCGACCGGCGAGGACTGGCGTGCGGCGTTCACCTCGGTGAGCGTGGCCAACGACGGCCAGACCTCGCACACCGTCAGGCGGCTGACGCCGGGCGCGTCGTACTGGTTCATCGTCGGCAGCAGCGAACAGCGCTACGGCGAGCCCCGGTGGTCGTCATGGTCCGAGCTGGCGACGCTGCCCGGAGGACCGGCGGCGTGCGCCAGCGACCGTGACGCGCTGCAGGCGCTCTACGAGGCGACCGACGGCCCCAACTGGCGGATCAGCCTCAACTGGCTCAGCGATACCGCCCCCATCGACGAGTGGTTCGGCGTCTCCACGGACAGTGACGGCTGCGTGCTCGTGCTGAACCTGGACAACAACGACCTGGCCGGGACGATTCCCGCGCAGTTGGCCGGGCTCTCGAGGCTGCGCGCCCTGCACCTCGGGAACAACGACCTGGCCGGGACGATACCGCCGGAGCTGGCCGGAGTGGGCGACCTGCGCGTGCTCCGGCTGGCGGACAACGAGCTCAGCGGCGAGATCCCGGGAGAATTGGGCGGCATGGCCAGGCTCAACGTGCTGGACCTCGACGGCAACGAGCTGACCGGCGAGATTCCCATCGCCCTGACCGGGCTGTCCGAGCTGCGGGTCCTGTCGCTCAACCGCAATATGCTGAGCGGTCCGATCCCCGTCGAGCTCGGCGCCATGACCAACCTGACCAACCTGGAGTTGTGGCGGAACGAGCTGACCGGCACGCTCCCGGTGGAGCTGGGGAACCTCGTCAACCTCAGAGTCCTCGATGTCGACGAGAACGAGCTGACCGGAACGATCCCGGGCGCGCTGGGAAAGCTCACGGACCTGAAGTCCCTGTGGCTGAGGCAGAACCAGTTCACCGGTGAGATTCCCGTCGAGTTGAACAACCTGTCCAACCTGGTCGTGCTTGGGCTGGACGGGAACCGTCTCAGCGGCGAGATTCCGCGGGCGTTCGGCAGCTTCGCCCGGCTGGAGCGCCTCTATCTCTCCGACAATGACCTGACCGGCGAGATTCCCCCGGAGCTGGGCAACCTCTCCGAGCTGGAACTGCTGTATCTCCACGGTAACCGCCTGACCGGAGGCATACCGGAGGAGTTGGGCAGCCTCCGGAACCTCAAGCGGCTGTACCTCAACCGGAACCGGCTGTCTGGCGAGATTCCGGCCGAGTTGGGCGGCCTCGCCAGCCTCGAGTACCTGATCCTGTACCAGAACATGCTGACCGGCGAGATTCCGGCGGAGCTGGGCGACCTCGCAGAGCTGACGTTCCTGGGCTTGACTCGCAACGAGTTGAGCGGCCCAATCCCGCCGGAACTGGGGGATCTGGCCAACCTCGAAGAGCTGCGGCTGGACGAAAACCGGTTGGAGGGCGAGCTTCCGCCCGAGCTGGGCAACCTGATCAAGCTGGAGCAGCTGCACCTGGACGACAATCAGCTGAGCGGCGAGATCCCCGCCGAACTGATCGACCTGCCCGATCTGGCGCTGCTGTACCTCTCTGGCAACGAGCTGAGCGGGTGCATTCCGGCTGCGCTGCTGGACATCGCGGACAACGACCTGGACAAGCTCGGCCTGGAGGCGTGCCAGTAGGGGCTTGCCGGCGGGATCCCGCCGAGATTGCGGCGGGTCCTGCACCCGTCTCTACCGCTCCCAAGCGGTGGAAGGCGTCGGGGGCCCGCCAGGGCGGGGGTGTCGCGCGTCGCCGCCCTGCGGTCCACAGGCTGTAGCACGTCGCGACCCCTCCCCGTCAACGGACGGGGCGCTGCCCAGGCCCCCGCGGCGTTCAGGCGTGAGTGTCAGCTCCCGTCCGGGACGAGTTCGCGCGCGCCTCGCAGCACGCCGACGCCGATGACCAGGAGCGCGAGCGCCGCGATGAAGATGACGACGTTGCTCGTGGCCACGAAGGCCGCGGGCGCGACCTCGGCCTGCTGGCCGATGACCGCGTTGAGCAGTCCCGCCACTCCTGCAGCGAAGAAGACCCAGCGGGCCGAGGCGTAGATATTCAGCGCGCCGAAGCGCCGGGCGAGCGCGAGTCCGAGGACGACGCCGCTCACCGAGGACACCACGGCAAACGCGTAGTGGAGGCCTCCGCTGGTGGCCTGCAGACGAGGTAGTCGTTGATCTGCGCCGCGCTGGCGGCGACGCCGTCGACCTCGATGTCGCCCTGGTGCTGGGCGATCGCGACGAGCATGTGGCGCATCCCCATCGTCAGGATGTAGATGCCGTAGTGGAAGAGGTTGAGCAGGATGCCGAAGCGCAGCAGGGCGTCGCCGGAGTCGCTGAGGCGCCAGAACCAGAAGAGACCGTAGGAGATGGCCAGGCATGCGACGATCACGGCGAAGAAGACCGCGTGTGAGAGGTTGTCGTTCTCGACCATGGCGTCGATCGTGGACTGGAAGTCCAGCGAGCTGGTGGCGTCGACCACCCAGCCTCCGGGATAGAGGATGAGCGCGATCACCAGGAGCGCGAGTCCCCCGACGATGGCCCAGCCGGCGTCTTGTTCCCCTAAAAGTCATACTCGTCATGTTCGTCCATGCTCCTTCTGTCGGCGCAGCGCGCTCGTTGCGCGACCATAGGCCCTCTGCGGGAACCGCTTCAACCGCCGGGACCCGAGCGCCGAAGCCGGTTCATCCGGTGAGCGGCGTCGCGGGGCGCCGCTGGCCGCAGATGAGCCCAATTGCCCTCTCCGCCGAGGACGCCGAAGAGGCAAGCCCGAGCCGAAGCGCTCGTGCACGCCGCGGGCCGGCCGGTCAGTAGAGGCGTTCGCGGTTGGCCTCCGCCTCGGAGGCGTCGATCTCGGCGGCGTTGGCTCCCCTGATCTGGTCGGCCAGCACCTGCCCGTAGGTGGGATAGCAGGCGCGGTCGATCTGCGCGTCCGCCTCCCAGAGCCGGGAGCGGATGAGCGACCTGCCGCAGTGCAGGAAGGCCTCCTCCACGGTGATGCGCAGGCCCGATGGCGGGGCCTTGCGGCCGATGGCGAGGGGCGCCAGGAGCGCCTCGTCCGTGATGATCTCGGCCGTGCCGCTGACGCGCAGGGTCTCGTTCATGCCCGGCACGAGGAAGAGCAGCCCCACCTCGGGGTGGGCGATGACGTTCTGGAGCGAGTCGACCTGGTTGTTGCCCGGGCGGTCGGGGATGAGCAGGGTGCGCTCGTCGAGCACCGCCACGAAGCCGGGCGGGTCGCCCCTGGGCGAGGTGTCCTGGCGGCCATCGGCGCCGAGGGAGCTGATCACGCAGAAGGGCGAGAGCGCGATGAAGTCGCGGGCGTGCCGTTCGATGTGGTCCAGCACCTTCTGCTGCGCCCGCGGAGCCGGCTCCCGGTAGGTCTCACGCAGTTCCGTCTGGCTGACGATGCTCATGCCCGCACCTCCTCGAAGGGACTTGCCAGCGGAGTATGGCATACGCCAAGGGTCACGGACGGACCGCACACAATCGAAGCCGCCCCCGCCGGGGGGGCGGACGGGCGGGCCTCCCTACCCGGCATCGTCGCGCTGGCGCGAGCGCTCGAGTGCGGCGCGCAGCTCGCGTACTTCGTCCTGGAGCGAGGCGAGGGCGGCGAGCGAGGGGTCTTCGCGCCTGGACAGCATCGCGGCGAGGTTGGCGGTGAGCGCGCCGAAGAGGCCGATGCCTCCGAGCATCAGCACGTAGGCGCAGGCGCGCCCGGCCGCCGTCACCGGCACGATGTCGCCGTAGCCCACCGTCGTGACGGTGGCGATCGACCACCACAGCGCGTCCGGGAAGGACTCCACGGGCGAGTCGTGCCCGCGCTCCAGCGAGGTCACGATCGTCGCGATCAGGAGCACGAGGCCGACGGCGTAGGCGCCCAGGAAGTCGACATGCGCGAACCGCACCGGGCGGCGGTAGGCGCGCGACCCGTAGCGGACGATCCAGAGTATTCTGAGCGGGCGGGCGACCGGGAGCAGCACGCCGAGCGCGTCGAGCCAGTGCTGCCGGAGATAGCGACCGCGCTGGGGAGCGATGGCCAGCCTGATCAGCAACTCGGCGGCGAAGAGGGCCCAGATCGCGAGGCTGCAGGCGATCGCCACGGCCTGCGAGGCTGGCCGCAGCTCCCAGAGCAGCGGCGCCGCAAGCAGGGGCAGCAGCGTGAACGAGAGGATCATCAGCGGCAGCTCCGTCGCGCGCTCGACGCGGTCGAGCAGGGCCTCGCGGCGGGCGCTGCCCGTGGGATCGTCCTGGTCCGGTCCATGCATGGTGCGGCTCCTTCCCCGTTGGGGTCGCGGCCCTGATCCAAGCAGAGCTGCGACGGATGAGGGAGGGTACCCGCAATGACGCGAGTGCTTGACGGCTTGAGCGGGCCCGTCACGATACGGCCGGTCGCGACGCTGCTCGCGCTGATCGATGCGCAGGGGTCGGCAAGGCGCTGGACTCTCATAGTGCATGATCGCGCGGAGGCGGAGTCATGACGACGGGGCTGGCGCAACGCAGCGTGGCGCTCTATCTCGCCGCGACGGCGATCGCCGTGGCCTTCCTGCTGATGCTGACGCCGCTCTTCCACGACGGCTCGCCCGAGTATCCCGCCTGGAAGGTGCTGAACTGGTTCATGGCCGCAGGGGTGGGGGTGATCGTGGTCGCCGCCTTCCGTTCGTACCGGGCGTTCGAAGACGCCGACCGCGCCACGGTCGGATACCTGCGGTCGCGGCTCGCGTTCTACGGCGCGATCGTGCTGGCGATGCTCTTCTTCTGGGGCTGGTTCTGGACCCTCAACCCCGAGAGCGAGACGGGAGCGGCCGTGACCTCCCACCTCGTCTACTTCCCGGCGATGGACGCCCTCTACGTCGTCCTCGCGCTCGGCGCCGCCCGGCGTCTCTGGACCGGCGGCGCGGGCAGCGCGGCGTAGCCAGGCTCCGCGCGGTGACGTCGCTGCGGGCGCGCCGGCTTCGTGTGAGCTGGTGGCCGAGCGCGGCGCTGGCGCTCGGCGCGGCCCTGGCCTGGGGGGCGGCTCCCGCTGGCGCCCAGGAACCGCCTGGAGCTGACGCGAGCGAGGTTCGCGGCGCAGGCGCTCGACGGCGGGCGCATCGAGGTCGCCCTGCAGGTCCGCGCGTCCCCGGCGTCCGCCTGGAGCGCGCGCCTGCTCCCCGCTGAGCGCTTCCTGCCCTCGGCCTTGGACCCGGCCACTGGCTCGTCTCATCGCCCGTCACGCCCGTCCGCGAGCCACCCCAGATCGTCTCCTTCCACGGTCATCCCGACGTTC
Source organism: Tepidiformaceae bacterium (assembly GCA_965221735.1). Taxonomy (GTDB): domain Bacteria; phylum Chloroflexota; class Dehalococcoidia; order Tepidiformales; family Tepidiformaceae; genus UBA2991. Next base: position 2,702,683 of record OZ244910.1, on the reverse strand, counting down.
CGGCGATGGGCGTGCTCGGACACGGCACGCCCGCCGAGGTCGCCGCGCGCGTCGCTGTCTGGGCGGAGCGCTACGACGCGCTCAACGGTCCGCGCGGCGCGGTCGCGGCCTATCACCTGGTCGTGGGCGTCGCTCAGGTCTGGCCCACGCCCGAGGGGGACTGGCTCGGCCACCTCGCCCACGAGCGCATCGCGGAGTACGTCGAGGCTGCCCGCGGGCACGGCCTGCTGCTCTTCCTCGACACCCAGATCGGCTGGAGCGACCCCTTGACCGAGGTGCGGCTGCTGGCGCCCTTCCTGCGCGAGCCGTTCGTGCACCTCGCCCTCGATCCGGAGTTCGCGACGGGGCGGCTTGGCGTGGGGCCGGGGCTCGCCATTGGTTCGATCACGGGCGAGCAGGCCAACGAGATCCAGCGCGAGCTCGCCAGGCTCGTGCGGGAGGAGGGCCTGCCGCCCAAGATCCTGATGGTGCACCAGTTCACGGACTGGATGCACGCCGGAGGAGGTGCAGGCCCTCGAGCGGCTGCCCGACATCGTCATCTACCAGTAGGCGACCGCAGCCGCCCGATGCCGCCAGTCCGCGCCAGGCGCCGGGACTTCTCGCCCAGCTCTGCCGCTCGCTGCTACTCGAACGTGGCCGCGTGCGCCCCGAGCCACCTGCGGATCAGTGCGTTCAGGCTACCGTCGGCCTTCATGGAGTCGAGGGCGTCGTTGAAGGCGTCCAGGAGCTCGCTGCCCGTGCGGACGCCGATGCCGAGGCCCTGGTCGAGCCGCAGCGACGGGCCGACAGCCTCGAGCCACCCGGCGTGCTCGGCGAGCTTCGCCACCCCGTAGCCGTGGTCGACGAGCACGGCGTCCACGTCACCGCTCAGGACCGTCGAGGCGGCGTCGACCCCTCCGTCGAGCGGCGTGAACGTGATGCCCTGCTCCGTCAGGTAGTCGGAGAAGCTGGTGTTGGCGGTGACCCCGATCGTGCCCTCCATGGCTTCTTCACCCGCGCCTGCCCGTGCCAGGTACATGGAGGGGCGTGGCGGGTAATACGGGCCCGCGAAGTCGATCAACTCGTCACGTTCGGTGGTGATGCTCATGCCGGCGATGATCACGTCGAACTGTTCCGCCATGAGATCGGGGATGAGCGTGTCCCACTCGTGCAGGATCCATTCGCACTCCAGGCCGGCGCGCCGGCACAGCTCGTCGCCCAGCTCGCGCTCGAGGCCGTCGATCTCGCCCTCGTCGTTGATGAAGTCGAAGGAGTGGTAGTCGCCCACGGTCGCGATCACCACGGTGTCGCTGCCGCCGCACGAGAGGAGCAGCGGCAGGAACGCCGCCGTGACGAGCAAGGCGCCGAGCCGCCTCAGCATGCCGCCTCCGGTGAACGCATTTGACCGCCTCGCGCTTGGCACTATACGGCGAGACGGGTCAGGAGCCGTGGGGGGCTCGGGGAGCGCTGCGGCCCGGCGCCTCGCGCCCCGGCCACCGGCGGACTCAGCAGCGCGCTGCAGGAGGCGACCTCAGGGCGCGTCCTGCAGGCGCTCGTCGGCGGGGCGCGGGCCGAAGACGGCGCTCACCTCGCAGGTGAAGCCCGGCAGCACGTCCAGCCCGTCGAGCGAGTCCTCATCGCCGAGCGTCGAGACGGCCTCGCCGGGCCGGTACACGTCGATGCTGCGCGTCTCCGGCTGCACGACCCAGACGAGACGCACGCCGTGGCTGAGCCACATGTGGGCCTTGTCGTAGACCTCGCGGCGGCTGTCGCTCGGGGAGGCGATCTCGGCGACGAGGTCCGGAACGGTCTCGGAGTAGCCGGTCACCCTCATGCCGGGCGGCGCCTTCGCCGCGGAGAAGAACGCGACATCCGGCTCGCGCACCGTGTCGGGGTTGCGCTCCAGCCACACGCCCGAATCCGAGGCCGTCAACCGCCCCAACCCCCGGGGGTTCACAAAGTTCCACAATGCCGCGCTCAAACCGACAACGATCTCACCGTGTTCCTGTCCCGTCGGCATGGTTTCGCAGAGCACTCCCCGGATCAGTTCGCCGCGCACGCCCTCGCTGGAGAGCCGCAGCAACTCGTCGGCGGTCAGCAGCCTCGCTTCGGTCATCGGTGTGGTCGTCATCGGCCTTGCTTCCGTGCGCTCTCAGTCTACTACGACAGCAAGCCGGGTACGTGGTGCGGCGCTTCCTGTGTATCGCGGGAGCGCACTGGCAGCGTTTCGGCCCGTGCTCGACGAGTCAACGACCGGACCGCCCACGCGCATGAACTGGCCGACTGCCGGATGTCCCACCGCAAAGGCCTCAGCCGGAATCGGCGTGGCGATGTGGCCAGCGGTTCGGTGGCCGCGTCACGGGCCGCCACCGGAGGACAACGAGCGTCAGCGCTAACCTCGCCAGCCATCGCGCGCCGGGGGCGAGGCTGGCCAACTACAGGGCCCATGGGTCTCGATGTGCGCGCTTAGTCCGTCTCGGGGTGCTCACTCGCAACCTGCGGTCCGAAGACGGCGCTCACCTCGCAGGCGAAGCCGGGCAGCACGTCCAGCCCGTCGAGCGCATCCTCATCGCCGAGTGTCGCGACCGCCTCACCCGAGCGGTACACGTCGATGCTGCGCATCTCCGGCTGCACGACCCAGACGAGGCGCACGCCGTGATTGAGCCACATATGGGCCTTGTCGTAGACCTCGCGGCGGCCGTCACTCGGGGAAACCACCTCGACAACCAGGTCGGGAGCCACCTCGGCGTATCCCGTGATCCGTGTGTTGAGCGGCATCCGCTCCGTGGAAAAGAACGCGATGTCGGGCTCGCGGACGGTGTCTGGATCCCGCTCAAGCCAGACGCCCGAATCCGAGGCCACCAGCGTTCCCAACTGCCGAGGCTCGACAGCGCCAAACAGCGCGGCGCCCAGCCTCATGACGATCGCTCCGTGTTCGATTCCCGTCGCCATGGTCTCGCAGAGCACTCCCCGGATCAGTTCGCCGCGTACGCCTTCGCTGTACAGCCGCAGCAGGTCGGCAGCGGTCAGCAGCCTCACCTCGGTCGTCGTCGTGGTCGTCATCGATCTCGCTCCCGCGCAGCCTCAGTTTACTATGGCCCGGAACCGGTGCGAGGCGGACCGCTTGATGGGTCACGTCTCCACCGCGGGTCAATGTGCCTCCTGCCAGTCCGCAAGGCGACGATCGTTCCCTCGCGGAACTCGCGCCACTCCCGCTGACCCGGGCCGACCGGGCCCGGTATCCTGCCCGGCAGGCCGCCGGTAGACGATGATGTGCAGGCTGCGTCAGCGCTCGTAGGGCCACGCCTCTACGTCCTCGACTTCGTCGTCGGCGGTGAGTCGCCAGATGCCGATGTAGCCCCGCCGGAGATCGCCGTGCTCGTCCCAGTCCAGCGGGCTCGAAGCGCCCTCGTAGTCGATCTCGCCGCCCTCGCGGACGATGCCTATGGCCCGGGCGACGCCCTCCGGCCCGGCCAGGGCCAGCTCCCCCGGGGCGCTCCCCACCCCGCGCAGTTCGTCGCGGATGGCGGTCCGGGACACGCTCCCCGCCGCCTCGGCAGCCAGCATGACCGCGATGGCGGCGTCGTACGTCTCCTTTGCGTAGGTGGCCTCGGTGTCCCGGCCGTATGCTGCCCGGAACTCGCGTCCCAGGCGACGGTCGAGGCGTTCCCATGGAACGGCCCGCTGGCAGTCCCGTACACGTTCGCCAGCTCGCCGCAGCAGTCGGCGGCGGCGAGACCTCCTCGCCGGAGGGCGTCGCCAAGCAGGAACTGGTCGTAGCGGCCGCTCTCCAGCGACTCCCGCAGGATGACCACCGCCTCCGTCCAGAACGTCAGCAGCACGAGCGCCTGCGCTCCGCCCGCGGCGCTCTCCTCGATCAGCTCCCGGTAGCTGTCCCGCACGTCGCCAACTGGAGAGGCGACGACCGCCAGGCCGCCCCCCACGCCTCCCGGAAGGCTTCCGTCAGGCCCCGGCCCCAGGAGACCTTGATTGAGGTGGGATGTGCGGGCTCGGCCCGGACCCCAAGGAGCCGGGGCCGGCAATAGCCCTCCGGCTCGCGGGGCCGGAGCCATGCCCCGGATTGCCCTGGTCCTCAGGCTCGACTCCCGCTAGCGGCGGACGGCGACGGCGTGGCCGAAGGCGATCCCAGCCACGGCCGAGGGTTCCTGCCGCCATACCTCCAAGTCGCGCTCGATCATGGACCTGAGATCCGAAGACAGGGCACCATAGCCCACCGCGGCCGTCGCGGGCCCGCCGTCCAGAAACCACTTCCTGATCATGAGGTGGAAGAACTCCACCTCCTCAGGGGCCTGGTGGGTCTCCATGCCGAAGGACACACGGATGTCCGCAAAGCCGGCCTGCTGCAGGTGCGCCTTCAGCTCCCGGGCGATGAGCGGGTGGCCGCCGTCCGCAGCGATCAGGTCAGCGAAGACCTCCCACGAGCGTCTCATCACCCCCAGTTCGGGGTGGGCGAAGGACGAGTCGGCCAAAAGGTCCCGGCACGCCACCATGCCCCCCGGCTTCAGCACCCGCTTCGCCTCCGCCAGCGCCCGGGCCGTGTCGGGGACATGGAGCAGGAGGCCGCCCATGTGGACGACGTCGAAGGAGCCGTCCGCGAAGGGCAGGTCCAGCGCATCGGCGACCTGGAAGGCGGCGTTGGAGCAGCCGCGCTCGGCGGCCAGCGCCCGGGCGGCGTCGACCTGCGACGGCTCGATGTCGACGCCGTGCAGCTCCCCCGGCGTCACGGCCCCGGCCAGCCTCAGCGAGAGGAACCCGGCCCCGCAGCCGACGTCCAGCAGGTGCTGCCCGGGCTTCAGCTGGGGGATGAGGAAACTCGCGCTCGCCGACTGGGTGAGGCGCTCCTGAAACAGCACGAATTCCTCGTAGCCCATGGTGTACACCGAGTCGGAACTCGTCATTGTCATCCGTGCCTCTCTCCGCACAGGACCCGGGCGCGTTGCATCGCGGCGACCGAGCCCGTCGCAGTCTGCATCTTATTCAAGGTTGGCGAGCAGTGCCGCCACGACCTGCCTGGTCTGGAGCAGTTCCCGCTCGGGGACGCCGCGGCACACCTCGTCCTCCACTTCCTGGAGCAGTTCGGCCAGCCGCCGCACCAGCTGCTCCCCGTCGGCCGTGGCGCGCAGCGTCACGCTTCTGCGGTCCGTCCGCGAGCGTCGCCGCGAGACCAGGCCCTTGTCGTAAAGGCGCTGCAGCGTCCGGCTGACGAGCGACTGTTCCAGCGTCACCAGCGGGATGATGTCCACCGCGGTCTGGGGGTCTCCCTCTACGAGGGCGGCGAGGACGCGGTGCTCCCCCACGGAGATGCCGTGCGAGTCTAGCGCCCGGCTCCAGCGTCGCTCGACCAGGGTGCCCAGGTCGATGATCTGAAGCAGGCTGCTCTCGCTGCGAGACGGTACCAAGGGAAAGCGTCCTCCACGCGATCGGACTCGTCAGGTTGGCAGGCCGACTATACACCGTGCCGCGCATCGCCTCGACGGCATTGGATGTTGAAGCATAGAACACCATGTAGTAGCATCCGATGCCGCTACACTCACTCTCGTCTGCCCGACGGATGTGGAGGTGCGCCCCCTGGCATACAAGACCTCACCCTCGCCGCTCACTCCACGTTCTCCCGGACTGCGCCCTCCTGGCAGCGCCAGCCTACCCCGGCTCGCGGCGCTGGGCCATCGCCGTCGCCGCCGTCTCGCTCATCGCCCTCGCCCCGCCGCCGATTGCCGCCCAGACCAACAACGAGCTTATCACCGTGGATCCGTCCCCCACTGCGACGGTAATGGAAGACGACGGCGCCGAGCTGACCCTGAACCTCTCCTACCAAGGCAGTGGGGCTTTCATAGCTGTAAATACAATTGATGGCACTGCCGAGAACGGCTCCGATTACGAGAATGCCTCCCTCAGTCATACTAACCCTTATGGCTGGCTTGATATGACTTCCTCTGGGGCCTCGAAAACAACCATCAAGGTGCCCATCAATTGGGACTACGAAGTGGAGGGGAATGAGAACTTCCAGGTGCATCTGGAGGTCCAACACGCCGACTCAGGAGTTAATGCCCGATTTCCGGGTAACAAGTCAGAACTCACCATCGACGTCACCATCACCGAGCGCGAGAAGTACGAAGTGTCACTGGACCCCGGCGGCACTCTGACTGAGGGAGAATCCGGCCACAACAACGTGCGAACAGAGAGGACGGGCCAGGGCACCGTTCAGGCCAGGATAGGGGTTGCAGACAGCACCGCCGGCGCGGCGGACTTCGACAAATGGGCTCCCTTCAACCTGCGTCTCAATGCCTTCGACCCGTATGCAGCTATCAGGAGGATACGTGTTGAGACCAAAGAAGACACCCTGGTGGAAGCAACCGAAACCATCATCCTCGAACTGAGCAACCCCACGGGCAACCTGACGTTCCCCGACCTGGACGGCGACGGTGAGCCTGATGATGCCATCTATTCGATATGGTTCATCACGGACAATGAGACGCCCCTGTTTGCGGAGATTCCGGACATTTCGGTAGCGGAGGGCGGCGAAGCCCAGATCACCTTCACTCTGGAGCGGGAACTCTTGGCTGGGGAGTCGGCGGAATTTTACGTCAACGTAGCGGGCCATCAGTTCGGGAGCCAGAAACCGTGCGGGTTCGGAGCGGACGACTACGCCCAGCCGAATATTGACTACCAGACTTACGAGTACACCGAGTACGTACTCAGGGGAGGCGATCAGAACTTCATCTTTAGTGTGCCCACCGCCTCCGACCCTATGCACGAGGCCGATGAGTGCTTTTACATCCGGACCTTTGCCACCTCCGGCCTGCAGTTCCGCACGCAGACCGGCCAACCCATTCAGGGAGGCAACCGGGTCCTGTTCACCAGGGTCACCATCGAGGACGATGACCCGAAGCCGCACTTTATCTTCGGGTCGCCGGAAGTGGTGGAGCCCGACCCTCACCGCTATGGTGGGGATGATCCCACCGCCATGTTGCGATTCCCCGTCAGCCTGAGCAATCCCAGCGGTGTCGAAGTCACCGTGGACTACAAGGAGGGCAGCGGCGGCGACGCCACCAGAGCAGTGGACTACACTGCCATCAGTCCGGGTACGCTGACCTTCATGCCGGGAGAGGTGAGATGGTACGTTGACGTGGAGGTGAAGGCCGACTGGCTGGAAGAGCCCGACGAGCGGGTGTACCTCGAATTCAGCGACGCGGTCGAAGCCTGTCTCGTTCCCGGAGACGACTGCCAGCCGCAGAGCGGCTCCGTAACCGCCACTGGAACCATCCTCAACAACGACCGCAACCTCAAGATCACCCTCACGCCCGACGATGACCGGGTGCGCGAGGGCGAAGCCATAACCTTCCGCGCCCGGCTCTCCCACCCCATCGATTACGAAGTGCGTATTGCATCTGAATGGGGTGGTGGGACGGCGACGGAAGGCGATGACTATTTCCTTGACATCTTTTCTCATGCTCCGGAGCTAAGGATCTTTCCGGGGACGACCGAAGCCATCCTTACCATCGCCACCCTGGACGACAATGTCACCGGGGAAGGCGTAGAGAGCGTCACCCTGCCCAATCTACACGTACAGCTCTTCAGGAAAGATGGACGACTTCAGGAAACAGAAGATGTTTGTGAGGAGGTCTTTGGCGTACCCTGCGCCTCTACCTACGTGCCGCACGGGATTCCAACGCCCACGGCGTACATCCTCGACGGGCCGGTTCTAAACGTAACCGCTGAACGGGAAGACGTCGCCGAGGGCAACTCGGCGAAATTCACGGTGGCCCTGAGCGAGCCGGTTGCCCAGAATGTGACCTTCACCATCAAGAGCCAGGACGGCGGCGGTGAAGCGGCGGGCTCCGGCGTGGCCGTGGCGGGCGACGATTACACCGCCCTTTCTCCCGTTCAGGTAACCATCCCGATTGGCCAGACCGACGGCGGAACCTACCCGGTCACCGTCCACCAGGACCAGGTGGACGAGCCGGACCAGGCATTCACCGTCCTGCTGGAATCGGTCACCGGCGCTGCGGTGGACATCGGGACCGCGGTGGTCACGGTCCGCGACGACGACCCCCGTCCGACGCTGTCCATCGGTGACGCGCAGGCCAAGGAGGGCGACGCACTGGAATTCGTTCTTATCCTGTCCCAGGCGTCGGAGCGAACCATCGTCGTCAACTACGTCACGGAAGACGACACTGCGACCGGGGGACCGGACTACCAGGCGATAGAGCGATTTGAGAGCGTCACCTTTGTCCCGGGCGAGCTGTCAAAAACCATTACGGTGCACTCCGTCATGGACAACGAGCCCGAAATCGACGAGACCTTCCGGGTGCAGTTGGTGGACGACCCCGGTGCCCGGTTTACCGACGCCACCGCCGAGGGAACCATCACCGACGACGACGGTGTGGTCGTCTCCATCGCCGACGCTGAGCCGGTCACCGAGACGGAGGGAGCCACGCCCAGCGCCACCTTCACCATCACCCTGACCCCCGCCCAGGCGACGCCGGTGACCGTCCAGTGGCAAACCATGGATGGGCTTGGTGGGGAGTATGACGTGGCCAGGGGCGGCGGCCTGACTATCAGCGGCGAGAAGGACTACACGGCGGTGAGTTCAGGGTCCGTCACTTTCGCGCCGGGTGAAACGGTTAAACAGGTTTCCACCACCGTGCTGGACGATAAGGAAAACGAGATTGATGAGAATTTCCGCGCCGTCATCAGCGTGTCCGACCCCAGCATCATGGTGCTCCGTTCCACCGCCTTTGCCACCATAGAAGACGATGACGCCTGGAACATCTGGCTCGACGAGAATAACGCCGCCTGGGTGGAAGAGGGCACCGGTGAAACTCCCAAGCGGCTTACCGTTAAGGTGCAACGCACGAACGCATCCGCCGAGGAGTCCCCACTGGAAGCCAGGTACCACACCCATTACAGCTTCATCACCTGCTTCATCAGCGAGGTGGGGACTCAGTATCCCTTAGCCCGGATACCCAATCTGCACGATTACATCAGCACTGCCAAGGTTACTTCGGGGGGAAATTGGGACGTGAGGCGCTGGCACAGTAACCCTACTATTTTGAGACACCCCCAGTGCCACCTGAGAGGGGACGCATCTTCCTTCAACGTAGATAAGTTTGAGAAACTCGTCTACACCCTGCCCCTGGAATTTGAGATTCGGGGCGACTCCAGACCCGAAGAGAACGAGACCTTCACCTTGCTGCTGGATTCCCTCTTTGGTCCCCACGGGCGGCGTATCGACCCGGTGTCGTGGCAGTTCAAATACGTAACCATTACCATCGTGGACGACGACACACCACAAGCCTCCGTCAGTGACGTGAGTGTGGGAGAAGACGTTGGCAACGCCGATGTCACCGTGAGCCTGAGTATGGCGTCCAGCCAACATCAAAAATTGCTGGTGTCAATGGAGCCCGGCACGGCCCAGCCCTGGGAGGACTACCAGCCGCTGCTCAGCCATGACGTGACCTTCGAACCAGGTGAAACGACGAAGACGGTCAGCATACCCATCGTGAATGATGCTATGCGTGAGGAGGATGAGACATTCACGGTCATGCTGTCAGGGGAATCGGCCGGCATCAACATTCACCCCGGGGGAGAGACCGCCACGGTCACCATCCAGGATGATGAATCCGATTACCTGCCCTGGCTCACGGTCCCGGACCGCGTGATCGACGAAGGCGACGCCGCCACCCTCCTCTTCAGGCTGAACCCGCCGGTGCCGAACCGGTTCTGGGTGGGCCGTATCCAGTGGAGTGACGACGACAAGCCCATGTCGCTGCCGGTGGCGGCGGAGATCGACGACTACGCCGAGATCACCGGGAACACAGCGGACGCCGTCCGCGTAGGGCTTGAACAGACTGAATTCACCAAAACCATCAGCTCAGTCGAGGACACCCTGATCGAGGCCGGCGAGTACATTGGCATATCCACCACGTGGATGAATGCCGTCGGCAACCACATCCGGTATGCGAAACCCAACGCGCTGGTCGCCATCCGGGACGACGACCACGGTTCGGTGGCGGTTGCCTCCATCGCCGCCGCCACGGTGGAGGAGAACGAGGAATGGGCCCACGACGCGGACTTGACCGGCGCCAGCAACCCGTTGGGAGACGTGAGCTGGTCGGTGGACGGCGACGACGCGGCCTTCTTCACCATCGACCAGGACAGCGGCGTCCTCACCATGTCCGCCCGGAACTTCGAGGACCCGCTGGACGATGACGGAGACAATGTCTACGAGGTCACCGTGCACGCCGTCGACGAGGACGGCAACGCCGACAGCGAGGACGTGCGGGTCACGGTGACCGACGTCACCTACGCGACATTCACCGTCCAGCCAGACTTCTGCTGCCACGCTGATCTCAGCAAGCAGGTGTATGGGGCCGAGGAGGGGGATGGCATACGGGTGTCGGTCTACCCGCGCTTTGATACGTCGACTCCGGTGTCGCTCAAGTGGGCCACGGCGGAGGATACGAAGGGCGGCAACCCGGCCGCCGCCACTGACTACACTCCATCCACGACTCCCACGAAACTCAGCTGGCGGGCGGGCGGCACCGGGACGACGGGAACCAGCCAAACCTTCACCATAGCCACCACTGAAGACGCCCTGGTCGAACCCAACGAGACCTTCCTGCTCAGATTCACCGAGGGCATGGCGGGGGAGACCGACGATGTGGCGTTCACCTTCGCGAGCGCGCTCGACGGCGCGGTCCGCACGGATCGAAACGAGGCGGACGCAACCCTCACCATCGGCAATGATGATGAGCCGGAGCTCACGGTAGGTGACGCCTCCATCGCCGAGGGCGGCACGGCCGAGTTCACGGTGACGCTCAGCGCCGTCTCGGGCCGGGACGTGACGGTGCAGTGGACGACCGGCGACGACCCCGCCGAGGGCGCCGCCCAGGCGACGGCCGACAGCGACTACACGGCCGTCACCACGGCGCGGACGGCGACCATCGCGGCGGGCTCCACGACGGCGACCATCAAGGTCGAGACCACAGAGGACGTCATCGACGAGCCGGACGAGACGTTCGTCGTCGCCCTCGCCTCGCCCACCAACGCCACCCTCGGCTCGCCCTCCACGGGCACCGGCACCATCACCGACGACGACGACGCGGCGACCACGGCCACGCTGGGCGTCAGCCCCGCGAGCGTCGGCGAGGGCGCGGGCGCGACGACGGTGACGGTCACGGCGACGCTGGGCGGGACGACGACCTTCGCGACGGACAAGACGGTCAGCGTCACGGTCGGCAGGGACGGCGACGCGGCCGTCTCGGGCACGGACTACACCAAGGTCGACGCCTTCGAGATCACGATCGCGGCGGGGCGCTCGAGCGGAAGCAAGACCTTCACGCTCACGCCGACGGCGGACGCCCTCGACGAGGCCGACGAGACGCTCACGGTGCACGCGACGGCGGCGGGCCTGACCATCAGCGACGCCGGCGTCGCGATCACCGACGACGACGCGACGCCTGAGCTCACGGTAGGTGACGCCTCCGTCGCCGAGGGCGGCACGGCCGAGTTCACGGTGACGCTCAGCGCCGTCTCGGGCCGGGACGTGACGGTGCAGTGGACGACCGGCGACGACCCCGCCGAGGGCGCCGCCCAGGCGACGGCCGACAGCGACTACACGGCCGTCACCACGGCGCGGACGGCGACCATCGCGGCGGGCTCCACGACGGCGACCATCGAGGTCGAGACCACAGAGGACGTCATCGACGAGCCGGACGAGACGTTCGTCGTCGCCCTCGCCTCGCCCACCAACGCCACCCTCGGCTCGCCCTCCACGGGCACCGGCACCATCACCGACGACGACGACGCGGCGACCACGGCCACGCTGGGCGTCAGCCCCGCGAGCGTCGGCGAGGGCGCGGGCGCGACGACGGTGACGGTCACGGCGACGCTGGGCGGGACGACGACCTTCGCGACGGACAAGACGGTCAGCGTCACGGTCGGCAGGGACGGCGACGCGGCCGTCTCGGGCACGGACTACACCAAGGTCGACGCCTTCGAGATCACGATCGCGGCGGGGCGCTCGAGCGGAAGCAAGACCTTCACGCTCACGCCGACGGCGGACGCCCTCGACGAGGCCGACGAGACGCTCACGGTGCACGCGACGGCGGCGGGCCTGACCATCAGCGACGCCGGCGTCGCGATCACCGACGACGACGCGACGCCTGAGCTCACGGTAGGTGACGCCTCCGTCGCCGAGGGCGGCACGGCCGAGTTCACGGTGACGCTCAGCGCCGTCTCGGGCCGGGACGTGACGGTGCAGTGGACGACCGGCGACGACCCCGCCGAGGGCGCCGCCCAGGCGACGGCCGACAGCGACTACACGGCCGTCACCACGGCGCGGACGGCGACCATCGCGGCGGGCGACACGACGGCCAAGGTCGAGGTGCAGACGACCGAGGACGCCATCGACGAGCCGGACGAGACGTTCGTCGTCACCCTGGCCTCGCCCACCAACGCCACCCTCGGTACGTCGAGCGTGGGCACGGGCACCATCACCGACGACGACGCGGCGCCGACGGAAGGCAAGCCGCAGGTGACGCCGGTGGAAGAGCCGGCGGACCCGGAGCAGCCGTTGTCAGTGGCGGAGAACGTGGAGACGGCACCGACGTTCACGTACACGGTGACGCTGACGGGGACGGCCTTCGCGGAGGACAAGAAGGTCACGGTGACGGTGGGGACGGAGGCGGACGCGGCGGTCTCGGGAACGGACTACACCAAGGTCGACAGCTTCGACCTCACGATCAAGGCGGGGGAGTTGAGCGGGAGCGGGCAGTTCACGCTGGACCCGATTGATGACACTTTGGACGAAGACGATGAAACGGTGACGTTGACGGCGGAGCTGGAAGGTGTGGCGGTAGACGCGGCGACGCTGACGATCACCGACGACGACGCGACGCCTGAGCTCACGGTAGGTGACGCCTCCATCGCCGAGGGCGGCACGGCCGAGTTCACGGTGACGCTCAGCGCCGTCTCGGGCCGGGACGTGACGGTGCAGTGGACGACCGGCGACGACCCCGCCGAGGGCGCCGCCCAGGCGACGGCCGACAGCGACTACACGGCCGTCACCACGGCGCGGACGGCGACCATCGCGGCGGGCTCCACGACGGCGACCATCGAGGTCGAGACCACAGAGGACGTCATCGACGAGCCGGACGAGACGTTCGTCGTCGCCCTCGCCTCGCCCACCAACGCCACCCTCGGCTCGCCCTCCACGGGCACCGGCACCATCACCGACGACGACGACGCGGCGACCACGGCCACGCTGGGCGTCAGCCCCGCGAGCGTCGGCGAGGGCGCGGGCGCGACGACGGTGACGGTCACGGCGACGCTGGGCGGGACGACGACCTTCGCGACGGACAAGACGGTCAGCGTCACGGTCGGCAGGGACGGCGACGCGGCCGTCTCGGGCACGGACTACACCAAGGTCGACGCCTTCGAGATCACGATCGCGGCGGGGCGCTCGAGCGGAAGCAAGACCTTCACGCTCACGCCGACGGCGGACGCCCTCGACGAGGCCGACGAGACGCTCACGGTGCACGCGACGGCGGCGGGCCTGACCATCAGCGACGCCGGCGTCGCGATCACCGACGACGACGCGACGCCTGAGCTCACGGTAGGTGACGCCTCCGTCGCCGAGGGCGGCACGGCCGAGTTCACGGTGACGCTCAGCGCCGTCTCGGGCCGGGACGTGACGGTGCAGTGGACGACCGGCGACGACCCCGCCGAGGGCGCCGCCCAGGCGACGGCCGACAGCGACTACACGGCCGTCACCACGGCGCGGACGGCGACCATCGCGGCGGGCGACACGACGGCCAAGGTCGAGGTGCAGACGACCGAGGACGCCATCGACGAGCCGGACGAGACGTTCGTCGTCACCCTGGCCTCGCCCACCAACGCCACCCTCGGTACGTCGAGCGTGGGCACGGGCACCATCACCGACGACGACGCGGCGCCGACGGAAGGCAAGCCGCAGGTGACGCCGGTGGAAGAGCCGGCGGACCCGGAGCAGCCGTTGTCAGTGGCGGAGAACGTGGAGACGGCACCGACGTTCACGTACACGGTGACGCTGACGGGGACGGCCTTCGCGGAGGACAAGAAGGTCACGGTGACGGTGGGGACGGAGGCGGACGCGGCGGTCTCGGGAACGGACTACACCAAGGTCGACAGCTTCGACCTCACGATCAAGGCGGGGGAGTTGAGCGGGAGCGGGCAGTTCACGCTGGACCCGATTGATGACACTTTGGACGAAGACGATGAAACGGTGACGTTGACGGCGGAGCTGGAAGGTGTGGCGGTAGACGCGGCGACGCTGACGATCACCGACGACGACGCGACGCCTGAGCTCACGGTAGGTGACGCCTCCATCGCCGAGGGCGGCACGGCCGAGTTCACGGTGACGCTCAGCGCCGTCTCGGGCCGGGACGTGACGGTGCAGTGGACGACCGGCGACGACCCCGCCGAGGGCGCCGCCCAGGCGACGGCCGACAGCGACTACACGGCCGTCACCACGGCGCGGACGGCGACCATCGCGGCGGGCTCCACGACGGCGACCATCGAGGTCGAGACCACAGAGGACGTCATCGACGAGCCGGACGAGACGTTCGTCGTCGCCCTCGCCTCGCCCACCAACGCCACCCTCGGCTCGCCCTCCACGGGCACCGGCACCATCACCGACGACGACGACGCGGCGACCACGGCCACGCTGGGCGTCAGCCCCGCGAGCGTCGGCGAGGGCGCGGGCGCGACGACGGTGACGGTCACGGCGACGCTGGGCGGGACGACGACCTTCGCGACGGACAAGACGGTCAGCGTCACGGTCGGCAGGGACGGCGACGCGGCCGTCTCGGGCACGGACTACACCAAGGTCGACGCCTTCGAGATCACGATCGCGGCGGGGCGCTCGAGCGGGAGCAAGACCTTCACGCTCACGCCGACGGCGGACGCCCTCGACGAGGCCGACGAGACGCTCACGGTGCACGCGACGGCGGCGGGCCTGACCATCAGCGACGCCGGCGTCGCGATCACCGACGACGACGCGACGCCTGAGCTCACGGTAGGTGACGCCTCCGTCGCCGAGGGCGGCACGGCCGAGTTCACGGTGACGCTCAGCGCCGTCTCGGGCCGGGACGTGACGGTGCAGTGGACGACCGGCGACGACCCCGCCGAGGGCGCCGCCCAGGCGACGGCCGACAGCGACTACACGGCCGTCACCACGGCGCGGACGGCGACCATCGCGGCGGGCTCCACGACGGCGACCATCGAGGTCGAGACCACAGAGGACGTCATCGACGAGCCGGACGAGACGTTCGTCGTCGCCCTCGCCTCGCCCACCAACGCCACCCTCGGCTCGCCCTCCACGGGCACCGGCACCATCACCGACGACGACGACGCGGCGACCACGGCCACGCTGGGCGTCAGCCCCGCGAGCGTCGGCGAGGGCGCGGGCGCGACGACGGTGACGGTCACGGCGACGCTGGGCGGGACGACGACCTTCGCGACGGACAAGACGGTCAGCGTCACGGTCGGCAGGGACGGCGACGCGGCCGTCTCGGGCACGGACTACACCAAGGTCGACGCCTTCGAGATCACGATCGCGGCGGGGCGCTCGAGCGGGAGCAAGACCTTCACGCTCACGCCGACGGCGGACGCCCTCGACGAGGCCGACGAGACGCTCACGGTGCACGCGACGGCGGCGGGCCTGACCATCAGCGACGCCGGCGTCGCGATCACCGACGACGACGCGACGCCTGAGCTCACGGTA
The DNA here is from genome assembly GCA_965221735.1 of Tepidiformaceae bacterium. Classification (GTDB taxonomy): domain Bacteria; phylum Chloroflexota; class Dehalococcoidia; order Tepidiformales; family Tepidiformaceae; genus UBA2991. Next base: position 2,686,917 of record OZ244910.1, on the reverse strand, counting down.
GGTGACGCCTCCGTCGCCGAGGGCGGCACGGCCGAGTTCACGGTGACGCTCAGCGCCGTCTCGGGCCGGGACGTGACGGTGCAGTGGACGACCGGCGACGACCCCGCCGAGGGCGCCGCCCAGGCGACGGCCGACAGCGACTACACGGCCGTCACCACGGCGCGGACGGCGACCATCGCGGCGGGCTCCACGACGGCGACCATCGAGGTCGAGACCACAGAGGACGTCATCGACGAGCCGGACGAGACGTTCGTCGTCGCCCTCGCCTCGCCCACCAACGCCACCCTCGGCTCGCCCTCCACGGGCACCGGCACCATCACCGACGACGACGACGCGGCGACCACGGCCACGCTGGGCGTCAGCCCCGCGAGCGTCGGCGAGGGCGCGGGCGCGACGACGGTGACGGTCACGGCGACGCTGGGCGGGACGACGACCTTCGCGACGGACAAGACGGTCAGCGTCACGGTCGGCAGGGACGGCGACGCGGCCGTCTCGGGCACGGACTACACCAAGGTCGACGCCTTCGAGATCACGATCGCGGCGGGGCGCTCGAGCGGGAGCAAGACCTTCACGCTCACGCCGACGGCGGACGCCCTCGACGAGGCCGACGAGACGCTCACGGTGCACGCGACGGCGGCGGGCCTGACCATCAGCGACGCCGGCGTCGCGATCACCGACGACGACGCGACGCCTGAGCTCACGGTAGGTGACGCCTCCGTCGCCGAGGGCGGCACGGCCGAGTTCACGGTGACGCTCAGCGCCGTCTCGGGCCGGGACGTGACGGTGCAGTGGACGACCGGCGACGACCCCGCCGAGGGCGCCGCCCAGGCGACGGCCGACAGCGACTACACGGCCGTCACCACGGCGCGGACGGCGACCATCGCGGCGGGCTCCACGACGGCGACCATCGAGGTCGAGACCACAGAGGACGTCATCGACGAGCCGGACGAGACGTTCGTCGTCGCCCTCGCCTCGCCCACCAACGCCACCCTCGGCTCGCCCTCCACGGGCACCGGCACCATCACCGACGACGACGACGCGGCGACCACGGCCACGCTGGGCGTCAGCCCCGCGAGCGTCGGCGAGGGCGCGGGCGCGACGACGGTGACGGTCACGGCGACGCTGGGCGGGACGACGACCTTCGCGACGGACAAGACGGTCAGCGTCACGGTCGGCAGGGACGGCGACGCGGCCGTCTCGGGCACGGACTACACCAAGGTCGACGCCTTCGAGATCACGATCGCGGCGGGGCGCTCGAGCGGGAGCAAGACCTTCACGCTCACGCCGACGGCGGACGCCCTCGACGAGGCCGACGAGACGCTCACGGTGCACGCGACGGCGGCGGGCCTGACCATCAGCGACGCCGGCGTCGCGATCACCGACGACGACGCGACGCCTGAGCTCACGGTAGGTGACGCCTCCGTCGCCGAGGGCGGCACGGCCGAGTTCACGGTGACGCTCAGCGCCGTCTCGGGCCGGGACGTGACGGTGCAGTGGACGACCGGCGACGACCCCGCCGAGGGCGCCGCCCAGGCGACGGCCGACAGCGACTACACGGCCGTCACCACGGCGCGGACGGCGACCATCGCGGCGGGCTCCACGACGGCGACCATCGAGGTCGAGACCACAGAGGACGTCATCGACGAGCCGGACGAGACGTTCGTCGTCGCCCTCGCCTCGCCCACCAACGCCACCCTCGGCTCGCCCTCCACGGGCACCGGCACCATCACCGACGACGACGACGCGGCGACCACGGCCACGCTGGGCGTCAGCCCCGCGAGCGTCGGCGAGGGCGCGGGCGCGACGACGGTGACGGTCACGGCGACGCTGGGCGGGACGACGACCTTCGCGACGGACAAGACGGTCAGCGTCACGGTCGGCAGGGACGGCGACGCGGCCGTCTCGGGCACGGACTACACCAAGGTCGACGCCTTCGAGATCACGATCGCGGCGGGGCGCTCGAGCGGAAGCAAGACCTTCACGCTCACGCCGACGGCGGACGCCCTCGACGAGGCCGACGAGACGCTCACGGTGCACGCGACGGCGGCGGGCCTGACCATCAGCGACGCCGGCGTCGCGATCACCGACGACGACGCGACGACGCTCCCGGCATTGTGGGTCGGCGAGGGGGCGGTCGGGGAGGGCGGCAAGGTGTATTTCATCATCGAGCTGAGCGCCGTCTCGACGCAGGCGGTGACGGTGGAGTGGCGGACGGCGGACGACACATCGGTGGGGGCGCATCAGGCGATCGCTGGCACGGACTACACGGCGGTGACCCCGGCGCGGACGGTCACCATTGCAGCCGGGGCGACCAGGGTGATGGTGACGGTGCAAACGATCCAGGACTCGCTGGTTGAGGGGAAAGAAACGTTCCGGGTGATGCTCCAGAACCCCACCAACGCCACCCTGGGTGACGCCGTCGGCACGGGGACCATCCTGGACGACGACGAGCCGCCGCTCCCGGCGGTGTCGGTCGGCGACGCGACGGTTGCGGAGGGTGGGACGGCGCAGTTCACGATCACGCTGAGCGCCGTCTCGACGCAGGCGGTGATGGTGGAGTGGCGGACGGCGGACGACACGTCGACGGGGGCGCATCGGGCGATCGCAGGCACAGACTACACGGCTGTGACATCGGCGCGAACGGCCACCATTGCGGCCGGGGCGGCCAGCGTGACGGTGGAGGTACAAACGACCCAGGACTCGCTGGATGAGGAGAACGAAACGTTCCTGGTGACGCTCCAGAACCCCGCTAAAGCCACCCTGGGAGACGCCACCGGCACGGCGACGATCACGGACGACGACGCCTCGCCGCAGGTCTCGGTGTCCGATGCCGCGTCGGTAGTGGAGGGGAACAACCCCGCGGTGACGACGGATATGACCTTCACCGTGAGCCTGAGCCGGGTGACCAGCAAGCAGGTGACCGTGCCCTTCACCCTGGGGGGGACAGCCGCAGAGGGGAGCGACTACACGGCGCCAGCCTCGCTGGCCGTCACGGTGCCTCCCATGACGACCGGGGCGAACATCGTCGTCGCGGTCACGGGCGACACGGTGAAGGAAGACGACGAGACGATCGTGGTGACGCTGGGGACGCCGACCAACGCGACGTTGTCGACGGCGGTGGGAGCGGGAACCGGTACTGGCATCATCAAGGACGACGAGGCGGAGAAGCAAATCGACGCGGACGTCACCCTGCGCCTGAGCCCGCCGATCATCCCGGAGAACGGGGGGAGCAAGGGCGCCAGCTACGTAACGGCGACGCTGAGCGAACCCTTGACCGAGGACGTGACCCTGCAACTGGACGCCACGGCGGTGGCGCCGGCCGGCGCCGGGGAGTTCGTCCTCAGCCAGAACCGGCGGCTGGTGATCAGGGCGGGCGCCACGGAGAGCGCCGGGATAGTTACCGTCACGGCAGTGGACGACGACGTCGTGACGTCGGACAAGATCATCGAGATCTCGGCGGTGGTCGTGCACCCCGCGCGCCTGCAGGCTCCGGACAGCGCGGAACTGAAGATCATCGACGACGACCTGCCGGTCACGCCGCTGGCGACGGTGGGCTACGAGCGTTCGGCATACACCCTGGGCGAGGACGGCCGGATCGACATCGGCGTCGTCATGAGCGCGGCGCAGACCTCCGAGGTGGTGGTGCGCTACAACCTGCACGCGCCCTCGCCCATCCTCGGCGGATCGTCTGATGTGATCGCCAAGGGCGACGGCCTGGCGGGTGCGGACTACGCCGGCGAGCTCGTCTTCGCGGCCGGGGAAACGCGCAGGGTCCTCAAGCTGTACGGCGTGGACAACGACATCGTTGAAGCGGACGAGGAGGTCACGCTCGGCCTCTGGGTGCACACGGGCGACGTCAAGGCGGGGGCTCCCGCGACGGTGACGCTGACCGACGACGACCGGTCGCACCTGTTCTTCGCGCGCACGACAAGCGCGGTGGAGGAGGGTGGGCAGCAGTCGATCCTGGTGCGCATGAACAAGGCGCACCAGGATCCCGTCTCGGTGGCGCTCGGCGTCGGCGGCACGGCGACGGCGGGCGCCGACTACACCGCGCTCCCCCAGAGCGTGACGTTCTCGCCCGGGACAGAGAACCTGTACCTGATCGTGGATACCCTGACCGACGGCATCACCGAGGGAACAGAAACCCTCGAGATCATGCTGGGCGCGGTCACGGGGTTCGGGGTGCAGGTGATCCCGTCCGCGGGGACCCACCAGGTGGAGATCGCCGACTCGCGTGGCGCCCCCAAGCCGACCAGGGCGCGGTTGAACGTCACCCCCGGGGCGGTGGACGAAGACGCGGGCGCGACGAACGTCATGGTGTCGGCGACGCTGGGCGGGACAACGACCTTCACCGAGGACAAGACGGTCAGCGTCACCGTCGGCAGGGACGGCGACGCGGCCGTCTCGGGCACGGACTACGTGGCGGTGAACGGGTTCACCATCACGATCCCGGCGGGGCAGGCGAGCGGGCAGCAGTCCTTCATGCTGACGCCGACGGACGACGCGGCGGCTGAGCAGCATGAGGCGTTGACGGTGCACGGAACGGCGGCGGGGCTGAGCGTTGCGGACGCCACCGTGACCATCACCGACGACGACGGCACCGCGCCGACGGCGGCCCGGCTGATCGTCAACCCGGCGGCGGTCGCCGAAGGTGCCGGCGCGACGCAGGTGAACGTGACGGCGACGCTGGTGGGCAGCGGCACGCTGCCGCAGAGCACGACGGTGTCGGTCAACGTGGGGAGCCAGGGCGACGGGGCGGTGTCGGGCACGGACTACGCAGCGGTGAGCGGGTTCACCATCACGATCCCGGCGGGGCAGGCGAGTGGGCAGCACACCTTCACGCTGACGCCGACGGACGACGCGGCGGATGAGCCGAATGAGGCGCTGACGGTGCACGGAACGGCGGCGGGGCTGAGCGTTGCGGACGCCACCGTGACCATCACCGACAACGACTCAGACCCGCAGGCGTCGGTAACGGTGAGGTTCGCCCAGGCGGCCTACACCCTGAACGAGGACGCCCGGCTGCGGATCGACGTGGTGATGAGCGCGGTGCAGACCTCGGAGGTGGTGGTGCGCTACACCCTGCACGCGGCCTCCACCACCCTTGGCGGGTCGGCGGATGTGCGGGTGCTCGGCGACCGGCGGGCCGGCGCCGGGTATGACGGCGAGGTCGTCTTTGCCGCCGGCGAAGCCCGCCGGGTCCTCCATCTGAGCAGTGTGGACAATGACATCGTCGAGCCTGACGAGGAGGTCACCATCTCCCTCGCAGCGCACACGGGCAACGTGTCGGTGGGAACATCCACGACGGTGACCCTGACGGACGACGATAGCGCGCACCTGTTCTTCATCAAGGCAGGCAGTTCCGTGGAGGAGGGTGGCCAGCAGTCGATCCGCGTGCATATGAGCAAGCCGCACCAGGATCCCGTCTCGGTGGCGCTCAGCATCGGCGGCACGGCGACGGCGGATGCCGACTACGCCGCGCTCGCCCGGAGCGTGACGCTCTCGCCCGGGACAGAGAACCTGTACCTGGCCGTCAGCGCCTTGACCGACGGCGTGACCGAGGGCACGGAGACCCTGGACATCACCCTCGGCGCGATCACGGGCGTCGGCGTGACCCTGGACCACGACCGCATCCGCCACCAGCTGGAGATCACTGATGGCGTGGGTCAGCTCGGACAGAGGCAAGATGCGCAGTCCTGCGCGTCCTATCTGCCGTCCGACGCGGTGACGGTGGCCGAGGTGAAGACGTGGCGCTACGAGAACTACGACCGAGAGCACATCGAGCGGTGGAACCGCGTGCTGGCGGCGCTGGGCGTCTACACGGGAAGGACGGCGATGACGGCGGTGGAGGCCGCGGAGATCCAGGCGCGGTTCAACAACAGCCGATGGGATCGCGCGGCGCGGACGCTACAGGCGCTGGAGGATTGCGCCAACGGGGTCGACAACCCGCCGCCCCCGACGCCGGAGATCAGCATCGCCGCTGATGGCGACATCACCGAGGGTGGCGTGGCCACGTTCACGATCTCCGCGAACCCGTCGCCGGCGGAGGCGATCACGCTCAGCGTCAGCGTGGCGCAGAGCGGCGACTTCGGGGTGACGACGGGCACGCGGACCGTGACCATCGGCACGGACGGCGCGGGGTCGTTGAGCGTCGCAACGACGGACGACGCGACGGACGAGCCGGACGGCTCGGTCACGGTTGCGGTGGACAGCGGCACGGGCTACACCGTGTCGGCGGTGGCTGGCGTGGCGACCGCCGCCGTCGTGGACGACGATGACCCGCCCCCGCCGTTGGAGTGCACACCGGAGTTGCCGTCGGACGCGGTGACGGTGACCGAGGTGGAGACGTGGCGCGACGAGTACACCCACGACGAGCATGTATCGCGCTGGAACCGCGTCCTGGCCGCCCTGGGCGAGGACACCGGCGAAGAGCCGATGACTGCACAAGAGGCCAGGGATATCAAGAGCCGGATCGACAACTCGCGGTGGGACCGCACCGTCCGCACCCTGGATGCGCTGGAGCAGTGCGCCGGGTCCACGGGCGCCACTTAAGCGCCGCTACGGGAGTAACCGGAGGCGGTTGCAGGAGACTGCGCGATGGGTTCGGCCAGTCGTGCGGCAGGCGGCCACGCTCACAGCCGTCACGCGAGGCACCGGTCGCCAGCGCCAAGAATCCCGCGCGCCTCCGTCGCGCGCCCTTCCGTGCGGTGATAGGCGTTGTGGAAGGCGTAGTGTCCGCACCATGAACGTGCCGTCCGACTACCTCCCGGGCTACGAGAAGGCACGCGCCGTCGATCCCGATGTCGCGTCGTGCTACATCGAGCACACGACGATCGGCGATCCGGAGGCGGACGAGTTGACCGAGGCGCTCGCGGACCTCGAGCCGCAGGAGTCCCGGCGGATCCTCCAGCTCGCGATGGACGCCCAGAGCCCCGCGGACCTGCGCGAGCTGCCGCCGGCGGTGCGAGACTTCTACGACGCGATCGCGGTGCCGCCGGACTGGGTCGACGAGGCCGCCTACATCCCCGGCGTTCGCATGTTCCACCGCAACTCGCGGCTGGTGCTCGGCGCGATGGTCGGCGGCACGCTCGTCGAGGGGTTCTCGACGAACATCAGCAAGTCGTTCTTCATCACCGGCCGCGTACGCGATCAGGGCGTGCGGCGGCTAAAGTGCCCTATTCCCGATGCTGGGACACGCCCCGATGTGGATCACTTTCCGGGCGCTGTTTGGTCGATGGTCAGCGATTCTGTCAGGGGCTAACTGGTCAGCGAATCTGTCCTTCCATGAAGGAAGTGGCATTGCACCAGCAGGAACAGGCCCGGCTCCATGTGCTCAACAGCGTCCTCGCCGAGGAGATGGTCGACGGCAGCCACCACGCCTGGCTCGAGCAGCGCGCGCCGCGCTTCGCGCTCCTGCTCGCCGTCGACGACGCCACGGGGAGCGTCGCGCACGCGCTGTTCCGCCCCGCCGAGGACGCCCGCGGCTACTTCCTGCTGATGGAGGGCGTCTTCCGGCGGCGCGGTATCCCGCTCGCCCTGTACAGCGACCGGCACGGCGTCTTCCGGGCCCCCGCCCAGCAGCGCGAGGGACGCCAGGGCGCCACCCAGTTCGCGCGGGCGATGGCGGAGCTGGGGGTGCGCCTCATCTTCGCCCGCTCACCGCAGGCCAAAGGGCGCGTCGAGCGCGTCGCCGGGACCTTCCAGGACCGCCTCGTGACCGAGCTGCGGCTCGCAGGCACCACCACCATCGCCGGGGCGCAGGCCGTGCTCGAACGCTTCCTGCCGCGCTTCAACGCCCGCTTCGCCGTCGCCGCCCGCGAGCCCGAGCCGGCCTGGCGGTCGCTCGACCCCGCGCTCGACCTCGGCGCCATCCTCGCCTTCAGGGACGTACGCACCGTCGCGCGCGACAACACCGTGAAGTACCGGCTGTTCCGATCGCTCTAAAACCCGACCAGTGATCGCTCTAAAACTCGACCACTCCAGGGCATGTCCCACCCTTGTGTCGGCGGGGGCCGCACGAGGTTGGGAGGAGGGAGATGCTCGGAGTGCAGGATGTGTACGCGCTACGGCACAAGGTGTTCGTCGAGGGGAAGAGCGAGCGGCAGACGGCGCGGGAGATGGGGATCGCGCGCGACACGGTTCGGCGCTACCTCCAGACGCCGGTACCGGAGGCGAGAAAGCGGAAGCGCTCACGGCCGGTGCTGGAGGAGGTGCGGCCGCGGCTGGAGCAGTTGCTCGAGGAGTGGTCGCAGCGGACGACGGCGAAGCAGCGCATCACGGCCGGAGGCTGCACCGGGCGCTGCGTGAGGAGGGCTACGAGGTCGGGCTGACGCTCATCTTCGGGTACCTCCGTGAGTGGCGCCGCGATCGCGCCGAGGTCTACGTGCCGCTGGTGTACCGCCCGGGCGACGAGGCCCAGGTCGATTTCTTCGAGGTCACCGTCGAGCTCGCAGGCGAGCGGCGCAAGGCATGGCTCTTCCTGATGCGCCTGATGTACTCGGGGCGGGACTTCGTGCGGCTCTACGAGCGCTAGGACCAGCTCTCCTTCCTCGATGGACACGTGCGGGCCTTCGCGCACTTCGGCGGGGCGCCCTTGCGCGCCGTCTACGACAACCTCAAGCCAGCGGTGCGGCGGGTGCAGTTCCCCAGGCGGGCGCTGAGCGAGCGCTTCTCGGCGCTGGCCAGCCACTACCGCTTCGAGCCCTGCTTCGCGCGCCCCGGCGAGGGTCACGACAAGGGAGGCGTGGAGTCGCGAGGGCGAGGCGTGCGGCTCCAGGTGCTGACGCCGATCCCCCGCGGGGACTCGCTGCGCGACGTCTCGGAGCAGGCGCAGCGCGAGGTCGACCGGCTCGCCCCCGAGCGGGTGCGGGAGCGCTTCCTGGCGGAGGCGGGGCTGCTGCGCCCGCTGCCGGCGGGGAGCTGCTCTTCAACCTCATCGCCGAGCGCTACGAGCGCCGCTCGACGCTGGTCACGACCAACCTTGCCTTCGGCGAATGGGTCCAGGTCTTCGGCGACGAGAAGCTCACCACGGCGCTGCTCGACCGCCTCGGGCACCATGCCCACATCCTCACGACGCGCGGCCCCTCGTATCGGACCGGGCACGCGAACCAGCCGAGCGAGGAACAGGTGGATCAGACGGGAGGTGGTGCGTAGGAGTACCCTTCGCAGAGACCAGGACGCCCTGCGGGTGGTCTGGTTTTAGACCGATCACCTGGTCGAGATCTTGAGCGATCGCTACACCGCTGGCGCACGCTGCAGCTGCTGCCCTCGCCCGAGCGGCTCAGCTACGCCGGGGCGCGCGTCGAGGTGCTGGAGCGCCCCGGCGGCGAACTGGCGGTGCGCCACCAGGAGGAGACCATCCCCTCCAGGCTCGCCCCGCCCCGCGCGGGGGTGCTGCGCGAGCCCCGCTCCGAGCTGGCGCGCGACCCGGCGCTGGAGCGCATCGCACAGGACCTCGGCTTCAGCGGCGGCCGGCCGGGTGGGCCCGAGCCGTCTGCTGCGGCGAACGGGACCGCCGCCAACGGCGCCTCACCACAGGCCGCCGTCAAGCCGCTGCGCCCGCCCACCCCGCGCCAGCAGGCGCGCTGGAAGGCGATCCAACAGGCGCAGTTGCAGGGACTCTCAATGCGGACGATCGCGAGGCTGCTGGGCAACACCGTCCGCCGCTACATCCGCGCCGACGGCCCACCCCGCCGCCACGGTGCGGCATCATCTACGAGCAGCGACCACCGCGAGAGGACATTTTCGCTGAGCAGTTAAGCGGACAAAGTCGCTGAACGTCGACAATGAGTGCAGCGCGGCTTCGGCGGCGATCTCGGCGGGGGTTCCCGTGCCGAGCGCGCCCAGCTCGGAGCGTCCGGGTAGCCGGAGAGGGAGACGATCTGGGCCGGCCCGGGGTCGTCCTGCGACTCATGCGTCGTCGCGAGCGACAAACTCGCTCCGTCCCCGCCGCCCGAGTCCGCACGCTAAGAAACGCGCGGTCGTGGCTGTCGCACGCCGGCTATCGGTGCTGCTGCTCGCGCTGTGGAAGAGCGGCGAGATCTACGAGCCGCTGCGCCACGCCGCAGCTCAGGAGGCCGCGTAGCAGGAATCCACTCGCTCAAGCGCCGAGTGGCGAGAACGAAGCCTCGCACGTGATGCCGAACGCCGGGCGACTGCGGACATGTGGCTTGTCCCATCGAGGACGTGACTCAGCTGGCAGCGCCCCCTGGAGCAGGATGTGCCTTCATGCACCGGGCCCGACGCGCGGTCCATCGAGAGTGCGGATAGAAGCTCGGCACAGGCTCCGCTAACCGGGACATCACGAGCGGAACGGCTTGGAGCAGGACGAGGGCGACAACCCGAAGATGCCGCCACGTCGGCCTTGCGGAAAGACCGTCCCTCATAGAAGCCACATGTGAGCCTTGTCGTAGACCTCGACAGCGTGACGGAGACGATCACGGTGCCCCTCGAGGACGGGACGTTCACGGAGCACTCGGTGACGGCGAGTTGCCATGTCCCCGCCTCGACCGTCAGCCAGGACGTCGTCTTCACGGTCGTCCACTACGAGCGCGTCGAGGCCCGAGGTGGTCGCCCGCGAGCCGCTCGCGCGCACGCGGCAGGAAACGCTGTCGCTCGCGTCGAGTGTCGGCGCGGACGCCCCCTACCGCGCGCTCGCGGTGCCGGAGCCCGAACCCGAGCCGACCCCGGTGGCGCCCGTGCCGGCAGGCGCCAGCGAGTTGGGCGAGTGGTTCCGGAAGCTCGGCAGGGAGTGGGCCTGGTGAGGCGGGCGCTAACCGCCCTGCTTCTCTGCAGGGTCGCGCTGGTCACCACCGGCGCGGCCCCGGAGGAGGAGCAGGCCATGCTCGACGCCTTCGACGCGGTGCTCACGGCGATGGCCTACGCCGCCTCGGGGCTGTGCGTCTTCTCCCTCGTCTGGGCGGGCTTCCTGCTCATGGCCAACGGCGCGGAGGAGCGCGGCCTCGGCCGCGCCCGCAGCGCCGTCTTCCTCGCCGTGGCCGGCCTCGCCCTCGTCCTCTCCGCCAAGGGCGTCGCCGCCCTGCTGCGCGCGGGCGTCCTGCCCTTCTTCACCCCCTGACGCGACAAGGAGCGCATCCCGATGAGACAGCTACTCGAACTGACGAAGCGCGCGGCGGCGGCCCTGCCCGGCGGGGCCGCCGCCGCGGCACCACGGGCGGACGGTGCGCCCGAGACCCCGGAGCCGAAGGCTCCGCCGGGGCTGCCCCTCGCCTTCATGCTCTCGCACCTCGAGGACGAGGGTCCGGTGCGCCTCGACCGCGTGCGGGTCTCCATCTGCGAGGTGCTGGGCCCCGGAGCTGGGCGAGCCGAAGCTCGGAGCCTTCGCGGGCGCGCTCAACGCCTGCGACTTCGCCGTGCAGCCGCTCGTTGCGCCAGCACCCGCCCGGACCCGGCAAGCTCACAGCGGTCGGCGTCGTCGAGTTAGACAGCTCGCATCGCCGCCAATCGCAGGTTTTGCCCCTGATCGAGCTCACCAACCGGGCAGCTCGGTCGCTTCGTGTTTGCGCAAGTGAGCCAAGCTGGCTCCCACGAGCCTCTGTCGGCGCTTGCGGCGACCTCCCCCGAGTCCATGTGGGGCCGGCTCTTTCGTGCCTGCGAGACACTCAACCTGCTCGATCAGTCGTCGTCGATGATGGTGCCGATTCCCGTTCTGTCGGCGACCTTTGCCTGAACTTCCGAGTAGAGGCTGACGACGAACGTTTCATTGCCCTCCGACTGACCATCATCGACCGATGTCACCGTGATAGTCTTCTCGGTCTCGCCGGGCTTGAAGGTGAGCATCCCGTACGCCATCTCGAAGTCTGCATACGTCGCCGACACCGCGGTCCCGTATGCCGGACGCGCGTAGTAGTTGACCCACACGTAGCGACTGCTGGACGGACTCAGGGTCACGGTGAAGGTGATCGTGTCGCCTTCGGTCCCCGACGCATCGCTGATTGAGAGCGTCGGCGTCGAGTACACCGGCTTCGGCGGCGGCGGCGGATCATCGTCGTCCGACACCGCAACGGTTGCAGCGCCGGCCGTGCTGGAAACGGTGTATCCCGTTCCCGTGTCCACCGTCACCGTCACTGAGCCGTCAGACTCGTCGATTGCGTCGTCCGACGTGGCGACCGTTAAGATGTAGCTGCCGCTGGTCGAGATCGTGACTGTTTGCTGGCCGACCGTGACGCCGTAGTCGCCCGACTGCGTGACGGACACGGTGACGTCCACATCGGCCGCGGGCGAGGGATTGGCGCTGATCGTGAACGTCGCGACGCCGCCCTCCGTGATACCGGCACCTCCGCTGACGCTGATCTCCGGCGTGGCAGGCGGTGGCGGCACGACTGGGTCGGTCGTGTCGGTGGTGCCAGGAGTCGTCGAGGCTTCGCAGTCCTCGAGCGCTTCCACAATCGGCTCCCAGCCGCTCCAGCCTTTGCCGCTGCTGTAACTTTGCACGTAGGCGGCGGACACCGTCTCAGTGGTCACCCCCGACGGCTTGGCCGGCAGGTTGTCCGCATCCAGGCTGTTGAGGATGCGCCAGAAGAGCGGCGCGTCCGAGCCGTAGCTGGTGTGCCACTCGAACGCCGCCCGCGCCTTCGCAATGGCGGTGCTCGACGTGCTCGGGTCGCACGACGGCGCGGCCTGGGCAGCGGTGCGCTGGTAGGCGGTGGGGGTCACCTCGTCGTAGTCCTGCGAGTAGACGATGACCGCGTACTCCGTGTCGGCCTCGAGGCCGGTGATCGTGTACGTGAGCGTGCCCGCGTCGACCTGGGCGGACTGCGTCTCGGCGTTCGCGACGTTCTCGGCCCAGTAGACCAGGTAGTGGTCGACCTCGCGCTCGGACCAGGACAGCGTCATGCTGCTGGCGGTCACGTCCGAGAAGCCCAGCGCTCCCGGTGCGGGGAACTGGTCGTCCGTCTGCTGGTCCTGCTCCCCGTCCTGCGAGTCGCCGCCATCCAGCTGCGGCTGCCCGCCGGGGCAGGAACCGTCGCCCAGCTTGATGTACGGATCGTGGTTGTGATGGTGGTGGATATTGCCATTGCCATCGGTGTACGGGTGCTCGCGGTGGTCGTCATAGTCCGGCTTGCAGCTGGTCCAGACAGTCGGTCTGTTACTGGTCGAGCCGTTGCCGTAGACCCAGTTGTCAATCTCGTCACTCGTCAGGCACTCGGTAATCCCCATGCCCGCGGGTGAGTAAACCTGAGATCCATCGACGGTGATCAGGCGCGCCGCATGGTGCGAGTGGCCGTACCAGCACGCCGCTTGCGCCGTGTCGAACACGGTAGTCACCACCTCAGCCGAAGAGCCGTCGCCGACACTATAGGCAATGTCCTCCTGGACCTCCGCCCAGTAGTTGCGCCCGGCCATGTTTTCAGTGCTACGGTAGATCTTGGTGGGCAGCGTGAACTCGGCCGACCCGCCGGAGCCCACGTCCACGTGGCTATATGCCGTGAGCTGCACCTGCGTACCACCTCTGCGGGGTTGATTGTAATAGTATTTGTACTGGATGCCGCGCTGCGTTTGTATTTCTACGACAACATCCTCATCCATTGGATTTCCCTTGGCATCTATCTCAACTAAGCCTGTGAGCTTAGCTTCCTCCACTGCATTGAATGGAGATCCGTCGGCCTTTATCCGAACTCCGCCGACGATCAGCACCTTTGGGTCCGTCGGTTTGACGAACACTTCCCACGTCTTGAGGTACACGCGCCGCGTCTCGCCCACGCCCGGCGCCGGGTTGACCGTGACCCGGTAACGCGCGTCGTTGCCGGACATGACCGTGCCGTTGTCCAGGGGAACGATGCTGGCGGTGGGCACGCCCGGCCAGGCGGAGGGACAGGTTCCGCCGCCCACCGGCATGCAGGCCCACTCGGCGTCGGGATGCGCAATGTAGTTGTTGGATTTATCGTCGGGATCGGGATCCGGCGCGACCCGCATGGCGATCCAGCCGTTGCCCACGTCGCCGCCCGCCTCGGCGCGGTTCTTGACGTGCACGCGCAGGCTGAAGCTGCGGTCGCCGGACATGATCGAACTCTCCAGCCAGGGACGCACGTAGGCACCGTATATGTTCACCCTGGCGCTCCCGTCCGGTTTCCAGTCGGGATTGAGCACGTACCGGTCCCACGTCGTCGGGCGCTGGTCCGAGCGCGGGCTGAGCACGTCGCCGCCCCAGGCCAACTGCGTCCGGATGCCGCTCAGCTCACGTCCCTCCAGCGCTTTGGGGAGCGAGAAGGTGAAGTCCACGTTGGCGCCGGTCTGCGCCGGGCCGTTGCTCCCGTCACCCAGCGCCGCGCCGACGGAGATATCGAGGGAGATGTCTGAACTGGTGATGACCGTCATGACCGTATCGGAGGCGGCCAGGGTCCGGTAGCCCGTACCGGACCCGATGCTGACCGTCACCCCGCCGTCGGGCTCGCCGAGTTCGTCATTCTCCGTCCGCACGGTGAATTCGAGAACTCCGGAGGTGGGGATGGTCCGTGTCTTCGGGCCGTGGTCCAGGGGGTTGACGAAGTTGAGCCCGCCGTCGGTGGTCTCGGACACCTTGAAGTTGACTATCACGGGCGACGACGGCGCCGGGATCGCCCGCAGCGTGTAGGTGATGGCCGTGCCCTCTTCAACCCTGGCCCGCCGGGTTTCGATGGTGACCAGGGGATTGGCGGCGCTCACGTCCAGCGGCAGGAAGATGCCCGACAGGCCCAGGTACACGTTGGCGTTGCCCACCGGGATCTGGCCCTGGTTGATGGGGTTCTGGTTCGCCATATTGCCGCCCCAGCGCGTGTGGGTGCCGTGGCCCAGGTGGTAGGTGGCCTTCGCCCCCGCCGTGGCATGGGTCGTGCCTGACTTGGTGCCGGTGTTGGGACCCCGTTTGCTGGTGGTCACGACGCCCAGGGCGTTGCGCTGGTGGGCCCCGGTCTGCCTGTTGGCGTCCCAGGTGCCGTCCCAGAAGTCGTTGTAGTCGTCGGCGACCTTGGGGCCGCCCATCCAGTAGATGGGGTGGGAGAAGGGCGTGTGGCTGGGCTCTCCCGACACCATGATGCCGGTGGCGGTGTGCCAGGCGGCGTCCACGGTACCGGTGCTGCCCACCACCCGGAAGGTGTCCTGGTACTGGCGGATGTCCGCGTGGCCGGTGCTTGCGCCGCCGATCCGGTTGCGGATGAAGGTGTCGTAGTCGCCGATGTTGCCCGATTCGGCGTTGCGCTCGTTCTCGGTCTTGAATAGCAGCCGGAACTGGTCCCCCGCGCTCACGCCCGAGGGCTTGAGGGGCCAGTTCTCCGGGACGAAGTTGACGTCGGCGATCTGGACCACGGCGTACTGTCCCTGGTTCGTGGCGTCGCTCTGGTCTCCAATGGTGATCCCCCTCGGCATCCCGCCGAAGCCCATGACGAAGGTCTCGTAGCCTTCGATCTCGCCGTCCAGCGGCACCGGCAGGCTGAAGGTGTGGCTGGTCACGCCCGCCGGCACCGTCACCGAGTGCGCGGCGGAGACATCGGTGGCGCGCACAAATGGACTATGTTCGGCGAAATCCACGACGATGTCCTTGCGCAGGTCCGCGTCGCAAGTCTGGAAGGTAATCTCAAAGGTCTGCTCTTGCGCCGTGGGCGAACTGAAGGTCAGCGTCGGCCGCAGCGGGTCGCCCTCGCGCACGTTGTAGCTGTCGCGGCTGAACCCCACCGTGTTCTTCGCCACAACCGGTCCGATGGGGCCGATTATCGGCGTGTAGACCCGCGTAGTAACGCTTTTTCCGTCGGTGTACTCGACCCGGAGCCGCAAGTAATAGCCGGCGTCCGCTTGCTGCAGGGTGTAGCTCTGAGAAGTCGCGCCGCCGATCGGGACAAACGTAGCCCTTCCGGGTCTATCCTTTCTCTGCCACTGGTAGCTGAGCGTGCCGTTGCCGTCGGCGTCGTCGCAGACCCGATGCCCCGTCAGGGTGCCGTTCACCTGGGGCTGGCCGCCGATCCGAAACGCGGCCTGGCCGGAGTTCTCAACGATCGTCGCCGTTACTGTGCTTCCTGAGCCCAGGTTGTAGTCGGCGCCGTCGGTGATGGCCAGAATGATGGTCTCGCCATTGTCTGAGACCGCGTCCTCCAGGATCGTAACTGGGAAAAAAACACTGGTGAACCTCGCCGTCCCCGCCGGAATGGTGAACGTCCCGGTGCGGGCCGCGTAGTCAGGGCTGCCGGCATCGATGGTGTAGTCCACCCCGGGCGTCGCCGTGCCGCCAATGGTGTAGCTGACGGTCAGGGCTGCGGTGAGATTCTGGTTGACCTGGAGTTGTAACTGTTGTGATAAATCTGATGGCTCCGGTCCCAGCGCAGCTAATGCGTTCCACCACACGTTCGGGACACTCTGCGCCTCGGCCCGCTCGGTTGGCGTCACGGCCATGAGCGCCATGCCCACGATCACCACGAGCATGGCCGCGACGGCCGTGAGGCGTCGCCGGGGCGCGCTCAAGCGCTTCGGCCGCTCAGTCGAACGAAATTGCGGGGGGGGGGGGGGGGGGGTACGAGGCGGCGGCTCAGGCCAGCACGGGGACCGTCACCGGCATTGCGAGATTCCATCTTCACCGACTCCAAGCAGGGCGTACCTCGCGGATTTTGCGCAGTCTAGCAGATCGGGCGCCGACCTGGATATCGCCCCGGCAAGTTAATCGGTCAAGGTCGGGCAAGTCAGTCAGAGTCCGCCGGTCCGACGCAGGCCGCCATCGCCGCGATGATCGTCTCCCAGCAGGCCCAGTTCTTGTCGGCCCAGTTCTTGTCGGCGCTGTAGTGGGCAGTCTCCCTATAGGGGACGGAGGGGCATGGCACTGTGCGCCCAGTGCTCAGGACACGCTCGCCAGGATGATGCTGGCGACTACTCCACCACCGACACCGAACCCGACGACAACGAGGGCGAACCGCAGAATGCCTCCCCACTTCTGTTGACGCCTGCGCGCGCCGCCACGGTCGCGTTCACCATTCCCTTGGGGAGTCGGCGGCGTGGGCGACTCTGGCCTCACGTTGAACCAGCGGTCGCCGAAACTGCGTTGTACATGCCGGGTCTGTTCCCTGCGCGTCCGCTCGGGATCGCGCATGTAGTCCCGTTCGCTTAGCGGCATCGGTCCTCCCCGACGCGCACTGTAACTCCAACCTTCCGCTGGGCGGCTTTAGCCTGTAGCGAACAAGCGAGGGGCAATCACAACACTCGCGGAGTCGACTGTCCTCATCGCGCCGCGAAGCGTCCGGCGCTCAGTTGGGGCGTCAGCCGCGCGGCACCATCCGTACCTCGACGAGGTACATCGCAACACCGATGGCGGCCTCGTGCGCAAGCGTGACCGCTATCGCAGCCAGGCGTGGCAAGGAACACAATCACGCCGCCGAGGATGATCAGCACGTTCCGAGCCACGACGGGCATGACCAAAGTGCGAGACAGGGCGCGGGAGGAGCGACCCACGCGGCCCTACGCGTCGAAGATCGCACCGACCTCGCAGGCGAAGCCGGGCAGTACATCCAAGCCGTCGAGCGAGTCGTCTTCCGTGAGCGTGTTGACAGCTCCATCTACCCGATACACATCCACCGTGCGGGTGTTCGGATACACGACCCAGACCAAGCGAACCCCGTGCAGCAGCCACATCTGTGCTTTGTCGTGAACCTCCCGGCGACTGTCGCTCGGGGAGGCGATCTCCACGACGAAGTCGGGCGTGACCTCGGCGTAGCCTGTGATCCTTGCGTCTAGCGGGATGTTCTCCGCCGATATGAATGCGATGTCCGGCTCGCGCACAGTGTCCGGGTCACGCTCCAACCAGACGCCAGAGTCCGAGGCAACTAGCCATCCCAGCCTTCGGGGCTTGATGAAGTTCCGCAATTCGGTGCTGAGGTTCACGACGATCGCCCCGTGCTCATGTCCTGTCGGCATGGTCTCGCAGAGTACCCCCCGGATCAGTTCACCGCGCACGCCCTCACTGTAGAGTCGGAGCAAGTCCTCGGCGGTCAGCAGCCTTGTCTCAGTGGTCGTCATTTCTGATCGCTCCCCGCGCCCTCTGATTCTACAACGCCTGCGCTTCCGCCCGTCTCAGGTTCAGCGCCAGCAGCCGCCCCAGACAGCAGGCGCGGCCGGTCTGCGCGACCGGATCCCCAGAGCCGGGAGCGGATGAGCGACGGCGCCCTCTTCCAGGGAAGCACCGTCTGCGCATCCTCCTCTTGATGACAGAGAGACGGACGTGGTTACTGGTAGATGACGATGTCCGGCGGGCGGTCGAGGTTCTGGATGTCGGCCGGGGTCATGGTGGGCGTGTCGTGGTCGAAGGAGAGCCTGAGGGCGGGGCGCTCGGAGGGGCCGGCGAGGGCGAAGCGCTCGTAGCGCGCGAGCTTGTCCTCGGGGCCGCCGAGCGCGGACATGCTGATCGAGAGCGCGACAGCGGCATGCGCCTCGATCGCGGAGCGGTCCTCGATCATCCCTTCTTCGAACTGGTGCACGATGAGGATCTTCGGGGGCAGGCCGTGCCCGGCGACGAGTGAGGTGAGGTAGCGCTGGACGGCGTTCAGGTCCTCGGCGGTGACGGAGCCGACGGCGGCGCCCGGGGCCACCTGGAGGCGGCCGGTCGCGAACTCGGGGTCGAGGGCGAGGTGGACGAAGGGCTCGGCGAGGAAGGGTTCGAGCAGGCGCGCCTCGGCGAGGGGGTCGCTCCAGCCGATCTGGATCTCGAGGAAGAGCAGCAGGCCGTGCTCGCGGGCGGCCTCGACGTAGCGGGCGATGATCTCGTCGAGGGGCCGTCCCAGCCACGTGCCGTCGGGGGTGGGGTCGGCCTGGGCGACGGCGGCGAGGAGGTGGTAGGCGGGGACGGCGGCGCGCGGTCCGTTGAGGGCGTCGTGGCGCTCAGCCCAGAGCGCGGCTTCGGCGGCGATCTCGGCGGGGGTGCCCGTGCCGAGCGCGCCCAGCTCGGGGGCGTCCGGGTAGCCGGAGAGGGAGACGATCTGGGGCGGTCCGGGGGCGTCCTGCGACCCACGCGTCGTCGCGAGCGACAAGCTCGCTCCGTCCTCGGCGGCGCCGGCGTCCGCCCCGCCACCGGCGGTGCCGACCACGTTGTCATCGGCGGCGACGCTGTCCCCGTTAGCATCCTCGCTCGCCGCCCCTGCACCCGCGTCCCCGGCCACGTTGTCATCGCCGGTGGCACCGTCCGCTCCCGCATCCTCGCTCGCCGCCCCTGCACCCGCGTCCCCGCTCTCCGCCCCGTCGTCCGCGTCCCCGGCCACATTGTCATCGCCGGTGGCGCCATCCGCTCCCGCTTCCTCGGTCGCCACCCCTGCGCCGTCCCCGCTCTCCGCCCCGTCATCCGCGTCCCCGGCCTCCTCCTCGGCGGGTGCGGGCGGCTCCGCGGCGCGGACGAGCAGCGGCTCGCCCGCGGGGATGCCGCCTGTGAAGAGCGCCGAGAAGGCGGCGTTGACGAAGGCGGGCGCGCCCGGCAGGAAGGCGACGTACTCGCCCTCCGCGATCGTCCACAGCGAAACCACGTCCGAGGCCCCGGCGCAGGCCGCGAGTTCCTCGAGGGAGCCGCCCTGGAAGCGCACGAGGCCGAAGCCCGGCCCGCGCTCGCCCGCGAGGCAGTCCGCGCCCCAGGCCTGCGGCCCGTCGGCGGGCGGGAGCGGGTCCTCGCTGGCGGGGCCTGCGCTGGCGGCGACGAGCGGCGTGCCGGGGGGCACGGCCCCGGCGAAGTGCTCGGCGAAGGGCGCGTTCGCGAAGTCCGGCGCTTCCAGGATGAAGGTCAGCCAGCGCCCGCCGGAGAGCGTGTAGAGGGCGTCCACGTGGCGCAGCTCCGCGCAGGCCGTGAGCTCCTCGATGGTTCCGCCCGCGAAGACGACGAGGCTGAAGCCCTCGGCGACGGCGCCGTCGAGGCAGGTCTCGGGCAGCTCCACGCGCACGCGCACGTGGTAGACCAGCGTGCGGCTGCCGTCGGGCGAGGTCACGGTGACGGTGATGGCGGAAGTGCCGGCGGCGACCTGGTGGCCGCGGCGGCCGGGGTCGGCGTCGGCGGGCTCGACCCGCACGGTGGCGCCGCTCCGGGCGGAGGCGGCCTCGACCGTGTGGGCGACGGCGCCGGCCGCGGGGACGCCCTCGTACTCCGTGGCGTCGGGGTCGAACTCCCCGAAGTCGACGCCGCTCACCGTGAGTGACGCCAGGCGGGCGTCGATGGCGTCCGGGACGTTGTAGGTGTAGACCTTGCCGTCGTGCGCGTCGGCCACGTAGATGACGTCGCCGTCGGACCAGATGCCGCGCGGGCTGAGGTTGCTGGCGTCGCTGAGCTCCCCGAACTCCTCCTCGCGCACGCGCTCCAGGGCGGGCGGCTCTTCCGGCGCGGTCTCGGGCAGCACGGGCAGGCGGTAGGCGAAGAGCCGCTTCGCCCCGTGGTCGGAGACCCAGGCCGTGACGCCGTCCGACCAGATGCCGTGCGGGTCGCCGTTGCGGCTGTCGAGGGCGTAGGACGCCCGCAACTCGCCGCTCGCCAGGTCGTAGGCGTAGAGGGACGGGTTGCGGTTGAGCGCCCACATCGTCACGCCGTCCGACCAGATGCCGCGCACGTCGCGGTTGCGCCCGGCCAGCTCGATGTCGCGCTCGGGGAGCCGCTCGCCGGTCGGGAGGTCGTAGGCGAAGAGCCTGTCGCGGCCGCTGTCGGAGACCCAGATGGTCGTGCCGTCCGACCAGGTTCCGCGCGGCGCGCGGTTGCGCTCGTCGAGGGGGAACTCCCGCTCTGTGACGCGTTCGCCCGTCTCCAGGTCGTAGGCGTGGATGGCGTCGGCGGCGCCTGAGCCGTTCTGCAGCAGCCAGAGCGTCGCGCCGTCCGACCACGCGCCCGTGGGGCTGTCGTGGTCGCTCGCGAGGGACTCGATGTCGCGCTGCACGTTCCACTCGAAGTCGGCGTCACTCGGCGTCGGGCCCGTCGGTCCACCGCCGCCACCGCCGCCAGGCGGCGTGACCACCGGCGGCGGGACCACCACCGGGGGCGGCGTCGTGCCCCCGTCGTCATCGGTGATCGTGCGCGTGTGGATGAGCGGCTCGTTGCGCGCGTACTGCGTGCTGGAGCGCAGCGTCACGATGATGGTCTCGCCGCTCTCCCGCGCGTTGTCGTTGACGATGGTGATGGGGATGTTCACCGAGGTCGCGCCCGCGCTCACGCTCAGCGTGCGGCTCGTCCCCGACCCCCCGCTGATGGTGTAGTCCGTGCCCACCGTCGCCGTGCCCGAGACGTCGTACCCGAGCGTGATGGCGCTGGACGGCACGCGGCTGAAGTTCACCACGAGGCTCGTCGTGCCCGAGGCCTCGCCCACGGTCGACGTGGCCGCCGCGAAGCTCGCGATCGGCGCCCCGCCGCCCCCGTCGTCGTCGGTGATCGTGCGCGTGTGCACCGGGTTCGTCGTGCCCACGCTGTAGCCCGCGCCGGCGTTCAGGGTGAGGACGATCGTCTCCGCGCTCTCCTGCGCGCTGTCGTTCGTGACCGCGACGGGAATGTTCACGAACGTCGCGCCCGCGCTCACGTTCACCGTGCGGCTCGTCCCCGCCCCCCCGCTGATGGTGTAGTCCGTACCGAGCGTCGCCGTCCCGGAGAGCGTGTAGCGCACCGTGATGTTCCCCGACGGCGCCGGGCTGAGGTTGAGGCGGATGTTCGTCGTCCCCGAGGCCTCGTCCACGGTCGACGTCGCCGCGGCGAAGTCCGCCACCGGCGTCGCGGGCGTCGCCCCCACCTCGAAGACCTGCGAGATGGCGAGGATGCGGCGGACGTTGTTCTTGCCCTCGGTGCCCTGGTTGATCGGGTTGTTGCCCGCGCCCCAGCGCCCCTGCGTGACGTTGCTCCCCGTGTGGCCGAGGGGATTGGCCGAGGCGGTTCCGGCCGTGGCGTGCGTCGCGCCCGTCTGCGCCCCGGTCCACGTCCTGCTCGCGCCGGAGACGGCCTGCCCGTCCGGGCCCCGCGTCTGGCTGGCGAGCTGGTTGTCCCAGCCGCCGTCCCAGAAGTCGTTGTGGTCGTCGGCGATCTTCGCGCCGCCCAGCCAGTAGATGGGCGTCGTCCAGGCGGTGTGGCCGTAGGCGCCGCTCTCGCTGATGCCCGTCGCGGTGTGGGCGGCGGCGTCCACCGCGGTCGTGCTGCCCACCATCTGGAAGCCTGAGGAGTAGGCCTGGATGGCGGCGTGGGGCGTGGGCGTCGTGCCCGTGGAGGAGGCGTCCGCCCGCACCCAGCCGTCGTAGGTGGCGATGTTCCCGCCCGAGGCCGGGTGCGGGTCGCCGAGGAAGACGAGCCGGAACTGCTGGCCCGTCGTGAGGCCCGCCGGGATGAGCGCCCAGTCGCCGGGCACGACGTTGACGTCGACGATCTGCACCGTCGCCGTGCCCGTGCCCAGCGTGAAGCCCGCGGGCGGCGCGGCGATGGTCAGCGTGAAGCGCTCGGGGCCCTCGATGGTGGTGTCCGAGGGGATGACGACGTTGAAGGAGACGGATGTCTGGTTCGCCGGCAGGGTCACCGGCCAGGGCCCGCCCGACCAGTCGCCGGAGGTCGCCGTCCCCGCCGTCGCGTTGACCGTGAAGGTCGCGCTCGAGGAGGAGGCGCTCGCGGCCGTGAGCGTCGCCTGCAGGGTCGTGCCCTCGCGCACGTTGGAGTGGGCGCGCTCGAAGCCGACCGCGATCGCGGACGTGCTCCCCGCCACCTTGAAGACCGGCGAGAGGCCGTAGAGCGGGCGCTGCTGCGCCCGGGGGCTGTCGGCCTGGTGCATGAACGCCCACGTCGTCTCGTGCGATGCCGCGCGGGAGACGTTCGGGCTGTTGCCCAGCGGGAAGGTGTAGGCCTCGCAGGCGTTGCCCGTGCCCGTCCACGCCTGCTGCGCCTGGCCGGGGCTGTTCGGGTTGTTCTGCGTCCCGTCCTCGCTGCGCGGATCGGTGATCCCCCAGCCCGTCGTGACGCCGCTCCCGCTGCTCAGCGCCTGGTCGCAGAGGTCGGCGTAGTTGTTGGCGAGGATGTCGCCGTTGAGCCAGTAGATGGGCGTGCCCACGCTGGCGTCCCCGACGCTCGACGCCGCCGAGCCGTCCGTCCACCCGCCGGAGGGCACGTGCTGGGTGTGCTCCGCCGCCATGCCGGTGTGCACCCGCGCCGTCGTGCCCGTCGAGCCCGAGCTGCTACGCGTGCTCGCGAACGCCTGGAAGAAGCCCGCGTAGGGCAGGACGTCGGCGTGCCCCATCGTCGCCACCACGTCGCGGATGAAGGCGTCGTAGTCGGCGATGTCCGCCGACGTGGCGTCCCGTGTCGTCGAGGAGCGGAAGAGCAGCCGGAAGTCGTCGCCCGCGACCAATCCCGTGGGCTTGAGGCCCCAGTTGGTCGGCACGGTGACGTCGCCCGTCTCGTCGTCGACGAGCACGACGCCGATGGGACCGCCGGTGACCGTCCCCAGCGTCGCTCCGCCGCCCGCGGCCGGCGTGCGGCTCCCCGTCCCGTAGGCGATGACGACGTAGGGCTGCGTGCGGGCGCCGTTGTTGACCGGCGTCAGCCGCAGCGTCGCGCTCGACGCGCCCGCCGCCAGCCGCAGCGCCGGGTTCTGGGCGCTGTGCGGGTTGGACGTGAGCAGCGTCACGCCCGCCTGCGACGAGGGCTGCAGCGCGAACGCGTAGTCCGTCGCCACCGTCGCGCCCACGACCGTCAGCGGCACCGTCACCGTCTCCGCGCCCGTCAGCGCCCGCCCCAGCGTGATCGTGATCGTGCGGTAGCCCGTGGCCCCGCTCGCCCCCTCGACGGCGTTGCCGTCCGCGTCGCCGCCGGAGGCTGCGAGCGTCACCGTCACGGGCGGCGCCGGGGCCGTGTCGTCGTCCGTCAGGGTGATGGTGGCGGAGCTGACGGTGGCGCCGCCCAGCGTGCCCGAGACCGTGATCGTCTCCGCGTTCTCGGCGGTGTTGTCGTCCTGGGGCGTGAGCGTGAACGTGCCGGTGCCGGTCTGCGCGCCCGCGGCGATGGTGATGCTGAAGGTGGCGGGCTGCGCCGTGAAGCCCACGACGTTCGAGTTGCCGGAGCCGGCGACCGCCACCGCGACCGTCTGCGCGGCGCCCCAGCGCGTGCTCCCGCCGACCGTCGCGGTGACGGTGATCGTCTGGGCGCCCTCGCCTTCGCCCACGGACGTGTCGTCGACGCTCAACGCCACAGCTGTGGGCGCGGGGTCGTCGTCCGTGATCGTGACGGTCGTCCGCGCGGTCGCGCCGGGGCTGTAGCCGGAGCCGCCGCTGATGTCGAGGACGATGGTCTCCGCGCCTTCGTGGAGCGCGTCGTCGGTGATGGTCACCGTGATGCTGGCGCTGGTGGCCCCCTGGGCGATGCTCACGCTGGCGGCGGGGCTGACGCCGTAGTCCGAGGCGGCGGCCGTGCCCGAGCTGTGCGCGGTGTAGGCGACGCTCAGCCCGCCAGAGGGCGCGGCGGCGGAGAGACTGACCGGGATCGTCACCGTGCGGCTCCCGACCGCCTCGGTGCCGGTGTACGTGGCGGCCCCGAACGAAGCGGTGATGGCCGCCGGCGCGATGCTCGTGATCGTGAACGTGGTCGGCGTGCCGCTGACCGAGAACGTTCCGCCCGATCCCGTGCTCGTGTGTCCGGAGCGCAGGCTGATCCCGGCCGTCTCGCCGCTCTCCGGGTGCGCCGAGTCGGTGCGCGCGCTGACCCGGATCGTCCCCCGGCGCACGTTGGCGCCGCCGCGGATCGTCAGCACCGGCGTGGTCCCGCCCAGCCCGGTGCAGGTCACGCCCGCGCCGTGGCAGCTGATGACGTAGTCCGACCCCTGCGTCGCGCTGCCCGCGGGCGCGAAGTGGATCGTCACGGTCTCGCCCGAGTCGAGGTCGCGCCCGGGGTCCACGGTGTAGTCCGTGCTGGACCCCTCGTTCACCGTGCCGCCGCCGCCCGAGACGGACACGGTCATCGCGTCGTCGTCTTCGACCGTCACGGTTGCGATGCTCGGAGAACCCAGGGCGTAGTTGTCGCCGACGGCGATCGCTACGCCCATGGCGGTATCGGGCTCGTCCGTCGATTCGTCCACCGTGTTCACGGTGTACGTCACCGAGGTCGTGTTCGCCGCGATGGTGACGGCGCCGTTCTTGATGCCCGTTGCGGCGGGCGGGAGGACGTGCCCGTCGTCGCTCACCACCAGGTTGATCGGCAGGTTGGCGGTCGGCGCCGGGTCGGCCTCGATGGTGAAGGTGATCGCCGTCCCCTCGGTCACGCTCGTCGCCTGCGAGCTAATGGTGATCGCCGGGTCGCCGACGTAGCTGAAGACCGGGGAGAGCCCGTAGAAGCTGCGGGTCGCGGTGCCCGACGCCGTCTGGCCGCTGCCCAGCGGGGCGCGCCCGGCGCCCGAGTCGTTGAGGTAGCCGAGGGTGACGCTGGCCGAGCCGAGCGGGTTTGAGGAGCGCGCGCCCGCGGCCGTCGAGCCCGTGAAGTAGCCGGTAGCGGCGATCGCCGCCCGCGCCCCCGACTCGTCGCGCGGCACCGACTGCTGCGACGGGGTCGAGCCCTCGAACCATTCCCCTCTGAATTGCGAATTGCTCGCCGCCAGCCGGCGCTCGCCGGTCGTGCCCGTCTCCCCCAGCCAGAAGAAGTCCATCGAAGCGGAGCCGCTCACGCCCGCGTGGGCCTGCAGCGTCACGCCGGAGGTGGAGCCCAGCGCCGTGAAGAAGCCGGCGTAGGGGACGATGTCGGCGTGCCCCTCCGCCAGGTGCAGGCGGATGAAGTGGTCGTAGTCGGCGATGTCCCCGGACGAGGCGTCGCGCTGGCCCGAGGTCACGAAGACCAGGCGGAAGTCCAGCTTGAACGCCTCAGCCTGGCTCGGCAGCAGCCCCCAGCTGGGGAGCACCCCGACGGCGCCCGTCTCGTCGTCCGTGAGCACGAAGCCGACCGGGCCGTCCGTGGGCGCCGCGAAGTCCACGCCGGCCCCGCTCGGCACGCGCGCCCCCGTGCCGTACCTGACCACCGCGTAGGGCTGCTGGCGCAGCGCGTCGTCGACCGCCGTGAAGCGCAGCACGGCCGCTTGCGCGCCGCTCCCAAGCGTCACCTTCGGCTGCTGCGCGCTGTCAGGGCCGCTCTGCGAGAGCGTCACCCCCGGCTGCGACGAGGGCTCAAGCGCGACCGTGTAGTCGTCCGACGCCGTCACGCCCACCACCTCGAGCGGCACGGTCACCGTCTCCCCCGTCAGCAGCGCGCGGCTCAGCGTCAGCGTCACGTCCTTCGTGCCGCCGTTCTCGGCGATGCCGCCGGCCGGCGCGCTGATCGCGATCGTCGTGGCGTCGTCGTCGGTGAGCGTGATCGCCGCCGTCGAGATGGAGGCGATGCCGGCGCCTGAGCCCGAGACCGTCACCGTCTCGTCGAACTCGTCCGTCGCGTCGTCCGTCGGGGTGAGCGTGAACGAGGTGGTGCTGGACGCCGCGCCCGCCGCGATCGTGATCGTCCCCGGCGCCGTCGCCGTGTAGTCGACCACGTTGGCCCCGCCGGAACCCGCCTGCGACACCGTCACCGTCCTGGCCGAGCCGTAACGCGTCGCGCCCCGCACCGTCGCCGTGACCGTGATCGACGTCGCGCCCGCGCCCTCCGCGATCGACGCCCGGTTCACGCTCAGCGCCACCCCCGGCGGCGGCGCGTCGTCGTCGGTGATGGTCACGCTCGCGCCGGTGACGGTCACACTGCCGAGCGTGCCGCTGAGCGCCGCCGCGCCGTTCTGCTCGTCCCAGGCGTTGTTCGTCGGCGTGACCGTGATGTGGAAGGGCGCGGACGCCTGATCCTCCGCCGGGATGGTGATGTTGAAGCTGGTCGCCGCCACGAAGTTGACCCGGCCCGCCGCGTTGTGCCCGTCCACCGTGACCGCCACCGTCTTGGCGGTCCCGAAGCGCGTGCTGCCGTCCACCGTCGCCGTGACCGCGACGGTGCGCGCGCCGCCGTTCTCGGTGATCGACGTCGGGCTCACGCTCAGCGTGACGCCCGTCGGCGTGGCGTCGTCGTCTTGCAGCACGATGTCATCCGTGTTGATCGTCGTCGCGGTGTCGCCGCCGATGCTGCCGCCCACCGTGACCACGTTGGTCACCTCGTCGACGACGTCGGCGTCGGGCGTGAGCGTGAACATCCCCGTGGCCGACTGCGCCCCCGCGGGGATCGTGATCGTGAACGGGCTCACCGCCGTCATGTCCACGTAGTTGAATCCGCTCCTGTCGGCGAGCGGGGTGACCGTCACCACGACCGCCTTGGGCACGCCGAAGCGCGTCGCGCCCTGCACGGTCGCCGTGACCGTGATCGACGTCGCGCCGTCGCCCTCCCGGACGAAATCGTCGTCCACGCTCAGCGCGATCGCCGTCGGCGCCGCGTCGTCGTCCGTGACCGTCACCGCGACGCTGTCGATGCTCGGCGTCGACGGCCTGTAACGCGAGCCGTCGCCGTTGCCCGAGGTGATCGCGTGCGTGATCGTGGCGCTGCGCTGGTCGCCCGGGTTGTCGATGACGTCCTGCTCGCCGCGCACGGTCACGGTCTGGGCCGTGCCCCAGTTGCCCGACGTGCCCGCCGTGAACACCAGGTCCACCGACGAGCCCCACGTCGAGCCGCCGTCGTCGCTGACCTGCGCCCCCGCCGGCGCCGTCGCCGTGATCGTCACGTTGCCCAGCGGCTGCGTGGCCAGCACGACCGTGTAGTCGTCCGTGTCGCTCTGGTCCTCGGTCACCACCGTCGTGCCGCCGCTCGGGGTGACGGTCACCGCCGCCACATCGTCGTCGTTGACGCGCACGCTCACGTTGGCGACGGCCGTGCTGGTGGTGTACTTGCCGCCCGTGTCGCCCGTCGTGACCGCCTGCGTGATCGTCACGTCGCGGCGGTCGCCCTGGTTGTCGATGTCGTCGTTCACGCCGCGCACGGTCACCGTCTGGGCCGTGTTCCAGTTGGACGGGGTGAAGGTCAGCGTCAGCGTGCCCTGATTCGTCTGCCCGCCCCCGCTCAAGACCGCCGCCGCCGGGACGCCGCTCGTGAGCGTGATCACCACGTTCGTCAGCGGCTGCGTGTCCAGCGCCACCGTGTACGTGTCCGTGCCGCCGTTCTCGGCGACGACCGTGTTCCCGCCCGTCTGCGTGACCGTGACGCCGGCCGTGTCGTTGTCGTTGATCGTGATCGCGACGCTGTCCGCCGTGCCCGCGACGACGCCCGAGGGCAGCGCCCCGAACTCCAGCACGAGCGTCTCCGCGTCCTCGTCGATCCGGTCGTCCGTGGCGCTGAAGGTGAGCGTGCCGCTGCTGGTCCCGCTCGTGATCGCGACGCTGCCGCTATTGGAGAGCGTGAAGTCCGCCGCCGACGCGGTGGGATTGCCGCTCGTGCGCATCCGCACGGGAATGGAGAGGTTCGCGTCGGCGTTCCTGCTCAGCGTCACCGTGACCGTCAGCGTGCCGCCCTCGGTCACCGTCCCGCTCGCCGAGACGCTCAGCTCCGCCGTCGCCCCCTCCACGGTGAAGACGGGCGACAGGCCGTAGAGCGGCCGTATCTGCGTGTTGGCCTCGGCGCTGGCGTGCCAGAGGCTGCCGGTGCTGTCGACGGCGCCGCGCGAGACCGTGTTGGCTCCGAGCGGGTGGTCCCACGCCTCGCAGGCGTTGCCCGAACCCGTCCACGGCTGTTGCGCCTGGCCAGGGCTGTCCGGGTTGTTTTGCGTGCCGTCCTCGCTGCGCGGGTCTGCACGGTCGAAGCCGTTGCTGATGCCAGGGGTGCTCGTCCAGTTGAGGTCACACAAGTCGGCGTAGTTGTTGGCGAGGATTGGGCCGTTGAGCCAATAGATGCGCGTTTGCGCCGTGTTGCGCGTGCTCCGCGCCGATCCGTCCGCCCACAGGTCGCCCGCCTGATCGTGGTGGTCGTTGTGTTCCCCGGTCGTGACCAGTCCATTGTGGAAGCGCGCCGTCGCGCCCGTGCTGCCGCTCCCGCTGCGCGTGCTCCCGAACACCTTGAAGAAGCCCGCGTAGGGCAGGATGTCCGCGTGACCGCCCGTCGCCAGCACCTCGCGGACGAAGGCGTCGTAGTCGGCGATGTCCGTGGACGTGGCGTCCCGGCCACTCGAGGTCCGGAACAGCAGCCGGAAGTCGTCGCCGGGGCCCACGCCGCTGGACGGCGCCAGCCCCCACGACGACGGCACCTCGATGGCGCCCGTCTCGTCGTCCACCAGCACGATCCCGATCGGGCCGCCGCTGACGTCGCCCACCGTCACGTTGACGCCCGAGGGCGCGCGGCTGTCCGTGCCGAAGTCCACGACGGCGTAGGGCTGCTCGCGGTCGCTGTCGTTGACCGGCCGCAGCCGCAGCGTCGCCGTCGTGCCGCCGGAGACGAAGCGCAGCGCCGGGTTCTGCGCCGTGTAGGTCGCGCCCGAGTTCAGCAGGGTCACGCCCGTCTGCGTCGCCGGCTGCAGCCCGAAGGTGTAGTCGTCCGCGACCGTCGCGCCCACGACCGTCAGCGGCACCGTCACCGTCTCCGCCCCGGTCAGCGCCCGCCCCAGCGTGACCGTGATCGTCCGGTACCCCGTCGCCCCCGCGCCGTTCTCCACCGCGTTGCCGTCTGAGTCGCCGTCGGAGGCGGACATGGTGACGGTCACCGGCACCGCCGTCTCGTCGTCGTCCGCCGTCACGCCGAAGTCGGCGTTGTGGCTCGACGAATAGCCGCCGCCGGTCGGCGCGTGGCTGAGCGTGACCATCTCGTCCGCGGCGTTCAAGTCCTGGCCCGCGCTGACGGTGACCTCTTGCGCGATGTACCAGTCGGACGTCGTGAACGTCAGCGTGTTCTGGTCGCTCGCCATCGAGGGGTCGGTGTCGACGGTGATGCCGGAGCCCGCGCCGCTGATCGTCACCGTCACCGTGCCCGTCGGCGCGGTCGCCAGGCGGACGGTGTAGGTGGCCGTGGCGCCCTCGTCCAGCGTCAGGCCGGTGGCGGCGGACGGAGCGAACAGCAGCCCCTGCGCATGGTCGTCGTCGGCAATGGTGATGGTCGCGACGTGTGGGTCGCCAAGGTCCGTGTTCGCAGTCACACCGCCGCTGCCCCGTTTGCTGAGCGTCGCTGTGAACGTCTCGTCCGCCTCGGCATCGCCGTCGTTGGTGATCGGGATGCTGAACGTTGCGGTGTCCGCCCCGGCCGCGATCGTCGCATTCAGCTGGTCGCTGTCGAAGTCGGCGCCGGCGCCGCCGCTGGCGCCCGACGCCGTGCCGTCGGCCAGGGTGAGCCTGACGTTCACCACATCGGGCGCTGTCGCGTTGAGGTTGACGGTGATTGCGACGGCGCCCCCGCTCTCCAACGCCGTGTACGACGCCTGCCCAAGCGTGAGCTCCGCGCGATCGTCATCGTTGATGCCGACGGTGGTGTTACCTCTTGACAGGTCTACGGTGTAGCCAGATGAGGCAGTGAGTCGCAGTCGGAAGTTCTCAGGTTTCTCAAAGATAGCGTCATCGGTGATCGTGATGACGATCGTGCCGCTCGTCGCACCGGCGTTGATGGTGAACGTGCCCGAGGGCGCGGTGAAGTCGACTCCGCTCGTCGCCTCAAGTCCTGCCTGCCCGCTCGACGAGTCCTCGACCGAGTACGTCACCGTGAGGTTGGCGCTCGGCGCTGGATCGGCATTCACGGTCACCGAGAGAGTGCCGTCATCCTCGTTCACCAGGGACGTAGCGCGTGCGAAACTCAGCTCCGGCAACGCCGCCTGCGCCGCCACCTTGAAGACGGGCGACATCCCGAAGAGCGGCCGCTCCTGCGTGTTGGCCGCGGCGGCTTGGTGCAGCAGCGTCTGCCCGCCACCGCTGTCGGCCGACCCGTAGGATACCGTGCTGGCCCCCAGGGGGTGGTTGAAGGCCTCGCAGGCGTTGCCCGTGCCCGTCCAGGGCGAATAGGGCTGATAGTTGGTCGTCCCCGGCGGGACGTTGCGCGCCCCGTCCTCGCTACGGGGGTCGTCAGCATCAAAGCCGCTCCTGACGCCGCTCCCCGACCCCGACCAGCCCAGGTCGCACAGGTCGGCATAGTTGTTGGCCAGGATCGCGCCGTTCAGCCAGTAGACAGGCGTGCCGACGGTGGCGCTGCCGACGCTCGATGCCGCCGAGCCGTCGGTCCATCCGTTCGAGGGCACGTGGCCGGTGTGTTCCGCCGCCATGCCGGTGTGCACGCGCGCCGTCGTGCCCGTCGAGCCCGAGCTGCTGCGCGTGCTCCCGAACACCTTGAAGAAGCCGGCGTAGGGCAGGATGTCCGCGTGACCGCCCGTCGCCAGCACCTCGTGGACGAATGCGTCGTAGTCGGCGATGTTCGACGACGTCGCGGCGCGCGCCGCCGAGGTGCGGAAGAGCAGCCGGAAGTCGTCGCCCGCGCTCAGGCCCGACGGCGCAAGCGGCCAATCCGCCGGCACCTCGATGTCGCCGGTCTCATTGTCCTCGAGGACGATGCCGATGGGCCCGCCCGTGAGCGTTCCCACCGTCACCCCGCTGCCGCTCGGCGCGCGGTCGGCCGTGCCATAGTCAACGACGAGGTAGGGCTGGGTGCGTGTACTGTTTTCGGGGAAGTTGATCCTCAACTCCGCCGTCGTCCCGCTGCCCGTAAACTGCACCGCCGGGTTCTGACGCGTGTGCGTTCCGCCTGAGTGGATGAGAGATACCCCGGACGCCGTGATCGCATCAACCAATCCATAGTCATCGGTCACGGTCGCGCCCTTGAACGTCAGCGGCACCGTCACCGTCTGGCCCTGGGTCAGCGCGCGGCTGATGGTCACCGTGAGTCTGGGTCCGGCCGCGCCCTCGCCCGCGACGGCGGAGGAGGCGGAGATCGTGACGTCGACGGTCGGTGGCGGTCCTGTGTCGGTGTCGGTCACCGTGACCGTGGCCGTTGACGCGCTGCCGAGCGTCGCCTCGACCGGGTCGCTGAGCACGACCGTGAACGTCTCCGCGCTCTCCGCAGCGCTGTCCGCCGTGATGTCCACGGTGATCGTCTTCGACGACTCGGTCGCGCCGAACTGCACCGTCCCCGTCGCCGAGGTGTAGTCGCCGGGATGCGTCGCGCCGCTCGCGCCCGTCCCGTCGGCCGTCGTCCACGTCACCGACGCGGGCACGAGCGTCGTCCCCGTCCTGGTGACCGTCAGCGTCGCCGTGCCGGTCTCTTCGTTGGCGCTGACCGTCGCGGGGTCGAACTGGAACGTGGGCGCGTCGGCGGCGTCGGTGATCGTGCCGATGGCGGTGCTCTCCCCAGGGCGAACGCTCGGCGCGTCCGTGCCGGTGGGTGTCCCCAGCGTCACGGTGAAGTAGTGGTCGCCCTCGTAGGTGTTGTCCTCCGTTGCGTTGATGGTGATGGTGCCTGTGGTGTCACCCTGGGCAATAGTGATGCTGCCGCTGTCCGCATCGGAGTAGTCGGCGCTGGTGGCGATGGTGTAGGTCTGGTCGGCAGAGGCGCCCCGCCCGTTGGCGAGGGTGTACGGGATGGTAATCCCGCCGGAGGGGGCAGCGGTCGTGATGGTGACAGTGAACGAGATAGCGCTTCCTTCGGCGGCTGAGGCCGTCGGTTCGATGGAGGCACCGCCGGGGATGAAGAATTCCTTAGTCGAGAGTGCGTAGAGTGGTCGTTGTTCGCTGTTCACAGGCGCGGAGGAGCACGTGGCTTGTGCGCTTGGGCTAGTGGGTCCCAACGGGGTGAGGGTGGCGTCGCCGAGTTTGCCAATGTTCACGTTGGTCGAGCCGGCTCTCAGGTGGTGGGCGCCCCCGCCACAGGATTCACGGCGTTGGCCATTCGACTCGGATCCCGTCCAATAGCCGTTCGCGCTGATCGTGGCCACGCTGCCGTCGGCGTGCCGGGGGTTGGTCTCGTCGTCCCAACTGCCGTCGAGGAAGTCTACCTTGTTGTCAGCGACCTTAGTTCCGCCCACCCAGTAGATCGGGGCATCAGAACCGGCCTCCTCGAGGTTGGCGTGGAGCGATGCGTTGCCACCGCCGTTAACACTGATCACGGCTGCGAAGTCGCTTTCGTACGGCGCCAGATCAGTCACTCCGCCCTGTACAAGCCGGTTGCCGGTGATCTCTGCGCGGACAAAGTTGTCGTAGTTGCCCCAGCCGTCATCGCTGGCATTTCTGGTTCCGCTGGTCACATAGAGGAGTCGGAACCTGGCGCCGTCGCTCAAGCCGGGCGGCTTCAGCGACCAGGTCTTGGAAACCTCGATGGCCTCGGCTACGGGCGCCACGTAGTCGTCATCGGTGATGCCGAACCACGCTTCACCGTCGACCGGGGAGGCCGCGATGCCGCCGCCCAGGTTGGTGTCGACGGGGGCGCTGCTGAACGGCTGGTCCGTGTCCTCGTCGAACACGTAAAAGTCATTCGGAAAGGTGATGGCGAAGGCCTCGTCATAGTGCTCGCCGTCGTCGAAACCATCGCGGGCATGGACGACGATCGTGGCGGTCTGCGCGCCCGCGCCGCGGAACTCGATGTAGCGGAAGCCGATGTGATTCGGCGTGTAGCGGTTGGAGTGCTCATACGTCACGCCCGTACCGGTGGCGGTCATCACGACATCGTTGTGGATCGGCGGCCAGGCGACGTTGGCGCTCGCGCGCGGCCCGCGGGCGCTGTCCACGGTGGTGCGGCGCGGATCGAGATCGCTCGGCAGCTCGGGATCATCGTCATCGTCCCGATCTGGCGGATCCTCCGGCAGCGACGGATCGTTGCCGTTGGCGACGGCCTCGACGCGGAGGGGCACGCGCACATACTCGCCATCCACGAGGGCGCGGCCCAGCGTGATGGTGAGCGTGCGGTCGACTCGCGTGGCGTCGCCCTCGACCATGATGCGGGAGATGTTGCTGCTGGTGTTCGAGTCGCCCGGGTCGCGGACGCCGGCGCCGGCCATGGTGACGGTGGTGGGGTCGTCGTCCAGCACGTTCACCTCGTGGGTGACGTTGGACAGGGCGGCGTACGTGGTGTCGCCGCTGAAGGCGTGCGTCACGGTCAGCGTCCGCCGCGGCTCGTCCGTGTTGTTGCCCGTGGGGCGCACCGTCACAGTTTGCGGCATCGCATGGTTGCCGCTGTTGAAGGTGAGCGTGCCGCCGGCCTGCACCGATCCGCCTGATGCGATCGTGGTGGTGACGGTGACGGCGTTCGACGGCGCCGAGTTCAACTGAAGGGTGTAGCTGTAATCCATGCCCTCCGTGACCACGCGCGCGTCGGGGTCGGCGTGCTCGGTGATCGTGAGGCCGGGCACCGCCTCGGCGAGGGTGACGGACTGGAAGCGCTGGCCGGGGTCGCCTGGCGGACGGTCGGGGCAGCCATGCGCGGCGCAGACACCGCCGTCGAGGTTCGAGCGGTGGAAATTGGGGCGCCATGGCTGGTCAGTGGGCGGCATCCCGATCTGCAGTGTCTGAGTGTCGGAGTCGCTGTCCGTGAGGGCGGTGACCTCGATCACGCCCTCCTGCACACCCGCGCCAGCGAGCGTGACGAGGCCCCGGGTGCCGTCGCTGGAGTCGGCATACGTAACGCCGGTCTGCCCGCTGGCCGCCGCCAGCGTGAAGTGCGTGCCCAGCGTCGCGCCGCCGAACGTCAGCAGCGCCGTGACCTCCTCGCCGGCGACCAGCGCGCGCTCGAGCCTCACCAGCACCGAGGCCTTGTCCGTGTTGCCTTCGGTGGCGGTGTTGTCGGCGGGACTAGTGGGGAGCAGGCGGAGGCGCGTCGGCTCATCGTCGTTGGTGACGTGCACCGGCAGGTCCGGGATGGCTATGCCGCTGTAGACGGCAGCGTCGTTGGGCATGTCGTTGGTGTAGTTGTTGGAGCCTGACGCGCTGCCCTGGAGGACGCGGAACCTGAGGTTGCCCCTGATGGTCCCGCCCGCGGTGTCCACCGCATTGTCGGTGGAAATGATGGTGAATTCCTGGGAGCCGATCATGCCGGACTTCCAGTACCCCACGACGTACTCTGCGCTCACGGGGTCGTGGCCCGCCTCGCCCGCGGGCGGGTAGTCGCGGGAAAGAGAGCTGTTGATGCGGGCGAAGGGGCCCATACTGATCGCGCCGGTGCTCACTCCTGTATCCGCCTTGGCGACGATGACGATGTCCGTCGTGGGCGCGGTGGTGACGTTGATGCTGAACGTGGCGCGCCGGTCGCGGCCGTCGCTGTTGCGGGAAATCTCCATGACGGAGACGGCGCTGCCGCCGGGGATGGTGAGCGTCGCGCCCGTGCCGGAGAGGGTCGTGTCCGCCCCGGGCTCCGTGATCGTGACCGTCCACTCGCCCAGCACGGCGCCGCCGGTGCAGTCGGCGGTGGTGCAGAGCCGCACGCCGAATGTCTCGTTGTCTGTGTCGCCGTCGCTGTTCGCCGTCACCTCGAAGCGGATGCGGCTGTAGACGCTGTCGGGGTAGGCGCGCGGGCCGTCGGCGTCGGGCGTGACGGTCAGCGCCTGGCCGAGCAGGTTGTTGGTGGTGATGGTGACGTCTGAGGCCTCGGCGCTGAAGGAGCCCGCAACGCTGGCGTGCAGGTAGTACTCCGGCCGCGCGGGGACGTTGGTGATCTGAAAGGCGCGCGTCTGCCCCTCGACGATGGTGTCACGGTGCAGGACGGCGGGAGAGGTGACCTGCTGCGCGTCGGCCTCGCCCGAGGGCAGGGCCACGAGGGCGAGCGCCAGAGCGCTCAGCGCGAGCGCGGCAAGGCGGTCCCACCCCGTCCGCCGCCGCCTGACGCTAGCCACGCCCGCCTTCCCGGTTGACATATTCGGGGGGGGGGGGGGGGTGATGGCCCGCGCGCCCGGGTCACTGGATCACCCGCCGCCCATCAGCTGGGCCCTGTCGCATGCACCAGTACTCCACGTCTCCGCCTGCACCAGAGGATACCCCAACTGCGCGTTCGGGTGACTCCCTGCCCGGTGCGCTTGCCGCTCATGTAGCGCGGGCTCGCGCGCTCCTCATTTCGCGCGCACGATCGCCAGCCAGCGCTCGGGGCGCAATGCGAGCGCGCGGCCTTCATCGAGCCTGGCGTGACGGCTGCAGTCGATCTGGAGCAGCATCGCCCTTCGGGGCATCCGCGACTATGGGGTTCCCATTTGGGAGACCTGAATCCCGACCAGTCCGGGTGGTGAACAGCGCACCCCGGGGTAGACTGTCGCCCATGAGCGGCGACCTCCTATCCCGGACCGAGGCGCGCCGGGTCGCGACACTTGCTGAGCTCGACGCCGGAACCCAGGCCCGGCTCGGTCAGTTCTTCACCCCCGAGCGCGCCGCCCAGCTCATAGCCAGCATGCCAGCCCTCCCGGAGTCCGGGCTTTTGCGCGTGCTCGACCCCGGGGCTGGCATCGGGTCACTCGGGGCCGCCCTGGTTGATCGCGTGCTGGCAGACGCTCCGAACGTCGCGGTCGAGGTCACGGCCGTTGAGGTCGATCCCATCGTTGCCCCTCACCTCAGGACCACGATGGCCGACTGCGAAGCCAGCGCCGCACGGGTCGGCCGGCAGGTCTCAACCAATGTCATCGTCTGCGACTTCATCGAATCAAGCGTCGGCTTGCTGGCCCAGCAAGCCCTCCAGGGACCGTTCGACATCGTCCTCATGAACCCTCCCTATGCGAAGCTCGGCACCGACTCGCCGCACCGCCACGCCTTGGCTGCCTACGGAGTGGATTGTCCAAACCTCTATGCCGCGTTCATGACGCTCGGTGTCGGTGCGCTCGCCGCCGGCGGCCAACTGGTCGCGATTACCCCTCGCTCGTTCGCGAACGGACCCTACTTCGAGCGCTTCCGGAAGCATCTCCTCGGTAGCATGACCATCGATCGGGTACACACCTTCGAGTCACGGTCGGCGGTCTTCTCGGATGCGGGAGTGCTGCAAGAGAACATCGTCCTGGCCGGTACCCGGCAGGGTGAACAGGGTCCCGTCGTGTTGTCGAGATCGGTCGGTCACACCGACGACGCTACAGAAAGCGTTGTGCCCTACGAGGCGCTCGTGCTCCCCGACGACCCGCATCGATTCCTACGGGTCGCCTCCGACGAGACCGACGGAGTAGCCGCGGAGCTGATGGCCCAGATGCCCGCCACACTCGCCGATCTGGGCCTGGGAGTCTCGACCGGTCGCGTGGTCGACTTCCGGGTGCGGGAGAGCCTGCGCGATGCCCCGACGGAGGGGTGCGCCCCGCTCATCTACCCCGGCAACCTGAAGGGCGGCGTGGTCGTGTGGCCGAGGGAGATTCGGAAGGCGCAGGCGTTCGCTGCCGGGAGTGAGGCCCAGCAAAAGGCCTTGATGCCTCCGGGCTGCTATGTGCTCGTGAAGAGGTTCTCGGCCAAGGAGGAGCGACGCAGGATCGTGGCGGCCGTGTGGGACCCCCGCACGATGGGCCATGTCTCTGTCGCGTTCGAGAACCACCTCAACGTGTTCAACCAGGATGGCGAGGGCGTTGATCGCTCGCTTGCCCTGGGTCTCAGCCTGTGGCTCAACAGCAGCCTCGTGGACCAGTTCTTCCGAACCTTCTCGGGACATACGCAGGTCAACGCCACGGACCTGAGGTCGCTCCGCTTCCCGACACATGATGAGCTGGTGCGTCTCGGTGACGGGCGTACGCCTGAGTTGCCGGGGCAGTCCGAGATCGACGACCTGGTCGCCGGAGTCGTGAAACACCGGGCCGAGGCCGCATGACCGACCCGATCGCAAGCATGGTCGGGAAGTCGCAGCAGCTCTTGCGCGCCCTTGGGTTTGATGAAGAGCGGTGCAATCAGCGCTCCGCCCTCGTGTTCCTCGCCCTTCTGCACCTTCGGCCCGGGGACAGGTGGTCCGAAGCGGCCAATCCGATGCTTGGGACGCGAGCGATCATGGATTGGATCGCCGACGAGTACGAAACTCCTTACAAGCCGAATACCCGCGAGACCATCCGGCGCCGCACGCTGCATCAGTTCACGGACGCTCTGCTGATCGTCCAGAACCCCGATCAGCCCGACCGCCCGGTCAATTCACCCAAGTGGTGCTACCAGGTCCATCCTCGGGCGCGCGACGTGATCCGCGAAGCGGGCTCGAGCCGGTTTCAGGCAGCACTCACCGCGTATCTCGCTGATGTACCGGGCCTGAAAGCCCGGTACGACGCGGCCCGCGCAATGGACCGCATCCCCGTGACGCTTCCCAGCGGCGAGTCTCTGACGCTCAGCCCCGGCGGCCAGAACATGCTGCTTAAGCAGATCGTTGAGGGCTTCTGCCCGTACTTCACCCCGGGCGGGGTCGTGCTCTATGTCGGTGATGCTGACTCGAAGTGGGCGCAGTTCGACGAGGCTGGTCTCGCTCAGCTGGGTGTCTCCGTGGACGAGCACGGCACGATGCCCGACCTTGTCGTGTATCTCCGCGAGAAGAACTGGCTCGTATTGCTGGAGGCGGCAACCTCACACGGGCCGGTCGACGCACAGCGCCACGGTGAACTTGGCCAGCGCTTTGCGAAATCGACGGCCGAGCTCGTGTACGTCTCTTGCTTCCCCTCCAGATCGGAGATGCGCAGATACCTGACGAGCATCGCCTGGGAGACGGATGTGTGGTGCGCCGACAATCCGACGCACCTCATCCACTTCGACGGCGAGCAGTTTCTCGGGCCGTATCCCACCCAAGATTGAGAAGGTCGCATGCCGCAGTGGAACGCCTCCTATGAGGGTCGTCTGATCTGCAAAGGCCGACGTGGCGGCCTTCGCGGGAGGCAACGACACGGTCACGGTGACGATCATCGACCAGGTCCCTGGCGCGCCGCTGCTGGATTCCTTCGGCCAGTCGCAGGACGCGGACGTCACCTTCCCCGAGATCAGCATCGTCGCCGGCGGCGACATCACCGAGGGCGGCGTCGCCAGCTTCACGCTCACCGCCAACCCGGCCCCGCCGGCCGGCGTGGACGTCACGGTCGCGGTGACGCAGAGCGGCGACTTCGGCGTCACCACCGGCTCGCGGACGGTCCCGATCGGCCCCGGCGGCACGGCGACGCTCAGCATCGCCACCACCGACGACGCCACGGACGAGGCCGACGGGTCGGTCACGGTCACCCTGAGCCCGGGCGCGGGGTACGCCGTCTCCGCGACGCAGGGCGCGGCCACGGTCGCGGTGGCGGACAACGACCCGCTGTCGGCCTGTGTCTCAGAGGTCCTGCTCAACACGGTTCGGTACTACTACGACGCGAACCGGGACAACCCGCCCAACTACGGGGAGAACTGGAAGAGGGTGCTGATCGCGTTCGGCGATGTGCAGGACGCCAACCTGACGCCGTACACGGCGGAAGAGGCGCGCGCGCCGGAGGAGGTCTGGGCCGGCTGGATGCCCACGCGCCTCGCCCTCGAGTGCATCGAGGAGGGCTAGCCGCGACCGGCGATTGCTTCGGGTTGGATGCGGCCGAGTCCGTGGGCTCGGTCGCATCCTGCCAATCTTCCGTACGGGCTGTCGCGTCGAGCGCCGGGATCGGCGGACACGACGAAAAGGCGGCACACATGGAGGCAGGGGGGACGCCGCCGCAATGGCGATGCCCCCCGCCTCCGCTTAGCGGGTCGCTCCCGCGAGCGCGCCCTCTTGGTCCTGCTCCAGCGCCCAGCCGGAGCCATCCCCCGGATTGTCCCGGTCCTCAGGCTCGACTCCCGCTTAGCGGCGGAGGGCGACGGCGTGGCCGAAGGCGATCCCAGCCACGGCCGAGGGTTCCTGCCGCCATACCTCCAAGTCGCGCTCGATCATGGACCTGAGATCCGAAGACAGGGCACCATAGCCCACCGCGGCCGTCGCGGGCCCGCCGTCCAGAAACCACTTCCTGATCATGAGGTGGAAGAACTCCACCTCCTCAGGGGCCTGGTGGGTCTCCATGCCGAAGGACACACGGATGTCCGCAAAGCCGGCCTGCTGCAGGTGCGCCTTCAGCTCCCGGGCGATGAGCGGGTGGCCGCCGTCCGCAGCGATCAGGTCAGCGAAGACCTCCCACGAGCGTCTCATCACCCCCAGTTCGGGGTGGGCGAAGGACGAGTCGGCCAAAAGGTCCCGGCACGCCACCATGCCCCCCGGCTTCAGCACCCGCTTCGCCTCCGCCAGCGCCCGGGCCGTGTCGGGGACATGGAGCAGGAGGCCGCCCATGTGGACGACGTCGAAGGAGCCGTCCGCGAAGGGCAGGTCCAGCGCATCGGCGACCTGGAAGGCGGCGTTGGAGCAGCCGCGCTCGGCGGCCAGCGCCCGGGCGGCGTCGACCTGCGACGGCTCGATGTCGACGCCGTGCAGCTCCCCCGGCGTCACGGCCCCGGCCAGCCTCAGCGAGAGGAACCCGGCCCCGCAGCCGACGTCCAGCAGGTGCTGCCCGGGCTTCAGCTGGGGGATGAGGAAACTCGCGCTCGCCGACTGGGTGAGGCGCTCCTGAAACAGCACGAATTCCTCGTAGCCCATGGTGTACACCGAGTCGGAACTCGTCATTGTCATCCGTGCCTCTCTCCGCACAGGACCCGGGCGCGTTGCATCGCGGCGACCGAGCCCGTCGCAGTCTGCATCTTATTCAAGGTTGGCGAGCAGTGCCGCCACGACCTGCCTGGTCTGGAGCAGTTCCCGCTCGGGGACGCCGCGGCACACCTCGTCCTCCACTTCCTGGAGCAGTTCGGCCAGCCGCCGCACCAGCTGCTCCCCGTCGGCCGTGGCGCGCAGCGTCACGCTTCTGCGGTCCGTCCGCGAGCGTCGCCGCGAGACCAGGCCCTTGTCGTAAAGGCGCTGCAGCGTCCGGCTGACGAGCGACTGTTCCAGCGTCACCAGCGGGATGATGTCCACCGCGGTCTGGGGGTCTCCCTCTACGAGGGCGGCGAGGACGCGGTGCTCCCCCACGGAGATGCCGTGCGAGTCTAGCGCCCGGCTCCAGCGTCGCTCGACCAGGGTGCCCAGGTCGATGATCTGAAGCAGGCTGCTCTCGCTGCGAGACGGTACCAAGGGAAAGCGTCCTCCACGCGATCGGACTCGTCAGGTTGGCAGGCCGACTATACACCGTGCCGCGCATCGCCTCGACGGCATTGGATGTTGAAGCATAGAACACCATGTAGTAGCATCCGATGCCGCTACACTCACTCTCGTCTGCCCGACGGATGTGGAGGTACCCCCCTGTGGCATACAAGACCTCACCCTTGCCGGAAGCCGGCATGCGCAGCGCGCTCCTCATGGTCGCTGTCGCGATGCTGGTCCTGTTCGCCCCCGGCCTGCTTCCGCAAGCGGCGCAGGCAAGCGACCCGCCCGGCCCGTGTGAGGACGGCTACGTCGCCCCCACTCCTACAGCGGTGGCAGTGACCGAGGTTCCCATCGAGGTAGCTTCGACCACCGCTGACTATTTCGTGCTGTACATTGAGATCGACAACGTCTTCACCGTCTCCGCCAACGTCAGTGCGAAGAGCAGCATCCCCATATCCGTCACGCGGGGAGAAGACGGTGTGACGACTCTCGTCGACAACCTCTCTCCCCTGGGCGCCGCCAAGTATCGCGTAGAAAAGTACGCGGTGGCGCAGCCCGCAGACATCGACGGCGACTGCGTGGATGATCTGACGGAACTGGCCGACCCGGGCAATTACAACCCGATCAACCCGGCCAAGGTCATCGACAGGATCAACGGCGCCGTCACCATCGATTCGCTGGAGACGTTCCAGGAACTCTCGTTCAACGGAGAGTCGCTATACGCGGATATCAACAAGCACTACCGCAACCTGGAATTCACCAAGTACATGATTAACGACCTGCATACCGACAACCCAATCACCTACTTCCTGAACGCGAACACATCACTCAGTCATGCCACGTTCGGGATTGCCATCGATCTCGAGATACCTGCCAACACGATTTTCGCCCGAGGCACCATCGTGTACCACCCCGATCTCCCGGCCCCAGATGGGTCATTGGGGATATATCGCTTCAGTTTCGATAACTATGAGGATGGCACCCTCAGGAACGTTGCGAAGATCAACGAGGTGCTCGCGGCATCCATGCCATACCTTGACAATCAACTCTTTTACTACCCGGTGACGAGTAGGCAACTGCGATACTACCAGCAACAAAAGGACGCCTTCGACGCCTCCCGGATCAACGTGCTGCGGGAGGAAGACATCCTCGCCGAGGTGGACTTCATACCCTTCAACCAGGCGGAAGGGTACGGTCGGCTGCGGCTCATGGAGGATGGCGAACGACCCAGCCCCTTCGACGTGGCCATCTACCAGACCTTGCCCAACGACCTGCCTCGCGTGGCCGGAACCATCACCACCGTGCCGCAGACGCCGCTCTCGCACGTCAACCTGCGCGCCATCCAGAGCAGGCTCCCCAATGCCTTCATCCGCGACGCGCTGGAGGTGGAGGCCATCGCCTCCCTGCTCGACAGCTACGTCTACTATGCGGTCACCGCCGACGGCTACACCATTCGCGCCGCCACCAAGGCGGAGGTGGACGCCCACCACGAGAGCCTGCGTCCCCAGAACACCCAGACACTGCAACACGATCTGACGGTCACCGAGATCGCGGCCCTGGCGGACGTCAGCTTCGACGACTGGACCGCTTTCGGCGTCAAGGCCGCCAACGTCGCCGAGCTCACGACGCTCTCGCTGCCCGACGGGACCACGCCCGTGGGGTTCGCGGTTCCTTTCTACTTCTATGACGCATTCATGAAGCAGGCGACGGTTGCCGAGGAGACCGTCCTCGGCAAGAAGAAGGCGCCGGATGCGGAGAAGATCACGCTGCCGGCGGGCACCACGCTCGCCTCCGCGGTCACCCAGATGCTGGCCCATCAATACTTTCAGAGCGACGCCGACATCCAGGAGGAGATGCTCGACGACCTGCGGGACGCCATCAAGGATGCAGCATCGCCTCAGTTCATCATCGATGCCCTGACCGCGATGCACGCCGAGTACCCGGATGGCCAGTCCCTCCGCTACCGTTCGAGCACCAACAACGAGGATCTGCCCTCGTTCAACGGCGCCGGCCTGTACAGCTCGAAGACCCAGGATCCCGACGAGACCGCCGACGACGGAATCGACAAGTCCATCAAGGGCGTGTGGGCCAGCCTCTGGAACTACCGCGCCTTCCTGGAGCGCGACTTCCACCGGGTGGATCACACGACCGTCTACATGGGGGTGCTGGTTCATCCCAACTACTCCGACGAGCGTGTCAACGGTGTCGCGGTCAGCCATGACCCCATCACCTTCCAGAAGAGTGCCTACTACGTGAACTCGCAAATGGGCGAGGACCTGGTGACCAATCCCGAGGCGAACTCCCAGCCCGAGCAACTGCTGCTGGGAGCCACCGGCGGCGCCACCGTACTGTCACGCTCCACCCTGGCGCCTTCAGACAAGCTCCTGATGACCGAAGCCCAGATGCGTCAACTGCGCAGCACCCTCCAGACCATCCACAACCATTTCAAGACCCTCTA
Source organism: Tepidiformaceae bacterium (assembly GCA_965221735.1). Taxonomy (GTDB): domain Bacteria; phylum Chloroflexota; class Dehalococcoidia; order Tepidiformales; family Tepidiformaceae; genus UBA2991. The sequence goes on along the minus strand of OZ244910.1, from coordinate 2,643,574 downwards.
CGGGGTTCAGGATGGCGATGACTACGCCATCGAGATTGAGTTCAAGATCACCGCAGAAAACCGGCTGGCCATCAAGCAGGCCCGGCCGTGGATCTTCGCCGAGCCGCTAGTACTGACGCCGACGGTGACGATCGCCCTGAGTGCCTCCCAGGCGCCGGAGGGCGCCGGACTGGAACTCACCGTCACGCGCGCAGGCGGCGTCCTGTCGACGCCCCTCACCGTCGACCTGACCTGGAGCGAGACCGGGGCGATGCTCGCCAGCACCCTGCCGGCCGAGGTGACGATCCCGGCCAACCAGCCAGCGGCGACCCTCAGCGGGCTCATCGACGACGACTCCCTGGACGAACATGACAGCGTCGTGACCGTGAGCATCGCCGCCAGCAGTCGCTACGAGATGAGCTCCCCTGCCTCGGCATCCGCCACCGTGACCGATGATGACCTGACGCAGATCGCAGTGCGCGCCAACGCCGGAACGGTGACGGAGGGAGCGACGGCGGACTTCACGTTCACCCGCTCCGGGAGCGTCCTCGAGCAGCCGCTGACCGTGCCCATCACGGTCACGGAGAGCGGGAGTCGCCTCACGGGCACGCTGCCGACGGAGGTGACATTCGCCGCCAACACCGCGACGTCTAGCGTGTCGCTCACTACGGCTGACGATTCAGTGTTCACCTCAGCGAGTGTGGTTACGGCGCAGGTCACCGCAGGGAGCGCATACGACGTCGCCGGCGACGGGTCAGCTCGAGTGACGGTGAGCGACGATGAAGTGCCGGGCCCGGAACCGCTGTTCGCCGCTGAACAGGCGGTCAGCGACCAGGCACACGGGACCGTCGCGCTCAATGTCCGTCGGGGCCCCGGCGGAGACGTGAGCTTCTCCATGAGCGGGCCCGACACCGGCCTTTTCACCCTGTACGGCTCTTTTGAGATCCTGGTATTCAACGCGCAGGCCTATGACACGCCGCGCGACGCGGACGGTGATGGGGTCTATGAGATCGATCTCGAGGCGACGAACTCCCGCGGGGGCTCCACGACGGTGCGCATGCGCTTTGTCGTGACCACCCCCGAGCTCGTGGCACGGGCCGCGGAACTCTGGGACCAAACCAGCGCCGACCAACGCGCAACGCTATTGCCGGACGAGTCGAGCTCCCGGCTGCGGCCCGCCTTCGCGAGCCTGGAGGCGGAGGTGCAGGCCATCGCGCTTCGGCTCGCCCGGCAGGGCCAGCTCCCGACGCCCGGCCCCACGGTCAGCGTCACTGGCGGGAGCGGGATCACCGAGGGCGGCATTGCGACCTTCACCGTCACGGCCTCCCCCGCGCCCGCCGCCCGGCTGGACGTGAGCGTCGCGGTGTCGCAGAGCGGGGAGTTCGGCGTCCTCGCGGGTCCGCGGGTGGTGACTATCCCAACCACAGGCAGCGCCCAGTTGACCGTGGCTACGAGCGATGACCAGACCGGTGAATCCGACGGCTCGGTGACGGCGACCGTCAGCAGGGGGACGGGCTACCTGGTCTCATGGACCGCAGGTGCGGCGACCGTCGCGGTCGCCGACGATGACGGGCCGCCCCCGTCGACCATGCCCGAGGTGAGCATCACGGGAGGCGGCGCGGTCACCGAGGGCGGCGGCGCGACCTTCACCGTGACCGCCGACCCAGCCCCAACAGCCGATCTCGACATCACCGTCGTGGTGACGCGGGACGGAGACCACGGCGTCACCCCCGGCTCGCAAACGGTGACTATTCCGGCGACGGGCAGCGCCACCCTGACCGTGGCCACCAGCGACGACGGCGTGGACGAAGCCGACGGCGCGGTCACGGCCACAGTGAGCGCCGGCCCGGGCTACATCGTGTCCACCACGGCCGGGGCGGCGACCGTCGCCGTGGCGGACGACGACGTGCCGGAGATCAGCATCGTTTCTAACGGAGACGTCACCGAGGGCGGCAACGCCACTTTCGCCCTCACCGCCAGCCCGGCGCCTCACGCTTCGCTGGCCGTCACTATTGCCGTGAGCCAGAGCGGCGACTTCGGGGTCTCACCCGGCTCGCAGACGGTGACTATTCCGGCGACGGGCAGCGCCACGCTGACCGTGGCCACGACAAACGACGGCTCAGACGAGGCCGACGGGTCGGTCACGGCCACGGTGAGCGCCGGCCAGGGCTACAGCGTGTCCACCACGGCCGGGGCGGCGACCGTTGCCGTGGCGGACGACGACGTGCCGGCGATCAGCATCGTTTCTCACGGGGACGTCACCGAGGGCGGCGACGCCACTTTCACCCTCACCGCCAGCCCGGCGCCGCACGCTTCGCTGGCCGTCACTATTGCGGTGAGCCAGAGCGGCGACTTCGGGGTCTCACCCGGCTCGCAGACGGTGACTATTCCGGCGACGGGCAGCGCCACCCTGACCGTGGCCACCAGCGACGACGGCGTGGACGAAGCCGACGGCGCGGTCACGGCCACGGTGAGCGCCGGCTCGGGCTACACGGTGTCCAGTACTGCCGGGGCGGCGACCGTTGCCGTGGCAGACGACGATGACACGCCGGCGCAAACCTGCACGCTGCCTTCGGATGCGCTCACCGTGCCGGAGGTCGAGACCTGGCGGGACGAGTACAACCACGACACGCACGTATCGCGCTGGAACCGGGTGCTGGCCGCTCTGGACGAGGACACTGGCGAAGAGCCGATGACCGCAGAGCAGGCCAGGGAGGTCAAGAGCCGGATCGATAACTCCCGCTGGGACCGCACCGTCCGCACGCTGGATGCGCTGGAGAAGTGCGCCCCGTCCAAGGACACAACCGAACCGCCGGCCACGCCGGAGGTGAGCATCAGCGGAGGTTCCGGCATCACTGAGGGCGGCAACGCCAGCTTCACCCTGACCGCCAGCCCGGCGCCCGCAGCCGACCTGGACGTCACCGTCGCCGTCGCACAGTCGGGCGACTACGGCGTCGCGACCGGCTCTCGAACCGTCACGATTCCGACGAGCGGCAGCTACACGCTCACGGTCGCCACTACCAACGACTCGGCCGACGAGCCCGACGGCTCGGTCACGGTGACTCTGAGCGCGGGTAGCGGGTACACCGTCTCGTCGACCGCGGGCGCTGCGACCGTCGCGGTCTCGGACGACGACCTCCCGGCCACGCCTGAGGTGAGCATCGCCGCCGGTTCGGGGGTCAGCGAGGGCGACAGCGCGACCTTCACGGTGACGGCGAGTCCCGCGCCAACGTCGCCGCTGGCGGTGACGCTCAATGTCGCGCAGTCGGGCGACTTCGGCGTGGCGACCGGCTCTCGAACCGTCACGATTCCGACGAGCGGCAGCTACACGCTCACGGTCGCCACGGCGGACGACTCGAAGGACGAGTCCGACGGATCGGTCACGGTCACGGTGAGCAGCGGAACAGGTTACGACGTGTCGTCAACCGAGGGCGCAGCGACGGTCGCGGTGTCGGACGACGATGCTCCGCCGGCACCTCCGAAGGTGAACGCGACCCCGTCGCTCTCGATCAGCGATGCGACAGGGACCGAAGGCGATACCATCACGTTCACGGTGACCTTGAGTCCGTCCAGCAGCCGCTACGTGTGGGTGCACTACTACGCGCGACCCGTGTACGGACAAGCCATCTCGGCGAGCTTTGCGGACTTTGGCAGCACGTACGGCATGCTGACCTTCAAGCCCGGCGAGACGACGAAGACCATCACGGTGACGCTGGTCGATGACAGTACAGCGGAGGGCGATGAGACGTTCAGAGTCGTGCTGTACTCCAACGCCCAGGCGAAGATCAGTGATGGCGAGGCTGTCGGCACGATTATCGATAACGATTAGCTGTGGCGGCGGCGTGTCTCACGGACAGGACACACGCCGCCACACATGGAGCCGGGGGGCGTCGCGATGCGGCGCCCTCCCCGTTCCTCTGCCCGCCGGCAGCGGCGAGGGCCGACGGTGGATCCAGTCGAACAGCGGGCTGGTACCCACGCATCTGATCCTGTACTGAGGGCGTTCATCGTCGCGCTCCAGACACGACGAAAGACGCTACACATGTGAATCGCCAGGATCTATAGACCGGAAAACGGCGAGATTGACCTGACCCCCTGAGACGCGCCCACCGTTGATGAGAGTCCTTTGGTGTTGTGGGCTTGCCCCCGATCCTGTACCAGTCGCTATGCGACCTTTTCGGGTATCTGGGTCTGGATGAACTCCTTCGGGGTGAGGTTCCCCAGTGCTGAGTGTGGTCGGTCCTCGTTGTACTCCTTCCTCCAGCACTCCGTGCGCTGGCGGGCTTCGTCCACCGACAGGAACCAGCTCGCGTTGAGCAACTCCTGCCTGAGTCGTGCGTTGAATGACTCGATGTACGCGTTGTCCGTGGGCTTTGCCGGCCGCGAGAAGTCCAGCCCGATGCGCTGGAAGTAGGCCCACTGGTCGAGGACCCGCCCCGCAAACTCTGGACCATTGTCACAACGAATCGTCTGCGGGGCGCCGCGCCCGCGCACCAGCTGCTCGAGCACCTCGACGACGTCGGCTGCACGAAACTGCACTCTCGGCACGATCGCGAGGCACTCTCGACTGAAGCAGTCGACGACCGCCAGCAGCCGGAACCGCTGGCCGCCGGCGAGCGTGTCCGAAACAAAGTCCATCGCCCACGCCTGGTTCGGCGCCGTGAGTTCAGCGCGCTGCGCTCGATACTGTGGCGCCCGCCGGCGGCGCGGGGTCTGCTGCCGGATCGCCAGCCCGTCCTCTCGGTACAGGCGGTACACCCGCTTGTGGTTGACCGGCCAGCCCTCCCGCCGCAGCAGCACGTGGATGCGCCGGTAGCCGTAGCGCACCCGGGTCGCCGCCAGCTCACGGACGCGCAGCCGCAGCTCGTCCTGGGGGTCGGCCACCGAGCGGTAGCGGTACGTCGCGCGGCTCGTGCCGGTGACCCGGCAGGCGCGACGCTCGCTCACACCGTAGGCAGCCTGCAGCGAGCCGACAGCGGCACGGCGGTGGGAGGGCGTCACCATTTTCGGCGGGCGACGTCCTGCAGCATCGCCTTGTCGAGCGTGAGATCGGCGACGATCTGTTTCAGCCGCCGGTTCTCGTCCTCCAGTTGCTTGAGACGCCGGATCTCGGCGACGCCGAGCCCCGCGAACTTCTTCTTCCAACGATAGTAGGTCGCCTCCGCGATCCCGAGCTTGCGGCAGAGCTCCGGCACCGGCGTGCCGGCCTCCACCTGTCTCAACGCGACGCTGATCTGCTCCTCCGTGTAGCGGCGCCTGGGCATGACGGGCATCTCCCTCCTCGGTGAGAGTGCCCGAAAATTCGCATTCCTGCTGGATCAGGATTCGGGGTCAAGACCAGATCGCCAGGGTCATTGATCCACCCCGCCAGAGCATCGCGACCAGCCCGGTCGCCGGTAGGGCCACCATCTGCTGCATCCCCAGGAGAGGGAGCAGTGATGGCCTTTCAGCACCCTGCTAAGCGGTTCGATCAAGCCCCGGCGTTGCGCCCGCCCATGCGTCATTTTGACACTTAGTCTCAACAGCGGTTAGAGTTCGACGGCGGTCTGCGGAACGCGGTCGCCGCGCTGCTTGTCGCTTCGGGTTGGATGCGGCCGAGTCCGTGGGCTCGGTCGCATCCTGCCAATCGCCCTACGGGCTTGGCGCGTCTGGCGTCCTGCCGGATGCACCGTCACCATCAACGACTGACCGTCGGCAGCCCGCGGACCGCCGTTTCGGGCCGGTGTCGCCAGGCGCGCCAACAGGCAACTGATCCCCCGCGAGCCGCAGCATCAGCCGACAGCGGGTCGGACCCACCCTGGGGCAGGCATCACGGAGGTAGTGGAACGAGGAGGGCCCCCAGCTCTTAACGGTCGGCTAGAATCGACGGCATGGGAACGTTCAGCTGGCCGCTGCGAATCTCTGGCATGAACGGCGGGCCGTCCCGCGAGATCGAAGCGATGGTCGACACAGGAGCCGCCTACACGACGCTGCCCGCCCGTGTGCTGCGCGAGCTGGGCATCGAGCCGGTCGACAGGGGAGTCTTCCTGCTTGCCGACGGTCGCCGGGTGGACATGGAGATTGGGAGGGCCTGGGCGACGATCAACGGCACGAGTGAGGTCACGCTCGTCGTGTTCGGAGAGGATGACGCTCCGGCCCTGCTCGGCGCCTACACCCTGGAGGGGTTGCGGTTGGCAGTGGACCCCGTCGCGCAGCGGCTGGTTCCCACGCACTTGATCATGTACTGATCCTGCTCCCACAGCCCTGCGACGGACTTCCCCGCTCGCGCTCTGGGCACGACGAAGCCCCCACATATGGACGGTGGGCGAGGGGCATCGCCACTATGGGCGATGCCCCTCGCTCCCGCTTACCGGGCGGATCCCGCGAGCGCTCCTTCCTGCTCCCGCTCCAGCGCCCACTCGAAGAGTGAGAGCGTCGGAGCCTCGTCGCGTCGCCGTGGCTTTGGCGGCTCGTCCGGCTCCCCGGCCATGAACTCCGCCCACGAGAACAGCGAGCGCTGCCGCTCGTCGGCGTCTTCGTGGCGGTCGTCAGGGGCAACCCCGACCGGGGCGGCCTCGGCCTCGCTCACCACTGGTTCGGGCTCCGGCGCATGCCAGCCCTCGTCGACCAGCAGCGCCTCGGCGTCGGCCGCGACCTGCCGGGCCTGCTCGAAGACCGACTCGACCGAGCCCGCATCCTCGTCGCCGGCGACGATCTTCCTCGCCAGCGCCAGCATGAGGTCGTCGCCGTCGTCCCCGTAGGCGGCGAGGCCGTCGGCGGGCAGCTCCCCCTCGACGGCGAGGGAGGCTTGCAGCTTCTTCGCCACGAGCGTGAGCGCGTCCGCCTGCAGGGTGTTGCGGTAGGCCATGAAGACGACCTGCACGGGCTCGGTCTGGCCGATGCGCCACGAGCGCCGTGACGCCTGCCTCATGGTGTAGACGGAGTAGTCGGCTCCGGTTTGGCAATCGGCACGAACTCCTCGTCGGCCGGGATGGCGAGCGTGAGCGTGACGTTGTTCTCGCCGTCGATCGTCGCCTCCTCCAGCAGCAGGTCGAGCACCTCGCGGCGCTCCTCGTCGGAAAGGCCGTCGAGGCCGCCGCCGGCGCGGCGCGCCCACTCCACGACCTGCTCCACCGCCACGCGCCTGCCGGCCCGGGCGGACTCGCTCGCCCGGTACTCGTCCAGCCGCGCGCGCAGCCGCTCCAGCCGCTCGCCGATGAAGCGGCGCTGGTGGTCGAGCTGCCGCTCGGTGATCTTCCCCGACACGTAGAGCCGGATCGCGCGGTCCTCCTCCGCCTGCACGCTCTCCAGCTCGCGCTCGGTGCGCGCGGCGTCCTCGGCCGCGCCGCCGTCCTCGTCCGGGTCCAGCGCCGCCAGCCCGGCCGCGATCAGCTCCGGCTCCTGCAGCACGCGCCTGACCTCGCCCCAGACCAGCTCCTCGAGCCGCTCGGCGCGGATGAAGGGGCGCTCGCGGCAGCGCAGCCGGTAGGGCGCTCCCATCCCGTAGCAGCGGTAGTAGCGGCGCGGCGTCTTGAGCCGGTAGGAGTACGTCTTGCTGCGCCGCCGCGTGCTCTGGCTGCGGGTCACGCGGGGACCCATCAGCATCCCGCACTCGCCGCAGTGCACGAGGTGCTGGAGCAGGTGGAAGGTCTTCGTGTTGCGCGGCGAGCGGGTCAGCCGCCGCTCGCGCAGCACGCGCGCCCGTTCCCACGTCTCCTCGTCGACGAGCGGCGGGAAGGGCACGCCGATCCAGGCGTCGCGCGGCTGGGCGTGCCTGAGCGTGCCGGCGTCGGTTGCGGTGTGGCGGGCCTTGCCGTACCACCAGGTGCCCGTGTAGGCCTCGTTGCGGAGGATGCGGTTGACCTGCGTCGCGTGCCAGCGCGCCCCCGGCGTCGCCGTGGGCACGCCGTCGCCCGTGAGCGCCGCGGCGATCGCGGGCGCGCCCATGCCGCCTTCGACGTAGTGGCGGAAGATGCGGCGGATGACCTCGGCGCGCTCCTCGTCGACCTCGGGCGTGCGGCCCTCGCCGATGCGGTAGCCGTCGGGGACGTTGCTGACGGGGATGCGGCCCTGCTTGGCGGTGCCGCGCTTGCCCATCGAGGCGCGCTCGCGGAAGTTGTCCAGCTCGATCTTGCCGATGGCGGCCATGAGGCCGAAGGTCTTCATGTCGATGGCGTCCATCACCGCCTCGAGGCCGATGCCGTGCGCCTCGACGACTTCCATGAGGGCGGCGGCGGGATACATGCCGCGGCTGAGGCGGTCGGACTTCCAGCAGACGATCACATCGAAGCGGCCGGCAGCGGCGTCGGCGAGCATGCGCTGGAACTCGGGGCGGCTCTTCGACCAGCCGCGTCCGACCTCCTGGTAGCGGGCGGTGATCTCCAGCCCTCGCTCGTCGCAGTAGGCCTCCATGTCGCCCAGTTGCTCGCCGAGGGAGGTCTTGTCGTCCTCGGCCTGGCTCTTGTCGGAGACGCGCGCGTAGATGGCGGCGCGGCGGCTCCCTGGCTGGCGGTTGGTGTTCGTTCGCGGCATGGCTTGCTCCTCCTCGGAAACAGAACGACCCGCCACCTGCCGGGGCGGGTCCGCGAGCGGTAGCATGCAGCTCGCGTCACCTGTTCGGTCAGGCGGCGCCACGGCCCGGGGCGTGTCCGCGCCGCCGGGCCACCTCGTCCCAGCCAGCGTAGCGGGGCTGCGGCGAGGCGGTCAAAGCGCCGCCCCGCTTCCGCTCCCCTACCGGCCCTCCCCATCGTCGGATCCTGAGCCGGCGCGCGTCGCGTGGTCGAGGAGGATGGCGGCGATGCGGCGCAGGCGGGCCTCGGCGTCGGGCGCGGGGCGGTACTCGATGGCGACGACGCGGGGCTCCGGGCCACCGGGGTGGTGGCCGCGCCGCGTGCGCTCCCGCTGCTTCGCCGATTCCATGTCGTCCGACCTCGTGCGCCCGTTTCCACAGGCAGAGCGTGATGGGCGGGAGCGCCGGACGTAATCCCATGAAAGGCACTGCACCGATGCAGTGATCGACACTTGTTCGCCCGTCGCCGCCCATGTCCAGGGATCGAGTGTGTGAAGCGCGACGGCGCGGCGGAATGCCTCGTAACGGGGGCCATGCGTGACCGCTTTTGCGACATGAGCGGGAAATCGGGCGTTCGATGTGGCAGCCGTGTAAGGAGAAATGACGTTGGTAACGGAATGGGGCAGGGCCGGGAACCCCAGTGTTTCCAACGGAAAACGGCCCCTACAGGACGTGACGGGCGGGAAAGCATTGTCCATAGCGCGTTCCACCGCGATGGGTCAGAAACCCCGCGATTTGGGTCAACGGGACACATCGCGGACGCGGCCCGATGGGTCAGAAACCCCGGGAAATGGGTCAACGGGACACATCGGCGCAGGCGACATCGGCCCGCGGGAAGCGGCGGCGAAGATATCACCGATGAAGTCCCCTGCAGGGGACTGTGTTCCCGCGCCGGGTGGGTTTACATGTCAGTGGGCTGTACAGGGAAAAGAGGCTGGTTGCAGAAAGGCAATCAGGTTCGAGAACCCTTGCGGTACAACGGGAAACGGCCCCTACAGGAAGGCAATCGTGAAGATTCAGGGTGTAGGCCCCGTTCCAGCGGGAAAAGAGGGCACATTGACAAAAGGCAATCGCCAATTGGCGGCCGGCGGCAGGCCCGAGACCGTCGGCGAGGAGACGACAGACGTGAACACTGAAGGTCGGGGGGCCGGCGCCACGAGCCGGACCTCCCCAGGCGACGAGGAGCGGCAGCTGCTGGCGTCGCTGCGGGAACTGGTGGACCGCGTCGGTCCTGTGAAGGCAGCGGATGCGCTGGGCGTGACCTACCGCACGGTGACGCGCGCCATCGAGACGAACACGCTCACCCGTCGCATGGAGGACGCGCTGAAGCTCCGCCAGTTCGAGGCCGGTGGGGCGATGGCGGAACCCGTGACGCGGCGGCTGGACGCGCTCGAGCGGCGTCAGGAGGAGCTGGAGGCGGGTCTGCTGTTGCTCGCCCGCGAGGTGGGAGCGCGGTCGGCGAAGGTCGCGGGCGACTCCGGGGAGCTGCGCGACGCGCTGCCTGCGCGCGACCCCGAGGACGAACCCGAAGGGCCGGGGGAGCGGAAGCCGGACGCGACGCCCGCCGCGGCGGGTGCGCCACAGGCGGTCATCGGCCGCCCGCGACGTGTCGACAGGCTCCCGCTCGGCCACCCCGAGGTCGTGACCGTGGATCCCGTGCCGGATGAGGAGTTCGACTATGCGGAGGCCGCGCCGCTCGTCGTCGAGTGGCGACAGGCGCGCGCGGCCTTTCTGAGCCACGGCTCGAGCCGCGTGGAGCGCGCCAGGGGCGGGGTCCGCATGTGCGAGCTCGAGCTGCTCATCATCGGCGACCATGAGCTGACGCTCCCGCCGTGGACGTACCCCTGGGACGAGCCCCGCCGGCACGACGAGTTGCTCCGGGCGAAGGCGTCCCTGATTGGCGCTCGCTGGGAACTGGCGCACGCGCTGTTCTGGCGCTGGGTGCGCCTCGTGCTCACGCTCGGGCGGTGGCGGAGGTAAACCGGGGCACAAGCCGGCAAGGGCTGGGAGTCCACCGCACGTTCGTGGGATGGACTCCCAGCATCCTCAATGTGTGAGCAGATTCGCCCGTCTAACATGTCCGCAATTTGGCGATAGGCGCTGGCGGCCCCTTCTGGGCTCCCGCTACGGACAATCCCAACTGCGGCGAGCGCGAAACGCCACGAACTCGGTTCGACTCGACGCCGCAGCATGGGGTGGGGAACGGATGACAGACACTCTGACTCCAGAGCAACGTCGCCGCGCCATGGCGAATGTGCGCAGCGAAGACACGGGAATCGAACTCGCTGTCCGTCGTGCGGTCCACGCCCGGGGGCTCCGCTTCCGCAAGAACGTCCGTGGACTTCCCGGTACGCCCGATATCGTGTTCGCCGGACCGCGAGTCGTAGTCTTCGTCGACGGCGACTTCTGGCACGGTTGGCGGTTCCCCGCCTGGCGCCACAAGCTCGCCCCGTACTGGGTCGAGAAGATCGAGGGCAACCGCCGCCGCGACCGACGGAACTTCGCGCGGCTCCGGCGGAGTGGGTGGCTTGTCCTGCGTGTCTGGGAGCACGATGTGCTCGGGGACATCGAGAAGGTCGCCGATCGAATCGAGAGTGTCGTGCGGTCCAGAGCTTCCGGCTAGGCTTGCGGTGCCCCATCGTCGGTATCCTCCGACGCACGGCGGCTTGTGACCGTCAGCCAGCCCTTGTGCAACCGCTCAGTCTCCTGAAGCACGCGATCCCACGTCTGGAACACAAGCCGGACGTTGTCAACGGTTGCGAGACTCTCCCGCATCATATCTGCGTCCGATGTATACCGTTGGGCAATCATGAGCCCCGTGACCCTGAGAGCCCGGCCGGAGCGCGCTTGGCTCTGGTGGGCGGCCAGAACGTAGCGGTGGAAGCGCGACACCTCGTCGCTGTTCGCAGAGCGGACACTGCCGTCTGTGTTTGTGCCGCGTTTGACTTCGACGACCAGCAGTTCGTCGTGGGTATAAGGTGCGGACGGGCCCAGGGCGAACAGAAAGTCCATTTGCCCTCCCCGTTCCCCCTCATCAGGTTCGATGCCCAGTTCGGAGAGACGGACTTCATCGTCGAGCAGGAACCAACGCGGATCGAGCAGCCAAGGGTTTTCCTTGATGTGATTGTGAATGGTCGGCACTTCGAGCCCGCCGCTACGCACGAACCTCCGTAGTTCCGCAATGGCCTTGAGCCGAGCCTCGATAATCGTCTGGTTCCTACGAGCGTCGATGAGTCCGAAGCGATGCACGACGTCCCAAAGGCTGGTCTGGAAGTCGGGAGCGCTTCCGTCGATATTCTCAAGTAGCTCTCTCACGATCGTGTCTTCATGGGCGTCCACGATCGATCCGACGAGCCCTCGGGCCTCTTCGACATCTATTGCGGGAATCCTAGATACCGCGAGCACGACCCGCTGCATCCTCCGCTGTTCTTGTGAAGTAAGTCGGTCGAGTAGGTCCGTGAAGGCCTCAAGGTCGATCCCCTCCCTGATCCGAGCCTGTCTGAGGCCGCTCCATTCACGGAGCGCGAGGCGAATCAACTCCTGCCCCCAGTCGACGAAGTTGTTCAACCGCTCGTCCTCAAGTTGGAGCTGGTCTCGGTTCGCCTGGATGAGGTCAGTGTCGATGTCGCTGCCTTCGTCCAACCAGTCAGCCTGCACCTCTCCGATGAGGTACTCCTGTCCGAGTTGGCCTTCCGCGCCTGCCGTTCTCTGGAAGAAGAAGGGCCGCTGCACCATCTTCCCGTGCGCGAGCACGGACACGCCTTGGAGTTCCTTCTCCCGAAGTGGCTTCTCCGTGAAGCCTACCCACCAGCGGACGGGGCCATCCGATAGTTCCATCTCCGCCCAGCCGTTGGCAGCTTCCCGTACCTCCTCGCCAAACAACTGCCCGTCCCGGGGGAAGCGAACATCCAAGTCGTAATCAAATCGGCCGATCTCGCTCCCGTTCACCAGAATGCGCATTTCGTCGGCGTCGAGTGCGAAGCGCCGAGCAAGCGATCGTCGGAACAGTTCCTCATTGAGTGCTCGGCGAGGACGGAGGGCTGATAGCGTAATGCGCGTCCCCCGATCGAGGAGCTTGCCCTCGGGATCGCGAAGAACGGCCTCATCCTCTGCGTCCGCGACCTCGTAGTCTTCGGACGGGTTGAGATTGCGGATGCGCTCATAGTCCAGACGGAAGTTGGTCACCTCGCCGTGAGCATCGACAGTGAGGCATTCCAGCACTTTTGCTGTCCCGAAGGCCGCCAGCTTGCCGATCCCCTTCCTTCCGTGCAGTGGTCTTCCTCCATCTGTCTGATCCTGTTCAAGCTCGACCCGCCGCTTGCGTCCCACCATGAGGTAGCGCGTCGCCGCGTCCTCGTGTGACATGCCGACCCCGTCGTCCGTAACGACGATCCGGTCAGCCTCCGTCCATGCACGACCAAGCGGAATCTGGATCCAAACATGGCTCGCGTCGGCATCCCACGCGTTAGAAACGAGCTCCGCGATTGTGGCAGTGGCACCGGGGTAGAGCTGAGCGCCAAGTTGCTCGATCAAGGACCCCAAGAAACGGAGGGTGAGAGGCGGGCGTTCACTCGTGGTCACGATGGCAGGCTTTCGTCCGGGCGCATCATACGGCGGACAGCGAGTCCGAGCGCATGCGCGAGCCGCACCGGAACGGCATTCCCGATTTGCCGTTCCATCGATTCGTGGAAACCGCAGAACGAATAGTCAGGGGGGAACGTCTGGAGCAGGGCCGCTTCTCGGAGGCTGATGCCGCGATCCTCGGACGGGTGGATGAAGCGACCGCAAGAGACGGTCGTGCAGCGGGTCGTCATCGTCGGGGCCGGCCCCTCTAGTTGGATGCGGCCGTAGGGCCCCGTGGCGGCTGTCCTTCCCTGTCGGCGAAGCCGCTTGTGGCAGGCGAGTTGGAGCGCCTCGGGCAGGTCGTGGTGGTTGCCGCCCGCCGGAATCGCTCGTATCCGCTCTAGCACTCGTGGCGACGGCGTGCGCGCGCGGTGCCACGCATCCTCGCTGTCTTCAATGGGACCAGCCCGAGCAATGACCTCGCTGGCGTGGGGGGCCTCCAGTGCGAACTCCTTTGGTAGCAGGTCGCGGAGATCGTTAGGGAACACCTTAGGACCCGTCCGAAGGGCAACGGCGATCAAGCGCCGCCGCCGCTGAGGCACGCCGAAGTCCACAGCGTTTACGATCCAGGACCGGACTCGGTATCCGGTGGAGCGTAGCTGTCTGCACAGCACGGTCCACCTTCGGTCATCAGACAGCCCGGGCACATTCTCGACCAGCACGGCCTCCGGCCAGAACACCCGTGTGAACCGCCAGACCTGGGCAACCAGATCGTTTCGCTCGTCACCTCTGTTACGCGCCCCAAGAGTCGAGAACCCCTGACAAGGCGGACACGCGGTTAGCAGCGTCAGATCGAATGCTGCAAGGCCGAGATCGCTGCGAAGGCCGCTCGGGCAAACCTCGCCGATATCGTCATCCAGCACGCGGACATCGGGGTGATTTGCAGCGAACGTGTCGGCAGCGTCCTGGTCCTGCTCGATTGCGGCGAGCACACGGAACCCCGCGTTGGACAACCCCTGTGCGGAGCCTCCCGCGCCCGCGAAGAGATCAATCGCGGTCAGCGACCCATCGGGCTTGGGTACCTCGGTCGCGCCTTCGACCGTTTCCATCAGAATGCCCTCACTCACGCTCGAAGCCCGAGCCAGGTTCGAACTCCAGCTCGCGGCCGTTCTCAGTCACTGTACGCACGACCTGCTCAGACGCGCCCTCCGCCAGGCGCGCCTCGATCTCGATGGTCACCGTCACCTCGGCGCCGGACGAGCCGACAAGGTGGGCGAGGACCTCCTCGGCGATCTGGCTCGCGGCTCTGCCCACGCGCGTGGGGTCGACATGTACCGCGCCGTGATAGCGGCGGTACGCCGGCGTCGTTTCGCCCTGTGGGGGCTCATCGGGGACCGTTGCGGGGTCGTGGGTCGTGTGGGTTGTGCCATCTGCCGAAGGGGCACCTGGTTCATCGTCTGGGGACGGCCGTGGAACGTCGGCGTCCATCTGGCGCTGGGCGACATCCGGCCTGACGATGAGCCCGGCGTCGTCCGGGGCGAGCGCGACCTGCTGGCCGCCGCGCAGACCGAGATAGCGCCCGGTCTCGGCATCGAACGACTCGGCGTAGGCGAAGGCGTCGAGTTGCCACGTCAGGAGCGCGACGCCCGAGCGCAGCGAGTCCGTGAGCACGCCCGGCCCCGCCAGGCGCGGCAGGTAAAGCTGCTGGGCGAAGTCGTCGACGAGCGTCCGCACCGCGACATGGTCCTCGCCCCGCCACAGCGGCACCTCGTCGATCACCCTTCGCAGGAGCGTCGCGCCGAAGTTCGCGATCATAGCGTCGTCGCGGCGCAATCTGGCGCCCGTTCGGACGGCCAGTGGGTCTGAGCCCGTGACCCGCGCGGCCTGCCACTCTACGTTCGCCGAAGGCTCCTTTTGCACCGGCGCAAGCACCCAGCAGTAAGCCTCCGGCAGCCGAGCTGTCACGGCGCCGTTCGCCGACTCGTGCTGCGTGACGGCCTGGCGCACCTGGTGCGGATCGAGGTTCAGTTCAACTTGCTCGTCGAGTATCGACTGCCACGCAAGATAGCGACGCAGCGCCTCGTCGAGGTCTTGAAGGCGTACGCGATCGGCCGCGAGGAAGACGAGTGTGTTGCGGTAGAGGCGCGGCGCGTTCCCACGCGACTCGATGATCGCCTGCGCTGCCACCCCGGCCGGGCTGTCGCCCTGCCCGCGCGCGTGGGCGTGTTCAGGGTCGAGCACGACGAGCCGCGTCTCCAGTTCGTCCTGCACCTCGCCGCCATCGCGCGGGAGGAGGTGGACGCGGGCGAAGCCGCCGCGGCGCTGCTCGTCCCGAGGCTTCAACCCGAGGTCTGCCTCCAGACGCCGCGCCAGTTCAGCGTGAACAGCGTCGGGGTTGCGCTCGAGTTGCTCCGCACGATCCTCGGCCAGCTTCGTCACCGTCGGCTGGGTCGAGTACCAGTAGCGTGAGCCGTCCACGTAGAGGTAGGTAGCCTGCGACGCCAGCCGGCGGATGGCGTCCCCGAACACCTGCGGCGACTCGCCCGGCATCACGCAGCCGAGCTTCACGCGGCGGTCCTCAACGCCGCGGTTCGTCGCCGTCGCCGTTGGCGCAGAGCCGAGGTAGATGGTGCGCGCCGCGCGTCGGGTCGCGTGCACCTTGCCGAGGTTGGCGACCTCCCCGTCGATCTTCAGCGGCAGGGAGTTCGGCCCGTCTACGTCGCTGGCGATGATCGGCGTCCAGTGGTCGGAGAGGTAGCGCGTGAGTTCTGGCTCGACGCGGCGGTCGTCGATGGGCACGGTCGAAGGCAGGATCAGCGGGCTGCGGTCGCCCTGCTCCCAGAGGCTGTGGATGACGGCCGCCATCAGCCGCAGCACGCCCCGTGTGCGCTGGAACTTGACGAGCGTCGACCAGTCCTCGTAGAGGCGGTCGAAGACCTCCGGGTGGATGGGGTAGGAGGCCTGGATGCGTCGCTCGTAGTCCGCCGTACGGCACTCCGAGGGGAACTCGTCGCGCTGTGCCTGGTAGAGCTCAGCGAACGCGCGCGCCGTCACGTCTCGCTGCTTGAAGGTGTCCGCCCCGGTGAGCGGCTCGAACAGGCGCCGCCGTACGATCTCGAACCCCTCCTCAGCACTCGCCGGACGCCACGCTGCCTCGACACGTCCGACGACGTTGCGCAGGCGGTCGAGCGCCTCGCGACCTCGCACCCCGCCGACCTCCACGTCGTCGGCCTGCGCGAGCGGCGATCCCCCCGTGTCGGAGGTGGGAAGCGAGATGACGAGCAGGCAGTTCGAGGCAGCGCGCGCCGCTTCCGTCAGCGCTTGCGCGAAGGTGAACTGCGTCTCGAAGTCGCCGCCCGGCAGGTCCGGCTGGTCGTGCAGCTGGCGGGCGTAGGCGACCCACTCGTCGATGAGGACGACGCAGGGGCCGTAGTCGTTGAAGAGCCCGCGCAGCGCGTCACCCGGGTTCGTCGCCCGATCGTCGTCGAGGGCGACGCGGGCGTACGCTTCGGCGCCGCCGAGCTGCCAGGCAAGCTCGCCCCAGAGCGTGCGCACGACCGTCCCGTCGCTCTTCGTGACCGGGCTGCCCGGCGAGATCTTGTTGCCGACCAGCACGACCCGCTTCACCCCTACCGGCAGCTTGGTCGCCTCCGCCTCGGCCATGACGGCGTCGACGCCCGCGAGGCCAGCCGCGTCCGCGCCCGAGAAGAGGTGGTAGAGCGCGAGCATCGAGTGCGTCTTGCCGCCGCCGAAGTTGGTCTGGAGTTGCACCACGGGGTCGCCGCCCTCGCCTGCGAGGCGGCGGACGGCGGCGGCGAGCAGACGCATCAGGCTCTCGGTGAGGAAGGTGCGGCGGAAGAACTCGGCGGGATCGCGGTATTCGGGTTCGCCCTCGCCGAGATGCACCTGCCAGAGGTCGGCGGCGAACTCGGCCTGCTGGTAGTTTCCGCTCTGGACGTCCGCGTGGGGCGTCACGACCTCTCGCCACGGCTTGAGGGATTCCGCCGCCGCAGGCTCGATCAGCGAGCCGCCGGCGCGGCGCTGTTCGCTGCGTGTCTGCTCGTCGATGACCAGCCGTCGCAGCTCGCCGCGCATGCGCGACACCTCGTCGGCCTGTGGCGCGGAGATCGCAGTGAGCAGCCGTGCAGCCGAGTCGAGCGCGCGCTCGGCATCGTCGCTGGAGAAGCGCCGCTGGTGCGCCCACTCGTTGCGCCAGTCGAGGAGCTCGCTGACGAGCGAACGTTCCGTATGGCCGAGGGTCTGTCGGAAGACATCGTTCCACGAGTAGACCATGAGGCTCAGCAGCGCCGCGCTGTCCCACTCCGTCAGCGGCCCGTCGGTCGAGAGGCGGCCCTCTGTCCGGAAGTAGGAGCGCGCGACCTCCTCGGCCCGCTTGCGGTGAAGGTTGATGAACTCGCGCTCGACGAACGGCCCCAGGCCGTTTCGTAGCAGGTCCATCGCCTTGCCGACACGTTCGTGATTTGTGATCGCCATCCGCCCGATCCTACTCGACGGCTACGCCGCGACGCCCGAACTCAGCCGTGACGTACTCGTAGATGGCGCGCGCTTCCGTCGCGGCGCGAGTTGCGTCAGCAGGCTCGGGCTCGGGCCAGTCTTCGGGATACCTCGACTGTGAGCCCCACACCGTCAGTAGGGCCATGGCTTCCTGCTCCGGCCCCTCGGGCCAGCCAGCGGGAAAGCGATTCCTGATAGCTCGAAGGTCGTGAGTGAAAGGCACGCCGAGCCCTTCCAGCACGAGTACCGCCTTCAGCGCCTTTTCCGCTGCCTGCTGTGCGAACCAGCAGGCGTAGCGTGGGGCGGCGTCCTCCGTCAGGCGGTGAGCGATTCCGAGATCCTCCCGCGCGTAGCGGAGCCAACGAAGCGCTTCAGCCGCTGTCTCAGGCTCGCTCATAGAGCACCTTGCCCTCGCGCAGCGCCGGCCGCAGCACCGTTCCGATGACGTGGCCCCGGCGGGCGATGTGGTCGGGCGTCGTCACCACGATGTCCTTGGCCAGCGGCAGGTCGCCAAGCAGAAGGTGCATCGCGACCGCGGCCTTCTGTTGCCCCGTCCCGTCCGGCATCACGACGAGCAGGTCCACGTCGCTCCCGGCCTTCGCGTCGCCCCGCGCCCGCGAGCCGAAGAGGATGATGCGCTCCGGCTCGAAGCGCTCGGCGAGGCGCTCCACCATCGTCTCGACGATGGCCTCGATGTCGGTTGGGCGCTCGCGGCCGGTAGTCGTCATGTCGCCGCCCCTTGTGCGCCGTCCATGGAGAACGTGCCCTGCTGGGCTGCTCGCCGCTCCCGGGCGAGCCGCGCAATCTCCGGCCACGACTGCACGAGCGCATTGTAGGAGAGGGCGTCCTGCGCGCGGCGCTTGCGCTCGCTCACGACGTAGAGGCGGTAGGCGAGTTCGCGCGCGGTGTCGGCCTTGCCGCCTAGCTTCGCGACGAGGGTCGCGGCCTCGTTCTCGCCGCCCGACCCGAGCGCACGAATCAGGTGGTGTGTCATCTCCCAGACGGTGAGTCGCGCGTCCGTCTGTGGGTCCCAGTCCGCATCGAGTTCGGACGGACGCTTGAGGCGGACCGAGCCGCGCCGAGACTCGACAATCCCCGCGCGTACGAGGCCCTCCACGCTAGTGTTGCGGGCCTTGGAGAGCTGCTCGGCCACTCCATACTCGCCCTCCTCGAATCCGTGCTGCTCGAACCAAGTCAGCGCCCAGCGGCTGTCTGCGTCGAAGTCGCCCTCCTGCTCCGCCAGCGTCTCGTCGAGCATGGCATTAATGAGCGCGAGCGCGTCCCGCACGGACATGCGGCTACCGTCGGCGTTGAGCACCTCGCGGTAGCGCGTGAAGATCGCCATGCCGGGTCCAATCGACGCCTGCGCCAAGTCGACGGGGGCGATGTTCGTCTGCTGGAGGTCGGACAGCGCCTTCGGAAACTCGGCCCGCAGCCGCTCGGCAAACTCCCGCCTCGTAGCGGTCCGCGCATCCGTGGGCCGTGGGCGACAGGCGAGGACGACGCTGGTGGCCAGGGCATTGGCGTCCCTTCCGATCATGCGATTGGCGAGTTCGGTTCGCAGCGGCCACGTTCCGTCGAGGCTAAAGCCAGCCTCGATGACCGCCCCTAGGAACGTCTCCCAGCCGGTACTCGCGACACCGCCCTTACCACGACTCTCCGACTGCTTGAAGGCGTAATAGATGGTGGTTGGGAACGCAGGGTGTGCCCGCTCGCACAAGGCTTGCATCGCACTGGTCATGCCGCGAAGGAAGAACGCTTCTGCCTTCTCCTTCGTCCCATGCCGGTATGGGGTCGCGACTAGTTCCTCGGACTTGGGCACAGCCATAGTGGAGAACAGGTCAGGGAACGTCGAACTGAGCGAACGCCGCAGCCAGACGTAGAAGAAGTCCGAGAGGTCCGCATACCCGATGTTGTCGTAGTAGGGCGGATCGGTGGATATGACTCCACTATGGCTGCCACCTCGGGCGGTGGCGTTGGCGACTTCGGCCGCCCCTGGAACGGTTCCTGGCAACAGACGGACGGCCGGCTCAACCCAATCAAGGCCGCTGGTGTACCCACCGCCGGAATCGCTGAACGGACCGGCCTCGCCATAATCCCAAACCATCGGGATTGCCTGCCGTGCAAACAGATTTCGGAGACTTGCTGTACGGGCCGACCCGCCGGTCGTTGACCGTGTTCCCGAAGGGCCGGAGTCCCAGGTGCAGAGGCTGTTGTTTCGATCGGCTAGGCGGCTGATGGCCAAGCTCAGGTACACGCCCACCGCCTCGCCGTACGCCATCGCGCCGGCCCCGCCATCCTGCACCGGCACGCCATCGTCAGGCAGACCAGCCGCGACGGCATCCGCCGCGATGCGCTCCCGTACCTTGCCCACGAGGTCAGAGACCGTAATGAGCGCCGCGAGTTGGCGGTCGGTGAAGAGCTTCCACCACTCATCGAGCCCGTATGGGACGCAGGTTCCGCCTGTGAGTCGGGCGGGAACGGCACCTTCAGGCAGCCAATCCCCCGCCGTATCGATTGAAGCTGGAATCCGCTCGTGCTCAGGCAGTGGGGCCAGATACACGCGGCCTCGATCACCCTCCGCGACGATCCCCATCAGACGTGCGCCCATGCGCCCGGCTCGCCCCTCGGACTTGATGTAATCCCCATCGATCGGCGTACCCGACATTACGCACTTGAAGTTGCTGCGCGCGAGCTTGGTTCCCAGTGACGCCTCCTCGGGCGGCGTACCCACACTGACGGCAAAGTGGTAGCCACCGTCCTCGATTATCGGCTCGACGTATGCCTCCCGGCCCTTCTTCTTCGACAGCACGAACGTCGACGCCAGAGGCACTTCGACATCGGTGAAGGCTGGGTTGGGGCTCTTCACCGTGCGCGCCCACAGCCAAGCGATGACGGTCAACTCGCGGTCAACGTACGGCTTGAGGTCGGGGCGCTCCACGGCCATCTCCTCGGTGACGCGGACCTTCGGGTAGAGGTGCCCGATGCGCTTCTCTGCCTCGTCCCGCATCCACTTGCCGTAGTAGTGCAGATCCTCGGCGAGGCCCGCCGCGCCCTTCCACGCTGCACCCATACGCGCCTGCCCGCAGCGACTCTCCGGGTTGACGGGCGGGTTGCCCGCGAAGCGCGGCGGAATCTCGATCATCGCCTTGTTGATCAGCACTGCGACGGGGTTGAGGTCGGTAGCGTGTGCCTCCAGCCCGAGCCGTTGCGCCTCTAGCGGCAACGAACCGCCACCCGCAAAGGGGTCCTGAAAGGCGGGTAGACGCTCGGGGTCGAACAGCTCCGCGGCGCGCGGATGGTCTGCGTTGTCGGCGCAGGCGCGGCGCCAGCTCCGCCGGATTTCCTCGCGCGCGGTTTCCAGCACGGTCTCGTTCGTGGTGCTCTCCCACAGCACGAGTTGCTCGATGATGCCGAAGAGCCGCTCGCGCTCGGCGTCCTGGTCTTCCTTCTCCGGGAACTCATCGAGGCAGGCAGAGGGGTCGTCCACCATCTGCGCAAAGATGACGGCGCGCGCCGCCGCCAGCGGCCGTCGCGCCCACCACAGGTGCAGCGTGGAGGGGTGGCCGTGGCGAATCGATTTCTCGCGCTTCGACGCCGCGTTAATCGCGTCGAGCGGCAGTGCCACTTCGATCAGCTTCTTCCGGGTGACGACGGCTAGAGCGTCTTGGGTCACCACGGCGCCTCCGAACGGGCGAGCAACTCAGCGAAGTCGTAGTTGACGCTCGTCACGCCAAAGTCCGGCTTGCGGCGGAACGGTCGGCGGAGGTAGCGCACGCGCTCGCCGCCATCCTCCAGGAACTCGACGAGCGCGAGGACGAAGCTCTCCGGCTTGTTGAGCGAGTAGAGGATCTCATTCTTGGTCACGGTCACGGTCTCCGCGCCCTCGGCACGTCCCTTCACCTCGATGAAGCGCAACCCACGCGTCGCACCCGGATCGCGGCTCTCGATATCGTAGCCGAGCCGCTCGAACTCGCGGTCGACCGGTTCGAAGCCAAGTTCGCGCTCCACCTCCATAACCGCCGCGCGCGCCCGTGCAGCGGCCGCCTGACGGTCCGGCGACGCTGCGGCCGCTGGTGACGGCCGTCCGGTCATCGCCGCGATCAGGCCGGCGGGAACCACCATCAGCCCACCCAGCACGACCGGCGGCAGCGCCGAGATCTGCGCCTCGCGGTCGAGCTCCGCGAGGCGGCGCTCAAGCCGCTCGCGCAGGTCGTCGGCTCGGCGCCAGGCCTCTTGTGCGTTGAGTCGGGCGTTGGGTTTGCCCGCAGCCTCCTGCTCGGCCAGTTGCGCGGCGCGGTGATCCCAGTGCGCGATCTCCTTCGTCAGCCGGTCCTTCACTGCGACGCGCGTCTTCTCGAGCCAGCCGCTGCGGCGCTCGCGGACCTCAGCGACGTGCCCTGGCACGACGTTGGCGATCACGTGTTGCATCGCGCGCTGCTCCAGCTCGCGCGTGATCCACTCGCACTCCGGACGCGTGAGGAAGGCGTCGACTCCGGGCTCGTCCTCGCCGAGCGGCCGGTAGTCGAGGTAGGGCGCGTACTGCATGTGGCGCGCGTTGCCCTCGGGGTCCAGCTCGACGTAGAGCATCTGCTTGGAGACCGTGCGGCGCTCGCCTGAAGGCAGCAGGCTCGCGTCCTGGACCGCGTGCTCGGCGTAGAAGAGGACACGCGGCTCCACGCCCGGGTCGCGCTCGTCGACGAGGACGGTCCCGCGCCGTAGCAAGTCGCGGTTCCGCTCCAGCGTGAGGTCGAGCATCGCGTCGAGCAGCGGGTGGCCCGGACAGATGAAGGCGGCAAGCGGCTGCCCCGGCGGTGCGATGAGATCCTTCTCGAAGGTGACGCGCTCGTACCGTTCGAGCACCGGCTCGCCGCCGCCGATCACGCGGTCGCGATGGCGGATGGGGGCGGGTACGTGCGTGATCTCGTACCGCCGCGGCTCGCGCTGCCGGATCGTCCCGCCGAGCCGCCGGAACGCCTCTGTGAAGAACTCCTCGATGTAGTGGGGCTGGAGCCGGCGGGCCTGAGCCCGCTCCATGTCCTCGCGCACCCCGGCGACGCGGCCGCCGTCCATGATCTCCGTAGCGAGAGCGCGATCTTCGATCAGTTCCTCAAGGTGGGGACGATCGACTGCCTCCTCGATGGCTTGGGTGAGCCGGGCGCGGACCTCGGGTTGCTCTCCGTAGCGGATCGCCTGGATCAGCAGCTCGCGCAACGGGCGGCCCTCGAACTGGAGCTTGCCGAGGACGTCGAACACCTGCCCGCCGAGAGCCCTGCGGGCCTCCTCGATCTTCTCCAACAGCGTGCGGTACACATCGCCCTCGCGCGTCTCTTCGGCGACAAGGTTCCAGAGGTGGCAGACCTCGGTTTGCCCGATGCGGTGGATGCGTCCAAAGCGCTGCTCGAGGCGGTTCGGGTTCCACGGCATGTCGTAGTTCACCATCAGATGGGCGCGCTGGAGGTTGATGCCCTCGCTGGCGGCGTCGGTCGCCAGCAGCACCTGGACCGATGCGTCGTGCAGGAAGCGCTCCTGCGCCTTGCGCCGGTCCTCGCGCCCCATCCCGCCGTGGATGACCGCCACCGCCTCGCTGCGCCCGAGGAGCTTGTTGGCGATGTTGTCGTAGAGGTAGTTCAGGGTGTCGCGGTGCTCCGTGAAGATCACGATCTTCTGGTTCGGCGACGGCCTCGGAGGGGCCGGCGTGCCGGAGTCGTACGGCGCCGGTTCCTCCGCGACGCCTCGCTCGACGCCTGCGGGAGTAAGCACATCGTCGCGGAGCACCCGGGACAACTCGCTCCACTTTGTGTCGCCGGTGCGCCGGACCTCTGCGGCGAGTGCTTCGAGGTTCTTCAGGATGGCGATCTCCGCCTTGAGTTCCTCGACCGTCTCGGCGGCAGTCGCGTGGTCGAGCACCTCCTCGCCGAGGGCCTCGGCCTCGTCTTCCGGGGCCTCGTCGAGGTCCTCGATGTCGTCCTCGTCGAGCAGGCGGAAGCCAACGTCGAACGGAGTCGCACCCCGCTGCATCAACTCGACCTCGCGCCGCCTTCGCTCGAGGCGCTCGCGACGGCGGCGCAGCGACTGGAAGATCGCCTCGGGCGAGGAGGCTAGACGGCGCTGCAGGATGGTGAGCGCGAATCCGACGGTCCCAGCGCGCCTGTCGTTCTGGAGGGCCTCGGCACGATTGAACTCCTCCCGCACATAGGCGGTCACGGCGCGGTAGAGGCGCGCTTCGGCGTCGGAGAGCCTGTAGGGGACGGTGTAGGCGATCCGTTCCGGGAACAGCGGGCGTCCATCGAACTTGAGCAGCTTCTCCTTGACCATGCGCCGCATCAGGTCCGTCACATCGACTTGGTGGACCCCGTCGCGGAAGCGCCCCTCGAAGCGGTCTCCGTCCAGCAGTGCGAGGAAGAGCTGGAAGTCCTCTTCCTTGCCGTTGTGTGGCGTGGCGGTCATCAGCAGGAAGTGGCGCGTGAGCCCGGAGAGTAGTTGCCCGAGTCGGTGACGCTTCGTGTAGCGCACCTCGCCGCCGAAGAACGAGGCTGAGAGCTTGTGCGCCTCGTCGCATACGACGAGGTCCCAGCGGCAGTCCGGAGCGCTCAGCCTCGCCTGCAGGTCCTCATCGCGCGCCAGCTTGTCGAGCCGCGCGATGGCGAGGTCGTTCTCGGCGAACCAATTGCCGGTCCGGGCCGCCTCCATCTTGTCGTTCGTGGCGATCTCGAAGGGAAGCTGGAACTTCCTCGAAAGCTCGTCCTGCCACTGCTCGACGAGGCTTCCCGGGCAGACGATGAGGCAGCGCTTCAGATCGCCACGCGCGATGAGCTCCTTGATGAGCAGGCCCGCCATGATTGTCTTGCCGGCGCCGGGGTCGTCGGCGAGCAGGAAGCGAAGCGGCTGCCGAGGCAGCATCGCCTCGTACACCGCCGTGATCTGATGCGGCAGCGGCTCGACCAGCGACGTATGCACGGCGAGCACCGGGTCGAACAGGTGCGCCAGCCCGATGCGCTGCGCCTCGGACACCAGGCGGAAGAGCGCCCCGTCTCCATCGAAGCTCCACGGCCGACCAGTCTCGACCACCTCGATGCGCGGCTCGTCGTGGCGATAGAGCAACTCGCTCGCGACGCGACCGGCGGCGTCCTTGTAGGTGAGTTCGACCGCGTCGGAGCCGTACCACTCGACATTCACCACCGTGGCAAGACCGTCAGGCGTGATGCCGCGGACGCTGGCCGATTGCCGGAGTTCCTCAAGCGCGGCCAAGGCCAACTCCCTGCGTGTAGGTCTCTGCGATCGCGTGCCAACCGCGAGGCGGCTCTCGCTCGCCTTGTCACACGGCACGATACGGGGATTCGCCGGTGACGGCATCGTCCAGACTTGCCGCCAGTGCTCCGGCGGCGGGGTAGGTGGCTATTCCGAGACCCTGACCACGGCGGGCAACTCCCTCTGATGCCGTTCGTGTTCGAGTTCTAGCACGCCGAGCAGGTCATTCTCGGGGCCGCAGCCCGGTGAGCATCAGCAAGTGCGGCCGTAGGACCTCCAAGGCGACACCTGTGAGAAGCTGTCCCCCAGACGACTGCTCGTCGACACAGCCAATCGAGGCCGACAGACGAAGCGCGCCAGACACTCAAGAAGGAAGGCTCGGGGACGGGAGAGTGGACATCGAATTCGGACCCATGGGCCAGGTTGCCCGGGTGACGGCAGTTGGAGATGGGGGAGCGTTCGTCTGCTTTGACTTGCGCAACGGCAACTCGGGCTCCTTCACGGTGTCTGGCGAGATGGAACAGGACTTCGCCGTTGGCGAGGTTCTCCTCTTGGTCAGCGGCGACGAGGGTCAGCGAGTCGAACGACTGCCATCCGAAGTTTGGCCCGAGGAACTCTGGGTCGGAGTCGTGAAGATCAAGGAACCTGACGTCACAATCATCGACACTGCCGGGCGCTGGCGAACCGTCGACACCACGGATGCCGTCGAGTACGACGTAGGAAACACCGTGCATGCGACGGCCACAGGGGTCGTGCGCGTGCTCTCGAAGTCTCCGATTAGGCTCCTCGATGCCCCGGAACTCGACGAAGCGGCAATCGACAAGTTCCGATACAGCCCTCAGGACGACACACAGCCAACCTTCGCGGACTTTGGCGGACTCGTCGAGGTCGTCGACCGCGCCCTAGAGTTGATCGAAGTCCCCCTCAGGAAGCACAAGGAGTTGTCTGACATCGGGGCTCGTCCGATCAAAGGGGTTCTGTTCACGGGGGAGCCCGGAACCGGCAAGACCATGCTCGCTCGGATCATCGCCTCTCAGGCCGGAGCAGCGTTCTTTCAGATATCGGGCCCCGAGATCTTCAGCAAGTGGTACGGACAGAGTGAGGAGGTGCTGAGGAGGCTCTTCGATGCTGCCGCCGGGGAGGAGCGTGCTATCGTCTTCTTCGATGAGATCGACAGCGTAGCGGCGCAACGCGACGACGTATCCCACGAGGCTTCGGAGCGGGTTGTCGCCCAGCTGCTGACACTCATGGATGGATTCTCTGCGGATGCCAATGTCGTCGTCATCGCTGCGACCAACCGACCTCAGGACCTCGATCTGGCGCTGAGACGGCCCGGGCGCTTCGACTGGGAGATTGAGTTTCCTTATCCGAACGAGCTGGATCGCGAAGACATCCTTCGCAAGACGGCTCGGCCTCTCCGCACCGAAGGAGCATTACCGCACGAGTCGATCGCCAAGCGATCGCATGGGTGGTCGGGGGCCGACCTCGCGGCAATCTGGAGCGAAGCTGCGCTCCTGGCAGTGAAGGACAACCGACTGACCATACGAGAGGAGGACTACATAGGAGGGTTCGAACGGGTTGCTCGCGCTCGAGAGCGAGCTGCCACGATGGGTGCGGGGGAACAGCAGAGGTGACACTCGGACTGCGTCTCCCCACCTGGGTGAAGCGACTGTTTGGTCGCGGTCAGGCCGAAGTGGAACTAGCCGGGCGGCGCGAGTTTGTCTATCTGGACGAGGTCTCTGTGTACAGCCTTCTCGCCTCGCACAAGGCGGGTATCGCAGACACGTTCACTGAGACGGCCACTGCATCCCTTACGAGCGAAATGGGGACGTCGATTGGCGCGGCCGGGACGAGCGTGAGCGCCGGCGTTGGGTCGAACCAGTCACAGAGTTCGCAGGTGGTTCGGAAGGCGACCGTCCAAACACACTTCAAGGAGCTCTACGCAATCGAGCAACCGAGGCTCGTCATCCGTACCCTTGCAGCCACCGATCCGCCAATGCCAACCAACATTGCCGACCTCCAATCAATGCTGGAGGACTCAGCCTGTGAACCTTGGGTGGTAGGCCGAGTTGCCCTGTCCCGTGGTGAGTTGATCGAAGTCGACGTAGAGCTTGACACCGATCCCCTGTTCCGCCTGTCTACGGTGATCAACACAGTTCGCAGACTGGTTGACGAGAACGCCGCCCTGTTCGCGCGATCGGGCATCACGCAACTCGACGAGATGCGAGCGGTGGCCCAAGTCCTTGAGAGTCTGCTAGAGGGCCTCGTTCCCGTGCGAGGTCGCTTAATCGACTACACGTTCGCCACGATCGCTGGCGAGGATGTGCTGATTCACAACGCGGTGCTCGAGAAGATGGCGGACCACGCGAGACCACCCACTGGTCCGGTGTACGTGGCTGGAGTCGCGCAGCACAACTTCTTCTGGAAAGACATCCGGCGCACCCTGTTCTCGACGCCCAGATACACGATGCTCTGCCGAATCGCCGCCACCGGCCTGTCCAGCAGGTGGAGCCCCACAGCGACGGTCGATCTATTGGGTGCTCTCGCGCCGGAGTTCGATGAACGGATGTCGGAATTCACCAGTCAAGCGGAAGCCGCTATGCGAGCATCGGCTCGTGCAACAGCGACTGCCTCGGCAATGGATGCAAGTGGGGAGTCTGTACTGAGGACATACATCGCTCTTCTGGCCAAGAGTAATGAGGCTGCTCTTCCCGCACACCTTATCGACGAACTCCTCAGCGACGCCCCCAAGGACGAGTCGTGGTTAAGCAGCGTTGACAGCTGGCGTCCGGTCTTTGCCTCAGTAACTGACCGAGTGAATGCGCATCTGGGTGTCGAGACGTCCGCAGAGGAAGCACAGGAAGCTCGGTGGTCCGCCGTGCAGGCGGGGCTCCACGTTCCGTCGGGGAGTCTTCACGAGCTGAGTCCCGGGCGAGTCGGATCCGATTCGTCGACCACAACTGCGACCGAACGATTCCTCGACAGCGAAATCGTCGCGATCTACTGGTAGCTCGGTGATCGAGGGGCGAAGAGCCGAATTGGCCGAGCGCGGCCACTGACGACGCTCATCTCTTACTCGACGCCTCCCGTCCAGAACTCCCCGTAGTGGGCAGAAACGGCAACTGAAGAGCTCGGACCGCGCCGGGGGCGAGCACTACGACCACGCCACAGGCTATGAGGTGCTCGGCTGCTCCCCCACTCGGCAAAGCGCTGGCACTTTATCAGCGTTGAGAACGCCCTGTACTTCGGGGAGCAAACGCGGCGCCCGAAGGTCATGAAGGGGCATGCGACCGGCTGCCCGGCTGATGGACTCCGAGACGGAACCGTCTATCCGGCGGCTGGAGCCAGGCGCACTGCCCAGGAGTAGCGCAGCGTTTGGTGTGGATTGCGAAACCGATAACTCACAGTCAGCGACCTCAACCGCGTGCCCCGCACTGAGTGGGCCACCACCCCCGCCCAGCGCATCATGACCCCGCGCGCCGACGTGGTGACTATCGCCGCCGACGCTCCTGCCGCGGACGTCATGCCCCTCCTCGCTCAGCGCCGCCTCAACCAGCTCCCCGTCATCGACGAGGGGCGCATGATCGGCATCATCACCCGCCGCGAATTCGTCGACCGCCTGCAGATTGCCGAGGAGCTCGGCCAGGGCGACACGCCCGACGGCGACGCCGAGCCCCCGCCCATCCGCACTCCCGGCAACGACGATCCCGACGCGCGCTAGCTCCGTTCCCCGCTAGTTTCCTTCGATCGACGCGGGCAATGGCCGCCGCGCCCACTCCTGCCACACCGCCCAGGCCAGCTTGTCCGACCCATCGCTGTAGCGCAGCCCGACGTCGTTGAGCACGGCCGCGCCCCCCTGGCGGCTCTGCGCCGGGTCACGCTCCGCCCCCCACACCACGGCGCTGAAGCCGTTCGCCTCCGCGTGCTCCAGCAGCAGGGTCAGGAACTCCTCCTGCTCCCGCTCCGAGCCGACCCACGAGTGCCCCTCGATCGTGGCGGACGCGTACCCCGCCTCGCTGATCAGGATTTCGCCCGTGAAGCGCTCCCGGAGCTGCGTGTAGTAGTCCTCGGGAATCTCCCGCACGAGCCGGATGCTTGAGGAGAGGTAGGGGTAGGTCGAGAACGCGAGGGCGTCGATGCGCCCCCGGAACGCATCGATCGCGTCCCACTGCGGCGGATGCTCCTGCGTCAGCTTCCCCAGCAGGTCCTCGAGCTGGAACGTGGGGAACACCTTCGTTTCGGGCCGGATCGACTTCACGGCGTCGTAGACCTTCGCGTACGCGTTCAGGAAGCCCACGAACTGGCCCGGCGCCCTCGCCCGCAGCATGTTGACCTCGACGCCCACCGCCAGGTACTCGGGCTCGTAGTTGGTGGCGATGTAGATGGCGTAGGCGACGAGCGCCTCCTGCACGTCCTCCCGCAGGAATCCCGCCTCGGGATCGCCGCCCTCGGGCAATCCCGCGACGCGCGTGCGCTGGACTGCCCCGTCGGTCGGGTCGATGGCGAACAGGAGGGAGAGGTCGTACTGCCGGAGCAGGTTCCGTTCGAGCCGCATAAGCGCGTGCGTCTCCTCGGAGACCTCCGCTCCGGGGAAGAAGTCCTCCCAGGGCGGCACCCGCGCGATGCTTACCAGCTCCGCGTGCCGCCCCGCCGTCGCGAAGCTGTCGACGTGGGCAGTGCGCGTGTCCTCCCAGGGCTGCAGGCCGAGCCCCAGTCGCAGTTCCCGCGCCGGGCCCTGCGACTGCGGGCGCGTCACCTCCGGGCCGGGCGGCTCATCCGTCTCTCCGCTGCCAGTGCAGGCGGCCACAAGGAGCGCTGATACAATCACGAAGGCGGGAAACAGACGCGAGGGCTGCATGACTTTACGCAGGTTCCTCCTGGCGTCTGTCGTCCTTGGCGTCATCGCTGGCGCCGCGGCCGGCGGAATCCGCGCCCTCGTGGGCGACGGAGAGCCCGCACCCCCGCTCCCGACCGCCACCGTCGCCCCCACGCCGGCGCCGGAAACGCCCCTGGCTGTCGCCCAGCGTTTCGCCGACGCCTGGGAGGCGGGTGACGCTCCCGCGATGTACGACCTCCTCGACAGCGCCACGCGGGCAGGCTTGCCCCTGGCCGCCTTCGCCGAAGCCTACGCGGGCTTCCGCCAGGAGGTGGGCGCCACGGCCATAACTGTGTCCGTTGCTGGTGAGGATGCTCAGCGCGTCACCTTCCGCGTTCGCCTCGAGACAAGCTACTTTGGCACGCTGGAGTATGCCACCGCCGTCCCCTTCGTTTCTTCGCAGTTGGGCTCCCCCCGTATCGCCTGGACGCCCGCCGTCATGCATCCGGCCCTGACCCCTGGACGGGAACTGCACGGCGAGGTCCGGCGGCCTGCCCGCGGCGCCATCTACGACCGCAACGGCGAGCCCCTCGCCATCACCCTCGATGTCCGCATGATCGGCCTCGACCGCAGCCGCGTGTTCGACGAGGAATCCGTCACCGCGGCCTTCGTCTCCTTCGGCTTCGAGGAGGAGGAGGTGGCGAGGGCCTTCGACAGCCCCCTCGGCCAGCGCCACCGCGTACCCCTCGGTGTCGTCCCCGACTCCCGCGTGGAGGAGGCCGCACGCTTCGTCGAGGCCGTTCCCGGCGCCGTCCTCTGGTTCGAGGAGCGCCGCGTGCACCCCCTCGGCCCCGCCGCCGCCCACGTCGTCGGCTACACCCGCGAGTACACCGCCGAGGAGCTCGCCGTCCGCCCGGACTCCGGCCTCCTCCCCGGCGATCGCGTGGGCGCCGTCGGCATCGAGGCCGCGATGAACGATGTGCTCGCCGGCTGGGTGGGCGCCCGCCTCGTGGTTACCGGCGGCGACGAGCCCGTCGTCCTCTTCGAGCGCGCCTACGTCGCCGGCGAAGACGTCCACACCACGCTCGATTCAGCCCTCCTCCGCGCCGCCCACGAAGGACTGGCGGGACTGCGCGGCGCCGCCGTCGTCCTCGACCCGCGCACGAACGCCATCCTTGCCCTCAACAGCTCGCCTTCGTTCGACCCCAACGCCTTCGAGCTCGGCCTGCAGCCCGCCCTGGAAGAGTTCACCGGCAGTGAGGACGATCCCCTCAACGACCGTGCTACCCACGGTCTCTACTCCGCCGGCTCGACCTTCAAGCTTGTGACCGGCGCCGCCGGCCTCGCGCAGGGCGCCTTCAGCCCCGTGGACCGCATCTTCTGCGGCGCTGTCTGGTACGGCGTCGACCCGCCCCGGCGCAACTGGGAGGGCGAGCAGGGGGAGCTGAGCATCGCCGAGGGCCTGATGCGCTCCTGCAACCCCGTCTTCTACGAAATCGCCCTCACGCTCTACAACGAGGCGCCCGGAGCCCTTTCCGATATGGCCCGCGCCTTCGGCTTCGGCGCCGCGACCGGCGTCGAAGGCCTCTACGAGGACTCCGGCCTCGTGCCCGACGCCGCCTGGAAGCAGGCCGTCCGGGGCGAGCCCTGGTTCCCCGGCGACGCCGTGAACCTCGGCATCGGGCAGGGCGACCTGCTCGTCACGCCCCTGCAGCTCGCCAATGCCTACAGCGCCTTCCTCAACAGCGAGCTGAGAACGCCAACTGTCCTCGCCGGCGCCGCACCCCTCGACCGGGGCGCGCTGCCCATCGAGCCCGAAGACGCCGCGCACCTGCGCGCCGGGCTCGAGCTCGTCACCGGGACGCGCGGCACTGCCGGGTGGGTGTTCGCGGACGCCGGCTACGACGACTTCGGCGGCAAGTCCGGAACAGCGGAGGAAGCCGAGGACCAGGCGCACGTCCTCTTCGTCGCCTACTCCCCCCGCGACGTTCCCGCCGCGCTGGCCGCCGTCGTCTTCGACAACGCCGAGGAGGGCCGTCCGTTCGCCGCCCCCCTCGCGCGCGACCTCGTCCTCGCCGCCCTCAACCTGGGCGGCTCGGAGGAGTAGAGCCCCCAACTACTGCCTGGGGGGGCGCCCCGGCCCCCGCGGAACGTTGCGCTGAGGCGTACCCGTGCGGACCAGGTTTCCCGCGTGGATGTGGAACTGCTGCTGCACCATCTCGCTGATGTCTTCCCTTGTGTAGGCTCGTACCCAGTCCGGCTCGCGCCGGTTACTCGTAATCCGCATCCCGACCTGGATCAGGCTCTTCTCGGGATCGACAAGCCAGGGCTCGAAGCGTTCGTAGGCGTTCGCCCAGTACCTGGCAAGCGTAGGGATGCCCTGTCTCTCCCTGGGCTTCAGCTTGATCCTGAGCATTCGCCCTGCTCCGTCGGCCAGGCGTCCATAGACAGCCGCCCACACGTCGGGCTCCCGATTGTGATCGAGTGTCAGGTAGAAGTCTGCCCCCGCCTGACGCAGGCGATCGAGGTGGCTGGCATCGGGCTTTCCTACCCAGTCGGCGTTGTCGACGATCCAGATGCAGCCATGGCCGTAGGAGTCCACGATACCCTCGAACTTCCGAGGGATGTGCTCGTCACACAGGAAGACGGCTATGACGCGCCCTCGAATTCGACGGCTCGCTCTATGAGTCTGCGATCCAGGCGGTAGTTCTCGGCAACGTAGTCGACATCAAATTCTCGGACCAGCTCGCTAACGAAGTACGTCTCAAGGCTGGTGTTCATCACGGTAGGCTGTGCAACGTTGATCTCCGGATCCATCGTCACCGAGTCCCCGAAAGAGGCTTTTCTGAAGAGCGGCCCCTGCTTCTGCAGGTCGCACAGGGAGTTGACCATGCCTTCCTCAACCTGCTCCGCCTCGCTGTCCAGCCAGGAGCGGAAGGTCATCTGCCCCCCCGGCACATCGACTACCGTCTCGAAGCCGTTTCGTACCACCACGTGGACGTCGCTGCGGTTGCCCGCTACGCGACCTCTATAGGCCGCAAGTGACAGCTCCCACCAGCCGGGAAAGAGGTCGTCGAGGATGGTGACGGCCTGTCGTACGCGTCGAGTCGGTACCTGCTGTTCACGGAGTGACGAGACGACGCACAGGCGCTGATAGTCCACCCAGGAGTAGTAGCGTGGGGTGCCTCGACCGCCCGGTTCCCGTGTTGCCCTCTGGAGGCCCGTCGAGTGCCAACTCTGTAGAGTCCGCACCGAAAGACCGGTGAGCCTGGAAACCAGCTTCGAGCGAAGCGAACCCATGAGGTACGGGCTGGGGGGAGCGTTCCTCGGGAGCGCGACGACCACGGACTCACCTCGCGCAGGCTGGCTCAGGGGCGCAGGTCCATTGTAGGACTTCGCCCTAGTCGAGCGCCTTGATCGCCTCGATCAGGGCAGGGACGACCTTCTTGTAGTCCTCGACCACGGCGAAGCGCGACACCTGCACCATGTTGCAGTCGGGATCGCGGTTGACGGCCACGATGTTCTTCGAGCCCGACATGCCCGCCATGTGCTGGCTCGCGCCGCTGATGGCGACCGCGATGTACAGGTTCGGCGTGACCGTCTTGCCCGTGAGCCCCACCTGCTGTGCGGGCGGGTACCAGCCGAGGTCGCAGGCCGCCCGGCTCGCACCGGTCGCCCCGCCCAGCAGCCCGGACAGTTCTTCCATCATGCCGAACGCCGAGGGGTCGCCCAGGCCGCGCCCGCCGGAGACCACCACGTCGGCGTCCTCCAGCCGGATGCCCGTCGCCTCCGCCGCCTCGGTGGAGACGACGCGCACGCGCTGCTCGCCGGTCGTGTCGATGGACGTCACGGAACCGCTGCGTCCGGCATCCGGCGCGAGGGCGTCCCACGCCTTCGGCTTGAGCGTCGCGATCTGCACGTCCCCTCGCCAGGTGACTTCCGCGTTGGCGTTGCCGCCGTAGCAGCTGCGCGTCGCCCGCAGGCGTCCGCCGTCGAGCGTGAGGGCGACGCACTCCATGGCCACGGCCGTGTTCAGGCGGAAGGCCATGAGGGGACCGAGGTCGCGACCAATGCTCGTCTGCCCGATGAGCACGATGTCGGCATCCGCCGCCTCGCACGCGGCGAGGGCCGCGCCCGCGCCGGTCTCGGCGTACCCCGGGTCGAGCGAGCCCGCCGGAGCGACGTACACGGCGTCGGCGCCGTGCTCGAAGAGGGACTGGGCGAGCGACTCGTCGCCTGCAACGAGGGCGCTGACCGCGCCGCCGCCCTGGTCGGCCAGGGCGCGCCCGGCCGCCAGCAGTTCGAAAGAGTGGGGAGCGACGGCGCCGTCGGCCGCCTCGGCAATGATGAGGGTTCCTGGCATCGTCGTTCCTCTAGATGAGCTTGGCCTCGCGCAGCTTCCGCGCGAGGTTCTGGGCCTGCTCCTCGGGGGAGTCGCCCTCGATGATCTCGACGTTGCTCTCCACCTGCGGGATGTAGAGCGCTTCAAGGCCCAGCCAGCGGTTGTCCGCGCCGGCCTCGTCGTCTTCGAGCTCCAGGTCGTCCGCCGACCAGACCTGCACGGTCTTCTTGGCGGCGAGCATGATCTGGCGCAGCTGCGGGTAGCGCGGCTCGCCGAACTCGTTCGAGATCGAGACGACCGCGGGAAGGTCGACCTCGACCGTCTGGAAGCCGTCGTCCAGCACCCGCTCGACCGTGAGCGTGTCGCCGTCCAGCTCCATCGACTTTGCGATGGTCACGCAGGGGATGCCGAGCTGCTCGGCCACGCCCAGCGGGGCGACGCCCATGTCCCAGTCGGCCGAGGCGCGCCCCATCAGGACGAGGTCCACGTCGCCGATCTTTTCGATGGCGCGCGACAGCGCGGTCGCCGTCTGGAAGTTATCGATGTTCTCGAAGTCCGGGTCGCTCAGCAGGACGCCTTCGTCGGCGCCCATCGCAAGGGCGTGCTTGATGGCGTCGCGCGCCGAGTCCTCGCCAAGGCTGATGACCGTGATCTTGCCCTCGCCGGCGGCGTCCTTCAGGCGCAGCGCCGCCTCCGTGGCCTGGGGGTCGTAGGGGTTCACCACCGGCGCGATGCCCTGCGCGGGAATCACGCGCTTCGCCGCCTCATCGACGGCGAATTGCGAGGCCGGCGTCTCCGGATCGGGGATCTGCTTGACGCAGACGACTATGTTCACGCTGACGCCAACTCCTTCTGACAGACAGGTCGGGAATGGATGGAGCGGGGCAGGGCCAGCCATGCGCCGCTGCGCCCGCCAGCGTAGCACGATCGCGCAGCTTGTGAAATCTCGCACGCACCCGATTTCCCATTGGCAGCGGGCCTCATGCCGTTCGAGCCGCGAGCCTCATTCCGGACACCAACCCCTTGCGGACCAGCGGCAAGACCTGCCGGCGTGAACGTTGTGTTTCGAAACGTGCCGGAAACATGCCTGCAATCTGCGGGAAACCAACCGGTCATAGCTTCCCTCGCGAACGTTTCGCCCCACCCGGGGGCATCGAGGAGGATTGCATGAAACGTGCCCTACCGGCCCTGCGCCGGCCGACCGCCATGCTTGCAGGCGGCCTGCTCGCGCTCGGCATCATTTCCGTGGTCTCCGCCCAGGACGGCGCCGAGGACCTCGCTGACATCATCAGCGCGGTCGACACCGCCTGGTTGCTGATCGCCGGCTTCCTCGTGTTCTTCATGCAGGCCGGTTTCGCCATGCTCACGGCGGGCTTCGTCCGCTCCAAGGAGACGGCGAACATTCTGATGAAGAACATGATTGACGCCTGCGTGGGAGGCATCTCCTTCTGGCTCGTCGGCTGGGCTTTCGCCTACGGCGTCAGCGACGCCTCGAACGAGTTCATCGGGCTCGGTAACTTCGCCCTGAACGAGTTCAGCGACTACGCCGGCTGGTTCTTCCAGTTCGCCTTCGCGGCCGCTGCTGCAACCATCGTGGCGGGCGCTCTGGCGGGACGCACCAAGTACTCCGCCTACCTCATCTACACGGTCATCATCACCGGTTTCATCTACCCGGTGGTGGTCCACTGGGGCTGGGACACGAACACGTGGATGGGCGCCTTCACCGATGGCGACGTCTGGCTTGGCAACGGCTACGTCGACTTTGCCGGCTCTGGCATCGTCCACACCGTTGGCGGCATCGCCGGCCTCATGGGCGCCATCGCCGTGGGCGCGCGCCTCGGCAAGTACGGCCCCAACGGCGAAGTGAGGGCCATCCCCGGCCACAACATCTCGATCGCCACGATCGGCATGTTCATCCTCTGGTTCGGCTGGTACGGGTTCAACCCGGGGTCCACGCTCGCCCTCTCGGGCGGCGGGGCCTCCCTGGCCGCCAGCGTGGCCGTGACCACTACCCTCGCGGCTGCCGCCGGCGGCGTCACGGCCATGCTCTGGTCGCGGTTCCGCACGGGCCGCTACGACACCGGCCTCACCATCAACGGCATTCTCGCCGGCCTCGTGGCCATCACTGCCGGCTGCGCCACGGTCGATCCGTGGGCCTCGGTCGTCATTGGTGGCATCGGCGCGCTGGTCATGTACTACGGCGTCCAGATGCTGGATGCGAAGTTCCGCATCGACGACCCCGTGGGCGCGGTCTCCGTGCATGCCTTTGCCGGTATCTGGGGCGTCATCGCTGTCGGCCTCTTCTCTTCGGAAGCGGGCATGGAAGCGGCCGGCTACGTCAATCCGAACCACTACGGCCTCTTCCTGGGTGGCGGCGGCGAGCAGCTGCTCATGCAGCTCATCGGCATCGCGGCCATCGTCGGCTGGACGGCTGTGACGGCGGGTATTCTGTTCTTCGCCATCAAGTTCACCGTCGGACTCCGGGTGAGCGAGGAAGAAGAGATGCGCGGCCTCGACCTGATGGAACACGGCGTCGATGCCTACCCGGACTTCGGTCCTTCGGGCTCCGGCATCTTCGGATCGTCCGAGATCGGCGGAGGCGGAAGGTGAGCGCAGGCCACATCCCGCATCCGACCCTGAGTCCGGAAAGGAGTTCCCGGTGAAAAAGATCGAAGCCATCATCCGGCCGAGCGCACTCGAACCCGTAAAGGACGCGCTCGACGAGCTCGGCTTCTCCGGCGGCATCACCGTCTGGGAGGTCAAGGGCCACGGCAAACAGCGTGGCATCACCGAGCAGTGGCGCGGCCGCGAGTATCGCGTGGAGTACCTCTCCAAGGTGTTCCTCACCATGGTCGTAGCCGACGACAAGGCCGACGCCGTCGTGGACGCCATCCTCGATAACGCCAGCTCCGGCGAGATCGGCGACGGCAAGGTCTTCATCTCGAACGTGGAGGATGCCGTTCGCGTCCGCACCCGCGAACGCGGAGACGAGGCGCTCTAGCCTCCCACGTCCCCCGGCTGAGGGGCCGGGCGCACTCCGCGCCCGGCCCCTCTCCCATATCCCCCGCGACACGAGAACAACCCCTACTCCAGGAGGTGAGGCTGTGGACGGAACGCCCTTCGAGGCGCGCGTTCGAAGCCTCCACGAAGGCTGGGTCGAGCGGCGCGAATCCGGTTTCCTTTCCCGCTCCCACGACTTCGACTCCCAGCGCCGCGTCCTTGCCAACATCCACCGCTGGGCCGGCGAGTGCATCGAGGACATCCGGCAGGTCTACGGCGAGGCATTCCCCATCGCTATCGAACCGCTCGGCGACTCCGCCCCCTTCGGCATCACCGTCGGCGCCGTCCAGCGCGCCGCTTTCGAGCTCGTCGACCGGGGAGGAGGCGAGCGCTCCTCCTGGCAGGTCGTGGCCCGCGTCGCCACCGGGGCCGGCGAGGCGGGCGAAACCCCCGAGGAGCGCCGCGTGCGCCACTGGCGGCGCAGCCAGGTCGAAGAGATCCTGCTCTCGCTCCTCAGCGCCTACGAGCGCTCCCTTACCCGCGAAGTCTCAGCCTGACCAACCCACCACCTGCTCCCGGGCAGCTCTTGCGACGATCGCGTCCGTGAGGCCCGCGAAGATGCGCTTGTGGATGGGCCAGAGCGCGTACCAGTAGAGCAGCCCCGCCGCCCCCGCCGGGTGGAAGTGCGCCGCCGTCACGATGCGCGACCCCGCCCCGTCCGGCGCCACCTCGAACTCGAGGATGGCGATGCCGGGCAGCTTCATCTCTGCGAGCAGCGTGAGACGCCGCCCCGGCTCCACCCCCACGACCCGCCAGAAGTCGAGCGCGTCGCCCGTCCGGATCTCCGCCGGGTGCCGGCGCCCCCTCCGCCTCCCCACGCCCCCCACCAGGCGATCCAGCAGCCCGCGCAGGTTCCAGAGCCAGTTCCCGTAGTACCACCCGTTCGACCCGCCTATCGCCGAGACCACGCCC
The DNA here is from genome assembly GCA_965221735.1 of Tepidiformaceae bacterium. Taxonomy (GTDB): domain Bacteria; phylum Chloroflexota; class Dehalococcoidia; order Tepidiformales; family Tepidiformaceae; genus UBA2991. The sequence goes on along the minus strand of OZ244910.1, from coordinate 2,605,588 downwards.
CACACCGCTTCCGGCGAGGCCCCGCAGGTCCGCTCGACGCGCTCCCCGCGGCTGTAGAACGAGATGTCAGCGCGGTGGTCGCGCATGGCGAACGAACCCTCGGTCCACCTCGCCGGCAGATCGGCCGTCCTTTCCGCCTTGAGGGCGGCCTGCACTGCCTCTTCGTAGGTGTGCAGCTCGATCGGGATGCGTGCCTGCAGGTCCGTCTCCGGATCGACGACGAGGTTGTGTCGCAGGCCATCGATGAGGGGCCGCGCGACGCTCGATGGCACCGCCGTTACGAGGTCGAGCCAGTAGGAGGAGAGCCGCGGGCTGAGCACCGACACGGGGATGATGGCCAGCCGCCGCCCGACGGCCCTCGCGAAGCGCGTGAGCAGGTCCTGGTACCGCACCACCTCGGGGCCGCCAACGTCGTACACGTGGCTCCCGGGCGGCTCCGCTTCCGGCAGGCGCACGAGGTACTCGATCAGGTCGTCGAGGGCGATCGGCTGCGTCAGCGACCGCACCCAGCGCGGGGTCACCATCATCGGCAGGTGGTAGACGAGGTCCCGGATGACCTCGAACGCCGCCGACCCCGGCCCCACCACGATGCCCGCGCGAACCTCCGTCACGTCCACGGCGCCGCTGCGCAGGACGTCTCCCGTCTCCCGGCGCGAGGCGAGGTGCGCCGACGCCAGCCCGTCGGGCTGCAGCCCGCCCAGGTAGACGATGCGGCTCACCCCCGCCGCCTCGGCCGCCCGGCGCGCGTTCTCCGCCGCCTGCCGGTCGCGCTCCGGAAAGTCCGTCCCGGACGCCATCGAGTGGACCAGGTAGTAGACGAGGTCGACGCCCCTGAAGGCGTTGTCGAGCGACTCGGTGTCGAGCGCGTCCGCCCGCACCACCTCCACCCCCTCCCACTCGCGCGCTTCGAGCGTTTCCCGCCGTCTCCCCGCCGCCCGTACCGCGTGCCCCTCCTCGACGAGCCGGGGCACGAGATGGCTGCCCACGTACCCCGATGCCCCCAGCACCAGCACCGTCGCCACCTGTACCTCCCCGGCTGCCATTTCCCGGCTCCAGGATATATAATATATCTTCGAGGGAGGGGTGTTGGCATGGGCGCCGAGTCACATGTCTCCAGGTGGGGCACGAGCCTCGCGGTACGCATCCCGAAGCCAATCGCGGAGCAGTGGGGCGTCCGGGAAGGCTCGACCATAGAGATCGTTGCCGAAGGTGACGAGGTCATCCTGCGCAAGCGGCCCTACGACCTCGCGACGATGCTCGCGCAGGTCGACTCCGACGCCCTCCATCCGGAGCAGGATGCAGGGCCGGCTGTTGGTCGCGAGGAGTGGTAGACCGCGACTATGTCCCCGCCCGCGGTGACATCGTCTGGCTTAGCTTCACACCGCAAGCCGGGCACGAGCAGGCTGGCCATAGGCCGGCCCTCGTCTTGAGTCCGGAGTCCTACAACGAAGTAACCAGCCTGGCCCTCTGTTGCCCGATCACCTCTCGGGTCAGGGGCTATCCCTTCGAGGTCGCGCTTCCCACGACGACCCCCGTCACCGGCGTTGTACTCGCCGACCAGCTGCGTAGCCTTGACTGGCGAGCGAGGGGGGCTCGCTTCGAGTGTCGAGCCCCTCGGCGGGTTGTGAGCGAAGCACTGGGAAGAGTTGGCGTGCTGTTGGAGTAGGCGAACCGGTCCATTCCCTGAACGGGTTGGCGCGCCTCCCCCCACCGACCCGACGGCCCTAGTGGAACACTACCGTCTTGTTGTCGTACACGAGGACGCGGTCCTCGACGTGCCAGCGGACTGCTCGCGCCAGCACCGTCCGCTCCACTTCGCGTCCGAGCCGCATCAGGTCCGCCCGCGTGTTCCGGTGCGTCACCCGCACGACGTCCTGCTCGATGATGGGCCCGGCGTCCAGCTCCGCCGTCGCGTAGTGCGCCGTCGCCCCGATGATCTTGACGCCCCGCTTCTCCGCCTGCCCGTACGGGTCGGCGCCCGCGAACGCCGGCAGGAACGAGTGGTGGATGTTGATGACCTTCTGCGGATATTCCCCCAGGAACATCGGCGTCAGGATCTGCATGTAGCGCGCGAGCACCACGAGGTCGACCCGGCCGCGCAGGAGGTCGAGCATCGCCTTCTCCTGCTCGACCTTCGTCTCTCGCGTCACCGGCAGGTGCTCGAACGGCACGTTGAACCGCTCCGCCAGCGGCCGCAGGGTCTCACGGTTTGAGATCACCATGGCAATGTCCGCCTCGAGCTCTTCCGTCCGCGCCCGCCATAGCAGGTCCAGCACGCAGTTGGGCTCGCGCGTGCAGAGGATGGCGATGCGCGGCCGGTCGGCGCTGTAGGAAACGCGCCACTGCATGTCGAACTTGCTGGCGACCGCGGACCCGAACCCCGCGGCCACCTCCGCCGCGGGCGTGGTCAGCCCCTCGAGGTCGTACTCGACGCGCAGGAAGAACTGTGGGTGCTCCCCGCCGTTTGAGTGCTGATCGCCTTGCAGGATGTTCGCGCCGTGCCGGTACAGGTAGTCCGAGACGGCGGCCACGATTCCGGGCCGGTCCGGACACTGGACCAGCAACCGCGCACTGCCCTCGGTCGGGGAGCCGCTCATAACCTGATCATACGTCGCGGGCGCTCCGAAGGTAGTGCATTTGTGCCATACCGCGTGCCGCGCCGCGCCTACTGGTACATGATGAGGTCCGGCACCTGCTCGATGGCCTGCACCTGCTCCGGGGTCATCACCGGCGTGTCCTGGTCGAAGAACAGCTTCAACGCCGGCCGCTCCGAGGGAGCGGTGAGTGCGTACCAGTCGTAGTGCCGCAGCTTCAGGGCGGCGGTGCCGAAGCCGTCCATGTCGATGGACACCTCGACGCCCTCCACGTCTTCGACCATGTCACGGTCGCGCAGCATTCTCGCGGCGAACTGGTGGACCATCAGGATCTTCGGAGGGATACCCTCCTCCTCCACCAGCGTCGCCAGGTAGTGCTGCACCTCGTTCACGTGCTGCGCGCTGATCCCGCCGATGGCGAGGCCCGGCCTCACGCCGAGGTGTTCGGTCGCGAACTCGGGGTCGAGCGCCATGTGCACGAACGGCTCGCGCAGGAACTCCTCGAGCAGCTTCACTTCCGTCAGCGGGTCGCTCCAGCCGATCTGCACGTCCAGGAAGAGGATCATGTCCCGCTCACGGGCCGCCTCTACGTACTCGGCGATGCGCTCGTGGTCCAGCCGCCCGAGCCAGGTGCCGTCCAGTGTCGGGTACGCCTGGGCCACGCCCGTAATCAGGTGGAAGGCGGGGATCACCTCACGCGGGCCGTTGAGCTGGTCGTACCGCGCCGCCCAGCGAGCCACCTCGTTGGCGACCTCCGCCGGCGTTCCGTGTCCCAGGACGCCCATCGCCCGCACACCCGGGAATCCGTAGAACGAGACGATCTGGGCGTCCTCGAAGACCGACTGGACCGTCGGCGGTCGGGGGAACGTCCAGGCTCGTTCGGTGTCGGAGACGATCAGGTACTTCCCTCCCGGCGAGAAGTGCGTCAGGCCGCCCAGAAGCGGGGCCACTCCCGCGCCCCAGGCTCGCGTCGGCAGGATGTGTCCCTCCGCGAACGACCACACGGACAGACCGGGGACGGTGCCGTCTGGGCCACGCTCCCAGTTCACCCAGCCGAGCGCCCGCCCGGCGAACGCCTCGCGCAGTTCGAGGCGCGGCCCCGTCCACTCCACCCACGTAGCCCCGTCCCGGAGCATCACGTCGCACTGGGGAATGCCGTTGATGTTGCTGATCGGAATCGACTCTGACCATCCGAGCGACTCCGAGGCCACTTCGACACTCGAGTCCTGGCCGTAGCAGAGGTAGGCGCGCTCGCCCGTCAGGCGCAGCGGCGCCTCACCGTCCACGACGTGCCCGGAGCTGTCTCCGCCCGGCAGCCGCAGGTCGACTTCGGTCGGGAGGTCACAGGTAATTTCGATAGAGAGTGGCGTGCTCAGGGGGACGCTGGCGACTGAGGTTCCGCTTGCTGCCACCACGGTGCTGTCGTAGGTCGCCTCGGCCGTGACCTGGCAGCCGGCGTCTGCCGCGGCTGCGGAGTTGCCCCCGGCCATCCAGAGAACAAGTGCCAGAACGCCCGCCAGGGTCACCCCCAGCTTTGTCAGTAGTGCAGGCATCGTCGAGAAGCCTCCCCGGACTGCCACCAAGCCCTTTCAGCACATATTAGCAATGTGCTTATGCATTTGGCTATTTCTTAACGCAAAAGGAGTTGGGCCGCTCCGCCTCCTCCTTCCAGCGTGCTCGACCGAGGCCCCGCCCGCCATTGCGAGACCGGAGGGCCTTTCCGCGGCGTTTTCTCCCGCGATATTGACTTGACCCTCCCTCGCCACGGCGCGCCCTTCCCCGCCGAATAGAATCGGCGGGCAGACCCACAGGGCATCCGGAGGTGTTCCATGACCTTGGCAACCGAGACTCCCGCCGTTCACCAGCGACTCGGTCGCGGCTTCACCAGGAAGGTCATGCGCGGAGCCGTGCTCCTGCTCCCCCTCATGGTCACCTTCTGGCTGATCCAGTTCGCCTTCCAGACGATGGACGGCCTGCTTCAGCCCATCATCTCCGCCATCGCCGGCGATGAGATCCCGGGCCTCAGTTTCGCCATCATCATCGTGGCGCTCTTCATCGTCGGCGCCCTCAGTTCGACCCTCCTCTTCCGCACCCCCGCCTACCTGATAGAGCGGGGCATCACCGCACTGCCGGGCGTCGGCGCGGTCTACGGCACCACCAAGAAGCTCCTGCCCGGCTCTGACCCCGGCGCCAGGGCCCCGACAGGCTTCGACACCGTTGTCCGCATCGAATACCCCCGCAAGGGCGTGTGGTCCGTCGGCTTCCTGATGGGTTTCATCGAAGCGGACGCGGGGATGAAGGTTGGCGTCGTCTACATGGCCCTCGACACCCATGCCGCAGTCCGGCTGGCTTGTCCAGCTCCCCATCGAGGACATCGAGGTGACGGACTGGAGCTCCGCCCAGGCCATGCAGTACATCGTCTCCGCCGGTGTCAGCTGCCCGGAGACGATGGCCATGAGCGCGCTCGAGGCGCCCGCGTGAAGCTGGTGAGGATGGCCCTCCACCTGCTCATCTTCGCGGTGGCTGTCGTCGTCTTCTTCCTCGGCCTTGGCATCGGCCTCCAGTACAACCCGGACCTCGGAACCCTTCTCTGGATCGTGGCCGCTGCCATCGCCGTCGCGAACGCCGTCTGGATGACCCGCGGCGGCCGCTGATCCCCCTTCCGGCCCTCCCGTTCCTGTACCATCCCCCCGCTGCCGCATGCACGCGGCCGGGAGGGCTGACATGGCAGACGAATTGCGAATCCAGGTCATGAACGGCGGTCCCTACGTCGTTTCCGGCGGCGTCCCCCTCAAGGAGATGGCCCCCGTCCAGACCCTCAACGGCGAGAACGTCGACTGGCACGTCCTGCGGGAGATCGACGAGTCGCGTGACCTCTACGCCCTCTGCCGCTGTGGCCGCTCCAGCGACAAGCCCTACTGCGACGGCTCACACGCCAGCGCGCCCTGGCCCGAGGCCGAGACCGCCGACCGGCGTCCCATGGCCGACCGCGCCAACCGCATCGAGGGCGCCGCCGGCGTCATGCTCGACGACGAGTCCGTCTGCATCGGCGCCGGTTTCTGCGGTACGAAGACGACCAACGCCTGGGATCTCATCGACGAAGAGGGCGACGAGGCCCGCGAGCGCGTCACCGCGATGGTCGGCCGCTGCCCCACCGGCCGCCTTGCCATCATCCCCGCGGGCGAGGATGGGCTCGTCGAGCCCGCCCTCGACGCCGGGATCGCCGTGGTTCCCGGCGGGCCTCTCTGGGTACGCGGCGGCGTCAACGTCGAGAGCGCCGACGGCACCCCCTGGGAGGTTCAGAACCGCCGTACGCTCTGCCGCTGCGGCGCCTCCAACAACAAGCCCTTCTGCGACGGCGCCCACAGCGACCTGCACTTCGACGAGCGCTAGCCGGGGCTTTCCACCTCGCTCAGGGCATGCACGAAGGGGAAGGCCGGGCTGGCCGCCCGGTGGAACCGCTCGTCTGCCGTCCAGAGCTCGCACTCAAGTGCTTCCGCGAGCGCGAGGTAGTGACAGTCGTAGGCCGCACCCTGTCCGAGTTCGCTTGCCAGTTCGAGTGCCCGTGCGTGAACGCCCGTGGGCTGATGCAACTCGACTCGCGCGGCCAATCGCGCAAGCAGGACTGTCGCTTCCTCGACGGTCAGATCTCTTCTCAGCACTCGTCTGTGGAGGGCGTTCGTTACCTCTGCTGGCAGAAAGCCGGGAGCAGTCGGACGTATGCCCTCACTGTCCCACGCCTCCAGGAGGGCGTGGGCCTTGTCAGAGTCATCCTCATCTACGAGCCATTTGGTGACGACGCTTGCGTCGACGACCACGAAGTCAGTCAATTGCGCCCCTCAAGCTGGGCGTCTCGGATTTCGCGCGCTTCCCGGAGGAGGTCGACCGAGCTTCCGGGCAGGACACGGTCTCCAAGGACTTCCTTCCTGACCCGCGCAAAGTACTCGGCATTTGCGAGATGGGACCAGTCATCGGGAGCTTCTGCCAACTCGTCCTCGGCCAACTCCCTCTCGATCGCGCCCTGGCAGTACTCGCGCATGCTGACGCCCTTGAGGGCGGCAACCGCCTTCAGCCGTCGCTGAAGGGGCGCGTCAAGGTCCAGTGTGAGCCGCTTCTTCTCGACGGACTTCGCCATGGCGTTCCTCCCGCAAGGTGGTTCGCGTTGCTTCTACATTTGCGGAAATACAGAAATACGTCAAGACGCTGTGCCAGCGGTCATGAGCAGGGACTGGGATCGGGCAGACGAAGCCGCTGTTAGCCCAGCAACCGCTTCATCGTCGCGCCGATCTCCGCCGGCGAGTCCGACACCACCGCGCCCGCCGCGCGAAGCGCGGCCTTCTTGTTCTCGGCCTTGCCGTCCTCGCCCGAGATGATCGCGCCCGCGTGACCCATCCGCCGCCCCGGAGGCGCCGTCGCCCCCGCGATGAACGCCACGACCGGCTTGCGCACGTGATCCTGGATGTACGCTGCCGCCTCCTGCTCGGCGCTTCCGCCGATCTCGCCCACCATCACGATCGCGTCCGTGTCCGGATCCTCGTTCAGCATCCGGATCGCTTCGATCTGGGGCGTCCCGATGATCGGGTCGCCGCCAACGCCGATGCAGGTGCTCTGTCCGAGCCCCTCGGCGGTGAGCTGCGCTACCACCTCGTACACCAGCGTCCCGGAGCGGCTCACAACGCCGACCCGGCCCGGCAGGAACACGTCGCCCGGCATGATGCCCACGCGCGTCTGCGTCCCCGGCGTGATCACGCCCGGACAGTTCGGCCCGATCAGCATCGTCGGACCCTCTTTCAGCGCCTGCTTCACGCGCACCATGTCCATCACGGGGATGCCCTCGGTGATGCAGACCGCCAGCGGCACCGCCGAAGACGCCGCCTCCAGGATCGCGTCCGCCGCGAACGGGGCCGGCACGAAGATGATGCTCACGTTCGCGCCTGTCTCCCGCACCGCCGTGTCCACCGTCGGGAAGATCGGAACCCCGTCCTGCTCCTCGCCGCCGCGCCGCGGATGCACCGCCGCCACCACGTTCGTCCCGTAGGCGATCGACCGGCGCATGTGGTTCGCGCCCTCCGTGCCGATCCCCTGAACCATCAGTCGCGTGTTCTCGTCGAGAAGGACGCTCATCGAAGCTCCCGCGCGCGCCGCGCCGCCGAAATATGCCCGCGCGCTCCCTCGGCGCTCGCGGGCCTCCGCATTCTAGCCGCGCCTCCCGATGGCGCTAGCCGGGAAGCCGCCTCCGGCCTGCAGCCTTCGCCGCTGCTACGATTACGCACCGATCATCGGTCACCAATCACCGACCACTGGAGATTCCCCATGGCCATGGCTCTCGACGGCATCAAGGTCCTCGACCTTTCCCGCCTCGCTCCCGGTCCCTACTGCTCGATGCTCCTCGCCGACTTCGGCGCAGACGTCACTCTCGTCGAGGCCGTCCCCGGCGCCAACGCGAAGCTCGCCGGCCCCGCCGCCGACCCCGAGGCGGCGAAGCGCGCGGCCGCCTACAACGCCCTCGGTCGCGGCAAGCGCTCCATCGCCCTCAATCTGAAGAACGAGGACGCCCGCGAGATCTTCTATGAGCTCGTGAGGGGCGCCGATGTCGTCCTCGAGGGCTTCCGCCCCGGCGTCGTGAACCGCCTCGGCGTGGACTACGAGACCGTCTCCGGTATCAACCCCCGCATCGTCTACTGCTCCCTCTCCGGCTTCGGCCAGACCGGCCCATACAGCAACCTCGTCGGCCACGACATCAATTACATCTCCATCGGCGGCGCCCTCGGCGTGATTGGCCGCCCCGGGACCGCCCCCGCGATCCCCGTCAACCTCCTCGCCGACTTCGCCGGCGGCGGGCTCATGGCTGCCTTCGCTATCTGCGCCGCCCTCCTCGCCCGCGAGCACACCGGCCGCGGCCAGGCCGTCGATATCGCCATGAGCGACGGCGTCCTCTCCCTCATGACCAGCGCCATGACCGGCTTCTTCTCGACGGGCACGCCCCTCCGCCCCGGCGAGGGCTTCCTCACCGGCGCCCGCCCCTGGTACGACACCTACCAGTGCAGCGACGGCCGCTGGTTCTCCATCGGCAGCATCGAACCCCACTTCTACGACGCCCTCTGCCGCGTCCTCGGCGCCGAGGAGTTCCTCGGGAGGCAGCACGACGAGGCTGCCTGGCCCGCCATGCGCGAGCGCTTCGAGGCCGTCTTCGCCACGAAGACCGCCGATGAGTGGATGGCGATCATGTCGGAGCACGACATCTGCGCCGCCCCCGTTCTCGAGCAGGAGAACATCGTCACCGACCCCCATAATGTCGCCCGCGACATGATCGTCACCGTCGACACGCCCGCCGGGCCGGTCCAGCAGGTCGGCGTCGGCCCCAAGCTCAGCGACACCCCCGGACGCGTCGAGCGTGGCGCGCCCGTCAACGGCGAGCACACCGACGAGGTGCTCGCCTCCATCGGCTACGATGCGGAGCGCATCGCCGCCCTCCGCGCCGAGGGCGCCGTCGGCTAAGGCCGCGCGCCCTGAGTCGCCGCTGCCAAAGGAGCACCCCATGGAATATCGCGTCGTCGCCACCGACATCGAGTTCGCCGAAGGGCCGCTTGAGCTGCCCGGTGGCGACATCCTCTACACCGAGATTCGCGCCGGCACGCTCACCCGCGTCTCGCCCGACGGCTCCCGCAAGGAGACCTTCGCCACCACCGGCGGCGGCCCCAACGGCGCCGCCCTTGGTCCCGACGGCGCCATCTACGTCACCCAGAACGGCGGCTTCCAGTGGTCCGAGAGCCGCACCTCTAGCGGCCAGCGCATGATCTCGCCCGGCCCCCGCCCCGAGGAGGGCTACATCGGCGGCCAGATCCAGCGCGTCAGCCCCGACGGCTCCGAGGTCACCACCATCTACCGCGAATGCGATGGCGAGCCCCTCAAGGGCCCCAACGATCTCGTCTTCGACCGCGAGGGCAACTTCTACTTCACCGACCACGGCAAGCGCTACGGCCGCCAGCGCGACATCACCGGCGTCTTCTACGCCTCCCCGACGGGCGACTTCATCCGCGAGATCATCTTCCCCCTCGAGGCCCCGAACGGTATCGGCCTCAGCCCCGACGAGCGCACGCTCTACGTCGCCGAGACGCCAACAGGACGCCTCTGGGCCTTCGACATCACCGCCCCCGGCGAGATTGGCGACCGCCGCGTTGTCGCCACCGTCCCCACCGCCCCGCCCAGCAACCACGCCATGTGCGACTCCATGTGCGTCGACGGCGACGGCAACATCCTCGTCGCCACCATCATCAACGGCGGCATCACCTCCATCTCCCCCGACGGCGCTACCGTCTGGCACGAGCCCCTCCCCGACCGCATCACCACCAACGCCTGTTTCGCCGGCCCCGACCTGCGCACGCTCTACGTCACCATGGGCGCGATGGGCCAGCTCGTCGCCTTCGACGACTGGCCCGTCCGCGGCCACCGGCTCAACTTCCAGGCCGAGAGCCCCGCCGCGTGAGAATCGCCGTCACCGCGACCCTCGCCATCTGCGTGGTGGGTCTGGGGCTGCTGCGGGTCACCGTCGCCGCCCCCCAGCGGTGCCCCGAGATCACGCCCGCCTCGCTCGAAGCCTCCGCCTCTGCTTCCGCTGCCTGGATCGAGGTCGCCCAGTACGCCGACGGTCGCTACGTCTACGAGTACGACGCCCGCACCGACGGCATCTCCGGCGACTACAACGTGGTCCGCCACGCCGGCGTCACCATGTCGCTCTACCAGGCCGTGGCTCTCGGCGACAGGTCGCGCCTGCACGCCGCCGACCTCGGCACGGCCTGGATGCAGGCCAACCTCATCGAACGCGACGACTGGGTCGCCCTCCGCAACCCGGATACCGGCCGCGTGAAGCTCGGCGCGAGCTCGCTCATGCTCGCCGGCCTGACCCAGCGCCGCCTCGCCACCGACGACCCCATCTACGACGACCTCATGAAGCAGCTCGCCCGCTTCCTCGTCGTGATGCAGCTCCCCGACGGCGCCATGCTCAACTTCTGGGATCCCGGCACGGGCAAGCCCGACCCCTCCGTCCGCTCCCGTTACGCCACCGGCGAGGCCCTCTGGGCCCTGGCCCAGATGCACCGCCACTTCCCCAACGACGGCTGGGACGAACCCTCCTGGCGCATCGCCGACTACCTCGCCCTCCACCGCGACGAGGTCGAGGGACTCGACTTCCCGCCCTGGCCCGACCAGTGGGCCGCCTACAGCCTTTCCGAGATGGCCGACTGGCCCCTGAAGGAGCACCACATCGAGTACGCACGCAAGCTCGCCGAGCGCTTCGGCTTCCTCATCCGGGTCGAGTCGCAGCGCACCGGCGGCGTCATCAATGAGCCATTCCACGGGCGCCTCACACGCGCCGCCGGCCTCGGGACGTGGGTCGAAGGGCTCACCTCGATGTGGCGCCTCGCCAGCACCGACGACCGTCTTGCCGATCTCGAACCCAAGCTCGCCGAACGCGCCATCTGCGGGGCCGGCATCCTCGCCAGCCGCCAGGTCTCGGACGAAGGCGCCGCCGCATGGCCCAGCCCGGCCCTCGCCGCCGGCGCCTGGTTCCGCGACGGCATCACGCGCATGGACGACCAGCAGCACGCCCTCTCCGGCCTCGCCCTCACAGAGGCTATCCTTGCCGCCGAGGAGGACACCCCATGAGCGGACTCGGCATCACCATCCTCCTCGTCTTCGCCTCGATTAACCCGCCGGCGGTCCTCTCGACGATGAACCGGGCCGTCGAAGGCCGCCTCAATCCCCGGGTGGCCCTCGTCGCCTTCCTCGCCGGCGCCGCCCTTCTCCTCGCCGCCACCTTCGCCGCCGACGCCTTCCTCGATGCCCTCGACCTCGAGCCCGAGACCTTCCGCATCTCGGCCGGCATCGTCATGGCCGTCACCGGCGCGGCCTTCATCCTCTTCGGGCCACTCTCCTACCCGGTCGAGCCCGGCCGCAAGGGCGCCCTCTTCCCCTTCGCCTTCCCCCTCCTCGCGAGCCCGGCCGCCTTTGCCGCCGTGCTCACCCGCTCCGCCGATAAGGGGGAGCCGCAGGCGGTGCTCGCGGTCCTCGTCGTAACGGCCGCCGTGGCCGCGGGCGTGTTCGCACTCTCGGGCCGCTCCACGCCCGTCGTCGGCGCCCTCGCCCGCCTCATCGGCGCGCTCCTGGTGTTCCGCGCCGTGTCTCTCGTCATCGACGGAATCCGCGCCGTCTAGCCCAACGGAAGGAGTCACCCATGCCGGAACTCGACCAGGCCGCCCTCCAGCGCGCGCTCGACGAGATCGAGCTGCGCAACCTCTACTTCCGCTACGCCCGCGGCGTCGACCGCCTCGACCCGGAGCTGTTGCGCTCCTGCTTCCACGAGGACGCGCACATCACTACCCGTAGCCGCGAGGTCCGCGACGACTTCGTGAAGAACGTGATGGTCGGCCTCTCGCGCTTCAAGATGACCCAGCACGTCACCACCAACGTCTGGGTCGAGATCGACGGCGACACGGCGAAGGGCGAGGCCTACGCCCAGGCCAACCACCGCGCCCCCGGCGAGAACGGCGAACCCGACACCGACTACCGCTGGGGCGGCCGCTACGTCGACCGCTTCGAGCGCCGCGACGGCGTCTGGAAGTTCTCCGATCGGATCGTCATCCACGACATGGACCGCGTCGTTCGCGTCGACGAGGTCTGGGACCCGCCCGGCCTCGGCTTCACCGAGGGTTCGCACTCGACCGACGACATCGTCTACCAGGAATAGCCCCGGGAGGACCGCCATGAACCCCAACGACATCATCAACGCCAGCGACATCCCCTCGGACGAGATTTTCCACTTCGCCATGGCCGTCCCCGACCTGCAGGCGGCGATGGACCAGCTCGGCCCCGCCCTCAACGCGGACTGGACCTCCATCTGGTCCATGACGCGGAAGATGGATACCCCCGGAGGTCCCACCACCGACGAGATGCAGGCCGTCTATACCCGCCAGGGGCCGCCCTACATCGAGCTTGTCAGCGGCCACGGCAGCGGCTTCTTCGCGGCCGACGACGGCCCCCGCCTCCACCACGTCGGCTACATCGTCGACGACGTTCGCGCCGAGGCCGAGCGCCTCCAGGCGCTGGGCATGACCATCTGGGACCTCGGCCCGAGCTCCGCCTTCGTCACGAACGATGTCGGCATGACCTTCGAGATCATGGGGCCGGGCATCCGCCAGACTCTCGACGAGTGGTTCAACAGGCCCTCGGAGTAGGGCCTCGCGGAGCCGCTAACCGGCCTGTCGCGTAGCATCCCCCCGCGATGCCCCGCCGCATCCTCATCAGCAACGATGACGGCTACGAGTCCCCCGGACTCTGGGCGCTCGCCCGCGCCTGTCGCTCCCTCGACTGCGACGTCACCGTCGTCGCCCCCAGCAAGAACCAGAGCGCCGTCGGCGGCAGCCTCACCCTCCGGCAGGAGCTGAACTGGATCCCCATCGAGGATCCGCCCGTCCCCGGCGTCGATGCCTGGCACGTCAACGGCTCCCCGGCCTCCGCCGTCATCGTCGGCCTCAACGGCGTCCTCGACGAAGAGCCTGACCTGCTCGTCTCCGGCATCAACCGGGGCGCGAACATCGGCAACGACCTCACTGCCAGCGGCACCGTCGGGGCCGCCCTCCAGGGCCACTACCGCGGCATCACCTCCCTCGCCATCTCCTACGCGATGGACCCCCGCGCCGAGGTCGACTGGGACGCCGCCGAACGCGTCGCCGCCATCTTCTGCCGCGAGGAGATCGAGGGCCGGCTGCCCAAGTCCATCTTCCTCAACGTCAACGTCCCCCTCGTCCCCTTCGAGGAGATCAAGGGCATCCTCGTGACGCGCGTGGCGCGGCGGGGCTACTTCCACCTCGAGGTCCAGGGCGAATCGAAGGGATTCCTCACCCGCGGACCCTTCGAGCCGACCCCCCTCGACCCGCCCCCCGGCACTGATATCTGGGCGATCATGCACAAGTACGTGAGCGTCAGCCCCCTCCAGGCCAACTTCACCGACCACCACGTCATCGACGCCCTCGGCGAGCGCTTCAACGCCGCCTGGAACGAATAGCGCGCGGGCGTTGCGCTACACTCGAAGCTGACCAAGTCCGGAGGACAGTCCCATGTCTGGCCACTCGAAATGGTCGACCATCAAGCGCAAGAAAGCTGCGGCCGATAACAAGCGCGGCGCCCTCTTCACCAAGCTCGCCAAGGAGCTCCAGCTCGCCGCCAAGGCCGGCGGCCCCGACCCCGACTCGAACTTCAAGCTGCGCCTCGCCGTCCAGCGCGCGAAGGCCGCCAACATGCCCAACGACAACATCACGCGCGCCATCGCCAAGGCCACCGGCGGCGCCGACGGCGACCAGCTGATCGAGGTCAGCTACGAAGGCTACGGCCCCGGCGGCGCCGCCGTCCTCGTGACCGCCGTCACGGACAACCGCAACCGCACGGTCGCCGCCATCCGCCACGAGTTCACCAGCGTCGGCGGCAGCCTCGGCGAGAACGGATCCGTCGCCTGGCAGTTCAAGTCCCGCGGCGCGCTCTCCGTGCCCATCGACGGCCACGACGAGGACGAGATCGCCCTCGTCGCCATCGAGGCCGGCGCCGACGACCTCGAAACCTCCGACGGCTCCGTCGAGATCCAGACCGCCCCCGGGGACCTCGAAGCCGTCCGTGTGGCGCTCACGGAGGCGGGCTACACCATCGACCACGCCGACCTCTCGATGGTCCCCACCTCCACGATCGCCCTCGAGAAGGGCCCCGCCGCCCAGACCCTCCGCCTCCTCGATGGCCTTGAGGAGCTCGAGGACGTCCAGCGGGTCTATTCGAACGCCGACTTCGATGAGGAGCTCCTCGCCCAGTACGCCGGATAGCGCCACCCGCCCCTCGGCGCTCTCCCGCCCGCCGTCGTAGAGTGCGGGCATGCGAATCGCAGGCATCGACCCCGGCCTGAACGCGACCGGCTACGGCATCGTCGACGTCGATGGCGACCAGTGCCGCCACGTCGCCCACGGCGTCGTCCGCACCCGTTCCGCCGACGGCCTCGCCCGCCGCCTCGTCCTCATCCGCGACGGCCTGCGCAAGGTGTTCGCCCAGTGGTCACCGGAGGTCGGCGCCGTCGAGGCCTCCTTCGTCGGCTCGAACGCGCGCACGGCCCTCGCCCTCGGCCACGCCCGCGCCGCCGCCATCCTCGCCCTCGCCGACTCCGCCCTCGAGGTGCACGAGTACGCCCCCGCCGTCATCAAGAACCAGGTGGGCGGCTATGGCCAGAGTGACAAGGCGCAGATCGCCAAGATGGTGGCGATGGAGCTCCGCATGGCCGAACAGCCCAGCCCCTCCGACGCCGCCGACGCCCTCGCCGTGGCCATCACGCACTGGGCGCACACACGCCTGGAGGGTCGGATCTAGTAGCGACCGCCCAGCTTTCCGTGGTCCCAGCTGTAGATGCGCTCCGGCCGGATGCGCACCGTCACCCGCTTCGCCGCCGCCGGCAGCGCCGCCTCCGGCGTGTCCGTCGGGATCGGCATCCCCCGGTACTTATTCGCCACGATCGACATGACCATGGCCGTCGTCTGGACATCGGTATCCACCTCGGCGGTGCCCCGGATCACGAGCCCCCGCAGCTCCTCGTAGGCCTGGCCGGTCTCCAGCATCACCGAGATCTTCGGGTCACGCTGGAGGTTCAGGATCTTCTGGCTCTTCCCGAACGTCGTGAAGTGAATGACCCCGTCGATCATCACGTACCACATCGGCGCCAGGTGCGGGAAGCCGCCCGGGCCGTTCGTGGCCACCTGTAACGTCCAGCCCTCGTCCAGGAACTGCTCCTGCTCTTCGGCTGTCAGGGCGATCGATGCTCGGCGGCTGGGCATGTGGGGAACTCCCTCGTGGCTGCTTTCCCAAAGCCTACGCCCCGACCGCGAACTCGCGCGATCGGCCGCCTACCCCCGCTTGAAGCGCCGCCGCCGGTTGCGCCCCCCCGCCTGGCTGCGCCCGTAGCGCACCGGCCCGCTCCGCCCCGCCACCTCCGCGAACGCCTCCAGCTCCTCGCTGTCCGACCCCACCAGCTCCCGCCGCAGCTCCACGATCCGGTCGCGCAACGCCGCCGCCTTCTCGAACTCGAGGTTCTTCGCCGCCCCTTTCATCTCGCGCTCCAGCTCCTTGATCGTCCGCAGCAGCTCATCCGGCGCCATACCCGCGGGAACGTCCGCGTCGTACTCCGCCGGCTCCTCAGCCACCTCCCGCACGTGGTCGGTGATGTCCCGGATCGCTTTCGTGATCGTCGCTGCCTCCAGCCCGTGCTCGCGGTTGTAGCTGTCCTGGATGCCGCGCCGCCGCTCCGTCTCGTCGATTGCCGTGCGCATGCTCGCCGTCACATGGTCCGCGTACATCACGACGCGCCCCTCGATATGCCGCGCCGCCCGCCCGATCGTCTGGATCAGCGAGCGGTTCGAGCGCAGGTACCCCTCCTTGTCCGCATCGAGGATCGCCACGAGCGACACCTCGGGCAGGTCCAGCCCCTCCCGCAGCAGGTTGATCCCCACCACCACGTCGTACACCCCCAGCCGCAGGTCCCGCAGGATCTCGACCCGGTCCAGCGTCTCCACCTCCGAGTGCAGGTAGTGCGTCTTCACCCCCATCTCCGTCAGGTAGTCCGCCAGGTCCTCCGCCATCTTCTTCGTCAGCGTCGTGACCAGCACGCGCTGGCCCTTCGCCGTCGTCGCATTGATCTCCCCCAGCAGGTCGTCGATCTGCCCATCCGTCGAACGCACCTCCACCACCGGGTCGAGCACGCCCGTCGGGCGGATGACCTGCTCCGCCACCTGCGTCGACTGGTCCAGCTCGTACTGCGCCGGCGTCGCGCTCACGAAGATCGTCTGGTTGATGTGCTGGTCGAACTCCTCGAACGTGAGCGGCCGGTTGTCGAGCGCGCTCGGCAGCCGGAACCCGAACTCCACTAGCGTCTCCTTGCGCGAGCGGTCCCCGTAGAACTGGCCCTGCACCTGCGGCAGCGTGATGTGCGACTCGTCCACCACCAGCAGCCAGTCGTCCGGGAAGTAGTCGAGCAGGCACCACGGCGTCGACCCCGCCGGGCGCACCTGCAGGTGCCGCGAGTAGTTCTCGATACCGGCGCAGTAGCCCGTCTCGCGCAGCGTCTCCAGGTCGTAGTGGGTGCGCTCCTCCAGCCGCGCCGCCTCCAGGATCTTCCCCTGCTCCTTCAGGAACGCGAGCTGGTCCTGCAGCTCCGTCTCGATCGCCTTGAGCGCGTCTTCGAGGTTGTCCTTGCTCGTCACGAAGTGCTTCGCCGGGAAGATCTCGATCGCCTCCCGCTCGGCCACGATCTCGCCGGTCAGCGGGTCGAGCTCGCTGATGCGCTCCACCTCGTTGTCCCAGAAGTCGATACGGACCGCCAGCTCCTCGTAGCTCGGCAGGATCGTGAGCGAGTCGCCCCGCATCCGGAAGCGCCCCCGCACCACGTTCTGGTCGTTCCGCTCGTACTGCATCTCGACCATCCGCCGCAGCACGTCGCGACGCTCCAGCTGCTCCCCCACCTTCATCCTGAGGATGAACTCCTCGTAGCCGGACGGTTCCCCAAGGCCGTAGATGCAGCTCACGCTCGCCACGATGATCACGTCCCGCCGCGTGAACAGCGATCGCGTGGCCGCGTGCCGCAGCTTGTCGATCTCGTCGTTGATGTCCGCGTCCTTGGCGATGTACGTGTCGCTCCGCGGGATGTAGGCCTCTGGCTGGTAGTAGTCGTAGTAGCTGACGAAGTACTCGACCGAGTTCTCCGGGAAGAACTCCTTCAGCTCGGCGCAGAGCTGGGCCGCGAGGGTCTTGTTGTGGGCCAGCACGAGCGTCGGCCGCCCCACCGCCTGCACCACGTTCGCGATCGTGAACGTCTTTCCCGAGCCCGTCGCTCCCAGCAGCGTCTGGTAGCGGTCCCCGCGCTGCAGCCCCTCGATGAGCGTGTCGATCGCCCGCGGCTGGTCGCCCGTCGGCTGGAAGTCCGCTTGCAGCTTGAACGCGCCCTGGGAAGGGGAGGCCACGGAAACCATGGACGCCAGTGTAGCAGCGAGCCTACGTGCCCTCGCCCAGCGTCACGTTGTCGATGAGCCGCACTGGCCCGAAACGCACGGCCAGCGACAGCAGCGCCGCGCGCTCGATGTCGCCCTCGATCTCGGACAGCGTCTCAGAGTCCGCCACCGAGACATAATCCAGCTCCGCCTGTGGCTCCGACCCTACGGTTCCGCTCACGATCACGCGCAGCACCTCGGCCGAGCGCACTCCTTCCATGAATCGCGCCTCCGCCTCTGCCAGCGCCCGCGAGAGCACCCTCGCCGCCGGCCGCTGCTCCCGCGAGAGGTAGGCGTTGCGGCTGCTCATCGCCAGCCCGCCCTCCTCCCGCACGGTGTCGCACCCGACGATCTCGGTGGGCAGGTCGAGGTCACGCGCCAGGCGCCGGATGACCCGCAGCTGCTGCGCGTCCTTCTTTCCGAAATAGGCGCGGTCCGGAGCCACTGCGATCAGCAGCTTCGTCACGATCGTCGCCACCCCGCGGAAGTGGACCGGTCGCGAGCCCCCCTCCAGCCCCTGCGACAGGTCGTCGACCGTCACGTAGGTCTGGTACCCCTCCGGGTACATCGCCTCGGCGCTCGGCAGGTAGACCGCGTCCACGCCGAGTTCCCGCAGCGCCTGGAGGTCGCCCTCCTCGTCCCGCGGATAGCGGTCGAAGTCCTCGTTCGGCCCGAACTGCGTCGGATTCACGAAGATGCTCGCCGCCGACGCCTCGTTCTCCGCCAGCGACCGCCGTATGAGCGACAGGTGTCCCTCGTGCAGGTAGCCCATCGTGGGCGTCAGGCCGAGGCTGACCGGAAGCGCCCGTCGCCAGGCGCGCATCTCCTCGGGGGTCTTCAGGATCTCCATGCGTGACCCTGCAGCGGGAGCGTCAGGCGGGCGTGCCCGCGCCCTGGCGCAGCTCGGTCAGCGTCTCCTCGGCCATCGGGAAGCTCTCCTCCTCGGTCGGGAACGCGCCCTCCTCGACCTCCGCGACGTACTCGCGGATGGCCCCGCGGATCGCCTCGCCGAGCACGGCGTAGCGCTTCGCGTGGCGGAACTGCCGCTGGTCGTCGAACAGCCCCAGCAGGTCGTGCAGCACCTGCACCTGGCCGTCGCAATCCACACCGGCGCCGATGCCGATCGTGGGAACGCCGATGCGCTCTGTCACCATCTTCGCGAGCGGGGCCGGCACCGTCTCCAGCACGATCGCGAATGCCCCCGCCTCCTCCAGTGCCCGCGCGTCGCCGATGATGCGCGCCGCCGCGGCCGGCGTTTTGCCCTGCACCTTGTGCCCGCCGAACTGGTTGACCGACTGCGGCGTCAGGCCCAGGTGTCCCATCACCGGGATTCCCGCCGACACCATCCGCCGCACCAGCGGCGCCATCTCGCTGCCGCCCTCGAGCTTCACCGCTCCCGCGCCCGCCTGCAGCAGCCGCCCGGCGTTCGCAACCGCCTCGTCGGGATTCGCCTGGTAGCTCATGAACGGCATGTCCGCGACCACGAGGCAGCGCTCCGTGCCGCGAACCACCGCCTTCGTGTGGTGGAGGATGTCGTCCATCGTGACCGGCACCGTCGAGTCGTGGCCCAGCATCACCGTGCCGAGCGAGTCCCCGACGAGGATCACGGGCGCTTCCGCCTGCTCCACCAGTCGCGCCATCGCGTAGTCGTATGCCGTAAGCATCGCGAAGCGACGGCCCTCGCGCTTCCACTCAGCCAGCTTGTGAATCGAAAGGCGTCCCATTGGTTCCCTCCGCTCGCGTCACGTGCCACGAAAAACGCCCTTGCCGGGTTCGGCAGGGCGCGGAACGGGAGAACCGGAAGCCAGGTACTTCGTGCTGGCCGCGGCTCGCTATCCGTACCGGCCCTGTGGGTCCAGGCGGACTGGAGCGTGCGTGGTCTCGTCTTTCCAGGCTCGCCGTCCGCGAACGGATCGGCGGCATGCGGGATCGTCGCTACCCGGGAAACGCTTGTCAACCCCTCTTGCGAGAGCGGCTCCCGGGTCTTCTGGATGATCTGCCTTGCTTGCTGCTTCTCCGCAACTGTATGCTCGGTCACGTGGCGACACTCGACACCCACAAGTCCGTGAGGAAGCTCGCGACCGCCGGCGCTCAAGAGCCCCTGGCCGAGAGCGTCGTTGAGGTGATCGAGGATGCCTCGAGGGACCTGGTGACGAAGGACGACCTGGACAAGCGCCTGGCCCAGACCCTCGCTGCGGGTACGGTGATCGGGGTCACGGTTGCCGCAGCCGCGGTGTCGATTGCGGAGGCGCTGTAGTTCGGGCAGTGGGCCGCGTGAACCCTGCTCCCTGGCGCTAGCCGCCCCGCCACTCCCTAGCCGATGGAACCCCCGCCAGCCCCTCCGCCAGCTCGACGCTGCGCACGACCGCCCGCTCGACCGTGAGCATGGCCATCAGCCCCAGCGTCACGAGGTCGTGCGGCTCCGTTGCGACCTCGCCGGTCGTCAGCGCGAAGACGGTATCGCCGTCGCCGAGGGTGTGCGCTGGAACGATCGACCGCGCCAGCCCGTCCTGCCCGTGGACCGCGAGCCGCTGGACGCCCATGTGCTCGATGTCGGCGTTCGTCGCGACGCACACGATCGTCGTGTTCTCCCGTGGCGATTCCTCCTCGCCCTTCCGCTCGACCACCGCCTGCTCCGGTGTGCGCATCTCTCCGAGCGCCTCCCCTTGCGGCCCGGCCACCAGTTCCCCCGTTTGCGGGTTGACGATTGCCCCCACCGAGTTGGTCACGGCCAGCGCCCCCACCACCAGCCCCCGCGGCCCGACCAGGCTAGCCGTTCCCACTCCCCCCTTGAGCCCCTGCTCGACGCCCAGCAGCTTCGCGACCGTCGCGCCCGTGCCCGCCCCCACGCTCCCCTGCGCGACCGCCCCGCCCGTCGCCCGCGCCGCCGCCCGCTGCCCCTCGTCCGCCCCCGGATGGGCGTTCCGGCCCGTCGGCAGGTCGTAGATAGCCGCTCCCACGACGATCGGGACCGGTCCCGCGCTCGTCTCCACCCCCACGCCCCGCGCCGCCAGCCAGCGCGCGACTCCCGCCGTGCTCGCCAGCCCGAAGGCCGAGCCCCCCGTCAGCACGACCGCGTGGCACCGGCGGACGGCGTTCTTCCCCGCGAGCGCGTCCGTCTCGTGCGTGGCCGGCGCACCGCCCCGCACGTCCACCGCTCCCAGCGTGCTCTCCTCGCACAGGATGACCGTGCAGCCCGTCGCCCACCTCCGCGAGGTCCACTGCCCGACGCGCACGCCCCGCACGTCGGTGATGGCGTCGCGCCTGCCGGGCGCGAGCGGCTCGGCCTCGCTCACACCCGCTGCCCCAGCGCGCGTCGCGCCCGCAGGTACGCCCCCAGGAACCCGCGCGCCACCGAGCAGAGGTCGGCGATCAGGTCCGCCATCGCGACCGTGTCGTTCTCGCCCGCCGCCAGCCTCACCTCGATGCGCTCCCCCTCGGCGTTCGTCCCCGTGACCGCGAGCTGGTCGATGGGCGCCGGCATCGCCAGCGAGTCCGCCGCCGTGCTCGCCTCGATCAGCGCCGGAAGCCACTCGGGGACAGGCAGCCCGCGCAGCTGCGCGGCGTTCTCCACCGCTCCCTCGTCCAGCGCCAGCCGGCGCACGACGCCCTCCGGTTCCGCCGTGGCCGCGAGCTGGGCCAGTGCGACCCACGCCTCCACCCCCGGCAGCGGCCCCCGCAGCTGCTGCGCGATCGAGAGCCGCCGGTCGTCCAGCGCCTCGAACACCGCCGTCAGCCGCAGCGCCGCCTCCACGAGCTGCTCCGCCAGCATCCCCACCAGCGCCGGGCGCTCGTAGGGGGGCGCGAACGCGAGTGCCTTCAGCGCGGCGTCCGCCACCATCTGCGGCTTGCTCAGGACCGTGCGCTCGTACTCCTCGAGGAACCGGATCTCCGTCAGCCCCGCGACGTACGACTCTTCCGCCATGCCGGCATTCTAGCCGCTGGCGGAACGCCGCCTGCGCGGCCGTCGCTGGCAGCGCGGGCAGAAGTGCGTCCCCCGTCCGCCCACCACCGACCGCACGATCTCCGCCCCGCACGCGTAGCACGGCTTCCCGTCCCGGCGGAACACCTGCACGTACATGTGCTGCCGCCCCGGCTCGCCCTGCGCGTCGACGTAGTCGCTGAAGCTCGCCCCCCGGTTCTCGATGCCGCGCTCGAGCACCTCCCGACAGGCGACGTGCAGCCGCGAGACCGCCCCCCTCGACACCTCTCCCGCCGCCGTATCGGGCCGGATGCGCGCCTGGAAGAGCGCCTCGTCCACGTAGATGTTCCCCAGTCCCGCGATCCGCCGCTGGTCAAGCAGGACCGCCTTCACGGGCGCCGTCCGTCCCGCCAGCAGCTTCCGCAGGAAGGCGGCCGTGAACGCCTCGTCCAGCGGCTCCGGCCCCAGCTTCCCCACCACCTCCGCCGGGTCCTCCACGATGTCCCACGTGCCGAACTTGCGCAGGTCGCTCCAGCGCAGCTCGTGCCCTCCGTCGAGCGCGATGCGCCCCCGCTCGTACTCGATCGCGGGGTCGCCCGCCTTCCGCCACACCAGCCGCCCCGTCATCCGCAGGTGCGTCACGAATGTGCGGCCGTCGTCCATGCCGAACAGCAGGTACTTCCCCAGCCGACCCAGCGAGACGAACCGCCGCCCCACCAGCCCTGCCCGCAGTCCGTCGATGGGCAGTCCCGTCAGCAGGTCGATCGTTCCCGGATCGACCTCCACCGCCGCCACCGTCCGCCCGACCACCAGCGGCTCCAGGTCGCGCCTGATCGTCTCGACTTCCGGCAGTTCCGGCACGGCCCTCAGCCTACCCGCGCCCCGGCCCGGCGTCGCGGCGGCGTAAGATCGCGCCGTGATCACCCACCTCGCCGGAAGCCTCACGCACACCGACGTCGGCGAGCTCAGCGTCGAGGTCGACGTCTCCGGCGTGCGCTACGAGGTGCTCGTCCCCGCTTTCCTCTGGCCTGAGATACAGGAGGCGCTCGACTCCAACGGCGAGGATAACCCCGACCCGCCGATCGCCCTGCACGTCCTCTACCACGCGACCGCCAACCAGCCCGTGCCCCTCCTTGTCGGCTTCCTCCGCCGCCCTGAGCGCGACTTCTTCCGCAAGTTCACGACCGTCGAGGGGCTCGGCCCGACGAAGGCTGTCAAAGCCATGACGGTCTCCGTCAGCACCATTGCCCGCGCCATCGAGCAGGAGGACCAGGCCGCCCTCACCCGCCTCCCCGGCATCGGTCCCCGCGTTGCCGGGAAGATCATCGCGACCCTCCGCGGCAAGGTCGTGGCCGAGGCCGCCCTCCAGGACGGCGGCCTCGACAGCCCCGTCGACCTCGACAGTCTCCGCCGCGACCGCGTCTCCCTGGACGCCGTCGAAGCGATCGCGGCGCTCGGCTACGCCCGTTCGGAGGCGCGCCGCTGGGTCGACGAAGCACTCACCGACGATCCCGACATCGCCACCGTCGAGGAGCTCACCCTGGCAGTCCTCCGCGCCCGCGGCGCCTGACCCCCTTGGTTCGCCCCTAACCTTCCCGCCCCGCTAGGATGGCCCGGTGACGCAACCCCCCACCGACCCCGAGAGCCCCCCTCCCCCGGAGCAGCCGGTGGAGCCGGTTCCCGAGGCTCCCGCGCAGGCCCCTCGCAGGGCCGCTCGTCCTCCCATCTGGCCCTATTTCCTGACCCCGATTGCGATGCTTGCCGGCGCCGCCGCCATCGTCGTCACCATCATCCTGCTCGATGACGACCCGCCGCCCGCGGAGCCCATCGGCCCCGCTCTCGAGGCGATGGCCGAGGCGGTCGATTCCCTCGCCACCGCTGTCGATGACCTGGAGGCCGCCCCCCAGCCCGCCGCCCCGGCCGAGCCGGTAACGCTCCGCGGCACGCTCGAGGGCTACGCCGCTGCGCTCGACCTCGACATCGAGGGTTTCGCCGAGTGCCTTAGCGACACGTCGAAGCTGCAGGTCGTCGGCGACCAGCTCCAGCGAGGCCTCGACCTCGGGGTGAACGGCACACCGTCTTTCTTCGTGAACAACAAGTACATCTCGGGGGCACAGCCGTCCGTCGTCTTCGCCGAGGTCATCGCCGCCGAGCTCGCGGGCAGCCCCACCTCTCTCGACGAGTACTCCGAGGCCATCCAGGTGCTCGCCAGCCGGGAACCGCCCGCCTTCGCCATCCTCGACCGGGCTCCCGACTTCACGAACGCCGCCATCAAGGGCAGCCCCGACGCAGCCGTCGTCATCGTCGAGTTCAGCGACTTCCAGTGTCCCTTCTGCCGGCGCTGGTACGACGACACCTTCCCCGAGATCGACCGCCAGATCGGCGACGACGTGGCGCTCGTCTTCCTCCACTTCCCCATCATGCAGCTCCACCCCAACGCCCCCACCGTCCACGTCGCCGCCGAGTGCGCCGGGGAGCAGGGCAAGTTCTGGGAGATGCACGACCTCCTCTTCGAGCGCCAGGACGAGTGGTCGCGGCTTCCGAACCCCAACTAGCAGCGGCTAGCGTCCCCCCTGCCCCTCCAGCCGCCCCAGGATGTGCCTCACCACCCGACCCGTGCGGTCGTGTCCCGCGCTGCAGTGCACCAGCACCGGCTTCGGCAGCCGCCGGAACGACGCCCACGCCTCGTCGAGCTGCGCCGCCGTGTACGGCTCCGTGAGCCCGTCGCGAACGCCGTGGTGGGCGACCTCGAACCCTGCGGCCCGGTAGCGCCCCAGCAGCCCCTCCGGCAGCGCCGCTGCGTAGAGCGGCAGCTGGTCGTCGCCCAGCAGGCAGATGACCGACCGCACCCCCGCCTCCCGCGTCCTGGCGATCCACGCCTCCACCGCGGCCAGCGGCACTGCCCCCTCCTCCCCCGGGACATACCCCGGGCGCGGGCTCACGGCCAGCTCCCCCTCGATGATCCAGCTCACCACCGGGCTACACGGCCCCCATGCGCATGAACGCTTCCGTGATCGCCTCCGCTGCCCGCCGCTCGTGCCCTGCCGCCCGCCGCAACGCGTTCGCCGCCGCCTCCCGCAGCCCCGGATTCGCGACGTTTCCGTGCCCGCCCGCCGGGAACGGGAACAGCGTCAGGAGCGGTGAGAGCGTCTGCGTCAGGTCGCGCATCGCCCGCTCCGCGCGCACGAGCGGCTCCGCCAGCGGCGGGACCGACTCCGACAGGTCGTGCAGGAAGGCCGCCCCGTCGGTCCGCGCCGCCTGCAGCACCGCGAGCGTGTAGGCGTTCCCCGCCCGGTCCACCTCCCCATCCCCATCGAGCGCATCCGCCCACGCCTCGAGCGCCGCCGTCCCGCGCGGCTGATCGCCTTCACCGCCCGTCCCCCGGAGCATATCCACCGCCGTCCGCAGCGACCCCAGTACCGCCAGCTCCGGGTCGAGGTCGCTCGGCCCCACGGGTGCGAACAGCTCGATGATCCCCAGCGAGGGCCACTCGTCCCACTGCGTGAAGCCCCCCATCTCCTCCGACACCGCCGACTCGACGTGGAACCCGCCGCGCTCGCCGTCGTAACCCGTCACGATCGCGAACTCGTGCACCTGCAGGTCGAATCCGATGAGGGGAATGCCCTCGTCCAGCCGCTCCCGCGCCCATCCCAGCGCCTCCGCCTTCGCTGCCTCCAGCTCCTCCCCCTTCGCACGCCGTCCGAACCGCTCCCACTCCAGACCCGTGCGCGCGTACCGCTCGACCATCGCCCCCCAGTCGAGGTCGTGCGGGCCGTTCGGCAGCGCCGTGATCCCGCCCTCGCTGGCGACGCACAGGTGCCAGGCGTGCCCTGTCAGGCCCATCACCGCGTGGCGCGGCAGCTCGAGCCCCTCGGCCGCCAGCACGCCTTCGAGCGCTCCCGCCGCCGTCGTCCAGTTCGGTCTCAGTGTGAGTTCGCCCACGGATACATCCCCGCCGATCGCGGCCCGCTCTGCGGGCGACCGTAGAATACGCGCAACCCGCCGCAGAACGAGAGGCTACCCCATGGCCGTTACCTGGCAGACGACCACGCTCCCCCACGGCCTGCGTGTCGTCACAACCCCCGTGCCCACTACCCAGGCCGCGACTGTCAGCCTCTTCGTGGGCGTCGGTTCCCGTTCCGAACCCCAGCGTCTGAACGGCATCACCCACTTCCTCGAGCACATGATCTTCAAGGGAACCGAACGCCGCCCCCGCGCCAACATGATCGCCGAGGAGATCGAGGGCGCTGGCGGGACGCTCAACGCCTACACGAACAAGGAGTACACCTGCTACTGGAACATCGTCCCCTACGACCGCCTGGAAACCGCAATCGACATAACCGCGGACATGCTCCTCCACTCCACCCTCTCCCAGGAGGAGATCGACCGCGAGCGCACGGTCGTCCAGCAGGAGCTGAAACGGAACCACGACAACCCCGGGAGCTGGGTGGGACGCCTCCTCGGGGTCTCCGTCTACGGCGAGCAGCCCTGCGGTTGGGACGTCGGCGGCAGCGTTGAGCTCGTCGGCGGCATGAACCGCCCCGACTTTCTCGAGCACATGGAGGGCTGGTACCTCGGCCCGAACATGGTCCTCTCCGTCGCCGGGAACTGCACCCACGAGCAGGTGCTGGAGCTGGCCGAACCCCGCTTCGCCGAGGTCGCCAGCGGCTCCCTCCCCGCCGTCACCCCCTACGACCCCGGCACGACCGGCGCCCGCGTCAGCATCGACTCCCGCGACATCGACCAGTGCAGCGTCATGCTCGGCATGCCCCTCTTCGGCCGCGACGACCCCCGCCGCTTCGCCCTCCGAATCCTCAACGACATCCTCGGCTCTGGCATGTCCTCGCGCCTCTTCACCGAGGTGCGCGAGCGCCGCGGCCTCGCCTATTCGGTCCACTCCAGCTACGGCTACCTCGCCGACGCCGGCGTCTTTACGGTCTCCGCCGGGGTCAACCGCGAGAAGCTCTCCGAGACGATCGGCGTCTGCCTCGACGAGCTCCGGAAGCTCGTCGACGAGTCCGTCCCCGAGGACGAGCTGCGGCGCGCCAAGGACCACGCCATCGGCCGCTTCCGCCTCTCGCTGGAGACCGCCTTCTCCCTCGGCCAGCGCCACGGCGAGCACCTGCTCACGAAGGGCGAGGTCGAGACCATCGACGACTTCGTCGCCCGGCTCGAAGCCGTCGATGCCTCCCAGGTCCGCTCGGTGGCCACGGACCTGTTCGTGAACGACCGCATGCACTGCGCTGCCGTCGGCCCCGACCTGAACGAAGACGAGATCTCCAACGCCCTCGCGCGCTGAGCGGAGCACGACCGCTCCGGCGCGACTACTCGGGAATGAGCGCCTCGCCTTCGTGGAGCAGCCACTTGGGGTCCGGACGCCCGGATGCACCGAGCGAGCCGTCGCGACGTAGGTACTGGTGAACGATGGCGATGCGATTGCCGTCGCTGTCGTAATAGGTAACCAACTGACTGCGGGTGCAGATGGGCTCGCCCGCAGCGGGAACCGCAGGGTGCCTGCTGCGCCTCAATTCCGTGGTAATCTCACCTGACTGGGCGGCTTCCGCAATGCGCAGGTCGTTGAAGAGTCGTCGCAAGTAGCTGGCGGGGACTTTGCGACCCGAGAGGGGATTGGTCATGGAGCCTGTCTACACCGTCGCCGAAGTACGCGCCGCCATCAGGCGATGCGCGCTGGGTGAAACCGGCGGTCAGGACCTGGCGGAATGGCTCACGCCGTTGATCTGGCCCGCGGGTGGAGAGGGCGAGGCTGTGGAACTCGGCTGGCGCGCCGCCCTGCCCCTGGCGGAGGCGTCGTCCGGTCACCTGAGCGCGGACGAACTGCGCGCCGAACTGCTCGCCATCGCATCAGAGCCCTCGCCGCTGACGCAGGCTCGCTAGAGGCCGAGCCCGGACTCCCACGCCTCGCGAACCGCGTCAAGGTCCGCGTTTACCGGCCCGAAGCGCAGCACGCCCTCGTCGGTCGTGACGCCGAGCCGTGTGGCTGGTACCCCCACCTCCTCCGCCAGCGCCGCCAGCCGCTCCCCCGCCTCCGGACGCACGCTCACGATGATGCGCCCCTGCCCCTCGCCGAACAGCGCCGCGTCGATCCGCCCCTCCACCTCGACCTCCCCCGCGAAGCCGAGTCCGCTGAGCAGGCAGCACTCCGCCAGCGCGACCGCGAGCCCGCCGTCGCTGCAGTCGTGCGCGCTCAGCAACAGGCCTGCATCGTTCGCGCCCAGCACCAGTTCGTGCAGCCGCGCCTCCGCCTCCAGGTCGACTGTCGGTGTCCCGATGACGGCCCCGTGCACCGCCTCCAGGTACTCGCTGCCCGCGAGCGTTCGCGCCGGCTGCTCGACCGTCCCGCCTAGCAGCCAGACCTCCGCCCCCGACCGCTCGAACGCCGCCCCCAGGTGCGCGTGCACGTCCTCCAGCACCCCCAGCATCCCGATGACCGGCGTCGGCCAGACCGGTGCCCCGCCGCTCTCGTTGTAGAGGCTGACGTTGCCGCTCACGACCGGTGTCCCGAACGCCTCGCAGGCCGCGGCGATCCCATCCACCGCCCCCGCCAGCGTCGCGTACACCTCGAGGTTCTCGGGCGCGCCGAAGTTGAGGCAGTCTGTCACGGCGACCGGCCGCGCCCCCGTGCAGACCACGTTCCGCGCCGCCTCCGCCACCGCGATCGCGCCCCCGTTGTGCGCGTCGAGCTGGCAGTAGCGGCCGTTCCCGTCCGTCGCCACCGCGATGCCCCGCGTCGTGCCCGGCACCCGCAGCACGGCTGCGTCGCCGCCGGGCGCGACCACCGTGTTCGTGAGCACCTGGTGGTCGTACTGCCGGAACACTTCCGCCTTGCTCGCGAGGTTCGGCCGCGCGATCAGCGCCACGAGCGCTTCCGTCGCCGCCTCCGCCTTCAGGTCCGGGAACGCGCCCGGGTTCGCCTGGCTGCGCGCCAGCGCGTCCAGGCTGCGCTGGCCGTCGCGCGTGTACGCCGGCGCCTCCGTCGCCACCTCGACCGGCACGCGCCCGACCTCCACCCCGTCCTCCCGCAGCACCACCTCGTCCCCGTCCGTCACCTGCCCGATCTCGATGCAGTCCACCTCCCAGCGCTCGAACAGCGCGGCCACATCCTCCACGTGCTCCCGCTTCGCGATCACGAGCATCCGTTCCTGGCTCTCCGAGAGCATCACCTCGTACGGCGTCATGCCCGACTCGCGTCGCGGCACGCAATCGAGGTTCAGCACCGCGCCCGCCTCGCCCCGCGCACAGCACTCCAGCACCGAGCTCGTCAGTCCCGCCGCCCCAAGGTCCTGCAGCCCCACGATCCAGTCGCGGTGCTCCGAGGCGAGCTCGAAGCACGCCTCCATCAGCATCTTCTCAAGGAAGGGATTGCCCACCTGCACCGCCGGACGCATCTCCTCGAAGCGCGCCTCCGGATCGGTGCGGCTCGCGAGCCCGCTCGCCCCGTGGATGCCGTCCCGGCCCGTGTCCGCCCCCACCAGCAGCAGCGCGTTCCCCTCGCCGCTCGCCCTCGCGCTCACGATCCCGTCCGCGCGCACCAGCCCGACGCACATCGCGTTCACGAGCGGATTGCCGTTGTACGGCCCCCCGACCACCACCTCGCCCCCGACCGTGGGGATGCCGAGGCAGTTCCCGTACCCCCCGATGCCCCCTACGACGCCCTCGAACAGGTAGCGGTTGTTCCCCTCGTCCAGCGGCCCGAAGCGGAGCGAGTCCAGCAGCGCGATCGGATATGCGCCCATCGCGAAGATGTCGCGCACGATGCCCCCGACTCCTGTCGCCGCCCCCTCGTACGGTTCGATCGCCGAGGGGTGGTTGTGCGACTCGACCTTCATCACCACCGCCCAGCCGTCGCCGATGTCGATTGCGCCCGCGTTCTCTTCGCCCACGCGCGTCAGCACGCGGTCCCCGCTGCTCGGCAGCCGGCGCAGCAGGGGGCGGCTGTTCTTGTAGCCGCAGTGCTCGCTCCACAGC
The DNA here is from genome assembly GCA_965221735.1 of Tepidiformaceae bacterium. Classification (GTDB taxonomy): domain Bacteria; phylum Chloroflexota; class Dehalococcoidia; order Tepidiformales; family Tepidiformaceae; genus UBA2991. Next base: position 2,576,021 of record OZ244910.1, on the reverse strand, counting down.
GAGCCGAACATCCCCAGCTCGACCTCGTTCGGTTCGCGCCCCAGCCGCGCGACGAGGAGGTCGTACTCGTCGCGGCTCAGCGCGACCGCGTCCAGCGCCTCCTGCTCGACCGCCACGCCCCGATGCTACCGCCCCGCTATCTCACGCGCCCGCACCTGCTACGAGGTCGACTCGACGCGCGTTCCCGCCACCTTGTCCCAGAGGCACTGCCGGTTCCCGTCCCACCCGCACCAGAGCGCCGCCACGAGCCAGGCTCCCACCCCCGCGAGCGCGAGGTTGAGTCCGCCCTCGACCTCCATCGACAGCAACAGCAGGTCGAGGAGGACGAAGGCCAGCACCTTGAGCCCCACGTCCCGGACGATCATCCGCCGCAGGCTCGCGGGGCGCCCCTCGCCGTCGACGACGCGCATCCCCAGCAGCCGCTTCGCCGGCGTCTGTCCGTCGCGGCCCGTGCTCGCGAACCAGAACGCCCACCCGATCCCCAGCGTCAGCCCGAACAGCGCCATCTCGAGGATGTGCCCGGAGAGCCGCTGGCTGCGGCTGGCCAGCACAATCGTCGCTTCGGAGGGAACCTCGTCCGTCTCCAACGTCACGCCCTGCGGTTCGGGCCTACAGCCGCTCGACCTCGCGCGCCCGACGCTCGTAGTCCTCGTCCGTCAGAAGTCCTCGCTCGTGCATGTCTTCTAGGGTGCGCAGTCGTTCCATCGTTTTCATCGACAGGCGGTCGGCGGCTGGTGTGTCGACCCCGCGGGCGGCGCGGATCACGCGTGTCCTCGCGACCTTGTCCCAGAGGCACTGCCTGTCCCTGTCCCACACGCACCACAGCGCCGACACCGCGAACGCCAGAGCGGCGACCCACGAACCGCCATCCCCGACGATGTTCGAAAGGGCTCTGTCGAGCACCACGAACACGACGAACTGGAGCACGATGTCGCGTGTAAACATCCAGCCCGTACCCGCCGGGTACCCGTCGTCGCGGATGACGCGCAGCCCCAGTAGCTGTTTCGCGGGGCTCTGCCCGTTCCCGGACACCACGAGGAACCAGATGAGCCAGCCGATCCCGAGGGTGAGGACCACCAGGGCCGTGTCGATCAGGTAGGAGGCGAGCCGCTGCCCCGGTCCCGCAAGTTCGACGCCGGCCGCCAGTGAGTCCGGGCGCGCATCCATCAGTGGAGCCTACAGACGCTCGACCTCGCGCGCCCGGCGTTCTTCGTACTCCTCGTCCGTCAGGAGGCCGCGCGCGTGCAGATCCTGGAGTGTGTCGAGGTTCTCGGCGGCCCGGTCGGCGGCGGTCGTGGCCCTCGCCCCTGCGGGCGTGTCTCCCTCGTGAACCACGTAGGTTCCCAGGACCTTGTCCCAGAGGCACTGCCGGTTCGCGTCCCAGGCGCACCAGAGCGCGGCCACGGCGAGCGCGAGCGAGGTGATCGTGCCTGCAACGCCCGGGTTCGCGAGGCTCAGCAGCAGGTCCAGCACCGCGAACACGGCCCACTTGGCCACGATCTCCCGCAGCAGCATCACCCCCAGCCCTGCCCGGCTCCCGTCGGCGAGGGCTACATGCATGCCCAGCAGCTGCTTCGCCGGGTTCTGGCCCCGCTGTCCGACGATGAGGAGCCAGATCAGCCAGCCGACCCCGAGCGTGAAAGCGAAGAGGACGATGTCGAGGACGTATGCCGCCAGCCGGCGCCCCTGGCCCGCAAGCTCCAGGTCCGGGCCCTGCCGCTCTGATCCGTAGACCGCTTCCGTCATTCCCTGTCTCCTACTCGAAGCTGAACGGCGGGTAGTCGTCGACCAGCAGGTACGCGTACGCGCTCGCCCGCTCCGTCCAGCGGGTGTAGCCCACCAGGAAGTTGTGCAGACCGCCGGGCACGCGCCCCAGCACGACCCCGGCCAGCCATGCCGCGAACCCCACGAACATGGCGACGATGCCGAGGAAGTACAGCACGATCTCGTGCGGGATCAGGAGGAGGCAGCGAAAGAAGGTCGTCAGCCGGCTCCGCCCGGTGGTCCGTTCCGGCACGGTGAGTCTCACCGGGTAGTCCGGCTCTTCGTCCATGGAGAAGGGCGGATACGCCCCCGTCAGCAGGCTGCCGTAGGCGTTGGCCCGCGCCGCCCAGCGCGCGTACCCGATCGTGAAACGCACGAGCGCCGCCGGAGAGCGCCCGGCGAACACGATCGCGAACCACGCCAGCATGATCACGATCCCTACCGCTATCCCCAGCAACGCCAGGATGATCACGTGCGGGATGACGAGCAGCCACCGGAACAGGATCGACAGCCGCCCTTGCGGCGCCGCGTCGTCGACCTCGAACCGAACCGGATACGCAGGTGCCTCAACCGTCATGACGGGCTCCTTTCGGTCGGTGGCCTGTGGCCTCCGTCCCTAGTTCAGGCTGAACGGCGGGTACTCGTCTACCAGCAGGCCGCTGTAGGCGCCCACGCGGGCGGACCAGCGAGCGTAGCCCGAGATGAAGTTGTGCAGCCAACCCGGCAGTTCGCCGAGGACGGTGCCACCGAGCCACGCCACGATCGTGGCCAGCGTCACGAAGATGCTGAGGATGGCCAGCACGATGGCGTGGGGAATGATCATGATGATGCGCACCGGGAAGAAGCCCGTCAGGCGGTTGCGCCCCTCGACCTGCTCCTGCACGTGCAGCCGGATGGGGTAGTCGGGAGCCTCGCCCAGCGTGAAGGGAGGGTACCGATCCGTCAGAAAGCCACCGGTAACGAGGTAGAAAGTGGCGCCACCCCAGTCTTGCTGGCTGGGCGACCCACCGTAGGCCGACACCCGGGCGGCCCAGCGGGCGTACCCGGTCGTGAACCGCAACAGCCCCTCCGGGTAGCGAGCGGTGATCACGATCGAGAGTGATGCGAACAGCCAGACCAGGGCCGCCGGGATGCCCAAAAGGGCGATGGCGATCCAGTGCGGAATCGTCAGGATCGGCCGGAAGAACACCGATAAGCGGTTCTGCGAAGCCGCAGGGTCGATCTCCAGTTGAACCGGATACTCCGAGTTCATCGTCGTCATGCGTACGCTCCTTTCAGACCGCGACGCCCGCCGCGGCCTCGATCACCGATTGCCAGATGCGGTTTCCGTCCGCCCCGCCCGTCAGCTCCTCCCCGGCGCGTTCGGGGTGGGGCATCATCCCCAGGACGTTCCCGGCCTCGTTGCGGATGCCCGCGATGTTGCGGGCGCTCCCGTTGGGGTTCGAGTCCGGTGTCACTTCGCCCCGCTCGTCGCAGTAGCGGAACACCACCCGGCCCGCCGACTCCAGCTCGTCGAGCGTCGCGCGGTCGGCCTGGTAGTTCCCCTCGCCGTGGCTGATGGGAATGCGCAGCACCTCGCCCTCGCCGATGCCCGCCGTCCACGGCGACCCGTCCCCCTCGCGGCGCAGGTGGGTCCACTCGCAGCGGAAGCGCAGGCTCCGGTTGCGGATCAGCGCCCCCGGCAGCAGGCCGCTCTCGCACAGCACCTGGAAGCCGTTGCAGATCCCGATCACCGGCAGGCCGTCCTCCGCCGCCCGCACCACCTCCTCCATGATCGGCGAGAAGCGCGCGATCGCCCCGCAGCGCAGGTAGTCCCCGTAGGAGAAGCCGCCCGGCAGCACCACCGCGTCGTACCCCGCCAGCGAGGTCTCGCGGTGCCACACGATCTCCGCTTCCTGCCCGAGCACGTTCGCGAGCACATGCTCGGTGTCGCGGTCGCTCCAGGTCCCCGGGAAACGCACGATGGCGAAGCGCATCGGTCCTCGATCGTCGGCCAGTGGGTGCCCAGCCGCAGTATAGCAGCGCCCCGTGACCCTCCCCGCTCGCCCTACCCCTCAGCCTCCACCGCGTCGCTCGGAGCGGGCGCGTCGGGGTACTCGATGCGCGGATGGTAGACCGCCCGCAGCGTGCTCCGGAAGCTCGCCGCGACCACCTGCAGCTCGTGCATCGTGATGTCGCACTCGTCCATCTGGCCCTCCGCCAGCCGCTCCGTGAACACCCCATCCACGAGCTCGTCGATCGCTTCGTGGGTCTCGGGCTGGGTCGCCCGCACGAGCGCCTCGCAGGAGTCCGCCAGCATCACGATCGCCTGCTCCTTCGCCTGCGGCCGCGGCCCGGCGTAGCGGAATGCCTCCTCGTCCACGTCGCCCCGCTCCAGCGCCTTGCGATAGAAGAAGTCGACCAGTCGCGTGCCGTGGTGCTGCGCAATGAAGTCCCCCACGAGCGCAGGCACCCGCCTGCGGCGCGCGAGGTCCATCCCGTCCAGCACGTGCCCCAGGATGATCCGGGCGCTCGCCTCCGGGGCGATGCTGTCGTGCGGGCTCACCCCCCGGTCGATGTTGTTCTCCACGAAATACTCGGGACGCTGCATCTTGCCGATGTCGTGGTAGTACGCCCCCGCCCGCACCAGCAGCGCGTCCGCCCCGATGCGATTCGCCGCCTGCTCCGCCAGCGTGCCCACCAGCATGCTGTGGTGGAACGTGCCCGGCGCCTTCTCCTGCAGCTCACGCAGGATCGGGTGGCCCGCCTGCGCCAGCTCCATGAGCTGCATCCGCGTTGTCACCCGCAGCGCCATCGAGAGGAACACGTACAGGCCCAACCCGATTACGGCCGAGCCGCCGCCGGCCACTCCCGCCGCCATCGCCAGCCACCCCAGCTCCTGCGTCTCGCGCTGTTCGGTCAGCAGCCAGAACGCCAGCAGGATCGCCCCCGTGGCCGCCGCCACCGCGATGCCCGCCATGGCGAACCGGCCCAGCCGCTCCGTTCGCTGCATGGCCGCCGCCCCAGCCAGCCCCCCTGCCGCGTACGCGATGACCAGCTCCAGCGGCTCAAGGGCGCTCGTGAAGGCCGCCCCCGCCAGGGAAGGGGCCGTAGCCGCGATGAACCCGGCGTAGAGCGCCACCACCACCGCCACCATCGCCCCGAACCGCGGCGCCGAGACCGACGACACGATCAGCGCGGCTGATCCCACCGGCACCGCGTACGCGAAGAACCGCCCCTCGGTGTCGGGCAGCAGCTCCGGCAACGCCACCCGCACGGCGATGAGCGTGCCCAGCACGGCCAGCAGCGTCATCACGCCCCGGCGCTCGGCCGGCCGCTCGAACGGCTGCAGCCGGTAGAGGTAGACCCCCAGCACCGTCCCCAGCGCCGCCCCCATCAGGAGCCCCGCTCCCAGGTCGTAGTAGTCGAACCCTTCGCGGATGACGCCCGTCTCCCGCAGCGCCTCGATGACCACGGCATCCAGTCGCTGCCCTTCCTCCACGATCACCTCGCCCGTGGAGTAGGTCACCAGGACCGGTTCCACCGCCGCCCGCGACTCCTCCCGGAGCCCCTGCGTCGTCTCCTCGTCGAGCGCCACCGTCGGCGTGACGAAGGCGTCGAGCAATTCCCGCAGCGCGCCCTCTCCGTTCTGGAACGACGGCACCGCGCCCACCAGCAGGTACGCCTCGATGCGGTTGCGCTTGTCTTCCTCGCGAAGGGGCGAGCTCAGGATCGCGCGCACGCCCTCCACGGACGACTGGCGCAAGTCCTCCAGGTCCCGCAGGTTGAGCGTGAGCAGCGTCGACCGGATCGCCTGTCCCAGGCCGATGCCTCCCGGCGATTCACCGAGCGCCTCCAGCCGCTCATCCGAGGAAAGCCCGGAACGCAGGCGTAGCCGCGCCACCTCCTCGAAGAGCGTGTCCAGCAGCGCCAGCTGCTGTTCCGGCACCTCCTCCAGCGCAGCCATCACCGGCTCGACGGTGGCCTCGGCCTCGTCCCTCGCTGCCCGCGTCAGCTCCTCCGAGACGTACTCGCTCTCGCGCACGGCCGCGAAGGCGCGCGGGGCGATGTCTCCCTCGTTGGGAGCGCTCTCTCCGGGAAGCAGGGGTATCGCCAGCGCGATGGCGCCGATGGCGATGATCACGCCAAAGACAGCCGCGCCTCCGCGGGTAACGACCGGATCAGGGCGGCGGCGCAGCATGAGGTGACCTCGGATGATAGCAGAGCCACCCCCAACTCCCCGCCGCCGTGGCGCCCCGCGAGCCGGTATCGTTACGCCTCGAGCCGGCCCCGGAGCCGGCCAGTTTCTCCCCCGAAGGGTGGACCGAAATGGCGGACATCAACGACGTAGTCAGGACCGCGCTCGAGGAGCTTATCGCCAGTGGCGTCGAGTCGGGTCTGCAGGTGGCGGCCTACCACCACGGCGAGCTCGTCGTCGACACCTGGGCCGGCCTGGCCGACGTCGAATCCGGCCGCCCCGTCGACGGCGATACCCTCTTCACGTCGTTCTCCTGCACCAAGGGCGTGACCGCGACCGCGATCCACATGCTGGTGGACCGCGGTGTCATCGCCTACGACGAGCCCATCGCCGCCTGGTGGCCCGAGTTCGCCCAGCGCGGCAAGCAGTACGCCACCATCCGCCACGCGCTCACCCACCGCGCCGGCGTCCCCCAGATGCCCGACGGCGTCACCCCCGAGCTCATGTCCGACTGGGACTACATGTGCGACGCCATTGCCGCCCTCGAGCCCCTCTGGGAGCCCGGCGCCCGTACCGGCTACCACGCCTACACCTTCGGCTGGATCCTCGGCGAGATCATCCGGCGCGCGGACGGACGGCCCATCAATCAATTCGTGCAGGACGAGATCTGCGCGCCCCTCGGACTGGACGGCATCCACATGGGCGTCGACGACGCCTCCGAGCCGCGCGTCGCCACGCTCGTCGACGGTCCCCGCCCCGACCTCCCTCCCGCCCCACCGGACGCGCTCATTGCGCGCGCCATCCCCCCCGCCGTCGGCATTGTCGCCGAGCCCTACAACAACCCCCTCGTCCGCCGCGCCGCCCTCCCCGCCCACGGCGGGCTCATGAGCGCCCGTTCCCTCGCCCGCATGTACGCCGCGCTGGGCAACGGCGGCGAGCTCGACGGCGTCCGCATCCTCCCCGAGGAGCGCGTCCGCACCGCCACCCGCTTCCAGACCGACGATGTCGACATGGTCATCCAGCAGCCCGTGCGCAAGGCACTGGGCTACTTCCAGACCGGTCCCATCACCGCGATGGGTCCCCGCACCACCACCTTTGGCCACCCGGGGGCCGGCGGCGCCATCGGCTTCGCCGACCCCGAGCACGAGTTCGCCTTCGCCCTCACCAAGAGCTCGCTTGTCGCCGGCGCCGAGCCAGGGGAGAGCGCAGCCGAGGTCATCGGCGCGCTCGTGCGCCGCGAGCTCGGGTTCCCCGACGAAGAAGGTGGCTGAAGGGAGTAATGCCGAGCCTGCGGAGGCGACATCGCCGAACCCTGGAACGGATGCGGTCTGCACCCACGCCCCCGGCCCCCGGATGTCCGCTGGGAGGAGGTTGAGTCCCTTCTCTTGGCTCTCAACGCTGAGTTGGAGGAGAGGGCTGGTTCTCGTGTGGCCATCAGCATGGGGGATGAGGTCATGGTGGTGCACAAGCCTCACCCCCGCCCGGAGATGCAGCGACCCGCCGTCCGACGCTTGGTAAGATTCCTTGAGCGGACAGGAGTGGAGTGATGCTGGAGTACAAGGGCTACGTTGGCGAAGTCGTCTACGACGATGATGCCGAAGTGCTGTACGCCCAGGTCATCAACAGCGGTTCCTACTCGATTGCTGACGCCTGGGCGACCGACGTCGAGGGCATCAAGCGTGAGTTCCGGGTTTCCATCGATGCGTATCTGGAAGTGTGCGCGGAGCGTGGCCTCGAGCCCCGAACGCCTCAGCCACTTCCGGAGGAAGCGCGAGCCTAGCCCAGCAGACCCCGCACGACCTCGCTGATTGCGCGGCCGTCCGCCCGCCCCTGGAAGCGCTTGATCAGCACCGGCATCACCTTGCCGATGTCGCGCGGTCCCGAAGCCCCCGTCTCCGCGATCGTGGCCCGCGCCGCCTCCTCTATCTCCTCGCGACTTGCTTCCTCGGGCAAGTAGCCCGCGAACGCCTCGAGCTCCGCTTCTTCGCGCTCCACCAGGTCCTCGCGGCCGCCCTTGCGGAACTCCTCGATGCTCTCCCGCCGCTGCTTCACCTGCCGCTGCACGACGACAAGCAGGTCACCTTCGGCGAGGTCGTCGCCCGCCTCGATCTCCGCGTTCTTGATCGCCGCCGTCAGCATGCGCAGCGCGGCCTTGCGCGGCTCGTCTTTCGCGAGCATGGCCGCGCGCAGGTCGCTCTGGATGCGCTCCTTCAGCTCTGCCACGGGAAGAGGGTTACCGGCCCGAACGGGCTCGCGCTTCCGCCCGAAGCTGCTTCTTCCGCAGCTTCCGCAGGCGCGCTGCTTCCTTCTTCTTGCGCTTCACGCTCGGCTTTTCGTAGTGCTGGCGCTTGCGCGTCTCCGAGAGGATGCCGTCCTGCTGCACGCGCTTGTTGAAGCGCTTCAATGCAGACTCGAATGGCTCATCCTCGCCGATGATGATTTCAGCCACGTTGCTGGCTCACCACCCTTCGGGTGCGACTGCCGCCGGCCGGACGGCGAGCGCTCACGGTACCACCCGCCGACCGCTCGCGAAAGCTGATGCGTCAGCTTCCCCCGCCGCTCCGCGCTTCCCGCACGCGCGCGTCCAGGATGCGCAGCCGCTCCTCCACCCAGATGCCCGGGCGCTCGTTCAGGAACCCCGGCGACTCCACGTTGTAGCGGTCCTGCTTCGCCCGCAGCGACCGCGCCGCCGCCGCGAACTCGCGCCGCCTTTCCGCGATGAGCGGCGCCAGCCTCCGCCACTCTCCCGTCGAACGCGCCCGCTCGACGAGAGCCCCGTGCTCCCCCTCGATAGCCGACAGCCGCTTCCTGTCCTCCTCGATCGTGCGCGCCAGCTCGAGCCACTCCGGCAGCGCTCCCGCGTTGCCGAGGACGTGGTGCGCGAGCCACAGGTCGCCCGCCAGGCGGTCCGCGTCGCGCAGCTGGAGCGGCGCCCCCTCCCCCGGGAGCCCCGCGAATACGCCCTCCTCGATCGCCTCCAGGATGCGGTTCTCGACCAGCTGCTCGAATCTCACCGGTCCCTCGCCCTGTTCCGCCTAGCAGAACGGGGCCTCGCGGGCCCCGTCACAGTCGTCTCCGTTGGTGCTGGTCGCTAGTCGGCCGAGGGCAGAACCTTCGGCTGCATCAGCTCCATGTCCCGGTCGTCGACCTTCAGGTCGCATTCGCCCGGCTTGATCACCAGCACCTCAATGCCGGTCTGCTCGTCCTTGTATCGCTTCCCCAGCTGTACGGCCATCGAGTGTCCCTCGCTACTTCTTCTGCTCGAGCGGCGTGTCGCCGCACTTCAGCTCGCCGTCGCCGCCCTTCGTCACGATGAACTCAGCACCGCACTCCGGGCACAGATACCGTTTTCCCGTCTGCGCCGCCATCTCAGTCCCTCCTGTCGACGAAGTTCCGGTCGGATTCGGATCGTAGGCACGCCCCTGCGGAGCGTCAATGAACTAGCCCCTACTCGGTGACGAACACCACCGTCAGCATGTCCGGGTGGTAGCTGCAGGTGATGCGGTACTCGCCCGGCGTGTCGAACGTGAACGTCCGCGTGACGCCCACGCCCTCAAAGTCCTCGCCTTGCTGCACGCCATCGATCTCGATGTTGTGCAGCCCCACCACGTTCTCGAAGGTCACCGTCGTTCCCACGGCCACCTTCACGCCTGTCCGGTTCGGCTCGCCGGCTTCGCCGTCGGCCACCACCGTCCAGTCGTTGTCGTTGGCGAGGATGAGGACGTCGCTCGAAACCGTGTTCGGCTCGTCGATGACGATCGGGTCGGCCCCGCTGATCGTGTTGAAGGCGCTCGTCGAAACGACGTGCTCGACGCAGGCCGTGCCCGGGTTGATCTCGTCTGATGGCGCCGCCCCCCAGGCGTCGGCCGGGAAGTGAAGCGACTTGCCGATGGGCACCACCGCGTCGGCCGCCAGACCGTTCGCCTCACCCAGCGAGGCGGCCGTCACGTTGCCGAAGCCCGAGGCCACCTGGGCCAGGTCGGCGCCTGCCACGATGTAGGCGTTGATCGTCGGCAGCGCGATCCAGACTTCGGTCGAGACTTCTTCGCCCGCGCCCAGCTCGTTGAGCGACCGCAGCGTGCTTTCGCTCACGCCATGGGCGCTGGCGATGGAGAGAACCGTGTCGCCGAACTGCACGATGTAGCCCGTGCCGTCGCGCAGCGCGAGTTCCGTGCCTTCCGCGACCGCGGCGTCCTCGGCGAGCCCGTTGTCCTCCGCGAGCGCCAGCACGGGGATGTCGTGCGTGTCCGCGATGGAGGCCAGCGTGTCGCCCGCCTGTGCGGTGTAGGCCGTGCCGTTCGGCAGGAGCAGCTTGCGCTCGCCCGTCAGTGGGGTGTCGTCGGCGATGTCTCCCACGATCGAGAGCAGGAGCGGGTTCAGCGAGCGGATCTGCGAGGGCGTGATGCCATGCCGCTCCGCGATGCTCCCCAGCGTGTCTCCGGCGCTCACGCGGTAGGCGGCGCCTTCCGGCAGGCGCAAGGTGTCGCCCGGCAGCAGCCCCGTCGCGATGTTGTCCGCGTTCGGGTTCAGCATCAGGGCTTCGTCGTCGCCGGAGTACGGCAGGTAGAAGTTCCCGCTGCCATCGACTGCGTACGTCAGGCCGTTCAGCTCGGCGATGAGGATGGCGCCCTCGACCTCGTCCGCCCCGATGCCGTGCGCCGCCGCGATCAGGGGCAGCGTGTCCCCCGTCACCGAGGCCGAGGACTCGTGGTTCAGGTTGTGGGCGAACTCAACCGCCGCCAGCCAGCCGTGGTTCGTTGGATTGCCGTTCGCGTCGAACGTCTCCCCCTCGAGCGGCGCCGTCAGCAGCCGCACGAGGTGCTCGATCTGGTTCGCCGTCAGGCTGCCGCCGTTCGAATCGAGCCAGGCCGGCATCAGCGTGCCCGCCCGCCCGCAGGTCAGCGTGCGCCTGATCAGGTCCTGGTTCTGCGAGAGCGCCAGCGGCTCCTGGTTCCGGAAGGCGGCCTTGTTCAGCGTCAGGCCGACGCCGCCCTCGCCCCGGATGCCGTGGCAGGTGCGGCAGTTGTTCGCATAGAGCAGGGCCCCGCGCTCGATCGACTCGGCCTCGAAGAAGTCCGCCTGCCGCTCGGCGCGGATGGGCAGGTCGATCGCGGTGTACGCGGCGCAACCCGCCACGCTGATGAACAGCAGCACCACGATCAGGAAGATTTGGCGCTGCGTGTTCAACGGGTCCTCCGCTGCCGGCTAGCCACTGTAGGGAACCGCCCGCTTCGGATTGGGAACCGCCCCGCCACCGAGGGTCAGGCCGCGCGTGTTCACGGTGACCGAGCCGTCGGGATTGGACGTCAGCAGGAACGTGTCCAGCGGGCGAGGCGCCGGTCCGAAGACCCGCACGCCCGCGCGCGAGTAGGTTGAGCCGTGGCAGGGGCAGCGGAACCACCCCTGGATGCCGGGGAAGGCCACCTCGGCCCCGTCGAAGTCCCCGCGCCAGGGGACGGTGCAGCCGAGGTGGGGGCACTTCCAGTAGAGCGCCAGCAGGCCGCCGGTGCCTCCCTGGTCGAGCACGTCGCCTTCGTTGCCGTCCAGGTTCACCAGCCAGAACTTGCCCTCGGTGATGCGGACGGGCTCGGCGCCCGGCTCCGGGATCTGGATCTTGGGGACCGTCACCGGCCGCCCGAAGCCCTGCGGGCTGCGCAAGTTGAAGAAGCCCAGGAAGAACGCGCTGAACGCGCCCAGCGCGAGCGTCAGGCCGGCGAACGCGCTCACCCGCATGAATGAGCGCCGCGAGACCTTGCGCGCCTCCGCCTGCCTTGCTTGCTCTACTCGTTGCGCTGCCATCCGCTCCCTACTCCTGCCCCGGGATGCCTTCGAGCGTGCGCAGGTCCCACGGCCAGATCAGGTCCTGGCCGGGCCCGCGGAAGGCCGTTCCGATAACCGTCAGCATCAGGAAGACGCCCACGAACCCGCTCATCAGCGTGATCAGCGCGTCCCGCCGCGTATGCACCCAGTTGATCTTCCAGAAGAAGAAGATGAGCAGGCACGAGAACCCGACCATGAATCCCGTCGGGATGCCGATGTCCACCAGCAGCGTGGGCAGGTCGATCTTCTGGAACGTGGTCACGCCCGCGCCCGGACCTTCGTCCAGGATCTTCAGGTTGAACCACAGGTAGGGAATCGAGTCCGCCCACCCGGGCCAGGGGACCACCGACGGGTCCTTCAGCGCAGCCGAGCGCTCCAGGAACGCGAGGGTGCTGCCGCCCGAGAAACCGAACCAGTCCTTGGCCCAGAGCGCCGCTTTGCCCGAGTTCCAGATGATCAGCGCCAGCGTGCCCCAGAGGCCCACATTGAGCGAGACCACGGTGTTCTTTACGGAGTTCACGTCGGCGAACCAGCGCCCCTGTCCGTCCGTGGAGCGGTCGAAGTAGGGGAAGACCATCAGCACGATCAGCCACACCGTTGGCACCACGATGCCGGCCAGGGCCGCATTCATGTGCAGCAGCAGCTCCTGCAGGTTCAGCAGGTACCAGGGCGCCTTCGCCGGGTCGTTCGTGACGTTCGCGTTCGCCTCGTCCAGGAGGGGCGCGTTCATCACGTACGAGAGCACGAACAGCAGGACCGTGAACAGCATCGCCGAGATGAACTCGACGAAGACGAGGTCGGGCCAGACCAGTACCTCTTCATCGCGAGCGCGAGGAGTGGGTCGGGCGGCCGGCCGGGCGACGACGACGGTAGCCATTCGTTAGCTCACCCCGCCTCTACAGCGGCCGCGCCAGGCCGCCATCCCGGCGAATCCGCCAGAAATGCACGGCCATGAAGATTGCCGCCAGCAGGGGCAGGCCGATGACGTGCAGCGTGTAGAAGCGAATCAGCGCGTCCGGACCCACCTCGAAGCCGCCGAGCAGCCAGAAGCGTGTCTTCGGGCCCAGCACCGGCGCCGAACCGGCGATGTTCGTGCCCACCGTGATTGCCCAGAAGGCCAGCTGGTCCCAAGGCAGCAGGTAGCCGGTGAAGCTCAGGAGGAAGGTGAGCACCAGCAGGACCACGCCCACGACCCAGTTGAATTCGCGTGGTGGCTTGTAGGCCCCCGTATAGAACACCCGCAGCATGTGCAGGAACACGAGGATCACCATCGCGTGCGCCATCCAGCGGTGCATGTTTCGCATCAACTGCCCGAACTGCACGTTCGTCTGGATGTTCTGGATGTCCAGGTACGCCCGGTCCACGCTGGGCACGTAATAGAACATCAGCAGGATGCCGGTCACGGTCAGGCCCAGGAACATGAAGAAGGTGAGCCCGCCGAGGCAGTAGGTGTGCGTGATCTTTACGTGCGTGCGGTGGATGCGGGTGGGGTGCAGGTGCAGGAACACGTTCGTCGCGACCACCAGCATCTGGTTGCGCGGCGTGTTCGGGTAACCCGTGCGGAAGATCGACCGCCACACGTAGTTGTGGAAGAGCTTGTCGTAGATCTGGTCGCCGAGCGTCGGTTGCGTGGGTTGTTCAACAGCCATGGGTTAGCGCTCCCACCACTTGCCGAACAAGACCATGATTCCCAGGCCCAGGAACATCGTGATGAACACGAACACCAGTTCAAGGAATTCGCCAACTTCCACGGCCCCGCGCCCTCGCTGTTCCGTGCCAGCGGCCCAGGTTTGGCCGTGGCGACTTTGTGAATCCTGTAGCAAGCGAGTTATACCCCGCCCCCCCTAGGTGGTCAAACCTGAGGGCCGCCCGCGGGCGCATCCTGAACGGCGCCCGCTTTCGTTACAGTCGCAGCCCGAAACGGAGTCTCACCAGCCCCCGCAGATCCTCCAGCGCCGTGCTGATGATGTGCACCTTCGTATCCGGATCCTCCACCCACCGAACCGGCAGTTCTCCCACCCGAAATCCCTGTTGCCGCGCCCGGATCAGGAGCTCCGTGTCGAAAAACCAGGCGCGGTCCTCGATCTCCGGCACGACCGCGTCCACGGCCTGCCGGTTCACCGCCTTGAACCCGCACTGCGCGTCCGTGATCCGCAACCGCGGGAAGAACGCCCGGATGATGAGCACGTAGCTCCGCGAGATCACTTCCCGCTTAAGGGAGCGCTCCGTTGCCGACCCCCGCGCCAGGCGGGAGCCGCTCACCACGTCGTAGCCGCCCTCCGCCACCATCCCGACTAGCTCCGGAAGGTGGGCCAGGTCCGTGCTCAGGTCGACATCCATGTAGGTAACTACGTCCGCATCGCTGCCCAGCCACGCCTCCCGCAGCGCGATGCCGCGGCCCTTGACGGTCAGCACGCGCGCGCGCACGCATTCGTGCTGCGTGTCCAGCTCGCGCGCCAGCTCGCTCGTCCCGTCGTTCGAGCCGTTGTCCGCGATCACCAGGCGCCAGTCGTACCGGGGATGTGCGTCGAACAGGGCGAGCGTTCGCTCCACGCTCTCGCGCAGCACCGAGACCTCGTTGTAGCAGGGGATGACCACATCCACCGTCGGACGGCTGCCACCCTGCCCGGTCACGCGCGCACTCCCTGGCCGTCGATCGCGAATCCGGCGTGTCGCAGCTGCGTGCTCACGCCGTCCTCCGGGCCGGTTCCGGGAGAGGGGTTACTCGGGACGCAGCGCCGCCAGCCGGCGCTTCGTGCGATCGGCGCGCCCCGTGGGGATGGCGCCCTTCCGCGCTGCTCGGTCCAGCACCGAGTACGCGTGACTCAGCGCCTCGCGGTAGGCATCGCCGTCGCCCGCAGCCGCGGCCTCGCGCGCTGCGCGCACCGCCGTCCGCGACTCGGACCGGTTGGGCCGGTTCCGGGAGCGGCGCTTGAGCGACTGCCGCCAGCGCTTCATCGCTGATTGCTTCGTAGCCATGGACGCCGATCGTAGGCGCGCCTCCGGCTCCGCGCAAAGCCGGACCCCTACTTGCCCCGTTTCCAAAGCTCTCGTATTCTGAATCTGCACTGGAACGAAGCCCGGCATCCTGCCGATGCGCTCACCAGGCACACCTCAGAGTCGAGGTCTCTCCGCAACCTATCTCGCCCGTACCTGACGAGCATCGCTCGCAGCGGGCAACAGGATCGTTGCCATCACACGCGCACCAGAATCCCCGCCGGCCGAAGAAGCCACCGTTCCCTCCGAGCGAGAGGACGCCGTCCCCACGCTCAACATCTCCGAGCTCGAGGGCAACACCCGTGGCGAGCTCATTCAGCTCGCCCGCGACCTCGGCGTCAGCAACGCCTCTACCCTGCGCAAGCGCGACCTCATCTTCCGCTTGCTCCAGACCCAGGCCGAGCGCCGCGGCAACCTCTTCTCCGGCGGCTTCCTCGAGGTCTCCGACGACGGGAACTACGGCTTCCTCCGTGGCGAGTCCCTCCTGCCCGGCCCCCACGACATCTACGTCTCCCAGTCCAACCTGCGCCGCTTCGCGCTCCGCCCCGGCGACTACGTCACCGGCCAGATTCGCGCCCCGCGCGACAACGAGAAGTACTACGGCCTGCTCAAGGTCGAGGCCGTCAACGGGCTCGACCCCGAGGCAGCAAAGCGGCGCCCCTTCTTCGAGAACCTGACGGCGGTCTTCCCCAACGAACAGCTCCTCCTCGAAACCACCCCCGACAACCTGACCCACCGCCTCATCGACCTGATCGCGCCCATTGGCCGCGGCCAGCGCGCCCTCATCGTCTCTCCGCCCAAGGCGGGCAAGACGATGCTCCTGCAGAACATCGCCAACGGCATCACCACCAACCACCCCGACGTCCACCTCATGGTCGTGCTCATCGGCGAACGCCCCGAAGAGGTCACCGACATGCGCCGCAGCGTGCGCGGCGAGGTCGCCAGCAGCACCTTCGACGAGCCGGTCGAGGATCACACCCGCGTCGCCGAGATGGCCTTCGAGCGCGCCAAACGGCTCGTGGAGGGCGGCCAGGACGTCGTCATCCTCATGGACTCCATCACGCGCGCCACGCGTGCCTACAACCTCGCCCTGCCTCCCAGCGGCCGCACCCTCACCGGCGGCGTCGACCCCGTCGCCCTCTACCCGCCCAAGCGCCTCTTCGGCGCCGCCCGCAAGTGCGAGGAAGGCGGCTCCCTCACGGTGATCGCCACCTGCCTCATCGATACCGGCAGCCGCATGGACGAGGTCATCTTCGAGGAGTTCAAGGGTACCGGGAACATGGAGCTGCGGCTTGATCGCAAGCTCGCCGAGCGCCGCTTCTATCCGGCCATCGACATCCAGGCCAGCTCCACCCGGCGCGAGGAGCTTCTCCTCGACGAGAGCACCCTCAAGGGCGTCTGGCTGGTCCGCCGAATGACCGCCATGATCTCCCAGAACTCCCCCAACTCCCTTGAGGCGACGGAGCGCTTGCTCGAACGGCTGGGCCGGACCGACACCAACGAGGAGTTCCTTGCCAGCCTCCGCACCGAGGTCTAGGGGGCCAAAACTCCTGCCAATCCTTGCCTTTCGCAGCCGATTGCGGCACTTTAGGTCATAGCATTCGACGCAATCGTCGGCGTGAGGGCATGTCACTCCCGACACCACGAAGGGACTGGAGACCTTGCTGAGGGATTGGC
The DNA here is from genome assembly GCA_965221735.1 of Tepidiformaceae bacterium. GTDB lineage: Bacteria > Chloroflexota > Dehalococcoidia > Tepidiformales > Tepidiformaceae > UBA2991. The sequence goes on along the minus strand of OZ244910.1, from coordinate 2,559,586 downwards.
TCCTGGGCCTCCTGTATGGGCGCTCTTCTTCTCGCGCCCGCTCCCACGCTCACGGCCACCTCCCTCTTCGCGCCGGCCTCCACCTGCTTCTGATCGGCCTCGCCGCGCTGGCGGCGCTTCTCACCGCCCGGCTCGTCTCCGACACGGAGACCGCCCAGCTCTTCAGCATCCCGCCCGCTCCCCTCTCGGGCGTGCGCGCCATCGCGCCCACGGGTGAGTCCTTCCTCCGCCCGGGCGTCAGCCATGTCACGGTCGAGTCCCCCCTCCGGGCCGCACTCGCAACCCCCCAGGTTCCCCTTCGCCCCACCGAGAACGTGGCGGAAGGAGAAACCATCTCCTACGGCGTCGGCCGCGCCACCGCCGCCGGCCAGGATGCCGGCTACGACATTCGGGCGCTCACCGACCAGATCGACCCCGAGGAGCCCTACGTCATCTACGAGGTTCGCGGGGGCGACACGCTCGGCGAGATCGCCGAGACCTACAACACCACCGTCGACAACATCCTGCTCAACAACGCCGAGGTGGTCGAAGGCGACTACATCCCCGTCGGCCAGGAGATTCTCGTTCCCCTTGGCAGCGTCCACGGCATCCTCTACCTCGTCGGCCATGGCGAGACGCTGAGCGGCATCATCGAGCGGCACCTTGATGTCACCGTCCAGGACGTCCTCGACCACCGCCCCAACAACCTCCTCAGCAGCGGTGACATCAATCCGGGCGACTACATCCTTCTCCCCAACGCCCGGCTCAAGCCGCCGCCCCGCCGCAGCCCCGACGGATGGGCCATCACCCCTCCACCGCCGGTTTCTCCCGGCCGTTTCGGTCTGCCCCTGGCCTCCTGGGACTTCGTCAGCGATCTCTTTGGGACGGACCGCGGGGGTGGCCGCATCCACACGGGTATCGACCTGGCCCTCGGATCGCAACCCGCCTCATCGGTCTACGCCGCTTGCGACGGCTGGGTGTCGCGTGTGGAGTGGCTTACCTACAGCTATGGCTACTACGTCATCGTCGATTGCGGCGATGGCTGGGAGACCCTCTACTCGCACTTCCGCGAGATCATCGTGACCTGGGGTCAGTCGGTGAGGAAGGGCGAGACCATCCTCGGGATTTCCGGCTCCACCGGCTTTAGCACCGGCGAACACCTCCACTTCGAGATCCGCTACAACGGCCAGTACCTCGATCCCGCGAACTATTTGAACTTCTGGTAGGCCGTCCTTCCGCGCTCGAGCTCCCGGCCGCTACTCGCTGCCGTCCGCCGCCTGCACGGCATCTCCCGGCTTCGTCTCCACCAGCCTCGCGATCACGACGTCGCGATGCACGTAGTACCCCGCCCCGTCGTCCTCTGTCGGGATGAACTCGCCTCCGCACGTGATGAGCGTCACCCACTCCTCGTCTGCCGGGCGCAGCAGTTCCTCGTCTTCCGCCTCATGCGGACTGATCAGGTCGGCCATCGGCATGTCCCCGGTCACGTAGCGCCGCTGGAAGAACACCTCGTACACGTACTCGCGGCCGTCATCCATGACCACGATTACCAGGTCTCCGGTCTCGAGGTCGGTGAGCGCGTAGAACGGCCCCCGGATGTCGGGATGCCAGTCCTTGTGGGCGGAGAAGAGCGAGCTCGTCCGAACCCCGGCTTGTCGTAGATGTAGTACCAGCCCACGTTCCGGGGCTGGGGGACGTCCAGCTTGTTCGCCCCCGGGATCTTCCCGATCGCCTCGATCGGCGCTTCCACTCCCAGCGAGGGGATGCGCATCAGGGCCAGTTCCCCGTCGTACGGTGTCGCCTCCGGCGTTGGTGTCGCCTGTTCCGCGGCCGTCTCGGTGGGCGACTCGGTGGGAGCTGCCGTGGGCGTTGCGGTCCGTGCCGCCGCAGGTGTCTCCCGGACCTGCTCGGACTCAACCGGCACGTCGATGGCCGCGCAGCCTGCTCCCGAGAGGGAAACCAGGGCTGCCAGCACCCACGCCCCCGCCGCCGTTCTTGCGCGGCCCATGGCGCGTTCTGTGAGCCCCAGCATGGTTGCCAGCTTACCGCCGGTCCTCTTCGAGTGTCCCTACCGCCGGCGGCGGGATCGTTTCGACGAGCCTGCCGATCACCACGTCCCGGTGGAGGTAGTACCCCGCCCCGCCTTCCGTCCTCTCCACGAAGTCACCCCCGCAGGTGTACAGCGTGATCCACTCCTCCCCCTCGGGGCGCAGCAACTCCGCACTCCGCGCCTTGTGCGGCCAGATCAGGTCGTACATCGGAATGTTCTCCCTGGTGTAGCGCCGCTGGAAGAACACCTCGTAGACGTACTCGCGGCCGTCATCCATCACGACCACGATCTGATCGCCGTTCTGCAGCTCCGTCAGGGCGTAGAACGGACCCTTCTTGTTGGGCCAGTAGTCCTTGTGCGCCGAGTAGAGGGAGCTCGTCCCGAATCCGGGCTTGTCGTAGATGTGGTACCAGCCGATGTTGTTCCACTCGGGCACGTCGAGCTGGTTGCGTCCCTCCACCAGTCCGATGGGCTCGATCGCCGCCTCCACCCCCAGTGAAGGGATGCGCATCGACACGAGGTTGCCGTCGTACGGGCCCAGCTCCGGCGTGGCCTCCGGTGTGGGGCGTTCCGGGGGCGCCGGGATCGTGGCCGCCGGCGCGACCGGGGTTCTCGCTGGTGTGGGCGTCGAGACGGGGGTGGGCTCGGGTGTCGGTTCCGGCGTCGGCTTCGGAGGGTCGGGCCCGGCGCTGGCGCAGGCAACGCTCACAAGGACCGCTACGCCCAGGACCAGGACTCCGCGTGTTAGCCGCCAACTGCGCACGACGCTCTCCGTGCACCCCGCAGGATCGCTCCCACCGACGCCAAGTATACGGTTGAAGGAACTTATGGTCGCCGGATTCTTGACCGAATGTTGTCCCAGAGCTCCGTCCACCGGATGCCGGGGCCGGTTCCGATGACGAAGCCACGACCAGCCGTGGCCCCGCCACCGGCGGTATTGCCGCCTGCAGCCGGAGACCTGCCGAGCCAGGTGAAGACCCCGGCGCTGATCGCCGCCAGCCCCGCGATGACCGACAGCACCACCGATGATGGCTGTCGTGCCGGCGCCCGGGCCGCCGTCGCCGGATCCCGCTTCCTCGGGGGTTGGAGGAGCGGGCGTATCCGCCGTCTCGGGCGTGGGCGCTTCCGTCGCGGGCGGGGGTTCGGTGGCGGGCGGCTCGGTTGCGATCGGTGTCGCGGTGGCCGTCGATGTCGGCGCCTCCGTCGCTACCGCAGTCGGCGTCGGGGTCGCAGCTTCCGTTGGCTCGGCCGCTTCGGTGGCCGCCGCAGTCGGAGTCTCTTCAGCGGTCTCCGTCGTCTCTTCCGTCTCGGTCGTCTCCTCGTCTTCCGTGGTCTCTTCGGTGTCCGTTGCTTCTTCGGTTTCCGTGGTCTCGTCGGTTTCGGTCGTCTCCTCGTCTTCCGTGGGCTCCACCGGCTCCTCGGGGTCCGCCGTCTCGTCCGTGGTCTCGCCCTCTTCCGGCTCGACCGGCTCCACTGGTTCCTCGGGATTCGAGGTTGTCTCCTCCGGCTCGACCGGCTCGACCGGCTCGGGCGCAGCGGCCGGCAGTGTCAGTGGGAGCTCTTGCGGCCCTGCCATCCAGGAGCCCGTCTCCTCGGCGAACCGGTCACCGATCTGGAACCGCACCACCGCCTCCTCGGCGCCGCACCCCGTCCTGGCCTCCGCCGACAGCACTACCACGCGATAGCTCGTGACGCTGTCCTCGCGAATCGTCTGAGGGGTGTCCGCCTCGCTGCAGACGATGCCGTCGATGTAGGCGACGACATCCTGCCCTCCGTCCACATCGCCGTCCGCTGCGGTCACGTTACCGAAGAACGTTCCCGGCAGGGCGGGCTGCGCCTGCGCTATCCCGCCCGGACCAGTCACCACCCCCACCGTCAGCCCTGCTGCCGCCGCCAGCGTCGCGAGCGCCAAGCCTAGCCGTCGCCCACGCTCCCGCTGCATAGCCTGAGCCTACAGCAGTAGGAGAAAATATCCCACTGTGCTAGCGCTTTAGCCGTTGCTGTCGTCGCCGTTCTGCGGCCTAGTTCACCGAGAGCGTCATCGTCGGCGGCGTCAGCGCGAAGTGCATCTCCACCGAGAACTCGTCCAGCTTGTCCGACCAGCTCGCCCACATGCCCCGCGCGTACGCCGCCTCCGCGCTCCCGAACGATCCCTGCATCGCGCGTGCGTCCTCGAAGCAGTACACGCCCAGCATCGTCCCTTCCCGCGTTTCCCCCCAGTGCACGCTCGCGATCCCCGGGATCTTCCCCACCTCGCGCAGGTGCTGCGAGCGGAACCACGCCGAGAACGTTGCGTGGTCGTCCTTCACGCGAGCCCGCAACAGGATGAACGGCTGCTCGCCTCTCATGCGTCTCCCCCGCTGCCTCTCCGGCAGAGCGCCGCCGCCAGGGCAACGCTCGCCTCCACACAGTATCGCGAATCCACCTGTACGCACGGCGCCCGGAACGGCTCCTCCTCGCCCCGCATGCGGTTGTACACCCCGATGTTCGCTTCGGAGGCGCCCTCGCGCGGCCCCGAGAGCCGCTCCCGCACGACGGCGTCCGGCGCCGTCAGCCGCACCGCCACCACGGGCGCCCCCTGTCGCTCCGCCAGCTCCAGGAACCCGCGCCGCTCCCGCTCGCGCAGGTTCGTCGCGTCGATGATCACGTCGCGGCCCTGCTCCAGCGCTTCCTCCGCTCGCCTCCGCACCTCGGCGAACACGGCTCCGCTTTCCTTGTGTGTGTACCGCCGCTTCGGGAACAGCTCCCGGCGCACGAGGTCGCTTTCGAGCACGCATGCGTCCAGTCGCGGCGCAAGCTGCGCCGCGAACGTGGTCTTGCCCGAACCGGGCAAACCGCTCAGCAGGATCAGTGTCGGCAAATTGCCGGTACCTCCCCCTCGTGCTACTTTCCCTCTTGAAGACAGGTAAAGGAAGTCGAACGAGCAAGTTTGCTGGCCCAGGAAACGAAAGAGGCCCTGATCCGGGAGTACGCCCAGAGCGAAGGCGATACCGGCTCCCCTGAAGTACAGGTGGCGCTCCTTACCGAGCGCATCAAGTACCTGACCGCGCATCTGCAGGAGCATAAGCACGACTACCACACGCGCCGCGGGCTGCTGAAGCTCGTCGGGCAGCGTCGCAGGCTGTTGCGCTACCTCAACAAGCGGGATGTCAACAGGTACCGCGCGCTCATTGGGCGCCTCGGGCTGCGCCGCTAGCCCGCCCTCTTTCCCCCGGCCTTGCCCCCGCGCTGGGCCGCAGCCTGCCACTGAGCCCTCCCGAACCGGCCTGACACCGCGGCCGACGCCGCAAGAGAAAGTGTGAAGAGACACATGACAGCAACCGAATCCAGCATCCGTACCTACGAAGTCGAGATCGGCGGCAAGCCCCTGCTCATCCAGCATGGCGCCCTCGCCGGCCTCGCCAACGGCGCCGTCACCGTGCGCCAGGGCGATACTGTCGTCCTGGTCACGGCCTGCATGGCCGACCCCCGCGAGGGCATCGACTTCTTCCCCCTTACCGTCGACTACGAAGAGCGCCTCTACGCCGTCGGCAAGATCCCCGGCGGCTTCCCCCGCCGCGAAGGCCGCCCCTCCTCCGATGGCATCCTCGCCATGCGCCTCACCGACCGCTCCATCCGCCCGCTCTTCCCGAAGGGCTTCCGCAACGAGATCCAGATCGTCGCCACGACCCTCTCGTCCGACCGCGAGCACCAGCCCGACACCCTCATCACCGTCGGCGCCAGCGCCGCCCTCAGCATCAGCGACATTCCCTTCAACGGGCCGGTCAGCAGCGTCCGCGTTGGCCGCATCGACGGCGAGTACGTCGTCAACCCGACCTTCGCCGAGGCCGCCGAGGGCGACCTCGACCTCATCGTCGCCGGCACGAAGGACGCCGTCATGATGGTCGAAGCCGGCGCCACCGAGGTGCCCGAGGAGGCCGTCATCGAGGCGATGGAGATCGCCATGGAGGCGAACTCCGCCATCAACGGCCTCATCGAGGAGATCGCCGCCGACACCGCCCCCGTCAAGAAGGACTACACGCCCGCCGTCGACAACGAAGAGGCCATCGAGGCCGTCCACGACGCCCTCGCCGACCGCCTCGACGAAATCGTGGCGAACGCCGCCAGCGAGCGCAGCGAGGAGAACAAGCGCATTCGCGCCGAGCTCACCGAGCAGTTCGAGGGCCGCTTCGAGGCCCGCGACATCGGCGATGCGCTCTACGCCGTCATCAAGAAGGCCATGCGCGACCGCATCCTCAGCGACGGCCGCCGCGCCGACGACCGCGAGACGACGGAGATTCGCCCGCTCGACATCCACGTCGGCACCCTTCCTCGCACGCACGGCTCCGGCCTCTTCAAGCGCGGCGAGACCCAGGTGCTCACCATCGCCACCCTCGGCGGCATGAACATGGCGCAGAAGCTCGACACCCTCTCCCCGGACGAGTCCAAGCGCTACATGCACCACTACAACTTCCCGCCCTACTCCGTCGGCGAGGCGCGCCCCATGCGCGGAGCCGGCCGCCGCGAGATCGGGCACGGCGCACTCGCCGAGCGCGCCCTCCTTCCCGTCATCCCGCCCGAGACGGAGTTCCCCTACGCCCTCCGCCTCGTCAGCGAGGTGCTCTCCTCCAACGGCTCGACCTCCATGGCCAGCGTCTGCGGCAGCACCCTCGCCCTCATGGACGCGGGCGTGCCCCTCTCCGCCCCCGTCGCCGGCATCGCTATGGGCCTGATCATGGGCGACGACGGCGAGTACGCCGTCCTCACCGACATCGCCGGCCAGGAAGACTTCATGGGCGACATGGACTTCAAGGTCGCCGGCACGAACGAGGGCATCACCGCCCTGCAGATGGATATCAAGATCGGCGGCGTCTCCCGAGAGCTGCTCGAGACCGCGCTCTCCCAGGCCCGCGATGCTCGCATATTCCTGCTCGAGCGCATGGGCGAGGTCATCGAGAAGCCGCGCGAATCCGTCTCCGAGCACGCGCCCAAGGTCTACATCATCAAGATCGACCAGGAGCAGATTGGCACCGTCATCGGCCCCGGCGGCCGCGTCATCCGCAAGATCCAGGAAGACTCCGGCGGCGCCAACGTCGACATCCAGGAAGACGGCACCATCTTCGTCTCCGCCGTCGAAGGCGATGCTGCCGATATCGCCATCCGCATGATCGAGGGCCTCACCAAGGAGATCGGCGTCGGCGAGACCTACACCGGTCCCGTCACCCGCATCCTCAACTTCGGCGCCTTCGTCGAGATCCTTCCCGGCAAGGACGGACTCGTGCACATCTCCGAGCTCAGCGAGGAGCGTGTCGAGCGCGTCGAGGACGTGGTCTCGGTGGGCGATGAGCTCACCGTTACCGTTACCGAGATCGACTCGCTCGGGCGCGTCAACCTTACCGCCCGCAGCGGCCGCGTCGGCGCCCCCTCCGAGGGTGGCGACCGCGATCGTCCGCGGGACCGTGGCGGTGACCGCGACCGTGGTGGCCGCGATCGTGGTGGCCGAGACCGTGGCGGCCGTGGCGGCCGGGACCGTGGCCGGGATCGTGACCGCCCCCGTGGCCGAGACCGGGATCGTGACCGCGACCGGCCCCGCGACAGGGATCGTGACCGAGACCGTGATGGCGATCGCGACCGCGACCGAGGCCCGGAGGCACGCGCCCCGCGTCCCCGTCGCCCGGAGCGTGAGCCGGCGCCCGAGCTTGAGCGCGAGCTCGAGATGGACGAAGAAGCCCCCGTCACGGCCGAGGTGAACGGCGCCGTCGAGGATGACTTCGACGAGGGCGCCGACTACGACGGCGCTGACTTCTCGGGCCCCGAGGATCGCAGCGACGACCGCAGGGACGATCGCAGTCAGGACCGCGGCGATGACCGTGGCGATGGCGCGCCCCGTCGGCGCCGCCGGCGCCGCCCCCGCAGTGGTGGCGGCGGTGGAGGCCGCGAAGGCGGTTCCGGTCAGCGTCAGCCCGAACAGCGTGAGATCAACCGTGGCGCCAGCCGCGGCGGCGCCAGCCGCGGCTGGACCCGCCGCAGCAGCCCGGAAAGTGGCGTGCCTCCCGCCCCGCCTCCCCCGCCTCGCCGCGGGCTCGGTGGCGGCGGCGACTACGAGGACTAGCCGGGAACCCGCCCGTGCGCCTCTTCGAGCACGAGGCCAAGGCGCTCTTCCGGGGCGCCGGCCTTGAGACGCCTCGCGGGCTCCTCGCCGGGACGCCCGCCGAGGCCATCCTCGCCGCGGCTGAGCTCGGCTCCCGCGTCGCCGTCAAGGGGCAGGTGCGTTCCGGCGGCCGCGCGAAAGCCGGCGCCGTCCGCCTCGTCGAAGCCGCCGATGTCGAGGAAGCGGCCCGGGCCGTCCTCGACACCCGCGTCGCCGGCCAGCCCGTCGAGGGCCTCCTCGTCGAGGAGGCCCTGTCGATAGAGGCCGAGCGCTACCTCGGCATCGTCTACGACGACCGCTCCCGTGGCCCCGCCGCCGTCGCTTCCCTCGCCGGTGGCGTCGATGTCGAGGACGCGGCAGCCGCAGCCGCCCGCATCCCCCTCTCCGCCCTCGCCCCCACCCAGGAGTTCCGCCTGAAAGAGGCCGTCGCCTCCCTCGGCCTCTCCGGGCGCGAGCTGGTCGGGCTGACCGGCATCCTCGGCCGTCTCTGGCGGCTCTTCACCGAACACGACCTGCTGCTCGCCGAGATCAACCCCCTCGCCCGCACCGGCGATGGCCGCTGGGTCGCCCTCGATGCGCGCGTCGAAATCGACGACGACGCCCTCTTCCGCCAGGACCAGACGGTCCGCGACCTCGGCATCGACCCCTCCACCCGCAGCGACCGCGAAGCCAGCGAGCTCGAGCTCGAGGCCGCCCGCATCGACCGCTCCGACCACCGTGGCGTCGCCGGGCGCGTCGTCCAGTTCGATGGGTCGCTGGCGCTCCTTATCGGCGGCGGCGGCGCCAGCCTCACGGCCTTCGACGCCGTTCGCGCCCACGGCGGCCATCCCGCCAACTACTGCGAGATCGGCGGCAACCCGAGCGTCCGCAAGGTGGCTGCGCTCACCCGCCTTCTGCTCGGCCAGCCGGGGATCGAGCGCATCGCCGTCATCATGAACGTGGTCAACAACACCCGCGCCGACCTCATCGCCCGCGGCGTCATCCGTGGCTGTCTCGATGCGGGTCTCGAACCCGCCTCCGCCATCGCCGTCTTCCGTGTTCCCGGCGCCTGGGAAGAGGAGTGCGTTGCCCTCCTCCGCCACTACGGCGTTGCCGCCTGCGACCGCAGCGTGAGCATCGACGAGGCCGCCGGCCTCGCCGTCGCCGCCTCGTCCTAGAGCAGCGGCAGGTACTCCGACAGCTCGAAGTCCGAGACGTGGCGCTGGTAGCGCTCCCATTCGATGCGCTTGTTCTTCAGCAGCGTCTCGAACACGTGCTCGCCCAGCGCCTCCCGCAGCAGCTTCGACTCGGCGGCCGCGTCGATCGCCTCCCGCAGGTTCCCCGGAAGCGTCGCGATTCCCAACTCGGCGCGCTCCCCGTCCGACATCTCGAACACGTTCTCCTCCACCGGAGGCGGCAGCGCCCGTTCCTGCTCGATGCCGTCGAGTCCCGCCGCCAGCATCACCGCGAAGGCCAGGTACGGGTTGCACGCCGGGTCCGGCGAGCGGTACTCGATGCGCGTATGCACCTCGTCACCCGGTGAGTACTCGGGGATGCGCACGAGGTCGCTGCGGTTCCGCCGCGCCCAGCTCAGGTACACCGGCGCCTCGAAGCCCGGCTGCAGCCGCTTGTAGCTGTTCACCCACTGGTTCGTCACGAGCGTCATGGCTCGCGCGTGCGCCAGCAGCCCCGCCACGTACCCCTTCGCCAGCGCGCTCAGGTGGTACACGTCTTCCTCGTCGAAGAACGCGTTCCGCTCGCCCTTGAACAGCGACTGGTGCACGTGCATCCCGCTGCCGTTCTCGTCCTCCAGCGGCTTCGGCATGAACGTCGCGTACACGTCGTTCGACGCCGCGATCTCCTTCACCACCGCGCGATAGGTCATGGCGTTGTCCGCCATCGTCAGCGCATCCGTGTAGCGCAGCGCGATCTCGTGCTGGCTGGGAGCCACCTCGTGATGGCTCGACTCCACCTCGATCCCCATCGCGCTCAGCGTCAGCACCGTGTCCCGGCGCAGGTCCGACCCCTTGTCCGCGATCTGGTCGAAGTACCCGCCCTTGTCCAGCGGGACCGTGCTCTCCTGGTCCTCGAAGTAGAAGTACTCGAGCTCGGGGCTCACGTAGAACGTGTAGCCGAGCGCCTTCGCGCGCTCCAACTGGCGGCGAAGCACCCAGCGCGGATCGCCCTCGAACGGCTCCCCGTCGGGCCGGTAGATGTCGCAGAACATGCGCGCCACGCCCTGCTCGCGCGGACGCCACGGCACCAGCTGGAACGTTGCCGGGTCCGGCCGCGCCAGCATGTCCGACTCGTCGATGCGGGCGAACCCCTCGATGCTCGAGCCGTCGAACCCCATCCCCTCTTCGAGCGCGTTCTCAAGCTCCCCGACCGTGATCTGGAAGCTCTTCAGCGTCCCCACGATGTCCGTGAACCACAGCCGCACGAACTTCACGTCGTTCTCGCGGCACGCCGAGATCACATAGCTCGCCGACTCGTTCATCGCCTCGTCCCGCGGACGGTTCCGCGCACCCACCCTACCCGTCCGATGTTACAGGCAGGTTGCGGAGCGCTACTCCCCCGCCGCCTCCCGCTGCCGCCGCAGCCAGTCCTGCACGAACGGGTTGTGGTCCCGCTCGAACGCCACGGTCGTCTCCTGCATGTGGCCCGGCAGCACGATCGTCTCCTCCGGCAGCGTCAGCAGCTCGTTCGTGATGCTCCGCATCTCCTCGTCGAAGTCGCCGCCCGGCAGGTCCGTCCGCCCGATCGACCCCCGGAACAGGGTGTCCCCGCTGAAGAGCAGGCCGTTGGCGTAGTAGCTCATGCTCCCCGGCGTGTGGCCGGGCGTCGCGATCGCCTTCAGCTTCAGCCCCGCCACCTCTACGTCGTCCCCGTTCGTGACGAAGGCGTTCGGGTCCGGCGGCGCTTGCGACTCGTCGATGCCGAAGCTCGAAGCCGCCCCCTGCCACCCGTTCCGCAACAGGTCGAGGTCGCTCTCGTGCAGCAGGAACGATGCGCCCGTCGCCGCCTGTACCCCGCGAACCCCCAGAATGTGGTCGACATGCGCATGCGAGTTCGCGATCGCCTTGATCGTCACCCCCATGTCCTTCGCCAGCGCCAGCACCTCGTCCGGCTGGTCTCCCGGGTCGATGCAGATCGCCTCGCCCGTGCGGCGGTTCCCCACCACCCAGCAGTTCTCGGCGAAGACCCCCACCACGATGCCCCGCACCATGATCTCGTTCGCGACGTCCATGCGCGGAGCTTCCCCGCCCACCGCCGCCCCGTCAACCGCGCCGGGGCCGCCCCGTGAGCCCCCTCGACCTCCTCCTCATCTCCGTGCTGGGCGCGGTCGCCGCCCTCCCCCAGAACGTCGCCGGCTTCGGCTTCGCCCTCGTCCTCGCCCCCCTCCTCGTCCTCTTCATCGACCCCGAGGAGACCGTCATCATCGTCAACATCCTCGCCATGCTCTCCGCCACCGCTGTCGTCTGGCGCCTGCGGCACGCGGTCGCCTGGCGCACGGTCGGCATCCTCTTCGTCGCGTCCTTCGTCGGGATGCCCCTGGGACTGCTCGTGCTCCTCGCCGTCGACCCGACGGTGATCCAGGTGCTAATAGCCCTCGCCGTGCTCAGCGGGACGCTCGCCCTTGCCCGCGGCCTCACCATCGGCGGCAACACCGCGATCGCCGCCGCCGCGGGCGTCGCAGGCGGCTTCCTGCGTACGAGCACCAGCGCCGCGGGCCCGCCCGTCATCCTCTACCTCCAGGCGCGGCAACTCGCCCCCGACCCCTTCCGCGCGACCGGCTCGTTCTTCCTCATGGCGACAGGCGCCGTCGCGCTCGTGCTCTACGCCGCCACCGGCAGCCTCGACGCCGACATCGGCCTCTCCGTGGGCGCCGCCATCCCCGGCGTCGCCATCGGCACTGCCGTCGGCGCTGTCTTCGCCGGGCGCGTCAACGAGCGCGTGTTCCGCCGCCTCGTCACCGTCCTCCTCGTCGCTACCGCCGTCACGGCCCTCGTCACCGCCTTCCTCGGCTAGCGGGCGCCCCTCGCACCGCGCCCCCTCCCCCGCGTACCCTTCCGCCCATGGCCCTCGACGACCTCCCCCTGCTCCCCACCCGCGTCGACGTCCTCGACGATCGCTACCGGGAGAACCGCGAGGCTAATCTCGCCCTCGTCGCCGACCTCCGCGACCGCCTTGCGCGCGTCGAGCAGGCGGGCGGCGAGCGCTACGTCGAGCGCCACCACGCCCGTGGCAAGCTCCTCGCCCGCGAGCGCATCCAGCGCCTCATCGACCCCGACGGCGCTTTCCTCGAGCTAAGCCCCCTCGCCGCCGACGGCGTCTACGACGACGACGTGCCCGCCGCTGGCATCGTCACCGGCATCGGGCGGGTCAGCGGGCGGGAGTGCGTGATCATCGCCAACGACGCCACCGTGAAGGGCGGCTCCTACTACCCCCTTACCGTGCGCAAGCACCTCCGAGCCCAGGAGATCGCCGAACAGAACCACCTTGCCTGCATCTACCTCGTCGACTCGGGCGGCGCCTTCCTCCCCCTCCAGCACGACGTCTTCCCCGACCGCGACCACTTCGGCCGCATCTTCTACAACCAGGCCAACCTCAGCGCGAAGGGCATCTACCAGGTCGCCGCCGTCATGGGATCCTGCACGGCCGGCGGCGCCTACGTCCCCGCCATGAGCGACGAGACCGTCATCGTCCGCGGCACCGGCACCATCTTCCTCGGCGGCCCGCCCCTCGTGAAGGCCGCCACCGGCGAGGAGACGACCGCCGAGGAGCTCGGCGGCGCCGACGTCCACACACGCATCAGCGGCGTCGCCGACCACTTCGCCGAGGACGACGAGGACGGCCTGCGCACCGTCCGCAGCATCATCGCCAGCATCCCCGCCACCAAGTCCCCGCCCTGGGACGTGCCCGACTCCGCCCCGCCTCTCCACGACCCCGAGGAGCTGTACGGCGCCGTCCCGCCCGACTACGGCCGCACCTACGACGTGCGCGAGGTGATCGCCCGCCTCGTCGACGGCTCCCGCTTCCACGAGTTCAAGGCGCGCTATGGCACGACCCTCGTCTGCGGGTTCGCCCGCATCACCGGCTTCCCCGTCGGGATCATCGCCAATAACGGCATCCTCTTCGGCGAGAGCGCGCTCAAGGGCGCCCACTTCGTCGAGCTCTGCGGCCAGCGCCGCGTGCCCCTCGTCTTCCTCCAGAACATCACCGGCTTCATGGTCGGCCGCCAGTACGAGAACGCGGGCATCGCCCGCGACGGCGCCAAGATGGTGACCGCCGTCGCCAGCGTCGCCGTCCCCAAGTTCACCGTCGTCATCGGGGGCAGCTTCGGCGCCGGCAACTACGCCATGGCCGGGCGCGCCTACTCGCCCCGCCAGCTCTGGATGTGGCCCAACGCGCGCATCAGCGTCATGGGCGGCGAGCAGGCCGCCAACGTTCTCCTCCAGGTTCGCCTCGACCGGGGCGAGCAGCTGAGCGAGGAGGAGCAGCGCGCCTTCATGGCCCCCACGCTCGAAACCTACGAGCGCGAGGGCTCGCCCTACTTCAGCAGCGCTCGCCTCTGGGACGACGGTGTCATCGACCCCCTCGACACCCGCCGCGTCCTCTCCATGGGCATCTCCGCCGCCCTCAACGCCCCCATCCCCGAGACCGACTGGGGCGTCTTTCGCATGTAGGGCGCGAGCGTAAGGCTCGAGCGTCCGGGATGCGCAACGCCTGCGTGCTAGACTCGCCCGCGGCCCGTTTCGCGATGGAGGCGACGGCTGGAGGAAGGCAGATGCCCGAAGGACCGGAGAGCGGCAAGGCGGCTGCCTCCACCTCCCACGATGGAAGGGAGGCAAGTGTCGAAAGCTCGCTGACCGACGGACTGCAGATGTCGCACGAGCAGATGCTCGAGCTCGGGCGCAAGGCCCTCGACCTCGTCGTGGACCGCATTGAGAGCCTCCCTTCCGAGCAGGCGTGGGATGGCGAGTTCCGGAAGGTTCTCGAATCCCACCTCGTTGAGGATCCCCCCGAGGGCCCCAATCCCGCCTCCGAGGTGCTGGACAGGCTCGCGCGGGACGTGCTCCCCTTCAGCGCGCGCCTCGATCACCCTCGCTTCTTCGGTTTCATCCCCACCTCGCCCACCTGGCCCGGCGTCGTCGCCGACTTCCTCGCTGCGGGCTACCTGTTCAACCAGTGCACGTGGCTCGTCGCGAGCGGCCCCAGCCAGGTCGAGCTCGTCGTCATCGACTGGTTCAGGCGCTGGCTCGGATACCCCGAGGGGGCGGGCGGGCTCTTCACCAGCGGTGGCTCGGCCGCCAGCGTCGACGCCTTCGTCGCAGCCCGCGAGGCCGCCGGGCACCCCGAACGATCCACGGTCTACATGAGCGACCAGAGCCACAGCGCCCTCCCCCGCGCCGCCGTGATCGTCGGCATCCGCCGCGAACACATCCGCAAGATTCCGAGCGACAGCAGCTTCCAACTCGACATGGAGGCGCTCTCCAATGCTGTCGCCGCCGACCGCGCTGCCGGGCTGAACCCCATCGCGGTCTGCGCCAATGCCGGTACCTCCAGCACGGGCTCCATCGACCCTCTCGAGGACCTGGCGGACTTCTGCGAAGGCGAAGGCCTGTGGCTTCACGTGGATGCCGCCTACGGCGGGTTCGCGGTCGTGACCGAGCGAGGCAGCCAGCTCCTGCACGGCATCGAGCGGGCGGATTCGATCGGGCTTGATGCGCACAAGTGGTTCTTCCAGCCCTACGAGGCCGGATGCCTGTTGGTGAGGGACCGGGAGACGCTCAGCGACGCCTTCCACATGCCGCACGACATCCTCCAGGACACCGTATGGGGAGCCGATCACCCCAACTTCGCGGACATCGGCCTGCAGTTGAGCCGCTCCGCCCGCGCCCTGAAAGTCTGGATGTCCGTCCAGACCTTCGGCATGGACGCCTTCCGCGAAGCCGTCGAGAACGGGATGGAGCTCGCCGCCCGCGCCCACGACTACGTCGACGCCAGTCCGGTCCTCGAGTCCCTCAGCGCTCCGGTCCTCGGGATCGCGTGCTTCCGCGTCAATCCAGGCGGCGGCCTCCTCGATGAGGCGGCCCTGGAGGATGTCAACCGCACCGTGCTGGCGCAGATGTTCTGGGACGATCCTGCCTTCATGTCCTCAACGATGCTGCACGGGACGTTCGCCCTCAGGATGTGCATCATCAACCACACCACCACCTGGGACGACGTGCGCGAGACCCTTGAAGCGGTCGAGGGCTTCGGGAGGAAGGCGCTCTCGCAGAGGGACGCCCTCGCGCAATAGCCCGGGCTATCCCGGCCCCGCCCCTACAATGCCCCCGTGTTCGACGCCGTCCTCGTGGCGAATCGCGGCGAGATCGCCGTGCGCATCATCCGCACCCTGCGAACGCTCGGCGTGCGTGCCGTGCTCGTCGCCTCCGTGCCCGACCGCCACGGCCTCGCCGCCCGTCTCGCCGACGAGGTCGTGCTGCTTGAAGGCTACGCCGCCGCCGACACCTACCTCGACCTCCATGCCGTCATCGCCGCGGCGAAAGACACCGGCTGCGAGGCCGTCCACCCCGGCTACGGTCTCCTCAGCGAGCGCCCCGACTTCGCCCGCGCCTGCGCGGATGCCAACCTCGTCTTCGTCGGCCCCTCCCCCGAGACGCTGACCCTGCTCGGCGACAAGGTCGCCGCCCGCGACCTCGCAGTCGCCAACGACGTGCCCGTCGCCCCCGGCGCCGAGGGCGCGACCGATGCCGAGCTTGCCGAGGCCGCCCGCAAGGTTGGCTTCCCGCTCATGCTCAAGGCCCGGGGCGGAGGGGGCGGCCTCGGGATGCGCGTTGTCTCTACGCCGGACGACCTCGCTCCCCCCATCGAAGCCGCCCGCCGCCAGACCGCCGCCGCCTTCGGCGACGACCGCCTCTTCGTCGAGCGCTACGTCGAGAATGCCCACCACGTCGAGGTCCAGGTGCTCGCCGACGCGCACGGGAACGCGATCCACCTTGGTGAGCGCGATTGCTCCGTGCAGCGCCGCCACCAGAAGCTCGTGGAGGAGACGCCCAGCCCTGTGGTCGACGCGCCCCTTCGCGCCGAACTCACAAGCGCCGCCCTGCGACTCACGAGCGCCGCCGGCTACGTGAACGCCGGCACCGTCGAGTTCCTCGTCGGCGAACCCGAGGGCGGCCGACGCCCTTTCTATTTCCTTGAGGTGAATCCGCGCCTCCAGGTCGAGCACCCCGTCACCGAGGCCGTCACCGGCCTCGATCTCGTGGCCCTCCAGATGGCCGTCGCCGCCGGTGAGTCCCTTCCCTTCGGCCAGGAAGGCGTGCGCTTCGACGGCCACGCGATCGAGTTCCGCCTCAACGCTGAGGACCCCTGGGCCGGCTTCCTCCCCGCCGCGGGCCGCCTCACCGCACTCGACGCCCCCGGAGCCCGCCTCGACACGGGTTATGAGCCCGGCGATGCCGTCCCCAGCGAGTACGACTCGCTCGTCGCCAAGCTCATCGTCCGCGGCCCCCGCCGCCCCGAGGCGTTGAGCCTCGCCGCCGGCGTGCTCGGCAGCGCCTCCGTCCAGGGTCTCCGCACGAACCTGCCCCTCCACCGCGCCGTCGTCGCCGACCCCTCCTTCGCCGCGGGCGAGGCGAGCGTGCAGTGGCTTGAGCGTGAGCTCCCCGCCCTCCTCGAAGCCGCTCGCCCGCACCCCGCCGCCCTCGTCGCGGCTGCCCAGCTTCTCGCCGGGGGCGAGGGCCGGGGCTTCGACGGCGCCGCCTGGCTCGCGCCCGGCGCCCGCACCCTCTGGCTCGACGACGGTGCCGGACCCCGCGCCGTCTCAATCGGTCGGGACGCCACCACCGTTGACGGCGAGCCCGTGGACGCTGCGGATCTGGCCACGGCTACCGCGACTCTCGACTACGACGGAGCGATCGTTGTCGAAACCCCGACTGGGGAGTCTCGTCTGCGTCTCGTTGCGCCACCCGCCACGTCTGCCGCCGCCCGTGCGGGCGAGGGCCCTGCCGGCGAGATTCGCGCGCCCCTGGCCGGTCGCGTCGCCGCCGTCAACGTGCGCGAAGGGGCCGCCGTCGCCGACGGCGACATCGTCGCCGTCCTCGATGCGATGAAGATGGAGCACGCCATCACCGCGCCCGGCGCGGGCACGGTTCGCGCCGTCCACGTCGCCCCCGACGAGGTCGTCGAGGCCGGCGCGCTGTTGGTCGAGCTGGAATGACCGTATAATCTAGACAGACAAGCTAGCTGGTTACGGACATGACAGACTGGCCCCTCCAGGACGCCAAGAACCGCTTCAGCGCGGTCGTCGATGCCGCCCTGGCGGGCGATCCGCAGCGGGTCACCCGCCGGGGTCGGCCCGCCGTTGTGGTGCTGGCGGTCGACGAGTACGAACGCCTCCGCGACATTGAGAAGGCGAACGCCCCCACCTTCGCGGAACTGCTGCTCAACATCCCCAGCGACGGCCGCGACTTCGAGCGACTCGTGCTCCCCCCACGGTCCTCGGACCTCTGATGTTCCTGATTGACACCGACGTGCTGTCGGCGCTGCGTCGAGGGGACCGCCACCCCGGTCCCGCCCGATGGCTGATGGCCCAGCGCACGTCGGGGCTCTTCCTCAGTGTTGTGACAATCGGTGAGGTCGAGCGAGGCATCGAGCGGCAGCGGCGCGCAGACCCGGCCTTCGCGGACGAGCTGTCCGGCTGGCTCGACCGGGTGCTCGCCTGGTATGGCGACCGCATCCTTCCCGTCGATCTCCCGACTGCTCAGCGATGGGGTCGGCTCTCAGCCGCCCTCGGCTATCAGAGCGCCGACCTGCTGATTGCGGCCACGGCGCTGGAGCACGGCCTGACGGTCGTCACCCGCAATGTCAGGCACTTCGAACCCGCCGCCGTGGCGGTGTTCAACCCCTTTTCGGACGAGCAGGCGCCAGACTCCGGCGGCGCCGGCTAGCGCTCCCAGAGCGCCGCCGACAGTGCCTCTAGTCGCTGCTGAAGGGCAGGTCCGCCTCCACGCGCCGGCCCTGGCTCTGGTGCACGCGCGCGATTGCCTCCGGCTCCGACTCGTGAACCGTTGTCGTCTTCTGCCCGCGCGTCATCGCGATCGTGCCCGTCCGCGAGAGTTCGCGGATGCCGTACGGCTCGCACATCTTGATGAGCCCGTTGATCTTGTCCTCGTCGCCGACCACCTGGAGCATCAGCGAGTTCGTCGCCATGTCGATGACGTCCGCGCGGAACACGTTGGCGATGTCCAGAAGCTCGTGCCGGTTCACGTTGTTGCAGCGCACCTTCAGCAGCGCCAGCTCGCGCGTGATCGCGTCCTCGTGTGTCAGGTCGCTCACCTTCACCACGTCGATGAGCTTGTAGAGCTGCTTCTCCACCTGCTCCACCGGCGCGCTCGCGCCGTCGACGATGATGGTCATGCGGCTCAGGCCCTCGAGCTCGGTCGGACCCACCGCCAGCGACTCGATGTTGAACCCGCGCCGCCGGAACAGCCCGGCAACCCGCTGCAGGACGCCCGGCTTGTCCTCGACGATCGCGACGACCGTGTGCGTGCTTGGCCGTGTTCCGTTGCTGGTCGTCATCGCACGAGCTCCTTCTCCGGCATCTCGATCGTCTCCGAAAGGGCGGCCCCCGCCGGAACCATCGGCCACACGTTCTCGTCCTGGTCCACGTGGAAGTCGAGCAGGATCGGTCCGTCGTAGTTCCGTGCCTCCTGGATGGCGGGAAGCACCTCCGATTTCGACTCGATCCGCAGCGCGCGGATGCCGTACGCCTCCGCCAGCTTGCAGAAGTCCGGCTGCGTCACCGCCACCGAGACGAAGTTCTCGTCGTAGAACAGCTCCTGCCACTGGCGAACCATGCCCAGGTAGCCGTTGTTCATGATCGCGATCTTCACCGGGATGCGTTCATCCACGCAGACGGCCAGCTCCTGCATCGTCATCTGGAAGCCCGCGTCTCCGCAGATCGCCCAGACCTCCGACTCGGGCATGCCCATCTGCGCCCCGATCGCGGCCGGCAGCTCGAACCCCATCGTTCCCAGGCCACCGGACGAGACCAGCTTCCGCGGACTGTCGTAGAAGTAGTGCTGGCCCGCCCACATCTGGTGCTGGCCGACGCCCGTCACCAGCGTCGCCCCGCCGTTCGTCTCCTCGTACAGCGTGCGCACGATCTCCTGCGGGATGAGCCGCCGCGTCTCCCGGATCTCCAGGCTCGGGTGCTCCTCCTCCACCCTGTCGATCCAGCCCAGCCACTGCGATCGGTCGCGCTCCTCGAGGCGATCCGTCAGCTCCGGCAGGACGCGCTTCACGTGTCCCACGACGGGGATGGCCGTCGGCAGGTTCTTCCCGATCTCCGCCGGATCGATGTCGATGTGGACGATCGTCGCGTCGGGGTTGAAGTCGTTGAACCGCCCCATGGCGCGGTCGTCGAAGCGCATCCCGATGCCGATCACGACGTCCGCCTCGTCCGCCGCCATGTTCGCGTGGTACATGCCGTGCATGCCGAGGAAGCCGTAGCTCAGGTTGTGGGTTTCGGGGAAGCCCCCGATCCCGAGGAAGGTCGTGATCACCGGGATCTGCGCCTTCTCCGCCAGCTCCACCAGCTCGTCCGAGGCGTCGCCCCAGACGATCCCGTGCCCGGAGATGATGATCGGACGCTTGGCCTTGTTGATGGCGTCCGCCGCCCGCCGGATCATCCCCGCGTGCCCCTTCGTCGTCGGGCGGTAGCCGCGCAGGTTGATCTCCTCCGGCCACTCGAACTCCGCCTCCTCCTGGAACACGTCCTTGGGAATGTCGACGTGTACCGGACCGGGGCGGCCCGACCGCGCGATGTGGAACGCCTCGCGGACCGTCATCGCGATGTTCTCGGCCCGCATCACGAGGTAGTTGTGCTTCGTGATCGGCTGCGTGATGCCGGTGATGTCGGCTTCCTGGAAGCCGTCCTTGCCCAGCAGCGTGCGCGCCACGTTGCCCGTGATCGCCACCATCGGCGTCGAGTCCAGGAACGAGGTCGCGATGCCCGTGACCAGGTTCGTCGCGCCGGGACCGCTCGTCGCCAGGCAGACGCCGACCTCGCCCGAGGCCCGTGCATAGCCGTCGGCCATGTGCGCGGCGCCCTGCTCGTGCCGGACGAGCACATGCCGGAGCGCGGGGAACTGCGGCAGCGTGTCGTAGAGCGGCAGGACCACCCCGCCGGGGTAGCCGAATATCGTCGATACGCCCTCCCGCTGGAGACACTCCAGCAGGATCTGGGATCCCGTCATCCGAACCATTGGTCGAGTCCTTCCACCGGCTCTGATTTGCCGGCCTGTGCCCTGGTGGGGGCTGGCCGGTGCCTGCCACGCCATTCGGTCGTGGCGGCTCGGGGTCCGACGGTGGCGTCTCGCCCCGAGCGTGTCAGCGAGCGGAGGCGCGACCGGTAAGCCGCGGTCCCTCCAGTGAGCCAGTTCCGAGTGTAGGCCCGATCCCCTCTTACGTGAAGCCGGAGACGTTCACAGGGGGCTACGCCAGCGCGTCCCCCACGAGCGACTGTCCCGCCTCGATCACCGGACCCACCTTCGACTCGTCCCGCAGCTCCGTGTAGATGCGCAGCAGCGGCTCCGTGCCCGAGAGCCGGAAGAGCACCCACCCTTCGGACAGGAGGAAGCGCCACCCGTCGGTGGTATCGACCCCCTCGACCGGCAGCCCGGCGAACTCGCGCGGCGAGGCCGCGTCGAGCGCCGCCTTCACCGCCGCGTTCGCGCCCGCTTCCAGCTCAAGGTCCACCCGCTCGTAGAAGTGCGGACCCGCGATCGCGAACACGTCCTCGAGCAACTCGGCCGGACCCTTCCCGCTGATCGCCATCGCGTCCAGCAGGTAGAGCGCCGAGAGGACGCCGTCGCGCTCGGGAAGGTGGCCGCGGAAACCGTACCCCCCGCTCTCCTCGCCCCCGATGAGCGCGTTCTCGCGCATCATCACCGGCCCGATGTGCTTGAACCCGACCGGCGTCTCGATGCAGTCCACGCCGTGCTGCTCGGCCAGCAGCCGCGCCATCGCCGTCGTCGTCACCGACTTCACGACTGCCCCCCGCAGCCCCCGCGCCCCCAGCAGGTACTCGACCAGCAGCGCGAACGTCCGCAGCTGGTCGACGTACGCCCCCGACCCGTCCACCAGCCCCACCCGGTCGGCGTCGCCGTCGTTCGCGATGCCCGCGTCGAACCCCCCGCCCGCTACGAGCGACAGCAGCGCGTTGAGGTTCGACGCGATCGGTTCCGGTGCCCCCAGCCCGGGGAAGAGCGGGTTCCGCTCCGTGTGAATCTCCTCGACTCGCGTGCTGCCCCCGTCGAGCAGCTCCGGAAGCAGTCCTGCCCCTGCGCCGTACATCGGGTCGATCGCCACCCGCAGCCCTGCACTCCGGATGCGCGCCAGGTCCACCTGCCGCCCCAGCCCCGCCAGGTACCCCGGGATCGGATCGAACCGCGTGATCGCGTCCGAGCCCGTCGCCGCCAGCTTCGGGCGCGCGGCATCGTCGAGGATGGCGGGCACGCGCCACTCGATGTCGGCCACGATCTCGGGGCTGGCGCTACCGCCGTAGTGCGGCTTCACCTTGATCCCGTTCCAGCGGAAGGGGTTGTGGCTGCTCGTTACGATCACGCCCCCGCCCGCCCCCGCCTCGATGATGCGGTAGCTCAGCGCGGGCGTGGGCGCGGGCCGGTCCGCGAGCTGGACGTGAAAGCCGTTCCCCGCCAGCACGCGCGCGACCGCCAGCGCGAACTCGTCCGACTGGAAGCGCGTGTCGTACCCCACCACCAGCGGCTGCCCGCGCCCACGCGTTTCCGCGAAGTGCTCGGCGACCGCCTGCGCGCAGGCGCGCACGTTCTCGAACGTGAACGCCTCGCCCATGATCGCGCGCCAGCCGTCCGTCCCGAAGCGCACCGGGTTCTCGGTCATCGCCTCACCCCCGCCGCTCGCCCGGCTCGACGATCTCGCCCGGACGCAGCCGTGCCCCCGCCGCCACGCTCGCGCCCCGCCCCAGTACCGCCCCGCGCACCACCGCCCCCGCCCCTATCGTGACGCCGTCGGCCAGTACGGAATCCCGCACCTGCGCCCTCGCTTCCACCCGCACATCCTCCCACAGCACCGAGCCCGTCACGCTTGCGCCCGCCCCGACCACGCTGTCCGCTGCCAGCGCCGTCCCCTCGACGCTCGCGTCGTCCGCCACCACCGCGCCCCCCGCCAGCAGGGGCGCCCCCGACCGTTTCACGAGCGCCTGCGAGAGCTCGAGGTAGCGACCGGGCGTCCCCAGATCCGCCCACAGCCCCTCGAAGTGATGGCCCAGCACGTTCTCCCCCCGCCCCACCAGCGATGGGAACAGCGTCTCCTCCACCCGCACCGCCCCCGGCGGGATCTCCCGCACGAGGTCGGGTTCGAACACCCAGACTCCCGCGTTCACGAGGTCACTCGGAGCCGTGCCCGGCGGCGGCTTCTCCACGAAGCCCGTGATCCGGGAGTCGCCGTCCACCACCGCCACCCCGAACGCCGACGGGTTCGCCACCTGGCAGAGCGCCAGTGTCAGTCGTGCGCGCGCTCGCTCGTGCGCCTCCAGCGCCGCCCCCAGGTCGAAATCCACGTACACGTCCCCGTTGAGCACGAGGAAACGTCCCTCCACCTCCGCCGCCCGCACCGCGTTCCGGATCGCGCCCCCCGACTCGAGCCGCTCCCGCTCCACCACGTGCGCGATCGTGAGCCCGCCCCGCTCCCCCTCCGGATACGCCCCCACGAGGTCGTCCTGGCGCTGCCCCATCGCGAGCACCGCCCGCTCGACGCCGTGGGCGCCGAGCCAGTCCAGCAGGTGGTCGAGCGCCGGCCGGTTCGCGACCGGGATCAGGCTCTTGTGTCGCGTCAGGGTGAGCGGCCGCAGCCGTGCTCCCTGCCCCCCGACGAGGATGATCGCGTCCATGCCCGCCGAAGGTTACCCTCCGCGCCGCGCCGTTGCCGCAACGTCCGCCGCTCGCCCTGTGTCTTCCCAGGGCACGTCCAGCCCCGTGCGCCCGAAGTGCCCGTACGCCGCCGTTGCCTTGAAGATCGGGCGGCGCAGGTCGAGATCCCGGATGATCGCCCCCGGGCGCAGGTCGAAGTGCTTCCGCACCGCCCCCAGGATCGCCTCGTCCGGGACGGCCCCGGTACCGGATGTGTCCACGTTGATCGAGGTCGGTTCCGCTACCCCGATCGCGTACGAAAGCGTGACCTCGCAGCGTCGTGCCAGCTCCGCCGCCACGATCGTCTTCGCCACCCAGCGCGCGGCGTAGGCGGCCGAACGGTCCACCTTCGTCGGATCCTTCCCGCTGAAGGCCCCGCCCCCGTGCCGCGCCACGCCCCCGTACGTATCGACGATGATCTTTCGCCCCGTCAGCCCCGCGTCGCCCTTCGGCCCGCCCACCACGAACCGCCCCGAGGGGTTCACGTAGATCTTCGTGTCGCCGTCCACCAGCGCCTTGTCGACGATCGTGTCGATGATGTGCCGCCGCACATCCGTCGCGATCACCTCCTGGTCAACGTCGGGGGCGTGCTGCGTCGAGATCACGAGCGATTCCGCCCGCCGCGGCTCCCAGCCGTCCCCGTACTCGATGGTGACCTGCGACTTGCCGTCCGGGCGCAGCCACGGCAGCTCGCCGCTCTTGCGCGCCTCCGCCAGCCGTCGCGCCAGCCGGTGCGCCAGCGAGATGCTGAGCGGCATCAGCTCCGGCGTCTCGTCGCAGGCGAACCCGATCATCATCCCCTGGTCCCCGGCGCCCGTCTCCAGTTCCTCGCTCTCGCGCGCCCCGTGTCGGGCCTCCCACGAGCGGCTCACGCCCGCCGCGATGTCCTGCGACTGCTCGTCGATCGCCGTCACCACCCCGCAAGTCTCCCAGTCGAACCCGATGTCCGAGGAGATGTAGCCGATGTCCCGGATCGTCTCGCGCACGATGCGCGGGATGTCCACATAGGCGCTCGTCGTAATCTCGCCCATGACGAGCACGAGCCCCGTCGTGATCGAGGTTTCGCAGGCGACGCGCGCCATTGGATCGCGCGCGAGGATCTCGTCCAGGATCGCGTCCGAAATCTGGTCGCAGATCTTGTCCGGGTGGCCCTCCGTCACCGACTCGGAGGTCACCAGCCTCGTCCCGCTCACGTGCCCGCCTGCCAGCTGGAGAGATAGAGGCGCTGCTCCTCCGTGAGGGTGTCGATACCGATTCCCATCGCCTGCAGCTTCAAGCGCGCGATCTCCTCGTCGATCGAATCCGGCAACTCGTGCACCTGCTTGTCCAGCGTCGATTCGTTCGCTACGAGCCACTCCGTTCCCAGCGCCTGGTTCGCGAAGGACATGTCCATCACCGAGGCGGGATGCCCCTCCGCCGCCGCGAGGTTGACCAGCCGTCCCTCGCCCAGCAGGAAGAGCGTCCGTCCGTCCCCCATGCGGTACTCGTCGACATGCTCACGCACGCGCCGCTTCCCTTCGCTCATGCCTTCTAGCGCCTCCAGGTCGATCTCGTTATCAAAGTGGCCGCTGTTCGCCATGATGGCGCCGTCCTGCATTGTCTCAAGCACCGCCCCATCGATCACATGGCAGTCCCCCGTGACCGTCACGAAGAAGTCTCCGACGGGGGCCGCCTCCGCCATCGGCATCACCGTGAACCCCTCCATCACCGCCTCCAGCGCCCGCACCGGGTCGACCTCGGTTACCACCACGTGCGCCCCCAGGCCCCGCGCCCGGCTCGCCAGCCCCCGGCCGCACCAGCCGTATCCCGCCACCACGAACGTCTTGCCCGCGAGCAGCACGTTCGTCGCCCGCACGATGCCGTCCACCGTCGACTGGCCCGTCCCGAAGCGGTTGTCGAACAGGTGCTTCGTGTCCGATTCGTTCACCGCCACGATCGGGTAGCCCAGCGCGCCGTCCCTCGCCATCGCCCGCAGCCGGATGACGCCCGTCGTCGTCTCCTCCAGGCCGCCCGCCATCCCCGGCAGGAGCTCGCGCCGCTCCTGGTGGATCGTCGCCACCAGGTCCGCGCCGTCGTCCATCGTCACCTGCGGCTCGTGATCGAGCGCCTGGTGGATGTGCCGGTAGTAGGTGTCGTTGTCCTCGCCCCGCCGCGCGAACACGGAGACGCCGTACTCCTCCACCAGCGCCGCCGCCACGTCGTCCTGCGTCGAGAGCGGGTTGCTCGCGCAGATGCGCAGCTCCGCCCCTCCGTCTCGCAGGGCCAGCGCGAGGTTCGCCGTCTCCGTCGTCACGTGCAGGCAGCCCGCCATGCGCACGCCCTTCAGCGGCTGCTCCCGGGCGAATCGCTCGCGGATGAGCGCCAGCACGGGCATCTCCCGCGCCGCCCACTCGATGCGGTCGATCCCCTCGCGCACGCGCGTCGGGTCACTGATGTCGGAAGGAACGCTCATTCGTCGTACCGTTCTGCTTTCCAGGTCGTCTCCAGAGAGACTACAAGCGTACGGAGACAAGCGCTCCGCCGCGCTGTCGACCGCGCAGGAACGCCCGCAGCTTGCGTGGCAGGGCCAGCAGCGCCGCCGAGTCGCGGCGCGTCGCCGTCGCCTCGATCATCTCCCCGGTGTCCCGGTACCCGAGCCGCCGGTACGCCGCCACCGCCGGTGCGTTCTTCGGGTCGACCGTCAGCACGACGGTGTCGCACGTCTCCAGCAGGGCCTCCGTCGCCGCGCTCGTCGCCGCCGTCGCGTAGCCCTGGCCCCGGTGTCTCGGATGGGTGAACACGTTCCCCACCACCGCCACCCGCTCCCGTGGCGAGACCGCGTGCGTCCCGGCAACCGCCACCAGACGGCCGCTGATGACCACCCCCCGGTACACCCCGGCGTCGATGTGCCCCGCTTCGTAGTACGTCGGGTTGCCGTCCGACCCGTACAGCTGGTTGATGCGCCGGATGTCGATCCCGAGCAGCCGCGTCGCCGGCACGACCTCGTGCGGCTTGAAGGTGGCCGGCGTCGCCGTCATGCGCAGCATCGGCTGGCTGTTCGAGAGGTGGTACGCCCTCCGGACCGCGTCCACGTGCTCCGGCCGGCAGGTCAGGTAGCTGCGTCCTGGGCCCGGCTCGATCGAGAGGATCGCCGCGACCGCATCCGGGTCGCCCGCCACGAACGTCGCGTCCCCGAGCCCGCCCCGGCTGTGCGTCACGAGCCCCTGCCCGCTCACCCCCTCCGCCGTGAACCAGCGCGTCCGCTCGAACAGTCCCGGCTCGAGCTGCGCCAGCGCGTAGGCGGCGTGCTCCCGCTGCGGCTGCAGCCGCGAGCGGATCGCGTCGCGGCTCCGCAGCGCCCGCACGAGGAACTCTCGCTGTGCCGTTCCCGCTGCCCAGGGGAGCTCCCGCTCCGCCATCAGCGCTCCTCCTCGATATGCGTAAGCGTACGGAACTCACGATACCGCGCTTCGACCTCGTCGCGCGTCAGTTCCAGCAGGCGATTCGGCCCGAATCCCTCGACCGCGAACGATGCCACCGTCGACCCGTAGATGATCGCGCGCCGGATCTCCCGCGCCGAAACCTCCGGAACCGTATCCAGGTACCCCAGGAACGCCCCCGCGAAGCTGTCCCCCGCCCCCGTTGGGTCGACCACCTCCTCCAGGGGGTAGCCCGGCGCGACGAAGTAGTCGTCGGCGCTCGCGTACACCGCCCCGTACTCCCCCAGCTTCACCAGCGCCGCCTGCGCTCCTCCCTCCACCAGCATCCGGGCCGCTTTCGCGATGCTCGCCACGCCCGTCAGCTGCCGCGCCTCCGTCTCGTTCACGGATGCGAAATTCGCCGTCCGCATCGCCTCCCGCACCCCCGCCTCCTCCGCCTCGATGTACAGCTTGATGGTGTCGACCATCGTCGCCCGCGGCGCCGTCAGCGACGCCAGGAGGCCCCGCTGCGTCGCCGGGTCGTCCGCCGCCATGAACGCCGCGCTCGAGTCCTCCCAGCTGTCCGGCAGCACCGGCCGCCAGCCGTCGTTTACCCCCAGGTGCGTGTAGAGCGTGTCCCGCGTGTTCATGTCGTAGTGGTAGCGAGCGCCCCAGCGGCTCGTCGTGCCCCCCGCCACCATCGTCAGCCCCGCGAGGTCGATGCCTCGCCCCTCCAGCTTCGCGCGCTCGCTCTCCGGGAAGTCCTCGCCGATCGCCGCCAGCAGACGGACGTCCGTGAACTGCTCCGCCGCCAGCGCCGCGCACGTCGCCGAGCCCCCCAGCGATTGCTCGACCTTCGCGAACGGCGTCTCGATCTCGTCCAGCGCCACCCAGCCCGCCACCAGCAGCGTCATGCGCCCTCCGTCCCGAGCCGGCGCGCGAGGATGGGCGCCAACCGCTCGCGCGTCTCCCCCGGGATCGCCTTCGGCGGCGTCACCAGCCCCGCGTCCAGCGCTTTCGCGCAGTTGCACGCGTCGTCGTCGAGCGCCGCCGCCAGCCTCGCCACCGCCAGCCTCGCCACCGCCTTGCGGCTCACCTCGACGTTCTCCGCCAGCCGGGTCATCACGATCGTCGCGTCGACGGCCTCCTCCGCCTCGTGCCAGGCGTCGTAGTCCGTAACCGCCGCCAGCATCGCGTAGCAGAGCTCCGCCTCGCGGGCCAGCTTCGCCTCCGGCAGCGCCGTCATTCCCACCAGGCTCGCCCCCCACGAGCGGTACAGCTCACTCTCTGCCCGCGTCCCGAACGCCGGGCCCTCGATCGTCACGTAGGCCCCGCCGTCGTGGGCCGTCGCCCCCGCCTCCCACGCCGCCGCCAGCGCCCGCTCCCGCAGTTCCCCGCAGAACGGCTCCGCGAACGACACGTGCGCGACGACCCCCTCCCCGAAAAAGGTGCTCGGCCTGTCCCCCCGTGTCCGGTCGATAAGCTGGTCCGGCGCCACCAAGTGCCCCGGTGCGTACTCCTCCCGTAGCGACCCTACTGCCGAGACCGCCAGCACCTGCCGCACCCCGAGCGACTTGAGCGCCCAGAAGTTCGCCCGCTGCGGAATCTCCGATGGCAGCAGCCGGTGCCCGCGACCGTGCCGCGCCAGGAACGCGACCCGCCGCCCCTCCAGCTCCCCCACCCGGATCGCGTCGCTCGGCTCCCCGAACGGCGTCTCGATCGCCCGCTCCTCCACCCCGCGCAGGCCCGGCATCTCGTAGAAACCGCTCCCGCCGAGGACCGCGAGCTCGATCGATTCAGGCACTGGTCCGGAGTCTACCGCTACCCGTCGTCTTCGACGCGCCCCGGCGCCACTCCCGCCCGGGCCCAGAGGTCGTTGCTTGACGGCGCTCGCGAGAGCGCCTACACAACCACTGCGCAAACAAGCGATGGCCCGTTCTGCCGGAAGGGGGCGCCTTGATGCCCGCGAGCACCACCCAGACGCTGGACGGCCTCCGCCAGCTCCCCCTCGACTCGACGAACATGGGGATCCTGCACGGAGTCAGCGACTACTGGGGATTCAGGGCAAGCCCGGCAACGGTGTTCGGCGCGACCGGCTACGCCTTCCTCATCAACATCAAAGACGACATCTGCCCCAGCGGCCCCTTCCTCTGGCGTCGGGAGCGGTTCAACCGCCTTGTGACCAACCTCGGCATCCGCACGCGCGACCTCGGCTTCTATACGCGCGAGACGGCCGCTCCAGAGCGCCGGCGGATCGATGCCGAGTTGCGCGAGGCGATCGACGCCGGCATCCCCTGTTCGCTGTGCAATAACGAGTATCAGCTCATCACCGGCTACGACGACGAGGGCTTCTCCACCGTCGGGCCCTTTCCCGATCACCTGCCCCGTCGCCTGACCTTCGGCACCTGGGAAGAGTGGGGCCAGGACGTCTACGCCTACTTCTACGTCCACCACAAGGGCGAGCCCGCCGACCGCAACGACCTGGTGCGCGACAGCCTCTCGTTTGCGGTCGAGATGTTCCGCTCGCCCGCCCGCTTCGCGCGGGAAGGCTACGGCGTCGGGCCGGACGCCTACGACCAATGGTCCGGCGCGCTTGAATCCCACGGCGGGAGCTTCGGCAACGAATGGAACGCCAGGGTGTTTTCCGAGTGCCGCCGGCATGCTGCCGCCTACATGCGGGAAATAGCGGAGTGGTTCCCGCAGTCCCGCGACCTGAGCGTTCGTCTGGCCGGCGTCTATGACGACGTCGCCGAGAACCTGCTCGCCATCGCCGACCCAGAGATTGCGCTGGCCGACAAGAGGGACATTCTGGCCCGCGCCAGGGCGCTCGACGTCTCGGCGATCGATGACCTCGAGCGCTTGCTGGAGGGCATGCCGGGACACACGAACGGGAAGCGGAACGACCACCCGTCGGTGGCAGCCCAAGAGTCCACGGAACGCGGCGACGAACCCCCCGCCCTTCTTGCCGAACCCACCGGGTAGGCGCGATCCGGGGCCGGCTCGAGGCCTGGATGCGGTCGAGTCCTATCCGCCCGTGAGGGCGGCGATCGCCGGGCCGTAGGGTGGGCGAAGCACGCCGCTCTCGGAGACGATCCCGGCGATCAACTCCGCCGGCGTCACGTCGAAGGCGGGGTTGTAGACCCCGCCCCCGTCCGGGCTCCAGCGGTCGTCGCCGAAGCCCCCCACCTCGTCCTCCCCCCGGAACTCGATCGGGATCGCGTCCCCCGAGGGCGTGTTCGCATCGAAGGTGCTGAGCGGCGCCGCCAGGTAGAAGGGCACGCCGTGCCGCGCCGCCACCGCCGCGAGGCCGTATGTCCCCACCTTGTTCGCCCCGTCCCCGTTCGCCGCGATCCGGTCCGCGCCCGTGATGACCGCTCTCACCTGCCCCGAGGCGATCAGCGAAGCGGCGGCGGTGTCCGGCAGGAGCGTCCCCGGAATCCCCAGCGCGCCAAGCTCCCACATCGTCAGCCGCGCGCCCTGCAGGAGCGGCCGCGTCTCCGTCGCGTAGCAGCGCTCGATGCGCCCCACCCGCCAGGCCTCGGCGATGACGGCCAGCGCCGTGCCCTCTCCGCCCGTCGCCAGCCCGCCCGTGTTGCAGTGCGTCAGGACCGCCCCCTCCAGCCCCGGCAGCTCCCGCCCATGCCGCGCGAGGGCCGCGTCCCGTTGCCGCTGCCGCGCCAGTGCGCGCGCTGCGAATGTCCAGAGCGCTGCCCGCCGCTCCGCTTCCCCGCCCGCCGCTTCCGCTGCCGTCAGTGCCTCGTCGATCATCGCCCCCAGGTCCACCGCCGTCGGCCGCGTCGCCTTCAGCTCCGCTGCCGCCAGCGCCAGCACCTCGGAGCCCGCCCCGCGCTCCTCCCCCGCGATCGCCATCCCGCAGGCGCCGGTCACACCCAGGAGGGGCGCTCCGCGCACCCGAAGCGACCGGATCGCCTCTGCGACCGCCGCCACCGTCTCGAGCCTCAGGTAGCGCTCCTCGTGGGGCAGCAGCGTCTGGTCGAGAACCTCGATGCCTTCGCCCGGCAGGATGCGGATCGGGGTGTAGCCGCTCACGGCCCCGCTCCTAGTAGCGGACGAGGCTCATGGCGTCGTAGCCGTCGATCTTCGCCCGTCCGCCCAGATCCTCCAGCTCGATCACGAACCCCAGCCCCACGACCTCGCCTCCCACAAGCTCGACCAGCTTCGCCGCCGCCGCCGCTGTTCCGCCCGTCGCCAGCAGGTCGTCCACGATGTAGGCCCGTTTCCCCACCGAGAGCGCGTCCTGGTGGATGTCGAGCTGGCTGTCGCCGTACTCAAGCGAGTACTCGATCGACATGCGCGCGGCCGGCAGCTTCCCCGGCTTCCGCAGGGGCACCAACGGCAGCCGCATGCGGTCCGCCATCGCCGCCGCGAACACGAACCCGCGCGACTCCACGCCCACGATCGCGGACGCGTCCCGGCGCGCCGCGTGTACGCACAGCTCGTCGATGCTGTAGCGGAACGCGAGCGGATCCCCCAGCAGCGGCGTGATGTCGCGGAACAGCACGCCCTCCCTGGGGAAGTCGGGAACGTCACGGATGCTTCTGCGCAGGTCCACGGCCAGCGATTCTAGCGCAGCCGCGCCTGTGCGCCCGCCTGGAAACCCCAAAACAGGCCCTGCTTGGGGTTTCCCCGGAACGCGATTCCGGGTACCTTCCCTATGTCTGCGCGAAATACGCGCCAATCCCGTATCCGGAGCTGCCCCCATGACCACGTCCGTCCGCCAGGGAACCCCCACCGAGAAGGCTCCCGAGCCCGTCCTCGGCACCGAACTGATCCCGAAGGAGCGCTACACCTCGAAGGAGTACATGGAGCTCGAGTGGGAGCGCATGTGGACAAAGGTCTGGAACATGGCCGGCCGCGAGTCCGACATCCCCAACGTTGGTGACTACTTCACCACCGAGCTCGGGCCCGAGTCGCTGCTCATCGTCCGTGAGGCGGAGGACAAGGTCCGCGCCTTCTACAACGTCTGCCCGCACCGCGGAAACCAGATTCGCAACCCAGGCATGGGCCACGCCGAGAGCTTCCAGTGCGCCTACCACTTCTTCGAGTTCAACCTCGACGGCTCGAAGAAGTTCGTGCCGGACGAGGACACCTTCACCCAGGGCGTGCCCCAGGAGACGGCCCTTGTGGAAGTGCCCTGCGACACCTGGGGCGGCTTCGTCTGGTTCAACATGAACCCGGACGCCGAGCCCCTGCTCGAGTTCCTGGAGCCCGTCAACTGGCACCTCGATCCCTATCACTTCGAGGAGTACGCCATCGTTCAGGACCTGACCGTGGAGTGGGACACGAACTGGAAGGCCTCCGTCGATGCCTTCAACGAGGTCTACCACGTGCAGGGCATCCATCCGCAGCTGCTGGAGTCGCTCGACGACATCCACGTGCAGATCGACCTGTACGAGCGGCACAACCGCTATCTCGTCCCGTTCGGTCTTGTCAGCCCGCGCTACCCGAACCAGAAGGAAGTGACGCAGCCGCTGCGCGAGTTCATGGTCGCCGCCGGCATCGACCCCGACACGTTCGAGGGTGGCATGGGCGATGTTCGCCCCGCCATGCAGGCCGCCACCAAGAAGTCGGCCGCCGCCCAGGGGCTGGACGTCTCCGAGCTGAACGATGATCAGCTCTCCGACGACTACCACTACTACATCTTCCCCAGCCTCACCTTCAACACGAACGCCCTCAACTTCCTGTTCTTCCGCCAGCGCCCGCACCCGACGGACCCGAACAAGATGTTCTTCGACATGCAGACCTACGTGCGCATCCCGCCGGGGGTGGACCATCCTCCGCGTCCGATCCACGCGCAGTACAAGCATGGCGAGATCTCGATCGGCCTCGTGATGGACCAGGACTCCTACAACCTGCCGCGCGTTCAGAAGGGCATGAACTCGCGGGCCTACAAGGGGCTCCTCATCAACTACCGCGAGCGCCGCATCCGCCACATGCACAAGGTGCTCGACAACTACCTCGAAGGCCCCGACCGCTAGGTCGAGCCTCGACGAGGTGCCACAGAGCCGCGGCGCTCCGGCGCCGCGGCTTTTCTGTGCCCGCTACTCCAGCGCGCCGCTCGCGATCAGCTCCGCCAGCTCGTCTTCGCTGTAGCCCAGCACTCCGCGGAAGACGTGCTCGGTGTGCTGTCCCAGCAGCGGCGCGGGGTTGCGCGGTCCCGCCCGCGTCTCGCTCAGCAGGTACGCCGCGCCGTCGTACCGCAGCGGCCCGATGACCGGATGGTCTGTCTCCCAGAAGTGCCCCCGCGCCGCGAGCTGCGGGTCGGCCTCGATGTCCGCCATCGTCGCGACGAGGTGCGCCGGGACCCCTGCCGCCTGCAGTACCTCTTGCGCCTCCTCTGCCGTCCGCTCCCCGCACCACGCCGCCAGCCCCGCCTCGATCTCGTCTTCGCGCCCCTTCCGCCCCACCGCCGACCGCAGTCCCTGGTCCGCCGCCCAGTCCTCCCGCCCCACCGCCTCGCAGAGCGCCGCCCACTGCTCGTCGCTCATCACCGAGATCGCGCACCAGCGGTCGTCGCCGGCGCAGGCGAACACGCCATGCGGCGCCTCCTCGGGATGCCGGTTGCCGTTCGCCACGGTCTCAGCGCCCCCGTTGAGCGCGGCCACGAGCGCACCGTCGAGCGCGTACGTCATCGCCTCCAGCTGCGAGAGGTCGATGTACTGCCCCTCGCCCGTCCGTTCCCGGTGGTCGAGCGCCGCCAGCAGCGACGACGCCGCGAAGTGCATCGCTACCCAGTCCGTGTAGGCGACGCCAGTCCCGGTCGGCGGCCGGTCTGGCCAGCTTGTGAAGCCCGTGATGCCCGCCGCCGCCTGCAGGATCAGCCCGAACCCTCGGAACTGGGCGTGCGGTCCGTACTGCCCTTCCATCGACATCGACATCATGATCACGTCCGGGTTGATCGCCCGCACCGATTCGTAGTCCAGCCCCACCCGCTTCATGAAGCCGGGCGTGAACGACTCCGTGACCACGTCGCTCGCCGCGATCAGCCGTTTCGCTGCCTCCAGCCCCCCGGGCGTCCGCAGGTTGATCTGCACGCCCAGCTTGTCGCGGTTGTGGTTCGCCCAGTAGGCGCTCCCGTCGGGGCTCGTGTCGTTCCCCGGACGCGGCCCGCCCGAGCGGAATGTGTCCAGCTTCAGCGTCGACTCCACCCGGATCACCTCCGCCCCGTGCCAGGCCAGCACCTGCGTCGAGTTCGGCCCCACCCCCACCCATGAGAAGTCGGCTACCCGTATCCCCTTGAACAGATCGCGCGCCCCGACAGCCCCCGCCCCCTTCACCGCGTCCGGAATCCGGCGTCCCGCCTTCACCTCCGACCGCACCGCCTCCCCGTCCGCCCCCGCCTCCGCGACCTCCCCCGTCCGCCAGGCCGTCCTCGAGAGCTTCATCGGAGCGCCCGGCATCCGCAGCGTCCCCACTGGCGAATCCGCCTCGTCAAAGAAGTCCCGTGCCGCCAGGTGCTCGCTCTCGACGAGGTCCGCCATCGTGTTCACCGGGTAGATCATGAGCCCCCGCGGCTGCCCCTCCTCGCCGAGCTCGTGCGTGCTCCTCGCGGCGAAGAACCGCCGGATCTCCGCCTCCAGTGCCTCCACCTCCTCCGGCGCCGGCATGTCTCCCCCCACGAGTGCGTGTCCCGCCCACTCCTCGGCGTCGAACGTGCGCGGCTCGCCCGCCTCGTCGAACCAGCGCGCCAGCGCCCGGATGCTGTCCGGCTGCCGCCAGTACGCCACGTACCCGTCCGCCGACTCGTAGATGAGCCGCGTGCCCTGCGTGCCGAATGCGCGACCACCGCCCGCCCGTTTCGCCACCAGTCCGCCCATCGCGTAGTAGAGGCGCGCGTTCCCCAGCGCATTCGCGACCGCCGCCTGCATCGCCACGTCGACAAGCTGCCCCCGCCCCGTCAGCCTCCTCGCCCGCAGCGCCAGCAGCGTCCCCACGCACGCCTGCGCCCCCGTCAGTGCGTACGCCTGCTCCACCGACACCCGCAGCGGCGCCCGGTCCGGGTCGCCGCAGAGCGACATCAACCCCCCGGAGGCCAGCCCGACGAGGTCGGTGCCGGCCCACCCCGCCTTCGGCCCCTCCAGCCCGAACGGCGTGATCACCGTCCGTACGACGTGCGGCGCTCGTGCCGCCAGTTCTTCGACGGGAAGCGGCCACGCATCCCCGTGGTCGTCGGGCGAAAGCACGACCGCATCGGCGCTCGCGCACAGGTCCAGCAGGAAGGCCGTGTCCGCCTCCGACCCCGCGTTGAGGGTGATGCTGCGCTTGCCCGCGTGCATCTGCGCCCACCAGGCGCTCAGCCCGTCCGCCTCCCCGACCAGCGGCTCGCGCATCCGCGTGGGATCGCCCCCCGGCGGCTCGACGCGCACCACGTCCGCCCCAAGCCCCGCCAGCATCCGCGTGCAGACCGCCCCCATCTCGCGGGCCAGGTCGATGACGCGGTAGGGCGAGAGCGCTCCCGGCATGGCGGCAAAGGCTACGCGACCCGCTTCCAGGCCGCCGCCGCCGGCAACTGATACGCAGTCTCGGGCGCGCCCTGGCCGCCGATATACGATTGTGTTGTTCGTCCCATTGCGAGGGGAGGCGACTCATGGGTTTCCTGGACAAGCTCTTCAAGCGTGGGGATGCGGCGGAGGCCGACGGCCTTCATGCGGACGTTCCCGTGGAGCGTGACGAGTGCCCCCACACCAACCTCGTCCCCAAGTGGGACGAGCCCGATGACATCGGGCACGAGAACAAGGCCTCGCGCTTCGACTGTGGTACCTGCGGAGCCACCTTCACCCCTGCCGAGGCGCAGGAGCTGCGCGAGACCGAGGCGGAGCGCATCGGCGCCGTCTAGGCGTCTCGTTCACCTCGCGGCCCGCTGACGCGTACAATCCGCTCCGCCCCTGACGGGAGGAGCGAGGTATGGCGACGCAGGCCCGGTCGGGCGTCACGTTCGCAAGCAGCATCGAGTGGGCGAACGCGCCCGCCGTCGATGCGCCCCTGATCGACGGCGACCTCCCCGGCCCCCGCTCGCAGGAGCTGTTCGACAAGACCCAGCAGTACCAGTACGGCAGCTACTTCCAGATGGTGAACACCCTCCCCGTCGCGTTCACCCACGGCGAGGGCGTCACCCTCACCGACGCCGACGGCAATCGCTACATCGATTTCACCCAGGGACACATGGTCGCCGCCCTCGGCCACGCCCACCCCCGCATCACGGAGGCGGTCGCCAACCAGGCGGGACGCCTCCTCAACGTGCGCGACTTCCCCACCGACGTGCGCGTCCAGCTCATGGAGCGCCTCGCCGCAATCACCCCGGGCGACCTCAACGTCTTCCAGTTCTTCAACACCGGCACCGAGGCCACGGAGGCCGCCCTCCGCGTCGCCCGCGCCGCCACCGGGAACCACGAGTTCCTCGCCTTCACCGGCGATTACCACGGACGCACCACCAGCGCGATCGCCACCGGCATGGGCAACGCCGCCACTGGCCCCCGCCCCTCCGGCTTCCTTACCGTGCCCGCCGCCTTTTGCTACCGCTGCGAATACAAGATGACGTACCCCGAGTGCGGCATGCACTGCACGGACTTCGCCGAGCGCCTCATGCTCTCGAACAGCCACGGGAAGCTCGCCGGCATCATCGTCGAGCCCATCACCAACGGCAGCGGCGCCCGCACCTACCCCGACGAGTTCCTGCCCCGCCTCCGCGAGATCGCCGACCGCCACGACATGCTCCTGATCTTCGATGAGTTCGCCACCTTCGGGCGCACGGGCACGTGGTTCGCCGCCGAGCACTACGGCGTCGTCCCCGATGCCGTCATCATCGGCAAGATGCTGGGCAACGGCATTCCCATCTCCGTCCTCTGCGTGCGCGAGGGGCTCAAGGACGCGCTCCAGCAAACCCAGCCCTCCACGACCAACGGCGGCCAGCCCGCCGCCTGCGCCGCCGCCATCGCCGTCCTCGACACGATCGAGGAGGAGAACCTGCTCGAACACACCCGCGCTCTCGGCGAGGTCTCCCTCGACCGCCTCCGCCGCCTCCGCGACGACCACCCGTCGGTTGGCGACGCCCGCGGCAAGGGGCTCCTTCTCGCCCTCGACTTCGTTACCGACAAGGAGAGCCGCCAGCCCAGCCACGAGGCCGGCCGCCTCTTCTACAAGAACTGCCTCGAACGCGGCCTCGTCGTCTCCGGCGGCGGCAACAACACCCGCGTCTGCCCTCCGATCGTCTGCTCGGAAGAAACGGCCATGAAGGCCTACGCTATCGCCGAGGACGCCATCGACGCGATGGAGCGCGAACTCGGCTACGTCTGAACCCACTCAGGAGAGAGCACCCATGACTGAAACCGCCAAATCCGAGGCCATCCCCGCCTCCGCCTGCCCCGTCGCCGCCGACATCGGCGCCGAGCTCTTCGAGCCGGGCTCGCAGGAGCACTGGTTCGACTCCTACAAGGTGCTCCACGAGGAAGCCCCCATCGCCCGCATCCCGGGAAAGGGCTGGCTTCCCGGCGCCGACGCCTTCGTCGTCTCGAAGTTCGAGGACATCGCCTCCATCACCCGCGATCCCCGCTTCTTCGACCTCATGCCCGAGGACATCTCCGCTGCCGCCTCCGCCGGCTCCAGCGAGATCGAGTCCGAGATCTTCCGCGAGGAAGGCTTCGGCGAGACCGTCGATGCCGCCCAGACCCTCCGCCCCACCGTCGAGCAGCACAAGCAGTACCGCATGCAGCTCTGGGACCCGTGGGTCGGCCCCGAGGGCGCCGAGCGCCACCGCGAGATGGTCACCGCCGCCGTCAACGGCCTGATCGACAACTGGATCGACGACGGCGAGGTCGAGTTCGTCACGCAGTTTGCCGCGCCCCTCCCCCAGACGGTGATCACCACCATCCTCGGCTTCCCCCTCGAGGACATGCCGATGCTGAAGAAGATGGAGGAGGCCCAGGTCCGCCGCTTCGTCTACGGCGATGGTCCGCGCAACGAGCTCTCCGAGGAGGTCGAGCGCGAGAACGCCGCCGTCCTCGTCGACTTCCACCGCTACATCCAGGGGCAGATCGACGAGAAGCGGAAGAACCCGAAGGAGGACATGATCTCCTTCCTCTCGCAGGTCGAGTACGAAGGCCGCAAGCTGAGCGACGGCGAGATCATCAGCATCGCCGTCCTGATGCACATCGGCGGCAACGAGACGACCCAGTACGCGCTCACCTCCGAGGCATTGCTCCTCGCCCAGCACCCCGAGCTCGTCGAGGAGATGCGCGAGGACACCGGCAAGGTCCGCTTCTTCGTCGAGGAGGCGCTCCGTCTCTACGCCCCCACCCAGGGCGGGGCCGGCGGTCGCTACGTTCCCGAGGACATGGAGATTCGCGGCGTCCAGATCCCGAAGGGCTCCCTCCTCCACCTCCGCTTCGGCGCCGGCAACCGCGACGCCGACCTCTGCCCTGCCCCGAGTGAGCTGCGTCTCGACCGCAAGAACCCCGGCCGCCACCTCACCTTCTCCATGGGCCCGCGCAACTGCCCCGGCCAGGGCATCTCCCGCCTCGAGCAGAACATCGCCACAGAGGTGCTCATCGACCGGCTCGACAATATCCGCTTCGCGCCGGGCAAGAACGACTTCACCCACCAGCCCGGCATCATGCTCGGTCTCTACGAGCTCAACCTCGAGTTCGACAAGCGCTGAGCAGCGCGCGAAACAGGGTCAGACAGGGGTACCGGCATGAGTGAAGCTGCATCCGCGCGCGAGTGGACCGAGGTCGTTCCCTTCGGCGACCTTCCCGTCCGCGCTGCCGCCCGCTACCCCGACGCCGACGCCGTCATCTTCCCCGACCGCCGCCACACCTACGCCAGCCTCAACGAGGCCGCCGTCCGCTCCGCTCGCTCCCTCGCCGGTCTCGGCCTTGGCCCGGGCGACCACGTCGGCATCCTCATGCCCAACTGCATGGACTACATCGAGGTCATGCTCGGCGCCGCCATGCTCGGCGCCTGGGTCGTGCCCATCAACGCCCGCTACAAGGACCACGAGCTCGCCTACGTCATCGAGAACGCCGATCTCAAGCTCCTCATCACCAGCGACTTGATCGACGAGCACGTCGACTTCGTCGAGCTCCTGCACCGCTGCCTCCCCGGCCTCGCCGAGGCGCCCGACCCCGCCGCCCTCGACCTCCCCGGCGCGCCGAAGCTGGAGAGCGTCATCCTGATCGGTGAGGCCTCCCCCGCCGGGATGCTGGACCGCGCCGCCTTCGACGCTGCCGCCGAGGGGGTCACCGACGAGCATGTCCACCTGCTCCGCTCCCGCGTCCGCCTCCGCGACGTCGCCATGATGATGTACACGTCCGGCACCACTGCCGACCCCAAGGGCTGCCCGCTCACGCACGAGGCCCTCGTCCGCACCTCCGTGAATGCCTGCGGCGATCGCTTCCGCCTCACCGCCGAGGATCGCTTCTGGGATCCCCTGCCCCTCTTCCACATGAGCGCCATCCTCCCCCTCATCGGCTGCATGGATTCCGGCGCCGCCTACGTCACCCTCACCCACTTCAACGCGAACCTCGGCATTTCCCAGCTCCGGGACGAGCGCGCCACTGTCTGCTTCTCCACGTTTCCGCCGATCACCACCGCCCTCCTCAACCACCCCGAATGGGATTCCGCCGCGTTCTCCCGCATCCGCCTCATGAACAACGTCGCGCCCCCCGACGCCCTCCGCCGCATCCACGCCGCCCTCCCCACCGCCCAGCACACGAACGCGTACGGCCTCACCGAGTGCGGCGGCGTCGCCTGCTTCAGCCACCCCGACGACCCGCCCGAGAAGCGCCCCGTCACCTCCGGCCGCCCCCTCCCCGGCATCGAGCTCCAGATCCGTGACCCCGAGACCGGCGCCCCCGTCGGCGAGCCCAACACCCGCGGCGAGATCTGGATGCGCGGCTACTGCGTCTTCGAGGGTTACTACAAGGACCCCGTGAAGAACGCCGAGTGCTTCGACGCCGCCGGCTGGTTCAACACCGGCGACCTCGGCGCGCTGGATGAGGACGGCCGCGTCAGCTTCATGGGCCGCGTGAAGGACATGCTCAAGGTCGGGGGCGAGAACGTCGCCGCCCTCGAGATCGAGTCCTACCTCCAGACCCATCCCGCCGTGAACATCGCCCAGGTCGTCGGCGTCCCCGACGACCGCTACGACGAGGTGCCCGCCGCCTTCGTCGAGCTCGTCCCCGGCGCCGAGGTCGCCCCCGACGACCTCATCGACCACTGCCGCGGACGCATCGCCAGCTTCAAGGTTCCCCGCCACGTCCGCTTCGTCTCCCCCGGCGACTGGCCAATGTCCGCCACCAAGGTCCAGAAATACCGCCTCCGCGACCAGATCGTCGCCGAACTGGACGGCTAGGACGGCGACTTCCGGACCGGGCGGGAAAATTCGAAAACGGACGGGGTAATTCGGCTTCGTTCCCCCTAGGCTTGCCCCATGACTCGCAGGGGACGCGGCCGTCCGCCCCATCCCGACATCCTCACGCCCGCGGAGTGGCGCATCCTCGACGAGGTGCGCACCGGCGCGACCAATGCCGAGATCGCCATCAAGCTCGGCATCAGCCCCTACACGGTCAAGTACCACGTCTCCAACATCCTTGGGAAGCTGGAGCTGCGGAACCGCCGCCAGATCGCCACCTGGCAGCCGGAGCGCGAGCGCGTCCGCCTTCCCCAGCTGGTCGGCGCCCGCCTCCGCGCCTTCCTCGCCCCGCTGGCCCTCCTGCCCAAGCCCCTTCTCGGCGCCGCCGCCGCCACCGTCGCCGTGCTCGTGGCCGTCCCCACGATCGTGATGGCCATCCTCCTCACTCGCCCCGACGAGCCCGTGAACGTCCTCCTCTCCCCCGGCCCGTCCCCGACCCCCGCCGCCCAGGCCACCCCCACGCCCACACCACCTCCGACCGCCACGCCAACCCCCGACCCCGACCCATCCCCCACCCCCGCACCCGAGGCGTCCCCCACCCCCGAGCCCACCCCGGAACCGACGCCTGAACCCACCCCCGAGCCGCCCATCGATTCCACCCCCAACGCCCTCGGCATCCGCGAGATCGCCACCGACGAAGCGTTTGTGCGCCTCGAGTACGCCCCCGGCGAGCTCATCGCGGAGACCACCGGCCTCTTCTTCCTCGATGTTGAGACCGGTGCCGTCGAGGGCTGGCAGCACGTCGAAGGCCTCTCGCTCTCAGCTTCACCCAGCAACCGCTACATAGCTGTCGACGGTGCCATTCACGACCGGGAAGAGGACCGCACGTTTTCGTGGGACGCCGCCAGTCTCCGTCTCGAAGGGAGGAGCGATGGCGGCGCCATCCTCTTTGAGCGCCTCGACGGGGATGGCGATGGCGGCTCGCGCCGCTACGTGGTGGTCGACCCCTCCATGGAGCCGACGACGACGAGGTTCGAAATGCCGGCTGGCCGGTCGATCCATGAGTGGCTCGCTAAAGACAGCACTCTGCTGGCTTCCGGTGACGGGCAGTTGCATGTGCTCTGGCTCGATACCGGAGAAGCCGTGTCTGTTGACCACCCTGGTGGTGATGTCCACGTTCTCCCCTCTGGAGTTGGGTTTGCCGTTGTCTCCCCGCCCGGCGGCTCTCTCGAACCGGAGGCTTGCCACGCCTTCCGCTACAACTGGTCCGGAGTGCTCGAATCCGAGGTCGCGTTCCCGTGCGTTGGTGAACCTCATGGGGGATCCGGCGTCAGGCTGTCGCCGAACGGGCGCTGGGTCGCAGCCATCACTGGGGCACTGGGCTGGATCGAAGACGTCGGGCATGCTCCGGCACTGACAACTCTCTCTCTCTTCGATGCAGTGACAGGGGAGGAAGTTGTGCGTGTGCGCGGCGCCACCCTCCCGGTTGAATT
The DNA here is from genome assembly GCA_965221735.1 of Tepidiformaceae bacterium. Taxonomy (GTDB): domain Bacteria; phylum Chloroflexota; class Dehalococcoidia; order Tepidiformales; family Tepidiformaceae; genus UBA2991. The sequence continues at coordinate 2,518,228 of OZ244910.1, read as the reverse complement.
CGGCGGTACACCATGGCTGGCAGAGGGGGATGCGCTGCTCGTGGAGTCGCTGCTGGGCTGGCAAGTCGCAACCGTGGACGGCCAGTGGGGAGACTCCCCGTCTCAGCGACTGGACCGCCCACGGCCCTTGTCGCTGCACCTGGCGCCGGACAACCCTTCCCTGTTTGGCGACGATACCGCCGTGTTGAGCCTTGACGGACAGACGCTTGCTACTGCGAATTTCGAGCTAGGTCTGTGGAGAGGCGGGTGGGGGAACACGAGCCGGGAGTATCGGATTCACCGGCGGGACGACCCCTCTGGGCAGGGCTTTCCCTCAACAGTCCCCACCCTCCTGCCCGCCATCCAACTGCCCCCCTTCGACGACTCCCTCGTGGCGGAGGTCGTCGTCGACACCTGCCTGAACGTCCGCGAGGAGGCCACCACCGAGTCCGAGATCGTCGTCTGCCTGCCCCCCGAGCGCGTCGTCGAGCTGGTCGCCCACCCCACCGACGGTCACGTCGTCGAGGGGCCGTGCGTTGAGGACGACCTGTACGGGAACTGCGTCTGGGTGCACGTCCTGACGGAGGACGGCGAGCAGGGCTGGGCCTACGCGGACTTCCTGCGCTGGACCGGCATCCCCCTCGTCCCCGACCCCGCCCCACCCGCCCCCCGGGGATAGCCGTTGGCCACCCCACCGACCACCGACTACCGGCCACCGCTACACCGTGAAGTAACGCGCCTCCGGGTGGTGCACCACGATCGCGCTCGTCGATTGCTCCGGATCCCACTGGAGCGTTTCCCCCAGCTCCACCCCGATGCGCTCCGGGCCCAGCAGCTTTGCGATACCCACCTGCTGCTCGAGGTCCGGGCAGGCCGGGTACCCGAACGAGTAGCGCGACCCCTGGTAGCCCTGCCGGAACAGCTCCCGCACATCCGTGGCGTCCTGACCCGCGATGCCCAGCTCCTCCCGCACGCGCTTGTGCCAGAGCTCGGCCAGCGCCTCCGCGCTCTCCACCCCGAAGCCGTGGAAGTGCAGGTAATCCCGGTACGCGTCCGACTCGAACAACTCCTGCGCGAGCTCCGTCGCCCGCGACCCCACCGTCACCAGCGTGAACGCGACCGTGTCGTACCCCCCGCTCTCCCCGTCCCGGAAGAAGTCGGCGATGCAGAGCCGCCGCCCCTCCTGCTGCCGCGGGAACTCGAAGCGCACCGGCTCCCCCGCCGGCCCCTCACCCTCGACCTCCGGCCAGACGAGCAGCTCGTTCCCCTCCGCCCGGCACTTGAAGTAGCCGTACACCACCTGCGGCGTCAGCAGTCCCTCCCCGATCGCGCGCTCCTGCCAGCCGCGAAACACCGGCCGCACCTCCTCCTCCAGTAGCGCCTCGTACTCGTCCGCTGACCGGTCCCCCCGCTGGTACCCCCACTGCGCCCGGAAGAGCGCGACCTCGTTCACGTACGGGAACACGTCGCGCAGCGGGATGCCCCGCACCACCCGGCTCCCCCAGAACGGCGGCTGCGGCACGGGCACGTCGCGTGCCACCGCCGACCGCATGGACGCCTCCAGCGCTGGTGCGTCCGGCTCCGTCCTCGCCGGCGCAGCAACGGTCCGCGCGGGCGCCGGCGCCTCCCCGGCCACCACCCGCCCCAGCGTGTCCAGCCCTTCGAACGCGTCCTGGCAGTAGTAGACGTCGCCCTCGTAGACCGCGCGCAGGTCGTGCTCGACGTAGCGCCGGTTGAGCGCCGCGCCTCCCAGCAGCACCGGGAAGCGCGCCAGCCCCCGCGCGTTCAGCTCCTCGAGGTCCTCGCGCATCACCACCGTGCTCTTCACCAGCAGCCCGCTCAGCCCGATGGCGTCCGCCTCCACCTCCAGCGCCTTCTCGATGATGGTCGCGATCGGCTGCTTGATGCCGAGGTTGTCCACCGTGTAGCCGTTGTTGGAGAGGATGATGTCGACCAGGTTCTTGCCGATGTCATGAACGTCCCCGCGCACCGTCGCGAGCACGATCCGGCCCTTCCCCGACCCCTCGACCCGCTCCATGTGCGGCTCCAGGTGGCTCACCGCCGTCTTCATCGTCTCCGCGCTCTGCAGCACGAAGGGCAGCTGCATCTTCCCCGACCCGAACAGCTCGCCCACGACCTTCATCCCGTCCAGCAGGTGCTCGTTGATGATCGTGAGCGCCTCCATCTCCTGAAGCGCCTCGTCGAGGTCCCCCTCCAGCCCCCGCCGGTCCCCGTCGATGATGCGCTGCTTCAGGCGCTCCTCGACGGGCAGCGCCGCCTGCTCCTCCGCCCGCTTCGGCGCCGCCTCCACCTCCTCGAACAGCGAGAGGAAGTGGATGAGCGGGTCGTAGTCGTCGCGCCGCCGGTCGTAGATCAGGTCGCGCGCGGCCTCGAGCTGCGCTTCCGGGATGCGGCTCAGGGGCCGGATCTGGCGCGCGTTCACAATCGCCGCGTCCAGCCCCGCCTCCACCGCCTCCGCCAGGAACACCGAGTTCAGCACCCGCCGCGCCGCCGGCTTCAGCCCGAACGACACGTTCGAGACCCCCAGGATCGTGTGCGTGCCCGGCAGCTCCGCCTTCACCCGCCGGATCGCCTCCAGCGTCGCCATCGCGTCGCCGCGCAGGTCCTCCTGCCCGCCCCCCAGCGGGAACGTGAGCATGTCGAACAGCAGGTCGCCCGGCTCCATCCCGTAGCGGTCGACGGCGATCTCGTGGATGCGGTGCGCCACGCGCAGCTTCCAGTCGACGTCGCGCGCCTGCCCCTCCTCGTCGATCACGAGCGCCACCGCCGCCGCCCCGAACCGCTTGATCAGCGGCAGCAGCCGCGTGATCTTCCGCTCCCCGTCCTCCAGGTTGATCGAGTTCACGATCCCCTTGCCCCCGTACAGCTTCAGCCCCGTCTCGATCACCGGAACTTCCGTCGAGTCGAACACGAGCGGCAGCGTCGCCTGCGTGCGCAGCTCCCGCGCGAAGCGCTCGACGTCGGGCGCGCCCTCGCGCCCGACGTAGTCGACCATCAGGTCGAGCACGTGCGCCCCCTCCGCCGCCTGGTCCCGCGCCAGCGCCACCACGCCCTCCGTGTCCTCCTCCAGCAGCAGCTCCCGGAACGCCCGCGACCCCGTCGCGTTCATCCGCTCCCCCACCACCAGGAACGACGTGTCCTGCTCGAACGGCACGCTCGTGTAGAGCGAGCTGCAGGCCGCCTCGAGCGTCTCCGGGCGCGCCTTCGGCCGCGGCCGCCCCACCGCCGCGATCGCTGCCTCGAAGTGCTCGGGCGTCGTCCCGCAGCACCCTGCCGCGATGCTCGCCCCCATCTCCTCCACGAAGATGCGCTGGTACCGCGCGAACGCCTCCGGGGTGAGCGGGTAGCACGTCTCCCCGTCCCGGATCTCGGGCAGTCCCGCGTTCGGCCCGATGAACACCGGCCGCCGCGAGTTCTGCGCCAGATGTCGCACATGCTCCACCATCTGCTCCGGTCCGGTCGCGCAGTTGATGCCGATCACGTCGACCGTGTCCAGCGCCTCCAGCGTCGTCAGCGCGCAGGCGATGTCGGAGCCCAGCAGCATCGTGCCCGTCGTCTCGATCGTCACGGTCGCAATGACGGGCAGCCGCGTGTTCATCTCCCCGAACACGTCCTCGATCGCGCCCAGCGCCGCCTTTGTCTGCAGCAGGTCCTGGCACGTCTCGACCTTGAGCACGTCGATCCCGCCCTCGATCAGCCCGCGCGCCTGCTCCTGGTAGCTCTCGACCAGTTCGTCGTAGTCGATGTGCCCCAGCGAAGGCAGCTTCGTCCCCGGACCCATCGTCCCGAGGCTGTAGCGCGGCCACTCGGGCGTCGAGAACTCGTCCCGCACGCGCCCGAGCTGCTCCGCCGCCAGCCGGTTAATCTCGCGCACGCGGTCCTCGATGTCGTACTCCGCGAAAACCACGCGGTTCGCCCCAAACGTCGCCGAGTCGACCGCGTCGCAGCCCGCCTCGTAAAAGCTGCGCTGGATGCCTTCCAGCAGTTCGGGCTTTGAGACGGTCAGGTACTCGTTGCAGCCGTCGAGCCCGTCGTAATCCTCCGGCGTGGGCTTCAGGGAGAGGATCGTCGACCCAATCGGACCCGCCGCGAACAGCACCTGTTCGCGCAGCCGGTTCAGGAACGGAAGGTCACGCGCGACGTAAGCGAACGGTCCAACCCCACGGGAAGCTGCCGTTCAAGGGTAGCAGCGCCGCGCCCTTGGCTCTGCATGGCGCCCCCGCTTGCCCCCTGCGCCCCCGCCCCCTACGATTGTTGACAGACTTACTCGACTTTAGGCAGGAGGCGATGCTTGCGGCGGCTCGACCGCTGCGGGATGGGTCGGATGCGCTGTTCCACGCGGGGCGACTACGGGCTGCGGGCCCTGATCGAGCTGGCCGACCACTACGGTCAGGGACCCCTGCAGTGCTCCGAGATCGCTCTCCGCCGCCACGTCCCCGAGCAGTACCTCGATCAGCTCCTGACGACCCTGCGCAAGGCCGGCCTCGTGCGCTCGCAGCGCGGTCCCGCCGGCGGCCACGAGCTCGCTCGCGATCCCGCCGGCATCTCCGTCTACGAGGCCATCGTCGCCCTCGAGGGCAGCCTTTCCCCGGTCGCCTGGCTCGACGAGCCCCCCGAGCGCACCGACCACCCCCACCAGTGCGGCCAGCGCGAGATATGGGAGCGCATCCGGGAGTCGACCGGCGCGATCCTCGCCAGCTACACCATCGCCGACCTCCACGCGAAGGAGCCGCAAGCAGTCGCAGGCAGGTATCAGATATGAGCGAGCGCGGAGGCGTAGCCGTAGCAGTCGAGCGACCTCGAATCGCCGAGCGCGGAGGCGTAGCCGTAGCAGTCGAGCGAGGTAAATCATGACCGCTCCATCGAGACCCCGCGTCGCCGACTCAATCCTCGACCTGGTCGGGGCGACGCCCCTGGTGCGGCTCAATCGCGTCGTGCCGGAAGGCTCCGCCGTCGTCTACGGCAAGCTCGAGAGCCTGAACCCCGGCGGCTCCGTCAAGGACCGCATCGCCCTCGCCATGATCGAGGACGCCGAGCGCTCCGGGGCCCTCCGGCCCGGCGCCACCATCATCGAGCCGACTTCCGGCAACACCGGCATCGGCCTCGCCATGGTCGCCGCGGTGAAGGGCTACCGCCTCATCCTCACCATGCCCGAGGACATGTCCGTCGAGCGCCGCCGCCTCTTCGAGCGCTACGGCGCCGAGGTTCACCTCACTCCCGCCATCGAGGGCATGACCGGCGCCGTCTTCGCCGCCAGCCAGCTTGCCGAGTCGGAGTCCGACGTCTTCGTTCCCCAGCAGTTCGAGAACCCCGCCAACCCCGACATCCACCGCCGCACGACCGCCCGCGAGATCATCGAGGCCACCGGTGGCGAGATAGACGCCTTTGTCGCCGCCGTCGGCACCGGCGGCACCATCACCGGCGTGGGCCAGGTGCTGCGCGAGGAGCTCGGCGACCGCGTCCAGATCGTCGCCGTCGAGCCCGCCCGTTCGCCCGTCCTCAGCGGCGGGCGCCCTGGACTGAGCGGCATCCAGGGCATCGGCGCCAGCTTCGTGCCCGGCGTCCTCGACCGCGAGGTCTACGACGAGGTCATCCGCATCGAGGACAAGGACGCCTTCGCCATGACCGCCCGCCTCACCCGCGAGGAAGGCCTCCTCGTCGGGATCTCCGCCGCCGCAAATGTGATCGCATCCCTCTCCGTGGCCGAGCGCCTCGGCGAGGATGCCCGTATCGTCACCATCCTCTGCGACACCGGGGAGCGGTACCTCAGTGTCGACCTCTAGCCCGGCGGCGGGAGCCGCTCCACAATCCGATGGCCCCAAGGACGGGCCGAACAGCGAGGCGCAGCCAGTGACCGTCAATGTCTACGTCCCCACCCCCTTCCGCCACCTCGTGGGCAACCGCGTCCAGGTGCGCGCCGCCGGCGCGAACCTGCGAGAGGTCATGGACGACCTCGACACGCAGTTCCCCGGCTTCGGCGCCCAGGTGCGCGACGCCACCGGCGAGCTCGCCACCCACATCGGCGTGTACGTGAACCAGGTCGAGATCGACACCCTCGACGGCGAAGCCACTGCCCTCGCCGCCGGCGACGAGGTCGCCTTCATCCCCGCCCTCGCCGGTGGCGCCGACGTCGTCCTCACGCCGGAGATGGTCGAGCGCTACAGCCGCCACCTCATCATGCCCCAGGTCGCGAGCGTCGGGCAGCGCAGGATCATCGAGGCCCGGGTGCTCGTCGTGGGTGCCGGAGGACTCGGCTCCCCCGTCGCCCTCTACCTCGCCCTCGCCGGCATCGGCAAGATCGGCCTCATCGATTTCGACGTTGTCGACCGCTCCAACCTGCAGCGCCAGATCCTGCACCAGACCGACGACATCGGCCGCGCCAAGGTCCAGTCGGCGAAGGAGACCCTGCTCTCCCACAACCCCAACATCGACGTCGTCCTCCACGAGGCGCCCCTCACCAGCGACAACGCCTTCGAGATCATCGACGAGTACGACATCGTCGTGAACGGCGCCGACAACTTCGCCACGCGCTACCTCGTGAACGACGCCTGCTACCTCCGCAAGAAGAAGCTCGTCGACGGCTCCATCCTCATGTTCGATGGCCAGGCCACCACTTACCTGCCCGGCCAGGGCTGCTACCGCTGCCTCTACCCCGCCCCGCCCCCGCCCGGCATGGTGCCGAGCTGCGCCGAAGCGGGCGTGCTCGGCGCGATGTGCGCCACCATTGGCAGCATCCAGGCGACCGAGGTGCTCAAGCTCGTCCTCGAACAGGGCGAGCCCCTCGTCAACCGCCTCCTCCTCTACGATGCGCTCTCGCTCGAGTTCCGCACCGTCAAGATCCGCCGCGACCCGGACTGCCCCCTCTGCGGCGAGAACCCCACCATCAGCGAGCTCATCGACTACGAGGAGTTCTGCGGCGCCCCCTTCCCTCACCCCGAGGAAGAGGAAGCCGCCGTCTAGCCTCGAACCGGCAAGCCAGCACCAGGAGATACAGCCCGTGACTTCAGCCACCGCGCCCACCGTCCGCATCCGCGTCACCGCCGTCCTCTCGAAGCTCGTTGGCGGGCAGAAGGAGATCGAGGCGCGGGGCGCGACCGTGGCCGAGGTCGTCGACGACATCGAGGCCAGCTACCCCGGCTTCAAGGACCAGATGTACGGCGAGGACGGGCAGCTGCAGCGCTTCGTCAACGTCTACCTGAACGACGAGGACATCCGCTACATGGGCGGCGCCGGCACCGCCCTCAGCGATGGCGACGTCCTCGACATCCTCCCCGCCCTCGCCGGGGGCTGATCCCCGCCCCCGCCGTGGCCCTCTACCGCTCCATCCTCGACCTCATCGGCGATACCCCCCTCGTCGAGCTGCGCTCGTTCGCCCCCCGCCCCGACGTTCACATCTACGCCAAGCTCGAGGGCCAGAACCCGACTGGCTCGGTGAAGGATCGCATCGCCAAGGCGATGATCGAAGCGGCCGAGTCGCGCGGCGAGCTCAAGCCCGGCGACACCATCCTCGAGCCCACCTCGGGGAACACGGGCATCGGCCTCGCCCTCATCGGCAAGCTGCGCGGCTACCACGTCGTCTGCGTCATGCCCGAGAACGTCAGCGAGGAGCGCTCGCTCCTCCTCCGCTCCCTCGGCGCCGAGATCATCTACTCCCCCGGCGAGCTCGGCTCGAACGGCGCCATTACGAAGGCCAAGGAGATCGTCGCCGCCGACCCCGGCCGCTATCACTTCCCCTACCAGTACGGGAACGAGGCCAACCCCGCCGCCCACGAGCACGGCACCGCCGTCGAGATCCTGCGAGACCTCCCCGAGACGACCGCCTTCGTCGCCGGTCTCGGCACGGGCGGAACGCTCACGGGCACGGGCCGCGGCCTCAAGGTCGGCAAGCCCGACATCCGCGTCATCGCCGCGGCCCCCCACCCCGGCGACAACGTCCAGGGCTTGCGCGCCCTCGAAGAAGGCTTCATCCCCGAAATCCTCGACGAGTCCGTCCTCGACGGGAAGATCGTCGTCGACAGCCAGACCAGCTTCGCCTTCACCCGCGACCTGGCCGAAAAGGAAGGCATCTTCGCCGGTGTCAGCAGCGGCTCCGTCCTGCGTGCCGCCATCAGGGTCTCCGAGCGCCTCCCCGGCGAGCAGCACATCGTCTGCCTCCTCGCCGACGGCGGCTGGAAGTACCTCAGCTCCGGCCTCTGGACCACCGACTGGGACGACCTCCCCGAAGACGTCGACGAGATGATCTGGTGGTAGCGGCGGCTCGTCGGTAGCCGACGCCGCTACACTCCTCCCATGCGCTTCGGTGTGACCCTCCCCAACACCGGTTACGGCGGCGACCCCGCCACCCTCATCCAGCTCGCCGTCGACGCCGAGGAGGCGGGCTGGGACGGCGTGTTCTTCTGGGACACGCCCTACGCCGCCGCCCCCGACGAACCCGTTATGGCGTTCGCCGACGCCTGGGTGCTCCTCTCCGGCGTCGCCCTGCGCACGGAGCGGATACGGCTCGGCACCATGCTCACCCCCTTGGCCTGGCATCGCCCCTGGCTGATCGCGCGTCAGGCGGCCACCGTCGACCGCCTCTCCGGTGGGCGCCTGACCCTCTCGGTCGGCCTCGGCGCGCCCGACGAAGCGGGCCCCTGGTTCGGCGGCGACGAGTTCGACCGCCGCACCCGCGCCGCCATGCTCGACGAAGCCCTTGCCGTCCTCGAGGGACTCTGGAGCGGCGAACCCTTCGCCTTTGAGGGCGACCACTTCAGCACGCGCGAGGTCACCTTCCTCCCGCGACCCGTGCAGCAACCCCGTATCCCCATCTGGGTCGTCGGCGCCTGGCCCCGCGACCCCGCCACGTGGCCCCGCCGCAAGTCGATGCGTCGCGCCATCCGCTACGACGGCCTCCTCCCCAACGTCTTTGGAACGGATGGGGAGATGGTGTTCGATGCGTCCCCCGACGAGGCGCTCGACGACCTGCGCGCGATGTCGGAGTGGGTCGCCCGCGAGCGCGAGGGCGCGGAGCCGTACGACGTCGTCATCGAGCGCGGCCTTCCCGACGTCGACGCCGCCGAGGCCGCCCGCTGGGAAGAGGCCGGCGCCACCTGGTGGCTCGACGACGCCTGGTTGGAGATGTACGGCGCCTCCGACGACCCCGAGCCCCTCCGCCGCCGCATCCTCCGCGGCCCGCCCCGCTAGCCCCTCCCCCTCCACATCGCTATGCTGCGGCCAGCATAACCCTGCCGGGAGCGCCCCGTGCCCCTCGCCCGCCCCCCGCTCGTGCTGGCGCTCCTCGGCGCCCTCCTCCTCACCGCGGCCTGCGGCGGCCAGGACGACGACCCCGGTACGGTCATCCTCGCGACCACCACCTCCACCTACGACAGCGGCCTCCTCGACGAGATCGTCCCCCGCTTCGAGGCGCGCACCGGCATCACCGTCAAGGTGATCGCCGTCGGCACGGGCGCTGCCCTGCGCATGGCCGGGGAGGGCAACGCCGACGCCGTCCTCGTCCACGCGCCCGAGGCCGAAGCTCCCTACGTCGCCAGCGGCGATCTCGTCTCCGGCCGCCTCGTCATGACCAACGATTTCGTCATCGTCGGTCCCCCGGACGACCCCGCCGCCGCCGCCGCTGCCCCCGACCTCCCCTCCGCCCTTGCCGCCATCGCCGCGCAAGGCCGCTTCGTTTCCCGCGGCGACGACTCCGGTACCCACAAGCGGGAGCTCGCCCTCTGGGCGGGAGCGGGCATCGACCCCGCCGCCCTCCCCCGCGAGGAGACCGGGCAGGGCATGGGCGCCACCCTCACCATCGCCTCCGAACGCGGCGCCTACACCCTCACCGACCGCGCCACCTACCTTGCCCTGCGCGACGTGCTCGAGCTCGCCGTCCTCGTCCAGGGCGGCGCCGGCCTGCTCAACGTCTACCACGTCCACGTCGTGAACCCCGACCGGCACGACGGCGTCGCCGCGGAGCAGGCGGAGGCCTTCGCCGCCTTCCTCCTCGAACCGGAGACGCAGGCGCTCATCGGGCGCTTCCGCGCGGAGGAGTTCGGCCGCTCGCTCTTCACCCCCGCCGCCCAGACCCCGGTCGGAGGCGGCTGATGGAAGCCATCCGGGACGGCCTGGTGGAGGCGTTCCGCCTTATCGGCGCGGGCGATGGCGAGCTCTTCTCCATTGCCGGGCGGTCCCTGCTCGTCTCCGGCTCCGCCACCGCCCTCGCCATGCTCGCGGGGGTGCCCCTTGGCTACCTGCTCGGGCGCGCCCGCTTCCCCGCCCGCACCCTCATCCTCGCCGCCGTCGGCACGGGCATGGGCATGCCCCCCGTCGTCGCCGGCCTCGTCATCTGGCTCCTGCTCGTGCGAAGCGGCCCCTTCGGCGGCTTCGAGCTCATCTACACGAAGCAGGCGATGATCATCGCCCAGTTCCTCATCGCCACGCCCCTCGTCATCGCCTTCACCGCCGCCTCCATCCAGGCCCTCCCCGCCCGCCTCCCCGACCTTCTCGCCGTGCTCGGCGCGGGGAAGCTGCGAACCCTCTGGTTGCTCGCCCGCGAGGCCCGCCTCGGCCTCCTCGCCGCCGTCATGGCCGGCTTCGGCGCCGTCGTCTCCGAGGTGGGCGCCTCCATGGCCGTCGGCGGCAACCTCGCCGGCGACACGCGCGTCCTCACCACCGCCATCGTCACCGAGACCAGCCGCGCCGACACCGAGCGCGCGATCGCCTACGGCCTCGTGCTTCTCGCCATGGCCTTCGCCATCGTCGCCGTCCTCACGGTCGTGCAGCAGCGGAGCCCCCGCTGATGGAGGCGCGACTCGATCGCGTGGAGTTCGGCTATGGCGAACGGCCGGTTCTCGACGTGCCCGACCTGCGTTTCGCCGAGGGCCGTGTGACCGCCCTCCTCGGCCCCAACGGCTCGGGCAAGACGACCCTCCTCCGCCTCCTCGCCGGCCTCGAACGGCCACGCGCCGGGCATGTCCTCGTCGGCGGCCGGCCCGTCCCCGACGGCCGCGCCTCCGTCGCCTACGCCTTCCAGGAAGCGGTCTTCCTCTCGGGCTCCCTGCGCGCCAATCTCGACCTCGCCCTCCGCCTGCGCGGCCTCCCCCCGGAAGAGCGCGGCTCGCGCCTCGCCGAAGCCGCCACCGCCTGCGGCGTCGCCCACCTCCTCGACCGTCCCGCCAACCGCCTCTCCGGCGGCGAGGCGCAGCGCGCCAACCTCGCCCGCGCCCTTTCCCTGCGCGCGCCCCTGACGCTTCTCGATGAGCCACTCGCAGGCTTCGACGAGCGCGGGCGCAGCCAGATGCTCGAGGAGCTGCCCGCTCTCCTGCGCCGCTTCGCCGGCACGACCGTGCTCGTCACCCACGACCGCGACGAGGCCCTGCGCCTCGCCGCGGACCTCGTGCTCCTGCGCGAGGGCCGCGTGCGCGCGGCCGGCCCCGGGCGCGATGTTTTCGCCGCCCCGCCCGACCCGGAGACCGCCGCCTTCCTCGGCTACACCCTCATCCCCACCGACGCCGGTCTCGCCGGCGTCGCGCCCGGCGGCCTCCGCCCTGGTCCGGGCGACTTCATGCTCACCCTGCAGGTCGAGGAGGTCGTCGATCTCGTCACGAGCGTCGAGGTGGTCGGGCGCGGCAACGGTGAGCGCCTCGCGGTCGCCTTCCCCCCGGATCGGCCGCTCCCCGCTCCGGGGGAGCAGGTCACGGTGAGCGCGCCCACTGCGATGGTCGTGACCTTCACGGAACCACCCCCGGAACCTGTTGACAGGCCCTCCCGCGCTTCCGTAGCGTGAATGGCGCGATGGATGCGCGAACGGCACGCACGTACGAACGGCGCCAGTAGGGCGCCGTTTTCGCGTCCGAAGCCGCTCCCGCCAGGAGGGTTCCAGCGAACATGCAGTCGAGCATCATCGGCAAGATCGAGAAAGCCAGGCGCTACGCCGCCGAGCCCGAGCGTTTCCGCGTCGAAGGGCTCACCGTGACCGTCCGGGGCGACAACACCGACCACCGGGTCGAGTTCGCCGACGGGGAGTGGTCCTGCACCTGCGGGTTTTTCGATGAGTGGTCGATCTGTAGCCATACAATGGCCATCGAACGCGTGCTCGCGGGACTCGTGCCCGCCCAGCCGCTCCCCTTCGTGAGCGCCACGGGGACGTAGCTCGCCCCGGCCGCCCGCGCCGACCCGTACCATGGCCGTCCGCCTCCGCGGACCAGGGACGTGGTCATGACGGCAGCCGGCCCCCGACTCCTGCTCGCCCTCTGGGCGGCGAAGGGCGCCGCCGCGCTCAGCTCCGGCCTTGGCCGGGGCGCCGCCACCGCCCTTCCCGGCCTCGTCGCCGAGCGCGTCGACCCCGCCTTCCTCTCCACCCTCGGCCGCTCGCTTGAGGGCGGCGCCGTGCTCATCACCGGCACGAACGGCAAGACGACGACCGCCCGCCTCCTCGCCGGCATGCTCGCAGCCTCGGGCCACCCCGCCGTCCACAACCGCGAGGGGTCGAACCTCACGCGCGGCATCGCCTCCGCCCTCGTCGCCGCCGCCGGCTGGCGTGCCCGCCCCCGCGATCGCCGCGCCCTCGCCCTCATGGAGACGGACGAAGCGACGCTTCCCGCCGCCGCCCGCGCCCTCCAGCCCCGAGCCGTCGCCTTCACGAACCTCTTCCGCGACCAGCTCGACCGCTACGGCGAGGTCGACGGCGTCGCCGCCCGCTGGCGCGAGGCCCTTGCCCTCCTGCCCCCCGATGCCACCCTCGTCCTCAACGCCGACGACCCCTCCGTCGCCGAGCTTGCCCTCGACTGGGCCGGGCCCGTCCATTGGTACTCGCTCGCCGGCGCCCGCGGGAGCGCTTCCTCCCCCGGTCCCGCCGACGCCCGCTGGTGCCGCGCCTGTGGGGGCGTGTACCGCTACGAGTCGCGCTACGCCGCCCACCTCGGCCGCTGGCGCTGCGCCGGTTGCGGGCGCGCCGGCCCCGAGCCCGACACCAGCGCCGCCGCCGTCGCGGCCGGCCCCGACGGCCTCTGCCTGACCGTCCCCGGCCTCGGCGACCTCGACCTCCCCCTCGAGGGCCTCTACAACGCCGGCAACGCCCTCGCCGCGATCGCCCTCGCCCGCGTCCTCGACCTGCATGCGGACGACATTCGCGCCGGGCTCGCCGGCGCCCGCCCCGCGTTCGGCCGCGGCGAGCTCGTCGCGCTCGGGGATCGCCGCCTGCGCCTCCTGCTCTGCAAGAATCCGGCCGGCGCGAGCGAAGCCCTGCGTCTGGTCGAGGACGAGCCCGGCCCCGCCGAGGTCGCCTTCGTGCTCAACGACCGCTTCGCCGACGGCCGCGACGTGAGCTGGATCTGGGACGTCGACTTCGAACGGCTCGCGGGGCGCGTCGAGCGCTGCTGGGCCGGCGGCATCCGGGCGGAGGACGCCGCCCTGCGCCTGCGCTACGCGGGCTGGCCCGCCCCCGCCGCCACCAGCCGCTCCCCCGCGGGCTTCCTCGACGCCCTCGCCGCGAGCCCCGCCGACCGCCCCGTTACGGTGCTGCTCACCTACACCGCCCTCCTCGACCTGCGCGCCGAGCTCGCCCGCCTTGGCGCGTATTCTGAGTCCTCCGGGACACGTATCCCCACCGCCACGTCCTAGCTCCCGCCCTACACCTACACGCTACCGTGTAGACTCTGATCCATGTCCGATCCTCCTCCTCAATCGTGGATCAGGGATCTCCGGCGCCGTTCCGGCCTGAGCCAGGCCGCCTTCGCCCGCCGCCTCGGTGTGCGCCAGCAGACGGTGAGCGAGTGGGAGACGGGCCGCTACGCCCCCAGGGGCGCGAGCCTCACGGTCCTGCGCATGCTCGAGGAGGAGATGGCCCCCTACGACGCCTCTCCGCCTGAAACCGAAGACGGGGAGGCGTCATGAGCGCCCTTGCTCCTGCTCGCCCCGCCCCTTTCCGCGAGATGATGGAGGAGGCCGCTGCCGGTGCCGCCCCCGCCCCCGCCCGCGGCGAGGCCGCCCTTGCGGAACGCTGGTTCGCCGGCCTGCGTGGCCCCTCCCGCGTCGAGGACGGGCGCCGCCTCCGCATCCGCTTCCCCGGCGTTCCCGCCCCCGGCTACGGCCCCGACGCCCGCGACGCCGTGATCGAGCTCGACGGCGCCGAGCTCTGCGGGGATGTCGAGCTCCACCTGCGCGCCAGCGGCTGGCGCGCCCACGGCCACCACGACGACCCGGCCTACGCCGGCGTCATCCTCCACGTGGTCGAGGCGAACGACGGCGCATCGCTCGTCACGCCGCACGCGGGCGGCCGCGCCATCCCCCTCGCCGTCGCTCCCGCCCCCTCCACCCCGCCCCTGCCCGGCTTCTCCCCGCCCTGCGCCGCCACCGCCGCCCGCTCCTCTCCCGTCCCCGCCCTGGAGCGCCTCGGGCTTGAGCGCCTCCGCGTAATGGCCTCCCGCGCCGCCAACTGGGCCGCCGCCCGCGGCCCCGCCCCCGTCCTCTACGCGCTCGCCCTTGAGACCCTCGCCGGACGCCGCAACCGCGAGTCCTTCGCCGAGGTCGCCCGCCGCCTGCCCCTCCCCGCCCTCCTCGAGGCCGCTCCCGCTGCTCCCTGCGAAGCCCGTGCTGCTGCGTTCGCCGCCGCCCTGCGCGAGGCCGCTGCCGGTCTCCCACTCGCCCGCCACGGCGGCCGCCCCGCCGCCGCCCCCGAGCGCCGCCTCGAGGCGCTCGGCGCCCTCGCCGCCCGCCTCTGGCCGGGCCCCCGCCCCGACTGGCCCGGGGCGCTCGCCGGGCCCGCCGCCATCCCCCGCGCCCTGCGCGCCCCCGGCATCGGCGCCGGCGCCGCCCTCGAGCTCGCCGTCAACGCCGTCCTCCCCGTCGCCCTCGGCGCTCGCCTCTGGCCCGAGCACGCCGCCCTCGACCGCTTCCGCGCCCTCCCCGCCCCCGCGCCCTACGGGCAGCTCCGCTCCCTCGCGGGCTGGCTCGCCGCCGCCGAAGACGCGCCCCTCGCCCGCGCCGCCGCCCTCCAGGGCGCCCTCCGGCTCCACGCCCGGCACTGCTCCCGGGGCGGCTGCGGTTCCTGTCCCCTCTCGTAGGCCGCCCCACGTGCGGGATTCGCCCCGGCGGGCGACAATAGCGCCCGCGGCGCACCCGACCCGTTTCGCCGCCTGAGGGTACCGATGCCGACCATCGCCGAGAAGATCTGGGAAGAGCACCTCGTTCGCCGCGAGGAAGGCCTGCCCGATCTGCTCTATATCGACCTCCACCTCGTCCACGAGGTCACCTCCCCCCAGGCCTTCGAGTCCCTGCGGCTCGCCGGTCGCCCCGTTCGCCGGCCCGACCGCACCCTCGCCACCGTGGACCACAACGTCCCCACCGAGGGCCGTGAGCGCCCCTGGGACGACCCCCTCTCCATCCAGCAGGTCGAGACCCTGCGCGCCAACTGCGCCGAGTTCGAGGTGCCCTTCTACGACATCGACGACCCCCGCCAGGGCATCGTCCACGTCGTCGGCCCCGAGCAGGGTCTCAGCCAGCCCGGCATGACCATCGTCTGCGGCGACAGCCACACCTCCACCCACGGCGCCCTCGGCGCCCTCGCCTTCGGCATCGGCACCTCCGAGGTCGAGCACGTGCTCGCCACCCAGACCCTCCCCCAGGCCGCCCAGAAGACGATGGCCATCGAGGTCGACGGCGAGCTCTCCCCCGGCGTCACCGCCAAGGACGTCATCCTCACCATCATCAACACCATCGGCGTCGGTGGCGGCACCGGCCACATCGTCGAGTATCGCGGCGAGGTCATCCGCTCCCTCTCCATGGAAGGGCGCATGACCATCTGCAACATGAGCATCGAGGCGGGCGCCCGCGCCGGCCTCGTCGCCCCCGACGACACCACTTTCGCCTACCTCGAAGGCCGCCCGTCCAGCCCGGCCGGGGCGGCCTGGGAGCGCGCTCTCGACCACTGGCGCGGCCTCGCCACCGACGAGGACGCCCACTTCGACACGACCGTCACCCTCGACGGCGCCGACATCGAGCCCTGCGTCACGTGGGGAACGAACCCCTCCCAGAGCGTGCCCGTCTCCGGACGCGTCCCCGACCCCGGCGACGCCCCCACCGAGGCTGCCCGCGAGCAGACCGAGCGCGCCCTCCGCTACATGGACCTTGAGGCCGGCACCGCCCTCGCGGACGTGCCCCTCGACCGCGTCTTCATCGGCTCCTGCACCAACTCGCGCCTCGCCGACCTGCGCGACGCCGCCGCCACCGTGCGCGGCCGCCAGGTCGCCTCCGGCGTGCGCGCCATGGTCGTGCCCGGCTCCGGCCTGGTGAAGGCCGCCGCCGAAGCGGAAGGCCTCGACGAGGTCTTCCGCGCCGCCGGCTTCGAGTGGCGCGACGCCGGCTGCTCCATGTGTCTCGGCATGAACCCCGACATCCTCCTCCCCGGCGAGCGCTGCGCCTCCACCTCGAACCGCAACTTCGAGGGCCGCCAGGGGCCCGGCGGCCGCACCCACCTCGTCAGCCCCCAGATGGCCGCCGCCGCCGCCGTCGCCGGCCACTTCGTCGACATCCGCGACTGGGAGATGCGCGATGCCTCATCCTGAGGAAGCCGTCCCGATGAGCAGGCTTGAAGAAAACCGCAACGAGGGGGCGCCCGCATGAGAAAATTCGAGACCGTCCGCGCCACGGCCCTGCCCCTCAACCGCGCCGACGTCGATACCGACCAGATCATCCCCGCCAAGTACCTCAAGCGGATCGAACGCAGCGGCTTCGGCCAGTTCCTCTTCGACGACTGGCGAAAGGACCCCGAGTTCATCCTCAACGAGGGCGCCTTCAGCGGCGCCCGCATCCTCGTGACGGGCGCGAACTTCGGTTGCGGCTCCTCGCGCGAGCACGCTCCCTGGGCCCTCGACGACTACGGCTTCCGCGCCCTCATCGCCCCCTCCTTCGCCGACATCTTCCGCAACAACTGCGCGAAGATTGGCCTCCTCACCATCACCCTCGCCCCCGAGGACGTGGAGTTCCTCATCGCCCGCGCCGAGGAGCTGCCCGAAGCCGAGACGATCGTCGACCTCGAATCACAGACCGTCGCCACCGCCGACGGCTCCTTCGTGCGCTCCTTCGAGATCGACCCCGCGGTGAAGCGCAACCTGCTCGAGGGGCTCGACGCCATCGGCCTCACGCTGGAGCACGAGGACGAGATCGACGCGTTCGAGGCCGGCCGCCCCGACCGCTACCCGTCCACCGCCCCCACGGAGGCGGGCTCATGAGCCAGCGCGGCCGTCATCCCCGCCCCAGTCCCGTCTGGTACTGGCGCAACTGGTACTACTCGACCATCGAGTTCATGGAGCGCACGCGCATCGCCGCCGGCAACCACTGGATCAAGCTTCGCCGCCTGGACAGTTGCTGCGGGAACTACGGCCAGCCCGGCTGTTGAGCGCCTGCTCCGCCGTCCGGTACGGACGGCCCCGGGAACCAGGCAAGCTAGCCGGGCATGTCTTCCCCGCCCGAGGTGGAGCTGCACGTTCACACGCGGCTCCCGCCCCAGCCCCTCCCGCCCAACCGCTTCCGCTTCCCCGACCCTCGCAACGCGCCCCCCAGCGGCTTCGTCGCCGCCGGCGGAAATCTCGCTCCCGAGACGATCGTGGGTGCCTACCGGGCCGGCCTCTTTCCCTGGCCGCACGATGGCGTCGATACCCTCTGGTGGTCCCCCGACCCCCGCGCCATCCTTCCCCCCGACCGCTTTCACGTCTCCCGCCGCCTCGCCCGGCGTATCCGCCAGGGGCGCTTCCGCGTCACCCTTGATGCCGCCTTCGCCCAGGTCATCGCCGCCTGCGCCGTCCGCCCCGAGGGCACCTGGATCACCCCCGGCATCATGCGCGCCTACCTGCGCCTCCACACCCTCGGCTGGGCGCACAGCTTCGAGGTCTGGAACCCGGAGGGAGCGCTCGTGGGCGGCCTCTACGGACTCCGCGTGGGCGCGCTCTTCGGCGCCGAGTCGATGTTCCACCGCGCCACCGACGCTTCCAAGATCGCCCTCCTCGCCCTCTGCCAGTTCGCTCCCCGCGACGGCATCGCCCTCATCGACGTGCAGCTGCCGACGCCCCACCTCGACTCCCTGGGCGCCGAAGCCATCCCCCGCGCCGTCTACCTCCGCCGTCTCGCCGCCACGGGCCTCTGACCGGGCGAACCAGTAGACTCGAAGCATGCCTTCTTACCCGATTCTCCTCGCACCCGGAGACGGCATCGGCCCCGAGGTTCTCGAAGAAGGACTGAAGGTGCTCAACGCCGTCGAGCGCCGCTTCGGCCATGAGTTCCAGTACGACAACGCCCTCGTCGGCGGCGCCGCCATCGACGAGTACGGCATCGCCCTGCGCGACGAAACGCTTGAGGCCGCCGCCCGCTCCCGCGCCGTCCTCTTCGGCGCCGTCGGCGGCCCCAAGTGGGACGACCCCCAGGCGTCCGTCCGTCCCGAGCAGGCCATCCTCGGCCTGCGCAAGGGGCTCGGCCTCTTCGCCAACATCCGCCCCGTGCGCGTCAACCCGCTGCTCCTCGCCGATAGCGCCATCAAGCCCGAGGTCCTCGACGGTGTCGACATGGTCGTCATCCGCGAGCTCACCGGCGGGATCTACTTCGGCAAACCCCAGAAGCGCTGGGAGAACACCCGCGGTCGCCAGGCGGTCGACACCATGCGCTACAGCGAACGCGAGATCGAGCGCATCCTGCGCACCGGCTTCGAGCTCGCCCGCGGCCGGCGCGGCAAGCTCACCAGCGTCGACAAGGCCAACGTCCTCGATACCAGCCGTCTCTGGCGCGAGATCGCGACCGAGCTCGCCGCCGAGTACCCCGATGTCGAGCTCGATCACGTCCTCGTCGACGCCTGCGCCATGCACCTCATCAGCCACCCCGCCACCTTCGACGTCATCGTCACCGGCAACATGTTCGGCGACATCCTCACCGACGAGGCCTCCGTGCTCGCCGGCTCCATGGGCATGCTTCCCTCCGCCAGCCTCGGCCGCCGCCGCCGCAACGGCACGGGTATCGGCATGTACGAGCCCATCCATGGCACCGCCCCCGACATCGCCGGCCAGGGCATCGCCAACCCCCTCGCCATGATCCTCAGCGTCGCGCTCATGCTGCGGCTCTCCCTCGCCCTCGAGGACGAGGCCGCCGCCATCGAGGCGGCCGTCGACGAGGTCCTCACCGAGGGATACCGCACCGCCGATATCGAGTCCGGGAGCGGCTCAACCGTCGATACCGCCCGCATGGGCACGCTCGTCGCCGAGCGTCTCGCCACCTGATCGAACGTAACGCCACACCCCTTGCCAAATTGGTAGGATAGGGCGCTGCTCGACTCGTCCCACCGGCGCGCATGGCCGCGCCGCGGCACCCCGCCATGAGAGTGAGGTTTCTGTGACCACTACCGAAATTCAGCGCGGCCTTGAAGGCGTAAACGTCGCTGCCACCAAGCTTTGCACCATCGACGGCCAGAAGGGCCAGCTCATCTACGCCGGCTACGACATCTACGACCTGGCCGAGCACGCTTCCTTCGAAGAGACCGCCTACCTCCTCTGGAACCTCCAGCTGCCCACCCGCCAGGAGCTCGCCGACCTGAACGCGCTCCTCGTCGAGGAACGCCCCCTCTCCAGCCTCAATCGAACGCTCATCCACGAGCTCGCCGGCAAGTGCCTGCCCATGCGCGGCCTCGAGATCTGCGTGACCGCCCTCGGCGCCCTTGACCCCAGGGCCAGTGATTTCTCGCAGGAGCAGCTCAAGTGGACGGCGGCGCGCCTCACCGCCCGCATGCCTTCGGTCGTCGCCGCCTTCCACCGCCAGCGACAGGGCCTCGACATCCTCGCGCCCCGGGACGACCTCGGCCACGCCGCCAACTTCCTCTACACGCTCACCGGTGAGGAGCCATCCGAGCTGGCGACGAAGGTCTTCGACGTCGCCATGACCCTGCACGCCGAGCACGAGATGAACGCCTCGACGTTCTCGGCCATTGTCACCGCCTCCACCATGAGCGACATGTACTCCGCCATCGCCTCCGCCATCGGCACCCTCAAGGGCCCCCTCCACGGCGGCGCCAACAGCGCCGTCTTCGAGATGCTCGAGGAGATCGGAGACGAATCCAACATCGAGAGCCACATCGAAGCCATGCTCGCCCGCGGCGAGCGCGTCATGGGCATCGGCCACCGCGTCTACAAGACCACCGACCCGCGCGCCATCATCCTCGAGGAGCTCGGCGAGCAGCTCGCCGAGACCTCACCCGACCGCAAGTACTTCGACCTCTCCCGCAAGGTGCGCGACTACCTCGCCGAGCGCCTCAGCGGCCGTCCCCTCTACCCCAACGTCGACTTCTTCAGCGCCTCCGTCTACCGGATGCTCGGCATCCCCCACGACCTCTACACGCCCATCTTCGCCGTCGCCCGCATCGCCGGCTGGAGCGCCCACCTGCTCGAGCAGTACGCCGACAACCGGCTCGTGCGCCCGAACGCCGTGTACGCCGGCGAGAAGTACCGCCTGTACGAACCGATCGAGGCCCGTGGTCAGGGCGAGAGCTCTACTCCTCGCTGACCATCTCCTCGTAGCCCTCGTCGCCTTCCTGCTCGCGCAGCTCGGCTTCGCGCGCCTCCAGCTCCTCGCGCTCCTCGCGCTGCTCGGCGCTCTCCGCCAGCAGGCCGCCCTGGGCGTCCACCTCGAACTCCGCCTCCCGCGCCTCGCGGACCTGCGCGTACCAGCTGCCCCCCAGGAACGTGAGCGGGCTGAAGTTCCGCTCCTCCAGCAGCCAGCGCTCGGCGTAGGCCTCGTCCAGCGCCTGCACCGCCACCACCTCCCCCACGAACAGGACGTGGTCGCCCGTGGGGATCACGTCCCGCAGCCCGCACTCGATCCACGCCAGGCAGCCGTCCAGCAGCGGCGCGTCCACGCGCAGCGCCGTGAACGCATCCAGCTTGCTGCCTTCGACCTTGTTCTCGTCGACCCCCGAGCGGCTTCCGAAGAACGCCGTCTCCCGAATCAGCTCCGGCCCGGGGATGTTGAGCGCGAACTCCTCGCTGAAGCGGATCATGTCCGCCGTGTGCCGGATCGGGTGCAAGACCACCCCCACCATCGGCGGCGACATCGAGAGCGGCGCCGTCCACGCCACCGGGGCGGCGTTCGCCTCACCGCGCCAGCTCGCAGTCACGATGCTGACCGGCCCGGGGTTCAGCAATCTCCGGGCATCCGTGGGATCGTAGACGCGACGCCCCACCGTGGTGCTCCTGGCTTGGTCTCCGCCCACGCCTCGTGCGCGGGCGTGCGGCTATGTTAGCTGCCGCCGACCAACTCCAACCCCTGATCGCGCTCCTGCGCGTTCCGCCAGCGGACGAACTCCCAGTACTCGAGCAGCTCCTCGATGTCCTGCGGCCGCTTCTCCAGCTCGTTCGCCAGGTTCGCGATGCGGCTGTCGCGTACGTACAGCACCTCGTCGATGGCGACCAGGAAGTAGTGCAGGGGCCGGTTCAGGATGCGCGCCACGTTCAGCAGCATGTCGATGCCCACTGCCCGCTGGCCCGCCTCGTAGAGGCTGATCGCGCTCTGCGTCGTATTCAGCAGCTGCGCCAGCCGCACCTGGCTCAGGCCCGCGTCCTTGCGCGCCTGCCGGATGCGATTACCCAGTACCGCCGAAGTGAAGTCTTTACCGTTCTCGCTCACTGTCGCTCACCGTCGTCCCTCGGGCTGTGTGAAGCCTCCCGGCCATTCGCTGCGAGGGGTAGAGAAGATTGTGAAATAGAGTACAAACCTCCCCGGTATGGTCAACTCTGGCCGGTGTGGCCGGCGTGCCCGCTCAGCGCCCGAACCGCAGCCGCTCCGCCAGCGCCCGCGGAAGTCCTGCCTCCTTCATCCGGCGCTGCGTCTCGCCGATGTCGTAGGGAACGCGGTGATGCGTGACGGTCCCCGCCTCCGTGTCCACCAGCGCGTAGGAAGACCGTGGATCGCCGTCCCGCGGCTGGCCCACCGACCCCGGATTCACGCACAGCGGCCCCTCCCCGAGCGCGACAGCCTCTCCCGGCTCTGGCGTCTCCCCCTCCACGCCCGCCGTCCCCCGGCGCACCAGCAGCGGGACGTGCGTGTGCCCCACCGCGCTGTACGGCGTCTCCTGGCGCTCGAAGTGCCCTTCCGCCGCCTCTTCCGTGATCAGGTATTCCCACAGCGGCTGGCGCAGCGTGCCGTGCGCGAGACTCCACTCCCCCTCCCGTGCGACCTCCCCCAGCCCCGCCAGCGTGGCCGCCGTCTCCGGCTCCAGGTGCGCGCGCGTCCACGCCGCCGCCTCCGCCGCCAGCGAGTTGAACCACTCCGTCCCGATCGCCCCCGTCGCCGCCGCATCGTGGTTTCCCAGCACCGAGACCGCCCCCGCCTCCACCAGCCGCGCGACCACGCCGTTCGGGTCCGGCCCGTACCCCACCGTGTCCCCCAGGTTCCAGACGGCCTCGACCCCGCGCCCCTCCGCGTCCGCCAGCACCGCCTCCAGCGCGACCAGGTTCGCGTGTACGTCCGAGATGAGCGCGACTCGCACGACTGCCTCCTGCCGCGGGATGGGGCGCAGCAACGCCTCTCCCTATACTGGACCAGCGATGACCGCCGCCGTCGAGACGAGTCTCACGACCAGCAGCGAGGAGGCCACGCGCGCGCTCGGCGAGCGCCTCGGCGCCCGCCTCCGCGCCGGCGACGTGGTCCTGCTCAGCGGCGACCTCGGGACCGGCAAGACGCGCCTCGCGCAGGGCATCGGCCGCGGCCTCGACTGTCCCGGCCCCGTCACCAGCCCCACCTTCGTCCTCGTGAATACCCACGTCGGCCGCGAACGCCTCTTCCACGCCGACCTCTACCGCATCGCCGGCGCCGGCGACCTCTCCGAGCTTGGCCTCTGGGAAGAAGCGGAGCGCGGCGTCCTCGTCGTCGAATGGCCGGACCGGGCCGAGGGCCACCTCCCCGCCGCCACGCTCACCGTCGAGATCGCCGGCAACCAGGGCGACGAACGCAGCTTCCGCCTCCGCGCCGGCGACGCCCGTGGCCGCGAGTTGCTCGCCTCCCTGGAGCTCGCGTGAGCGCCGTCCTCGTCGTCGACACCGCCTCCCCCGCCTTCGCTCTCGCCTTCGACGAGGGCCCCGGCCGCGAACCCCGCGTCATCGAGAGCGCCGCCGACTTCACCCACGCCTCCCTCCTCGGGGCCGTCGAGGACCACCTTCGCGGCGTCTCCCTCGGCGCGGTCGTGGCCGTGTGCGGTCCCGGCAGCTACTCGGGGCTGCGCGGCGGGATCGCCACGGCCCACGGACTCTCCCTCGCACAGGACTGCGATCTCGCCGGCATCTCCACGCTCGAGGCGGTCGCCGCTGCCTGCCAGAGCGAGACGGAGGGGCCGGTCCTCACCGCGGTCCACCCCGCCGGTCGCGATGAGTTCGCCGTCCGGGACTTCCGCGGGCTCGCCCCCGAGGGTCCGATGCGCATCGTCGCCCCCGCCGACCTCCCCGCCGCCGCCCTGGCCGGTGAGGGCGCGGGCGCGCTTGGAGGCCGCGAGGTGCTTCCCCGTGACCGCGCCGTCGCGGCCCTGGCGCGCTTCCGCGCCGGCGCTCTCGAACCCGTCGCCGAGTTGACCGCCATCTACCTCCGCGACCCCAACATCACGGCTCCGCGCCGCCCCTTTGGTCCCGCTGGCGCGCAGGACCGTCTGCCAGCACGATAGCCGCATGGCAACTGAACGCACCCTCGTCCTCGTCAAGCCCGACGCCATGCAGCGCGGCCTCGCCGGCGCCATCCTCCAGCGCCTGGAGAACCGCGGTCTCCGCCTCATCGGTCTCAAGCTCATGCAGGTCGATACCGACCTCGCCCGCCGCCACTACGGCGAGCACGAAGGCAAGCCTTTCTTCGAGGGCCTCGTCGACTACATCACCAGCAGCCCCATCATCGCCGCCGTCTTCGAGGGCGACTCCGCCACGGGCGCGGTTCGCAACAGCGTCGGCGCGACCAACCCTTCCCAGGCGGCCGCCGGCACCATCCGCGGGGACTTCGGCCTCGAAGTCGGCCGCAATCTCGTGCACGCCAGCGACAGCCCCGAGAGCGGCGAGCGCGAGACCGCCCTCTTCTTCACCCCCGAAGAGCTTGTCGCCTGGTCCCGCGACACCGACCGCTGGATCTCCGAGGACGCCTGAGCGCGAGCGAAACGCCCCGCTCTCGTATGCTTGCCCCACCCCCACACCGATCGGAGCACCCGTGAAGCAGTACGACGCGCCCCCTGCCCTCTCCATCGACGCCGAAAAGAGCTACACCGCCACCATCGAGACATCGGCCGGCTCGATGACGGCCGAGCTCTTCCCCGGCGATGCCCCCAACACCGTCAACAACTTCGTCTTCCTCGCCCGCGACGGCTTCTACGACGACGTCATCTTCCACCGCGTCATCAGCGGCTTCATGATCCAGGGCGGCGACCCCACCGGCACCGGCCGCGGCGGTCCCGGCTACCGCTTCGACGACGAGCCCGTCACCCGCTCCTACGACCGCGGGACGCTGGCCATGGCCAACGCCGGCCCCAACACGAACGGCAGCCAGTTCTTCATCATGCACGCCGACTACCCGCTGCCCCCGAACTACACCATCTTCGGCAAGCTCACCGCGGGCGAGGATGTCGTCGACGCCATCGCCGGCGCCCAGACCGGCGCCAACGACCGGCCCGTCGAGCCCGTCGCCATCAGCGGCGTCACCATCGCCGAGAGCTGACCCTCAGCGCTCCGCCGGCTTCCCCTCCGCTTCCGCCTCGTCCGGGTGGGTTGGCCGCGCGTATCCGTACACGAGTCCGTAGGCGATCGTCAGGACGGCCGTGAATCCTGCCACCATCGCCCCCACCTGGAACGCCATCGGGGCGTCGTAGGCGTCCACCACCGCTCCGCCGAGGGCCGGCCCCACGGCCAGCCCAAGCCCGCTCAGGGCCACGGACCACCCGATCAGGGTGCCCCGGTACGACTCCGGCGCCAGGTCCATCATCGAGGCGTTCAGGGCGGGCACCTGCTGCACATGCCCGCTGAAGATCACGGCTGTCGCCGCCGCCGCCAGGAAGATGTTCGTCGTCGCCGCCGCGGTCATGGCCCCCGCGATGATCAGGAACTGCCCCAGCAGGAGCGGGAGCGTCCGCCCGATTCGGTCCGAAAGGTGCCCCGACGGCACGTACAGGATTCCGCCCGCCACGACCGCCGGGATCAGGAAAACGGTCAGCTGCGCGAACGAGATGTCGAGCACGTTGTCGCCGTACGGCCGGATCGCGGGCACGAGCGAGCTGATCCCGATCGTCGCCGAGAGGATCAGCGCGCTCAGGAACACCAGCCGTTTTGAGAGGACGCTGCGCAGCGGTGGGCGCTCCTCGTGCACCATCCCCAGTTCCCGCCGGTAGGCGGGCACGCCCATCTGTCCGGTCATCAACGCCCCGCCTACCGCCACGATGCCGATGATGAAGAGCGAGTCCGGGAAGGTCTCGACCAGCAGCGCTCCAATGAGCGCGCCCAGTCCGAACCCCAGCAGCTGGCCCACGTTCAGGAACCCCACCACCTTGCCCCGCTCGCCCGGCGGGTAGAGATCCGCCCCGATGGCGTACGTCGCCGGCCAGATGAAGGCCGTCGAGATTCCCAGAAGGGCCGAGAACCCGAGGTAGGCCCACTCCTGCTGGATCCCGCCCATGAGGGCCAGCGCCGGGACCATCAGCGCGAATCCCAGCAGGAGCGCGTACTTCCGCTCGATGCGATCGCTGATCGCTCCCGCCGGCGTCTCGGAGAGGAAGCGCGCCCCTCCGTAGAGCGCCAGCAGATACCCTCCGAACCCATCGCTCGCCCCCAGGTTGTTCGGGACGAACTCCTGGAAGATCGCGAAGATCACGATCCCCAGCGCCACCTGCGCGCAGAAGATGCTGAACCCGAGGGCATGCGGCGCCCCCGTCAGCCAGGTGCGCAAGGCCAGCCACAGCCGCATCCCGAAACTCTACCGGTGCGTACCGCTGTGGGCCTTGTCCCCCGCACACTCTCTGGTCCGTTGTCCCCACCGCGCCTATCCTGAACTCGCGGTGGAGAACACCCCCGAGAGCGATTTTGCCCAGGCGATCGCTGGACACGACCACGAGGTCGACCTCTTCGGCGGCGCGGTTGCCATCGCCCGTCTCGGACGCGAAGACGTAGACGCGCACGCCCTCGCCCGCGAGCTCGATCTCATCGCCGAAACCGTCCGTGAGCGCGACGCCGAGCGCTCCGGGCCCGGGCAGCTGGCCCGCGCCGTCACCGCCGAGCTCTTTGAGACGCTCGGCTATCGCGGCAACCGCGAGCACTACACCGACCCCGAGAACAGCTACATCGACCGCGTCATCGAGCGCCGTCTCGGTATCCCCATCACCCTCTCCCTCGTCTATATGGAGATTGCCCAGCGCGTCGGCCTGGAGTGCGATGGCATCGGCTTCCCCGGCCACTTTCTCGTGCGCTGCGGGGGCGACGACGGCTTCTTCCTCGACCCCTTCAACGCCGGGGAACAGCTCACCCGCGAGGACCTTGAGGGTCGCCTCGAAGGCCACACATCTGACCTCCCCAGCATCGATTCGCTCCTCGCCGCCGTCACTCGCCGCCAGATCCTCCAGCGCATGCTCGTCAACCTCTGCGGGGCCTACCAGGGCACGGGTGATGCGCCCCGCTGGATCGACGCCCTCGGCTTCCGTCTGCGCCTCGAACCCTGGAACGCGGCGCTCTATCTGGAGCGGGGCCTTCTCTACTACCAGCAGGGCGAGGAAGCGCTTGCCTTGGCTGATCTCGAACGGTACGTTGGCAGCGGTGAAACGAATCTGAGTCCGCAAGCGCTCCGCGTACTCGATGACCTCCGAATGCGGCTTGGACGGGAAGGGGGGACTTCATGACGGGCGTTCTGCCCTGCGCCCCCTCTGGCAACCAGCCGCCCCGGCGCCGCCAGATCCAGATCGATGCCTACTTGCGCATCGCCCGCTCGTTGCGCCGCATCTCGCGCATCATGAACGTCCTCACGGATGCCGAGCTGGACCGCCTCATCCCGCTCCTCACCGAGCGTCGCTTCTCCTCCCGCCAGCTGCTCTTTTCCGCCGGGGAGGTTCCCGAACGCGTCTTCCTCCTCCTCAAGGGCCGGGTCAAGCTTTACCACACCTCCGACAACGGCAAGGAGGTCATCATCGACATCGCCGGCAAGGGCGACCTGGTGGGCGATGTGGCCATCCTCGAAGGCGAAGACCACACCATCTATGCCCGCGCCCTCGAGGAGACCGTCGTCGTCGCGATCTGTTGGGACGACTTCTTCTACCTCGTGCAGCACTCCCCGGGGCTTGCCTTCACCATGGCCGAGATCATGGCCCGCCGCCTCTCCGGCGTGCAGCGCACCCTCATGAACCTGGTCTCCAAGCCCGTCTCCGGACGCCTTGCCGACGCGCTCCTCGATCGCGTCGATGGCGACGATGTGCGCCTCGGCCTCACCCACGAGGAGCTCGGCCAGACCATCGGCACGAGCCGCGAGACCGTCACCGCGCTTCTCAGCCGCTTCGTCACCCTCGGCGCGATCGAACACGGCGACGGCGGCTACCGTCTCGTCGATGAGGAGCTGCTGCGCAAGATCGCCAGCGGTGCGGTCGCCGTCTCGCCGCGCCACCCCGTTCGAGGCCAGCCGACCGCCCCGAAGTCTTGAGCGTGCCCGGCAGCAGCGGCGCGCAGGCATTCGCCGGCGTGTCGTCGCGTCCCGCCCTCATCGCTCACGGAGGCGGGAACGGTCCTGGCGCCGTCCGCGACGCGCTCGCCGCCGGCGCCCCCTTCATCGAGGTCGACCTCTGGCTCCACCGCGGACGCCTGGAGGCCCGCCACGAGCGCCGCCTCCCCGGACCCCTGCCCATCCTCTACGAGCTCTGGTACCTCACGCCCGCACCCCGCCCGCCCTACTACCTCGAGGACCTGCTGCTCGCCTGCGAAGGCCGGGCGAGCGTCCTGCTCGACCTGAAGAACGGGCTCGGCAAGGTCGCGCCCATCCTCCGCCAGGTCCTCGCGGCCTTCG
Source organism: Tepidiformaceae bacterium (assembly GCA_965221735.1). GTDB lineage: Bacteria > Chloroflexota > Dehalococcoidia > Tepidiformales > Tepidiformaceae > UBA2991. The sequence goes on along the minus strand of OZ244910.1, from coordinate 2,490,223 downwards.
GGAAGAGCGTCGACGTGGTCGCCTCCTCGCAGAACTGGCCCCTGCTCCGCGAGGTCAAGGTCGCCTGCCCGCAGATCGACCTGTACTACTCGATCGACACTCCCGACCAGTTCGACCTCTTCCAGTCCGTGATGCTGCACGACCCCCTGCCCGCCGGTGTCTCCTGCCGCCACGCGCTGCTCGACCGGAACATCGTCCGCGACTTTCACGATGCCGGGCTCGCCGTAGCCGCCTGGACTGTCGATGACGGCGACCGTGCCCGCGACCTCCTGCGGTGGGGTGTCGACGCCATCACCACCAACCGGGTCGAGGAGATACGCGCCGCGCTCCCCGAGTCCCCGTGAGCGCTGCTCCCCCCCTCGCCGTCTACGTCCACATCCCCTTCTGCGTGCGCGTGTGCGGATACTGCGACTTCAACACCTATGCCGGAATGGACGGCGTCAAGGACGCCTACACCGCCGCCGTCGTCGCCGAGATCGAGGCCTGGACGCCCCGCATCGGCGGCCGCGAGGTGGCCTCCGTCTCCTTCGGCGGCGGCACCCCCGGCGAGATGGCCGCCGGCTCGCTGGTCGCCATCATCGATGCCGTCCGCGCCGCCGCCCCCCTCGCCCCCGACGCCGAGATCAGCCTTGAGGCCAACCCCGGCACCACCTCCGCCCCGGCGCTCCGCGACCTTGCCCGTGCCGGTGTGAATCGCATCTCCTTCGGCGCCCAGAGCTTCGACGCCTCCGAGCTCGCCTTCCTCGACCGCGTCCACACCCCCGAGGCCACCGCCGCCTCCCTCCACCTCGCTCGCGAGGCCGGCATTCGCAGCGTCAACCTCGACCTGATGTACGGCCTTCCCGACCAGACCCCGGCGGCCTGGCAGGCGACCCTCCGGCGCGCCCTCGACCTCGCCCCGGACCACCTCTCCCTGTACGCCCTCACCGTGGAGCCGCGTACGCCCCTCGACGGGCGTGTGGAACGCGGCGAGGTCGCCCCCCTCGACCCCGACGCGGTGGCCGCCATGTATGAGGACGCTGCCGAACGTCTCGCCGCCGCGGGCTACCGCCAGTACGAGCTCTCGAACTGGGCCAGACCCGGCCACGAGAGCCGTCACAACCTCGTCTACTGGACCTGGGGCGACTACCTCGGCATCGGCGCGGGCGGCCACGGCTTCCTCGATGGCGAGCGCTTCGAGAATGTCGCCCACCCTCGCGCCTACATCGACGCCGTCCGCCGCGATGGGCGCGCCATCGCCCGCGCCGTCCGCCCCGACCCCGCCACCTCCATGTCGGACTGGCTCGCCCTCCGTCTGCGCCTCGTCGAGGGCTTCGACCCGGCCGAGTTCGCCATGACCTTCGGGGACCCCCTCGAAGCCGCCACGGGGCCACCCCTCGACGCCTGCCGCGCCGCCGGCCTCCTCGAGGACTCCGGTGGCCGCCTGCGCCTCACCCCCCGGGGCCGCCTCCTCCACAACGAGGTCGCCGTGCAGTTCATGCTCCGCCTCCGGGAACGTGCTGAAGAGTCCCCCTCCGTCGCGCGAGGCGGCGCCTCAGGCGTGGCATAATCGCCCCACGCCCATGTACGTCGTTGGTACCGCTGGTCACGTCGACCACGGCAAGAGCGCCCTCGTGCGCGCCCTCACCAACATCGACCCCGACCGCCTCCGTGAGGAAAAGGAGCGCGGCCTCACCATCGACCTCGGCTTCGCCTGGCTCGCCCTCCCCTCTGGACGCGACATAAGCATCGTGGACGTCCCCGGACACGAGCGCTTCATCAAGAACATGCTCGCCGGCGCGGGCGGCGTCGACCTGGCTCTCCTCGTCGTCGCCGCCGACGAGGGTCCCATGCCCCAGACCCGCGAGCATCTCGCCATACTCGACCTGCTCGACGTACCCGCCGGCGTCGTCGCCATCACCAAGTGCGACCTCGCCGAGGAGGAGTACGTCGACCTCGTGGAGGAGGAGATCGCCGACACCCTCGCCGGCTCCCGGCTCGAAGGAGCCCCCATCGTGCGCACCTCGGCGACGACCGGAGAGGGCCTCGACGACCTCGTCGCCACCCTCGACACGGCGCTCGACGCCACGCCCCCGAAGCGCGACCTCGGCCGTCCCCGCCTCCCCATCGACCGCGCCTTCACCATCCAGGGGTTCGGCGCCGTCGTGACCGGCACCCTCCTCGACGGCAGCCTGGAAGTGGGCCAGGAGATTGAGGTCCAGCCCGGCGGCCTGCGGGGGCGCGTTCGCGGCCTCCAGCGCCACGGCGAGAAGGTCGAACGCCTCGCGCCCGGAACCCGCGCCGCCGTCAACGTGAGCGGCATCCGCACGGAGCAGCTGCGGCGCGGCATGGTCCTCGCCGCCCGTGACGTGCTCAAGCCCGCCTACGCGCTCGATGTCCGCCTCAAGGCCACCGACATCCTCACCCACCCCCTCGCCCACGACGCGGGCGTGACCTTCCTCTCCGCCACCGCCGAGTCCGAGGCGAAGGTTCGCTTCCTCGACCGCGATGAGCTCGCGCCCGCCGAGACCGGTTGGGCCCAGCTCGTGCTCGAGACCCCCGTCGCCGTCCTCGCGCACGATAGCTGCATCGTGCGCACGCCCAACGAGACCGTCGCCGGCGGGCCCATCGCCGCCGTCAACCCGCGCCGCCACCGCCGCAACCACCTCCCGACGCTCGAGGGACTGGAGCGCCAGCTCGAGGCGCCCCCCGCCGAGCGTCTCGCCGACCTCCTGGCCGCCGGCCCCCAGCCCCGCGCCGCCCTCGGCGCCGCCCTCGGCCTCGAGTCCGACGAAGCCAACGCTGCCGCCGCCGACCTCGTGGCCGCGGGCCGCGCCAGCGACCATGGCTCCCTCCTCGCCGGCCGCCCCTGGCTCGCCGCCGCCGCCGCCGACCTCGCCGCGGCCGTCCGCGACTACCTCGCCGAGCACCCCCTCCGCCCCTCCGCTCCCCGCGAGCACCTCCGCAGCCGCCTCGCCCTCGAACCGCAGCTCTTCGAGCTTGTCGCCGCCGAAGGCGTCGCTAGCAGCGGCCTCGTCGAGCGCCCCGGCGGCGGGTTCCACCCGCCGGGCTACACCGTCAGCCTCAGCGCGGCCCAGCAGGAGCAGGCCGGCGCTTTCATCGAGGCCGTCAGGGCCGGAGGCGCCAGCCCCCCGACCGAGTCCCTCCCGCCCTCCGACCTGCTCGCCTACCTCGCGGGCGAGGGACTGGTCGAAGACACAGGCTCCGGCGTTGTCTTCGAGGCGAGCGTCTACGCGGACCTGGTGGGGCGGATCCGCGAGCACATCGAGGCGAACGGCTCCGTCAGCCTCGCCGAGGTGCGGGACCTCTTCGGCACGAGCCGCAAGTACGCCCAGGCCCTGCTCGAACACCTCGACGCGACCCACGTCACCCGTCGCACCGGCGACGTTCGCGTCCTCCGCTCCCCCCTGGAGGCCCGCCGGTGACCCTGCGCATGGACACCGTCGCCTCCGAGCTGCCGGCGCTCATCGCCCGCCACGAGGAGACGCGCGCCGCTGCAGGCGTGGCCATCGAGGGCGCCCGCGCCGCCCTCCGCGAGTGGAGCGACGACCCGGTGGCCGCCGCCGCCCGCATCGAGCAGGCGCTCGGCGGGCAGGCCGTTCCCTACGCCCTCGCCGAGGACGACCCCGCCGCCACCTGCCCTACCCCCTCCCTCGGCCCCGTCACCGTCATCGGCGTCGATGGCTCCTCCATCACCCCCGATCGCTTCTCCACCGTCCGCTGCTACGCCATCAACATCGGCCACGCCCTCCTCCCCTACGGCGTCCCTGTTGAGCCTGCCCTCGACGCCGTCGCCGAGGTCGGCCTCGACGGTGACCTCCTCGAAGGCTCGGCCGGCATGCGCCAGGCTCCCCGCGGCCTCGCCACCCGTCTCCTCCGCGATGTGCGCGAGCTGGAGCGCGGCGTCGAGCTTGCCGTCCCCGCTGCTACGGCCGGCCCCGCCGTCCTCCTCCTCGACGGCACCCTCCTCCCCTGGGACCTCCACACCCGCCAGGCCTCCGACGAGGCCCTCGCCCCCTACCGCAACCGCACGGTCGAAGCGCTCGACCGCATCCGGGACTGCGGCGAACCCCTGAGCATGGGCGCGTATATCTCCGCCTCCGCCGCCCGCGAGGTCGTCGCCGCCCTCGAAGTGCTCGCCCCGCCCCCGCCCGCTGCGCCGCCCCTCACCGACGGCGACGTGTTTCGCGGCCTCCTCGCACCCGGCGAGCGCAGCGCCATCTTCCACTCCCGCAGCAGCCGCCGGGGGAGCGTCGAGTCACTGCTTCCGGGCCACGAGGTCGCGCTCTTCTATCTCCGCGTCGGCGACGACATCGCCCGCGTCGAGCTTCCCGCCTGGGCGGCCACCCCCACCCAGGTCGACCGCCTCCACGCCACCCTCGTCGACCAGTGCGAGCGCTGCGACGGCTATCCGCGCGCCCTCCAGGAGGCGCACGAGCAGGCCGTCATCTCGGCCGGCGACCGCGAGCAGTTCGAGCGCCTCCTCGACCGCCTCGCCGGCGACGCGGGCATCCGCCCGCCCCTCAACGGCAAGCAGCAGAGCAAGCGCAGGAGGGCCGTTTGAGCGAAACCTGCCGAGTCGTCAACGCCAGCGTGCGCGCCTTCGAGTGCGCCTACGCCCGCTACACGAGTGAGCCCTTCGCCCTCGGCCAGATGCTGGTCGTGCGGGAAGGGCGCTGTGACACGTTCGGCGTCGTGACCGGCAGCGAGAGCGGCCCCGACGATCCCTCCCGCCCCCTCGTCCCCCGCGGGGATCCGGGCCAGAGCGCCGCCTCCGTCATGGCCGGCAACCCCGAGATCGAGCTGCTCCTGCGCACCACCCTCGCCGTCGCCATCTGCGGGCACATCGACCGCGAGGTCGCCCGCCCCGCCCTCCCGCCCATGCCCCCGCCCCTCCTCGCCGAGGTGCAGGCCGCCACCGATGAGGAGAAGGTCCGCGTCGCCGACGAGGGCCGCTTCCTCGTCCCCCTCGTCGCCAACCCCGCCGCCGACGATGCCGTCGTCGCGGCCGCCATCCGCGAGGTCGCCCGCGCCGCCGGCCCCGGGGAGCGCCTCTTCCTCGTCGCCGCCGGCAAGGAGCTCGCCCGTCTCCTCAAAGCCGAACCCTCGCGCCTCACGAGTATCCTCCGTGCGGTGGAACCATGAGTGACGCGAACCCCGACGCCACCCGGCCCCTCGGCGTCGTCGTCGGGGGCTCCCTCACGAAGGGCCTCGAGGTACGGCTCGACCCCGGCCAGGCCGCCCAGCTCGGCCAGTACGCGAAGACCGATGTCGGCGGTGGCCTGAGCATCCTCGGCATGGTCACCGATATCACCCTCAAGTCGGTCGATTCCGGCCCTACCGTCTGGCCTCCCGGCGAGGACGAACCGGCTCTCCTGCGCGAGGTCCTCCAGGACACCGGCGTCTACACCGCCCTCGCCGTCGACCCCTACCTTGAGCTCGGCGAAAACGGCGAGGAACCGGCCCGCGCCCGCCGCCTCCCCAGCCACTTCTCCGCCGTCCACCCCGCCGACCAGGACACCCTCGACCGCGCCTTCGCCACCGACGGCCCCAACATCCCCGTCGGCGCTCCCCTCGGCATGGACGAGCTCCAGGTGGGCGTCGACTTCGAGCGCCTCTTCGAGCGCTCCGCCGGCGTGTTCGGCAAGAGCGGCACGGGCAAGAGCGTGCTCGTCCTTCACCTGCTCGATGCGATGCTCACCCGCTCGACCGCCGCCGCAACCAACAGCGACCGCACCGTCGCCCTGGTCTTCGACATGCACAACGACTACGGCTGGGAGATGAAGTTCCAGGGCCCCTCGACCAGCCGCCTGCGCTCCCTCAAGCAGCGCCACCAGACCGACATCGAGCTCTACACCCTCGAATCCCGCGCCGCCCGCTCCGACGGCCAGATCCTTATCGGCACACGCGACATCCAGCCCGACGACCTCGAAGTCCTGCGTGAGACCCTCGACCTCTCCGACCTCGCCGTCGATGCCGCCCATGCCTGCCGCCGCCGCTTCGGCCCCGGCTGGATCGACGAGATCCTCGCCGACGAGCCATCCGCCGCCCTCGTCGACAGGCTCTGGCGCGAGCCTCCCGAGGGCGACGTCAACTGGTCGCAGGTCGCCGCCCAGATGGGCTATCCCGGCTCGCTCGAGAGCCTTCGCCGCCGCATGGAGCGCCTCACCCGCCGCGAGTTCGTCCGCACCGAGGGCTCCCAGTTCGGCGACGTCATCGAGCACGTCGTGCGCTCGCTCCAGGGTGGCAAGAGCGTCGTCGTCCAGTTCGGACGCTTCGGCAACGACCTCGTCAGCTACATGCTCGTCGCCAACATGCTCTCCCGCCGCATCTGGGAGCGCTACCGCGACAGCACCGAGCGCTCCGAGGAGCGCGAGGCTCCGAACCGCCTCGTCATCGTCATCGAGGAAGCCCACAAGTTCGTCGACCGCTCCCTCGCCGGCCAGAGCATCTTCGGCCAGATCGCCCGCGAGCTGCGCAAGTACAACGTCACCCTCCTCGTCATCGACCAGCGCCCCAGCCAGATCGACCCCGAGGTCCTCTCCCAGATCGGCACGAAGTTCACGCTCCAGCTCGACAGCGACAACGACGTCGAGGCCATCGTCGGCGGCGTTGCCGGAAGGAGCGGCCTCCGCCAGGTCATCGCCGCCCTCGAGAGCAAGCGCCAGGCGCTCGTCTTCGGCCACGCCCTGCCCATGCCCGTCGTCGTCCAGACCCCCGAGGCCACGAACGCCGACTCCGCCCGCGCCTCCCTGCGCGCGCGGCTCGGCCTCCCCGAGCAGGAAGAGACGAGCCCCGCCGCCGCCCTCTTCGGCGCCCCTCCAGGTTCCGGTCCGCCGGAGGATGAGCGGTGAGCGACGTTCCCCGCGCCCATGCCGAGTGGGACGCTGGCGATATGGGCTGCGGCGAGGTTATCGTGATGCTTCGATCCCGCATGAGGGGACTGGCCGCGGGCGAGGTGCTGAAGCTCACTGTGCGCGACCTTGGCGCTCCCGAGGACATGCCCGCCTGGTGCCGCATGACTGAACGCCGCCTCCTCCGCGCCGACCACCCCCACTACTGGATCGAACAGCGCCCAAACCCCTGAACCAAGGAGACACCCGCTCCGTGCCAGGCAAGTTCTGCGTCAACCTCACCTCATCCGGTAACGACCCCGACAAGGCGACCGTCGGCTTCGTCGTCGCCAATGCCGCCCTCGGCTCCGAGAAGGAGACCCTCGTGTTTCTCAGCACCGAGGGCGTCCGCCTCGCCGAGAAGGGCTACGCCGACGCCATCCGCGAGGACGGCTTCCTCCCGCTCAGCGAGCTCATGGACGCCTTCACCGCTGGCGGCGGCCTGATCTACGTCTGCGCGCCCTGCTTCAAGAAGCGCGGGCTCGACGAGAACAACCTCGTCGAAGGCGCGACCATCGTCGGCGGGGCGATGCTCGTGGAGTTCCTCTCCGACGGCGCGCCCAGCGTCACCTACTAGCCGCGAAACCCATCCCGTGAGCGGTTCGGCCAGTCCCGGCGATCCAGTCGAGCGCCACCCGTTCGCGCCCGACGCCGGCTTCGACGGCGGCGACCTCGACTGCGGCGGCGGGCTGCTGCTGCTCATTCGCCGCAATATCGACCCCCTCGCCCCCGGCGGCCTCCTCGAGATCCGCTCGACCGAACCCACGGTCGAGATCGAGCTGCCCGCCTGGTGCCGGATGACCGGCAACGAGCTCGTCTCCTGGACCAGGCACGGCGACCAGCGCAGCTACCTCGTGTCGAAGGGCCCCCTCGCCGCGCGCCACCCGGCCGCCCCGCCCCCGTCCCCCGCCCCGGTTCGCGACCGGCCCCTTGTCGAAGTCTCCGTCCCCGATTCGCTCCCGGAACCGGCCCCGGCCCCCGCCGTCGCGCCCCTCTCCGTCATGGGCATCGGAAGCTGGCCCCGCCCCCGCTGGATGCTGCAGGCCATGCACGACCACCTTGAAGGCCGCCTCGACGGCGGCGCCTTCCACGAGACCGCCGACGACGCCGTCCGCCTCGCCCTCGACGCCCAGCGCCGCGCCGGCGTCGATGTCGTGACCGACGGCGAGCAGCGGCGCGACAACTACGCCAGCTTCGTCGGTGGCCTCCTCGACAACTGCCAGCTCATCCCCCTCAGCGACCTCACCGCCATGGTCGACGACCCCGACGAGTTCCACCGCGAGCTGCGCGCCCTCGATGTGCCCGCCGCGGACGTGCGCCACCCCGTCGTTCACGGCCCCCTCGGCCGCAGCCGCCCCCTCGCCGCCCACGAGCTCGCCTTCGCCCGCTCCTGCGCCAATACGCCCGTCAAGGTCGCCCTCCCCGGCCCCTACCTGCTGACCCGCACCATGTGGCTCGACTGCCTGCGCGAGCGCCCCTACGAGACCCGCGACGACCTCGCCCTCGATGTCGTGCGCGTCCTCCGCGAGGAGCTGCACGCCCTCCTCGCCGGCGGCGCCGCGCTTGTGCAGTTCGACGAGCCCGTGCTCACCGAGGTCGTGTACGGCGAGGCTGGCGCGAAACGCAGCTTCATGTGCGGCGCCCTCAGCGAGAAGCTCGCGCCCGGGCGCGAGCTCGCCTTCGCCGCCGACCTCCTCCGCGAGACCGTGCGCGGCCTCCCCGCCGAGCGGCTCGGCCTGCACGTCTGCCGCGGCAACTGGACCCCCGACGAGTCCGCCGCCCTCTCCGGCGACTACCGGCCCCTGCTCGGGTTCCTCGGCGACGCTCCCGTCGGGACCCTGTTCCTTGAGCTCTGCACCCCCCGCGCCGGCGAACTGGAGCTCCTGGGCGACCTCCCCGATGACAAGCGCCTCGGCGTGGGCGTGGTGAACCCGAAGGATCCCGCGGTCGAGTCCGTCGAGGTGATCCGGGAGGGCATCGCCCGCGCCGTCAACCTCCTCGGGAAGGAGCGCGTCCTGCTCACGCCCGACTGCGGCTTCGCCACCTTCGCCGACAACCCCGTCGCATCCGCCCGCACCGCCGAGGCGAAGCTCGCCGCCGTCGTCAAGGCGCGGGATGGGGTAGTGAGTAGTGGGTAGTGAATAGTGAATGGTGAGTAGCCGGACGAGGTCACCATCCACTATCCACTAGTCACTATTCACTACTACCCGCCCCGTCTCCGCCAGTAGTCCTCTCGCTTACGCGCGGCCTCTTCTTGCAGGAATCGCGGGTCCCGTGCTTTCCTGCGGTACCGCTCCGCGTTGGTCTGCTGGATGCGCCTGCGCTGGGCGGGCTTCGTGTCGTACGCCTCGCGCTTCTCGTTGCGGTTGTGCTCGCGGTAGTGGTCCGTCTTGCGCCAGCAGTCGTAGCAGAGGCCCTCCGGCCGTGGGGAGTTGACTCGCGGCGGACGTGTTTCCTCGCCGCATACTGCACAGATACCCATAGAGGCAGACGCGAGGGGAACCGCCGGAAGGCGATTCCCCTCGCGAGGTGGCACTTGGTTTAGGGCCGTCGGGCTAGCGCCGGCGGCGGGCGAAGGTGTAGCTGCCCAGCAGGATTGCCAGGGCGGTCACACCGAGGATGGCAGCCAGCGAAGAGCTGGTGCTGATCGTGTTGGTGGCGAGTCCGGTGCCGGTGTCGCCGGCTTCCGGAGCCATGTCGTCCATGTCGTCCATGGGCTCCTCGGGCATTTCGTCCATGTCGTCGTCGCCCATGTCCTCGTCGCCCATGTCGGCCGTCGGGCAGTCGTCGGCCATGTCGTCACCCATGTCATCCATGGGCTCTGCAGGCTCGGACGGCTCGGACGGCTCGGACGGTTCATCGGGCTCGTCGGGCATGTCGCCCTCGCCCATGTCGTCCGGGCACTCGTCGCCCATGTCATCCATGGGCTCCTCGGGCATGGCCGAGGAGGCCGTCAGGTCGAGGTCGGTGCGGCCGCCACCGCTCCAGGTTCCAGATTCAGCGGCGTCGTAGCCCCCGACCTGGAAGGAGACGGTGTCGCCGGCATCGGCGCACTCGCCGGGCACGTCGAGCGCGTAGGTCGAACCGGCAGCGCTCTCGATTACCGTGGCGGAGCCACACTCGGCGCCGTTGACGATTGCGGTGACCGACGTGCCGGCGGCCGCGGCTTCACCATCGAGGGTGACGGTGCCGGCGAAGCGGTGAGGCGGGCCAGACGGCTGGGCCTCGGCCACCTCTCCGCTGAAGAGGCCGGCGAGGCCGAGCAGCATGACTGCCGCGACGCCTCCCCCGAGCCACTTGAGAATCCTGGTCATTCGGTTTTGCTCCTTTAGCTGTCCGTATGGCTGACGCCCGGGACCCCTCCCGTGCCCCCGCCCCCGCTCGAGGCGGGGACGGGGACGGGAGTGGTGGCGGACAGTTACTCGACGATCACGAAGTACGCGTCGCCGTTGCTGAGCGATGTGAGGGTGTTGCCACCCGGGACATCGGCCGCATTCGGGAAGTAGCCGTCCCAGGTGCCGGACCCGGTGTTGTACGACCAGATGCCCGAAACGCCCATGTCGGAGCCGGCAGACGGATCAGCTCCGTCCTCGCCGTTCCAGACCACGAGGTTCTGGCCGGAAACGAGCTCGTTGTTCCACGTGGCCGGCGGGCCCTCGGGCTCTTCGACCGGCGTGGCGCCGATGGTGATCTCCTGGATCTTCACGACAGGGGGAACCCCGGTCGACAGCCGGAAGGCCACCACGTCATCGTTCGATGTCGCGTAGTAGCTGAAGCTCCCGGTGCCGTTGACCAGCGTTACCTTGCCGTCGGCCGCACCGAGGATGGCACCCCGGCCCTGGACCAGGATTACCTGGACCTCGCCGGCACCGACCAGATCGCCCGCATCGTCATAGACGCTGACCGAGATGGGAATCTCCGTCGAGGGACTGGACTGTGTGGGCGCGTCCGTTTCGATGCTGGCGGGCGGACCAACCACCCGGATGTCAATCGAGGCAGCCAGCACCGTCGGGCCGACGCCCGGGATGTTGACGGGCAGCGCAGCAGCCAGCGTGTGGATCCCACGCGAGGCGTTCGCTGCAGCCGAAACCTGGACGGCGCACTTGCCTGCCGCGTTCGTGCCGCTTGAGCAGGCCTGGACGTTGTCCGCCGGGCTGGCAGTGCCTTCATACTCCGCCGTGCTGTCGAGGGTCACGACAACCGGGTTCTCGACCTCAGTGGTGACGCTCGACCCTGGACTCGAACCCTCGACAGGGTTGCCGTCCTTGTCGGCGACGCTGAGGATGACGAAGGCGCTCTTGCCCTGATCCACGGTCGCTGCGCCACTCGCGGCGGCAGCGTCCAGGCTGGCGGGCAGACCGAAGAAGGTGGCCGAGGCCGTCCGCGTGAGCGTGCCGACCGAGGCCGTCACCGTGGCAGCGCCAGAGCGGTTGTCGCCCCGCAGCGTCGCCGTGACTGTGCCGTTAGCGCCGGTCGTCAGCCGACAGACCGGCAGATTGGGGCACTCGGTGTTGGTGAACTGGCCGAGCGTGGTCGAGACCTGCACGACCTGGTCAGCGACCGGCAGGCCACGGTTGTTCGTCACCGTGATAGTGACGGACTCGGCATCCGCAGTATTACTCTGCGAGAGACCCAGAGCCGGCGGTGAGATCGCCAGTCCCGTCGCCACCGGAGCCGGTTCCACCGTGATGACGCGCTCGCCCTCAACGTCCGTACCACGCCTGACGTAGATGGAGCCACGAGGCGAGTCAGCCGCGATCGTGATCCTCAGCATGATGCCGGTGTTTTGGAACCTGTCGCAGCCTGTGGCGGTAGCGGCTAGGAGGTCAGTAGCACTTGTATCGGTGCCGTCGTCACTGCAATTGACGAAGGACCGGCCGGGGTTGTCAGTAAGTGAACCCTTGGCCGTGCTGTCGGGATGGATACTGTAAAGGGTGCTGCTGGCGCCAGAGGCGCCGACAGGTGCGGCGATGGTCACAACCGTGCCGGGGTGCCCCACCCTCGGGATCACCGTGACGCCCACGGTCGCTGTCTTGGTGGCGTTGCCAGCGGCAGCCTCATTGCCGGTGAAAGTCAGCACTGTCGGGGTTGTAGTAACTGCGGGGGGACTCGTCCGGTCGTCGATGGCTATCGAGACCGTCGCCACGTTAGTAGTGGCGTCATGCGCAGCGCTGATGGTCGTCCCCGTGATCGTATTGCTGGTCGTGGGCGCAGCCTGCCATGTACCAGGCAACGTCACCATTACTGTTTCGGAGTCGCCCTGCTCGATGGTAGCGCTGACATCCGAAGCGGTCTGCGCATCGGCGTTCTGGGTGGTGGAGAGGACGCCGCTGAAGGCGACGGCCGCCACCATTGCTACGAGCGCCAGGAGCGCGGCGGACTTCCAGCCGGCGATGGCGCTAATTGGGTTCTTCTTCAATCCAAGCTCCTTGGAATGTGTGGTGGGCCGGGGGCCCGGGTGCGTGAAACTAGGCGTTAGCTCGTCCCTGGGGGGCTCCTCCTCTCGTGCCGATCTTTCGTGAGTACCAATCGTTCACAACGCCCGGATGTGGAAAAGGTTACTCAATCTTCGCGCCATTCTACGCAAACCACTCACGAACTGGTCAACCCATAACACTACCACTGAGAAAGGAGATAGTACGTCTACTAGTGACGACTAACGGTCGTGTAGTCCTGCCACGGAGAAAGGAGGGGTGTAGTGAATAGTGACTGGTGAATAGTGGGTGGTGATCAGTGCCCCTCGGAGGTCTGACACGGAGAAAGGAGAAAAGGCCTCGCGAAGTGGTGGCCGGCGCCCAATGGATCTTTACCACGGAGAAAGGAGGAGGCCACCGGCTACAGGGAAGGGGGATGGCCGGCCCGCATCTACCACGGAGAAAGGAGGGGCGTCGTGAGTAGCGAGTCGTGGGCGGGGCGCCTCACCACTCACTACTCACCATCCACTACCCACTACGCCCGGCGGGCCGTCCCCCTTGCCAGCCGCAACCGTCTCCCCTCACACTTCCTGTATGGCCCGCGCCTTCGACCCTCTCGCCGCCGCCCGCACGCTCCGCGAAAGCGGCGCCGCCGAGCCGCTCGCCACCGCCACCGTCGAGGTCGTCCAGGACGCCACCTCCGACCTCGTCACCCGCGACCACTTCGACGTCAGCCTCGACGCGCGCTTCTCCGAGGTCCGTGGCGAGTTCTACCGCGCCTTCTGGGTCTTCGGCGCCGGCATCGTCGGCATCAACCTCACCGCCCTCGGCGTCGCCACCGGCGTCATCGTCGCGCTGGGGTAGCGGAGTAGTGAATGGTGGATAGTGAATAGTGGGTAGTGGGCCGTCCCCCAACGGCCAATAGCCAGCAGCCAGGACCGCCAACAAGCCGCGACGGGGCTTGCTGTCCTCACGCAACTTGAGGTAAGGTCGCGATAGAGGTGGTGATGGGAATCGAACCCACTTCGGGCGAAGGTTGTCGCTTCGTCCAAGCCTAGGGTTGCTAACCCAGCGCCTTTACCAATCGGCCACACCACCGAAGAAGGCCCCGGCTGCTAACCGGGGTCGTTCTTTGTCTACGATGAGCCTTGCCAAACTAAACCAGGGCCTACGGTGAAGGGCCGCGCTATGGGCGGCCTACGGTAGCTGGCGCGAGTGGTACCGACAAGGCTCCCGACTCGGTAGCCGGTGACCCCCGTCCTGTCCCCTGGTCACCATCCGCCGGTCACGAGCCACTACCCACCATCCACCATCCACTAGCCACTATCCCGCCGCCGCCTCCTGCGGTTCGACCTCGCCCTCACCCCGCGACGTGATCCGCCGGAAGAAGCGCCCGATGTCGTGGTTCTCCCACGCCACCAGCACCTGCGCCGCCACGAAGATGCTGCTGTACGTTCCCGCGATCACCCCCACCAGCAGCACCAGCAGGAAGTTCTGGATGGTCACGCCGCCGATCAGGAACATCGCGATGATCGTCAGCACCGTCACGAACGAGGTGTTGATGGAACGCACGAGCGTCTCCGTCAGGCTCACGTTCACCGCCTCCGCGAACGGCACGAGCGTGTCCCGCGAGGTCACCTCGCGCACGCGGTCGAACACGACGATCGTGTCGTGAACGGAGAAGCCGATCACCGTCAGGATCGCCACGATGAAGGCCGCATCGACCTCCGTGCCCGCAACCTTCGCCAGCAGCGAGAAGAGCCCCAGCACGATCACCGAGTCGTGTACGAGCGCGATCACCGCGCAGAGTCCGTACCGCCACGCCGCCCGCTGCCGCCGGAACGCGAACGCCACGTAGATGAGGATCGCCACCGCCGCCGCCGCCACCGCCAGCGTCGCGTCGCGCGCGATCTCCGTCGAGACCGTTCCCGAGACGGTCGCGAAGTCCAGCCGCCGAACCGTCCCGAACTCCTCCTCCAGCGCCGCCAGGATGTCGTCGATCTCGCCGGGCGGCACGGGACCCTCCCCCGCCTCCAGCGGGGGCGCGCCCTCGAGCTCGACCGTCCGCACCAGGTACGTGTTGAACCCCGCCCCCTGCACCCGCGCCTCCTCGTGCCCGAGCCGGGCCAGCGCATCGCGCAGCTCCTCCGGCTCCACCACGCGCACGGGTTCCGGCGCCGGCGGTTCCGCCTCTTCCGCCCCCGATGCCTCCTCGCCGCCCGTCTCCGCCGTCTCCGCGCCCTCCGGTGGTTCTTCCTGTGCGAACTGCAGCGTGAACGTCGACCCGCCCGTGAACTCGATGCCCGCGTTCAGCGAGGGGGGCACCAGCAGCGTCACCGCCGCCGCCACGAACACGACCAGCGAGAGCCCCAGGGTGATCCAGCGCCGCTGGGCGAACGCGATGAACGTCGAGCGCGGGGTCGCCGGCGCCGGCTGGTCCTCGTCCTCGTCGCCGGCGGCCTGCGTGGACAGCGGCTCGGCGTTGAACAGCCAGCGCGAGCGCGCGATCCGCGTCCCCACGAAGAGCCGCAGGAACGTTCGCGTCACCACGATCGCCGAGAACATGCTCACGGCCACGCCGATCGCCAGCGTGATCGCGAACCCGCGCACGAACGACGCCCCGAACTGGTCGCCGAACCAGAACAGGATGGCGCACGTGATGAACGTCGCGATGTTCGAGTCGCGGATGGATGGCCACGCCCGCCGGAAGCCCGTCTCGATCGCCGTTGCCAGCGGCCGGCCCCGGCGTAACTCCTCCTTCATCCGTTCGAAGATGAGGATGTTCGCGTCGACGGCCATGCCCACCGAGAGGATGAACGCCGCGATCCCCGAGAGCGTGAGCGTGACCGGCCACAGCTTGAACACCGTCAGCGTGATCAGCGCGTAGACGATCAGGGCGAACGCCGCCAGCACCCCCGGCAGCCGGTAGTACAGGATCATGAACGCCAGCACCGCCAGCAGCCCGATCTCTGCCGCGTTCACCGATGCCTTGACCGAGTCGTCGCCCAGCGAGGCGCTCACCTCGTTCGCCTGGATCGTGCGCAGCGGGACCGGCAGGGCGCCCGCGTTCAGCTGCCGCGAGAGGTCGTTCGCCTCCGTGAAGGTGTCCAGCCCCGTGATCGTCCCCTGGTCCTCGATCACGCCCTGCACGACCGCGTCCGAGATCAGCTCGTTGTCGAGATAGACGAGCAGCCGCCTGCGCGGATCCCCGATCGGGTGCTGGAGCGCCCGTGACGTGATCTGGCGCATGAGCTCGTTGCCCACGCCCGTCGTCTCGAAGTTCACGGCGTAGGTCGTGCCCCGGCGCTCCGGGTACGTGTTGCTCTTCAGGTGCTGGCCCGTCATCGCGATCTCGACGCCGTCGACGATCCCGCTGGCCGGCACGAGCTGGCTCTCGTCGTTGAAGATGCGGTACGACAGCGTCGCCGTGCGTCCGATCAGACGTTCCGCATCGGGGAGGCTCATCCCCGGCACCTGCACATCGAGCCGGTTCCCGCTCGCGATCTGGATCTCCGGCTCAACGACGCCGAAGGCGTCCACGCGCCGCTCGATCACCTCCTTGGCGACCTCCAGCGACTCGGTCAGGTCACCCTCGAAGTCCGCCGGCGGCTCCGCCTGCAGCACGAGGTGGGCGCCGCCCTGAAGGTCGAGGCCCAGCCGCATCGTCTTGCGCTCGTAGTCGCCGATGCTGATGCCCCGGCCCTCCGGCCAGAAGTCGCCGGGCAGGTAGCGGCTCGGGGCGCTCGGCCAGACCGCGAACAGGCAGAAGACGCTGACCGCGAGGATCGCCAGGAAGACGAGGGTGGTTGTGGGACTACGCATTCGGGTCGCCGGACTCGCCGGCGCCCGCCGCCACCGTCTCGAGCGCCTCTTCGGGCGCGGGCTCCAGGGTCGTGAGCCGCCGCTCGATGGCGTCGGTCAGTGCGCGCACGTGGATACCGGGCGCGATCTCCAGGATCAGTTCCGTCGGGCCGTCGTCCGGGGCCTGGACGTCCTTCACCTCGGCGATGATGCCGCCGGTCGTCACCACTTCGTCGCCGATCTGCAGCTCGCGCACGGCTTTCTTGCGCTGCCGCTGCTGCTTCAGCACCGGCTGCAGCAGGATGAAGTAGAACGCCGCCACGGCAAGCACCGTGTAGAAGATGACGCTGAACATCACAGCCATGGCAGCACCCCGGGCCTAGCCCTCGGCGGTCAGCCGTTCGAGAGATTGGCGCGCCAGCGCGAGCGCGGTCGCGCGATCGTCCACCTCGCCCGCCAGCTGAGCTTCGCGAACCGATGTTAGGACAGCCCCCAGAAGCCGTCCACTTGAAAGCCCCAGCTCCCGCATCAGCTCCTCCCCGTCCACCAGCGCCGGTTCCTCCTCCCGCAGCGCCTCCTCGGTGCGCGTCACGATGTGCCCGAGGAAGGCGATGTGCCGCTCGAAGTGCTCGCGCTGATAGTTGGGTCCCCGCGTGGCCATGCCGTCCGCGAGCTGGAGCAGCAGGAGGGGCAGCGTCTGCCCGTCCAGATCCCGCGCGAACCGGCGCAGCGCCCGATCCGTGGGCGGCCACGAGCGCGCGAACTCCCCCGGCCGCAGGTGGTAGCGGACCATCGTCGTCACGAAGTCGATGCTCGCCTGCTCGAACCCCAGCGCCGCCAACCGCCCCTCCAGCAGCTCCGCCCCCACCGGGCCGTGCCGGGGGAATCGCAGCTTCCCCTCCCGCACCTCCGCCGTTCGCGGCTTCGCGATGTCGTGGACAAGGCACGACAGGCGCAGCAGGTGCATCAGCGGCCGCCCGTCTATCTCCCGCGCCAGCCACTCCGCCACCGGGATTTCCGGCGAGGGGTCCGGCATCCGCAGCCCGTCGACCCCTTCCCCCAGCGCCCGGTCGAGCGCCCCGACCGCCGAAAGGTTGTGCTCCAGCACCGTGTAGTGGTGCAGCGCCGGCTGATCGAATCCCCGTCCTTCCTCCAGCTCCGGAAACAGCCCCGAGGTCAGCGTGCCGTCCGCGTCCAGGGCGCGTAGCCGCGCCTCCGCGTCGTCGCGCGCGATCGCCTTGAGCAGATCTCTGGGGGGTGTCACGGGGGCAGTCTACCGCCCCTCGGGCTCAGGCCCGCGGGTGCGCCCGGTCGTACTGCTCTCGCTTCTGCTGGTCCGTGAGCTGGGTATAAATCTGCGTCGTCGAGATGCTGGCGTGGCCGAGCGCCTCCTGCACGTTCCGCAGCGGCATCCCGCCGGAGAGCATGTGCGTGGCGTAGGTGTGCCGCAGCGTGTGCGGCGTAATCCCGTCCAGCCCCGCCTCCCGCGCGTAGTTCTTCAGGATCAGCCAGAACCCCTGGCGGGTCAGCCGTCCGCCCCGGCGGTTCACGAACAGCGCGCCCTCGTTCCGGTTGCGCACCATCTTCGGCCGCACGTGAAAGATGTACTGCCGCAGCTCGTCCACCGCGGCCTGGGGGAGTACCAGCGCCCGCTCCTGGTCGCCCTTGCCGATGCCGCGCACCGTGACCGGGTCGCTTTCCAGGGCCACGTGCCCCACGTCCAGCGACACGAGCTCCGTGACGCGCATTCCCGTGTGGTAGGCCAACTCCAGCATCGCCTTGTCGCGCTGGGCGACGGGCGTGCTCTTGCGCGCCGGCTGCTCGAGCAATTCGTCCACTTCCTCGGGCGTCAGCGTGCGAGGCAGGGCCTTCCCGACCTGCGGAGAACGCAGCTCCTCCGTCGGATCGCAGGTCAGAATGCCTTCCGCGGCCATGAAGCTGAAGAACGACTTCACGGCGGCTACTTTCCGGGCCACCGTCGCCGCCTTGTAGCGCCGTTCCCGCAACTCCTCGACGAACGCCAGCAGCATCTGGTCCGTGATTGCCTCCCACGAGGCGCCGTTGTCGGAGGTCTGGCGAGCCACGCTCTTTTCGAACTGCGCGAGGTCACTGCGATAGGCGGAGATCGTGTTTTCGGAGGCGTTCTTCTCGACAGCGAGGAACGTCAGGAACTCGGAAATGCGGGTATCCACTCCAGCCCCCCTCCAGGACACGGTTCGGAACTCGTACAGGTGCGGAGGGCTCATCCTATGGGGGCGGGCCGTTCTTCGCCATATGAAACCGCTACCTTCCGGTGAAGATTTCGCAGAGTCCGAAAAACTGCCGGGGAAGGCTCAAACGGCGGCTCCCGATCACGCGTAGCGCGTTCCCGTGAACGTCCGATTGAGAGTGTGTTCTGCCCCGTCTCAGCCCCGGTCGCTCGCCCCGGTGATGCGCAGCCAGCGACGCTTCCCCACCCGCACCCGCGACCCCACCCGCGCCGGCTCCCGCCCGTCCCCGACCGGCTCGCCGTCGACCGTCACCGCCCCCTGGTCGAACAAGCGCCGCGCTTCCCGGCGCGACGGCGCCGCTCCCGCCTCCACGATCACGTCGATGAGCGGCTGGCCTTCGCGCACCGCCGCCTCGGGCATCTCCTCCGGCTCCTCGCGCCGCTGCACGGTGCGCTCGAAGTGCGCCTCCGCCCGCGCCGCGGCGTCCTCGTCGTGCAGCTCCGTCACGATCGTGCGCGCCAGCCGCTTCTTTTCGGTCATCGGGTCGCGCTCGTTGTTCGCGAGCCCTTCGATCGTCGCCACCACGTCGCCCCGGTCGAGGTTCGTCGCCAGCTGGAAGTAGTTCGCCAGCGCCCCGTCCGGGATCGACATCGCCTTGCCGTACTGCTCCTCGGGCGCCTCGTCCAGCCCGATGAAGTTCCCCGTCGACTTCGACATCCGCATGGCGCCGTCGATCCCGACGAGGATCGGCACCGTGATCGGCACGTGCTTCCGCTGGCCGGCGTCCTCCTGGATCTTCCGCCCCGCCATCAAGTTGAAGAGCTGCTCCGTTGCCCCGACCTGCACGTCGCATTCCAGCGCGAGCGCGTCGTACCCCTGCATGAGCGCGTAGAGAAACTCGTGCAGGTAGACGGCGTCGCCCCGCTGCTGGCGCTCCCGGAAGTTATCCCGGCTGAGCATCTCCGCCACGGTGAATCGCGACATCAGCGCGATCAGGTCCTTCAGGTCGAGCCCACCGAGCCACTCCGAGTTGTGCCGGACTGTGGTCCTCTCCCGGTCGAGCACCTTGGCGGCCTGCGCGAAGTAGGTGGCTTCGTTCGCCTTCACGTCCTCGGCTGTCAGCTGGGGCCGCAGCGTGTTCTTGTCCGATGGATCGCCGATGAGCGCAGTGGTATCGCCGATCAGGAGCACCGTGTCGTGACCGAAGTCCTGGAATTGCCGCAGCTTCCGCAGCGGCACTGCGTGCCCCAGCGTCAGCGACGTGGCCGTCGGGTCGATCCCCAGGTAGACGCGCAGGGGCCGGTCCTCCTCCAGCAGCTCCCGCAGCTCCGCCTCGAACGCCCGCCGCAGACCCCCGTCCCCGTACTCGACCCCGCTCATCAGCACGAACAGCTGCTCGTCGACCGGCGCCATCGTGCGGCTCACGCCAGCACCCCCCGTACGTGCTCAACGTCCGCCGCGATCTGCGCCCGCAGCTCTTCCGGCCCCGAGAACGCCTGCTCGGGACGCACCCGGTCCACGATCGCGATCTCCATGTGCTCGCCGTACAGGTCGCCCTCAAAGTCGAGCAGGTGCGTCTCGATCGAGACGTGCCCCTCGTCGAAAGTCGGCCGCCGTCCGATGTTCGTCGCCCCCCGCAGCTCCCGCCCCGCCACCGTCGCGACTGTCGCGTAGACGCCCAGCGCGGGCAGCGCGCGGTCGGCTGCAACGGAGATGTTCGCGGTCGGGAACCCGATCGTGCGCCCCCGCTCAAAGCCCCGAACCACCGGCCCGGCCAGCGTGTACGGCCGCCCCAGCAGGTCTGTCACGGCTCGCATGTCGCCTTCCCCCAGCGCCTTTCGCACCATGGTCGAGCTGCACCGTTCGCCGCCTGCCATCAGCGGCTCAATCTGCACGACCTCGAACCCCAGCTCCTCGCCCGCCCGCCGCATCCGCTCCGGTGTGTCGGCCGGCGCCCCCCGCCCGAAAGCGGCGTCGGGACCGAGCACCATCACCTGCATGTGCAGCAGCCGGTGAAACGCTTCCGCCAGCTCCTCCGCCGTCACCTCCGACAGCTCCGACGTGAACGTCAGCGGCAGCACCCACGAGGCGCCTGCCTCGCGCATCAGCCGCAGCCGGTCTTCCAGCGAGGTCAGGTAGCTCGGCATGATGTCGGGCCGGAGCACCGTTGCCGGGTGCGGGTGCAGCGTCACCACGCCGGGGGTGATCCCGCGCGCGTCCGCTTCGTCCCGCAGCTGCGCCAGCAGCGCCTGGTGCCCCCGGTGCACGCCGTCGAAGACGCCCATCACGAGCGCGCTCCCACCGGCGGGGGCGGCCATCTCCAGTTGGGCCAGGGTCAGCGATGGCAGCGTCACGGTCATGGCTCTCGCGAGGGACGCCCCGGCCCCCCTGCTCCCCACTCTCGCACGATGCCGCCAGCTACACTAGCCACATGCGCCTCCGGCTCTTGCTGGCGCTCCTCTGGCTCGGCGTCATGGTCGGGCTGGCGAGCACGCCCAGCCCGCAGGGCCCCTCCAGCGGGGCGCTCGCGAACGCCGTCCACGCCATCCAGTACGCCGTCTTCGTGCTCATCCTGCTCAGTTTGGCCCGAGCCGTGCTTCCGCGCCTTCCCGCGCCCGTCCTCTTCGTGCCCATCCTGGGGGTCGCCCTGCTCGTGGGCGGTGTGCAGGAGTGGTACCAGTCCTTCCTTCCCTACCGCTCCGCCGACCCCAACGACATCCTCTTCGACGCAGTCGGGGCCGTTGGTGGCCTGCTCTTCGGGACTCTTGTCGCGACCCTGTGGCAGCGTCGCCTACAGCGTCAGCTCGCCGCTTTCTGAACCAGCGCCCGCACGCGGATGTCCCCCCACGCCTGCGACTGCTCCACCTCGCACGTTCCCCGCTTCAACAGCTCCAGCAGCGCGATGAACGTCACCACCAACTCGACCCGCGACGTGCAGGACTCGATCACCTGCCGGAACGAGAACGATCGCCCCCGCCCGCGCAGCCGCCCCTCCAGCATCGCGATCTGGTCCGCCAGGCTCACGTCGCTGCGCTCGACCGTGCCGTCGGGCTCCTCCGGCATCCGCTCCAGAACTTCCATCATCACCGCGTAGAGCGCGTCCAGTGTCACGCCGTCGAGGGCGTTCCCCTCGGGCGGCTCCGGCGGTGGCGCGCCCCGTGGATAGGTGCGCCACCCTGCTTGCATCCGCTCCCCCAGCGCATCCGCCGCCTCCCGGTAGCGCTGGTACTCGAGCAGCAGCGCCACCAGCTCCTCGCCCGGATCCTCTTCCTCGGGCTCCTCTTCGTCCTCGTCCCGTCCCGGCAGCAGCGCGCGCGACTTCAGTTGCAGCAGCTTGGCCCCGATCGAAACGAACTCCGCCAGCGCCCCCGCGTCCAGCGAGTCGTCGGCGTGGACGGCTTCCAGGTACTGGTCGGCAACCGCCACCAGCGACACCGTCGTGATGTCGAGGTCGCGACGCTGGATCAGCGTCAGCAGAAGGTCCAGGGGGCCCTCGAACGTCGGCAGGCGGATCTCGTGCATGGCCTCCCGAAGGCCGCTTCCCGCCAGTGCGCCTCGTACCGACTCGTCCCGCTGCCCCGGCCCCGACTCCGGGGCCGTGTGCTCGACTGCAGCGTCTTGGCGAGCGGATTGCATGATCTCGCGGCTCGCGCCTACGGCAAAGCGCGAAGGCGCCTCACTCTCCCGCCGGCGACTCTGCTCCGTTCGCCGACGTCAGGTCCGTTCGTAGTCGTACCGCGTCACGAAGGTAGATGTGCTGGATGTCCTGCGGAGCCGCCTCGGTGTTCACGTGCAGCAGGATGCGCACGCACTTCTGCATCGATCCCGGGACGTTCATCTCGTGCCCGCACAGCAGAGGCACGTATTTCCACCCCTCCAGCCGGCGGGTCGCCTCCGCCGGGAACTCGGCGTTCAGGTCGGGCGAGGTCGTGAAGTGGCAGGAGGCGATGTCGTCCGCCTCCACGCCGTTCGCCTCGACCATCGCCTCAAGCAGTTCGCGCGTGCCGTCGAGGATCGCCTCGCGGTCGTTGTCGCCAACCGTGATCGCTCCGCGGATGCCGCGAACCGCCATCAATGTCACTCCCGGGGGACCAGCTATGCGCCCGCTCCGCTGCGCCCCGTAACCCGTTCGACGTACGAACGGACGCGGTCGACGCAGCCCTCGACGCTCCCCCCTTCGATGGCCGCGATGATAGCAGAGCCGACGATCACGCCCTCCGCCACCCGCCCCACCCGTGCCACCTGCTCCTCCGTCGAGACCCCGAACCCCACCGCGATCGGCAGCTCCGTGTGCCGCCGGATCGTCGCGACGAGGTCACCGACCTCCTCCGGTACCTCCGCCCCTCCCGTCGTCGCCGTCACGCTCACGCAGTAGATGAACGAGTCTGCCACCGCCGCGACATCCCCCATCCGCTCCTCCGCCGTCGTCGGCGCGACCAGCGGCACGAAGCTCACGCCGTTCGCCGCGCACGCCTGCCGGAACGTCCCCGCCTCGTCGGGCGGCAGGTCCACCACGATGAAGCCGTCCGCGCCCGCCGCCGCCGCGTCCGCCGCCGCCCGTTCCTCGCCGTAGGCCAGCAGGGGGTTGTCGTATCCCATCAGGACCAGCGGGATCGACAGCCCCTGCGTCCGCGCCTCCCGCACCATCCCGAGACAGTCGGCGAACGTGACCCCCGCCGCCACCGCCACCTCGTTCGCGCGCTGGATCGTGGCCCCGTCGGCCAGCGGGTCCGTGAACGGCACGCCAAGCTCGATCACGTCCGTGCCTCCCGCCTCCAGCCCCAGCAGCAGCGGTACCGTCTGGCCTGGGTCGGGGAACCCCGCCATCACGTACCCCACGAACGCCGCCCGACCCTCGCCGTTCGCCTGTGCGAACCGCGCCCGCAACCGTTCCGACATCCGCTACGCCTCCGTTACCAGCAGCAGGGAGAAGCTGGCCGCGTTGAACAGCACGTGGAACGCCACGCTCTCCCAGAGATTCCCGCGCCGCCAGAACAGCCACGCGAGCACCACGCCGATGATAAAGAATGGAATCAGGCTTCCCGGGTCCAGGTGCACCCCGCTGAAGACCGCGCCCGAGATCAGCGCCGCCGGCCAGAACCCCCATCGCTGCAATCCCCCGAAGATGAGCCCCCGGTAGAAGATCTCTTCCGAGAGCGGCGCCGTCACGATCACGGCAATCCCCGTCAGGACGATCGTCATCGGGTGGCGCAGCACCTCGAAGGGCACGGTGCTCTCCGGCTGCAGCGCCCCGATGTCGAGGGCGTTCACGATCGCCGCGTACACCGCCACCATCACGTAGCAGCCAATGACCGCCAGCGCCGGTCGCCACAGCCCGAAGGCGCTGAACCGCGTCAGCCTCAGTCGCTGCGCCAGCTCCCCCATGTTGTGCCGCGTGACCCCCAGCACCACACCCACGAACGCCGCCTGGAGCCCAAGCGTGATGATGAGCGTCAGCGAGAGCGCCGCCTGGTCGCCGCGGACCTGGGGAGGTTCGGGCAGCTCGGCGCCCTTCGCCGCCGCCGCCAGCCGCTCGTCGGCGTAGGCGGCGACCTCGCGTGCCTTTACGAACACATCGCCGACGTCCCGCGACTCGCCGAGGGTCTCGATGACGAGCGCGGAGAGCAGGAGCGTGACCGCGAGCGCCGCCAGTCCCCCGAGTATCCCGAACACCACCTGGGGCGGTCCCCAGGGCAGGGCCCCTCGCCGCCCCCCGACGGGCTCCGGCATCGCGACCTGCGCGCTCAGAGCGTGACGCCCAGCGCCTCGGCGACCGTGTGCATGTCCTTGTCGCCGCGGCCGCTCAAGCCGATCAGCACGTCACCGCCTTCGCCCAGCTCCTCCGCCAGCCGGATCGCCGGCAGGATCGCGTGCGCCGGCTCCAGCGCCGGGATGATCCCCTCGCTCCGCGTCAGCCGCTGGAACCCTTCCAGCGCCTCCGCGTCGTCCGCAGCGATGTACTCCGCCCGCTCGCTCGTCTTCAGCCACGAGTGCTCCGGCCCGACCCCCGGATAGTCGAGCCCCGCCGAGATGCTGTGCGTGTCGAGGATCTGTCCTGCCTCGTCCTGCAGCAGGTACGTGCGCGTCCCGTGCAGCACTCCCGGGCTCCCGGCGACCAGCGTCGCCGCGTTCCGCCCCGGAGCCGACAGGCCTTCACCGGCGGCCTCCACCCCCACCAGCCGCACCGGGTCGTCGATGAACGGGTGGAACAGTCCGATGGCGTTGCTCCCGCCGCCCACGCAGGCGACGGCGACGTCCGGCAGGCGTCCCGCCTGCTCCAGCATCTGGTCACGCGCCTCCTTGCCGATGACTGCCTGGAAGTCCCGCACCATGGTCGGGAACGGGTGCGGCCCGATCGCCGAGCCGATCAGGTAGTGCGTCGTGCGCACGTTTGTGACCCAGTCCCGCATCGCCTCGTTGATCGCGTCCTTCAGCGTGCGGCTGCCCGAGTCCACCGGCACGACTTCCGCGCCCAGCATCTTCATGCGGAACACGTTCAGCGACTGCCGCCGGATGTCCTCCGTGCCCATGTAGACCACGCACTCGAGGTTCAGCTTCGCGCACACCGTCGCCGTCGCCACGCCGTGCTGCCCCGCTCCCGTCTCCGCGATGATGCGCGGCTTCCCGATCCGTTTCGCCAGCAGCGCCTGCCCCAGCGCGTTGTTGATCTTGTGCGCGCCCGTATGCGCCAGGTCTTCCCGCTTCAGCCAGATACGCGCACCGCCGACCTCCTCGGTCAGTCGCTCTGCGAGGTAGAGCGGCGTCGGCCGCCCCGCGTAGTGGCGCTGGAGCTTCGCCAGTTCCTGGGTGAATGCGGGATCGATCCTGGCCGCGTTGTAGGCCGCTTCAAGCTCCTCGTGCGCTGCCACCAGCACCTCGGGAATGTAGCGCCCGCCGAACTCCCCGAAACGCGGCGCGAGGTCGCTCCTTGTTTCCGTGCTCATCGTCCTGACCCCTTCGCCGCGCGGATGAACGCGCGCACCTTCTCGATGTCCTTGATTCCGTCCGTCTCGACGCCGCTGGAGACGTCGACCGCCCACGGGTCGACCGCTCCCACGGCGTCCGCCACGTTCTCGGGCGAGAGCCCGCCCGCCAGCATCAGCGGCAGCCGGCGCCCCACCTCGGCCGCGACATCCCAGTCGAACGTCTCGCCCGTGCCGCCGCGCGCCGCCGCCTTTCCGGTGTCGAGCATGATGCCTGCCGCCACGCCCGGCGTTGCGGTGTCGATCACGTCCTCGGCCGTCGTCTCCGGGTGCACGTGGATCGCCTTGAGCACGGGCGGGCGGACCTGCCGCACAAACGACTCGTCCTCCCCGCCCGAGAGCTGGATCAGCTCCAGTCCCGCCGCCTCCGCGATCTCATTCGCGTCCTCGACCTCCTGGTCGGCGAACACGCCCACGATGAGCGGTTTCCAGCGCGCCAGCGCGTCGTCGATCGCCTCGTTCCACGCCCCGAACCAGCTCGCGCCTCGCACCTCCCCCCGCCCCGGCCCCTCGATCCGTGCCACCTCGGGGCTCCGCCGCGTCTCCCGCACCGCCTCGATGATGTCGTAGCACTGCTGCGGTGTGACCTGCCGCCGCGACTCGGCGAACATCAACCCGATGAAGTCGGCGCCTGCCTTCACCGCCTCGCGCGCCGTGTCCGCGTCGCGCACGCCGCAAATCTTGACCCGCGTCATCGTCCCCGCAGCTCCGCGATCATCGCCGCCGGATCTCCCGCCCGCATGAGCGCCTCGCCCACCAGCACCGCCTTCGCCCCCACCCCCTCGAAGCGCTCGACGTCCTCGCGCGTGCTGATGCCGCTCAGGGCCGCCAGCAGCGCCTTCTCGGGCGCGCCCCCCGCCAGCCGGTCCGTCGTCCCCAGGTCGACATCGAAGCTGCGCAGGTCGCGGTTGTTGATTCCCACCAGCCGCGCCCCCACCGCCCCCGCGCGCTCCATCTCCTCGGCGCTGTTCACCTCGACCAGCGCCTCCATCCCGAGTTCCCGCGAGCATGCCAGCAGGCGCGTCAGAGCGGCGTCGTCGAGGCAGGCCACGATCAGCAGCACCGCATCCGCCCCGTAGGCTCGCGCCTCCAGCAGCTGGTACTCGTCGATCAGGAAGTCCTTGCGGAGCAACCCCGGCCGCCCCGCGCCCAGCGCCTCCAGCGCCTCCCGCGCCCCCCGCAGGTCCTCGAGCGTCCCCTTGAACCATGCCGGCTCCGTCAGCACCGAGATGCCGGCCGCGCCGCCCCGCGCGTAGCGCAGCGTCTGCTCGGCCGCGTCCATCCCCGGAGCGATATCGCCCTTGCTCGGCGAGGCGCGCTTGATCTCCGCGATCACCGCCGGTGGCGCCTCGGCCAGCCTCGCCACGAAATCGATCGGCGGCGGCGCCGCGCTCGCTGCGCGCTGCAGTTGGCCGATCGGAACCGCGGCCTTCGCTTCGGCCACATCCTCGCGGCGCTTCGCCACGATCGTCTCCAGGATGCTCGGCGAGCTCACGCGACCTCCTGCGTCAGCCTCACGTACGACTCCGCCACGACGCGGGCCCGCCCCGACTCCAGCGACTCCCGGGCCAGCGCTGCCCCCTCCGCGAAGCTGTTCGCCAGCCCCGCCGCCCAGCACCCCGCCCCCGCGTTTAGCGTGATGAAGTTCGCCACCGGTCCTCCCTGCCCCGCCAGCACCGCCCGCAGCGTCGCCGCGTTCTCTTCCGGCGAGCCGCCCGCGACCTCGTCGAGCGAACACCCGTCGACCCCGAACGTGGCGGGCGTCAGCTCCTTCTCCCGCACCTCGCCTCCCTCCAGGATCCAGGCGTGCGTCGAGGTCGCCGGACTGATCTCGTCGAGCCCGTCCTCCGAGTGCACGATGACCGCGCGATCGAGGCCGCGGATGCGAAACGCTTCTGCGAACAGGGGGCCAAGGTGGGCTGAGCCCACGCCCGTCAGCTGTGCGCGTGGCTGGGCCGGGTTCGAGATCGGCCCGAGCACGTTGAAGATGGTGCGCGTCCCCAGCTCCCGCCGCGGTCCGCCCACGTGCCGCATCGCCGGGTGGAAGCGCTGCGCGAACAGGAACCCGAACCCACATCCCTCGATCACCTTCGCTACTGCCTCGCCCCCGATGTCGATGCGCGCGCCCAGCGCTTCCAGCAGGTCCGCCGAGCCGCAGTTCGAGGACGCCGCCCGGTTTCCGTGCTTGGCCACGCGCCCCCCCGCTCCCGCCACGACGAACCCCGCTGCCGTCGACACGTTGAACGTGTCCGCCCCGTCCCCGCCCGTCCCGCATAGGTCGACGACGTTGCCCGCCGCGCACGGCTCCGCGTGGCGTTCCATCACCGCCCAGCAGGCCGCCACGACCTCGGGCGTCTCGCCGTGCAGCCGCATCCCCGCGAGGAACGCCCCGATCTGCGCTTCGGTCGCGTCGCCCGACATGATCGTCTCGAGCGCGGCCGCCGCCTCTTCCGGCTCGATGCCGCCCCCGTCCACCAGTGCTCCGATGGCCGCCTGTATCGCCGTCATCAGTCCCACGTCCCTCCCTGCAGGTCGAGGAAGTTCTGCAGCAGCGCCTTCCCGTGCTCCGTCGCGATCGATTCCGGGTGGAACTGCACCCCCTCGACCGTGAAGCGCTCGTGTCGCACCCCCATGATGACGCCGCTCTCCGACCGCGCCGTGACCTCCAGCGACGACGGCAACTCGGCCGGGTTCGCCGCCAGCGAGTGGTAGCGCACCGCCGTGAACGGATCCGGCAGTCCCGCGAACACCCCCTGTCCGTCGTGGCTGATCGACGACGTCTTCCCGTGCTTAATCTCGCCCGCCCCCACGATCTCGCCGCCGAACGCTTCCGAGATGCACTGGTGCCCGAGGCAGACCCCCAGCACCGGCGTCCGCCCCGCGAAACGCCGAACGACCGCCGTCGAGACGCCCGCTCCGGCGGGGCGTCCCGGCCCCGGCGAGATCACGACCCGATCAGGCGCCAGGGCCGCGCACTCCTCGACCGTCACCTGGTCGTTCCGGTGCACGACGATCTCCGCGCCCAGCTCCGAGAGGTACTGGTAGAGGTTGTAGGTGAAGCTGTCGTAGTTATCGATCAGGAGCGTCGTCATCGGTCCAGGCCCCCCTCCGCCGCCAGGTCCTCCGCCACCTCCCGCAGCGCCACCGACAGCTCCTCCGGCGTGTAGCCGTAGCCCCGACGGTCCAGGTGGAACTTCTCCGCGAGGTACTCCGTGTCGAACACGCTCGGCGATCCCAGGTCGAGGGGGTACGCCGTCCCTGGCTCTCCCAGCAGCACGACAAGGAAGTACCCGTCGCCCGCCCCGCGGGCGTACCGGGCCGTCTCCTCCAGCAGTGGCACGAGCGCGAGGTCGAGCGTGTTCGCCCGGTAGAAGCGCGCCGCCACGTGCGTGACCGCCTTCGCCGGCGCCGCGCCCGTCACGAGGTCGCTCCCGCGGCCACACGGCGCACGTAGCCGAGCACCTCGGAGGGGTGCTCCGCCAGCAGGTCCGGGCCTTCCGCCCGTACCCGCTCCGCGTCCAGCGACCCCCACGCCGCGCCGATGGCGTGACACCCCGCCGCCCGCGCCGCCTTCACGTCTGCGGGCGTGTCTCCCACGTACGCAATCTCGCCCGGCTCGTCGAGGCACATCCGCTCCATTGCCACGAACAGCGGGTCGGGCTCCGGCTTGTGCGCCTCGCAGTCGTCGTGCCCCACGACGGTCGCGAAGCGGCTGAGCAGTCCCGTCTTCGCCAATTCCCCCGTAGCCCCCCACGAGATCTTCGAGGTCACGACCGCCAGATCCAGCCCGTCTGCCCGCAGCGCGTCGAGCGTCTCGACGACTCCCGGGAAGGGTTCGAGTTCGAATTCGATGGCGTAGTAGCGCTCCCGGTAGCGCTCCGCGAAGCGCAGCCAGTCGTCGCCCAGCAGGTTTCTTGCCATCTGTTCGAGCGTCCGGCCGTTGTGCTCTCGCCAGAGCGCCTCGGGGTCCACCGGCCGGATGCCGAGGCAGTCCTCGTACGTCCCCGCCAGGGCGTCCATCCGCCCGGGAAGCGTGTTAAGCACCGTGTCGTCGAGGTCCCAGAACACGGCTCTCATGACGGCCGCTCCGGTCGCGGAACGCCCCGCTCCGCGAAGACTTCCTCCATCACCGGCCACGCCGTCAGCGCCGCCGGGAACCCCGCGTAGACCGCCACCATCCGCAGCGTCTCGACCACCTCGTCCGGCGTCGCTCCGTGGTTGAGCGCCCCGTTGATGTGCGATCGCAGCTGGTTCGGCCTGCCCGTGAGCGCCGCCAGCATAGCCACCACCTCGAGGCTGCGCGTACGCCGGTCCAGCCGGTCCGTGCCCCACACCTCCCCCAGTGCGAAGTCGACCACGTCGTCGGCCAGCTCCGGCGAGTTCGCCCGCAGCCCCGCGTGGCGTACGTCCGGATCGCCTCCGCCCGAGAGCGTGCGCAGCACGTCCCGCCCCGCCTCCCGCCGCGACGCGAATCCGCCGGCCGCCGCCTCCGACTCCACGCCCATCTCCCGCTGAAGCGCCTCCAGGATCGCCCCACTGTCGTCGCGAGGCTCGGCGAGCCCGAATGCGGCCAGGACCCCCGCCCGAACGTGCTCATCCATCGGCAGGTCCCCCAGCGCCCCCGCCGCCGTCCAGGCGAGCTCCGTCCCGTCCGACACCGCCGGCTCCCCCTCCCAGGCGCTCGTCGTGAACAGGTTGTAGACCATGTGCCCTTCCGCCGTGGGGATGAACAGCGTCTCGTAGAACGCCTCCTCGATCCCCGCCACGGTCACGCCCATCTCCCCGAGGATCGCCGCCATCCCGATGTCCACGTCGTCGTGCTCGGGCAGCAGATCGCCGCCGGGCAGGCTCCACCCCTCCTCCCCCGGATTCCGCAGCAGCAGGAGCTTCCCTTCCCGCTCGAGGATCGCCGCCAGGTGGATGCGCTGCGCCATCGCTAGCCCCCCACCCGCTCCGGCGCCTGCTGCGCCGCCGCCAGCTCCGCCTGGTCGATGGCCCGCTCCAGTGCCAGCATCTTGTTCACGCTCTCCTGGTACTCCGTCGGCGGCTCCGAGTCGTACACGATGCCCCCGCCCGCCTGCAGGTACGCGTTCCCGTCCTTCACGACCATCGTGCGGATGGCGATGCACGTGTCGAGGCTTCCCGCGAAGCTCGCGTACCCCACCGCCCCCGCGTAGATGCCCCGCCGCTCCCGTTCCAGCTCCGCGATGATCTCCATCGCCCGTACCTTCGGAGCCCCCGAGACCGTCCCCGCCGGGAATACGGAGCGGAACGCGTCGTAGGGCGTGCGGTCCTCCCGCAGCTGTCCCGAGACGCGCGACACGATGTGCATCACGTGCGAGTACCGCTCGATCTCCATGAGCTGGTCCACCCGCACCGTGCCCGGCTCCGCAACCCGCCCCACGTCGTTCCGCCCCAGGTCGACCAGCATGATGTGTTCCGCCCGCTCCTTCTCGTCCGCCAGCAGCTCCTCTGCGAGCGCGTCGTCCTCCTCGGGAGTGGCCCCGCGTGGGCGTGTCCCGGCGATCGGATGCGTGGTCACCACCCCGTCCTCCACCCGCACCAGCATCTCCGGCGAGGCTCCCACGATCTGGAAGTCGTCCAAATCCAGGTAGAACATGTACGGCGACGGATTCACCGTGCGCAGCTGGCGGTAGATCGTGAACGGGTGCACCGAGGTTGGCCGCTTGATCCGTTGCGAAGGCACTGCCTGGATGATCTCCCCGTCGACCACGTCCTCGCGAATGCGCTCGACCATCAGCTCGTACCCCTCGCGCCCCACGTTCGAGACCCCCTGGCCGCTCACCCGTGCGACCTCTTCCACTTCTTCCACCGGGAGCGCCAGCGGCTGGCTCAACCGCCCCAGGATCCTGTCAATCTTCGCCGATGCCTCCTCGTAGGAAGCCTCGATGTCGCCGTCGAGCCGGCAGTGCGCGACCGCCCGGATCGTGTGGCGGACGTGGTCGAACACCACCATCGAATCACACAGCAGGAACATCGCCTCGGGAATGCCGACGGGGTCGTCTTCGTTCGCCGGCACCCGCGGCTCGAAGTGGCGGATCGCCTCGTAGCTCACGTAGCCGACTGCTCCGCCCGTCAGCCTCGGCAGGCCGGGAAGCTCGACCGCCTTCAACCCCGCCAGCGCTTCCTCGAGCGGCTTCAGCGGGTCGCCCTCGTACGCCTCTCCGGGGCCCGTGCGGATGACTTGGTACGGGTTCGCCCCGATGAACGAGTAGCGTGCCAGCCGCTCGCCCCCCTCCACCGACTCCAGCAGGAACGAGTACCGGCCCTCCCGCACCTTCAGGTAGGCCGAGACGGGCGTTTCCAGGTCCGCCGCCACCTCGCGGTAGACCGGGGCCAGGTTCCCCCCGCCCGTCGCTGCGAGCGCCTTCACCTCGTCGAGCGTCGGGTGCAGCACGATCAGCCCCCTCGTGGCGGCCCGTTCAGGTAGTTGATCGCCATTGCGTCGCGGACCAGCGCCATCGTCTCCTGCGCCACTGCCCGCGCCCGCGCCGTCCCCGACTCCAGCGCTTCCCGTACCTCGTCGAGGTGCGCCTCGTAGTAGGCCCGCCGCTCCCGGAACGGGTCGAGCAGGTTGTTCACCGCGACCGTCAGCTTCTGCTTCACCTCGACGTCGCCCACCCGACCCTCGACGTACCGCTCCTTCAGGTCGTTGACCTCGTCGGTGTCCGGATTAAACGCGTCGTGGTACATGAACACCGGGTTCCCCTCGACGTGCCCCGGGTCGGTCGCCCGCAGCCGCGTCGGGTCGGTGAACATGCTCCGCACCTTCTTCGCCACCGTGTCCGCGTCGTCCTTGAGCTCGATCGTGTTGCCCAGCGACTTGCTCATCTTCGACTGGCCGTCGAGCCCCACCAGCCGCGGGACGCGCCCCACCAGCCCCTCGGGCTCGGGGAAGACCTCGCGGAACTGCCGGTTGAAGCGCCGCGCCATCTCCCGCGTCATCTCGATGTGCGGCAACTGGTCTTCGCCCACTGGCACCAGGTGCGCCCGCGGCATCAGGATGTTCGCCACCTGCATCACCGGGTAGGTGAAGAACGCGACCGGCACCGACTTCTTCCCGAAGTCGTCCATCTCCGCTTTCAGCGTCGGGTTGCGCTGCAGCATCCCCAGTGGCAGGTACCAGCTCAGCCAGGTCGTTAGCTCCGCGTGCTCCGGTACGAGGCTCTCGATGACGAAGCAACTCTCCGCCGGGTCGAGCCCCACGGCCAGCCAGTCCAGCGCCACCTCCCAGACCGACTCGCGCACGCGCTCGAAGTCGTCCGCGTAGTCCGAGACCTGGTAGTCCGCGATCAGGAAGTGGCAGTCGTACTCCCGCTGGAGGCGGATCCAGTTCTCGAGCGCCCCGGCGTAGTGGCCCAGGTGCAGCGACCCGGTCGGCCGGATGCCGGTCAGGATGCGCTTGCGCTCGCTCATCAGGATCCTCCCCCGGCGGCCGGCACTAGGCCGCCGCTCCGTAACAGCCGTCCAGGAACCCCAGCAGCCGCTCGCCCGCACGTTCGGCTGCCGCGACCACGGCGTCGCCGTCCTCGCACAGCTCCTCGATCGCGGCCAGCTCGGCGCCCGAATGGGCCACGTCCGAGACCAGGTGAACGGAGAAGAACTCGAACTGCTCGGGAAGCAGGTCGTAGTGCTCCGTCAGTCCCTTGATCTTCTCCCACGCGATCGCCGGCACCTGCGACTCGTAGGCGAACAGCGTCGCCAGCGCCTCCGCCACCGGCGCCTCCCGCGCCACGTCCGCGAAGTGCTCGATCAGCGCCGTTGTCTCCGGATGCGGCGTCGACCCCTCGACTTCCTCGCCCGAAACGCCCAGCGCCGCCGCGAACTCGAGCCACAGGGCCGGGTGGTTCCGCTCGCCGTGCTCCTCGTCCCAGAGGTTGTTCAGCAGCAGCTGCCGGATCGCCGGCGAATCCGTGCGCGCGTGGATCGCGCTCAGGAAGCGCGGAAACGCCCGCTCGAAGTGGTAGTACTGTCGCGCGTAGTCCTGCAGCCGCTCGACCTCGAGCGTGCCCGCACTCCACGCCTGGTAGAACGGGTGCTGCAGCAGCGACCGCTCCGCGATCGCCTCCCGCATGCGCGACCCCAGCACCGTCCCCGATTCCGTCATCGTCATTGCCGACCTCCCTGGTCAAGTTGCTCGCTCTTGTTCTCTCCCTGGAGCCGCCACCTCCGCCCCTCGCGGCGCTGTTCGTACCGCCAGGTGCACATGTGGCCGGCCCAGAAAAAAACCCCGGTCCGAAAGGACGGGGTTCCCGCGGTGCCACCTTCATTCCCCGGCCGTCACGGCCGGAGCGCTCAGCGGGCGCGCCTCCGTTTCCGGACGGAGCGCCCGGGGCCGCTAACGGGGCCCATCCCGCCCCCGCCTACCCACCGTTGCCGGCTTCAGCGAGGGAGCTCCCGGGTCCATTCACCGCTTGCGCACCTGCCGGGCTCCCACTGTCCCCGGTTCGCTACAAGGCCGCCTGAGCGGGTACTTCTCCCGATCGACGCTTCTTCGATTCAGTTGTCGTTCGAGCCTAGGTGCGCCGGCCCGACCGGTCAATACGCGGAACGCCCTAGTCCACCGGCAGGAACTGGTTCAGCGCCGACAGCGCGTCCGCTTCCGTGAGCAGGGGCGGATGCGCCGCTCCCGTGACTTCGACCACCCGCGCGTCCGGATGCTCGCGACCCATCTTCGCGGCCGTCTCCTTGCTCAGGATGTCGCTGTGCTCGCCGCGCAGCACGAGGATCGGGCACTTGATCGAGCGGTACTGCCGCCAGAGCTCGTCCTGCTCGGGCACGCCCATCCCCACGTGGCGCGCCGCCGGGTCCATCTTCCAGACGTACAGGCCGTTGTCGCTCAGCCGCACGTTCCAGCGCGCGTAGTCCTCGACCCGCTGGTTCGAGAGCCTCGCCGCCGCGGGGAAGTTCTCCTTGTAGTAGTTCACCACGGCCTTCAGGTCGGGGAAGGCCGTCGGTGTCGAGTCCGTCCGCTCGCTGATGCGGCCCACGCCACCGCCATCCACGTCCGGCCCGATGTCGTTCATCACGAGCGACGTCACCCGCTCCGGATGTTGCGCCGCGTAGGCCATCGCCACCCCGCCGCCCATCGCTGTCCCCACGAGCG
This sequence comes from Tepidiformaceae bacterium, assembly GCA_965221735.1. GTDB lineage: Bacteria > Chloroflexota > Dehalococcoidia > Tepidiformales > Tepidiformaceae > UBA2991. The sequence continues at coordinate 2,455,795 of OZ244910.1, read as the reverse complement.
CGAAGCGCTGTATCCCCAGCGCCTCCCGCACCGCCTCGACGTCGGACACGTAGACGCTCTGCGTGTACTCGTCGTGAGGGCCCCAGGCCGATTCGCCCCGGCCCCGGAAGTCCAGCGCGAACACCTGGAAGCGTTCCGCCAGCTCCGTGGCGGCGCGGTCGAACATCCGCGCCTGTCCCACCAGGTTGTGCAGCAGCACCACGCTGGGCGCCGACGCTGAACCTCGCGCGATGAGGTGCTGCCGCAGCCCATTCGCTTCGACGAAAATGTCCCGGACGCCGAACGCACTCGTCATGGCTCACCCCTCCGACTATCGCTGCCTCGATTGTACGGAATCCCCGGCCACCGGAATGTAAGCCCCCCGCTCACAGCGGCTGCCGTCCCGCGTACCCCGTCTCGACCGGGTGCCAGTAGGCCAGTTCCGTCTCGCTCAGCTCGTAGCAGAGGAGCACGACGGCCCCGTCCCGCTCGTGGGGGAAGTCGATCAGGCCACGCTCCGGGTCCTTCACCTGGATGCCCCAGCCGTCGAGCAGCTCCATGCACTCCCGCAGCGTTTCCTCGTGGCGTTCCCGCGCCTCCTCGTCTCCTGGTGAGGGCAGCGCGATGGGGTGCCCGTCCGCCATGGACGCCCGCCGCTGCGCCGCCTCCCTCGCCCGTGACCCCCGCAGCTCCACGAACGCCTCGCGCAGCCGTTCCAGCACCGGCCGCACCTGCGGCAGCAGCCCCCGCGCCTCCTCCACGCTGAAGAGCCGCACGTCAGACGAAGAGGTGGAGCGGCATCTGCTCCGGCAGGACCGTCTCCCCCGACTCGACCGAGCCCAGCCCCGCCAGCTCCTCCTCCACCCCGGGACCGATGATGACGTTCCGCCCGATCGTCATCCCCTCCGGCACCACCGCCCGCTTCCCCACGATCGAGATGCCGCAGTTCACGATGTCCGGCCGCTCCCGGTTCACCACCGACTCGTCCCCTGCCCCCACCGTCGCTCCCGCACCCACGACCACGTCCTTGTCGAGAATCGCCCGGTCCACCACCGCCCCCGACCTGATGACGGCGTCGTGGCAGACGATCGAGTCCCGCACCAGCGCCCCCTCCTCCACCACCACCCCCGGCGAGATCACCGAGCGCTCCACGGCCCCGTCGATCTGCGCTCCCGGCGAGATGAGCGCATCGTTCGGCGACGCCTTCGCGCCGAACCGCGCCGGTGTCTGGGAAACCCGCGACGTTCGCAGGGGCGCGTCCGCATTCGCCAGGTTCAGCGGCGGGTACCGCTCGATCAGGTCCATGTTCGCCTGCCAGTACGCCTCGATCGTGCCCACGTCCCGCCAGTAGTCCAGGTACTGGTATCCGAAAACGCGCTTGCTCCCGAAGATGCGTGGCACGATGTCCCTGCCGAAGTCGTGCGAGCTTGCCGCCAGGTTCGCGTCCTCCTGCAGCGCCTCGATCAGCACGTCCCGCTTGAAGCAGTAGATCCCCATCGACACCCAGGTCGACTTCGGCTGCGCCGGTTTCTCCTGGAAGTCGACCATCCGCCCGCTCGCGTTCAGCTCCAGCACGCCGAAGCGGTGCGCCTCCTCCAGAGGCACCGAGTACACGCCGATCGTCACGTCCGCCTGCTGCCGCCGATGGTACGCCACCATGTTCCGGTACGACATCAGGTAGACGTGGTCGGCCGAGAGGATCACGACCTCCTCCGCCTGCGACTGCGCGATCAGGTAGAGGTTCTGGTAGACGGCGTCCGCCGTGCCCTGGTACCAGTCCATGTCCGCCCGCCCCAGGTAGGGCTGCAGGATCTCGAGGTGCCGGTCCGGCGTGTCGTAGCCCCACGCCCGCCCCGACCCGATGTGGTTCACCAGCGACCGTGGCCGGTACTGCGTCAACACCGCCGCCTGGTCGATGTCGCTGGCCGCGCAGTTGCTCAGCGCGAAGTCCACGATCCGGTACTGCCCGCCGAATACCACCGCCGGCTTCGCCCGCTGCTCCGAGAGCACCGAGAGCCGGTCACCCTGCCCGCCTGCCAGGATCAGCGCGAGCACGTCCTGCATGGCCCGCATTGTAGACGCCTCGAACGGCGGACCCTGCGCCCCGCTCCGCTATCCTGTCCCCGTGAGGTCCGTCCGCATCGCCCTCGCCCAGATCAACACCACCGTCGGCGACATCGACGGCAACTGCGCGCGCATCCGCGACGCCATCGCCGCCGCCCGCGAGGCCGGCGCCGACATCGTCGCCTTCCCCGAGCTCGCCGTGACCGGCTACCCGCCCGAGGACCTGCTCCTGCGCCGCTCCTTCTGCGAGGCCTCCCGCCGGGCCACCGCCGCCCTCGCCCCCGACACCGACGGCATCGTCTCCGTCGTCGGCTTCGTCGACCCTGCTGATGACGCCCCCTTCAACGCCGCTGCTGTCTTCGTCGACGGCCGCTGGGCCGACACCTACCACAAGCGCCTCCTGCCCAACTACGGCGTCTTCGACGAGGAGCGCTACTTCGGGCGCGGGCTCACGACGCCCGTGTATCGCGCCGGCCCCCTCACCTTGGGCGTCAGCATCTGCGAAGACATCTGGGACGCGGACGGCCCCGTCGCCGCCATGGCCCGCGGCGGCGCCGAGCTCTGCGTCAACATCAACGCCTCCCCCTACCACCGCGGGCGCGGCGCCGAGCGCGAGCGCATGCTCGCGACCCGCGCCGCCGACAACCGCATCGCCATCGCCTACGTCAACGCCGTCGGCGGGCAGGACGAGCTGGTGTTCGACGGGAACTCCATCGCCCTCGACTCCCACGGCGAGGTCGTCGCCACCGGTCCCCAGTTCCGCAACGAGCTCATCTTCGTCGACATCGCCCTGGGAGAAGCCGCCCAGTCCCGGGAGGGCGGTGACCTGGACGACATTCGCGAGGTCGACCTGGACTTTGCGCCCGACCTCACCCCGCCCCCCGTGCCCGCCCGCCCCCACACCCCTCCCCTCCCCGACGAGGCCGAGGTCTGGGGAGCGCTCGTCCTCGGCACGCGCGACTATCTCCACAAGACGGGCTTCACCCGCGCCTACATCGGCCTCTCCGGCGGCATCGACTCCAGCGTCGTCGCCGCCGTGGCCGTCGACGCGCTCGGCCCCGAGAACGTGACCGGCGTCTCGATGCCCAGTCGCTTTTCCAGTGACCACTCCCGCGACGACGCTCGCGACCTCGCCGCGAACCTCGGCATCGAGTACCTCAGCATCCCCATCGAGCCCGCCCACGCCGCCATGCTCGAGATGCTCGCCGTCGCCTTCGACGGCTCCGAGCCCGGCCTCGCCGAGGAGAACCTCCAGTCACGCCAGCGCGGGAACATCCTCATGAGTCTCGCCAACAAGTTCGGCGCGCTCGTCCTCACCACCGGCAACAAGAGCGAGATGGCCACCGGCTACGCCACCCTCTACGGCGACATGGCCGGTGGCTTCGCCGTCCTCAAGGACGTGCCCAAGACGCTCACCTACGCCATCGCCCGCTGGCGCAACGAGGCCGCCGGACGCCCCCTCATCCCCCAGTCGGTGCTCGACAAGCCCCCCAGCGCCGAGCTCCGCCCCGACCAGCTCGACGCCGACTCCCTGCCCCCGTACGACGTCCTCGACCCCATCCTCGAGGCCTATGTCGAGGGCGACCGGAGCGGCCCCGAGATCGTCGCCATGGGTTTCGACGAAGCCACCGTCCGCCACATCCTCGCCCTCGTCGACCGCAACGAGTACAAGCGCCGCCAGTCCCCACCCGGCGTCAAGATCACCCCGCGCGCCTTCGGCCGCGACCGCCGCCTCCCCATCGCCAACCGCTACCGCGACTGGTAAGCGCTACTCGCCCGCCGCCCCCGCCTCGACCGGCACCTGCCGACGCAGCTCCTCCTCCAGCTCCTTCAGCACGCCCTTCGCCCGTGCGATGTCGACCAGTGTGAGGGCAATGAGGTCCGGATCCGGGTCCTCAAGCACGATTTCCAGGTAGGAGAGGATGTCCTCGTCCGTCTCCCAGTGGTCAGTCACGTCCCAGGGCAGGGTCTTAATCTCTTCCATGGCTCCGTCTCCCTAGAAGTTGCGGGCCAGTTCGATGGCCCTCTCGATGTCGCTGCGCTGGGAGGACTTGTCGCCGCCTGCTAACAGGATAACCGCGGTCGCGCCCCTCCGCGTGAAGTAGATGCGGTAGCCCGGTCCGTAATCGATGCGCATCTCGGAAACGCCTTCGCCGACCGGCCGTACATCTCCGGCATTGCTCAGGGATAAGCGCCGGATGCGCTTGTCGATTCGGTCCCGAGCCTCCCGGTCCCGAAGCCTGCGAAACCAGCGCGCGTACACCTCCGTCTGACGAACTTCCGTCACGCGAAATACTTGTACAGAAATATGCCTGCCGTATCAACCGCACAATTCTGCCTGCCCGCTCTCGTTGGGCGCTACCCCGACCGCCCCCTACCCCTCCAGACGCCCCGCCAGCTCCGCCCCCGACACCCCCAGGTCCTCCCAGAACGCCGGGTTCACCTCGCCCGACGCGATCATTCCCCGTGCAATGACCAGCGCGTCGATCGTCGTGCCGCCCTCGCGACGCAGGGCCCCCGCCGTCATGTTCAGCGCCTGACGCAGGTTGGGGGCCGGCATCACGCGGTCGGAGAGCGGCGAGCTGCCCTCGCCGTGGACCGCCCGCAGCGCGTTCTCCAGCGCGTGCGGCTCCGGCAGCCCCGACCGCCCCTCCTCCCGCAGCACGCTCAGCGCCCCGGCCAGCAGGAACTCGACGCTCTCGATAGCGATGTTCAGGTCCGCCGCCATGCGCTCGCCTTCCGCCAGCGCCAACTCACCGTCCGCCGAGAGCCGTATCTCCGCCATGCCCCGAGTCTACCGCCTACTCAGTGACCGGCATTCACCGGCCGCTAACCACCAACCGCCAGTGGCCGGCGCTCCGCACTCGGCGCGAAGTCCAGCACCTCAAGCTCCATCCGCTCCCCCCGCCATTCGCGGCTGAGCGAGTAGACGATGTCCAGCTCGTCCGCGAGCTCCGCCTCCCCCATGCGGAAGGCGATCCCCGGCCACGTCGACGCGCCCTCGCGCACCTTCAGCTTCAGGTGGCTTCCGTCCGCCCCCACCTGGCGGGCGTCGCGAAGCTCCACGTTGCGGCTCAACAGCACCGGACGCCGGTTCCCGTGCCCGCACGGCTCGAACTGCGTCAGCCCCCGGATCTCGACGCCCGACAGGTCCGCAAGCGACGCCTCCGCATCGATCGTCATCGACGGGCGCAGGTCTTCGGGCGCGAGCTGCTCCGCCGCCGTATTCACGATCCGCGCCTTGAACTCCTCCAGGTGCTCGTTCCGGATCGTGAACCCCGCCGCCGCCCGGTGGCCGCCGTGCCGGACCAGCAGGTCTGCCTCCCTCCGGATCGCCCTCACGATGTCGAAGTCACCGAAGGTGCGCGCGCTCGCGCGGCTCGTCTCCGGACCCTGCTCGTACACGATCGCCGGGCGGCTCCGCGCCTCCACCAGCCGTCCCGCGATGATCCCGATGATGCCCGCGTGCATCCGCTCGCTGCCGACCATCGTCAGCGGGTCGTCGCTCGCCCCCAGCAGCGCCTCCGCCTCCAGCAGCCCCTGCTCGCACTCCCCCTGGCGCTGCCGGTTGAGCACGTCCAGCTCCTCCGCGATCTGCCGCGCCGCCAGCGGGTTGTCCGCCAGCAGCAGGTCGAGCGCCGTGCGGGCGTGCTTCATCCGGCCCGCCGCGTTCAGCCGCGGGCCCAGCCCGAATCCGAGCGTCTCCGAACGGATGCGATCCGCCCTCGTGCCCGCAATCCCCGCCAGCGCCTCCACCCCGGGGCGCGGCGATGTCCGCATGAACTCCAGCCCCGACGTCACGATCGCGCGGTTCTCGTCCTCCAGCGGCGCCACGTCCACCACCGTCCCCAGCGCCACGAGGTCCAGGAAGTCCCGCTCCGGTAGCTCCCGCCCCAGCGACTCGTACAGCGCCTGCAGGAAGCGGTAAGACACACCCACCGCCGCCAATTCCGTGAATGGGTACGGGGACCCCTCCCGCTTCGGGTTGATCACCGCCAGCGCCGCCGGCAGCTCCGAGGGCACCGTGTGGTGATCCAGCACGATTGCGTCCATCCCCAGGCTGTTCGCGTGCGCCACCTCCGTCACCGAGCTCGTGCCGCAGTCCGCGCTGATGAGCAGCCCCGCCCCCGCCTCCCGCAGCTCGTCCACCGCCCCGACGTTCAGGCCGTACCCCTCCCGGAAGCGGTCCGGCAGGTACGGGATGGTGACCGCCCCCAGCCGTTCCAGCGCCAGCTTCAGGAGCGCGATCGAGGTCACGCCGTCGACGTCGAAGTCGCCGAACAGCGCGATCGGCTCCCGTGCCTCGATCGCGTCTCGCGTGCGGTGCAGCGCCGGCTCCATCCCCGGCAGCAGGAGCGGATCGTGCCGCGCTTCCAGGTGGGGCTTGTAGAAGCGCTCCGCCGCCTCCCGCGTGGTGATCCCGCGCGCTGCCAGCACCGTGCCCACCACGGGCGGCAGGTTGGGGAGCCGTTCCTGGTGGGCGAATGGGCGGCGCAGCTTCCAGCGCGGGGTTGGCTGCGCCGGCCCTGTCATGTTGAGCGCGCGTGCTGGCGGAAGACGAGCGAGCTGTTGTGTCCGCCGAACCCGAACGCGTTCGTCATCACCGCCCGCAGCGGCGCCGATCGCGCGGTGTTCGGGACGTAGTCGAGGTCGCAGTCCGGGTCGGGTGTCTCGTAGTTGATCGTCGGCGGGATCGCGCTGTGCTGGAGCGCCAGCACCGAGATGCCCGCCTCCACCGCGCCCGCCGCCCCCAGCAGGTGCCCCATCGCCGACTTCGTCGAGCTCATCGGGAGCGTGTACGCGTACTCCCCGAACACCCGCTTCGCCGCCATCGTCTCGAACTTGTCGTTGAGCGGGGTCGAGGTGCCATGGGCGTTCAGGTAGTCAATGTCGTCGGGTGTCGCCCCCGCATCCTCCAGCGCCGCCTGCATCGCCAGCACCGCCCCCGAGGCGTTCTCCGCCGGCTGCGTCACGTGGAAGGCGTCGCTCGTTGCGCCGTAGCCCGCCAGTTCGGCCAGAACCGGCGCCCCGCGCGCCAGCGCGTGCTCCTCGTCCTCGAGCAGCAGGACGCCCGCCCCCTCGCCGATGACGAAGCCGTCGCGGTTCAGGTCGAAGGGACGCGAGGCCGTCTCCGGATCGCGCGACTCCGTCAGCGCCTTCGCCGCCGCGAACCCCGCCACCACCAGCGGCGAGATCGCCGCCTCCGTGCCTCCCGCGACCGCCACGTCCACTTCCCCGCGCCTGATCATCGCCGCGCCCGTCCCGATCGCGTCGGCGCCGCTCGCGCAGGCGCTCGTTACGGAGAAGTTCACGCCCTTCGCCCCGAGCCGGATGCTGAGCTGGCCCGAGGCCATGTCCGGCAGCATCTGCGTCATCAGGAACGGGCTTACGCGGTTGGGCCCGCGCTCGCGCAGGACCACCTCCTCCCGAGCCATCGAGAGCACGCCTCCGACCGCCGTCCCGATAATCGTCGCCACCCGATGTCCATCGTCGCCGGGCGTCTCGTAGTCGGCTTGCCGCAGGGCCTCGTCGGCGGCCACGAACGCAAGCTGCGTGAAGCGGTCCGCGCGCCGCGCTTCCTTGCGCTGCATGAAGTCGGTCGGGTCGAAGTCCTTGACCTCCCCCGCCACCACGTCCCCGAAGCGCTCGTCTTCGAACTGTGTGATCAGGCCCACGCCCGAGCGCCCCGCGAGGAGTGCGTCCCAAGTCGCCTGTGAGTCAAGGCCGAGCGGCGTGACCATGCCCAGACCGGTAACGACGACGCGTCTGCTCATGCCTGCCCTGCCGGGGCGCGAGTATACATCAGCCCTCGCCCAGCTCCCGGACGACACCGGGAAGCCGCGCGGCGATTTCTCCCGCCAGCAGGCCGCTTTCGCCGTACTCGCTACGGAGCGCTTCTCCAACGGCCGCGTGCAGGTACACGCCCAGGGCGGCGGCGTCGAAGGGACTCAGACCCTGACCCAGGTACGCGCCGATCATCCCCGCGAGCACGTCGCCGCTCCCCGCTGTCGCGAGCAACGGGTTCGCGAACGGCGAGATACGCGCCCGCCCTTCCGCGTCCGCCACCACCGTGTGCGCCCCCTTCAGCACCACCGTGCAGCCGTACCGCCCCGCCGCCTCCCGCGCCGCCCCGACGCGGTTGGCCTGCACCTCGGCCACGCTCGACCCCAGCAACCGCGCCATCTCCCCCGGATGCGGGGTGAGCACGGCCCCTGCGGGGGTGCGTTCGGCTCCGTCCTCCAGGACCGCCAGCGCGTTCAGCGCGTCCGCGTCGATCACGACCCGTCCCGCCACGTCCTCCTCCGCGTCGGGCAGCAGCGCCCAGACCAGGGCCTGCGTCTCACCGGTGTGCCCCAGCCCCGGCCCCACCACGCCCGCATCGAACCCCGCCCACTCCCGCCGCAGCGCCACCGCCGCCTCCCCCGCGAGTCCGCCGTCGTCCGCCGCTTCTTGCGGGAGCCACGTCGCCTCCGCCGCTCCCGCCGCGATCGAGGCGATGACGGGCTCGGGGCAGGCGATCGTCACGAGTCCCGCCCCCGCCCGGTAGGCCGCGGTCGCGGCCAGCGCGGGAGCGCCCCGGTACCGCGAGCAGCCCCCCACCACCAGCACCTTCCCGAACGTGCCCTTGTTCGCGTCCTCCGGGCGCGCGGGCAGGGCCTCGCGCGTCCACCGCGACGTGATCAGCTCGAGCGACGCCGCCTCCATCGCTTCCGCCGGAATCCCGATGTCGACCACCTGTACCCGCCCCACCACGCCGCTCCCCATCGCCTGGTACATCCCCACTTTCGGCAGGCCGAACGTGACCGTCACGTCTGCCGCCACCGTCAGGTCGTCGACCTCGCCCCCATCCGCGTCCAGCCCCGTGGGCAGGTCGACCGCGAGCACCTTCGGCGGCTGCGAACTCGCTCGGACGCCGGCCAGGGCCACCAGCGCTTCGCCGATCGGCTCGTCTGCCGTCAGTGGGCGCGCCTTCCCCACCCCCAGCAACGCGTCGACCACAAGGTCGGCGTCTCGCATGCGTTCAAGCGCCGCCGCGACATCCTCTCCCTCCGCGATCGCCATCTCCCGCACCGTCAGTTGCTCCAGGTTCGAGTCCCCCGAGCGACCCCGTGGCGCCACCACCACCACGTCCGCCCCCCAGTCGTGCAGGTGCCGCGCCGCCACCAGCCCGTCCCCGCCGTTGTTCCCCGGCCCCGCCAGCACGACGATCTGCCGCCCCTCAAGCGTTCCCAGCAGCATCCAGGCTTCCTGGGCCGAAGCCAGCCCCGCCTCCTCCATCAGCTGCGCCTCGCTCGCCCCAGCCTCGATGGCGGCCCGCTCCATCGCGCGCATCTCTTCAACAGTTACCAGCTTCACGCGAACAACCCCCTACCTGGCTGAAGCTTGACACGAGGTGTGGCGGCAATCGGGCGTGCCTCAAGATTCAACGCAGACCCTCCTCGCGCACGAGCCGCTGCGCCGCCTCGCCCATGCGCGGCGTGTCCTCCGCCTCGGTCAGGGCCCGCTCACCGACGACCGAGGCCATCGCGAACTCCTTCGAGTGCGTGAGGCTGATGTCCAGTCCCCGCAGCTCGATGCGTTCCGCCCGCCCCGCGCCACGCCGGTACAGGAACACGAGCGGCTTTCCCCGGCGGTTCGGCAGGATCTCGATGTCGCGCCATCCGACGCCGCGCACTCCGGTGCCCAGCGCCTTCATCACCGCCTCCTTGGCGGCGAACCGGGCTGCGAGCTCCGGCACGCGACCGCGGCAGTGGCGCACCTCATCCTCGGTGTAGACGCGCCGCAGGAAGCGCTCGCCGTGCCGGTCGAGCACGGCCCGCACGCGTGCGATCTCGATGATGTCGATGCCGTGGGCGAACTTTCGGGCCACGGAACGATCCTAGCCCCTCGCCCTTCCCCACGCCCGGACCGTACCCTTGGCGCATGACCGCCGCCATCATCGATGGACGCGCCATCGCCGCCGAACTCCGCGCCGATCTCGCCGGAGAAGTCGCCGAACTCGCGTTGGGCGGTGTCACCCCCGGCCTCGCCGCTGTGCTCGTCGGCGACGACCCCGGCTCCGTCAGCTACGTCACCGCCAAGGCCGAGGCCTGCGCCGAGATCGGTGTCTTTTCCGAGACCGTTCGCCTCCCCGCCAGCATCTCCCAGGACGCCCTGCTCGACCGCATCGGCAAGCTCAACGCCGACCCCCGCTTCCATGCCGTCCTCCAGCAGCTCCCCCTCCCCTCCCACATCGACGAGCGTGTCATCCTCCACGCCATCGACCCAGGGAAGGACGTCGACGGCCTCCACCCCACCAACCTCGGCCGCCTCCTGCGCGGCGAGACCAGCGGCCCCGTTCCCTGCACCCCCCAGGGCGTGATGCACCTGCTCGCGCGCTCCGGCGTCGACCCCGCCGGGACGCACGCGGTCGTCGTCGGCCGCTCCTCCCTCGTGGGGAGACCCCTTGCCGTCCTGCTCTCGAACAAGGCCGCCGGGGCCAACGCGACCGTCACCCTCTGCCACACCGGCACCGCCGACCTCGGCGGCCACACCCGTACTGCCGACATCCTCGTTGTCGCCGCCGGACGCCCCGGGACCGTCACCGCGGACATGGTGAAGCCCGGCGCGACCGTCATCGACGTCGGCACGAACCGTATCGACGACGCCTCCCGCAAGCGCGGCTGGCGCCTCGTCGGCGACGTCGACTTCGCGGGTGTCTCCGAGGTGGCGGGGCGCATCACGAAGGTGCCCGGCGGCGTCGGACCCATGACCATCGCCATGCTCCTCGCGAACACCGTCCGCGCGGCCCGCGTCGCCGCCGAAAGCTAGCCCCTCACCCCGATCCTTGGGACACTGGCGCCATGCACCAGCTCCTGAGCCAGGCCCGCGACCTTCTCCTGCGCATCTCCGACACCCTGGTGCGTCTTTGACCTCCCCGTAGCGGAAGAACGACTCGCCGAGCTCGAAGCCCGCTCCTCCGAAGCCTCCTTCTGGGACGACGCCGAGGCGGCGCGTGCGGTCATGCAGGAGAGCGCCTCCCTGCGTGAGCGCGTCGAGACCTGGCGCGGCATCGAGCGACGCGCCCGCGACCAGGTCGACCTCCTGGAGCTTGCCGTCGAAGAGGACGACGCCTCCTTCGCCGACCAGGCCGCCGAAGACCTGGCCGCTCTCGAAAGCGAGCTGGAGAAGCTCGAGTTCGAGCTCCAGCTCTCCGGCGAGTACGACCACCGTGACGCCATCCTCGCCATCCACGCCGGCGCCGGCGGCACCGAGTCGCAGGACTGGGCCGAGATGCTCCTGCGCATGTACCTGCGCTGGTCCGAGGCCCACGGCTACGCCACCGAGATCCTCGATACGACCGAGGGTGAGGAGGCCGGCATCAAGAGCACCACGGTCGAGATCCGCGGACCCCTCGCCTACGGCTACCTCGCCAGCGAACGCGGCGTCCACCGCCTCGTCCGCCTCTCCCCCTTCGACCAGGCCCACGCTCGCCACACCAGCTTCGCCAAGGTCGAGGTCATGCCCGAAGTGGCCTCCACCAGCGAGATCGAGATTAGCCCCGACGACATTCGCGTCGATGTCTTCCGCGCCAGCGGCCACGGTGGCCAGAACGTCCAGAAGAACTCGACCGCCATCCGCATCACCCACCTCCCCACCGGCATCGTCGTGACCTGCCAGAACGAGCGCTCCCAGCACCGCAACCGCACCAGCGCCATGAAGGTCCTCGAGTCCCGCCTCCTCGAGCAGGAGCTGCTCGCCCAGGAGGAGGAACGCGCCCGGCTCAAAGGTAAACATGTGGATATGGGCTGGGGAAACCAGATACGAAGCTATGTCCTGCACCCCTATAAGATGGTGAAGGACCACCGCACCGACTTCGAGACGAGCAATACCACCGCAGTGCTGGACGGAGACCTGGACGACTTGATGGGAGCCTACCTGCGCGCAGGCATGGGAGAAGACGCTTGAGGCGCGTGTTCCTCCTGCCCGTGCTGACGCTCCTCGTGGGCCTGCTGGTCGGCCTCCCCGCGCCGTCCTCCGCCCAGTCGCCCGACTTCACCACGACCATCGACACCGACTTCCCCCAGTTCCTGCGCTTCCGGCTGACCGGAGACGCTCCGGGGACGGTCACCGACGTTAGCCTCCGCTACCGCATCATCGGGGCCGGCTCCCTCGCCCGTGCCAAGCCGGAGCAGTTCGAGACCGTGCCCGCGGGTTCCGCGCTGCGGGTCGAAGTGCGCGTTGCCACCGGCACACTCGGCTTCATCCCCGTCGGCAGCGAGTTCGACTATCACTGGGAGATCCTGCTTGAGGACGGCACGGTCATCGAGACGGAGAGCGCCGGCTTCGTCTACCTGCCTCCCGGCGAGGACTGGAAGAGCGTCCACAACGACTTCATGCGCGTCTACTTCCACGGCGACCGCGAGAGCATCGCCCTGCGCTACCTCGAAGCCGCCGAGCGCACCTACGCGCGCATGGGCCGCCTCCTCCAGACGGAGCTCGAGGTGGTGCCCGTGAAGACCGTGCTTTTCGCCTCCGAGGCCGACCTGGAAGCGGCCCAGCCCAATCGCAGCGAGGTCTACGACGCCGCCACCTTCCTCTGCGGCAGCCAGGTCGCCAACAACATCATCTTCGTCATCGACCGAAGCTGCGGGACGCGCGACCGCAGCGACACCCTCCGCCACGAGTTCACCCACATCCTTGTCGAGGCCGCCGGTGAGAGCGCCCTCGGTAAGATCCCCTCCTGGCTCAACGAAGGTACGGCCGTCTACTCCCAGACCGAGCCCGGCCGGGGCTTCACCGACCCCTTCGAGGTCGCCCTCGCCATCGATCGCCTCATCCCCTTCAGCACCATGTTCTCCTCGGCCGGCGACCCCAGCGACGTCGGTCTCTTCTACGGACAGTCCTATGCGATGGTCCGCTTCCTCATCGACGAGGGCGGCGAGGAGGCGTTCGCTCGCCTCTTCGCCACCATCAAGGCCGGGAACCGCTTCGATCGCGCCATCGAGATGATCTACGGCTGGACGCTCGGGGAGTTCGAGAACGAGTTCCGCGCCTACCACGAACTCCCCACCCGCGAGCCAGCCACCCCCGAGCCTGCTCGCGAGCAGCCCACCCCCACGCCCGAGGCCACCCCCGAACCTGAGCGCCCGCAGGCGACCCCCGCTCCCACTGAGGCTCCCGAGCAGGCCGAGCCCGAACCCACCGCGGCCCAGCCTGCCGCGGCCGCTTCTACCGGTGACGACGGTGGCCGCGACCTCAGCAACATCGCCCTCGGGGCCATCGCCGGCGGGGCCATCCTCGCGCTCCTCGCCGTCTTCGCCTTCCTGCTCTCGGTCATGCTCGGCAACCGCGGCTCCCAGCCCGAGGCTGCCGCCGTGGAGACGCCCGAGGCCCCAACGCCTTCCGGGCCGACGGCCAGCTCAACGCAGGGCTCCACCTTCGCCGCCAGTTCGCGGACGGAAGAACCCGAGCCGGAGCCTGAACCGGAGGAACCCGAGTACGACGAGTGGGGCCCGCCTCCGACCTAGGACCCCGCCTCCTCCCGGTCTTGCTGCTGGAGCGCCTTCCCCACGATCCACCACCGCTGGAGCGCCGTCAGGTTTGCCAATACGGCCAGGATGATGATCACCACCGTGAGCCCGTTCGCCAACAGCCCGATGCCCAGCAGGATCACGCGCTCCTGCCGCCGGAACAGGCCCTCGCGCGTGGTCACCCCCAGCGCCTCCCCCCGCGCCCGCACGTAACTCACCGCGATGCTCCCGAAGAGCGCCGCGTACCCGAACCCCGCCTGCACGTCCTCCCCCCGCTCCGTGAAATACCAGACGCACGCCGCCAGCACGAGCGCCTCTCCCACACGGTCCATCACCGCGTCCAGCAGCGCCCCGTACGGTGTCGCCTGCCCCGTTGCCCGCGCCACCGCCCCGTCGACGGAGTCCATCGCGCTGAACCCGAGGAAGACCGCCCCCGCGATCAGTAGCCGCTCCTCCGTGATCAGCCAGGCCGCCACCCCGCTCCCGACCACCCCGGCCATCGTAATCATGTTCGGCGTAATGCCGAGCCTGCCCACGCCCCGCCCGATGGCGGCGCTCGCCGAGGCCGGGATGCGCTCGGGGAGAAGCTGCCGCCTGCGCTGGCTCACGCCCGCGTCAGCTCCCGCCGGGTCGCCTGCGCCTCCGCCACCTGCCCGCGCTCGTAGAGCAGCCGCTCGTAGTACGCCATCACGCGGCGGGCCACGTTCTCCCAGCTGTAGTGCGATGCCTGCGCCTGACCCTGCTCCGCCAGCGCCTCGCGCAGGTCGCGGTCGTGCCGCAGGCGGAGCACCGCCTCCGCGAGCGCCGCGTCGTCCTTGGGCGGTACGAGCAGCCCGTCGACCTCGTTCGTGATCACCCCCGCGAATCCCTCGATGTTGCTGGCGACCACGGGCAGCCGCGCCGCCATCGCCTCCAGCAGCGCGATCCCCTGGCTCTCGTTGCCCGTGGCGGGTGAGCAGAAGGCGTGTGCGCTGTGGTGGTACCGCGGCAGCTCGCCGTAGGGCACGTTCGAGCGGAACACCACGTTTTCGTCCGGCCCCACGATCCGCTCGTACCGCCGGAAGCTCCCCGCTCCCACCACGATCAGCCGGCTCCGGGGCTCCGCCTCACGGATGCGCCGGAACGCCCGCAGGGCGTACTTCAGCCCCTTGCGCTTCTCCGGCCGCCCCACGAACAGCAGGTTGAAGCAGTCGTCGTCGAACTCCGGCAGGGGCTCGTGCTCCGCCGCAAAGTGCCCGAAGTCGATGCCGTTCGGGATCAGGTTGAAGTACCCCGGGAAGTACCGCCCCACCAGCCGCGCTGCTGCCGGCGAAACCGCGATCTTCCCTTCCAGCTGCCGGAACCAGCGCCGGATCAGCGGCCGCGTGTACCCGTACAGCCGGTTGCCGCCCTCCTTCGCCGCATGGAACGTCCCCACGTTCACCGCCTGCGAGTGGCGGAGCACCTGATACGGCAGCAGCGGCATCAGCGGCTCGTGCAGGTGAACGATCTCGAACGCCCCCTCGCCCAGCAGACTCTCGATCGCCCGCCCCTTCCAGGTGAAGCTGATGCGCGCCATCGAGCCGCTCGCCGGCACCGGCGTTGGCCGTCCCATCACGACGCAGTCCCCCTCCGCCCCCTCCGGGTCCGACGCCGGCGCGAGGATGGTGATCTCGTGGCCCCATTCGCGGAATTGCGCCCCAAGCTGGCCGATGTGGCGGTTCACCCCGCTCGGCACGGACCAGTCGTACGGCGACACGAGCGCGATCCTCATCGTCCGCTCACCCACGTTCCTCGCCGTACCATCTTACGGGGCGTCGCCGAGAACCCCCACGCCAGCCCCAGGAGCGACTGCCCCAGCCCGATCTCCCGCAGCGTCGGCGGCCGCGAGTGCCCCTCCCGCACGGCCCCCGAAGCCAGCGCCGCGAACAGCTCCTCCGCCGTGCTCCCCTCGAACTCCGTCCAGCCCGTGCCCAGTTGCGGCAGGTGATGGCAGTCGCTTCCCCCGCACACCGGCAGCCCCCAGCGTTCCGCGTTCCGCTCCGCCGTCTGGCGTGCCGTCACCCGTCCCGCCGGGCTCAGGTTCGCCTCGATCGCGTCGAATGTGACCCCCACCTCCCCCCGCGCCACCACGCGGTCGATCGTGCGCCGGCTCAGTGAACGCGTCAGCCAGCTCATCGGGTGCGCCGCGACCGCGATCCCGCCCTGCGCGTGGATCGCTTCGATGGTCGCCTCCACCGACCGGAAGATCGGCGGCGTCTCCTCGATGAACAGCGCCAGCAGGTGACCGTGCCGCGTCGTAATCTCCGCTCCTGGCACCACCTCCACCCGCAGCCCCCGCTTCGCCGCCAGCTCCCGCGCCTCCAGCCCGCCCCGCACGTCCTCGTGGTCGGTGATCGCGATCACGTTGAGGTCGGTGGCGTGCTCCGCCCGCTCCAGGACCGTCTCGACCGATGCCATCCCGTCCGAGATGCGGGTATGGATGTGCAGGTCCGCCTTACCCACAGCCATGCACCTCCCAGTACGCCTCCAGCACCGTCCACTGTGAGGGATCACGGCGCAGGTGCGCCCCGAAGAGGTCCGCCCACCGCTGCGCTGCCGCGGCGATGGCCTCCTCCCGGTCTCCCTCCGAGGGCACCGTGAACGGCTCCTCGAACCACACCGTCTGGTCGTGCGTACCCCGTCGCGAGAAGAACAGCGGCACCACCCTCGCCCCCGAGCGGCGCGCCAGCTCCCAGGGCCCGCGGGGAAGCCGCACCCGCCGCCCCAGGAGCGTCGTGCAGACGCCTCCGCCCCCCAGGTCACGGTCCGCCAGCAGCGTCACCATGCCTCCCGCTCGCAGCTCGCGCAGCGCTTCCCGCGTGCCGGCCATGTCGACCTCCACCACGCGCCCGCCGGCAAGCTCTCGCAGCCGCGCCATCTCCCGCCCCAGTGCGGGCGGCTGCAGCGCCTCCACCAGCTCCACCCAGCGCCGACCCCGCTCCTTGACCGCGATGAGCGCCAGCTCCGGATTCCCCGTGTGCGCGCTCGCGACCAGGACCGGGCCCGGCTCGAACAACGCCGGGACATGCTCCTCACCCACGACTTGCAGGTGCTCCCGCTCGTAGCTGGCGTGGTCGCGGTAGGCCAGCGTGGCCAGGTCCACGTGATAGTTGGCCGCGTTCCGGAATGCCCTGCGGGATGCCTCCCGGGCCCGCTCCCGGTCCCCGTCGCAGGCCGGCAGCAGGTTCTCCTCGAGCCGCTCCCTCGCATTGGTCCGCATCGTCCACGCGACCCACGCGGCCGCCCGCGCCATCGCGTACCCAAGCCGCGGGAAACGCCCCGCCACCGGCACGCCCACCTTGAGAGCGGTCAGCGTCAGGCTTCCTTCGAAGGTTCGTCCGAGGTAGGTGCTTCCCAAAACTCCCGGAACATATACCACTGTTCCGGGTACCGGCGGACGTACGCTTCGTGCGCGGTCATGATCGCCTGCGTCAGCGCCTGCACGTCTTGCGCGGTATCCCCGGTCGGCTCGAAGTCCAGGTCGAAGTTCGAGAGCACGTCGATCCGGCCCGGGCCCCGCCGGGGAAACGCCACCGCCCCGATCGCCGCCCCCGTGTGGAGTGCGAGCCGCGCCGGTCCCGCCGGCACCTCCACCTCCTCCCCGAAGAAGCGGACGCGCACCCCGCCCTCCCGCAAAGGCCGGTCGATGAGCGTCGCCACCATCTCGTTGCGGCGCAGCGAGCGCACCAGCGACGGCCCCACCTTCTCCATCTTCACCAGCCGCACGCCCAGCGCTTCCCGTCCCGAGACGACCAGGTTGTCCAACCTGGGGTTGCCGAACGTCTCCCCCACGACCGTCAGCGTGTACCCCCGGCCCGCCGCGATGGTCGCGCCCAGATCCCAGTTGCCGAAGTGCATCGGCGCCACCACGGCTCCCCGGCCCCGCGCCAACCCCCGGTCAAGTCCCTCGAATCCGGGTGTCTCGACGCCCACCGCCAGACGCTGCTCCGGCGAGAGCTTCCCGCTCGAGGCGAACTCGACCATGTAGCGCAGGTAGTTCGCCAGGGACCTGCGAGCGACGCGTTGGCGTTCCCGTTCGGTCGCGTAAGGGAGCACGCGCGCGTAGTTCCGCAGCATCGTCTGCCGGCCCTGGGGCCAGCAGTAGTACATCGCGCTCCCGACGAGTCCCGCGATGGCACAGAGGAGCGGCAGCGGGACCACGCGCGTGATTGCCAGCAGTGCCCGCCACCCGGCGTATGCGAACGTTCCGGCTCCCCCGGCTTCTACAGCTACGCCTCCGCGATGAACGACTCGACCATGTCCCTGGCCTCGTCGTCGTGATACTGCACCGGCGGCGACTTCATGAAGTACGCGCTCGGCGCCAGCAACGGCCCCTTCAGCCCGCGGTCCAGGCCCAGCTTCGCGCAGCGAACCGCGTCGATCACGACGCCCGCGCTGTTCGGGCTGTCCCACACCTCGAGCTTCAGCTCGACGTTCAGGGGTACGTTCCCGAAGGTCGTGCCCTCCATGCGGATGTGGCACCACTTGCGGTCGTCCAGCCAGGGCACGTAGTCGCTCGGCCCGACGTGTACGTCGTCGGCCTGCATTTCGTAGTCGATCTGGCTCGTCACCGCCGAGGTCTTCGAGATCTTCTTCGACTCCAGCCGCGACCGCTCAAGCATGTTCATGAAGTCGGTGTTCCCGCCGAAGTTGAGCTGGTACGTGCGGTCCAGGTGAACCCCGCGGTCGGCGAACAGGCGCGCCAGCGTGCGATGCACGATCGTCGCCCCCACCTGGCTCTTGATGTCGTCGCCCACGATGGGCAGCCCCGCCTCCTCGAAGCGGCGCGGCCAGTAGCCATTCTCGTCGCGCGCGATGAACACGGGAATGCAGTTGATGAACGCGCAGCCCGCCGCCAGCGTCTGCTCCACGTACCACTTCGTCGCCTCTTCCGAGCCGACCGGCAGGTAGTTGATGACGACGTCGACGTCGTTATCGCGCAGCAGCTTCACGATGTCGGCCGTGCCGCCGGGCGCCTTCTCGATGACGTCGCCCAGGTACTGCCCGAGGCCGTCGTGCGTCATCCCGCGCTCGACCTTCACGCCCGCGTGCGGGACATCCGAGAACTTGTAGGTGTTGTTCTGCCCGGCGAAGACCGCCTCCGACAGGTCTTTGCCGACCTTGTCGGCGTCGATGTCGATCGCCACCGCCACGTTGATGTCGTTGATGTGATAGCCCCCCACGACGGGGTGCATGATGCCGGGAACCTCGTCCCCTTCCTCGATGTGCCGGTAGAACTCGAGCCCCTGCACGAGCGAGGAGGCGCAGTTACCCACGCCGATGATGGCCACGTTGATACTCAAGGTCGCAATCTCCAGAGAAATGGTTCAGTGAGCGCGCGGAGACTCGCTCAACGGCCACGCTCTTGCGGCCCACTGGCCGCAACGTAGTAGTGCAGCCTACCACGCCCCCTTGAGCACGCTCCAGCGGCTGGCGAGGTTGAGCGTCGTCGTCGCCCTACAATAGCTTTGCAGGCCCCCGTAGCTCAGCGGACAGAGCAGGCGTCTTCTAAACGTCTGGCCGCAGGTTCGACTCCTGCCGGGGGCGCCACGCCTCCTTGCAACCCGCAACCCCGCCCCCCACCATCTCCGCCGAGGCAACCCATGCAGGTCTCCCCCAGCGTCCGCGCCGTCCAGGTTCCCGACGAGAGCCCCATGCGCCCCGTCTCGACGAACATCTACCTCGTCGGACGCGACCAGGTCCTCACCATCGACTCCGGCGAGGCCCTGGATCGCTACCGCTGGATGCTCCGTGGCTACCTCGCCGCCACCGAGAAGGCCGAGATTGCAATCGCGGCTGTCACCCACCACCACGCCGACCACTCCGGCAACCTCAAGTGGACCCGCGAGATCTTCGACGCCGAGATCGCTATCCCCGAGAACGGTCGGCCCCTCCTCAAGGGCCGCCTCCCCGCGAAGGGCGTCCGCAAGCTCGCCGACGGCCAGCTCGTCGAGCTCGACGGCGGTGTCAACCTCCGCGTCATCACCTCCCCCGGCCACTCCGTCGATTCCATCTGCTACTACCTCGAGGACGAAGGCGTCCTCTTCACCGGCGACACCATGCTCGGCTCGACGACCACCACCATCGGCGACCTCGCCGCCTACCGCGGCACGCTCCAGCGCCTCGTCGACCTGCCCAACCTCAAGGTCATCTGCCCCGGCCACGGACCCCTCGTCCACGACCCCCGCGAGCGCCTCCAGTCGTACATCGATCACCGAAACGGCCGCGAGCAGCAGATTCTCGACGCCCTCGGGGAAGGCGGCCCGAAGACGAGCTGGGAGATCATGCTCTCCATCTACGACGACATCGATACGCGCCTGCGCCGCGCCGCCGACAGCAACGTCCGCACCCACCTGGCCCAGCTCGAGGCCGAGGGCCGCATCCTCGCCTCCCCCGGCAAGCCCCGCCGCACGACTGCCCGCAAGCGCACCCGTGAGGAGGCCCGCCGGCGCGAGCGGGATCGCATCATCAAGCGCGCCCGGCGCCTCGAAGCGGCAGCCCGCCGCGCCGAGGTGCGCGCCCAGGAGAATCCGCCGGCGGACGAGTGGATCGAGCCCCCGCGCTACGAGCTCACCTGAGCCCGCTGAACGCCCCGCATGCGTGTACTCCCCACGTTGACCGTAACGCGGTAAGATCGCGTCGCCGCCATCGGGCGGCTTTGTGATCCACATGCCAGAGACGCACCTCGTTCACCGCAAGCTGGATATCGGCGTGCAGAAGGTCCCCAAGCAGGACGCTGAGGACCGCGTTCGCAACTGGGACGAGACGTATCTCGGCTTCGACCTCAATTCCGCCAAGATCGAGGCGGAGCGCTGCATCCAGTGCCCCTCGGCCCCGTGCCAGGAAGCCTGCCCCGTCAGCAACGACATCCCCGGCGCCTTCGCCCTCGTCGAAGAGGGCGACATCATCGGCGCCGCGAACAAGTTCCGCGAGACGAGCAACCTCCCCGAGATGTGCGGCCGCCTCTGCCCGCAGGAGAGCCTCTGCGAGGGCGCCTGCGTCGTCGGCTTCGCCATCCGCTCCGACGGCCGCGCCGAGCCCCCCGTCACCATCGGCAAGCTCGAGGCCTTCGTCACCGACTACCAGCGTCGCGAGGTTGGCGGCTACCCCCGCTCCCCCTACCCGCCCCCGCCCAGCGGGCGCAAGGTCGCCGTCATCGGCGCCGGCCCGGCGGGTCTCGCTGTCGCCGAGATCCTCGCCGAGATGGGCCACGCCTCCACCGTCTTCGAATACTGGCCCGAGCCCGGCGGCGTCCTCGTCTACGGCATCCCCAACTTCAAGATGCGCAAGCAGATCGTCGACGACTACATCACCCATCTCGAGGCCCTCGGTATCGAGTTCCGCTGCAACACCTACGTCGGCAAGGACATCACCGTCGACGAGATGCTCGACGGCGAGTACGACGCGGTCTTCCTGGGCACTGGCGCCGGCGTCGGCAACGAGCTTGGCATTGAAGGCGAGGATCTTGAGGGCGTCCACCGCGCCACCGACTACCTCGTGCGCGGCAACCTCCTCCCCCACCAGCTCCCCGAGCACCTCCAGGAGCCCCTTCCCCAGCCCACGAAGGTCGCGGTCATCGGCGGCGGCGATACCTCCATGGACTGCGTCCGCACCGCCGTCCGCATGGGCGCCGAGACCGTCACCTGCGTCTACCGCCGCACGGAAGCCGAGATGCTCGGCCGCGGCGAGGAGCGCATCAACGCCCGCGAGGAAGGCGTCCAGTTCGAGATGTTGACCGCGCCCCTGCGCATCCTCGGCGATGAGAACGGCAAGGCCACCGGCGTCGAGTGCATCCGTATGCGCCTCGGCGAGCCGGACGACTCAGGCCGCCGCCGCCCCGTCCCCATCGAGGGCAGCGAGTTCGTCATCGAAGCCGACACCATCCCCATCGCCATCGGCTACGGCGCCGACCCCGTCGTTCCCGAGACCACGAGCGGGCTCAGCACCAGCTGGGGCGCCCTCATCGCCATCGACGACGGCGGGCGCACCTCCCGCAAGGGTGTCTTCGCCGGCGGCGACAACGTCAACGGCGCCGACCTCGTCGTCACCGCCCTCGCCGACGGCCGCGTCGCCGCCGAAGCCATCGCCGCCTACCTCGACACCCTGGACTGAGAGTTTCTTGATCTTCAGAGGGTAGTCGGGCGCTGCCTCGGCCTGTATGCTTCTACTATCCCGAACGGATGTACTGAGAAAGTGACTGAGCGGGTTAACATTTGGGAGCCAGCCTCTGGCTTGACGGTGCTGGAACTGTGCGCTGGCGCCGGAGGACAGGCGCTGGGCCTTGAGATGGCCGGGTTCGAGATGGCGGCCGCTGTCGAGTTCGACCCGAAGCCTTGCGAGACGCTGAAGGACAACCGGCCCGAATGGGACGTCCGTGAAGAGGATGTGCATCAGTTCCATGGCCACGAATTCGACGGGATCGATCTCGTCGCGGCGGGTGTGCCCTGCCCGCCGTTCTCCATCGCGGGAAAGCAACTTGGCTCCGACGACGAGCGAGACCTCTTCCCGCCCGTGCTCCGCATCGTCGAGGAGGTCCGACCTCGTGCCGTCCTCATCGAGAACGTGCGCGGATTGATGACCAAGCGGTTTGATAGCTACCGCACGGAAGTCTCCACCCACCTCGCCAGCCTGGGCTACGAGGCGAACTGGCGGGTTCTCAACGCATCCTCGTTCGGCGTTCCCCAGCTTCGCCCTCGAACGCTGCTGGTAGCACTGCGCCCGGACGATGAGTCTTTCTTCGAGTGGCCGGTAGAGGATGAGGTCACTCCTCCGACGGTTGGCGAGGCGCTGGGCGACCTGATGGCCGCCAATGGCTGGCCCGGCGCAGGGGACTGGGTCGGCAGGGCGTGTGACATCGCGCCCACGCTTACAGGCGGGTCGAAGAAACACGGCGGACCGGATCTGGGTCCAACGCGAGCGCGCGAGCAGTGGGCTCGCCTTGGCGTCGACGGCCTGGGGATGGTCGACGAGGCACCCGACGCCGATTTCCCCGTCGATGGTCTGCCGCGCCTCACCACGCAGATGACTGCCCGCCTACAGGGATTCCCGGACTCGTGGAAATTCGCCGGTCGAAAAACAGCTCGTCACCGCCAGATTGGAAATGCTTTCCCCCCACCTGTGGCAAAGGCTATCGGTTGGGCAATCTCCTGCGCGTTCACGCAGGAAATGATGCCTGTTGGAGAGAGGGTGCAGCTACGTCTTCTTGAAGAGCAGGCGGCGTACAAGACCTAAGGACTCAGAAGTGCCCGATAAGCGCCGCCGCTCCTCACGTGACACCCTGCGGGACTATTTTCTCGCGAATGTCGGAAGGGTCATTCACACCGATGAGCTCCGCGAACTGACTGGCGTCAGTCAGTACGGGAGGCGAATCCGTGAGCTTAGGGCGGACGAGGGGTATCAAATCGAAACCCACCGTGATCAGAAGCGTTTGAAGCCGGGAGAGTACGTACTAGTAAGCGCCGAGCCGAAACCAGTGAAGAAGTTCTCTCGCAACATCTCGAAGGAAGTCCGTGCTCGCGTTCTAGATCGGAACGGCAACACCTGCCAGATGTGCGGCATCGCAGCTGGCGAGGTCCACCCCCACGATGATCGGCGAGCCGTGCTACAGATTGGTCACATCGTCGACCGGTCCATGGGAGGGTCGGACGACCTTACTAATCTTCGGTCCCTTTGTAGTGTTTGCAACGAGGGCGCGGCTAACGTCGTTACTGAGCCCCCGAGTTCGGTGTGGCTTCTTGCCCAAGTCCGCCGTGCCACAGAGGCTGACCAAGCAAGGGTTCTTGAGTGGCTCGAGAAGAAGTTCAGACAGGAGAGCGGGGAGTCGCACTGACTCCGATCAACCCGAGCGGCCTGCGCCGCTGGGCGCGCCGCCACGGACGTTCATTTCCGTGGCGCTCCTGTAGTGGCTATCCGGTTGCCGTTGCGGAAGTCCTCCTCCAGAAGACTCGGGGTGAGGCCGTTGAAGATGTGTGGCGCGCTGTCCTCAAGCGGTACCCCTCGCCCGAGACGCTTGCCCGTTCTCGCTCTGGCCCGCTGGAACGAATCGTCGCCCCACTCGGTCTTGGTGAGCAGCGCGCGGGCCGGCTGCGCGACATGGCAAGAACGTGGCCAGCGCTGCTGTCTGGCAGCGGCGCCGTACGCGGACTCGGTCCTTATGGGCAGGCGCTCACGCGACTTTCGCTTCGATTGCAGCCTCTGACCTTCCCCGTCGATGGAGCATCGGCGAGGGTGATCAGTCGCTACTACGGCTTTCTCTTCGCCCATGGCGAGCCTCGAAAGAAGCCCGAAGTTCAGATGGAAGCCATCGGACTCATCGAGCGGAGCAGGCCACCGACCGCCATCGCCACCATTCTCGCGCTCGTCGATCTCGGCACTACGACCTGCAAGCCACGCAACCCCGCCTGCGAACGCTGCCCCCTCCGCTCCAGTTGCGCTTGGCGCGCAGCCAACCGCTAGCCGCAGCCGCGCGCTCTCTTCAGATGGAGCGGGCGAAGGGAATCGAACCCTCGTCTCAACCTTGGGAAGGTCGCATTCTGCCATTGAACCACGCCCGCCCGCGCCGCCCGCATCCTATCATTGCCCGCACTTCCACCGGAGGCTGCCCGTGCCCATCCCCAAGGAGCTCGCCCTTACCCCCGACGAGATCGACGAGATCATGACCACCAGCTGGAACATGCGCATCGCCACGGTCGGACCCGGCGACCGCATCAACCTCACCCCGCTCTGGTTCGGCTGGGCCGGAGGCAAGGTCTACACCGCTTGCCGTGGCCAGAAGGTCGCCAACCTGCGGCGCAACCCCGTCGCCACCGTCCTCGTCGACAAGAACGAACGCTACCCCGAGCTTCAGGGCATCATGCTCCAGGGCCGCGCCACCGTCCTTGAGGACGCCGACGCCGAGAACGCCGACCCCCACCTTGAGGAGGCCCGCCTCCAGATGGGACAGAAGTACGGACAGCCCGACGGTCGCCACGCCGCGACCGCTGCCGGACGCACCCGCCGCTGGGTCGTCCTGGAACCGGACCGCGTCGTCACCTGGGACAACTTCAAGCTGGGCCGGCTCCAGCGCTAGCGACCGCTACAGCTTCGCGGTCAGCCACTCCTCCGCCGCCCCCACCACGTCGTCGCCGACGGCGAAGTGGCCGCCGGGCAGCGTCACGAGGTCCCGTTCCCCGGGAAGCCCCGCGTACAGCTCCATCGTCGCGTCGGGCGACACCACCTCGTCCCCCGCCTTCGCGATGACGCGCACCGCCACGTCCGCCAACCCAGCCAGGTGGCTCCCCTCGCCCTCCGCCGGGCCGCTCAGCGTCCCCGTTCCCGCCGCCGCGAACACCGCCGCCCGGAAGCGCCCGTCCCCGGCCACCGCCGGCACCCCCAGCATCGCCCCCAGCGAGTAGCCGTAGTACCCAAGCCTCCCGACATCGACCGGATACCGCTCCGCCAGCGCGTCGACCGCCGCCGCAACCTCCCCTGCGAACTGGGCCGCCATCCCCGCCGCCTGCTCCGGGTCGCGCATCGCCGCGAACGGGTCCGGAACGGCCCGCTCCCCGTGACCGGGAGCGTCGAGGCCGAGACACGCCCAGCGATGCGTCGTCGCCCACGCCCGCGCCGGTCCGCTCACGAGCGGGTCGTCCTTGCTGCCCATGCCCGGGTGTTGGATGAGCACGAGCGGCAGCGGCCCCTCATCCCCGTCCGGCAGCCACAGCCGCCCCGGCGTCTCGCCCAGCCGGAAGCGGATGTCCCGCAAGCCCCCGGAATCGTTCTCGCTTGCCTCAAACTCGACCATCGCCGCGAGCCTACCCGTTCCCCGGACCCGCCGCGCCCTTCCGCCCCCACAGCAGCAGCCGCTTGAAGGGGTACGGGAAGGGGCGTTCGTCCGGCAGTTCGGCCAACAACCGCTCCCGGAAGTCGGTCAGGTACGCCTCGTACTCCTCGGGTGAGAGCCGGTTCCGGTAGTCGGTCAGCAGCGAGCCCTTCACCCACTCCACTACCTCCTCCGGTCCCGCGAGCCGGTGCAGGTAGACCTGCAAGCGCACGTGCTGCTCCTCGAACCCCAGCCGCGCGAGCAGCTCCGCGTACCACTCGACCTCCCGCAGCGGATACCCGCGCACGTACCCCCCGAGCGCCTGCGCGTGCCGCGGCTCCCGCGCGACCTCGTGCGCCACGGTGTGCGAGGGGTGGTCGTGGTTCATCGGCATCTGCACCGCCAGCTGCCCGCCCTCCCGGAGCGTGGCCGCGAGCCGCGGGAAGAGCGTCTCGTGGCCGTCGACCCACTGCAGCGCCGCATTCGAGAACACAACATCCAGGCCTCTCTCGGCGAACGCCGCGATGTCGCCCGGCTCAAAGCGCACCCCGCCGCCCGCATGCTGCGCGCTCTGGGCCAGCATCGCCTCCGAGCGGTCGAACCCCACCGTTTCCGCCGCTTGCGTGTGCTCGTGCAGCACCCGCGTCAACACGCCCGTCCCGCAACCGAGGTCCACCACCCGGCCCCCGGGGACCGGTTCCACCAGCGCCAGCAGGTCGTGGAACGGCTGCTCGCGCTCGGCGCGGAAGCGCGCGTACTGCTCCGGTTGCCAGGCGTCGCTCACGGGCGCGAGCCTACCAGCGCCTCCTGCCGCCGCGTACTTGACGCCTGCTCCCCGCCTGCCCAAGGTGGCCCGGCATGGTCCGCTGGGACGAACGCACCGCCCTCGTCGTCGTCGACATCCAGAACGACTTCGCCGACCCGGACGGCGGCCTGTCCGTTGCCGGCGGCGACGCCATCATCCCCGCCGTCAATGGCGCCATCGCCGAGGCCCGGGCCGCCGGCGCCTGTGTCGCCTACACGCAGGACTGGCATCCCCCCACCACGCCCCACTTCGCCCGGGACGGCGGTATCTGGCCCGTCCACTGCGTGCGGGACACGTGGGGCGCCGAGTTCCACCCCGCCCTGCAGGTGGTCGGCGAGGTCGTCCGCAAGGGAACCGGCGGCGAAGACGGCTACTCCGGCTTCACCGTTCGCGACCCCGCCAGCGGCAATCCATCCGATACCCTCCTCGACTCCTTCCTCCGTGATCGCGGCATCACCACCGTCGTCGTCGCAGGCCTCGCCACCGACTACTGCGTCCGCGACACCGCCCTCGACGCCGTCGGTCGAGGCTTCGCCGCCTTCGTCCTCATCGACGCCGTCCGCGCCGTCGACCTCCAGCCGGGCGAGGGCGCCCGCGCCCTTGAGGCCATGCGTCGCGCCGGCGTGCGCTCCGCCCTCGCGTCCCGGTGACGACCGAGGATCGCCTCCGCCGCTGGCTCGCGAGCGAGCACGGCATCGCCGAGCCCCGCCGCCTCGCCCGCGAGGACGGCGACCACCTGCTCGTCTCGAAGTTCCCGCCCGGCTTCATCGCCCGCGTTGGCGAGGCCGTGGAGCGCCTCGAGCTGCTCGCCGATCCCGACCCCTTCGCCGCCGCCAGCGCCGACCGTGCCCGCCGCCACCCCGACCAGTCGCGCGTCGAGAACTGGCGCGCCGCCGCCTGCGACCTCGTCCGGGAGCGCGCGGCCGAGCGTGGCCTGACCGCTGAGGACGCCGAGCTCGTCACCGCCGGCATCGAGTCCGTCGCGGCGCTCATGCACGCCGTCCTCTGGAGCGAGCCCCTTGTCGGCGACCCCTACGAGCCCGCCGGGGCCGAGCGCGACGCTTGGCGCGACGCCCTCGTCCGCACCGAAGGCGCGGGCGACATCTTCACTCGCCACTACGGCTCCTTCGAGGGACGCGCTGTCGTCGCCCACTGTCCGGGAGCGCCCTATGCCCGTGCCTTCCTCGAATCCGCCTGGCGCGCCTGCACGGGCACGCCCCCGCCCGCCTAGCGCGGCGCGAGCGCCCGGATCGTCTCCAGCATCGCCTGCTGCTTGCTCGCCACGCCTGCCGCTGCAATCGGGTACAGGAACGCCTCGTCGAGCCCCGCTGCTACC
This sequence comes from Tepidiformaceae bacterium, assembly GCA_965221735.1. Classification (GTDB taxonomy): domain Bacteria; phylum Chloroflexota; class Dehalococcoidia; order Tepidiformales; family Tepidiformaceae; genus UBA2991. The sequence goes on along the minus strand of OZ244910.1, from coordinate 2,428,277 downwards.
AGCTCTCCCGCCAGCTCACGGCACTCCTCCGCGTTCCGCCCGACCACGGCGTGCGCCCGCACGAACCCCTCCGAGATGCCCTCGATCGCCTCCGTCCGCTCCCGCGCCAGCCAGCGCCGTTCGAACACCTCGCAGTCCTCCTCGAATCCGTCCTCGATGAAGACCTTCCGGTACACGGGCGCCATCAGGTAGGCCAGCAGCTCATCCTTGATCGGCGCCGAGGCCTGCTCGTACGACTCGTCGATCACCGTCCGCAGGAACGCCACGATGCGTACCTCCTCCCGCTTCCGCCCCGCCTTCGCGATGCCCCGCTCGATCGCCTCGACCGACCGCTTGATCACGGTCGCCGTCGGGTAGTTCAGGATGACGCCGTCCGCGATCTCCCCCGCCAGCTCCAGCATCTTCTCGCCCAGCGCCCCGATGTACACCGGAATTGCGGGCTCAGCCGCCTCCATCGCCGGCGCCCGCGTCTGGTACAGCCCCTCGTGCCGCAGCCGCTCCCCCGCCGTCAGTCGCCGAAACAGGTCGACGTACTCCCGCATCCGCGAGACCGGCTTGTCCCAGGGCAGCCCGTGCCAGTTCGACACGATCACGGGCGTGCTCACGCCGAATCCCGCCGAGACCCGCCCGCCGCTCAAATCCTGCAGCGACCAGAACGACATCGCCGCCAGGTACGGGTCGCGCAGGCCGATGGGCAGGATGCCCGTGCCCAGCCCGAACCGCTCCGTGCTCGCCGCCGTCGCCGCCAGCACCGTGATCGCGTCAGGCTCGCTCACCTCGGTCACCCAGCCTCCGCTGAAACCGTGGCGCTCGCCCTCCTGCGCCTGCTCGACGTGATCGCGCACGTGATCGCCGTGCAACACCAGTCCGGAGTAGCTCATCGCCTTCCCCCTGCGTGGGTCGCGGCATCATGCCACAGCCGGGCGCGTCTCAAGGTCAGCGGCGTTTCGCCTGGGGCTTGATGATCCCGCGCTGCATGAGCAATCGCATCACGTAGCGGGAGACAGAGATGCCCAGCATGCCCGCCACTATCAGGAAGACGATCGTCGCCACGATCCCCGACCCCTGCACCGCGATCCCCAGGTAGAGACCCACGAACAACCCCACCGAGAGCGCGATGAACACGGGCATGGTGCGCCAGCGCCACTCCGCCAGCGGCGGTGGCGCCGCTTGCTGCTTCGGGGCCGCCTCGCTGCCGCCCTCGACTCCCCGGATGCGCCGTCGGCGCCGTCGTGAAGGACTCATGCCGTTCCCCTCGTCCCCATCAGCTTCTCGACTGCTTCCCGGTCGAACAGCAGTGAGCCGCCCGCCGTGCGCCGGTGCGAAACCTGCCCCGCGGCCGCCGCTTCCGCCAGCTCGCCCTCGCTCAGTCCTGTCGCCAGCGCCGCCTCCGAGAGATCCAGAACTGCCTCCAGCGCCGGCGCGACCGGTTCCGCCGTCTCATCCAGGCAGGTGTTGCAAATGAACACCAGCGCCAGGTGCGCTTCGCTCAGCGAGACCGTCCCGCAATCCCGGCCCGGCAGATCCTCCCGCTGGTTCAGGTGGAACAGCCGTCCGCAGGCGTTGCAGTACGACTCGGTATGCGACTCGACGGGGTCGGCGCAGATGGAGCACGGATTGGATGGAGCGGTCTCAGTCATGAGTGGGTTCTGAGAATAGACAATTTCTTGACACTTTCAAACGCCCGCCGATATGATCAAGGAACCCTAACAATTTTGACGGTGGGGGCATCTTGGAGAGCACGGCCGCCGTGGTCCAGTCGCCCCCGCGCAGTGGCGACTTGGCGGAGAGGCTTGGCATCAAGCCCCTTCCCGATGACCTCCTCTGTGAGGCCCTCACCCACGCCTCCTACCCCAACGAGAGTTCTTCCCAGGCGACGCCCAACGAGCGTCTCGAATTCCTCGGCGACTCCATTCTCGGCATGGTCGTGGCGAACGAGCTCTTTCGCGCCTATCCCGAGGCCGCCGAGGGTGAGCTCACCCGTATGCGAGCGGAGATCGTTCGCGGCAGCACGCTCGCCAAGGCCGCCCGCCGCCTCGACCTTGGCGGCTACCTGATCCTCGGTCGCGGCGAGGAGGCCGCCGGTGGTCGTGACCGCGAGCGCAACCTCGCCGGCGCCTTCGAGGCGGTCGTCGGGGCGGTCTACCGCGCCCACGGGCTCACGGTCGCCCGCGCCCTCGCCCTCCGCCTGCTCAAGCCCGAGATCGACCGCATGCGCGACGGCGGTCCTTCCCTCGACCCCAAGTCCGCCCTCCAGCATCTCGTGCAGGCGCGCTGGCATCAGCCCCCGGACTATGTCACTGTCGCGGAGCAGGCCGAGGAGGAGGGGCGTCGATTCGTGGTGGAGGTTCGCGTTTCCGGCGAGATGCTTGGCCGTGGAAGCGGGTCGAGCAAGCGTGCGGCCCAGCACGAGGCGGCCCGCCAGGCCCACGCCGCCCTCTCAGTCGACCCCGCCAGCAGCGTCCCCGTGGGGGCCTGAACCGTGTACGTCAAACGCCTCACGCTCCAGGGATTCAAGAGCTTCGCCCCGGAGACCACCTTCGAGTTCGGCTCCGGCGTCACCGCCATCATCGGCCCGAACGGCTCCGGCAAGAGCAACGTCGCCGATGCCGTCCGCTGGGTCCTCGGCGAGCAGGGCCTGCGCCTCCTCCGCGCCCGCAAGCAGGAGGACGTCATCTTCGCCGGCTCCGGCGACCGCCCTCCCCTCGGCATGGCCGAGGTCACGCTCACCCTCGACAACAGCGACGGCTGGCTCCCCCTCGACTACAGCGAGATCCAGATCGGCCGCCGCGCCTATCGTGACGGCGACACCGAGTACTTGCTGAACGGCTCCCGCATCCGCCTGCGCGACCTGAACGACCTCCTCCAGAAGGCCAACGTCGGCCAGAACAGCTACGCCATCATGGGCCAGGGCATGGTCGATGAGGTGCTCAGCCTCTCTCCCCAGGAGCGCCGCTCGCTCATCGACGAAGCCGCCGACGTGAAGCCCTTCCGCACGAAGATCGCCGACGCTCACAAGCGCCTCGAAAGCACGCGCGAGAATGTCGCGAAGGTCCAGATCATCATCGACGAGCTGGAACCCCGCCTCCGTCTCCTCCGCCGCCAGGCCAACCGCGCCAGCGAGCATCGCGACCTCTCCGCCCGCCTCGCCACGCTCCTTCGCCGGCTCTACTCCTCCCGTTGGAGCGAGACCCGCACCGCCATCGCCCGCGCCCAGGCCGAGCTTGACCAGCGGGGCGCCGAGGACGAGAACGCCGAGTCGCGCGTCACCACGCTCGAAGAACAACTCCAGGCCCTCGGCGAGGAGATCGGCAGGCGCCGCGAGGCCGTCGCCCGCCGCGACGGCGCCCGCGACGACCTCGAAGGCCGCATCCGCTCGCTCGAACACGCCCTCATCCTCGACCGCGAACGCCACAGCATGACCACCACCCGCCACGGTGAGATTCGCACCGAGGTCGAAGCGCTCGAAGGGGAGAGGGCCACGCTCGCCGCCGCCGACCTCGAGAGCGGACGGCGGGCCATGGAGCTGACCGACGAGATCGAAGCCTTCCGCGCCACCCTCGAGCGTGCCCGCGAGGCCCTCACCGTTGCCCAGCGGGAGGACTCGGCGCTCCATCGTCGCGCCGAGGAGCTTCGCGGCCAGATCGCTGCCCTCGAAGAGCGCATCCGGGAGCAGGGCCTTGCCGCCGAGCGCGCCGCCCGCGCCCCTGCCGAGGGCCCTGAAGCGGACGGCATCAACGAGCGGCGCAGGAAGCTCCTCCTGGAGTACGTGGGCTATCGCCGCAGGCGCGCCGACCTGAGCGAGCGCGCCGCCGCCGCCGAGTCGAGCCTTCGGGAGGCCCGTGAGGCAGCCGCCGGCGCCCGCGAGCGCCTCGCCCGCGTCCAGCATGAGTTACGGGAGCTCGAAGAAGCCGGGAAGGAACCGCTCCGAAGGCTCGACCACCTCCAGGGGCGCCTCGAAGTCCTCAAGCGCGTCCAGGCCGAGAGCGAGGGCATCGCCACCGGCACGCGCAACGCCCTCATCATGGGGCAGGTCCTCATCGAGAATGTGAAGCCGGGCAGTCTCGGCGAAGCGCCCGAGGTGTCCGGCGTGGTCGGCCTCTTCTCCCGCCACCTCCGCGTCCCCGCCGGCCTTGAGGCCGCGATCAACGCCGCCCTCGAAAACCACCTCCACGCCATCGTTGTCGAGCGCGAGGCCGAGGCCCTCCATGCCATCGAGCTTCTGCGCGAGGGCGCCCGCGGACGCGCCCAGTTCCTCCCCCTCGACGGCCTGCGCAAGGTCTACCCGCTCAACCTCCAGAAGGAGCGCGGGGTCGTCGGCGTCGCCTCCCGCCTTGTCCGCTGCGAGGCGCGCTTCCGCGATCTCGTCGATACGCTCCTCGGCCGCATCATCGTCGTCGAGGACATGCGCGTCGCGAAGCGCATGCTCACCCGCGGCCTCGGCGCCGTCGTCACCCTGGACGGCGTCTTCCTCGATCCCTCCGGCGTGATCACCGGCGGTCTCGCCTCCGACTCCGAAAGCCCCTTCAGCTTCACCCGCCAGCGCGAGATCGATGAGCTCCCGAACCAGATCGCCGAGCTTGAGGAGGTTGTCAGGGCCAGTCGCGAACAGGTCGAAAGCGCCCGCGAGACCGTCGATCGCCTCGCCCGCCTCGTCGAGGAGAGCGACCAGGCCCACGAGGCGAGCCGTACCGCCCTCGACGACGCCCTGCGCGGCCGCGAGCGGGAACGGGATCGCCTGCACCGCATCCGGCGCGAGATGACCGTCGTCCTTGCCCGTCGGCGCGAGCTCGCCGGGAGCTTCGTCGATGAGCAGGCTGCCCAGGAGGCGCGCGCCCTGCTCGCCCGGCTCACCGCCCGTCGCGAGGAGCTTGGCGCCGAGCTCGAGTCCCTCGGCCCGGACCTTGAGGCCGCCCCTGCCCGCGCCGAGGAAGCGGTCGAGGATGTCTCGGGCGCCAGCGCCCGGCTCGCCTCCGCCGAGGGCGAGGCGAGGGCCCACGCCCTTGCGCGTGAGCAGCAGAAGCGCGCGATCGAGCGCCTCTCATCCCAGATCGCGCAGCGCATCCTCCGCGCCCAGAACCTTGAGCTCGAGGCCGGCAACTTCGCCGAGGCGATCGAGCGCCAGACCGGGGAGCTCGAGCAGCTCCGGCTCGAGCAGGAGAACTCCACCGACGACAGCGCCCCCGACCGCGACGAGCTGCTGCGCCTCGAGACGCACGAGCGATCCGTGCAGGCCGAATACGGCGAAGCGCAGACCGCCCTGCTCGAGTCCCGCCGCCGCCACCTTGACCTTGAGGCCGCCCTCGACCGCGCCCGCGAACGGCTCGAGACGCTGCGCACCGAGATGGCTCGCGAAGGGCTTACTCCCGGCGGTGGGCTCGATGCGCCCGCCTCGGGCGACGACGCTCCCGATCTCGCCGCCACCGAGCGAGAGATCGAGGAGGTGCGCGCCTCCATCCGCAAGCTCGGGCCCATCAACCAGGAGGCGCCCGACGACTTTCGCGAGAGCGAGGAGCGTCACGCCTTCCTCACCGAGCAGATCCAGGACCTCACCGACGCCGAGGGCCAGCTCCAGGGCGCCATCAGCGAGCTCAACGGCGAGATACGGACCCGCTTCCGCACCACGTTCGACGAGGTCGATTCCGCCTTCGGCAACTACTTCACGGCCTTCTTCGGCGGAGGCGCCGCCCGCCTCAAGCTGCTCGATCCCGACGACATCATCGATTCCGGCATCGAGATCGAGGCGCAGCCCCCCGGCAAGCGCCTCAGCACCCTCAGCCTCCTCTCCGGCGGCGAACGCTCGCTCACGGCCGTCGCCCTGCTCTTCTCCCTCCTGTCCGTGAACCCCGCCCCCTTCTGCGTCCTCGACGAGGTCGATGCGGCCCTCGACGAGGCCAACGTCGGCCGCTTCGTCGCCGAGCTGGCCCGTCTCGCGGACCGCACCCAGTTCCTCATCGTGACCCACAACCGCCGCACCATTGAGTCCACCGACGCCATCTACGGCGTCTCGATGGGCCCGGGCGGCGTCTCCAGCACGCTCTCCCTCCGCCTCTCCGACCTGCCCGGGGGAGCACCGCCGCCGGGCGAGGCTCGGGAAGAGGCGACCTCGGATGGCGAGGCCGCTGAGGAGGCTCCCGCCGGGTCCCGAGCGGCTGTGCAGGCCGGGAGCCGCTAGCCCCCGTCTGGGGCCTTGGGGGAGAATCCGGGGCGTCGCCGCGCTGGCGACCGTGGAGGGGCGATGCGGTTCTGGCGAAGACGGCAGGAAACCGACGGCTCCCCGTCGCCCGACGATCCTGCCTTTACCCCCGAGCAGGTCGAGGAGATCGAGGCCCAGTCGGGGCGCGCCCTCGCCCGCAGCCGTTCCGGCCTCCTCGGGCAGATCGGCCGCCTCTTCGACCGCCCCGAGTTCGACGACGACCTCTGGGAAGAGCTTGAGGAGATCCTGATCGCCGCCGACACCGGCATCGCGACCACCGAGCGCATCCTCGACAACGTTCGCGAGCAGGTCCGCGAGACCCGCGCCACCACCTCAGCCCAGGTCCGCGACATTCTCCGCGCCGAGCTCATCGCCATCCTCGACGCCCCCGCCGCCGATCCGCCTCGCTGGGACGCGTCCTTCCCCGACCTGCTCGTCATCCTCGTCGTCGGCGTCAACGGCGCCGGCAAGACCACCTCTATCGCCAAGCTCGCATCCGCCCTCAACGACGGCGGCTACACGCCCATCCTCGCTGCCGCCGACACGTTCCGCGCCGCCGCCATCGACCAGCTCCGCACCTGGGGCGAACGCCTGGACGTGCGCGTCGTCGCACACCAGCCCGGCGGCGATCCCGGCGCCGTCGTCTTCGATACCCTCTCCGCCGCCGAAGCCGACGGCGCCGCCGTTGCCATCATCGATACGGCTGGCCGGCTGCACACCAAGTCGAACCTGATGGAGGAGCTGAAGAAGGTCACCCGCGTCATTCAGCGCCGTCATCCCGATGCCCCCCACGAAACTCTCCTCGTCCTCGATGCCACAACCGGCCAGAACGGCCTCCTCCAGGCCCGCGCCTTCACCGAGGCCGTCGGCGTGACCGGCCTCGTCCTCGCCAAGCTCGACGGCACCGCCCGTGGCGGGATCGTCTTCGCCATCGCGAGCGACCTCGGCGTCCCCGTGCGGCTCATCGGCACCGGAGAGGGCCTCGGCGACCTCGCCCCCTTCGACGCCGGGACCTTCGTCGACGCGCTCCTCGCGTGAGGCTCCCCCGTGTCTGAGGCCCTGGCCTTCTGGGGGGTTGCCATCGCCATTGCGGCGTTGGCCTTGCCGCTCGCTTTCCGCCTCTTCGCTCGCTTCCCCGACAACGGCGCGGGTCTTTCCTTCACCCTCGGACTGACCCTCATCTCCACCAGCTACTTCCTCCTCCGCGTCGTGGGGGCGCTGCCCGCGGGCCGTGGCGGCTTCATTCTCGCGATCGCCCTCTTCGCCGTGGTCATGGTCGTGCTCGCCGTCCGCGACCGCCGTTTCCTCGCGAAACTTCGGCGCTCCCTTCGAGGCCTCACCGTCGCTGCGGTGCTCTTCTCGGCGCTCTTCTTCGGCTACGCCTTCTTCCGCGCGCACGCGCCCGATATCGCGCACACCGAGCAGCCGATGGACTTCCTCTACCTCAACGCCATGCTCGTTTCACCCGACTACCCGCCGCACGACCCCTGGTTTGCCGGCGAGAACGCCAGCTACTACTACGGCGGCTACCTCCAGGCCGCCGTCCTGACGGGCGCTTCCGATGTCTGGCCGGCAACCGGCTTCAACCTCTCCCTCGCCGCCGTCTTCGCCAGCGCGGGTGTTGCCGCCGCTTCTCTCTGCGCCGCGCTCGCGCGCTGGCTCCTCGGCGCGCGCGGCCGTCGCTGGATCCCCGTCGCCGCGGCCGGGGGCGTGCTCCTCCTGCTCTTCGCCGGCCCCGTCGCGAGCATTTTCGAGTTGGCTTCCGCGCACGGCGCCTCTTCCGAGGGTGTGTACACCGCCTTCGGCGTGGAGGGGCTCGTTCGCTGCGGCGCCGATGCCGGCGACTCCTGCATCGGGCAGCGCCTCGACCCCAGCGAGCGCTGGTTCCCCGCCGACCACTGGGCCTGGTGGCGCATGTCCCGCATGTCCTACTGGGGTCCCCAGCCGGGCTACACCGACGTCATTTCGGAGGTGCCCTTTTTCAGCTTCCTCCTCGGCGACCTCCACCCGCATCTCATGGCCATCCCCGGGATCATCCTCGCACTCGCCCTCAGCGCCGTCCTCTGGCGGGGCCGCGGACCCCTCCCCTGGCGCGAGCACGTGCGCCGTCCCCTTTGGCTCCTGGTCGTGGCGCTCGTCTTCGGCAGCCTTGCCTTCGTCAACACCTGGGACGTGATCACCCTCGCGACCGTCCTCGCCTTCGCCGTGCTGACTCGCAACCTTCGCGCGCTCCCGCCCCTCCCGGCCATTGCCGCGACCGCGTCCTACCTCGCCGTCCCCGCGCTCCTCGCCCTCGCTGCGTACTCCCCCTGGATCGTCGATCTCAGCAGCGGTTCGGTGGGAGGCCTCTACGCCTACAGTGACTCGGGCACCCGCATCCGGCACGTCCTCCTCTTCTGGGGCACGATCGTCGCCTTCAGCCTTCCCGTGATCGCATGGGCCCTGGCCCGCCCCATGGCAACCCTCCGCCTGCGGCAGATCGCCACCGCGGGCCTGCTCCCCGCCCTGCCGTTCCTTCTCTGGATAGTCCTCGCCGCCGCCGGCCGGAGCGCCGGGGTCTTCGCCGAGGAAGTCGACCTCGGCGAGGCCTTCTCCAGCCGCGGCGCGGGCGGATGGCTCACGCTCGTCTTCTATGCCGCCGCTCTCTGGCTCCTTGCCTTCGCCGCCATCAGGCTTGCGGACCGCCGCCACCCGGGCGCGCCTGTCGCCGGTCTCGCCACGCTCGGCGTCCTCCTCCTGTACGGCACGGAGCTGCTGTTCATCCGTGACGCCCTCTTCTTCGTCCCGCGACATAACACCGTCTTCAAGCTCTCCTACCAGGCCTGGATCATCCTCTCCATCGCCTCTCCCGTGGTTCTCGTCGCCGCCCTCCGCTTTGCCGCCCCCCGGCCCCGGCTGTTCCTCGCCGCTCCCGCCGCTCTTCTCCTCGCCGGCTCCCTCGTCTTCGCCGTCACGATGATGCCCAACCGCACCGATGGATTCCGCGAGGCCGTCAGCCTCGACGGTCTGCACTTCGTCGACTTCTACCACCCCGACGAGTACGCCCTCATCGAGTGGCTCGCCGAGAACGTCGAGCCCGACGCCGTCGTTGTCGAGGCGTCGGGGCGCGTGTGGCGAGTGGGCGATGAGGGACAGGCCCTCCTCGAAGACCCTGGCGGCTACGGGTCGTTCGGCCGCGTGGGCTTCCGCACCGGCCTCCAGGTGCCCGTAGGCTGGCCCGGCCACGAGCGCACCTGGCGCGGGAAGGAAGTTGCCCCCGAGGTGGACCGCCGCCGTGATCTCGTCGACACCGTCTACACCGCCGCAGGCCGGGAGGAGGTGGTCCGCGCCCTCGAGGAGCTCGGGGCGACCTACGTCGTCGTCGGGCGCGAGGAGCGGGAGCGCTACCGGGGCGGCCTCATCCCCGCCTTCGAGACGTTCCTCGATACGGTCTTCGCGGAGGGTGAGGTGAGGGTGTACCGCGCGACCACGATCGAGGCGGTGCCTACGCGATGACCTCCCCGTTTGCGCTTCCCCGCCTCCCCGCCGTCTCCGTCGCCGCCATTGCGTGGGTGCTCGTCGTGGCGCTGTTCATCCTCCTGCGGGTGGGCCTGGTCTGGAGAGCCCCCGTCGGCGGCGCCGAGCTTGCGCATCTCTCCGGCGCCTGGCAGGCGCGCATCGGCGTCGAAGACGAACGCTACGTCCCCACCCTCTACCAGGCGGTGACTGCCCTCACCCTGGGCTGGGGCGAGTCGGAGGAACCGGCGCGAGCGGTCGCCCTCGCCGGCGCCCTCACAATCCCCCTGGCGCTCTTCATGCTCCGGCGGCAGCTCGGCCAAGGCGGGGCCCTTCTCGCTCTCCTTCTCCTCGCCCTCGACCCTGCCGGAATCGTCCTCGGCGTGACGGCCACGGCCGCCGCCTGGGATGCCGCCGTCGCGGTCTGGCTTGTCGTCGCCCTCGTCGCCGGCCGGCCGCCACCCTGGGTGTGGCTCCTCATCGCCTTCTTCGTCGCCACCGCCGGGCCCCTGTCGTTCATTGTCGTCCTCGCGGCGACGGTGCTGGCCGCCTTGCACCGCCACCGGCCGCCCCGCCAAGCGTTCCTCTGGGGCGCCGCCGGCGCCGCCCTGGGCGTGCTCCTGACGAGCCTCCAGTTCGGTGTCGATGCCGGCGGCCTCCGCATTGCCGCCTTCTCGCTCTTCGCCGCCGGCTTCGACGAGCCCTGGTCCACCCTCACCGGCGCCGAGCTCGCCGCCCTCTACGGACTGCCGCTCCTCGTGGGCGGCGCGGCGGCGGTCGCCTGGCTGGCCGTCCAGATCCGGGCCGAGGGCCGGTCTCCAACCCCCGTGGAGGCGCTCACCTTCGGCATGGCGGGGATCGCCGTCCTCTGGTTCCTTGCGGCCCTGCCCGCGCATTCGCCCTTTCCCGTTGCCGCTGCCACCTTCGCCCTCAGTTTCGTACTGGGTCCCGCCCTCGCCCGGGCCCTCGGGCTCCTGCTCACCGCCGAGTGGTGGCGGTACGCCTACCTGCTTCCGATTGCCCTCGGTCTCGCCGGCGTTGCCCTCTTCGTCCTCAGCGACTGGGCTCGCGAGGGCCGCATCGACGGCGCCTATGAGCGCGCGCTGGTGGCCGTCCCCGTGTTCTTCGCCACCATGGCCATCGCCTTTCTGGCCTTCTCCGTCTTCTCCCGGTCCCGCGAGGAACTCCCGCTACTGCTTCTTCCTGCCATGGCCGTGGGGGGAGTGCTCCTCCTGGCAGGGTCCAGCGGCATCGCCCTGAGCGCCGCCGGAGAACCCCTTCCCGGGCCGACCAGCCCCCCGTCTGCCCGCGCCATCCGCGATGTGGCCCTCGCGTCCAACACCTCCCAGGGTTCCGTCGTCGTCCACGAACGCTATCGCGAAGCGCTCACCTGGCCCTTCCGCGACTCGGGAACCCTCGTGCTCGCGAACAGGGTGCCCGCCGGGGCGGGAGTCGTCGTCTGGCCCGCCAACGCTCCACCCCCGCACGGGTTCGTAGCCCTTGATGGCCGCTGGGTGCTTGAACGCGCCATCGATGCCCCCGATGGCTTCCTCGCGTTCGTCCACTGGTTCGGCGAGCGGAACAGTCTCGATCAGCGGCTGGAGATCGTGGCCGTGTACGTGAGGGTGCCATGACCTCCCCTCCCGGCCCCGCCACCGAAGGGAACGCCTTCGACCGCCTCCTGGCCCGCCGCATCGAGGTGGACTGGGTGCTGGTCGCCTACGTCCTCGTGTTCGCGGCCGCGTTCGTCCTGCGTTTCTGGGACCTCGGAGCCCGCGCCCTCCACCACGATGAGAGCATCCACGCAAAGTGGGCCTGGGACTTCGCCCAGGGCTCCTACACCCACAGCCCCGTCTTCCACGGGCCATTGCTCTACCTGGTGCAGGGCTTCACCTTCATCGTCTTCACCGCCACCGACTACACCGCCCGCATCTCCCCCGCCCTCTTCGGCATGGCCGTCGTCGCGGCGCCCTTCGCCCTGAGGCGCTGGCTCGGTTCGACGGGCGTGTTCGCCGCGGTCGCCTTCATCGCCTTCTCCCCGACGCTCGTCTACTACAGCCGCTTCCTCCGGATGGACATCTTCCTGGCCTTCTTCCTGCTGGTCCTCGTGGCGGCCATGTGGAAGTACCTGCACGACGGCCGCACGCGCTGGCTCATCGTCTTCGCGACGGCCCTTGCCCTCGCCTACGCCACCAAGGAGGCCGCCTTCCTCTTCGTGGCATTCGTCCTCCTCTACCTGAACGGCCAGCTCGCCCTCGAGCTCGCTCGCGACACCCTGCGCGCCCGCGACATCGAGGGCGCCTGGGACCGCTACGTCCTTGCCGCCGCCCTCTTCCCCGTCGCCTGGGTGGTAGCAGGACTCTGGCCGTTCCTCCGCCGTCGCCGCCGCGCCCTCGGTTGGCGCAACCTCCCCCGCTCCGGTGACCTGCTCGTCCTCACCGGAACTCTCACCCTTCCCCTCCTCACACCCTTCGCCAGGCCGGTCCTCGAGAGCGTCTTCGCGATCGACTCCCTGGACTACGCCTCCCTCTGCGCCACCGGCTCGATACGCGATGGGTGGGTGGTCGCCGGCGCCTTCATTGTGACGGGTGGAGTCGCCGCCTTCGCCGGACTCAACTGGCGCCGCCGCACCTGGCTGATCGCCGCGGCCGTGGCCCTCCTCATCTACGCCACCCTCATGACCAGCCTCTGGGCGAACCCCGCAGGCCTCTGCACCGGCGCCTGGGGCTCCATCGACCACTGGCAGGCCCAGCACGACTACCGGCGCGGGATGCAGCCCTGGTTCTACTACCTGATGGTGATGCCCGCCTACGAGTTCCTCCCCCTCCTGCTGGCGCTCGCGGGCGGCGCCTGGGCGCTCGTGAAGGGCTCTCCCTTCGTCCGCTTCCTCGTCCTCTGGTTCCTCGCCCTCTTCGCCGCCCTCTCCTTCGCCGGCGAGAAGATGCCGTGGCTGACCACCCACCTCGCCATCCCCGCTGTCCTCATCGCCGCCTGGACCGTCCAGCGCGCCTGGGAACACTGGCGTTCCCCGCCGCTCGATGCCCGCGCCCTGCTCACGATCGCGTTCGCCCTCTCGACCGCCGCCCTCACCGTGGTCGTCTTCGTCCTCGACTGGGGTCCCCCGCTTGCCGTGCGCGTCACCTGGGGCGCCGTCGCTCTCCTCGTCACCGTCGTCACGACCGGGTTCGTCGCCTCGGCCCTCGGGAGGCGCACCCTGCCCCTGCTCGCCGTCCTCATCGTCGTCGCCTCGCTGGCCTTCTTCTCCATTCGCACGATGATCGGGGTCACCTTCGAGCGCGGCGATGTCCCCAAGGACATGCTCATCTACACCCAGAGCTCTCCCGACATTGCCCGCATGGCCGATCAAATCGACGCCCTCGCCGAGGCCACCGGGAAGGGCCCCGACTTGCGAGTCGCCATCGACTCCCGCACGTCCTTCGCCTGGCCCTGGGTCTGGTACCTGCGCGACTACAACAGCGTCGTCTTCAGCGACATGGAGTCCGGGCTCCCGGATGGAGAGTTCGACGTCGTCCTCGTCAACACCGCCAACGCCGCGGTCGTGTCCCGGGACCTCGCCTCCCGCGGCGCGACCGGCTTTGCCCCGCCCACCCGCTATCCCCACCATCTGTGGTTCCCCGAGGACTACAAGGGCGCCATGCGGGGTTGCTCCAGCGAGGAGGGAGCGCACGCTCCCTGCGGACCCCTCTCTGTCTCAACCTGGCAGAGGATCGGAGAACGCTTCTTCGGCGGAAGCTGGGCCCGTGACGCCTTTGACTACTGGCGGGACCACGAACCACCCGGGGAGCTCGGCCGGAACGAGGGGCTCGCCTACTTCCCCCTCGACTTCGACCGGGAAACCGGCAGGCTCACCACGCAGACCCTCGAACCCCGCGTGGATGGCGCCGGCCGCCCCCTCTTTGGCGGGATCGGCGACCGTCCCGGCCAGTTCGCGGCTCCGATCGACATCGAAGCCGCCAGCGACGGCAGCCTCTACGTCATTGACCGCGTGGCCGGCGTCCTCCAACGCTTCGACCCGGACGGGAACTTCCTCGCGGCCATCGAGCTCCCGACCGAAGACGGCGCCGGAAGCCAGCCCTGGGGGCTCGCCGTCTCGGACGAGGGCGCCGTCTACGTCGCGGACACGTTCGGCTGGCGCATCCTCGCCTTCGATGCCGAGCTCCGCGGGCTCACGCTCTCCTTCGGAGAACGCCCCCTGTTCGATGGCATGCCTCCCGGCCGCTACCACCTCTTCGGCCCCCGCGACCTCGCCGTCGACGCCGGCGGGAACCTCTGGGTCACGGATACGGGGCACAGCCGCATCGTCGTGTACTCGCCGGGTGGCGACTACGTCCGCGAGATCGCCGCCCCCTTCGATGCCGAGGCGCTCGGCAGGGGCAGCGGCCCCGCCGAGTTCAGCGAACCCGTCGGCATCGACATCGCCCCCACTGGTGAGATCGTCGTTGCCGACATGTGGAACGCGCGCGTCCAGATCCTCGACCCGTCCGGCGTCTATCTGCGCGAGTTCCCCGTCGCCGGCTGGGGTGGGCTCGACCACCTCGACAAGCCCTACCTGCGTGTCCTTCGCGATGGCCGCATCGCCCTCTCCCTGCCCTCCCACGGCCAGGTGCGCATCTACAGCGCTACCGGCGTGCTCGTCACGACCATTGATCCGCAGGACGAGCCCCTCCGTTCCCCCTACGGAATCGTGGAGACCCCCGGTGGTAAGCTCTGGATTGTGGAAGGTGGGGCCGGGAGGGTGCGTCTCTTCGACAGCGCCGAGGCCGGGGAGCGCTGATCAGCCGTGTTGCGCTCAATCCGCTTCTGGCTTGCTGTGGCGATTGGCACGTTGCTCATCGTGCTCTTCGTGCTCGCCACGGACCTCGGGGAGATCGCCGATGCCTTCGAGGGCGCCAACTACTGGTACATCGCCCCCGCCGTCGTCGTGCTCTTCGTTTCCTTCTGGCTCCGCTGCTACCGCTGGTCCGTGCTCATGCGCCCCGTGGTCGCCATCAGCGCGCGACGCCTCTTCTCGTACTCGATCATCGGCTACATGGCGAACAATCTCCTCCCCGCGCGCGCCGGCGAGCTCATTCGCGCCTACGTCCTCGGCGAGCGCGAGCGCGTCTCCCCCATGGGCACCCTCGGCGCCATCGCCGTCGAGCGCCTCTTCGATGGCTGTGTGCTCGTCCTCATGCTCCTCACCGCCGGGGCCGTCACCGGCCTCGGCGACAGCCGCCTGCAGGCCATCGCTATCGCCGCTTCGGCGCTCTTCTCCGTCGCCCTCGTCGTCTTCTACTGGCTCACCCTGCGTGAGGAGCGCGCCTACCGGCTCGCCGATTTCCTCCTCGCCCGCCTCCCCCGGCGGCTCTCCGAGCGCCTGCGGCCCCACGTCAACTCGGTCATCGGCGCCCTCCGTTCCGTCCACGACTGGCGCAGCTTTCTCCTCGTCGCCTTCTTCAGCTTCCTCGGCTGGACCGTCGAGGCAGGCGCCTACGCCATCGTCGGCCTCGCCTTCGATATCGATCTCGGCTTCGCCCACTACGTCCTCCTCCTCGCCGCCGCCAACCTCGCCATCATCATCCCCACCTTCTTCGGCGGGACCGGCCCCTTCGAGTGGGCCGCCAAGCTCGTGATGGTCAACGCCGGGCTCGCGGGCGGGCTCGCCGCCGCCTACGCCATCGTCGCCCACGCCGTCGTCGTGGCCCCCGCCACCGTCGTCGGCCTGATCCTGCTCTGGGCCTTCGGCATTCCCATCGCCCGCCTCGGACGCCTCACCACCGTGCCCGTCGAGGAACGTAGCGCGGTGACGTCGTGAGAGCGGGGATCGTCGGCGCCGGGGTGGCGGGCCTCGCCGCCGCCCGCCGCCTCCAGCAGCTTGGCCACGAGGTCACCATCTTCGAAGGGCGTGATGAACCTGGCGGACAGGTCGTCACCTTCGAGGTCGGGGGCGAGCCCATCGAGTGCTTCTACCACCACATTTTCACGAACGACACGACCGTCGTTCGCTACTTCGACGACCTCGGGCTCGGCGACCACCTCGAGTGGATCGAGCCCCACAACGGCCACTTCGTGAAGGGCCGCGTCTATCCCTTCGTAACGCCCCTCGACCTTCTCCGCTTCGACGCCGTCAGCCTGCCCAGCCGCATCCGCCTGGGCCTCGCCAGCCTCTGGCTGAAGCGCCAGGCCGACTGGCGCGTGTACGAAAACGTCACCGCCCGCGCCTGGATGGAGCGAGCCGTGGGCACGCAGGCCTTCGAGGCCTTCTGGGGACCGCTCCTCCGGGGCAAGTTCGCCGAGCACGCCGACGACATCGGCATGGCCTGGCTCCACTGGAAGATCCGCCTTCGCTTCGGCTCCCGCGAGGGACGCCTCGGTGCGAAGGAAACCCTCGGCTACCCTCGCGGCTCCTTCCGCTCCTATTACTTCGCCCTCGCCGAACACATCCGCGAGGCAGGCGGCCGCATCCACCTCAGCACCCCCGTCGAATCCGTCGTCACCGAGTTCGGCGCCGTTACCGGCATCCGCGCCGACGGCGCTTTCCACGAGTTCGACCAGGTCCTCATGACCACTCCCAACATCATCACCAAACGCATCGCCCCCGACCTCCCCGCCTCGTATGTCGAGGTCCTCGACCGGGTTCGCTACCAGTGGGCCTCCTGCCTCGTCCTCGCCCTCGACCGCCCCCTCAGCGACGTCTACTGGCTCTCCATCGCCGACGACCTCCCCTTCGTCGCCTGCGTCGAGCACACCAACCTCGTCGGCGCCGAGCGCTACGGCGGCAACCACATCGTCTACCTCTCCAACTACGTCGCCCCCGACCACCCCGTCCTCCAGATGGACGCCGAGGAGGCGCTTACCGCCTACGAGGACAGCATTCGCCGCATCAACCCGGCGTTCGACCGCTCCTGGGTGCGCGAGAAGTGGTTCTTCCGCGACCCCGGCGGCCAGCCCGTCATCACCACCAACTACTCCGACTCAATCCCCTCCATGGAGACCGGCATCGGCGGTCTCTACCTCTCCAACACGACCCAGGTCTACCCCGAGGACCGCGGCCAGAACTACAGCCTTCAGCTGGGAGAACGTGCCGCGGAGCTCATGGATGCCGACTCCCGTGCGGTTGCTGCCGCGCGAGGGGCCCGCATATAGTAGTGCCGCATTTCACAAACGGGATCCACGCAAATGGCGGCTGAGCCGACCACTCGTGAGCTGCGAGAGCTCGTCGCCGAGTACGAGTTCGAACGTGGCCATCTTCTCCCCGCCCTGATCGAGATCCAGGAGCGATACGGCTACGTCTCGCGCGAGGCGATCGAGGTGCTCGCGCGCCAGATGCGGACCACTCCGGCCCTCGTCTACGGCGCTGTTTCCTTCTATGCCGACTTCCGCACCGAGCCCCCGCCACAACGCGAGATCGCCTGGTGCAGCGGCCCCGCCTGCCGCCTCCGCGGCGGCGACCGCATCCGCGAAGCCCTCCAGTACACCCTCGAGCTCGCCCTCGACGCCCAGAGCGAGGATGGCGCCTACGGGCTCCGCCTCGGCCAGTGCAACGGCACCTGCAGCGAGGCGCCCCAGGTCTGGGTTGATGGCGAGGTCGTTGGCCAGCTGACCGTCGCCGGGGCCGTCGCCATCGCCCGTGACGTGAAGGGGGACGCATGAACGACCGCTTCACCGCCATCGCCGCCGAGGCGCGCGAGCGCTGGGAAGCCTCCCGCGCCAGCGGGCGCGAGCAGGTCAACCTCTGCCTCGATACCTCCTCCCTCGCCCGTGGCGGGGCCGAGACGCTCGCCGCCCTCCGGGAAGCGGTTGCCTCCAGGGGCCTCAACGTCGACATCCAGACCACCGGGTCGTGGGGCTTCTGCTGGCTGGAACCCACCGTCTCCGTGCGCTCCGCCGCCGGCACCCGCACCGTCCTCTACCACTCGCTTACGCCCGACCGCGTCGAGGAGTTTGTGCAGACCGTTCTCGTCGAGGCGCGTGAGCTGCCCGATCTCGCCCTCGGCGTCGTCGAGGGCGCCCCCAGCGACTCGATCGGCATGCTGGAGGACCATCCCTTCATGCAGGGCCAGATCCGCCGCCTGATGGCCAACTGCGGCCAGATCGACCCGGAGAACATCGATCACTACCTTGCCAGCGGGGGCTACGAAGGCTTCGCCACGTCCCTCGACATGGAGCCGGAGGCGATCATCGAGCTCATGCTCGAGAGCGGCCTCGGGGGCCGCGGTGGCGCCGGCTTCCCCGCCGGCCGCAAGTGGGACTTCCTCCGCAACGCCACCGCCGAGCCCCGCTATCTCGTCTGCAACGCCGACGAAGGCGACCCCGGCGCCTGGGTCAACCGCATCCTCATGGAGGGCGACCCCCACCTCATCATCGAGGGCATGCTCATCGCCGCCATGGCGACCCGCGCCGTCGAGGGCTACATCTACATCCGCCACGAGTACCCCCTTGCCATCGAGCGCATGAACGTCGCCGTGGAGCAGGCCCGCGAGCGCGGTCTCCTCGGCGAGGATGTCCTCGGAAGCGGCAAGACTTTCGACCTGGTCGTTTTCGTTGGCGCCGGCTCCTACGTCTGCGGCGAGGAGACGGGCCTCATCAACTCCATCGACGGCTACCGCGGCATGCCCCGCATCCGTCCGCCCTTCCCCGCCCAGGCCGGCCTCTGGAACCTCCCCACTAACGTCAACAACGTCGAGACGTACGCCAACGCCCCCCTCGTCCTGCGCGAAGGCGCCGAGTGGTGGTCCAGCGTCAGCGACGACGAGGCGAAGGGCACCAAGATGTTCACCATCTCCGGCGCCGTGAACCAGCCCGGCTGCGTCGAGATCCCCTTCGGCCTGAGCGTCCGCGACCTGCTCGAGAAGTACGGCGGCGGCACCCCCGGAGGCGTTCCCCTCAAGGGCTACCAGCCCGGCGGCCCCCTCTCCGGCGTCCTCTCCGCCGAAGAGGCCGACCTGCCCCTCACCCTCGCCCCCTTCCGCGACCGCGGCCTCTTCCTCGGCTCGGGCGGCATCGTCTTCTTCGACGAGACCACCAGCGTCGTCGATCTCTGCACCTACTTCCTCGGCTTCGCCGAGGACGAATCCTGCGGGCGCTGCACGACCTGCTTCCAGGGCACCCAGCGCGCCGTCGAGATCCTCCGCCGCATCGGCAACGGCGGCGGCCGCGAGACCGACCTCGACAAGTTCGAGGACCTCATCCAGACAATGGCCTGGTCGAACTGCCTCCACGGCTCGTTCGCGATGACCACCGTCAAGCTCGCGCTCCGCTACTTCCGCGAGGAGTTCGAGACGCTCATCCGCGAGAAGCGCGACCCGACGCGCTCCCTCCCCGGCATGATCACCTACGAGATCACCTCGCCCGGCGATGCCGCCCTCGCCGAAGCCGCCGCCGTCTGCCCCACCGAGGCGATCGTCGATGCGGGTGCCCGCTACGATATCGTCGACGAGCTCTGCATCCGCTGCGGCGCCTGCGCCGAAGTCGCCCCCAACGCCGTCACCGTCCGCGACCGCTTCGTCTAGCTCTCCTGGTCCTGCTTGACACGCACGCCCAAACAAAGCTAACCTGTCGCAAGTATCTTCCCCAGCGTTCGCTAAAGGACGTTGGCAGAGTATCTAGGCCGGCGCTTCTATGAGGCGTCGGCCTTTTTTGTACCGGGGAGGTGCAGGTGCCGAGTCTCGCGATCTTCGTAGATGGCGGCTATCTCGACGCCGTTTGCAGGCGGCACTTGGGAGGCGTGCGACCCGACTACGGGAGTCTGGGGCGAGCCATTCAAGAGGCGGTGGCCGAGCGGACCATGGGCCACCTTGAACATCTCAGGACTTACTACTACACCTGCCCTCCTTATCAGACCGACACCCCGACGCCAGAGGAGCGACGGCTGATGTCTGGGTACCAGCGATTCGCGGACGCCGTCAGTTCGCTGCCCCGCTTCGAGCTGCGAGAAGGGCGGCTGCAGCGAGGGGGTCAGGGAGTGGACGGGCGGCCGACCTTCCAGCAGAAGCGTGTAGATCTGCTATTGGGGCTCGACATCGCCCTGCTCAGCGCCAGGCAGCGGGTCACGCACATGGCCCTCCTGGCAGGAGACGCGGACTTCCATCCGGCTGTGCAGGTGGCGAAGCAGGAAGGTGTTTCGTTCTGGCTGCTTCACGGGCCGAGGGGAACCTACTCTCGCGAACTCTGGCAGGAAGCCGACGAGCGCGTCGAAATTGATACGGCCTTCATGGACGCGATCCGTCGAACCTGAACACCCCGCCCGCGTACACTGCCCCGATGCCCTTCGCCGACCTCGACGGCTCCCGCATCTACTACGAGCAACACGGCAACCCTGAAGACGACCACGTCGTATTCCACCACGGGGCGGGCGGCAACGCCCTCTCCTGGTGGCAGCAGCTCCCCGTCTTCGGCGAGCGCTACCGCTGCACCGTCTACGACGCCCGCGGCTGGGGTCGCTCCCTCGCCCTCGGGGAACACGACCGCGGCGCCTTCGGGCGCGACCTCGCGGGGCTGCTCGAGCACCTCGACATCGACCGCGCTCATGTCGTCGCGCAGTCCATGGGCGGACGCGCGGTCGCCGGACTCCTGCGCCTCGCCCCCGACCGCGCCCGCTCCCTCGTGCTCTGCGGCACGAACGCCGGCTCTACCAACGACCGCGTCCGCGAGCTGCAGGCCGCCCTTCGCGTCGAGCGCGGGGACGCCGGCCTCCGCGCCCACGCCCTCGCCCCCCATTTCCCCGACGAGCAGCCCGCCCTCGCCCACCTCTACCACCAGATCCGCCGCCTCAACCCGCCCCGCGAGGCCAACGTACTCGGCCCCCCGCCCGCCAGCTATCGCGGCAGCACCCACCAGATGCTCATCGACTCGGGCCTCCCGATCGCCTTCATCGTGGGCGAATACGACCGCATCACCTCCCCGGAGCTCATCCGCGAGGCGCACTCGCTCGTCCCCGGCGCCGACCTCTTCGAGATGGCGGGCGCTGGCCACTCGACCTACTTCGAGCAGCCCGAGGTCTTCAACGAGTACGTCCTTGCCTTCCTCGCCCGCGCCGAGGAACGCGACGGGCTGCCAGCCAGCGCGACATAGTGATCAGGCATTTGATCTTGAACCCCGCGCGGTGATGCCCTAGCGTCTCCCGCCCATGCCTCGCTGGTCGGTCCGCCGCCCCTCATTGCCCCGCCTCCGACGCGGCGGCTGGGTGCAGCCCGGCAACCCCATCACCCGCGCGATCGAGCGCGAGATGGCGACCGGCCTCCCGCCCCACCTTCCCCCCGAGCCCGACCCCGTTCCCGCCCCCGTCACGGCCGAGACCCCCGGCGAGCAGTCCGGGAGCCGCCCTTCCAGCGCCGCCTGACGGCGGGCACCGCTATACTCCCCACATGGCGATCTACGAGTACTACTGCCCCACCTGCCGCGAAACCTTCGAGCGTCGCCGCCCCATGTCGGAGGCTACTGCCGCGGCGATCTGCGAATGCGGCGATCCCGCCGAGCGAACCATCTCCAACTTCGCCGTCGCCGTGGTTGGTGGGGACTCCGCCGTCGCTCAGATGGAGCCGGAGTTCGGCGCCTCCGGCGGCTGCGCCTGCGGCGGTGGCGGCTGCGGCTGCTCGTCCTGATCCCCGGGCCCCTCCTCATCCTCCACTGACCCCTCCGCCTCTTCGGGCTCCAATTTGTCCGTGGGCTCCTCGTCCTCCCGACCGCTTTCCGCTGAGTCGGGAGCCTCTGCGCCCTCCTCCTCGTCCTCTGCTGCGCCGTCGCCTTCCACCGCTTCCTCCTCCTCATCCCCTTCGTCCGAATCAGGCGTGTCGTTTTCCTCGCCCTCATCCTCATCGTCGACTGCTCCGTCGTCCGCCTCCGCCTCCGGTTCGTCCTGCTCAGCGCGTGGCGGGCGCGTGAACCAGAGGTACCCTCCCGCGCCTCCGACCAGCACGACCGCCTCCGCCAGCGCCATCCCGACGACAATGAACGTCGCCTCCGCCCAGAACGTCTCCGGGAACATCTGGATGAGCCGGTCCGTTCGCGGATCCAGCAGCCACAGGTCGTTCGTGAACAGGACCTCGTGGAGCTGGTTCCAGGCTCCGTCGAACCCCACCAGCGCGACGATCCCCACCGCCACCCCCACCAGCGCCCCCACGCCCACGGCCGCCAGCGTCTCCTTTGCCAGATGCCGCCCCGACCGCTCCCCCGCCCACAGCACCGTCGCCGCCACGTAGGCCAGCACGAACCCCAGCGCCACCTCGTTTGCCCGGAAGATCGCCCGCATGAGGCCCTTCACGTCCTCCATGTGCAACGTCTCGTCCTCGCTGAAGAGCGCCGTCTCCTGCCCGCCCGTGAACACGAGGATGCGCAGCGTGTCCGCGTCGTCCTCGAAGTACCGCACGATCGCTCCGACGGCGTAGTCGAGCTCGTTCAGCGCGATGCCCGTGTTCTCCGCTGCGTCGTGGCGCCGCAGACCTCCTTCCAGGTACCCCGTGTCGCTCGCCAGGAAGCGGATGTTCGTCGTGAAGAGCAGGATCGGCAGGGCCAGCACGAACCCGATGCTCGCGATCACGGGAAGAATGCGCCCGGCGCTGATACCGCTCACCGCGCCCATGGTGGAGGCCCTTCGCGAGGCCGGTCAAACGCGGTCACCGGCCGAACTGCCGGTCGAGCGCTTCCTGGCGGACGTGTATGAGCGTGGGCCGCCCGTGGGGGCACGTCCGCGGCGAGGCGGTCGCCCCGAGGTCCTCGACCAGCTGCCGCATCTCCTCCAGCGAGAGCGCCATCCCCGCCCGCACGCTGCTGTGGCAGGCCACGCTCGCCGCCGCCCGGTCGAACGGGTCCGCCACGCGCTGCTCGCCCCCCAGCTTCTCCAGCATCGCCCGCAACCCCCCGGCGATGTCGCCGTCCCCGAACCCCGGCGGCGCCGCCCGCACGAGGCAGGCCGCGTCCCCGAAAGGCTCGAGCGCCAGCCCCAGCCGCTCCAGGTGCGACCCGTGCTCCTCGAAGACCGCCGCCGCCGTCCGGTCCAGCTCGACCAGTACCGGCTCCAGCAGCGGCTGCACCGCGTCCTCCCCGCCCTCCCGCGCCTTCAGCCGGTCGAACACGACCCGCTCGTGCGCCGCGTGCTGGTCGATCAGGTACATCCCGTCCGGCCCCTCCGCCACGATGTACGTCGTCGCCACCTGCCCCACCACGCGCAGCAACGGCAGCGTCTCCCGCTGCGTCCGCGGCCCCTCCTCCCCGCTCGGCGGCGCCGCCCGACCGAGATCCCCTCCCAGCGCCGGCTGCGCCCCCGCGCTCTCCGGCGGCTGCAGCCGCTCGCGCAGGGAAGGACGTGGCGCCTCTGCAGGGGTGTTCGCCGTTCCCGGGAGGTCGCCCAGCGACCAGGCCACCACCTCGGACCCCTCCAGCGCCTTCACGATCGCATGGCGCAGGACCCGCGCCACCCCCCGCTGGTCGCGGAAGCGCACCTCCGCCTTCGCCGGGTGGACGTTCACGTCGACCTCTTCCGGCGGCACCTGCAGGGCGACGCTCGCCACCGGGTAGCGCCCCCCCGGCAGCTCCGACTGGTAGGCGTCGCTCACCGCGAACCGCAGGGCCGCGCTCTGCACCCAGCGGCCGTTCACGAAGAGCGCGATGCCCGTGCGGTTCCCCCGGTGCAATGAAGGCGGTCCAGTCAGCCCCGCGACCGCGATGCCGTTCTCTTCGTGCGCTACATCGAGCATCGCGTCGCCCTGCTCCGCCCCGTACACCGCCGCCACCGCGTGCCGCAGGTTGCTGTCGCCGCTCGTCTGGAACGGGCGCCGCCCCGCCTCCAGCCGGAAGGCGATGTCGGGGTAGGCCAGCGCGTAGTGCGAGACCAGCGTCGTGATCTGCCGCCCCTCGCTCGCCGCCGAGCCCAGGAAGTTCCGCCGCGCGGGCACCTTCGCGAACAGCTCCCGCACCGTGATCGTCGTTCCCACCGGCGCCGCCCGGGCGCTCCGGCGCACCACCTCGCGGTCCACGAGCAACGCCGCCACCCCCACCGGCTCCCCCTCCGCCCGCGTCACGATGTCGACCTCCGCCGCGGCCGCGACCGCCCCCAGCGCCTCCCCCCGGAAGCCGAGCGTCTCCACCCGCCGCAGGTCCCCCGCCCCCGCGATCTTGCTCGTCGCATGCCGCTCGAACGCCACCTCGATCTGGTCCGGCGGGATGCCCCGGCCGTCGTCGTTTATCTCGATCGACCGCAGTCCGCCCTCCACGATGGTCACGCGGATGCGCCTGGCCCCCGCGTCGATGGCGTTGTCGAGCAGCTCCCGAACCACCGAGACCGGCCGCTCGATGACCTCCCCGGCGGCGATGCGCGCCGCTACCTCTGGCGGCAGCTGGCGGATGCGCCGCGCGCCGCTCACCCGGTCCCCCGCGCTCGCTCGCGCAGCTCTCCCAGCACGCCCATCGCCTCCAGCGGCGTCATCGACTCCAGGTCCAGCTCGGCCAGCTCCGCCTCGATTGCACTCTCCTCGCCGAACAGCGCCGCCTGGACGACGGGGGCAGCGGGGAATGCAGCCGTCGCTGTCTCCCCTGCCTCCACGGGGTCGCCCTCGAGCTCGTCGAGCAGCGTCCGCGCCCGCTCCACCACCGACGCCGGCAGCCCCGCCAGTCGCGCGACGTGGATGCCGTACGAGCGGTCGCTCGGCCCCGGCTCGATGTGGTGCTCGAACACGACCTCGCCGCCCTCGTCGTGGACGGCGACGTGCGCGTTGTCCGCGCTCCCCAGTTCGGCCGCCACCGCCGTCAGCTCGTGGTAGTGCGTCGCGAACAGCGTCCGTGGCGGCCCCTCCGGCCGCGCGTCGAGGAACTCCAGGACGGCCCGCGCGATCGCCATCCCGTCGAATGTGCTCGTCCCCCGCCCCACCTCGTCCAGGATCACGAGCGATCGGTCCGTCGCCCGGTGCAGGATCTGCGCCGTCTCCACCATCTCCACCATGAACGTCGAGTGCCCCGCCGCCAGGTCGTCGTGCGCCCCGATGCGCGTAAAGATGCGGTCGAACAGCGGCAGCTCCGCTACCTCTGCCGGCACGAAGCTGCCGGCCTGCGCCATGAGCGCGATCAGGGCCACCTGCCGCAGGTAGGTCGATTTGCCGCTCATGTTCGGACCGGTCAGGAGCAGGATGCGCGAGTCCCTTTCCAGCACGCAGTCGTTCGGTACGAACCGCCCCGGCCCCAGCGCAGCCTCCACCACCGCGTGCCGCCCCCCGCGGATCGCCATCCGCGTCCCGTCCCCGAACTCCGGGCGGGCGTAGCCCCGCTCCGCTGCCGTCTCCGCCAGCCCCAGCGCGACATCGATGGTGGCGAGCCCCTCGCCCGCCCGCTGCAGCGCCTCCAGCTGCCCCGCCAGCCGCTCGACCAGCGCCTCGAACGCCTGCCGTTCCCGCGCCGCCAGCCGCTCGCGCGAGGTCGTCATGCCGCTCTCCAGCTCTTTCAGCTCCTCCGTCACATAGCGCTCCGCCCCCACCAGGGTCTGCCGCCGCTGGAAGCGCTCCGGGACGAGCTCCGTGTTCGCCACCGAGACCTCCAGGTAGTAGCCGAACACCTTGTTCTGCCCCACCTTCAGCGTGCGGATGCCGGTCCGCTCCCGCTCCTCCGCCTCCAGCGCCAGCAGCGCCTCCCGCGCCGACCGCGTCCGCCCCCGCAGCGTGTCGATCTCGGGGTCGTGCCCCGGCGCGATCACCCCGCCCTCGTCGAAGGTCGGTGGCGGGTCCTCCGCGAGCGCTCCATCCAGCGCCAGCAGCGCCTCGACCACGTCCGCCAGCGCCGCCTGCGCTTCCGTCAGCAGCGCCGGCGGCTCCGAGGTCTCCAGCAGCGCTCCCAGGTCGAGCGCGGCCCGCAGCCCGTGTCGCAACGCCGCCAGGTCCCGTGGCGAGGCCGCCCGTGCCCCCAGGCGCCCGCAGAGGCGGGCCACGTCGGGAATCCCCTTCAGGATCGTCTGCGCGCGTTCCCGCTCGATCGGGCGCTCCAGCGCCCACGCGACCGCGTCGTGGCGCGCCCCCAGCGAGTCCGCCTCGCGCAGGGGCTGCGCCAGCCAGCGCCGCAGCAGGCGCGCCCCCATCGGCGAGCGCGTCCGGTTCAGCACGTCGAAGAGCGAGGGCCGGCCGTCGCCCGCCGGCAGCGCCTCCAGGTTCGTCAGCGTGCGCCCGTCCAGCGACACGGTTTCCTCGCTCGCGAGCGTGCGCACCCGCCCCAGCGCCCCCGCCGCCTCCGGGTACACCTCGCCCAGGTAGGCGAGCACCTGCGCCACCGCCGCCACCGCCGCCTCGCTCCCCACCAGCGTCTCCGGCGCCGCCTCGCCGTACTGCTCCGCCACCAGCGCCGAGGCCACCGCCGCGCTCAGGCGTGGGCGCTCCACCTCGGTACCGGCCGCCCCCAGCCCCGCGCCCTCCTCCTCCACCAGCAGCTCCGCCGGCGCCGCCCGCGCGAGCTCCGCCGCTGCGCCCTCCCCCGCCGCCACCCGCACCTCGCCCGTCGTCACGTCGGCCAGCGCCAGGCCCCGCTCCCCGCCCCGCTCGACCAGCGCCGCCAGCTCGTTCGGCGTCTCCGCCGAGAGCGCCGCCTCGCTCGTGACCGTCCCCGCCGTGACCGTGCGCACGACCTCGCGCGGGACGATCCCCTTCACGCTCGCCGGGTCCGCCATCTGCTCGCAGATCGCCACCCGGTGCCCGCGTTTCACCAGCTTCGACACGTGCCCGTCGATGCTGTGGTAGGGGACGCCCGCCAGCGGCACGCGGATGCCCTTCCCCATCGGCTTCGTCGTCAGGACGATGTCGAGCTCGCGCGCCACGAGCTCCGCGTCATCGTCGAACGTCTCGTAAAAGTCACCCAGCCGGAAGAAGAGGATCGCGCCCGGGTGCCGCTTCTTCAGGTCCAGGTACTGCCGTCGAATCGGCGTGGTCACGCGCCCAACACCCCTTGGCCTGCGCGGCTCCGTCTATTCTACGGACAGGTGTTCGGGTAGCGATGCCCCGGCGGCCACAACCTTCACAACCGCGACCGGTTTCTGGCCACGATTCCGTACCCGAACCCCACCACGTCCCGCAGCGGCCGTAGCCAGAGCACCCGCGCCAGCCCCCGCCACCCCACCGCCCCTAGCGTGAAGATCGTGGCGTCCCCGCCCCGCAGCACCCGACCCCCCGGCGTGACCGCGTGCAGCGCCTGCGCGCACGCCTCCCGCAGCGCCGGCGTCATCGGCGGGCTTGGCGCTTCCTGGTAGGCCACCACGCGAAGCCGCCTCGCCCTGTCGCGTTCCTCGACCCACGCTGCCACCCGGCTGCAGAACCCGCAGTCGCCGTCGAAGAGCAGCCAGGCACGTTCGCCGCTGCTCCCCGCGCTGCCCATCGGTTCGCTAGGCGTCGACCGCGTTCGCTCGCAGGTACGCCTCGTCGAAGCGCAGCCCCAGCCCCGGCTCGTCGCCCAGCACGACCATGCCGTCCTCCACCCGCGGAACCTCCTCGAACAGGGGGAACGCCCAGGGCACATGCTCCAGCAGGAGCGTGTTCGTCCCCGCCGCCGCGTGCGCGAACAGCTCCGTCGCGAGGTGCGTCACCACCGGCAGGTTGAACGCTTCCGCCAGGTGCGCCGCCTTCACGTATTCGGTGAAGCCGCCCACCCGGAACAGGTCCACCATCATGATGTCGATCGATTGGGCCTCCACCATGTGCCGGAAGGGGACCAGCCCGTAGTGGTACTCCCCCGAGCAGAGAGGCGTGTCCAGCGCCGCCGCGATGCGCGCCATGCCCGCGTAGTCCTGGTGTTGGGTCGGGTCCTCGAGCCAGTACAGCCGGTGCTCGCTCAACTGCCGCCCGATCGTCGTTGCCTGGTGCACCGTCCAGCCCTGGTTGATGTCGATCATGATGTCGACGTCCTCCCCGACCGCCTCCCGCAGCACGCGCATCCGCTCCACCTCGTCCGCTGCGGACGACTCCGCCCCGCAACGCAGCTTCATCGCCCGGAAGCCCGCCTCCACCAGCGTCGGGCCCCACTGCTGCAGCTCCTCGAGGTCGTAGTGCCGCCAGAGGTGGCCGCTGCCGTAGGCGTTCACGCGGCCCTCGCTGCCGCCCAGCAGCTTCCAGCAGGGCATCCCCGCGGCCTTCCCCTTGATGTCCCAGAGCGCGACGTCGATGGCCGAGCTCGCGCGCGTCACCAGCCCCGCCGGGGCCGTGCCCCCGTTCCGCATCCGCAGGTCCCGCCCGATCGCGTCCGTCTCGAACGGGTCGCGCCCCACGACCTGCTCGCAGAGGCCGTCCAGCGTCGCCTTCAGCGCGGGCGCCACCGCCCGCGAGACGTACGCCGCGTAGGCGATCCCCTCAAGCCCATCGTCGGTGCGTAGCCGCAGGGTCGTGTACCAGGGCGTCACCTGCCCCGGCACCTCGCCCAGCCTCGTCCGTTCGGTGGGAAGCTCGACCACCTGCGTCTCGAATCCGGCGACCTTCATGTAGTGCTCCTCTCGGCCCGCCGCATCGAGGTGGCGGGCGGTCTCAGTCCAGAACGCCCTGCTTGAGCGCGATCGGCTCCAGCTCCCGCTCCCCCGCGGGACCGCCGCCTTCGACCTCGAACCCGGCGTCCGCGATCATCGCGAGGTCAGCCTCCGCCGCCTGTCCCTTCGTCGTCAGGTAGTCCCCGATGAAGATCGAGTTCGCCAGGTAGAGACCCAGCGGCTGCAGCGAGCGAAGGTGTACCTCGCGGCCGCCCGCGATCCGCACCTCCGACCGCGGGAACAGCAGCCGGAACACCGCCAGGATGCGCAGGCAGCGCTGCGGCGTGAGCTCGTTGAGCCCTGCCAGCGGCGTCCCCTCGATCGGGATCAGGAAGTTGATCGGCACCGAGTCCGGGTCGAGCTCGCGCAGCGCGTAACCCGCGTCGAGCACGTCCGCGTCGCGCTCGCCCATCCCGAAGAGCGCGCCCGAGCAGGGGGAGAGCCCGCCCGCTTTGGCGCGTCCCACGGTCTCCTGCCGGTCGGCGAACGTGTGCGTGTCGCAGATCGCCTCGTAGAAGCTCTCGCTTGTGTTCAGGTTGTGGTTGTAGGCGTAGACCCCCGCCTCGCCCAGCCGCTCCGCCTGCCCTTCGTCCAGCAGCCCCAGACAGGCGCAGATCTCCATCGCGCCGTCCGCCGCCTTCACCGCCTCCACTCCGCGCGCCACGTGGTCCACCTCCCGCTCGGTCGGACCGCGCCCGCTTGCCACCAGGCAGAGCCGCGTGGCTCCCAGCTCGCGCGCCCGCTCCGCCGCTGCGCAGAACGTCTCCTCGCCCACCATCGCGTACGACGGGATCGGCGCCGTCGAGTCGCGCGCCTGCGAGCAGTAGTGGCAGTCCTCGGGGCAGAGCCCGCTCTTGATGTTCAGCAGCAGGTTCAGCTTCACCCGCCGCCCGAACGCCGCGAAGCGCACACGGCTCACCGCCGCCACGATCTCCAGCGTGCGCTCGTCCGGCGCCTGCAGCAGCCAGGCCAGCTCCTCGCGGCCGGGATCGCGCCCGTCCAGGCTCGCCTCGACCACCCGCTCCAGGCGTGTTTCGAAGGTCTGTTCCATGGGCTCGAAGCATACCCCGCCCTCGCGCCAGGCGGCAGTCGCGGTACGATCCGCCGATGCCCGCCGACCAGCCGCCCGGGGACTACCCCCTCTGGCACCCCTTCACGCAGATGGCGCGCTTCGAACGTGAGCCCCAACTCGTGGTCGCGCGCGCCGAGGGGAACCGCCTCATCGACACCGCCGGCAACGAGTACGTCGACGGCGTCGCCTCCCTCTGGGCGAACGTTCACGGGCACAGCCACCCCCACATCGTCGCGGCCATCCAGGAGCAGGCGGCGAAGCTCCAGCACAGCACCCTCCTCGGCATCACCCACGAGCCCGCCATCGAGCTCGGCCGCCGCCTCCTGCCCCACCTCCCCGGCCGCTCCCGCGTGTTCTTCAGCGAGAACGGCGCCTCCGCCGTCGAGGTCGCCCTCAAGATGGCGGTCCAGTACCAGGCGAATCGGGGGCGTCCCGAACGCAACCGCATCGCCGCCCTCGACATGGCCTACCACGGCGACACCCTCGGCGCCGTCAGCGCCGGCGGCGAGGGCCCCTTCCGCGACGTGTACGAGCCCCTCCTCTTCGAGCCCCTCCGCTTCCGCAACCCCTACCGCTACCGCTGCGATGGCTGCGAGGCCGAACCGACCTGCACCGACGCCTGCGTCGCCTCACTCCGCGACCTCCTCGAGGCGCACGGCGACGAAGTCGCCGCCGTCATCATCGAGCCGCGCGTCCAGGGCGCCGGCGGCATGATCGTCGCGCCCGAGGGCCACATCGCCGCCGTCCGCGCCCTCTGCGACGAGTTCGACACCCTCCTCATCGCCGACGAGGTCGCCACCGGCTTCGGCAAGACCGGCGCCATGTTTGCCTGCGACCTCGAGGGCGTTACGCCCGACATCACCGTCCTCGGGAAGGGCATCACGGGCGGCTACCTGCCCCTCTCCGCCACCGTCACTACCGAAGACGTCTACCAGGCCTTCCACGGCGAGGAGGGCCGCAAGCTCTTCCACGGGCACACCTACGCCGGTAACCCGATCTGCTGCGCCGCCGCCCTCGCCAGCCTCGACCTGTTCGAGGCCGCCGACCTGCTCGCCCGCACCCGCGAACGCGCCGCCCTCCTCTCGACGCTCCTCGCCGAGCGTATCGCCGACCACCCCCTCGTCGGCGAGGTGCGCCAGCAGGGCCTGATGACCGGTATCGAGCTGGTCGCCGACCGCGACACCCGCGAGCCCCTCCCCCCCGACCGCGAGGCTGGCTGGCGCGTCTGCCTCGCCGCCCGCGACCGCGGGGTCTTCATCCGTCCCCTGGGGGACGTTATCGTCCTCATGCCTCCCCTCTCCATTGAGGAGGACGAGCTCGCACAGATCTGTGAGGCGGTCGCCTATGGCCTCGACCGAGTCCCCCGCGGCTAGCGGCTGGCTCGGCGAGCTCCGCGACGAGCTCGACGACCTCGACCGCCAGTCGCTGCGGCGCACCGTCCTCACCCCCCGCGACGGCCAGGGCGAAACGCTCAGCATCGACGGGCGCGAGCTGCTCAACCTCACCTCCAACAACTACCTCGGCCTCGCCGCCGACCCCCGCGTCGTCGAGGCCGCCGCCGAGGCTGCCCGCGCCTACGGCGCCAGCGTGAGCGCCTCCCGCCTCCTCTGCGGCTCGACGCCCCTCCACGAGGAGCTCGAAGGCCGCCTCGCCGCCCTCAAGGGCCAGGAGGCCGCCCTCCTCTACTCCTCCGGCTACCTCGCCAACCTCGGCGTCCTCACCGCCCTCGCCCGCCCCGGCGACGTCATCTTCAGCGACGCTCTCAACCACGCCTCCATCATCGATGGCTGCCGCCTGTCGGGGGCCGAGACGCAGGTCTACCGGCACTGCGACGCCGGCCACCTCGCCGAGTTGCTCGCCACCACTCCCGCCCGGCGCCGGCTGATCGTCAGCGAGACCGTCTTCAGCATGGACGGCGACATCGCGCCCCTCCCCGCCCTCGTCGAGCTTGCCCGCTCCCACGATGCAGTCCTCGTCCTCGATGAGGCCCACGCGACCGGCGTCCTCGGCCCCAGCGGCGAGGGCGCTCTCGCCCGCCTCGGCCTCGACTCCGGGGGCATCGTCATCGTGGGGACCCTCTCGAAGGCGCTCGCCTCCGCGGGCGGCTTCGTCGCTGCGGATGCCACCGTCATCGACTACCTCGTGAACCGCTCCCGCCCCTTCATCTTCAATACCGCTCTGCCGCCCGCCAGCGTCGGCGCCGCCCTCGCCGCCCTCGACATCGTGGCCGCCGAACCCGAGCGCCGCGCCCACCTCGATGCCCTCGCTACCCGCCTGCGCGGCGGTCTGGCCGCCGCCGGCTACCCGCCCTCCGACTCCGAGACCGCCATCGTGCCCCTCCTCCTCGGCTCCGCCGCCTCCGCCCTCGCCCTCGAGCAACGCCTGCGCGACGCCGGCATCCTCTCCCGCGCGATCCGCCCCCCCACCGTCCCCGAGGGCACCGCCCGCATCCGCTTCAACCTGATCGCCACCCACACCACCGGCGACGTCGACCGCGTCCTCGCCGCCGTCTCGCCGCCCGCGTGACGAACCGCACCATCTTCGTTACCGGCACCGATACGGGCGTCGGCAAGACCGTCGTCGCCGCCTGGCTCGCCGCCACCCTCTCCCCCCACCGGCGGGTCGCCCTCGTCAAGCCGTTCCAGACCGGCGCCACAGACCCCGCCGCCGACGGCGACGAGGCCTTCTACCGTGCCGCGCTCGGCGACGAGGCCGTCGAAATCCGCACCCTCGTCTCCCTCCCCGAACCGCTCGCGCCCTCCATCGCCTCCGAGCGCGCCGGTGCGCCCATCGATGTCGTCGCCGCCCTCGTCGAGTGCCGTGCCCTCACGAAACAAAGCGACATAACATTGGTCGAGGGCGCCGGTGGCCTCCTCGTCTCAATCACCGCCGAGCACGACATGGCCGGGTTCGCGGCCGCCCTCGATGCTTCGCTCGTGGTCGTCGCGCGACCTTCGCTCGGAACCCTCAACCACACGACCCTCACCCTCGAAGCCGCCGAGCGCCGCGGCCTCCCGGTCGAGATGCTGGTCATCAGCGGCTTCCCGAAAAATGCTAGCGTCACCGAGTGGGAGAACCTGCGCTGGTTCCTCGACCGCTACCCCGCCCTACCCCTCGTTGTCCTTGCCGAAGCGCCCCTCGCCCCCTCAGACCCCCTCGCCGGCCTCGACCCCCACGCGCTCGGTCCCCTGCCCTCACTGCTCGCCGGGCAGGACATCCCCGCGCTCGACGTCGCCGATCAGCCCAGCGACTCGTAGACCGCCCGCATCAACCGCGCAGCGCGAGGGTCGTCCTGATCGAGCGTGTTCGTCCACATCTGGTTCATCGCGTAACCGAACCCGAGCCCCACGTCCGGGTCGCAAAACCCCACCGAGCCGCCCATCCCCGCGTGCCCGAAGGCGTTGTCGCCCCGCGGGTCCGGCACGCCCGGAACCGGCATCATGAAGCCGAGCGTCCGGCGCACCGGCGTCTGCAGGATGAGGTCCCGGCCCTGCGCCTGTTCCGTCCCCGCCAGCCGGATCGCGGCCTCGCTCAGCAGGCGATGGCCCTGCCACTCGCCCCCGTCGCCCAGCGCCCCGTAGATCGTCGCCAGTGCGCGGGCGTTCGAGTGCCCGTTCGACCCCGGCTGCTCCGACGCGCGGTTGGCGCGGCTGTTGCGGCCTTTGTTCGGTCCCCGTGGCGCGATGTTGAACGCACGCGCCGCCATCGATGTCGGCTCCAGCAGGGCCGCCGCCGCCAGGCTGGGCAGCTCCTGGGCGGGAACCTGCGCCAGGTGCAGGTCCGAGACGCGGTGGTCTTCTTCCGGCCCGAACCCGAGCAGGAACTCGACCCCCAGGGGCTCTGCGATCTCCTCCCGGATGAATGTCCCCACCGACCGACCGTCGACCCGCCGGATCACCTCACCGACGAGCCAGCCGAACGTCGCCGCGTGGTACCCCATCTTCTCGCCCGGCTGCCACAGCGGCGCCTGGCGTGAGAGCGCCCCGGCCATGATGTCCCACTCCAACTCCGCGCCCACCGGCAGCTCCTCGTCGATGGCGGGGAGCCCCGCCTGGTGCGTCAGCAGGTAGCGAAGCGGCAGGCTTTCCTTGCCCGCCTGGGCGAACTCCGGCCACACGTCAGCCACCGGTGCCTCGAAGTCGATCAGTCCCTGGTCGGCCAGCATATGCGCCGCCAGCGCGACTGCGCCCTTCGTCGACGAGTAGACGAGCACGACCGTGTCGCGCTCCCAGGGTCGCGTTCGCTCACGGTCGACATACCCGGCCCAGAGGTCGACGACGAGCTCGCCCTCAAGCGCGACCGCCACCGACGCCCCAAGCTCGCCCGACTCCGCGAAGTTCCGTGCGAACGCCTCGCGCACGCGTTCGAAGCGCGCGTCGCACGCGCCGCTGATTGCCGGAACCTGCGCGTCGCTCACAGCGTCTCGCTGAACGCCGTGGCGATGTGTCCCTCTGCCTCCAGCCGTGCGCATTCCTCGTCGCTCATGCCCAGCAGCTCCCGGTAGACGTAGTCGTTGTCCTGCCCGAATGCGACCGGAGGACGCCGGATCCCTCCCTCCGACTCGGGGAAGTCGTACACCGGGCGCGGGTAGCTGTACACGCCGATGTCGTCCTGCAGCTCCTGCGGGATGTAGAGATTCCGCGCCTGCACGTGCGGATCGTCCAGCACGCGCGAGGCCTCCAGCACCGGCGCCGCCGCGACGCCCGCCGCCTGCAGCCGCGCGAACAACTCCTCGTCGTCGAAGCCGGCGGTCCACTCCCCCAGCTTCTCGTCGAGCGTGTCCTGCGCCGCTGCCCGGCCCGCGGCCGTGCCCAGCTCCGGGTCGCGCGCCCACTCGGGGTCGCCCATGACGGTGCGGAGCGCGTCCCAGGTGGCGTTGCTCGTCACCGTGATCGCGATCCAGCGGTCGTCCCCCGTCTCCGAGCCGCCCGGCGAGAGGCACGGGTAGACACCAGACGGCGCCTGTCCGTCCGCCGCGTAGATCGACCGGTTCCCGATCGCCTGCTCCACCTCGCCCGTCAGGCTGTAGTTCATGTACGCCTGCGCGAACATCGCGGCCGCGTTCTCCGCCTGCGCCATCTCGATGAACTGACCCTTGCCCGTGTTATTCCGGTGCCAGATCGCCATCATGATCGCCAGCGCGATCTGCGTCGCCGCGATGTAGTCCGCGGCGAAGATGCCGCTGTTCGAGTTCGGGTCGAGCCCCTCGTAGCCTCGCAGGATCTGGTGACCCATCGTCCCTTCGAGGTGGGCGCCCATCGTGCGTGCGCTTGCATACTCACCCGTGACGCCGTAGCCCGGCGCTCGCAGGAAGATGATGTCGTCCCGCTGCTCCCGCAGCCATTCGTACGAGATGCCCAGCTTCTCCATCGTCCCCACGGCGCTGTTCTCCAGCACCGCATCCGACATCGCCGCCAGCCGCCCCAGGATCTCCTTACCCTCGGGCTGCCGGATATCGAGCGTGAAGCTGCGCTTGTTCCGATAGAGGCTCACGAACATCGGGTGGTAGTTCCACGGACTCTCGCCCGGATCGCTGTTCGGCAGCCCCGTGACCCAGCCCGCGCCCGCCTGCGTCATCGCCTTCGGGATGCGCGGCCCTGGCACGGCGCGTGTGTTCGGCTGCCACACGAACTGGTTCTCCTGCTTCAGCACCTCCGCGCCGAGGTCGGCCAGCAGCACGGTCGAGAACGTGCCCGCCCAGACGCCGCCCAGGTCGAGGATGCGGATGCCTTCAAGCGGTTGGTTGGCCATCAGCGCACCTCCGCCACGCCGGCCGAGGCCAGCCCGTCGATTGCTCCGGCGTCGTAGCCGGCCTCCCCCAGCACCTCCGCCGTGTGCTCTCCCAGCAGCGGCGCCGGACGGCGCAGCTCCCACGGCGTCTCCGACATCAGGAACGGACGCCCGGGCATCTCCACCTGCCCGAGCTCCTCGTGCTCCGCCAGCTCCCAGAACCCCCGCGCGCGGAAGTTCTCGTCTTCGAACACCTCGTCGATTGTAAAGAGGGGCCCGCAGAGGAAGCGCACCTTGCGCGCCGCCTCCCAGATCTCCCGCTTCGTGTGCTCCAGGAGCCACACGTAGAAGAACGCGTTGAACTCCTCGATCGCCTCCGGGTTCATCTGGATGGCGGGGTCGTCCCACTTTTCGTCCTCCATCCAGTCCGGATAGCCCAGGAACTCGCGTGCGTTCGTGAAGCGCGGACCCCCGCCCTGCAGGTCGACCCAGCCGTCCTGGCAGGGGAAGACCCCGTTCAGCATGCCGATCGCCGCCCCCGGTGAGCGCAGCGACTTCCGTCCCGAGTACTGGTACCCCATCACCGTCGCGTGCCGCCGGTCGACGCCCACGAGGTGACTGTCCGCGATCGAGAAGTCGACGTGCTGCCCGACTCCCTGGTAGCGGCCCGCCATCAGGGCGCCCATCATCGCCGTCGCCGCCGCCGAGCCCGACTGAACCAGCGCCGCCGTGCCGTACATCTTCACCGGCTCCCGCTCCAGCAGCCCCGTCGAGAACATCTCCCCGGCGAAGGCGTAGAGCACCAGGTCCGAGCCCTTGTAGTCGCGGTAGGGGCTCATCTGCCCGAAGTTCGTGATCGACACCAGCGGCACGTCCGCCTTCCGCTCGTGGATCGCGTCGAAGCCAATCCCGAGGTCGTCCATGACACCGGGCCGGAAGCTCTCGACCACGAGGTCGGCGCTCTCCAGCAGCCGCCAGAACGCCTCGCAGCCCTGCTCGCTCTTCAGGTCGAGCACGACCGACCGCTTGTTCGTGTTGAAGTAGAAGAACGTCCCGCTTTTCTCCGGGTGCGGCTCGCCCCCCTTGTAGGGACCCAGCCGCCGCGAGGGGTCGCCCCCCGGACGCTCGATCTTGATCACGTCGGCCCCGAAGTCCGCGAACAGCTTCGTCGCGTAGGGGCCTGCGATGTGCTGCGTCAGGTCCAGCACCCGGACATCGTTCAGAGGACCGGTCATCGCCTCCTCCGTAGCTCTGCGAATGGCCCGCACCGGCGGGCGCAAGGGCGCATCTTACGGCCTTCTCGCCCCGCCGGTTCCCAGGGACGCAGACGGGGGGCGCAGCGTCGACGCTGCGCCCCCCGTTGGTGGGACGGACGAGGCCGTCGGGCCTAGTTGGTGTACGGCGCGATCTTGGTGAACTGCTCCGCGAGGAGGTCGGCCGGCATGGTCACGTAGCCGACTTCCGGCACGATCGCGTCCACGCTTTCCAGGAAGAAGTTGATGAACCCGGCAACCTCGGGGCGCTCGCTCAGGAGGCTGGCGCGGGTGTAGATGAAGAGCGGCCGCGAGAGCGGCGTGTACTCGCCCGCGAGGGCCGCCTCGAAGCTCGGCGCGACGCAGCCGTCGCCGTCATCCACGGAAACCGCCTGCAGGCTCTGGCCCGCCTCGAGGAAGTAGGCGAAGCCGAAGTAGCCGATCGCGTTCTGATCGCGTCCGATGCCGAGGGCGAGGATGTTGTCGTCCTCGGAAGGCGTGCCGTCGCCGCGGTGGGTGGAGCCTTCGAACTCCTCGATGATGGCCTCATTGAAGTAGTCGAAGGTGCCGGAGTCGGCGCCGGGGTAGTAGGCGATGATGTCGTCGTCGGGCCAGTCGGAGCGGATGTCGCTCCACTTCTTGGCGCCGTCGGCGCGGAAGGCCTGGTTGAGCTCGGCGACGGTCATGCACTGGGCGAAGTCGTTGTCGGGATGGATCATGACGGTGAGGGCGTCGATGGCGACCTGGATCTCGACGATGTCATCGATGCCGTTCTCGGCGCAGGCCTCGCGCTCGGAGTCCTTGATCGGACGGGAGGCGTCGCTGACCTGGGTCTCGCCGCGGCAGAACTTCTCGAAGCCGCCGCCGGTGCCGGAGAAGGCGACGTTCACGCGCACGTCGGAGACGTAGCCGAACTCCTCGGCCATCGCTTCGGCGATGGGGAACACGGTCGAGGACCCGTCGATGCGGATCTCGCCGGAGAGACTCGAATAGTCGATCTCTGCCGGCGCGGCCGCCTGTGGCTCCTGCCCCAGGATGACGTACGGCGGCGTGATCTTGGCGAACTGCTCGGCGAGGAGGTCGGCCGGCATGGTCACGTAGCCGACTTCCGGCACGATCGCGTCGGTCTGCTCGAGGAAGAACCGGACGAAGCCGGCCACTTCTGGACGCTCGTCCATGAAGCTGGCGCGGGTGTAGATGAAGAGCGGTCGCGAGAGCGGCGTGTACTCGCCCGCGAGGGCCGCCTCGAAGCTCGGAGCCACGCAGCCGTCGCCGTCATCGACGGAGACCGCCTGCAGGCTCTGGCCCGCCTCGAGGAAGTAGGCGAAGCCGAAGTAGCCGATGGCGTTCTTGTCGCGGCCGATACCCAGCGCGAGGATGTTGTCGTCCTCGGAAGGTGTGCCGTCGCCGCGGTGGGTGGAGCCTTCGAACTCCTCGATGATCGCCTCGTTGAAGTAGTCGAAGGTGCCGGAGTCGGCGCCGGGGTAGTAGGCGATGATGTCGTCGTCGGGCCAGTCGGAGCGGATGTCGCTCCACTTCTTGGCGCCGTCGGCGCGGAAGGCCTGGTTGAGCTCGGGAACGGTCATGCACTGGGCGAAGTCGTTGTCGGGATGGATCATGACGGTGAGGGCGTCGATGGCGACCTGGATCTCGACGATGTCGTCGATGCCGTTCTCGGCGCAGGCCTCGCGCTCGGAGTCCTTGATCGGACGGGAGGCGTCGCTGACCTGGGTCTCGCCGCGGCAGAACTTCTCGAAGCCGCCGCCGGTGCCGGAGAAGGCGACGTTCACGCGCACGTCGGAGACGTAGCCGAACTCCTCGGCCATCGCTTCGGCGATGGGGAACACGGTTGAGGAGCCGTCGATGCGGATCTCGCCCGAGAGGCCGGCGTAGGCGTCTCCGTCCGCCGGTTCTTCGGCCGCCGCGGGCTCTTCAGCTTCCGCGGCTGCCGCCTGGGTTGCTGCGGGCTCGGGAGCCTCATCGTCGTCGTCGCCGCATGCGACCGTGACGAGCGCGAAGGCCGCCAGGCCGGTGATGAGGAGCAGCAGCCACCGCCGCTGCTTCAAACCTGGGATGCTGTTCTGGAAGTTCACGTAGAGGTGTTACCCCCGGAAGATTTGCCGTCCCCGCCGGTCCGGCATCGGTCGTGCAGGACGCTAGTCCCCGGGGCTTAAGTGCCCGTTAACGGGCGACTCCGGCGCGCTCGACCGCCGCGAGGCGTACCATCGCTCCCAGCCTCGCATGGTCATCGACATCCTCGCGCTGCTCGTGGCCCTTGTTGCCGGTTCTATTCCCTTCTCCTGGCTCATCGGTCGGTACCGCTACGGCGTCGACCTCCGCTCGACCGGCGATCACCACGTCGGCTCCGGGAACCTCCAGCACCTCGGCGGCATATGGGCCGTGGTCGTGGCTACCATCCTCGACCTGCTCAAGGGCGCCATCGCGATCACCGTCGTCCTCGCCATCACCAGCGATGAGTGGGTCGTGCTCACCGCCGGCATCCTCGTCGTTCTCGGTCATGTCTTCCCGCCGTGGCTCTCCTTTGCCGGCGGACGCGGGGCTGCCCCCGCCATCGGCGTCGCCTGGGCGCTCTTCCCCCTGGCGGGGCTCGCCATGCTGGGCGTCGGGTTCGTTGCCCTTGTCTCGACCCGCAAGACCGTTGCCGGCATTGCCGCCGCCGTCGTCGCCCTCGTGGTCGTCGCCTGGCTCGTCGATGGCGACCTCAGCCGCCTCCTCTTCGTGGCGCTTCTCTTCATCAGCGTCGGCCTGAAGGACGCTGTCGACCGCCTCTGGCCCCGACGGCCCTCAGCCTAGCGGCGCTCCACCGCCAGCGGCAGCGAACGCACCCCCCGGTGTTGCAGGCTCGGCATCCGCGGGAGCGCTCCGCCGTCCGCCCGCTGGATGTCTCCGAACCGCGAGAGCAGCGCCGCGATCGCGATCGCGCCCTCCAGCCGCGCCAGTGGCGCCCCCAGGCAGAAGTGCGTCCCGATCCCGAACGTCAGGTGCCGGTTCGCGTTCGCGCGGCGGATATCGAAGGTGTCCGCGCCCGGAAAGACCTGCTCGTCCCGGTTCGCCGAGCCGAACCACAGCACCGCCTCCTCGCCCGGCTCGATCCGCGCGTCCCCCACCACCGTCGCCGCCCTCGCCCGCCGCGACATGTACTGCGCCGGCGCGCTGTAGCGCAGCACCTCCTCGATCGCGTTCGGCGCCAGCGACAGGTCCGACCGCAGCAGCGCCAGCTGCTCCGGGTGCTCCAGCAGCGCCAGCACCGTGTTCCCGATCAGGTCGCGCGTCGTCTCGTTCCCCGCCACCAGCAGCAGGATGAGGAGGTGGATCAGCTCGTCGTGCGTCAGCCGCGACCCCTCCACCTCCGCCCGCACGAGCCCGCTGATGAGATCCTCCCGCGGCGCCCGTCGCCGCGCCTCGATCAGCTCCGTGAAGTACGACCGCAGCGCCGGAAACGCCCGGCCCCCCAGCGGGTAGCGCCCCGGCCCCCGACCCCGCGTCTCGATCGCGATGATCGCCTCGTCCGACCATTGCTTGAACTTTGCCCGGTCGCTGCTCGGGACGCCCAGGATCTCCGCGATCACGATCACCGGCAGCGGGTGGCTGAACCCCTCGACGAGGTCGAACCGCCCGTCTCCCGGGACGGTGTCCAGCAACTCCTCCGCAATCTCCCGGATGCGCGGCGCCAGCCGCTCGACCGTCTTCGGCGTGAACGCCTCCGCCACCAGCGACCGCAGCCGCGTGTGCTCCGGCGGGTCGCTGTTCAGCAGGCCGACCGTGCGCGGCAGCCGCTCGCCCGTCTCCGGGTCGAGGTCGTACTGACCCGCTCGGGGCTCCATCGTCCAGTGGTCGTGGTCCCGCGAGATCTCGACGCACTGGTCGTGCCGGAACACGAACCAGACGCCGTGCCCCCTCCCGAATTGCACCGCGACCCGCTCATTGATCCTCCCCACCTCGTCGCCCCACGCCCCGCTCCGCGCCGTGTCCACCCGCAGCGGGCTGTGCTCCCGCCCCCAGGCATAGAAGTCATACGGGTTCGCGAGGAACGGGTCGTCCTCGCGCCAGGGCGCTTCCGACGGCGTGAACGTCTCGGCCATGCCGCCCTCCGCTCTTGATTCTAGTCCTGCTCGCTAGCTCCGGTCGGGCGCCGGGCGCCCCTTGATCGCCTCGATCTCGACGATCCGCTCCTTGAAGCGCCAGAGCCCGTCCTCGCAACGATGCACCGTGTCCCGGTAGCGGCCGAACACGAGCACGTACGGCTCCTCCGTCTCGTCCTCGTCCAGCCGGGTGAAGAAGCTCTCGACCCTGGCCGTGTCCCCATCGAGCGCGATCCGCGGCTGCACCATCATGTGCTTGTGCCACGTCTCCGGCGCGCGCGTGTGCGTCGCGATGAACGCCGCCAGCGCCTCCCGACCGTCGATGCGGTTCCCCACCTTGTCGAAGTCTGGAGGGCGGCGCATGTCGAACGCCCCGTCCTCCGTGAAGCAGTCGACCCACTCCGCCTCCAGCCCGTAGTCGATGCTGTGCGCGTAGCGGTACATGTTCGCGACCACGCCGCGCTCGTCCTCGAGCGCGGACAGCCGCGCCTCCAGCTCCGCCAGCCGCTGCTCCGTGCTCATCGCGACCCCCTGCCCGGCTCATCCGCCGGTCGCGCGGACCCTAGACGAACGCGTAGACCACTGTCGAGTAGTACGTCAGCGCGGCCAGTGCCGTGAGCAGGTGGAAGAGTTCGTGGTAGCCGAACACGCCTGGAAATGGGTCCGGCCGCTGGCGCGCGTGTACCAGGCCCCCGATCGTGTAGAGAACCCCGCCTGCCAGTAACAGCGCCAGCATGGTCGGGGACGCCGCCGAGGCGAACGGCGCGATCGCCGTCAGGCCCACCCAGCCCAGCCCCAGGTACAGTGCCAGGTTGGTCCACGGTGGAGGCGTTGGGCTCAGGACTCTCAAGGCGACTCCAATCGCCGCCAACCCCCACACAAGGGAAAGGAGGGGGATGCTCCAGCCGTTCCCCAGCAACACCAGGCAGAACGGCGTGTAGGTACCCGCGATCAGCACGAAGATCATGGAGCGGTCCATCCGCTGGAGGAGCGCCTGCCCTCGTTCGACCAGGTGGTAGGCGCTGCTGGTCGAGAAGAGCAACAGCATCGAGGCCCCGAAGATCGCCCCGCCCACGTATTCCCGGGTGGTGTCCGCGATCAGGACGAGTACCAGCAACGCAGCCGGAGAGACGAGCGCCAGCAGCAGGTGGAACTGACCGCGAAGCGCAGGGCGTACCTCAACCATCACCCTTCCAGCGTAGCCGCCGGCGGGCCAACTCCGGGGAAAGGTGCCACGGCCATCCCAGGCGGTACGATCGCGGCCATGAACGTCGCCAGCCGAAGGTCGCATGCCGCCCGATAAGCCCGAGCGCCCCCGCGACGAACTCGGGCGCCCCCTCCCCGCGGGCTCGCCCAACCGCCTCGCCGTCGACAACCTCGATGGGCTCTCCGCCGCTGAGGCCAATGCGCTCGCGCTCGCGCACTTCGATGCGGGCCGCTACTTCCTCGCCCACGAGGCCTGGGAAGCAGCCTGGCTCGAGAGCAAGGGCACCAACAGCGAGTCCCTGTTCAAGGGACTCGCCCAGCTCGGAGCGGGCTACACCCACGCCGCTCGCGGAAACGCTCGTGGCATGAGCGTTCTCTTGGAGCGGGCCCTTGACGCCATCTATGCAGCGCCTGGCCCCGCCTGGGGCATCGACCTTCCCGCGCTTGGTTCACTCGTCGAACGTGACCTCGATCGCGTGCGGGACCTCGCGACGGGCGCACCGCTGCCGCCGTCTGCGCCCTGGCCGCTACCCCGAGCCTGACTCAGCCTGGGCCGCCACGGGCGGATCCGGGTGCGACGGCATCCGCCGCAGCCCCGGATTGGTCAGCAGGAAGAACGCCCCCACTGCCACGCTCGCCACCCCGCACAGGGAGAACCAGTTCCCCGCGCCGAGCCACGCCGCCCCAAGACCCCCCAGCAGCCCTCCCACCGGCGTCCCGCCCAGCATGATCAGCGTGAAGATCGCCATCACGCGACCCATCACCGGCTGCGGTGTGTACGACTGGATCAGCGTCAGGTTCAGGTTCGTAAAGACGCCCGCGCTCAGGCCCGTCAGCGAGAGCAGGAGCGCCGTCAGCAGGTAGCTGTGCGAGAACCCGATGATGATCGCGAAGGTGCTGCTCGTCATGAGCGCGCAGATGAACCACCCCCCGGCGTTCCGTAACCCCCGTACGGAGGCCAGGGCGAGCGAGCTGCATGTCAGCCCTATGCCGAGATAGGCGAACAGCCAGCTCGCCGCCGGGCCGTCCGCATCGAGCTGCAACTGCGCTACGCGTGGCAGCAGCGTCACCCACGGCCCGTTGATGACCAGCGAGGTCACCAGCAGCAGGACGAAGAGCGAGCGGATGTTGTCGTTCCTCACGATGAAGCGGAAGCCGTCGACGACGTCGGCGGCCATCACGCGCAGCCCCGAACCGGCTGCCGCCACCGGGTCGAGCGCGCGCGCGGGGATGCGAAGCGGCACGATGAAGATCAGTCCCGCGCCCATCAGGATCGCCTGCAGCGCGAAGTTCCCCTCCAGCCCGGCGACCGCGATGGCCGCTCCGCCGAGCGCCGGCCCTACCATCTGCGAGACCGTCTGCCCGGCGCTGTTCAGCGTGATCGCGTTCATCAGCCGGTGAGGGGGCACCACCGCCGGGATGAGCGCCTGCCGCACCGGCTGCCCCACCGCCACCCCCGTCCCCACGAACAGCGCCATCCCCAGCGCGACCCGCAGGGTCATGAGGTCGACCCAGATCAGCACCGCCGCCAGCGCCGCCCCGACCAGCACGATCACCTGGCTCACGACGAGCAGCGTCCGCCGGTTCCAGCGGTCGGCCAGCACCCCCGCGGGAAGCGAGAAGAAGAAGACCGGGATGCCCAGCGCGAAGGCGGAGAGCCCCAGGTAGAAGTCCCCCGCCTGCAGCGTGTCGATCACGAGCCAGGCGAACGCGAAGCGCTCGATGCCCTGCACCAGCGCGTAGCTGAAGTTGTTCGCCCAGAGAAGCCGGTAGTCCCGCAGCTCGAAGGCCGCGAACGTCTGGAGGCTGACCCGCCCCCTTGGTCCTGTCCGCTGTTCGCCGCCCGCTATGGCCACCGGAACCCCTCCGCTGCGTGGCC
The DNA here is from genome assembly GCA_965221735.1 of Tepidiformaceae bacterium. Taxonomy (GTDB): domain Bacteria; phylum Chloroflexota; class Dehalococcoidia; order Tepidiformales; family Tepidiformaceae; genus UBA2991. Next base: position 2,384,865 of record OZ244910.1, on the reverse strand, counting down.
GCGGGCCGATGCTACCCCGATCCGGCGTCTGCCGACGCGGCGGCGGGGGTCTCCGGGTGCGAGGGCATCCGCCGCAGGCCCGGCTGCGTGATCAGGAACACCAGCGCCACCGCCGCAATCGCCCCGCCGCAGAGCGCGAACCAGCCGCCCGCCGTGATCCACTCGGCGCCGACACCCGCCAGCAATCCGCCGAACGGCGAACCCCCCTGCAGCATCAGCGTGTAGATCGCCATCACCCGCCCCATCACGGCGCCCGGCGTGTGCGACTGGATCAGCGTCAGGTTCAGGTTCATGAAGAACCCCGCGTTGAATCCGCTGAGCACCATGAACAGGACGGTCAGGGGATAGCTGTCCGAGAGCCCGATGCCGACCGCCAGGCTCCCTCCGATGACGAGCGTGGAGCTGAACCAGCCGCCTGCGTTCGCGATCCTCGGGATAGAGGCGAGGATGAGCGAGCTGACAATCGTGCCCACCCCCATGAAGGCGAACAGCATGCTCGTCCAGAAGGCGCCCTGTCCGAGCTGCTCCTGCCCGATGCGCGGGAGCAGGGTCTGCCACGGACCCATGATCACGAGCGCCGAGAGCAACAGCAGGATGAACAACACCCGGATCTGCGCGTTTCCGAAGCTGATGAAGCGGAAGCCCTCGAAGATGTCGCTCAGCATCACGCGGAGGGGGGAAGGGGTGGCCAGCGCAACCTCAGCTGCCGGAACGGCAGGCGCCCTCGCCGGGATTCGCAGGGGAATGATGAAGAAAACCCCAGCGCCGACGAGGATCGCCTGGAGGCCGAAGCTCCCGCCGATCCCCCAGAGCGCGATGGCGGCGCCCCCGAGTGCGGGCCCTGCGATCTGCGAGACGTTCTGCCCGAGGCTGTTCAGCGTGATCGCGTTCATGAGCCGTTCGGAAGGAACGACGGCGGGAATGAGCGCTTGCCGGACGGGCTGCCCCACCGCGATGCCCACGCCCGCGAAGAGCGCCATCACCATCGCCCACGCCACCGACATCACGTCCATCCAGATCAGGGCGGCCGTGAGCAGCGATGCGCCCAGCACCAGGAACTGGCTCACGAACAGCAGCATCCGTCTGTCCCAGCGGTCGGAGAGCACGCCCACGGGAAGCGCGAGAAAGAGCACCGGCACGCCCAGCGCGAAGCTCACCGCCCCCAGGAAGAAGTCCCGGGCCAGCAGCGCCTCGATTACCAGCCACGGGAAGGCGAACCGCAGGATTCCCTGCACCAGCGCGTAGCTGAAGTTGTTGAACCACAGCAGCCGGAAGTCGCGCAGCTGGAAGGCTGCGAAGGTTTGCAGGCTGAGGCCTCCCCCAGCCCGTCGTGCGGAACCCGTCCGTGCGCCGCGCTCAGTCGCTCGTGCCAATCCCACCACCGGCGCGAGCGCGGCTCTTCTGACGCTCTCGCGAACGTCAACGTACGCGCCGCGCTGGCGGCGGGCAAACCGCGCGACCCCTCCAGCGCGTACCATGCCCCCGCCCGGGCACGACCATGACTGCGCCAGCCGACCCCGCCGCCGCACCCCTCCCCCTCGAGGGCATCCGCGTCTGCGACTTCTCCTGGATCGTCGCCGGCCCCCAGTCCACCCGCATCCTCGCCGACCTCGGCGCCGAGGTGATCAAGGTCGAGAACGAGGACCACCTCGACACCGTCCGCCTCCAGCCCGGCCAGCCCGGTCCGAACCGCCGCGGCATGCACAACAACTTCAACCGCAACAAGCTCAGCATCACCGCCAACCTCGGCCACCCTCGCGGGCGCGAGCTTGTCGAGCGCCTCATCAGCGTTTCCGACCTCGTGGTCGAGAACTTCAGCCCCGGCGCTTTCGCCCGCATGGGCTTCCCCTACGAGCGCCTCCGCGAGCTCCGCCCCGACATCGTCTACCTGTCCGTGTCCGGCTACGGCCACGCCGGCCGCGACACCTCCTACGTGACCTGGGGACCCACCGCCCAGGCTGTCTCCGGCTGCACCGCCGTCTCCGGCCTCCCCGATCAGCCTCCCGCCGGCTGGGGCTTCTCCTATCTCGACCACACCGCCGGCTACTACGCCGCCGTCGCCGCCCTCATGGCCCTCTACCACCGCTCCCGGACCGGCGAGGGCCAGCACGTCGACCTTTCGCAGGTCGAGACCGGGATGCTGATCCAGGGCCTCCACATGCTTGATTTCCAGGTTAACGGGCGCCCCTCCGAGCGCATCGGCAACCGCTCCCGCTTCCCCGCCATCGCGCCCCACGGCATCTATCCCTGTGCCGGAGACGACCGCTGGATCGCCATTGCCGTCGAGGACGACGCCTCCTGGCGCGCCCTCTGCGCCGAGCTCGGACTGCCTGCTCTCGCCGTCGACGAACGCTTCGCCACCAACGAGGCCCGCGTCGCCAACCAGGACCTCCTCGATGTCGCCATCGCGTCCTGCACGCCCGAGCGGGAGCCGCACGAGCTCATGGAGGCGCTCCAGGCCCGCGGCGTCCCCGCCGGCGTGGTCCAGACGATGGAGGACCGGATGGAGCGCGATCCCCAGCTCGCCGACCGCGGCTTCTACCCCGTCGCCTCCCACCCCGAGCTGGGCGACCACCGCTTCGAGGGCCTCCCCATGCGCTTCTCTGGGGCCCGCTGGCGCCTCGACCGGGGAGCGCCGCTCCTCGGCGAGCACACCCGCCACGTGGCTACCGATGTCCTCGGCTACGGCGAGGCCGAGTACGAGAAGCTCGTCGCCGAGGGGGCCGTCTGATGCCCGGTCCCCTCACCCGCCTCACCGCCCTCGAGATCGGCGACCGTGGCGAGGTCGCCGGCAAGCTCCTCGCCGACGCCGGCGTCGAGATGATCCGGGTCGAACCCCCCGAAGGCGCCCGTACCCGTCACACCGGTCCCTTCGTCGATGACCGCCCCGACCCGGACGCCAGCCTGCGCTTCGCCTACCTCAACACGAACAAGCGCGGCGTCACGCTCAACCTCGCGGAATCCGGGGACGCCGCCCGCTGGCGCGCCCTCGTCGCCCGCGCCGACATCGTCGTTGACAGCACCGCCCCGGGCGCCCTCGATGCGCTTGGTCTCGGCCACGAGACGCTCGCAGGTGACTCGCCCGGTCTCGTGTGGTGCGCGATCACGCCCTTTGGCCTCACCGGCCCCCGCCGCGACTGGACCACGAGCGACCTCGTCAGCATGGCGCTCGGGGGTCCACCCATGAGCACCGGCTACAGCGACCACGACCTGCCCCCCATCCGTGCCGACGGCGAGCACTCCTTCTGGATGGCGGGCGAGTACGCCGTCGCTGGCATCGTCGCCGCCCTCCTGCAGCGCACCCTCACCGGCCGGGGCCAGCTCATCGATGTCTCCATCCACGAGGCCGTCGCCTGCACCACCGAGGGGGCCTTCGAGAGCTGGGAGTACCGCCGCCGCATCAACCAGCGCCAGACCGGCCGCCACTCCGCCGCCGACCCCACCCCTCCGTCCCAGTTCCTCAGCGGCGACGGCCACTACATGCAGATCCTCGGTGGCGGCGTCCCCCGCCGGAAGCACCTCTATCTCCTCCTCCTCGAGTGGCTCGACGAACACGATGCCGCCCAGGACCTCCACGACCCTGTCTATAGCCGCGCCCTCTACGACGGCGAGGGCGATGCCGCCGCCGCCAACCGCCACGTCGGCGAGGTCATCCGGGACTTCGTCGCCACCCGGCCCGCCGAGGAGTTGTACCGGCGTGGCCAGTCCATGCACCTCCCCTGGGGTATCGTCCGCTGGCCCGAGGAGAACCTCGACGACCCCCACTGGGACGACCGCGGCTTCTTTGTCGAGGCGCCCGTCCCCGGCTCCCCCGACCCCGCCCGCTACCCCCGCGCCGGCTACCGCTTCACCGCCACGCCGGTCGAGTTCCGCCGCCCCGCTCCCCGCCTCGGCGAGCACAACCACGAGGTCTTCGGCGAACTCGAAACCGGTTAGCCCTGCGACCTGCTACTCGGCTCGCTTCAGCCGCGTCCTGGCCAGAAACGCCTCGAACTCCGCCCGGTTGTCGCTTTCGATCGCCGCGAGCTGTCCGATGTCGATCAGGTGCGACTCCGTCCGCACCACCAGCGTCCGCAGCAGGTCCGACTCCTCGCACGGCGCCTCGTGTTCGACCGCCTCGTACCCCTCGAATGGTCTCGGGGTCGTGGTGACCGCCTCCAGCGGAACGTCGTGAACCCGCTTCCAGCGGTCGGGCACGTCGTCCGTCTCCGCGGAACCCCGCACGCGTACCGCGAACGCCGACGCCCCTTCCTTCCGGAAGAGGACGGCGTAGTCCGGCGTCGAAAGCCGCTCCCAGCCCGCCACTGTGAGGTCCGGGATGCCGAGCTGTCCCCCATCCCCCAGCCAGATGCGCGGCTGCTCCCCTGCTCTGGTCATGCGGACCTCCTGGCGCGATAGACTACCGCCCGCCGAAGACCGGCCGGAGGGCGATGTGGGAAGGCTGGACGGAAAGGTCGCGCTCGTCACGGGCTCCGCGCGCGGACAGGGTGAGGCCGAGGCCCGGCTCTTCAGCGCCGAAGGCGCCTCCGTCATCGTGGCCGACGTGCGCGTCGACGAGGGCACGAAGGTCGCCGCCGAGATTGCCGAGTCCGGCGGCGCCGCCGAGTTCGTCCGTCTCGATACAACCCAGGCGGACGGCTGGAAGGAAGCCGTCGCCCACGCCGTCGACCGGTTCGGCAAGCTCGACGTCCTCGTGAACAACGCCGCCATCTGGCGTGGTGAGGGGGGCATCGAGGACATCACCCCCGAGAACTGGAACGACCTCTTCGACGTCAACTGCAAGGCCGGCTTCCTGGGCATGCGCGCCGCCATCCCCGAGATGCGCCGCGCCGGCGGCGGCTCCATCATCAACGTCGGCTCCACCCTCGCGATGCACGGCGCCACCAGCAGCGCCGCCTACTCCGCCGCCAAGGCCGCCCTCGCGCTTATCACCCGCTCCGCCGCTCTCCAGTACGCCCCCGAGAAGATCCGCGTGAACATCATCCATCCCGGGTCGATCAACACGCCCATGTTGCGCGAGGGCACCCACGGGCGGCACCTCGACATCGCCAACCGCATCCCCATCGGCCGCCTCGGCCAGCCCATCGATATCGCCTACGGCGCTCTCTACCTCGCCTCCGACGAAGCCTCCTTCGTCACCGGCATCCAGCTCGTCATCGACGGAGGGACACAGGCCTGATGACCGCGCAAGTCCTCGTCGAACGCAACGTCATGGTCCCCATGCGCGACGGCGTCCGCCTCGCGGCCGACATCTACCGCCCCAACGACGACGAGCAGTACCCCGTCCTCGTCCACCGCATTCCCTACGACAAGTCCGTTGCCCAGAACATCGGCAGCCAGATGGTGAACCCCGTGGTCGCCGCCGAGCACGGCTATGCAGTGGTCGTCCAGGACTGCCGCGGCTGCTTCCAGTCCGAGGGTGTCATGACCCTCTACGGCGATGAGCGTGACGACGGCTACGACACCATCGAGTGGGCCGCCGTCCAGCCCTGGAGCAACGGCAAGGTCGGCGTCTACGGCTCCTCCTACATGGGCGTCACCACCCTCCAGGCCGCCGCCGCCGCGCCCCCCCACCTCGAGGCCGCCATGGCCTACCTCACCGCCGCCAACCTCCACGACGGCTGGGTCTACAGCGGTGGCGCGCTCGAGCTCAGCTTCAACCTCGGCTACACCCAGGGCCGCGCCCTCCCCGCCATGATGCGCATGGGCGTCGACCCCGACCGCCAGCGCGAGCTCCGCCGCCAGATGGCTGCAAGCGCCGCCGACCGCGCCGCCTTCCTCCGCACGATGCCCCTTAGCGAAGCCCCCGTCCTGCGCGAGCGCGACATCCTCCCCTACTGGCACGACTTCATCGATCACGACAGCTACGACGACTACTGGAAGAAGCTCGACGCCCGCGCCGACCTGATCCAGGTGCCGGTCATGCACATCGCCGGCTGGTACGACCAGTTCCTGAAGGGGCACCTCGGCCTCAACCTCGGCCTCCAGCAGCACCCCGACGAGCGCATCCGCGACACGCACCGCTTCATCATTGGCCCCTGGGACCACAACTCCTACATGGGCTACAACCTCTCCCGCGCCGGCGACCGGGAGTTCGGCGGGCGCGCCCTGAGCGGTGTCGCCGTCGTGAGCGACATCCTCCTGCAGTGGTTCGATCACTGGCTCAAGGGCGAGGACACCGCGCTCATGTCGCAGCCCCGCGCCCGTTGGTTCCTCATGGGCGACAGGAACGAGTGGAAGGAGACGGACACCTGGCCGCCTCCCAGCACGCCTGCCCGCTACTACCTGCACAGCGGAGGCCACGCCAACACCCGCCTCGGCGACGGCGCCCTCTCGGCCGAGCCCCCCGGCTCCCAGGTGCCCGACAGCTACCGCTACGACCCCGAGGACCCCGTCCCAACCATCGGCGGCCGCGTCTTCGCCACCGTGACGGGCCCCGGCGGCGTTCGCGACCAGTCCGAGGTGGAAACCCGCGACGACGTGCTCGTGTACACCTCCCCTCGCCTGCTGGAGCCCCTCACCATCGCCGGCAACATCACCGTCGACCTCTGGATCGCCAGCAGCGCGCCCGACACCGACTTCACCGGCAAGCTCGTCGATGTCGAGCCCGCCGGCTACTGCGCCGTCGTCGCCGACGGCATCCTGCGCGCCCGCTTCCGTAACTCCTTCGAGGAGGCCGAGTTCCTCGAGCCCGGCCGGCCCACGAAGCTCACCATCGACCTCTGGGACGTCGCCTACACCTTCAAGCAGGGGCATGCCCTCCGGCTCGAGATCAGCAGCAGCAACTTCCCCCGCTTCAGCCGCAACGCCAACTCGAAGGTCCGGCCCGAATTCGCCGGTCCCGAGGACGTGCGTGTGGCCGTCCAGCAGGTCTTTCACGACACCGACAGGCCATCGCACATCACCCTCCCCGTGGTCACGGAGTCGGCGGAGGGCTAACGTGTCCGGTCAGACCCCATAGACTTGCGCCCTGTAGAAGCCGAGGAGCCCCCGTGTTCACCCCCCCACCCAGCCGCTGGTCCGTTCCCTTCGATGGCTCCTTCGACGTTCGCGCGCACCCCACCGCTCCTGCCGCCGCCCCCCCTGCCAAGAAGGAGCTCCGCAGGCAACTCGGCGAGGTCATCAAGGAGATCGACGACCTCCAGTACCGCCTCTTCGTCGAAGACAGCCGCTCACTTCTGCTCATCTTCCAGGCCCTCGACGCCGCCGGGAAGGACAGTACCGTCCGGGCAGTCTTCCGCGGCGTGAACCCCGCCGGACTCCAGGTCACCGCCTTTGCCGAACCATCCTCCCTCGACCTCGACCACGACTTCCTCTGGCGCACCAACCGGGTCCTTCCCCAGCGCGGACGCCTCGGCGTCTTCAACCGCAGCTACTACGAGGAGGTGCTCGTCGTCCGCGTCCACCCCGAGTTCCTCAAGCCCCAGCGTCTGCCTCCGATCGACGACCTCGACGACCTCTGGGAGGGGCGGCTCACCTCCATCCGCGACCACGAAGCCCACCTCGCCCGCAATGGCACTACCGTCCTCAAGTTCTGGCTCAACGTCTCCCGCAAGGAGCAGGCGAAGCGGCTCCGTTCCCGTGTCGAGGGACGTGAGAAGCAGTGGAAGTTCTCCATGTCCGACGTGCGCGACCGCAACCACTGGGACGCCTACCTCGACGCCTACGAGTGCGCCCTGAACGCCACCTCCCGGCCCTGGGCCCCGTGGTTCGCCATCCCCGCCGACAACAAGCCCTACATGCGCCTCATCGTCGCCGGCATCATCGCGGACACCCTCCGCGCCATGGACCCCCAGCTCCCCCAGGTCGAGCCCATCGACCCTGCCGAGCGCCGCCGCATCCTGGACCTGCTCGAGCAGTAGGCCGGCGTCCCCTCCTTTCGCTGACAAGCAGAAGGGCCTCCCGGGATGAATCGGGAGGCCCTTCGGTGTGGTCTTGGTAGCGGGGGAGGGATTCGAACCCCCGACCTTCGGGTTATGAGCCCGACGAGCTACCACTGCTCCACCCCGCGCCGATGGCCCTTGCAGGACCTTCGCACTGAGGAGCGATGAAACCGCGTCGATTCATGGCGAGCCTCAATTGAGGTCAAGCCCTCGACCATTAGTACGCCTTAGCTGAACGCGTTACCGCGCTTACACCTGGCGCCTATCGAACAGGTAGTCTTCCTGTGGTCTTACTCCCATAAAGGGATGGGAAGTCTCATCTTGAGGTCGGCTTCGCACTTAGATGCTTTCAGCGCTTATCCGATCCGAACATGGCTACCGGGCAATGCTCCTGGCGGAACAACCCGCACACCAGCGGTTCGTTCACCCCGGTCCTCTCGTACTAGGGGCAACGCCTCTCAAACTTCCTGCGCCCACGGCGGATAGAGACCGAACTGTCTCACGACGTTCTGAACCCAGCTCGCGTACCGCTTTAATGGGCGAACAGCCCAACCCTTGGGACCTACTCCAGCCCCAGGATGCGACGAGCCGACATCGAGGTGCCAAACCTTGCCGTCGCTATGGACGCTTGGGCAAGATAAGCCTGTTATCCCCGGGGTAACTTATATCCGTTAAGCCACGGCCCTTCCACTCGGTACCGTAGGATCACTTTGACCGGCTTTCGCCCCTGCTCGACTTGTAGGTCTCGCAGTCAAGCTCCCTTGTGCCAATACACTCAACAGGTGATTTCCATCCACCCTGAGGGAACCTTTGTGCGCCTCCGTTACATTTTAGGAGGCGACCGCCCCAGTCAAACTGCCCACCAGACACTGTCCTCCTGCTTGATCAGGAGTTAGAAAGCAAACCACAGAAGGGTGGTATTTCAAGGTTGGCTCCACCATGTCCGCAAACACGGCTTCCTAGTCTCCCACCTATCCTACGCATCTAAGGCCCACTCCCAGTGCCAAGCTGCAGTAAAGCTCCACGGGGTCTTTTTGTCCTGCCGCGGGTCGGCCGCATCTTCACGGCCAATTCAATTTCGCCGGGTCCTTCGTCGAGACAGTGCCCAGATCGTTACGCCTTTCGTGCGGGTCGGAACTTACCCGACAAGGAATTTCGCTACCTTAGGACCGTTATAGTTACGGCCGCCGTTCACCGGGGCTTCGGTTCGAAGCTCTCACCTCTCCCCTTAACCTTCCGGCACTGGGCAGGCGTCAGCCCCTATACGTCAGCTTTCGCTTTTGCAGAGACCTGTGGTTTTGGTAAACAGTCGCCTGGGCCTGCTCACTGCGGCCCTCTACCGCTCACCGGGCATGCCGGTTCACAGCCGAGGGCGATCCTTCTCCCGAAGTTACGGATCCAATTTGCCGAGTTCCTTAACGAAGGTTCTCCCGTTCGCCTCACGGTACTTACCGCCACCTACCAGTGTCGGTTTGCGGTACGGGCACGTTGGTTACTGGCAGCGAGGCTTTTCTCGCCGGCATGGGCTTAACCCCGTCGCTTTGACAAAAGTCTCTACTTCTCCCGAGTCCTCAGCTTATCCCGGAGGTGGATTTACCTGCCTCCGGACGCCTACGGCCCGGGAACGGACCATATCCATTAGGTCCGCGGGATCTACCCTTCCGGGTCCCCCCTCTGCGTTAAAACGCGACCATCGTGGTGCTGGAATACTAACCAGCTGTCCATCGCCTACGCCTCTCGGCCTCGGCTTAGGCCCGACTAACCCTACGCGGACTGACCTTCCGTAGGAAACCTTAGGTTTACGGCGGGTGCGGTTCTCACGCACCTTACGCTACTCATGCCGGCATTCTCACTTCGCTCCGCTCCAGGGCGCCTCGCAGCTACCCCTTCTCAGCTGAAGCGAACGCTCCCCTACCGCCATCCGCCAAATGCGGATGACCCACAGCTTCGGTGTCACGCTTAGCCCCGTTGAATTCTCGGCGCAGAATCACTCGACCAGTGAGCTGTTACGCACTCTTTAAAGGGTGGCTGCTTCTAAGCCAACCTCCTGGCTGTTTTTGCAATTCAACATCCTTGTACACTGAGCGTGAACTTTGGGACCTTAGCTGGTGGTCTGGGCTGTTTCCCTTTCGACAATGAAGCTTATCCCCCACTGTCTCACTCCCGGATTTTGTCCGGCGGCATTCGCAGTTTGGTTGGGTTTGGTAGGCGGTAAGCCCCCTAGCCCATCCAGAGCTCTACCTCCGCCGGAGATACTTCCGAGGCTGCACCTAAATGCATTTCGGGGAGAACGAGCTATCTCCTGGTTCGTTTGGCATTTCACCGCTACCCACAAGTCATCCAATCGTTTTGCAACACAAGAAGGTTCGCGCCTCCATCCGGTTTTACCCGGACTTCACGCTGCCCATGGGTAGATCACCAGGTTTCGCGTCTACTCCACGCCACTCAATCGCCCTGTTCGGACTCGCTTTCGCTACGGCTCCATGACTCCGTCACTTAACCTTGCGACGTAGCGTAACTCACCGGCTCATTCTTCAATAGGCACGCCGTCACCCGTCGTAACGGGCTCCGACTGCACGTAAGCACGCGGTTTCAGGATCTCTTTCACTCCCCTCCCGGGGTACTTTTCACCTTTCCCTCACGGTACTTGTCCACTATCGGTCACCAGGAGTATTTAGCCTTGGGAAGTGGTCTCCCCAGATTCCCACAGGGTTTCACGTGTCCCGTGGTACTCAGGTGCCTGCTCGGAGTCGCAAGCCATTCGCCTACGGGGCTCTCACCCTCTCTGGCCGGCCGTTCCAGTGCCGTTCGTCTTCGCTTGCGATTGGTAACTCCGTGCTCGAAAGCCAGCAGGTCCTACAACCCCGGCTGGGCGAACCCAACCGGTTTGGGCTTTTCCCCGTTCGCTCGCCGCTACTTAGGGAATAATCTCTTTTCCTCGGGGTACTTAGATGTTTCAGTTCCCCCAGTTCCCTCTGCCAGGTCTATGTGTTCAACCTGGAGTGACCCGGTAATCCCGGGCCGGGTTTCCCCATTCGGAAATCTCCGCCTGAGCTTGTTTGGCAGCTGAGCGGAGCTTATCGCAGCCTTACCACGTCCTTCTTCGGCTCCTGATGCCTAGGCATCCACCGCGCGCCTTAGTAGCTTGACCTCAATTAAGGCTCGCACGCATGAATCTCTTCCCGGCTCCGCCGCACTCCCCGAAAGGAACGCAGCGAACCCGTTCGCAGTTTCATCGCTCTTCAGTTGTGAAGATCCGTACCCGGCTTCGTCGCCGGAGAGCGCCAGTGGCGCTCTCCGAGTGCGAAGCCTGCTCTTGCCGTGTCCCCAAGGGGAAGGTGGTGGAGCCGAGGAGACTCGAACTCCCGACTTCCGCCTTGCAAAGGCGGCGCTCTCCCAGCTGAGCTACGGCCCCTTGCGCCCGGCGCCAGAGTGGTGGGCCATTCTGGACTCGAACCAGAGACCTCAGTCTTATCAGGACTGCGCTCTAACCAGCTGAGCTAATGGCCCCCCTTGGGCCGGCACGGCCTTTAAGAGCTGAATAGCGGACGGAAGAAGGCCGCCTGGAGGCCTTCAGGAACACCTCGAATCGAAACTCGAGGCGATCGACCTGGGATCGTCCCTGCCGCACTCCGTAACACCGTTACGGGGTGTCTTGCCGGCCGGGCGTACTCCCTAGAAAGGAGGTGATCCAGCCGCAGCTTCCGCTACGGCTACCTTGTTACGACTTCGTCCCAATCGCTGGCCCTACCCTCGACACTTGCTTCCTTGCGGTTAGCCGAGCGGCTTCAGGTATTGCCAACTTTCATGACGTGACGGGCGGTGTGTACAAGGCCCGGGAACGTATTCACCGCAGTAGTGCTGACCTGCGGTTACTAGCAACTCCGGCTTCATGCAGGCGAGTTTCAGCCTGCAATCCGAACTGAGGATGGCTTTGATGGGATTAGCTCCACCTCGCGGTTTCGCGACCCGTTGGACCACCCATTGTAGCGTGTGTGTAGCCCCGGACGTAAGGGCCACGCTGACCTGACATCATCCCCTCCTTCCTCCGGGGGTTTCCCGGCAGTCTCGTCAGAAAAGTACAACTGACGACAGGGGTTGCGCTCGTTGCGAGACTTAACCCAACACCTCACGGCACGAGCTGACGACGGCCGTGCAACACCTGTGCATGCTCCCCGAAGGGTCCCTCAGCTTTCACATCGGTACCACATGCATGTCAAATCCGGGTAAGGTTCTTCGCGTACCATCGAATTAAACCACACGCTCCGCTGCTTGTGCGGGCCCCCGTCAATTCCTTTGAGTTTTAGCCTTGCGGCCGTAGTCCTCAGGCGGAGTACTTATCGCGTTAGCTTCGGCACTGAGGGGGTCGATACCCCCAACACCTAGTACTCATCGTTTACGGCGTGGACTACCCGGGTATCTAATCCGGTTCGCTCCCCACGCTTTCGCCCCTGAGCGTCAGGACAGGGCCAGAATGCCGCCTTCGCCGCTGGTGTTCCTTCCGATATCTACGCATTTCACCGCTACACCGGAAATTCCGCATTCCCCTCCCTGCCTCAAGCCTGGCAGTTTTCCAGGACCCCTCCCGGTTGAGCCGGGAGATTTCACCTGAAACTTGCCGGGCCGCCTGCGGGCGCTTTACGCCCAGTAAATCCGGACAACGCTTGTCACCTACGTATTACCGCGGCTGCTGGCACGTAGTTAGCCGTGACTTATTCGCGAGGTACCGTCAGTACTTCTTCCCTCGCAAAAGCGGTTTACAACCCGAAGGCCTTCCTCCCGCACGCGGCGTTGCTGCGTCAGGCTTTCGCCCATTGCGCAAGATTCTTAGCTGCTGCCTCCCGTAGGAGTCGGGGCCGTTCTCAGTCCCCGTGTGGCTGACCATCCTCTCAGACCAGCTACCGATCGTCGCCTTGGTGGGCCGTTACCTCACCAACTAGCTAATCGGCCGCGGGCCCCTCCCGGAGCACCGGAGTTTTCACTACCCGATCTCTCATCGGGAGTCGTATGCGGTATTAGCCCGGCTTTCGCCGGGTTATCCCCCACTCCAGGGCAGGTTACCCACGTGTTACTCACCCGTCCGCCGCTCTCCACCAGCCCGAAGGCCGGCTTCTCGCTCGACTTGCATGCCTAATACACGCCGCCAGCGTTTGTCCTGAGCCAGGATCAAACTCTCCGTAAGAGCACTCAGGCCGAAGCCTGAGTTAAATTCCCTTGACGGGTTCCCAGACGTTCTCTTTCGTCCGCTATCCAGTTGTTAAAGTCCGCTGGACCCTCAAGAAGGCCCGACGGATAAGAATAGTCTCGCCGCCCTGCGGTGTCAATCGCGAATCCGCCTGATCACTTCCCTCATTACCGTGTCCGCAGGTACGTCAGCGGCCCCTGCTGCCGCACCAGGCCCCGCAGTTCCAGCGTCAGCAGCGCCCCCGTCACCGTCTCGACGGGCATCTCCGCCCGCCGCGCCACCTCGTCCACGTGCAGCGGCCCTTCCTCCAGCCAGTGCAGCACCCGCCCCTCCTCCGTGCTCGTCTCCACGGCCGCCCCCGCCGCCGGCCCCGGAGGCGCCGCCGCCGCCTCCCCCAGCGACAGCTGCGTGCCGATGCTGAGCAGGTTCAGCTCCTCGCACAGCTCCTCCGCCGACCCCACCAGCTTCGCTCCGCTCTCCCGGATCAGCCGGTTCGTTCCGACGCTCTGCTGCGAGAACACGCTCCCCGGCGTCGCGAACACCTCCCGGTTCTGCTCCAGCGCGTGATGCGCCGTGTGCAGCGCCCCGCTCGTCGTCCCCGCCTCGATCACCAGCGTCGCCCGCGCCAGCCCCGAAATGATCCGGTTCCGCCGCGGGAAGTAGTCCGAGCGCGTCTTCACGCCGGGCGGGTACTCCGAGATCACGCAGCCGTGCGCCATCACCCGCTCCGCCAGGCCCTCGTTCTCGCGCGGGTAGATGCCGTCGATGCCGCCCGCGAGCACCGCCACGGTGGGCGTCCCCGCGTCCACCGCCACCCGGTGCGCGATCGAGTCGATCCCCCGCGCCAGGCCGCTCACGATCGCTACCCCCGCCCGCGCCACCGCCCCGCAGAACTGCTCGCACACCTCGCGCCCGTAGGCCGTCACCCGCCGCGTCCCCACCACCGCCAGCGCCTGCTCGAACTGCGGCCCCGTGTCGCCCCGCACGAACAGCACCGGCGGGCTCTGCGGGATCTCCTGCAGCAGCGACGGGTACGCCTCGTCCTCCCAGGTCAGCGTCCGCACGCCGTGCCGCTCGAGCGCTTCCAGCTCCTCCTCCGGCGCGAACTCCCGCCGCGCCCGCTCGAAGCCGCGCACGTACTGCGTCCGCAGCCCCGCCTCCCGCGCCGTTCCCGACGGCGCCTCCCATGCCTCCGCGATGCTCCCGTAGTACGCGATCAGGCCGCGGAAGCTCTCCGATCCCAGACCCGCACGGCGCAGGGCCACCCACCGGGCTCTCTCTATGTTGTTCCCAACCATTGCGGTGGAAACTCTAGCATGTCTGGCCCCTCAGGCGCTCGCGCGCTCCCGCGCCACCCGCAGCCGCCGCAGCCTTCTCCCCGACATGCTCAGCACCCGCAGCCGCAATCCGTCCACCGCCACCTCGTCCCCTACCGCCGGCAGCCGCCCCAGCTCGTGGATGACGAATCCCCCGACCGTGTCGAAGTCCTCGCTCTCCGCCGAGTAGTCGAAAAGCTCCTCGAGCACATCCGCCGGCATGCTCGCGTCGAGCAGCACCTCGTCCTCCGAGATCTGCTCCATCGCCGGCCCGGCCACGTCGTACTCGTCCTCGATCTCCCCCACGATCTCCTCGATCAGGTCCTCGATCGTGATCAGCCCCGCCGTCCCCCCGTACTCGTCGACCACGATCGCCAGGTGCGTGCGGTTCGCCCGCATCTCCTTCAGGAGCTCGTCCGCGTGCTTCGTCTCCGGGATGAACACCGCCTCGCGCAGCAGCGCCCGCAGCGAGGAGTCCCGCCCGGAGAGGATCGCGTCCAGCATGTCCTTCGCGTAGGCGAGCCCCGCGATGTCGTCGATGCTCTCGCCGTAGGCGGGAATGCGGCTGAACCCGCGCTCCGTCGCCAGGCGCGCCGCCTCGCTCACGCTCGCCTCGACCTCGGTCGCGACGATGTCGATGCGGGGTACCATCACCTCGCGCGCGGTCTTGTCCTCCAGCCCGATGATCCCGCGGATCATGCGCTCCTCCTCTTCCTCCACGCCCCCGCTCGCCTCTTCCCGCTCGAGCAGCGCCAGGATGTCCTCGTTCTGCGACCCCGGACCGACACCCTGCAGCGGCGCCGCGATCAGCCGCGCGGGCACGGAGAGCGCCCACGCCGGAGCGGCGAACACCCAGCGGGCCGCCACGATCACGCGGTGAAGCTGCAGCACCGAGTACTCCGGACGGCGCGCGGCCAGCGTCCCTACCGTCATCTGTACGAGCGCCGCGTACGCGCCCCCGGCGATCCCGATCCAGGCCGCGCCTCCCGTCCCCAGCTCGACCGCCCCGATGTACGCGAACGCCGACACCACCCCCGCCGCCGCCAGGATTCGCGCCGTCGTCAGCGGGCCCAGCGGCTCCAGCGGCCGCTCGACCGTGCCCACGATGCGCAGCGCGGCCGCGTTCCCCTGCCGCGCCAGCGCCTGAATGCGGGCGACGTTCGTGCGCTCCAGCGCCGTCTCCGCCCCGGCCACCAGCGCCAGCACCACCGATGCCGCCGCGATTACCAGGATGGCCACGATCTCACCCGTCGCCATCGCTACTCCTCCCCCTCGTCCTTCGCGGGAAGCTCACGCGCCGGCACGCCCGCCACCCGCACCCCCGCCCCCACGTCCCGCGTGACCACCGCCCCTGCCGCCGTGAACGCGCCGTCCCCCACCGAGACGGGCGCGATCAGCATCGTGTCGCACCCCACGAACGCCCGTACGCCGATGTGGGTCCGGTGCTTGTCGACCCCGTCGTAGTTCACCGTCACCGCCCCCGCGCCGATGTTCGCCCCCTCGCCCACGTCCGCATCCCCCAGGTAGCTAAAGTGGTGCATCTTCACCCCGTCCCCAACCACCGAGTTCTTGACCTCGGCGTAGTTGTGGATCTCGCACCCGTCCCCGATTGCCGCTCCACCGCGCACGTGCGCGTACGGCCCCACCGTCGTCCCCGCCCCTACCGACGAGTCCTCCACCACCGAGTGCTGGACCGTGCTGTTCGCGCCGATGCTCGCGTTCCGCAGCGTCGCCCCAGGGCCGATCACCGCCCCTGTCGCCACCGAGGTCTCGCCGTACAGGTAGCAGTTCGGCTCGACCACCACGTCCGCTTCCAGCCGTACGGCGCGGTCCACGTAAACCGACCACGGATCCCGGAAGCTCACGCCCGCCTGCTGGTGGCGGGCGATGAGCCGTTCCCGCACGAGCCCTTCCGCCAGCGCCAGCGCCTGGCGGTTCACGAGCCGCAGGCTCGCCTCGTCTCCCGCCGGGACCGTAGCCGCGGCGCTCCCGTCCGACTGCGCCCGCTCCACGAGCCAGGCCGTGAAGCTCTTCCCTCGCGGGTCCTGCTCCACGAGCCAGGCGGTGTCCACGCATACGGCCACGTCGTCCCCATCGCCGCTGGTCAGGTAGGCCCGCCGCGCCCGCGTCTCCTCGCGTCGCTTCACGACGGCCAGCATGGCGGAGGGGTCCAGCAGGGGCGTGTCGCCCCACACGAACAGGGTCGCCTGGCACTCGCCGAGGGAGTGGAACAATTCGCGCGGTCCCGCCAGGAAGGCGTCTGCGCCGCTGAGCGCGTCCTGCCCCTGGCCTTGCTCGTCTCCCACCACGACCACGGTCGCCGGATCGAGTCTCCGCGCGGCGTCGATCACGTACTGCGCCGCGGGCGTCCCCGCCACGCGGTGCAGCGCCGGGGGAGCGTCGGACACCATGGCCTCGCTGAGCTCCCCCGCGAGCACGACGACTCCGAGTCCTCCGCTCATCGGGCGTGCAAACACGCCCGACTGCGGGCGCGCTCGGGGAGACCGGCTAGGGGAATGGGCTTGCGTTCGTGTGGTTCGGGATCGTCGCTCATAGGCGTTTGGCGGTGTGCGAGGCCAATGCTAGTGAGCCATAAGACGTTGTCAAGGAGGAACCCCGCTCCTTCGCTCGACACCCGACGGGTTGCGCTCGTAGCATCCGAAGGCAGCGATGCCTTCTCCCCCACGGAGTTCCGACGAGATTCGCGCTGCGTTCGTGGACTTCTTCGCGGAACGCGATCACCGCCACCTTCCGGCCTGGCCCCTCGTCCCCGTGGGCGACCCCACCACGCTTTTCACCACCGCCGGCATGCAGCAGTTCAAGCCGTACTTCACCGGCCAGGCCGAGCCCCCCGTGCGCCGCGCCACGACCGTCCAGCGCGCCTTCCGCGTGACCGATATCGAGGAAGTCGGCGACTTCAGCCACTGCACGGCGTTCGAGATGCTCGGCAACTTCAGCTTCGGCGACTACTTCAAGGCCGAGGCCATCGCCTGGGCCTGGGACCTCAGCACCCGCGTCTACCAGCTGCCGCCGGAGCGCATCCACGTCAGCATTCACGACGACGACGACGAGGCCTACGAGGCCTGGCGCGCCACCGGCGTCCCCCACGAGCGCATCCACCGCTACGACGAGTCCGAGAACTACTGGTACAGCGGCCCCGTCGGCCCCTGCGGCCCCAACACCGAGATCTTCTACGACTACTTCCCCGAGCGCGGCCTCGAGGGCGCCGACCCGGCCGAAGACGGCGAGCGCTTCCTCGAGTACTGGAACCTCGTCCTCATGCAGAACTTCCGCCACGAGGACGGCTCCCTCAGCGACCTCCCGAAGAAGAACATCGATACCGGCAGCGGCCTCGAGCGCGTCGCCGCCATCCAGCAGGGCAAGAGCTCCATCTTCGAGACCGACATCTTCCTGCCCATCCTCCAGGAAGCCGCCGCCATCGTCGGCGTCGACTACCTTGGCGGGAACGCCGGCGCCTCCGAGGGCCGCGCCATCCGCGCCATGTCCGAGCACGCCCGCGCCGCCACCCTGCTCGTCGGTGACGGTGTCGTCCCCAGCAACGAAGGCCGCGGCTACGTCCTCCGGCGCATCCTCCGCCGCGCTGTCTACCTGGCCCGTCGCGAGGGCGTCGGCGAACCGTTCCTGCACCGCCTCGTCGAGGCTTCCATCGGCAAGCTCGGCCCCGCCTACCCCCACCTCGAACAGGAGCGCGACTTCATCCTCCGCGCCATTGGTGGCGAGGAGGACCGCTTCCTCCGCACCCTCACCGCCGCCTCCGCCCGCCTCGATCTCGTCCTCGATCGCCTCGAGGGCGCCGGCCGGCGCACCCTCCCCGGCGAAGAGGCCTTCTCCCTCTACGACACCTTCGGCCTCCCCATCGAGCTGACCCGCGAGATCGCCGGAGCGCGCGACTTCGCCGTCGATACCGACGGCTTCGAGACCGCGCTCGAAGCGCAGCGCCGCAGCGCCCGCGAGGCTGCAGCGCTGCTCGGGGGCGAGGACCGCCCCGCCCTCGCCGCCATCGGTGGCGACCACAGCGCCTTCGTCGGCTGGCGTCACGTCGATGCCGACGCCCGCATCGTCGCTCTCCTTCGGGACGGACAACCTGCCGAGGTCGTCCCTGCCGGCGCCGAAGCCGAGGTCATCCTCGACTCGACGCCTTTCTACCCCGAAGGCGGCGGGCAGCTCGGCGACCGCGGTCTCCTTCGCGCGCCGAACGGCATCCTGGCCGTCGAGGACACGCAGGCAGCGAGCGGCGCCATCGTCCACTCCGGCAAGGTCACCGAGGGCGAGTTGCGCCTTGACGACTCCCTCCGCGCCGAGGTCGACCTTCCCTGGCGCGGCGGCGTCACTCGTAACCACACCGCCACTCACCTCCTCCACGCCGCCCTCCGCGGAACCCTCGGCCAGCACGTGCGCCAGCAAGGCTCTCTCGTTGCCGACGAACGCCTCCGCTTCGACTTCACCCACCTGGAGAGCGCTCCCCGCGAAACCCTCGACCAGGTCGAAGGCCTTGTGAACGGCGTGATCCGCCAGAACCTTCCCGTCGAGTGGCGCATGACCACCTACCAGGAGGCCATCGACGGCGGCGCCCTCGCCTTCTTCGGCGACAAGTACGGCGCCGAGGTCCGCGTCGTCGAGATCGGCGGCGACGGGACGCCCTTTAGCGCCGAGCTGTGCGGCGGCACCCACGTGGTCCGGACCGGCGAGCTCGGCCATGTGCACATCCTCCGCGAGTCCGCCGTCGCCGCCGGCACCCGCCGCATCGAGGCGCTCTCCGGCGCCTCCGCCGAGCGCTACCTCCTCGACCAGCACGCTCGCCTCCAGCGCATCGCCGAGCGCCTCTCCACCCCGCCCGCCGACCTCGAGGCGCGCATCGAGGGCATCCAGGAGGAGTTGGCCGGTCTCCGTTCCCAGGTCGCCGACCTCCAGCGCGCCCAGGCGGCCGAGCAGAGCGTCGAGCTGGCCGAAGCCGCCGAGCAGGTCGGCGACGCCCACCTCGTCGTCGCCCGCGTGCAGGCCGCCTCCCGCGAGGCCCTCAAGGAGCTTGCCGACGATCTCCGCCGCCGCCTTACCCCCTCCCTCCTCGTCCTCGCCGCCGTCATCGACGACCGCCCGGCGTTCGTGGTTGCCGCCACCCCCGACCTTGTCGAGGCTGGCGTTCATGCCGGCAATATCGTCCGCGAAGTTGCGAAGGCCGCCGGCGGTGGTGGTGGTGGCCGCCCCGACCTCGCCGAAGCCGGCGCCCGCGACCCCGGCGGTATCGAGGCCGCCCTCGCAGAGGGCCATAGCCGGGCCAGCGCCGCCCTTGCGGAGCGGTAGCCCGGATGGATGACGCCCCCGGGTCCGAGTCCCCCGACACTGGCGCCTCCGAGCCGCCCGCCGCCGGCGCATCCCCACCCTCCACCCCCGAGGCCGCCGCCCCCGCCGAGCCTCCCGCTCCCCAGCCCGAGCGCGCCCTCGCCTCCGTCGTCCCCATAGGCCGTCACGAGCCCATCGATGGCATCTGCGGCCGCATCGATGCCGCCCCCTCCGTCGTCGTCGTCCTCCACGCCCCCAGCGGCAACCGGGCCATGTCCGAAGAACTCGGCATGCGCCGCGTCGCCCGCCACGTCGAAGACTCGGGGCGCACCTTCGCCGTCGCGACCCGTTCCGGCGTCCTGACGCGTCGCGCCCGCGCCGCCGGCATTCCCGTCGCCACCCACCCTCGCCGGGTCCACTGGGGCTCCGGCGGCAGGGTCGTCGTGCGGCTCGGCTTCACCACCCTGCTGGTGCCCCCCTTTGGCCGCTACGCCCAGTACGTCGCCCTCGCGGTCTTCATCCTCGCCGTCGCCGCCGTCCTCTACACCGCGGGACCGTCTGCGACCGTGAGGGTGTACCCCCCCACGCAATCTGTCGAAGAGCTCACCGTCGTCCGCGCCTCCACCCGCATCGAGGAGGTTGACCTCGAACGGAGGGTCCTCCCCGCCACCGTCATCTCCGTCGAGCGCGAGGTGCTCCTCGCCGTCCCCACTACGGGCGAGGTCATCGAGGGCGTCACGCCCGCGACCGCCGCCCTCAGGATTGGCAACCCCACCGACTCCGCGATTGTTGTGCCCGCGGGCGCCGTCATCTTCGCCGTTCCCGACTTCATCGCCTTCGAGGTGGACATCGATGTGACCGTTCCCGGCGGCGGGAACGCGTTCGCTCCCGTCACCGCCCGCGACCCCGGTTCCCAGGGCAACGTTCCCCCCGACTCCATCACGCAGTGGCGAAGCATCGATCTTGCCGTCCTCACCGCCACTAACCAGGCCGCGGCTTCCGGTGGCGCCGACGAGCCCCGCCGCGCCGTCGCCCCCGCCGACATCCGCGCCCTCGAATCGCTCGCCGCCGAGATCGCCGAAGGCCCGCCCCCTGCCTCCATCCTCACGAGCGCCCGTCCCGACCACGGAATCATCGTTCGCAGCGCAACCGTCACGGTCGTCCTGGGGGAGCCGAGCGCGGAGCCCGGCACTGCCGCCGACGCCGTCTTCATGCAGGTCCAGACCACCATCGAGGCGCTGGCCATCCCCCCCGATGTGCTCGATACCCTCGCCCGCTCGCTCCTCATGGCGCCCGAAGGCGCCGGCGAGCTTGTTCCCGGAACCGTCGTCGGCGTCGAGACCGGCGACCGCCAGATCGACCACCCCGACGGCTCCTTTACCTCCGAGCTGCGGATCACCGCCGAGTTCCCCCGGGGCCCCTCCCCCGGGGAGATCGAGGATGCCGTCGCCGGGCGCAGCTCCGAGGAAGCGGTCGCAGAGCTGGGAACGCGCTATGCTCTTGACGATGTCGAAGTCGACCTCACCCCGGGCTGGGCGCCGCGGCTCCCCCGCTTCGGGTTCCGGATCGACATCGAGTTCGGCAGCCGCGCCTTCGAACCCCCCGACCCCGAACCTGATGCCGAAACCAGCCCGTCTGATGGCCCTTGACGTAGGCTCCCGCCGCACGGGCGTGGCCGTCAGCGACGAGCTCGGCCTCTACGCCCACCCGCGCCCTGCTCTTAAGGGCGGAACGCGCGCTGTCATTGAGGCCCTTCCTCCCCTCGTCGCCGCCGAGGAGGTTGCCGAGGTCGTGGTCGGGCTGCCCCTCACGCTTGCCGGCGGGGACTCCGCCCAGACCGACCGGACCCGCGCCTTCGTCGAGCGCCTGCGCGAGCGCCTCGACATCCCCGTGACCACCTGGGACGAGCGCCTCTCCAGCGTCGAAGCCGCCCGCTATGTGCCCTCCGACCGGCGCCGCGACGGCTCGCTCGATTCCGCCGCCGCCGCCGTGCTCCTCCAGGCTGTCCTCGATTCGCGGGCGGGCAGCAGCGCATGATGCCGATGCTCCGCTGGCTGTTCGGCGGGCGCTCGCTGCTCATGGCGCTCGGCTTCGGGTTCGTCATCGCCGGCGTGATCATCGGCGCCGCCCTGTTCGCGGGCACGCCCCGCGAGACCCTCGGCGGCGATGCCATCCCCACCCCCACCCCCTGCGAATCGGGCGATCCACAGCGCTACATCATCGAGGAGGGCAGCACGATCGACGACGTCGCCGGCCAGCTCGAAGAGCTCGGCATCATCTGCTCGGCCTCCCAGTTCAAGATTCTCGCCTCGCTCCTCGGTCTTCAGAACCGGCTCGTCTCCGGCGTCTACACGCTCCGTCCCGGTGACTCGACGCTGTCCATCCTCCGCACCATCACCGTGGTCGGCGAGGTCGTCCCAACCGTCCGCGTTACCTTCCCCGAGGGCCTGCGAATCGAGGAGATGGCCGAGATCGCGCAGCAGGCAGGGTTCGGTCCCGCCGAGGAGTTCATCGCCGCCGCCCGCGACGTCGAACTCCCCATCAGCTTCGCCGTCGAGCTCCCCCCGGGCGTCGGCCACGAGGGCTACCTCTTCCCCGACACCTACATCGTGCCGCTCGGCTCAACCGCCGCCGAGCTCATCGCCCTCATGGCCGAGACCATGCACCTTCGCTTCTCAGCCGACCTGCGCGAGGCGGCCGCCCGTCTCGGGCTCACCCCCCACGAGGTGCTCACCCTCGCCTCTCTCATCGAACGCGAGGTATCGGTGCCCGAGGAACGCGCCTTCGTCGCGGGTGTGCTCTTCAATCGCCTCGAGGCCTTCGACCGCCTCGGCGTTGACGCCACCACCCAGTACTGCGTGGCGACGCAGGATCCGGCCAGCGTCGAAGCGTACGGCTGGTGGAAGCCCGGCAGCGAGCTGACCCTCGCCGACCTTGATTGCGACTCCCCGTACAACACCCGCCGCTACGCGGGCTGGCCGCCGGGACCCATCGCCAGCCCCGGCCTCGCTTCGATAGAGGCGGTCGTCTACCCCCAGGACACCAGCTACTACTACTACCAGGTCGATACGCGCGCCGATGACGGCTCCCACTGCTTCGCCGTCACCTTCGAAGAGCACGACAACCCCAACCGGTGCGATAAAGTCGAACGGTGAGCGCCCGGCTCGGCATCATCGGGCACCCCGTCGCCCACTCGCTCTCGCCTGCTATCCAGGGGGCCGCGCTTCGCGCCGCCGGCGTCGACGCCACCTACGACCGCTGGGACACCCCGCCCGACGACCTCGCCGCCCGCGTCGCCGCCCTGCGCGAACCGGACTGCCTCGGCGCCAACGTGACCATCCCCCACAAGCAGGCCATCCTCCCGCTGCTCGACGAGGTCGCGCCCCTAGCTGCCGGGATCGGCGCCGTCAACACCGTCGTCAACGACCAAGGTCGCCTCACCGGGCACAACACCGACGGCGGCGGCTTCGTGGCCGCGCTCCGGGAAGCGGGCTTCGAACCCTCCGGGAAGCGCTTCCTGCTCGTGGGCGCGGGAGGAGCCGCCCGCGGGATCGCCTTCGCCCTCCGCGAAGCCGGCGCCGCCATCGCCATCTCCAACCGCACCGCTGCCCGCGCCGAGGCCCTTGCCGAAGCGGTCGGAGCCGAAGCCGTCCCCTTCGACGCGCCGCCCGCCCCCTACGACTGCGTGGTGAACTGCACCTCCGCCGGGATGCACGGCTCCGGCGCCGAGGACGCCCTCCCCTGCGACCCCGCCGCCGCCGAACCCGCCACCCTCGTCGTCGACATCGTCTACGCCCCCGAGGAGACGCCCCTCCTCCGCGCCGCCCGCGCGGCGGGCCTCCCGGTCCTCGGCGGCCTGCCCATGCTCATCCACCAGGGCGCGCTCGCCTTCCACCTCTGGACCGGCCGGCCTGCCCCCCTCGACGCCATGCGCGAGGCCGCTCGCGCCGCCCTCACCGGGGACGCGCCGTGATCATCGTCGGCACGGTCCTCGGGCTCGCCCTCTTCCTCTTCGTCGGCTGGATCATCTCCACCGAGATGTTCCAGCAGCGCGCCTGGCGGAGGCGCGTCGCCTCCGGCGACAACGAGATTGTGGAGGCCCTCATCCTCGAGGCGATGGCCTCCTGGGGCCGCGCCCGCCCGCCTCGCGACGTGCCTGCCAGCCTCTGGGCCGGCGTCCAGCGCGCCGAGCTCGCCGCCGCCACCGCCGACCTCGCCGTCGTGCAGTCCTCCGCCGAGGGCGAGTTCCGTTCCGTCGAGGGCCGCCGCGAGCAGGTCTCCTCCGCCCTCGACGAGGCCATCGCTCTGGCCGCCAGGCTCGTGGAGATGATGTTGTACGATGTTCCCAACCTCAGCCTCGGGAGCGTTCGCGTGGACGTGTACTCCACCTTCACCGCGGACGGCGGGGCCGCCTTGCAGAAGCCCATCCTGACCACCACCGCTCACCGCTCCGACGCCGACGGCCTCGACTGGGACGAACTCGCCCCGGCCGAGATCCTCGCGCGCTTCGAGACTGCCTGGGAGACCACCGACGCCGGCCTCGCCGCCCCCATCACCCTCCCGCCCATCCCCGGCGCCGCCGACGACCGGCAGGCCTCCTGATGGGACGCTTCCGCTTCCTCACCTCCGGCGAGAGCCACGGCAAGGGTCTCACCGCGCTCATCGAGGGCCTTCCCGCCGGCTTGCCTCTCACCGAGGACGACATCGCCGTCGACATGGCTCGCCGCCAGGGCGGCTATGGCCGCGGTGGCCGCATGAAGATCGAGAAAGACCGCGCCGAGATTACTGCCGGTGTTCGCCACGGCCTCACCCTCGGCTCCCCCGTCGCCCTCTGGATCACCAACCGTGACTGGGTGAACTGGACCGAGAAGATGGCCGTCGAGCCCGTCGACGCCGAGATCGAGCGCGTCACCCGCCTTCGCCCCGGACACGCCGACCTCCCCGGCGCCATCAAGTACGGCTTCGACGACGTCCGCAACGTCCTCGAGCGTGCCAGCGCCCGCGAGACCGCCGCCCGCGTCGCCGTCGCCGGAGTCGCCAAGCGCCTCCTCGACGAGTTCGGCGTCTCCTTTCGCAGCCATACGCTCGCTATCGGCGGCGTGCGTTCCGGCGCCGGCGAAACCGTAGACTGGGAGGCCGTCGAGGCCGACCCCGTCCGCTGCGGCGACTCCGGCGCATCCGAGCAGATGGTCGCCGCCATCGACGCCGCCAAGTCCGACGGCGATACGCTCGGCGGCCAGGTGGAGGTGCGCGTCTCCGGCGTCCCCCTCGGCCTTGGCTCCTACGTCCAGTGGGACCGCAAGCTCGACGGCCGCATCGCCCAGGCGATCTGCAGCATCAATGCGTTCAAGGGCGTCGGCCTCGGCCTCGGCTTCGAGGCCACCGAGCAGCGCGGCTCCCAGACCCACGACGTCATCCTCCCCGCCGACCAGTGGGGCGAGCGACCCTGGCCCCACGACACCAACCGCCACGGCGGCATCGAAGGGGGCATCACCACCGGCGAGGACATCGTCGTGCGCGCCGCCGTCAAGCCCATCCCCACCCTTGCCCACCCCCTCCCCTCCGTCGACCTCGACACCGGCGAGGAAGTGCTCGCCCACTACGAACGCAGCGACGTCTGCGTCGTCCCCGCCGCCGGCGTCGTCGCCGAGGCGATGGTCGCCATCGTCCTCGCCGACGCCTGGCTTGAGAAGTTCGGCGGCGACAGCCTCGCCGAGATGCGTACGAGTGTCGAAGCGCACCTCGCAGGCCTCGGGCCGCGCGCCCGCTCCGGCTGATCGCCATGCCTGACCACATCTTCCTCGTCGGCCTCTCCGGGAGCGGCAAGTCAACGGTCGGACGCTTGCTCGCCGACCGCCTCGGCTGGTCCTTCGTTGACAGCGACACCCTCATCGAGAAGACGGCCGGACGCTCAATCCCCGACATCTTCAGCGAGGAGGGCGAAGCCGCCTTCCGCGAACTGGAAGGCCGCGCTCTCTCGCGCGCTACCCGCTCCTCCCGCGTCGTCGTTGCCACCGGGGGCGGCGCTCCCACCCACGATGCCGGCCGCGAAGTGCTCGCCGACGGATTCACCGTCTGGCTCGCCGTCAGCCCCGCCGTGGCCGCCGAGCGCCTCGCCGCCCAGCCCACCGACGAACCCCGCCCCCTCCTCGCAGGCGACCCCCGGCAGCGCCTTGAATCCCTCTTCGAGTCCCGCCGCGACGACTACGCCCGCGCCGACGCCTCCATCGAGGTCGACGGCCTCACCCCCGAGCAGGTCTGCGACCGCATCCTGCGCCTCTGGGAAGGGGGCGACTCCAGCGACGATGCCATCCCCGGCGTCGCCGCCACCGTCACGACCCCCGGCGCGAGCTACCCGATCGTCGTGCGCGAAGGCGCCATCGCCGACCTCGGCGATCTCTGTGGCCGCGTCGGCCTCTCCGGCCGCGCTTTCGTCCTCACCGACACCGGCTCCGGCCCCCGCTTCGCCGCCACCGCCCTCGACTCGCTGCGCGCCGCTGGCTTCCAGGCCGCCGACATGGCCATCCCCGCCGGCGAGGAGCACAAGACCCTCGCCACCGTCCAGACCGTGTACGACTGGCTCCTCGGTGAGCGGGTCGAACGCAGCGACTTCGTGGTCTGCCTCGGCGGCGGCGTCGTCACCGACCTGGGCGGCTATGCCGCCGCCACCGTCCTGCGCGGCATCCCCTTCGTCCACGTCCCCACCACCCTCCTCGGCATGGTCGACGCCGCCGTCGGAGGCAAGACCGGCGTCGATCACGCGATCGGCAAGAACCTCGTCGGCGCCTTCGCCCAGCCCCGCCTCGTCCTCACCGACCCGGCCCTTCTCGCCACCCTCCCGTCCCGCCACCTCCAGGCCGGCCTCGCCGAGCTCGTGAAGCATGGCTTCATCCTCGACGAAGAGCTCGTTCGGCTCTTCGAAGCGCGCGCCGGCGACCCCGCCGCCCTCGCCACCGAGGAGCTGATCGCGCGCAGCACCGCCATCAAGGCCCGCGTCGTCTCCGAGGACGAGCGCGAGTCGGGCGCCCGGACCCTGCTCAACTACGGCCATACCATCGGCCACGGGATCGAGGCCGCCGCTGGCTTCAGCGGCTACCTCCACGGCGAGGCCGTCGCCATCGGCATGCACGCCGCCGGGCGCATCGCCTGCGAGGTCGGCCTCCTCCCCGCCGCCGCCCTCGAGCGGCAGCAGGACCTCCTCCGCGCCTGCGGACTCCCCGAGCGCGCCGAGGGCGTCGCTCGCGAGGCTGTCGTCAGCGCCATGCGCAGCGACAAGAAAGTCCGCGACGGCGCCATTTCCTGGGTCCTCCTCGAGCGCATCGGCCAGGCCGCCGTCCACCGCGACGTGCCCGACAAGGCCGTCGAGGCCGCCCTCGACGCCGTCCTCGCCTGAGCATGTCCCTGACGTTCCGGCTCGATGGTGGGGGCAACGGCCCCGCCGTCCCTCGCGCCGGCACACTGTCCACGAATCGCGGCGAGGTTCCCACCCCCGCCTTCATGCCCGTCGGCACGCTCGCGACCGTCAAGGCCCTCACCCCCGATGAGGTTGCCGCGACCGGCGCGGGCATCGCCCTCGTCAACGCCTACCACCTCTACCTCCGCCCTGGCCACCGCCTCATCGAGTCGCTCGGCGGCGTCCACCGCTTCATGGGCTGGAACGGTCCCATCCTCTCCGACAGTGGCGGCTACCAGGTCTTCAGCCTCGCCCGCCTCCTGCGCGTCGACGACGCGGGCGTGCGATTCCGCTCCCACATCGATGGTTCCGAGCACCACTACACCCCTGAGCTTGCGATCGAGGTCCAGAGGGCCCTCGACGTCGATATCGCGATGCCCCTCGACCATGTCCTCCCCGGCGATGCCCCCGCGCGAGACCAGCGCGACGCCGCCGAGCGCACCCTGCGCTGGTTCGACCGCTCCCGGGCCCTCGACCCGGCGCCCGCGCTGTTCGCCATCGTCCAGGGCGGCGTCGACCAGGACCTGCGGCGCTGGCACGCCCGCGAGCTCGCCGCCCGCGAAGCGCCCGGTTACGCCATCGGCGGCCTCTCCGTGGGCGAGTCCAAGGCCGACCAGTACGCCATCACCGAGGTCGCCTGCCGCGAGCTTCCCATTGACCGCCCCCGCTACCTCATGGGAGTCGGCAGCCCCGAGGATCTCGTCCACGCCGTGGCCGCCGGGGTCGACATGTTCGACTGCGTCCTCCCCACCCGCCTCGGCCGCACCGGCTCGCTCTTCACCGACGACGGCCGCATCAACATCAAGGCCGCCCGCTTCCGTGAGCGCGCCACCCCCCTCGACCCCGCCTGCGACTGCATCGCTTGCGTCCGCTACTCCACCGCTTACCTCCACCACCTCTTCCGCAACGAGGAACTGCTGGGCTACCGCCTCGCCAGCATCCACAACCTTCGCTACATCCAGCGCCTCTGCGAGCGCATGCGCGAAGCCGTCCTCGCGGGCGCGTTCGACCCCTTCGCCGGCGAGTTCCTCGCCCGCTACCAGCCCGCCGACGAAGCCGCCCGCACCGAGCAGCGCGCTCGCTGGCAGGCACGCTCCCGCACCTGACCCGGACTCGACAAACTCGCGTACTCCCTTCTACGCTCGGGAACCGAGGACGCCTTCCGAAGCGTCCGGGTAGACGAGGAACGATGCCGAAACGAACCTCCTCCGCCACCGCGAAAGGCGGCAAGAAGGCCGCGAAGCGCGCCCCCGCAAACGGCGCCGCGAAGGGCTCGCGCGCCCGTGGCGGCAAGGATCTCGTCATCGTCGAGTCCCCCGCCAAGGCTCGCACCATCGAGGGCATCCTCGGCGACAAGTACCGCGTTATCGCCTCCGTCGGCCATGTTCGCGACCTGCCGAACTACGGCTACGGCGTCGACGTGAAGGGCGGCTCCTTCGAACCCACCTATGAGGTGCTCAAGGACAAGAAGGACGTCGTCAAGGAGATCAAGACCGCCGCCGGCAGGGCCGAGCGCGTCTACCTCTCGACCGACCCCGACCGCGAGGGCGAGGCCATCTCCTGGCACATCCTCGAAGCGGCCAAGATTCCCGCCGAGAAGACCCAGCGCGTCGTCTTCCACGAGATCACGAAACCGGCCATCGAGGCCGCCTTCGAGCACCCCGGCGAGCTCAACCGCGAGCTCATCGAGGCACAGGAGACCCGCCGCGTCCTCGACCGTCTCATCGGCTATCCCCTCAGCTGGTTCGTGCAGGGCAAGGTCGCCCGCAGCGCCAGCGCCGGCCGCGTCCAGAGCGTTGCCCTCCGCCTCATCGTCGAGCGCGAGCGCGAGATCGAGGCCTTCACCCCGCAGGAGTACTGGACCATCCACGCTCGCGTTGCGAAGGACGGTGAGGAGTTCGGCGCGAAGCTGACCGGCCTCCCGGGCGTCAAGAAGCTCAACGAGAAGCGCGACATTCCGGACGAAGCCACCGCCAACGAGCTTCTGGCCGCGCTCCGCCGCTCCGACTTCTCCGTGAAGTCGGTCAAGAAAGGCGAGCGCAAGCGCCGCCCCGCCCCGCCCTTCACGACCAGCAGCTACCAGCAGGCCGCGAACAACCGCCTCGGTCTCGGCGCCCAGCGCTCGATGGCCCTTGCCCAGCAGCTCTACGAGGGCGTCAACATCCCCGGCCAGGGACCGGTCGGCCTCATCACCTACATGCGTACCGACTCCCTCAGCATCTCCCCGGTTGCTCGCCGCGAGGCCCGGCGTTTCGCCACCGACCGCTGGGGCGACGACTACGTTCCGGAGAAGGAGCGCGTCTACCGCTCCCGCGCCCGCGGCGCCCAGGAAGCCCACGAGGCCATCCGCCCCACCTCCGCCTCCCGCACCCCCGAGTCCCTGAGCACGGTCCTCAACCGCGACCAGCTTCGCGCCTATACGCTCATCTGGCAGCGCTTCATGGCCAGCCAGCTCGCCGACGCCCGCTACGCCACCGTCGCCGTCGACATTGAGGCCCGCGAGTCCGGCGAGCTGCGCGGCGCTTTCCGTTCGAACGCCCAGCGGCTCGTCTTCGCCGGCCACCTCGCCGCCCTTGGCATCGACGCCACCGAGGAGCGCGCCGACACCCGCAACGCCGATGCTCCCGAGACCGTCGCGACGCTCCCCGAGCTTGCCGAAGGCGACACCCTCGCGCGCCGCTCCGTCGACGGCGACCAGCACTTCACCGAGCCCCCGCCCCGCTTCACCGAGGCCTCGCTCGTCAAGGCGCTGGAGGAGGAGGGCATCGGTCGGCCCAGCACCTACGCCTCCATCGTCCAGACCGTGCTCAACCGCGCCTACGTCGTCCGCGAGGGCCGCGCCCTCGTGCCCCAGGAGCTTGGCTTCGCGGTGAACGACCTGCTCGTCCAGCACATGGACCGCTACGTCGCCGTGCCCTTCACGAGCGAGCTCGAGGAGGAGCTCGACGAGATCGCCTCCGGCGGGCGCGACTACGGCGAGGTCGTGCGCGGCTTCTGGGAGCCCTTCAACACCGCCCTCGAGACGGCCAAGCAGGAAGCACGCAAGCAGGTCGAGGAAACCGACATCGTCTGCTCGAAGTGCAACGAGCGGAAGATGGTCGTGCGCTGGAGCCGCAACGGGAAGTTCCTCGGCTGCTCCGGCTACCCCGAGTGCAAGAACGCCATGCCCCTCACCGAGGAGGGCGAACCGCAGCCCTCCCCCGATCCGGAGCCCACCGACTGGAAGTGCCCGCGTTGTGACTCCGGCACGGAGTTGAAGCACGGCCCCTACGGCGAGTACATCGACTGCGTGAAGCGTGACTCGAAGGAGTGCGACTTCCGCGCCGGCAAGCCCGTCGGCGTGGCCTGCCCCGAGGAGCCCGAAACCGGCCAGCTCGTCGCCAAGCGCGCCCGCCGCGGGGTCTTCTACGGCTGCTGGAACTACCCCGACTGCACCTACACCACGAACAGCATCGAGCCCGGCAAGCTCTCCCCCGTGCGCACCGCCGAGGAGCGCGAGGCCGCCGCCGAGAAGGCGAAGGCGCGCTCGAAGAAGGGCCGCCGGACCACGCGCCGCTCCACCACCCGCCGCCGTCGCGCCAGCTAGCGCGCTCGTCGCTCTTTACGAATCCTGTCGTATTCTGTCGACATGGCCTCCCCGCCGGCCCACAAGACAGCCGAGGCCTTCCTCGACGCCTACCTGCGTGAACTGCAGAGTCTCGGCGGCCGCTCGCCCTACACCATCCGCAACTACCGCAACGATATCGGCCACTTCCTCCGCTTCTGCGAAGAGGCCGGCATCGAGCCGCTCTCCATCACCCGCGCCACCTTCCGCACCTATCTCGCCAGTCTCCGCGAGGCGGAGATGGCGCCTGCCTCGGTTACGCGCCGCACAACCACCATCCATGGCTTCTACCGCTACCTCCAGCGCGAAGGCGCCACGGACCGCGACCTCCTCTACGGCGTCGCCCTTCCGAAGAAGCCGAAGCGCCTGCCGAAAGTCATCGAACCGCCCCATCTCCAGGCCCTCATCGAGGCGCCCGACACGGATACGCCCCAGGGCCTCCGCGATCGCGCCATCCTCGAGTTGCTGTATGGCGGCGGTCTGCGCATCTCCGAACTCGTCGGCCTCGACGTCGCCAGCCTCGACCTCGTTGGCGGACAGGCCATCGTCCTGGGCAAGGGCGACAAGGAGCGCGCCGTCCTCTTCGGTGAGCCCGCCATCCGCGCATTGCAGGCCTACCTCTCCGTCGGCCGGCCCGACCTCGCCGGCGACCCCGAGCCCGCGCTCTTCCTCAACCGCAGCGGCAAGCGCCTCAGCGCCCGCTCCGTCCAGTACGCCGTCCGGCGCTACGCCCTCGCCGCTGGCATCCCCGAGGATGTCCACCCCCACCTCCTCCGCCACTCCTTCGCCACCCACCTCCTCGATGGCGGCGCCGACATCCGCATCGTCCAGGATCTGCTCGGCCACACCTCCGCCAACACCACCCAGATTTACACCCACGTCAGCCGCGCCCGGCAGGCCGAGGTGACCGACAAGGCCTGGCAGGAGGTCGGTGTGAAGGCGCTGGAACGCGCCCGCTCGAAGCGCCGCGTCTCATGACCTCCTCCGACGCCCCCCTGCTCCTCCTCGTGCACGGCCCCAACCTGAACTTGCTCGGCGAACGCCGCCCCGAGGTCTACGGCAGCGATACCCTCCCCGACATCGAGGCCGACGTGGGCGCCGCCGCCAACGCTCGCGGCGCCACCGTCCTCAGCTTCCAGAGCAACCACGAGGGCGCCCTTATCGACTTCCTCCACGAGCACCGCCGTCGCGCCAGCGGCGTCATCCTCAACGCGGGCGCCTACACCCACACCTCCATCGCCCTCCACGACGCCCTCGAGTCGGTCGCGCTCCCCGCCGTCGAGGTGCACCTCTCCAACATCCACGCCCGCGAGCCCTTCCGTCGCCGCTCCGTCATCGCCGCCGCCTGCATCGGACATGTCGCGGGACTCGGCCGCGCGGGCTACAGCGCCGCCACCAACCTTCTCCTCGACCACCTCGACGCCCGCGACTAACCCCCACGATTCGCCGGGCGCTACACTGACCCTGTGACCGCCCCCGCCCTCCCCGCCCAGCGACTTGAGCGCGTGCGCGCCGCCCTCGACGAGGCCGGGCTCGACGGCCTCTACGTCGCCAGCCCCGTCGACGACGTCAACCATCGCCACTCCGCCAACCGCCGCTACCTGACCGGCTTCACCGGCTCGACCGGGTACGCCGCCGTTTCCGCGACGCAGGCCCTGCTTGCGGTCGACGCCCGCTACAGCGCCCAGGCCCGGCGCGAGGCCGAGCCCCGCGGCTTCACGGTCTTCGATACGAAGGGCCCGCAGTCGGCGTGGCTCCCCGAGTTCGTCTCCGCCGCGGGCCTGGCCGGCAAGCGCGTCGGCCTTTCCCGATCGGACCTCAGCTACGGCGACTTCCTCACCCTGCAGGAAGCGCTCGCTCCCATGCCCGGGCCCGACCGCCCCGACCTCGTTCCCGCCCCGCCCATCATCGAGCGCCTCCGCTCCCGCAAGGACGCCGAGGAGATCGCCCTCCTCGAAGAAGCTATCGCCATCGCCCAGCGCGCCTTCCTCGATGTCACCGCCACGGTCGAGCCCGGCGTCACCGAGCGCGCCTTCGCCGCCGCCCTCGACGCCGCCGTCAAGGAGCACGGCGCCCGCGGCCTCTCCTTCGAGCCCATCGTGGCCGGCGGCGAACGCGCCGCCATGCCCCATGCGGACCTCTCCGACCGCCCCCTCGGCGCCTCCGAACCCATCATCGTCGACTGGGGCGCCGAGCTTTCCGGCTACTGCAGCGACCTCAGCCGCACCTTCTGGCTCGGCGCCGAACCGGAGCGTTTCCGCGAGGTGTACGAGGTCGTGCGCGAGGCCCAGCAGACCGCCATCGAGCGCGTCGAGGCCGGCATGACCGGCGCCGACGCCCATGCCCTCGCCGCCTCGGTTATCGAAGAGCACGGCTACGACGACGCCTTCACCCACGGCCTCGGCCACGGCGTCGGTCTCGACGTCCACGACTACCCGCCCTACCTCGGCCCCACCTCCACCGATGTGCTCGA
This sequence comes from Tepidiformaceae bacterium, assembly GCA_965221735.1. Taxonomy (GTDB): domain Bacteria; phylum Chloroflexota; class Dehalococcoidia; order Tepidiformales; family Tepidiformaceae; genus UBA2991. The sequence continues at coordinate 2,351,650 of OZ244910.1, read as the reverse complement.
AGACGGCATGGTCTTCACCATCGAGCCCGGCATCTACTTGCCGGGCTGGGGCGGTGTCCGCATCGAGGATATCGTGACCCTCGAAGGCGGCCGCGCCCGCCAGCTCAGCACGCTCGACTCAACCCTTCCAGCAGGAGCCCGCCCTTGAGCCAGATATCGACCTCCGAGTTCCGCCGCGGCGTCACCATCGAGATGAACGACAAGCTGTACGCCGTCCTCAGCTACGAGCACAACAAGACGGCCCGTGGCTCCGCCCAGGTCCGCATGAAGCTGCGCGACGTGCGCAGCGGCGCCATCATCGAGCACACCGTCCAGGCCGGCACCCGCTTCGACCGCGCCCGCGTCGACCGCCGCGACATGCAGTACCTCTACGCCGACGACGACTTCTACTACTTCATGAACACCGAGACCTACGACCAGATCCCCGTCGAGATCGCCAAGGTCGGCGATGCCGCCAGGTTCCTCAAGGAGAACGACACCTGCGAGGTCGCCGTCTACGGCGAGGAGGTCATCGCCGTGGAGCTGCCGGGCTCCGTCGCCCTCACCGTCGCCGCCACCGACCCCGGCCACCGTGGCGACACCGCCCAGGGCGGCTCCAAGCCCGCCACGCTGGAGACGGGCCTCGTCGTGCAGGTGCCGCTCTTCATCAGCGAGGGCGAGGTCATCCGCGTCAACACCGAGACAGGCGAGTACATCGAGCGAGCCAACTAGTGGATCCGCTCCGCGTCTCCCAGCTCGTCTACCTCCTCAAGGACATGCTTGAGGGGAGCGAGTTGCTCTCCGACCTCTGGGTCGTGGGTGAAGTCGCGGACGCCACCCGCTCCCGTCTCGGCCACCGCTACTTCTCCCTGCGCGATGGCGACGGCGCCATCCGCGCCGTCCTCTTCCGCGATGACATGCCCGGCGCCGAGGTTCCCGCCGGCGAGCGCGTTCTCGCCCACGGTCGCGTCACCCTCTACCCGCAGCGGGGTGAGCTCCAGTTTGTCTGCGACTTCTTCCGGCCCGAAGGCGTCGGCATCGAGGCCGCCCGCCTCGAACGGCTGCGCGAACGGCTCGAGGAAGAGGGCCTCTTCGAGCCTTCCCGCAAGCGCTCCCTCCCCTCCTACCCCCGGCGCATCGGCGTCGTCACCTCTCCCACCGGCGCCGCAATCCAGGATGTCCGCGACGTCCTCGCCCGCCGCTGGCCCCTCGCCGAGCTCGTCGTCTCCCCCGCCCTCGTCCAGGGCGACCAGGCCCCCGCCAGCATCGTCGCCGCCCTCCGAACCCTGGCCGGAGACGCCGCCCTCGACCTCGCCCTCGTCGTCCGCGGCGGAGGCGCCTCCGCCGACCTCTCCGCCTTCAACGACGAGAGCGTCGTGCGCGCCGTGTTCGGCTTCCCCGTCCCGGTCGTGACCGGTATCGGCCACGAGACCGACACCTCCCTCGCCGACTTCGCCGCCGACCTCCGCGCCCCCACCCCCAGCGCCGCCGCCGCCCGCGCCACCCCCGACGCCGCCGAGGTAGCCGCCCGCTTCGACTCCCTCGAACGAGCGATGGCGCTGGCCGCCCGCAGCCGCATCGAGGCCGCCGCCGCCCGCCTCCGGAACCTGACCGCGAGCCTGCGCCACGCCGCTCCCAGCCCCGCCCGCGCCGCCGAGCGCGTCGATTCGCTGGGCGCGCGCATGGGCGGCATCCTCACCGCCCGCCTCGCCGCCGAGCGCGCCAACCTCGACCGCACCGGCGCCCAGATCGCCGCCCTCAACCCGGCCACCACCCTCGCCCGCGGCTACGCCATCGTCGAACGCCTCGGGCGGCGCCGTCGTGTCGTCCGTCGCGTGAAGGACGTCAAGGCCGGCAACCGCATCGCCGTCTCCGTTGGCGACGGCGCCTTCTGGGCGGAGGTCAACTGATGGCCGAGCAGCCCTTCGAAGACCTCGTCGCCAAACTTGAGGAACACGCCCGCAAGCTCGAGGAGGGCAACATCCCCCTTGAGGAGGCCATGACGACCTACGAGGAGGGCGCCGCCCTCGTGCAGCAGCTCCGCAAGCTCCTCGACGAGGCCGAGCTCCGCGTCCAGCGTCTCCAGGGGGACCTTGAGGAGGGCGCGAGCTTCCGCGAGGCCGCCGCGCCCTACGACGAGACCGCCCCCACCGATGACGCCGGCTGAGCCCCTGCGCCTCGCCTGGCTCACCACCGGACGCGGACCCGGTTCCTACGGCGCCCTCGAAGCCCTGTTCGCGGCCATCGACGGGGGCCTTCCCGTCGAGCTCGCTGTCGCCTTCGTCAACCGCGAGCGCGGCGAGTTCGAGGCCACCGACCGCCTCCTCGACCTCCTCGAGGGCCGGGACGTACCCGTCGAGACGCTTTCCTCCGTCCGCTTCCGCAAGACCCGGGGCGGCTCCCGCTCCCGCCCCGGTGAACCCCTGCCCCCCTGGCGCCGCGCCTTCGACGAGGCCGCCGCCGAAGGCCTCGCGCGCTACTCCTTCGACCTCGCCGTCATGTTCGGCTACATGCTGATCGCCACCGAGCCCCTCTACGACCGCTTCCCCATCATCAACGACCACCCCGCCCTACCCGACGGCCCCACCGGCGCCTACCAGGAGGTGATCGCGCGGCTCATCGATTCCGGCGCCACCGAGTCCGGCTGCATGTACCACCTCGTCACCGGCGACCTCGACCGGGGGCCGGTCCTCAGCTACTGCCGCTTCCCCATCCCCGCCGACCCCTCCGCCCACGTCCCCCCCGACGCCACCCGCGCCGAGATCGAGGCCCTGCCCCTCTACGACGAGATTCGCGCCCGTGGTGTCGCCCGCGAACGCCCCTTCCTGACCGAGACTCTCCGTGCCCTCCACGAGGGCCGCCTGATCGTGCCCTCCGCCGAGCCCCTCGACCTCTCCGCCGAGGTCGAAGCGGCCCTCTCCCGGGGCGTATAATCGCGGGCCATGGTCGACCCGGCGCCAGAGTTGCTCTCCTGTCCCGAATGCGCCGAACCCTACGAGGCGACCGATAACTACTGCCGCCACTGCGGGATGTTTCTCCGCGACCAGCGGCTGCCCGTTCCACGCCCGCCCCTTGCGCTCGAACCGCGCCGCCCCGCCCTCCCTACCCCCGTCCGGCGCGCCGCCACCGCAATCGCCATCGGCACGGCACTCAAGATCACGGCGAACATCGTCGGCAGGCTGCTCGCCCAGCGGGCCGCCGCCAACAAGGCGTCGGGCCGCGCGGTCGCCCGCCGGCCGCGCGAGAGCACCGTCGTCAGTGAATCCCTCTTCGTGCGTCGCACCTGGATCCAGCGCGACTAGCGCTGCGCGTTCAGAGCGAACGGTGCGAGTCCGCAACCCCATGGTCATCCACTACGTGCGCGACATGGAGCGCGCCTGCGCCTTCTACCGCGACACCCTGGGGCTCCCCGAGGAACCTACGCCGGGCTCCGGGTCGCCCGGCTGGAACACCTTCCGCTGCGACGGGCTCATCGTCGCCCTGCACGTCCTCCCCGCCCGTGGCGCCAGCGAGGCTCCCCTCCCGCACGCCGGCCTCAACCTCCAGGTCGACGACCTCGAGGCCGCCCTTGCCGAGATCAGGGACGCCGGCGGTACCGTGCGCGCGGTCCAGGAGGCTGGCGGTGGCGTCCCCGTGCGTGTCGCCGAGGTTGCCGACCCGGACGGCAACGGCTTCGAGCTGCGCCAGCACGTCGGCTAACGCGGCAAACACCGACCTGTCGTACGCTTCGCTCCCATAGAGGAGACGGAACCCTATGTTCGCAACCATCGGCCACACCTTCGAGTTGATGAAGATGAGCTGGCGCGTCCTCATGCTCGACCGTGAGCTCATCTTCTTCCCCATCATGTCGGTGGTCGCGCTCGTCGCGGTCGCCGGCGCCATCGCTGCGGGGGGCCTCCTGAGCGGCTCCTTCGCCCTGGCGGAGGAGGGCGGCGAAGGGTCCGCCGGCGATCTGATCCTCGGCCTTCTGCTCGCCTTCGTCTCCATGTCCATCGTGATCTTCTTCAACGCGGCGCTGGTGGCGGCGGCCATGGAGCGGCTGCGCGGTGGCGACCCCAGTGTGACCTCGGGCCTGAAGGCCGCCTCCGCCCGCATTCCCCAGATCCTCGCCTGGGCGGTTGTCGTGACTGCCGTCATGCTCATCCTGCGCGCACTCCGCAACCGGGGAGGCATCGCCGGCCAGATCGCGTCGTGGGTCGGGGAGACCGCCTGGGAGCTCGCGTCGTTCTTCGCCGTCCCCTTCATCGTCGAGGAAGGCGTTGGTCCCTTCGACGCGTTGCGGCGCTCGGCATCCCTCCTTCGCCGGACATGGGGGCAGCAGATAACGGCCGGGTTCGGTTTCGGCCTCGTGACCATCGTTGCGATCGTCGTGGCCGTGCTCATTGCCCTGCTGCTTGCGGCCATCCACCCGTTCGTGGGCCTGGCTATCGGCATCCCCCTCGTGGGCCTCGCGTGGGCGACCGTGACCGCTCTTGAAGGCATCTTCAAAGCCGCGCTCTACGACTTCGCCACCGGCAGGGAGCCGCACGGCTTCGACCGCGCCACCCTCCAGAGCGCCTACGGGCCCCAGACCGGCGGCGGTATGCGGGGCATCGTCTGAGCGAGGCGCCACCCTTCGAGGTGCCCCGCCTGAACTGGCGGGGCACCTCGCCCTGCGCCCCGCCACCCTCGACGACGTCCCCGGGCTCGTCGCCCTGCATCGCGGAGTAGGAGGCCCTCCCCTTCCACCCGATGCCTCCCCCGTCGAGTGGTTCAGCACTGGCGGCGCCTGGATGCACGAGCACTTCTGCGTCCGCCACATCCAGGTCTACCGCGGCCTCGGTTGGGACTGCTGGGTCGTCGAACGCAACGGTCAGGACATCGTCGCCAGCGTCGAGGTCCTGTACGCGACCGAGCCCGAGCCCTTCGGCCGCTACGCCCACCTCGAGATCCTGGAGCTGGCCGCGGATGTCGACGGCCCCGAGGTCGAGGAGTGGGTGCTGGACTGGTGCGAGGAGCGTGCCCGTGCTCGCGGCTTCGACCGCTTCTGGTGCCGTCCCGTTGGCTCCGGCGGCAGCTTCGGCGTCCTCGACCTCCGCGGCTACAGCGAGCGCTTGCGTCAAACCTGGCTGCGAATTGGGGACCTCGACCGCATCGAGCCCCCGGCCTTCGATGCAACCTCCCTCACGGGCGACTACGACCGCGAGGCGTCCCACCTCCGCGCGCTCGACCACCGCGAGTCCGCCGCCTACCGCTGGGGCTACCTCTGGCGTCCCGTGCTCACGCCCGAGGCATCCGACTTCCCCACGGACGTGTCGTTCTCCGGGCAGCGCGTCACCCTGGCCGGCCGCCCACCCGCGAACGTGCTGGTCACGGTCTGGCGCTGGCGCGACCCCCAGGAGGCCTGGGCCGACCTGTTCGTCGACCCCGCGCTGCTAGGCGATGCCTCCTGGGTGTCGGAGCTTGTCGCGGTCGCTACCGCCGAGGCCTCCGGCATGGGCGCAACCTCCCTCAGCGTCGTCGTTCCAGAGTCGCTCGCCGAAGCCGTCCGAACACGCTACGACGCCACGATCGTGCCCCTCGAACGCGGCGATCCCTGGTTCGTCAAGAACCTGGCGCCCGCTCCGTAGCGCCCGCGCGCCCCTGCCCCTAGGATCGCCCCACCCTCAACCGGAGCCGTGTCCATGCAGCCCCTGTCCGAAGAGCAACTCGCCGCCCTGCGCGCCTGGCCCTCGCCCGCCATCTCCAACGCCATCGAGACCTTCCAGGTCCGCGCCCGCAACTACGGCGCCATGACGCCCGACATCCGCTGCCACTTCCCCGAGATGGAGCCGATCGTCGGCTACGCCGTCACCTGCAAGATCCGCGCCAGCGTGCCCCCCGATCAGGACCCCGAGGTCCGGGTCGAGCGTGGCGACTGGTACGACCACATCGAGTCCATCCCCGCTCCCCGCATCGTCGTCATCGAGGACCTCGACGACCCGCCCGTCGGCTCCTTCTGGGGCGAGGTCAACGGCAACATTCACCACGCCTTCGGCTGCCTCGGCGTCGTCACAAGCGGCGGCGTGCGCGACATGGAAGAGGTGCGCGAGCTCGGCTTCCAGTTCCTGGCGAAGGAAGTGCTTGTCTCCCACGCCTACGTGCACCAGGTCGAGGTCGGCGGACCGGTCACGGTCGGCGGCGTCACCGTCAATCCCGGCGATCTCCTCCACGCCGATCTCCACGGCTGTATCTCCATCCCGCACGAGATCGCTGCCGATGTCCCCGCCGCCGCCCAGATGGTCGAGGACCGCGAGCGCGTCATCATCGACTACGCCAAGTCGCCCGAGTTCACCCGCGAGGGACTGATGGAGCGCTTCCGCGGCGGCTTCACCCGGCCCCGCGAGGAGCCCTAGGGCGAACCTAGTCGAACATCAGCACCGAGCGCGCGACCTCGCCCGCCTTCATCGCGCGGAACGCCTCGTTCACGTCCCCCAGCCGCATGCGGCGGGTGATCATCTCGTCCAGCTTCAGCCGCCCCTGCATGTAGAAGTCGATGTAGCGCGGCATGTCCACGCGGAAACGGTTCGAGCCCATCGAGCTGCCCGTCAATTTCTTCTCGCTCAGCAGCGAGCGCCCGTCGATCTCGACCGTCTGTCCCACCGGGATCATCCCGATGATCGTAGCCGTGCCTCCGCGCCGCAGCGCTTCGTACGCCTGCTCCGCCGCGACCTTCAGCCCGATCGCCTCGAACGCGTAGTCCACGCCGTCCCCGGTCAGGTTGCGGATCGCCTCGACCGGGTCGCCTGAGGAGGCATCGACGACGTGCGTCGCGCCTAGCTCGCGCGCCTTCGCCAGCTTCGACTCGACCATGTCGACGGCGATGATCATGCGCGCGCCCGCCACCAGCGAGCCCTGTACCGCCGCCAGCCCCACGCCGCCCACGCCGAAGACCGCCACCGTCGAGCCGGGCTGCACCTTCGCCGTGTTCACCGCCGCCCCGAATCCCGTCGTCACGCCGCAGCCGATTAGCGCCGCCGCGTCCAGCGGCATGTCCTGCCGGATCGCCACCACGGCGTTCTCGTGCACCAGCATCTTCTCCGCGTAGCTGGAGAGGTTGGCGAACTGCGCCACCGGCTGCCCCTGCCACGTGTACTTGGGCGGCTCGTCCGCCCCCCGCGTCACCGCCTCCTTGTCGCACGCGTACGGCTGCCCGGTCATGCACCGCTCGCACATCCCGCAGAACACGGAGAGGCAGCAGATCACGTGGTCGCCCGGCTGCACGTAGGTGACCTGCTCGCCGACCGCCTCGACGATGCCCGCCGCCTCGTGCCCGAGGATCGCCGGCGCATCGAACGGATAGAAGCCGTCCACGAAGTGCAAATCGCTGTGGCAGACCCCGCTCGCGGCCGTCTTGACGATGACCTCGCGCGGCCCCGGGTCGTCGATCGCAACTTCCTCGATGGTGAGGGGCTGGTGGGCTCCGTGGAATATCGCGGCCTGCATCGCACTCCTCCTCGCGGAAAGTGCGCCTACTCTACGCCGCGCCGCCGCGGATTAGTCTTTCGCGGGCAGTGACGCGCGGGGCTGAACGCGCGGATTCGCGACGAACTGCGGCCAGCGGCCCTCCATCAGTCCGACCACCGTCTCGCCGACGCGGCGGCGCATGCTCTCGAACGACTGATCCGAGTACGAGGCCGAGTGCGGCATCAGCACCACGTTGTCCATGCGCGCCAGCGGCGACTCCGCCTCCAGCGGCTCGCGCTCGAACACGTCGAGCCCCGCGCCCGCGATCTGCCCGCCGTCGAGCGCCACGATGAGCGCCTCCTGGTCGACCACCGGCCCCCGAGACGTGTTGATCAGGTACGCGGTCGGTTTCATCGCGGCCAGCTCCGCCTCGCTGATCAGGTGGCGAGTCTCCGGGTTCAGCGGCGTGTGCACGGACACGTAGTCCGAGCGCGCCAGGAGGTCGTGCAGCGACTCCACGCGCTCCACCCCGTGCGCCCGGAACACGCCCTCGCCGATGTAGGGGTCGTACGCGATCACGTTCAGCCCGAACGCCTTCGCCCGCGGCACCACAGCCCGTGCGATGTTGCCCAGCGCGACCAGCCCCAGCGTCTCCCCGCCGATCGGCCCCATCGGTCCCAGCGGCCCCGGCCGCCAGCTCCCGTCGCGTACCGCCCGGTCGAGCGTGTGCAGCTTCTTCGCGCAGGCCAGCAGCAGCAGCATCGCCTGGTTCGCGACCTCCGGCTGGCAGAAGTCGGGGAAGTGCGCGACCACGATGCCGTGATCCGTCGCCGCCGGGATGTCGAGCGTGTCCAGCCCCACCCCGTAGCGGATGATCAGCTTGCACTTCGGCATGGACTCCACCACCCGCCGCGTGATCTGCGCGGACGACACGAGGATCGCCTCCGCATCCTTCACGTTCGCGATCAGCTCGTCCTCGCTCGCCGAGCTCGTCGCGGCGAACCTCCCCCCTCCCTCTTCGATGATGCCCTGCTCGATCTCGAACGAGACGTTCGGGCGCTTGTCGACGTGGACCACCAGATACGGTTCAGACATGCGCGAGAGCGTACAGATGCGGTCCGGACCGGGCCAGCGGGCGGCCCAGCCTCGTGCAGTGCGCTCGCGTATCATTCGCCGCTACGCACCCAGCGCCCGAGGAGCCACCCATGACGACAGCCGAGCAGACGTGGACCGAATCCACCGCCGAGGTCGCGGGCCTCAGCATCCGCTACCTGCAGGGAGGCAGCGGTCCCGCCGCAGTCGTCCTCCACCACTCGACCGGCAATCTCGGCTGGATCCCGTTCTACGAGGCGCTCTCCCGAAACTTCACGGTGACCGTGCCCGATCTCCCCGGCTACGGTCAGTCTGAGCGGCCCGCCTGGGCCCGCGACGCGCGCGACATGGCCATTCTCATCAGCCGTTTCCTTGCGCAGGTCGCCCCCGACAGCCCCACCCTGGTCGGCCTCGGCTTCGGCGGCTTCATCGCCGCCGAGCTTGCCGCCATGAACCAGGAGCGCCTCGGCTCCCTCGTCCTCGTGGGCGCCGCCGGCCTTCAGCCCGATGAGGGCGAGATACTCGACCAGATGCTGGTCAGCTACGGCGAGTACGTGACCGCCGGGTTCCGCGACGAGGCCCACTTCCAGGAGATCTTCGGCGAGGAAGTCGCCCCGGAGGTCCGCGAGCTCTGGGACTTCAGCCGCGAGATGACCGCCCGCCTCAGCTGGAAGCCGTACATGTTCAACCGCCGCCTGGCTCCGGTGCTCGGCGAAGTGCAGACGCCCGCGCTCGTCGTGGCCGGCAGCGAGGAGCAGGTCATCCCGCTCACGTGCGCCCGGCAGTACGCCGGCGGCCTGGGCAACGCCACCCTCGAGATCGTCGAGGGCGCGGGCCACTACGTCGACTACGAAGAGCCCGAGGCGCTCGCCGCTCTCATCACCGCGCACGCGGGAGGCTAGGGCGCGAAACGCCCCGGGTTCCCCCGGAGACGGCCTCATCTCCATGCAAAGGCGGTATGATGCCGCCAATTAAGCGCCGTCGCGTCTGCGAGCGCGCCGGCCCGGAGGGCGACGCATGTTCATCGGCTACTTCACCGAGAGGCCCTACCAGGACCAGGAATCCGGCTATTTCGGCTCCACCGGCCGCGATATTGCCGACCTCGGCATCAGCAACAGTGAGTACAACCCGAAGCTTGGCTCGGAGCTCTACAACCGCTACCTCGACGAGAAGGTCTACGCCGAGGAGATGGGCTTCGACGGCGTCATGCTCAACGAGCACCACAGCACGCCCTTCTGCATGGGCGGCGTGGTCAACGTCGAAGCCGCCATCCTCTCGCGCATCACCCAGCGCGTGAAGATCGTCATCCTCGGCAACGTCCTCCCCATCTGGGACGACCCCCTGTGGCTCGCCGAGGAGCTCGCCGAGATCGACATGATCTCCCGCGGCCGCCTCGTCACCGGCTGGGTGCGCGGCACCGGCCGCGAGAGCGTCGCCCACAACGCCCAGGCGCCCTTCAACTGGGAGCGCTTCCAGGAGGCCCACGACCTCGTCCTCGCCGCCTGGACCAGGTCCGGCCCCTTCCGCTGGGAAGGCGAGCACTACAACTACCGCTACGTGAATCCCTGGGCGAAGACCTACCAGCAGCCCCATCCCCAGATCTGGATTCCCGGCGTCATGAGCCGCAACACCGTGAAGTGGGCCGCCGAGCACCGCTACCCGTACGTCATGCTCGCCACCGAGCTGGAGCCCACCAAGAACTCCTACGACTACTACGACCAGGTCGCCGAGGAGAACGGCTACGAAGCGCAGACCCAGCACCGCAGCTACCTCTTCAAGGTCCACGTCGATGAGACCGAGGAGCTCGCCGACCAGGCCGCCCGCAAGTACGTCGAAGGGCCCAGCAACCCCTTCCTCGAGGGCAACCAGGGAATCGTTCGCCCCTACCTCCAGAACCTCCCCGGTATGACCTCCCGCACGAACCTGCTTCCCACGGTGACCAGCTTCACGCAGTCCACCGCCCGCGGCCGCCAGGTCGCGCACGAGCAGGCCACCGGGGATGGAGGTCAGGCTCCCGAGGACTACTCGAGCTACGAGTCGCAGAAGGAGCGCATGTCCATCATCACGGGCACGCCCAAGACCGTCATCCCGAAGATCCGCCACGTGCTCGAGTACCTGCGCCCGGGCAGCATCTTCTTCTGGGACGGCGACGGCGCCATGGACCACGACGACGCCATGCGCAGCCTCCGCCTCATGGGCGAGGAGATCATCCCCGCCACCCGCGAGATGGCCAAGGAGTTCGACCTCAAGGGTCCCTTCGAGGTCGACACCAAGACCAACGAGCCCATCGAGCAGGAAGAGGTCGTCGCCGCCGGCGGCCAGTAGTCTTCCCGACCCGCACCGACCGAAGGCGTCGCAGCTTGCTGCGGCGCCTTTCCGTGTCTGCGCTCCCAGCGCATTGCCCAGAGATTTAGTATGTGCTTATATTAGACGCCTCTTGAAGGGGGAAGCCATGAACCTGGACGTCGAAGAGCATCTTGGGGCGATGGAGCGAGTCGTGTCAGCCGGGGAGCGGGACGGGCAGCCCGTTCGCGCGGTCACGCTCACCCGCACCTTCGCGACGACCGTCGAAGACCTATGGGACGCGGTGACGAACGGCGAGCGCATCCCTCGCTGGTTCCTCCCGATCAGCGGGGAACTCGCCCTCGGGGGCCGCTACCAATTCGAGGGCAACGCCGGCGGCGTGATCATGGCGTGCGAGCGCCCGTCGCACCTCGCCGCCACCTGGGAGTTCGGCGGCGACGTGAGCTGGGTCGAGGTCGGCCTCTCGGACGACGGGCCCGGTAGCGCGCGCCTCACGCTGACGCACACGATGCACCTGTCCGACCAGTGGGACACGTACGGGCCCGGCGCGACCGGCGTCGGCTGGGAGGGAGGCCTCCTGGGACTCGCGCTCCACTTCGGCAGTCCCGACGAAGCCATCTCCGACCCCACCGGCTTTGCCCTTTCCGAAGAGGGCCAGGCCTTCTACCGCGGCGCCAGCGAAGCCTGGGGCGAGGCCGCCATCGCCGCCGGAACCGACCCCGCGACCGCCCGCGCCGCCGCCCGCCAGACTGCCGCCTTCTACACCGGCGAAGCCGCACCCGAGTCCTGATGCACGCCTTCGATGTCCTGCGGGACCCCGTCCGGCGGCGCATCCTCGAGCTCCTCGCCCGCGAGGAGCACCCCGCCGGCGCGGTCGCCGCCGTCATCGAGCGCGAGTTCAGCATCACCCAGGCGGCCGTCTCCCAGCACCTCAAGGTCCTGCGCGACAGCGGTTTCGCGACCGTGCGGATCGACGGCGCCCGGCGTATCTACGCCGTCGACTCGGACCCGCTGCAGGAAGTCGATGCCTGGCTGGCGCGGTTCCGGGGGTTCTGGGAGCCGAAGCTCGACGCCCTGGAGACGGAGATCGCGAGGGGCAAGCGGAAAGCGAAGTAGCTTTCCGCTCTCCGCGCCCCTGCCGCCACGGTGTGCGACCATTTCGGCATGAACGGCTTCGACGCCGACGTCCTGGTCGTGGGCGGCGGACCGGCCGGCTCCGCCGCCGCCACCATGCTCGCCCGCAAGGGCTGGCGCGTCCGCCTCTACGAGCGCGACCGCTTCCCCCGCGAGCACGTCGGCGAGTCGCTCCTCCCCGCCTCGATGCCCGTCCTCGCCGAGCTCGGCGTCCTCCCTGCCGTCGAAGCGGCGGGCTTCCTCCCCAAGTACGGCGCGACGATGGTCTGGGGTCGCGACCCCGATCCATGGAGCTGGTCCTTCCGCGAATCGAGCCCCCGTTATCCCCACGCTTTCCAGGTCGTCCGCGCCCGGTTTGACGAGATACTCCTCCGCAACGCCGCCGAACACGGCGCCGACGTGCGCGAGGGCTGCCGCGTCCTCGAAGCCGATGCCGGCCCCTCCGGCGCGATCCTCCGGATCGAGGACGCCGAGGGTCGCCGGCACACCGCCCGCGCCCGCTTCGTCGTCGATGCCAGCGGCCAGGCGGGGCTCATCGGCCGTACGCGCGGCCTCCGCGAGCCCGACCCCTTCTTCCGCAACCTCGCCGTCTATGGCTACTACTCGGGCGGCTCCCGCCTCCCCGAGCCCGATACCAACAACATTCTCATCGAGTCCGTCGAGGACGGCTGGCTCTGGGCCATCCCCCTCCACACCGGGCTCTTCAGCACCGGCGTCGTCGTCGATAGCGCCGTCGGCCGCGAGCGCATCAACGAGATGGGCCCCGAGGCCTTCTTCCGCGAGCGCGTCGCCAGCGGTCCCCACACCTCCGCCCTCCTCGCCGGCGCCACCCTGACCGGCTCCCCCACCGTCGTCCGCGACTGGTCGTACTCGTCCAGCGAGCTCGCCGGGGAAGGCTTCGTCCTCGCCGGCGATGCCGCCTGTTTCGTCGACCCCCTCTTCTCCTCCGGCGTCCACCTCGCGCTCTCCTCGGGCGTGCTTGCCGCCGCCTATGTCACCTCCGCGCTCAAAGACCCGGAACTTGGCAAGGCCGCCGCCGCCGTCTACACCCAGCAGTACCGTCAGCAGTACGAGCACTTCCGCGAGCTGGCGCGCCTCTTCTACGCCGGCAACCGCACCGTTGAGTCGTACTTCTGGGAGGCCCGGCGCATCACCGGCGCCGCCGACTCGACCCCTGCGCGGCTCGCCTTCGTTCGCGCCGTCGCGGGCCAGCCCCCGGTCGGCTACGAACGCGCCGTCCTCGCCCATGGCGAGACGCCCCGCAGCTTCACCGAGGCCGTGAGCGCCGTCGAGCGCCGCCGCGCCGAGCGCGCCGCCGCCTTCGACGACGGCCTGCCCCGCCTCCTCTCCGCCGTGCCCGCGCTTGTGGCGGAGGCTCGCCTCGAACGCAAGCCCATCGTTGGCGAGGGCGAGTTCGCCTGGGGAATGGTCATCACCACGCCCGAGCGCACGGAAGGCGCTCCGGTCAGTGACCTCATCGCCCTGGTCGTCGCGCAGATCGATGGCCGGCGCACCGTCGGCGACCTCTTCGACCGCCTCGCTGCTCGCCTCCCGGCGGAAACCCTGGACCAGGTCCGGCCCGCGGTCGTCCAGGCCCTGCGCCTGCTGCATGTCGAGGGCGTTATCGAGCGCTTCGAGGAAGGCGCTCTCCCATGAGCGAGGGCAGCCGCGGCCGCATCGTCCAGCTCAGCGCCTCCAACGGCGGCGTGCCCAAGCGCCCCCTCGCGGAGGCGACCGTCGACGCCGGTGGCGTCACCGTCGACCGCCAGGCTGACCGCCGCGCCCACGGCGGCCCCCGCCGAGCCCTCTGCCTCTATTCTCTTGAACGGATCGAAGCGCTCGCCGCCGAGGGCCACCCCATCGCCCCCGGCGCCACCGGCGAGAACGTCACGACCGAGGGCATCGACTGGGACCGCGTGACCCCCGGCGCCCGCCTCCGCCTCGGCGACGCCGTGCTCATCGAGGTCACCGGTTACACCGAGCCCTGCTGGAAGAACGCCCGGTGGTTCCTCGAAGGCGACTTCTCGTGCATGGACCAGGAGGAGCGTCCCGGCTTCAGCCGCGTCTACGCTCGCGTCCTGGAAGGCGGAGACCTCCGTCCCGGCGACCCCGTCGAGCTCCTCGCCGGAACCGCCGCCGAGCGCATCGAGCGGACCCAGCCCACCACCATCCGCTGGCGCCCTCCTTCCGGTAGCTGAGGCCAGTGGCGTCCCTCGGCGAGCGCATCGCCCGCGCCTTCCCCGCCATCGGTCCGGTCGAGCCGCTGCGCCAACTGGGCTCCGGCGTCAGCGGTGACGTCGTCGAGACCGCGGGGGGCATCGTCGTCAAGATCGCGCGTATCGAGGGCCCAGCCCCGGCCTATGAGTCCGAGTGGCGAGCCCTCCCCGTTCTCGCCGCCCATCTCTCCGTCCCTGTTCCTCGCCCCCGCTGGCGCTCGCTCGCCGGCGAGGTGTTCCCGCACGGGGCGCTCGCCTACCCCGCTCTCCGGGGCTCACCGCCTCAGGAGCGTGGCTCGGAAGGCCTGGCCCGAGACCTCGGGAAGCTGCTCGCCGAACTGCACGCGCTTCCCCGGACCGTCGCCCGCGAGGCGGCCCTCCCCGAGTGGGAGCCCCGTGCCCGTTACCTCGAACTGCGTCCCGCGGTCATGGAGGAGCTCGCCCACCGCCTGACTCCCGCGCAGTGCCGCGACATCGACGCCTGGTGGGACGCCCTCGCCGGCGACCCTGCCTTCCCCGCGACCGACCGCGCCATCTGCCACCACGACGTCTGGCACGACAACATCCTCGTGGACGAGCACGGGCGCCTGGCCGCCGTTCTCGACTGGGAGCACGTCGATTGGAGCGACCCGGCCCACGACCTTGCCCCCCTCCTCCACTTCGGCGAGCCCTTCTTCGAAACGGCCGTCGCGGCTTATCGGGAGGCTGGCGGCCGTCACGACGACGGCGTCGCCTACCGGGTCGAGCGCTACTGGCCCGCCCGGGCACTGGGAGGCCTCTCCTTCAGCCTCAGGCACGAGACCGAGGCTGAGGTTCTGGACCAGGTCCGCAAGGTGCGCGAACTCTTCTTCGGCCCCTGATCCCCAACCCCGCCGTTGACGATCCGGCCCTTGTGTGGCACAGTTACCTCTCCTACTTAGTGTATGTGCGACACTAAGTCCTGCCTCGACCCGAAGGGGATCGTCCGATGACCGCTACCGCCCCAACCTCCGACCCCGCGGCCCTGCTCGAGCTGTACTCCGATCCCGACACCTGCCCCACCGACCGTCTCGAGCCCCTCCCCCTCGTCGAGGAGCCCGCGTTCGTCAGCTGGCAGCAGGACATCCCCCGCAGCTACCTCGGCCTTCCGCCCGAGGAGGTCGACCAGCGCATCCGCGCCGCCCGCGCCGCCCTCGGCGACCGCCTCGTCGTCCTCGGCCACCACTACCAGCGCGACGAGGTCATCCAGTACGCCGACTTCACCGGCGACAGCTTCAAGCTCGCCCAGCACGCCGCCGACCAACAGGGCATCGACTTCGTCCTCTTCTGCGGCGTCCACTTCATGGCCGAGTCCGCCGATATCCTCACGCCCCCCGAGGTCTCCGTCGTCCTCCCCAACATGGCCGCCGGCTGCTCCATGGCCGACATGGCCGACCCCGGCGATGTCTACGCCGCCTGGGACGAGATGACCGCCGCCCTCGACCCTGCCACCCGCATCATCCCCATCACCTACATGAACAGCGCCGCCAGCCTCAAGGGCTTTGTCGGCAAGCGCGAGGGCATCGTCTGCACCTCGAGCAACGCCCCCAAAACCTTCGAGTACGCCTTCGAGCGCGGCGAGAAGGTCCTCTTCTTCCCCGACCAGCACCTCGGCCGCAACACCGGCTACGAGATGGGCATCCCCCTCGACGAGATGATCACGTGGGACTGGCGTCTGCCCCTCGGCGGCAATTCGCAGGAGCAGCTCGAACGCGCCCGCGTCATTCTCTGGAAGGGCCACTGCAGCACCCACCAGCGCTTCTCCGTCGAGCAGATCGAGCAGGCCCGCGCCGAGCACCCCGGCGTGAACGTCATCGTCCACCCCGAGTGCTCCTGGGAAGTCGTCCAGGCTGCGGACGCGAGCGGCTCGACCGAGCGCATCATCAAGGCCGTGAACGCTGCCCCCGCCGGCTCCACCTGGGGCGTCGGCACCGAGATCAACCTCGTCAAGCGCCTGAACGACGAGAATCCCGACAAGACGGTCTTCTGCCTCGACCCCGTCGTCTGCCCCTGCAGCACGATGTACCGCATCCACCCGGCCTACCTCGCCTGGACCCTCGAAGGTCTCGTCCAGGGCCACGTCGTCAACCGCGTGAAGGTCGACGACGAGACGCGCGAATGGTCGCTCGTCGCCCTCGAACGGATGCTGGCGCTCCCCTAACGGCGTACCCTCGCCCCCGAGGCGATGATGTCTGCTCTGGATGGGTTGCGCCTTCTGCGGCACGTGCCCCGACTGCCCCGCTACGCTCGAGACGGGGCACGGTACTGGGTAAGCAGCCCCGAGGGGCGTATGTCCCCCGCTGCCCGCCACATCTACGCCTCCGGCTCGCTCGGTGGCAACGCCCTCGGACGCACCCGCGACCTCTGGCTCATCTTCTTCTACCTCGGCGATGACGACGGCGACGTCGAGCGCCGCGGCGCCGCCTTCGCCATCGGCGCCGTCCTCGTCATCGGCCGCTTGATCGAGGCCTTCGACGACCCCCTCATCGGCTACTGGAGCGACCGCACCCGCTCGCGCTGGGGCCGCCGCATCCCCTTCGTCCTCGCCGCCACCCCCTTCATGGCCATCTTCTTCGTGCTCCTCTGGATTCCCCCCAATCCGGGCGAGACCATCGGCAACGTCATCTACCTGTTCGCCATCTTCTGGTTCTTCAACCTCTTCTCGACACTCTCCGGCGGTCCCATGGAGTCGCTCCTCCCGGAGATCGCCCGCCGCAACGACGACCGCCTCAGCATCGTGGGCTGGCAGGTCGCATTCGGCGTCGTGGGCACCGCCGTTGCGTTCATCGGGACCGGCCTCCTTGTCGATGCCTTTGGCTTCGTGGCTATGGCGATCATCGTCGCCGTAGTCGCCTTCGTGTCCCGCTACATCGCGCTGACGGGCGCCTGGCGACGCTCCATCGAGGCCTCGAAGGAGATCTACGCCGAGGACCAGAAGGTCGAGCGTCTGTCCGTCTGGAATTCCATCACCACCTGCCTGCGCAACGATCAGTTCCTCGTCTTCCTGCCCTCCTTCGTTCTCTACAGCGTGGGAGTCCAGATCATCACCGGCGTGATGCCGTTCTACGTCGAGAGCGTCCTGGGCCGCGACGAACCCGGCACGATGGTGGCCGTCCTCAGCGCATGCGCCCTGGGTGTGCTCATGCTCATCCTCCCCCTCGCCATCCTCCTCGCCCGGCGCCGCTCGAAGCGACAGGTGTACGGCTGGGGCATGCTCTTCGCCGGACTCTACTTCCCCCTGTTCGCCATCGCCGGATTCCTGCCCGGGATCCCCGTCGTCGCCCAGGGGATCACCTACGCGCTCCTCATCGGGATCGCCCTCGCACCCGTCCAGACCTTCCCCAACGCCCTCATCGCCGATATCACCGACTACGACACCGTTCGCACCGGCCTGCGCCGGGAGGCCACCTACTACGCCACCCAGCAGACCCTGGAGAAGATTGCCGGCGCCGCTGGGCCGGGCATCCTTATCGCCCTCCTCGCCCTCGGCAGCACCGCCGATGACCCCCTCGGCATCCGCCTCGTCGGGCCCGTCGCGGGCGTCCTTGCCCTGGCCGGCTACATCGTCTTCCGTCGTTTCTGGCTCCCCGACAACGTCACCGAGGAGTCCGTCGCGGAAGCCCGCTCCTCCTAGCCGCCGTCCCCCGTCAGCTCTGCGAACACCGCCTCGTTGTCCTCCCCCAGCAGCGGCGCCCGACGCCGGATCCGCCAGGGCGAGCCCAGGAGCTGGTACGGCGCTCCCGGATACGTCACCGTCCGCTCCAGCTCCGGGTGCTCCACCTCCACCGGGAACCCGCGCTCGATGAAGTGCGGGTCCTCCAACACTTCCTCGGGCGAGTAGATGATCCCGATCTGGAACCCCCGCTCTTGCCCGCCCGTGAAGAACTCGTATGCCGTCAGCCGCTCCGCCAGGAAGTTCATCGCCGCGCGCCCCGCTCCGAAGATCGCCATCAGCTCCTCGTCCTGCTGCAGCATGGACATGTCGAAGCGCTCCCGCCGCATCCCCTCCTCCAGCAGCGGGAACTCCAGGAACTCCTCCGCCAGCCCCGCGCTCTGGAGCCACTCGCACACCGCCCCGAACGACTCCGGCCGCCGCGGCGGAATGCCGGTGTTGACGTAACGTCCGTCCGCGCACAGCACCTGCGATGGCATCGAGGGGTTCACGCCAGCGTGCCGCCCCGTCTGCCGCTGCACCGTCTGCTGGGCGACCAACCACGTGTACGTCCCCGCCTCGGTCGTGACGTTCGCCGCCGCGTGCGCGTTCACGTCGATGTGCTGCCCCCGCCCCGACTCGTCCCGGTACAGCAGCGCCACGAGCGCCGACATCACCGCGAAGTGGCTCGCGGTGTGGTAGCCCTGGTTCCCTCCGCCCCGCACCGGGGGCAGCGAGTGGTCGTCGTACCCGCAGTTCCAGACCGGCCCGCCCCCCGCGAGGATCGTCAGGTCCGTCGACGCCTCCTCCTCGCGTGGCATGCCCCGCCCGAACGGGCTCAGCGTGACCATGATCAGCCCCTCGTTCGTCTCCCGCAGCGACTCGTACTCGAGGTCCGCCCCCGCCTCCCCGCTCTGCAGCAGGATGTCCGCGCGGTCGATCAGCTCCCGCAGCCGCTCCCGGTCCGCCGCCTCCCCCAGGTCGAGCGTGACGCCCGCCTTGCTCGTGTTGTAGTGCCAGAAGTAGAGGCTGCGCTCGGGCCCAGGCTCATCGTCGACGAATGGCGGATACGTCCGCGTCCGGTCCCCCTCCGGCGGCTCCACCTTCACCACCTCCGCCCCCATGTCCGCGAGCAGCTTCCCCGCGAACATCCCCAGCTCGTCGCACAGCTCGACGACCCGCAGCCCTTCCAGCGCTCCCGGCCCCGGCTCCGGCTGCGTTCCCACCTCCGTCACAGCACCCCCTCCTCCGTCAGCGACGCGATCTCCTCCGTATCCAGCCCCAGCAGCCCCCCGAACACCTCCTCGTTGTGCTCGCCGAGGCACGGTCCGCCCCGCTCCATCCGCCAGTCCGTCTCCGAGAAGTGCACCGGCAGCCCATCGACCCGCACATCGCCCATGTCCCGGTGCTTCACCGTCGGCCACAGCCCCCACGCCTCCGTATTCGGGTCCTGGTCGATGCGCTCCTGCGGACGCTGCACCGCCGTCGCCGGGATCCCCGCCCCCTGCAGCAGCGCCGCCGTCTCGAAGTACCCCCGCCTCCGCGTCCACCCCGCGACCAGCTCGTCGAGCGCGTCCTCCGCTACCAGCCGCCCGCGCAGGTCCGAGAACCGCCCCTCCTGCGTCCATGCCTCCCCCGTGACCTCGCCGAACGCCTCCCAGTCGCTTTCGTCGCGGCAGGAGAGGGCCACCCATGTGTCCTCCTCCTGCGAGGGGTAGATGCCGTGCGGCGCCATCGACGGGAACTGGCTGCGGTTGCTGTTCGGGCTGCCCTGCCGCCTTAGCGGGCGACCGTTCACCGTGTAGTCGAGCATCGCCGGGCCGGTCAGGCTCGCGCCTGCTTCCGTGCAGCCCAGGTCGACCCACTGCCCCTCGCCCGTCCGGTTCCGGTGGCGAAGCGCCATCAGGATCGCGATCGCCATGTAGTAGGCGCCCGTGTGGTCCATGTACGAGTAGCCCCAGCCCGCCGGTGGCTGGTCCGGCAGCCCCGAGCTGAACGTCAGCCCCGAGACCGCCTGCACGATCGGTCCCCACGTCTTGAAGTCCCGGTACGGGCCCCGGTGCCCGAACCCGCAGTTGGAGACGTAGATGACGTCCTCCCGGATCGCCTGCAGTTCCTCGTAGCCGAACCCCCACCGCTCCATCACCCCCGCCGAGAAGTTCTCCGCCACCACGTCCGAGACCGCCACCAGCTCCCGCAGCAGCTCCTTCCCGCGCTCCGTGCGCAGGTTGAGCGTCACGCCCAGCTTCTCGACGTTGTGGTTGTTGAAGGGTCCGCCGAACTCGACGCCGCGACGCTCGTCCACGTACGGCGGCATCCCCCGGAGGATGTCCCACCGCCCCTGGTTGACGGGGTCCTCGATGCGGATAACCTGCGCCCCGAACGCCGCCAGGAAGCGGGTCGCCCCCGCCCCCGCCAGCTGCCCGGTGAAGTCGCAGATACGCAGATGCGAGAGTGCCTGCGGCATTGGTCCCCCAGCCGCGGGAGCATACCCGCGCCCGCCCGCGCTCGCACTCCCGCAGGCTGTCAGCGGTCCGGAAGTCCCTCCCCTTCCGACAGGCGGCGCTCGAGCCGGCTGAGCGATTCCCGCGCTGCCCGCAGCTCGTCGATCAGCTCACCCCGTGTCGCCACGCTCTCCAGCTGCCGCAAACGCTCCTGCTTCGCTTCGTCCAGGTTGCTGATGACTACCGCGATGAAGAGGTTGATTGTCACGAACGAACCGAGCACCACGTAGCTCACGAAGTAGACCCAGGCGAACGAGTTCAGCTCCATGGCCACGTACATGATGTCCGTCCAATCCTCCAGCGTGACCACCCGGAAGAGCGACAGCAGCGAGGTTCCGAGGTTGTTCCAGTGCTCCGGATCGTGCTCATGGAAGAACTCGTAGCCGAGGATCGCGTAGATGTAGGACAGCACGCTCATCACCGCCACGATGTGCAGCATCCCCGGGATCGACCGCACCAGCGTCGTCACGATCAGCCGCAGCTCCGGTACCGCCGAGACCAGCCGCAGCAGGCGCATCAGCCGCGCCATCCGTGCAACGACGGCGAATGTCCCCACCGCTGGAATAAGCGACAGCACGATGATCGTGAAGTCGAAGACGTTCCAGTTGTCGCGGAAGTAGCGCTCCGGTCGTGGCGCCAGCGCCAGCATCTTGAGCGCCGCCTCGACGATGAAGATGCCGATCGTGGCCCAGTGTCCGGCGCTCAGCCAGACCGCGTATCCCTCCTTGATGCTTGGGACCGTCTCGATCCCCAGCAGCGCGCCGTTCCCGAGGATCAGCCCGATGATGAAGTACTCGAAGCGGTTGGACCGCGTGATGCGCCCGGCGAGCTCCCGCATCCTTCAGCCGCCTCAGCGAGCGAAGCGGCGCGCCCGAAGTTGACGCTGCCTGATGCGGAGATCCCGCAATGTGGGCGTGTGCGCTGGCTGCTGCGGTTCCCTCACCATCAGCGTCGCGACAGAGGCCGTCGTAACCGAAAGGGCCGCGATGCCAAAGAGCATCAGGAACCCCGCGACCCCTCGCCCCACGGGGGTGACCGGGGCGTAGTCGCCGTACCCCACCGTTGTCATGGTGACGACCGCCCACCAGTAGGAGTCACCGATCGAGGTGATCTGGCTGCTCGCGTGGTTGTGCTCTGCGATGAAGACGAGCGTTCCGCCACCGACCACCGCGATAAGCAGGCAGGCGAGCACGAATCCCGTTCCGCGCCGCAAGAAGAACCTGCGGAGAAGGCGGGTGTTCAACCCCAGCGCCACCGCTAGCCGCAGCAGCATGAAGAGTCGCATCAGTCGTAACGGTCGCAGGACCGGCACGACCACCATCGCCGCCTCGAGCGGATGGGTGCGTATGTAGGCCAGCCGGCGGGGCGCAACGAGCAACTTCGCCCCGAACTCAATGGTGAAGGCAGCCCAGATCGCGTAGTCGCCGATGAGGAACCACTGGTCAGCCTGCGCAGAGAGATCCGTGGTCAGCGGCAGGATCAGGAGCGGTACCATCAGCAGCGCAAGGGCGAGCATCGGCAACTCGGTCGCCCGCTCGATCCGCTTCAGGCGCTCTTCGCTTTGCTCCACTCGGAGTAGCTCCGGGATGCTCACGGTGTCCTCAGCTCCTCGACCGCCGCCACGATGTCGCGCGGCTCCATCCGGTAGCGGTAGTCCGCCAGGCAGTGCCGCGAGCGAATGACGCCTCCGCCGTCGATCACGAACGTCGCCGGCACCGGCAGCTGCCACCCTGTCTCCGGATTGCGGTCCGGGAAGCCCAGGCCCCGGTAGGCCGCCTTCAGCCGCTCCGGCAGCTCGAAGCTGAGGCCGTAGGCGTCCATCACCGCGCCGTCGCTGTCCGTCAGGACCGGGATGTCCGTCTCGACGTTCGCCAGCAGCTTGCGCGCGTCCTCCTCCGTCTCTGGCCCGACGAAAAACAGCGTCGCCCCCAGGTCGCGGAGTTCATCATGCCGTCGCTGCAGACCCTGCAGCTCGATGTTGCAGAACGGTCACCACTCGCCCCGGTAGAACGAGACCACCGCCGGCCCCTGCGCGAGCGTCTCGCTCAGGATCACCGTGCGGTCGTGCGTCACGTCGCGCAGCTCGAAGTCCGGCGCCTGACCGCCCACGTCGAGCGCCCGGCTTATCGTCGCCGCTTCGATCTCCGCGATGGCCGCCTCCACGGTCTCCATCAGGTGTGGGGCTCGCTCGGCGAAGCCGTCGCGCAGCACCTTCAGTTCGTCGTCAAGAAGCCTGTCCTCTGCCATGTCGTCCTCCGCGCCCGCATTCTACGAACGCGAGCCTCGCCCGCCTCCGCTATCCTGCGCGTCGTGCAGACCGACCTCCTCCTCATGCCCTTCGGCGCGACCTACGCCCAGATGCGGGATGCCGCCGTCGTCGCCGAGGAGGCCGGCTTCGATGGCATCTGGACCTGGGACCACCTGCGCGACGCCGACTACAACAGCGGTCGTGTCCCGGAAGCGCTCGTGACCTTGACCGGCATCGCCGAGGCGACCTCCCGCGTCATGCTCGGCACGCTCGTCCTGAACGTCGCCAACCGCCACCCCGGCCTCCTCGCCAACATGGCCGCCACCCTCCAGGAGGTGAGCGGCAACCGCTTCATCCTCGGGTTGGGCGCCGGTGGCGGCCCCTCCCTCCCCTACGCCCCCGAGCAGACCATGTTCGGCCGCCCCGTGCCCCCCGACCGCGTCCGCGCCGCCCAGGTCGCCGAGGCCGCCCAGGTCCTGCGACACCTCTGGTCGGGCGAGCGCGCCACCTTCGACGGCGAGCACTTCCAACTCCGAAACGCGCACGGCTTCCCCCGCCCCGAGGTGCCCCCGCCCATCGTCGTCGGTGGCTGGGGACCGCGCATGGCCGGCATCGCCGGCCGCCACGCCGACGGTTTCAACACGCAGGCCGGCCACCCCCAACTCCAGTCCTTCGCCGAGATCGCGCGTCGCGAGCACGCCGCCTCCGGCCGCAACCCCGACAACTTTCTCTTGACCGTCTTCGCCGGCCTGAGCGAGCCCTACGTCCGCGCCGACGGCTCCGCCCGCGCCGCCCTCGAGCAGAAGGGCGTCGACCGCCTCATCCTCCTCACCACCCCGCCCTACTACCTCGAGGAGATCCGCGAAGCCGGCCGCATGCTGCGCTCCTAGGTTGCTCAGGACTCGCAGTGCTCCTCGGTAAGCTCCGCGAGGGTCGTCGGGATTTGGATGAGCAGTTCCGTCCGGTCCCTGTCCCCATCCATGAACGGCTCCGCCTCTCCCCGGCGCCCACCCCAGATCCATTGGTCGGCGGCGACGAACCCCTCCGCGCCCCACTCACCCACGTCAACCCACTGAACGCGGTCCCCGTTCCTGGGGCACCGATGAAGAAGCTTCAGCGTGTACCCACTCCCCGGTGCAACGAACTCGAAGCTCCCGTTCGGGCCCGTCTCGTCCACCCCTGCTGGCCATGCCTCACCTTCTATCCGCACCAGTGCCACCAGGTACACTCCCTCGACTGGCACACTGTCGGAGCCGAGCACCGTTCCCCCGACGCGCCAGTCGAAGGGCGGCACTGCCACCCGCCCATACGCCTCGAATGAGCTTCGAAACACTCCCAACGGCATCCCAAATGCCGACTCAAAGGCAGTCCGGTTCCCGCCCAGGCGAAAGAACTCAAGAACGGCTTCCGTGCCCACCCTTCCTATCAGCCAGTCAGTCGCAAGGAAGCCATAGTCGTACGTGTACCAGGTCCTCCCACGAAGGCCTGCCGACCATGCGAGTTGCTTCCCCTGTCGCAGCGTATCGATGGTTCGTCGCCCCTGTGCTTCATCGACGAGGGCGCCTGCATACTCGGCCGACCCCTCAACGAGCCAGAACAGCCAGTGGTCGCTTGACTCTGGGAGACCAGCTTCGTACTGGAGGATGTGGAAGTACTCGTGCGCCAGGGGTCCGCCGAAGAGCCGAAGTTCTCTTGCGCACCCCTCGAGTGTCAGGAAGACGGCTCCCTTAAACGCGCGCCCGCCGCATGTGAACCTGATCTTCTCTCCATCGAACTCGACAAGAAGCTCGTTGAGCGCGTCCAGCTCTGTGCTTACGTACACCGTGAAGGCCGATGTGACGGCCCCGAAGTGCTCGGCGAACACCACCTGCGCCGCTTTCAACTCCCGCCTGATCGACTCCTGCTCCTCCTCCGTAAGGTCGCCCAGGAACACGAATTCCGCTTCGGGCACACCTAGCTCGGCCCAGCGCTCCTCCCACGGGTCTGGTTCGCTCGACCCGAGCGCCAGCACGAACCCGAGCACGACCCCGAACATGAGTGCACCGGCCAGCACGACCAGGCTCACGACTCCGCTACGGCTCAGGACCATGTCGTCTCCCCAGGGTCGGCATCCTAGTGTCGGCAGCGCTCCGCAATCAGCGACTCTCGCGTCTCGGGCAACTCGATGACCATGCCCGTGCGGTGCTGGTCCCCGTCCGTAAAGGGCTCTGCCCCTTCTTCCCGGCTGTCCCAGATTCCGTCGTCGTCAGCGACAAACCCCACGGCCCCCCAACCTCCAACGTTGACGCGCTCAATGACGCCGTCGTCACGGGGGCACTGGAACAGCAGCCTGATCGCGTAGTCCCTTCCGGGTCCCGCCAACTCGAAACGCCCATCGGTTCCTGTCTTCCCTATCCCAATCCACGACTCATAGCCTTGGACCTGTACCGCTGCGTACACATCCATGTCCGGGAAGGGTGTGCCGTCGGCGCCGATCACGGTCCCGCTGACTTGCCACTCGAAGGGCTGGGCCACTTCGAGCCGGTGCTCCTCGAAGGCGGTCAGGAAGTCACTCAGGCTGATGCCGAACGCTGCCTCGAAAGCGCCAGCGTGCCCGCCGAACCGGAAGAACGCGAGGAGTGCCTCGGGGCCGGCCCGCTCGACGAGCAACTCCGTTGCGAGGAACCCGACATTGTAGGCGTACCAGTCGAGCTCGTCGGGGTCGAGGCCGGAGCGAAGCAAGGGGAGCGGTTTTCCCAGCCCCGACCAGAGTCGTTGCAGACTCGAGCGTCGAACGTCGAGAGGGACTCGGCCTTGCTCCTCGCTGACGAGAGCGCTCGCGTAGACCGCCGATCCCTCGACCAGCCAGTCCAGCCATGGCATCTGCCTGACCGTGCCTCGCTGGCGGGTTGAGGCCAGGCTTCCCGCCTCTTGTTGGAGGATGTGAAAGTACTCGTGCGCCAGCGGCCACCAGGCCGCCCGAGCTGTGCTTCCGCAATCCTCCAGCACGATGAGGATGACCTGCGATGTTGCAATGCCCCCACAGGTGAACCAGATCCCCTGTTCAGCCCCCCGTTCCGCCAGCCGTTGATTCATCGACGCAAGATCGGTGACGAGGACCACCGTGAAGTCCGACGTCACCGCCCCGAAGTGATCCGCATACACCACCTGCGCGGTCTTCAGTTCCCGCCGGATCGACTCCTGCTCGTCGCTCGTGAAGTCGCCAAGGAACAAGACCTCCGCCTCGGGTATTTCCAGGGCCGCCCAGCGTTCTTCGATTGTCTTCGTTTCGCTCGCCCCGAACGCCAGCACCAAGCCGAGCACGACCCCGAACACGAGCGCACCCGCCAGGAACGCCACGCTCGCGAATCCGCCACGGCCGAGCGCCATCACCCGTCCCTCTCACCGGCCACCGATCACCGGCCACCGACCACTAGAAAATCGCCAGCGGGTTCAGGGGCGAGGCAGTGCCGCGCTCCAGGCGCAAGGGCGCCAGCACGAACAGGAACTCGTACCGGTTCCGCTCGCGACAGGCCGACACCAGCCGCTCCAGGTTCATGTTGTCGATCAGGTGGACGCCCATGTTCGCGATGGCGACGCTGTGGAGCGGCATCGCCCACCCGTCGATGCCGCTCGGGAGCGCGTCCGTCACGCCGTCGCAGCCGTTGACGGCCACGTCGCGTTCCCGCAGCCACGGCAGGCAGCCCGCATCCAGCCCGGCCAGCCCGTCGAACGGCGCCATCGGCCCCCGCGACTCTTTCCGCCGGTCGCGGCCCGTGTACACCAGCAGGATGTCGCCCGGCTCCACCCGCACCCCCTGCCGCGCCTCCGCCGCCTCCAGCTCGGCGATGGTGATGCGCTCGCCCGGTTCCAGGAACTCCGTGTCTCGCACCGCCGGGATGTCGAGCAGCACCCCCCGGCTCAGGATGCCCTCCGCCCCCGCCATGATGCTGTTCTTCTGCGCCCCGTCCGTGCGCACCTCGTCCTTGCTGTAGCCGTTGTAGATCTTGCCCTCGTAGAAGATGTGGCAGAGCGCGTCGAGGTGTGTGGTCGCCATCCCGTGCGGCGCGATCCCGATGTAGTCCGCGGCGAACGCAAAGGGGGTGTCCTCGCTCACCTGGTCCCCGCCGCTGATCATGTAGTGCTGGGCCGGGTGCTGGTTCTCCATCGATGGGGTCACCGGCAGCGCCCGCGCGCAGCTCACCGAGACGCCCTCCCGGGCAAGCGTCACCGCCTGCGCGCGCTTCTCGTCCGTGATCAGGTTCAGCGCCCCCCGCTCGTCGTCGTCCCCCCAGCGGCCCCAGTTGCGCAGCTCCACCGCCATCCGCGCCAGGTCGTCCGAAGTCGGTGTGTCCGTTACGTCCGTCATCGCCGTCACCCCCCGCAGCGCACCGCTCTGCGGCCGCGCCGCTGGCCGCGATGATACGTCGCTATGCGTCGCCCCTGAGCATCACCGGTCACCGACCACCGGCCACTAGAAAATCGCCAGCGGGTTCACCGGCGAGGCCGTGCCGCCCTCCAGTCGCAGCGGCGCAAGGGAGAAGAGGAACTCGTACCGGTTCCGCTCGCGGCAGGCCGCCACCAGCCGCTCAATCGACACGTTGTCGATCAGGTGGACGCCCATGTTCGCGATCAGCACCTGGTGGAGCGGCATCGGCCACTCGTCGATCCCGCTCGGGGTCGCGTCCGTGATCCCGTCGCAGCCGACCACGGCCACGTCCCGCTCGCGAAGCCACGGCAGGCAGCTCGCGTCCAGTCCGGCCAGCCCGTCCCACGGCGCCCCCGGCCCTCTCGACGCCTCCCGCGCCTCCCGTCCCGTGGCCACCAGCAGGATGTCGCCCGCCTCCACCCGCACCGCCTCCCGCTCCTCCGCCGCCTCCAGATCCGCCACGGTGATTCGCTGGGCCGGCTCCAACCACCCCAGCCCCCGCACGGCGGGAACGTCGAGCAACACCCCCCGGCTCACGATGCCGTCTGCCCCCGCCATGATGCTGTCCTTCTGTGCGCCGTCCGTCCGTACCTCGTCCTTGCTGAAGCCGTTGTAGATCCTGCCCTCGTAGAACATGTGGCAGAGCGCGTCGAGGTGCGTCGTCGCCGGCCCGTGGGGCGCGATCGAGAAGGTGTCCAGGCAGAACGCGAAGCGCGCGTCCTCGCTTACCTGGTCCCCGCCCACGATCATGTGGTGGTGGGCCGGCCGTGTCTCCAACCCCCGCGACACCGGCAGCTCACTCGCGCAGCTCACCGAAAGCCCCTCCCGCACGAGCGCCGCCGCCTGCGCGCGCTTCTGGTCCGTGATCAGGTTGAGCGCGCCCCGCTCGTCGTCGTCCCCCCAGCGCCCCCAGTTCCGCAGTTCGACCGCCATCCGCGCGAGTTCGTCCGAGGTCGGTGTGTCCGTTGCGTCCGTCATCGCCGTCGCCCCCCGCGGCGCGTGATCGAGACCGCGCCGCCGGCTGCCGATGATAGGCGCCGCCCCTGCGCCCCACGCTGGTAGGATCGGCCCTCGCTGGAAGCGCGTCCCGGAGGAGCAAATCGTGCCCATCGAGAACCTGCTCGTCGCCAACCGTGGCGAGATTGCCATCCGTATCATGCGAGCGGCCGGTGAGCTCGGCATCCGCACCGTCGCCGTGCACTCGGAGGACGACGCCCGCAATCTCCACACCCGCAAGGCCGATGCCGTCCGCCCCCTCGACGGCCGTGGCGTCGCCCCCTACCTCGACATCGACCAGCTTGTCGCCGCCGCGAAACGCGCGAACTGCGATGCCGTCCACCCCGGCTACGGCTTCCTCGCCGAGAGTGCCGCCTTCGCCCGCGCCTGCGAGGAAGCCGGCCTGACCTTCGTCGGCCCCACGCCCGGCACGCTCGACCTCTTCGGCGCGAAGACCCAGGCCCGCGCCCTCGCCGACGCCAACGACGTCCCCGTTGTCCCGGGCCTCTCCCACGCCGTCACCGTCGAAGAGGCGCACGCCTTCTTCAGCGACCTGCCCGAGGGCGCCGGCATGATCATCAAGGCCGTCGGTGGAGGTGGTGGGCGCGGCATGCGCACGATCTCCGAGGCCTCCGAGATCGACGCTGCCTTCGAGCGCTGCGCCTCCGAGGCCGGGCAGGCTTTCGGCGACCCCAGCCTCTACGTCGAGCGCTGGATCCCGCGCGCCCGTCACGTCGAGGTGCAGATCGCGGGCGATGCGGGCGGCGCCGTCACCCATTTCGGCGAGCGCGACTGCAGCGTCCAGCGCCGCCACCAGAAGATCATCGAGATCGCCCCCGCCCCCGCGCTTGCCCCGGATTTGCGCGAGCGCATCACCGCCGCCGCCGTGCGCCTCGCCAGGGCCAGCGGGTACCGCAATCTCGGCACCTTCGAGTTCATCGTCGCAACCGATGAGGACGGTGAAGCGGGCGAATTCTGGTTCATCGAGACGAACGCGCGCCTCCAGGTCGAGCACACCATCACCGAGGAGGTGACCGGCGTCGACCTCGTCCAGCTCCAGCTTCGCCTCGCTACCGGCGAGTCGCTCGCCGACCTCGGCCTCTCGCAGCAGGACGCGCCCTCCCCCCGCGGCTTCGCCGTCCAGGCCCGCGTCAACATGGAGACCATGGCTGCCGATGGCTCTACCCGCCCCTCCGGCGGCGCCCTCACCGCCTTCGACATCCCCTCCGGCCCGGGCGTTCGCACCGATACCTTCGGCTACGCCGGCTACCGCACCAGCCCCAGCTTCGACTCGCTCCTGGCCAAGGTCATCGGCTACTCCCCTACCCCCGATCTCGCCGACGCCCTCCGCCGCACCTCCCGCGCCCTCGCCGACTTCCGCATCGAGGGCGTCGCCACCAACGTCGACCTGCTCCAGACCATCCTCGCCCACCCCGACCTCGCCGCCGGCCGCGTCTACACACGTTTCGTCGACGACCACGTCGCCGCCCTCGTCGATCCCATCAACGCCACCCATCCCCGGCGCTTCTTCGAGCGCCCGGCCGCCCCCAGCGGTGCCGCCACCGGTCAGGCCGGCGTCATCGTCGACCAGAGCGATCCCCTCGCCGTGCTCCTGCACGGGAAAGAGGGCGGCCCTGCCGCCCCCTCGCCCGAGCCCGAGCTCGACATTGTCCCCGCGGTCGACGTGCCGGAGGGCGTCCATGCCGTGCTGGCGCCCCTGCAGGGCACCATCGTCACGATCGATGTCGCCCTGGGCGACACCGTGCGTGAGGGCCAGCTTCTCCTCGTCATGAACGCGATGAAGATGGAGCACGAGGTCCACGCCCGCGCCAGCGGGACCGTCCGCGAGGTCACCGTCTCCGCCGGTGACACCATCTACGAGGGTCACCCCGTCATCCTCATCGATGAGGGCCACGTCGAGGACACCGGCGAGGACGCCTCCGAGGAGCTCGACCTCGACTACGTCCGCCCCGACCTCGCCGAGGTCCACGAACGCCACTCCGCCACCCTCGACGAGAACCGCCCCGACGCCGTCGCCCGCCGCCGCCGCACGAAGCAGCGCACCGCCCGCGAAAACGTCGACGACCTCTGCGACCCCGGCACGTTCGTCGAGCACGGCTCCCTCGCCCTCACCCCCGGCACCGGCCTCCCCCTCGAGGAGGTCGTCCGCCGTTTCCCCACCGACGGCATGATTACCGGCGTCGGCTCGGTGAACGGCGAGCACTTCGACGACGAGGCCGCGCGCTGCGTCGTGCTCGCCTACGACTACACCGTGCTCGCGGGCACGCAGGGCGCCGTCAACCACCCCAAGACGGACCGCATGCTCGACCTCGCCGGCAAGTGGCGCCGGCCGGTCGTCTTCTTCACGGAAGGCGGGGGTGGGCGCGCCGGCACGGGTGGCCGCCGCGAGGGCGGCCAGGCCACCGCCGAAGCCCCCACGATCGGCGGCTACCGTCCCCTCGATACCCCCACCTTCGCGACCATGGCCAAGCTCAGCGGCCTCGTCCCCCTCGTGGGCATCACCTCCGGCCGCTGCTTCGCCGGCAACGCCGTGCTCCTCGGCTGCTGCGACATCATCATCGCCACCGCCAACTCCAACATCGGCCTCGGCGGTCCCGCCATGGTCGAAGGTGGCGGCCTCGGCGTCTTCACTCCCGAGGAGATCGGCCCCATGGACGTCCAGGTCCCCAACGGCGTCGTCGATATCGCCGTCGAGGACGAAGAGGAGGCAGTCCGCGCCGCCAGGCAGTACCTCTCCTACTTCCAGGGCCCCATCGACGACTGGGAGTGCGCCGACCAGCGCATCCTCCGCACGCTCGTCCCCGAGAACCGGCTTCGCGCCTACAGCGTGCACGCCATCATCGACGCGATGGCCGACACCGGCTCCATCCTCGAGCTGCGGCCCCAATTCGGGATTGGCATGGTCACCTCCCTCATCCGCATCGAGGGCAGGCCCATCGGCGTTATCGCCAACAACGCGACCCACCTCGGCGGCGCCGTCGATAGCGACGGCTCCGACAAGGGCGCGCGCTTCATGCAGCTCTGCGACGCCTTCGACATCCCCATCCTCTTCCTCGTCGACACCCCCGGCATGATGGTCGGTCCCGAGGTCGAGAAGACGGCGCTCGCCCGCCACTCCGCCCGCCTCTTCGTCACCGGCGCCAACCTCACGGTCCCCCACGTCGCCATCTTCATCCGCAAGGGCTACGGGCTTGGCGCCCAGGCCATGGTCGGCGGGAACACGAAGGAGCCGTTCTTCGCCGCCGCCTGGCCCACGGGCGAGTTCGGCGGCATGGGCCTCGAGGGGCAGGTCAAGCTCGGCTACCGAAACGAGCTTGCCGCCATTGAGGACCCGGAAGAGCGCATGAACCGCTACCAGGACCTCGTCGATCGCGCCTACGAGCGCGGCAAGGCGCTCAACCAGGGCGTCGCCTTCGGCATCGACGACGTCATCGACCCCATGGACTCCCGCGCCTGGATTAGCGCGGCCTTGCGTTCCGTCCCGCCCCCGCCCCCGCGCGAGGGCAAGAAGCGCCAGAACATCGATACCTGGTAGGCCGCGCTAGCCCTCGTCCTCGATACCCAGCGCTTCCGCCAGCGCCGCCACCGGCGCCGCCGCGTCCTCGACCGCATTCTCGATCGATCGCTGCCAGAACTGCGCGACCGGCTCCAGTTCCTCCGCGTTGAACCGCCGCTCCCGCATCGCGAACGAGTCCTGCGGGTAGACCACCGCGTCGACCGGCGGTCCCACGTCCGTGGAGCTCGCCTGCGTCGAGTTGAACGAGAGCAGCCCCACCCGCAGCGCCCGTTCCAGCGAGGCCTCGTGCCGCAGCGTGCGGTCCAGGATCGGCTTCCCGTAGCGCGTGTCCCCGATGATCACGTACGGCGTCCCCTGCGAAACCTCCACCCAGTTGCCCTGCGGGTAGAGCAGGTAGAGGTGTGGCGAGTCGTCCTCCGCGAGCTGGCCGCCCACGATGCAGTGCAGGTCGAACCAGAGCCCCGCCTTGATCAGCCAGTCGTTGTCCTCGTCGTGAACCCGCCGGATCTCCTCCGCCAGCGCGTTCACGGCCTCGTAGGCGCGCACAAGGTTCGCTCCGTTGCTCTGGAGGCGCTCCTCGAAGTACGTGATCGCCTTGTCCCGCACCGAGCGCAGCCCGCTCGTGAGCACGAACATCGCGTGCCGCTCGCCCTGGTGCACCGCGATCTTCTTCGCCGTCGAGACCTCCGACCCGCTCGTGATGCGCGTGTCCGCGATCGCGACGAGGCCGCTCTCGCACTTGATCCCCAGGCAGAACGTCATCTCAACCCTCGACGAGCCGGACCGGGGCCACCGGACTCGGCTCGGCGCGGAAGATATCCTCCGTGATGGCCCGGTCAACCTCCATCAGCCGCGCCTGGAACTCGTCCAGGAACTCGTGCAGCCCCTCGTCCACGATCTCTTCGATGTCCGCCGCCCCCAGATCCAGGTTCAGCAGCGCGATGCCCCGTTCCGCCGCCGCCCGCCGTCGCTTGGGCGTCTCCGCCGTCGCCTGCTGGTAGTGCCGCGCCAGCGCCTGCACGGAAAACGCGAGGCTGCGCGGGAACTCCCGCGAGAACATCAGTAGCTGCGCCACCAGCATGCCGTCGACCTCGCTGTGACCCAGACGCCGGTACGCCTCCTGCGCCGATGCCGACTGCAGCACCGCCACCCACTGGAACCGGTCGAACGGCCCCCCGACCGAGTCCCCCCGCGGCAAGAGAATGTGGTACTTCGCATCGACGATGCGGCTCGTCATGTCCGCCCGCTCCAGGTACATCCCGCAGCGGAACCACTCCCGCCCCTCGTCCCGCAGCACCGTGTTGTCGTACAGCCCCAGGATCGTCTGTGTGCGCCGCTGCGTCTCCGTGCAGAGGTCGTGGACATCGCTCGCGACGTACTGCGTCCGGTTCGACAGGAAGAGGTAGAGCGCGTTGATCTCCCCCCACACCTCCCGCGAGATGTGCTCCCGCAGGCCCCGCGCCAGCTCCCGCGCGCGTACCAGCGTGGACCGCAGCGACCCCGGGTTGAGCGGCGAGAACAGCAGAAACTCCGAGTGCGTCAGCCCCGGCGACTCCACCAGCGCGTCCCAGTACAGCTCGTTCGAGGCCGTTGTGCTGACGAGGCTGTGCCAGACCTCCTGCCCGCCTTCCAGGGAGACCTCGTGCTCGACGTGCGCCATCCGCGCGATGTTCTCCGTGCGCTCCAGGTAGCGCCCCAGCCAGTACAGGTTCTCGGCCACGCGGCTCAGCATCAGTCGGGCTCCTCGTTCAGGACCCAGGTGTCCTTGCTCCCACCGCCCTGCGACGAGTTCACCACGTACGACCCCTCCCGCAGCGCGACCCGCGTCAACCCGCCCGGGATCACCCAGGTCTCCCGCCCCGAGAGCACGAACGGCCGCAGGTCCGCCCGCCGCGGCTTGAGCCGGTCCTCGTCAAACGTCGGGATCGTGCTGAAGTGGAGCAGCGGCTGCGCGATCCAGTTCCTCGGCTCCGCCTCCACCTGCGCCAGCGTCGATTCCAGCTCCTCCTCCGTCGCCTGCTCCCCGATGAGCACACCGTAGCCGCCCGACTCGTTGGCCGGCTTGAGCACGAGCTCCCGCGCGTGAGCCTTGATGTAGTCCCGCTCTGACGGGATGAGCGCGGAGAACGTCTCCACGTTCTGCAGGATCGGGTCTTCATCCAGGTAGAAACGGATGATCTCGGGTACCCAGCGGTAGACCACTTTGTCGTCCGCCACGCCCGCCCCGGGTGCGTTCGCCAGCGTGACGTTGCCGGCCAGGTAGGCGCGTATCAGTCCCGGAACCCCCAGCAGCGAGTCCTCCCGGTACACGAGCGGGTCGATGAAGTCGTCGTCGATGCGCCGGTAGACCACGTCGACCCGTTCCAGCCCGGTCGTCGAGCGCAGGTAGACGCAGTCGTCGTCGCCGACGGTCAGGTCCGAACCCTCCACCAGCGGGATGCCCATCTGCTTGCTCAGAAAGGAGTGCTCGAAGTACGCCGAGTTGTAGATGCCCGGCGTCAGCAGCACTGCCCGCGGCGACTCGCTTGCCGCAGGGGCCACCGAGAGCAGCGTCGCGAGGAGCTGGTTCGGATAATCCGTCACCGCCTGCACGCCCCACCGCGGGAACAGGTCTGGGACAACCCGCAGCATCACCGTCCGGTTCTCGAGCACGTACGAAACGCCCGAGGGCGTCCGCAGGTTGTCCTCCAGCACGACGAACTCCCCGCTCTTGTCGCGCACGAGGTCGCATCCTGCGATGTGTGCGTACACCCCGAGTGGCGGCTCGAAACCCTCCATCTCCGGCCTGTATCCCGGCGAGCTCAGCACGATCTCCTCCGGGACCACCTTCTCCTTGAGGATGCGCTGCTCGCCGTACAGGTCGCCCAGGAACAGGTTGAGCGCCTGCAGCCGCTGCTTCAGCCCCGCATCCACCCCCTGCCACTCCTCCGCCCCCACGACCCGCGGGATCAGCGAGAACGGGAAGATACGCTCCGTCCCCTCCTCTTCCGAATAGACGTTAAAGGTGATGCCCGCGCTTAGCAGCGCCAGGTCGGCGCGCGCCTTCCGCTGCTCGTACTCCTCCAGCGACCACTTCGCCAGCGCCTCGGCCAGCTCCCGGTAGTCCGGCTGCAGCTCCCCCCGCGCGTCGACCATTTCGTCGTCAGGCGCGTCCAGTGCGTAGCTGTTGAGGAGTGCTCCCTGGAGCATTGCCACATCCTGTGCGCGCTAGAGTACAGGACCGCTCCAGGGGATCGCGTCTCTGGCGAGCCCCCCGGAGGGGCCGTAGAGTCGCGCCATGCCAGTGGCCCGTGGCGCCCCCGGAGCGGCCCAGCGCTTCGAGTTCGATGTCGTCGTCGTGGGTGGCGGTATCGCCGGACTCTCCGCTGCCCTCAGCGCCACCGAGGCCGGCGCCCGCGCAGTCCTCGTCGAGAAGGCGCCGCTGCCTGAGCGCGGTGGCAACACCCGCTTCGCCGACGCCCAGATGCGCTTCCCCCACGCGCCCGACGAGTACGGCCGGCGCTCCTACACCGCCGGCGAGATGTTCGACGACCTCATGCGCATTTCCAGCGGCCGCGCCAACCCCGACCTCATCCGCACCCTCTGCGACAACGCCGCCGGCGCCATCGAGTGGCTCACCGCCTTCGGTGTCGAGTGGGAGGAGGGCTACCCCCACACCGCCGGCTACCGGCGCATGCCGAAGTCCGGCGGCCAGGGGCTCGTCGACCTGCTCTTCCGCCGTCTGGAGGGCCTGAACGTCCCGATCAGCTACCAGACCGCCGCCAGCGACCTCATCCTTGACCCCGACGGCTCCGTCTGCGGCGTGCGCTGCACCTCGCCCGATGGCGTCACCGACATCGAGGCGGCGGGTGGGGTCATCCTTGCCTGCGGCGGCTTCCAGGCCAACGTCGAGATGCGCGTCCGCTACCTCGGGCGTTTCGCCGACAGCCTCATCCTCCGCGGTTCCCGCTATAACACCGGCGAGGGGCTCACCATGGCCCTCGCCGCCGGGGCCGCCCCCGCCGGACAGTGGGGCGATTACCACTCCGCCGTCCTCGACGCCCGCTCCCCCGCCGTCGAGTGCGGCGTCACCGCCCTCTACAACTACCAGATGGGCATCTTCGTCGACTCACGCGGGCGGCGCTTCATCGACGAGGGCGAGGACTTCCGCGACCACACCTACGTGAAGTTCAGCAAGCGCATCATCGAGGAGGCGGGCGGGCGCGCCTGGTGCCTCTTCGACCAGCGCGCCTACCAGCGCGAGGAGTTCGCCCGCGCCTGGCGCCCCGTCGGCCCCCCGTTCGAGGCCGCCACCCTCACCGACCTCGCCCGCGACATCGGCCTCCTCGGCGAGGACCTGCTCGAGACCGTCGCCGCCTACAACGCCGCCGTCATGGACGGCGAGTACGACCTCGACCGGCTCGACGGCAAGGGCACGCGCGGCCTCACGCCTCCCAAGAGCAACTGGGCCTTGCCCCTCGACTCCCCGCCCTACCTCGCCATCCCCGTCACGGGCGGCATCACCTTCACCTTCGGCGGCCTCGGCTGCGACGTCCGCGCCCGCGTCCGCCACACCGCCGGCCACTCCATCCCCGGCCTCTACGCCGCGGGCGAGCCCATGGGCGAGTTCTTCTACGACAACTACCCCGGCGCCAGCTCCGTCATCCGCGGCGCGGTCTTCGGGCGCATCGCCGGCCGCGAGGCCGCCGGACGCGCGTCAGCCTAGAAACGCTCCAGCTCGGCCGGGACCGGCGGCTCCGCCAGGCACTCCATGATCTGGCCGGAGGCGCCCGTGTGGTAGTCCGCCGTCGAGTACCGCTGGAACGCCTGCTCGTCGTCGAACGACAGGAACAGCACGTACGTCAGCGGGTCCTCGACCCCACGCCGGTACTCGAAGATACCGCTGGGCTCGTTCTCGGCCACGTCGCGCACGAGCTGCGAGGTCAGCCGCTCGAAATCGGCCTGCTTTTCCGGGGCGACCTTCAGCCGCCACAGCGTCGTTGGCATCGCACTACTCCTCGATCGGGCGGAACACGGGAATCGGGTAGTCGCCCTCGTCCTGCTCCTCGAACTCCACGCGCACGCGCTGGCCGATGGAGATGTCCGTCGTCGGATCGTCCACGCCCACGACGCTGCTCATCATGCGGAAGCCCTCGTCGAGGTCGATGTACGCGACGGAGTACGCACCCAGGTCGATGAAGCCCGGCATGCGGTTCTGCCGCACGACCGAGAACGTGTAGACCGTGCCCTCGCCCGCGGAGACGTGCCAGTCGAGGTTGTCCGACCCGCAGGCGGGGCAGTGATGTCGCGGGTAGAACACCACCGGCTCGTCGCAGTCCTCGTTACAGCGCTGGTAGCGCAGCTCGCCCTGCTGGGCGCCCTCCCAGAACGGCTCGGTGTGGGGCTCGGGGAATCGTGGTTGTGGTCGGTTCGCCATCGTCCTAGTCCTTCGCCAGAATCACGGTGCCGCCGGTGTGCGTTCCACCGAGCAGCCCGCCGTTTCCGTGGGCCACGGCCAGCTTCGCGTCCGGCACCTGCGAGGTCGACTCGCCCCGCAGCTGCCGTGCGCCCTCCAGCAGCAGGAAGATCCCGCGCATGCCCGGGTGGTTCGAGGAGAGCCCGCCGCCGTCCGTGTTCAGCGCCGGTCCCTCGCCGCTGTCGAACGCCAGCCGTCCGCCCTCCACGTACGCGCCGACCTCGCCCTTGGGGCAGAAGCCGAGGTCCTCCAGGCAGACCGCCACGGTGATCGTGAACGAGTCGTAGATCATCGCGATGTCGATCTCGTCCGGCGAAACGCCTGCCTCGCCGAAGGCGATGGGCCCGCTCTGCGCGCCCGCGCTCGTCGTGATGTCGCCGCCGTTCTCGCGGTACTTGGTCGCCTCGCCCGCCCCGATGAGCCAGACGGGCGGCTTCTTGCAGTTCCGCGCCACCTCGGCGGAGGCGATGATCAGCGCCCCGCCGCCGTCGCTGATCATGCAGCACTCCAGCAGGTGCAGCGGATCCGCCACGATGCGCGAGTCCAGCACATCCTGTGGCGTGATCTCGTTCACGCCCACGAACTGCAGGTCCGTCATCGCCTTCACGGCTTCGGGATTCCGCATCGCGTGGTGCCGCGTCGCCACGGAGATGCCCGCGAACTGCTCGTCCGTCGAGCCGTACTCGAACATGTGGCGCTGCTTCACCATCGCGTAGTTCGCGATCAATGTCGCTCCGTACGGGGTCTCCATGTTCGTCGCCCACGTAGCCGGACCGCCCCGCCCGCCCGTGCCGATCGCGACACGGTTCGAGGCCGAGGTCGAGCCGTAGCTCAGGACTGCGACGTTGCACTTGCCCGCGGCGATGTCGCGCATCGCGTGCGCCGCCTGGAACTCGTACGAGGAGCCGCCGACCTGCGTCGTGTCGAGCACCGTTGGCCGCAGACCCAGGTAGGCCGCCAGCTGCAGCCCGCCCCCGGCCTCTCCGTCCTGTGCGTCGTAGATCGCGTCGATGTCGCTCCACTTCAGCCCGGCGTCGTCCAGCGCCGCGCGGATCGAATCAACCTTCACGTTCATCGCCGAGACGCCCGGAGCCACCCGCAGGGGGTACTCGTGGATCCCGACGATGGCCGCCTGCCGCTCTTGCGCCATCGTTCCTCCTCGGATCGCGGTTGCGGTGGGGTTTTCGCCTGCCGTCGTTTGCGCCACCGCCCGCGCGTCCCGTACGGTTCGCGCGTGCGCGTCGCGCTCCTCGCCGATACCCATCTCCCCTCGCTCATCCGTCAACTGGATGAGCTCGGATCGGGCCCGCGCGAGCTGCTCGCGACAGCGGACCTGATTCTACACGCAGGCGATGTCACCGCACCGAGTGTCCTCGACTGGTGCGAGGCGCACGCGCCCACGCTCGTCGCCCGCGGCAACAACGACATCTTCGAAGACCCACGCCTCTCCGAGCGCCAGATGCTCGACCTCGAAGGCTGGCGCCTGGGCATGACCCACGAGCTCCGCCCCGAGTCCCGCCCCATCCCCGTCCTCCTCCAGGAAGGGCTGAACGGTGAGCGCGTCGATGTCCTCATCGCCGGCGATACCCACGTCGAGCGCCTTGAGTTCCGCGAGGACGTCCTCTTCGTGAACCCGGGCAGCCCCACCCTCCCCCACCACAAGGAGTACCGCCTGGGAACCGCCGCCATCCTCGACATCGAGCGCGACCGCATCCGCGCCGAGATTCACCTCCTCGGCCAGACCGAGGGCCGCCCCAACCCCTGCACCGGCAGCGTGCTCGAAATCACCCGCGAGAACGGGCGCGTGAGCGTGGTCGCATGACCGCTCGGGCAACCATCACCCATATCAAC
Source organism: Tepidiformaceae bacterium (assembly GCA_965221735.1). Lineage (GTDB taxonomy): Bacteria > Chloroflexota > Dehalococcoidia > Tepidiformales > Tepidiformaceae > UBA2991. The sequence goes on along the minus strand of OZ244910.1, from coordinate 2,312,830 downwards.
GTCTCGGACGGCGGCGTACCCAAGCTCCCCATCGAGCGCGCCGTCATTGGGACGCTCGGCGTCGAGGGCGACCGCCAGGCGAACACGGAGCACCACGGCGGCCCCGAGCGCGCCCTCTGCCTCTTCTCCCTCGAGCGCATCGAGGCCCTGCAGGCCGAGGGCCACCCCATCGGCCCCGGTGACGCCGGCGAGAACATCACCATCACCGGCCTCGACTGGGACGAGGTCGCGCCGGGCTCACGCCTGCGCCTTGGCGAGGCCGTCCTTGTCGAGATCACGCGCTACACCGCGCCCTGCTACAAGATCGAGGCCAACTTCGCCGGCAAGGACTTCAACCGCATCAACCAGAAGACGAACCCCGGCTGGAGCCGCGCCTACGCGAAGGTGATCGAGGGCGGCTCCCTCCTCCCCGGCGATTCAGTCGACTTGCTGCCCGCGAGCTAACCCCGGCTGAACCACGACGGGGGCACCGCCACCGGCAGCATCCGGAAGTCCTCCGCCAGGATCCGCTCCAGCTCGCTCGCCGAGCCGATCGCATGGCGCTCCATCTTGCCCTCGCGCGTCGTCATCAGCAGGCCCCGCGCCGCCGTGATCCGCCCCCCGCCCTCCAGCGGCCGCGTCACGATCCACCCCTTCGTGAACTGCGACTTCGCCGAAGTCGTGTGGAACGCCAGCATCGGCAGGAACCCCTCCGCCGTCGTCGGCGCCGAGCGAAAGTGGTAGACCACCTCCCGCTCCGCCGTCTCGTCCTCGCGATACTCGACCTGCCACGCCTTCGCCGAGGCCGCTCGCCCCTCCTCGGCCGGCTCCCCATCCTCGCGCCGCACCACGCGGTAGACCCCGCCCCGCTCCTGCGGCGTCCAGCTCCCGTCCCACGGCAGCGGCTGCTGGAACGTCTCCCCGTTCCCCACGTCAGCCAGCCAGTCCTTGTCCGGCATGCCGACGCGCAGGGTCATGTGGTCGTAGGGCGGTCCGAAGCCACCCTCCCGCCGCCGCATCTGCCCCTCCATCACGTCCACCTCGAACCCAAGCCCCCGCAGCGCCGCCGCCAGCAGCAGGTTCAGCTCGTAGCAGAACCCGCCCCGCCGGCGAGTCACCATCTTCTGCGCCAGGTGCCGCGTCGCGAACGAGTACGACCGCCCCAGGTGGATGTCGAGGTTCTCGAACGGGATGGAGAAGTGGTGCGCCCGGTGGACCGCCCGCAGACCGTCCTCGTCCGCGTCTGGACGTTCGTCCAGGCCGATTCGGTGCAGGTACGCGTCCAGCGAGTCGCCCCCAAGGGCTTCAGCCTGTTGCTGCAGCAGGTTGCCAGCCCCCGGTTCGGATGGCGATCATGCTCCGAGCGCGGCGGGCGGTTGTCAAACCGCACGCACTCACCGCGAACGGCGGCATACGCATGACCACCGACCAGTTCACCGAGATCGACGGCCTTGAGCTTCGCTACCGCCTCTACGGCGCCGACGACGCTCCCCTCGCCCTCATCGGCCACGGCATCTTCGCCTCCCTCGACCAGTACGCCGACCGCCCCGAAGCCCTCGACGTGCTCGCCGGGCGCTACCGCGTTCTCCTCTACGACGCCCGCGGCCACGGCGAGTCCGAGGGCCCCGAGGACCCCGACGGCTACTCCTGGGGGAAGCTCGGCGAGGAGATGCTCGCCCTCGCCGCCCACGCCGGCGAGGAGCGCCCCGTCCTCGGCGGCGCTTCCATGAGCGCCTCCGCCGCCCTCTGGTGCGCCCTCGAGCGGCCCGAGGCGGTGCGCGCGCTCGTGCTCATCGCTCCCCCGCCCCTCGGCCCCCGCGAGCAGCGCGACGAGTCCGAGACCCAGGCCCTCCAGATGCTCGCCACGCTCGCCGGCGCGGTCGAGTCCTTTGGCCTCTCCGGCACCGCCGATATGGCCGCCAACATGCCCGCCTTCACCGCCGCCGCCGGCCCGAGGGGCGCCGAGATCCTGCGTTCCCAGAATCCCCGCACCATCGTCCCCATCATCCGCGGCCTCCACGAGCACACCCCCCGCGACGCGGACGAGTACGCCGCCATCAAGGCGCCTGTCGCCGTCTTCGCCCACCCCGACGACGCCCTCCACCCCCTCCGCTCCGCCAACCTCCTCGCCGAATACGTCCCCGACTGCCGCCTCCACGTCGGCCCCGAGCGCGACTACTGGCAGAACCACCCCGAGGAGCTTGCCCGCGAGATCATCGCCTTCCTCGACGACGTCCTCTGACGCCCTGCGCCCCTCCCGGTGTCGCTATCATCCACGCCGCGACCCAACGACGAGGAGAAGCCCCATGACCGTATTCGACGAACCCATCGCCCACCACCTCGGCTGGGCCGTCTACGACGCCGACGTCACCGCCGCCCGCTACGAGCAGATGCTCGGCGCGAAGTTCAAGCTCCAGCCCATCTACGAGCTCCAGGACATCTACAACCGACCTGCCAAGCTCAAGGTCTACTACGGCGCCTTCGCCGGGGTCGCCATCGAGATCATCGAGCCCTTCGAGGGCGAAACGCCCCACGCCACCTTCCTCCGCGAGCACGGCGAAGGCATCCAGCACCTCGGCATCTGGGTTCCCGACGTGAAGAAGGCGACCGCCGACATGATCGCCAAGGGCGCCCGCCTCACCTGGGTCTACTCCCAGGAGGACCACGATCCCGAGGCAGCCCGCGCCGCCGCCCAGCTCACCGTGGCCTCACCGTACGAGGAACTCATGGAAGCCGTTCCCGCCAACGGCCTCAGCTACCTCGACATCAAGGAGGGCGGCACGACGATCGAGCTCCTCGGCCCCTTCGTCCACGACGTCATCTACCGGGGCGGCCCCCTCGAGGGCATGGAGGAATGGATCCAGGCCTTCCCACCCCTGGACGACTAGAGCTGCCGGACAAGCCCCCTCAGGAGGCTATCCACCCCAGCACCATGTCCCGCGCCGCCTCCCCGTTGACCTCGACCCGCACGCCGTAGCGGTTGAGCAGGTAGGTCGGGCCGGTCACGACGCCCTCCGGCGAGACCGCCTGCACCTCGATTTCGTATCCCGCCTCCTCCAGCCGCGCGATCTCCGCTAGCGGGTCGGCCGCCAGCACGCCGATGTGGTGGAGCCCGCCGGCCATCGCCGGGCTCCAGACGCCTTTGCCAATCGTCTCGATCAGCTCGAAGTACGGCGGGCCCTCGACCGAGTACGTCGCGAGCACGTCGTAGGAGCGCAGCTCGCCGCCCTCGTGGACGTTCACCGGGAACGCCCTTGGCGGGGCCCAGGTGAAGCCCAGCTGCTCGCTCATCTCCTCCATCGCCGTCGCCAGCTCGGGCACCACGATGCCCATGTGGTACAGGTTCTCGTAGGAGGTGAGCGAGAGGCCCGCCGTCATCGGGTCGATGGCCACGGCTCTACCTCGCGTCCGGGTCCAGACCCCGCTCCTCGCGCGCCTTCCGCATGCGCGCCACGTCCGAGCTCAGCCGTGGGCCCATCTCCTCGGACGGTAGCTCGCCCCGCACCATCCGGTCCGCCTTCGTCCCGTTGAAGGTGATCCACTTCTCCGGCGTCACCTCGATCACGATGCGCAGGGGCGAATCGAGCCGCTCGACGAACGCCGCCACGGCCGCCGCGTCGTCGCCCAGCGCCTTCCCCGCCAGCGCGGGGTAGAACCAGTCCTTCGTCTCCCGATCCTCGCGCACGATCGCCCGGCCCTTCGCCGTCACCGCCCCGCGCTGCTCGAAGTTGAACGCCACCATCGCGCTCACTGACACCGAGACGCGCGGATCGCGCTTGATCGCCGCCACCCGGTGCCGGTTCGCCGTGCAGGTGATCCAGAACTTCCCGTCCTTCCAGAAGAACTGGTGCAGCACGCCCACGGGCCAGCCGTCCTGCGTTCCCCACATCAGCACGCACTCCCGCGCGTCGTTCAGCAGCTCGTCGATCTCCGCCTCGCTGAACGGGAAGATCGAAACGACCTCGTGGTCCTTCATTACCTCTGGCTCTGGCATCTCCGTCACCTCGCTGGTCCGTTCGTGAAGGGCGCGGTGGCCCTCCGGCGGCTCGCGATGATACCCGCCCACACCGGCCCCCGCCCCTGCACTCCCCTATAGTGACCGCGCCCCGCGGGGCCGGAGGGAGCGCTCTTGGCTGAGACGTCGGCCTCCCCCGACACCCCGCAGGCCCTTGGCCTGGGTGACACCTTCCGCTCAGCCGGCGGCTCCCTCCGCGACGGAGCGTTTGCCCGCTACTTCTGGAGCAACGCCCTGCTCTTCTTCGCGCAGGGACTTGTGCTGCTGGGAGCCCAGTGGCTCCTCGTCGATCTCACCGACTCCCGCACCATCCTCGGGCTGATGGGCGGCATCCACGCCGTCGTCGTCATCGTCCTCTCGCCCGCGGGAGGCATCATCGCCGACCGCACGTCCCGTCGGGATCTCCTCATCGTCGGGCGCGTCGGCCTTGCCGCCGTCGCGATCGGCATGGCGGTGATTGTCGCCATCGGCGCCGCGGAGGTGTGGATCGTGCTTGTCGCCGTCGGCCTGGAAGCCGGCTTTCTCGCCCTCAGCCAGCCGGCCACGCAGAGCTACGTCTTCGACCTGGTGGGCCCGAAGCGCCTTCCCACCGCGATCGCCCTGATCGGCATGTCGACCGGCGTCCTCAGCTTCGCCGGGCCTTCCCTGGGCGGCCCGCTGCTCGCGCTCGTGGGCGCCCAGGCAACGTACCTCATCGGTGGCGTCGGCTTCGTTGTCGGCGCCCTGCTCATGCTCACCATTCCCATCAAGGGGAGGACGGAGGCCATGGCCGCCTCCGCCTTCTCGTTTACGGCCGACATCGTCGAAACCGTCCGCCACCTGCGCCGCGACACGCTCCTCGTCTGGGTGCTCATGCCCGCCACCTTCATCACCCTCTTCGCCGGCGCCATCCTTCTCCTCCGCCCTGTCTTCGCCAAGGACATTCTCGAGGTCGGACCGTCCGGTTTCGCCTGGCTGACGGCTGCGTTCGGCCTCGGGAACTTTGCCGGTTCGCTTGTTGTCATCGGTCTCGGTGAGCGTCTCAAGCTCAAGGGCCTTGTCCTCCTCGTGGCTCCCCTCGACTGGTGCGCCTGCATGATCCTCTTCGCGGTCTCCCCGTGGTTCGCCTTGAGCCTTGGCGTTGAGTTCCTGATGGGCATCAGCTCGCCCTTCTGGCAGGTGGCCATCATGACCATCCTCCAGATCCGCGTGCCCGCCGAGCTCCGCAGCCGCGTCCTCGCCGTCTACTTCATGGTGCTCCAGTTCATGCAGCTCAACTGGGTCTATTCCGGGATCCTCGCCGACGCGATTGGTGATCGCCTGGCGCTCCTCATCATGGGCGCCATCCCCTTCGGCCTTCTCATCCTCATGCTCATCTTCGTCCGCCCCCTCGTCACGCTCGGCAGCGCCAGCAACCCCCTCGTGACCTGGACGCCGCCCGACCGCTCCTGACCGCGCCCGCTTCTGGCAGAATCGCCCTATGACCCTCTCAGATGTCCGCGCCCTCACCTTCGATGTCTTCGGCACCGTCGTCGACTGGCGCAGCACCGTCACCCGCGAACTCGCCGCCACCCTCGGCGAGGGGAAGGGGCTGGACGCCGACTGGGAGGGCGTCGCCGCCCGCTGGCGGTTCGAGGGCTACGTCGGCGGTATCGGCGCCATCCGCAGCGGCGAGCGCCCCTTCACAACCGCCGACGCCCTCCACCGGGAGAAGCTCGACGAGATCCTCGCCGAGCTCGGCAACCCCCTGGATGAAGCCGAGGCCGCGGAGCTGAACCGCGTCTGGCACCGCCTCGACCCCTGGCCCGATTCCGTCGGCGGCCTTGGCCGCCTGCGCAAGCGTTTCGTCGTTTCCACGCTCTCGAACGGCAACTTCGCCCTGCTCGTGAACATGGCGAAGCACTCCGGTCTCCCCTGGGACGGATTCCTGAGCGCCGATCTGCTCGGCCACTTCAAGAGCGATCCCGAAACCTACCTCTCCGCCGCCCGCGCCCTCTCCCTTGAACCGGAACAGGTGATGATGGTCGCTGCCCACAAGGCCGACCTCGACGCCGCGGCCGGCTGCGGTCTGCACACGGCCTTCGTCCCGCGTCCGAACGAGATGCCTGCGGGACGCCCCACCGACCTCGAGTTCGAGGACCGCTTCGACTACAACGCCACCGACTTCCACGACCTCGCGGCGCAACTCGACTGCTGATCAGGGGCGAACGCGCGCCGGGGCGAGGGACTATCGACAGCCCCTCGCCCCGCTGTCGTTGAGTCGGGCCTGGGCCCGGGTGCCTAGGCCCTATTCCTGCGCGCCGTGCTCCCGTGTCTCCCACGACGTAAGCACGAGGTTCATGTCGTATATCTGCCAGCCGACCTCCGGCGTGTAGCGCACCTTGTCGAAGTAGGTGCCCCGGTAGATGCCGATGTTGCCGCCGGGTGAGTACTCGTGCAGGGCGTTCAGGTAGCTCTGCATGATGGCGCCCCCGCCGCCGCGCACGTCGTCGGGCAGCGCGGTGATTTCGACCAGCTGGGTGCCGAGCATGTGCTGGGTTGCGGAGAACGCACCGAGTGCGGCCGCGACCTTGTCGGCCCAGTCGTCCGGCCCCACTCCGGTCAGCGCCCCGCCGGAGGCCGAGATGGTCGCATCCTCGGTGAAGATGCGCCGGTAGATGTTACGGGCGATGTAGTGCTTGATCTCGCTGGACAGCGTTCCGTCCTCGCCGAAGTGGTCGTGGTCCTTTCCCGCGCCGAGGAGGTCCGTTGCCCTCCCGTACATGCGGCGCAGCTCTGAGATTTGCGCCTTCGCCACGACCTCGTCGATAGAGGAGGCGGACGCCGCCTTGCTGGTGCCGGCTGAGGCAAAGAGCGCCGCTCCGCCCGCCGCCAGCGTGGCGCCGCCCACCATGAGCTGCCGCCTCGAAATGGCCTTCCCGCGTTTCCGTTCTGAGAGCATTGGAACCCCTCCTGTTGGGTTGTCGCGAACATAGCCACCTGTCATAACCGCGTCAACGAGCCGGACACGGCCGCCTGCTGGAGGGTCTCCCTGCCTCAGGAGGCCGAGCGGTCGTACAGCTCGATGAACTCGCCCGTCGGCCCGATGATCTGCGAGAAGCCCGCCTCGTTCGGCGGGAAGAACCACGTGCCCAGCCCGCTCGACTCCACCCGCTCCGCGACCGCCTCCAGGTCCGCGTGCAGCAGCCGGAAGTGGTTCGAGCCGAGGTAGCGCTTGCCCGCCTCCGCCGGCGCCACCGGCGTGCCCTCCTCGATCACCAGCTCGACCCGCCCGCCGCCGCCTTCGAGCGCCCAGCGCTCGTCTCCGGTGCCCTGCGTCGAGAGCGACTTGATCCGGTAACCGAGCACGTTCTTGAAGAACCGCCACGCCGTCGAGAACCCGCTCCGCGCGTAGTGCACGTACACGAACGGCTCGCCCTGGGTGAGCACGTACCGCTGGCTGTCGACCGTGAAGGACACGCCGTCCTCCTCCGGGCACGGCGCCGTCTCGGACCACGCCAACTCCGGCGCCGCTTCGCGCATCGCCCGATACGCCCCTTCCGGGTCGTCCGTCGCGATGCCGATCGTGAGGTCGCCCTGCGCCGGGCCGTCGCCGGGCCGCTCGAGCCGCGTGGCGTCCGCGGTCAGCTCCACCAGATCGATCTGCTGCCGCGTGGCCGGGTTCTCGATGAACCACGTCCGGATCTCGTCGCCCAGTGTCGGCGCGATCATCTGGCCGATGGCGTCGCCCGGCTCGTTCCGGTAGTTCCGTGGCTCGGTCGCGTCCCCCTCGATCTGCGTGAAGCCGATCGCCGCCACCGCAGCCGTCATCGCCTCCAGGTTGCTGACCGTGACGCCGTGGTGCGCCTGCGTCTCGCCCATCGTGTGCTCCTAGCCGCCGGGCGCCAGGGCCGCGATCTCCCGCAGCGCCTGCTCGCGCGGGGTTCCTGATGCGGCGAACAGGAGTAGCTCGCCCGTTGGGCCGTCCGGCCCGTGCGCGAGCACGTTCAGCGCTCCCTGTGCGATGTCCGCCGGCATGATCTCGGCCGGGCTGTCGTGCGTCGCCCGGAACATCGGCGAATCCGTCGCGCCCATGCAGAGCGCGTTCACGCGGATGTTGTGCGGCTTCAGCTCGACCGCCCACGTCTCCGTCAGCCGCGCCTGCGCGAACTTCGCCGCGTCGTAGCCGGTCGCCGCCGCGAGGCCCGTGATCAGGTGCCCCTCGTGCACGTGCTCCGTGATGACGTTCAGGATGTTGCCGCCGCCCTGCTCCCGCATCGACGGGACGGCCGCCAGCGCGCAGTAGTAGCTGCCCAGCGCGCAGATGTCCATCGAGTCCTCGAACCCCTTCGCCTGCGACTCGAAGGTCCCCGACGTCAGCGCCGTGTCGACCCAGACGGCTGCGTTGTTCACGAGGATGTCGATCCGTCCGAAGCGCTGCACGACGCTGTTCATCGCCCGCCGCACCTGCGCCTTGTCGGCTACGTCGCAGTCGACCGCGAGCCCGTCCTGCCCCGTCGCCCGCACCTGCCGGATCGTCTCCTGGTTGCTGAGCGAGTCGATGTCGAGCGAGGCCACGTTCGCGCCCTGCTCCGCGAAAGCGACGGCGAACCCCCGCCCGATTCCTTCGGCCCCGCCTGTGACGACCGCCACCTGTCCTTCGAGTTGCATGACACGACTCCCTTGCTTCGTTTCGAGTGAGCGAGCCGATTCTGAGCGATGCGCTCGCGCTTTGCCAGCACGCCCGCCCCGCTACAATCGCGGCATGACCCCCGCCGGCAGCCCCCTCCCCGACTTTGACGGCGCCCGCCTCTTCGATGCCGACCCGCAGGTGCTCGCCGACCCCCACCCCTTCTACGAGGCCGCCCGCGAGCGCGGCCCCATCGTGCGCGAGCCCCACTACGGCGTCTTCGTCGTCACCCGCTACGCCGACATCCTCGAGGTCTCGCAGCGTACCGACGACTTCTCGGCGGCCGTCTCCGCCTACGGCCCCTGGGCCGTCGACGTGCTCCCCCAGCGCCCGGAGGGCTGTCCCTTCGGCCAGGCCGACGTCAGCAAGGAGCTCGAGACGTGGCGCGCGGAGACCCCCTTCGGCTTCATCCCCGTCCTGACCGCCGACCCGCCCCGACACACCGACCTCCGCTCGGTCGCCAACCGCCTCTTCACCGCCTCCCGCCAGCAGGAGATCGAGCCCCGCCTGCGCGAGATGGCCGAGGAGATGGCGGACGAGTTCGCCTCCGAGGGCGAGGTCGAGTTCGTCTCGCGGTTCTCCTCGCTCTACCCCTTCTTCGTCATCACCGAGCTCTTCGGCATCCCTCGCGAGGAGCAGGACCGCCTGCGCGAGCAGTTCCGGGCCCGCAGCGCCGCCGGCGTCACCTCCCGCCCCGACCAGAGCGACAACAGCGAGATGCGCGACCGCATCCGCAACGAGCGCGACCCGGATTCCGACCCCCTCGACTCCCTCACGCCCAACGACCGCCAGTTCCTCGACTACATGCGCGATCGCCGCGCCCATCCCCAGTCGGACATCCTCACGCAGATCGCCACCGCCCGCTTCCGCGACGGCACGCTCCCCGAACTGGAGGAGCTCGTCGAGGTGTCGAGCGTCGTCTATGGGGCTGGCAACGGCACCACCACCGACCTGCTCACGAACGCCATGCAACTCCTCGCCGAGCAGCCCGACCTGCAGGACCGCCTGCGCGGAGAACCCGCCGAGATACCTGCCTTCATCGACGAGGTGCTCCGCTTCGCCTCGCCCGTGCAGGGCCTCTTCCGTTACGCGAAGCGCGATGCCGTCGTCGATGGCGTCGAGATTCCTGCCGGTTCCGTCGTCTGGCTCGTCTACGCCGCCGCCAACCGCGACCCCGAGCGCTTCGAGGAGCCCGCGATCTTCGACCCCCGGCGCGAGAACGCCCGGCACAGCGTCGCCTTCGGCCACGGGCCCCACTTCTGCCCCGGCCAGCCCCTCGCCCGCCTCGAAGGCCGCCTCGCTTTCGAGACGCTGCTCGCGCGCATGGGCGACATCCGCATCGACACCGGGAAGTTCGAGCCGCGCTGGCCCGCCTGGTACGTCGTCCGCGGCCTCGAATCCCTCCCCCTCACCTTCACCCCCCTCCGGCCGTGAGCACCCAGGCCTGGTTCGAGGCGAACCGCCGCAACTGGGACGAGCGCGTCCCCATCCACCGTCGTTCCGCCTTCTACGACGTCCCCGGCTTCCTCGCCGGCAGGAGCTCGCTGGAGCCGGACGAGCCCGCCGAGCTGGGCGACGTCGCCGGCAAGTCGCTCCTCCATCTCCAGTGCCACTTCGGAATGGACACCCTCTCCTGGGCCCGCCTTGGCGCGAGCGTGACCGGCCTCGACTTCTCGGCTCCCGCCGTCGCCGCCGGCCGCGAGCTTGCCGCCGAGGCCGGCATCGCCGCCGAGTTCGTCGAGGCCAACGTCTACGACGCCGTCGAGACCCTCGGCGGACGCACCTTCGACATCGTCTACACCAGCCGTGGCGTGCTCGTCTGGCTCCCCGACCTGACCCGCTGGGCCGAGACCGTCGCTGCCCTGCTCAAGCCCGGCGGCGTGCTCTATCTCCGGGAAGGCCACCCCTTCGCCCATGTCTTCGACGACGAAGCCGAGAGCGGCCTGTCCGTACGCTACCCCTACTTCCACGGCCCCGAGCCCGACCGCTGGGACGACCCGGGCACCTACGCCGACCCGACCGCCGAGACCACCGAGAACGAGACCTATGAGTGGTCGCACAGCATGGGCTCGATCGTGACCGCGGTCGCCGGAGCCGGCCTCGCTATCGAGTTCCTGCACGAGTTCGACTACCTCTGCTGGAAGGCCTTCCCCTGGATGGAGCCCGGCGACATCCCCGGGACGTTCGTGCTCCCGGGCCGGCGCGAGAGCATCCCCCTCATGTACTCGCTCCGCGCCCGCAAGCCGTCCTGACGCCTGGCCCGCTATCATCCCCGGCGTGAAGGCCACCGACACCCGCCCGATCGGACGCACCTCCCTGAGTGTCACCTGCCTTGGGCTCGGTGGCGTCTTCCTTGCTCGCGACGCACCGCGCGAGGAAGCCGAAGCCCTCATCGACCGCGCCTACCAGACCGGCGTTCGCTACTTCGACACCGCCCCGATGTACGGCCTCGGCGAGAGCGAGCGCCGCTATGGCGGCCCGCTGTCCCGACTCGACCGCTCCGAGTTCGTCCTCTCGACGAAGGTCGGCCGCCTCCTCCAGGAGGATGTCGGCGGCGCCGAACCCTGGCACTTCGACTTCACCCGCGATGGCGTCCTGCGTTCCTTCGAGACCAGCCTCCAGCGCCTCGGCCTCGACCGCGTCGACATCCTCCTCGTGCACGACCCCGATGACCACGCCGACCAGGCCATCCGCGAAGCCTTCCCCGCTCTTATCGAGCTGCGCGAGCAGGGCCTCGTCGGCGCCATCGGGGCGGGCATGAACCAGTGGGAGCTTGAGCTGCGCTTCGCCCGCGAGCTGCCGCTCGACTGCTTCCTCCTCGCCGGGCGCTACACCCTCCTCGAGCAGACCGCCCTCGCCGAGTTCCTCCCCTATTGCGAGGCCAACGGCATCAGCGTCATCGCGGGCGGGCCGTACAACAGCGGCATCCTCGCCTCGAACCTCGACGACACCGCCAACTACAACTACCGCACGGCGCCCCCCGCGATGCTCGACAGGGCGCGCGCCATCAAGGCCGTCTGCGACCGTCACGGCGCGCCGCTCAAGGCCGCCGCGCTCCAGTTCATCCTCGCCCACCCCGCCGTGGCCGCCGTCATCCCCGGCGCCGCCTCCGTGGCCGAGGTCGAGGAGAACGCCCGCATGGTCGAAACTCCGATTCCCGCCGCCCTCTGGGCCGAGCTGAAGGACGCCCGCCTCCTCGACCCCGCCGCTCCCGTCCCCGCCTGACCCCGCCTCCCGCGTACGATGCCGCCGGAGGCCAGCCACTGATGTCACCTGCTGTCTCGCGCGTCCTCGTCGAGAAGAACATCCCCATCCCCCTCCGCGACGGCGTCGTCACCTACGCCGACATCTTCCGCCCCGCCGACGGCGACCCCGTGCCCGGCATTATCACCCGCACCCCCTACGACAAGGAGGTGTTCGCGGCGGCGGCCCTGCCCATCATGCCTTCCGCCCTCAAGCTCGCCGAGCGCGGCTACGCAGTGGCCGTGCAGGACGTGCGCGGCCGCTTCTCCTCCGAGGGTGAGTTCAACCCCTTCGTGAACGAGGCCGACGACGGTTACGACTCGGTCGAGTGGCTTGCCTCCCAGCCCTGGTGCGACGGCGGCGTGGCTATCTACGGCCCCTCGTATGTCGGCGCGACCACCCTCCTCGCCGCGAAGGCGAAGCCGCCCTCCCTCAAGTGCGCCATCCCCATCATCACCGCCGACGACTACTACGACGGCTGGACCTACCAGGGCGGCGCCCTCCAGCTTGGGTTCGCGACCTTCTGGGGCCTCGGCCTCGCCGCCGCCCTTGCCCTTGGCCGTGACCGGGGCATTGCGGCCGAGCATTTCGCCGCCGCCGGGGAAGCGCTCCTCAACCCCCACGAGACCGCCCGCACGCGACCCCTCGCCGCCATGCCCGGCCTCTCCCAGCCCGCCCTCGCCCCCTGGTGGCGCGACTGGATCGGCCACGACAGCCGCGACGACTACTGGGAAGCCCTCCGCCACTCCGACGAATACGCCCGCTACGAGATTCCGATGTACCACGTGGGCGGCTGGTTCGACATCTTCGGCATTGGCACCGTCCGCAACTTCCGCGGCATGAGCGCCGCCTCGCCCGCCGGCCACCACCTCCTCATGGGGCCCTGGTCCCATGCCTACTACGACCGCTACCTTGGCGAACGCGACTTCGGCCCCATCGCTGCCGCCGCCATGTCCGGCGCCGTCCTCGACTACAACCACTTCCTCGACCGTCACCTGAAGGGCGTCGAACGTGAGCTTCCCGCCGTCCGCTACTTCCTCATGGGCGCGAACGAGTGGCGCACGGCCGATCAATGGCCGCCCGCCGGGGCTGAGACCGTGAGCTGGTACCTGCACAGCGGCGGCAACGCCAACAGCGCCCGCGGCGATGGCTCCCTCTCCATGGCCGTTCCCGCCGCCGGCGAGGTCCCCGACCGCTACTTCTACGACCCCCTCCGCCCCGTCCCCAGCGAGGGCGGCCCCACCCTCCACTCCGCCATCGGCCTCCCCGGCCCCCGCGACCAGTCTCGCATCGAGGCCCGCGACGACGTGCTCTGCTACACCAGCGAGCCCCTCGAACGCCCCTGCGTGGTCGCCGGCCCCGCGAAGGTCGTCCTCTGGACCGTTACCGACGCCCCCGACACCGACTTCACCGCCAAGCTCGTCGATGTCCAGCCCGATGGCACGCCCGTCTCCGTCTGCGACGGCATCGTCCGCGCCCGCTTCCGCGACTCGCTCAGCGAGCCCAGCCCCGTCCCCGAGGGAGAACCCGTCCGCTACGAGATCGACCTCGCCAGCACTGCCATCGCCTTCGGCACCGGCCACCGCATCCGCCTCGAGGTGTCGTCCTCGAACTTCCCCCGCTTCGACGCAAATCCCAATACGGGCGGTCCCCTCGCGACCGAGACTGACATATGGCCCGCCCTCCAGTACGTCCTGCACGACGAGGACCACCCCTCCGCCCTGGAGCTCTGCGTCCTTCCCGAGTAAGGCAGTGCCCGCCTAGATTCCCGCCAGCTCCCGGACGAGCTGCGTGAGCAGCTCCGGGTAGAGCGACCGCGTCGGCCACGCGAATTCCGCGCCTTCGCCCGCCTCCCCTGCGTCCACCGCCAGCTCCGGCGCCTCCGCCACGAACGGCCACGCGACCACCGGCCGCACCCCCGCCTCCGCCAGCCACCCGTCGACCAGTTCCCCGAGCCGCACGCGCTGCTCCCCCACCGCCCGCGCCGACTCCGCCAGCCCCGCCGCCTCGTCCCCGAACAGCCGCCCGAGGTCCGCCCCCTCCCCCGGCTGCCCCGCCCGCAGCGCCCGCCCCACCCGGAGTGCTGCCGCGAAGGCTCCCGCCATCTCGCGCCAGACCCCCGCCGGCTCCCGGTAGAGCCGCAGGGGTACCGTCCACCCCTCGGTCAGCGACGTGCGCGGGAACAGGTCGTTCGCGGATTCGCCGTCACGCGGCGCGCGGCCCGCGACTACGCCGGGCAGATCGTCTTCCGCGCAGATGCCGAGCACCCCCCACCGCCGCACGAACCCCGCGAACTCGGCCAGCGGCGCCTCTTCCAGCGCCAGGAACGCCTCGAGACACCCCTCCGGCCGCTCCCCCCGCGCAAATCCGTGGTCGACGTTCCCCGGCGCCCGCACCCGCCACGCCACCCATTCCCCGTCCTCCCCCGCGTCGACCGCCACGTCGAGGGGTACCGCCAGCGCTCGAGGGTAGCTCACTCCGCTGTCGCCGCCAGGTGGGCCGCGAACCGTTCGAACGTCTGCCGGACGCCGTCCCCCATGCCCGAGGCCATGGCCCCGTCGCGCGACTCCGACACCGGGTGCAGCACGACGGACGTCATGCGCGTCCCCTCCCCTTCCGCCTCGAAGGTGCAGGTCACGACCGTCTCGAAGTCCGGCATCCCCGCAAAGATCTCCGTGTTGACCATGCGGGCGCCCGGCTCGATCTCCTGGAAGATGCCGTACAGGATGGTCTCCTCCCCCGACTCGTCCCGCGTCCCGTAGCGCCAGGCGCCCCCCACCCGGAAGTCCTGCTCCGCCACGATCAGCGTGTGCCCTGCCGGGCCGTACCAGTTCCCCATCCCCGACGTGTCGTTCCACGCCTCGAACACCCGCTCGGGCGGCGCGTCGAAGCTGTACGCCATCACGATCTCGCGCTCCCCGCGCCCTTCAAAGACGAAATTCCCGCTGTCGCTCGAACTCATCCCGTTGCTCCTTTCTCCGTTGTGCGCTCCTCGATTTCGTACCAGTCGTCCATGCCGGCGGCCTGCTTGATTGCTTCGTAGCCGGCCGCGATCACGCCCTCGTCCTCGCCGCTCACCCCCTCCTCGAGGAAGTGCCGCGATGCCTCCCGTGCCGCCAGCCACCCCGCCACCTGCCCCGTGAATGGGTCGATCACCAGCGGCCACCCCAGCGCTCCCCACTCCGCCCGCGTGCGGCTCCCGAACGAGGCCATCGCCGCCAGCGGCGCGTCGATCGCCGTTACCGCGTCCCGCCACCGCTCGGGCGTGTCCGGGCGCAGCATCACGAGGTCCGCGCCCGCCGCGCGGTACGCCCGCCCCCGCTCCACCGCCGCCGCGTACGACTCGTTCCGCACCGCCCCCGTGCGCGCGATGATGAGGAAGTCCGGGTCGCGCCGCGCCGCCACCGCCGCCTCCAGCTTCCCCACCATCTCCTCCAGCGAGACCAGGTGCTCGACCCCCTTGTGGTGATGCGCCCGCTTCGGTGCCACCTGGTCCTCCAGTTCGATCGCCGCCGCGCCCGTCGCTTCGATCTCCGCTACCGTCCGGCTCGTGTGGACCGCGTCGCCGAACCCCACGCCCCCGTCCACGATCAGCGCGATGCCGGACCTCGCTGTGATTCGCCGCGCCGTCGCTGCCATCTCCGTCACGGTCAGCAGCGCCTCCGAGACCGCGAGCTGAAAGCCGAGCGCGCCACCGCTCAGGTAGGCGGCGTCGTAGCCCTGCGCCTCCAGCGTGCGCGCCGTCAGCGGGTCGAGGCAGACCGGCGCGAACACGGGCGTGCGCGTCTCCAGCAGCTCCCGCAGACGCCGCCGGGCCACGCCGCTACTGGCCCCGGAACGCGGGCCGCCGCTTCTCCATGAACGCCCGCCGCCCCTCGACGTAGTCCTCGCTCGCGAAACACGCCTCCACCATCGACTCGATGCTGTCGAGGTCGCGCTCCTCCGGCTCCTTCGTCGCCTCCACGATCGAGGCGCGCAGCAGGTTCACCGTGAGCGGCGCGTTCTCCGCGATGGCGTCTGCGATGCGCCTCACCGCCGGCTCCAGCTCCTCGACCGGTACGACCCGGTTGATGAGTCCCCAGCGCTCCGCGTCTTCGGCGGGAAAGCGCCCGCCCGTGAACAGGATCTCCCGCGCCGCCGCCGCGCCCACCGTCTCGACCAGCTTGTGCGTCCCGCCGAAGCCGTACCCCAGCCCCAGCCGCGCCGCCGGGATGCCGAACTGCGAGCCCTCCGCCGCCACCCGGATATCCGCCTGCAGCGCCGTCAGCAGACCGCCCCCCATGCAGAACCCGCGAATCATCGCGATCAGCGGCTTCCCCAGCTCCCCGTAGGCCGCGTTCGCGGCCGCGCCGATGGCGTTGAACTTCTCGATCGACTCCGGGTCCGACCGCCGCTTCTCGAACTCCGAGATGTCCGCCCCCGAGACGAACGCCTTGTCGCCCGTCCCCGCCATCACCACCACCCGCACGTCCGGGTCGTCCCGGAAGTCGTGCAGGATGACCGGGACCGCCTCCTGCATCTCGATGCTGAGCGCGTTCCGCCGTGCCGGATTGTTGAAGAACATCCAGCCGACGCCCCCCTCCTTGCGGGCGATCATCTTGTCCGTCTTCAGCTCCAGCTCCATGCAGTCTCTCCCGTTTGCGCCTAGATGACGCCGTTCTCGCGCAGCTCCCGGATGGCGTCGCCGTCCAGTCCGAGGCTGCCAAGGATCTCGTCCGTGTGCTCGCCCAGTTCGGGCGTCGCTCGATGGCTTGGGGGTTGTGGCGTGCGGGCGAGGTTGATTGCCTGCCCTACCACGTGCGTGTCGCCCAGCTGCGGGCGAGGCATCGGCCGCGCGATGCCCAGAGCCTGGACCTGTGGGTCCGCGAAGGTCGCGTCGATCGTGTTGATCGGCCCGCAGGGAACCCCCGCCTCGTTCAGCACCTCGATCCACTCCGCGCTCGTGCGGGAGGGCGTTACTTCCGAGATGCGCGCGTTGAGCGCTTTCCGGTTCTGCGATCGCAGCTCGTTGTCCGCGTAGTCCGGGTCGTCGAGCAGCGCTTCCAGCCCGAGCGTCTGGCAGAGCCGCTGCCACAGGATGCCCCCCGAGGCCGCGATGTTGATGTGCCCGTCCCCTGTGGGGAAGACGCCCGTGGGGATGCTCGTGGGGTGGTCGTTCCCCGCCTGGGGCGCCACCTCCTGCGAGATCAGCCAGCGCGCCGCCTGGAAGTCCAGCATCTGGATCTGCGCCTCCAGAAGCGAGGTGTGTACCCACTGCCCCTCCCCCGACCGCTCCCGTTCGAACAGCGCCAGCAGGATCCCCTGCGCCAGCAGCATCCCCGCCGTCAGGTCCGCGATCGGGATGCCCACCCGCACCGGCCCCTGCCCCGGCAGTCCCGTAATCGACATCAACCCGCCCAGTCCCTGCGCGATCTGGTCCACCCCCGGACGATCCCGGTACGGCCCCGCCTGCCCGAACCCGCTGATGCTCCCGTAGACGATCCGCGGGTTCACCTCGCGCACCGCTTCGTAATCGATCCCCAGCCGGTGCTTCACCCCCGGCCGGTAGTTCTCGACGATCACGTCCGCGTCCTCCGCGAGCCGCATGAAGATGTCGCGGCCCGCATCCGCCTTCAGGTTGAGCGTGAGGCTGCGCTTGTTGCGGTGCAGATTCTGGAAGTCGAACCCGTGGCGCTCCCCTGTGATCCCGTCCCCGCCGCCCGGCCTGGGCGGCAGCTCGATCTTGGTCACGTCTGCGCCCCAGTCGGCCAGCTGACGCGCGCACGTCGGCCCCGCCCTCGCCCGCGTCAGGTCGAGCGCGCGAATCCCCTCGAGCGGCAGCCTGGCTGTGCCCACGACGCCTCCGGCGCCGATCCTACGCGCGACCGGCCCCCTTGTGCCGCTGGACATCGCGCGAGCGATCCCGTCTGCTTGCGCTACCACCACCCGCAGGAGCAATCCCAATGCGCCTCCCCACCCTCGACGAGCAGACCCTCACCCCCGAGCAGGCCGCCATGGCCGAAGCCATCCGCAGCGGCCCTCGTGGTCCTAACGCCGGCGTCACCGGCGGACCGTTCGGCGTCTGGCTGCACAGCCCCGGATTCGGGAACCCCGCCCAGGAGCTCGGCGCCCACTGCCGCTTCGGCGCCGCCCTCCCCCGCGATGTCTCCGAGTTCGCCATCATCCTCACGGCCAAGCGCTGGCGCGCCCAGTTCGAGTTCTGGGCGCACGCCCGCATCGCTATCGAGGAGGGCATTCCCGAGTCGGTCGTCGAGGCCGTCCGTACAGGCACCCCGCTTCAACTCGACCGCCCCGACCTCTCCGTCGTCCACCGCCTCGTGACCGAGTACTTCGAGACCAGCCGCGTCTCGGACGAGACGTATCAGGAAGCGCTCGACACCTTCGGCGAGACCGGCCTCGTCGACCTTGTCGGCACGGTCGGTTACTACGGCCTCGTTTCCGCCACGCTCAACGTCTTCGAGGTCGAGCTGCCCCCCGGCGTGGAGGAGCCCCTGGCGTAGGGCGCTCGCCTACAGCCGGTCGAGCGCCGCCCGCGCCCCGTGCAGCGCCTCCAGGTGCCCGGCGGTGTCGAGTCCCACGCCGAGCGTGCGCAGGCACAGGTGCGTGACGCCCGTCTCGCGCCACGCCTCGACCTCCGACAGCCACTCCGCCTCCGACTTCCCGACGATCTGCACCGCGCTCTCCGATCCGAGCGCCGCCGGGTCGCGACCCGCCGCCTCCGCCTCCGCTGATACGGCCTCGCGCACGGCCCCGTAGGCATCCGGGGCCATCAGCGCGAACCACCCGTCCGATAGCCGCCCGATGCGGCGCAGCACCGACGCTCCCGGCTCTCTCGCCCCGCCGATCCAGATCGGGATCGGTTGCTGGACCGGCAGCGGGTTGATCCGCTCCCCCGCCAACTTGTCCCAGTGCCCCTCGAACGTCACCGCCTCCTCCGTCCAGAGCCGTCGCAGCACCTCGATCTGCTCATCGCAGCGCCGCCCGCGCGTGTGGAAGTCCTGCCCGAACGCCGCGTAGTCCTCGGCGCGCGCGCCCACACCCACCCCGAACCGCAGCCGCCCGCCGCTCAGCTGGTCGATCTCTGCGGCCTGCTTCGCCACCACCACTGTCTGCCGTGTCGGCAGCACGATCACCGACGGCACCAGTTCGATCGCCTCCGTATGCGCCGCCACCCACGCCAGCAACGTCAGCGGCTCATGCACGTGGTCGACCCCCACTGCCGCCACCCGGTCCGGCACGCGCAGGTGCGTGAACCCGAGCTCCTCCGCCTCGCGCGCGAACTGCGCCATCCCGTCGTGGTCGTCTTGCAGGTCCCTCACCGGGATGGAGATGCCGATCCTCATGCTCTTTCTCCTCGTGGTTACCAGGCGCCGCTGCCAGCGAGACGTTCTCCCCTCGCGGCGAGAACGGTGCCGACCCTACAGATCGAAATCGACCTCAAGATGCTGGAGGCCGCGCACCCCGCCCCGACCCGGTGGCGGGAAGGCGATGCCCTCGTTCGGGACGTCCGCCAGTCGCGGGTTCTTCAGCCGCTCCAGCAGGATGCGCGACGAGATCACCGACTCCTGCCGGGCCAGCGCGTACCCCAGGCAGAAGTGCGTCTCCTGCCCGAACCCGAGGTGGCTCGCGACTCCGTCCTTCCAGTACCCCGTCCGCAGTTCTTTCCCGAAGTACAGGTCGTCCCGGAAGATGTTGAAGGCTTCGGGGTCCTTGAAAATGCGCTCGTCGCGATTCCCCGCGCCCAGCCCTAGCCATGCCGTCGCCCCTACCGGCAGCACCCGCCCGTGGATCTCCACCTCGACCTTCGTCCGGCGCCGCTGCCAGTGGTTCGACCCGTCGAACCGCAGCATCTCCGTGAACACCCGGTCCATCAGCTCCGGGTCGTCCCGCACGGCCTCGTACTGCTCGTAGTTGCGAAGCAGGTTCCACCACATCGCGTCGATCGCCTTGTGCGTCGTGTCGCCGCCGCCCACGAGCAGGAGCGCCACGTACCCCCGCATCTGGTCGCGCGTCATCTTCGCGCCGTCCTTCTCCGCGTGGCAGAACACCGAGAGCAGGTCGTCCCTTGGCTCTGCGATGCGCTCGTCGAACATCGGGTCGAGGTACGCGAATAGCTCGTCCCGTGCCGCCACGCCCCGCCGGAAGTGCGCCCGACCGTAGCCGTTCCCGGCGAAGAGCCGGTCGTACACGGCCTCGAAGTAGTCGTTGTCCTCCTCGGGAAGCCCGAGCATCCCCGCAATCACCCGGATCGGGAAGCGCTCGCTGAACTGCGACACGAGCTCCACCTGCCCCCCGGCCCTCAGCCCCGCCTTCTGGTCCGCCCGCGCCTTCTCCATGAAGTCGTCGATGATCTTCGTTGCGATCCGCTCGATCAGGGGCACCCGCTTCTCCAGCCGCTTCCCCACGAACTCCCCCGCCACGATGCCCCGCAGCCAGATGTAGTCTTGCCCCTCCCCCAGGTCGTTCAGCGTGAAACCCATCGTCGAGTCCGACCCGAACTTGTGCTTCCCGTGCGGGTCGTAGGTCGCCCGCGTGAACCGCGCGTTGTCCTTGTAGATCGCCCAGATGTCCTCGTACCGCGAGATGATCCAGCGGTTCTGGAACTTGTCCTGGTAGGCCGGCTCGTACTCGCGCAGCCGCTTGTAGATAGGGAACGGGTCGATCCGGAACTCGTCCGTCACGAACTCACCCGGCTCGATCAGGCTGGGGTCGGCTACTGGCGCTTGGCTATTGGTCATTTGGGGGCTCCGCGACGAATGGTACCCCAGCGCTCGGAGGGCGGGGGGCGGACCAACAGCCAGGAGCCAACAGCCCGCACTGAACGCGCCTAGGCGCGCTCGCTGCGAATCACCTCCGCCACCCGCTCCCCGATCATGATGCACGTCAGGTTCGTGTTCGCTCGCACGATCTCCGGCATCACCGAAGCATCCACCACCCGCAGCCCCTCGACCCCGTGAACCCGGCACTGCGCGTCGACCACCGCCTCCGGGTCGCTCGCCGGACCCATCTTCGCCGTGCCCACCGGGTGGAAGTTGTGCGACCCGTTCGCCCGCACGTACGCGTCGAGCGCGTCGTCATCCGCCAGCACGTCGGCTGACGGCGTCTGCAGCGACCCCGCGAACTGCGCGATCCTCGGGTGCTCCCCCATCCGCTGCGAGAGCTGCAATCCCTCCCGCAGCCGGCGAACATCGTCGCCGTCCTCGTCGGAGAAGAAGTTCAGCTCGATGCGCGGCTGCGCCCGGTAGTCGGCGCTCTCGAAGTGGAGCCGCCCGCGGGACTTCGGCCGCTGCAGGATCACCAGCAGCGCGAAGTTCCCCTCCCGCCCCGGGAAGTGGTTGACCATGTAGATCTGCATGTCGTTCGTTTCGCCGCCGCTCGCCGTGTAGCGCAGCATCGTCTGCACGGGCGGGTCGGGCATCACCGAGACCCCCGGCTTCGACCGCCACACCACCGAGCAGAGCGGGTGGTCGATCAGGTTGCGGCCCACGCCCGGCAGCTCCCGCACCAGCGTTGCCCCCACCGCCTCCACGTCCTCCCGCGCCCCGATCCCCGACCGCACGAGGATCGGCGGCGACATGATCGCCCCCGCCGACAGGACCACGTTCCGTCCGCGAACCGTCTGCATCTCGCCGTCCGCGTCGACTTCCACCCCTGTCGCCCGCCTGTCCTCGATCACCACTCGGTTCACGAGGCAGCCGCCCCGGATCGTCAGGTTCAGCCGGTTCCGGATCGGCTCCAGGTACGCCATCGCCGTCGAGATGCGCGTGTCGACGTTGCGGTTCTGCGCCATCGGGCTGACGCCCGTCGCCTCCGGGTCGTTGAAGTCCTCCGCGTAGGGGAACCCGAACTCCTGGCACACGTCGATGAACGCCTGCCCCAGCCGTCGCATCTCGTCCGGACGCCAGCGCACGATCGGCAGTGGCCCGCTCTTCCCGTGGAAGTCCCCCGAGGCGTCGAGGTCGTGCTCCAGCTTCCGGAAGAAGGGCAGGCAGTCTTCCCACGACCAGCCCTCGTTCCCCAGCGCCGCCCACTCGTCGAAATCCTCCGGCGTGCCCCGGATCGCGAGCGTGCCGTTCACCGCCGAGGAGCCGCCCATTACCCGGCCGCGCGGGTAGTAGACCTCCCGGTCCGGGGTCGCGTTCGCCGTGAAGCCCCAGTCGTGGTCGACCACCGACACCCGGTGCGCGTAGCGCAGGTCGTGCGGAGTCGCCTCGGTCGTCGCGTAGTCCGGCCCCGCCTCCAGCAGCAGCACCGAACGGTCCGCGTCCTCGCTCAGCCGCGCCGCCAGCGCCCCCCCGGACGACCCCGCCCCCACCACGATGTAGTCGTAAACCGTGCCCATGGCGCGCAAGGATACGGCCTCATTGACAAGCGCGAGAGCGCCGCTGACCATGCCGCCCGTCGCCCCCCGCCCCGTGGAGAGAGGTGCCCCCATGGCCGACCGAATCGAAGGCGTCACCGTCGACGAGAACGTGATGATCCCGATGCGCGACGGTGTCAGCCTCCAGGCCGATGTCTACCGCCCCTCCGGCCCCGGCAGGTTCCCCACCCTCGTCTCCCGCACCCCCTACGGTCGCACAGGCCTCGGGCCGCTCGTCATGGCCGACTTCTGGACCGCCCACGGCTACGCCGTCGTCACCCAGGACACGCGCGCCCGCTTCGGCTCCGAGGGCGACCTCTACGAGCCCCATGTGAACGAGGCCCTCGACGGCTACGACACGATCGAGTGGGCCGCCGCCCAGCCCTGGTCGACTGGCTCCGTGGGCACCTACGGCCAGTCCTATCTCGCCGCTGTCCAGTACATGGTCGCGGCCGAGTCACCGCCCTCGCTCAAGGCGCAGATGCCCGTCTCCGGCTCCACCGACTTCAAGCAGAGCTGGATCTACCACAGCGGCGGCGCCTTCGAGCATGGCTGGATGGCGGCCTACGCCACCTCCAAGGCGCGCGACACCGCCCGCCGCCTCGGCCTCGATCCCGACCTCCCCGAGCTCGAGTCCGAGCTCGCCCAGGCTGACGGCTTCCGCCCCCTCCTCGACCACTCCGCCCGCGAGATGCCCATGACCGCCTGGGCCGACCGCCTCTCGACGATTGCCCCCTACTTCGCCGACTACCTGGCAAACCCCGACGACGGCCCCCACTGGTGGAACATCAACCTTCGCCGCCGCTTCCACGAGGTCGACCAGCCGATGTACCACGTCGGTTCCTGGTACGACATCTTCCAGGAGGGCGCCCTCCTGGGCTTCAGCGGCATCACCGCCGGTGGAGGCGAGCACGCCCGCCCCAACCAGAAGCTCCTGATGGGCCCCTGGGGCCACATCGGCTACACCGTCCCCACGACCGGTGGCTGCGGCGACCTCGACTTCGGCCCGAACGCCGCCATCGAGCTCAAGGAGCAGCAACTCCGCTGGTTCGACCACTGGCTGAAGGGCGAGGACACGGGGATCATGGACGACCCGCCCGTTCGCATCTTCGTCATGGGCGACAACGTCTGGCGCGAAGAGAACGAGTGGCCCCTCGCCCGCACTGTCTACACGCCCTGGTACCTGCACAGCGGCGGTTCCGCCAACACCCTTAACGGCGATGGCGCCCTCAGCCCGGAGGCTCCCGGAAACGAGCGCCCCGACACGTTCGTCTACGACCCTGACGACCCCGTCCCCACCCTCGGCGGGAACAACCTCATCACGCCCCCCGGCGTCTTCGATCAGACCCCCGCCGAGCAGCGCGGCGACGTCCTCTGCTACACGAGCGAGCCCCTCGCCGGGGAGCTTGAGGTCACCGGACCCATCTCCGTCACCCTCTGGGCGACGAGCAGCGCCATCGACACCGACTTCACCGCCAAGCTCTGCGACGTGCGCCCCGACGGCTACGTCCAGAACATCCAGGACGGCATCATCCGCGCCCGCTACCGCAACTCCCTGCTCCAGCAGGAGCTGATGACCCCCGGGCAGTCCTACGAGTTCACGATCGACCTCTGGGCGACAAGCCACGTCTTCAAGCCCGGCCACCGCATCCGCGTCGACATCAGCTCCTCGAACTTCCCCCACTTCGACCGCAATCCCAACACCGGCCGCCCCGTCCACACCGAGACGGAGCTGGTTCCGGCCCAGCAAACCGTCTTCCACGACGTCAACCGCCCCTCCTGCATCACCCTCCCCGTCATCCCGCGCTAGCCGGACTCGCCCGGCACCCACTCAACGCACGAAAAAGCGCTCCACCCGAGAGTGGAGCGCTTTCCGCTGGAGGTAGTTTCCCGGAGCCGGCGCGCCTCGGTTGCCCTTGGCCCACCTTCCCGTCCGTCTCCCCCGAAGGGGCTCCGTCCGGTCTCCGCTCACCCCGCCTCCAACACAAACGAGGTTACTCCCGCGAAAATCGGCCTGTAAACCCCGCCCGCGCGTTCCTTGACGATCCCTTCATCAAGCCCCGAAACCTTATGGCCAATACGCTGACTTCGACGCGTCGGCAGTGCCGGCAACCCCATAGAAAAGCGCCCCACCCGAAGGTGGAGCGCTGTCTTGGTGGCCGGGGTGGGGACCAACAGCCAATAGCCAACGGCCAACGGCCGCGCGCCTCCGGCGCGCCTACCCCCGCCTGACCTCCGCGTACTGCTGCGGAACTTCGTCGCCGAGCCACGACTTGCCCATGACCCCGTAGTGGCGCCAGCTCACGCCGCCGTGCGCCGCCGCCTGGTGGGCGTCGCGCAGCTTCCGCTCCAGCGGATGCTCCATGCGCGCCGCGGTCGTGCCCCCCAGATTATGAATCCGGTCGACGACCAGCCGCGAGGACTGCGCTGCATGGGTCGATGCGAGCAGTCCCAGCCGCAGGAGCGGCCACTCCGGCACGGAACGGCCCCCGTCAAGCGGCCCGAGGTTCGCCTCGATCTCCTCCTGCGACTCCATCACGAACGCCCGCGCCGCCCGCAGCGTCGCCTCGCACTCGGCTATCCCGATGTACGCCTCGGGCTGGTCCTTCAGCGTCGACCCCGACATCCACGGCGTCTTCACCATCGCCAGGTCGACCAGCTCGTCGATCGCGCCCCGCGCGATTCCGAGGGCCACCGCCGCCTTGTTGTAGGGCACCTGCGAGGGGTTGCGGTAGGTCGGGTTCTCCCAGTGCTCCGTCGAGTCGAGCGCGTTCTGCGGCAGCATGTGCTTCGGGGGCACGTACTGGTCGACCATGCGCACGTCGTGGCTCCCCGAGCCCCGCAGTCCCGCCATGTTCCAGGTGTCGACGGGCACGAACTCGCCTTTCGGCACCATGAACGAGGCGTCCGCCATCTCGCCGGTGGCCTCGTCCACCACCTCGGCGGCGGGATTCAAGACGAGGTTCCAGGTCGCGTTGAAGCAACCGCTCGCGAACGCCCCCTGGTAGGTGGCGCGCCAGCCTTCGCCTTCGCGCCTCGCTGTCCGCCCCGGGAACTCGCCGTTCGGCGTCCCCAGGCCCGAGCACACGAGGTAGTACCAGTCGTCGCAGATCTCGTGCGCGAACGCCGGGTCCATCTGCCGCAGCACGA
This sequence comes from Tepidiformaceae bacterium, assembly GCA_965221735.1. GTDB lineage: Bacteria > Chloroflexota > Dehalococcoidia > Tepidiformales > Tepidiformaceae > UBA2991. The sequence continues at coordinate 2,287,435 of OZ244910.1, read as the reverse complement.
GCGCGTTGATCTCCGAGTTGATCTGCACGCACCAGCCGACCGAGCCGTCGATCGCGCAGGTGTCCTCGATCGCCTCGATCTGGCCCCGCGCCGTCATGTCCTCGCCGCCCAGCTCCTTCGGCAGGGTGTGCCGGTAGAGCCCCGTGTCGGCCATCAGCTTGGAGACCCAGTCGGGCAGGCGCCGAAGCTGCTGCGCCTCGTCGCCACCTGCCGCCAGCTCCTCCTTGATGTTCGCGATGCGCTCGGACATCGGCGTCTTCTGGAGTTCGGTGCTCTTGTCGATGATTTCCTGTCGTACCATGCCTCGCAGGCCTCCTGCGCTAGATTCGCGCAGCGGATACTACCGAATCCCGCGAAGCGCCACCTGCGAGGAAACCCCCATGCCCGCCCCTGAGTACATCCCCGACGGCTACACGGCCGTTACGCCCTCCCTTGTCGCCGAGGATGCCGCCGGTCTTATCGACTTCCTCGCGACCACCTTCGGGGCTGCGGACGAGGCCTGACGGGGCTCCCGCCCCGGCCGTTCCCGTCGCGCCCCGCGGGGCGTATGCTTGCCGGTCGCAATCCCCTCAGTTCGCCAACTGCCACAAGGAGCACCCATGTCCGACGTCAAGCCCGTTCCCGACGACTACACCGCCATCACCCCCTACCTGGTTGCCGAGGACGCCCCCGGCCTGCTCGACTTCCTCGCGAACGGCTTCGGCGCGGTCGAGCGCATGCGTCTGCCCATGCCCGACGGTTCGATCGCACACGCCGAGGTCGAGATCAACGGCGCGCCCGTCATGCTCGGCTCCTCGTCGGGTTCTGACTTCCCGCCCATGCAGGCCCAGATCCACCTGTACGTCGAGGATGTCGACGCGGTCTACGCCCGGGCCGTCAGTGCCGGCGGGACGCCCGTTGCCGAGCCCGAGGACCAGTTCTACGGCGACCGCATTGCCCGCGTCCTCGACCCTGCCGGCAACCACTGGTCCATCGCCACCCACATCGCCGATGTCAGCGCCGAGGAAATGGCGCAGATCATGGCGCAGATGGGCGAGGGGTAGCCCTTCCGCCGCCCCAGGGAGTTTCCCAATGCCCGACGTGAAGCCCATTCCCGATGGCTATGCCGCCGTCACGCCCTATCTCGTTGCTGAGGACGCAGCCGCATTCCTCGACTTCCTCGCGAACGCGTTCGGCGCCGTCGAGCGCCTGCGCGTGCCCATGCCCCAGGGTGGCATCGGCCACGCCGAGGTCGAGATCGGCGGCAACGTGGTCATGCTCTCCGACGCCGCGCCGCCCGACTTTCCCGTGACCAACTCGCAGATTCACCTCTACGTCGAGGATGTCGACAGCGTCTACGCTCAGGCGCTGAGCGCGGGCGCCACCGCCGTCGCCGAACCCTCCGACCAGTACTACGGCGACCGCATCGCCCGCGTCCTCGACCCTGCCGGCAACCACTGGTCCATCGCCACCCACATCGCCGACGTCAGCGCCGAGGAAATGGCGCAGATCATGGCGCAGATGGGCGAGGGGTAGCCCTTCCGCCGCCCCAGGGAGTTTCCCAATGCCCGACGTGAAGCCCATTCCCGATGGCTATGCCGCCGTCACGCCCTATCTCGTTGCTGAGGACGCGGCCGCATTCCTCGACTTCCTCGCGAACGCGTTCGGCGCCGTCGAGCGCCTGCGCGTGCCCATGCCCCAGGGTGGCATCGGCCACGCCGAGGTCGAGATCGGCGGCGACGTGGTCATGCTCTCCGACGCCGCCCCGCCCGACTTTCCCGTGACCAACTCGCAGATTCACCTCTACGTCGAGGATGTCGACAGCGTCTACGCTCAGGCGCTGAGCGCGGGCGCCACCGCCGTCGCCGAACCCTCCGACCAGTACTACGGAGACCGCATCGCCCGCGTCCTCGACCCCTGCGGCAACACCTGGTCCGTGGCCACCCACGTCGAGGACGTCAGCGCCGAGGAAATGGCGCAGATCATGGCGCAGATGGGCGAGGGGTAGGGGCTACTCCGCGAATTGCACTTTGAAGAACGCTGGGCTGACATCAGCCTGCTCGAGAATGCGGCGTGCGTTTCTGACGTGGTCTGAAGCTGCATAGTTGCTGTTGAGCCACAGCGGACCCACTTGACGTGCGTTTATGAACGGCTTTCCCGAGGGATGGATAGGCTCAGTAGCTAAGAGATAGCGCTTACCGTGCTGGATTGGGGTATTGGCCTCAGACAGATATCCACTCTCCACAAGCCACAGTGCCAACTGCGCTATTAGGTCGGTCCAGTTCTTCGCTGGCACTACTTCGCCGCCCGGGCATAGCAGTTGGCGTGGCTTGGAATAGGGTCGCCCTTCCAGTTCCGCCAAGGATATCCAGCCCTCCATCGTCTCTGTGGCTGCGGGGGGAGCAGGCTCCGGCGGCTTCGGCTCGGGTGGTGGCGTCGCAACGGCCACAGGTGTCGCGCCCACGCTGACCTGTCCCTCTTCGATGCTTGGGCGCCACAACGAAAGCGCCCTCAGGGAGACCTCCGAGGGAGCATTCTTCAGCAAGTCGAACTCTACGATCCGCTTCTGCTCCACTGGCACGGGCTTGTGCGTTTCGTAGACCTCCCACGACTGCCCGTCGGTCACCGTGAAGTAGAGGGTGCCCTTCTCTAGACAGTAGTTGATGCCCTGCGAGACTGCCCCGCGCATCTGCTCGCCGAGCTTCTTCGCCTCCACCATCATCTTCGGTGTGCCGCCGGCGAGGAGCGCGTAGTCGGCTCGTCCGCCGGACGAGGGATACTCCGGCACCACCTGGTCTGGATCGCTCGTATCCCAGCCAAGCTCCCGCAGCAGCGGATCAATGAGAGCGTAGCGAGTCAGCGTCTCGCTCTTCCGCAGATTCTCCCCATGCTCCTCAATACGCCCACGTAGTGTCTCTATGGTCTCCAACAGCTCATCTAGCGGCATGGCCTGCACTATACCGACCACCGACCACCGACCACCGGCCACCGACCACCTCCGTATAGTCACGAGCCACCAGGCACCAAGGAGCCTCCATGCCACCCCTTCGAGTCGGCCTCATCGGCAGCGGCGGCATCGCGCGCGCCCACATGCCCGCCTTCCTCGAGCATCGTGACGAGGTCGAGCTCGTCGCCGTTTGCGACATCCGCGAGGAGGCCGCCGCGGCCTACGCCGCCGATGCCGGCGTCGACCCGAGCGCCGTCTACACCAACACCGCCGATCTCCTCGCCCGCGACGACGTGGAGGCGGTCGACATCGCCACGATCCACGACCAGCACCACAGCAACGCCATCGAGTCCGCGAAGGCCGGCAAGCACGTCCTCCTCGAGAAGCCGATGGCCTGCTCCGTCCAGGAGGCGCGCGACATCGTCAACGCCTGCGACGAGGCCGGCGTCACCTTCATGGTCGCGCAGATGCTGCGCTACCTCCCCCACTACCAGAACGTGAAGCGCATCATCGAGGCGGGCGAGCTCGGCGACATCTGGGCCTGCCGCGCCGACAGCTGGTTCGGCGCCGCCCTCCCCGGCAGCATGACCAGCATGAACCGCGGCGACTGGTGGGGCTTCGACGGGAAGCGCAACGGCGGCGGCAGCGTCATGATGGTCAGCACCCACCAGGTCGACCTGCTCCGCTACTTCGTCGGCAACGTCGTCCGCATCACGGCGAAGACCTGGGGGGACCACCCCCTCATGAAGAACGGCGCCGAGGACCGCGCCGTCGCCACCTTCGAGTTCGACAGCGGCGCCATGGGCACGCTCCTCTCCAGCTACAGCGCCCGCACCCCGTGGATGTACCAGTCCCTCATCATCGGCACGAAGGGCACCATCTACACCGTCCCCGACCTCGACGGCAACGTCGTCGACCAGCACCACGCCCCCGCCCATCTCGCCACCGAGTCACGCGAGACGCAGCCCGGCCACAACGGCATCCAGGCCTTCAGCGAGGTCGGACCCGACATGGGCGGCCTCGTCGGCGACAACCCCTTCACGAACGAGATCGTCCACTTCGCCCGCTGCATCCGCGAGGGCAAGGAACCCATCAGCAGCGGCCACGACAACCTCAACACCATGGAGGCCGTCCACGGCATCTACGCCGCCTCCGAGGCCGGCCACACCATCGAGGTCGCCGACCTGTAGCGCCTGCCGCTACCCCGCCTCCGCTCCCTCCAGCTTCCGGATGTTCACCGGCAGCGAGGTCATGCGCGGCATCCCGTAGATCGGGTCGAAGTCCTCGTCGAAGCTGACGAGCTTGTTGGTGTTGCTGCCCCAGGTGCGGAAGGTGTTCTCCTCCCGCTCGACGCTGTCGCCCCATGAGTGCGCCATCGAGATCACGCCCGAGGGCACCGTGTCGTCCTCCTCCACGACCCCCCGGATGGCGCCGTGCTTCGACGCGATCTCGACGATGTCTCCCGCCTCCAGCCCCAGCGCCCGCAGGTCGAACGGCGCCAGGAAGGCCGGGTTGTAGCTGTACTTCTCCATCAGCTCCGGGATCTGCTGCCCCATCCCGTTGAACACCTGGCGCATGCGCCGCGTAATCAGCCGGTGCGAGTACTCCTCGCCCGGCTCCAGCGCCGCCCCGCCCGTGAGTGGTTCGTCGCGCACCTCGCGCAGGTCCTCCATCATCTGCCCGAATCCCACGTTCAGCCGCTTGTCCTTCCCCGGCTCCCGCGCCTCCACCCGGATGCTCGCGTCGGGGTAGAGCCGTCCGCCCGGCGTCCCCTTCACCTCGTCGAAGGGGATGCGTGAGCCCTCCATCATCACGTCGAACATCTCGTCCGAGGTCAGCTTCCGGTCGATGTCGAGCGGCTTGCCCCGGAACGTCATCGGCGTCCGCATCCGGTGCGCCAGCCCCCAGAAGAGCTCCCACTCCTGGATCACGTCGAACTCCGGCTCGATCAGCGCCGGCGTGTAGTGCGCGTACGGAACCGTGTAGCCGCCGTGGCCGTACGTCTCCGCCACCGCCTCGGGCAGCATCGTCACGTCCGGACGCTCCAGCGAGAGCTTGCACGCGATCACGTAGTGCGAGAGCTTCGCCGTCGCCGACATCCGCCAGTCGATCGTGACCAGCAACTCCAGGTTGTTGAACGCCTCCACGATGCGGTCGTGGTTGGGGACGCTCACCGCCGGGTCGCCAGCCATCACGAACAGCGCTCGCACCTGCTCCGGCCCCGGCGTCAGGATCTCGTCCGCGAGCACATTTGCCGGGAACTGCCCGTCGTTGTGCTTCAGCCCGCGGAAGCGGCTCTCCAGCGCGGAGTCCTTCGGCAGGAGCGGCTCCAGCTCCTCCGTCTGCGCGCGCCAGGTGCGGCCCGGCAGCAGGACGTACGGGTTCGGCACCTCCTCGCCCTCGCGCAGCCACCGCCCCGTGATCGTGTTCAGCGCCAGCACCAGGTACTCGTGCAGCGTTCCCCGGGGCTGCATGTCGAGCCCCGTGCCCGAGGTTACGCGTCCCCGCTGGCCCGCCGCGAAGGTGCGCGCCGCCTCCTGCATCAGCGCCGCGGGCACGTTCGTGCGCTCCTCCACGTAGTCCGGCGTGAAGTCCGAGACCGTCTCCCGCAACTCCTCGAAGCCCCGAACGTTCGCCTGCACGAAGTCCGCGTCGTACAGCCCCTCCTCGATGATGGTCCGGATGATCCCCGCCAGCAGCGTCGCATCCTCGCCCGGCTTCACCTGCAGGTGGATGTCCGAGCGCTTCGCGCACTCCGTCTTGCGCGGGTCGATCACGATCAGCTTCAGCCCCGCCTTGCGCGCGTCGTTGATCCGCTTCCAGGGGTTCTGGTGGGGGATGCCGCCCCACATCGAGATCACCGGGTTCGCCCCGATCAGCATCCATGTGTCGGCGTCCTCGAACGGGTGCGCGCCCGCGTCCCACTTGCCGTGCATCGACTGCGCGACCGGCTTCGCTTCCTGGTCGATGGTCGCTCCGCTGTAGAAGGACGGCGACCCGATCGCCCGCAGCCAGTCGCCGCTGATGCTGAGAGACATGAGCGCGCCGCCCGCCCCGCCCCACAGGGCCACCGCCCGTGGCCCCCGTTCCTCGATGATCGCGGTCAGCTTCGTCGCGATCTCGTCCAGCGCCTGCTCGCTGCTGATGGATTCGAACGTGCCGTCCGGCCGCCGTCGCTGCGTCGCGCGGATGCGGTCGGGGTGATTGTGCTGGTCGTGCAGGTGGCGGCCCTTGATGCAGGTGTACCCGCCGTAGATGGGGTCCGAAGCATCACCCCGCACCGCTACGGCGCGGTTGTCCTCCACGTCGACCTCGATCGCGCAGTACGCGTGGCAGAACCGGCAGAACGACTTCTTCGTCTCGAGCACGGCAGGACCTCCGCGGGAACCTCGCGGCGGTCAGCGCTCGCCGCGCCCCGTCCCCGCCATCCTACCGCTCCGGAGAGGCCTCCGACGGCTCCTCGTCATCCTCGAAGCGCCGGTGCGTGTCCTCGATGGCGACGTCCAGATCGTCCCACAGCCGCTCCACCATCGAGCGCAGCCGCATGTTCTGGTACGCGCCCCAGACGGTCATCGCCGGCGGTACGACGAGGATGGAGACGATCAGCGCGTACGCAATCGTGATCGCCGCCGTGATGCCGAACTCCGCGAAAGAGGTCAGCGGCGAGAACGTCAGCACGGCGAACCCGAGCGCCGTCGTGAGCGCCGACCCCAGCAACGCCGAGCCCGTCGTCGCCAGCGTTCGGATGGCGGCCTTCTCGGGGTTGCGCAGTCTCGAGAACTCCTCCCGGTAGCGGTGGATGACGTGGATCGTGTAGTCCACCCCGATGCCGATCGAGAGCGCCGTGATGATCGAGGTGACGATCGTGTAGGGGATGCCCAGCAGCGCCATCGTGCCCAGCACCCAGATCAGCACCAGCACGATCGGCGCGACCGCGATGAACGCCAGCGCCGGCTGCCGCAATGTCACCCAGAAGAAGATGATCAGGATCCCGAGCGCCGCCGCGATCGTCGTCGCGATCGCCTCCGTCTGCCGGTCCCTGATCTCATCCGCCACCGCGAGCGTGATGATGTCCTGGGAGGTGGCGGTGATGTCGTCGTCGTCGCCGAACCAGAGCGCGCGGATGTCGTCGTGCATCCCCTTTGTCTCGTGCGGATCGCCCGAGTAGGCCCGGAACTGGATCAGCGCTGTGTCGATCCCGTCCGGGTTGTCCACCAGCACGTGCCGCAGTCCCACGGGGTCGCGTTCCCCCAGTGCGTCGAGGAAGCGCTGGATCAACGCCGGGTCGAGGTGCAGCCCCGCCGTCGCCTCGTTGAAGAGCCGCTCGAGCTCCGGGTCGTAGCGGAGGTCGCCCTCGCCGTCGTCCGTGATCCAGTCGTCCGTGAGCACGGCCAGCGACGCCTCCACGCGCCCCTCCGCCGCTCGCGGGCGGGTTCGTTCACTCTTGAACGCCTCCGTGAAATCGAAGAGGTTCTGGATGGTGCGCGTGTCGGTGATTTCGGCCTGCACCAGGACGCTCACGACCTCCGTGGAGCCCCCCACGGCTTCGTCCAGCGTCTCCAGGTCCTCCAGTGCGTGGCCGTCCCGGGGGAGGATGTCGCGCACGCTGAAGTTCGTAGTGAGATCCGTCGTTGCGAACCCCAACCCGATCGACGTCAGCGCCACGAAGGCGATATAGGGCGCCGGCCGGCGCGAGATCGAGGCTCCCAGGCGCTCTGCCAGCCGCTCGATGCCGGGGAGTGCGTTGGCGATTGGGCGCACCGGAGGCAGCGTCCCCCGCGCCTCCCGCCGCCGGTCGACGATCGTCCGTACCGCGGGAAGGAGCGTCAGCATCACGATCAGGCTCAGCCCCACCCCCATGCCCGCCACCACCCCGAAGTCCCCGATCGCCCCGATCGGGGAGATCAGGTTCGTCAGGAAGCTCACGACCGTTGTGGCGGCGGCGAGCGTCAGCGGAATGACCACGTTGCGCAGCCCCACCCTGACCGCCGCTGCCACGGGTTCACCTGCGATGCGCTGCTCGCGGTAGTGCGAGACCGTCTGGATCGAATAGTCCACCGTGAGGCTGATGAGGATCAGGGGCACCATCGAGGTCAGCGCGTTCGGCGGGCCGATCGCGCCGAACCCGTTCGGTCCCAGCCAGCCCTCCGCCCCCAGCGTCCAGAGCACCGCCAGGATCAGCCCCGCGACCGTCAACAGCAGGTCGGAGAGCGTGCGCATGAAGAGGAGCGTGAGCAGCGCGACGACCAGCAGGGCGATGCCCATCACCGGCAGCATCCGCGAGCCCGTCGCCTCCAGGACCTCCTCCTCTATCACCGGCACCGATATGCTCCGCACGCTCAGCGTCCCTTCGGCCGCCTCCGCCAGCTCGTCGATGCGTAGCTGGGCGTCGTCGCTTGCGTCGTCGTCGGTTTCGAGCACCCGCACCATCGCGACCCCGACGGGTGTCCCGTCCGCGTCGGTTCCCGTCAGCGCATCGAGCGTTGCGTACAGCTGTGCCGCTTCCGGCGTTGTGCGGAGGTATTCGACCGTTGCGTCGATCTGCGCCTGCGGGACCGAGGCGAAGTCGTCCGTCTCGAGCACGAACGCCAGCACCTGCGTGGGCGCGAGAATCGGGTTGGTGGGCGCCAGCAGGTTGCCTACCTGTGGGTCGGCCGCGATGCGCTCAAGGAGGCCGTGCATCTGCGCGAGTGCGTCGGGCGTCAGCGTCTCCCCGCGGAAGACGAGGGTGACCAGGTTTACGTCGGCGGAGTCCCCGAACAGCTTGTCGATCTGCTCCATCGCCCGGGCGACGTCGCTGTCCTGGGGCAGGAACGCCTCATTCTCGGCCTGTTGCGCTCGTTGCCCGATTCCCGCCACCAGCACCACCGTGACAACCACGAGAACCGCGAGCGTAATCCACGGCCGGGCCGTCACGGCCCGGCTGACCCAGTCCAGCACCATTCCCATGGAGAGCCATTCTCACGACGCTTCCGCGGGCTGGCAACACGACTGCGTGAGCTTCCCTACGGCTCCTCCCCGAGCTCCGTACGCGCCCGTTCCACCGCATGCCGCAGCCGCAGGTTCTGGTACGCCCCCCACACGATCATCGCCGGCGGCACCACCAGCACCGCCGCGACCAGCGCATACGCGATCGTGATCGCCGTGACGACGCCGAACTGCTGGAACGGCGTCAGCGGCGAGAACACCAGCACCCCGAACCCAAGCGCCGTCGTCAGGGCCGACCCGATCAGCGCCGACCCTGTCGTCGCCAGCGTCCGGCTCGCCGCCGCCTCCGGGTCGCCCAGGTGGGCGAACTCCTCCTTGTAGCGGTGGATGACGTGGATCGTGTAGTCCACGCCGATCCCGATCGAGAGCGCCGTGATCAGCGCCGTGACGACGTTGTAGGGAATGCCCAGCAGCGCCATTGTGCCCAGTACCCACACCAGCACCAGCACGATCGGTCCAACGGCGATGAACCCCAGCGCCGGCTGCCCCTGGGTCACCCAGAAGAAGATCGTCAGGATGACGAGCGCCGCGCCGATCGTCGTCACGATCGCTTCTGTCTGGCTCTCCGTGATCACCTCGACGATCTCGAGGCTGATGATGCTCCCCGACGTCGCGGTGAACTCGTCCTCTCCGCCGAACCAGAGTCCGTTGACGTCCTCAAGCATGGCGGCCGTCCGCCTCTGGTCGCCCGCCAGCGCCCGGAACTGGATCAGGAGTGAGTCCGCACCGTCGGGGTTGTTCACCAGCACCCGCGTGACCGCGTCGGGATCGAGCCCCGCCAGCCGGTCAAGGAATGCCTGCGCCAGCACCGGGTCGACCCGTACCCCCACTGACGCTTCCTCGAACAGCGTCGCCAGCTCCGGGTCGTACTTGTCCCCGGGCGCGCCGCTGTCCGTGATCCAGTCGAGGACGAGCAGTCCCACCGACCCCTGGACATCCCCGGTCACCCCCACCGGCCGGCGCAGGTCGTCCTGGAATGCGTCGGTGAAGTCCAGCAGGTTCAGGATCGTGCGCGCTTGCGTCACCTCCGCCTCGATCAGCACGTTCACGGCTTCCGTCGAGCCCCCGAAGGCGGCGTCGAGCGTCTCCAGGTCCGTCATCGCATCGCCGCCGGAAGGCAGGAAGTCCCGCGTGTCGAAGGTCGAGTCGATGCGCGTGGCTGCGAGCCCGAGCAGCACGGTCACCACCGCCACCAGCGCGAGATAGGGCGCCGGTCGCCTCGCCAGCTCCCGTCCCAGCCCCTCTACCGCCCGGCCCACGCCCGGCAGCGCGTTCGAGATCGGGCGCGCCGCCGGCAGGCTCCCCTTCGCTTCCCGCCGCCGGTCGAGCAGCGCCCGACCCGCCGGCACCAGCGTCAGCATCACGGTCAATCCCAGCGCCACTCCCAGCCCCGCCGTGATGCCGAAGTCGCCGTTTGCCGGGATCGGTGAAGCGAGGTTCGTCAGGAAGCTGACGACCGTCGTCCCCGCCGCCAGCGCCAGCGGGATCGTGACCGTGCGCAGCCCCTGCCGCACGGCCCGCCCCACCGGTTCGCCCTCGATCCGTCGCTCCCGGTAGAGCGCCACCGTCTGGATGGCGTAGTCGACCGCCAGCCCGATCAGCATGATCGGCACCATCGTCGTCAGGATGTTCGGCGGACCGATCCACCCCAGCGCGTTCGGCCCCAGCCACCCCTGCGCCCCCGTGATCCACACGATCGTCACCAGCAGCCCCGCCAGCGTCAGCACCAGGTCGGATGGCGAGCGCATGAACAGGAACGTGAGCGCGGCGATCACCAGTAGCGCGACGCCCATCAGCCGCAGCATCGTCGAACCCGTTGCCCGGTCGCCTTCCTCGTCGATCGTCGCTTCCGAGACGCTGCGGGCCTCCAGCGGTCCCTCGACGGCGTCCGTGAGCTTGTGGATCGCCAGCTCTGCCTCGACCAGCGTCTCCATGTCGCCCGGGTCGCGCAGGCGGATGGTAGCGATCGCGATTGGCGTGCCGTCCTTATCCGTGCCTGTCAGCGAGTCGAGGACCGCTCGCTGCTCCGCCAGCCCTGCCTCCCTCCGGATGCGTTCGAGCGCCGCATCAACCTCGGCCTGCGTGATGCCCTCGAACCCCTCCACCCCCAACGCCGCCGCCAACGGTTCGGTCGGTGCGACCACCGCGTCCCCCGCAAGCACGTCCGCCACCCGCTGGTCCGCCGTGACCCGCTCGATCACGCGGTCGATCTGCGCGAGTCCCTCCGGCGTGAGCGCTTCTCCTCGGAAGAGCAGCGTGACCGACGCCGACTCGGCCGACTCCCCGAACCGCTCCTCGAGCTTGGCGAGCGCCACCGCCACGTCGCTGTCGTCCGAGAGGAAGATCTCGTTGTCGGCCTGCGGCGCCCGCTGCGGGATGCCCGCCCCCAGCGCGACCGTGATGGCGGCGACGATCGCCAGTGTGACGAGGGGACGCACCGTCACGACCCAGCTCAGCGCGTCGAGGACCCGTCCCATGGCGCGCCATTCTCACCGCGCCCGCGGCGTCCGCCAACCGTGACCGCGACGGCGGTGCTAGCCCCAGTGCCCTGCCATCGGCGGGCTGTTCCACACCTCGGCGATGCGACCGTCCACCACGCGGAACACCTCGATGCCGCAGATGCGCAGCTCCTCACCCACCACCTCCGCCTCCACCCCAGACCCCGCCAGCTCCGTGCCCGTGGGCCCCGTCATGTTCCAGACCCAGGTCACTTCCCGCCCGTCCCCCGCCAGCACCAGCGTCTCGAAATGCAGGCTGCGCCCGTCCGCCGCCGTTCCCGCCGCCCGCTCGCCCGTCACGCGCTCCAGCTGCTCCGCGTGGCTCATCACCCGCGACCTCCCCGCGTCGTGCCGGACGTACGGATCGGCGCAGTACTCGACCACCGCCGAGCTGTCGCCGAGGTTCCACACGCGCTCCACATAGCTCGCAACGATGTCGCGCGGCTCAAGCTCTGTCATGGGCGCAGTGTCGCACATCGGCTCGCGCCTCCCGCGCTCCCAAAGCCGGTATCATCCCGCTCCTACTCCCTCGAACCGGAGGCCAGCCTTGGTCCGACAAGAGATCCTCGACCGTCAGGAAGCGCTTCACGACACCCCCATCCTCGATCGCCTCGCCAACATGCGAGAAGCGCTCGTCCAGGCTGGCGACGAAGCTCAGCAACTCCGCCACATGCCCGCCTGGGCCGTGCAGGAGATGATCGACGCCGGCATCTACCGCATGGTCGTCCCCGCCGAGCTCGGCGGCGAAGACCTGCTCGCCCGCGAGCAGATCGAGGTCATCGAGGCCGCCTCCGCCATCGACGGCTCTGTCGGTTGGTGCGTGCAGATCAACTCCGAGATCAACGCCCTCGTCCTCCGCCAGATGACCCGCGAGTTCGCCCACGAGATCTGCGACGACTGGAACTACCTCGTCTGCTCCGGGCTCGGCACCCCCAACGGCCCCTTCCCCGGCCGCGAGGCCCAGCGCGAGGGCGACGGCTGGCGCGTGACCTACCAGGGCGCCTTCGCCAGCGGCTGCCACAGCGCCACCTACAACCTCGTCCTCACTGGCGAGACCATCGACCCTACTACCGAGAAGCCGGTCGATGCCGCCTTCATGATTCCAAAGGGCGAATTCGAGATCGTCGATACGTGGGACATGGCCGGCCTGCGCGGCTCCGGCAGCCACGATGTCCGCGTCGTCGGCTACGTGCCCCCCGAGCATGTCCTCCCCCAGGCCGCCCTCGCCCCCACGAAGCTCTGGGAGAACCCCACCTACCGCAATCCCAACCAGGTGCCCTACAACAAGGGCGCCGTCGCGCTCGGCATCGCCCGCGGCGCCCTCGACGAGTTCACCACCCTCGCCGTCACCAAGACCCCGTGGGGCTCCGGCTCGCTCCTGAAGGACCTCCCCGAGGCCCCAGTCCGCCTCGGCGAGATGGAGGCGACCTGGGCCGCCGCCCGCGCCTTCCTCATGGAGACGCAGGACGAGATCGAAGCCGACCTCGGACCCCTCGACGGCGGCAAGGAGTACCCCGACTGGCCACTCGCCCGCCGCGGCCTCCTCGCCTCCACCCACGCCGCCCAGGCCTGCCGCCACGTCGTCGATGTCATCCACAACACCGCCGGAACCACCGCCAGCCGCATGAGCCACCCGCTCGAGCGCAAGCTCCGCGACGCCCATCAGGCGGCGGCGCACGGCGGCGTCAGCTGGCGGCACTATGGCAACCTCGGCCGCACCTGGCTCGGCGAGGACCCGCCCCCGCAGTACGCCACCCCCACCCGCGCCTAGGAGCCCCGCATGGTTCGTCCCGAGATCATCGAGCGTCAGAACGCCATCCGGCAGACCCCCATGCTCGAGCGCATCGCCGGCATGAAGGAGATGCTCCTGCAGGCCGGCGACGAGGCGCAGGAGCTGCGCCACCTCCCCGAGTGGGCCTCGAAGGAGATGGCCGACCAGGGCCTCTACCGCTTCGTCCTCCCCGAGGAGCTCGGCGGCGAGAACGTCAACGCCCGCGCGCAGATCGAGAACGTCGAGGCGGCTTCCGCCATCGATGGCTCCGTCGGCTGGTGCGTCCACATCAACTCCGAGATCAACGCCCTCGTCATCCGCCGCATGGAACCCGCGCTGGCCCACGAGATCTGCGACGACTGGTACGTCCTCGTCTGCTCCGGCCTCGGACCCCCCAACGGCCCCAACCCCGGACGCAAGGCCCGCCGCGACGGCGACGGCTGGCGCCTCAACTATCAGGGCTCCTTCGCCAGCGGCAGCCACAATGCCACCTGGAACTTCGTCATGGCCTCCCAGATGACCGACGAGGACACCGGCGAGACGCCCGTGAACTCCTTCATGGTCCCCCGCGGTGAGTTCGAGGTCGTCGACACCTGGGACACCGCCGGCATGCGCGGCTCCGGCAGCCACGACGTGCGCATGACCGACTGCTACGTGCCCCCCGAGCACACCCTCCCCGAGGTCGCCCTCGCCTCCAGCGAGATCTGGGAGAACCCCACCTACCGCAACCCCACCCACGCCGTCTATAACAAGGCCGCCGTCGCCCTCGGCGTAGGCCGTGGCGCCATCGACTCGTTCATCGAGCTCGCGAACGTGAAGACCCCCTGGGGCTCCGGCTCCATGCTCAAGGACCAGCCGCAGGCCCAGTACCGCGTGGGCGAGGCGGAAGCGACCCTGCAGGCCGCCCGCACCTTCGTGATGGACACGCAAGACGCCCTCGAGGAGCACCTCGGCCCCCTCCCGTCAGAGGGTGGCCGCCTCACCCCCGACTGGGAGCACGCCCGCCTCGCCCTCCTCGCCTGCGCCCACGCCGCCCAGTCCGTCCGCCAGATGGTGGGCGTCCTGAACAACACTGCCGGCACGACCGGCAGCCGCATGGACAGCCCTCTCGAGCGCAAGCTCCGCGACGCCCACCAGTCCGCCACCCACGCCCTCATCTCGTACCGCCACTACGAGAACATCGGCAAGACCTGGGTCGGCCACGACCCACCCCCCAACTACCGCATGCCCGAGCGCGCCTAGCGGGCCATTGGCGGTTGGGCCGTTGGCTGTTGGTGGGAAACTCAGGCCCGGGTTACTCGATCCGCGCGCCTTTTTCGAGGTTGTGACGCGCGCAGAGGATGCGAACGTTCTCAGTAGTCGAACTACCACCCTCTGAGAATGGGAGGTCGTGGTCGTAGTGCAGTTCGTCGCTGGAGCCGCAGAGCACACACTTCCCGCCATCCCGCAACCAGACCGCCTTCTTCACCGCCGACGGAATCACCCGCGTGGGCTCCTTTCGCAAGGGTGTCGACGCCGACGTGCCATCGACTACTTTGAGCCGGAACTTGAACACCCGCCGCCCGTCCAAGACTTCCGCCCACGCATCCGTAAGGCTAAAGGAGCCGTTGTAGACCCAGAGCCCCTTCAGGAGCTTCTCGTAGACCCGGACCAGTTCTGGAGGGTCCGAGCCTGCTGCCTCGAAGAAGAGCCCGTTCTGTGTCAACCGCCCGCTTGGCGTCCTGAGTTCTTGGTCAGCGGAGTCGGGGTCGGGTGCCTGTGGTCGGGGGACGTTGTGACCCTGATAGACGATCACCGTCCCCTCCTCCTCGACCCTATCGGTGTAGGGGGCTCCCTCCTGCTGGCTCATCAGGATGACGCTATGGGTGGGGCGCAGCCGAAAGTTCATGCCACGCTGAAGGCTGGTGCCCCCTTCTTCTTGGCACATCCCGAAGTAGGTAATGACTGTATCTGGCTCGAACGGCACCGGCGGCTCCGTCTATCCGCTATATCCATCGCCAGGATGCCAGGCCAAGTGGCTAGGTGCGCCCTCGGTTCCGTAGTGACCCCGCGCGCTCACCGTGCCAAACCGAGAACGCTTGTGTGACCGCCCGTCCCTTGCCAGGATGCCAGCGCGCGCCGCCGCGTGTGCTCTGGGAGTGACGATGCCCGCGATCTACGGACGCGATTGGGACGCCGCCCTCGATGGATTCGAGGATGCTGCTCTGTGCGTTCTTCCCGGCGTTCCCGATCCACCAGAGCCGTTTCTCTTCAGCGTTGAAGCGCTGCACGCCGTGCTTGTTGCCGCAGTGCTCCACCCTGAGTGGGCAGCGGCGTGGTATCGAGATATGGCGATTGAGGAGGAAGAGTCAGGGCGCGACTACGAGTGCGAACACTTGGCAGCGGACTTGACCATGGCTACGCCGAAACCCGACTTGCGGCCTGTCTCTACCTTGGCCGCAGGAAGGCGCAGCGGCCTCTGTGAGGCATTTCGTGTCGCGGCCGAGCGCGTCCTGCCTACCGACGGAGGCGGGTGCGAACCGGGCGCCTATTTCAGCAAGGCTCTTCACGCTGTACTGATTGCTGTGGTTCGGAACCCGCAGTGGGCGAGGGCATGGTTCGACACGGTGTTTGCGACGGAGGGGCCAGATTCCGAGACTCACCAGTGGGCGGCGGAATTCGTCGAAGTCTCGCGAATCAGTTGGCACGACAGGTGAGGTTGGCCCCCTCACCTATCACCGCCGCCGTCCTCACCTTCCTACGGGCGTAGCGCCCTACCCCGCCACCGCCAGCCCCTCCACCACCTCCACCCCCGGGACGCGCCTGAGCGCGTCCGGCGCGACCGCGATCTTCGAGCTGCGCACGCCGCTCCCGAGGATGACGCGGTCGAGTTCGAAAACGGCCGCATCGACGTAGATCGGAAGTCCCTCCGGCAGCGCGAACGCCGTCACGCCGCCGATCGCCATGCCCGTGTGCGCGACCGTGTCCTCCGCCGACGCGAACGAGGCCTTGCGCACGCCCATCAGCTTGCGCACGCGACGGTTCACGTCGAGTCGCGTGTCCGCGCGCACGACGCACGCCGCGAACTGTCGCGGCTCGCTCCGCGAGGCGATCAGGATCGTGTTCCCGCACTCCGGGACCGGGTAGCCGTACTCGCGGCAGAAGTCGGCCGTATCGCCGTGCGCCGGGTCGATCTCGATGCGCTCGTACTCGATGCCTAGCGCGTCGAGCGCCTGCAGAACGGCGCTCTCGGCATCGGTCGTGCTGGTCACCCTCCCAGCGCGCGGCCGAGCGCCGCCAGCTCGTCCGCCGCCCACCGGCGCGACAGCACCGAGGTCGGAACCGCCCCGTTCGACCCGTGGTAGGCCCCCGGATAGATGTGCAGCTCGACTGGCACGCCCGCGTCCGCCATGGCCCGTGCGTAGGCCACGTCCTCGTCGACGAACAGGTCGAGGTCGCCCACGTTGATGTAGGCCGGCGGCAGACCCGCGAGGTCCGTCGCCCGCGCCGGAGCCGCGTAGGGCGACACGTCGTCGCCACCCGCGTTCCCAGCGAGATACGCGTTCCAGCCTGCGTCGTTCGCCTCCCGGTTCCAGGTGCGCCCGTCGGTGACGGCGTAGCTGCTGCGGGTCTCGTTTCGGTCGTCGAGCATCGGGTAGACGAGCAGCTGGTAGCACAGCGCGATCTCGCCCCGATCCCGCGCCGCCAGCGCGACCCCTGCCGCGAGCCCTCCGCCCGCGCTCGCCCCGCCCACGGCAATGCGTTCCGGGTCCAGCCCGAACTCCTCGCGCGACCGCCAGAGCCACGCGAGCCCCGCGTAACAGTCCTCGAGGGGCGCCGGGAAGGGGTGCTCCGGCGCCAGCCGGTACTCCACCGAGGCCACCAGCACGTTCAGCTTGTCCGCAATGTTCGCGCAGTACGGGTCGTTCATCTCGACGTTCCCCATCACCATGCCGCCGCCGTGGATCCAGTAGAGCGCGGCCGCCGGCTGCGGCAGCGCCTCGGGGCGGTAGAGGCGCACGGGTACGTCGGGATCGCCCTCCGGACCGGGGACCGTGACGTCTTCGATCGCGACGTTCGCGGGAAGCACCGGCTGGGGCAGGGACGCTCGCATCTCCGCCATCCGCGCCCGCGTCCCGGGAATGTCCGACCAGTCCCGCTGCGGTCGCGGCATCCCCTCGAAGACGGGCCGGTGCTCGTCGTCGAGCCGGCTGGCGATGTCGATCGGCGCTACGTCCATGGGGTCCTCCTCGTGCGTCGCGCGGCGAGTCTACGCCGCCCGCCCGCCGCCCCGCTCGCGTACGATGGCGCCCGGTTCCGGGAGGTCTCCATGGGTACGCTCGACGGCAGGGTCGCGATCGTGACCGGCGCCAGCCGCGGCATCGGCGAGGACGTCGCCGTCGCCCTCGCCGCCGCCGGCGCGAAGGTCGCCATCGCCGCCCGTACCGAGGAGGTCCGCGACAAGCGCCTCCCCGGCACTATCCACACCGTCGCCGAGGGCATCCGCGCCGATGGCGGCGAGGCGCTCGCCGTGCGCATGGACGTGCGCGACCCCGAGAGCATCACCGCCGGCGTCGACCGCGTGGTCGAGGAGTGGGGCCGCATCGACATCCTCGTGAACAACGCCGCCATCCTCGTGCCCGGCTCCATCGAGACGGTCCAGCCCCGCCACCTCGACCTGATCTGGCAGATCGACCTGCGCGGACCCCTCCTCCTTATGCGCGCCTGCGTCCCCCACATTCGCGCCGCCGGCGGAGGGCACATCATCAACGTCTCCTCGCGCGCGGGCGTCTTCCCCGGCCCCGGGCCCTACCCCGAGACGCGCGCAAGCGGCGGCTTCTACGCGATGGTCAAGTCCGGCCTCGAACGCTACTCGCAGGCCCTCGCCATGGAGCTGCAGGACGACGGCATCGCCGTCAACGTGCTCTCCCCCATCGGACGCATCCGCACGCCGGGCAACATCTGGGCCGAGAACGACCCCGAGAACCCCACCCTCGAGTTCGAGCGCGCTCCGCACATGTCGAAGGGAACCGTCTGGATCTGCGAGCAGCCCCCCGCCGAGTTCACCGGCCACATCCTCTTCGACGAGGATCTTTGCGCCGAGAAGGGCCTCTAGCCCTACCGCGTCAGCTCCGAAATGTCGGGCCCGCCCTCGGTCGCGACCACCCCCGCCTCGCGCAGCGCCTCCACTTCATCCGTGCCCAGCCCCAGCAGCTCGCCGAGCACCTCCGCCGTGTGCTCCCCCATGCTCGGAGGCGGCCCTGCGATCCCCGACTCCGACCGCGACAGCCGCACCGGCGTGCTCGCCACCGGCAGCGTCCCCGCCACCGGGTGCGTGACCTCCTGGATCATCTCGCGGTGCCGCACCTGCGGGTCGTTCACCACGTCCTCGATCGTGTTCAGCGGCCCGCTCGGGATGTCCGCCGCCAGGAACTCCTTCAGCCAGTGGTCCCGGGGCTGCTTGCGGAACGCCTCGAACAGCAGCGGCTCCAGCGCCGCGTGGTTCGCCGTCCGCTTCGGTCCCGTGTCGAAGCGGGCGTCGTCGATCAGGTCCGTCACCCCCAGCAGCGCGCACAGGATCGGCCACTGCTCGTCCCGGAACGCGAGCGCCACCACGATCCAGCCGTCCGCTGCGGGGAACGCCTGGAACGGCGTCGCGCTCGGGTGCCGGGTACCGAGCGGCTTCGGCGCCTCGCCTGTGACGAAGTACCGCATGATCGCGTTCTCCAGCACGCTCACCTGCGCATCGAGCATGCTGATGTCGATCGCCTGTCCCTCTCCGCTCTTTCCGCGCTCGTGCAGCGCCGTCAGGATGCCGATGGCCGTGTAGAGCCCGCCCACGATGTCGCCGTACGAGACCCCGGGCCGAACTGGCTCGCCGTCCGGCTCCCCTGTGATCGACATCACGCCGCCCATCCCCTGCACGATGATGTCGACCGCCGGGTGCTCCCGGTACGGACCCGTCTGCCCGAACCCGGACGTGCTCGCGAAGATGAGCCCCCGGTTCCGTTCCCGCAGCGTCTCGTACCCGATCCCGAGCCGGTCCATCGTCCCCGGCGTGAAGTTCTCCATAACGACGTCGACCTTCTCCGCAAGGTCGAGGAGCAGGTTCCGGCCATCATCCCGCGTCAGGTCGATCGCGATCGACCGCTTCCCCCGGTTGATGCTGAAGAAGTAGCCGCTCCAGCCGTTCTGGTAGGGGCCGCTTGTGCGGGCCACGTCCCCCCACGGCGGGCGCTCCACCTTGATCACGTCCGCCCCCAGGTCCGACAGCACCATCGCCGCATACGGCCCGGAGAGCACCCAGGTCAGGTCGAGGATGCTGATGTCGTCGAGCGGCTTGGCCACGCCCCGAGTATAGGTGGTCAAGCCGTTCAAGCCCGATCTTTGTCGGAGCATGGCTATAGAGAAAGGTTTGACTAACTAGAAATATAAGTCTAGGGTTACGCGCTGTCGGTAGGGAGGCGCGGATGCCCTCGGTCCGCGCTTCCCGCCACGCAAGGAGGAAGCATGACCTGCCGTCGCGAGAAGCTCTCCCCGCGCCTGCGGGACGACCGCCGCCCTGGGAAGGTCTGTGAAACCCCCCTGTCCCCTCGCCGACATTGCCTGCGCCCGACACGGGACGGCATTGCCAGTCCCGACTTCGGAAGGCGCTCCGCAAGACCGCTCAGCGAGAAGAAAGGGAGTGTGAGATGCAGCACCTTCGTTCAGGAATCCGAAGGGCAGGCGCGACCGTGGCCGCGCTGACGCTCCTGGGGGGTCTCCTGGGGGCGTGCGGAGACGACGCCCCCGGGACGGTGCGGGTGCTCAACGAGACCGAAGCGTCCCCCTCGGCGTCAGCCTCTCCCGGGGCCTCGGTCTCGCCGTCTGCGACAGCCATGGCCGGCCCCGGCGTGGTGATGCCGCAACCCGACGGTACGACCCGCGTCAACGTCACGCTGCGCGAGTGGGCCATCTTGAGCGAGGTCGAGGAAGTCGAAGCGGGCAGAATCTACTTCTTCGTGGAGAATGTTGGTCCCGATGACCCCCACGAGTTCCTGGTCATCCGCATCGGGGATGCCGAGATCGCCGACATCCCCGTCGTTGACGGGCGCGTCCCCGAAGACGAGATCGACTTCGTCGACGAGATCGAGCCCTTCGCAACTGGCAGCACGGCCTCGATCGTGATCGACCTCCCGCCCGGCAAGTACCTCCTCCTCTGCAACATTGCTGAGGTCGAGGACGGTGAGCTCGAAAGCCACTACGAACTGGGCATGCGCACGCGCTTCAACGTGAAGTAGAAGTAGCGCGGCTGCTTACCGCTGACCCCGAAGCCTCGGGTCGAGCGTGTCCCGCAGCGCGTCCCCGAACAGGTTGAAGGCCAGCACCGTGACGCTCAGCGCGAGGCCGGGGAAGATCGCGATCCACGGCGCCCGCACGAAGTAGGTGCGGTTGCTCCCCGAGAGGTCCGCCCCCCACGACGGCGTCCCCTGTTCCACCCCCACCCCCAGGAAGCTCAGCGCCGACTCGGTCAGGATCGCCGCCGGCAGCGTTGTGCTCATGACGATCAGGAGCAGCCCCACGAGATTCGGGAAGATGTGGCGCCACATGATGCGCACTTCGCTCGCCCCGATGACCCGCGCCGATTCGACATAAATCGCGGCCCGCTGCTCCAGCACGTTCCCCCGCATGATCCGGAAGATCACCGGCGTGAACACGATGCAGATCGCGACCACCAGCAGGAACTCCTCTGCCGCCAGCACCTGCCCGAGGTTCGGTAATTCGTCGCGTAGCGAGGCGTGCAACGTCAGTGCGAACAAGATTGACGGGAAGGCGATCAGCACGTCCGCCACCCGTCCCAGGGCGAAGTCGACGACGCCCCCGAGATAGCCCGCGATCAGCGCCAGCGCGGTTCCCCCCAGCGCCGCCACGATCACTGTTGCCAGCCCGATCTTGAGCGAGACCCGGCCGCCGTACAGCACCCGCGACCAGACGTCCCGCCCCTCCCGGTTCGTCCCGAAGAAGTGGCTCCCGCTTGGCCCTTCGAGGATCGGCGCCACGCCGAACCCCTCCGGGTCGCTCGTGCGGAGCACCGGGGCGGCGACGGCGCCGATGACCATCAGGATGATGAGAACGCCTCCGATCGTGCCCAGCCGCTGCTGCTGGAGGAAGCGCAACAGCCCCGCGCCGCGCCGCGCCCGCGGGCGCATCGCCTCCTGGCTCAGGGCCGCGGCTGCTTCCGTCGTCTCCGTCATCAGTACCGGATCCTCGGGTCGACGAACGTGTAGATGACGTCAACCGCGAGGTTGACGATCGTGAACATGAAGGCGAACACCATGATCGCCGCCAGCGCCACCGTGTAGTCAATCGACACAACCGACTCGAACACGAGCAGCCCGAGGCCCGGAATCCCGAAGATCTGCTCGGCAATCACCGAGCCGCCCAGCACCGCCCCCAGCTGGATGCCGATCACCGTGATCACCGCGATCATCGAGCTGCGGAACACGTGCCGCAGCACCACCGCCCGCTCGCGCAGGCCCTTCGCCCGCGCCGTCCGCACGTAGTCCGAATACAGCGTCTCCAGCATTGAGGAGCGCACGATGCGGGCCACGTAGGCCGCCGTCGCGATGGCCAGCGTGACCGCCGGCCAGATCACGATCTTCAGGTTGTTGAGCGGGTCATCCTCGAAGCGGACGTACTCCCACAGGGGGGTCCAGGCCCACCAGATCGCGGGTAAGGTGATCACCAGCGTCGCCACCCAGAAGTTGGGCACGGAGATCCCCGAGATCGTCACGATGCGTAAGGCGCCGTCGAGGAACGTCCCCGGTCTGATGGCCGAGATGATTCCGACGGGGATCCCGATTAACGCCGTCAACAGCACCGTCAGCAGCCCCAGTTCGGCCGTGACCGGCAGCCGCGACCTGATCTCGGGCGTCACCGGGCGGCGGTTCTTCAGCGAGATGCCGAAGTCCCCCTGGAGCGCGCTCCAGGCCCAGTCCCCGTACTGCACGAAGAAGGGCCGGTCGAGGCCGAACTCCTCCTCGAGGCTGGCGATCGCCTGCTTGTTCTGGTCCGGCGAGACCAGCCCGAATCCCGTCAGCGCCGCGTTTCCCGGCCGCAGGAAGAGCAACCAGAACAGCAGCAGCGACATCCCGAACAACATGAACGGGACGGCGATCAACCGGCGCGCGATGTAGGCCTGCATTGCCTGGCCGACTCCACGAGGCCGGGCGGGCGGAAACGCCCGCCCGGCCCCCGGTGTGGACTCCCTAGCTCTTGATGTACATGTCGTGCGTCCGGTTCAGGAACCCACCAAGGAGGGTGTCGTCCTCCGGGAAGTTCCCGACCCGGGAGTTGTACACGACCCAGCTGTGGCCCGGCACCGGCAGGTTGATGCCCGGCACCAGCTCATCGAGCGCGAAGAGCTGCATCTCCTCCATCTTCTGGAGGCGAAGGTCCGGGTCGACCTCCTGCGCCTGCGCGGCCGTCAGGTCGATCAGCTTCTGGGCGTTCGCCACCAGGCTCGCGTCCGGCTGGTCCACCCCGAAGCTCCACGACACGCCCGCGAAGGCGTCCGGGTTCATCATCGTCATGTTGTAGATCTCCGGTGTCGTGCTCGCGTTGTACGGCACCACGAAGAGCTCCCACTGCTTGATTGGCTCGCGCGCCCGCGCCACGTACGTCGTCACGTCGTGGATCAGGGGCTCTGCCGTGACGCCGAGGTTCTCCTCCATCTGGCGCGCGAGGAACTCCGCCATTGTCGAGCCGCGCGGGTCGATGCTCGTCTCGATGCGGATATGCTCGACTTCGGTGCCCGAGGCCTCCCACAGCTGCCGCGCCTTCTGCGGATCGAACACCCGGTACGACTTCAGCGTCTCCTGGTCGAGCGCGAACCCCGGCAAGGCCTGGCCCACGGGACCGTCGTACACGCCGTCGCCCGCGTACAGCGTCGCGATCATGGCGTCGTAGTTGATGGCCAGCGACACCGCCTCCCGCGCCCGCCTGTCCGTGAACTTGATGTTGTCGTATGCGAGGAAACGCGCCTCCGTGGAGGCCACCTCCTTCGCCGTGAAGCGGTCGTCGCCGGTGAACTCCTCGAACTCGATGCGGTCCGCGATCGCCGGGATGTAGTCGATATCTCCCGCGAAAAACGCCGCCTTCACCGCCGCCCGGTCCACGATGATGCGCGTCTCGTGACGGTTGATGTGGGGAGCGCCCTCAAGGAAGTGCGTCGAGGGGTTTTCGTGCGGGTAGTAGTCGGGATAGCGCGCCAGCGCGACGCCCGCGCTGTCACGCTGCTCGATGACGTACGGACCCGCGCCCGCGTCCAGCTCCTGCACGTTCCCGTTCGCCTGCTGGTCCAGCAAGGCCTTCGAGACGATGCCGTAGGCCGTCGACGCCATCAGCACCGGCGCCGAGGCTGCGGGTGCCTTCAGGTCCACCCTGGCTGTCGACTCGTCGACCGCCGTGATCGTGTCCATGAAGCCCCAGTTCGCCTCGTTCACCTGCGAACCCTGGTCCGCCAGCAGCGCGGGGAAGCGGCTCCACGTGCTCGCCACGTCCTCCGCCGTCACGGCGCTGCCGTCGTGGTGGAACGTCATCCCCGAGCGCAGCGGGAAGATGATCGTCGTGTTGTCCGGCTGCTCCATCGCCGTCGCCGCATCGAACAGGAACTCGTTTGTCGAGACCTTGTAGAGATGCGTGTGGTTGTAGATGCGAGCCAGGATCTCGTTGTTGTTGATGACCTTCAGGCCAGGGTCGATCCCGTCGTCGACCTGCGTCTTGTGCTGGCGGAAGGTTCCGCCCGGCATGGGCCCATCCGCCGGGGCTGCTGCTGCGGTCTCCTCGGCGGGCGCTTCGGTTGCCGCGGCTGCCGTCTCCTCGGCTGCGGCCGGCTCGGCCGGTTGATCCGGCTCGTCATCGTCGTCGTCGCCACACCCGACGGCCACCAGGCCCGCCGAACCCGCTGCCAGCGCCGCGCCTCCGATGAGGAAGCTGCGTCGTGATCGTCGGCGCTTCCAATAGCGCCCCCAATAGCTCTCTCGCATGGTGCTCTCCCGGGTGCTGAATCGACGGCACTCTAACTCAAAGGCGGTATGTCCGTCAGCAAGATTTGTGATTCTGGCTGAGCCCGTCCCGCGCTATCATCCTGCCGTGGTTCAGGTCGACTGGTACCGCGTTGCCGGCCTCGACGACCTCGAAGAAGGCGACGTCAAGACCGTTCTCGCCGGGCGGAATGTGCTCGTGCTCACGCTGCACGAGGGGCGCTACGGCGCCCTCGATAACCGCT
The DNA here is from genome assembly GCA_965221735.1 of Tepidiformaceae bacterium. Classification (GTDB taxonomy): domain Bacteria; phylum Chloroflexota; class Dehalococcoidia; order Tepidiformales; family Tepidiformaceae; genus UBA2991. Next base: position 2,263,004 of record OZ244910.1, on the reverse strand, counting down.
GTCCGCACGAGAACGCCCCCCTCGGCGAGGGCTACATCGATCGCGGCTGGCTCATCTGCCCGCTCCACAACTACGAGTTCGACCCGCAAGACGGCCACCCCTCCCCCACCTACGAGGAGGGGCCGCCCTCCTATCCGGTCGAGGCTCGCGACGACGGTGTCTACGTCGCCATTGAGGACCTCGCCGCCAGCTACGAGGAGGCCCGCCAGGCATTCTTCGCCGCCACGGAGGCCGCCAACGCCCTCGTCAACGCCACCGAGGGCGCCCGCGCCGTCCTCGTCGACTGGCGTCGCGCCGCCGTCGTCGGCGCCGGGATCGAGCCCCCCGAGGGGATGCCCCGCACCGTCGAGGCCGCCGACCTCCCCAACGCGGTCGCCATCGCCGGCGCCCTCCGCGCATGGCACGATTCTCACGAGGCCATGCGCGTCGCCTTCAACCGCATCCCCCGCGAGGAGCGGCCCAGTGTTGCGCGTCCGCCGCAGAAGTACCCGGCTCCCGCACCCAGCTCCGTCCCCCGGATGACCTTCGGCTAGCTGCCGTGAGTGAAGTGAAGCGGCGCAGGATTGGTCGCACCGGCCTCATGGTCCCGGAGCTCGGTCTCGGCGCGATGGACACCCCCACCTCCCCCGATGGTGGCGACACCCTCCGCGCCGCCATCGAGTCAGGGATCACCTTCATCGACACCGCCCGCGAGTACGCCGGCAGCGAGATGCTCATCGGCCAGTCCCTGCGCGAAACGGCTCCACCCGCGGACCTCTGCCTCGCCAGCAAGACCTTCAGCCGCACCGCCGACGGCGCCCAGTACGACATCGACCGCTCTCTCCGTGCCCTGGGCCGGGAACGCATCACCCTTTACCAACTCCACGATGTCTCGACCCTCGAGGCGTGGGACGACGTGATGCACGAGGATGGCGCCCTCGCCGGGCTCCAGGCCGCTCGCTACCGCGGGCTGATCGACCACATCGGCATCTCCTCGCACACCGCTGAGATCGCCCGCAAGGCCATCACCTCCGGCGAGTTCGACACTGTCATGCTCGAGTATTCCGCCTTCTACCCGGCGACGGCCCCACTGATCGACCTCGCCGCCGAGCACGATGTCGGCGTGATCGTGATGCGTCCCGTCGGGGGCTCCGGCCGCACGAGCGCCATGCGGGGCCGCATCGCCGAGGGCTACGACGGCCCCCTCACGCCCGCCAACCTCCTCCGCTACGTCTGGTCGAACCCGGGCGTCTCCGTTGCCATCCCCGGCGCCCGCTACCCCTCCCGCATCCACGACAACGTCGCCACCGCCTCCGACTGGCGCCCCATGGACGAAGCCGGGCGACGCGCCCTCGAAGCCGAGGCCGCCCGCCTCTACTAGCACGCCGATCGTTGTTCACACCGCACGCCCGGCAGCCCGGTATCGTGCTCCCGACCGCTCGTCGTGAACGCAACCACCCCCACTCCTGCCCCCGGTCACGGACTCCTCTGGGACACCGTCGGCTACTTCCTCCGCCTCGGCGTCGTCGCCTTCGGCGGCCCCGCCGCCCACGTCGCGATGATGCGCCGCGACCTCGTCGAGCGCCGCAAGTGGCTCACCGACCAGGACCTCCTCGACCACCTCGCCGTCGCCAACCTCATCCCCGGCCCCAACTCGACCGAGCTGGCCATGCACCTCGGCGCCCGCCGCGCGGGCTGGGCCGGACTCTGGCTCGGGGGCGCGGCCTTCATCCTGCCCGCCTTCGCCATCGTCCTGGTCTTCGCCTGGGTCTACGTGGAGTACGGGGAAACGGACATCGGCCTCGACCTGTTGCGCGGCGTGCAGCCGGTCATCCTCGCGATTGTCGTGCAGGCCATCTGGGGTCTGCGCACGACCGCCGTCCGCGCCTGGGATACCGCCGCCGTCGCGGGCGCCGCCGTCGTCCTCGCCGTCTTCGGGCTGAACGAGGCGATCGTCATCATCGGCGCCGGGGTTGTCCTCCTTGCCTGGCGGCGGCTCGCCCCCGAGCCCCTCCGCAAGCCCCTCGCTTCCCCTCTCCCCGATCCCCGCGTGGCCTGGCGAGCCGCCCGCCGCTGGCTTCGCGTGACCGGTCGCCGCGCCGGCGGCCTCGTGCTCCTCGCGAGCCCCGCCGGGTTCGCCCTGCCGGAGCTGTTCTGGGTGTTCCTCAAGATCGGCGGCACGCTCTACGGCAGCGGCTACGTCCTCGTCGCCTTCCTCGAGGCCGACTTCGTCACCAATCGAGGCTGGCTCACCGAGCAGACCCTTGTCGACGCTGTCGCCGTCGGTCAGTTCACGCCCGGACCTGTCTTCACCACCGCCACCTTCGTCGGCTACGTCTTCGACGGCTTCCCCGGCGCCATCGTCGCGACACTCGGCATCTTCCTGCCCTCGTTCTTCTTCGTCGCCGTCACCCACCCCCTCGTTCCCCGCCTGCGCGAGGCGCCATGGGCCTCCGGCTTCCTCGACGGTGTGGGCGCGGCCGCTGTCGCCGTAATGGCCGTTGTCGTAATCGCCCTCGGCCGCATCGTTGTCGACGACGCCTTCGCCGCGCTCGTCCTGGCGGTGGCCGCGGTCGTCCTCGTGCGGTTCTCGCCGAGCACCGTCTGGCTCGTCCTCGCCGGCGGAGCCGCGGGCCTTGTTGTTGGCGCGCTCGCGTAGCCGCGCGTAGGCTCGCCGCGCGTGCGGCGGCTAACCGCCGCCATCCCCCGAGGTATCCCCGTTGGCGCATGCACGTACCGCCGCCTTGACCGCTCTCGCTCTCTCCGCGGCCTTCGCGCTGCTGCTGGCCGCAACGGGCCGCGGTCCCGCCCCCTGGGTTGCCGCCGCCCAGGGCGACGGCGAGGTCACGCTCACGCTGCTGCACAACAACGACGGCGAATCCGCCCTGCTTCCGCTCACGAACGCGGTCGAGGTCGACGGCGTCACGGTCGAGGTTCCCGTCGCCGGCATCGCCGCCTTCGGGGCCGTCGTCGGCCGGGAGATCGCGCAGGCCCGGGCCGCCGGGAACGCCGTCCTGGCCGTGTACGCGGGTGACGCCTACCTCTCTTCCGCCACCTTCCTCTGCGGTCAGCGCGAGGGCGCGCCTTTCTACGACGCCGTCGCCCAGGGCGCCATCCCCTACGATGCCCACGTCGTCGGCAACCACGAGTTCGACTCGACGCCCGATGTCTTCGAGCGCTTTGTCCGCAGCTTCGAGGGCCAGCCCTTCCTCAGCGCCAACCTCGATTTCTCCGGTGAGGCCGGCTTCGCCGATCTCCTTGACGAGGACGGGCTCATTGAGACGCCTATCGACGCCGGGCGCGTGATCGGGCGCTCCATGATCGTCGACGATCCGGCCACTGGCGCTCGCTTCGGTCTGGTCGGTGCGACAACCCCGAGCCTGACCAGGATATCCATCCCCCGCAACGTGACCGTCACCCCCGATCTGCCGGCGACGGCAGTGGCCGTCCAGGCCGAGATCGACCGCCTGCTGTCGCTGGGGGTCAACAGGATCGTCTTCGTCAGCCACCTCCAGAACCTCGCGAACGACGTGGCCGTCATCGCTCTCCTCCGGGGCGTGGATATCGCCGTCTCCGGCGGCGGCAACGACCTGCTCCAGAACCCCGCCGTCGACGCCTCCGTCCAGATCCTGCCGGGCGAGGGCGCTCCGGTTGCGGGCGAGTACCCGCTCGAGGCCACCGGCGCCGACGACCGGACCGTCTACATCGTGACCACGGCTGGCAACTACAAGTACGCCGGTCGCCTCGACGCCGTCTTCAACGCCGCCGGTGAGGTCGAACGCATCGTGACGGCCACCAGCTACCCCCGACCGGTGGTTCCCCGGAGCGAGGCCGCCGCGGCCGTGGGGTTCGCTGACGCTGTCGCCCCGGACCCCGCGCTCGTCGCCGCGATCGAGGAGCCCGTGACCGCCTGCCTTGCCGGTTTCGCGAGCACGACCATCGCGACCACGGAGGTGCTGCTCGATGTCTCGCGCGTGGGTCTGCGGGGCGGCGAGAGCAATGCCGGCAACCTGATCGCCGACGCCTTCCTCCACGCCTACGACCGTGCCGCCCCCACCCTCGGTCTGCCCGAGCGCGGCCCCGCGAACCCCGTCATCGCCGTTCTGAACAGCGGCGGCATCCGCCAGAACGCCGGCGACACGCTCCCCACCAGCGGCAGCGCCCCGGGCGACATCTACCTCGTCAACACGCTCGACGTGCTTCCCTTCCCCAATGCCGTCTCCGTTGTCCAGGACGTCTCCCCCTCCGACCTCAAGGCCATCTTCGAGGTCTCGGGCGCGCGCTATCCCGGCACCAGCGGCGCCTTCCTCCAGATCGCCGGGATCGCCGCCCTCTACGACCCTTCCCGGCCCGCCGGAAGTCGCGTGGTGAGCCTCACCCTGGCCGGCGGCGCGCCGATCGTCGCGGACGGCGAGATCGTGGAGGGAGCGCCAGCCGTCACCATCGTGACCAGCAGCTTCGTCGCCAACGCCGGCGACGGGTACGCGATGCTCGGGGCGAACCCGAACCAGCTGCAGATTCTCGCGACCTACGAGCAGGCCCTGCGCGAGTACCTGCAGGACATGGGGACCGTTTCCGCCGACGACCCGCGCTACGCTCCCGGCGGCGAAGGCCGCAGCGTCTTCCTCGAAACCTCGGACGGGGCGCCCGCGGACGAATCCGCCGGCGCCCCCACCGCGCCCGATACCGGTAGCGGGCGCGCCTCCCCCGAGCGCTCGTTTCCGGCGCTGCTCGTCCTGCTTATTCTTGTCGGGGCGGCTGTCATGGCGGTCAAGGGGAGTCGTCGCTCCTGACCCTGGTCGAGCGCGCCGGTTGGAGGAACCCCGTGGACGTTGGCCTCGTTTCCCTCGGTGACAACCTTCCCCATCCCCACACGGGCGAGCGCCTCAGCCCCCGCGAGCGCTTCCGCCAGCTTGTCGACCTCGGCGCCCTCGCCGAGGAGCTCGGCTTCTGGTCGTTCCACCTCGGCGAGCACCACTTCAGCGAGTACATCCTTTCTTCCCCCACCCCCATCCTCGCTGCCGTCGCTGAACGCACCGAGCGGCTGCGCCTCTCGACCGCCGTCTCCCTCCTCCCCCACCACGACGCCGTCCGCCTCGCCGAGGACTACGCCACCGTCGACGTGCTCTCCGGCGGCCGCGCCGAGCTGGTCGGTGGGCGCGGCGTCTACCGCGCCCACTACGCCCAGTTCGGCCAGGACCAGGAACGCTCCGCCGAGATGCTCGCCGAGTCGGTTGAGCTCCTGCGCCGCCTCTGGACCGAGGAGCAGGTCACCTGGTCCGGCGCGTTCCGCCCCCCGCTCGAGGCCGTCACCGTTCACCCCCGACCGGTCCAGCAGCCCCACCCGCCGATCTGGCTCTCCGCCAGCTCTCCTGAGTCCGTCGACCGCGCCGTCACCCTTGGCTGCCCCATCGTGATCCCGACCGTGTCCGTCGGCGTTGATGCGCCCCCTGCCCTCATCGAGCGCTACCGCGAAGGCTGGCGGCGGGCGGGCCGCGATCCCGAGGCCGGCCGCGTCGCCCTCCACGTCCACTGCCACGTCGGCGCCGGCTCGACCGCCGACGCGGTCGAGTCCTGGCGCCCCTTCCAGACCGGCTACCTCTCCTGGGTCCTGCGCGAGGTGGCGGGGGCCGAAGGCCCCCTGCCACCGCACTTCGAGGCCCTGGCCACCCCCGAGGCGCAGGCCGTCTGCGGCAGCGTCGAGGACGTGCTCGACGACATCGAACGCCGCATCCGCGCGACCGGCGGCGTCGAGCAGTTCCTGGTCCAGATGGACCAGGGCGGCCTCCCCCCGGACGAGACCGTGGCGACAGTCACCCGCTTTGCCACCGAGGTCCTTCCCGCGCTCCGGGAGCGTCTCGGTTCGTAGACCGTTAGGCGTCCCCTGTCACCCTTCACGCCTGCGAAGGAGCCGCCCGTGACGAATACCCAGAGCGTCAATCCGCGCGTTCTCGATGCCGCCGTCGAAGGCGCTGTCAATCTCCGTGACCTGGGTGGCTACCGCACTCGCGATGGCAGCGTCGTCCGGCACGGCCGTATCTACCGCTCGGGGATGATGCACACCATCACACCCGCCGGACTGACAACGCTGCGCGACACCCTCGCCCTTCGCACCGTTGTCGACCTCCGCAACGCCGCGGAGCTTGAAGCCGACGGCGTCTCACCCTTCGCCGACTACGGCATCGCCTGGTGCAACGCCCCCATTGGCGGCGACACCGTCATGACTCCGGAGGAGCGCAAGGAGCGGTACGAGGCCTACTCCGATGGTCGCGTCGATTGGAGCGAGTCGTACGTGAACATGAGCATCCGCAGCGCCGCTTCCTTCCGGACGCTCTTCGAAGTCGCAGCCGATGCCGCCAGCGCCCCCCTCGTCTTCCACTGCGCCGGTGGTCGCGACCGCACTGGCATCAGCGCCGCCCTCCTCCTCTCCACCCTCGGCGTCGACGACGAGACGATCGCGCTCGACTACGCCCTCACCGGCGACCTGCTCCAGCCCCACGTCGATCGCTTCGGCAGGCAGATGGAGGCTCTCCGCATGACCCGCGAGAGCTGGGCGAAAGTCCTCGAAACATCGGCCGACTCCATGCGCCGCTTCCTCGTCTACCTGCAGGAGGAGCACGGCGGCGCCGAGGGCTACCTGCGGCAGACCGGCGTCCCGGATTCCTGCTTCGCCGGAGCGAGGAAGCACTTGCTGTCCCCCTCCGGCGGGTGATGGGCTCGGGTCCGGGGTGCGGATCGGGAGTAGTATTCTCGTGTAGAGGAGGGAGTCTGTTTTGAACTCATCTGGAAGGCTTCGACATCTCGTATTGGTTCCGCTGCTCGCCCTGTTGACCGTGTTCGCGGTCGCTGCCTGTGGCGACGACGAAGAGGAGACTCCCCCGGAGCCCACGGCCGCGCCCGCCACGCAGGCTGCTGCGACCGAAGCGCCCGAGGCGGACTTCGAGGCTGTTCCCCTGAAGCTGGGCGCCGTGCTCCCCGAGACGGGCGCGCTCGGCCCGCTGGGCGTTCCCATGATCGAGGCCGTCAAGCTCGCCGTGGCCGACATTAACGCCGCTGGTGGGAACATCACCCTCACCATGGCCGACTCGGGGACCAGCCCCGATACGGCCACGGAGGCCGTCAACCGCCTCCTCGGCGAGGGCAACGAGGTCATCGTCGGGGCCGCCGCCTCGGGTATTACCCAGGCCTTCATCCAGACCCTCTACGACCAGAAGATCCCGCAGTGCTCACCCTCCGCCACGTCGCCGTCGTTCAACGACCAGGAGAACGCCGGCTACTTCTTCCGCACCGTGCCACCCGATGAGGCGGTCGCTCCGATCATCGCCGACGAGGTCGTCAACGACGGCGGAACGCGCGTCGCCATCGTCGCCCGCGCGGACGACTACGGGAACGCGCTTGCCGCGCTCGTGGCCGGCGCCCTCGCCGAGCTCGGCGCCGAGTCCCACACGATTCTCTACGACCCGGCCGCCACGACCTTTGACTCCGAGGTCTCCGCCGTCAGTAGCTACGGTCCCGACGCCATCGTCAACATCGGCTTCTTCTTCGACGGCACGAGCATTATTCGCGGCCTCATCGAAGCGGGCTTCGGCGCGGACATCCAGTACGGCTCCGACGGCCTCTTCCTGCCCTCCCTCTGGGAAGCCATCGACCCCGCCGATTCGAGCGTGCTCAACGGCATGAAGGCCATCGCCGCTTCCGGCGGCAAGGACTTCAACGACCGCCTCACCGGTATTACCCAGGGCAACCTCATCTACGGCGGCCAGGCCTACGACTGCGTCGTGCTGCTGGCGCTGGCCGCCCAGGCCGCCGGCGGGACCGATGGCGACGCCGTTATGGCCGCGATCGACGGCCTCACCGAGGGTGGCGCCGAGTGCTCCTCCTACGCCGAGTGCGCGACCCTCATCGCCGCCGGCGAGGATGTCGACTACACGGGCGTGAGCGGCCCGCTGGACCTTGCCCGCGGGGGAGACGACTCCGCCACCGGGTCACGCAACCCCACCGTCGGCACCTACGCCGTCGCGAGATTCGAGGACGGCACCCTCGTGACTGTGCGCTCGCAGGCCACGGGCGCGAGCGTCGCGGTCCAGCCCGCGCCGGCCGCACCGGCCGATCCCCTGCTCAGGATCGGCGTCATCCTGCCGGAGACCGGCGCGCTCGGCTCCTACGGCACTCCCATGATCAGTTCCGTGCGTCTGGCCGAGGAGGACATCCTCGCGGCGGGCGGCAACATCCAGGTCACCTACGCCGACAGCGGCACGGATCCAGATGTCGCCAGCGAGTCCGCCAACCGTCTCCTCGGCGAGGGGAACCACGTCATCATCGGCGCGGCCGCCTCGGGCATCTCCCAGGCGATCATCCAGAAGCTCTACGACGAGCGCATTCCCCAGTGCTCGCCCTCCAACACATCGCCCAACTTCACCGGACAGGCGAACGCGGGCTACTACTTCCGCACCGCTCCATCTGATGCCGCCATCGCCCCCGTCATGGCCGACACCGTCGTCGAGCGTGGCGGCACCCGCGTCTCCATCGTCGCCCGCGCCGATGACTACGGGAACGCGCTCGCCGCCCTGCTTGAGGGCCGTCTCGCCGAGCTCGGCGCCGAATCGGAAACCATCAGCTACGACCCGCAGGCCGTCACATTCGACTCCGAGATCGCGAACGTTCGCGGGTACGCCCCCGACGCCATCGTGCTCATCGTCTTCGACGAGGGCCTCAACCTGATCCGCGGCCTCCTCGAGGCCGGCTACGACCCCTCCACCTTCTACGGGTCGGACGGCATCTACCGCCCCGACCTCTGGCAGGACATCGACGCCAATGACCCCAACGTGCTCGAGGGCATGACGCTCTTCGTCGCGACGGCGCCCGCCGGTTCCGTCTACGACGAGTTCATCGCGCGGCTGGAGAGCGTCTCCGAGGGCAATTTCGCCTTCGGAGCCCAGTCCTACGACTGCGCCGTCATCCTCGCGCTCGCCGCCAAGGCTGCGGGCAGCACCGACGGCGACGACCTCATCGTTGCCGTCAGCGAGGTCACGAGCGGCGGCGCCGAGTGCACGACGTACGCCGACTGCGCCTCTCGTATCGAAAACGGCGAGGACGTCGCCTACGTCGGCAAGGTCGGCCCGCTGGCGCTCGATGCCGGCGGAGATCCCACCATCGCCACCTACACCGTGAGCCGCTTCGAAGGAGGCGAGCTCGTGGAGCAGTCCACCCAGGTGATCGATCTCAGCCGCTAGCGAAGCTCCGGACGGCGTCTGAACAGGCGCCGCATCAGAGTTGCAAAAGGGGGCGCCGCAGGGCGCCCCCTTTGCGTGCCTCAGTCGCGCGCCCTCGCGCTGAGCGAACCCAGGTACAGCTCGACGACACGCTCGTCGTTCAGGAGCTCCTCCCCGGGACCCGTGTAGGCGTTCCGCCCCTGGTCGAGCACGTATCCGCGGTGCGCGACCTGCAGGCAGCGGCGCGCGTTCTGCTCCACCATCAGCACCGAGACGCCAGCCTGGTTCACCTCCAGCACCTGCTCGAACACCTGCTCCTGGTACCTCGGCGAGAGGCCCGCCGAGGGCTCGTCCAGCAGCAGCACCGAGGGGTTCATCATCAGGGCGCGCCCCATCGCCAGCATCTGGCGCTCGCCCCCCGAGAGCGCTCCCGCCCGCTGCCCCGCCCGCTCCGCCAGCAAGGGGAACAGCGCCGCCACCGTCTCGAACCGCTCCTCCCAGGCTCGCGGTTCAAGAAACAGGCCCATCTCCAGGTTCTCGCGCACGCTCAGCCGGGGAAACACGTTCTCCGTCTGCGGCACGTAGCCGATGCCTTCGGTGACGAGCAAGTGCGGCTTCTTCCCCAGTATCGAGCGGCCCCGCAGCAGCACCTCCCCCTCCCACACCTCCACCAGCCCGAACGCTGCCTTCAGCAGCGTCGACTTCCCCGCCCCGTTCGGTCCCACGATGCCCGCGATCTCCCCCTCGAACAGGCTCAGGCTGCAGTTGTTCAGGATGGGCACCCCGGGCAGGTACCCCGCCACCAGCGCTCGCGCCTCCAGCAGTGGCCTCGCCTCAGGCATCCTCCGCCTCCTCCCCGTCCGCCGCATCCCGCGGCCGGCCAAGGTAGGCATCGATCACCTCTTCGTTCGACACGACCTCCTGCGGCGGTCCCTCGGTGAGAATCCGGCCCTGCGCCATCACCACCACCCAGTCGCTGATGTCCATCACCACGTCCATGTTGTGTTCGACGAACACGATCGTGACGCCCTCGGCGTTCAGCTCGCGCATGTGCTCCAGGAGCGACTCCGTCAGCGCTGGGTTCACGCCCGCCGTCGGCTCGTCGAGCATCACCAGCGTGGGGTCGGCCATCAGCGCCCGCGCCATCTCCAGCAGCTTGCGCTGCCCGCCCGAGAGCGTCCCCGCCTGTTCGTCCACCATGTGCGCGAGCCCGAAGCGCTCCAGCAGCGCCTCCGCCCGCTCCCGTACGCGCCCTTCTTCCGGTTGCCAGAGCCAGCGCAGGAGCGCCCGCTCGAGCCGCTCCCCGCGTTGCGTCTGTGCGGCCACCGCCATGTTCTCCAGCACCGTCAGCCGCGACAGCGACTTGGTGAGCTGGAACGTGCGCACCATCCCCAGCCGTGCGATGCGGTGCGGCGGCTGACCCCCGAGTGACCGCCCGTCCAGCCGCCACGAACCCCGATCCGGCCGGTCGAATCCCGTCAGGAGGTTGAAGAGCGTGGTCTTCCCCGCCCCGTTTGGTCCGATGATCGCCGTGATCGTCCCGCGCTCGATCTCCAGGTGGTCGATATCGACCGCGCGGATGCCCCCGAACGTCTTCAGCATCCCGAACGTGATCAGGATCGGGTCGTCCTTCAGTCTCCCCGGAGGGGCCGCTTCAAGCGCCGCCTCGGTCAGCTCTGGCCGCATCGTCGTTGTGTCGCTCATGTCCCTAAGTGCAGGTCCCTGCGTCTCCCGAAGATGCCTTGCGGGCGGAGCGCCATCAGCGCGACCAGCCCGACGCCCATCAGCGCGATGCTGATCGCTCCCTCTGCCCCGTCAAGAAAGTCCGCGAGGATGTCCGGGAGCCAGCCCTGCTCCGATAACTCGCGGATGAACGACTCAACCCCCTCCCGCAGGAACCAGAACAGCACCGCCCCCACCACCGGCCCCACCGTCGTCGCCAGTCCGCCCAGGATCAGGGCCGCCCACGCGAAGAACGTCACCTGCGGCTCGAAGTTCTCCGACCCCACGCCCGACTGCTGCAGCGCGTCGATCACCCCCGCCAGCCCCCCGATCACCCCCCCGATAACGAGCGCCTGGAGCTTGTAGGCGACCGTGTTCTTCCCGAGGCTCAGCACGGCGTCCTCGTCCTCCCGGATCGCCCGCACCACCCGCCCCCAGGGGCTGCGGATCAGACCCAGCACGAGCGCCGAGCAGAGCACCACCAGGATCCAGGCGACGATCATTACCCACAGCTGGTTCGACGAGTAGCTGAACGTGCCGAACCCGAACCGTCCGTCGGGAAGGAAGTTCAGGTCGAAGAAGCTGTTCGCGATCGCCTGCAGCCCGAAGGGCCCGCCCGTGATGTCCGTCGCCGGCGAGGATCGGATCAGGAGCCGCAGGATCTCGGCCGCTGCGATCGTCGTGATGGCGAAGTAGTCGCTGCGCAGCCGCAGCGTCGGGATGCCCAGCGCCAGCGCGAACGCGACGCACAGCCCCAGCCCGAAGGGAATCCCCAGCCAGAGCGACCCGCCCCACGTCGCCACCATGATCGCCGTTCCGTAGGCGCCCAGCATCATGAATCCGACCTGGCCGAAGTTGAGCAGGCCCGCATAGCCGAAGTGCAGGTTCAGTCCGATGGCCGCCAGCGCGAAGATCGCCGCTTGCGGCCCCAGTCCCGCCCGCGCAGCGTTGCCGAAGATGACGTCGAACTCCATCTAGCCGATCCGTTCCCGCTGGCCCAGGAGCCCCTGGGGCCGCACCAGCAGCGCCAGCACCAGCACGCCCAGCGCGAACACCGCCTTGATCTCCGGGCTTGCCCACACGGTGCTTACCTCCGTCACCAGTCCGATCAGGAGCCCTCCCACCATCGCCCCGTAGGCCGTCCCCAGCCCCCCCAGCACCACCGCCGCGAACATGAGCAGCAGCAGCCGGAACCCCATCAGCCAGTCCACCGCCTCCACCGACCCGAAGAACACGCCCCCGACCGCTGCCAGCGCCGCCCCCGCGGCCCACACGAACAGGACAACCCGGTCGACGTCGATACCGGACGACTCCGCCAGCTCGGGATTGTCCGCCACCGCCCGGATCGCCTTCCCGGTGCGGGCCCGCTGCAGGAACACCGCCACCGCGATCAGGAGGACCGCCGAGAGCACCATGATCGTGAAGTCCCGAGGCGTCACCGCGAACGGCCCGAACGTCCATTCCGTCTGCAGCGCGTAGTCGATGTAGCGTTCCCTGTCCGGCCCGAAGAACAGCAGCATCACGTGCCGCGCCAGCAGCGACAGCCCGATCGTGACCACCATGAACTGGAACCCCCCCAGGCGCCGTGCCCGCAGGGGCCGTAACAGCGAGAACTCGACACCTCCGCCCGCCGCCCCCGCAACCACCACCGCCAGCACCCCCGCGAGGATGAGCGGCGCGCCGAACGTGTCCGCGTTGAAGTACCACGCGAGGATCGCGCCCAGCGTGACCAGCTCCCCGTGTGCGAAATTGATGAGCCCCGTCAGCCCGAAGATGAGCGACAACCCGATCGCGCACATCGCGATTATCAGCCCGAACTTGACGCCGTTCAGGACTGCCTGCGCGAGCTTCTCCCCGACGTTTGGTCCCCGGCTCACCGGCTCGCCCAGCGCGAAGATGAGCGGCCGGGAGCGCCCCGCCGTGACCGTTACCTCCAGGGTTTGCCGCTCCGGGTCACGGAGCGTCACGCCCTCGGGCAGCGTCTCCGTGTCGATCGTCGCGCGGTAGGTGCCCGGACCCGGCAGCTCGATGCGCCAGCGCCCGTCCGCCCCCGTTACCGCCTCACCCACCGTCTCGCCGGCGGCGTCGACGACGGAGATCCGGACCCCCTCGACCGGTTCGCCCCCGAATCGCAACGTGCCCGAGAACGCTTCGCCCTCGCCGTCCTGGGCCTGCGCCGAACCGAAAAGGAAGAGCGAAAGCACCGCCACCGCCACCAGCGCAACCACACTCCGCAGCGAGCGGGCGTTCGACAAGGCGCACCCCTTCCGATAGCTGGCCTGGGAGGCCAAGTATAGGTGGACGGTCGGCGCCTCGGGCCGTGAGGCTGCCTACGTTCCCGCATCCCACTACCCGCACTTGCGAACTGCCCCTCGCGACCCGCTAGCATGGAAGCATGGCCAGGTACCGGTTGCGCGCGTTCGGCGCGATCCTGTTGGCCCTCGGCATGGCTTCCCTGCTGCTCTCGCAGTGGCCGGCGCCAACCCAGGCCAGGGGCGACTACATCGGCGTCGTGAGCATAGACGGGGCTATCGACGCGATCAGCTCCCGCTACCTCTCGCGCGCCATCGGCAAGGCGGAGGGCGACGAGGCGGTCCTCATCGTCGTCGAGCTCGATACCCCCGGCGGCCGCCTCGACTCCACCCGCGACATGGTCGCGGCAATCCTCGAGTCCCGCTCCCCGGTCGCCGTCTACGTCACTCCCTCGGGAGCGCAGGCCGCCTCCGCTGGCACGTTCATCACCGCTGCCGCCAACTTCGCCGTCATGGAGCCGACGACCAACATCGGCGCCGCCTCGCCCGTCAGTGGCTCGGGTGAGGATCTTCCCTCGACCCTCGAGCGCAAGGTGATTGAGGACACCCGCGCCTTCATCCGGGCGATCTCGGAGCAGCGCGACCGCAACGCCGAGGCCCTCGAGGCCACCGTGACCCACGCCAGGGCCTATTCGGCCACCGAAGCCCTCGACCTCGGCATCATCGACTTCATCGCTCCCGACCTCGAGGACTTGCTGGCCCAGGTCGACGGCCGTACCGCCCAGACCGCCGCCGGCCCCGTCGTCGTGAACACCGAGGGCGTCTCCGTGCGCGACATCAACACGAGCTTCCTGGAGCGTTTCCTGGCCGTCATCGCCGACCCGAACATCGCCTTCACCCTGATATCGCTCGGCAGCCTCGCGCTCATGATCGAGTTCCTGATCCCGGGATTCGGCCCCGGAATCATCGGCGTCATCATGCTGGCGCTCGCCTTCGTGGCCTTCGGCCAGCTCCCCGTCAACTGGGTTGGCGTCGGCCTCATCCTCTTCGCCATGGGCCTCTTCTACTTCGAGATGGAGGCTCCGGGCATCGGCGTCTTCGGTGCCGGTGGGTTTGTGAGCTTCCTGGTGGGCGCGCTCCTGCTCTTCGGAGGCTTCTTCGGGTCGTCGAACCCCCTCGACCTGACCGTCGACATCAGCCTCTGGCTCATCGTCGTGATGGGCATCGTCGTGGGCAGTACGGTGCTCGCGTTCTACTACCTTGTGCGTGGCGGCGGGAGCTCCGACGCCTTCGGTTCCCTCGACGGCGACCTCGTCGGAACACCCGCCGTGGCCATCTCCGACCTCAATCCGACCGGCAAAGTGCTTGCCAGGGACCGTGAGTGGTCGGCTACTATGGAAGAGGGGCAACGAGTTCGCGCCGGTGCGAACGTTCACGTCGTTGCCGTCTACAGTGGCAGGACGCTCAAGGTGTCCAGCGGGCCCGCGCCGAGAGGCCAGCGGGCGCGTCGGCCCCTCTCCGCGTTCGCCGAACGACTGAAAAAGGCGTTTAGGAGGTAGTTCATGGCGCCAATTATCCGAGTAGCAGGCCCGAACGAGGCGTTGATCAGGTCAGGTGGCGGATCCCGGCCGAAGATCACCGTCGGCGGCAGGGTCATCGTTATACCTATCTTCTTCCGGGCTCAGATGCTCTCCCTCGAGGTCATGACCCTCGCCATCGAGACCGCCAAGGTCTACACCAAGGAGGGTGTCGCCGTGACCGTCGATGGCGTCGCCCAGGTCAAGGTCGCGCGCGCCGAGGAAGCCATCCGTACCGCCGCCCAGCAGTTCGTGGGCAAGCCCGAGCGCGAGATCGCCGAGGTCGCCCTCCAGACCCTTGAGGGCGCCCAGCGCGCCATCCTCGGCACGATGACGGTCGAGGAGATCTACCAGGACCGTGAGTCCTTCGCCGCGAGCGTCAGCGAGGTCGCCGAGCCCCACATGGCGAACATGGGCCTGGAGATCATCAGCTTCACCATCCGCGACATCCGCGACGACCAGGGCTACCTCGATGCCCTCGGCAGGAAGCGCACCGCCGAGGTCACCCGCGACGCCGAGATCGGCGAGGCGGAAGCCCAGCGCGACGCCGCCATCAGGCGCGCTGAGGCCGAACGCGATGCCAGGGTCGTGGAAGCGCAGGCCAACCGCGACCAGGAGACTGCCAGGTACGACGCCGACACCCGCATCGCCGAGGCCGAGCGCGACTTCAAGGTTGAGCAGGCCAGGTATCAGCAGGAGACCAACGCCCGACAGGCCGAGGCCGAGCTCGCCTACGCCCTCCAGGAGGCGACCACCCGCCAGGAGATCCGCGAGCAGGAAGTCCAGATCGAGGTCGTCGAGCGAACCAAGCAGATCGAGATCGAGCAGCAGGAGATCCTGCGCCGCGAGCGCGAGCTCGAGGCCAACATCAAGCGCCCTGCCGAGGCGGAGCGCTATCGCCTTGAGACCATCGCCGCCGGCGAGAAGGCGCAGGTCGTGGCCGGCGCCGAGGCGGCGGCCGAGTCGCTCACCCTCAACGGCTCCGGCGAAGCCAACGCCATTCGCGCCCGGGGCGAGGCCGAGGCCGACGCCATCCGCGCCCAGGGCCTGGCCGAGGCCGAGGCCATGCGCATGAAGGCCGACGCCTGGAAGGAGTACGGCCAGGCGGCGATGATCGACACGCTGCTGGAGTCCCTGCCCGATGTCGCGTCGTCCGTCGCCCAGCCGCTCGCGCAGACCGATCGCATCGTCATGATCAGCGGTGGCGAAAACGGCTCCATGGGGGCCAGCAAGCTCACCAACGACGTGACCAAGGTGGTTTCGCAGCTCCCCGATCTTGTCGAGAGCCTCACCGGCATCGACATCCTCGGGACGCTCAAGAACCTCCCGCGCGTCGCCACCACCGATGGCGCCGCCGGCGCGGCCCAGGCTGCTCAGGCGGTCGAGGCCGCGGCGCCGGCAGAGGCGGAAGCCTCCGACGAGGGTGACTCAAGCGAGGAGTCACCCGCCTAGCTGGCAGGCCCAGCACGCGGGGCGGTGGGTCTTCCGTGACCCATCGCCCCGTTTCCCGGGGCTCGCAACCGAGAGCCCATGACTCGCATAGCACTTGATGGGAGGTAGCCGTGGTGCCTGTCAACCTGCACAGGCTGGAGGCTTTCCGTCTGCTGGCCTCGCGATTGCGGGCTCGTTTCACGGGTACTCGCCAGACGCCCGCCGAGGTGCTCATCCGGCAAGATCGGGACAGGGGTCACCGCGACTGATGCCGCGGGGCGGCAGTGCACGCGTCGCCGTCAGGCTTTGCCCGTGCGATGACTGAGCATGGCGGCGTGGTTGTCACCCTGGCCGCGCTCGCGGGTGAATTCGAGACCGGGTAGTCGTGAACGGCTAACCCGGGGCCGGAACCTCTTCCGCGGTGGCTGTGGTCTCGGCTGGCCGCTCCAGCGGCAGTTCGATGATCATCTCCGTGTGCTCACCCGGCACCGAGTCGACCCGGATGGTGCCGCCGTGCCGCCGCACGATGTCGCTTGAGAGCGACAGCCCCAGCCCCGTGCCCTGATCCGTCGGCTTCGTCGTGAAGAACGGGTTGAAGATCTTCTCGACGACTTCCGGCGGCATGCCCGTGCCGTTGTCCTTGATCCGAACTTCGACGTGGTCCTCCATGCGCTTCGTGCTCAGCCAGATCGTCGGCGTGTAGGGCCCGCCGACCACATCCGCTCCCGGAGTCGCCGCGCGCCGCTCGTTCGTCGCGTAGCACGCATTGCTCACCATGTTGAGGAAGACGCGGCCCAGGTCCTGGGGGATGACTTCCATCTCGCCCGTATTCGGGTCGTAATCGTCCTTGAGGTCTAGCTGGAATTCCGAGTCGGTTGCCCGCGCACTGTGGTAGGCCAGCCGCGCGTGCTCATCGAGCAGCCCGTTGATATCGGCCATCTGCCACTCCCCGGAGCCCCGCCCCATGCGCAGCATGTTCTCGACGATGCGGTTCGCCCGCTGTCCGTGCGACTGGATCCGCTCGAGGTTGTCCGTCAGGTCTCCCGTAATCTCCTCGATATAGGACTGCGTCTCCTCGCTCAACTCCGCGCCATCCTCCTCCAGCGCTTCCTGCAGCTCTGTCAGGAGCTCGCCCGAGACCTCGGAGAAGTTGTTGACGAAGTTCAGCGGGTTCCGGATCTCATGCGCCACGCCCGCCGTCAGCTCACCCAGCGCCGCCAGCTTCTCTCGCATCACGATCTGGTCCTGGGCCTTGTTCAGCTCACCCAGCGTGCTCTCCAGCTCCACATTCTTGTCCTGCAGCTCGTTCGCGAGCTCCTCCACCAGGTTCAGCCGCTGGACCTCGAGCGCGTGCCGCCGGAACACTTCGAGCGCGGCCGCCATGTCCGCGACCTCGTCCCTGCCCTCCATCTCGATGCCGGTCTCAATGTCCCCGCCAGCCATCCGCCGCATCCAGTCCGAGAGCGCGTTCAGTCGCCGCAGCAGGATCCTGCCCAGGTAGAGCCAGATGATGAGCACCGCCCCGGTGACGCTCACCGCGCTGATGACGAGCAGCAACGTCCGCCCGGTGAAAATCGCCGATGAGGACGCTTCCGTGGCCTCTTCCGCGCTTGCCTGCGCCGCCATTACCAGCCCGTCCACCTCGGCCACCACGTTGATCGAGAGGTCGCGGTTGCTCGCGAGCAGCTCGCTCTGGCGTGCCTGGATCCGCAGCTCCTGCTCGAAGAGGCCAAAGACGCTCTCCTCGCCCTGTCCCAGCGCCAACAGCCGGTCGAACGTCGGGCTGGCCGCTTCGTGGAAGTCTGTCCCTGCCTGCGTCCCCAGGTTCCGCTCGATGCGGTTGTTCGCCGCCTCGAACCGCTCCCGCAGCGGCTCGATCAGGGAGGCGTCCGACAGGGTGAAAGCGTTCGCTAGGAGTTCCGTCGCGATGTTCACGTCCCCCTGCAGCTCGCTCAGCCGCCGGTAGCGGACGATCTCCTGCTCCGTGAAGTGCTGCGAGCGCGGCGCCGCCGCCTCGTTGATGTCGGGGTATCCGGTCAGGATGAAGAAGAGCTGGTCGTCGAGTGCCGGCGCCAGCAGGTCATCCAGTTCGAAGCGCACCTGGGTCAGCTCTTCCTGGAGTTCCCCCAGCCGATCACGCAGCTCGAACACGCCCGATGTCTCGCTCCTGAGCGCCTCGATGTTCGAGATGAGCGTGTCGGCCAGCATCCGGATGCGTCCCACGCGCTCCTGGTCGGTCCCCTTCTGCGCCTCGAGGGTTGCCAGCTGCCCCTCGAACCCCGCGTAGGCCTCGTCGATGTTCGCCACGACTTGCGTGAACTCATCCGGTGTTCCCGCCGCCGTCAGGTTCGGCGCCGCCGCCACCAGCACCCCGCTGTACTGCAGCACGCCCGACGATGCCGCCAGCTCGGGCACGCTGCCCTCGTTCACGCGGTTCTGCACCGTCCCCATCCGGTCGAAGGAGAACCAGCCCACGAAACTCGCTGCCAGCGTGAGCACCACCGCTCCCCCGACAGCGAGGTAGAGCTGTGTGGAGATACGGAACCGGCTGTCCAGGATGCGCTTTAGTCGTTCAACCACTCTGTCTCTCGCAGTGCCTCGATCTCGCGCAGTGATTCAATGGCATGGTACTGCTCGCCGGGGCCGATGACTGTCAGGAATACCTTGTCCGACCCCTGGTTGTCATCTGCCCCGTACTGCAGCGCGAATCCTTCGATGTCCAGAGCCGCCGACCCGCGCAGCGCGGAGAGGAAGCACGCCTGGTCCAGATCGCGGCCGCACTTCTCCAGTCCCGCAATCGCCAGGCGCCCCGCCAGATAGCCCTCAAGCGAGACGAAACCGGGGGAGGCATCCGGCGCATAGGCCGCCAGCGCGCGGTGGTAGGCCGCCACCACGGCCAGCGAGTCGTCCTCCGGGAAGGGCACGACCTGTGTGACCAGCACGCCCACGCCGTCGGCTCCCAGCTCCTGCGCCAGCGCCGTGCTGCCGACAAACGAAACGTTCAGGAACAGGGAGTCGACCCCGAGGATGCGGGACCACTTGATGAACTCCGCCATCGGCTGGTACGCGCCGATCATGATGACCGCCTCGGGGTTCCCTTCCTGGATGTCCAGCACTGCCGCCTTCACCGCCGAGGTGTTGCGCGTGTAGCGCCCCACCGCCACCGCTTCGCTGCCCCGCCGCTCCAGCGCCTGCTGCACGCCGTCGTAGCCGCTGCGCCCGTACGAGTCGTCCTGGTACAGGATCGCGATCCGCTCGACGCCCAGGTCCACCGTCAGCCGTTCCACCATCTCCTCGGTCTCCTGCGCGTAGGAGGCCCGCAGGTTGATGATGTTCTCCCACTCCGGGTCGCGCAGGAACCCCGCGCCCGTAAAGGGCGCGATGTAGGGCACGCCTGCCGCCGCCGCGATTGGCGTGGCGGAACGGGACGTCGGCGTGCCTACCGCCCCGATCAGGGCGAAGACCCCCTCCCCGATCAAGCTCTGTGTGTTGGCGATCGCCGCCTCCGGCTCGTAGGAATCGTCCATGGACGTGAGTTCGAGCCGCCGGCCGTGGACGCCGCCGTTCTCGTTGGCTTCGTGGAAGGCCGCTTCGATCCCGAGCCGCATGTTCTTGCCGAGCTCTTGCGCGGGTCCGCTGAACGCCGCCGATTGCCCGAACAGCACCCGGTCGTCGAACACGCCCGCCGGGCCCGTATCGACCGCTTCCGTGGCTGCGGCCGTGGCCGTTGCCGTCGCCCCGCCGCCGCCCCCGCCTCCCGAGCAGCCAAGCGCCAGGAGAGACGCGATGAGAAGAGAACAGGCGCCTGCCAGCCAGGCGACGCGTACGAACCGCGGTCGCCTCATCGCACCTTGCGCGTGACGATGCTCAGGCGGTTCCTGCCGTCCTCGTGTGAGTAGCGCACGTCGTCCATCAACGTCTTCGTCAGATGGACGCCCAGACCCCCCACGCGCCTCTCCCCCACCGCCGCCGTCAGGTCTGGCTCGGGCGCCTCGGTCAAGGGGTCGAAGGGCCGGCCGCTGTCACTGAGGTCGATCGTGATGGAGTCACTCTCCGACTCGATCTCAAGGGAGATATCGGGGTCGCCGCCCTCCGCCCCGTAATCCATGATGTTGAGGATCAGCTCCTCCAGCACGAGGTTCACCCGGAAGACGAGGTCGTCCGGCCAGTCGTCCTGCTGCCCCAGCTCCTCGATCGCCCCCGCGATGCGCTCAAGCTCATCGCGGGTCGTCGTGATCGCCATGGAGAGCGTGGCGCCCATTGCTCAATCCCGGTGGAGTGTCAGGCAGGTAATGTCGTCGTGTTGGGGGGCTTCGCCTGTGTACTCCAACACCCTGTTCAGCATGCCCATGCAGGACTGCTCCGCGCCCGCGGGAGGCGCGGAGGCGAACAACTCCTGGATCCCCTCAATCCCCATGAGCTCGCCCTGCTGATTCGTCGCCTCGGTCACGCCGTCCGTATAGAGGCAAACGGTGTCACCTGGCTCCAGCTGGAACGAGTCCTGCCGGTATTCGAAGCCTCCCAGAACTCCCAGGGCAATGCCGCCCGTCAGCGGCTTCAGCTCCGAACTCCCGTCGGCGCGAACCACGAGGGGCGGATCGTGACCACCGCTCGCATACGTAAACACGCCCGTTGCCGGGTCGTACACCGCGTACAGCATGGTCACGAACATGCCGGTCGTTTCGTCCTCGTTCAGGAGGTTGTTGACCTCCGTCAGGACATCGCCCGGCGCTTCGGTTCCGATTGCCGAACCCTTGAGCAGCGTGCGGCTCGACATCATGAAGAGGGCCGCCGGCACGCCCTTGTCCGAAACGTCGGCGATCGCCAGTCCGACCTTCTCGTCTGCCAGCCGGACGACGTCGAAGAAGTCCCCTCCGACATCCTTCGCCGGGTGCATCGTGCCGAAGATCTTGTAGGAGGGGCCGCTCGGGAACGCCGTCGGCAGGATTGACTGCTGCATCTTGCTGGCGACGTCCAGCTCGTTCTGCAGCGCCACCAGCTTGTCGCGGGTGCTGAGCGCCTCCCGCCACTGCTCGATGTGCTCCAGCGTGCGGTCGATCGTGAACTGCAGGTCGTCGAAGTCCACCGGCTTCGTCACGAAGTCGAAGGCGCCCCGGTTCATGGCCGTGCGGATGTTCTCCATGTCGCCGTAGGCGGAGACGATGATCGCGCGGATGTCGGGACTTACGTTCGGGATCTGCTCCAGCAGCGTCAGGCCGTCCATGCGCGGCATGTTGATGTCCGAGACGACCATGTCGATGGTCGGGTCGGCCTGGAGCTCCTCAAGGGCCTCGATGCCGTTGTGCGCGAAGACAAATTCGTAGCGCCCGCGACGGATATGCCGGCGCATCCGCTGCAAGACCAGCGGTTCGAGATCGGGTTCGTCGTCGACTACGAGAATCTTGTACGTCATCGACAGCGTGCGCCTCGGCGAGCCCTCACTTCCGGTTGTCGGTGCGGGCTAGCCGCTGATGGCTGCCGCTGCCTCGGCCTGGGAATCGTGGATCGGGATGATGTTGTCGAACCCGCTGATGCGGAACACCTCGCGAATCGGCTCCGAGAGGGAGCACAGCGCAAGCTTTGCCCCGTTCCCTTCCAGGGTCTTCGCCGTGAGCAGCAAGACCCGCAGGCCGGCGCTGCTGATGTAGGAGACGCTTTCGAAGTCCAGGATGAGCGCCTGGTCGCTGTCCTCGATCACCGCTTGCAGGTCCGCCTGGAACTCGCTGGCATTGGAGCCATCGATTCGCCCATCGGCCTTGGCTACGACGGTGCCGCCTTCCCGTTCGGCGCTGATTGCCATGTGGTCCGTCTCCTCAACCGTGCTTTCAACTCGTAATCGTGGAGTCTACGACCTGTAGGTCGTGGCGTCTCCCTCTCGCGAGCGCCGCGGAGCGATTCTGCAACTCTCCGCACCCGACCCAAACCGAGCCATGCACCCCGGCGGCGCTCGGCGCAGCCTTCAGTGTTTCGACTCTCTCTGTGGTCCGGTTGGCCCCTCGCGCTCCTCGCCGGGAGAACGAGTTACCTGCGGTCCGCGGCGGCGGAGTATACACCACCCCGCCCGATGCCACTCTCATGTTATCGCCGCATCTGCCGGTTCGCGCCGGTCTCCGGCCCTTCCGTCCGCTCGCTTGTGGAGAGCGTCTCCACCCCCGGGCCATGAAGCCTGGATGACTTCGACCGGGCCCCAAATTCGGAAAGAGACTTCCTCTCAAGTCGTCCTGCCGTGCTGGTGTATAACCGAATTCAGCTACTAAACGATAGGAGTTCTTGCATGGCACACGACACCCATGAGTGCGACGAGCACGAGCATCACGGCGGCCCTGGCCACGTCCACGATCCCCACGAGTGTGACGACCACGAGCACCACAACCATGAGGGTGGTGGTGACGTCGGCCACGTGCACGACATCCATGAGTGCGACGAGCACGAGCACCATGGCGAGCCCGGCCACGTCCACGACCCGCATGAGTGCGACGAGCACGAGCACCACGCCGCTTAACGCTTCGCCCCACCAGTGGGTGGAAGGAAAGTCACTTCAGTGTGCGGTCAGGGAGGCGCCCTCCTTCGGGGGCGCCCCCTGATGCCACACTTCCACAGTTGACGGTATGGCGTTGGCATCGTCCTGAGGATTCGCGGAGCGAGTCGTCTGTGAGGTGAGCGGGTTGTCTTCTGCATCAGGTTCCGCAGCTGAAGGGCACGATCACCACGACCATGAGGCCCACGCCGAGCACGACCACGACACCCATGACCACGATGAACACGACCATGACGGTCATGACCATGATGCCCACGACCACGACGAGCACGGACACGACGAGCACGGGCACGAAGGTCACGACCACCACGATCACGCCCACGACCTTCGAGGCCTCAGCCGCCGCAGCCTGACCTTCGCCCTTGTCCTGATCGCTGGCTACATGGTCGCCGAGATCGTCGGCGGCATCCTCTCAGGCAGCCTTGCCCTTCTCGCCGACGCCGGCCACATGGCGACCGACGCCGCCGCCATCGGCCTCGCGCTGCTCGCGATGTGGATCGCCGAGCGCGCCGCTTCTGCCGAGCGCACCTTCGGCTTCTACCGCACCGAGATTCTCGCCGCCCTCCTCAACGCCATCGCCCTCTGGATCATCGTCGCCTGGATCTGCTTCGAGGCCTATCACCGCTTCGGCGCCGAAGGCGCCCACGTTGATGGTTGGCCCGTTCTGTTCGTGGGCCTTGGCGGACTCGCGGTCAACATCGCCGCTGCCTTCATCCTCCACCGCTCCTCCGAGCACAGCCTCAACGCCGAGGGCGCTTTCCAGCACGTCATGGCCGACCTGCTCGGTTCGGTCGGCGTCGTGATCTCCTCCGTTCTCATCATCACTCTTGGCTGGCACATCGCCGATCCCATCATCAGCGTCGTCATCGGCCTGCTCATCCTCGTCAGCTCCTGGGGCCTGATGACCAGCGTGGTTCACGTGCTGCTCGAAGGGACTCCCGAGCACATCGATGTCTACAGGCTCTGCAACGACATTGAGGAGCTCGAGGGCGTCACCCTCGTCCACGACGTCCACGCCTGGACCATCACCTCACAGAGCGACGCTTTCACCGCTCACGTCCTCATCGATCCCTCGTATGGGGGCGATAAGGACGCGTTGCTTACCGCTATGAAGCAGATCGCCCACGAGGAGTTCGGCATCGCCCACGTCACCATCCAGATGGAGGAGTCCGTAAGTGGGTGCGACGAGGACCACCACGTCGACCACCTCCTCCAGCGGTCCCGCATCGTCGGACAGCGGAGCACCTGGGGCTCGCTGCGGTACCTGTTGCCGGGCTCCTGACCGGTCGCTCCCTCCTCGCCCGCACGTGCGTTGGCTCGCGCCGGTAGGATCGTGTCCGCAGGGGGCATGTCATGAGCACCGTCGAATTTATCCAGCGCAGCCTTGAGTTCACGCACGCCGCTCTCATCGACGCCCGCAACGGCACCGACGAGCAACTCCACTTCGTTCCCGAGCAGGGCAGCCACTCCATCGCCTGGTGCCTCTGGCACACCTCTCGGGTCGAAGACCTCATCATCAGCCGCGTGAGCGACGAGCCGCAGGTCTGGAGCGAGGAGTGGGCCGGGCGTACCGGCCTGCCGTTCGACGGCTTCGGAACCGGCATGTCCGACGAGGATGCCCGGCAGGTTCGCGTTGCCGACATCGACGCCCTCGCCGGCTATCAGGATGCCGTCTTCGAGCGCACCGCGCGGTTCCTCGCCGGCGCCAGCGATGAAGACCTCGAACGCGAAATCCCCGCTCGCAACGGCACCGAGAGTGTCGGCGAGGCCATCTCACTCCACATGATGGGCCACTTCAACGGCCACCGCGGCGAGATCAACACCCTTCGGGGCATGCAGGGCATGCCCACGGTGATGGCCGCCCAGGGCACCCACTAGAGAAGCCGGACAAGACCTTCGGAGCCGTCCACCTCGATCAGCGCGCCGTCGGTGATGGCGCCCGTTCCCGTCCGTGTCCCCACCACCGCCGGGATGCCGTATTCGCGGGCGACCACGGCCGTGTGCGAGAGCGCCCCTCCCGCATCCGTCACCACCGCCCCGGCGACCGCGAAGTACGGCGTCCAGGTCGGGGCCGTCACGCCGCAGACCAGAACCTCGCCGTCGCCCAGCCGCCCGGCATCCGCCAGCGACCGGATCACCCGCGCCACTCCCCGGTACCGCCCCGGCGACGCCCCCGTTCCCCGCAACGTCCCGGCCTCGCTCGCCTCGGTGGCGAGGGGCTGCCCGAGCACCGGCGGCGGCTGCACTGCCCGGTAAGCTGTCTGCTCCCGCCGCCGCTCCGCGAGCGTTGCCCTCGCGGGGGCGTCGCCGCCCTCCAGCGCCTCGCGCAGCTCATCGAGCGTGAAGTAGAAGACGTCCCCGGCGTCCTCCGCGAGCCCGCGCTTCCGCAACACCCTGCCGATGCTCAGCCATCGGTAGCGCGAGGCCGCCCCCAGCCGCTGGTCGCAGAGCGTGTTGTGGTCCTCGCGAACCGGCAGCAACTCCTGTGCCGCCGGGAGCGTCCCCCGCAGATCTCGTGCCCGCTGGTCGCTTTCCGCCAGCGCATCCAGCTCTGCCTCCAGCTCCCGCCGCCGCGCGACCTGTGCGTCCGCGCCCCGCCCGGGCGACGCGTCCTCGGGCTTGTCGGCGTAGCGAAGGATCAGGTCGAGCGCCGGACGCGGGTTCTCCCGCCACGTGGGCGCGTCCGGAACCTGGGCATCGATCGTGTGCCCGAACTCCTCGAGGAAGCGCTCCAGGCGGTGCTCGAACATGGCAACCCCCACGCCCGTCCCTTTTTCAACTGCCTCCTCGACGGCAGCCCGGAGCGCTCGGTCCGTACGGACCTCCCGGCCAAGCTCCCAGAGCGCGTTCGCGCGGTCGAGGGTCTGGTTGGGGAAGCCCTGCAGGATGGCATGGCCGTCCCGGCGCCGGTCCTCGCCGAAGACCTCGCAGTACCCATCGACGAACTCCCTCGCGAGTTGCCCCGAGGTCAAGACGCACTCGCCGTGAACCCCCGCGAACACCCGCCGGAACTCGGCCGCCTGGCGGTCGAGAACCTCCCCCCACTCCCCCTCCTCGACGGAGGTCGGGTCGAAGCCGCACAGCTCGTCGAAGAGCGCGTTCACCTCTGGCAGCCACTTCTCCTCCCAGGTTTCCAGTGCGGAAGCGCCACCGAGGTCCGGCAGATCGAAGGAGCTCGGCATCTCGCCGGTCGGCCCCGAGCGGAAGTAGCTGTACCCGTTGATGATGAGCCGTGATGGCGGAGCGCCCGGCTCAGGCGGCGGCCCAAAGCCGGATTCCCGCGTAAGCGGTGGCTGCGACGCCGGCCCATGCTCGTTCTCGTACACCCAGGTGTACTGCTCGAGCTCCGGATCTGGCAGGACGAATTCGACGTCGGTCATCTGTGCATCATGCTCCGGCTGCCCGGCTCAGAACATCGGCCCCGCGAGCGCCTCGTACAGGGGCGCTTCCCGCTCCCGTTGTCGTGCGAAATAACGGCGGATCGACCCGAGCAGCTGCTCGTGAACCCCATCGCCGAGGGAGTCCCGGTCTTGGTGGACCACATGCACGAGCCGCTCGAGCTGCTCGTTGAGGGCCCTGCTCGCTTCCTCCAGCAGCGCCACCGTCGCCACGCCCGCAGTGCCCCGCGAGTCCACCTCCAGGAGCAGCGCCTCGATGGCCGCCCGCATCGAGGGACGGCTGGGCGTTCCCCGGCCCTCCAGCCGGTCGCAGGCGTCCGCCAGCACCTCGCGAAGGTCGGCGTTCCCCTCCGCGAGGATGGTCAGCTCGTGCTCGACGCGGACCGAGAGGTGACTCAGCAGCGTGCCGATGCTCCGCAGCGAGCTCGCCGCCCACGGGTCGGTCACCGCCGGCGCGACGCGCGTGTCCAGCGCCTCCCCAATCGAGTCGAGCAGTTCCTTCGTGCTGGGTCTCACGATCGTTCCCCCCTGATGTACGGACTGCCACCCGGCGCCCGCGGCGCGAGTGCGCGGGCGGCCTCCTCAAGCTCCATCCCGACAACGGACGACAGCCTTCCGGCGGCGTTCCTCGGGCTGGAGATGCCCATCACCGCAACCCCCGGACGGCGGTCGCGGCCGTCCATGAACCCCCGCAGCGCGCTGTTCAGGCAGACGGTCGACTTGAAGGCGATGAACAGCTGACTGAACGCCATCGTGCGGGGCGAGAGCTTGAAGCCGGCCGCCTTCTCGTAGTGGGCCAGGGTTTCGTCGGGATCCCAGAGTCCGAGCATCCCCTGTGAGAAGGCCCAGTCCTGCGCGGCGTCCCCGAGCGCCGCCAGTTCCCAGTCGCTCATCGCCACGATCTTCCCGTCCCGCCAGATCTCCTCGCCGATCCCGTTATTCCCCTTGATCAGCGAGATGCGAGGGCTCTCCGTCGGGATCTGCTCCTCCAGCCAGTAGAGGGCGTCGGTGATCTCGGGATACGGGGCGGAGCGGCACTCGAACCAGATCGCCTTCCAGGTCTCGAAGTCCTTCCGGATGGCGTCGCCTGGAGACTCGGGCGCGGCCAGAACCTCGTCGAGCCCGTACTGTTTCCAGTCCAGCGAGTGCACCAGCGCCAGCTTCTCGGCGTGCTCAAACGCCACGCTGCGCCGGAGTTCGTCTCCCTCCGGGCCGGGCTCCGTGAGCCCGGGCACGCTGGTCGCCCCCTCGACAAGCTCGCGGACCATGTGCGGGCGCCCCTCGGCGAAGGGAAGGCCCTCGTCGTACCAGAGCGGCTCGGCTACCGGTACCGGCGACGGCCACAGCCGTACGTACACCTCCCACTCCGTCTTCAACGGCAGCGGCACGATCCCGCCGCTCGGCAGGTCGATGCGCAGGACGAGGTCCCGTTGCCGTTTCGCAGCCCCCTCCCCCACCTCCGCCCCCACGATCCACGTCTCCCGCGACATGCCCGGAAACGTCTGCCTGAGCGAACTGATCGTGACCGCTTCGTCGAACCGTTCGGCGAAGTAGCCCGCCACCGCCTCTGCATCGACCATCGTTACTGCGCCTGGAACCCGTACCGCTCGTTCGGTCCCATCATCATGATGGGCAGGTGCCCGAACCCCGGCTTGCCGTTCACGGTGAGCCTCACCGGCTGCTCCCGGTGCCCCGGCGGGATCCGGTCACCATCGAGATTCCGCACGACCTCCGGGTGGGAGACGTCGTACACGTCCGTCTCCTCGAGGTACTCGCCCCGGTACGCCCCGAGTCCCTTCTCGTCGTGGTAGCCCGTGCCGTAACCGGTCCCCTTGTAGGCCCACGCGGTGAACATCGGCTCCGCCTCGACCTCCCAGCGCTCCTCGTCCTCGGTTGTCAGGACCAGCCGCGCATGGCTGAATGCCCGCGTTCCCTCGTGGAACGTCAGGTCGTGCTCCATGTCGACGATACGAAGCTCGGGACGCTCCGCCTCTGCGGGCCAGACCAGCGCGCCGTCGAGCGACTGCCGCCGCCCCCGGTGGTCCTCGTGGAGCTGAACATAACCGCCGAACTCATCGACCCGGAACGCGAGCCAGATGAAGAGGCGGCCCCCGCTTCCCCCTGCTGCCCCGCCCGTCACGGGTTCGAAGCCCCCGACCCCCGGACGCACGCCCCAGGAGTGATCCCGTGCTCCGAACCAATCGGCCGCTGGGAAGTCCCGCCCGTCGATGCTCAGCGATCCGTTCACCGTGCCCACCTGCGCGAAGCGGTACATGTCGGAGACGACGCGGCCCTGCGCACGGGAGAAGCTGCGGTCCTCCAGCCGGGCCGGGAGGCTGCCCGTCCACATCAGGTCGCAGGAGAGGGGATGGTCGCCCTCATCCAGCAGGAGGCGCAGCACCTTCAGGGGCTCGACCAGCGAGACGCTGAGCCCACCGACCCTCGTTTCCGCGAAGGCCGGCCGCAGCTCCCGCGAGAAGCGGACGTTGTACTGCTTCCCCTCCGTCTGCGCGGCCACGAAGCCGTCGAGCACGTTCATGTTGGGGTAGCGCCCCATGCTCACGAGCACGCCCGCCGAGCCGTCCGGCGCAACCGCCTCGAACCAGTAGCGGTCGTAGAAGCGGTGGTCGCTGGTGCCCACGAACGCGAACGGAAGCGGGGCCTGGTGGAAAAGGGTGTCGTCGAGATCGGTCAGCACGGGACGCTCCTGCTGGCGCTTGCCTTCGCGGTTCTACCAGAGCCGTGGCGCTCTAGCCGAGCGGCGGCAGCCCTTCCCCGCGCCGGACGTCGTTCAGGGTCTCCAGCACCCGCTGCCGGAACGGCGCGTACTCGACCTCGAACTCCTCGGCCAGGCGCGAGTTGTCCATCAGGAAGAGCCCCGACGACTCGCGACCGCCCTCCTCCTCGTCGAATGCGATCTCCGCGTCCGGCAGGAAGTCCCGCACGATGTCCGCGAGCTCTCCCAGGCTCGTCGAGTTCCCGCCCGAGTTGTAGATCGGGTAGTGCGTCTCCTCCGCGAGCGTCACGCGCAGGAACACCTCGGCGATGTCCTCCACATGCAGCGGCAGCGTCATCGTGTCCCGATGGGGGAAGCTCACGGGCTCGCCCCGCGCAGGCAGCACTTGGCACTGGACGTGGTTCATCGAGCCGCGTTCCTTGTCCGGGCCCGTGATGTTCGCCGGCCGCACGCCCGTAATGGCCATGTCGAACGCGGAGTTGTACCACTCCGCTTGGTGCTCGTTGAAGATCTTCGAGACCGCGTAGATGCCGGTCCCCAGGCACAGGTCGTCCTCCGTCACCGCGCGCTCGCCGTGCAGCCGCTGCGGGCCGTACACGGCCAGCGAGCTCGCGTAGATCACGCGCCGGATCCCCAGGAGGCGAGCCGCCTCGAAGCAGTTGTCCATCCCGAGGATGTTCAGCCGCACCTGCGGATGCGGGTCGTCCTGCCCGGCGCCCAGCGCGTACGCCAGGTTCAGGACCCGGTCCGGCTTGCTCAGCGTCAGCGCCTCCACTACGTCGTCCATGAGCGTGATGTCGCCCCGCATGATCTGGATCCGGTCGCGCAGCGGGTCGAGCGCCGGGGCGTTGGGATTGATGTCCATGCAGTGGACCTCGTGCCCGTGCTCGACCAGCCGTCGCATCACGCGCGGCCCGATGAATCCGCTCCCTCCCAGCACTGCAACTCGCATCCCGCTAACCCTCCGCTACCGCTGATGGCGGCAAAGCTACAGCTCCCGTCCCAGGAACGCGCCCGTGTGAATCGCGTTGCGAATGCTGTTGCGACCCTGAGCGTCCCCGACCTGGTGTACCTCGATGCCCTCCGCTTCGAGGTCGGTGGCGAGGTACCGGTTGGGCTCGTGGTGGGTGACCATGATCACCGTGTTGGCCGGGATCGTGCGTACGCGGTCGGTGTGCAGCACGCCGATGTCGACCTCGCCCGGGCGGATCTCCTGGAGGTAGTGCCCCCCGATCAGGTCGAAGTCACCCGACATCAGCCGTTCGCGCGCTGCCCCCACGGTCACCGGCGGGTAGGGCAGGTTTTCGCCCAGGTCCTTCAGGCGCGAGACCAGCGTCACATGGACCCCCGCCTCCAGCAGCACGTCCGCCGCCGAGATCGCCTCGAACGAGCCGGTGTCGTCGAACACGAGCGCCGGCCCCTGGATGTTCACGGGGTCGCCGTACCCCATCAGGTCCTGCGCGTTGTACACGTGCGGGAGGTCGTGGCCGGGAAGCGTGACCGCCGGCGTCGCTACCTGGAACCCGTCCGCTCGCGGACTGGCCCCGGCCGCCAGCACGACCACGTCCGCATCCGCCTCCATGACGGTCTCGATGTCCACGAGCGAGTTCAGGCGGACGTCGACCTGCAGGCGCTTGAGTTCCTCCCCCAGCCAGTGGGTGATCGCGCCGACATCGCCCCGCCTGGGAGCGCTCGCCGCGATGTTCACCTGGCCGCCCAGCTTCGGCGTCGCCTCGTGAAGCTGCACGTGATGGCCCCGGATCGCGGCCGTCCGGGCGGCTTCCATGCCCGCCGGCCCGCCCCCGACCACCAGCACGCGCCTCGGCTCCTCCGCCGGGATCTCGGGCTCCTGCGTCACCGTCGCTTCCTGGCCGGCGGCCACGTTCACCACGCAGCTCAGCCCCTGCCCGCTCATAAGGCGCCCGACACAGCCCATGTTCGTCCCGATGCAGGGCCTGATCAGGTCCTCGTCGCCGCGCTGGGCCTTGTTCACCATCTCCGGATCGGCGATCAACGCTCGCACCATCGAGACCATGTCCGCCTGGCCGGACTCCACCAGCGCGTGGGCGTGATCCACCGTCAGGATCCGACCCACCACGATCGTCGGCTTCGTGATCACGGGGCGAATCGTCGCGTTCGGGGCCATCTCCACGCCCAGCGGGTCGTCCGTCGGCGCGATCAGCTTGTGGAAGCGCCAGTAGGAACCCATGTGCAGCGAGACGTAGTCCACGAGCGGGTCGACCGTCTCCGCGATCTGGCGGTTCAGCTCCGCCGTGAGGCCGCCCGGAACGTAGTCCTCATTCGGGAGACGCACGCCCACCGCGAAGTCGCTGTCGCCCACCTCCCCGCGAATCGCGTCGATCACCTCCAGCACGATCCGCATCCGGTTCTCCGGAGAGCCCCCGTATTCGTCGTCGCGCTGGTTGAGCGCCGGGGAGAGGAACTCGTGCAGCAGGTAGCCGCTCGATGCATGGATGTCGACGCCGTCCAGGCCCGCCTCGCAGATGCGCCGGGCCGCGTTGGCGAAGTGCTCCACGAGATCCGCGATCTGCCCCTTGCTGATCGCGACCGGCACGACGGCGCCCCCGAGGAAGTTCGGGATTTCGCTCGCCGACCACGCTTTCGCCCCACCCACCATCTCCGCCTGCGAGGCGCCCGGGTGGTAGATCTGGTGGAACATCTTCATGCCGTGTTCGTGCACGGCGTTCGCCAGCTTCGACAGGTACGGCTTGCAGTCGTCGGACCACACCGGAATCGCCCCTGGTGCGTTTGGATGGACGCTCGTCGCCGACACCGTCGACATCCCCACGCCGCCCTTCGCCCGCGCCACGTGATAGGCGATGAAGTCGTCCCCGAAGAGGCCCGTGCCGTGGGGCGACCGCACAATCCGGTTCTTGATGGTGACCCCGCCGACGTCGATCGGCTCGAACAGCTTCTCGTACATGTCGCCCTCCCTCGGAGCGTTATGCCGCGGTCAGTGTGTAGCGGATCGGCAGGCTCTTGATGCCGCTCACGAAGATGGCCGTTGATGTCGTGACCTCGCCTGCGATCTCGACGGATTCGAGCCTCGGCAGCAGATGGCCGAACAGGGTCGTCATCTCCAGCCGCGCAAGGTGCGCGCCGAGGCAGAAGTGCACGCCGTAGCCGTACGCGATCTGCTGGTCGGCGGCCTCGCGCGTGACATCGAACCGGAGCGGATCCTCGAATGTTCGCGGGTCCAGGTTCGCCGCCCCGTACGACAGCAACAGCCACTCGCCCTTCGCGATCGGTTCCCCCGCGACCTCGGTGTCCTCCTGCGCGGTGCGCATGAAGTGCCGGACGGGCGAGGAGATGCGGACCAGCTCCTCGACCGCATTCGGAATGAGCTCCGGCTTGCGTTTGAGTAGCGCGAGCTGGTCCGGGTTCTCCGCCAGCAGACGCATCCCCTCCGACATGGCCGCCGAGGTCGTGTCGTGGCCGGCGGTGGCCACGATCAGGTAGTAGCCCATCGTCTCCAGGTCCGGCATGGGCGCGCCGTCGATGAGGCCGTTGGCGATGCAGGTCGCCAGGTCGTCGGTCGGATTCGCGCGGCGGTCCGCGCTCAGCTTCGCGAAGTACTGGAAGAAGTCCCGCAGCACGGCCAGGACGTCCTCCGGGTCGCGATCCTTCGGGATGAAGTCCGGATCGCCGGCGCCGAACATCTCCTGCGTGAGCTGGAGCATCCGCGGGTAGTCCTCAACCGGCAGCCCGAGAATCGTCAGGATCGTCTCGAGCGGGAACGGCAGCGCCACTTCCGTGTTGAAGTCGATCTCCCCGCCGCCTCCCTCCATCGTCGCGAGAGCCTTTCGGCTGAGCTCGTCCAGCCGCGGCTGGAGCCGCTGCACGCTGCCGGGCTTGAACCAGTCGTTCGTGAGCATCCGGTACTTCCGGTGGTCGGGCTCGTCCATGTGGATGAGCGTCTTCGCCCGCGGTCCGCCCTGCGCCCTGAGGGCGATGTACGCGTCCCTGGTCAGGATCGGTTCCGGCCCGTTCGTGAAGAGCTCGTGCTGCGCCTCGATCTCCAGGATCTCGTCCCTGCCGATAACGGCCCGGAAGGGGCTGAACCCTTCCGCCTCGACCGGGTGAACCACACCCCTGGCGTGAAGCGCGAGCGCTTCCTCGCGCCACGAGGTCATGTCTCCGAACCGCAACGGGTTGGTGAACAGGTCGGTCGTCACGCGCCCTCCTTGCCCGGTCGGCGGATCGTCGTGACCGGCATCCGCCGGCCCGGACTGTCCGGAGTGCGCGCAGTCTACTGGCTGAGCCACCCCCGTTGGTCCCCTGATGCGCGCCTCCCCGATCACGAGGCCCCGGCGAAGGACTAGGCTTACCGCATCCTGACCCGGTGCGACCGGAGGAGGTTCAGACATGCAGGCAATGGTGTTGCGGGGAACCACGCTTACCGTGGAGGAGTGGCCCCGGCCCACCCCCGGCTCCGGCGAGGTGCTCGTTCGCGTCCTGGCGGCCGGGATATGCGCCTCCGACGTTCACGCTGCCGCCCACCTCGAATCCATCATCGAGGAGACGGGGCACACCTCCTGGTACGAGAAGGCCGACCTGAACCAGGGCATGGTGATGGGCCACGAGTTCATCGCCGAGGTCGTCGAGGCTGGTCCCGACGTTTCCGGCTGGTCCCCCGGGGACCGCGTCGTGAAGGCTCCCGCCGGAGAGACCGATCGCCCCCTGCCGCCGCGGATGGCCAGCGCCTACAGCTCCGAGCTGAACGGCGCCTTCGCCGACTACATGGTGCTCTGGGAGCCGACCCTCCTTCCCGTCCCCGGAAACGTCAGCGTCGAAGTAGGCGCTACCACCGAGCCCTGTTCCGTCGCTCGCCACGCAACCCACGAGGCCGAGGCGGAAGCGGGGGATCGGGTCCTCATCATGGGCGCCGGCCCGATCGGGCTCATGGCCCTGATGTGGCTGAAGCACGATGGCGTCGAACTCGTCGCCGTCAGCGACCCCGTCGCCCTCCGCCGCGATCTCGCGGCCTCGCTCGGCGCCGACGTCGTCCTCGATCCGTCCGCCGACGGGTTCGACTCCGACCTCGAAGCCGGGCTCGACGGGGGACCGGACGTTGTCATCGACTGCGTCGGGATCCCCGGCATCATCCGGCAGGCCATGGAGGCCGTGAAGCCCGCCGGGAGGATCATCGTCGTCGGCGTCTGCATGGAAGAGGACCGCTTCATGCCCATCGTCGGCATCAACAAGGCCCTCACCATCAAGTTCTCGGTGGCCTACACCCGCGAGGACTTCCAGGAGACCCTCGACGCTTTCGGGAGCGGCTCCATCGACACCACCCCGCTCGTCACGCGGACCGTGGACCTGGGGGAACTGCCCGAGGAGATTGCCCGCATCACCGCCGGCGACCAGCTCAACTGCAAGGTGCTCGTCGACACCAGCGGTAGCACCTGAGGGGAGGATCCGATGCCGCCTGAACCATTCTCCGTCGCGATCCCGGACGAGGCGCTGGAGGACCTCCAGGCCCGCCTGCGGCGCATCCGCTGGCCCGCCGACTTCAACAATGAGGACTGGCGTTACGGCGTGCCGCGCACGTACCTCGAGTCGTTCGTGGAGTCGTGGCAGGAGTACGACTGGCGCGAGACCGAGGCCGAGATCAACAGCTTCGGTAACTACCGCGTCACCCTTGATGGCATCCCCATCCACTTCATGTACGAGCGTGGGAAGGGACCGAATCCGCTTCCCATCATCCTCACCCACGGCTGGCCCTGGACCTTCTGGGACTGGAAGGAGGCCACGCGCAGGCTCACCGACCCCGCCGCCTTCGGCGGGGATCCCGCCGATTCCTTCGACGTGGTGGCGCCCTCCCTGCCCGGCTTCGGCTTCTCCACGCCCCTTACCGTCGACGGTGTCCAGACCCAGTGGACCGCCGACCTCTGGGCGACGCTCATGTCGGACGTGCTCGGGTACGACCGCTTCGCCGCGGCGGGAGGCGACTTCGGCGCCGGGATCAGCGCCCAGCTCGGCCACAAGTACGGCGACCGCGTCGTCGGCGTCCACGTCAGCATCGCCCCGATGCTGGGTGGGTCGGGAGGGTCCGGAACCGGCAACCAGAAGCCCGGCAGCCTCCTCGGCCTGCGCCGAACCCTGGACGGCCCCACCTCGCGGCTCACCCGCGACGACTTCGAGCCCGACGAGCAGTGGTGCTGGGACATGATGGACGACCGCTGGACCACCGCCCTCGCCCACGTCGCCGTCCACACGACCGACCCGCAGACCTTCGCCTACGCCCTCCACGACTCCCCCGTCGGGCTCGCCGCCTGGCTCATCGAGAAGCGCTACAACTGGAGCGACAACCGCGGCGGCCCCGATAGCGTCCCCTCGCGGAAGTTCCTGCTCGATCTCGTCAGCATCTACTGGTTCACCGAGAGCTACGTCACGTCCGCTCGCTGGTACTGGCACGTCTTCCGCACGCCCTGGGACCGCGCCCACGAACGGACGCCCGCGATCGAGGTGCCGGTCGGCGTCCCCGGCTTCCCCCGCGAGATGGTGTTCGCCCCCCGCAAGATGGTCGAGGCGAACAACAACCTCACGCACTGGGGCAAGCAGGAGCGTGGCGGCCACTTCCCCGCCGCCGAGGAGCCTGACCTCTTCGTGAAGGACGTCGTCGAGTTCTTCAGGCCCCTGCGTTAGTCCACGACGACCGGTGTCACGACCCCGAGCAGCCAGCGCGCGATCGCGGTCATCGCCGCATCCTCGTGCTGCTGGCCGAAGACCTGCACCCCGACGGGCATCCCACCGACGCTCATCAGCGGCATGCTCACGGCAGGGGCGAACAGCATCGAGCTCGGGAAGTTGAACACCGGGTCGCCGGTCGGGCGCGGGGCCAGCGGCTCGCCCGGGATGTCGCCCAGCCACACATGCGCCGGCCCCGGACACGAGAGCGTGAGGATCGCGTCAGCCGACCCGGCTACGGCCGCGTGCGCCTCCTGGGCGACATCCCGGGCGAACAGCAGCGCCCGGTAGTCGTCCACCGTCATGGCTTCCGCCGCTTCGAGCACCGCCTTCGCCCGCTCGCTGACCCCGTCCGGGTGCTGGTCGACGAGGTTTCGCGTCGACCAGCGGTTCTCCCAGCCCGTGATCGCGTTGCACACCTCGCGCGCGTTGCCGAGGGCGCCTTCGAGCGACTCGACCAGCGGGTCGTTCCGCCGGTGCAGCAACTCGATGCCGAACTCGCGCAGTGGGTCGAGCACTGCTGAGAAACCATCCTGGCTGGCGGCGTCCAGTTCCTCCCAGCCCTGCGTCTCGAGGACGATCAGCCGCTCTGGCTTGACCGGTGCGGGCGTGGTCGTGGGCCCCTCCAGCCCCCGGAAACCCCGGTCCCCGCCCGCCCGCCGCGCGATCTCGATCGCGACCTGCCACATGTCCTCGATGCACCCCGCATGGACGCCGTGGGTGCTCATGCTGGTCACCTGCCGCTCCCCGCGGTTGATGCCGCCCTGCGTCGGCTTGAGCGCGACGTTCCCGCAGTACCCGGCGGGCCTGATGATCGAGCCGCCCACCTGCGTGCCGAGCCCCGCCGGGAGCATGCGCGCCGCGACGGCCGCCGCCGAGCCCGAGGAGGAACCGCCCGGCGAACGTCGCGGGTCGAACGGGTTGGTCGTGGGCCCGGGATGGGCGCCCCCCAGCTCGGCCGTGACCGTCTTCCCGAGGATCACCGCGCCCGCCTGCCGCAGCGCCCAGACGGCGGCGTTGTCGCGCCTCGGGAAGTTCCCGCGAAACGCTTCGCAGCCGTACTCGGTCGGCATGTCCTTCGTCTCGAGCAGATCCTTGATGCCCACCGGCATGCCGTCGATGGTGGAGAGCGGCTCGCCCGCGGCCCAGCGTGCGCTGCTTGCGTCCGCGGCGGCCCGCGCGAGATCCCGGTTCAGGTGCGCGAAGGCCTGCACCACCGGCTCGCGTGCCTCGATGGTCGCGAGGCACCGAGCGAGGTAGTCGCGCGGGGTGTCGGCACCGGTCGCGAACCGCTCGGCGGCGTCGTGGAACGTCAGCGGCTCGTAGGTCCGCGGGTCGTAGCCGCTCGCCGTGGCTTGCGTCATCGCCAGGCCTCCCCGCCCGCACCCTAGCCCCGCCGCCGTGAGGTGCCAAGCGCCTCGGCGACGATGCGAGACACGCGGCGAGCGTCCGGGGTATCGTCCCCCACTGGCCGATACCTCGGGAATGGAGCGACGCGTGGGCCGGCACGCCGAACTGTTGGCGCGACACCGGGGCGTGATGCCCTCCTGGATGACCCTGTACTACGACGAACCCATCGCGCTCGTCGACGGAGAGGGCCGGCACGTCGTCGACGCCGAGGGCAATCGCTACCTGGACTTCTTCGGCGGCATCCTGACCACCATGACCGGCTACCGCGTCCCCCGCGTCGTCGAGGCCATCCAGGATCAGGCGGCCCGCATGCTCCACACGAGCACGCTCTACCTCATCGAGCCGCAGATCGAGCTGGCCGAACGCATCGCCGAGCTCTCCGGCATCCCCGACGCGAAGGTCTTCTTCACCAACTCGGGCAGCGAAGCCAATGACGCCGCCCTGATGATGGCCACCCAGTTTCGCTCCTCCGACCAGATCCTCGCCCTGCGGAACAGCTACCACGGCAAGTCGCATTCGACCGTTGCCGTTACCGGAAACGCCTCCTGGTCGGCGACCGCGCTGAGCCCGTTCAACGTCACCTACGTCCACAGCGGCTACCGCCTGCGCTCGCCCTTCGGCGGCCTCCCCGAGGACGAGTTCGTGGAGGCGTGCGTCGACGACCTCCGGGACCTCCTGGCAGTCGCCACCGCCGGCGACGTGGCCGCGATGATCGCCGAGCCTATCCAGGGCGTCGGCGGCTTCGTCGTGCCCCCCGACGGCTACTTCGGCGCCCTCAAGCAGGTGCTGGACGAGCGCGGCATCCTCTTCATCGCCGACGAGGTGCAGACGGGCTGGGGCCGCACCGGCGACCACTTCTGGGGCCACCAGGCGCACGGCATCGTGCCCGACCTTCTCACCTTCGCGAAGGGGCTCGGTAACGGCGTCGCCATCGCCGGCGTCGTCGGCCGCGCGGATGTCGTCGACTGCCTGCCCGCGAACTCGCTCTCCACGTTCGGCGGCAACCCGCTTGCCGCGACGGCCGCGTTGGCGAACCTGGAAGTGCTGTTCGAGCAGGACCTCCAGGAGAACGCGCGCGTGCAGGGTCGCGCGCTCCAGGACGGGATTCGGCGCCTCGCCGAATCCGTTCCCGAGATCGCCGAGGTCCGGGGCAAGGGCCTGATGATCGGCGTCGAGTTCGCCGCTCCCGGCTCGCTCGACCCCCTTCCCGGCCTTGCCGACGGTGTCCTTCAGGCGGCCAGGGCTGAGGGCCTGCTCGTCGGAAAGGGCGGGCTGCACCGCAACGTGCTCCGCATCGCCCCGCCCCTCTCCATCACCCCCGGGGAAGTCGCCGAGGGCCTGGCCGTGCTCGATCGCGCCATCGCCGCCGCCACGTAGGACGGCGGAACCCCCTAGCGCTTCCATACGGGACGCTTGCCGGTGGGGGTCAGGATTCAGTGACGCCCACGGCCAGGCCACTCCGGTGGCTGGCGATTCGCCGGGCGAGGTCCGGGAACGCGGGGTCGATCTCGTAGCGGTAGTCATCCCAGTACCCGTCCCGTCCCGGGTCGAAGCGGCGAGGGGGCGTCTTGCTGGCCAACGCAAGCCGTTTCATGTCCCGCTCGATAGCCGGTTGCCGGGCGACGGCTTCCTCCGGTGAGACGGGAGGGAGCACCGTAACGCTCATGGACTGGTCGAGGCGCAGTGTGGGAGCGAACGGGTGCTCCCAGACACGGTGTCCGCCGGTGACCACGATCGGGAGGAGCGGGCGGCCGAGGCGTCGCGCAAGGTTGAACGCCCCCGGCTGAAACGCGAGCTCGATGCCGAGGATGGAGCCCTGCGGGAAGAGGAGGAGGCTGTCACCGTCGTCGATAGCAGCGCGGGCCTCGCGACAAAGCGTGCGGGCGCTCTGGAGTGGCTGCTCGGGCCGGACGAGGAGGTGTCGCCCCCGCCTGAGCTGCGGGCCCAGGCACGGGAAGGTGGCGAGCTCGTCCCGGGCAACGGCCGTGAGCGAGAGAGGAAGCTGGAGCAGGCCAAGGCCGTCGGCGAAGCCTTCGTGCAGCGAGGCGACCACGTACCGCTCGCCCGGTTCGATGTGTTCGAGCCCCTCGATGTCGATACGTAGACCGAGGAGGCGGGCGGCCAGCCTCGCCCACCAGCGCTCCACAGCCCGGTAGGCCGCCCGTCCGCGAAAGCGCGCCGGGCCCCGCTCGGAAAGCAGCGCAGCCAATTGAAGGACGAACCTGGCCGGGCCGAGGAGGATGAGCGCGGCCACCCACGCCCGTACCCACTCGCGGTTGGAGCCGACCCGGAAGTAGTTGCCGAGGAGCGTTCGGGGACCCCGCTCGGCGGTGGTCGCGACGGCGCCTGCCGCGTTAGCCCGCATCGGCGCCGGCCGGCGCGGTCTCGAGGGCGCGCCGCAGCGTTGCCTCGTCGGGCACGATTCCTTGTGTGGAGACCTTGCCGTCGATCGTCACGACGGGTGGGTGCCAGCCCCCCCGCCGCAGCGCGTCGAAGAGGTTGTTGAACCAGGGCTTGATGCGCACTTCGACATGCGGCAGGTCGGACGCCACGCGCTGGACGAGCCGCACCGTGAGGTCGCACTCCTCGCAGATTGCGTGCGGCACGGTGATGAAGAGCTGCCGGCCCGTCATGGGATACACCGTCACGATGGTCGCGGCCTGCGAGGCTCCCGCTTCATCGCTCATGCTGTCGAGGGTACGGCAAGAAGCCTTGGCGTCGCACGCCCGCAGGTAAAGGCCCCCGCCGCGTCGCTAGCCGTTCGCCAGCAGGGTGCGCATGCGGTCCACCCCTTCGACGATCTCCTCGAGCGAGGCGGCATAGCTGAAGCGCAGGTAGCCCTCGCCGAGGTGCCCGAAGCTGGTCCCGGCGATCACCGCCACTCCCGCCTCCTCGAGCAGCCGTTCCTGGAGCGTGCGCGCCTCGATGCCCGTCCCCGAGATGTTGGGGAAGGCGTAGAACGCGCCGCCCGGGTCGACGCAACTGACCCCCGGCACGCGGTTGAGCTCCTCGACGATCACTTTGCGCCGCTCGTCGAACGCCGCCGTCATGACGTCGACCGCCTCCTGCGGACCTTCGAGCGCTTCGATCGCCGCGTACTGGGTAGCGGCGTTGGGACAGCTGTAGCTGTTGATCGCGAGGCGTTCGGCGAACGGAAACAGGTCGGGCGGGAAGACGCCGTAGCCCAGCCGCCAACCGGTCATCGCGTAGGTCTTGCTCCAGCCGTCCAGGATGATGAGCCGGTCGCGAAGCTGCGGGTAGTTGAGCCAGGAGACGTGCGTGCGTCCCTCGTATAGGATGCGCGAGTAAATCTCGTCGCTGAGGATGACCACGTCGGGCCACCGCTCCAGCCCCTCGACGAGGCGCTCGACCTGCTCCCTCGTGTACACCCCGCCCGTTGGATTCGCGGGACTGTTGAGAATGATCAGGCGGGTGCGCTCGTTGATCTGCCCGAGCACCTGCTCCGGATCGAACGTGAAGCCGTCGGCTTCATGCAGCTCGATCGGGACGGGCGTCGCGCCCGAGAAGCGGATCACCGACTCGTAGATCGGGAAGCCGGGGTTGGGATACAGGATCTCCGCCCCGGGCTCCCCCATGAGCAGGGCGGCGAAGAACATCACCGGCTTCGCCCCCGGCGTGATCAGCACGGTCTCCGGGTCGACCTCGGCGCCGTGGCGGCGCTTCAGGTCGCCGGCCACGGCCTCGCGCAGCTCGGGGATGCCGGCGCCCGGCGTGTACCCGTGCTTGCCCTCGGCGAGGGCTCGCTTCCCCGCCTCGACGATGTTGTCGGGCGTGGCGAAGTCGGGCTGGCCGATTCCGAGGTTGATGATCGAGCGCCCCTCGGCGGCGAGCCGGTTCGCCCGCGCCAGCACCTCGAACGCCGTTTCCGTCCCGAGACTCTGGGCGGCGGCAGTTGGAAGGACCATGGTCAACCTCCGAACGCAGCGATTCGCTTCGGCATCGAGGGTACTCCGCAGGCGCGCGAGACGGCATCCCCGCTTCATTACCCGCCACTGCAGCCGTGGCGTGCTCTGAAGAACGGCGTGGCGATACCCTGGTCCCGCGCGCTGGTAGCGAAGGCGGATGCGATGCCCATCCTCGACTACGTCGGCAACGGTCCCTACTGCTACGCCAACTCGGCGGCGATGCTGCTTGAGAGCGCCGGCGAGTCGATCGAACCCCGGCTGATCGAAGTTCTGTCCGGCGTCGGGTTGGGTGCATTCTGGCTCGCGGAGTGGCAGGCGCGGCAACTGGGGCGGACCCAGAGCGCGGCGGCCCGTTGCGACTGGGAACCGTTTGTTGAGCACCTGACGCAGGTGGCGCATCTTGAACGGGACATGGAAGCCGCCGTTGTGAAGGCTGGAGGTCACGGATGAGCCTGTCCACGCACCCGCAGTTCCTCAAGGCGCATCAGCTCGACGCGCGCTGCGGCGGCTGCTGGACCGCGTTTCCGCGGCCGTGTCGATGCGGCGGACAGATCCACGCCGAGCGCGGAGACGAGAGCGCGGCCGGCGACTTCTGGCTCAGGCGATGGTGTTCGAACTGCGGCGTCGATTGGGACGAACCGATTCGGGAACCGTCGTAGCAAGCGAGTCTGGGGACCCTGGTCTGGACGCGGCG
The DNA here is from genome assembly GCA_965221735.1 of Tepidiformaceae bacterium. Classification (GTDB taxonomy): domain Bacteria; phylum Chloroflexota; class Dehalococcoidia; order Tepidiformales; family Tepidiformaceae; genus UBA2991. The sequence continues at coordinate 2,221,417 of OZ244910.1, read as the reverse complement.
ACTCCCCGGTGGGGCGTCGCGTGCCGGGAGCTGCGGCCAGCCTGGCTGACGGTCAGGAGTCCGGCTGGAAGTGGGGGTGAGCCACGGCCTCATCGGGCCAGAGGAAATCGAACCCCGCCGCCAGCGCGTACTGGCGGTCGAGGTCCTCCCTGTCGCCGATGTGCACGTACACGTCCGCCTCAAACTTAGCCTTCACGTCCGGCAGCATGTGCTTCGAAACGACGAAGTCGACCTCGATGTCGTGCGCGGCCCAGATGGCCCGTTGACCGCTCAGCGTGCGATCGGAGCAACTGCCGATCAGGAACCCCTTGTCGCGTACCAGGCGGACCATGTCCATCGTCAGGACGCCGGGGGGATCGCCCACTTCCAGCGTGCCATCGATGTCGAAGCTGATCAGAACTACCAAAGGGCCACTCCTCGTCCTTGATCGTGATTAGTCGGGGCTTGCGCTCCAGACGGTGAAGTTCCCCCCGAGTGGCATCGGCCCGCCCGAGACCGCCACTTCCGGCTCGACACCGGTGACCTGTCTCGGGCCGGCGCGGCCCTGCAGCTGCTGGATGCAATCCGTGTGCATCCAGACACGGCTGCGGCCGCTGCCGACGTTGCCCCCGCTGGGGGAGACCGGATTGGGGCCTTCGATGCTGATATCGGTCTGGTAGAAGTCGAGCGCGTCCCCGAACCCGATCCCGCGATAGCCCAGCCCTTCCAGGTGGAACTGATGGAAGAGCGAGAAGCCGTCGTACATGTTCTCGAAGGAGAGGTCATCGGCCGTGATCCCCGCGCCCTCGTAGATCTTGCGTGCGGTGCGCGCCGTTTCCGCCTCCACCTCATCGAGCGTCGGAGTCAGGCTGCGGGGCCGGGCGTTGCTGGATGCGTGATTGAGGATGTAGACGGGCTTCTGCTTCATGTCCGCCGCGCGCTCGGCCGTGGAGAAGAGGTAGGCGCCGGACATCATGATGGGGATGTCGTTGTCGAACAGGTTGGCGGGCTTCGCGATCCAGCGCGCCGCGAGATAGTCCTCTCTCCCCAGTTCCTCGGGCCGGTGCTGCGCCCAGTAGCCCTCGGGGAACATCAGCCCGTTGCGCCGCGAATTCTCCATGAACGGCGCCATCATCTCGTGGGTCTTGCCGTATTTCCGGCAGTACTCCGCGAACTGCAGGGCGGTGCCGTACGAGGCAGGGCCGCCCCACAGGCGGGTCATGGCAGCCGTGCCGGGCAGGGCATCCTCGGCGTTGGCCCCGCTCTGGTAGTAGCGTCCCTCGAAGTTGTGCCAGCTCTTGACGACGAGGCAGGTGTGGGTCAGACCGTCGCCTACCGCCTGGGCCGTCACATTGAGCGCGTTCGACATGCAGCCGGGGCCGTACATCGTGAACTGGACGTTCGTGAGCTCCGGCATGTTCGCCAGCAGCCACTCGGCGCTGAGCTTCGCAACGCCGTCGAGCGGGTCGTCCGTCTGGTTGAAGCTCTCGATCACGTCCATGGGAAGCGGCTTGCCCTCCTCCCAGAACGCGCCCGTCGTGGTCACCGGCACAACCACCAGGCCATCGATCTGCTCGGGCGCAACGCCGGCATCGGCGATCGCCTGACGCAGCGCCTGGATGCTGATGGCGCCGACGCACGTCTCGGGGCGGCCGTCCCAGCGCCGGGACGTCGGCGCGTGGCCGACACCGACGGCGGCGACCTTGCCGCGGTGTTCCCAGATGCCAAGCCCTTCGTCGTTGCGGTACATCGCGTCCGGTGCGGTTGGTGTCGTCATAACGCGGCCTCCTTCCCGTACGGGCCGTCAGTCGATCGGAGTCAGTCGGCAACCACGCGCCACTCGGGCACGAGCTGGCCGTTCGCCGTGGGCTCGAAGATCACCTCGACGGCCGCGCCCACAGGCACGTCGTCTACCGGTACGCCGGGCAGGTGCGAGAACATCTGGATGCCCGGATCGTCGTCCAGCATGATCACCGCCAGGTTGAAGGGCTGATCCTGCTGGAGCAGCCGCACGGGACAGTCATGCACGACGCCGTAGTTATAGATCGTGCCGCGCCCGCTGACCTGCTTCCACTCGAATGAATCGCCGGCGCCGCAGTCGCGGCAAGTTTCCGCCGGCGGATGCTGCAAGCGGTCGCACTCGTGGCAGTGTTGGATTACGAGGCGCTTTTCATTCGCGGCGTCCCAGAACGGTTGACTGAAGCTGTCCGGTACGACGCCCTGCTTGGTCATCGATTCCCCCTGCGGCTGGGCGGCGCTCCTCGACCGCCCTCGGCGTTCGTGCAGAATAAGGGGCCAGAGCATTGTCCGTCGAAGCTGAAAACGAAAACGTCCGCTACGAGCCCGAGGAGCGTCCTCCGGGGCTTGTTGCGGTTGGGTCGGGGTTGCAGGCGGCGATGGTCATCGTCGCCCCCGTGGTCCTGACCGTCGTGATCGTGGCCCGCATCGCGGAACAGCCCGATTCCTACATCACCTGGGGCGTCTTCGCCGCGCTGGTCGTTAGCGGCGTGACGACCGTCCTGCAGGCCATCCGTGTCGGTCGCGTGGGGGCGGGCCACGTCCTCATCATGGGGACATCGGGCGCGTTCATCGCCGTGTGCGTCGTGGCGATGGTCGAGGGGGGGCCTTCCCTGATGGCGACCCTGATCGTCATCTCGGCGCTGTTTCAGTTCGCGCTGGCGGCGCGGCTCTCGCTCTTGCGCCGCATCTTTACGCCCGTCGTCTCCGGGACCGTGATCATGCTGATTGCGGCCACGGTCATGCCGATCGTTTTCGACACAATGACTGCCGTGCCCGAAGGCACTTCAGGGGCCGCCGCCCCGATCGCGGCCGCGGCCACGCTCGTGACGGTAGCGGCCCTGGTCCTCAGGGCCCCGCCCGCCTGGCGCCTCTGGTCGCCGATCATCGGCATCGCCGTGGGGTGTGTGGTCGGAGCGCCCTTCGGCCTGTACGAGGTACAACAGGTAGCGGATGCAGCCTGGATTGGCGTTCCCGCCAGTTCCTGGCCAGGCCTCGACGTCACGCCGGGTACCGAGTTCTGGGCGCTCCTCCCGGCCTTCGTGGTCGTCACCATCGTTGGAGCGGTCGAGACCATCGGCGATGGCATCGCCATCCAGCGGGTCTCGCGCCGGAGAGCGCAGGCCACGGACTTCCGCGTCGTCCAGGGAGCCCTCAACGCCGACGGGGTGGGGAACTTCCTTTCGGGGCTCCTCGGTACCCTCCCGAACACCACCTACTCCTCGAGCATCTCAATCGCCGAGGTAACCGGGGTCGCGGCACGACGCGTGGGCGTGGTCATCGGCGTCACGTTCGTGGTTGTCGCCTTCTTCCCCAAGATCGCGGCGCTCTTGATCGCCATTCCCGGACCTGTCGTCGGCGCCTACATCACGGTGCTGATCGGGCTCCTGTTCGTGCAGGGGGTGCAGCTCATCACCCGCGACGGCGTCGACCACCGGAAAGCGCTCGTTGTGGGGGCCGCGTTCTGGATCGGCACGGGCTTTCAGAACCAGTGGATATTCCCCGACTTGATCGAGGGGGGTTTTCTGGAGGTGTTGCTCGGCAACGGCATGACGGCAGGCACGATCGTCGCGGTCATCATGGTCGCGTTCCTGGAGCTGACGGGCTCCCGTCGAAGCCGCCTCAACCTGGCCCTCGACGTCAAGGCTGTGACGGCCCTCGAACAGTTCCTTCGCGCCTTCGCGGCGAAGGCCCGCTGGGACGCCGCTTCGACGGAGCGCCTGACCTCGGCGGGCGAGGAGACGCTGTCCATCCTCCAGCAGGAAGAGGCCAACGCCCCCGAAGACGCCTCGCGCCGCCTGGCGGTAACTGCACGGATGGATGGGAAGACAGCGGAGATGGAATTCGTCACGGTCCTGGACGGGGAGAACATGGAGGATCGCCTCTCCTACCTCACGGAGCTGCCCGCCGTCCCCGACGAGCACGAAGTGTCGTTCCGGCTGCTCTGGCACTACGCCTCCGATGTCCGCCACCAGAAGTACCACGGCGTCGACATCGTGACGGTGACCGTCGAGGGCCAGCGCTAGCCTCGTCGCTCCGGACGGGCTCCCTGGCCGACCATCCCCAGGCGCGCCCGAGGCCTGGTGGCGACATCGCAGCGTCGACAGCACGATCCACGTCATCGACGCGTTCCTCTCCAGGCACTGGCCGCCTTTACGATGGCGCGAACGGGAAGAAGCCGTGGAGCGGAAACCCTGATCAGGTTGGTCGAGTTGGCAAGCGCGAAGGCGAGCACGGCTCAGAGTCACCGGCGCAGTCCGGGGCTGTCCCGAGCCATGCCGGGGCGACGGGTGTCGGCCTGGGCAGGCGGGGAGTGGACGAGTGGGTGAGTCGCGCAGCGGTGGGGCCGGCTGAACAGGCATGGGCGCGGTCACCGACTTCGTCAGCAGTGCGCGCGGCAAGTGGATCACCTTGCTGCTCTGGATTGTGGCCGCGGGAATCCTCATTTCCCAGTTGCCGCAGCTGTCGGACGTAAGCGAGAACGAGGCGGCGCTCTTCCTGCCCGCCGATGCCGAGTCGACCCGCGCCGTCGAGCTGGCCAGCGAACGCTTCCCCTCCACCGGCACCCCGACCCTGATCGTGGTCCGCGAACCCGGCGGGCTGAGCGAGACGACATGGGCGGCCGTCGCTGAGCTCGAGGCCTGGTTGGGGAGCCCCGGGGCGCCGGAGAACATCCGGCAGGTACTCGCGCCCCGGCCCGGGGAAGGACAGGCGTCCGGCCTCGTGTCCCCGGACGCCACGACCCTCTACGTGCTCGTCGAGATAACCGGCGAACCCGCCGAGGCTGAGTTTGCGGACGCCGTCGCCGCCATCCGGGAGCGCGCCGGCCTGGCTGAGCTGCCCGGCGCCGAAATCGCTGTGGGCGGGCCCGGCGGCCTCGTCGTGGATCTGGTCCAGGTCTTCTCCAACATCGACTCCCTCCTCTTGATCGTCACCGTGCTCCTGGTCCTTGTCTTGCTGGTCCTCATCTACCGGTCGCCTATCGTGGCGCTGATCCCGCTGCTGGCGGTCGGGCTCGTCTTCCAGGTCAGCGGAGCGGTCGGCGCCGCTGTCGCGCAGCAGTTCGACCTCCCGATCTCCGGGCAGACCACCGGCATCATGACCGTCGTGCTGTTCGGCACGGGTACCGACTACGTGCTCTTCGTATCCGCGCGCTTCCGGGAGGAACTGACCCGTCACGCCGACAAGCACGAGGCCATGCGGCGCACGATGCGTGGCGTGGGCGGGGCGGTCGCCTCTGCCGGCGCGACCATCCTGATCGCCTCCGCCGTCCTGCTGTTCGCGACGCTCCGCTCCTACCAGTCACTCGGCCCTGTGATCGCGATCGCGGTCGGGCTCATGATGCTGGCCGCCCTCACCCTGGTGCCGGCGGTGCTTGCCATCGCCGGGCGCCGCGCCTTTTGGCCCAGGCAACCGCGCCTGGATCCCCGGGGCGCCACTGGCGGGGACGGTGAGCAGGCGTGGAAGCGCAGCATCTACGGGCGGATCGGCAGCGTGGTGCTGCGCCGGCCACGGGTCGCGCTGGCCGCCACCTCGGGTGTCCTCGCCCTGCTCATCCTCGGGCTGCTGGCCTTCCGGCCCACCTACGACCAGCTCGCGAGCTTGCCGTCCAACACCGAGTCCGTCAGGAGCTTCGAGCTTCTGCGGGGCGGCTTCCCCGCCGGGGAGTTGTCGCCGGTGCGGGTCTACGTCTCGCTTTCGCCCGGCGAGCGGGTGCTCAGTCCGGAGGGAGTCGAGGCGTTTGACGCCCTCACCCTCAGCCTCGCCGCCCACCCGGCGGTCGCGGACGTTTCCGGGCCAAGCCGGCCCTTTGGCGCGGGTGGCCCCCGGGGTGGGCCACCCGGCGCCGCGGAACGATTCGTGTCGCCCGACGGCGGCGCTGCCCGCCTGGACGTCGTCCTCGTGGAGAACCCGTTCTCCGATGCGGCGCTCGATGTCGTGCCGGACCTGCGCGCACTTGCCCTCGAGGGCGCGATAGCAGCCGGGCTGGATCCGGACGCCGTGCTGATCGGGGGCGATACCGCCGAGGCGGCCGACACGCGAACCGCCGGCAACCGGGACTCGCTCGTCGTCCTGCCCCTGATCCTGCTGGCGATCGGGCTCGTCCTCGCCCTCCTCCTCCGCTCCGCCATCGCCCCGCTCTACCTGGTGGCGACGATCGCCTTCACCTACTTCGCGACGCTGGGACTGGCGGTGCTCGTCTTCGTCCTGGTCTTCGATCACACCGGCATCGGACCCGCTGTCCCGTTCTACCTGTTCGTCTTCCTCAACGCCCTCAGCGTCGACTACAACATCTACCTGATGTCGCGCATCCGCGAGGAGGCGCGACAGGCGCCCCTCCGGGAGGCGGTCGTGCGGGCCCTCTCTCGCACGGGCCCGGTCATCACTTCGGCCGGTCTCATCCTCGCGGGCACCTTCTCGGCCTTGATGACCCTTCCGCTCCAGGATCTCCTCCAGCTCGGCTTCGCCGTGGCCGCTGGAGTGCTTATCGACACGTTCATCACCCGCACGTTGATCGTGCCGGCCGTGGTGGCGCTCGTCGGCCGCTGGAACTGGTGGCCTTCGCGAGTCACAGGCTAGGCCGCGCCTCCAGGACCCATCGAGGCGGCCCGGCAGGCAGGCACTCGACACAGGGCCCCACCCCCCGCGAGTGGGCTGTTGACGGGTTGGAGGTCCCCGTACCGCGCCACCGGTGGTGGCCGTGGTCGCTCCTCCGAAGCGGACCACCCCGAGTCAGTCGGCTGCCACGCTTTCCGGCGACTCCGGGTGTGGTGACCGGCAAGGGAGTTGGCTGCTCCCACGTTCCGGGTTAGTCGGCTTCCGCGTAGGTCAGCAGCCACTCTCCGTCGAACTGCTCATAGATGAACGTCATGCTGACCGAACTCCCATTGAATCGGGCCTTGTGCTTGAGCTGCCACTTGCCGGGTTCGATCTCCCTTGGCGGAGAGGTCTCCTCCGCTTCGAAGACGGTGTCGCGCTTCCTGAAGGGCTCCATGTTGCGCCTGAGCTCTTCCTTCTCGTCCTCCCAGTAGCTCGCCTCGTAGAACTGCCTGAGGTCTTCGACCTCGTAGGTGTTGTACACGTCCCAGAGCTCCATGGTTCTCGCGCTGAGGTGGCCGGCAAGCTCCTGTTGCTCGGCCGAAAGCGGCTCCGTGGGCGCGGGTGGCGCGTCCTCCCCGCCGCCGCACGCAGCGAGGCCGGCCAGGGTAAGCGCCGCCAGGACCCACAGCGCTCTCGTTCCGCTCCTGCGGAGCGAAGAGGTCGACGCGGCCTGCAGCACGCGCTGCCTGAGGCGCTGACCACGCTTCCGGGCGCGCTTGAAGGGGGTGGCCGGCTCCAGGAAGGCGGGAGTCGTCGTTTCGGGTGACATGCCATGCCCGCTGTCGATCAACTCGATACAGCCCTTTTCCGGTGTCAGAGCCCCAACGGATCGGAGCAGGGGGTCGCTCGCGTCGGGTGGCGGCTCGCGAACAGGCCCGCGCCCCTGCGGGGATGCTCCCCCGCAATCCTACAACCGTATACGTAACTAACATGTAATGACTGGGACATTAGTCTATGACTTCTTGTAACTATCTGCAGGCTGCTCGCCGAAGCGGGTCCCATGCCGCCAGAACCCCGCCCGCGAACGAGCGCTTCGGGGAAGCACCGGAGCGAAGGAGGGGTCGGGGAGCGGCGCGAGGCGCCTACTCCTCGGTCGTGCCCCTGGGCATGCGGAAGCCGACGCGGGGCTCGGTGAAGACATAGCGGGGGTGGTCGGCGTCTTCGCCCAGCTTGCGGCGCAGCTTGCTGACGATGGTGCGCATCGGACGCACGTCGCCGTCGCTCTTCTCCCCCCAGACCCGTTGCAGCAGATGCTCGTAGGTCAGCACCCGCCCTGCGTTGGCCGAGAGCTCGGCCAGCAGCCCGTACTCCGTCGCGGTCAGGTGCAGCGGCTCGCCGGCCAGCGTTACCCTGCGCGCGGCGTAGTCGATGGTCAGGTCGCCCAGCACATAGGGCTCCGCCGGCTCCGCGGCCGCCCGCCGGCGCAGGGCCGCCCGGATCCTGGCCGCCAGCTCCGTCTCCGAAAAGGGCTTGACGACGTAGTCGGCGGCTCCCGTGTCGAAGGCCCTGGCGATCAACTCCTCCCGCCCGTAGGCAGAGAGGAAGATGATCGGCACGTCCGCCACCGCGAGGATCTCCTTCATCAGATCGATGCCGTCCGTGCCCGGGAGCATCAGGTCCAGCAACACGAGCTCCGGCTTCTCGCCCTCCACCAGCCGGAGCACATCCTCAGGCTCTCCGGTCACGATCGGGTCGTAGCCCGCCTTCGACAGGGTGTCGCGGACGTAGCGCAGGTCGTTGGGGTCGTCGTCCACCGCCAGGATTCGCAGCCGCTCGTCCCCCTCGTCCTTCTGCTCACGGCGCTTCGATCCCGCGCGGAGCGTGCGGGCGGCGCCTGCCCCCGACTCCTCCACCGAGGGCAGGGTGAAGGTGAAGCGCGCCCCCGTGCCCGGCCCGTCGCTCTCCCCCCAGATGCGGCCCCCGTGCGCCTCCACGATTCCCTTGCAGATGGCGAGGCCGAGGCCGGTATCCCCTTCCCGCTCCCCGGACTGCGCCGTGGAGAACTTGTGGAACAGGTGGGGCAGGCGCTCCGGCGGGATCCCGCGCCCCTCATCGGCCACCGAGATCGCCACGTGCACGCCCTCGCGCACGGCGCTCACCTTGATCACGGACGCCTGCGGGGAGTTGCGCGCCGCATTTGACAGCAGGTTGCCGAGCACCTGCACGATGCGCCGCCGGTCCGCCATCACGAGGGGCAGGCCCGGCTCGACGTCGATGGCGAGGGCGTTCTCCCCACCGCCGTTGCTGAACCCGTTCCGCGCCCGGTCGACCAGCACGTCTACCTCGGCCGGTTCGGGACCGACCGCGAGCGCGCCCGTCTCGATGCGGGCCACGTCCAGCAGGTCTGCGACGAGGGTGTTCATGTGGTCGGCCTGGTCGCTGATGATGCGGACGAACTGGCGGACCACGGCGGGGTCGAGGTCCGCCCCCGCATCCATGATCGTGCTGGCCGACCCCTTGATGGAGGTCAGGGGCGTGCGCAGCTCGTGGCTCACCATCGCCAGGAACTCGGTGCGCAGCCGCTCCTGCTCCTGGATGTCGGCCATGTCCTGCATGGTGACGACCACCGACTCGACCGCGCCCTCCCCGGAGAGGATGGGCGTGGCGTTGAGCAGCACCGTCACGCTGCGCCCGTCGGCGACTGTGAAGACGATCTCCTCGGCGCGCACCGTCTCCCCGATGTTCAGCAGCTCCGCCATCGGGTACTCCCGCAGGGAGATCTCCCGCCCGTCGGAGCGCTGGAATGTCATCACCTCCAGCAGCTGCTCCGGCGTCTGGTCGGGGTTACAGAGACCCTCGACGATCCTCCGCGCCTCCCGGTTGAAGGACCTCGGCGCTCCGGTCACGGCGTCGAAGACGACCACGCCCACAGGTGACGTGTCGACGAGCGTCTCGAGGTCGGCCCTGGCCTGCTGCTCCTCGCGGTGCCTGCGCGCGTTGGCGATGGCCATCGCTGCCTGCGAGGCGAAGAGCGCCAGCGTCTCCTCGTCCTCCGGCGTGAACTCCCGCCCGCGTTCCTTCTCGGCGAGGAAGATGCTGCCCACGCGCTCTCCGCGGTGCAGGACGGGGGTCGCCATGAAGGACACCTGCTCGCTCACCGCCACCGGGGGAATCAGCTCGGGGAGACCGAGCGACCTGATGTGGCCGGGCAGGTCGGGCACCCGCAGGGGACCCGGAAGCGCGCTCAGGTACTCGAAGTGGCTGGACGAGCCCGGAATCGTCCACAGCCGCTCCGTCTCCTCGGTGGTCATTCCCGAGGAGAGGAAGTCCTCGGCCGTGCGGTCGTCGTCGTGCAGGGCGATGACGCCGTAGCGGGCTCCGGTAAGAGAACGGGCCGAGTCGAGCACGCCCTGGAGCACGGTGTCGAAGTCCAGGCTCTCGTTGATGCGGAGGCCCACCTCGCTCAGGCGGGCGAGGCGCTCGCGTAGCTCCAATGTCTCGCGGTCTCGTTCGTCCGGTCGGGTCATCCGTTGCCTCCACGATTCGGCGCCAACGGGAGCATCATGCCGCAGATGCCGGAAAGTCACAAATCATTACGAAAATTGGGCCCAAAAGTCACGTAATGGTAATAGGTCCGATGGCATAATCCGCCGTGCCTCTCCAGATGGAGGTGATTGGCTATGAGTGGCTTCACGAAGTCATCGGCGCTTGAACGCGAGCATGAAGCAGCACCGGCCCGGGTTGGCTGTTAGGCCGGTGCAAGCGGACAGGACACCGCCGATGCGGCGGTGTCCTGCCGCTAACCCCCCGGTGCGAGGAATGAAGCGACAGCGAGTGCGTCACTTGCAGTGCAACCGGTCTGTCCTTGGGTCGCCCGTACCGGACAGCTGTGTCCCCCGCAGCGTCCGGTACGGGCCCCATGCGAGGCGGAAGTCGGAGTCAGGACAACAACGAGATGCCCAGGCGCCGCCCCGCTGAAGAGACGGCCCGGCGCGGGGACGAAATGTACGAGCGGGACATCCGCCCCCAGGTCGAGCGGTTCCATCACGGAGAGATCGTGGCCATCGATGTGGACAGCGGAAGCTGGGCCGTTGCCGTCAGCGTCCTCGGGGCAACGCAACTCCTCTGGGCGAAGTGTCCGGGTGCCATCAACGTTTGGAGCGTACGGGTCGGACATCGTGCCGTTTACGGCTCCGCAGGTAGCTCCGGGCGGAGGGCCGGGTGAATGTCAGGATGGCGGGTCTCCTCCCTGCCACGACATCAATAGCGGCGACCACTGGCAGCAGGGGGCGCGCAACCGCACCCCCCGGAGCGAAGCCGGGGCACGCCGTCTCAGTGGAGCGAGTTGTCGCCCGTCCCATCACAGAAGCCGGCTTGGCTGCACAGACCCCTTCAAGGTCACCCTGAAGGCCAGGAGGCGTGGGATGGCGTATTACATCTACGAGAACACGCTTCTGCGCTCGGCCCGTCTCCACCACGCCGAGTGCGGTCACTGCCAGAGCGGGCAGGGCAAGTTGGGAGTCGGGCCGCGGACGCCGACCGGTCGCTGGCACGGACCGTTCAAGAACCTCTCGAACGCCCGCCGCCGGCTGCAAGCCATCCCCGCACGAAAGAGGCTCGAGTGCACGTTCTGCCTCAACCCGTAGGGCGAGGAATGCCAGTGCAGGCGGAGCTGGCTACCCGGCGTCGCAGGGGTTGTTGTCGGAGGCGTGATCCCGCACGAAATCGGTAGCTTTGGCGAGGATTTTTCTCACCACTGCACGAACATGGGCATGACTGGTCGCCTGTCACAAACTGCGGCTCGGAGTTCCTGCCATTCAGCAGGACTTTCGTGCTGAGCCCGAAGGCCCGCAAGCGAGCGTAGCGAGGAACGGTCACCTGGTTGCTGACGTGGTTGGCTGAGCCTTTCGTACCCGGGGTCGCGCCTCCCTCCTTCGATCCCGGCTAGCAGCGACGGCGCGGTAGGATAGTGGCAAGCGCGCGCGTGGAGGATCACCCGTGACTACAACCGTGAGGGCCACCTACGCCAACGGCGTGCTGACGCCCCAGGAACCCCTCGACCTTGAGGAGGGCAAGCAGGTGACCGTGTCGATCGAAGACGCGCCACTGCCAGATGGAGCGCCGCCGGGTGAAGCTCACGGCGAGTCGCTCGTCGAGATGTTCGAGAGGCTTCGGAAGTCTGTTCCGCCAGGGGCATGGGACGACATGCCCGACGATGGGGCTAAGAACTACAAGCACTACCTGTATGGGCATCCGAAGGCTGAGGACGAGTGAACGCTGTCTTCGCTGATGCTGGCTACTTCATCGCGAATCTCAACGACCGGGACCCTTTGCACGAGCGGGCCAAGACGGTGGCTACGGACTTGGGATCTTTCAGCACAGTGACGACCCAGATGGTCTTAGCCGAGGTGCTCAACTACGTAGCGCGTGGGGGTGATCACCTTCGCAGCCTTGCTGTAGCGATGGTCCGTGATCTGGACGCCCGGCCCGACGTGGAGATCGTCCAGCAGACAGACGCGCAGTTCCGGGCCGCCGTGGAGCGCTACGCGGCCCGACCCGACCAGACATGGAGCCTCACGGACTGCGCTAGCTTCCTCGTGATGGAAGACCGGAACATCACCGAGGCGCTCGCCTACGACCGTGACTTCGAGCAGGCGGGCTTCACCGCCCTCCTGCGAGAGGATCAGGCGTGAGTCCGCCAACCTGCCGATGCTGAGCACTTGAACATCCTCGACGCCTCAACCGAATCAAGCCGTTGAGTCGGCGGGCGGTGGGTCGGGTCAGCATGACGCCGCTTCCGACAGGCTGTTGACCCGGGGAGGCAAATCCCCCCCGACTGCTGGCAGCGTTGCCGAGTGCCCGATCGCCACATCGGACGCCCCCGATGCCCCGACCTCAACCTGGACCCGGTGAGGTTGGCCGTGCCTCGGACTCGGGGTTCTGCGCGAGGATTGATCGCTCGATTCGGCAGATGGCATGTCAAGGGCGTGTACAGAGAAAAGAAGGAGATTGCAGAAAGTCAATCGAGGCGAGAAACCCAATGGGTACAAGGGGAAACGCCCCCTACCGGACGTAGGCAGTAAGCGATTCGGTTCCGGGCTCCTTCCACGGCAATTCGGCAAAGTGCCGACGCGAAATTGACAAAAGGCAATCGGAGCAGTGGGTCGCGGGAGTAGGTCTGAGGGACCGCTGCCCATGGACGAAATTGTTCAGGACTCAGGCGGCGGCCCAGCCCTCCGAGAGGACCTCGGCCTGCTCGAGGACGGTGAGGGTAGCCCGTTCCTGTTTGTCCGGGGGATAGCCGTGTTTGCGGAGGATGCGGCGGACTAGGACTCGAAGCTGGGCACGCACGTTCTCGCGCAGGGTCCAGTCGATGGTGACGTTCCCGCGGACGGTCTCGACCAACTCCCGGGCGATGTCGCGCAGGGTCTCGTCGCCGAGGACCTGGACGGCGCTGTCGTTTGCCCCGAGGGCGTCGTAGAACGCCAGCTCGTCGTCTGAGAGGCCGAGTGCCTCGCCACGCTCGTTGGCCTGACGCATGTCGTGGGCCAGCCCGATGAGCTCCTCGATGACCTGGGCAGCCTCGATGGCGCGGTTCTGGTAGCGACGGAGGGTTTGCTCCAGCATCTCGGCGAAGGAGCGCGCCTGGACCACGTTCTTCCGCCGGCGGGTGGCCAGCTCGCCCTTCAGCAGCTTTTGCAGCAGTTCCACCGCGAGGTTGCGGTGGGGCATCCCACGGACCTCCGCGAGGAACTCGTCGGACAGGACGGAGATGTCCGGCTTCTCGAGACCCGCCGCGGCGAAGATGTCGACCACGCCTTCCGAGGCCACGGCGCGCGAGATGATCTGGCGGACAGCCAGGTCCAGTTCCTCGGCGGGACGCGCTTCGGCCTCGGCCCGCTTCGCGAGCGCTGCTCGCACGGCCTGGAAGAAGCCGACGTCGTCGCGGATGCGCTCCGTCTCCTCGTGCGGGACGGCAAGCGCGAAGGCCTGCGAGAGGTCGCGCACGGCAGTGAGGCAGCGCTCCTTGCCGTTCTCCTGCGCGAGGATGTGCTCCTGCGCGGCCGGCAGTAGCGACAGCCGCTCTGCTGGCGTTCCCGAGGTCCACGCCGACCAGTCGAGGCCGTGGAAGAGGCCGAGGCAGACCTCGTACTTCTCCTGCATGACCGCGACCGCCTCGGCCTGGTCGATAGCCGTGCTGCCGGTGCCGCCGCTCTCGGTGTAGGTCGCGAGCGCGCGACGGAGTTCGTGCGCGAGGCCGAGGTAGTCGACGACCAGGCCGCCGGGCTTGTCGCCGAAGACGCGGTTGACGCGGGCGATGGCCTGCATCAGGCCGTGGGCGCGCATCGGCTTGTCGACGTACATCGTGTGCAGGCTTGGCGCGTCGAAGCCGGTGAGCCACATGTCGCGCACTAGCACGATCTGCAGCTCGTCGTCCGGGTCGCGGAAGCGTCGCGCAAGCGCTTCACGGCCGCCCTTGGTCGTGAGGAGCGGCTGCCAGTCCGGTGGGTCGGAGGCGGAGCCGGTCATGACGACCTTGATGGCGCCCTTGTCCTCGTCCTCGTGGTGCCACTCGGGACGCAGCCGCACGAGCTCGCGGTAGAGGTCGACGCAGATACGGCGGCTCATGCACACCACCATCGCCTTGCCCTCCAGCGCCTCGAGGCGGTGCTCGAAATGCTCGACGATGTCCCGGGCGACGAGCTTGACCCGCTTCTCCGCCCCGACGACCGCCTCCAGCTGCGCCCACTTGGTCTTGAGCTTCTCCTTGCGCTCGACCTCCTCGCCCTCGGTCGCCTCCTCGAAGTTGGGGTCGATGGCCGGACGCTCGTCTTCGTCGAGGGCCAACCGGGCGAGGCGGCTCTCGTAGTAGATGGGGACGGTGGCGCCGTCCTCCACCGCCCGCTGGATGTCGTACACGCTGATGTAGTCGCCGAACACTGCGCGCGTGTTCGCGTCCTGCAGCTCGACGGGCGTGCCAGTGAAGCCGACGAACGAGGCGTTCGGGAGAGCGTCGCGCATGTGGCGGGCGAAGCCGTCGATGAACTCGTACTGGCTGCGGTGAGCCTCGTCGGCGATGACGACGATGTTGCGCCGGTCCGAGAGCAGTGGGTGGCGGTCGCCCCGCTCGTCGGGGAAGAACTTCTGGATGGTCGTGAACACGACGCCACCCGCCTCGACGGCGAGCTTGCCGCGCAGGTCGGCGCGGCTCTCGGCCTGGTCGGGCGGCTGGCGGAGGAGATCCTGGCACCTGGCGAACGTGCCGTAGAGCTGGTCGTCGAGGTCGTTGCGGTCGGTCAGGACGACGATCGTCGGGTTCTCCATGGCGGGCTCGCGGATGATGGCGCCGGCGTAGAACGCCATCGTCAGGCTCTTGCCCGAGCCCTGCGTGTGCCAGACGACGCCGATGCGGCGGTCGCCGCGCTCCCCGCCCGGCCTTCGCCCCGACTCGTACCCCTCCGGCACTTCCGCCACCATCCGCCCCTCCATCTGGAGCTCCGTGGCCCGCAGGGTTTCGTCGACGGCCACGCGGACGGCGTGGAACTGGTGGTAGCCGGCCATCTTCTTGGCGAGGGCGCCGCCGTCGTCCTCGAAGACGATGCAGTCGCGGATGAGCTTCAGGAGCCAGACCGGCGCGCAGACGCCTTCGAGCATGACCTGCAGTTCGGGCGTAGCGGCGTCCGCGAGTTCCTCCCCGCCGACGGTGCGCCAGGGCTTGAACCACTCCCAGCCGGCCGTGAGCGTCCCCGCCCGGGCCAGCGTGCCGTCGGAGGCGATGAGCAGCTCGTTCAGGGCGAAGAGGCCGGGGATGCGTTCCTTGTAGGTCTGGAGCTGCTGCCAGGCGTCGTAAATGGTCGTGTCCTCGTCCGCCGGGTTCTTCAGCTCGATGACCCCCAGGGGCAGGCCGTTCACGAACAGGACGACGTCGGGGCGGTGCGTGTGCTTGTTCTCGGTGACGGTGAACTGGTTGACCGCGAACCAGTCGTTGGCCGTGGGCCGCTCGAAGTCGACGACCCGCGCCTGCGCCCCGCGGATGGCGCCCTCCGTCGTGCGGTACTCGACCTCGACGCCCCAGACGAGCATCCGGTGGAAGGCGCGGTTGCGAGCCGCGAGGGTCGAGCCCTCGGGGCGCGTGAGCTTGCGGAAGGCGCTGTCGATGGCGTCGGCGGGAAGGTCGGGGTTCAGCGCGGCGAGGGCGGAGCGAAGGCGGCGCTCCAGGACGACCTGCCCGTAGTCGTCGCGTTCCGCGCCAGCGCTCTCGGGCGCGATGTCGGGGCCGTAAGCGGTCTCCCAGCCGAGGTTGCGCAGCCAGTCGAGGGCGGCCTCCTCGGCGATGGCCTCGGTGATGCCGGTCATGTGGCGCTAAGCCAGCATCAGGCGCTCACCCCGGGGCTCCGGGACGGGGTCGCCGAACTCCCGCGCGGTGTCGATCCAGAGCTCGATCGCCTGCTCGACGCTCTGCAGGGCGGCCGACTTGCTGTCGCCATGGGCGCAGCAGCCGGGAAGCTCGGGAACCTCGGCGATGAAGGCGTCGTCCTCGTTGCTCCAATAGATGATGACTTCGTACTTATGCATCGGGGTTCCTAGAGGTATTGGTGGATGTCGGTGGTCGGCTCGACCGCGACGGACGGGTGGCTCTCCGCTATCTCCTCGGCCGTCAGTGCCGCCGCAAGGTTGTCGAGGACGACGCTGGCCGTGACGCGTGTACCCGCGATGCAGGCCTGCCCGTGGCAAACGTTCGGGTCGACGGTGATGTACTCGCGCCAGTCCATAGCCAGCCCGCCCCTATCGTCGAGGCATGATCCGCGTGGGTCGCGCGGGCTGTCAAACAGACGCTGCGCATTCGGGTCGAGGGCCACCTCCTCTCTCACTCCGTACGCTACGCGACTGGGCATCGAGGCGTTCCAGGTACTGCTGACCGACTCCAGCCCAAGGACCCAACTACATCTTGGCGCCCGTGCGGAAGTCACTATCGATGCGCCCTCACCCTTCCAGAAAGTAGTAGAGCTGGCTTACCAGCAAGAGATTGGTGACTGCTGCCTTTGCGTCAAACTTGGCTGGGTCGGCAACACCATGGGCAACACTGTTCCGCGAAACATCACTACCTAGTGCGGCAGAGTCGAAGGTGGCGAGGTAGCCCTCCTTCAAGTACTCGGAAAACCTTAGAGGAAAGATGAGGAGCTTTCTGTCCTGCTTCGCTGTAGTGCTTGCCGCTGACTGGACAACGTTTTGAGCCGAGAATTTCGTCTTCGCCCCGATTGCCTGGTGGTAATTCCGAAGAATCCCTTCAATCCTGGGGACCAGCAGCCCTGTGCAGCTCATGTAGTCATCGTCTCGGAATCTCTCTACGGCGCGTTCCATGATTTCGATGTGAGGACCGATCAGTGCGTGCTTTTTCCAGCTCTCAAGCCAGCCCGAGGCCTTTTCCTTGACCTCAGAGACGACCATGTCGATGACCTGGTCGGGATCGTCCCCGGAGCGTACATAAGAGATGATGTCTCTGATTGTGCGGTCATTGAGACCGATGAAAGGGAACCACTTGGCCGCGATGAGTATTCCCCACTCTTCTTCCGATATACTAAATCTCTCCTGGAAGAGGACATACGAGTAATGGCGACCTAGGCGAGACTCGAGATCGTAGTCTCGAAGGGTAGGGGTTGGCCCTCCAACAGGACCGAGGTCGAAAAATAGGCCCTTCCTCCAGCCCGTAGAAAAAACAAAAACAACTCCAGCGTCGTCAGGGACAGGGACGCCAAGGTCGATGCGATCCAGATCTGCAATATCTTCCTTCATAACTGGCTGGCCAGCCTGGACCGACCTCGTCACCTGGACCCGAGCATGTATGGCAAGTTCGTTGATATAGACACTGCACTTACCGTTGCGGTGAACGATTGCGAGCATATGGTCAATTTGGGAGGGAAGAATGGCCGGGTTTGCCCCGTGCCGAATCCGGTCGGGGATTCCTTCCAGTCGCTGGATGAAGTGCTGACCATCTTCGGTGGATGTGAACTCCTGAACGATGATCGTGCCCCGGTCGGAATCCGGGAAGACTTCGTGGAGATAGCCGGCGA
Source organism: Tepidiformaceae bacterium (assembly GCA_965221735.1). Taxonomy (GTDB): domain Bacteria; phylum Chloroflexota; class Dehalococcoidia; order Tepidiformales; family Tepidiformaceae; genus UBA2991. The sequence goes on along the minus strand of OZ244910.1, from coordinate 2,203,808 downwards.
AGGGCTCACCGAAGTCAACTTCAAAGACCACTACGAACTCCTAGCTGTGACTACGCCTTCAGCCAGCCGTAACTCCCCCGCTACCAGCCCTGGCAGCAGCGTATCGCGCTGCTCGGCGAGGGCGCGGGAGGCGTGGATGGCGGAGACGATGCGGCTGATCAAGGGGCGAACGCGGTCGGTAAGCGCAGCAGCCAGTGCGGTGGGCGGCAGCGCAATCTCGTACTGCGCCATCGTCTTCCAACTCGTGCGGGGCATTTTGGTGCCGGTCGACCCTGCGTCGGTGTAGTCGACGAACTCGGTGCTCGACATGTGCCCCAGGACGAAGCCAAACCACTCGGGAGAGCTGGGTACCGCCACCACAATGTCAGTGGAGCACACTCCTCCCACAGGCGCGACGCCAACCTTGTGGAAGTACGGGCGGAGCTTCCCGAAGAGAATCTCGCCCTGCTCGAAGGCGAACTTCCCACTCTCGATGTTCGCTGCCGCATCCCACTCGGGCAGTGCGATACTCCGCTGCGGCATGTGCGAGAGCGCAATGTAGGGGGTGCCAGGTTCAATCTCTACAGGCTTCACTCCTCGCCTGAGGGTCCCTGCTACATCCCCCAGCGTCCCCACCTCCCAGCCCTCGGGGATTTCGCCGAGCTCGGAGGGGACGAGGCGGTCGGGGAAGAGGGGGTGGAGGTGGGCGGGGAGGCCGGGGAGGGACTCGCCCGGGCGCCAGCGGCCCTCCATCTTCGCGCGGACGGGCTCGAAGTCGACGAACCACGACCGGAACAGGGCCCGCGCCATCGCCTCGAGGGTCTCGTTCATGCGCCGGTTCAGCTGGATCTTGTCGTCGAGCGTCCCGAGGACGTGGGCGATGGCGCGCTGTTCGTCCAGGGTGACGTCAGGGTATGGAATAGCCGCCAACTGCTTGGCCGAGACGTTCGGGAACGTGGAGCCCGTCGCCTGCGCGAGAAGAGCCGGTAGATGATGCTCGATCACGCCCCGGAGCATGGGTTGCAGATCTTGCCCCTCGCGGTGACGGATGGCCGCCACCCCGCGACCGATGGCGTATTCCCTATCGGCCCAGTTCATGCGCCCGGTGGTCGAGCCACGGACGCAGAAGAGGACATCTCCAGGCATCGCCCGCTTCCGGGCATCGGTAGTGAATTGCACCGGCGCCGGATGGTGCGACCCGAATTCAGTCGGGCCGTTCAGCAGCGGGAGTCCGTGGTCGCGGGAGACGGTGCCGCCCGGAGGGGACTGCCCCATGACAATGTCCGCAACATCACTGAGGCACGCTGCCGCACCTCCGGTCCTGGTGGCCATCAGCCTAGGTGCTCCATCATGTGTTGATGCCCGTCCCCCGCGACCCTGGGTGCTACTTCCTGCTCGCAAGAGTCTTTACATCCCGGGCCACCTGTCCAAGGTGTCGTTCGACCTTCTCCATGGACTTTGCGAGTCTCTCCTCGCTGGGCTCGATCTGAGCGGACCCACCCAACTCGGCGATGTCCAGCGGGTACTCCTTGGGGCCAAGGCGCACTCCTCGCAGATTCGAATACCAAACCCTGACGCAGAAGGGTTGCAACCGCGCTTCGGCGTCCTCGCTGTAGAGGGCGTTCCCTACTCCCAAGAACCTTGCGACTCGTTCGCCCTGAGGAAGCAAGCTCTTGATCTTCCGCGAAGTTCTCGCCTGCACGTACACCACCTTGTGCTTGGCAAAGTCCTCTGGATCGGCATCAACGAAGTACTCCACATCACATGCTGGGCCCTGGCCGACGTTCTCAAGCACGACATCAACCAGAAAGCCAGACCGCGGGTCTGGCGCGAGGTAGACCACAACCTCAGGTTCGGTTCCCGCCTTCAACAGCGTGCGATTGTCCTGGCTCAGCCGCCAGGTAAGCCAAGCGGAAACGGCCGCCGAACACGCGATTACCACCGTCGCCGCCACGATCACCCAGTCCACAGATCGCGCCTCCTCAGCTCAGTCCCGAGCGGGGAACCCAAGGCTGTGCAGGTTCGCTTCGATGGCTTCGTCAAGCTTCGCCGCCTCGGCCTGCTGCTCACGCCACTGCGCGCTGAGGCGGGCCATCTTCTCCGCGAAGGGCTCGCCGTCGTCGGCCTGCGGCTCGGCGCCGACGTAGCGTCCGGGGGTGAGCACGTGGCCGTGCTTGCGCACTTCCTCCAGCGTCGCGCTCTTGCAGAAGCCGGGGATGTCGGCGTACTCGCCCGCGTCCTCCTCGCCGCGCCAGGCGTGGTAGGTGTCGGCGATGCGCGCGATGACGTCGTCGCCCAGCTCGCGGTGGGTGCGGTCGACCATGTGCCCCAGCTTGCGTGCGTCGATGAAGAGCACCTTGTCGCTGCGGTCGTGGCTCCCGCCCTGACGGTTCCGGGCGAGGAACCAGAGGCAGGCGGGAATCTGGGTTGAGTAGAAGAGCTGGCCGGGCATGGCGACCATGCAGTCGACGAGGCCGGCCTCGACCAGGTTCTTGCGGATCTCGCCCTCGCCCGACTGGTTCGACGACATCGAGCCGTTGGCCAGCACGAAGCCGGCCACGCCGTTCGGCGCGAGGTGGTGCGCCATGTGCTGCACCCAGGCGAAGTTGGCGTTCCCCCGGCGGCGGGACGCCGTAGGCCCAGCGCTGGTCGTCGGTGAGGAGCTCGCCCTGCCACTCGGAGTCGTTGAAGTGGGGATTGGCGAGGATGAAGTCGGCCTTGAGGTCGGGGTGACGGTCGTTGTGGAAGGTGTCGCCGTGGGCGATCTGGCCCTCGATGCCGCGAATGGCGAGGTTCATGCGGGCGAGGCGCCACGTCGTGTAGTTGGACTCCTGGCCGTAGATGGAGATGTCGGCGCGGGCCCTGCCGCCGTTGCCGTTGCCGCTGGCGTGCGCGCGGATGAACTCGACCGACTGCACGAACATGCCGGCGGACCCGCAGCAGGGGTCGTACACACGGCCGTTGTACGGCTCGAGCATCTCGACGAGCAGCCGGACGACGGAGCGCGGCGTGTAGAACTCGCCTCCGCGCTTCCCTTCGGCACTGGCGAAGCGCGACAGGAAGTACTCGTACACGCGGCCCAGCACATCGCGCGAGCGGGCCTCCTCGTCCCCGACCCTGATGTTGCTGACGAGGTCGATGAGCTGGCCGAGGCGCTGCTTGTCGAGGGCGGGGCGGGCGTAGTCCTTGGGGAGCACGTCATTGAGGGCCTGGTTGTCGCGCTCGATGGCGGCCATCGCGTCGTCGACGAGTTGCCCTATCGTTGACTGCTTGGCCTGCGCCTGCAGATGCGCCCAGCGGGCCTCCGGCGGGACCCAGAAGATGCTCTGGGCTCGGTACTCGTCCGGGTCCTCCGGGTCGGCCCCCTGGTCCTGCTCCGACACCAGCTTGGCGTGGGCCTCCTCGAAGGCGTCGGAGATGTACTTGAGGAAGATGAGCCCTAGGACGACGTGCTTGTACTCGGCCGCGTCCATGCTCCGCGGAGGGCGTCGGCCATCCCCCACAGTTCGGCCTCGTAGCCGGTGGTGGCGCTGTTGGCGTCCTGGGTCGCGGTCACGGCGTCAGTCTAGCGGGCTCTCGGCAAGGTGCCCGAAGCGGTCTGCCCTGCCCCATGATCCCCCTGCCCTCACGGAACTCAACCTTCGCTCCATCCGGTTTGGCTTTGCTGTAGTCTCCCGCCGGTATGCCTACAGAGGGGCTATCAGCAGTCTCCGGAACTCAAGTGGATATCAGCGTCCTTGGTCTCCGCGGTGGAGGTGGAGACTGGCAACCTCTACCTGACTGGGCCCGGTACGTCCTCGAAGTTGGCCTTGGTGTTGGCCGTGTCGGCGACGAGGGCCCGCAGTGTATTCACGCCATCGTGGTGCCGGCGAGAGACTTCGCCGCGGCGTTTTGCGCCGCCGGAGCCGTACTCGCTGCCTATGAGAGGGAGAGTTCAGCTAGCGCCGAGATTCGGTTCCAAGAGCTTAGTGCCCTACCCCCGGGCAGCCTCGTGACGCTAAGGGACGGGCGCGACAGGCGTCGACTCCTTACGGGACGCTTTGTCGGCGTGCGACAGGCTTACGACGGGGCGCTGCGGCTGCGCATCGAGATCGGCGATTTGGACTCCGGCGGAACCCGGCATCAAGTTCCCCGCGAAGAAGTCTGGAGGGTGAGTGAAGTCGATCGGAAGGACGCTCAGCCTCCGAAGCAGAAGCGAGCGAGGGTACTTCACGCCATCAACTCCTTCACCGAGGACGTTCTCTTCCCATTGGATGCAAGACGCTTCACCGAACCCGGGAACCCCGGCTGTCTAGTCGTCGGATCCCGACAACGCATGACGGACGAAGCAGTCGAGCAAGGGCTCATGACCAAGGCCGCAAACCCCCGTTCCCGTCCTCCATCGGGTGTACTGGACGACCTATTGAGCTTGGAGAAGGGAGGCGGCAAGGCTTCCCGGACCGCTGTTCTCCCGGTGCGAAGCTCCAAGCCCCCCGACTTCAGTGGGAGCTCGCCCCCTCCGGTGACGGTCTTCGACGGTGCCAACGGCTTCTTGAAGTGGAGGGACCGCCTCCGTTCCTCGCATGCAATCGTCGTACTTGACCGCACGGAGCCGCGTTTCGATGACGCGGTTGCGCAACTACAGCGGGACTACGTGCAGAGATCGGCCGATCCCACTCCGTGGACTCCCCCGCCCGCCCCAGGCGGGATCGAAGCCCTCTACTTTTCCTTGAAGAGCTCATGACGCGTTCCCTCAGTCAGGTCAGTGGTCTGTACGCCTGCGCAACGGAGGTGCAGATCAGCGAGCGACTGGTCGAGGATGACGTTCTGCGGCGGTATAGCTCCACACTGAACGACTTTCAGCTAGCACTAGGGGAGGCAGTGGAGGAAGAACAGTGGCGAGGCGTCCTCAGAACGCTGCGCAGACTTCGATTCGACGCTCTGGCTGCTCCAGTCGCTGCTGAGCCTCTTGAGTGTGACGACCTTCACGCGTTCCTCTCAAGCCAAAGGCAACGCGTCCGGGCAGCCACTCCAGAAGTGGAGCCGACGTTAGTCAGCATGTTGGAAGCGCTGCAGAGGTTTCGAGAGTCGCCGGCCAACCCCCTACTCGAGGTCATCGCCGAAGTCGCCGACCGATCTGGAGAGAAGACGACACCGGTCCTCCTTTCAGAGTCCCGGCTGCGAAGGCCAAGTCAGGTCGCCTTGGAGAAGGCCGGGATGGCACTTCGAGTTTCATTGATGACTCCACCAGAGTTGCGCGCCTCCAGCGCCCTTGACTCATTAATGGTCCTTGGAGCGCCGCGCTGGTTTCCACCGCACGTCTTCACTGCGCCCCGTGCTGCCAACCTGATGGTAGTTCGCCACCACTGGATAACTGTCGACTGGAAGCGGGTCTGGCAGGCCTCCTTCCAAGTGGCGAAGAGCGAGCGAGAAGACACCGGGCCGAAGCCACCCGTCATCTACCGCGATCGGGCGTCGGTGGACATCGCCCCCGGGGAAGAAGTCGTGCCTGAGCTTGAAGTCCGCGTGCTGGAAGACATACCGCTGGGGCAAAGTGGTGCGGATGCCGCGAGTCGCCTTCCAGAGGAGGGCGAAGTCGACGCCATCCTGCTCAAACTGGAGGACGCTAGCCTGGTCCTTCTGGAGGATGACGAAGGCAATCAGGCTTATATCGTCGATCTCGATGAGGACGACCCGATCCACAGGGTTCCTGTGCAAGAGGTTGTGGAAGGAGTATTCATTCTGCTGCGCACAGAGGGCGGAGGCGACTACGTGGTCGACATGGCCAACCAATTGCTGCGCGAGAAAGCGTTCCCCTCCCGAGCCAAGCAGGACCTCTGGAAGCAAAAGCTGCGCGACGCGGTGACCGCTCAAGGCACACCTGCCGTGGTTGAGGAACTGAAGAGGCGTGGCTCCCGGCGGGCGAACACTTCCAACCTCCGCAATTGGCAGTCCCCTCGCAATATCAAGACCCAAGACCGGGCAGACTTTGACGCCATCCTGGCGTTAGTTGGACTTGGCGATCAGGGGGATGACTTGTGGCAGACCATGGATTTGATCGATCGAGCGCATTCGCGAGCGGGCCAAGAGATACGGAGGAGATTGTTGGCCGAGGTGAGAGGGGCCGACCGGGCACAGCTCATTAGGAACGGCCGACTTGAAGTAGAGCTTGACGAGGGCGGTGGCTCGCTGGCGGCACTGCGGGTTCAGGAGGTGAGCGGAGAGCGCTACCGGGTCTTGCGGAGCCAGCTCAACCAAGTTCTTTCCGCAGTCCAGACGAGTCTCGCGTCATGAATAGTGTCCACATTGAAAACCGAGAACTGCTGGTGGAGGAGCTTCGGCAAGAGCTTGTGGGTCCTGCGCCCGCAGGCGAGGAAATCGATACATCGGGCCCTATCAGGAACATAGGGGAAGACGACAGATCACCTTACAGGCAGGAGGGTTCGGGCGAAGAGATTCTCACACGCGACCGTCCGACTCAGCGCTACGGAGTAGGTGTGCTGTATCCACCCAGAACGCGAGATGATGATCCTACGCTCGAAGGCGAACCGGAGAACGAAGACCCCCTGCCTGAGTCCGAAGTCGTGGTCGCCCAGCCCCCCGTCTCTATGGACGATGACGCTGCTCCTAGCGCGGAACTTCGCGCACACGAGAACGATCGAGACGACTTCGATATTTCGAGCGCAAACACGCTGCGCCCATCCTCGATGGGGGTTAGCTTTCTCGCTGAAATCTCTCCCCAGAGCACGGTTGCCGTTGAGATTTCGGGTGGCAGGTATGAACGCAAGCCCGCCTTACCCGAGCGCGAGTGGTGGCTCCGGAGAAGCGTCGAGGAGACTGCCGAGTGCAATGCAGAAGCATTGCTGAGCAGGGGAAGGGCGACCCTGGAGATTAGTGCTTTGGGACCACTACAGCTTCAGGTACTAGTCCGGGCACGCCCCTATCGCCGACGATCGAGCGGTGTCCAAGGACTCCACCTTGTCACGGTCTCCCTTGTCAATCGATCGGAGAAAGCAGACACGCTCGATGGTCGTAGCTGGGTAGATGAGCGCTGCTTATTCCAGAGTCGATTCACGGTGCGCCTTGAGAACCCTGGTGGTCCAGCAGCTATCCACCCCTACCCGGACGGCCAGGAGGCATCGACCGATGCGGAGGCCGCCTCAATAGCCTTGCTCTATCGGCATCAGCACACCTTCGCCATTGGACATGGATGCGCCGCAGACTGGGAGAAGGGCTCGCCAGAACGCGTGGTGGAGGTAAGGGCTGAGTGCCTCCCCCAGTTCGAGACTCCAAGCATTACTCCTGATGTTCGGCGGGCCGATGGAACGGAGTTGACAGTCGGAATGGCCCCACTTGCGGGCCTCGTCGGTCACACCGACGGATATCAGGAGCTCGAAGAGATTGTCTCTGCTTACGAGGGCTGGATAGCAGAGAGGTGGGAAGAATCTCGCACACTGCCGAATCGCTTCGAAGATGCCTCCGTTGACCACCTCGGGCAGTGTGAGTCCGCCGCCCAACGCATGCGCACCGGCCTTGAATACCTGCGGACTGACACGCTGGCTCGGGAAGCCTTCGCCTTAGCGAATCGAGCGATGCTCATGCAGCGGGTACGCAGTGACCTCGCTCGCCGTGAGGCCACCTTTGACGAAGATGAGCAGCGCCAGTCGTTCGACCGTCCGTACAGACCAGTGGACTTCGTCGCGTTGGGCGAGGACACCAGTTCTTGGCGCGCGTTCCAGATTGCGTTTCTCCTGATGACCATCGCCAGCATGGCCGACGGTGCGTCTGACCATCGCGATACCGTCGAATTGATTTGGTTTCCGACAGGTGGAGGCAAGACCGAGGCCTACCTAGGACTTGCCGCATTTCACATGTTCCTGCGGCGCCTCGGCGACCCGGAGCACGACGCTGTCGATGTACTAATGCGGTACACCCTGCGGTTGCTTACTGCCCAGCAGTTCCAGCGGGCGGCGGCTCTCTTGACTGCGATGGAATGCCTGCGACGTGGTCAACCCGAGAGACTCGGGATGCATCCCTTCTCGATAGGGCTGTGGGTAGGAGCAGGTTCGACTCCGAACCGGGGCAAGGAAGCCGTGGCGGCCCTGAGTGAGTTGCGGAAGCGATCCCGGGATCAGCGGAATCCATTCATCCTGCTGCGCTGTCCCTGGTGCCAAGCAGCGATGGGCCCCTTCAACCCACGTGGCAAGCGGGGTAGAAGGCTTCGGGGTGCACCAGAGGTGCTGGGGTACGAGCAGAGTGACGGTACAGTCGTGCTTAAGTGCCCTGACCGAGACTGCGAATTTGCAGACGGGCTCCCCGTGCTGATCATCGATGACGACATCTACGCACAACGACCTTCCTTCGTCATCGCCACCGTTGACAAATTCGCCACCCTGGCGTGGCGGCCGGAGGCACGGTCGCTCTTCGGCCTCGACGAAGAAGGCGAGCGCTCTCGCCGCCCTCCCGGGTTGATCATTCAGGACGAGCTCCACCTCATTTCCGGTCCCCTTGGGTCAATGGTCGGCCTTTACGAGGCAGTGATCGACGAGCTCTGCACCGACAGAAGGTCCAGCCCACCGACTCGACCCAAGATCGTTAGCTCTACAGCAACGATCAGCCGTTACCGAGAACAGATTCAAGCGTTATACGGCCGAGCGGAAGTAGTGCTCTTCCCTCCGCCTGGGCTAAGCGTCGAGGACTCCTTCTTCGGCCGCTACGCGCAGAACGAGGACGGCTCGCTCCAACCAGGAAGGCGGTATGTAGGTGTCCATGCCCCGGGCCTCGGCTCGTTTCAAACGACGCAGGTCAGGACATCCGCGTCGATCCTCCAGGCCGCCTACTTTGACGATCCTACGCAGCGCGACCCTTGGTGGACACTGGTCCTTTTTTTCAACAACCTTCGGGAACTCGGCACTGCAGTCTCCCTTGCGCAGTCCGACGTCGATGATCATCTTCGGTCGATCCGTGAGCGAGCGGGCGTGCCCTGGAACAAGCTGCGCAGGCTGCTAAGGATTGAGGAACTCACAGGCCGCCTCCAAGACCATGAGGTTCCCGCGATGCTCGAGACCCTACAAGGTGGGACCACGGACCGGGGCACTCCTGTCGATATCTGCCTTGCATCCAACATCCTCGAAGTTGGCGTTGACATCGACCGACTGTCCCTGATGGGCGTAGTGGGCCAACCGAAGACAACCTCTCAGTACATCCAGGTGACAGGACGGGTAGGAAGGAGCTGGAGGGAACGCCCTGGGCTGATTCTGTCCTTGTATTCACCCTCCAGGCCCCGCGACCGCTCGCACTTCGAACGCTTCCGGAGCTACCACCAGCGTCTCTACGCTCAGGTGAAGCCCACAAGCGTCACGCCGTTTTCCCGGCCGGCGCTGGAGCGCGCGCTGCACGCCGTGATGGCGATCTACGCGAGGCAGACGGGCGACCTTGATGTAGCGAGCAGTCCTCGCCCCTATCCGGGAACACTGATGACTCGCCTGCGCGGCATCCTTGAGAAGCACATAGATGCCGCAGGCGGGAACGACGCTGAGGCGCTGGCCGCATTTCACGAGATATTCGAACGCCGCGCCGGAGAATGGCAGCGGTGGGAGCGGACCGAGTGGGGCGAGTTCTGGCGCAGGCCAGACTCTGATACTCCTTTGTTGCGTCCGGCTGGTGCCTACGCTACGCAGGAAGACCGACGGTACTCGTGGGCGACGCCGAACTCCATGCGCAACGTCGATGCAGAGTGCGAGGGAACGATCACTACGCTCTACGTGACCGGAGACCAGTAATGACGTTGGTGCGCAGAGTTCCGCTCAGGCGTGCTCAGCTTATTCGCCCCTTCGGGGTTGGGTCCCTCGTAGTCGGCGCCGATGGCGCGTCCATGATCACCGCAGGCCTGGATCACTGGTACAAGCGAGAAAGCGAAAGCAGCGCCAACCTCCAACCGGATGAGTTCGTAGTCAGCGAGTGGCGACTGGAGGAGGCACTCGGTGTCGACCACTTCAGACTCCCTCCAGACCTGCGGCGAGGGCGAACGCAAGGCGAGGTACCGAACACTGGCCTGCGCGTACCCATGCTCCGGTTCCCCCAGTGGCACTACTGCCCAAGCTGTCACCACTTGTCAAACCTCCCTCTGACCTACAAGGAAATCGGCGAGTGCACTTGCAGGCCACAGGGACGCAAGCCACGGTTGCTGCAAGTCCGGTTCGTTGGGATGTGCGCTGTCGGCCATCTATTCGACTTCCCGTGGAGAGAGTGGGTCCACAGGACCTCACGCCCTCTCTGCAATCGTCCGATGCAGTTGCTCGCCACCGGCCGCGCAAAGTGCGAGTGCGGGGAAAGCAGGTCCCTCCGTGGGGTCACATATGGAAGCTCGCTCTCGCTCAACGAAGACGAGCGCTACCGGTGTCCGGGCACAACTCCCTGGTTGGGGAGCGAAGCGTCGAGCATTTGCGACGAGAACGTCCGAGCGACATTCCGGACATCATCCAACGTCTACTTTGCCCACACCCGGTCCTCCATATACGTGCCTAGAGAGACTAGCAGCGCTCCGGACGCCTTGATGCAAGTGCTGGAACAGCCTCCACTCTCGACGTTCATCGATCTCTCTAGGAAGGCAGGGTTTGAGCCGACGGCGACGACCCTTAAAGCGCAGCAGCCGCGACTCCTGCAACCTTGGGGCGATGAGGCGATTGAGGCCGCCCTCCAAACTGTCCAGAGAGGTGATGGTGTTGCCCGCCCGGACGTCTCTGATGGAGACGACCGTGAGACGGCCTTTCGAAGGGCAGAATTCTCCATCTTGCGGAAGGCATCTGACCACTCTGAGATCACGATCCGCGACACTAGTCTCGGCGCCTACGGAGATATCCTCAGCCAGCGGGCGAAGGGAATCACGCTGATTGAACGCCTAAGGGCAACAGAAGTGTTTGTGGGCTTTAGTCGCGTGGAGTTCGAGGATTCTCTAGAAGACCACGAGCGGAGGAATCTGCTTCGGCGCGAGCCCCTTGCACCTGACGCCGATTGGCTGCCTGCTCACGTGACACATGGCGAAGGGATCTTCATCGAGTTGGACGAGTCAAGACTCCAGGCCTGGGAGAAGCTCCCTGCCGTCCAGGAGCGCTGCAACACGCTTCTTCGCCGCCTTGAGCGAGCGAACGGGGGCCACGGACAACGTGGCCTCTCACCTCGCTTCCTCTTGATGCACACCTTTGCCCACTTGGTCATCAACCGCCTAACGTACGAGTCTGGCTATAGCTCGGCAGCTCTACGAGAACGCCTCTACGTCTCTGCGGATGCCACTGCCCCGATGGCAGGAGTTCTCATCTACACGGCCGCAGGGGATTCGGATGGCACGCTCGGCGGGCTCGTACGCCTTGGACACCCAGGGAGCCTTGACCGAGTCATCGAGCAGGCACTTCGCCACGCCATGTGGTGCTCCTCCGATCCGGTCTGTGCTGAGCTTGGTCAGGAGTACGGACAGGGGCCAGGCTCGTGCAATCTGGCGGCCTGCCATAGCTGCGCGCTCTTGCCGGAGACCGCCTGTGAAGAGGGCAACCGGTTCTTGGACCGGGCCTTGGTCGTCGACGGCGTGGGTGAACCCGTATCCGCGGACACAGGGTTCTTCGGCGAATTAGCTCTAGCCTAGTGCCACTGAGCGAGGGTAGGAGACAAGCCGGCGTCTCCCTCTCGATGTTGCGGGCCCTGCAGTACTCACGCTGCCGACAGCCCTGACCGCTCCCGCGCTACTAGCCGGGCCTGTCTCCACTCAATTGGCAACTCGTCAAGGGGCAGAAGTTCACGAGACAACCCCCTTAGGTGGGGTTACCTCAGGGACGCATGACAGCAAGCTGGAGTGCTAAGGACTGGAGAGAGGACGCATGGACGGCGCGACCCGGGACCCGTACACCCCGGAACAGTGCGAGAAGCTCGAGACAGGGCTGCGGATACTTGCCCGAGTGATCGTACGGGAGCACCTGCGCCGACAGGCAGCGTCGACTGGCGCAGATGGCTCGGAACCCGAGACCCCAGCCCTTGAGGACCACTCAGGCCAAAGCGCGACCTTCAGCTAGCCCCATCCCTGGTTGCACTTGCGTCGGGTCCAATTCCGACCAAACGACTGCCGCTGCTGGTTCGGTGGGGATCCCTTCCTGCGCACGAACGCTCGGTGAATCCACTCGGCAACTCGAGCAGGGGCCCACGGTTCTGGCCAGTCGTAGATGTACGCGTACGGATCGTCTCCCCGGGCGTTGTCTGCTAGGCGCGGGGGAACTCGCTTCGGGTTGTGCCGGCGTTTCCCGTAGTCAGGGTGATTCGGCAGCAGAATGCCAATCAGGCCGCACCTGGGATTCGTCCTCGTGTCACGCAGGCTTCCGCCTATCTCCCAGTCGACGTGCTTTCTCTGCCACGTACAGGGGCCAATCAGGACCACCGTGACCGTGGCATCGCGGATATAGTCGTCGCGAATCTTGTTGCGGATCGTCGCGGTCTTGATCCCGGCATCATCGATGTTCCCTGTGTCCACGGACCTGTCGACCATGCGTCTGGCCATCATGCGGACAAATCGCTCTTTGTAGTCGATGTCTTTCTCGTGAAAGCTGACGAATACCCTGTGTCGCGGAGTCTTGCGCGCCATCGCCCTGTCCCTTCTAGAGAATCACTAGCCAGGCCAACAAGATGGTGGCAACCATCGCAGCGTAGAACGGCCCTGTCGAGAATGACGCGAACGAGCCCAGGAAGAGCTGGGGTAGCGACCCCTCGGGCGAAATCGCGTAGAGGTCTGTAGGGACCAGATCCCGCTTGTGCAACTCCTCGACGAAGTTGTCGTAGGACGCGATAAAGCCTCGCTCCTGCACCAGGTAGTACATGTCCAGCACCAAGAAGAGCACCGTGGGGACAATGGCCAAGAGCGCGTGCTGCGCCTCGCCGGTGCGCGCAATCAGCACGAGGACGGCGGCAACAAGCGTGACACACCAGACCTTGCACGAGCGGCTGTTGTAGGCCATCCGCTCAACCACCCGCTGCATCATCTCAAGGTGGGTTCGGACGGCGGGCGACTCCATTCCCAAATCCGGCTCTCCAGTCATGGGGCCTCACTTCTTACGTCCCAGCATCGTACCGGGTCTCGCCAGGGGAACGGCGGTGCCGCCGCCCAGCGGTACGCAGACGAGGTCTCGCAGCGGCAAGGGCTGTAGGAACCCGGCACAATCGACGTGAAAGGTGCCAGCGTAGACCCACAGGAGACGAGTACTCGCAAAGCCAAGACGCCAATCAAACCGGGTCAGAGAAGCTCAAAGTCAAGGTCGTTGAGCACATCGGCACGCTTGGCGCAGCCGCGACACTCCCCGCACGCAAGGCTCGCCACGTGGCAGGAGTGGGTCCAAGCCAAGAGGGAGGGCCCGATGCCAGAGTCTTCCACGAGCTCGGCCGACGTCTTGCTCAAGGCCGGCGCAGAAACGCGTACTCGGCCCTCCTGGAGGATCATGAGCTGGTTCAGTGCCTCAACAAAGTCGGCAGTGCCGTCAGCATTCTGGCTGTCGGTCAGCACGGTCCCAAGGAGGATCTCGTCCACGCCAAACTTCAGGGCTACCGGCGCGGCTAGGGTCACTAGGAGTTGATTCCGGTATGGCCACCACTCGGGAGTTGGCGCATGCTGTGAGGCCTCGACCCCTACCATCTCGCCACTTCCGAGGGAAGAACAGTCGATTGCTATCGTCTCCAGGGGGAGGCCCAGGCGCTTGGAGATGGCTGCGGCGGCTCGCATTTCCCCCGCAGCCGGAACTTGACCGTAGTCGATGGCAATGGCCAGTTGGGGCCGCTCCAGCTGAGCAAGTGCGGACGAGTCCACGCCCCCAGAGAACAGAAGAGCTCTCTTCAATGGAGACCAGCCCACATGGCGTGATAGGCAGCCTGAGCCGGACTCGAGAAGATTGGCACGTCTGTACCAATCAACATCGTCAAGTCGGAACTGTCTGGCCGCGCAGCGAAGCCCACAACTGGGATGTCGTTGGCCCTCGCATAGCCAACTTCGAAGACTGTCCCGGTGTCCACGCCATCGAGGAGGGCCAGAACGCTGTTGCACTCATGCAACCCTCGGAGGTCTGCTGGAGCAACTTTCTCCGGAGTTCCAAATCCGACCTCATGGAAGGGCGAGAATACTTGGGCTCCTAGGTCCGTGAGCCCATCCCGCATCAGGTCTACAAGCCAGCGTTCACCATAGTTGAAGTAGGGTCCGGCGAGGTAGACACGTACATCGTGTAGGTGCACGTCCCTCGCTTCCGCACGAGGAAAGATGATCTCACCCTCAGGTGTGACAACCTGAAGTGGTCCTCTAGAACACCATGTCGCCGTGCCCATTGATGCTATGTTGGCCGCTTCGCGGGCGCCCCTTTCCTGATCGCCCCAGGCCCATGCAAAGAGGGCGCTAAAGACGTCTCCAGAACCAATGGGCCACACATCCTCGGTAGGGTGCGGAGGAATTGGCGTTGAGCCAAGCTCGTCAACCAGGACAGCACCGCGTGGACCGCACTTTGCGACCACTACCTCAGCGTCATACTCGACCCTGACTCGTTCTGCTGCCTCGGCGATTGGGACGGGTGGAGGACCAGCCAGCCCCAGGATCTCCGATTGGTTGCCGACTATCGCCAGCCGTTCGGCACTCCAGTCCATGTGCTGCCCAAGACTCGTGAGGCCAGGGCTCTGTGGGTCAATCACAAGACGCTGTGCCTTCACCAGAGGCTTTGCCTCAAGCATGCCGAATGCAAGCACCACGTCAGCCTCAGCCTCGAGGTGAGGGGCCGGCAGACCACCGAGGAAGTCGTGAGTCGGCCTACTGATAGGAGTGTCGTACCTAAACCGAATCGGCCGCGGCCGTTCTTCGTAGTCCATCTCGATGCCCATGGCTCGAGCCAGATCGGCATCCTCTGCACAGGCTACCGAGCGTAGCCGCACGGGTGTCGTGGCACCACTCAGGGCAAAGGCTGCGCGTGCACCTGAGCCGAACACCTCATCGCTCTGGGGATCACGACAGAGTTCGCGATAAATCCCTCCGACGACAATCAACCCGGGCCAACCTCAACGTGGACGATGCCGTCGTCCATGCTCAACACGCGCGCCCGGAAGGTATATCCCGCACTGAGGCACCTTCTTAGATCGGGCAGCCTCGTGACTATTGAACCCGCCTCATCACCCTCGAACCGAGCGACAACAACACGATCACTCCGGAGCTCCACGTCCAGTTCTGCCCGAAGACGAAGCCGCTGAACCACATCCTCAACGGGGGAGGCAAGGTTGGCCTCGAAGCTCAACTGGTCGCAAGGGGACGCTTCACCACCACGCCCATTTCCCCCACTCGAACTACCTCCCCCACCGGACATAGTGCCTCCCCTCAGCTTCGAGAGCCTATACTCGTCCCCTTGTGCAGCCGATTTTACCCCGACCTACTGATACGGGCGGAACGGTTCCCCTACCCAGGTCGGAGGAACAGAGGAGCGACCTTGCGAGGGAGTGAGTGCTGGGCACTGAGGCCTCGGAAGCCAGTTGGTCTCCTGTGAGGCTCGAGGACAACGATGTCGCAGCGACCGCAGCGGTGGCACTGCGCAGGGGTCTGCCAGCGGCCTCGAACGATCCTGCAGGTAAGTCATGACCTGGCCACGTAGCTGCCCACCCCCGACTGAGGAGGTCATGCTAGATGTCGGAAGCAGACGGCACCTTCGTTTCGTATGGGGTGACGCCGCATCCTTTGGGACAGCAGCGTATTGGATCGCGCAGTATCTTCTGGCCTTCGGGACAACTCGGCCTCGTCACTTAGCACTGGGTAGCAGCCTGGCTGAGGAGACCATCGCCTGCTTACTTGGCGGCTACGGCATTCCCGCCGAGATGGCACTCGCAGCATTCCTAGCACTCAGGCGTGAGGGACTCCTTACGTCTCCAGGCTCCATAGAAGCCATCGAAGAGGTCCTGCGAGCGCCCCTCTCCTACGGTGCTGAACACCGGAGGTACCGATTCGCCAACCAACGTGCTGCGAGGGTGGCGGCAGCACTCAAGTTCTTTTCTCGGCAGCCGCCCCTTCCGCAAGAACCCCTGCGTCTGCGCGACGCGCTGCTTCAACTGCCAGGAGTCGGTTACAAGACCGCTTCGTGGATAGTCCGGAACCATACCGGCACGGACGAAGTAGCCATTGTGGATATCCACCTCCAGCGCGCAGGACTCGCTGCCGGCTTCTTTGACTCAGGTTGGAGGCTTCCCAAGGACTACCTTCTGTTTGAGAGGGCCTTCCTGCTGTTCGCCAAGGCAGGTTCGGTTCCAGCTGCAGGGCTGGACATGCTGATATGGGATCAGATGCGTAGGGTCCACAGAAACACGCCTTCTACTGTGCATCCAGAGCCCGGTGTCGGCATACCCATTGAGACCCTCTTCCCAGCCGTTCCTTCGAGGGCTACACCTGTAGCGTGATGCAGCGTGGCTGCCTCACCTCTGCAAGGCGACCTCCCAGCGGAAGGTTCGTAGTACGGTCGCCTTTGGCCAACGAGCCATCAGAAACAAGCCATTCGTCGTCTACGCGACCTGGTAGGCCATCACGTCCGATGTAGCGCTCAGCCCCCCGCATGAGCCAATTCGCCTTGTGCGCCCATGACGTCACATCGCCCCCGGCAAACGGCAGGCCCTGCAGGGGGCACGTTCGCAAGCCCTGCGTGCGCGTAGGCGGCGAGGGTCGGTTTCGCAACGCCTCATCGCTCACGTCGCCGCAGGGCTCCCCAAGTGGCTCACGCGCCGCCACGGTACGGCCCGCAGCAGTTGCGCTACCATCGCACCCATGTTGACGAGTCCGAAGCGCTTCCAGGGCGTCTGCCCCGGCGGCGGATATCGGGGACCCCTGCAGTGCGCGTGCGCGGCCGCCAAGCGCACCCTGGAGCGCCACGACGGGACGCCCCCGGGCGCACAGCCCAAGGCTGCCGCTGGCCCCCTGCGAGGACCGCACCTGCGGGGACTACGGCGAGGATCCTGCCCCTTCGGGGAGTTCTTCTTCCTGCCCACCCTGCGGGGCGAGCCCCTGCCCAGCCGCCGCCGCTTCCGCTCCTGCTTTATCTACGGCCGTGCGCGAGAAGGGACGGGGCACGCTTCTCGCCTCAACCCCCAAGCGGTACGAACGGCCTTGCGATGACGCTTCCCGGCCCCGACCACGAGCTTTCCGGCAAGCCGTCGCCCGATCCAGAGTTGGACGCCCTCCTGGCGATGCAGGCGAGTTGCTTCAACTACGCCCGAGCCGCCTACTACGTCCACGCGCAGATGTGCTCGGTCTGCGAGACGGCCCGCGAGGGGATCGACCAGGATGGCTGCTGCAGCCTCGGCGCTGCCCTCGCGAAGGCCGTCACCCACGTTGCCTGGCGACACGGGGGGTGACCATTCGCCAACGCTGCATCGCTACTCTGAGCCTCGCCCTCTTGGCCGCAACCCTCTCCAGCGACACCCTCACAACCGCCCGCGGAGCCAACTCGCTCCCCCCAACGGAGGTTTCAAAGGATGTCTTCCCACTGTTTCTTGACGCCGGTTGACTTGGCGAGAGTCAGGCGCTCTCGAGCTCGGGTCATCCCCACATAGAACACTCGCCGCTCCGCCTCTCGGTCAAGCATCTCCACCGTTCGCGGTGGCATGCCGGAACAGAGAACCACATGGTCGGCCTCAAGCCCCTTCACGCTGTGAATGGTACCCAGTCGGCACACCGTGGCAGCCTTCTCCTGGTCTAGGAACCCCACCCCATGTTTCGTCGCCACCTTGCGGTAGTAGTCCATCTGCTTCCGGTCTACCCCCCGCAACGGCGGCGGGGAGCCGTTACTCATGGCCTCCAGCAGCGTCGCTGTGGCCCCGTACGAGAGGAGGTCGTCCTTTGTGACCAGTGTCCGCTCCCTCTCCGTCGACGACCTGGCCTGTATGGAGGCTCTCGCACCAGGCTCAAGCCAGGGACGAGTCGAGGAGAGGCGGGGGAGAAGCTGCAGCCACTCTTCTAGTTGCAGGCGCTCACCATCGCAGAAGCGGAGATAACGCCCGTAGGCCGGCGCATGAAGCCGATCCACACCGCTGTACCTGCGCCTGCGGTCCACAAAGGGGAACCCCGCCTCGGAAAGCGCCTCTGCAAACGGCTCCGTGAGGTAGTGCGCCCTTCCGAGGATGAAAGTCGACTCTTCTATCTCTAGAGCGGTCGAGGGATCGAATACGCGGGCACCCGAGAAGTCCACAATGCCGCCCCGCCTCGCGGCCTTGATGCCCTTCTCTCTTCGCTGGCCGTTCCGTCGAATGAATGCCTGCGTGTACGCAACGAGCCTGTGGCCGGAGCGGTGGTTCACTTCGAGCACTCGGTCCTTCGATACTCCAGCATTGAGGAATTCGGCAGGAGTTGCCCCGTTGAACTCGTAGATGGCCTGGTCGTCATCGCCAGCCACGTAGAGCCTGTCGGCGCACTGCGCGAACAAGTGAATGACCCGCCACTGGAGCGGCGAACAGTCCTGCGCCTCGTCCAGAATGAGGGCCGGCCACCTCCCGGTTGGCGGGTCCGTGACCGCCATCTCCAGCATGTCCGTAAAGTCAATCAGGTCGTTGTCGACCTTCCACTGCCGGTACCGGTCGTAGACGCGGTCCATCAACTCGCCTTCACCTGACTCTTCCCACCACCCGCTCAGTTCCTCAGGACGAGGAAAGCGGCGACGGCCCTCGGCAAGCGAAACCTCCACATTCCGGCAGAGATTCCAGAAACTCATCATCGCCTCGCCCGCTGTCAACTGCTCCCCGGGGGCCAGATCCTCAGGGTTTACGGAGCGCCGGGTGTACGGGATCCCCTCGCTCTTGAAGAAGTCCCCGACCTTCAAGTCGGCGATGTCGCGATTCATCCCGTAGTACCGTTTGCAGAGAGCGTGGATCGTGCAGTGGTAGCGACCTGGTTTCTGGTTCGGGTTGATTCTCTTCCCAATGTCCTCTGCCGCTGCGCGAGTGAAGGAGACGATGATGGCATCACGGATATTGAAGTCACCCTTCTCGACGTGCCCCTTGCCAACAGCTACCAGCCAACGCGTCTTCCCGGAACCGGGCGGGCCATAGACACGCAGACTCTTCGGATGACTCAGGATGCCGCTCATGCTGACCACGGTGCTTCTATTTCAATTCCGGTCTGACGACCCTTATTAGTTGGCGGCCGCCTGATCTCTACTAAGGGGTACGGCTGAGTCGACGCGCGTCGTTCCCGTCGGCGGGGAAGGATACGTGAGCCGAGGCATTGGCGAGGAAGTGTAGACTAGGTGCGGAGCAGAGCCAGGATGCCCCAGGCGAGCAAGAAGCCCTTCACGATTCTGACGGTCGGCCACAGCAACATGGGCCTCCATGAGTTCATCGACCTCGTTGGAGGGCAGGGCATCGAGGTCCTCGTTGACACGCGCTCAAGCCCGTATAGCCGCTGGGTACCGCACTTTGGCCGCGAATCCCTGAGGGATGCGGTGCGGGAATCCTCGTTCGAGTACCACTACATGGGCGACTCGCTCGGGGGGAAGCCGTCGGACCGGAAGTTCTACCGTCGTGACGGAACCGTTGACTACGAGGCGATCGCACGAGCTCCGTCCTACGTTGCCGGAATCGAGAACGTGCTGAGGCTGGCCAAGGACCGCGTGGTCTGCCTGCTCTGTTCGGAAGAGGATCCGATCCAGTGCCATAGGCGGTTGCTAATCGGAAAGACCCTTGGTGAGCAGGGGGTCATCCTCCGACACCTTCGGAAGCAAGGCTTGTTCGAGGAGGAGGAGAGCGTCCAGAGGCGCTACCTCCGCAAGAACCCCCAGAGCATGCAGGGAGCGCTCGCTCTGACGTGAGCACCATTTACACAATCGGCTTCACGAAGAAGACGGCCGAGCAGTTCTTCAGGTTGCTCCGAGCGGCGGGGGTGTCACACCTCATCGACATTCGGCTCAATAATCGCTCGCAGCTATCGGGTTTCGCGAAGAGCCAGGATCTCGCGTTCTTCGCCAGGGAGTTGGCCGGGATCGAGTACCTGCACCTGCCCGAACTCGCACCGACGCAGGAGTTGCTGGACGGTTTCAAGAAGCACGGTGGAACGTGGGAAGCCTATGAAGAGGGGTTCAAGAGCCTGATGGATGAACGGAAGGCCTACGAGCAGTTCGACCGAAAGCTCCTAGCCGAAAGCCCATGCTTCCTCTGCAGCGAGGACACGCCTGAGCACTGCCACCGGAGGCTAGTTGCTGAGGGCCTACAGACAGCGACCCCGGAACTCCAAATCGAGCATCTGTGATGGCCGAATTCCTGTGCCTCGCAAACTCATGGAGGGAAGGTGCTCGCTGCGTTGCTGGAGTAGTACCCGGCCGTGGCTGGGTGCGACCTGTGCCAGATAGGGAAGGAAACGCAGTACCCACGGACCGTTGTCAACACTTCCGTCTGTTGCATGTCGTGGATGTGGACTTGGGTTTGCCGGTCCCCATCACGGGCCAACCCGAAAACGTGCTCCTCGGTCCCCAAGGCTTCTCGGACCCCAGGGAGCGCCCCCTTCCCAACGTGAGACAGGAGGTCGAGGCGCTCCTTGAGGTTCGTCCTCCCCTCCTCGAAAGGGGTCTCGATGGAAGCCATGAGGATAGGGTCGCCCATGGAGATCTTGAGGAGAGCCCTATCGCGGCATCACTTGCTCTGGTTGAGCCCGATTCGGTTCGCTGGCAGGTCAGGGCGAACATCCGGGGAAGTCGGCGCCTCCGTTGTCACCTCGACATGGACTGGCATTCGTTCGACCTTGGTGTGACGGACCCGGAGTTCGTACCGAGGGCGATGGAGGCACTGAGGGAAGCGCCTTTGAACTCCCTTCACCCGAACTCAGCAGTAGGCATCGAGGATGATCGACGGCTCTTCCTTACCGTTAGTCTTGGGGGCAATTTCGAGGGAAATCACTTCAAGCTAGTAGCTGGAGTGATCGCATTGGACCCATAGCCTGTAGCTCCCTCCCGGTGCTCTCACGCTGCCACCGAAGGCAGAGGCGATGTCCTTAGTACCCACCCACATCACATCCGCCCCGGCAAACGGCAGACCCTGCAGGGGGGGACCTAGAGGTCCCCCGCTTCCCACACTCAATCGGCCGCGCCCCACCCGGTGCGCGAGTTTCGCGCTCCGCCCAAGAGTCTCCGGTCACCCTGGGTCTGGCTAGTTTCGCCACAGCCCCAGCGTGAGCACGCGCCGCACCCACCGCCAGAACAGCGCCTGCACCAGCTCCCAGCGAGCGGCAATCAGAGCCCCCTTCACCCAGAGCAGCTCGTCGCGGCGGCGGGATTCGTCCCACGGGTAGGTCCACGGAGGCAACGTCAACTCATGGTCGCCGACGATGAGCAGCTCGAGCTCGCACATGCGGACCCTGCCCCTGGCGCGCTCCACGCGGCGCGAGCCGCGGCTGTGAAAGGCCGCGCGCGCCTGTCGCCACTCGACGACGAGCGGCGCGGCCTCCCCATAGTCGAACTCCTCTTCCGGCATGGGTTCCACGGTCACGACCTCGGGGTGGCCGAGCGGGAACCTGTCGACACGTCGCCGGCGGCGGATGACCGCCGGTGGCGCGCCCGCCGCGGTGGGCGTCCCCCGCCCTCCCGGCTGCCCCCGAGGTTCGCCATCGCGCAGCTCCCGCCGCCGGGCCGCGCGCAGGCTCCGCAGCTCCCTCTCGCGTAGCCCCAGCTCGGCCTCCCGGACGAAAACGTCCCAGGAGTCGGTGGACGGTGGCAGCGTCAACCAGTGCTCGCGGATGAGCGTGATCTCCAGCTGGCAGATACGTCGCTCGGTGTCCAGCCAGTCGATGTAGCGCTCCGCCTCCCACCGTCCCTGCCGCGCCTCGCGCCACTCCGCGATGAGGGGCGCAGCCTCGCCAAAGAGGAGCGCTTCACCCTCCTGCGGTTCCCGCGTAACGACGTCGGGCTCCGGCGGGCCGATGGGCGCCGGCGGCGCGCCCCTCAGGGCGGGCGCCCCGTCCGGCTTCCGGGGGTTCATCGCCTCCCGTCCGGCCCCGACCGGTTTGCCCACCTGATCCTGCGAGGCGCGTGCAGGCAGGGCATCGAGCACCTCACCGGGCGCGATGGAGAGGTCCGCCAGCCGTTGCTCCACCTCCCTGGCCAGCACCGTCAGGCCCGCTTCCAGCCGCTCCTGCCGCCGCTCGAGGACATCCAGGCGCTCCGCCACCGCACCGCCGGCTTCCAGCTGGAGGCGCTTCAGGGCGTCCTCCATGCGCCCCGTGAGCGTGTGCGTCTCGATGGCACGCATCACCGTGCGGTAGGTCACGCCCAGCCCCTCTGCAGCCTTCACTGGGCCTTCGCGGCCGACCAGGTCTTGCAGCAACGCCAGCAGCTGCTGTTGGTCCCTGTTCCTGCTCGCCACGCTCCTGGCGCTGGCCTCGTGGTCGTCTGCGCGCACGTGTCCGGTCTCCTCACCACCCGTTTCGGGCCAGGCGCTGGCCTCCGGTTCGCGATTGCCTTTTGTCAATCTCCGTTTTTCTTGCCCTGGAATGCGACCTTCTCGATGAATCTTCACGACGGACCTCCTGTAGGGGGCGTTTCCCCTTGTTCCGCAGGGGTTCTCGGACCTGATTGCCTTTCTGCAACCAGCCTCTATTCCCTGTACGGCCCGCTGACATGAGACCCGTCCTGGACCGTGGGCGCAGTCCCGCCAGCGGGACTACATCGATGTAGTGTCACGCCGGGACGCCGGGACGCCGGGGCGGCGGTGCTGGCGCGTGATGCGGGCGAGATCGCGGTCACGAGCATCCTGTAGCAGCAGGAGGGTGCAGATCGTTCGGCGATGGGCACGAGACCGGCGGCCAGCCGCGGGGGCGTAGGCTGCGGTCGCCCTACCAGCAGCGCCGACCGGTACCGTTCCAGAGCAGATCGGCCTTGCGGTCGGCGCCGACCGCATCCACCCTGCCCCGGAGGTTACGAAACGGATCGATATGACACCGTCCGTGCTCGCGTGGCTCGATTACTCCCAGGCTGACCAGCGCCGCGCGCGGGAGATCGTCGCGACGTTCTCGCAGCGCGAGAGCCGCGACGAACTGGGACTCGGTGGGATTCGGGACACCCTCAGCGACACGCTGTTCCCGGGAACGTCCGTGGTCCTCACGCGTGCCCGGTACTTCCTGTTCGTGCCATGGCTGTTCCGCGAGGGCGCGCGACGCGGGCACGCTGGTCCGCGACTCGCTTCGTGGGTCGAAGGCAGGGAAAGAGAGCTCATCGGAGCTCTGCGAGCAGGCGGCGATCAAGAAGGCCTGATCGGCCGCGTCGCTGGATCCAGCGTCCAGCTGCTGCCCTCGAGCATCTACTGGAACAGCCTGCGGCGTTTCGGCATCTTGCGTCACGACGGGACGATGTCCCAGGTCGCGGGTCTCCGTCAGATCGCTCGCCCTGCCGAGGACGCGACCGAGTTCCTCGAACGGTCCGACGCAGTGTGGACTCCGTCGATTCCGCCTGCCCCTGACGGCTTCTTCGACCTCAAGCAGTGCGACTTTGCCCTGACTCGCGAGGAGGCAACCTGGCTCGCCGAGCGGATCGTCGATGCCGCTCCCGATACCCTCCTGCAATTCCTCGTGCTCAGGGGGAGCCGCCCCTCGGCGAGCTCGCGGTACGCGTGGGACGATCCCGAGGCCGGGGCAGCGACGGGACCGATCGCTGAGGGGCTCGGCGAGGCTCGACGCTTTGCCCTCGCGATGCACGGGGCTTCGCTGCTCTACAACCTGCTCCTGGCAGAGCGCGCGGAAGCACTTGGCCTCGACGAACACGCCAGCCTCCGTGACGACTTCACCGATAGGCTTCATGAGTGGTGCACTGAGAGCGAGGCGAGCGACCTCAGCGACTGGCATCTGGACCGGCTGTGGACGCTGGCTGCGGAGCAGGCGAGGCCGGTCTCCGTGCGTACGCGCTCGTTCGTGAGCGCCTGGCTCGAACTGATACGGCAAGGGTGGACCGGCCCCGCACTCGCCGCTAATCGCGAGGCCCGTGACCTGGTGTGTCGCCGCGAGTTGTACCAGAAAGGCAGCCAGGCACGGCTCCGCAACGACCGGCTCATGCGGCAATGGGGCGGCGCATCAGGAACCGGGCGTCTCAACTTCCGCTGGCCGTTCATCAGGCGTCTGCTGGAAGACATCGCCGACGGTCGGGAGCGCAGTCATGCTGGCACCTGACAGCCGCGCCCTCCTCCTCGACGCGTTGAGGCCTCCTCCGGGGCACTCACTCGACCACGCAGTTGCCACGACGTTCACGCTTGACCTCGAGTCGGCCTTGATGGTCCCGCTCGCGTTCGCCGGCTTCCGCTTCGAGGAGCAGCCCGACCCCGTCGAGGTCATGCAGGCGCTGCGCGAGATGAGCGCACGCTTCGACGTCTTCTGCCAGGCAGGCGCCATCAGCGACAGGCAGTGGCCGTCGGACCTGCTCGCGCTGCTTGAGGACGTCGTCCACGACGTGAGGCGACCACGCCCGGGCCACATCTTCCATCCCAAGGTCTGGGTCCTTCGATTCGTCGATCAGTCGCGGAGCCCCTCCTACCGGCTCCTCGTGCTCTCCCGCAACCTCACCGCCGACCGCAGCTGGGACACGATCCTCTGGCTCGACGGGAGTCCGGGTGAGGAACTGCGCGAGAGGAACGCGCCGCTCTCGCACTTCATCGAGTCGCTACCCGACCTGGCGGTGACGCCGCTGCCGGCCGAGCGCCGTGCTGCCCTGGCGTCGCTCGCCGACGAGCTGCGGCTGGTCGAGTGGGACTTGCCGCAGGGCGCCCGCGAGGCCCGCTTCCACTCCATCGGGGTTCCCGGGTCGCGCCCGTTCGAAGTCGAAGAGCACCTCAGCGGCGAGCGCGTGCTGGTGGTCTCGCCGTTCGTGCGCGAGGGAGCGCTGCGGCGTCTGTTCGGGCCGGGGGGTGACGCGAGGTCCGTGCTCGTGTCGCGCGGCGAAGAGCTCCATACCGTCCTGCCGGGCGTACTCGAAGGCTTGGACGTGTACGAGCTCGATCCGACGGCGGGCCTCGCCGGGGAGGACGAGGAAGCGGGGGAGACCGACCAAGCCTTCCTCACACGCCTCCACGCGAAGCTCTTCGTGGTCGAGCGGGGGAGGCTCGCCCATCTCTTCGTCGGCTCGGCCAACGCAACAGACGCTGGCCTCGGCCAGAACGTCGAGTTCCTGTGCGAGCTCGTCGGCCCGGTCGGGACGTTCGGGATTGACGCCCTGATCGGCGACGACACGCCGCTCCGCGCCATGCTCACGCCATACGTCGCATCAGAGGGCGAGGAGGAGAACGACAGCAATCCGGATGGGCGGGCCCTTGAGGGCCTGCTGCTCGACATCGCTGCCGGGAGCCGCTTCCGCACCAGCGTGAGTGAAGAACCTGGCGGGTGGGTCCCGCGCGTGACGACTGATGCCGGGCTGCCGCCATTCCCAGAGGGCGCCAAGGCCTCGATTGGCCCCCACAATCGCCCGAACGAGACCCGCCCCCTCCGTTCCGCCGAGCCCGTGGATTTCGAGTTCGCGCCCCGCGAACCCGCCGATCTCACGCCGTTCCTCCGCCTCACCGTGCGCCGGACAGTCGAGGGCGAGGACCTGGAGCGCTCGACCGTCGTCTGCTCGCGGCTGGTAGGTGCGCCTAGCGACCGGTTCGACGAGATCCTGGCTCGGCAGATCGACACGCCCGAGAAGTTCCTGCGACTGCTCGCCCTCCTCATCGGCTTCGCATCGAGGATAGGCTCCGACGCAGCCCTGACCGGCGATGGGGCGGGCGTCTGGGCGGCTGGTACCGGGCAGGGCGTCCTCGAACTGCTCGCACGCGCCCTGTCCGAGAACCCCGAGTCCATTGACCACCTCGAGGCGATCGTCGAGCAGCTCGGTCGGTCCGCCAGTGGGAGGGCGGTACTCCCACAGGGCTGGAATGACGTCTGGGAGCCAGCCCTCGAGGCGCGACGCGCGATGCTCGCGGGTAGCTCGTGACCGAACCGACGCGGAAGAGTCCGACGGGAGCCCTGAGCGACTTCCAGCGAGCTACGGCGGAGCATGCGTTCCGTCGCCTGTTCCTCGACCAGGACTCCTCGCGGCGCTTCCTCGTCGCCGACGAGACGGGCCTGGGCAAGACCCACGTCGCGAGGGAGGTCATCGCCCGGACGCTCGACCACCTCGAGGACGTAGAGCACGTCGACCGCGTGGACGTCGTCTACGTGTGCTCGAACGCGGACATCGCCGCTCAGAACATCCGCAAGCTCAACGTCTCTGGGTCCGGGGGCGAGAGCTTCGCGACCCGCCTCAGCCTGCTCATCAAGCAGCCGGACGTGCTGAAGCCCACGGTCGACGGGGACCGAAAGCCCGCCACCTTCGTCGCCTTTACCCCCGCTACGTCGTTCCAGTTCGGGTGGCAGATGGGCCGAGCCGACGAGCGTGCCGTGCTCTACACGCTCCTGCGCGGGCACCTGGACCTCCGGCGAGCGCGTGCAACAGCGGCGGGCCGAATCTTCCAGGGGGCCTTCGCTAAGCTGCGCACATTCATCAGGACGTACGTTGCCGCCGTCGACGCGCAGAACTTCGAGCCAAGTATCTGCCGGACCTTTCTCGATGAGTTCGATCAGAGCAAGGAGCGCCCGCTGCTACTCGCCCTGATCGATGAGGTCACCGGCCGGCGGGCACTGAGCCGCGACCAGCACGAGCAGGCCCGGACGATCGTCGGGAACCTGCGGCGGATGCTTGCCCGGGCGGCCGTCCACGCACTTGAGCCGGACCTCGTCATCCTCGACGAGTTTCAGCGCTTCCGGAACTTGCTGGACGTAAGGACTGGTGGCGAAGCGGCCGAGTTGGCGCACACCTTCTTCACCCAGTCTGACGCCCACGTGCTCCTGCTCTCGGCCACGCCGTACAAGCCGTTCACCTACGCGGAGGAGGCGGTCGAGGGCGCCGACCACTACGCGGACTTCCTGAAGACGCTCGAGTTCCTCGCGGCGTCCGAGGAGCCGGTGGACTCCGTGCGGACCGACCTCGACGCCCTCCGCCAGGCGGCGCTCACGGGCGAGCCGGTGGCCGACATCCGGGATCGCGTGCAGGGCGCCCTCCGGCGCTGGATTGCCCGGACCGAGCGGCCCGAGACAAGCCGGAACACCACCACCCTCGGCACCACGGCGAGGGGGTCCGTCAGCGCGGCGGACTTCGCTGGCTACGTTGCCCTGCGACGTGTGGCGGACGAGGTCAGGGCGCCGCTCAGCGTCGAGTACTGGAAGTCGTCTCCGTACTTCCTCAACTTCCTGAATGGGTACCGCGTCGGGGAGCGAGTGCGAGAGGACATGAAGGTTCCGGAGTCCCGCGCACGGCTCACGACCCACTTCAGTGGTGCGCAGCGGCTCGCGAAGTCCGATGTAGGACAGTTCCAGCCAGTTGAGTGGGGGAACGCCCGCATGCGCGCGCTGGCTGCGGAGATGCTCGACCCGGGGTGGTGGAGATTGCTGTGGATGCCCCCGTCATTGCCCTATCACCGGCTCGGCGGCCCGTACGAGTCCATCGATCCGACCACCATCACCAAGCAGCTCATTTTCTCCAGCTGGGTGGCCGCCCCGTCCGCCATCGCCTCGCTTCTGAGCTATGAGGTCCAGCGGCAGATCTTCACCGGAGCTGGACAGTCCGAGAACACGCCCGCCGCCCGCGCGGCCATTGCCAACCGCCTCGACTACCGGATGACGGATGAGCGGCCTGCCTCGATGTCCGCGCTCGCGCTGTTCTGGCCGCAGCCGACGCTAGCTGGGCAGACCGATCCCCTTGATGCTGCCCGCCACCACGACGAACCGCAGGATGTGGAGCGCCTCATGGAGTGGGCGCGTGAGCGCGTCGAGCAGGTCGTCGGTCCTGCGGGAGGCAGCAGCGCCCCGGCAAGCGCGGCCTGGCACTGGTACGCACCCATGCGAGCGGACCGCGACAGTGCTCTCGCATCGGCCCTCGTCGAGGCGCCACGACGAGCCTTCGCCGAGGCACTCGCGAGACCCGTTGCCGAGCAGGCGAGGGGCGACGTACCACGAGCGCTGGACGCGCACGTGGAACAGGCGCTGGGGGCGCTGGGTGGCTGGACACTCGAGTCGGAGCGCCCGGCGGACCTGATCACAACGAGCGTGCTGCTGGGGCTCGGTGCTCCGGGGAATATCGCGTGGCGCGCACTCAGCCGGCTGCGGCAGCCCGATGACCGGGTAACCGAACTGGGACGATGGCAGGCTGCGGCGATCCTCGCGTCCGGCCTGCGGAGCCTGTTCTCCCGGCCCGACACGGTGCTGCTCATCGACAGCCTGTACACGCGCTCGGGCGGGTTTGGCCGCGCAGACGAGAGCGCGTACTGGCGCAGGGTCGCTCGCTACTGCATCGACGGAGGACTCCAGGCCGTCCTCGACGAGTACGTGCATCACCTTGCCGGTGAGTCGGGAGTCGACGCCACGACGGACGAGGGGCTCATCTCGCTCGCCAGCACTGCGCGGCGCGCCATCTCCCTCAGGGAGTCGGTCTACCGGGCCACGGACATCGACGATTTCGACGGCGACGGCATCCCGTTCCCGAGCCGCTACGCGCTGCGGTTTGGGAGCACTCGTCAAAGCCAGGATGAGTCCCGGCTCCCCGAGGTCAGGGCAGCCTTCAACTCGCCGTTCTGGCCATTCGTGCTCGCGACAACCTCGGTGGGGCAGGAGGGCATCGACTTCCACTGGTGGTGCCACTCGATCGTCCACTGGAACCTCCCCGCCAACCCCGTCGACTTCGAACAACGCGAGGGCCGAGTCGATCGCTACAAGGGACACGCCATCCGCAAGAACGTCGCCTCCGCCCACCGGTCGGCGGCACTGAAACCAGGAGTCACGGACCCCTGGGATGCGACCTTCGAAGCTGCCGCCGCGGAAGATGGCGGCGACCTGGGCGACCTCACGCCGTACTGGATCTACCCCGGCGAAGCCCATCTCCAACGACAAATTATGACGCTTCCGCTGAGTCGGGACGTGGAGCGCTGGGCCCGGCTACAGGACTCGCTGGCGCTCTATCGATTGGCGTTTGGCCAGCCGAGGCAGGAGGACATGCTCGCGGCGCTGGAGCGACGCGGCATCGCTGCGGACCCAGCTCGGGTCGCGGACCTCAGGATCGACCTGCGGCCACCCTCGCGCCGCCTCGATCTTCCGGGCGTCGTTCAGCCGGCGTTTCCGCACATCTGATAGCCGCTTTCCGACTTCCCTCCGACGGAACTTCCCGCCTTTTCGCGTGGAACGAGTGCTTCCACCCGATTTCTTCGACCTCACGTCCTGTAGGGGCGTTTTCGCTTGACCTGCCTGCGTTCTCGGGGACTTCCCTCTCTCGGAACTCACGCCTTTTTCCTGTACACGCCCATGACACCCGTCGGCCCATCCCAGGCCGCCGTCGCCCGGGCGGGCCAGGCCACGCAGCGGTAGGCGTGCCACGTGCGCTCATGTTCCTCGGTGCCCCATTTCCCGGGGTTTCTGGAACATCGCCCCAACCGTCGCGCTGTGGCAAATGCCCCATTTCCCGGGGTTTCTGCCCCATGGCGCTGGAACGTACCCCGGACACCGACATTCTCCCCACCACGTCCTGTAAGGGCCGTTTCACCCTGGAGTTACTGGAGTTTCTGGCGCTGCCCCGCTCGTTTACCAACGTCATTTCTCCTTACACGGCTAGCACATCGCAAGCTGCGCATCGCCGCCCACGCCGCATAAGGGGGGCCACGAGTGCCCTCCCCTATTGGACATTCCGCTGGGGGCGTCCGTCCCGACACACTCAATCACCATCGCCAGCACCGGCTGCGGGAGGCGACGGGCGAGCGCAGGCCGAGCACTACATCGGTGTAGTCCTCTCCACGGGATTACGTCCGGCGCTCCAGCCCCTCACGCTTTGCCCGTGGACCGGGTGTACGAGGTCGGACGAGATGGAATCGGCGAAGCGGCGCAAGCACAAGAGGCCCGACCACCGGGGTGGCCGGGAGCCGCGCGCGTTCACCCTCTCGACCAACTGGCGGACCGGGCCGCGGACGCGCGCCTGGGACGAACTGTGGCGCTGGCTGCTCGCCCCCGACGATCTCCATCCGTCCGGCTCGGCGGGAACGCCCGCGAGCAGTGATCCAGAACAGAGGCAAGGCCACTAACGAGTACCCTCGCCTCCTTCGCCTGCTCCCTTGCCTCGACCCGGTAGGCTGGAACGAACGGTGTCGACGACTCACATCCCAACCCGACGGAGACTGCCATGCGAGCAATCATCTACTCCCGCGTCTCGACTGACGCCCAGGAACGCGACGGCACCTCGCTCGACACGCAGGAGCGCGCCTGTGACGAGGTGGCCGCCGACCGCGGCTGGAGCGTGGTGCGCCGCATCCGCGAAGCCGCGAGCGGCGGGGTGCTCGAGCGTGACGGCCTCGACGAACTGCGCGCCGCGCTGCGAAGCGGGGAAGCCGAGGTTGTCGTCGCCTTCGCCGTCGATCGCCTCTCGCGCAGCCAGAACCACATCGGCATCCTGTTCGACGAGTTCGAACGCGCCGGTGTGCGTCTGGAGTTCGTGACCGAGCGCTTCGAGGACACGGCCGTGGGGCGCTTCATCCTCGCCGCGCGCGCCTTCATCGCCGAGGTCGAGCGGGAGAAGATCGCGGAGCGCACGATGCGTGGCAAGGAGGAGCGGGCGCGCAGTGGGCGCATCCCGCAGGCGACTGGTGTCGGCTGCTACGGCTACATTTACAGCCCGGATACCGGGCGCCGTGAGATCGAGCCCTTCCAGGCGGCGGTCGTGCGCCGCATCTTCGACCGCTACGCCGACAGCCGCAGCTTCTCGGCAGTGTCCAGCGAACTCAACGACGCCAGCATCCCTGCCTTCTCCGGGGGGCGCTGGTACCCGATTACGGTGCGGCGCGTGCTCCTCAACGAGGCATACATCGGACGCACGGTGTACCGCCGCACCAGGCGGGTGCCGGTCCGTGCGCCGGGTGCGCGACGCCGCACCCGCGTGGTGGAGCGGCCCGAGGACGAGCGCATCGAGATTCCCGGCGCGACGCCGGCCATCATCGGCGAGGAACTCTGGGGGCGCGTGCAGGCGATCCTGAACGACCCCGAGCGCACGAGCCGCCGTCCCGTGGCAAGGCGGCATTATGCGCTCCGGGGACGGCTGCGGTGCGGCGTCTGCCAGAGTGCGATGGTTGGGCAGACGCTCTCCTCGAAGGGTAAGAGCTATCCCTACTACCGCTGCCGGCACGCGTACACCAAGAGCACGTCGCGCGCCTGTACGGCCCGCTACATCCCGGCCGAGGCGCTGGAACAGGAGATCCGGGACGAGGTGCGCAAGGTGCTGACGGCACCCGAGGTGGTTCTGCACGAACTGCGGCGGCCCGACGACTCCGACTCCGCCCGAGAGGCAATCCAGCGTCTGGAGTCAGAGCTGGCGACGCTGAAGAAGCGCGAGGAGCGGCTCGTCCAACTCTTCGGCTATGACGAGGTCGACGGCACCGTGGTGCGGGCCGAACTCCGCGAGGTCCAGCGACGGCGCGAAGCCCTCAGCGCGGAGTTGGAGACGCTTGCCCGTCCGGCCTCGGCGATTGCGGCCGGCGTCGACGAGGCCGACCTCCGGCAGGTGTGCGCGACCATCGCCGCGCGGCTCGATGGCGCCGAACCGGAGCAGTACGAGCGCGTGATGGAGGCGGTTCAGCTGAGCGTGGCTGCCACCCGGGACGAAGTCACGGTCGAAGGGCTGCTCCCGACCGAACAACCCCCAGAATCGGTCAAATCCACCAATTGTCCCCCGGAATCCACAGAATCTTCCGCCAGTTTATCACCATTGAACAAACATTGGCATGACCACGTGCACGTAGCCGTCTTCCTCGGCCGGGCGGAAGACGCCCTGGCTTGAGGGGCTCGTTGTCTCAAGGCGCACCTCGCCGTCGAGGACGCCGAGCACGTCCGCCAGGTAGCGGCTGTTGAACGCGATCTTGGCCGCCTCGCCGTCCACCTTCACGTCGATCTCCCCTTCGTTGTCCCCGACCTCGTCCGCGCGCGCGCTGATGACCAGCTTCCCGGCGCCGCCATCGCCCGACGGCTGCACCTGCAGCCGCACGATGCCGCTCCCGTCCCGCGCGAAGATGGCCGCAATGCGCGCACCGCGCATGAAGTCGTCGACATCCACGACCGTGGCCGTATTGAACTCGCCCGGGATCAGCTGGTTGTAGTTGGGGAACGTGCCCTGGATCAGCTGCGCGACCAGCTCCACGTCCGTCATCGAGAACTGCACCTGCGTCTGCTTGTCGTTCACGCGCAATTCCACCGGCGCCGCTCCGTCGCCGATCAGCCGGCCCACTTCCCGGAGCGCTCGTGCCGGGACGATCAGGTTCAGGTCGGTCACCGCGAACGCCTGCTTGGCGCCCAGTTCGATGTCCGAGACTGCCAGCCGGAAGCCGTCCGAGGCCGCGAACGTCAGCTTGCTCTCTTCACCCTTGATGCTCACGCCGTGATCACCGGCCGCGAGTCATCCGTCGCCGCTGCAAACTCCACCCGGTCGATCGTGCGCCGCAGCGTCGCTGCGTCCAGCTCGATCGACGGACCCTCGTCGATCGCCGTGATGCGCGGGAAGTCCTCGGCGTCCATCGTGTTGATGGTCGACTCGGTGCGCGCGCACTCCAGCTTCGCCTGGCGGGTCCGCTCCGGGACCTCGATCGACACCGTCGCCGGCGGCAGCTGCCCCACGAAGTCCGTGATCAGCCGCGCCGGGATCGTCGTAGCCCCCTCCTCCTCGATCTTCGCCCCGATCCAGGTGCTGATGGAGATGTCGAGATCGGTGGCCGAGAGGCGCAGGCGCCCCCCGTCCGTCGCCATCAGGACGTTTGAGGTGATGGGGAGCGTCGACCGGGCGGCGACCGCGCGCCCGACGATCGCGAGCCCCCGCTGGAGGTTCTCCTGCAGGACCTGAACCTTCATCCGTTTACTCGCTTGTTCGGTGTTGGCCGGGATTATACCCCCAAACGCCGAGGGCGTAGGCAGGTAAGCAGTTCCCACTCATGCTTCTCGCGGATGGAACATAACCTCATAACGGAAACGCCTCTATACTTGACCTTCTCGGGCCCTGCGGGGGGCTACGCTGGATTCGTCGTGTACATCACTGATCTTAACCTCGCCAACTTCCGAAACTATGCGCAGGTCGAATTGTCCCTCGATCGCGGGCTCAACCTCTTCGTTGGCGAGAACGCCCAGGGCAAGAGCAATCTGCTCGAGGCCATCTACCTGCTCTCCACCCTCCGCTCCAGCCGCGCCAGCAGCGACTCCGACCTCGTCCGCCGCGACGTGCTCGACTCCGAGTTCCCCGTCGCTCGCCTCCAGACCGAGGTCCAGCGGGCCGCCGGGCGCCTCAACCTTGAAGTCGCCGTCGTCGGCCGCAGCGGCGAGGGCCAGCGCGCCGGCAAGCGCGTCCGCGTGAACGGCCTCGCCAAGCGCACCTCCGATGCCGTCGGTGAGCTCGCCGCCGTCCTCTTCACCACCCTCGACATCGAGGTCGTCGCCGGGCCACCCATCCTCCGCCGCCGCTACCTGGACATGATGGCCTCCCAGGTTGATCGCGGGTACCTGCGCGCCATGCAGCGCTACCAGCGGGTCCTCCAGCAGCGGAACGGGCTGCTCAAACGTATCCAGGCCCGCGAGGCGTCCCCCACCGAGCTCGGTTTCTGGAACCAGGAGCTTGCCCACGCGGGCGGCATCATCATGAAGGGCCGCGCCGACGCGCTCGGCCTGCTCGTGCCGTACGCCCGCGAGCAGATGGCTCGCCTCAGCGACGACTCCGAGACGATCGATCTCACCTACAAGCCCGCCCTCGGCGACTCCGTCGAAGACGACCTGCCCATCGACGAGGCCGAGTGGACCAGCCGCATGCTCCAGGCCCTCGACCGGGGCCGGCCCCGCGAGATCGGCGCTGGTGTCACGCTCTCTGGTCCTCACCGCGACGATGTCGAGGTGCTGATCGAGGGCTTCTCCGCCGCCTCGTTCGCCTCGCGCGCGCAGCTCCGCACCGCCGCCCTCTCCCTGCGTTTTGCCGAGGCCGCCTACCTCCAAACCTGCCTCGGCGACGAGCCCGTCGTCCTCCTCGACGATGTCCTCAGCGAGCTCGACGAGCAGCGCCGCCGCGGCGTACTCGATTCCTTCGAGACTTTCCAGCAGGTCATCGTCACGACCGCCGACCCCGACCGCGTTCGCGACGTCCTCACCAGCGCAGCCGGACGTTTCGTCGTTGCCGGCGGCAGCATCGGTCGCTTCGAGGGCGAGTAGCCGCCCCTAGTCCCACAGCACCGGTGTGAGCGACCCGGCCGGAACGCTCATCCTGATCGCTCCCCGTTCAACGGTCAGCGTCACCGGCGTCTCCCCGACCACGTCCCCATCGAGCTGCACTGGCAGCCCCGGCGTCGTCACGTCGAACCCTGGCGTTCGCAGCTCGCGCACGCCGTCGGCCCCCGGATGGCGCCGCACCACTACCCGCAGCGCCTGGCGAAGCGCCTCCCCCGCGGTTCGGGGCGTGAAGATGCACGCGTCCAGCTGCCCGTCCCGGGCGCTCGCCCCCATCGAGAACATGAGGAACCCGCCGTAGAGCCGCGTGTTGCTGACCACGATCAGCCCCGCTTGATCCTGTGCCGACTCGCTGCCCGTCGACCATGCCACCGCAGTCGTTCGCAGTCTGGGAAGCATGGGGATGCCGTGCAGGACGTACGCCAGCACGCCCAGCTTCCGTTTGAGCGCGGGCGTCACGGTCGCCGCGATCTCCGCGTCCCAACCGATGCCCGCCATCAGCAGGAACGGCTCGCCGTTCGCCCGGCCCAGGTCCATCGCCACCTGCTGCCCGTCGAGGTGGGTGTCGAGCGCCCTCATGAGATTCCGGGGGATCCCCGCCTCCTTGGCCCAGACGTTCGCCGTGCCCCCCGGCAGAACCGCCAGTGCCGACTCCGACCCCGCCATCGCCCCCGCCGCCAGCCGCACCGTCCCGTCCCCGCCCAGCACGAACACGAAGGCGTCCCCGCGTTCCGCCGCGCGGCCTGCGGCCTGCGCGGTTCCTTCCGGCGAGTCCGGCAGCTCGAGACGCGCCTCGTAGCCGCGCTCTTCGAGCCGGCGCAGGGCCTCCTCGGTGTCGAAACGGCGCATTCCCCGAGCATGGGGGTTCGCCACGATCGTCGCGCTGGTCGCTCCCATCGTTGCCCGGCGGCTCCTGCCTTCCTACCATACCGCCCCACACCTCTCTCCCCGGGGGCTCCGTGCTCACCCTCACCCGCTTCGACCACATCAGCATGGCCGCGCAAGACTGGCGCGAGCAGCGCGAACGCTTCGAGCGCCTCTTCGGCTTCCGTTTCCTGCGCCGCTTCACTCCCCACCCCGGCACGCCCTTCGAGGGCTGCGTCACCCGCATTCGCAATACGCAGATCGAGTGGGAGCTCCTCCAGCCCGACGGCCCCGACAGCTTCGTCCAGCGCTTCCTCGACCAGCGCGGTCCCGGCCTCCATCACCTCACGGTCCAGGTACCCGACATCGAGGAGGCCGTCGCCGAGCTCGAGCGCCTCGGTGTGACTCCCTTCGGCGGCATCAGCCAGGACACCATGTGGTGGATGGCCTACATCCACCCCCGCGATAGCGGCGGCGTCCTCTGGCAGCTCTACCAGCCCAAGAGTGACAACCCCGTGAACGGCACGAAGGGCGAAGCCGGCGCCCTCGGCTTCCGCCGTCTCGACCACGTCTCCCTCGCCTCCCTCGACCTCGAAGCGCAGGCCACCTGGCAGGAGCGCGTCTTCGGGATGGAGGTTGAGAGCCGCTGGGACGTCGCCGACCAGGGCTACAAGGGCTGCCTCATGCGCATCCCCAACACCGAACTCAAGCTCGAGATACTTGAGCCGCTCGGCGAAGAGGGCTTCCTCCAGGACTTCCTCGCGAAGCGGGGCAAGGGCCTGCACCACGTTTCCTGTGAGGTCGAGTCCCTTGACCGCGCCCTCGAAGCGCTCGCGGCCGAGGGCATCGAGCCCCCCGGCGGCGTCGGCGGCGAGCGCTGGAAGCGCAACGTCTTCCTCTCGCCCCGCGATACCAACGGCGTCCTCTTCCAGCTCTTCGAGGAACCCTCGCCCTAACCGGGGCGCTCCCAGCTCTGCGAGGCACGGGTCACGACCTCGCTCTCCCTCGCTGTCGTTGCGCTCAGTGGAGCGCTGCTGGCCGTTGGCCACGCTCGCCGGTGGCCCTCCACTTCCGCCTTCTGTTTATCTGCGTAGGCGCACTAGCGTTAAGATTGAGCATCCCTTAACATGTCGGCGTGGCGGGGTCGCGTGGGAGAGCGGCCCATGACATGGCACGTAACCCTGGCGGTGGGCCCGAGGCCGGTCCGAGCGTTGTCTCGTGACTTGCGTGCTGCAGTGTCCCGCTCATCCCTTCGTCCCCTCCAGATACCGCCGTCTATCGCGATCGGTGCTCTGACCGGGATGGCCCATCCTCGTGGCCGTCCGATCAACGCCGCGCCTCTCCCGGGGCTTGCTGCTCTTTCATGCGGGCAAGTCCCTCAACGCCGTGTCCAACACATCTCCAGAGACAAGGGGAAAAGCTCCATGCAGTTGAATCGATTTGGCCCCAGCGCAGTACTTCTACTTGTTGCGACTGTGGCTCTGCTCGCCGCGACCCTGGTGCGCCCCCCGTCTCTCGCGTCTGCCGGGCAGGCGGAGACTGCCCTCGACGACTCCACCAGCGCGAGCGGCGCCGTCATTGCCGACCACGCCGGCTGGAGCGGGGGCAAGAAGCTCGCCGCCCTGGAGCGGGTCACCGGGGGCAACGACGACGCGCCGAAGCCCGCCAACCAGGGTGATGAGCCTGCAGAGCCCGGAGACACTGAAGAGCCACCCGAGCCGGGCGAGTCGTCCGGGCAGGACGAGCCCGCCGAACCTGCGGACTCGAGCGAGCCTGACGAGCCGGAGGAGCCGTCCGGGCAGGATGAGCCCGCTGAACCTTCGGAGCCGAGCGAGCCCGAGGAGCCCGAAGAACCGTCCGAGCCGGAGGAGCCCGCTGAGCCCGCCGAGTCGGCAGAGCCGAGCGGGCCCGTCGAAGAACCCGATACGGGGGCGGGCCTCCGCACCCAGCAGGTCACGGTCTCGGTCTTCCTCGCCGTCGTAATCGTCATTGGAGCGATGCTGGCCGTCTCCTACCGGCGCCGCTAGCAGATACCGGCCTCGTCCCGCATCCCGCCCGGCGCCCCTTCGTGGGGCGCCGGGCCCTCGCGCGAGCGGGAAGTGCTGCGTTCCGCTACCATCGTCCGCACGCATGTTCGAGCGCGAGCCCGCAGCCGCCCCGCCTCCCCCCGCCGGTGATCCGCTCGCGGCCTTCCACCCCGTCGTGCGCGCCTGGTTCGAACGCCGCTTCGCCAACCCCACCGACGCCCAGGCCGAAGGCTGGCCCCGCATCCACGCCGGTGAGACGACCCTCATCGCCGCCCCCACCGGCTCCGGCAAGACGCTCGCTGCCTTCCTCGTCGGCATCGACCAGCTCATCCGCGAGGCCGAGTCGGGCGACCTTGAGGACGGCACGCGCATCGTCTACGTCTCCCCCCTCAAGGCCCTCAGCAACGACATCCAGCGCAACCTCGAGGAGCCCCTCGACGAGATCCGCGCCCTGGCCAAGGAGATGGGCTACGACCTCCCGCCCATCACCAGCGCCGTCCGCACCGGGGATACGCCCCCCTCCGCCCGCCAGACCATGGTGCGCCGCCCGCCCCA
The DNA here is from genome assembly GCA_965221735.1 of Tepidiformaceae bacterium. Taxonomy (GTDB): domain Bacteria; phylum Chloroflexota; class Dehalococcoidia; order Tepidiformales; family Tepidiformaceae; genus UBA2991. The sequence goes on along the minus strand of OZ244910.1, from coordinate 2,166,110 downwards.
CATCCTCGTCACCACCCCCGAGTCGCTCTTCCTCCTCGTGACTGCCCAGCGCAGCCGCGAGAACCTGCGCGGCGTCCGCACGGTCATCGTCGACGAGATTCACGCGCTCGCCCGCGATCGCCGCGGCAGCCATCTCGCCCTCACGCTCGCCCGCCTTGATCGCCTCGCCGAAGCCCCGCCCGTGCGCATCGGCCTCTCCGCTACCCAGCGCCCCATCGAGCTCATCGCTCGCTTCCTCGCCGGCTCCGGGCGTGACGCCTCCATCGTCGACCGGGGCCATCAGCGCGACATCGAGCTCCACGTCGAGACGCCCCCCAGCGACCTTGAGGCCGTTCCCCCCCGGGAGCAGTTCGCCGACATCTACAACCGGCTCGCCGAGCTTGTGCGTGAGCACCGCACCACCCTCATCTTCGTCAACACCCGCGCCCTCTCCGAGCGGGTCGCCAAGGAGCTCGCCGAGCGCCTGGGCGAGGAGGCGGTCGCCAGCCACCACGGCAGCATCGCGAAGGAGCGCCGCCTGCACGTCGAGCAGCGCCTCAAGGCCGGCGACCTTCGCGCCCTCGTCGCCACTGCCTCCCTCGAGCTCGGCATCGACATCGGCGCCATCGACCTGGTCTGCCAGGTGGGCTCGCCCCGCAGCATCGCCACCCTCCTTCAGCGCATCGGGCGCTCCGGCCACGCCCTCGGCCTGCGCCCCCACGGCCGCCTCTTCCCCACCACCCGCGACGAGCTGCTGGAGTGCTCCGCCCTCGTCCGCGCCGTCCGCGCCGGACGCCTCGACCGCATTAGCCCCCTGACCGCCCCCCTCGACGTCCTCGCCCAGCAGATCGTGGCCGAGACCGCCTGCGAGCCCTGGTCCGAGGACGCCCTCTACGACCTCGTCCGCGAGGCTGCGCCCTTCGCGAATCTCGAGCGCGAACCCTTCGATGAGATCGTGACGATGCTCGCCACTGGCATAGGCGACGGTCCTGGCTCCGCCTCGCCCCTCATCCACCGCGACCGCATCAACGGCATCGTCCGCGGACGCCGCGGAGCGCGCCTCGCCGCCCTCAACAACGGCGGCGTCATCCCCGAGATGGGGGACTACCGCGTCGTCGCCGAGCCCGAGGACATCCCCGTCGGCACGGTCAACGAGGACTTCGCCATGGAGAGCGCCGCGGGCGACATCTTCCTGCTCGGCTCCACCTCCTGGCGCATCACCCGCGTTGAGCAGAGCACCGTCCGCGTCATCGACGCCCACGGCGCACCCCCCACCGTTCCCTTCTGGCTGGGCGAAGCCCCCGGCCGCACCATCGAGCTCTCCGAGGAGGCCGGTCGCCTCCGCCGCGAGGTCGCCGATGGTCTCGATGACCCCGAAGCCCTCATCGCCCGCATCCAGGACGAATGCAGCCTGACCGAAAACGGCGCCCGCCAGATGGTCGACTACGTTCGCGCCACCCGCGACGGCCTCGGCGTCGTTCCCTCCGACACCGACGTCGTCTTCGAGCGCTTCTTCGACGACGCCGGCGGCATGCAGCTCGTCGTCCACGCCCCCTTCGGCGCGCGCGTTAACCGCGCCTGGGGACTCGCCCTCCGCAAGCAGTTCTGCACCACCTTCGATTTCGAGCTCCAGGCCGCCGCCAACGACGACGCCATCCTCCTCTCCGCCGGTCCCCAGCACTCCTGGCTCCTCGCCGAGGCTTTCTCCTGGGTGAACCCGCGCAACGCCGCCACGCTCGTGGAGAAGTCGATCTTCTACATCCCCCTCTTCCCCACGCGCTGGCGCTGGAACGCCTCGCGCGCGCTCGCCATCGCCCGTCAGCGCAACGGCAAGCGCGTACCCCCCTTCCTCCAGCGCATGCGTGGCGACGACCTCATGGCCGCCGTCTTCCCCGCCCAGGTCGGCTGCCAGGAGCACCTCGACGAGCCCCTCTCCCTCCCCGACCACCCCCTCATGCGCCAGACCCGCGACGACTGCCTCTACGAGGCGATGGACGTGCATGGTCTGAGGGACGTGCTCACCCGCATCGAGGACGGCGCCGTTCGCCTCCACGCCGTCGATACGGTCGAGCCCTCTCCCATGGCCCACGAGATCGTGAGCGGACGCCCCTACACCTATCTCGACGACGCCCCCATCGAGGAGCGCCGCACCCGCGCCGTCACCCTCCGCAAGACCCTCCCCGACTCCGCCCGCGACCTCGCCGCCCTCAGCCCCGACGCCATCGCCCGCGTCCGCGAGGAGGCCTGGCCCGAGCCCCGTGATGCCGAGGAAGCGCACGACGCCCTCCTCGGCTTCGTCGTGCTCGCCGCGGAGCATGCCCCCTCCTGGGGCGAGTGGCTGGCCGAGCTGGAAGCCGGCGGACGAGCCGCCAGGCTCGACCTTGGTGAGCACACCTTCTGGTTCGCCGTCGAGAACCTCCCCTCCATCCGCCTCCTTTACCCCGACGCCGGCATCCCTTCCCCCTCCGTTCCCGCTCACGCCCTCCTGGAGGTCGAAGACCGCGAGGCCGCCCGCCTCGCCCTGGTTCGCGGCCACACGGAGTGTCTCGGGCCCGTCACCCCTGCTGACATCGCCCGTCGTACCGGTCTCGCTGGGAAGGACGCTGACTACGGCCTCCGAGCCGCAGAGGCGGCCGGCTACCTCGTTCGTGGCCGCTTCACCCCGGACGCGCCCGAGGACGAGCTCTGCGACCGGCGCCTCCTTGCCCGCATCCACCGCTACACCCTTGAGGGATTGCGCAAGGCCGTGGCGCCGGTCGCGCGTGCGGACTACATGCGCTTCCTCACCCGCTGGCAGGGACTCGCCCCCGGCGCCACCTACGGTGGGCGCCCCGGCCTGCGCCGCGCCCTCGAACGCCTGCAGGGCTTCGAGGCGCCCGCCGGTTCCTGGGAGGACGACCTCCTCCGCGCCCGCGTCCGCGACTACGACCCCGCCTGGCTCGACGAGCTCTGCCTCGCCGGCGAGATTGCCTGGGCCCGCCTCAGCGGCCGCAAACCCGCACCGGCAGATGACGCCCCCTCCCGCCCCGCGCCCGCCACGCGCGCCACCCCCATCACCCTCGTCGCCCGCCGCGCCTTCCCCGACCTCCTCGCCGCCGCCCGCTACGACCGTCCCGAGGGCGTCCCCGCCCCACCCGGCGCCGCCTCCACCGTCATCGACCTCCTGCGCGAGCGCGGGGCCCTCTTCTTCGACGAGCTTGTCCGCGAGACCGGGCAGCTCTCGAGCCAGACCGAGGACACCCTGCGCGAGCTCATCGCCACCGGCCTCGTCGCTTCCGACGGCTTCGAGGGCGTGCGCAAGATCTTCGCGCGCTCCTCTTCCGGCCGCCGCCGACCCGCCGTCCGCCGCCCGGTGGCCAGCTACCGCCTCGGGCTCGTCCTCGGCGGTCCCCCCGGCCGCTGGTCGCTCGTCGAGGCGCCCCCCGTCGACCCCGCCCGCCAGGAGGAGCTCGCCGCCCTCGTCGCGAGCGTCCTCCTCGAGCGCTACGGCGTCGTTTTCCGTGACCTCGCCACGCACGAACGTTTCTCCCTGCCCTGGCGCTCCGTCCTTCGCGCCCTCCGTACGATGGAGGCCCGTGGCGACGTTCGTGGCGGGCGTTTTGTCTCCGGGGTCGTCGGCGAGCAGTACGCCCTCATCGACGCCGTCGAGCAACTCCGTCGCACCCGCAACGAACCCGCCTCGGGCGAACGCGTTGTCGTCAGCGCCGTCGACCCCGTGAACCTGACCGGCACGGTCCTGCCCGGACCGCGCGTACCCGCCTATGCGGGACACTCGGTCGTCCTCGTCGACGGTGTCCCCGAGGAAGAGGCGCAGGCCGCCGAGGCCTTCGCCGGCGCCGACCGGCGCTAGCGCAGCTCCCTACCCGATCTCCGGCAGGTTATAGACCCGCGCCGCCGTGTCGTGCAGCACCTTGCGCCGCACGGTCGGGTCGAGCTGGTCCAGCGTCTTCGAGATGCGCGTGTGCGTCTCCGGGTAGAGGCAGGTGGGGTGCGGGAAGTCCGTCTCGAACATGACGTTGTCCTCGCCCAGCTCGTCGATCGCGTGCAGCGGGCCCCACTGCTCGAACCAGAACGACGCGTACACCTGCCGCTTGAAGTACTCCTTCGGGCGCAGGCTCAGCCCCTCGCGCTCCGTCGGGATCGTCTCGTCGTACTGCCACTCCATCGCCTCAAGCAGGAACGGAATCCAGCCGATGCCGCTCTCCACGGAGACGAAGTTCAGATTCGGATAGCGGTCCAGCAGCCCGCTGAAGATCAGGTTCATGATCGTCTTGCACTGCACCATGAACAGCGAAACGCTGATCGTGGCCAGGAACCGTTGCGGCCCGTACCCGTCCCAGATCATCTGGGATCCGAGGTTGTTCCCCGAGCCCACGTGGAAGTTCACGGGGATGCCCAGCTCCTGGCACGTCGACCACAGCGGATCCCAGTGCGGGTCGTGCAGGTGCGGAAGCTCGAACGCCTCGGGTGTGTCCGTCATCGTGATACCCGTGATCCCCGCGTCCGTCACCCGCCGGATTTCGCGCACGCACTCGTCGATGTCCCAGAACGGCGTCAGCGCCTGCGGAAAGAGCCGTCCGTTCCCTGCCTGCTGCAGATCGATGATGGCGTCGTTGTAGACGCGCGCGCAGACGTTGCGCAGCTCGCGGTCCTCAAGCGACATGAAGCGGTTGCTCCCGAAGCCCGCCACGTTCGGGTAGATGATCTGCTGCGAGATGCCGAGCCGGTCGAGCAGGTCGAGCCGCGGCTCCGGGTAGCTCGCCGCGTCGCTCATCTCGTCGAAGTCGGTCAGGCTGATCATCCCGTAGGCCTTCTCGCCGTCCTGCTTCACCACCGTGAAGCCCATCGGCCCGAAGTCCACGTCCCCGTCGACGACCCAGCGCGACCGCCCGTCTTCGTCCTGGACCACATGCGGAACGCGCTCCTTGTAGGAAGCCGGCGCCCGCGAGGTCCACAGCTCGGGCGGCTCGGTGTAGTGGCTGTCGATGTCGATAACCGGTACGCCGTGAACGGTCAGCGGTGGCGTCATGGGAGCACCCTCCAGCGCGTCATGCGCCCCTCAATCCTACCCGCACCTCTCGGGTGGGGTGGTCAAGGGGCAGTCTGGTATGGGAAAGGCGGGTACTACTCCATCAACCCGGCGCTCTTGGCCGCTGCCGTGGCCGCGTTCCGACCCGCGATGCGCCCGAACGTGACCGCCGGCCCGTACGACCCGCCCCCGCCGATGTAGCGATCGCCGTGGAGCGTGCCCATCGCCTCTCCCGCGGCGAAGAGGTTGTCGATCGGCAGCTCGTTGTTCGCGATCACGTGCGTGTTCGGGTCGACCCGCAGACCGCACCCGGTCCAGGCGATGATCGCCGGCCGTACTTCCACCGCATAGAACGGTGGTGTCTCGATCGCGCGCAGCCCCATCGGCTTGAAGTACGCGGTGTCGACCCCCTTCGCGCAGTCCTCGTTGTACTTCTGCACCGTGCCCGCCAGGGGCGCCGGGTTGATCTTGCAAAGCCCCGCAAGCTCCTCGAGCGTGTCCGCCCGCAGGACGTCCCCGCTCTCCGCCCGCGCCAGCAGGTTCTCCGAGGTCCAGCTGGGGCCCGTGGGCATCGCGTCCGCATCCAGCCTGGCGGCCTCGTCGAAGATCGCGTAGGCCATGCCTCCGTTCCGTTTGAAGAGGCCGGCCATCACCGTGTACGGCGCCATCTCGCTCGCGAATCGCCGGCCCTCGCGGCTCACCAGGATCGACCAGGGCGGCACGCCCAGCTCCAGGTCCCTGCTGAATCCCGGCGTCACGAGGAGCAGGCCGCGGTTGTGGCCGCCCAGCGTGGCGCCGACCTGCTCGCCGAGCACGATCCCGTCGCCCATCGCCTTCGGACCCGAGATCGCCCAGACGCCGTCGCCCTGCTCGTGCGCATCGGGCCAGTACTTCTCGATGAACTCCTTGTTGTGGCCGAACCCGCCGGAGGCGATGACCACCGCCCCGCAGCCGACCTCCTGGTCGCCTGCGGCCACCCCCACGACCTCGCCGTCTTCCTCGATCAGCTTGTCCGCGCGCGTCATGAGGGCCATGTCGACTCCCCGCTTGATGCGCTCCGAGTCGAGCACCCGCACCACCGCCAGCCCCTCGCCCTCGGGCGGATGGCCCCGCGCGACCGTGTCGATCCCGGAGATGTAGACGCGCTCCGGCTTGTACTCGACCCCCAGGCTGCGAAGCCACTCGAACGTGGGCGCCGCGTTGTCGCAGTACGTTCGGGCCACCGCCGGCTCCACGTTCCACTGGTTGAGCGTCATGTAGTAGCTGAACATGTCGTCGGGTGTGTCGTCGAGGATGCCCGCCTCGCGCTGCACGCTCGTGCCCGCCGCATAAAAGTGCCCCCCGGACAGGCGAGAGGAGCCCCCCACCTTGTCGTCCGCCTCCAGCACGATCACGCTCGCTCCCGAGTCGGCGGCGGTCACCGCCGCGGCCAGGCCGGCCGCTCCCGAACCGATTACGACGACGTCGTAGTCCCGCTCCATGCTGTCCTCCCTCGGCCTGTCCCGGCCCGGCGCATCCGCGCCTGGCCCGCATCGTGGGAGCCTGCGGGAGGCGCGTCAAGCACGTTCGCTGGTACTCGCGGCCCCGCTGCCCGATAATCTGCCCCGCAACACCCCCGCACCCCCGCAACTCCGAGGAGGACGCGATGAAACTCACCGTGAATCTCGACCGCTGCATCAAGGCGGCGGAGTGCTCTACCTACCACGCCGAGCTGTTCGCCGCGCGGGAAGACGGCTTCCCCGTCGTCATCGTCGAGGAACCCGAGGGCGACCAAGTCGAGGATGCCGAAGACGCCGTCCGCGTCTGCCCCGGGAACGCCATCGCCCTTATCGACGACGACTAGAACGGCATCGAGGCCTGCGCTTCGCTCCCGCTCTCCGAGCTGTTGTCGCGGAGCCAGGCGATAGCATCCCCCAGCGCCAGGTAGAGGGAGCCGCCCGCCCGCACCCCCCGCGCCCACCGCTCCACGGCGTCCTCCCCATCATCGGAACCCCGCCGCGACGTGCTCGCGGCCGTCTCCGCGATCGCCTTCACGGCGCGCTCATACGAGGCTCGCGGCTCCAGCGCGTACTCATCCCGAAGGATCGCGACGAGGTCCAGCGACTCGCCCCGGTCGAGCACGTCGGCTGCGCGCCGCCGAGTCGCTTCCAGCGCCCGCTCCGCCACTAGCCCGTCCGGCCCCGGCTACGCGCCACGCTGGTCGAACTCGAGGTGCAGCTCCCACAGTCCCAGCATGATGCCCGGCTGGTGCGTGAGGTCGTTCTTGCCCGGCGCCAGCCGCAGGTTGTCGAGCCGGTCGAGCATCACGTTGACCGCGATGTTCTGCTCCAGCCGCGACAGCCCCGCGCCCGGACACACCCGCGGACCCATCGAGAACGTCAGGTGCCGCCCGGGGTTCTTGCGGGTCAAATCGATCGAGTCCGTCGCCGGGCAGAGGTCCGGGTCGCGGTTCGCGGCCCCGTAGCGCAGGTGCAGCATCGATCCGCGCGGAATCGTCACGCCCCGCATCTCGACATCCTTCATTGCCACGCGCGTCGAGAGCCCCTGTGTGGGCGCGAAGAGTCGCAGCGCCTCCTCGACGAAGAAGCGCACCTTCGAGCGGTCCGCCCGTAGCTCCTCGACCAGCTCCGGCTGCTGCGCCAGCAGCATCGCCTCGGCCGTCAGCGCGTACTGCGTCGTCTCGTTGCCGCCGATGTGCATCCCGTACACGACGCTCACGATCTCGGCGTCGCTCAGTCTCCGCTTCTCCGGCCCGTACTCGACGTTCAGGAGGAACGTGATCATGTCGTCCTTCGGATTCTTGCGCTTGTCCTCGATCTGCTCGCCGATGTAGTGCTGGAAGGCGACCAGCGCCTCCGCGTTCGCCTTCTCCTGCTCGGGGGTCAGCAGGTTCTTGTGGCTGAAGCCGTACACGAACCGCTTGACCTGCTCCTCTTCCCACACCCGCGTCTTCGGCATGTCCTCCAGGGGGAAACCGAGGATGGTCGTGATCACGATCTGCGGCAGCGGGGCCGCGAACGCCTTCACGAGTTCGACCTCGCCCGTCTCGATCCACTTGTCCATCAGGTCGTTCGCGGCCTGCGTGATCATCGGCGTGTGGCGCTCCGCCGCGGGCAGGGCCACCCACGGGTCGGTCAGCTCCATGCGGTGGCGCTTGTGCTCCTCGATCGTCGGGCGCAGCGTGTCCCACGTGTCCGTGATCGTCCCGAAGCCCTGCTCCCGGAAGATCTCCTGCGCCGCCTCGTCGCCTTCGGCCGCGTTGTAGAACTCGAACGACTCCGGGTCGCGCACGACCATCGCGATGTCGTCGTACTTGGTCAGGATGTACGCGTCCGAACCGGGGATCGCCCCCTCGCCCGGAATCTTGTGAACCGGCGCCTCGTCGTGAAGGATCTTGTAGGAGTCGAACCAGTACTCCTGCGCTCCCGGCGAGAAGAGGTCAACGTCGTCCAGATTGACCGGGCACCCGCTCACCTGTTCCTGGCGATGGCCCTTTGCGTGAGGGGCGTCTGAAGTCGCTCGCTGCATGGCTGTCCTCCCTGCGGCGCTCGCCGCCGATTCCGGATTTTCGTGCCGCCAATCCTACCCGTATCGGCCCGCGCTGATCAGCATCAGGCAGAAGAGGCCCTGTTCGGGGCTGCGGACGCCACACCGATGAGGTTTGTATACTTGGTATCGATTTCCCGGACTGCTTCGATGTCCTCGGGAGGCCCCGCCCCGACATGATCAGGCTCCTCCGCCTCGGCGCGTGCGCACTGGCGGTCCCCCTCATCGCCACGCTCCTGCTGGCCCCGTCCGCCCGGGCGGAATCGCACGAGACCGCCGCCGCGCCTCCCCCGCCCGCCTTTGAACTGCGCATCTGGCAGAACGTCGCCGATCCCGAGCGCCTCGCGTACAGCGCCCGACCCGTGGGCGGGTCGTGGACGGCGCTGGGCACGGTCCCGCTCACCTTTGATCGCCTTACTCCGTCCCGGACCTACCGCCTCGGCGACTTCTCCCTCGCCACGGCGCCGGACGCCCCATCGGTCGAGGTCGTCATCCTGCAGTCCGTCGACACGCCCGAGCTCATCTACATCAACGCCCGCCACTCGAGCGACTCCTGGCGGGCGTTCGTCGCCCGGCCCCTCGACCTGAGCGAAGTCAGTCCGTCCGGGCGCCACCGCTACGCCCGGATCACCCTCGACTTCGGACGCCTCTCCCTGAGGGACGCCATCGGGCAGATGCTCCTCGTCGGCTTCCGGGGCGTCGCCCTCGACGCCGACTCCCGCGCCATGCTCTCCGCCGTGAAGCCCGGCGGCGTCATCCTGTTCGATTTCGACGGCCCCAGCGGCGGCGCCGAGGACCGCAACATCACCGGTCCCGAGCAGCTCAGCGCGCTCACGGCCGAGTTGCAGGCGGCCTCTGCCATTCCCCTCTTCATTGCCATCGATGCCGAGGGCGGCTACGTCAACAGGCTCAGGACGCGCTACGGCTTCCCCCTCGTCGTGCCCTCCGCGCAGACGCTGGGTGAAGGAACGCCCGAGGACACCGCCGCCATCGCCGCCGAGCTCGCCCGGGAGCTGAGCGCCTACGGGATCAACTGGAACCTGGCCCCCGTCGTCGATGTCAACATCGACCCCGAAAGCCCCGCCATCGGCTACTGGGAGCGCTCCTTCAGCGCCGACCCCGAGACCGTGACGGCGCATGCCCGCGCGTTCGTCGAAAGCCATCGCGAACACGGCGTGATCACCGTGCTCAAGCACTTCCCGGGACACGGGAGCGCCGCCGGCGACACCCACATCGGCGTCACCGACGTGACCGCTACCTACCAGCGCGCCGAGGAGCTTGAACCGTACCGCCGGCTCATCGAGGAGGGCTACGACGCCCCCGTCATGACTGCCCACATCGTCAACCGGAACCTTGACGAGCGCGCGCTGCCCGCCACCCTCTCCCGCCCCATCATGACCGACCTGCTCCGCGACGAGATCGGCTTCGAGGGCCTCGTCCTCTCCGATGACATGCAGATGGGCGCCATCGTGACCGAATACGGCCTCGAGGAAGCGGCCGTGGAAGCCATCAGCGCCGGCGTCGACATCATCCTGCTCACCAACCAGCCCGCCCCCTACGACCTCGCCATTGTCACCCGTGTGCGCGACGCAATTTCCAGGGCCGTGACCGTCGGCCTCATCTCCCCCGAGCGCATCCGCGAGTCGCTGGAGCGCATCACGGCCCTGAAGAACGCGTACGGCGTCATCGACGTCATCGAGTAGTCCGCCCCTCCCTTGCCGCCCCCGCTCGCCCCGCCGTATCGTGCCGCCTGCCAAACCCCACCCCTGGAGGAGCGCCCAATGGCGACCGTGCTTATCACGCTCAAGATCAAGGAGGGCATGGAGGCCCGCTACGAGGAGATCCAGAAGGATCTCTACGAGAAGACCCACTCCCTCGAAAGCGACATCCTCCGCTACGAGATGTGGCGCGGGCAGGAACCCCGCAGCTACTACTGCATCCTCTCCTTCCCCGACTACAACACCTTCCTCCTGAAACACCAGATCAGCGACCACCACGAGGACGCCACGCCGCCCCTGATGGAGGTCATCGAGGAAGAGGGCATCGAGTGGGTCGACCCCATCCAGGGCGCCTCGCCCCTGCCCCCCAGCAACCAGCAGGACGTCCCCGACGACGCCCCCGAGATCGCGAAGACCTACGACGAGGTCCTGCGCGTCGCCGTGCCCGGCTGGTGGGCCTCGCTCCGCTAGCCATGGACCTCGAACTTGAAGGCAAGGCCGCACTCGTCACCGGCGGGAGCAAGGGCATCGGCAAGGCGATCGCGCGCACCCTTGCCGAGGAGGGCGTCGATGTCGCCATCGCCGCTCGCACGAAGGAGACTCTCGAGGAGACCGCCGCCGAGCTCGCCGCCGACACCGGCCGCCGCATCGTCCCCATCGTCTGCGACACCGGCAGCACTCCGGCCGTCGACGCCATGGTCGCGAGCGCTGTCGAGCAGCTCGGGCGCCTCGACATCCTCGTGAACAACGCCGCCCGCCCCGGTGGCGGCGCCGGCCCCACCCCCTCCCTCGAAACCACCACCGACGACAACTTCGAGGAGGAGATGAACACGAAGGTGCTGGGCTACCTGCGCTGCGCCCGCGCCGCCGCCCCCCACCTCAAGGCGAACGGCTGGGGACGCATCATCAACATCAGTGGCATGGCCGCGCGCCAGTCGGGCACGGCCATCGGCAGCATGCGCAACGTCGCCGTCGCCGCCCTCACCAAGAACCTGGCGGACGAGCTCGGGCCTCACGGCATCAACGTCACCGTCGTCCACCCCGGGCTCACCTGGACGGAGCGTATGCCCGACCTCATGGCCCACCGCGCCGCCGAGCAGGGCATCTCCGTCGAAGAGGCCACGGAGCGCGCCGCCCGGGGCAACTCCGTCCGGCGCATCATCGATGCGTCCGATATCGCCAGCGTCGTAGCGTTCCTCGCCTCGCCGAGGTCAGTCGCCATCTCCGGCGACACCATCGCCGCCGGCGGCGGCGTCGGACGCGCCATTCACTACTGAGCCGGGGCCGGTCCGCGCCCGCGCCTACGAGTCGAGCAGGATCACCCCGCAGGCCACGCGCCCACCGGCGCTCGCCATGTCCAGGTAGTCGTCGGGCCCGGCGTGAATGATGATGGCCGAGCCGTCCGCATCGAACAGTGTGTGGGGCGCGTTGCCGTCCAGCGTCGCCTTGTCCGTGAAGACGTCGGCGCGCGCTACGCCCCCGGGCCCTGCGTAGATGTTGGGCAGGTCGCCCGTGTGAGTTCCCTCTGCTGCTCGCTCGCCGTGGCTCCGGCCCTCGAGATTGAGGTGCCCGCCCGCCGCCGTGAAGTCCGGCTCGCAGGATCCAAACTCGTGGATGTGGAACCCGTGGCCGCCTTCCGACAACCCGTGCACGTTCGCCTGGATGATGAGGCCGCGCGGCCCCTGCTCGATCGTGACCGTTCCCATGTCGGCCCCGTCCGCCCCCTGCATCCGCGCAGTCGCCGTCGCGCCGACGGCGACCGGTTCGTAGGGCGATGGCGCGGGTACCTCCACCGACACGATCTCGCTCCGCAGGTATCGACCGGACTCGCCCCTCTCCTCCAGGGTGAGGGGCGCACCCGTCGTCCACCCGCTCCCCTCGACGCGAGTGCTCAGGTGGAGCTGCGAGGGCTCGGATGCGCTCTGCCAGACCGCGATCTGCACGGACCCGCCGCCGGATTGACTGGCGATCGCGAATCCGCCCATGGCCGCCAGCGCCGCCACGGCGCCGAGCAAGAGGATCAGCTTCTTCTTCACACTATGCTCCGTGGCCTGACGGCCCTGTCTATGGTTGCGGTTATCGGTCTACTCGCCTTCCACCGTGATCGCCTCGACGGGACAAACCTCCGAGGCCTGCTGTGCCTCGATCTCCATGTCCTCGCCCTCCAGCGGATCCATCTGGATCACGGGGAAGCCCTCGTCGTCCACTTTGAAGAGCGAGGGGTGGTTGTAGTAGCACTCCCCGCTCTTCGTGCACTTTTTCAGGTCGACCTTGACTCGCATCGTCGCCTCCCGGTCCCTAGTTGACGTCGAACTGGATCCAGAGCTCTTCCGGCGCCCGGAAGCCCCCTGAGCCCATGACCGGCGATGTGATGCCCGGGTGGTCGGCGAATTTGGGCCGCGGGTTCTTCATCGCCTCCGAGAGCCGCGTGCAGGCAATGATCGCCTCCTGCCGGGCCATCGCGTAGCCCATGCAGAAGTGCTGGCCCATGCCGAAGCCGAGGTGCCCGTGCTTGCCGTCGGGGTACCGCCCCGAGCGCAGTTCGCGGCCCATGTGCAGGTCGTCGCGGAAGATGTCGTAGGTGTCCGGGTCCTTGAACGCGCGCTCGTCCCGGTTCCCGGCCGCCAGGTACATGATGATGTTGGCGCGCTCGGGAATCACCTCGCCGTGAATCTTGATCTCGCGCGTCGTGCGCCGCCCCTGCGTGTGAACCACCGGGTCGTAGCGCATCATCTCCGTGAAGACGTTGGTCCACAGCTCCCCGTCCTTCTTCACTTCCTCGAACTGGTCGGGCCGCGTGTACAGCATGTGGTACCACATGTTCGCGATCGCCTTGTCGGTCGTGTCGCCGCCGGCTGCCAGCAGTAGGGCGATGAACCCCTTGATCTCGTCCGCGTTCATGCGCTGCCCGCGGAACTCCGCGTGCACGATGCGCGAGATCAGATCCTCGCCGGGCGCGTCCTCCGCCCGCAGGATCAGCGGGTCGAGGTACGCCCACATCTCGTTCCGCGCCTGCATCCCCCGGGCGAAGTGCTCGCCGCCGAACCCCAGCCCCTCGATCAGGTGCTGGTACCAGCGCACGAACATGTCCTCGTCCTCGCGCGGCAGCCCGAGCATGTTGGAGATGACCCGGATCGGGAACTGGTTTGTGAACTGGCTGACCAGCTCCACCTCGCCCGTATCGGAGAAGCCCTTCGCGATGTCATCCGCCGACTTCGCCCAGATCTGCCCCATCAGCTCGCGCGCAATCTGCTCGATGAATGGCAGGAACGCCGACAGCCGGTTCCCGACGAACTGGTCCGCCACGACGTTCCGCAGGAAGCGGTGCTCGTCGCTGTTGCCGTACTCGAGGATGTTGGGCCCGAACACGTGCTTCTTGCCGAACTCGTAGTCCCCCTTGGGGTCGTACTGGGCGCGGTTGAAGTCATCGTTGTTCTGGAAGACGGCGACGATGTCGTCGTAGCGACTCACCACCCAGTTCTTGTGGAACAGGTCCTGGTAGATCGGGTGGTGGTCGCGGAGCCGCTGGTAGAGCGGGAACGGATCCTTCCGGAACTCGGGGCCGTCGAACTCCTGCGGCTCGATCGCAAGCGCCAGCTGCGCCCTGATGGCGTCCGCCATCGCAGTGGATTCATCGGTTGCCGTCATCGGCTAACTCCTGCTGAGAGTGCGTGTGCGTAGCCTACGACATCCCGAACGCGAAGCGCTTCGGCTGGGCCGCTAGTTGACGTCGAACTGGATCCAGAGCTCTTCCGGCGCCCGGAAGCCACCGGAGCCGGTTACCGGCGACGTGATGCCCGGGTGTGTCGGGAACTTGGGCCGCGGGTTCTTCATCGCCTCCGCCAGCCGTGTGCAGGCGATGATCGCCTCCTGGCGCGCCATCGCGTAGCCCATGCAGAAGTGCTGCCCCATGCCGAAACCGAGGTGGCCGTGCTTACCGTCCGGATATCGCCCCGAGCGCAGCTCGCGGCCCATGTGCAGATCGTCGCGCAGCATGTCGAAGGTGTCCGGGTTCTTGAACACGCGCTCGTCGCGATTCCCCGCCCCGAGGAACAGCGAGACCACCGCCCGCTCCGGGATTACCTCGCCGTGGATCTTGATCTCGCGCGTCGTGTGCCGCGCCTGGCCGTGGACCACCGGGTCGTAGCGCATCATTTCCGTGAACACGTTGGTCCAGAGGCTCGGGTCGCGCTGCACCTCGTTCTCGAACTGGTCCGGGCGCATGTACAGCATGTGGTACCACATGTTCGCGATCGCCTTGTCGGTCGTGTCGCCCCCCGCCGCCAGCAGGAGCGCGATGAACCCCTTGATCTCGTCCACGTTCATCCGCTGGCCGCGGAACTCCGCGTGCACGATGCGCGAGATCAGGTCCTCGCCGGGCGCGTCTTCCGCCTTGCGGATCAGCGGGTCCAGGTAGTCCCACATCTCGTTGCGCGCCTGCATGCCCCTGGCGAAGTGTTCCCCGCCGAAGCCCAGCCCCTCGATCAGGTGCTGGTACCAGCGCACGAACGTGTCCTCGTCTTCGCGCGGCAGCCCCAGCATGTTCGAGATCACCCGGATCGGGAACTGGCTGGTGAACTGGCTGACCAGCTCCACCTCGCCCGTGTCCGAGAAGCCCTTCGTAATGTCGTCCGCCGACTTCGCCCAGATCTGGCCCATCAGCTCGCGCGCGATCTGCTCGATGAAGGGAAGGAACCCCTGCAGCCGGTTCCCCACGAACTGGTCGGCCACGACGTTGCGCAGGAAGCGGTGCTCGTCGCTGTTGCCGTATTCGAGGATGTTCGGTCCGAACACCTGCTTCTTGCCGAACTCGTAGTCCCCCTTCGGGTCGTACGCCGCCCGGTCGAAGTCGTCGTTGTTCTGGAAGACCTCGACGATGTCGTCGTAGCGGCTCACCACCCAGTGGTTGTGGAACAGGTCCTGGTAGATGGGGTGGTGGTCTCGCAGCCGTTTGTACAGCGGAAACGGATCGCGCCGGTACTCGTCGGTATCGAACTCCTGCGGCTCGATCGCGAGCGCCAACTGCGCCCTAATGGCCTCGGCAAGCGCGGAGGACTCGTCTGTCGCCGTCATCGCGTGTCTCCTCTGGGGGCCGCTAGGCGCTGGGCTCCCCGGTATCGGTGCTGTCGTTGGCTTCGTCCTCGGGGATGATCCCGCGTGTCCAGAACGGATCGAGCGCCTTCAGCACCGCGCTCGGACCGTGCTCTTCGCGCGGGAGCGAGCCGTCCCGCGAACGTTGCGTCTCCCCGTAGACCCTCCGCGCCTCGTTCTCGGCGTCGAAGATGCGGATGTGCGACTCCCGCCCGTGCAGGGGCGGCGGCGTTCGGAAGAGCCGCTCTGCCGCCGGAGCGTCGGCCTTCCCGGCCCTGGAGTTCCTCGGGTGTTCCCGTTCGTCGCGCACGGGATCGGCCTCCTCTAGCTAGCCGACTTCGTGAACTGCATGTGCAACTCCCATAGGCCGAGCATGATGCCGGGCTGGTGCCGGAAGTCGTTCTTCCCTGGTGTGAACTCGAGTGAGTCCAGCCGCTGGGTCAGCCGCTCCCAGGCGATGTTCTGCTCGAGGCGCGAGATGCCCGCCCCCGGGCACACCCGGATTCCCTGCGAGAACGTCATGTGCCGTCCCGTGTTCGGGCGGCCCAGGTCCACGTCGGCGGGACAGCCGAACTCCTCGTCGTCGAGGTTCGCCGCGCCGTAGCGCAGGTGCAGGATCGACCCCTTCGGGATGGGCACGCCGCGAATCTCCACGTCCTTGGCCGCCATGCGCGTCGAGAGCCCCTGCGTGGGCGCGTGGATGCGCATCCCCTCTTCCGCGAAGAAGCGAACCTTCGAGGGGTCCGCCTTCAGCTCCTGGAACAGCGCGGGATTCTCGGCCAGCAGCTGCGCCTCCGCCGCGATCGCGTACTGCGTTGTCTCGAGACCGCCGATGTGCATCCCGAAGAGGACGCCGATGACCTCGTTGTCGGTCAGCTTGCGGTTCATCGCCTCGTAGGTGACCTGCGTGAGGAACGTGGTCATGTCGTCCCCCGGGTTGTTGCGCTTGTGCGTCACCTGCTCCTGCACGTACGCCATGAACTCGCCCAGGTCCTTCGCGTTCTCGAGCTCTTCCTCGTCCGACATGATGTTGCGGTGGCCCTTGCCGTAGACGAAGCGCCGCACCTGCGCCTGGCCCCACTTCCGCAGGATCTCCAGGTCCTCGAGCGGCCACCCGAGGATCGTCGTCATCACGAGCTGCGGCAGCGGCGCAGCGAAGTCCTCGACGAACTCGATCTCCGCCGGATCGCGGTCGATCCACTCGTCGATCAGCTGGTCCACGAACTTCTCGACCATCGGGCGGTGGCGCGGAGCGCCCGTCGCTCCCACCCACGGATCGGTCAGCTCGATGCGGTGCGCCTTGTGCAGCTCCAGGTTGGGCCGCAGGGTGTTCAGCGCCATCGCATCGGCGAGCGCGCTCGCCTCGCCGTCTTCCGTGCTCATGCCGGCGGTGCTGTTCCCTTCCGCCCCGGCGAAGCCCGGCTGCGGGAACGTCCACGGGTCGCGCACGATGTCGTAGATGTCCTGGTACTTCGTGATCACGAAGCCGTCGGTATCGGGCGTGCTGCCCTCCCCCGGAATGCGCTGCACGGGCGATTCCGCGTGGAGGATCTTGTAAGCGTCCGCCCAGTGCTCCTGCGCGCCGGGCTCGAACAGGTCCACGTCCTCCAGGTTCACGGGGCATTCCGCCACCGCGTTGATCATCTCCGTGTAGTCGCTTGCCTCGCTCGTTGTCATGCGTTGGCCTCCCTCGATGAGGTCTTTGGCGGATTCTGCCACTTTATCGGCGCAGGCGCGGCCCCGGGCGGTTCCGGGGCGCTGGCGAACGGTCTCGCGCCGCCGCACACTACGCCCCACTTCACTCCGAGGAGCCCCACCAGATGCCCGTAACCGTGAACGTGACCTACCCCGCCGACGGCGTCGGCCTCGTCGCCTTCTCCGACCCGCCCATGAACTTCGGCGGAGGGGAGCTCGGCGAGGGCATCCTCAACGCAATCTCCGAGATCGAAGAGTCCGGCGCCAAGGTCTTCGTGCTCGCTTCCGACACGCCCGGCTACTTCATCGCCCACTGGCACCTTGGCGGCATCGTCCAGGCCATGGAGGGCATGGCCGCCGTTGGTAACGCCGTCCCGCCGCCGAAGACCCCCTACGGCGCCGACCGCTCCATCTTCGAGCGCGTCGGTGACAGCCCCCTCATCTCCATCGCGGCCAACAACGGCCAGGCCTGGGGCGGGGGCGCCGAGCTTTCCTGGGGCTGCGACCTCCGCATCGCCGCAGAGTCCGCCACCTACGGCCAGCCCGAGGTCGCCATTGGCATCCCCCCGGGCGCCGGCGGCTGCACCCGTCTCGCCCGCCTCATCGGCCCCGCCAAGGCCCTTGAGATGATCCTCGACGGCCGCCCCATCACGGCTCAGGAAGCCCTCAACCTCGGCGCCATCAACAAGGTCGTCCCCGACGACACGCTCCGCGAGGAGGCCATCGCCTGGGCCGCTCACATCGCCCGGTGGCCCGCCTTCAGCCTCGACGCCTGCAAGCGCAGCTTCATGGGCGGCCGCGACCTCAACATCTACGACGCCCGCCGCCACGAACAGCAGATCTTCGGCCAGACCGCCCGTCGCGCCGACGCCATCGAGATCATGAACGCCGCCCAGGCGAAGTACGACGCCGGCATGGATTCGTACGACGCCCTCGGCATCCCCCGGGAGTAGCGCCGGCCGCTACTCGTCCAGGCGGTACACGTAGCGGATGTCGAACACGCCGTAGAGTGTCGGCGTCGTGTTGCCGAACACGTTGCGGACCGCGCTCAACCGCTCCGCGAGCACCGTGTAGATGAGCGGCACGTTCTCCGCCGCGATCGCCTGTGCCCGGTGGTAGTGCTGCACTCGCCGCTCGTGGTCCAGTTCCTGGCTACCCTCGATGTAGAGGCGGTCGACTTCCGCCTCCCACTCCGTCGCCGGCTCGGCCTGGTGCGGGTTCCACAGATGGAGCGGCTCGCTGCTGTGCCACACGTTGATCCCGCCGTGCGGCTCCGTGCCGCCGGTCAGCCCGATCACGACTCCCTCCCAGTCATACGTGGCCGTCAGCTGCATCACGATGTCGCCGAACGGCAGCGCCTCGACGCTCGCGTTGATGCCGATCGCGTGGAGGTCCTCCCGTATCAGGGCCAGCACCTCCGTTCGGATGGAGTTCTCCTCGTTCGTCACGATGGTGAACACGATCGGGTTGCCGTCCCCGTCCTCGCGGAAGCCGTCGCCGTCCTCGTCCTTCCAGCCGAGCTCGTCCAGGATGCCCTTTGCCGTTTCCGGGTCGTACTCGTACCGGCGCACCTCCGGGTTGTGGAAGTCGCCCGCCGAGGGACTGATGGACGCCCATTGCGGGTACCCCAGCCCGTCGAACACGCCCTCGATGATTGCGTCCCGGTTGATCGCGTGCGAGACGGCCTGGCGGAACTGCGTGTTCTGGAACCACGCCAGCTTCTCCGGCGCGATGTACGGCTCGCCGGTTTCGGGGTTCGTCCCCGGATTCTGGTTGAACGCGAGGAAGGTGGTTCCGAAGCCCGGACCTCGCCGGTGGATCGTGAAGTTCTCCTCCTCCTGGAAGGGATAGACCTCGGCGTAGTCCTTCCCGGGAATCCCGAAGAGGTCCGTATCCCCCGATCGGAAGGCGGCCAGCGCCGCCTCGATGTCCGGAACGATGATGTGCACGATCGAGTCAAGGTACGGAAGCCGTTGGCCTTCGCCATCCGTCATCCAGTAGTTGGGGTTGCGCTTCAACACGACCTGTCGGCCCGGCTCATACGTCTCGATCGTGAACGGCCCCGTCCCGATGATCTCCGCCGGGGGCGTCTCAAGGCCCCACGTCTCCGCGAACACGCCGTCCGTCACCGCCTGCTCGAGGATGTGTTTCGGGTAGATCGCCGTGCCCATCGCCCGCAGGAACGGCGCGAAGGGCACCGGCAGCACGAACCGCACCGTGTGGTCGTCGATCACGTCCACCGACATCCGCGCTGTCTGCCACTCCCCCGCCTCGTTCAGGAAGCGGTACGTGAAGGTCGCTCGGCTGCTCGCGGGGATGTCGTCGTTGTAGATGATCTGGTTGAAGGTGAACGCCACGTCCTGCGCCGTGAATGGCTCCCCGTCGTGCCAGCGCACGTCCTGCCGCAGCCGGAACGTCCATGTGAGCCCGTCGTCCGAGTTCTCCCACGACTCCGCCAGCGAGGGCTCGACCTCGTTCGTCAGCCACGAGACCTCCGTAAGCCCCTCGAACAGGTAGCCCACTACGCTCGCGGAAGTCGCGTCGTTGGCAATCGCGAGGTTGAAGGTCAGCGGATCCGAGATGATCGCCGACGTCAGCGCTCCACCGTGCTTCCCCGCCCGGTACTCGAACGCCGACGCATTCGCCCGCAACTCCCCCAGCCGTCCATCATCCGCCCTCGGTTCGGCCGTTGCCTGGGCCGTCGGCGTTGGCGTCGGTTCTGCCGCTGGCTGTTCCGTAGCGGGCGCGGTCTCCTCGGGAGCCGCGTCGTCGTCATCCCCGCAAGCCGTCGCCAGCACGATGGCGACGAGCGCCAGCAGGGCGAGACCTAGCCACAGGCCCATAGGCCGTCCAAACGTCGTCGTGGAAGCGTTCAAGGTGCTCTCTCCGGAAGTGCTGTTCGGGGAACGATACGAGGTACCACCCTACGGACCTATTCCCTATTGAACCGTGAGCCTGCTAACCGGGCCTCAGTCCCCGCCCGCGAGCCGCTCCCGCAGCTGCTGCACCTGCACATGCAGCGGATCCCCGCCGGGCGCCGTCATCGGCGTCAATTCTGCCTCCTCCACCGCCAGCTCCACCAGCACCGGCCCCCGGACGCTCAACAGCTCCGGCAAGCGGATGCGCAGCTCCTCCAGCGTCTCGATGCGCGTCGTGAACGCGTACCCCGCCGCCTCCGCCATCCCCGCGAAGTCGACCGACCCCGATGCCGGGATCCCCTGGCTCCCCGAGGTCTGGTAGACGCCGTTCGCGAACAGCACGTGCGTGTAGTTCCCCGGCGCCGCCCCCGCCACCGTCGCCAGCGAGCCGAGCTGCATTAACAGCGACCCATCCCCGTCGAGCACGATGACGCGCCGATCCGGCTGCGCCAGCGCCAGGCCCAACCCCAGCGACGACGCCCCGCCCATGAAGCCCACGCACGCCACGCTCGGCGCGTCCGGCGCGATCGTGCGCCAGGCCGGCACCACCGTCATCGTCGGCACGACGAGTGCGTCGCCCCGCGCCTCGTTGATTGCCCGTAGCACGTCCTCGGGGCGCATCAGGCCGTCTCGCGCCCGACGAACACGACCGCCGGCCCCGACCGCTCGCGGCTGAGCGCGTAGTACTCGGGGATGAGGCCGAGGTCGTCCCGCGTCTCCAGCAGCGCGTGGGGCACGTCGAAGGTGTCCATGAGCGGCCCCGCGAACCGCACCATCGAGCGCGGCGAGTCCTGCGGCTCCAGCTCCGGCTCGCGGCTCAGCAGCCCTACGAGCGCGAACAGGGGCACGCCCCCGTCCAGCCCCACGCCCCGCAGCGTGTTCACCGACGCATACAGGCCCGCGTGCTGGATCATCAGCGCCACCTCCGCCCCGCCGATGTAGAGCCCCGCCGCGATCGCGTTCGCCTCGTCCTCAGTCGAGCACGTCAGCAGCCGCAGTTCGTCGTCTCCCTCCAGTTCCGCAATGACGCTGCGCTGGTGTGTGTCCGGCACCGAGAGCACCCACCCCAGGGGCTCGCCGTCCTTCGCCGGGGCCGCCCGCGGCCCCCGGAACGCCGCTTTCAGCGCCTCCACGATGAGCGGCGCGGGAATCCGTTCGTTCTCCGGCATGCGCACATCCTACCGGGAGCGTCCGTGGGGGCATTGACGCGCCTCTCCCGCCTTCGTACCGTCCCCCTATGGCGGACACCGGCCAACCCGGCCTCCTCGCCCCCGACCTCGACGAACGCCTCGCGCGCTTCGCCCCCGAGGTCCGCGACGTCATCACGAACCTCCACGGGGAGCTCTGGCGAGCCCTCGATCCCGAGGTCCTTGAGCTCTGCCGCCTCCGTATCGCCGGCCTCCAGGCCGACGACCGCGAGGCCGCCCGCCCCGCCCCCGGCGCCCCCGTTGCGCCCGGGAAGGCCGCCGCCATCGCCGGATGGCCCGACTCGCCCCTCTTCAGCGATCGCGAGCGCGCCTGCCTCGCCTTCACCGAGCAGTTCGTCGGCGATGTCGCCGGCGTCACGCAGGGCGATATCGACGCCCTGCTGGAACACTTCAGCCCCGGAGAGGTGCAGGCCTTCGTCAGCGCCCTCCTCGCCCTCGATCAAC
The DNA here is from genome assembly GCA_965221735.1 of Tepidiformaceae bacterium. Lineage (GTDB taxonomy): Bacteria > Chloroflexota > Dehalococcoidia > Tepidiformales > Tepidiformaceae > UBA2991. The sequence continues at coordinate 2,144,482 of OZ244910.1, read as the reverse complement.
ACCAGCGTCTGGCGCTCGGCCTGCGAACGGTCCTCGCGCCCGAGGAGGAGACCCCATGACTTCCGTACGTGAGCGCCGCCTGCCCGAGCCCGCCACTCCCACCGCCCCCGTCGCCCCCGGACTGGGCGCCGCCATCGGCGCCTACCAGGATGCCGTCGTGCGGCTCAGCGGCCTCGACCCCGTCACCACCGAGCTGGTGCGGCTGCGCTGCGCGCGCCAGCACCAGTGCTTCACCTGAATGTCCCTCCGCCTGGGCGTTGCCCGGGATGCAGGCCTCGACGAGGACATGGCCGCCAAGATCGACCACTACGAGGACAGCGACCTGCCCGAGCACCAGAAGGTCGCCCTGCGCCTCACCGACGCCTTCGTGACCGCCCCCGGCGCCATCAGCGATGAGCTCCGCGAGCAGGTCCGCGCCCACTTCACCGAGGCCCAGATCGTCGAGCTCATGCTCGACATGTCCAAGTGGAGCACCCAGAAGCTCCCCGTCGCCCTCGGCACCGACGACCCCATTGACGCCGACCAGCTCAGCCTCTTCGATTTCGACGACGGCGGCGCGGTTGTCTGGGGACCGACGATGATTGCGCCGTTCGTCCCCTCCGAGCAGCCCGCGCGCTAGCCCAGTCAGTACTGCGGCCGGGGTAACCGCCACGCCACCCAGAAGAGCACAACCGACAGGCCCATCGAGCCCATCAGCATCACCAGCGCCCAGTCGTAGCCTCCCGTCGCGTCGAAAATTGCTCCGGCGATGATGGGGCTCGCCAGGTGGATGCTCCCGACGACCTGCACGACTCCCAGCAGCGCGCCGAAGGCGACGAGCCCAAACGAGCGCGTGAGCAGCAGCGGCTCGATCATCGGACCGCCACTTGCCCCCACAACCCACAGCACCAGGAAGATCGCCACCCCGGCGACGCTTCCGCCCGTGATGAGCAGGGTCGCGAACGCGCAGGCCACGAACCCCGCGACCACCATCGCCGCCGCCTCCATGCGCGGGATGCGATCGGCGAGATAGCCGAACCCGAGCCGCGTGACAACACCGCCCCCCGCCGCGATCGAGAACAGGGTTGCCGCCCGCTCGGTCGAATAGCCCGCCGACTCGAAGTACGGGATGCCGTGCACCATCCAGGCGACCATCCCGAAAAAGAAGGCGGTCAGGGCAGCCGCGACCACCCAGAACAGCGGCGTGCGCAGCGCTTCCCGCACCGTCACGCCGCTCAGGGTCGGCACCGACCGGGCCTCGCCCGGCGGTGTGGCCGCGCCATCCACCTCGGCGCCAACGTCCGCTGGGTGGTCGCGGATAAGGAGCAGGGAGAGCGGCGTGAAGAGCGCCACGACGACGATCCCGGCCACCACGAAGGAGCCCTCCCACTGCACCGCGTCGATAACCGCTCGCATGATCGGCACGAGGACCAGGCCACCAAGTGCGAAACCTGTCCCCAGCATCCCCACCGCCAGCCCCCGTCGGCGGTCGAACCATCGCGAGATGAGTGCCTGGAACGGGATGAAGAACATCATCTGCCGGAAGACGGCGTTGATGGACTGGTACACGAACCATTGCCACAGCTCGCTTGTCGTCGCCAGCAGCAGGTAACTCGCCGCCGTCAGGATGGCCCCGATGAGGATGACTCGCCGCGGTCCGTAACGGTCGATCCACCAACCCACGAGCGGAGCCGCGAAACCGGCGGCCAGCTGCGCCACCGAGAATCCTCCCGAAACCGCGGCCCGCGACCAGCCGAACTCGCTCTCCAGCGGGTCGACGTATAACCCGAACGACCAGAACGAGACTCCCGCTGCTACCGCCACCGCCACAACCGAGGCTGCGAGCAGCCACCAGCCGTAGTAGGCATGCCGCAGCCGCCGCCAGTACCGGGTCACCGCTGCGATTCTAGGGACGCGAGCGCTACCCGCCCGCCGGTTGACCGGCGTCGGGAGCCGCCTCCGCGCCTGCGTCGCTCGTCACAACGGTGACGACGGGAAGCTCGGGGCGGGGCAGCTTCCACGCCAGCCAGTACAGCAGCAGCGACAGCCCCATCGAGCAGGCGAACATCACCAGCGCCCAGTCGTACGCGCCCGTTGCGTCGAAGATCGCCCCCGCGACGATGGGGCTCACGATCTGGCCGCTCTGCGAGACAATCGCGATCGCCCCCAGGATCGAGGCGAAGTACGCCATGCCGAAAGTGCGCGCCGTCAGGAGCGGCTCGATCATGGGTCCGCCGCTTGAGCCGACGAACCAGAACACGAGGAAGAACACGACGCCCGTCACGCTGCCGCCGGTCACCAGCAGCACCACCATCGACAGCGTCAGGCAGCCGCAGAGCGCCATCGCCGCCACCTCGACTCGCGAGATGCGGTCGGCCACGTAGCCGAACACCAGCCGTGTGATGATGCCGCTGCCCGCCGCGATCGCGAGCAACTGCGCCGCCCACCACTTCGAATACCCCACGGACTCGTAGTACGGCACCGCGTGCGCGGTCCACCCGAACATTCCGAAGAAGAACACCATCAGGGCGAATGCGATCACCCAGAAGAGCGGGGTCCGCAGCGCCTGCCGGTCCGTCAGCCCGGTCAGGACCACTGGCCTCGGCGGTTCGCCTTCGGGCTGTGCGTCCCCGTCGACCTGCAACCCCTTGTCCGCGGGCTGGTCCCGGATGAGCAGGAGCGCGAGTGGCGCGACCACGGCCACCGTCACGATCGCGGAGACGACGAACGAGCCGTCCCACTGCACCGCGTCGATGACGGCTCGGAGGATCGGCACCACGATGAACCCGCCCATCGAGAAGCCGGTCCCCAGGATCCCCACCGCCAGACCCCGCTTCCGGTCGAACCAGCGCGAGACCAGCGTCTGGAACGGAATGAAGAACATCATGTTGCGGAAGACCGCCGCGATGGACTGATAGAGGAACCACTCCCAGAGAGAGCTGGTTGTCGCCAGCAGCAGGAAGCTCCCCGCTGTCAGCACCGCCCCGAGGACGACGACCCGGCGCGGCCCGTAGCGGTCGACCCCCCGTCCGATGAGCGGCGATGCGAGGGCGCCTACCAGCAGCGCGATCGAGAATCCGCCCGAGATCGACCAGCGCGACCAGCCGAACTCCTGCTCCAGCGGGTCGATGTACAGCCCGAACGACCAGAACGAGAGCCCCGCCGCCAGCGCCACTGAGACGACCGAGGCCGCCAGCACCCACCAGCCGTAGTAGGCGCGCCGCGCCCGCCGCCAGAAACGGCCCAGTGGAGAAGCCTCCGGGTGCAGTCCGCTAGCTCTCCGGGAGCGCCACCGTGGCCGTGCCCTCGAGGCTTGGGGTCTCGCCCTCGCGCGCCAGCCAGACGTCGCAGTCCGCCAACCGAACGCCGTTCTCCTCCCGGATGGCGGTCACCGTGCCCCGCGCGGTGATGTAGTCATCGTCCAGCACGACCTTGGGGAAGCGCATCGTGATGCGCCGCACGCTCGTCGGCCCCGCCCAGTCCATGAGCATGTTGAGGATGTAGCTCAGTCCCAGCGGCCCCTGGTTTATGGTGCGTTCGCCCAGCCCGAACGGCAGCGCCGCCACGGCCTTGCGGTCCCAGTGCACCGGGTTGGGGTCGCGCAGGATCGCGGCCATGGTGCGCATCCGCTCCGGCCGCACGCTCTCCATCACCCACTCCGGGATCGAGTCGCCAACCTGCACGTTCATGCCGCCGACCTCCGATAGGTCCAGGTGATCGTCGAACTGGCCGCGAAGTCGCCGCCCGGCTCATGCAGCTCGAATCGGAACTGGATGCGGTCGTAGATACCCGGGCGATCGTGCCGCCGCGGTCCCTCCATCCGGTCCGCCTCCGTGACCCTGCCCGTCACCGTGTACTCCACGTCCTCGTGCAGGGGACGCTCGATCTCCCAGTCGTAGCTCTCGATGCCGATCGAGAAGTCCGACTCCGCCTGCCCCAGTGCGAACATCCCCCCGATCGAGGTGTTCGCGCCCAGGATCGGCATGTGGAACAGCACCACCGGATGCACGAGCCCGTCCGGCAGCGGCTCGGACCCCGTGCACTCGGTCAGCAGGAAATTCTCCCAGTGCGCGACCGTGTACTTCCCGCCCGGGAACTCGTGACCCACGAGCGCCCGGATCTCTTCGACTGGCGGCTGGATGTCGGCCATTGGTCGCCTCCTATGCGAACTGCTCGGCGAGGCGAGCCCGCTTCTCGAGCGCCGGCAGCACCACGTCCGCCGGCGCCGGCGGCACCAGGAACACGAGCCGGTCGACGCCCGCCTTCGCGTGCGTCTCGATCCGCGCCGGGTCGCCGCCCACGCCGAAGAGCGAAACGGTCATCGGCCCCCGGCCCTGCTCGGCCGCGAGGTCGTTCAGCTCCGCGATCGCCGGGGCGAAGTCGTCGCGAGTACGCCCGTCGATCGGCATCCAGCCGTCGCCGTAGCGAGCCACCCGCTTCAGCGTCGTCGGCCCGTCGCCGCCGATGATGACCGGCGGGTGGGGGTTCTGGGCCGGCTTCGGCCACTGCCAGATCGGGTCGAAGTCGATGAGCTCGCCGTGGTACTCGGCCTCGTCGTCCGCCCAGATTGCCTTCATCGCCTCGATCGTCTCCCGCATCCGCCGCCAGCGACGCGCCGGGTCCGTCCCGTGGTTCTCCATCTCCTCCAGGTTCCACCCCGCCCCGATTCCGAGCAGGGCCCGGCCCCCGGAGACGTAATCCAGGCTCGCAACTTCCTTCGCCAGCGTGATGGGGTCGCGTTCGATGACGAGGCAGATGCCGCTCCCTACCAGGAGCCGTTCGGTGGCGGCGGCCGCTGCCGTCAGCGCCACGAACAGGTCGAGCGTGTGCGAGTACTCCTCTGGCAGGTCGGGGCCGCCCGGCCAGGGCGACTTCCGGCTCGCCGGGATGTGCGTGTGCTCCGGGAAGAAGAGCGACTCAAAGCCGTGAGCCTCCACCTCGCGGGCCAGCTCGCCCGGCCCGATCGCGTAGTCGGTGGGGAACATCGTGATTCCGAACTTCATGCGCCTCCTCGGCCGGCCGTGCCGCCGGCGGCGGCAGCGTAGCGCGCCCGAACCCTCGCCGCACCCTCAGATGCGCAGAACGAGCTTCCCCACCACGTCCCGATCCAGCACGCGCTGCAGGAACCGGGGCCCGTCGGCGAGGCTGCCCGTCTCGATGGCCGGCGCCGGCAGCCTGCCGTCCGCCAGCATCGCGAACACCTCCGCCACCGACCGCCGCATGCGCTCGACCTGCCGCTCCCGGTAGTGCATCAGCACCATCCCCACGGCGCTCCGGTTCTTGATCAGCAGGTGGTTCCCCTTGAACTGCGGCACCGCTCCGCCGGCAAACCCCGCCACGACATAGCGCCCGCCCCAGTCCAGCGTGCGGAACGCCTGCTCCCCCTGCGCCCCAACCGGGTCGACCACCACGTCCACCCCGCTTCCGCCCGTCGCCGCTAGCGTCGCCTCGCGCAGGTCCTGCTCCCGGTAGTTCACGAGGTGCCTCGCGCCCGCCGCCTCCGCCGTGGCCAGCTTCTCCGCGCTGCTCGCAGCAGCCACCACCTCCCCGCCGAGCGCCGCCGCTATCGCCACCGCCGCCAGCCCCACGCCGCTCCCTGCTCCCAGCACGAGCACGCGCTCCCCCGCTTCCAGCCTCGCCTCCCAGGTGAGGCAGATGTGCGCCGTCAGGTAGGCGGAGAGCGCACCTGCTGCGATCTCTGCGGAGAGCCCCTCCGGCACAGGGAAGCACTCCGTCGCGAGCGCCGTCGCCCGCTCCGCATGGCCGCCGTCGTAGAGCAGCGCCGCCACCGCATCCCCGGCCCGGAACCCCTCCACGCCGGACCCCACCCCGACCACCCGGCCCGCCACCTCCATCCCCGGCGCGAACGGTGGAATATGCTCAGTCTGGTGCTTCCCCTGGACGAACATCACGTCGGCGAACGACACCCCTGCCGCCTCCACCGCGATGCCCACCTCGCCGGGCCCCACCGCCGGATCCGGCAGCTCTCCGAGCCGCAGGTTCTCGGGCTTCCCCAGCTCGTCGCAAACGACCGCGCGCATCACGCCCTCCGCCGGGGAACCCTACGGCAGCCGCTCGGGGAGCGGGTAGCCGGTGCCCGCGTATCATCGTCGCCTGCGGAGGATTCCCATGCCGGATTGCATTGTCGAGCGCCACGACCGCGTGATGCTCTTGCGCTTCAACCGCCCCGAGCGCATGAATGCCATGGGCGGCACCCTCATGCCCGAATTCACGGCCGCCATCGAAGAGGGGACGAAGGACGACGGTGTTGGCGCCTTTGTCGTCACCGGCGAGGGGCGAGCCTGGTGCGCCGGCGCCGACCTCGAGGACGCCGGCCAGCGCCAGGAGAGCGGCGATGCTCCGCGGCGCCGCTCCTCGCAGCTCGACACGATGGGTCCCGGCCGCTCCATCCTCGCCATCTACAAGAGCGGCAAGCCCATGATCGCGGCCGTCAACGGTGTCGCCGTGGGTGGTGGCTTCGGCCTCTGCAGCGCCTTCGATATCCGCATCGCCAGCGAGCGCGCCCGCTTCGGCACGATCTTCATCAAGCGCGCCCTCGCCTCCGACTTCGGACTCTCCTACTTCCTGCCCCGCATGGTCGGCCACGAGCACGCTGCCGAGCTCTTCTATACGGGCCGCATCGTCGAAGCCGAGGAGGCCCTGCAGCTCGGCATCGTTTCCCGCGTCGTCCCGCACGACCAGCTCGTCGAGGAGTCGCTCGCCTTCGCCTCGCAGGTCGCGAACCAGCCCCCCACCGCCCTCGCCTACACCCGGCGCATGCTGCAGCACTCGGAGTGGGCCACGCTCGAGCAGCAGCTCGAATTCGAGTGGCCCCTCCAGCGCGACCTCATCCAGGGCCCCGAGTTCAAGGAAGCCGTCGCCGCCTTCCGCGAGAAGCGCGAACCCAACTACAACGCCTAGGCCGGGCCTTCGCCTTCCTGCCTACAGGTAGGTCGGGTGCGTGCGGTCGATCCACGTCTTCGCGAACCGGTCCTGGTACGCCTCCCCCGCGTCCACCGGAAAGAGCTGGACGTACGGCCAGAACAACGTCACCACGTCCTCGCTCACGAAATTCGCCCCCACGTTCAGTTCCAGAAGCCGTCGCTGCGCGTCGTAGCCGATCTGCTGCCTCCGCTCGGACGACATCTCCGCGCGCTGCGCCTCGATCATCACGTTCATCTCCTCGTCGCGAAGCACGAACGTGTTGCCGGTTCCGTCGGCATGGAAGTAGGGGTAGAGCCAGTCGTCGAGCTCGATCCAGCCGTTGTCGACGCCTACGGCCCACGGCGCTTCCCCCTCGCTGAGCCGCAGCGCCAGCTCCTCAAGCCCCACCCGGTTCACCTGAACGCTGAGATCGAGCGTGTCCCGGAGCTGCGCGGCGATGAGGCCCCCCATGTTCAGCGTCTCCTCCAGGTTGGCCGTCACGAACAGCTCCACCGGGTCCGGCAGCTCGTGCTCCTCCAGGTAGGCGTTCAGCGAGGCGAGCGCATCACGTTCGTCCAGTTCCCGTCCGCCCACGCCTGGGCGGTACCCGGGCTGGCGCTGGAGTTCCGTCTGCGGTAGCGACCACTGTCGCACCGCCGCGCTGATCCACGGGTTGAGGGTGCCGCTGTCGTGGAAGAAGCGCGCAAGCATCTCCCGCCGGTCGATGGCCACGGTGATCGCCCGGCGCAACCGCGGGTCGTCGTAGGGTGGCGTCCCGGCGAGGAACCGCATCCCGTAGAAGCGCGCCACTGCCGAGCGCACCTCCCGCAGGTCGGGGAGCCGCCGCTTGATCTCCTGCGCCTGCAGGAACCCCGCCTCTACCGCGTCCAGCTGCCGTGTCCGGAAGTCCGCCTCGAGCTCGTCCAGCGAGCGGGGCGGGACCGTGGAGATTCCGTCGAGGAACGGGCCGTTGTCGGGGCCGTACCAGGCGTCGTTCCGCGCGACGCTCGCGTACGAGCCTTCCGACCACTCGATCCAGCGGAACGGTCCGCTTCCCGCCTGCAGCGTGGAGCTCAGGTCGCCGTCGAGTTCGGGGGGAATGACGAAACCCTCGGGCGAGGCGAACCGCGCCAGCGTCCCCGCGAACGGCTCCCCCGTCCGGGCCACGACCGTCTGGTTGTCCGGCGCTTCCAGGCTCGCGACCTGGTCCCAGCGCCCCTTCCGGGGGAAGTCCTGCGCTCTCCCCAGCCGCTGCCGCTCGATGCTCCCAACCACGTCGTTCGCCGTCACCGCCCGCCCGTTGAGCGGTTCGGTGTCGTGCCAGCGCGCCTCCGGATTCACCGTGAAGACGTAGGTAAGCTCGTCCGGCTGCTCCGGCATTCCCGTCGCGAGGTCCGGCGCCAGCTGGCCGTCCACCTGGCTCTCGTAGGTCAGGAGGCGGCTGTAGATGAGGGACTGCTGGCCGAGCAGCGCCGCCGAAGTGGTCGTGTGCGGATCGAACAGCCCGTCGCTTGAGAACGCCGCCGCGTACCGCAGCGTTCCCCCCTGCCGGCTCGTCTGACTGGGGCGCGTCGGCTCCGGAGCGGGGGTGCTCGGGTAGGTCGGGTGGGCTTCCTCCGGCTCCTCCGTCGGCTCCGGGGTGACCTGGTCGGGAACCGGCTCTTCGGTGTCCTCGCAACCGAGCGCCGCCAGCCCCGCCGCCCCCGCGGAAGCGCCCAGCGCCCCCAGGAACCAGCGGCGGCTGTATCTCCGTCGGCCCCTCGGTCCCGTCATCCGTACTATCCTTGCCTGCCGAGCGCGTATGCGCCGCCGCCGACCTGACGCCAAGGAGGCACGAGATGCCCGACCGACTCAGCTCCGACCAGGTGACCGATGCCCTCGCCGGCCTCCCCGGCTGGTCCGCGGACGGCGACGATGGCATCCGCAAGACCTTCAAGCTCGACGACCACATCACCGCCATGGGCTTCGTCAACCGCGTCGCCATGGCCGCCGAGGTGATGAATCACCACCCCGAGCTCTCCATCGTCTACAGCACCGTCGATATTCGGCTCAGCACGCACGACGCCGGTGGGGTAACCCAACTCGATATCGATCTGGCGGGCAAGATCGAACACTACGCCTAGCCCCGGCGCCTGCGCGGACTAGGTCAGCGGGACCGCGTCCTGCGCCCGCTTCGCCTGCCTCATCAGGGCGATCTCCTGATCAGTCAGCTCCTCGAGGGGCTTCAGGATCTCGTCCCGCAGCGGGAAGATGTGAACCGCGTCCCAGCCGCACACGTCCTCGCACAGCCGGCAGCCGGTGCACTTCTTCTCGTCCACCGTGCTCACGCCGAAGAAGTCGTCGACGCGATCGGTGTGCTGCAGGCTGAGCGCATCGAAGGGACAGATGTTGATGCACAGCTCGCAACCCGAGCCGATGCACTTCTCCTCGATCACCACCGCCTTCGGCCACTCGTTCTTCTTGATCGACTTCGTCACGTCGCCAAGGTTGTCGAGGATGGCCTCGGGCGGGCAGACAACGCCACAGGCCCCGCAGTCGATGCAGAGCGTCGGGTCGATCACATGGAGTTCGTTCCGCGATCCCGTAATCGCGTTGGTGGGGCAGCGCTTCGTGCAGGCGGTACAGCCGATACACGTCTCGATGATGCTGTAGGACATCGCCTCTCCGCCGCAGGTGGCCCGCGCGAGGTCGATCTTAGGTTTGAGTCCCACCGCCCGCAAGCAGCGCCGGCCTTTACCGGTTCCTTCTTGCTTTTCGTGCGCGGGTGGCCACGTGCCCTACTATCGAATCGTGCCTCGTCTCGAAAGGCGCCCCTCCCTCAACCCGGATATCGGCCGGCAGGTGTAGCGGGATGCCTCGCTTCACCTGGTCCGCCCGGAAAAGAGCCCTGGGCGCGTTCCCCGATGTGCAGTGGCGCAACTCCGTGCACGGGTCCTTCGAGGTTCCCGTCACGGTGAAGCTTCTGCGCTTGCCATCGGACAAGCGCATCCTCGTGGCCGGATGTGGAGGCGGGGTTGCCTTTCCCGCCCTGTCCAGCCTGTGCCGCCCCTCGAAATTGACCGGGATCGACATCGATGAGGATTTCCTTGGCCAGGCGGACGAACAGGTCCGCCGCACGGGCATTGAGGCCGAGTTGGTGCATGGAGACTTGCAGGACATGCCCTTCGCCGATCGCTCGTTCGACCTGGTGGTCGACTTCGGCACCGCGTACCACGTCGAGTCGCCGGCACTGGCCATGGCGGAGATCGAACGGGTCCTCGATCTGGGTGGCATCCTGGTGTACGAAGCGCCCCTCACCCAGTTCGTGGCCCACCCGTTCCGCACCTCCGGGCGCCGGCTGGCGTGGAAGTCGGCTCGGTCGCTCGCGCCCGGCCGCAATGCTGGCCTCTGGAAGACCCGCATCAAGCAATGAGCGGCTCGCCTGCAGGCAGCCCGCATCCCCTACACTCCCGCCATGACCCTGCCGGACATGCCCCTCGGCCCCACCGACCTCCTCCTCCGCCCCCTTGGCGTGGGCACCAATACGTGGAAGGACGAAGCCGGCGCGACTCCCGACTCCACCAACCCTGCCGCCGCCGTGGAGTCCGCCCTTGCTTCCGGCGTGAGCCTCTTCGACACCGCCGAGATCTACAACAGCGGCGCCTCCGAGCGCGCTCTCGGCCGCGCCCTCGCCGGGGGCGACGCCGATGCCTTCGTCGCCACGAAGTTCGCGCCCCTCCCCTGGCGCGTCACCAGCGGCTCCCTCCACCGCGCCCTCGATGCCAGCCTGGGCCGCCTCCAGCGCGAAACCGTCGACCTCTATCAGATCCACTTCCCCTTCACCCTTCTCCGCATCCCCAGCCTCATGAACCGCCTCGCCGAGGCCGTCGAGCAGGGCCGCATCCGTTACGCCGGTGTCAGCAACTACAGCGCTTCCCAGATGCGCGCCGCCCACGCTGCCCTCGCGCGCCGCGGCGTCCCCCTCGTCTCGAACCAGGTCAACTACAGCCTCCTCAACCGCGGTCCGGAGCGGAGCGGCCTCCTCGAGGCCTGCCGCGAGCTCGACGTGACCCTCATCGCCTACTTCCCCCTCGCCAGCGGGATGCTTACCGGGAAATACCGCGCCGGTGGCCGTGAGGCCCGAGGCTTCCGCCGCTTCAGCGGCAACTTCCGCAATCCCGAGCGGCTCGAGCCCCTCCTCCAGGCCCTCGACGAAATAGGTCAGACGCACGGGCGCTCGTCCGCCCAGGTCGCGATCAACTGGCTCGCCCGCCAGGACAACGTCCTGCCCATCCCGGGCGCGCGCCACGCCCGCCAGGCCCGCGAGAACGCGGGCGCCATCGACTTCGCCATCAGCGACGCCGAGGCCGCCCGCCTCGCCGAGCTCAGCGACCAGCTCTCCTGAGCGCGGATAACCTGCCGCCCCGCTATACTCCCCCGCCGAAACACCTGCTCTAAAGGAGCTCCCATGAGCCTGCTCGATCGCATCCTCCGCCCCTCCCTCACCGCCTCCGCCCACTGCGACGGCCCCTGTGGCGTCTACGACCCCGCCTCGGCGCGCATCGCCGCCGAAGCCGTTCTCTCCATGGCCAAGAAGCTCGTCGACCTCGGCGACGGGAACGACCTTGCCAGCGAGAACACCAGGAGCCGCTTCATCGCCATCAAGGAGGAGCAGGCCCAGCTCGCCAAGGAGGAGCTGCTCATCCTCTGGACCGACTACTTCAAGCCCCCGCACCTCGAGGCCAACCCTGGCCTCCACGACACCTTCTGGAACGCGGCCAAGCTCTGCTCCCAGAACAAGGTCGAGGTGAACGTCGAGGCCGCCCAGGCCCTCGTCGATACCATCGGCGAGATCCACAACATCTTCTGGGCCTCCAAGAGCCGCGACGACGTTCCCTTCTACACCGCCGGCTAGGCACGAACGCCGGTCCGGAACGCTCTCGCTATCGTCGCCGCGGGCGCGGCGCTCGTCGCGCTCGCCCGCTGGCGCCTCTCCCGCTACGCCATCACCGGCGAGAGCATGACCCCCGCCCTTGCCCCCGGCGACTACGTCGTCGTCGATTCCCGCGCCTACGTCCGTCGCTTGCCGGAACTCGGCGACATTGCTCTGGCTCGCGATCCCCGCGAGCCCTCCCGCATCATCGCCAAGCGTGTAGCTGCCCTCGAGCCCGGTGGCGCTGTGGTGTTGCTCGGCGACAACCGCGAGGAGAGCACCGACAGCCGCACCTTCGGCCCCCTTCCCCCCGACGCTCTTACGGGCCGAGTCGTCTGGCGCTACTGGCCTTCCTCCCGCTTCGGCCCCGTCCGGTAGCCCGACCCTTCCTCCGCGAGCTGCTCCAGCACCAGCGCGTCCGTGGGGAACGCGAGCGGCGGCGGCTCGGCCGGAGCGAAGTAGGCGATCTCGCTCAGCTCGCCGTCGGCCGGAAACGGGTCGCCCTCGACATCCTCGCCCGCGAACCAGATCCCGACCGTCAGTCGCTCGCGGTCGTGGAAGTTCGAGTGGACCGCCACCACCGCCCCCGCTCGCGCCCGCAGGCCCGTCTCCTCCAGAAGCTCCCGCTCCGCTGCCGCCCGCACGTCCTCCCCCCACTCCAGCGAGCCGCACGGGATGCACCACTCCCCCGTGCCCCACCCCACCGCCCGCTTCCCCAGCAGCACCCGACCGAGTTCGTCCCGCACCACGATCGCCACGCCCACCGACGGCCTCCGTTTCGCGCTCATCGAGTCCTCCCCGCCGGGCACGGAGCCTACCCGCGCGTTCAGGGCGCCCGCCACCGGGAGCCTTGCCGGACGTCACGGGCCGCTCGATACTGCGATGCAGGAGTTCGCTCTTGACCCAGCCCACGCACCGGCTCTGTCCCGTCTGCGGAGTCGCCTTTTTCGCGGGCGAGCCGGTCCTGCAGTGCTCCGGCTGCCACGCCGTCCACCACCCCGCCTGCTGGATCGAGATCGACGGCTGTGCGACCGGGAACGACTGCGAGGGCCAGCCCCTTCCCCGGACCTTCGGCGGCGTGCCCCCGCCCCCGACGGCCGCCCGGCCCTCCGCTCCGAGGACGCCTCCCGCCCCGCCGCCCGTCTCCGCCCCCCCACCCGTCACCGACCCGGCGCCGGAGCGGCAGGCCGTCGGCCGTCCCCGCAACATCGGCTCCATCGACCTCGACGGTCGTGGCGGCCGCGGCGTCCGCGATGCCGCCGGCATCGCGCGCTTCTGGTACGTCCCCGTCGGGTTCGTGATCGCGGCCGCTATCGCCTACGGCATCGTCTGGGGTATCGACCGCTTCCGCGACGATGGCGGCGGCGAGCAGCCCGCCGCTCCCGTTGCCACGGTCGAGTCCACCCCGACTCCCGCTCCCTCCACTCCCGTCCCGACCGCCACGGCGGTCCCCTCCACCCCGCAGCCCACCCCCACGCCTCCTCCGACCCCGGCCGGCCCGCCCGCCCGCTTCAGCCCCGGCGATGGCGCCGTGGTCGCCGGGACGGACAGCTGCCTCAACGTCCGCGCGGAGGCCGACATCGAAGGCGAGATCCTCGACTGCATTGCCGACGGCACGATCGTCACCGTGCTGGAGGGCCCCGTCGAGCATGGCAACCTGACCTGGTGGTTGATTGCGGCCCCCGAGGTCAACGGCTGGGCCGCCGAGCTGTATCTCCAGCAGCGCTAGGCGAGCCGCTCCCGCAGCCGCGCCATCTGGATCGCCGCTTCCGCCGCTTCCTCGCCCTTGTTCCCGTGTTTCCCGCCCGCCCGCGCGAGCGCCTGTTCGGCCGTGTCGCACGTCAGCACGCCGAACGCGACCGGCACGCCCGTCTCCTGCGAGGTCGCCATGATGCCGGCCGCTGCCTGTCCCGCGATGTGCTCGTAGTGGTCCGTCTCGCCCCTGATCACCGTGCCGATGGCGATCACGGCGTCGTAGTTTCCCGACTCCGCCGCCCACCGCGTCGCCGGCGGCACCTCGAACGAACCCGGCACCCAGGCCACCGTGATGTCGTCCGGACGCACGCCGCGTTCCCCCAGCCCCGCCTTCGCCCCGTCCAGCAGCTTGTACGTCACGGACGCGTTCCACTCCGCCACCACGATGCAGACCCGCAGCCCCTCGCCGTTGCTGTCCGCGGCGAGCTCGTTCACGCCTCGTCCTCCGGCCCGTCGTCGAGCTGGTCGAGCAGGTGGCCCATGCGCCGTCGCTTCGTCTCCAGGTAGTTGAAGTTGAACCGGTTGGGCGGCACCTCCAGCGGCACGCGCTCCACCACCTCCAGTCCGTACCCCTCCAGCCCCGCCAGCTTGTCCGGGTTGTTCGTGAGCAGCCGCAGCTTGCGCACCCCGAGGTCGAGCAGGATCTGCATCGCGATGCCGTAGTCCCGTCCGTCTGCGGGGAAGCCCAGCGCCAGGTTCGCGTCGACCGTGTCGAGCCCGTCGTCCTGCAGGCGGTAGGCGCGCAGCTTGTTGTGCAGCCCGATGCCCCGCCCCTCCTGCCGCAGGTAGAGGAAGACGCCCCCCTGCTCGCCGATCATTTTCAGCGCGAGGTCCTTCTGCTCGCCGCAGTCGCAGCGCATCGAGTGCAGCACGTCGCCCGTGAAGCACTGGTCGTGGACCCGCACCAGCACGGGCTCATCGGGGTCGATGCTGCCCTTCACCACCGCCACCTCTTCCTCGGCCGCGTACTTCGCCTGGTAGGCCACGATCGCCATCTCCCCCATCGTCGTCGGCAGGTGCGTTTCCGCCACCCGCTGAACCAGCCGCTCGTTCTTCAGGCGGTACTTGATGATCTCGTTCGTCGTCAGGATCTTCAGGCCGTGGCGGCGGGCGAAGCGCTGCAGCTCCGGCATCCGCGCCATCTCCCCGTCGCCCTTCATGATCTCGCAGATAACCGCCGCCGGACGCATCCCCGCCAGCCGGCAGAGGTCGACGCTCGCCTCCGTCTGCCCTGCCCGCACGAGCACGCCGCCCTCGTGCGCCCGCAGCGGGAACATGTGCCCCGGCCGCACGAGGTCCTCCGGACGCGTCTCCGGGTCGAGCAGCACCTGCACCGTCCGCGCCCGGTCCGCCGCGCTGATTCCCGTCGAGACGCCCGTGCGCGCCTCCACCGACACCGTGAAGGGCGTCCCGAAGGGCGAGTCGTTCGTGCGCTCCTCGACCATCATCGGCAGGCGCAGCTCGTCCACCCGCTCAGCCGAGAGAGCGATGCAGATCAGCCCCCGCGCATACCGCGCCATGAAGTTGATCGTCTCCGGGGTCACGCACTCGGCCGGAATCGTCAGGTCGCCCTCGTTCTCGCGGTCCTCGTCGTCCGCGATGATCACGAACTTGCCCTGCCGGTACTCCTCGATCGCCTCTTCCACGCTGATGGACACGGGATCCCTCACCTCGGTCATGCCGGTTCTCCTGCCGCCTCGCGCTCGGCCACGAACTGCTCGACGTAGCGCGCGAGGATGTCCGTCTCCAGGTTCACCTTCGCCCCCACCCCGCGGCTGACGAGGTTCGTGTGCTCCTGCGTGTACTGCACCAGCGAGACGAACAACGCCGACTCGTCCTTTCCGGTGATCGTGAGGCTCACGCCGTCGATGCAGACGGGACCCTTCACCACCGTGTACCGCAGCAGCTCCGGTGGCGCCGCGACGCGCACGATGAGCGCCTCCCCTTCCGGGGCGATGCCGGTGATCTCTCCCACCCCTTCGGTCACGCCCCGCACGATGTGTCCGCTCAGCCGGTCGCTCGGCCGCACGCTCCGTTCGAGGTTCACGAGGTCGCCTTCGCGCAGGTCGCCCAGCGCCGAGCGCCGGTACGTCTCGGGCATCAGGTTCGCGAAGAAGGTGTCGCCTTCCATCTCCGCCACCGTCAGGTCGACCCCGTTGATGGCGATGGAGTCCCCGAGCGCCGAGTCGCTCACCACCATGGGCGCGCGGATCAGCAGACGGCCTTCGCCGCTTTCGAGGACGGTGCCAAGCTCTTCGATGATGCCGGTGAACATCCCGCCTCGCGCTTTGCTACAGAACGCGCCGGGGATGACGGGAAAGGCGGTACCAGCGGCTTGCCGCCAGAGGCGGCCGCTCGGTCGTTCTCTCCCATCCGGACTTTGACCGTCGGCCCCGGAATTCCACCGGATCAATCCGCCGAAGCGGAGTCGCGGGCTTTCACCGCCGGTGAGGATTTTCACCTCGCCCCGAGAACGTCGTCCCGATCGTTAGGGTCAGGGTTGCCATTGTCAAGGACCGCCGCCCAGACCAGCCCGCTCCGCCAGCTTCACGAGCACGTCGTAGGTCGCGTAGGCGTCCGCGAGCGCGGTGTGCTCCCCCAGCCGCCCGATCCCCAGCCGGTCGGCCACGTGTCCCAGGTTGAAGCGGTCCACCTCGTCCCGGCCGAGCAGCCGCCTCGCGATCAACTGCACGTCGATCGCCACGTCCGCGAAGGGCCACCGCGTGTTCGTCCGGCGAGCGCTCTCCGCCAGGAACGCCATGTCGCTGCTGATGCCCCACCCCGCGATCGTCGCCCCGCCGCCCAGCTCCGCCAGCCGCGCGAACGCTTCCTCGAGCGGGACCGCATCCCGCCACTTCCGCGCGGAGTACCCCGCCACCTTGAGCGCCCCCACGTTGGCCGTCCCGATGTGCAGCGGCCGCACCCGTGCTCCCCACGACGCCTCCTCCGGGAACGCCGCGCCCACCGTCGCCAGCACGCCCCCGATGTCGATCACCTCGTGCTCACGAGGGCTCGGCCCGCTCATCTCCAGGTCAACCACCAACAGGGCCGTGCCGGCAGCGCCGTCGTGCTGTTCGTCTCGCGGGAGGAGCGCGCCGTCCGCAGCGAGCGCACGCCGCCCCGGTTCAAGGAAGGTCTGCAACGTCTCCATACTTCCGGAGACTACCGAATCACCGGCATCGTGGATGCGCTTTCGCGTCTGCCTCGGACCGTGCGCTACCATGGTCGCCATGTCCGATCCTTCCCGGGAAGCGCAACAGTTCTTCGCCGAGCGCTACGGCGTCGATTCCGCCCGCATCGCCTCCCTGCTCTCCGACGCCCTCGCCCAGGGCGGCGACTTCGCCGAGCTCTTCTTCGAGCACCGCACCAACGGCGCCATCAGCCTCGAGGACCAGCAGATCAAGTCCGCCCTCCGCAGCGTCGAGCAGGGCGTCGGCATCCGTGTCGTCAAGGGTGACAGCATCGGCTATGCCTACACGGAGTCGCTCGACCCCGAGGCCATGCGCCTCGCCGCCGGCACCGCCGCCCGCATCGGCGAAGGCGGCGACCGCCCCACCGCCGTCGACACCACCCCCGTCGGCGCCGGCGAAAGCCATTACGGCGAGGATGCGCTCCTCAGCGACGAACCCGCCGCCGCCAAGGTCGCGCTCCTCGAACGCGCCGACCGCGCCGCGCGCGCCTTCGACCCCAGCATCGCCCGCGTCGACGCGAGCATTGCCGACGAGCGCAAGGTCGTCCTCGTGGCCCGCAGCGACGGCCAGATCGTCGGCGATGTGCAGCCACTCATGCGCTTCAACGTGATGGCCCTCTCCCAGCGCGACGAGAACCGCCAGACCGCCCGGACGGGCGGCGGCGGCCGCCTCGGCGTCGAGTACTTCGACCGCGTCACCCCCGAGGACACCGCCCGCGAGGCCGCCCGCCAGGCCGTCCTCCTCCAGGACGCCGTCGATGCGCCCGCCGGAGAGGTGCCCGTCGTGCTCGCCGCCGGCGACAGCGGCATCCTCCTGCACGAGGCCATCGGCCACGGCCTCGAGGCCGACTTCAACCGCAAGGGCACCAGCAACTACACCGACCGCATCGGTCAGCCCGTCGCGAGCGAGTTCGTCACCGTCATCGACGACGCCACCGTCGAGCAGTCCCGCGGCTCCATCAACGTCGATGACGAAGGCAACCCCTCGAAGAGCAACACCCTGATCGAGGGCGGCATCCTCCGCGGCTACCTCCACGACGAGATCAGCGCCCGCCACTTCGGCGTCGAGCCCACCGGCTCGGGCCGCCGCCAGTCCTTCAAGCACCCCATCATGCCGCGCATGACGAACACCTACATGCTGCCCGGTCCCTCCACCCCCGACGAGGTCGTCGGCAGCGTCGAACGCGGCATCTACTGCGTCTCCTTCTCCGGCGGGCAGGTCAACATCTCCAACGGCGACTTCGTCTTCTCCACCACCGAGGCCTACCTCATCGAGAAGGGCCAGATCACCGCTCCCCTGCGCACGACCAACCTCATCGGGAACGGCCCCGAGGCCCTCTCCCGCGTGAGCATGGTCGCCAACGACTACGCCCTCTCCGACGGCCGCTGGACCTGCGGCAAGGAGGGCCAGTCGGTGCCCGTCGGCGTCGGTCTCCCGACCGTGCTCGTCTCCGCCATGACCGTGGGTGGGACCCAGCTTGGCTGAGGCGGCGCCCCTCGAACTCGCAGGGCGCGCCGTCGAGCTCGCCGCCGCCCGCGGCGCCGAGCAGTGCGACGCCATCGCCTTCTCCCACACGGAGTCGACGGTCTCCATCCGTCTCGGCGAGATCGAGAAGCTGATCGAGGCCACCTCCCACTCCCTCGGCTTGCGCGTCATCAGCGGTGGCCGCACCGCCGTCTGCTCGACCAGCGACTTCACGCCCGCCGCCTTCGAGCAGTTCGTCGCCGAGACCGTCGAGCTGGCGCGCATCTCCGCGCCCGACGAGTACGCCGGGCTCCCTGACCCCGAGCAGCTCGCCTCCGGCGGCGGCGACTCCCTCCAGCTCTACGACGAGCGCATCGAAAGCCTCCCCCTCGACGACCGCATCGATATGGCCCGCTCCTGCGAGGCCGCCGCCCTCGGCTTCGACTCGCGCATCACCAACTCGGAGGGCGCCAGCCTCACCACCCGCGTGGGCGAGGTCGCTCTCGCCAACTCCCGGGGCTTCGCCGCCGGCTACCCCGCCACCTCCATCTCCCTCTCCACCGAGGCCCTCGCCGACGACGAAGACGGCAAGAAGCGCAACGCCTGGTGGTTCAGCGCCGAGCGCAGCCTCCGCAGCCTCATGGACCCCGAGACGATCGGCCGCATCGCCGCCCAGCGCGCCGTCGACCAGCTCGGCGCCCGCAAGACGGACACGAAGCGCGTCCCCGTCATCTTCGAGCCGATGATGGCCGCCCGCCTCGCCGGCGATGTCGCCGGCTGCGCGACCGGGGGCGCTCTCTACCGGGGCGCCACCTTCCTCGCGGGACGCACCGGCGAGGCCATCGGCTCGCCCCTCGTCACCATCGTTGACGACCCGACCCGGCCCGCCCGCGCCGGCTCCCGCCCCTTCGACGGCGAGGGCGTGGCCGCCCGCCGCAACGTCGTCTTCGAGGAAGGGCGCTTCGAGGGCTTCCTCTTCGACTGCTACACCGCCCGCCGCATGGACGCCCGCACGACCGGTAGCGCCCAGCGCGGCGTCTCCTCCCTCCCTGAGCCCGGCCCCGCCAACCTCATCTTCGAGCCCGGCGACACCCCTGCCGAGGAGATCGTCGCGGACACGCAGGAAGGCCTGCTCGTGACCGCCCTCATGGGCTTTGGCTTCAACCCCACAACCGGCGACTACTCCCGCGGGGTCGGCGGCTTCTGGATCGAGAACGGCGCCATCGCCTACCCCGTCGCCGAGGCCAACATCTCCGGCGACGTCGCCTCCATGCTCGGGAAGGTGGACGCAGTTGGCAGCGACCTGACCTGGTTCGGTTCCTCCGCCGCCCCAACCGTGCGCATCGCCGAGATGACCGTCTCCGGCGTCTGACGTGCCCCTTCCCCCGTACTTCGCCTATGGCTCGAACATGGCCTCGTCCCAGATGGCCGACCGCTGCCCCGGCGCTGTCTCCCTGGGCGCCGCCCGCCTCCCCGGCTTCCGCCTCGCCTTCGACGCCTGGAGCAACCGCCGTGGCGGCCTCGTCGCCGACGTCCTCCCCGCGCGCGACTCCGAGGTGTGGGGCGTCCTCTGGCAGGTCATGGACGAGCACGCGGAGGCCCTCGACCGCTACGAAGGCGTTGCCCGCGGCCAGTACCGCCGCAACAACATGCGAGTCGAGTCCGCGAATGGCGAGGGCCTCAAGGCCTTCGCCTACGTCATCTGCAATCCTGGCGCCGAGGGCCCCACGACCGACGCCTACCGGGCAATCCTCCTCGAAGGAGCCCGCGAACACGGCCTGCCTGCCGACTGGGTTAAGGCCATCGAGGATGTGCCCACCCTCCCGCCTCGCCCCGCCCCTCCCCCTCCCCCTACACTGAACCCGTGACCGTCGACCCCTCCCCGCCCCCCTCCCCCGACGATGTCCGGCGCTACCGCCGCAACCTCCAGGAAGAGGTCGACGGCCAGGGCCTCTATGTGCTCCTCGCAGCGGCAGAGACAGACCCCAACCTGAAGAGTGTCTTCGAGCGCCTTGCCGAGAGCGAGAAGCGCCACATCGACCTCTGGGAGGCGAAGCTGCGGGAAGCCGGGGCGGATGTACCCCGCTTCCGCCCCGGCATGCAGGTCCGGATCCTCGGCTGGCTCGCGCGCCGCTTCGGGACTGGATTCGTGACACCCATCGTCGAGCGCATGGAGCTCAACGCCGTCACGATGTACGACGACCAACCGGAGGCCCTTGAGGAGGGTCTCCCGGGCGCCGAGCGCTCCCACGCCCGCCTCTTCCAGGAGCTGGGCCGCCAGCCCGGCGAGGGCGTCGACGTCGCCCGCCTCGAGGGTCGCCATCGCGGCGCTTCCGGCAACGCCCTTCGCGCCGCCGTCCTCGGGGCCAACGACGGCCTCGTGTCCAACCTCAGCCTCGTCATGGGCGTTGCCGGCGCCGACCCGGGCCGCGAGTTCGTCGCCCTCGCCGGGATCGCCGGACTCCTCGCCGGCGCCATCAGCATGGCCCTCGGCGAGTGGATCAGCGTCCTCAGCGGCCGCGAGGCCTTCAACCGGCAGGTCGAGATCGAGCGCGAGGAGCTTGAGCTGAACCCCGAGGAGGAGCGTGCCGAGCTCGTCCTCATCTACCAGGCGAAAGGCCTCTCCGAGGAGGCCGCCCGCATCACCGCCGACCGCGTCTTCGAGAACCGCGAGACGGCCCTCGATACCCTCGTGCGCGAGGAGCTCGGCATGTCCGAGGAGAACGCCGCCAGCCCCACCGTGGCGGCTGTCACCTCCTTCCTGCTCTTCGCCGTGGCGGCGTTGCTGCCTGCCTTCCCCTGGTTCTTCGCCGATGGCGGCCTCGCCATCGGCCTCAGCCTCGGCCTCGGCGCCGCCGGCCTCTTCCTCCTCGGCGCGGCCGTCACCCTCTGGACCGGCCGCTCCGCCCTCTACTCGGGCGCGAGGCAGCTCGCCCTCGGCCTCGCAGCCGCCGGGATCACCTACGGCATCGGCGCCGCCCTCGGGGTTGCCATCGACATCTAGAGGGGGCGCCCGGCGGCGCTTGCGCCTCTCTCGCTCCCCCTCGATACTGACTGCTCTGGTGGCTAGAGCGAGGTGGCCCCACCCGTTCCCATCCCGAACACGGAAGTGAAACGCCTCAGCGCCGACGATACTGCCCGGGTAACTGGGTGGGAAAATAGGCCGCCGCCGGGTTTTCCCCATCCCCCCATCCCTTCCCCCGCCACGCTGTGGTAAGCGTCCTCCTTTCGCACCAAGATCGAGGCGCTGCTACAATCGAGGCCACATCAGCGGCCGTCCTCTCGCCTCATCATCAGACGGGCAACGCGGTCAAACGGAGCCCACCAGTGTCCACCGACGAACAGGCCCCCGAGGCCATCACCGGCGACTCTCCCGCCCCTGCTGGCGTCGCCGATCCCCCAGCCACCCCTGAACCGGCCCCCGAAGCTCCCGCAACAGCCCCCGAAGCGGCCCCGGCAACGCCGGAACCGGCACCCTCCGCCCCGCCCGAGCCCAGCGCCGAGATGGACATGGCCGCCCTTCTCGAAACCGAGGCCGCCCAACCGAGCAGCCTCCGCCGCGGCGAGATCATTCAGGGCGTCGTTATGGGCGCCTCCCCCGACGGCGTCATCGTCGATGTCGGCACCAAGACCGAGGCCGTCATCCCCCAGAGCGAGATGCTCTCCATGGGCGTCGAGGGCCAGAGCCGCCTGAAGGCGGGCGACACCGTCCGCGTCATGGTCCTCCAGCCCATGAGCTCCGAGGGCCACGGCATCGTCTCCCTCGACCGCGCCCGCGGCGAGGAAGGCTGGGAGATCCTGGCCGGCCGTCTCGAATCGGGGGAGATCTTCTCCGCCGAGATCGTCGGCCATAACCGCGGCGGCGTGCTCGCCAACGTGGAAGGCGTCAACGCCTTCATCCCCCTTTCCCAGATCGACAGCATTCGCCGGGACAACCCCGATGCCGCGAACGCTCTCGCCACGCTCGTTGGCAAGGAAGTGCGCCTCAAGGTCATCGAGCTGAACCGCCGCAAGAACCGCGCAATCCTCTCCGAGCGCGCCGCCATGACCGAATGGCGTCGCGAGCAGAAGGAGCGGATCATCCAGGAGCTGCAGGAAGGCGAGATTCGCGAAGGCCGAATCTCCTCCATCACCGACTTCGGCGTCTTCGTCGACCTCGGCGGCGCCGACGGCCTCGCCCACCTCACCGAGCTCACCTGGGAGCGCGGCAAGAAGGCGAAGGACCTCTTCAAGGTCGGCGACGAGGTCAAGGCCTACGTCCTCCGCGTCGACCGCGAGGCCCGCAAGATCTCGCTCTCGCTCAAGCGCGCCCACCCCGAGGAGTGGGACAGCGCGGTTGACCGCTTCGTCATCGGCCAGGTGCTGATCGGGCGTGTCACCAAGCTCATGCCCTTCGGAGCGTTCGTGCGCCTCGATGGACCCATCGAGGGCCTCATCCACATCTCCGAGATTACGAACCGCCGCATCCAGCACCCGAGGGAGGTACTGGAGGAAGGCAATGTCGTGCCGGTCAAGCTCGTTCGCATCGAGAAGGACCGCCACCGGCTCGGTCTCAGCCTCCGCCAGGCGCGCAACGACGCCGAAGCGATGGGCTTCGGCTTCGACCGCAACGGCTCCGTTATCGATTGGCCCGATGACGTGCGCGCGGAGTTCGGGCTGGACAAGCGCGACGCCTCCCAGTCGCCCGCCCGCCCGCGCACCGCGCAGGAGACCGTCGAGCAGGCCGTCGCCAACGACCCCGAGCCCGTCTCGGCGTTCGCCCACGCCTTCGCCCAGGCGCTCGAAAACGCCGACTCCGGCAACGCCCTGAACCTCGCGGACGACGCGGAAGCCGCCCCCGCCGCCGAGGAAGCCACGGCCGAAGCCGGCGATGAGTCGGCAGCCGAAGCGAGCGACGAGCCCGCAGCCGAAGCCGCCGTCGAACCGGTCGCTGAGGCAAGCGAGGAACCTGCCGCCGAAGCGACCGAGGAAGCCCCCGCCGCGACGACCGGGGAAGCCGCCCCCGCCGAAGGCGAGGAGCCGGCCGGGGACGCGGCAACAGAGAACTCGGTGGAGGCCGAACCTGCCGCCGAGGAACCAGTGACTGCATCCGGCGAGGGTGGCTCCGCCACCAGGTCCGGGGACTAGCAGGAGGGAACGCGATGGCCGACCGATTCGACAAGTTCACGGAACGCGCCCGACGTGTGCTGACCCTCGCCCAGGAAGAGGCTCACCGCTTCAACCACAACTACATCGGCACCGAGCACATCCTCCTCGGCCTCGTGCGCGAGGGGGACGGCGTCGCCGCCAAGGTTCTCTCCAACCTCGGCGTCGAGTTGAACAAGGTCCGCTCCGCTGTCGAGTTCATCATCGGTCGCGGCGACCGCACCGTTCTCGGCGAGATTGGGCTCACCCCCCGCGCCAAGAAGGTCATCGAGCTTGCCGTCGACGAGGCCCGCCGCCTCGGCCACAGCTACATCGGCACCGAGCACCTGCTTCTCGGCCTCGTGCGCGAGGGCGAGGGTATCGCTGCCGGCGTCCTCGAGAGCCTCGGCGTCAACATCGAGCGCGTCCGCGCCGAGACCACCCGCATCCTCAGCCAGTCCTCCCCGCAGGCTGCGGGAACGGCTGCTGGCGGCACCCGCCAGGCGAGCCGCACGCCGACCGTCGACCAGCTCGGCATCGAGCTGACCGCCGCCGCCGGCTCCGGCCAGCTCGACCCCGTCATCGGCCGCTCCACCGAGCTGGAGCGCGTCGTCCAGATCCTCTCCCGCCGCACCAAGAACAACCCCGTCCTCATCGGCGAGCCCGGCGTCGGCAAGACCGCCATCGCCGAGCTCCTCGCCCAGCGCATCAACACCGGCGACGTCCCCGAGACCCTGGCCGAAAAGCGCCTCCTCACCCTCGACATCGGCTCGCTCGTCGCCGGCACCAAGTACCGCGGCGAGTTCGAGGAGCGCCTCAAGAAGGTCATCGAGGAGATCAAGACCGCGGGCAACTGCATCCTCTTCGTCGATGAGCTTCACATGCTCGTCGGCGCCGGCGCCGCCGAGGGCGCCGTCGATGCCGCCAACATCCTCAAGCCCGCCCTCGCCCGGGGTGAGCTCCAGTGCATTGGCGCCACCACCCTCGACGAATACCGCAAGCACATCGAGCGCGATGCCGCCCTCGAGCGCCGCTTCCAGCCCATCGTCGTCGATGAGCCCACCGTCGAGGAGACGGTCGAGATCCTGCGCGGCATCCGCGGGCGCTACGAGGAGCACCACAACCTCAAGATCAGCGATGACGCCCTCTCCGCCGCCGCCCGCATGTCGGACCGCTACGTGACCGAGCGCTTCCTGCCCGACAAGGCCATCGACCTCATCGACGAGGCCTCCAGCCGTGTGCGCATCCGCCGCGCCGCTACCCCGCCCTCCATGCAGGAGGCGCTCAAGGGGCTCGAGAGTCTCCGCCGCGAGCGCGACCAGGCCACCGAGGCTCAGCAGCTCGAATACGCCTCCGAGCTCACCGATCGCGAGCAGAAGCTCCAGATCAAGATCGACGAGATGGGTGAGTGGAGCGAGGGGAGCGGCGGTGTCGCCACTCCTATCGTCAGCGAAGAGGACATCGCCGAGGTCGTCGCCATGTGGACCGGCATCCCAGCCGCCCAGATCGCGAGCGAAGAGAGCGCCCGCCTCCTGAAGATGGAGAGCGCCCTCCGCACCAAGGTCATCGGCCAGGACGAGGCCATCGAGTCCATCGCGCGCTCCGTGCGCCGCGCCCGCGCCGGGCTGAAGGACCCGCGACGCCCCATCGGCGTCTTCCTCTTCCTCGGACCCACGGGCGTCGGCAAGACCTACCTCGCCCAGCAGCTCGCCGAGTTCATGTTCGACTCGCAGGACAACATGATCAGGCTCGACATGAGCGAGTTCAGCGAGCGCCACACGGTCGCTCGCCTGATCGGCGCCCCTCCCGGCTACGTCGGCTACGACGACGGCGGCCAGCTCACCGACACCGTCCGCCGCCGCCCCTACTGCCTGATCCTGCTCGACGAGATCGAGAAGGCGCACCCGGATGTCTTCAACCTGCTGCTCCAGATATTCGACGAGGGTCGCCTCGCCGATGCCAAGGGCCGCAAGGTCGACTTCCGCAACACCATCCTCATCATGACCTCGAACGTCGGCTCCGACCTCATCAAGCGCGACTCCAATCTCGGGTTCGCCATCGCCCAGGATGAGGTGCAGACCCACGAGGACCGCTACAAGCGCATGAAGGACAAGGTGCTCAGCGAGCTGAAGAACGTCTTCAAGCCCGAGTTCCTCAACCGCGTCGACAGCACGGTCGTGTTCCACGCGCTCACGCCCGAGCACATCCGCCGCATCGTCGACCTCGAGCTGTCGCAGGTGGAGCGCCGCCTCGCGCTCCGCGCCGTCACCTTCGAGGTGACCGAGGCCGCAAAGGAGTGGCTTGGCGACAAGGGCTACGACCAGGTGTTCGGCGCCCGCCCGCTCCGCCGCGTCATCCAGGACAACATCGAGGACAAGATCAGCGAGATGCTCCTGGGCGGCGAGTTCGGCACCGGCGATCGGCTCGTCATCGACCGCGATTCCGACGAGGACGGGCTCACGATCAAGCCCGTGAGCTCGCCCGCGCCCGTCGGCTAGCCCGGCTCCGCAGCCAGGGCCGGAAACACAGCGTTTCCGCGCCCGGATCTGTTGACATCGGGCGTCGCGTTGCGTACTCTCAGTCTGGCGTGCTGTGCCATCGCGCAGAACCCCCGATTCGTGACCTTGTCGAACTGTGCCATTCAGAACCCAGGACCTGAAGGAGTCGCCTGTACATGACCGCGACACTTGATGGGACGCGGACGGGCGAGCGCGCCCCGCTCGCCGTCCAGTCGTTCAGCACCATTTCGAACGTCCTCGAGATTCCCAGCCTCATCAAGCTCCAGCTCGATTCCTTCGACTGGTTCAAGCGTGAAGGCCTCCGTGAGCTGCTCGACGAGCTCTCGCCGATCCAGGACTTCACCAGCACGAAGATGGACCTCATCTTCGGCGAGTACGAGTTCCGTGAGCCCAAGCACAGCCAGGAGGAGTGCCGCGAACGCGACATGACCTTCTCCGCGCCCCTCTTCGTCGATGTTGAGCTGCGCATCAAGGACTCCGGCGAGATCAAGGAACAGCGCCTCTTCTTCGGCGACTTCCCCCTCATGACCGATCGCGGCACGTTCATCATCAACGGCGCCGAGCGCGTGGTCGTGAGCCAGCTCGTGCGCTCCCCCGGCGTCTACTACACGGTCGAGACGGATGTGCAGAGCGGCCAGCGCCTCGCCAACGCCAAGCTCATCCCCAGCCGCGGCGCCTGGCTCGAGTTCGAGACCTCCGCCAAGCGCATCCTCAGCGTCAAGATCGACCGCAAGCGCAAGCTGCCCGTCTCCGTGCTCGTCCGCACGATCGACGAGCCCGGCCTCTTCCCCGAGGACCACGACAACCCCGCCTTCGCCAAGTACTTCGCCGCCCAGAAGCGCCTCGACGAAGAGGGCACCGCCGCCGCCGAGAAGGCCCGCGACGCCGCCCGCCGCGAGTGCGAGAAGGTGCTCGGCACCGACGAGCGCGTCCTCGCCTTCTTCAAGGCTGTCGATGTCGAAGGCGACCTCTCCTATCTCACCGCCACCCTCGGCCGCCGCGAGGGCGGTCGCAACAACGATCCTTGCGAGAACAAGCACGAGGCCCTCCTCGAGCTCTACCGCAAGATCCGCCCGGGCGACCCTCCCACCCACGAGAACGCCCGCTCCCTCGTCAACCAGCTCTTCTTCAACGACCGTCGCTACGACCTCGGGCGAGTCGGGCGCTACAAGCTGAACGAACGGCTCGAACTGGAAGCCAAGGGCATCGAGACCGACCAGCGCCAGCTGCGCCCCATGGACCTGATCGAGCTCACCCGCGAGCTCATCAACGTCAACCTCGACCGTGGCGGAACCGACGACATCGACCACCTCGGCAACCGCCGCGTGCGCGCCGTCGGTGAGCTCATCCAGCAGCAGTTCCGCATCGGCCTCGTGCGCATGGAGCGCGTCGTGCGCGAGCGCATGACCATCACCGACCCCGCCGAGGCCACGCCCAGCGCCCTCATCAACATCCGGCCCGTGGTCGCCGCCATGAAGGAGTTCTTCGGCGGCAGCCAGCTCTCCCAGTTCATGGATGAGACCAACCCCCTCGCCGAGCTGACCCACAAGCGCCGCCTCAGCGCCCTCGGCCCCGGCGGCCTCTCCCGCGATCGCGCCGGCTTCGACGTGCGTGACGTCCACCACAGCCACTACGGCCGCATCTGTCCCATCGAGACGCCCGAGGGCCCGAACATCGGCCTCATCGGCTCGCTGGCAACCTACGGCCGCCTCAACGACTTCGGTTTCATCGAGACGCCCTACCGCCGCGTCATCAGCGAGATGGCCTCCGACGACCCCGGGCTGGGCGGTCAGGAGATCCGCGAGGACGTCACCGACGTCGATGGCAAGGTCATCGCCGCCGCCGGGACCATCGTCGACAAGAAGACCGCCACCAGCCTGAAGAAGGCCGGCCTGCGCGTGCCCATCCAGGCCGTTGTCGCCGATGAGGCGACCTACCTCACCGCCCGTGAGGAGGACCGCTACGTCATTGGCCAGGCCAACACCCGCGTCGGCGCGGACAACCGCGTGCTCGACGAGCGCGTCGAGGTGCGCTTCAACGAGGAGTTCAAGCTCGTCGCTCCGCATGAGATCGACTTCCTCGACATCTCGCCGAACCAGATGGTCTCCGTCGCCGCCTCCCTCATCCCCTTCCTCGAGCACGACGACGCCAACCGCGCCCTCATGGGTTCGAACATGCAGCGCCAGGCCGTCCCCCTCGTGCGCCCCGAGGCCCCGCTTGTGGGCACGGGCATGGAGGCGAAGACCGCTATCGACAGCGGGCACGTCCCCGTTGCCTTGGGCGATGGGGAAGTAATCGAGGCGTCCGGCTCTCGCGTGGTCGTCAAGTATGACGACGACTCGCTGGGAACGACTGAGATCAAGCTCGTGAAGTTCCGGCGCACCAACCAGGGAACCTGCCGCAACCAGCGCCCGCTCGTCTTCCGTGGCGAGCGCGTCAAGGCGAACCAGCCCCTCGTCGATAGCTCCAGCACCCAGGGCGGCGAGCTCGCCCTCGGCCAGAACGTGCTCTGCGCCTTCATGAGCTGGGAGGGCTACAACTTCGAGGACGCCATCATCATCAGCGAGAACCTCGTCCGCGAGGACAAGTTCACCTCCATCCACATCGAGAAGCACGAGATCGAGGCGCGCGACACCAAGCTCGGAGCCGAGGAGATCACGCGCGACATCCCCAACGTCGGCGAGGAAGCGCTCGCCAACCTCGATGAGGAAGGCATCATCCGCATCGGCGCCGAGGTCCGCGAGGGCGACATCCTCGTCGGCAAGATCACGCCTAAGGGCGAGACCGAGCTGACCGCCGAGGAGAAGCTCCTGCGCGCCATCTTTGGCGAGAAGGCCCGCGAGGTGAAGGACACCAGCCTGCGCCTCCCCCACGGCGAGCGCGGCAAGGTCATCGATGTCCGCGTCTTCAGCCGCGAGGACCACGAGGGCCTGCCCGCCGGCGTCAACAAGCTCGTGCGCGTCAGCACCGCCCAGCGCCGCAAGATCGCCGAGGGCGACAAGATGGCCGGGCGCCACGGCAACAAGGGCGTCATCAGCCGCATCCTCCCCCGCGAGGATCTGCCCTACCTGCCCGACGGCACCCCCGTCGACATCATCCTCAACCCCATCGGCGTCCCCAGCCGCATGAACATCGGCCAGGTGCTCGAAACGCACCTCGGCTGGGCCGCCCGGGCGCTCGGCTTCCGCGCCAGCACGCCCGTCTTCGACGGCGCCGACGACGGTGACCTCGACGACTCGCTGGCGCGTGCCTGGATGGCCGCCGAGAGCGGCGCCGTCTACTACATCGATCCGCGCGACTACGGGTTCGACGAGCCCGTCGCCGCCGAGTGGCTGCGTGAGCACGGCTACGACCCGGCTCCGGTCTTCGAGCAGCCCGAGAAGGGCGCCGCCAAGCGCGCCTGCCTCGAGATCTGGCTCAAGCAGGCCGGCAGCAAGCCGAAGAAGTCCGCCACCATCGAGGCCCTTGAGGAGGAGACCCAGCGGATCTTCACCGAGACCGGCGCCGTGCCCCCCCTCTTCGGCAAGACCACTCTCTACGACGGCCGCAGCGGGGAGGCGTTCGACCAGCCCGTCACGGTCGGCTACATCTACATGCTCAAGCTCATCCACCTGGTTGAGGACAAGATTCACGCCCGCAGCACGGGCCCCTACTCCCTCATCACCCAGCAGCCGCTGGGCGGCAAGGCGCAGTTCGGCGGCCAGCGCTTCGGCGAGATGGAGGTCTGGGCGCTCGAGGCCTACGGCGCCGCCCACATCCTCCAGGAGCTCCTCACCGTGAAGTCCGACGACGTCGTCGGACGCGTCAAGACCTACGAGGCCATCGTCAAGGGCGAGGACGTCCTCGAACCTGGCGTCCCCGAGTCCTTCAAGGTGCTCGTCAAGGAGCTCCAGAGCCTCGGCCTCTCCATCGACGTCTCCAACGATTCGGGCAGTGTCTCCTTCACGGAGGAGACAGCCGGAGAGCTGCCCGAGCTCGGCATCAACCTTTCCGGATTCGAATCGGAGGATCTCTTCAATGCTCGAAGTCAATGACTTCAACCAGGTCCGCATCGGGCTCGCCAGCCCCTCCCAGATTCGCTCCTGGTCCTACGGTGAGGTCACCAAGCCGGAGACCATCAACTACCGCACGCTGAAGCCGGAGAAGGACGGCCTCTTCTGCGAGAAGATCTTCGGTCCCACGAAGGACTTCGAGTGCTACTGCGGCAAGTACAAGCGCGTCCGCTACAAGGGCATCATCTGCGACAAGTGCGGCGTTGAGGTCGCGCGCGCCAAGGTGCGCCGCGAGCGCATGGGCCACGTCGAGTTGGCCAGCCCCGTCAGCCATATCTGGTTCGTCAAGGGCACGCCCTCGAAGCTCGGCCTCCTGCTCGACATCTCCCCCCGCAACCTCGAGCGCGTTCTCTACTTCGCCCAGTACATGATCACCGAGGTCGATGACACCCATCGCGACTTCGAGATCGAGAACCTCCAGAAGGAGCTCGCGCGCGCCATCGACGACCGTCTCGCCGACATCACCCCCGAGCGTGAGCGCCTTGAGCTGCAGCTCGAGGCCGCCCAGGAAGAGCTCGAGGCGAAGCGCGACGAGCAGATCGCGAAGCTCGAAACCGAGCGCGCCGCCACCCGCGACGCCATCGAGGCCGAGGCCGCCCGCAACGTCGAAGCCGCCAACGAGATCATCGGCGAGCTCACCGAGCGCGACTACGTCTTCCAGGGCGAGGTCATCGTCGCCACCGGCGACAAGATGACCAAGACCGCCCGCAACAAGCTCGAGCGGGAGGGCCGCAAGAGGCTCACTGCGTTCGATAAGGAGACGAAGAAGCTCATCGCCGCCGAGAAGGCCGTCGTCGACAGCGCCATGGAAGAGGCCAAGGCGAGCGTCTACGACGAGCTCAACCCCATCCAGGAGCGCGCCGCCGAGATCCGCAAGGAGACCGAGGAGCAGTTCCAGGAGCGCCTCAACGACCTCGAGGACATCGTCGACCCGGTCCGCGGCGACCGCATCGAGCTCCTCACGGAGACCCGCTACCGCGAGCTCTCCGACATGTTCGGGCACGTCTTCAAGGCGGCTATGGGCGCCGAGGCCGTCCTCAGCGTCCTCGAGCGGCTCGACCTCGACGCCCTCCGCGCCAAGCTCAAGACCGAGCTCGCCTCCGCCAGCGGCCAGCGCCGCAAGAAGGCGACCAAGCGCCTCCAGGTCGTCGAGGACCTCATCGAGTCCGGCAACAAGCCCGACTGGATGATCTTCGCGGTCCTGCCCGTGCTTCCGCCCGAGCTGCGCCCCATGGTCCAGCTCGATGGCGGCCGCTTCGCCACCAGCGACCTGAACGACCTCTACCGCCGCGTCATCAATCGCAACAACCGCCTGAAGCGGCTGCTCGACCTCGGCGCGCCGGAGATCATCATCCGCAACGAGAAGCGCATGCTGCAGGAGGCCGTCGACAGCCTCGTCGATAACGGCCGCCGCGGCCGCGCCGTCAGCGGCAGCGGCAACCACAAGCTGAAGAGCCTCAGCGACATGCTCAAGGGCAAGCAGGGGCGCTTCCGCCAGAACCTGCTCGGCAAGCGCGTCGACTACTCCGGTCGCTCCGTCATTGTCGTCGGCCCCGAGCTCAAGCTGCACCAGTGCGGCCTGCCCAAGAAGATGGCGCTCGAGCTCTTCAAGCCGTTCGTCATGCACTCGCTCGTGGCGAAGGGCCTTGCCCACAACATCAAGAGCGCCAAGCGCATCGTCGAGCGCGCCCGCCCCGAGGTCTGGGACGTGCTCGATGAGGTCATCACCGATCGCCCGGTGCTGCTCAACCGCGCCCCCACCCTCCACCGGCTCGGCATCCAGGCCTTCCAGCCGGTGCTCATCGAGGGCTCCGCGGTCCAGCTCCACCCGCTCGTCTGCGCCGCCTTCAACGCCGACTTCGACGGCGACCAGATGGCCGTGCACGTGCCCCTCAGCCGCGAGGCCGTGGCCGAGGCCCGGCAGATCCTGCTCTCCACCAAGAACCTGCTGTCCCCGGCCAGCGGCGACCCCACCGTCACCCCCACCCTCGACATGGTCCTCGGCTCCTACTACATGACCGAGGTCGGCGACAGCGCCCGCGGCGCCTTCGTCGAGGCCAACGGCGCCCCCGCCCGGGGCATCTACGCCTCCTTCGATGAGGCCAAGCTCGCGTTCGACCTCGGCAGCGTCGACCTGCGCGCCCCCATCAAGGTGCGCACCGACCGGCCCGCCGCCGAGAGCACCGACAGCGAGGATGCCGGCGGCCCCGCCGCCGCGCTGGACGAGCCGCGGCTGCTGGAGACCACCATCGGGCGCATCATCTTCAACGAGGTGCTCCCGGAGGACCTCCCCTTCCAGAACTACACGATGGACCGCCCCGCCCTGCGGCGGCTCGTCGCCCTCGTCTACCGAGAGCTCGGCAGCGATGCGACCGCCGAGGTCGTCGACCGCATCAAGGAGGTCGGCTTCCGCTTCGCCACCCAGAGCGGCGTCACCATCGCCATCCACGAGATCGTCGTGCCCCACCACAAGAAGGAGCTCATCGCCGAGGCCGACCAGGAGGTCGCCGATCTCGAAGAGCAGTACCAGATGGGGCTCATCACCGAGGAAGAGCGCTACCAGGGCGCCGTCGAGGTGTGGACCGAGACCACTCGCCGCATCGAGAACGACATCGCCGAGAGCCTCTCCGAGTACGGCTCCCTCAACTACATGGCCAGCTCGGGCACGAAGGGCAACATCACCCAGATCCGGCAGATGGCGGGCATGCGCGGCCTTATGGCCGACCCCCACGGCCAGATCATCGCCGAGCCCATCCGCGCATCCTTCCGCGAGGGGCTGACCGTGTTGGAGTACTTCATCTCCACCCACGGCGCCCGCAAGGGCCTCGCCGACACCGCCCTCCGAACCGCCGACTCCGGCTACCTCACCCGCCGCCTGATCGACGTCTCCCAGGACGTCATCATCATCGATAACGACTGCGAGACGACCACCGGCCTCTGGATCGAGCAGCGCGACGAGCGCGAGACGATGGAGGACTTCCGCGATCGCATCGTCGGCCGCTACGCCGCCTCACCCGTCGCCGACGACGCCACCGGCGAGATCGTCGTCGACCGCAACGAGGAGATCGACGAAGCCGTCGCCGACCGCCTCGAGGCGCTCGAAGTCGCGCGCGTCTACGTGCGCACGCCGATGTCCTGCGAGGCCGAGCGCGGCATCTGCCAGCTCTGCTACGGCCGCGACCTCGCCCGTGGCGAGCTCGTACGTCCGCGCACGGCGGTCGGCATCATCGCCGCCCAGTCCATCGGCGAGCCGGGCACCCAGCTCACGATGCGGACCTTCCACACCGGCGGCGTCGCCGGCACCACCGACATCACGAGCGGTCTTCCGCGCGTCGAGGAGCTGTTCGAGGCCCGCGTCCCCAAGGGCGAGGCCATCATCAGCGAGATCGACGGCGTCGTGGAGGTGCTCGAGGATGGCGGCCAGCGCCTCGTGCGCGTCTCCAACGTCGATACCGTCGTCGAGGAGTACGCCATCCCCGCAGGCGCGAAGGCGCAGGTAGCCGATGGTGACCACGTCGTCGCAGGCAGCGTCCTCGCCGCCGTTCCCGATGAGGACAAGAAGGAGGACGCCGACGAGAGCGCCGAAGTCTCGACCGAGCTCCTCTCCCGCATCCCCGGCATCGTGCGGACGAAGGGCCGCAAGACCCTCCAGGTCGTCTTCGAGGACCGCGAGGACCGCGAGTACGCCATCCCCGCCGCCGCCCGCCTGCTCGTCGGCTCGGGCGAGGCCATCGACGCCGGCGCCCAGATTACCGAGGGCGCGAAGAACCCCCAGCACATCCTCTCCATCCAGGGCCGCGACGCCGTTCGCCGCTACATGGTCGACGAGGTGCAGAAGGTTTATCGCTCCCAGGGCGTGAACATCAACGACAAGCACATCGAGGTCATCACCCGCCAGATGCTGCGCCGCGTACGCGTCGACCACCCCGGCGACACGGGCCTGCTTCCCGGAGACCTCATCGACCGGCGCGAGTTCGAGGAGATCGTCGCGAGGGTCGTGGCCGAGGGTGGCGATCCCGCCACCGCCCAGCCCGTCCTCCTCGGCGTCACCAAGGCCTCGCTCAACACGAGCTCGTGGCTCGCCGCCGCCTCCTTCCAGGAGACGACGCGCGTCCTCACGAACGCCGCCGTCGAGGGCAAGATCGACAAGCTCGTCGGTCTCAAGGAGAACGTCATCATCGGCAAGCTCATCCCTGCCCGGGCGGAGATCGAGGTGCCCCGCCGCGAGTTCGTCCCCGAGCTCGACCTGCCGGAGTCCCTCGAGTTCGATGAGGAAGCCGAGCTGGAGCGCATGCTCGCCGAGAGCGAGGCCGGCGCTGCCGTCGCGGTCCAGACGCCGGACTCCGACGCCATGCCGTCCCTCGCCGGCGACGGCGACCCCGACTAGCAACCAACCGCCTGGGGCGGCGTCGTAGCGCGAGCTACGGCGCCGCTTCCAGCAACACCACCGCCGTCGCCCCGATCGCCTCGCCGCGGCCGATCGCGTCCAGCCCCTCCCCGCTCTTCGCTTTCACGTTCACGCGCGAGACGTCCACTTCCGCGATCCGCGCGACACTCGCGCGGATCGCTTCGAGGTGACCGGCGAGGCGCGGCCGCTCCGCCCGCACCGTCGCGTCGACGTTCACGAGCGTCCACCCGTCCTCCGTCGCCATCCGCAGCGCCTCTCGCAGGAACAGCCCGCTGTCCGCCCCTGCCCAGCGCTCGTCCGAGCTGGGGAAGTGCTCGCCCAGGTCGCCTTTCCCCGCCGCCCCCAGCACCGCGTCCGTGATTGCATGCAGGAGCACGTCCGCATCGCTGTGCCCGGCCAGCCCCACCGCCGCCTCGATCCTCACCCCGCCCAGCACGAGCGATCGCCCGTCCTCCACGCGGTGCAGGTCCTCCCCGATCCCGACTCGCATCAGCCTTCCCCCCGCTCCGCCAGCAGCGCCCGCGCCAGCGTCAGGTCGATCGGCCGCGTCACCTTCAGGTTGGCGGGGTCACCCTCGACCACCCGCACCTCCAGCCCCGCCCGCGCGAGCATGGCCGCGTCGTCCGTCTCGTCTCCTTCGGAGAGCGCCGCTGCCTCCAGCCACGCCTGGCGACGCACCACCTGCGGCGTCTGGGCCGCCCGCAGCCGTCCCCGGTCCGGGCTGCCGACGATCGTTGCCCCCTCGACCTCTTTGATCGTGTCCGTCACCGGCCCGACCAGGATCGCCCCCGCCGCCCGCTCCGCCTCCGCCACGCACGCATCGATGAGCGCCGGCGTCACCAGCGGCCGCGCCCCGTCGTGAATCGCCACGTACTCGCTCGTCACCGCCCGCAGCCCCGCCTCCACGCTGTCCCGCCGCCGCGCGCCCCCGGCCACCACCGCCGCCAGCCCCTCCCCCAGCACCTCCCGTCCCACGGCCTTCAGCTCGCCCAGCAGGTCCTCCCGCCCCACGATCGCCACCCGCCCGATCGAGTCTGCCGCCGCCAGCGCCGCCAGCGACCACGCGATCACCGGCCGCCCGTTCAGGTCGGCCAGCAGCTTGTCCCCCTCCCCGAATCGCGTCGAGCGCCCCGCTGCGACCACCACGGCGTCGACCTGCATGGCCGCACACTACACCGACGCCCGCTACCATGTGAGTGGCGCGGCTCACCCCGCCGCGAGAGGAACGATGACAGTCGCAATCGACCACCTGCTCGCTCGTGTCACGAAGCCGGGTCGCTATACCGGCGGCGAGTGGAACTCCGTCACCAAGGACTGGGACGCCGCCGGCGTCCGTATCGCCCTCGCCTACCCCGACGCCTACGACATCGGCATGTCGAACATGGGTCTCGGCATCCTCTACGACCTCCTCAACCGCCAGGACGACGTCGTCTGCGAACGCGCCTTCGCGCCCTGGCCCGACATGGAGGCGGAGATGCGCCGCGAGGGCGCGCCCCTCTGGAGCCTTGAGACCCGACACCCGCTGCGCGACTTCGACATCCTCGGCTTCACCCTCCAGTACGAGCTCACCTACACGAACATCCTCAACATGCTCGACCTCGCGGGCATCGCTCCCCGCTCCAGCGACCGTGGCGAGGACGACCCCATCGTCGTCGCAGGCGGCAGCTGCGCCTTCAACCCCGAGCCCCTCGCCCCCTACATCGATGCCTTCGTCCTCGGCGAGGGCGAGGACGCCATCGGCGAGCTCGCCGATCTCGTCCGCGCCTGGAAGCGCGACGGCGCTCCCCGCTCCGCCCGCCTCCGCGACCTGCTCGCCATGCCGGGTGTGTACGTTCCCGCGTTCTACGAGGCGCGCTACGACGACCTGGGCCACTTCGCCGCCCTCGAACCCATCGACCCGGCCGCCCCGCCCGTCGTCCAGCGGCGCGTCGTCGAGGCGCTGCCGCCAGCCCTCACCACGCCGATCGTGCCCTTCCTCCAGACCGTCCACGACCGCGCCGCCGTCGAGATCCAGCGTGGCTGCACGCAGGGTTGCCGCTTCTGCCAGGCCGGGATGATCTATCGCCCCACGCGCGAGCGCAGCCCCGAGGAGGTCGTCAATGCGACCCGCGACCTGCTCGCCAACACCGGCTACGAGGAGCTTTCGCTGCTCTCCCTCAGCACCACCGACCACAGCCGCATCGTGCCCATGGTCGAGGCGCTCACCACCACCTTCCCCGACCTCAGGATCTCCCTGCCCAGCACGCGTGTCGACAGCTTCTCCGTCGACGTCGCCAACGCCATCGCGAAGGGCAAGAAGCACACCCTTACCCTCGCGCCCGAGGCCGGTAGCCAGCGCCTCCGCAACGCCATCAACAAGCTCGTCAGCGAGGACGACCTCTTCGGCGCCGCCTCGAACGCCTTCGCCCGCGGCTGGACGAGCGTCAAGATGTATTTCATGGTCGGCCTCCCCTCCGAGACCCTCGAAGACGTCGAGGGCATCGTCGACCTCGGGCGTCGCGTGAAGGAGATCGGCCGCGAGCAGGCCGGCAAGCGCGCGCGAGTCCGCGTCAGCACCAGCAACCACGTGCCCAAGGCGCACACGCCCTTCCAGTGGGCCCGCCAGGAGACCGCCGCCGAGCTGACTCCCAAGCACCGGCTGCTCAAGGATGGCTGCCGCGCCGCCGGAGTCGACTTCAGCTGGAACGACCCCGCCGACAGCCGCATCGAGGTCGTCCTCAGCCGCGGCGACCGCCGCGTCGCCGAAGCTGTCGAGCACGCCTGGCGCGCTGGCGCGACCTTCGACGCCTGGAGCGAACACTTCCGCCCCGAGCTCTGGGACGGCGCGTTCGCCGCAACCGGCGTCGACGGGGACTGGTTCGCACACGAGGAGTGGGACACGTTCGCCCCCCTCCCCTGGGACCACATAGCCAGCGGCGTCAACAAGAGCTACCTGCGCGGCCAGTGGCGCGACGTCTTCCGCGAGCACACCGTCGGCGACTGCCACCACGGCGCCTGCAACGTCTGCGGCGTCCAGGACGTCCCCGTGGGCGACTGCGTGGTCAAGGTCGGCGAGCTTATCGAGCTGCGGCGCGGCTCCCGCACCTTCGAGGGCGAGCCCCTCGAGCTCGTCTAACCCACCCCGCCGTCCCCCGGGAGGCGGTGGCCAAGAGCCAGTAACGGCTTCTGTGTCTATACTCGACAGGCGTGAGCCTTACTGCGGAATACCGCACCCAGCTGGTAGCCCGGCTCCGCGCCACCACCGCCGACCTTGCTTGGGCCGTGCGCGACCTTCCTGGTGACCAGCACCACTGGACCTCCGACCCCGACGAGTGGTCCATCCACGAGCAGGTCTCCCACCTCATCGACATGGAAGAGCACGTCTACCTGCCGCTCCTCCGCTGGGCTGCCATCCCCGACATGCTCGAACCCGCCGACTACAGCCGTCGCATCTGGCGCGACGAGCGCTACAACGCCGGCGTCCCCCTGGGCGACCTGATGGAGCAGCTCGGCCGCGTGCGCGACGAGGAGTTCGACGTCTTCCGCGAGCTGGACGACACCTCCTGGCTGCGCCTGCGCGATGACGGCCACTGGGGTCCGATTACCTGCCAGTGGATCGCCGAGGTCATCTATCGCCATGCCCTCGACCACCTCCAGGGCGTGATGGGGTTGCGTGGCGACCTGCACATCGCCGCCCTCGACCGCAGCGTGGCGGGCGGCGTCTAGATGCGGCTCCGCAGCATCCTTCGCGCCCGCGCCGGCGACTCCCTCGACGCCGCCCTTGAGGCGGACACCGACGCAATCCTGCTCTCCCTCACCGACGAGACGCAGCCGGTGGAGGAGTTGCGAGCCGCCGCCGCCGAAGCCGTCGAGCGCGTCGCCGAAGCGGGCAAGACTCCGCTCGTTGCCGTCAACCACCCCCGCACGCAGCTCACCCGCGGCGACCTCGAGGCCATCACTGGGCCGAGGCTGGCCGCCGTCCTCCTGCCTCACTGCACCGAGCCCCAGGACGTCCGCGACACCGCCGTCCTCCTGCGCGAGTTCGAGCACACCCGTGACATCGAACCGGGGCAGGTGGCGCTCTTCCCCGTCATCGACACGGCCCGTGGCCTCCTGCGTGCCGCCGAGAGCCTCGCCGCCGCTCCCCGCACCGCCGGCCTCGTGCTGGCTTCCGAACCGTTCGCCCGCGACGTCGGCGCCCGCTACGAAGAGAGCGGCCCTCGCCTCGCCTACGCCCGCAGCAGCGTGGTCGCGGCCGCCGCCGCCCACGCGACCGTCGCCCTCATCGACGGCAGCTCGCTCGAACTACGCGACATGGCCAACTACGGCTTCGCTGGCACTGTCCTGGACGAGGCCCGCCTCGTGCCGGTCGCCAACGACGTGTTCGCGCCGACCAGTACGGTCCTGAAGCGCGCCCGCGCGGACGTTGAGGCCTACGAGTCGCGTCCCGAGGGCGCCTGGGTCGCGCGCCGCGCCGGGATGGTCGTCGATGCGCCTCGCGTCCGGCAGGCCCGCCACACCCTCGAGCGCGCCTCAGACGAGGGCTGAGCGCGCCCAACGCCCCGCCAGCTCCTCCACCAGCGCCGCGGCGTTCCGCATCGACGCCTCCGCGTCCGGCTCGATCTCGGCCAGTGTGCGCACCTCTCCCTCCGCACGTGCCGCCGCCCGCCCCGCCAGCACGACGCAGCGCGTATCCGCCTCCGACGCGAGCTGCCGCAGCCGCCCCACCGTCTTCCCCTGCTCCGACTGCCCGTCGTAGCTCCCCTCCCCCGTCACGACGATGTCCGCCGCCTGCAGCCGTGCCTCCAGTCCCACCGCCTCCGCCACGACGTCGAAACCGCTCATGATGCGCCCCCCGAGGAATGCTGCCAGCCCGCCTCCCAGCCCTCCCGCCGCCCCCGACCCCGGCATCTCTGCAATCGCGACTCCCAGCGAGCGCTCGACGACCGCTGCGTAGCGCTGCAGCGCCCCCTCGATTCTCTCCACGTCGTCTCGCGACGCCCCCTTCTGCGGTCCGAACACCGCCGCCGCCCCCTGCGGCCCCACCAGCGGGTTCGTCACGTCCGTCGCCACCAGCACCTCCACCCCCGCGAGCGATTCCGGCGGCGACCAGTCAATGCGCGCCAACTCGGCGAGCGCTGCCGCCCCGGGCGCCAGGTCGCGACCGGCCCCGTCCCGGAAGCGCACTCCCAGCGCCCGCGCCATCCCCGAGCCCCCGTCGCTCGTCGCGCTGCCCCCCACCCCCACCACGACGCGCTGAGGCTGGCCCTCAAGCGCGGCCGCGACCAGCTCCCCGACGCCCTCGGTGCTGGCTCGCAGCGCGTTCCGCTCCTGCCGCTCGATCAGCGCGAGGCCGTTCGCCATCGCCGCCTCGACCGCACACGTGCCCGTCTCGGCGATGTCCAGCACATGCGCCGTCCGCGCGTGGCCGAGCGCGTCGTGCGTCGCCACCAGCCGTTCCCTTCCGCCCGTGGCCCGCGCGAGAGCCGCCAGGAATCCCGGACCCCCGTCCGAGAGCGGCAACTCCTCGACCGTCCAGTCCGGCCGCGCGGCGGCGACGCCGCGGGCAATCGCCGCGGCCGCCTCCTCTGCCGTCAGGCTCTCCTTGAACTCCTGGGGCGCGACGAGGACGCGCACGGCTTCAGAGCCCGCCGTCCCGCACGAGGTAGATGACCGCCAGCAGGACGATTGCGATCACGTAGGCCCATCCGATGCGGCGCAGCACGCGCAACGCCTCGATCGCCCGCCGCCAGCGAAACACCACCGCCCCCACGACGATCCCGACCGCGATCAGGATCAGCGCTCCTGCTATGAAACCCGTCAACGAACCATCCCCTTTACCGTGGCCCCATCGTGGCCTCCCCGCGTCGCAGCCGCCACCCCCGCGCTCCGGTACGATGAGGCTTCACGTGCGACGCGCCTCACTTCGGCTGACGCTCCTCCCCTTCCTCGCGGCCCTTGGGCTCGTGTTCCTCGCCGCCTGCGCCGGCGACGAGCAGCAGTTCGCGACGAACCTCCCCGACGACGAGTATCCCCTCGAAGACATGCTCCTGGACCTCGAGGATCTGCCCCTCGCCATGGAGAACGCCAACACCAATACCTTCGACAACGGGCAGTGGGCGCAGCTCTTCGATGTCGAAAACCTCCGGGGCAAGGTGAACCAGCTCGAGGCCCGCGGGCGCATCATCGGCGCGGTGCGCGAGTTCTCCTGGAACGAACCCTTCACCCATCTCGGCGGCCCCGCGCTCATCACCATCCAGTCCACGCTCTACGCCGACGTCGAGTCGGCCGAGGACTCGATGAGCCTCTATTGCGGCAGCCTGATCAACGAGCGGACCGTCACCGACTACACCGACTTCTGGGTCGCGGACATCGGTGATGGCGCCGAGGGCTTCATCGTCGGCCAGCCCACGACCGAGATCGGCCGCCTCGTCGAGACCGTCGTCTGCTTCCGCACCGGCCGCATCGTCCACGCCGTCGCCCAGAACGGCCTCGAAGGCACCGAGGACATCGCCCTCGGCGTGCGTATCGCGACGCGCATGTACGAGCGCGTCCGCACCGTCTTCGCCGACCTCGACCTGGAGGCCGTCGAGGAAGAGGCGGGGGCCGAGGAGAGCTAGCCGCTGCGGAAGGCGTAGAGCGTTCGCCCCTTCGCGCAGAGCCGGTCCTGCTCGTCGAGGATGCTGACCTCGATCATCGCCAGCTGCCGGCCCCGCTTCACCACCGTCCCCTCCGCGTAGATGCGCGCTCCCAGGGCCGGGCGCAGGTAGGTGATGTTGAGGTCGGCCGTGCCCGCCGGCTCCTGCCCCGGGCGCTGCACCGTCGAGAGCGCCGCCAGCATCACGATGTCGACCAGCGCTGCGAGGATGCCGCCGTGCAGCCCTCCCGCCACACCCCCCTGCGTGACCGCGCTCGGCGCGATCGAGATGCGTGCAAAGTCCTCGCACCGCTCCTCCAGCCGCACGCCCAGCGCCCGGTGGAGCGGGTGCTCGGCGAAGTGCCGCGCGAACGCCTCGGTGTTCGCGTCGCCGGGACCGTCGCTCACCAAGTCGCGGCGCTGGGTCGAGCCGTGCCCGGAGGCGCCTTCCCGTAGTCCTCGAAGGGCCCGTCGCGCCAGTCCAGCGCGGCCTTGAGGCCCTTCTCCCGCGAGATGCGGCCGAACTCCCCGCCTCCCGGCCGCACGGAGCTGAGGGCCTGGATGTCGGCGCCCACCGCCATCGAGGTGCGAATCCCCATGATCTCGTACACGCGGTTCACCTGGCGTTTCGTCATCTGCAGCATCGGCGAGTCGATGTTGGCGATGCGCTCGGCGAACGCCTCCGTCGCCTCGCACAGATCCTCGACCGGCAGCGCCTGGTTCGCCCAGCCCACCTCCACCGCCTCCAGCCCCGTGAGGCTGTCGCCCGTGTAGAGCAGCTCGCGCGCCTTCTTCTGATGCATGTGCCAGGGGTGGTAGATGATGTCGACGCTTGTCATCGCCCGCACCGGCGGGTACCCGATGATCGCGTCCTCGGCGATGAACATCAGGTCGCACATCGTCGCCAGCTCGGTGCCGCCCGCGAGGCAGTAGCCGTGTACCTGCGCGATCACCGGCTTCGTCAGGTCCCAGATCTGCCAGTACCCGCTCAGCAGGTGCTGCGGCCACTGGCCCTGCCCCGGATGGATCGGCCCGACGCCCGGCAGCCCGCTGCGCGTATCGACATAACTGTGCTCGTCCGGAGGCGTCCCGGAGAGGTCGTATCCCGCGCTGAAGGCTCGGCCCGAGCCCCGCAGGATGATGACCTTCACGCTCTCGTCGAGCTCGAAGCGCTTTATCGCGTCGAACACCTCGGCGCGAAGGTTGTGGCTCAACGCGTTCATCTTCTCCGGCCGGTTGAGGGTGATGATCGCGTGGCGGTCCCGCTTTTCGGTGAGGATGTCCTGATAATCAGCCATGGCCGAATCCTAGAGGACCGTGACCCGCCCCGTCACCGCCCTCGCTACCGCTTCCGGGCCACCACCCGCGAGAACGTCAGCACGCGCTCCCCCGCCGCGTCGTCACGAATGACCGCTTGCTCCTGCGGTTCGGTGTGCGGGATGAACTCTTCCCAGATCGCGTCCGAATCCGGTGGCTCGTCCGCGCAGGTCACCTCCACGACGCCGCCCTTGCGCCAGTGGTCGCGCCACCAGCCGGGTGTGTGGAACGAGTACGCGCCCTCGCGCAGGTACCAGGAAAGGTAGTCGGGCGCGTCGTCGGAACCCAGCTCCCGCCGGAAGCCCGGGCAGACGATGCCGATCTCCCCGTCCGTCCGCAGGAACCGCGCCAGGTTCTCCAGGTAGAGGTCGGCCGTCCCGAAGTAGTGGTAGGCGTCAAGGCTCACGATCGCGTCGAAGAACCCCTCCGCGTACGGAAGCTGGTGCGCCTCTGCGTAGATCGGGTGGACCTGCCCCTCCAGCCCCGCCTCCCGGATGCGTTTCCAGTTCTCTGTCGGCTTGATCCAGAGGTCGGTCGCCCACACCTCGACGCCGAACTCGCGTGCAAGGAACACGGAGCTCAGCGCCTTCCCGCAGCCGAGGTCCATCACCCGCATCCCCGGCTCGAGCGTCATCCGCTCGGCCACCGACTCCGCCAGCCAGAGCACGTTCGGCCCCATGCGGTTCGCGTTGACCCACTCCTCGTCGTAGGCGGCGCTGCGGGGGAAGAGGTCAGTCACCCGCGGCAGCTTCCTGGCTCCTGCGTGCGACCACCCGCGCGAACGTCAGCACGTGCTCCCCGGTTGCGTCGGCGCGCAATGCTTCCTGCTCGTGCGGGCGCGTGTGCGGGATGAACTCCTCCCAGATCGCGTCCGACTCCGGAGGCTCGTCCGCCAGCGTCACCTCCACGACCGCGGCCTTGCGGAAGTGGTCGCGCCACCAGTCCGCCGTGTGGAACGCGTGAAAGCCCCCCGCGCCGTACAGGTCGGCGAGGGAGTCCGGGACGTCGTCCGGGCCGATCTCCCGCCGGAAGCTGGGGCAGACGATTCCGATCTCCCCGCCCGGACGCAGGAACGGCGCCAGGTACTGCAGGTAGAGGTCCGCCGTGCCGAAGTACTGGTAGGCGTCGAGGCTCACGATCGCGTCGAAGAAGCCCTCTGCGTACGGGAGCTGGTGCGCCTCCGCATAGATGGGGTGGACCTGCCCCTCCAGGCCCGCCTCCCTGATGCGCTCCCAGTTCCCCGTTGGCTTGATCCAGAGGTCGGTCGCCCACACCTCGATGCCGAACTCGCGCGCGAGGAACACCGAGCTCAGCCCCCTCCCGCAACCGAGGTCCATCACCCGCATCCCCGGCTCGAGCGTCATGCGCTCGGCCAGCAACTCCGCCAGCCAGAGCACGTTCGGGCCCATGCGGTTCTCCGTCACCCACGACTCGTCGTAGGCGGCGCTGCGGGGGAAGAGGTCGGCCATCCTCTCGAAGCTACTTGTCCTCGAAGCCAAGCGCGAGGTTCACCAGCGCGCGTACGACCTGCCCGCTCGCGCCCTTCGTGATCCAGCCCTTGTCCTTCGAGGCCATGTCCACGCCCGCGATGTCGAGGTGCACCCACGGCTTCTCGTCGACGAAATGCTCGAGGAACTTGGCTGCCGTGATGCTCCCCGCGGGGCGCCCTCCGATGTTCTTGACCACGCTGACGTTGCTCTTCAGCTGCTCGCCGTATTCCTTGAACATCGGCAGCCGCCAG
This sequence comes from Tepidiformaceae bacterium, assembly GCA_965221735.1. Taxonomy (GTDB): domain Bacteria; phylum Chloroflexota; class Dehalococcoidia; order Tepidiformales; family Tepidiformaceae; genus UBA2991. Next base: position 2,100,480 of record OZ244910.1, on the reverse strand, counting down.
CTGCGCTCGCCCGCGGCCTCGGCCGCCGCCTCGAACCGCTTCGCCAGCGCGTCGTCGTTCGTCATCAGGCCGTAGCACTGGTCGCCGAGCGCGACGCTGATCGCGCCCGTGAGCGTGGCCACGTCCACGAGGTGGCGGGCGCCCAGCTCGCGCGCGTAGCAGAGGCCGTCGGCCAGCACGAGGCGTCCCTCGGCGTCCGTGTTCAGGATCTCGATCGTCTTCCCGTTCATCGCCGAAACCACGTCACCCGGACGGGTCGCGTTCCCGCCGGGCATGTTCTCCGTGCAGGGCGCGATCGCGAGGATGTCGGCCTTCGGCGCGAGCGCCGCCACCGCCTGCATCGCCGCGATCACCGAGGCGGCGCCGGTCATGTCGGCCTTCATCGCCTCCATGCCCTGCGCCGGCTTGATGCTGATCCCGCCCGTGTCGAAGGTGATGCCCTTCCCCACGAGCGCGAGGTCGTAGCCCTCACCCCCTCGCCCCTTGTAGCTGATGCGCACGAGCTTGGCCGGTTGCACGCTTCCGCGCGCCACCGAGAGCAGCGAGCCCATGCCCTTGGCCGCCATCTCCTCCTCTTCCATCACCTCAAGCTCGAGGTTGGGCGCACTCGCCACCTCCGCCGCCCGCCCCGCGAGGTCCGTCGGATTCAGGTTGTTCGCCGGCTCGTTGGCGAGGTCCCGCGCGAGGTTCGTCGCTTCCGCCATCACGCGGCCGCGGTTCGCCGCCGCCGCCATACCTTCGACCTTCGAGGCGTCGTGCTCGACGATCGTGAGCTGCCCGATCTCGGCCTTGTCGTCGTCGTCCGCCTCCGTCTTGTAGCGAAGGAACTGGTAGGCCCCGAGCACGGCGCCTTCAGCCAGCGCCTGCGCGCACGCATCCGGGTCGAGCCCGCCGATGCCCGCCCCGTGGACCACCGTGGCGACCGTGTTCACGCCCGGCTTCCGGCAGGCGCGCGCGACCTCGGCCGAAAGGTTGCGCACGGCGTGGACGTCGAAGTCGTCCGCCTTGCCGAGCCCCGCCACGAGCACGCGCGGCGCCGCGATCTTCCCGAAGGTGTGGATCGTGGTCCGTTCCCCCGCCTTCCCCCGGATGTCGCCCAGTTCGATGAGCTTGCTGATTGCCCCGTCGAGCGCGCGGTCGACGGCGCCCGTGGCCCCGCCCGGGCTTGTCACGCCCTCGAACAGATTGACGACGAGGACATCCGCCTCCGTCGTGCTGATGTCACCCTGGACGACTGTAATCTTCATCGTTGGCCCTCTTCCGGAAGTTTGGTAGCGTGCGCCACCGGAGAGTGTAGCCGCACCCCCCGAGGCGGCAAGGCGCGAACCCATTCGCATGGCCATCAGCACGGACCTCTCGCGAGCCAACACCCTCCGCTTCTGGCGCTTCACCCGGCGCACCGGCATCCAGGAAGCGGTCGTCGTGGTGATCGCCTTCCTCGTCTACTTCTTCATCCGCGGCGCCGTCGTCGACCGCGCCGGCGAGGCCCTCTCCAACGGCCTCGACCTCATCGAGTTCGAACGCGCCCTCGGCTTCTACTGGGAGGTCCAGTGGCAGTCCTGGGTCATCGACGAGTACTGGGCCGTCCGCGTGATGAACTGGATCTACTTCTGGGGCCACATGCCCCTGGTGATCGTGCTCGCCGTCTTCCTCTGGGTCTGGCACCGCTCGACCTACGGCCTCATGCGCACGGCCTTCCTCGCCTCGGGTGCGATCGGCGTCGTCATCTATGCGCTCTATCCGGTCGCCCCGCCCCGTCTCGTCCCCTTCGCCGGCTACATCGACACGATGGCCGTCCTCGACCGCGTCGGCTACCAGGCGCAGGAAGCCCAGGCCTTCGTGAATCCCTACGCGGCCGTGCCCAGCCTCCACTTCGGCTGGTCGATGCTTCTCGGGGGCGCCTTCGCCTGGGTCGGACGCCGGCACGCCTGGGTCGTCGTTGGCGGCGTCATGTGGCCCGTCCTCATGCTCTTCTCCATCGTCATGACGGCGAACCACTTCATCATCGACGCGGTTTACGGGGCCATCGTCTCGCTGGCCGGGCTCGCCATCGCCGAGGCGATGCGGCGCGCCCAGCCGGGGGCGCTGCGCCTCCTGAAGGCTGCCCTCGCGCGTTACGTGCCCGCGCTCGCTCCCGGCTAACCCCTCGCGGCGGGCACTCCCCGCCTCGCGACGACCCGAGCCACGCGCCGTCCGTCCATCGCCGTCACCTGGAACTCGAAGCCCGCTTCTTCGAACCGCTCGCCCACGGCCGGAATCCGCCCCAGCCGCTCCATCACGAAGCCGCTGACCGTGTCGAAGTCTTCGCCACCCCCGAGCTCGATCTCCGCCACGTCCTCCAGGTCCGACACCAGCGCGAGGCCGTCCAGCAGCAGGTTCCCGTTCGGCAGCGAGCGCACGCGCTCACCCGCCTGCTGGCGGGTCCCTGCGTGCCACTGGCCCAGCAGCCGCGCGAGCACGTCGTCACCGCTCAGGATGCCGCTCGTGCCGCCGTGCTCGTCGATGAGCACGACCAGGTTCGCGCCCTGCGCCCGCATCTCCGTGACCGCGACCTCAAGGCTGACCGACTCGGGAATCGCGACCACCGGACCGATGACCGAGCGCCAGTCCTCCCCGCCTTCCCGCACGACCCGCATCAGGTCCTTCGTGTCCAGCAGCCCGATGACATGGTCGAGGTCGCCTTCGTACACCGGGTAGCGCCGGTGCGGGTGCTCGCCCGTGATCGTCAGCACCTCGTCCATCGAGGAATCCGCGTCGATCGCGGCGACGTCCCTGCGCGGAGCCATGATCTGGTCCGCCTGGATCTCGCCAAACTCGAGGCCCCGGCTCGCCAGCAGCGCCTCTGCCGTCGAGAGCAGCCCCGCCCGCGCGCTCGCCTCCATCACGAGCTCCAGCTCCTCCGCCGCAAGCGTCGATTGCCGTTCCCGCACGGGCCGCACGCCCGCCAGCCGGGCTACCCCCACGCCCATCGCGTTCAGGAGCCAGATGAAGGGCCTGAGGATGCGCGTGAAGACCTCGATCGGCGCCGCCACCAGGAGCGCCGTCCGCTCGGCCCGCGCCAGGGCGATGTGCTTCGGCGCCAGTTCCCCGAACACGATCAGCACGGCCGTAATGAAGATGAACGCCACCGTCACCGCGATCGTGTGTGCGGCGGCCGTCCCCATCGCGTCCCCCAGCAGGTCCTCAAGTCCCGGCTCGATCAGGCTCGCAAGCGCGGGCTCGCCCACCCAGCCGAGCCCGAGGCTCGACATGGTGACCCCCAGCTGCGTCGTCGCGATGCACATATCGAGCCGCTTGAGCGAAGCCAGCAGCACGCGCGCGCGCGCATGGCCCCGATTCGCGAGCTGTTCGACGTGGGTGCGTCGCACGGCGACGTACGCGAACTCGGTCGCGACAAAGAGGCCGTTCGCAGCTATGAGCGCGACAACGGCCAGCAGGCCGATGATGATTCCGACATCCGACACGGAGGACTCCTTCGGTCTTCCATGGTACGTCCAGCGCCGTTGGGCGCAGCCGCGCCGCTAGTGGAACATCGCCCGGTAGGCGCTGCTCGCGACGAATCGAGCCAGCAGCGCCCGCGCCCCATCCGGCAGGCCGGCCGCGTCGATCTCGACCGGCGCCACGTAGCGCAGCGACGTTCCCGCGGGTGCCTCGAGCTCCTTGAGCACGAGGTCCGGGTCGCAGTAGTAGACGTGGTGGCCGGCCTCTCCGTCGCGAAACAGGTGCAGCTCTTCCAGCAGCGCCCCTGTTGTCTCCTCGAACACGCGGAGCGCCCCTGCGTCGGCGCTCTCACCCTCGCGCAGGACCGTCGAAGGCGGACCCGAGTCGCCCACGAGCACGCTCCCCCAGCGGTCGAGCGCCAGCACCGTCACCCGCGGTCTCCCCGGCTCCGGCTGCGTCTCGCTCACGGTTCTGCCTCCCCGCGTTGCCCCTCCCTGCCCCCTGTCTCCCCGTGGCGATACCATACCGCCATGCCCCGCCGCCCCGTCGCGTCCGTGCTCACCCTCGGCTGCAAGCTCAACCTCGCGGATAGCGAGGCCATCGCCGCCCGCCTCGGCGCCGCCGGCTACGACGTCGTCGATGCCATGTGCGAGGCCGACGCCGTCGTCGTCAACACCTGCTCTGTCACGCACGCCGCCGACCGCAAGTCGCGACGCCTCATCCGTGCCGCCCGCCGCCTCTCCCCCTCCGCCCCCGTTGCCGTCACCGGCTGCTATCCCCGCTCCGCCGGGGAAGAGGTCGTCGAGGCCCTCGGCGCCGACTTCGTCGCGGGCACGACCGAGGCCGAGCACGCCCGCCTCGTCGAGACGCTGACCGCGTCGGCCCCTGCCCCCTCGCCCCTCGCCCCGGCGCCCGCCTCCGCCCTCCACACCCGCGCCTTCGTGAAGGTGCAGGAAGGCTGCAACGACGTCTGCGCCTTCTGCATCGTCCCCCGCACGCGTGGCCGCGAGGTCTCGCGTTCGATCGACGACGTGTCCCGCGACGTTGCGGCCGCCCACGCCCGCGGCGCCCGCGAGGTCGTGCTGACCGGCACGCAGCTCGGCGCCTGGGGCCGCGACCTCTCCGACCCCCTCACCCCCCGCGACCTGATCGCCGGCGTCCTCGCCCGGACCGAGACCCCCCGCCTCCGCTTCAGCTCCCTCCAGCCCCAGGACATCACCCCCGAGCTGCTCGCGCTCTGGGACGACCCCCGCCTCATGCCCCACTTCCACCTCGCCCTCCAGTCCGGCGCCGACCCCGTTCTCGCGCGCATGCGCCGCCGCTACGACGTCGCCGGCTACCGTGCCGCCCTCGACAGGATTCGCGCCGCCGCCCCCGATGCCGCCGTCACCACCGACGTCATCGCGGGTTTCCCCGGCGAAACCGAGGGCGACTTCGCCGCCACCCTCGCCCTCTGCGAGGAGGCCGCCTTCGCCCGCATCCACGCCTTCCCCTACTCCCCCCGCGCCCGCACCGCCGCCGCCGGCATGCCCGACCAGGTCCCCGTCGAGGTGCGCAAGGAGCGCATGGCCCGCCTCCTCGCGCTCGCCGGCGAACTCGCCACGGCCTTCCGCTCCAGATTCAGCGGCCAAGTCCGCCCCGTGCTCTGGGAGGAGCAGCGCACCACCCCCGAGGGCTCCCGCTGGCACGGCCTCACCGATAACTACCTCTCCGTCTACGGCGAGAGCGACGACGACCTGGCGGGCCGCATCACGCCTGCGACCCTCGGCGAGCCCCTGGGCGACGGCCTTGCAGCCCGCGTGGGGAGCGCCGCATGACCGAGACGGCCCCTCCCGACCGCCCCTCCCGCGACGAGCTTCCCTGGGTGCTTGAGGCGCTCCTCCTCGCCTCCGAGGAACCCCTCGGCGCGGCAGCGCTCGCCCGCGCCGCCGGCGTCGGCGAGCGCTCCATCCGGACCGGCCTTCAACGCCTCGCCGCCGACTACGAGGCCCGCGGCCTCCGCCTCCAGGAGGAGGGCGGGCGCTACCAGCTCGTCACCGCGCCCGAGTACGCGCCCTACGTCTCCCAGCTCCTCGGGCAGGAGTCGGCCGTGCGCCTCTCGCGCGCCGCCCTGGAGACCCTCACCATCGTCGCCTACCGCCAGCCCTGCACGCGTGGCGAAGTCGAGGCCATTCGCGGGGTCAACTCCGACCGCATCGTGGCGAACCTCGAGCAGCGTGGCCTTATCGAGAACGTCGGAACCGCTCGCTCCCCCGGACGCCCCCGGCTCTACCGGCCCGCGCCCCGTTTCTACGAGCACTTCGGCCTCCTCGGCCCCTCCGACCTCCCTCCCCTCCCCGAGGACGATCCGCCCGACACCGTCGACATCTGAGCCGCTTCCACCGATGGTTCTCGGCCTCCTCCGTATCCGCCTCCGCTTCGTCGCCCACTCCCGCAAGGAGAAGCGCGCCCTCGTGAAGTCGGTCGTCGAGCGCCTGCGCCATCGCTACAACGCGGCTGTCAGCGAGGCCGGTGACCTCGACGCCCTCGACCTCACGACCATCGCCGTCGCCTGCCTCTCCAGCGAGAGCGCCCACGCCGACGCCCAGCTCCAGGAGATCGCCCGCGCCGTCGAGGGCTGGCGCCTCGATGCCGAGGTCGTCGACATCGAGACCGAGCTCATCGGCGTCTGACCGCGCCTACTCTCGCGGTCGCAACAGTGCGACCAGGCGGCTCCGCGCCTCTTCGACCTCCTCCACCCGCAGCAGGATCGCCACCCCCAGGTACACCGCCAGACCGGCGATTGCTGCCGCGAGGACCGTCACCCACGCCGCCGCCGATCCCGGCTCGTCGAACGTTGGAAGCACCAGCCCGAGGAACAGGGCCATCGCCGCCGCCGCCGCCGCGATGCGCGCGATCGCGTGCAGGTCCCGGAACGCATCTGCCGCCGACCCCGTCCGCACCGCGTACAGCCAGTACAGGAAGATCCACTCCAGCCACGAGGCCACCGAGAGCGAGATCGCCAGCCCCTCCACCCCGTACCGCTCCCAGAGGATCGTGCTGAGCACGATGTTCACCACCACCGCCCCCACCGTCAGCAGCACCGGCGTGCGCGTGTCTCCGAGCGCGTAGAAGCCGCGGCTGTGAATCTCGACCGCCGCCTGGGGAACGATGCTCAGGCAGAGGAACCCCAGCGCCGCCGAGGTAATGGCCGTGTCGCTCGCGCCGAACGCACCCCGCTCCAGCAGCACCGTCGTCGCCGGTTCGCGCAGGAATGCCAGCCCCAGCGCCGCCGGTATGGAGAAGAACAGGATCGTTCGCAGCACCCTCGAGACCGTCTCCAGGAGGCTGCGCCGGTCCCCCGCCGCCTCGTGTTCTGCCAGCGTCGGGAACGCCGCCGTCGAGAGCGCGATGCCGAAGAGCGCGACCGGCAGGCTCGCGATCAGCCACGCGAATGTCAGCCCCGAGATGGCCGACGTCCCCACTTTCGAGGCGAAGAACGTCGTCGTCACGACGAAGTTCGCCTGTGCCGCCGCTAGCCCCAGCACGCGGGGTGCCATCAGCCGCGCGACTTCCCGCGTGGGCGCGTCCCTCAGGTCGATGCGGAGCCCGTACCGCATCCGTTGCCGCACCAGCCCGGGGATCTGGATCACCAGGTGCGCCGCCGAACCCGCGACCACGCCGATCGCGAGCCCCTCCACCCCGAACCGCCCCGCCAGCGCCAGCGCCCCGACGATGATGCCGATGTTGTAGAGCGAGGGCGCCAGCGCCGGCAGGAAGAAGTGCTGCCGCGCGTTCAGGATGCCCGTAATCATCCCGCTCACGGAGAGCAACAGCGGCGAGAGCAGCATGATCCGCGTGAGCTTCACCGCCTCCGAGGTCAGCTCGTCCCCGCGCCCGATGTCGTCTCCCAGCCCCGGCGCGAACAGGGGCACGAGGCACGGCGCCAGCGCCAGCGCAATCAGGCACAGCACCGCCGTCGCGACGAACACGATGGTCAGGACGTTGCTCGCCAGCCTCCAGGCCGACTCCGTCCCCTCGCGCCGGTACAGCCGCGTGAACACGGGGATGAACGCGCTCCCCAGCGTCGCCCCCGCCAGAACCTGGAAGATCAGGTCGGGAACGCGGAAGGCCACCCAGTAGGCGTCCAGTTCGGGACTCGCCCCGAACGCATCCGCGATCGCCGCCGTTCGCACGACCCCCAGCAGCCGGGATCCGAGGAAGCCGAACGCCACGATCGCCGCCGCGATCGCGAGCCCCTGGCGCGCGCCATCAAGCCTTCCCGCGGATGACCCCTCGGCGGCCATGCGGGGCATGGTACGGCCTCCCCGATCTGCGGTCGCAGCGCTTCTCCACGTAGCGCCATCGCCCCGCGCCGCTACCATGGAGCCATGCGCTACCGCCGCATCGTCGCCAAGTTCGGCACGAGCCTCCTCACTGCCGGCTCCGACCGCCTCGATCTCGTGGCGATGTCGCGGCTCGTGGGCCAGGTCGCCCGCCTGCGCGAGGCGGGCTGCGAGGTCGCCATCGTTTCCAGCGGCGCCCAGGCCGCCGGACGCCACGTCCTCGGCCGTCGCCCCGAAGCCCCCGACCTCAGCCGCCAGGCCCTCGCCAGCGTCGGCCAGAGCCACCTCATGCAGAGCTGGGACGAGCTCTTCGAGTGGCACGACACCGTCGTCGCCCAGGTGCTCCTCACCCGCCGCGACCTCAGCGACCGGCTCGGCTACCTGAACGCCCGCACCACCCTCCGCGACCTGCTCGACTGCGGCGCCGTCCCCGTCGTCAACGAGAACGACGCCGTCGCCCTCGACGAGGTGCTGGCCTCCCGCATCGGCGAGAACGACAGCCTCTCCGCTTTCGTCGCGAACCTCATCGACGCCGACCTGCTCGTCATCCTCACCGATGTCGACGGCCTCTACACCGCCGACCCCGCCCTCGACCCCACCGCCCGCCTCATCGACGAGGTGGACGCCATCGACGAGCGCCACGAGGACGCCGCCGGCGACGGGCCCGGCCGCGGCGGCATGACCTCGAAGATCAGCGCCGCCCGCGTCGCGACACAGGGGGGCGCCGCAGTCGTCATCGCCAACGGCCGCACGCCCGACGCCCTCCTGACCGCCGCCGACGGGAGCGCCATCGGCACCCGCTTCGCCCCCGCCACCAACCAGCTCGAGAGCCGCAAGCGCTGGATTCTCGGCAACGCCGGCGTCAGCGGCCACCTCGTCGTCGACGGCGGCGCCGCCTCCGCCCTCCGCGATCGCGGCCGCAGCCTGCTCCCCGCAGGCGTGAAGGACGTCGAGGGCGCCTTCGAGCGCGGCGAGGCCATCGAGGTCCGCGACGCCGACGGCAAGCGCGTTGCCGCCGGCATCACCAACTACGCCAGCGGCGAAGTCCTGCGCATCCGCGGACTTCGCAGCGACCTCATCGCCGACACCCTCGGCTACGCCTACGGCGAAGAGGTCATCCACCGAGACAATCTCGTGCTCCTCTAGGAGCCCGGCCCGGAGGCCCCATGGACCGCTACGTACGTTTCGCCCGCCCCGACGGCTCCACCGGAGCCGGCCTGCTCGAGGGCGACCGCATCGCCGTCATCGCCGAGCCCTTCTGGGAGCGCACGGTGCGCACCGGCGAGGAGATCGCGCTGGCGGACGTGCGCCTCCTTCCGCCCTGCGAGCCCCGCTCGATCGTCTGCGTCGGGCTCAACTACGCGAGCCACCTCGGCGGCCGCCCCGCCCCCGATCCGCCCACCCTCTTCCTCAAGCCCCTCTCCTCCATCGCCGGCCCCGGCGACCCCATCCGCCTCCCCGCCGCCTCCGCCCGCGTCGACCCCGAAGGCGAGATCGTTATCGTCATCGGCCGCGAGCTCACCGCCCCCACCCGCGAGGAGGCCCTCGCCGGCATCTTCGGCTACACCGCCGGCAACGACGTCAGCGCCCGCGACTGGCAGGCGAACGATGGCCAGTGGTGGCGCGCCAAGGGCGCCGACACCTTCGGCGTCTTCGGCCCTTCGATTGCCACGGGGCTCGACCACGAGACGATCGAGGTCCGCACCCGCACCAACGGCGTCGAGACCCAGCACGGCCGCTCCGACGAGCTCATCCTCGACATCCCCGAGATCGTGCGCTACACCGCCGCCGTCATGACGCTCCTGCCGGGCGACATCATCTACAGCGGCACTCCCGGCCAGCCCCAGGCCCTCAACCCCGGCGATACCGTCGAGGTCGAGGTCACCGGCGCGGGCGTCCTCGGCAACCCCGTCGTCGCCGGCTCGTGAGCCTGGCATCGGCTATGCTTCCCGGACCCGCAAGAGGTGCGTCGCAATGAAGAAAGTCGTGGTCGACCGAGCGATCTGTCTGAAGGCCGGGCAGTGCTACTACCTGCAGCCCAGCATCTTCAAGGCCGATTCCCAGGGCTGGCCCGACATCCTCGTCGAATTCCCCGAGAGCGACGACGACCTTGAAGCAGCCGAGGACGCCGCCGAGATCTGCCCCAGCGGCGCCATCGTCGTTGAGGACGCCTAGCCGGTAGCTTCCGCTAGTCGAAGCGGGTTGGGATATCGAGGTGCTCCAGGGCGTCCTCGCCCACGCGCTCGATGATCGCTTCCCACTCCCCGAGCTCCCACTCGCCCACGAACGTGATCGCCGAGCCTTCCTTGCCCGCCCGCGCCGTGCGGCCCACGCGGTGGATGTACTCCTCCGCGTTCTGCGGCACGTCGTAGTTGACCACGTGCGCGATGTCGGGAATGTCGAGCCCTCGCGCGGCCACGTTCGTCGCCACCAGCCACTCCAGCTTGCCGCTGCGGAAGTCGCGCATCACGCGGTCGCGCTCGCCCTGCCGCAGGTCGCCGTGGATGGCGCGCGCCTGGATGCCGTCGCGCCGCAGACCGTCGGTCAGCTTGTCCACCCCGACCTTCGTCCGCCGGAAGATGAGCGAACGGCCAAGGTCCATCGAATCGTGCAGGTGCTCGAGTGCGTGGAACTTGTCCCGCGAGGCCACCTCGCAGTAGAGCTGCCGGACCGTCTCGACCGGCTGCAGCTGCGTGGGAGCCGCCTCGATGCGCTCCGAGTCACGCATGTAGCGCCACACCAGCCGGCTGATGCTCATCGGCATCGTCGCGCTGAAGAGCGCCGTCTGCCGGTCGAGCGGCGCCTGTCGCAGGATATGGTCGATGTCCTTGGCGAACCCGATGTCGAGCATCTCGTCCGCCTCGTCGAGCACCACGAAACGGGCTCGCTTCAACGAGAGCGTCCGCCGCCGCAGGTGGTCGATGACGCGCCCGGGCGTGCCCACGATCACGTGGCCGCCCCGCTCGAGCGCTTCGAGGTCGCGGTTGATGGGCTTGCCGCCCACCAGCCGGATGGTCGTGAAGCCGTAGTAGTCACCCAGGTGCGCGATGACCTCGGTCACCTGGTCGCACAGCTCCCGTGTCGGGACCAGCACGAGGCCCTGGACCTCGTTCCGGCCGGGGTCGATCGAGCGCGCCAGCGGCTCGCCGAAGGCAAGCGTCTTGCCCGTTCCCGTCTGCGCGAGCCCGACCACGTCGCGCCCTTCATAGAGCAGCGGCAGCGAGCGTTCCTGGATCGGTGTCGGCTGTTCGAAGCCCAGGTCTCCGATCGCGCGCAGGCCCGCGCCGCGCACGCCGGCCGCGTGGAACGCCGCCGGTTCGGTCAGGTCATCGTCGTCGGCTGCACGAACGGGTCGCCGCTCGGCAGGCGCGGCTGAGCCGTTCGCGTGCACGGCCTCCGCGCTTCCCTCGGACCGCCGCTGGCGCTTGCCGCCGCGTGAGCGGCGACGCCTCCGTCGCGGCTGCGACGGATCGCGCGCATCCTCGTCGGTGCGCGACGCCGGAGCCTCCAGAGTCGCGGTTGCGGCGCCGCTGGAGCGGTCGGTGTCGGTCGGTTGGTCCTGGGTCTCTGGTTCGGTCTTGGTGCTGGTACGCCGGAACAATCGCAAAGGCAAAGGGGGAAACTGTCCTCTCGTCGCCGCGCGTCCGTGCGCGGCCGGTAGGGGCGTCTTGATGTTCGTTCGCCGGGCCTGGCGGCGGCTCTTCCGCCCGCTTCGCAGCACCGGCGCTGCGCCCGTTGTTCACTGACGATACCACAGCCGCCGCTAACGCCCCGGAACGGGCGCTAGAATGGCGTCTACGCACCCGCCGAACAGGCGCCTCCGGGAGGTCCGCATGGACTACGAGACCATCATCTACGAAGTCGAACGCGGACGAGCCCGCATCACCCTCAACCGCCCGGAGAAGCTGAACGCGCTCTCCATCCAGCTCCAGCAGGAGCTGAACCAGGCCCTCTGGGACGCCGACAACGACAACCGCGTCCACACGGTCATCCTGCGCGGGGCCGGACGCGCCTTCAGCGCCGGGTACGACCTCACCCCCCGACCCCTCGCCGAGCGCGACCCCGACGACCACACCCGCGAGGGCCGCTCCTTCGACGACGACGCCTGGCGCATGGAGCAGGGCCAGCGTCTGCGTATGGCCATCTTCGACATGCACAAGCCCGTCATCGCCCAGATCCATGGCTACTGCGTGGCGGGCGGCACCGACGTCGCCCTCCTCTGCGACATGATCATTGCCGCCGACGACACCCTCATCGGCTTCCCGCCCGCCCGCGCCCAGGGCGCCCTCCCTAACAACATGTGGCTCTATAACGTCGGCCCCCAGTGGGCCAAGCGGCTCATGCTCTCCGGCGACTTCGTCACCGGCGCCGATGCCGCCAAGATCGGCCTCGTCATGAAGGCCCTTCCCCTCGACCTGCTCGAGGAGGAGGTCGAGGGCCTCGCCGACCGCCTCGCGATGATCGATACGGAGCTGCTCTCGGCGAACAAGCGCATCATCAACATCGGCCTCGAGCTGATGGGCGCCCGCACCCTCCAGCGCATCGCCACCGAGAACGACGCCCGCGCCCACCTCGCCCCCAGCGTCGCCGAGTTCGGCGCCCGCTCCCGCGAACACGGCCTCAAGGCCGCCCTCCAGTGGCGCGACACGAAGTTCGGAGACCAGCGCGCCCTCGTCGACCGCCCCGAGCTCCGCGATGAGAAGGGATTCTTCCGTGACGCTTAAGGCGACCGCTCTCCTCTCCATCGCCGCTATCTGGGGCGGGGCCGTGACCGCCGCCGCCCTCCAGGGCGATGTCTGGTGGATCCTCATCTTCGCCGCCCTCGCGACCGGCGCCGTCGGCTTCCGGCGCAGCGTCGGCCTCGCCCGCGTCCTCGCCATCGCCGGCGCCTGGGGCGGGACCGCCGCCGTTGTCGCCGATAACCCCGACAACGCCTGGGTGTCCGTCTTCGCCTTCCTGACAACCGGCGCCATCGTCTACAGCGCGATGGACCGCAACTCCTTCCTGACCGGCCTCGCGGTCGCGGTCAGCTGGGTCGCCGTCGCCGTGACGTTGGTCGCAACCGGCGAAGGCGCCTGGATCGCCGTTTTCGCGTTCCTCACCGCCGGATCCGTCGCCAACTCCCGTGACGACACCACCGCCGGGCTCTTCGCCATCCTTGGCTGGATCGCTGCGACCGTCCTCATGGTCGTGCTCGACGGAAGTCACTGGATCGCCGTCTTCGCGTTCGTCGCCAGCACCCTCCACTTCGGCCTCTTCGGCATCCCCCGTCCCGCCCGCATCGAGTGGGACTTCCGTTCGGACGACCACAGCGCCTCCGTTCGCTAGCATGGGCCCATGCCCGAAGCTGACCCGTACGACGAGTACGACGACTTCGATGACGAAGCCGACGATGTCGTGTTCGGCCCCGACGAGCGTGACCGGGACCTCCTCGACGGCTCCTGGGAACGGCAGTACCACGCCGGCGGCAATCGCCGCCGCGACTGGAACTCGATCGGCATCGGCATCGCCCTCCTGCTGCTGATGGGGATGATCCTCCCCACCCTGCTGTTCGCCCTCCGGTAACCGACGCCATGCCCAACGACGCACTCTCCGGACAGGTCATCGCCGCCATCGGCGGTGGCGACGCCCACCATCGCGCCGTCGCCGTCGCCGCCGCGGAGGCGGGCGCGTCGATTGCCCTAGCCACCTTCAACGCCGTTCCCGATCAGGAGTTCTCGGTGAACTCCGTCGCCAACGAGGTCTGGGCCATCGGCCGCGACCACTTCGCCGACATAATCGAGGCCTCCGACCCCGAGCAGATGGGCGCCTTCGCCCAGAGGACCTGGAGCCAGCTTGGTCGCTGCGACGCCATCGTCGTCGTCTCCTCCCTGCCAACCCCCAGCCCCGACTCCCCCGTGGAGGAGAAGCGCGCCTTCGCCGGCCGCCACCGCACACCCCTCCTCGCCGCCCAGGCCTTCGGTCAGATCATGCGCGAGAAGGGCGGCGGCGCCGTCGTCTTCGTCGCCCCCGAGCGCGACCCCGCCGACGACAAGGCGCTGAACGCGGCGCTCTCGGCCCACCTCGGCGCGGGTGGACCGCGCATCACCGTTGTCGGCCGCGACGCCCCCGCCCCCGACGAGGCCGCCGCCGCCGTCCTCGCCGTCCTCTCCCCTGAGGCTGCCTCGTGACAACCTCTGCGCCCGACCTCGCCCCCCCGCCCCTTGCCGACGTCGTTGTCCTTGAGCTCGCAACCGGCGTTGCCGGTCCCTACGGCGGACGGCTGCTCGCCGACCTTGGCGCACAGGTCGTCAAAGTCGAGCCCCCCGAGGGCGACTCCGCCCGCGCCGAGCTTCCCCTCGTCGATGGCGAGAGCGCCTTCTTCGCCTGGCTCGCGGCGGGCAAGCTCAACGTGACGCTGCCCCTCGACGACCCGCGCATCGAGCAGCTGGCCGCTCACGCCGACATCGTCATCCACAGCGAGCGGGGCGAAGCAGCCGATCGCCTCGAGGAGCGCCTCGTCGCCGTGAACGAGCGGGCCGTTCTCCTCTCCCTCTCCCCCTATGGCCGCAGCGGCGACCGGGCGGACTGGGAGGCTACCTCGTTCACCGAGTACGCCACCGGCGGCTACCACTACTTCGGCGGCGACCCGGAGCGCGAACCCATCGCGCTCCCCGGGCACCAGGTGCCCTTCCACGCCGGAACGCACGGTGCGGTCGCCGCCCTCGCCGGTCTCCGGCACGCCCGCGAGCACGGCCAGGGCCAGCGCATCGAAGTCTCCCACCAGGAGGCCATCCTCAACGACCACGCCTGGCTCACCACCATCTGGACCCACCAGGGCGTCATCCAGAGCCGCACCGGCAGCATCTTCGTCCCCTGCGTCGACGGCTTCGTGTTCCTCTTCAACCTCGCGCCCTACCCCAACCTCTTCGTCCTCATCGAGCGCTTCGATCTGCTGGAGGACGAGTCCCTGCAGCAACCTCTCGTCTGGACCGAGCGCTTCGATGAGGTGCTGGAAGCCTTCGGCGAGTGGACGAAGACCCGCACGAAGCAGGAGATCTACCACGCCGCACAGGAGCTTCGGATCGCCGTCACCCCCGTGAACACCATGGCCGACGTCGCCGCCAGCGAGCAGCTCGCCGCCCGCGACTGGTTCGGCACCCTCTGCCTCGGCGACCGCGAGCTGCTCGCCCCCGGCCTCCCCTGCAAGCTCCCCGGGACGGCCCTCGACCCTGCCACCACCGCCGCCGCTCGCGGCGAGCACACCGACGCCGTCCTCGCCCCGGACTTCCCCTGGGCGAACGCGGGCGTTACCCCGCCCGCCCCCACCTCTGCCCCCGCGGGTCACGGACCGCTGGCGGGACTTCGCATCATCGAGGTCACTGCCAACTGGGCGGGACCGATCGCCGGCCGCCACTTCGCCGACCTCGGCGCCGACGTCATCAAGGTCGAGCTGCACACGAAGCCCGCCACCCGCACTCTCGCCTGGGTCCCCGCCGACATCTGGCCGGACCACTACCACCGCGCCGGCTACTTCAACAAGCTCAACCGCAACAAGCGCGCCGTCTGCCTCAACCTCGCCACCGACGAGGGCCGCGCCGTCCTCCTCGAGCTGGTCAGGAACGCCGATGGCCTCATCGAGAACAACGCCGCCCGCGTCATGACCCAGCTCGGCATCGGCTGGGACGTCCTCCGCGAGGTCAACCCGGGTCTCGTCATGTGCTCGATGGCGGGCTTCGGCGCGACCGGCCCCGAGCGCAACTACTCCGCCTACGGCAGCAACATCGAGGCCATGAGCGGCCTCGCCAGCGTCCTCGGCTACGGTCCCGGCGAGTACTTCGGCACCGGTAGCTACTACGCCGACCCCGTCACCGGGAATCACGGCGCCGTCGCCATGCTCGCCGCCCTCCACGCCCGCCGCGCGACCGGCAGGGGCCGCTGGATCGACGTCTCCCTCTTCGAGGCCGTCCTGCCCTACTTCTCCCAGGAGTTGCTCACCTACGCCGTTACGCGCGAGGCCCCCGAGCCCATCGGCAACGCCTCCCCCGTCCACGCTCCCCAGGGCCTCTACCCCTGCGCCGGCGAGGACAACTGGCTTGCCCTTACCGTGCGCGACGAACGCGACTTCGCCTCCCTTGCCGAGGTCGCGGGCTGCCCCGAGCTCGCCGCCAACCCGGCCCTGTCGTCCGTCGAAGGCCGGCGCGCGGCCGCCGCCGAGATCGATGCCGCCATCGCCACATGGTCGCGTGAGCAGACCGTGACCGCTGCCGCCGACGCCCTCCAGGAGGCGGGCGTTCCCGCCGCCCCGGTCATGCCCAACTGGATGGTCGTGAGCGATAACCATCTGAACGACCGCGGCTATTTCGAGACCGTGCGCCACCCCGTCGCCGGGACGCACGTCTTCCCCGGCTTCCCCTGGCGCTTCGAGCAGACTCCCGGCGCCATCGCTCGCCCCGCGCCCCTCTTCGCCCAGCACAACCGCGAGGTCTTCTCCAGATTGCTCGGCATGAGCGATACCGAGATCGAGGCCCTCTACGCCGCCAACGCAACCAACGACGACCCCCAGTACGCTGCCGGCCCGAGCCTCTGATGGCCGTGGTTCTCGTCATCCTCCCCGCTGGTGTCGAACCGCCCTCGTTGCCCGAGGGCGTCGAAGTCCGCTCCTGCGCCACCTCCGGGGAGGTCGCCGCCGCCCTCCGCCAGGCCGGCGGCGATGTCGTGCTCTGCATCGACGGCCTCCCCGACGCGGAGGTGATTGCCGGCGCCGTCCGGACCGTCGGGGCGACCGTCATCCTCGTGGAGGCGGGACCCTGGGACGGCGAGAACCACTCGCCGGTGAGCGCGGCCTGTGCGGGCGTGATTGCCGGGTTCGGGATCGCGGGCGTGAGCGCCGCCGTCGCCCTGCTGGTGGACGGCTAGCCGGCCCGGAGCAGGTTCGCGACCGCCGGATCCTCCGCGCCCAGCGCCCGCCCCCGCTCCGCCAGCCCCTTGATCGTGCTCCGGCTCCGCCCCCCGAGCAGCGCCCCGATCTCGCTGTAGCTGCAGCCCCGCTCCTGCAGCGCCGCCGCCGCCACCGCCCGCGGACGCGCCAGCGTCTGGGAGCGGCTGCGCCCCTCCACCTCGCCCACCGCCACCGCGAAGTGTTCGGCGACCCGCTCGATCACCACCTTCGCCGTCTCGTTCCCGCGGGAATGCAATTCAAGCGCCCCCACTTCGGCCGCCAGCCGCAGCTCACTGAGCAGCCCCCGCCGCTGCAGCCCCACCGCCGCATGCACCCCCGCCAGGATCGACCGCACCGAGCCCGTGCCCACAGCCAGCTGCTCCAGGCACCACGACGGCAGCGCTACCCGCAGGTCCGCCAGTCGCTGCTCGATGAACGCGCGGCGCTCGCTCGCCGCGAAGGGTTCGACCGTCGCCACGATCCCCGCCTCCAGCCGCGAGCAGAGCCGCTCCGGGAGTCCCAGCTCTCGCGGTCGCAGCTCGCTCCCCACCACGACCGCTCCTCCCCCGTGCGTCACCGCGTCCAGCGTGTGCACCAGTTCCCGCAGCGTTCCCGTCTTCCCCGCCAGATCGTGCAGGTCGTCGATGATGAGCAGCTGCACCCCTCGCACGGCGTCCTGGAACGCCTCGACGTTCCCCTCCCGAAGCGCCCGCTGGTAGCCCGAGGTAAAGCCCTCCCCGCTCAGGCAGGCGACCCGCTGTCCCCGGTCGCTCGCCCGCGCCGCCAGACCGTGGAGCAGGTGCGTCTTCCCCACTCCCGGCGGCCCGTGGACGACCACCGGGCTTATCGCCGGCTCCCCGTCTTCCACCAGGCTCAGGCAGCTGGCGAGGGCCAGGGCGCTCCCCTCCGACCGGAAATAGCGGGACAGGGTGAACGACCCGTTCACCTGCCCCACCACCTGCTCGCGGCCCGTCCCCTCCGTCTCGTTGGAGGACGCCGCCGTCTCCGGCGCTGCGTGCGGCTTCTCCCCCGGCGCCACGAACCGGACCGCCAACCGTTCGCCCTTGACCGCGCCGAGGCAGCGCTCGACCACCGGCGCCAGGTTCTCGTTCAACCACTCCGCCCGGAACGCGGAGCGAGCCTCAACGAGCAACTCACTATCGCTCAGTGAGCGCGCGGTCGTTCCCGCCAGCCACGTCTCGAAGTTGGCGCGGCTCACCTCGAGTTCGAGCCGCCCCAGCACCGCCTGCCAGGCGCCTCGCAAGGCCTTCGCCGAGTCCCGATCCCCACCTGACACGGGCGTGCGCGCTCCCTCCCCGGGACGCACATGCGCCCCCGGCTCGCTCTTCATCGGTGATGATTCAGAGGGTGCCGCGCCCCTCAGCGCGACCCAAGAAGGCTAGCGCTCCCCCTCTGCGAGCGGCAACCGCTTTCGGCCCGCCGCGCGGCTTCGTTAACGGACCTTTCACGGCCCGATCCGGCTTATGGTCTCGCGCCTGCCGGCTATTGCCGCGCCCCACCCGCACGCGGTGCATTGACGCGCTTGCTGCCGTCGCTAGACTACGAATACGCCATGGAACGCGACGACGGCTACCTGCAGATCGGTGAAGCGGCCGAACGCTCGGAGCTTACGCAGCGCACGCTCCGCTACTACGAGGAGCGCGGCCTCTTGCCCCCGCCCACCCGCATGGTCGGCGGCTTCCGTCTCTACTCTCCCGCCGACATGGAGCGCATCGATCGCGTCAAGGCGCTCAAGGAGCTCCTCGGGTTCTCCCTCGCCGACATCAAGGAGATGCTCGAGGCCGAGGACGTCCGCATGCAGATCCGGGCCGAGTGGAACAAGGACGACGAGGCCGAGGAGAAGGCGAAGAAGGTTCGCATCGCCCGCGAGGTCACCCTCCGCCAGATCGCGTTGCTCGACCAGAAGGTCGCGAAGATGGAGAAGATGCGCGTCCAGCTCGCCGAGCGCCTCGAGAAGCACGACGAGATGCTGCGGCGCTTCACCGAGGCCGCCCCGCCCGTCGCCGCGGGCGACTGACGACCAGCAGCGGACCGATAGGCTCAAGCCCAGCACATCGAAAACGGACGGACCGGTAAGCTACCCCTGATGCCAGTACGCGACACCTTCGACAGGCCCCTCCGCGACTTGCGCGTCTCCGTGACGGACCGCTGCAACTTCCGCTGCGTCTACTGCATGCCGAAGGAGGTCTTCGGGCCGTCCTTCCAGTTCCTCGACCGCGAGGAGATCCTCACCTACGAGGAGATCGTGCGCCTCTCGCGCCTCTTCGTCGCGCACGGCGTCGAGAAGATCCGTGTGACCGGCGGCGAACCCCTCGTCCGCCGCGACCTCCCCCTCCTGGTCGAGCAGCTCTCTGCCCTCGACGGGCTCCAGGACCTCACGCTCACGACCAACGGCGCCCTCCTCCCCGCCCAGGTCGGCCCCCTCCGCGAGGCGGGCCTGGAGCGCATCACCATCAGCCTCGACTCCCTCGACGACGCCACCTTCCGTGAGATGAACGATGTCGACGTCGGCGTCGACGTGGTGCTCGCCGGCATCGATGCCGCGCGTGACGCCGGGCTCTGGCCAATCAAGGTGAACGCTGTCGTCAAGCGTGGCCTCAACGACCACACCATCGTCGACCTCGCCCGCCACTTCCACGGCACGGGCATCATCGTGCGCTTCATCGAGTTCATGGACGTCGGCACGACTAACGGCTGGGTGCTCGACCACGTCGTGCCCGCCGCCGAGATCGTCGAGCGCATCGGCGGCGCCCTCCCCCTCGAACCCATCGACCCGAACTACCGTGGCGAGGTCGCCCGGCGCTACCGATACCGCGACGGCGGCGGCGAGATCGGCGTCATCACCTCGATCTCGCAGCCGTTCTGCGGCGACTGTACCCGCGCCCGCCTCTCCCCCGAGGGCGAGCTCTTCACCTGTCTCTTCGGCTCGACTGGCTTCGATCTGCGGGCCCCGATGCGGGCCGGCGCCTCTGACGACGAGCTGTCAGACGCCATCGCCCGCGTCTGGCGCATCCGCGATGACCGCTACTCCGACCTCCGCACGGAGGCCACGGCCGACCTCAAGCGCGTCGAGATGTCCCACATCGGCGGCTAGCGCCGCCCGCTAGTCCTCGTCCCCGTCCTCATCCGGCCAGAGCGTCTCCCAGCTCGGGCCACCCAGCACCGCCTCCCGGATCGTGCGCCGCTCCAGCACCTCCAGCCGCGCCAGCGCCCGCGACATCGCCAGGTCCGCCTCGTTCGACACCGCCGCCATGCGCTCGCCCATCGGCGCGAGCACGTCGTGCTCCCGGATGAGCGCGATGGAGTGGGGCCACATCGCGAACGTGAAGTCGTCCGGCATCCCGAACGAGCTGCGGTGCTTCCCCAGCCACGCGTACCGCTCCTGCACGCTCGAGACCGGCGCGACCACCGCCACCAGCGGCCCCTCGCTGGGCGAGCTGCGCGCGTCCAGCAGCAGCCGCTCGGCGAAGGCCTGGAACCCGATGACGATCAGGTCGGCGTTCTCCAGCCGCTCCCGCAGCGCCTCCAGGTCGACCTGCAGACCGTTCTCCGAGTGGGCCATGGGCGGTACCCCCGGATGTGAAGCGAGGGGGCGGGCTTTCGCCGCGCCCCCTCGCCGGAGTTCCTCGTGCGCCCGCCGAGGCGGGCGTTTGAAGAGTGAGCCTAGTACATCGGAGCCGGCGGAACGGCTGCGGCGCCAGCTCCGGCTTCCTTCTTCTCCGTGACCAGGCAGTTCGTCGTCAGGACCATCGCGGCGATGGAGACGGCGTTCTCGATGGCGGCGCGGGTGACCTTCGCCGGATCGATGATGCCCTTGTCAACCATGTTGCCGAACTCGTCCTGCTGGGCGTCGTAGCCGAGGCCCTTCTTCAGCTCCTTCACCTCTTCGACCACCACCGAGCCGTCCTTGCCGGCGTTGATGGCGATGCGGCGGAGGGGCTCCTCCAGCGCGCGGCGGAGGATGCGGGCGCCCGTGTCCTCGTCGCCCTCCAGCTTCACGCGGTCGAGCGCCGAGATGGCGTTCAGCAGGGCGACCCCGCCGCCCGGCACGATGCCTTCTTCCACAGCCGCGCGGGTCGCGCTCAGCGCGTCCTCCACGCGGTGCTTCTTCTCCTTCAGCTCGACCTCGGTGGCCGCGCCGACGCGGATGACGGCGACGCTGCCGGCGAGCTTGCCAAGCCGCTCCTGGGCCTTCTCGCGGTCCCAGTCGCTCTTCGCCTCGCCGAGGATCGCGCGGACCTGGCCCACGCGTGCGTCGATGTCCTTCTTCTTGCCCTTGCCCTCGATGATCGTCGTGTCTTCCTTGGTGGAAAGCACGCGGCGGGCGCTGCCCAGGTCGGCCTGCGTCACGCTGTCGAGCGTGCGGCCGATCTCCTCGGAGATGACCTGCGCGCCGGTCAGTGTCGCGATGTCGCCCAGGTTGTCCTTCTGGCGGTCGCCGAAGCCGGGAGCCTTCACCGCGAGCACGTTCATCGTGCCGCGCAGCTTGTTCACGGCCAGCGTCGCCAGCGCCTCACCGTCCACGTCGGCGGCGATGATGAGCAGGTTCTTCGACTGCGAAACAATCTTCTCCAGCAGCGGCAGGAGCTCCTGCACCGAGGAGAGCTTGCTGTCGGTGATGAGGATCAGCGGATCCTCGATCTCCGCTTCCATGCGGTCCGGGTTCGTCACGAAGTAGGGGCTGATGAAGCCGCGGTCGAACGCCATGCCGTCCACGTACTCGACCTCGGTCTGGATGCCCTTCGACTCCTCGACCGTGATTACCCCGTCCTTGCCGACCTTCTCCATCGTCTCGCCGATGAGCTCGCCGATGGTCGGGTCGTTGTTCGCCGAGATGGACGCAACCTGCGCCATCTGCGCGCGCGCGTTCACCTTGATCGAGTTGCGGCCGACGCGGTCCACGACCGCCTCGGCGCCCTTCTCGAGGCCGCGCTTCAGCGACATCGGGTTCGCGCCGGCGGCCACGTTCTTCAGGCCTTCCTGCACGATCGCCTGGCCCACCACGGTCGCCGTGGTCGTGCCGTCGCCGGCGATGTCGTTCGTCTTGGAGGCGATCTCCTTGGCGAGCTGGGCGCCGATGTTCTCGAACGCTTCCTCCAGCTCGATGTCCCTGGCGATCGTCACACCATCGTTCGTGATCGTCGGCGCGCCGAACTTCTTGTCGAGCACCACGTTGCGGCCCTTCGGACCGAGCGTGATCTTGACGGCGTCGGCAAGCGCGTCGATGCCACGCTTCATCGCGTGGCGGGCGTCTTCATCGAAAAGCAGTTGCTTGGCCATGTACCTGTTCGTACCTCTCCCGAATTTCGATGGCGCGTATGTTAGCACTCTTACCGCAAGAGTGCTAATCAAGCCCCCGACTCCTCCGCCTACCGCCGCAGCAGTCCCCGCAGGCGTCGCCGCAGCCCCTCCCCCTCGCCCCGCCGCGTGATCGCGCTCGCCGCTTCCCGCGCCGCGTCCTCCAGTGCGCCGTCGAGCGGGGCCAGTGTGACCCCCTCCCCGTACCGCCGCGCGAGCGCCTTGCTCAGCAGGAAGTCCGCGACGGGCGGGTTCTTCGGGAGCAGGCTGCCGTGCAGGTACGTCCCGATCGCGTTCCCCGCCCGCGCCCCCTCCGACCCGTCCCTGCCGTTGTTCCCCCGCCCCGCGACCACCGCCCCGAAGGGCTCCTGCCCGTCCTCGAGCCAGGTGCGCCCGCCGTGGTTCTCGAACCCCACCACTTCTCCGAACTCCGTCTGCAGCAGGACGTTTCCGATGGCCCGCTCCGTC
This sequence comes from Tepidiformaceae bacterium, assembly GCA_965221735.1. Classification (GTDB taxonomy): domain Bacteria; phylum Chloroflexota; class Dehalococcoidia; order Tepidiformales; family Tepidiformaceae; genus UBA2991. Next base: position 2,078,007 of record OZ244910.1, on the reverse strand, counting down.
CCTTCCCCCGGGTGCCGTGTCTCCATCGCGAACACGCCGATGCCCGGAAGCACGTCCCCATCCGCATCTACATAACGCTCACCGAACAGCTGAAACCCTCCGCACACCGCCAGTGCCGGCAGCCCGCCCTCGATCGCCGCCCGGATCGCCGGACCCCTCGCCCCGAGGTCGTCCGCGATTCGCCGCTGCTCCCGGTCCTCCCCTCCGCCGATGATGACCAGGTCGTATTCGCCCGGGTCGAACGCCTCCCCGATGCCGATCCCGTCAACGTCGAGGGCGATGCCCCGCGCCTCGCAGCGGTAGCGCAGCGCAATCGCGTTCCCGCGGTCGCCGTACACGTTCATCACGTCCGCGTACAGGTGCGCCAGCCGCAATCGCATCCCGTCCCCGTCCGGCATCGTGCGTAGCCTACCCGTCAGCCGCTCGCTTGCCCGCGCTGCGCTCAAATGTTCTAGACTGCGCAACGTGACCGCCACCGCCGCCACGACCCCCGCCCCTCCCCACGACCCCCGCGCCCTCACCCCCGCCCGCGAGCAGCTCCGCGAGGTCTTCGGCTACGGCGAGTTCCTGCCCGGGCAGGCCGAGGTCGTCGCCTCCGTGCTCTCCGGGCGCGACACGCTCGCCGTCCTCCCCACGGGCGGCGGCAAGAGCGTCTGCTACCAGCTCCCCGCCCTCCTCCTCGACGGCCTCACCCTCGTCGTTTCCCCCCTCCTCGCGCTGATGAAGGACCAGGTCGACGCCCTCACGCGGAACGGCGTCGCCGCCGCCGCCATCAACTCGACCGTGCCCCGCGAGGAGCAGGGCGACATCCTGCGCCGCGCCGCTGATGGCGACCTCCGCCTCCTCTACGTCGCCCCCGAGCGCTTCTCCGATGGGCGCTTTGTCGCCGCCCTCCGCGGCGTTAGCGTCGCCCTCCTTGCCATCGACGAAGCCCACTGCATCTCCCAGTGGGGCCACGACTTCCGCCCCAGCTACCGCGACCTCGGCGCCGCCCGCGCCCATCTGGGAAACCCGCCTATCGTCGCCCTCACCGCCACCGCCGACCCCCGCGTCCGCGACGACATCGTCGAACGCCTCGGCCTCGACGATCCCGACATCCGCATCGCCGGCTTCGACCGCCCCAACCTCCGCTTCCACGCCCTCCGCGTCCGCAGCCAGAAGGAGAAGCTCGACCAGATCGCCGATCTCCTCCAGGCCCTCGGCGGCGAGGCCTCCGCGATCGTCTACTGCGCTACCCGCAAGCGCGTCGAGTCGCTCTCGGCGGCGCTCCAGGCGCGACGCATCCGCTGCGCCCGCTACCACGCCGGCCTCCCCGAGGAGGACCGCGTCCGCATCCAGAACGCCTTCGCCCGGGACAGCGTCCGCATCATCATCGCGACCAACGCCTTCGGCCTCGGCATCGACAAGCCCGACGTCCGCCTCGTCGTCCACCACGACCTGCCCGAGTCCATCGAGGCCTACTACCAGGAGGCGGGCCGCGCCGGACGCGACGGCGACCCCGCCGAGTGCGTCCTCTACTACGCCCCCCGGGACCGCGGCCTGCGCGAGTTCTTCATCGAGCTCTCCCATCCCTCGCCCGAGACCGTGCTCGAGGTCTACCGCGCCCTCGTCCGGCGCGGCGGCGACCGCGAGATCATCGACGACCTCGTCGACAGCGAGGAGACGCCCGGCGTGAACGCCGCCGTCCAGGCGCTCGTCGAGTCCGGTCTCGCCCAGCGCCAGGGTCGCTTCGCCTGGGCCCTTCGCCCCGAGGGCGAGGACGAGATCGACCTCGCCGGGCTCGAGGAGCACCGCGCCCACGCCACCGCCAAGCTCGACGCGATGCAGTCCTACGCTGAGTCGGCGACCTGCCTGCGCGCCCGCATCCTCGACTACTTCGGCGATACCGACGGCGCCCGCGCCTGCGGGAACTGCGGCCCCTGCCTCGCCCCCACCCGCCGCCGCGAAGCCGATACGGAGGCCCCGCTTTTCCTCGAGCTGCGCGCCCTCCGCCGTCGCCTTGCCGAGGAGGAAGGCGTCCCGCCCTACGTCATCTTCAGCGACGCCACCCTGCACGACATGGTCGAGCAGCGCCCAACGACCGAGGCGGGCCTGCTCCAGGTTCGCGGCGTAGGACGCGTCAAGGCCGAGCGCTACGGACCCGCCTTCCTTGCCGTCATCACGTCGAACGGCGCCGAACCGCCGCCCCCTCCCGATGCCCCTTCTGCCCCCGAACCTCCCCACTCCCTCGTCAAGCCCCGCGCCGGCGCCAACCTTCCCCCCACCGCCCAGCGCACCCTCGAACTCCACCATGAGGGCCTGACCATCGAAGAGATCGCCGCCCGCCGGGGGTTCAAGGCACAGACCATCGCCCAGCACCTCGCCCGCTTCGTCGAGCAGGGACAGCTTGAGGACGTCCGCCCCTGGGTCAGTGACGCCGACCTCGCCCGCATCCGCCGCATTGCCGCCGGACGCCCCATCGCCGCCCTCCGACCCCTCCGCGAAGCCCTCGGCGGCGATTTTTCCTACGACCAGCTCACCCTCGCCCGCGCCTACCTCAACCGCGAGCTCCGCGATTCCGGCTAGCGGTCTCCGCTACGACTCGAACTCCACCAGCCATCGCAGCATCTCGCGCGGTGGAGGCAGCCGGTCCCGGTAGCGCAGGTACAGGATCGTCGCCGGCGTGGCGATGGCGACGATGATGAGCCCCCCGAACACGAACCGCGCCGTCCACGAGTGGTTCAGCGAGTCCCCGAACCCCACGACCACAGCCGTCGGCACGATCGACCCGAACAGGACGAGCGCCATGAAGAAGCGGAACGACATCGGCGTCAGCCCCGCCGCGTAGGCGGCGAAGTCGAACGAGATCGGCATCATCCGCCACCAGAACACGAGCTGCGGCCCGATCTCCCGCGCCAGCAGGTCGATGCGCTCCGCCCCCCGTTCCCCCACCAGCCGCGGAATGAACTGCCGCCCGAAGCGCCGCGAGATCCAGAAGATGATGGCCGCGCCGATCATCTGCCCGATGACCGCGTAGACCACCCCCAGCACCGTCCCCCAGATGAGCCCCGCCGCGATCATGAACGGCGGGTTCGGGATGGGCGCGAACACCATCGCCGCCGCCAGGATCGTGATCAGGAGCACCGGCCCCCACGGACCCAGCCCTTCGCCCCACTCCCGGATGTCGTCCGTCTCCAGGTCCCCCAGCGCGAAGTCGCCGATGATGAACACGACCGCCAGGACGATGGCAACGGCGCCGATGAGCCGTCGGCGCCGCACCGGATCCAGCAGCAGCGGTCCCCCTCCCGCCTCCCGCCCCTGCCTCCCGCCCAGCCGGTCCCCCAGCTCCCCCCACACGAGCCAGCCCGCCACGACTCCCGCCGCGAGCGCCACGCCGGTCGTGTCGAAGGCCTCGCGAAGCCCCAGCGCGACGCCTGCCCCCACCATCAGCGCCGCCGCCAGGATCACCGCCTCGCGCATCAGGGACGATGGTACGGGATGGGGAGGGCGCTGCCCTTCAGGCCAGCAGGCCGTTCAGCAGGTCGTGGTACTGCGCCAGGTGCCGGATCCCGAGGAAGTCGGCTCGAACCCGTTCCCGCGCATTGGCGCCCAGCTCCGCCGCCAGCTCCTCGTCGTCCATCACGCGACAGAGTGCGTCGCCCAGTGCCTCCACGTCCGCCGGGTCGTCCAGCAGCAGCCCCTCCTCGCCGTGCGACACCTGGTCCTGCAGGCCGCCCACGCGGCTCGCGATCACCGGCCGGCTCTTCCACATCGCCTCCGTCAGTGTCAGCCCGAACCCCTCGCGCAGGCTTTTCTGCACGATCACGCTCGCGTGTCGCTGCAGCGCGTTCACCATGGCCGCGTTCTCTCCGACATCGTCCATTGGCAGCGTCGCCAGGTGCATGCGCGCCCGCAGGTGCTCGGGGAAGGCCGCCCACTCCGCCTTCAGCTCCTCCAGCACGATCCCCCCCTCGGGGTCGTCCGTGACCCCCGAGACGTCGGGTCCTGCCAGCACGAGCTGCGACCGCCCGTCCGCGTCGCAGCGCTCGACGAACGAGGCGAAGCCGCGCATCACACCGCCATGGTCCTTGAGCGGGTCCCAGCGTGAGACCTGCACGATGAGCGGGTCTTCCCGGTCCGGCGCGTCCCCCTCGCGAAGCACGCTCGCCTGCCGCTCGACCGATCCCGTCGTGCCGTCCTCGCGCGTGAAGCTCCGCGCACCGTCGCCGGCCGGCCCCGAGATGAGACCGCTCTGCGCGAGGATCGCGCGCGTCACGTCGTCGTCCTGCTCCTCGTTCTTCGCCGAGAACGCGTCGATCGACGGCTGCACGACCGCGCTCCGGCCGTCGTCGAGGATCGGAGGGATGTACGCCTGCCGCGAGAACACGCGCAGAGGGACGTCGCGCACGTGCGGCGCCAGGAACCCCCAGCCTCGCTCCGCCTCGGGCGTCAGGTCCTCCGTGCCGATGTGACAGCGCCAGATCACCGTTGCGCCGTGCGCCATCAGGGCCGGCGCCATGCCCGCGGTCTGCGGGTCGTGCAGGAAGACGGCGTCCCCGGGACGAAGGTCCTCGAGGAACGCCTCGATGTTCGGGGTCAGCACCTCCCCGTAGACGCGCGATGCCTGCGCGCCCAGCGGCGAACCGTCCCCCGCAGAGCCGTGCAGCGCGTGGTGCAGCCGCTTCGTGATGCGGAAGAACTCCGGCTCGCCCTCGATCACGGCCCAGCGCGCGTCGATGCCCGCCCCCCGCGCGTACGCCAGCAGGGAGCGCAGCATCTCCGCGACGCCCCCGCCTTCCGCCGTCGAGTTCAGGTGCCAGACCGTGCGCCCGCCGAGCAGCTCCCGGCTGCGCTCCAGCACGGCTACCGCCCGTTCGTAAGCCGCCGGCTCCACGACCTCGCGGAAGCGATCAAGGGTGTACGTGCGGAGGTCGACCTGGCTCAGTGGGGACATGGCGGCTCGCCTCCCGGGGAGGTTGGCGGCAGCGTATCGCAGTCCCCCGCTACGGAAACGCCGCCCCTCCGCGGGGGCAATGCCACGGCGAGTTGCGTACCATGCGGGCGCGAACCCGTCTCAGGAGAAACCCATGCCAGGAGCGCTCGAAGGAGTCCGCATCCTCGACTTCACCCGCTACCAGCAGGGCCCCTTCGCCACGGTCCTGCTCTCCGACCTCGGCGCCGAGGTCATCAAGGTCGAGGAACCGACCCACGGCGACCTCGGCCGCAGCCTCGGCCTCCAACCGGACGGCTGGTGCGCGTACTTCCAGGCGCTCAACCGCAACAAGCGCTCCCTCACCATCGATACGCGGACGCCCGAGGGCCGCGAGATCATCTACCGGCTCATCCCCGAGACCGATGTCGTCACCGATAACTTCCGGCCCGGCACGATGAAGCGCTTCGGCCTCGACCACGAGTCCCTGGCCGCCATCAACCCCCGCATCATCACCGCCAGCGCCTCCGGCTTCGGGCCGAAGGGTCCCCACGCGCACGAGCCCTCCTTCGACTCCATCGGCCAGGCGATGGGCGGCCATATGGTCGCCCAGGGGGGCGGCCCCGGCAGCGAGCCCGCTGTTGTCATCGGGGGCATGGCCGACCAGGTCGGCGCCATGATCTTCGCCCTCGGCATCTGCGCCGCAATCGCCGGACGCGAGCTGCAGGGCGTCGGCCAGCACGTCGATACCTCCCTGCTCGGCTCCCAGCTCGCCCTCCAGGGGTTGGGCCTTACCGGCTTCCTGCGCCAGAAGCAGCAGCGCCCCAGTGGTCCCCGCTGGAACCCGCTCTTCACCTACTACCCCTGCGCCGACGGCCTCTACCTCAGCCTCGGCCTGCTCGACCCCAAGTGGTGGCCCGCCTTCTGCGAAGTCCTCGAGCGCGAGGACCTCATGGTCGACGAGCGTTTCGCCGAGCCGGCGGGCCGCACCGGCAACCGCGAAGCGCTCATCGAGGAGCTGAATCGCACCTTCGCCACGAAGCCGCGCGGCGAGTGGCTCCGGCTCCTCAAGGCCGCGAGCCTCCCGTGCGGCCCGGTCAACGACTACGCGGCCGTGGCGAAGGAGCCCCAGGTCATCGCCAACGAGTACCTCACGACCCTGCAGGATCCGAACCTGGGCGAGGTTGGCGTCGTCGGGACGCCCATCAACATGAGCGAGACGCCCTCTGGTCCGAAGTCGACCGCTCCGGACCTCGGCCAGCACACCGAGGAGATCCTGCTGGGGCTGGACTACACCTGGGATGACATCGAGCGCTTCAAGGATGGCGGGGTCATCTAGGGCGCCGCCGGGTTACTCCTCGACCTCATCCAGCCCCTCGGCCGTCAGGCGAATCGCCGCCGTCGGGAATTCGGGGTTGCGCGGGTTGTCCGTGTGGTAGACCTCGATCAGCTCCCGGCCCAGCAGCTCCTTCATCAGGGCGTGGGTCAAGCGGTCGTTCGCCCATCGCACGCCCGTGACGTTCGCCAGCCGGTTCCGCCGGAAGTGCTCGAATCCGACGAACGGCAGGCGCTCGTCCATGTCGTAAATCGCCTCGAGAATGTCCCACTGCCGGTCGTCGACGATCGCCGTCGCCACGGCCCGCAGCGCCTCGTTGGCCTCCTGCTCCCCCTCGAGCGCGAGCACCGGAGCGAGCTGGTACGTGCCCGGATCGGTGGTTTCCACCAGGTCCCGGTACTTCAAATGCGAGAGGTTGGGAGAGACGCTGCTGGCGGGCGCGCCCGCGATCTCCGCGATCTCCTGGTAGTGCATCGCTTCCGTGGCCCCCGCGAGGATGCCGAGCACGGCCGTCTGGCGGGGCAGGACTGAGAAGTCCGCTGCCGTCGCCGTCTCCGCTGGCGCCTGCTCGGTCGGTTCCTCCTCATCCTCGGGATCCGGTGGCCGCTCCAGTTCGGGCGCCAGCTCCGGGCGCAGTACGGCGAGCGTCTTCTGCATCGCCTCGATCTTCTCGTTCACGTCGGAGAGCGATTCGTGCTTCTCCGCGAGGTCGCGCTCGATCGTCGCGATCTCGCCGAGGATGGTTTCACGCTCGCTCTGGAGGCGCGTAAGCGCTTCGCTGAGTTCGTTGGCTGCCGACGAGGTCATGCCCGCTAGCCCTCTATTCAACAGTTGACGCACACAAGCGTGGCCTATTCTTGCGTTGAGCGCTAGACCCCGTCGGGAAATATTCCTAACTCTTAACGTTCCCCTGCTTAACGGTAGTCCTCAAATGCTTCCAGCAGTGGCCAGCCCTCGGGCCAGACCGGCAGGCCGGCAAGCGGAAACCACCGCCCTTCGGCCAGCTCCTCCGCCTGCAACCGGAAGTCGCCGCCCACCACGCTCACCACGCACACGACCAACACAAGGTTCCGTCCCAACGGGTCGATGGAGTAGCTGCCCAGGATGCGCTCCACCTGCACCTCCAGCCCCGTCTCCTCCCGCACCTCCCTCGCTGCCGCCTCCTCGATCGTCTCGTACGGTTCCGGGTAGCCCGCCACCAGCGCGAACGCTTCGGCGCCGTGCGGCCTCACCAGCAGCACCTCTCCCCCGCGTTCGACGATGGCCGCCGCTACGGGCGTGGGCGCGTCCAGATGCACGTATCCGCAATCCGGGCACGCGGGCTTCAGCACTTCTTCCGGCAGATCCAGGCCACCCACAGGCGCGCGACGCAGCCCCTTGCCGCAGTAGGGGCAGTAGCGCCCTTCCGGAAGGGTCATCGCAGACCCCGGGCCGTCAGGCCCGTGGCAGGCCCAGCCCGCGCGTGGCGATGATGTTCCGCTGGATCTCGCTCGTGCCGCCCGCGATCGTCGCCGAGACGGAGGCCACGTAGCCCGCGCCCAGGCGGCCCTCGAACGGGGCCTGCTCGCCGCCGTTCAGGATGCCCGCCGTGCCCAGCATCTTGATCGCCGTGCCTGCGATGCGCTGCGAGAGCTCCGTGCTGAACATCTTCGCGATCGAGGCTTCCGCGTTCGGGATCTCACCCGCCGCCTGCATGCCGATCACGCGGTAGCTCAGCATCTTCGCCGTCGCTGCCTCGATCCAGCGCTCCGCGAGCGCCTCGCGAACGCCCTCCGGGTTCGAGACCCCGTCGGAGTGCTCGCGCCAGTAGTCCAGGTAGCGCTCAAGCGTCTGCCGGTGCGCCACCGCGCTCCCGATCGAGCTGCGCTCGAAGTCGAGCGTCGTCGCGCCCACGTACCAGCCGCGGTTCACTTCGCCCACGATGTTCTCCGCCGGGACGCGCACGTCCTCGAAGAACACCTCGTTGAAGTTGTGCATGTTCCCCATGTTCACCAGCGGACGAACCGTGATGCCGGGCGTCTTCATGTCGAGCAGGAAGTAGCTGATGCCTCGGTGCTTGGGCGCGTCCGGGTCGGTCCGCGCCAGCATGAAGATCCAGTCGGAGTAGTGCGCCCCCGAGGTCCAGATCTTCTGGCCGTTGATCACGTAGTCGTCGCCGTCGCGGAGGGCGCGCGTCTGCAGCGAGGCCAGGTCCGAGCCGGAGCCCGGCTCGCTGTACCCCTGGCACCAGATCACCTCGCCCCGGAGCATGCGGCCCAGGTGCTCCTCCTGCTGCGCTTCCGTGCCGTGCGCGATGATCGTCGGCCCCAGCATGGAGACGCCGTTGCCGATGCTGCCGGCGGGTACCCGCGCCTCGGCGAACTCCTCGTTCATGATGAACTGCTCCATCACGCCCAGGCCCGCGCCCCCGTACTCCTTCGGCCAGGCCGGCGCGATCCAGCCCCGCTCCGAGAGCTTGCCCGTCCAGCGCCGGTACCAGGGCGCGTTCCGCGGGGGGCCTTCCTCCCCGCCCTGCATGCCCTTGTCGGGGTCGTACTCGGCCGGTCGCTCGTTCTCGATGAACGTGCGCACCTCTTCGCGCCAGGCGGCCTGCTCGGGGGTGTCCTGGAAGTCCATGGGGTCTCTCCGCGCCCCCTTCCGGGGCCGCCCGAACGCTACCAGACCCCCCAGAGGCCGTAAACGGCTGGGGCCCTACTCCATCTTCCGCAGCGCCGGCTGCGTAATGAACGCCGCTGTCGTCAGCGCGAGCAGGATCCCGCCGCTGATCGCCATCCAGATCGGGGCTCCCAGCCAGGCCGCCATGAAGCCCGCCAGGATGCCGCCCATCGGTCCGATTCCCTGGAACGCCAGCGTGTGGATGCCGACGACGCGACCCATCATCTCGTGCGGCGAGTTCGCCTGCACCAGCGACTGGTTCAGGTTCATGAACACGCCCCCGCCCATGCCCCCGATGAAGATCACCACCGCCGTCAGCCAGTACCACGGCGAGAGGCCCAGGGCCGGCAGCACGAAGCCCGCCATCATGAGCGATCCGATGAACCACCCGCCCTTGTTCTTCAGGTCGGGCACCGAGGCGATGGCGAGCGAGCTGATCACCATGCCCGCCCCCATGAAGGCGAACAGGAACCCTACCTCCGAGGCCGACCGCCCCAGCTCCTCCTTGCCGATCTGCGGCAGCAACGTCCCGAACGGGCCCATCATGAAGATGCCCGTGACCCCCAGCAGCAGGATGAGGGTGCGAATCCCCCGGTGGCCCCACACGAAGCGAACCCCGTCCAGGAGGTCCTGCAGGGGCTCCCGCTGCTGGTCCGCCGTCCGCGCGTCCGGCACGCGCAGGGGCACCAGGGCCACGGTTCCGATCAGCAGCACGATGCCCTGGGCGATGAACGCGCCCCCGATCCCCCACACCTCGATCGCGATGCCCCCGAGGGCCGGGCCCACGATCTGGGAGATGTTCATCGCCATGCTCATCATCACGATCGCCTTGAGCAGCGTGTCCCGGTCGACCACCGTCGGCACGATCGCGTTGCGAACGGGCAGTCCCACGGCGATGGTCGTTCCCACGCCCACCGCCAGCGCCAGCGCGATCAGCGGCGTCATCGCCCCGGCGATGACGATCACGCCTGCCGCGACCGTCACCGCCACCGCGACCAGCTGGCTCCCCAGCACGAGCGAGCGCCGGTTGACCCGGTCCGCCAGCACTCCCGCCGGAATCGTCACGAACATGACGGGAATACCCAGCGCGAAGAACACCGCCCCCGACCAGGCCGGCCCCTTCCCCAGCCCGCCGATCTCCACGGCCTCGATCACCAGCCACACGAACGCGAAACGCTGTGTGGCCTGCACGAGCGCGAAGCTCATCGTGTTGATCCAGAGGTAGGTGAAGGGCCGCGACCTGAATGCCGAGAACGTCTCGATCGTGGGGAGCGAGGGGCGCGTGGCGGGGCGCGCCGGAGCTGCCGGAGCGCCCTGGGCCTGTTCGGTCACCCGTCGCATCCTACAGGGCGGCTCCGGTGCCGCGGTTCCGTGCGTCCCCTATAGTCCCGCCATCCCCGCGCGAGGAGGCTTCAGATGGCGGGCAAGCTTGAGGGCAAGGTGGCGGTCATCACGGGTGGGGCGAGCGGCATCGGCCGCGCCACCGCCGAGCTCTACGCCGACGAGGGCGCCAACATCGTCATCGCCGACCTCCAGGACGGCGCCGGCGCCGTCGCCGCCGTCCGCGAGCGCGGCCGCGAGGCCATCTTCGTCAGCACCGACACGAGCGACGAAGCCGCCTGCGAGACCATGGCCGACGCCGCCGTCGAGGCCTTCGGTGGCGTCGACGTGCTCCTCGCCGCCGCCGGCATCAGCAACTGGCGCTACATGGACCCCGAGCCCGTCCAGGTGAGCTCCATCGGCATAGACGACTCGTTTCTCATCCACGCCCCCGTCGAGGCTTTCCAGAAGGTGCTCGACGTGAACCTCACCGGCGTGCTGCTCTCCGATCGCGCCGTCGCCCGCCGCATGATCGAAGCGGGAAACGGCGGCGCCATCATCAACATCGCCTCGATCATGGCGAAGGTTCCCCAGGTGGGCGTCGGGCCCTACTGCGTCTCCAAGGCGGGCGTCTGGATGCTAACCAAGGTGCTGGCCATGGAGCTCGCCTTCCACAACATCCGCGTCAACGCCATCGGTCCCGGCTTCATCGAGACCCCCATGACGGCCGGCCTCAGTGAGAGCGAGGTGGGTGGGAGCTGGTCCATGGGCCTCACCCCTATGAAGCGAATGGGCGTCCCCGAGGAGGTCGCCAAGACCGCCCTCTTCCTCGCCTGCGACGATTCCAGCTTCTACACCGGCGCCCTGCTCCATCCCCACGGGGGCGTCTTCACGGACTAACGGTCTGGGCTGGAGCCTTGCCTCACGGCCTACGACATCCTCCGCAGCACCGGCTGCGTGACGAACGTGGCCGTCGCCACGACGAACAGGATCGCGCCGCTGATCACCATCCAGAGGGGCGCGCCCATCCAGGCCGCCATCAGCCCCGCCAGCATCCCCCCGAACGGTCCGATGCCCTGGAACGAGAGCGTGTGGATGCTCACCACCCGCCCCATCATCTCGGGCGGCGTGCTCGCCTGCACGAGCGTCTGGTTCAGGTTCATGAAGATGCCCGCCGCCACGCCTCCGCAGAACATGACGCCGGCCGTCAACGCATACCAGGGCGAGATGCCCAGCAGCGGCACCACGATGCCCGCGGAGATGAGCGTGCCGATCACCCAGCCGCCCTTGTTTCGCAGCTGCGGCACCGAAGCGATCGCGAGCGAGCTGACCACCGTGCCCACGCCCATGATCGTGAACAGCAGGCTCGCCTCCAGCGCATTCCGGCCCAGCTCCTCCTTGGCGATCTGCGGCAGCAGCGTGCCGAACGGCCCGATCAGGAATATCCCCGCGATGCCCAGCAGGATGACGAGGGTACGGATGCCCTGGTGATCCCAGACGAAGCGCATCCCCTCCTGGAGCTCGTGCAGGGGCTGACGGCGTTCCTCCGCCGAGCGCACGTCCGGGACCCGCAACGGGATCAGCGCCAGCGTCCCGACGAGCAGCAGCACCCCCTGTGCGATGAACGCCCCGCCGATTCCCCAGGCCGCGATGAGCAAGCCCCCGAGGGCGGCTCCCACGATCTGGGAGATGTTCATGGCCATGCTCATCATCACGATCGCCTTCAGGAGCGTGTCCCGGTCGACGACGGTCGGCACGATCGCATTCCGCACCGGCAGGCCCACTGCGATGGTCGCCCCCACGCCCGCCGCCAGCACGAGCGCGAGCACCGTCGTCATCGCCCCCGCGACGATGATGACTCCCGCCGCCAGCGTCACCCCTACCGCAACGACCTGGCTGGCGAGCACCAGCGTGCGCCGGTTGATCCGATCCGCCAGCACGCCCGCGGGAATCGTGAAGAACAGCACCGGGATGCCGAGGGCGAAGAACACGGCCCCGGACCACCCCGACCCCCTCCCCAGCCCGCCCACGTCGACCGCCTCGATCACCAGCCACACGAACGCGAAGCGCTGCATCGCCTGCACGAGGGCGAAGCTCAGGGTGTTGATCCAGAGGTAGGTGAAGGGGCGCGACTTGAAGGCCGAGAACGTCTCGATCGTGGGGAGCGAGGGGCGTGCGCCGGGGCGCGCCGGCGCGCTCTGAGCCTGTCCGCTCATCCGCGCATCATAGAGCGGCCTCGGCCCCCGGGTTTCGACGAATCAGGAGGTGAGCTCCCGCCGCTCCCGCCACAGCCCCTCCAGTTCGCGCTCGGCGATGCGCCAGCCGGCATCCGTGCGCACCAGCACGTCGCGGTAGATCCCGCCGGTCACGACCACGCACCCGCCCGCCGCCTCCCGCTCGATCTGCGTCGCGTGCAGGTAGGTTGTCGCCGTCGCCCGGTCGCCCTCGATCACGACTTCGTGATTGGACAGCAGGTGCTGCTGCGCGACGAAGTCCACCGTCATGCCCTTCACGAACTCGGCGACCTCCTCGCCGCTGTGGAACTCCCGCCCCCCGCCGTACCGAACCACGGTGTCCGGCGCGAAGCAGGCCGCGAGCCCCTCGTAGTCGCCAGCGTCGATTGTCGTGCCGTACCGGTTGATCACGTCCGTGATCGCGATCCGGTCGTTCTGCTCGCGCAGCGTTTCCGTCATTGAGTGCCTCCTCGGCTGTTCACCGTCACGGGTCGCCGGTGGCGGGGGACGCGGCAGGCCCACCGCTCCCCCGACGTCTCCAGAGCCGGCCCCCTCCGAGTCCGAACGAGAGCACGGCTGCCGCCGCCATGAGCAGCGCCGCCACGAAGAACGTCTCGTCCATGGTCTGCCGGACGACGTCGATCAGCTGCTCTTCGGTGATGTCGAACAGGTCCTCGGCGAAGAGGCTGCCCGCGCGCTGATCGAATCGGCCAAGCCCCTCCGACCCCAACAGCGCCATCCCCACGACCATGCCCAGCGTCTGCGAGACCTGCAGCACGGCCGTGGCCGACGCGCGCCGCCCCGCCTCGACGCTCTCCATGATGGTCGCGTAGAGGGATGCGTCCGCGAGCGTGAATCCCAGCCCCGCCAGCCCCAGCGCCGTCCAGAGCGCGATCTGGCTTGGTTGCGACGCCCAGTTCGACATGGCGAAGAGCCCGGCGGCGGCAATGGCGAAGCTCAGGATGGTGGTCAGGCGGTAGCCCGCGATCGTTGCCAGCGCCCCTCCGGCAATCCCCCCGACGGCCATGAACAGCACCATCCGGCCCAGCATCAGCCCCGGTCCGGCGCCCTCCATGCCCCACACCACCTGCGCCAGCAGGGGCACGTTCACGAGGGCTGTGATCAGGGCCATGCCTTCCAGCAGGAAGACCACGTTTGCTAAGGCGACACGCCGGATGCGGAACATCCGCATGTCGATGAGCGGTGACTTCACCCGGAGCTGGCGCCTCACGAAGAACGCCATGAACACGGCCGCCGCCCCATAGAGCGTCAGGATCTGCCAGAGCTCGCGCAGGCTCTCCCCCGCCCCCGCAATGGCGAACGTCAGCGCGCCGAGGGACAGGGCGAGCAGCAACCCCCCTTGCCAATCGACCTGCTCGTTGGCGCGCGGCGGGGCGGAGGCCCGGCGCGCCAGCACCAGCACGAGGATGAGGATCGGCAGGGCCAGCACGATGTTCATCCAGAACAGGCCCCGCCAGCCGATCCACACGCCGATGAGCGTGCCCCACAACGGCCCCGCCAGGCTTGAAGCGTCGTCCAGCGTTGAGATCGACCCCAGCCCCATCGTGCGTTGCGAGGCGGGCAGGGCGTGGGCGGCGATCGCCAGCCCCACCGGCACCAGCGCCCCGCCGCCCAGCGCCGTGACCGCCCTCGCGATCGTGAGGATCGTGATGTTGGGGGCGAAGGCGACGAAGACGGAGCCGCCCATGAAGATGAGCATCCCGATGAGGAAGATGCGGTAGTGCCCGTGTACGTCCGCGAACCGCCCCATGAGCGGCAGGGCGACCGTGTAGCCAAGCAGGTACCCGTTCAGGATCCACGAGGCCTGCTCGAGCTCGTTCACGGCCACGCCCAGGTCCCCGAGCATCTCCGTCAGGACCGGGACCACGAAGGTCTGGTCGAAGCCCCCGATGAAGACCCCGAGCCCGAGCGCGATCACCACCGGCCAGGCTGATCGAGCCCCGACCCCTGCCCCCTGGGCGACCGTCACGGCAGCGGCGGCTCGATGGGCTCCACGTCGTTGAAGCTCGAGAAGTTCAAGCGCCGCAGGATGTCCACCGGCTCCTCGGCAGCTAGCTGCCCAAGCAGGTAGATGCGGTAGATGATGTTGTCGTCCTGCCCGATCCAGATGGTGCCCTTCACGTCGTAGCCCGGCACGGCCGAGTCGAGAAACGCCGTCAGGTCGCCCGAGTCGACCGTCCCCTCAACCACCCACGTGAGCACCCCGTCGATCTCTTCCTCGCCGGTCAGCGTGGGATTCGCCGCCCCGCGAATAACCGCCGCCACGCCCTCCGACGGATTGAAGAGCCCGTTCAGCGGATTGCCACCCTCCAGCGGGAGCCACATTGTCTGGTCGAACGGGTTCGTCACCCAGGCGTCTTCGCCGACCCCAACCAGGCTCACGTTGACGTTGATGCCGCCGAACTGCCGTGCCTTCGCCCTCACCTTCGCGTCGAGCTGGTCGGGAAGGATGACGTCCCCCTCGATCGTCTCCATGTCGACCGAGAGCTGCTCCATCGGGGACGTCTCGCCGTCGAAATCGAGCGCGAAGTGGAAGCTCTGCATCTCCAGGAACTGGCCCACGGCCGCATCCAGGAGTTCCGCCACGTCCGGTGGTCCGTCCCCGCCGCCGTCCCCGTCGTCCTCCCCGTCACCACCCCCGCAGGCCACAAGCGTCACGCAAGTAACCGCAACCGCCGCCAACCGCCAGAACCGCACCCGTCCCTTTACCCGCATCGCGGCGGCATTGTGCCGTGTTCGGGACCGTTCGTCACCCATCGCCGCCCTCCCGCGATCACACTGCCATCCGGTAGGCTACGTCCTGGAACCCCGAGGGAGGCGTAAGCATGACCACGATCGAGGAACGCAGCACCCCCAAGGCCGGCTACAAGGTCGTCGGCAGCCGTCCTATCCGCCACGACGGCGTCGATAAGGTGACCGGGCGCGCCCAGTACGGCGCCGACATCAACCTGCCCGGCACGCTGCACGGCAAGATCCTGCGCAGCCCCCACGGCCACGCCCGCATCGCCTCCATCGACACGAGCAAGGCCGAGGCCCTCCCCGACGTGAAGGCCGTCGTTACCGGCGCCGACGTCCCCATCGTGCAGGACATGATGATCGACTTCGGCGAGACCATGGGGAACGCCCGCCTCCTCGCCGAGAACTGCCTCGCCCAGGAAAAGACGCTCTACAAGGGCCACGCCGTCGCCGCCGTCGCCGCCTCCAACCCCCACGTGGCCGAGGAAGCCCTGGACCTCATCGAGGTCGAGTACGAACCCCTCCCCGTCATCCTCAATGCCCTCGACGCCATGCGCGACGACGCCCCCCTCCTCCACGAGGCCATGACCACCCGCTCCATCGCCGAGCGCTTCACCCGTGGCGACGACACCGGCGTCCACAGCAACGTCGCCAGCCACCTCCAGTTCAAGCGCGGCGACCTCGACGAGGGCTTCGCGAAGGCCGACGTCGTCGTCGAGCGCGAGTTCACCACCAGCACCGTCCACCAGGGCTACATCGAGCCCCACACCTCCACCGCCCGCTGGGATCCCGATGGCCACGTCACCATCTGGACGAGCACCCAGGGCGCCTTCGGCATCCGCGGCCAGGCCGCCGCCATCCTCGGCGTGCCCGAGGGCAAGGTCACCGTCATCCCCATGGAGATCGGCGGCGGCTTTGGCGCCAAGACCTACGTCCACGTCGACCCCGTGGCCGCCCTCCTCTCGAAGAAGAGCGGCGCGCCGGTCAAGGTCACGATGAGTCGAACCGAGGTCTTCGAGGCGTCCGGCCCCACCTCCGCCACCACCATCCGCGCCAGGATCGGCGCCACCAACGACGGCGACATCACCGCCGCCGAGCTCTGGATGGCCTACGAGGCCGGCGCCTTCCCCGGCTCTCCCGTCGGCGCCGGCGCCTCCACCGCCCTCGCCCCGTACGACATCGAGCATCTCGTCGTCGACGGCTACGACGTCGTCGTCAACAAGCCCAAGGTCGGCGCCTACCGCGCCCCCGGCTCCCCGCAGGCCGCCTTCGCGGTCGAGAGCGTCATCGACGAGCTCGCCGAGAAGGTCGGCATGGCGCCCATGGACTTCCGCCTCAAGAACGCCACGAAGGAGGGCGATCGCATGCCCAACGGCATGCCCTTCCCCACGATCGGCTGTGAGGAGGTTGAGAACGCCATCGTCAATCACCCCCATTTCTCGGCGCCGATCGAGGGCCCGAACCGGGGACGCGGCGTGGCCATGGGCTTCTGGTTCAACGGTGGCAACCAGTCCTCCGCGACCGTCACCGTCAACGCCGACGGCACCATCGCGCTCGTCACCGGGTCCGTTGATATCGGCGGCATGCGCGCCGTGCTCGCGATGCAGGCCGCCGAGACCCTCGGCCTCGCTGCCGACGAGGTGCAGCCCACTGTCGGCGATACCGACTCCGTCGGTTGGACGGGCGTGACCGGCGGCAGCCGTACCGCCTTCTCGACCGGCATCGCCACCATCACCGCCTCCGAGGACGTGAAGAGCCAGATGACCGAGCGAGCCGCCATCCTCCTCGAGGCCGAGGACGCCGACGATGTCGGCTACTCGGACGGCGTCTTCTCCTCCGGCGACAAGCAGATCACCTGGAAGGAAGTCGCCGGCAAGCAGCTCCGGACCGGCGGCCCCATCAGCGCCTCCGCCAGCTCCAACCCCACCCGCGTCGGCCCCGCCTTCGCCGGCAATATCGTCGATGTCGAGGTCGACCCCGAGACCGGCAAGGTCGACATCCTCCGCTTCACCTGCGTCCAGGATGTTGGCACCGCCATCCACCCCAGCTACGTCGAGGGTCAGATGCAGGGCGGCGCCGTCCAGGGCATCGGCTGGGCCCTCAGCGAGGAGTACGTCTGGCAGGAGGACGGCGCCATGTCGAACGCCAGCTTCCTCGACTACCGCATGCCCACCAGTCTCGACCTGCCCATGATCGACACCGAGTTCGTGGAGGTGCCGAACCCGGGCCATCCCTACGGTATCCGCGGCGTGGGCGAGGTGCCCCTCGTTCCGCCCCTGGCGGCCATCGCCAACGCCATCTACGACGCCACCGGCACCCGCATGACCCACCTGCCGATGTCGCCCGGCAACGTGCTCGAGGCCCTGGGAGCGGTCGAGCCGGAGGACTAGCGAGGGGCTCGTGGCCACCGTCTTCATCCCCTCGCTGCTCGAGGGCCTCACTGGGGGCGCCCGCACGGTCGAGGTGTCCGGGCGCAACCTGCGCCAGGTCATCAACGCCCTTGACGAACGCTACCCCGGCATGAAGGAGCGCCTCCTCGACGAAGACGGCGCACTGATCCCCGAGATCCTGGCCGCCATCGACGGCGAGACGAACCACCTCGGCCTCCTCCAGCCCGTGACGGAGAGCACCGAGATCCAGTTCGTCCCCGCCATCGGCGGCGGCTGAGCCCTACTGCGCCCGCACTCTCGAGCAGTCGCGCCTCGTGTAGTCCTTCGGGCATCCTGATCTCGTGCCACGTGGCGATGTGCCGGCCGTTCGGAGTCATGACCTTGAGAATGAACGACTCCCCCCCGGCGTAGGCTGGGTTTCGGGCTGGCGCTGAGTACGCGATGATGTCAGAGAGAATTCTGGCAGAGCGCTTCCCTTGAACGCCTTCTGCCTCGCAGATGCGTTCAAGTTCTTCGAGGGTGGTGACTTCCATGACCCAGGCCCCCATCCCAATCGAAACGCTCGCTCTTGTGGATGTTGAGAATGCCGTCCGCCGTGCGCTTCGAGGCGGTCTGCAGCCCGACTCGCTCAATGACTTCTTGGCAACCGTTGATTGGAGCAATCAGGATCGCGCAGCGCAGCCTATCAGGGAAGTGCTGGGGATGCTGGAGCAGTTTGCCACCGAGTATGCGGAGGCCGACCTGACCGAGGATGACTACCGAAACGGGCTGCTCGGCCTCCTTCCTGTTCCCGCTGCGGGAGACTAGAACCCTCGATCTTCCGCATCCCTCCTACCCTCTCTCGCCGTCATCCCCCCTGCCGCCGGAGACCTCCAGCCCGTCGGACCCGAAAACCTCGAGACCGCCCGCGACCCCGTCCGGACGGCGGCTGGGCACACCCGGGACTCTCGAACAGGTGGGGTAATTCGCGGCACGTCCGTGTTAGCTTCGACACCGGTGACAGGACTGTCGAGTCGAAGGACCGCCCTCCTCGTGGCGTTGGCGGCGTTGATCGCCGTGGCCCTTGCGGCATGCGGGGGCGACTCCCCGCCGCCGTCCCCGCCGGCCGCCACCCCGACCACCGCCGCCACGTCCACCCCGACCGCCGCCGCCACGCCCACCCCGACCGCCGCCGCCACGCCCACCCCGACCACCGCCGCCACGCCCACCCCGACCACCGCCGCCACGCCCACCCCGACCGCCGCCGCCACGCCCACCCCGACCACCGCCGCCACGCCCACCCCGACCACCGCCGCCACGCCCACCCCGACCGCCGCCGCCACGCCCACCCCGACGACCGCCGCCACTCCAGCTCACGAGGCTATCGTCCGGGCCCTACCTGCGAGTCCGGTCGTGAGCGCGCCCCCTGGCCCCTTCACGGCGATTGCCGTGGGAGGCCATGAGTCCGTCTGTGCCCTCACAGAGGCTGGCGAGCTGGCCTGCTGGGTCTGGGGGGACGAAGTGGCCACCATCGTGTCGAACGAGCGCCACATCGACCTTGACGCCGACAGCGGGACTACGTGTGCCGTCACGGAGGCCGGTCAGGTGGCCTGCTGGGGCGACGACGAGTCGGCGGCGGACGCTCCAGCAGGCCGATACACCACGGTCGGCACGACCGACGGCTACACATGTGGCGTCACCGATGATGGGGAGGTGCTGTGCTGGGGCAGGTACAGCGAGCGAGCCCGCGCCGCCTCTGGTGACAGCAACGAACTGCCCTCCAGGCCCGGCAGGGTGCGTGACCCCCCTCCCGGCGCCTGGGTCGCGGTTACTGTCGGGTACTCGGACTACCTTGACGCCACCGTCCTGTCCGCCTGTGCAGCAAGTGCGAGCGGCAGATTCGCCTGCTGGCGATCGAGCGGCCCCTACCCGTACCACGAAGAGGAGAGCCTGGTGTGGCTGGAGGCCGACGATGGCGCGGAGAGCCTGCCCGACGGCGACTTCTGCTCGGTTAACGAGTTTGGGGGTCCAACTTGCCTGTGGAGCCAGCCGTACAGGGCGGTCAGCCAGGGTGGGAACTACGCCTGTGCGATAACGGCTGAGGGAGAGGCGGAGTGTTGGGCTTCAGGCATCGACACAGCGCTCTTCGGCAGGTTCGGCCTGATGACGCCGCCGAGTTCCTCCCTGGGCCGCTACGCGGCTATCAGCAACGCTGGCGACCGCGCCTGCGCCCTTACCGAGACCGGCGAGGCTGTGTGCTGGACGGCTGTTCCCAACGTCCTGCCTCTACCTGATCCCCAGCCCGCCCCCTACGTGGCGGTCAGCGATGGAAGGAACCACACCTGCGCCCTCACAGAGGCCGGACAGGCGGTCTGTTGGGGCTGGAACAACTGGGGTCAAAGCGAGGTGCCACCAGGGTGGTACACGGCCGTCAGCGTGGGCGACTTCCGCACCTGCGCGCTCACGGAAGCCGGAAAAGAGGTCTGCCGGGGCACCTCCCCCTTCCGTTCCTTCCTTGGGCGCGACGCGACTTGCGCACTGACGGATGCCGGCGAGGCGGTTTGCTGGGGAACCGACGCCCCTTCGGGGCATTACATCGCGATCGCCGTCGGCTGGCAGCACGCGTGCGCCCTCACTGACGCCGGCGAGGCGGTCTGCTGGGCCTGGGCATCCCGCCGATACGACGGATACAAGGAAGATAGCCCCAGCGAGAGCCCCTACCACGACCAGTTGATTCAGCCGCCACCCGGCCCCTTCACCGCGATCAGCGCAAGCGAATTCCGCACCTGCGCCCTGACGGAGTCTGGCGAGGTCGTCTGCTGGGGGGACGTGAAGTACGAGCAGATGCCACTCTGGCGCTCGATCGAGTGATACCGCGAGGCCCCGGGCTGGCTGAGCGGGCACGCTCCCTCCGCTATTTCCCCGCTATCATCCGCCCCACCGCAGGAGGCGCCCCATGCCCGTCGGACCCAACGACATCGAGACCGCCCGCCAGCTCTTCGGGGATGGCGGCTGGGGGAGCGGCGACCTCTACGGCCCCGACCAGTGGTTCGCCGATGACGCCGTCATGCGCGACATCGTCAACTACGACGGCGCCATGCGCGGCAAGGACGAGATCCGTCAGTTCTGGGGCAGCTTCTGGCGCAACCGCAAGTACGGCATGGCCGTCCGCGTCCCCGCCGAGGAGATCTACGTCGCCGAGAACCACCGCGGCGTCGCCGTCATGTGGATGGCCTACTCGCAGATCACCGACGAGAGCGACGAGAACTTCGGAAAGTGGCGCTGCTTCGAGGGCATGTCGCGCCTTGAGTTCAACGACGAGGGCAAGGTCACCCTCGAGGTCGACTATCACCACGGCGTCCAGGGCATGTGCGAGAGCTGGGTCGAGCACTGGAACGCCCGGCGCGCCATGGACTGGAAGGACCTCGGCGCCATCACCGGCGCCTGACGCCCGTCCCCTCAGCCCTCCCTTCCCCGTTTATGATTCGCGCCGCACGACCAAGGAGGCGCAACCATGCCCGTCGGACCCAATGACATCGAGACCGGACGCAAGCTCTTCGAGGAGGGCGGCTGGAGCAGCGGCGACCCCTACGGCCCTGACCAGTGGTTCTCTGATGACGCCGTCATGCGCGACATCGTCAGCCACGCCGAGGCCCTCAACGGCAAGGAAGAGATCCGCCAGTTCTGGGCCAGCCGCAAGGTTGGCATCACCCTGCGCGTCCCCGTCGAGGAGGTCTATGTCGCCGAGAATCACCGCGGCATCTGCATCCTCTGGATGGCCTACTCCCAGGTGATGGACGAGAACGACGAGAACTACGGCAAGTGGCGCTCCTTCGAGGGCGTGTCCCGCCTCGAGTTCAACGACGAGGGCGAGGTCACCCTCGAGGTCGACTACCATCATGGCGGGCAGGGCTACGTCGATAGCTGGGTCGAGCACTGGAACCGGCGTCGCGCCATGAAGTGGGAGGATCTCGGCGCCATCACCGGCGGACCGTTCGATGACTAGGCTCGAAGGCCGCCTCGCCCTCGTCACCGGCGCGGGACGCTACCGCGGCATCGGTCGCGCCATCGTCCTGCGCCTCGCCGAGGAAGGCGCCGACGTCGTCGTGACCGCGCGCCAACGCGACCCCTCCAGCTTCCCCGCGCACGAGCAGGAGATGGGCTGGAGGGGCATCGAGAGCGTCGCCGAGGAGGTGCGCGGCATGGGCCGCCGCGCCCTCGCCATCGACTGCGACGTGACCGACAAGGACGACCTCCAGCGCACCGTCGATGCCGCCGTCGCCGAGCTTGGCGGCATCGATATCCTCGTCAACAACGCGGCCCTCCCCAGCCTGGCCGGCGCCGCCCCCATCCTCGAGATGACCGACGAAAACTGGTACGAGACGGTGGACGTCAACCTCCACGGCCTCTACCACACCATCCGAGCCGTCGGCCGCGAGATGGTGAAGGGTGGGGGTGGCAGCATCATCAACATCTCCTCCACCGCCGGACGTATCGGCATCCCCAACTACGGCGCCTACTGCGCCACCAAGTGGGCGATGCACGGCCTCACCCAGCAGCTCGCCCTCGAGCTCGCCAGGGACAACATCCGCGTCAACATCGTCTGCCCCGGCTCGACTGACACCGACATGATGGACGGCACCTTCGGCCGCTACGACGAGGTCGCCGGCGCCGAGCCGGGCACCTCCAAGGCCGCCATCCGCCGCGCGCTCCTCATGGGTCGCCAGGCGACCGTCGAGGAGCAGGCCGCCGTCGTTGCCTTCCTCGCTTCGGATGACTCGTCCTACATGACCGGTCAGGCGTTGAACGTCGACGGCGGCAGCCGCATGGACTGACGCCCGGCGGCGAATCCACCCAAACCCGCAGGAGGCCAGCATGCCGCTCCGCTACGTGAAGACCCTTGAGGAGGTCCGCCGCCTCCAGAAGCGCTACGCCACCCCCGAGTTCGAGTCGTTCCGCGGCATCGCCGCCAGCTTCCGCACCGACCCGGACGTCATCGCGGCGATCCTGCCCCCACCCCTGGAGCCGGCCGACGAGCCCATCGCCTCCGTCAGCGTCTCCCACATCGGCGTCAGCAACACGCTCCAGCCGTTCGGGGCGGGCGGGCTCAACGTGCGCTGCCAGTACGAGGGCATCGTCGGGGACTACCCCATCACTATGCCCATGTCGACCGACAGCGCCGTCATCTTCGGGCGCGAGCTCTACGGCGAGCCCAAGAAGGTCGCCAACATCCATGTCCGCCGCGACGGCGACGAGATCACCGGCACGATCGAGCGCTATGGACACGTGTACATCGAGGTCCGCGGGCGCGTCGTCGAGCGTTTCGAGGGCCGCGAATCCCCCGAGAGCTCGCGCTTCTACTTCAAGTTCATGCCCGCCCCCGACGGCCGCGGCTTCGACAACGACCCCGTCCTCGTGCGCGTGCGCCACACTGGCCGCACCCGCTTCGTCGAGACCCTCGAAGGCGAGGTGCTCCTGCGCGAGTCCCCCCACGATCCCGTCGCCGACATCCCCATCCGCGAGCTGCTGGGCGTGAGCTACAGCGAGGGCGATACCTACACCCACGGCGAGATACTCACGCGCGTCCCCGGCGAGTCGTTCCTGCCCTACATGTTCGGCAAGGTCGACGACCTCGAACTGCTCGCGAGCCAGGCCCCGGGCAACTCCTCCGCGGGAACGTCGTCGCCGTGAAGTTCGGCCTCGTCGCCACGGGCGGGGGCGCCCTGAACGACGTGATCGGCGAGGTCGATGAGCTCGGCTTCGAGACGTTCAACGTCGTCGACCACCCCTCCTTCGACCAGCCCGACGCCTGGACCTATCTCGCCTGGGTAGCGGGACAGACCCGGCACATGCGGCTGGGCACGCACGTCACGGGCATGCCCTTCCGGCCCCCCTTCCAGCTCGCCAAGCAGGTCGTGACTGTCGATACCCTCTCGAACGGGCGGGCCGTCCTCGGCATCGGCACCGCCTACGAACACGCCGACTTCGAGCCCTACGGCTTCGAGATGCTCGACTTTCTCGGGCGCATCGAGCAGCTCGAGGAAGGGATCCAGATCATGAAGTCGTTCTGGACCCAGGAGACGACGGAGTTCGCCGGCAAGCACTACCGGATCGAGGGCGGGGCCGCCTTCTCCCCGAAGCCGGTGCAGCAGCCTCACCCGCCCATCATGGTCGGGTTGAACCGGCGCGGCGCCCTCCTCCGCCTCGCCGCCCGCCAGGCCGACGCCATCAACACCTGGCAGCTCGGCCCCGCCCAGGTCGCTGAGCTGGCCGAGCACGCCCGCGCCGCCTGCGACGCCATCGGTCGCGACCCCGCCACCCTCGCCCTCACCTCCGACGTCATCCTCGCCCGCGGCCAGACCCGGGAGGCCGCCGACCAGATCGCCGGCGGCATCGCCCAGATGGCGCGCGGCTGGGGCCGCTCCGTGAAGGTTACGCAGTGGGACCACAGCGGCGTGCTCTTCGGCGACGGCGACAACATGCTCGAACAGATCGCGGGCTTCGCCGAGGTCGGCGTCGAGGAGGTTGCCATCTCCTCTTCGGACTTCGACGACATCGCCTGGTTCAGCGAGAACGTGATCGCCCGGAGCAGCTAGCGACCCGGCCCGCCTAGCGCAGGTGCTCTGCGTTCCGGATCACGAGCAGCCACGTCAACAGGGCCGAGACCGCCACCAGCACCACGCTGGCGAGCCCCATGTCGGCTAGGAACCCATCCTCGTTCGAGTTCCAGATACGCGTCGCCAGCGTTTCGAAGCCGATGGGCGAGGCCAGCAACGTCGCCGGAAGCTCCTTCATCGTCGAGAGCAGCACGAGTCCCCCACCCGCCGCCAGCGCCGGAGCCATCAACGGCGCCTCGATCCGCAGCAGCCGTCGCAATCGCCCCGCCCCCAGCGTCTGCGCCGCTTCCTCCAGCCGCCGGTCGACCGTCGCCACCCCCACCTCGGCGCTGCGAAGCGCCTGCACCCCGAAGTGCACCACGTACGCGAAGATCAGCAGCGGCAGCGTCAGGTAGAGGAAGTCGAGCCCGGGCACCTTAAGCGCCATGAACACCACCGCCAGCGCGATGAGCAGCCCCGGCACCGCGAAGCTCCCCGCCACGATGGTGTGTACCGCCCCCGCCGCCCGTCCGCCGTACCGGCTCGTGAGGTACGCCAGGGGGAGGACCACCACCACCGCCACCCCCGCCGTCACCACTGCCGCGACCACCGTGTTCAGCACCGGTTCGCCGAGTGCGCCGACATCGATGCTCGTGCGGTCGAAACCGCTTCCGGTGTGCGCCAGCCCCCGGTAGGCCCACCACGCCAGCACGACGACCGGCGCGATCAATCCGCCCCCCACGGACAGGACCGCCGCCAGGATCGCTGGCGCCTTCCACGCCCCCAGCGATACCCGTCGCGCCCGAACCCCGCCGGGCGCGAGATGCGCCAGTGACCGGTTCGCCGAGGCCCGTTCCAGCCCCGCGACCGCCAGCGCCACCACCGCCAGGATCAGCCCCAGCGAGAACGCCAGCGGCGCATCGTAGAGGCGGTTCACGAAGACGTTCGTCGAGAGCGTCTCGTACCCCATCAGCTTGACCACGCCGAAGTCGCTGACCACGTACAGGAACACGAGCAGCGTTCCCGCCTGCACCGCCGTTCGCACCTGCGGCCACACAACCCGCCGGAAGGTGCCGAGTCCGCCCTCCCCGAGCAGGCGCGACGCCTCCTCCAGCGACGGCGGCAGCCCGCCGATGCGCGCCGCTGCCGGGAGGTACACGTACGGGTAGCACACCGCCGTCAGGACAAGAAACGCCCCCCAGAACCCGTCGAGGCGTCCGGGGGTGTCGAGCCCCAGCGGGTTCAGCACCTCCTCCGCCAGTCCGCCCGGCGAGACCGCCGCCAGAAGCGCCGCCCCCGCCACGAACGAAGGCAGCACCAGGGGCAGCGGGGCGATCACCCGCCAGGCCCCTCGCAGCGGCAGGTCCGTCCGCATCGTCAGCCACGCCAGCAGCGTTCCGACCGCCGCCGAAGCCGCCGACACGGTCACGGCCAGCAGGAGCGTGTTCAGGAGCGGGTCGGCTGTGTCGCGCGAGAACAGGATGGAGAGCGTCTCGCTCCCCTCCGTGATGTTGCGGGCGACGAGATACCCGACCGGCACCGCGAACAGCGCCGCGATGACGAGCGCCGCCAGCCACAGCCACAGCGGCCCGCGAATGCCCGCCGCCCGTCTGGCGGCGCCGGCCAGGGCCCGTGCGCGCACCACAGCGACTACGCTTCGAAAGCGACCGTCGGCGGGCCGGCATACCGCACCGATGTGCGGTCGCCGTTGACGTATCGGGGTGCGCCGCTCGCGCGCACCATCAGCTTCTCTCCGTGCTCGTCCTTGAGCACGTAGAGCGTGTCGTGCCCGTAGAACTCAAGCTGCTCGACCTCCCACGCCTCCCCCGCTTCCAGCGCGAGGTGCTCGGGTCGCACCAGCACCTCGCATATGGCCGATCCCGCCTCCACCAGCGGCACGGAGCCCACGATCGTCTCCGCCGCCTCCGCGCCTCCCTGCCCGGGCACCACGTTCGCCTCGCCCACGAAAGTCGCCACCCAGCGGTTCGCGGGCCGGCTGTAGAGGTCGCTGGGCGCGGCGCTTTGCAGGACCTGTCCGTCTCGCATCACGATCACCTGGGCGCCCATCACGAACGCCTCCTCCTGGTCGTGCGTCACGAACACGCTCGTGATCCCGAGCGTCCGCAGCAGCGAGGCCACCTCCGTCCGCAGCTCGACCCGCAGGGCGGGATCGAGGTTCGCGAACGGCTCGTCCAGCAGCAGCACCTCCGGGCCCGGGGCGAGCGCCCGGGCCAGCGCCACGCGCTGCCGCTGCCCGCCCGAAAGCGAGGTCGGCGAGCGCTTGCCCATGCCTGCCAGGCCCACGAGCTCCAGCGCCTGCTCGACGTCGCGTGCCCGTTCCGGCCCGCGGGGCAGGCCGAAGGCCACGTTTTCGGCCACGCTCAGGTGGGGAAAGAGCGCTCCTTCCTGGAAGACCATCCCGATGCGCCGTTTCTCCGGCGGCCTCACGCGGTCGGATGTGCTCAGGGTCTCGCCGCCGGTGTGGATGGAGCCCGCGTCCGGACGTTCCAGCCCGGCGATGAGCCGCAGCAGCGTCGTCTTGCCGCACCCGCTCGGCCCGAGCAACGCCGTCACCGTCCCCGCCGGAACCGTGATCGAAACGTCCTCGACCGCGCGCACGTCACCGTAGGAGAAGGAGAGCTGCCGCGTGACGAGATCACCGGTAGCTCCGGCGGAAGGACGAGGGTCCATCCCCAGTCGCGCGCGCGTCAGGAGTGCGAAAGCGCTCAAATTCGACCTCAGCCCCGAGGTTAGCCACGGCAAAGTATCGCAGATAGGCGTTCCTATCAAGTCTCCCGGTGACGGGGATCGGCTAAGATCGCATCCAGTTCCGGGCTCACGCCCGCCGGAGCGTTCATGAAGGCAGTCGTCCTCGCGGCGGGCCGTGGCCAGCGTCTCAGTGAGACCGGCTCCACCCTCCCCAAGCCCCTCGTTCCCCTCGCGGGCAAGCCGCTCGTCGGCCACACCCTCGAGGCCCTCGCCGTAGCAGGCGTCGGGCAGGCCCTCGTTGTGACGGGCCACGGCGAGCGCGCCGTCCGCCAGGGCGCCCAGGAGTGGGCGCGCCTGCCCCTCGAGTTCGCCGCCAACCCCCGCTTTCGCCAGGGCGCCTCCTACTCCCTCGCCACCGCCCGCGACTACTGCGGCGAGGAACCCTTCCTCCTCGTCATGTGCGACCACGCCTTCTCCCCGCAGCTCCTCCAGGCGCTCCTCGACTCCGCCGCCTCCGACCCTCTCGGCGACACCTGCCGCGTCGCCGCCGACCGCGCCCCCCGCGACCACGGCTATACGGACGAGGCGACCAAGCTCGCCACCGACGAGGCCGGGTTCGTGACCGCCATCGGCAAGTCCCTGGCCGGCTGGGATGCGCTCGATGCAGGCGCCTTTGTCTGCTCACCCGCCATCTGGGATGCCGTCGATGCCGCTCCCGACGACTGCGGCCTGAGCGACATCTTCGCCGTGCTCACGCGCGACCGGCGTCTCGGCACCGTCGATGTCAGCGGCCACTTCTGGTACGACATCGATACGGCCGACGACCTGCGCGAGGCCGAGCGCCTCTTCGCGGCCAGCGCCGGCGCTGCTAGTCGTCGATAACCGCCGTCACCTCGATCTCGATGTCGTAGCCGTCGCCGGACCCGCTGAAGACAGCCGTGCTCGCCGGGAAGCGGTCGCCGTAGAACGTCTCCCGGACCTTCGCCACTTCCGGCAGCTTCGAGCGGTCCGCGAGGTAGACGGTCTCGCGCACGACGTGGTCCATCGTCGCCCCCGCCTTCGCCAGCACGTCCACGACGCTCTCGTACGCCTTCTGCGTCTGCGCCTCGATGCTGCCCTCGCCGGCGCCCACCTGCCCTGCCACGTAGACCGTGTCGCCTACCTTCACTGCCTGGCTGTAGTGCCACGGCACGCTCTCCGGAAGCCGGAGCACGTCGATGTACTCTCGCGCCATCGTCAACCTCCCGCGGCCCAGGCCGCGCGCGGAGTCTACTCAGGAGGAAGCTTGGCGGCTCAGGTGATGATGGCGATCAGCGCCAGGGCGATGAACAGCGGGATCAGTGCAAGCGCCGCATAGAACAGCGTCTCGGGAGGAAGGCGCCGGCGTCGCGTGACGCCTCCGGTCAGCGCCACCGCCAGCGCCACCACGATCACGCCTGCCAGCACCGCGGTCAGGGGATTCACCAGGATGGCGAACATCACCAGCACGCCCAGCGCCGCCGCCGCCACGATGGCCAGCCCCGCCCAGTAGGACAGCCCTATCCACCACGAAAACGCGGGAACGCTCCTGAGCTGGCCTGCGACGAACGCAAGGAGACCCCGGTCCTGCTCTGACGTCACAGCCGCTCCCGGGGGATGGTCCCGGCGCCCAGCATACCCGCCCCCGCCGATGTCCGGATGTAAGCCCGGTATCATGCGTCTCGTGAGCACCATGCAGGCGGTCTCCTGGGCCGGTCCCCGCGCCGTCGACGTCATCGAGCGTGAGTTGACCGATCCCCCTCCCGGCTGGGTGCGCCTGCGCGTCGTCGGAGCCGGCATCTGCGGCAGCGACCTGCACAGCTACCGCCGCGGCGGTCCTGCCGTGAACACCCCCGGCCACGAGGTCGGCGGCGTGGTTGAGGCCGTGGGCGACGGCGTCGAGCTCGAGGCCGGCGCCCACGTCTCCGTCGAGCCGGTCGCCGTCTGCTTCCGCTGCTACGAGTGCCTCACCGGCCAGACCTGGCACTGCCAGAACCGCGTCTTCCTCGGTGGTGATGGCGCCGGCGGAATGGCCGAGGCCATGCTCGCCCCCGCCACCTCCGTCTACCCCCTCCCCGACCGCGTCTCGCCCGAAGACGGTTCCCTTGCCGAGCCGGTCGCCGTCGCCGTCCACGCTGTCAGCGAAGCCGGCATCCGCCTCGGAACCCGCACCGTCATCCTCGGCGCCGGCACCGTCGGCCTTGTGAACCTGCTCGTCGCCCGCCGCGCCGGCGCGACCGAGGTCTACCTCACCGCCCGCCATCCCTTCCAGGCCGAGATGGCGCAGGCCCTCGGCGCGACCGCCGTCTTTCCCGACGGCGAGACGGCCCGCAAGGAGCTGAAGGGCCTCCCCGTCGACGCCGTCATCGAGACCGTCGGCGGCAGCGCCCCCACCATCGATGAGGGCATCGCCCTCGTCCGCAACCGGGGCACCGTCGTCATGCTCGGCGCCTTCGGCAGCGAGGTCTCCCTGCCCGCGACGCCCCTTCTCCTGAAGGAGGTGCGCCTCGTCGGCGCCGTCTGCTACGGCCGCCCCGGCCCCCGCACCGAGTTCGGGCTCGCCACCGACCTCCTCGACGAGCTCATCGAGCCCCTCCAGCCCCTCGTCACCCACACCTTCCCCCTCGACCGCGCCCCCGAGGCCTTCCAGACCGCCGACGACAAGTCCTCCGGCTCCATCAAGGTCCGCCTCCTCCCGTAGCCCCTCGCGCCTCCGCCCGCCCCTGTGCCATGCTCCCCACGACTGCGGAGGGAAGACATGGGACGTCCGCTCGAAGGCATCCGTGTGCTCGATTTCACCTGGGCCCAGCAGGGCCCCTACGCCACCACGCTCCTGGCCGACATGGGCGCCGAGGTCATCAAGGTCGAACACCGCCAGGGGGAGCGCGGCCGCGGCGTCGGCGCCCGCAACAGCGCCCCCACCTCCTACTTCGTCGCCCACAACCGCGGCAAGCACAGCATCACCCTCGACGTGCGCCGCCCCGAGGCCCGCGAGATCGTTCACCGCTTCGTCAGGGAGGTGGATGTCGTCGTCAGCAACATGCGCCCGGGCGCGATGGACCGCCTCGGCTTCGATTACGAGACCTTCTCCGCCCTCAACCCCCGCATCGTCTACGCCTGCGCCTCAGCCTTCGGCCCCCACGGCGATCGCACCCCCGTTCCCGGAAACGACATCATCGGCCAGGCCTCCGGCGGCATCATGCTCCGCAGCGGCCCCGAAGACGGCCCTCCCACCCCCACCGGCGCCGCCATCGCCGACCAGGTCGGCGCCATGATCCTCTGCTCCGGCATCCTCGCCGCCCTCGTCCAGCGTGGGCGCACGGGCAAGGGCGAGCAGGTCGACGTCTCTCTCTACGGCTCCCAGATCGCCCTCCAGTCCTGGGAGATCAACACCGCGTCCTTCTCCGGGGACACCGCTCCGCGCGCCGGCCTTGGCCACCCCCTCCTCACCTCCCGCTCCGTCTGGCGCGCCTTCCAGACCGCAGACGGCTGGCTCGTCATCGGGGGCGCGACGACCGACAAGTTCGCATCCCTCTGCGACGAGCTCGGCCTGAACGACCTCGCCGAGCGCTACCCCGACGACCGCTCCCGCGCCGCCGGCATGGCCGACATCATGCCCCACCTCGAAAAGGGCATCCGCACCGGCACGACGGACGAGTGGATCGCCCGCTTCCGCGCCCGCGACATCTTCTGCGGCCCCGTCCAGACCTACGCCGACATCCTTGCCGACCCCCAGGCTCGCGAGAACGGCTACATCGCGACGATGCCCCACGCCTCCCTTGGCGAGGCGCTCGTCGTCGGAAGCCCCATCCAGTTCGGCCGCGAGCCCCGGACCGAGGTCGCCCCGCCGCCCGAGCTCGGGGACTCCACCGAGCGCTACCTGACCGAGCTCGGCTACTCCTGGGACGAGATCGAGGCCCTGCGCGAGTCCGGCGTTACCTGAGTCCTAGCCGCTCGCGAGGACGTCGAGGATGTTCCCTGCCCTGCTGCTCTGCTGGCGGTAGAACTCCGTGTACCCGCAGTTCTCGCACATCACCGCCGTGAACTTCTTGCTCTGCATGTCGAAGAAGCGCCCCCACTTCCCCGCAAAGAACAGGTCCTCCGTCGTGAACGACGGGCTTGAGCACCTCGTGCACGAGTAGCTGAGTGGTTCCGCTGACATGCCCGCCTCCCTCCGCTGAATCGCGACTGGGTCCAGCGTACCCGACAACCGAATGAAGCCTGGCCTACCGGCACACCTCTGCGATCGCCTCCTCGAGGATCGCGGCTGCCTCGTCGATCTGCTCCTCCGTCGTGCTCGCCGGGGGCACGAACCGCAGGACGGAGCCCTCGCGCCGGAGGCTGAAGATCAGCCCGTTCTCGAGGCAGTGCCGGGCGATGGCGCGACCCTCCGTCGTTGCCGGCTCTTTCGTTTCGCGGTCGCGGACGAGCTCGATGCCCAGCAGCAAGCCCCGTCCGCGGACGTCGCCCACGATCTCGAAGCGCTCCGCCAGCGCCTGCAGCTTCGACTTCAGCCGGCCTCCCAGTCGTTTTGCGACACCCGCCAGTCCTTCCCCTTCCAGCACGTCGAGGGTCGCCCGGCCGGCCGCGCAGGCGAGCGGGTCGTTCGAGTGCGAGTGCGTGACGATGAACTCCTCCGCCACCACACGCTCCTCGATCTCCGCCGACGTGCTGACCGACGACAGCGTGATGCCACCGCCGAAGTGCTTCGCCAGCGTGAGGATGTCCGGTACGACCCCTTCCTGCTCGAACGCGAAGGTGTCGCCCGTCTTGCCCAGCCCCGTCTGCTCCTCGTCGAGGATGAGCAGCATGCCCCGCTCTTCGCATCGCGCCTTGAGCTCGGAAAGCCAGCCCGCAGGCGGCTCGATGACGCCCCCGGCGGAGAAGATCGGCTCCGTCAGCACAGCCGCCGGACGCGACGTGGTCTGGGCGTCGATCAGCTCGAACGACGCGTCGAGGCAGGCGATGTCGCAGGAATCGGGCGTGAGCCCGATCGGACAGCGGTAGCAGTAGGGGGCGAGCATCGCCATCAGCCCCGGCTGCGGGGGGCCGTACCCCCGATGCCACCCCGCGAAGGTGAGGCCCCGTGTCGTGTCCGACATGCCGTGGAAGGAGACGTGGGGGCTCGCTACCTCGAATCCACCCG
Source organism: Tepidiformaceae bacterium (assembly GCA_965221735.1). Taxonomy (GTDB): domain Bacteria; phylum Chloroflexota; class Dehalococcoidia; order Tepidiformales; family Tepidiformaceae; genus UBA2991. Next base: position 2,045,958 of record OZ244910.1, on the reverse strand, counting down.
TGTACTTCCGCGCGATGTTGATCGCCGCCTCGTTTGCGTCCGCGCCCGACTGCAGGAACAGGCTCTTGCGCAGGGGCTCCGGGAGCAGCCGCGCGAGCCGTTCCGCCAGCCGAATCTCCTGGTCGTTGTAGTAGCTGCTGTGCGCGTGGATCAGCCTCCCGCAGGCTTCCGCCACGGCCTCGACAATGGCCGGGTGGTTGTGCCCCAGCCACGCGCACATCTGCCCGGAGTTGAAGTCGAGATAGCGCTTCCCGTTGATGTCCTCGACCTCGGTTCCGGATCCACGCACGAAGATCGGCCCCGAACCGGAGGTGTCCATGCGCCCGCCGAAGCTGAACCGTCGCGCCGCCTCAAGGAGGTCCCGCTCGGAGTCACTCATGACCGCCCCCCGTCGCTGTCTGCCTGGGGCCAGCGTACCGGAAGGGGCCGGGGGCTAGATGACCGTCGGTGGCCGGTACTCCCCGAACACCTCGCGCATCGCCCCGCAAATCTCGCCCAGCGTCGCGTAGGCGCGCACCGCGTCGAGAATCGGCGGCAGCAAGTTCGCGTCGCCCTCGCAGGCAGCCTTCAGCCCCGCCATCGCGCTCGCGACCGCCTCCGCGTCCCGCTCGCGACGGTGGTGCGCCAGGCGCGCCAGCTGCTCGTCCACCAGCCGCCGGTCGACGCTGAAGATCGTTTGTGGCTGGTCGCCGCCCTCCTGGAAGTCGTTCACCCCCACGACCACCTCGTCGCCCTGGTCGACGCGCTGCTGGTACTTCCAGCTCGCCTCCGCGATCTGGTTCTGCATCCAGCCGCTCTCGATGGCCGGCACCGAGCCGCCCATCGCCTCCACCTCCCCCATAATCGCGACCGCCTGCCGCTCCAGGTCGTTCGTCAGGTGCTCCACGTAGTAGCTCCCCGCGAACGGGTCGACCGTGTCTGCGGCGCCCGTCTCGTGCGCGATGATCTGCTGCGTCCGCAAGGCGATCCGCTGCGCCTCGTCCGTGGGCAGCGCCAGCGCCTCGTCGAAGCAGCTCAGCGCGATGCTCTGCACCCCGCCCGTCACCGCCGCCAGCGTCTGCACCGCGGCCCGCACGATGTTGTTCTCCGGCTGCTGCGCCATCAGCGTGCTGCCGCCCGTCTGCGTGTGCGTGCGCAGCATCATCGAGCGCGGGTTCGTCGCCCCATACCGCTCCTTCAGCAGCCGCGCCCACAGGCGCCGCAGCGCCCGGTACTTCGCCACCTCCTCGAAGAAGTGGTTGTGCGTGTTGAAAATCCAGCTGATGCGGGGTGCGAACTCGTCGATCTCGAGCCCCCGCGCCAGCGCCGCCTCGATGTACGCGCACGCGTTCGCGAACGTGAACCCGATCTCCTGCGCCGCCGTCGAGCCCGCGTCCCGGATGTGGTAGCCGCTCACGCTGATCGTGTTCCAGAGGGGCACGTCCTTCGCGCAGAAGGCCATCACGTCCGCCGCCAGGCGCACGCTCGGCCCCGGCGGGAAGATGTAGGTGCCGCGCGCCACGTACTCCTTCAGCACGTCGTTCTGGACCGTGCCCCGCAGCTTCTCGGCGGGCACGCCCTGCTTCTCCCCCGCCGCCAGGTACATCGCCAGCATCACCGCCGCCGGCGCGTTGATCGTCATGCTCGTCGAGACCTTGTCCAGCGGGATTTCCGCGAACAGCGTCTCCATGTCGTACAGCGAGTCGATCGCGACGCCCACCTGGCCCACCTCCGCGATCGCCATCGGGTCGTCGGAGTCGTAGCCGAGCTGGCTGGGCAGGTCGAACGCGACGGAGAGGCCCGTCTGCCCCTGGCTCAGCAGGTAGCGGAACTTCTGGTTCGATTCCTCCGCCGTGCCGAACCCGGCGTACTGCCGCATCGTCCAGAGGCGCCCGCGGTACATCGTCGGCTGCACGCCGCGCGTAAACGGATACTCGCCGGGGAAGCCGAGGTCCCGCTCGTAGTCGAGGTCGGCGATGTCGAGCGGCGTGTACAGCCGGTGTACGTCGAGACTGCTTGTCGCGAACCCGTCCGACCGCTCCGGCGAGCGCTGCAGCGCCTTCGCCAGCGGCCCCTCCTCCCAGCCGTGCACCACCCGCGACAGCTCCGCCAGCGCCTCATCCGAGAACAGGCTGGGCTGCGTCGCGTCCGATTCCTTCGTGTCCGTCATGCGGGGCCTCCCCTGCATCGACAAGTCTAGCGAACCCCCGCCTCACAGCGGACCGCCCGCCATCTGGCGATCCCGCGTCCGCGCGCGTACCCTGCGGGCGCCATGCCTCCCGAGACCGCGCTCTTTCTGCCCCCCGGTGTCGTTCCGCCCGCCCAGACAACTGGTGCCCCCGCCACCGGCGGCCCGCCCTTCGACCGCAACTTCTTCGAGACGACCCTGCCCCAGGCGATCCAGTCCTTCTGCACCCAGGTCGTCTGCGAGTCCCCCATCGTCGAGCTCTACACCGTCGACGGGGCGAAGCACTTCGTGAAGGCCATCTCCGGCGTCTCCGACACCTGGGTCGCGCTCCATACCCAGCGCGAGGACCACGAGCACGACATCCAGGTCTTCCTCCCCTACACGACCATCTTCCGAGTCGAGGTCCACCCCGAAGAAGACGACGGCCAGCGCCGCCTCGGCTTCCTAGCCATCATGGCGGACGAGGGCGAGTAGGGCGGCCGCCTACCCCACGTACCGAAATACCGCCGAAACCGCGATCAGCGCCGTAAAGCCAATTCCCACCACCCACGTCAGCAAGTCGACACGGCCCCGAAGCTCGGCGATCTCTGCCTTCAGGTCTCCGAACTTGTCGGACACCTCGACCCTTGTCGCTGCTTCAGGGTGGGTGTGGCTCACTACCGCCATCGGGCGCCTCCGCCATGGCAACTGTAGCATGGAAAACTACTTTCGCAACACACAATCTGGAGCTTCCGGTCTAATCTTCCCCGAACAGCGCCGCCAGTTCCAGCGCCAGTTCCGACTCCTCCCCCAGCGCCCGTAGGCGCTCTGTGGGCTCGTGCAGGATGCGGTTGACGAGCGCCCGCGTGAGCGCGTCGAGCGTCTCAGGCGGGATCTCCGGGTGGCGCGCGGCGATGCGCGCCAGCTCCCGCCGCCGCGCCCGCTCGACCGACGCCCGCAGCGCCCCCACCGGAGTCGACGCCGTCTCCCGCCGCGACGCCAGCTCGCGGTGGAGCAGCACGTGCAGGCGCTTGCGCAGCGCCCCCCGCCGCGCGACCGAGTGCGGCCGCCCCGCCTCGTCCGAGAGCAGGTCCGCGATCGTGACCACCCGCGCCTCAGCCTCCCCTGCGAAGTTCCGCGGCGTTCCCAGGTCCAGCACGAGCTGAGCCGGGGGCAGTGCCTCCAGCGGTATGACGTTCGCCGCCGAGCCGAGGCAACCCGCCACGACCGTGACCGGTCCCGCGCGGCGGATGGCGCCCAATCCCATATACGTGCCCGCGATCGGCTGTCGCGGGGGGCGGCGCCCCGCCACCAGCACCTCGTCGAACCCGATCGCCTCGCCGCGCTGGGCCACGAGCCGCGCCATCGCCCCCGTGCCCAGCACCAGCAGCCGCCCCCCCGCCTCGACACCCGAGAGCCTGAGCCCGCGGTCGAGCAGGTGTCCCGCGTGGCTGTCGAACTCCGTCTCCGCGCGCAGCGCCCGCGCCGCCGCGATTGCCGTGCGGCCGAGCCGGAGCAATTCGCCGTCGGCGAGGTCGAAGGCGCGACGGCTCTGCCCGAGGATCTGCTCCTCGCCCAGCACAGCCGAGTGCAGTCCCGCCGCAACCTCGCTCAAGTGCCGCAGCGCCCCCAGCCCCTCCCTTCGAGTGGGTGCGAGGCAGTTCCTCGGTGCCAGCGTGTAGGCCTCGATCCGCTGGCACGTCCGGATGATCGCTGCGCCGGGATGCGTTTCGCTGGCAAGCCTTTCGACGGCCGCGACCGCCTCGCGGTCGAGCGTCGCCGTCTCCCAGCAGCAGGCCGTCAACGCCGGTACCGCCGTCAAGGTCCACCTCCCCCGATCGGAACCGGCCGCGAGCTCGTGCGGTACTGCCGCCGCCCCGCCTCCAGCAGGTCGCCGCCGAATGCGTCGTTCACGACGATCGCCGGGAAGCGGTCGACCTCCAGCCGCCGGATCGCTTCCGTTCCCAGGTCCTCGAACGCGACCACCTCGGCGCTCGTGATGTGTCGGTTCAGGAGCGCGCCCGTGCCCCCCACCGCGATGCAGTAGATGGCGTGACTGGCCCGGATCGCCTCGCGTACGGCCTGACCCCGCCCTCCCTTGCCGATCATCCCCTTCACCCCCAGCTCCAGGAGACGCGGCGTGTACGGATCGAGCCGCATCGCCGTCGTCGGTCCCGCGGAGCCGATCGTCTGGCCGGGCCGGGGCGGCGTCGGCCCCACGTAGTAGATGACCTGCCCGCGCAGGTCGAGCGGAAGCGCCTCGCCCGCGTCCGCCATCGCGACGATCCGCTTGTGGGCCGCGTCCCGCGCCGTGTGAATGACGCCGCTGAACTCCACGTGGTCCCCGATGCGCAGACCCTCAATGACATCGTCCGTCAGGGGCAGCGTGATCGCCTTGCTCTCTGCCATCGCCCCTCCCTACAGCACCGCGTGCTTCGTGCGCGCGCTGTGGCACTGGATGTTGACCGCCACCGGCAGCGCCGCGATGTGCGTCGGATACGTCTCCACGAACACGTCGAGCGCCGTCGTCGAGCCGCCCACCGCCTGCGGCCCCACCCCGAGCGCGTTCACTGCCTCCAGCAGTTCCCCTTCGAGCGCCGCTACCTCCGCGTCGGGGTTGCGCTCGCCGACCTTCCGGAACAGCGAGTGCTTGGCGATCGTCATCGCCTTCTCCGCGGTACCCCCCACGCCTACGCCGATGATCAGCGGCGGGCACGGATTCCCGCCCGACAGGTCGACGGTCTCGCAGACGAAGTCGATGACGGCCTCGCGCCCCGCCCCCGGGAGGAAGTTCTGGTAGCGCGACATGTTCTCGCACCCGCCCCCCTTGGGCATGAAGCCGATATGAATCTCCTCCCCCGGCACGATCTCGGTGTGGATCACGCCCGGCGCGTTCGTCCCGGTGTTCGTCCGAGCTCCAAAGGGGTGCTCGACGATCGATTTGCGCAGGTAGCCCTCCCCGTACCCCTGCTCGATGCCCGCATTGATGGCGTCGATGAGGTAGCCCCCCGACACATGCACGTCCTGCCCCAGCTCGACGTGGACGACCGCTGTTCCCGTGTCCTGGCAGAGCGGCAGCATCCGTTCCCGCGCGATCTCGGCGTTCTCCAGGATCTCGTCGATGATCTGCACGCCCAGCGGCGAGCGCTCCGTCTCGCGCGCGTCGCGGATGGCGCCCTCCACGTCCGCCGGGAGGAAGTGGGTCGACTCCACGGCGAGCCTGGCGACGGTCTCGGTGATGGCCGCCGCCAGGATCTCTCGCATCACGTTCCCTCTGGGCTTGCGCGGGCTTCCCCGCCGCCTCCCGCCTGTCCGGATCGTAGACCCTCACCCCCGCACCCGCACGCTTTCTGAACGCTTCGTTCTGTCTGGGTAGAAACAGACGTGCTAGCCTTCCCGCGGGCGTTGCCCCCGCCACGACCCGCCGGCTTCCGCCAGACCAACAGACGCTCTGGAGCGCTCTTCCGATGACCGCACCCGCCGGTACCCTCAGGCACAAGGCGATCAACACAATCCGCACCCTCTCCATGGATGCTGTCCAGGCCGCCAACTCCGGCCACCCCGGCGCTCCCATGGGCGCTGCCGCCATGGCCTACGTCCTCTGGACGCGCCACCTCCGCCACAACCCCGCCGACCCCGCCTGGCCCGACCGCGATCGCTTCGTCCTCTCCGCCGGTCACGCCTCCATGCTCCTCTACAGCCTCCTCCACCTGACCGGCTACGACCTCCCCCTCGACGAGATCAGGAACTTCCGCCAGTGGGGCAGCAAGACCCCCGGCCACCCCGAGTACGGCCTCACCCCCGGCGTCGAGACGACCACCGGACCCCTCGGCTCCGGCGTCGCGAACGCGGTTGGCATGGCCATCGCCGAACGCATGCTCGCCGCCCGCTTCAACCGGCCCGGCCAAGAGATTGTCGACCACCGCACCTACGCCCTCGTTAGCGACGGCGACCTGATGGAGGGCATCGCCTCCGAGGCCTGCTCCCTCGCCGGGACGCTCGGCCTGGGCAAGCTCACCTTCCTCTACGACGACAACGAGATCTCGATCGACGGCAGCACCGACCTTGCCTTCCAGGAGAACGTCGGGGAGCGCTTCGCCGCCTACGGCTGGCACGTCCAGCACGTCGACGGCGACGACCTCGACGCCGTCGATGCCGCCCTCTGCGCCGCCCAGGCGGTCGAGGACCGCCCCTCGATCATCGTCGCGGCTACCGAGATCGGCCACGGCAGTCCCAACAAGGCGGGGACTGCGGGCGCCCACGGCAACCCTCTGGGCGAGGACGAGGTGCGCCTCACGAAGGAGGCGCTCGGCTGGGATCCCGACGCCGCCTTCCACATTCCCGAGGACGTGCTGGCCGAGTTCCGCGTCGCCCTCGAGCAGGGCGCCGCTCGCCAGGCCGCCTGGCGGGAGCGCTTCGAGGCCTACGGGCGCGCCTTCCCCGAAGAGGCGAAGGAATGGCGCCGGGGCGTCGCCGGCGCCCTCCCCGACGGCTGGGAGGACCATCTTCCCGCCTTCTCCCCCGACGACGGCGCCATGGCGACGCGCGCGGCCTCCGGCAAGGTGCTGAACGCCCTCGCTCCCGTCATCCCCAACCTGGTGGGCGGCTCCGGTGACCTGACGCCCTCGAACAACACCTACCTGAACGCTTCCACGGACTTCGCCAGGGATGCCTGGGAGGGACGCAACCTCCGCTTCGGCGTCCGCGAGCACGCCATGGGCGGCATCGTGAACGGCATGGCCGTGCACGGCGGGCTCATCCCCTACGGTGGCACCTTCCTCGCCTTCTCCGACTGGATGCGCGGCGCCATCCGCCTCGGCGCCATCATGGGCTGCCACTCGATCTACGTGTTCACGCACGACAGCATCGGCGTCGGCGAAGACGGCCCCACCCACCAGCCCATCGAGCAGCTCCTCGCCCTGCGCGCCATCCCCGGCCTCACCGTCCTCCGCCCCGCCGACGCCAACGAGACCGCCGCCGCCTGGAAGGTCGCCCTCGAACGCCGCAACGGCCCCACCCTCCTCGCCCTCACCCGCCAGGGCCTGCCGGTTATTTCCGAGCAGGACCGTGTCCGCGACGGCGTGCCCCGCGGCGCCTACGTCCTCGACGACGCCCCCGGCGGCGCGCCCGACATCATCCTGATCGCCACCGGCTCCGAGGTCTCGCTTGCCCGCGACGCCGCTTCGACGCTGGCGGAACGCGGCATCGCCGCCCGCGTCGTGAGCATGCCCAGCTGGGAGCTCTTCGCCGACCAGCCGCAGTCGTACCGGGACGAGGTGCTGCCCCCTGCCGTGACCGCCCGCCTCGCGATCGAGGCCGGCACGAGCATCGGCTGGGAGCGCTACGTTGGCGATGCCGGCGAAGTGGCGGGCATCGACCGCTTCGGCGCCTCTGCTCCCGGCAAGGTCATGATGGAGCGGTACGGTTTTACGGCGGAGACCATCGCAGAGCGCGCCGCGGCCCTCGTTGCGCGTATCCAGGTGGCCGAGCCGGCGGGAGGATAGCGATCGTGCCGCTGGCGACCCGGCAGCTCATCCAGCACGGCCAGAGCGTCTGGCTGGACTACATCCGCCGTGGCCTCCTCCGCTCCGGCGAGGTCGACCGCATGGTCGCCGATGGCTGGATCACCGGCATGACCTCCAACCCCACCATCTTCGACAAGGCCATCTCCGAGTCGGGCGACTACGAGGAAGCCCTCCAGTCCATCATCCGCATGGGCGAAGCCGACCCCTACGACGCCTTCGTCGCCCTCGCCGCCGAGGACATCCAGCTCGCCGCCGACGCTCTCCGCCCCGTCTACGAGTCGACCGCCGCCGTCGACGGCTATGTCTCCCTTGAGGTGCCCCCCGGCATCGAGCACGACCGCGAGGCCACCGTCGCCGAGGCGCTGCGCCTCTTCCGCCTGGTCGATCGCCCCAACGTCATGATCAAGGTGCCGGGCACGCCCGCCGGCGTCGAAGCGCTGACCGAGCTCATCGCTGCCGGTGTGAACGTAAACGTCACGCTCCTCTTCAGCGTCGCCGTCTACGAGCGCGTCGCCGGGGCCTACATCGCCGGCCTCGAACAGCGCCTCGAAGCCGGAGAACCGCTTGATGCCATCGCCAGCGTCGCCTCCTTCTTCGTCTCGCGTGTCGACACCGCAGTGGACGCGCAGCTTCCCGACAACTCCCCGCTGCGCGGCCAGATCGCCGTCGCCAACGCCCGCCACGCCTACGCGCGCTTCCAGGGCATCTTCGCGGGTGAACGCTGGGAGCGGCTCGCGGACGCGGGAGCCCGCCCGCAGCGCCCCCTCTGGGCCTCGACCGGCACCAAGAACCCCGCCTACTCCGACACTCTCTACGTCGAGACCCTCATCTTCCCGCACACCGTGAACACCCTTCCCCAGGCCACCCTCGACGCCGTGCTCGACCACCTGGTCGTCGAATCCGCCGGTCCCGAGACGCTCGAAGAGGCGGGCCGCCTGCTCGCCGAGGCCGAGGCGGCCGGTATCGAACTGACCGCCGTAACCGAGAAGCTCCTCGTCGATGGCCTTGCTTCCTTCGAGGACAGCTACAAGGCGCTCATGGCGAAGCTTGACCGGCGCCTCGCGACCGCCCCCGGCCGCCAGCCGGCCGCCTCTCGCGCGTTGGGCGACCTCGCCCCGGCCGTCGAGGAGCGCCTCGCGGCGCTCCGACGCGATGAAGTTGTGCGCCGCATCTGGATGCGCGACCACACCGTCTGGAAGCCTGACCCCGCCGAAATCGCCGACCGCCTTGGCTTCCTCACCGCCGCGGAGCAGAGCCTCGAAGACGCTCCCGAGCTGACGGCCTTCGCCGCCGAAGTCTCCGCCGAGGGCCTGACCGACGTCGTGCTCATGGGCATGGGCGGGTCGAGCCTCGCCGCGAGCGTCCTCCACGCCGCCCTCGGGACTGCCGGCGGGGGGCTCACCCTGCACGTCCCCGACACGACGGACCCGGAGGAGTTGCTCGCGCTCGAATCCCGCCTGGACTTCGACCGCACGCTCTTTATCGCCGCCAGCAAGAGCGGCACCACCATCGAGACAAGCGCTCAGCTCGCCTACTTCTGGGAGAAGGCGCCCGACGGCTCCCGCTTCGCCGCCATCACCGACGCGGGCTCGCCCCTCGACGCCCTCGCGCGGGAGCGCGGCTTCCGCCACGTCTTTCACGGCGACCCCGAGATCGGCGGCCGCTACTCGGCGCTCTCAGCCTTCGGCATGGCCCCCGCCGCCCTCTTCGGCGCCGACGCGGGCCAGCTCGCGATGCGCGCCCAGGAGATGTTCGACGCCTGCCGCCGCACCGTTCCCGCCGAAAACCCCGGCGCCCTCCTCGGCGCCATCCTCGGCGAAGCCGCCCTCGCGGGCCGCGACAAGCTCACGCTCGTCCTCCCCGATGAGCTGAAGGAGCTCGGGGTCTGGATCGAGCAGATCCTCGCCGAGTCCCTGGGTAAGGAGGGGAAGGGCATCGTCCCGATCGAGGGCGAACCCCTCGCGGCGCCCCAGGTCTACGGCGACGACCGCATCTTTGTCGCCCTCGGGGAGCACGACGGCCTCGACGCCATCGAGGCAGCCGGCCACCCCGTCGTGCGCCTCCCCTACGCGGACCCCACCCAGCTCCCCGCCGAGTTCGCCCGCTGGGAGGTTGCGACCGCCGTCGCCGGTCACGTGCTCGGCGTCCACCCCTTCGACCAGCCCAACGTGCAGGAGGCGAAGGATGCCACCGCCCGCGTCCTCGCCGCCCCCGCCCCGCCCCCGCAGACCCCGCCCCTCGCCGAGGTCCTCGCCTCCCTCCGGCCGGGCGACTACCTCGCCCTCCTCGCCTACCTGCCCCGCACCGCGGAGAACGCCCGGGCCCTGCAGGACCTCGGCCTCCGCCTCCGCGACCGCCACGGCGTCGCCACCACCGCCGGCTTCGGGCCGCGCTACCTCCACTCCACCGGCCAGCTCCACAAGGGCGGACCGCCCAGCGGCGCCTTCGTCCAGATCGTCCGTGACGACCCCGTCGACGCCCCCGTGCCCGGCAAGCCCTGGACCTTCGCCCAGCTCAAGGCCGCGCAGGCCCAGGGAGACCTCGAAGCGCTGCTCGCCCGCGATCGTCGCGTCGCCCGCGTCACCCTCGAGGAACTGGCCGGCGAAGCCGGATCGTGACGCCCACGTGACGGACGAGGCCGCTCCACAGCAGGAACGTCTCCGCCCGCGGTCTGCCCTGCTCGCGGAGCTTGAAGCGGTCGCCCGCGAGCTCGCCGGGGCGGCGGGCGCCGAGATCACCGCTGCCCTCGGACGCTCCATCAACGTCGACTACAAGACCGAGGGCAAGTCCGAGGCGGCTGCGCCCACCGACCCCGTCTCCGAGGTTGATCGCGCCGTCGAGGAGATGATCCGCGAGCGCCTCGCCGAGCGATTTCCCAATCACGCCGTCCTCGGCGAGGAGCAGGACGACGCCCCCCTCCCCGATACCGAGTACCTCTGGGCCATCGACCCTGTCGACGGCACCACCAACTTCGTCAACCGCTACCCCCTCTTCGCCGCCTCCGTGGGCGTCCTCCACGAGGGCGTGCCCGTCGCGGGGGCCATCTGGTGCTCCGCCAGCCACGGCCTCGGACCCGGCGTCTACCACGCGCATCACGGCGGTCCCCTGAGCTTCGAGGGCGAGCCCGTGGAGGCTGTCGAGAACCAGGGCGTCCGTCGCAGCCTCAGCGCCGCCCCGGGCGGCGCCCCCGGGCGCTCCGCCAGCTGGGACAACCGCGTGACCGGCTCCGCTGCCATCGAGTGCGCCTACGTGGCTGCCGGCGTCTTCACGACGGCCCAGTTCTGGGGCGTCCACGCCTGGGATCTCGCCGCCGGCCTCGTCCTCGCCGAGGCTGCGGGGCGCGAGGCCCTGATCCGCGAGGGCAATGCCTGGAAGCCGTTCGAGCGTTTCGTTCCGCCCACCCGCGTCCGCGAGGACCGCACCCCCACCCTGCGCGACTGGTCGCGACCCGTCCTCGTCGGCACCCCTGAGGGCCTGACCCAGCTGCGCGAACGCATCCGCCGCCCGGGCATCATCCAGCGCGCCGCCCGTCGCCTGCGCGGCCGCTAGCGGAAGAGCTGTTCCCGGTAGTACCGCAGCTCCGCGATCGACTCGCGGATGTCGTCGCGAGCGCGGTGCGCCTCCCCCTTGGGGAAGCGCTCCACCTTCGGGTACCAGCGCAGCGCCAGCTCCTTCACCGTCGACACGTCGATGATGCGGTAGTGCAGGTGCTGGACCACCTCCGGCATCCACCGCTCGAGGAAGCGCTTGTCGTGCCCCACCGAGTTCCCGCAGAGCGGCGACTGCCCCTCCGACGTGTGCCGCCGCAGGTAGTCCAGCAATAGCGCCTCCGCCTCGGCAAGCCCGACGCGCGATTCCCGCACCGCCGCTGTCAGCCCCGATTGGCCGTGCTGGTTTACGCACCACTCGTCCATCAGCGCCAGCACTTCCTCGGGCTGGTGCACGATCATGTCGACCCCGTCGTCGACCTCGTGCAGGTCCCCGTCGGTGACGATCGCCGCCACCTCGAGCACGTGGTGACGCGCCACGTCGAGTCCCGTCATCTCCATGTCGACCCAGACCAGCGGGGGGCGGTTTTCGTTTGCCATCGTTCGATCGTAGCGCGAGCCCGCCACAGGAGCGCTAGAATCCCGTGCCGATGGAACCGCTGGACATCTTCGACTGGCTCACGAAAGAGGAGTGGCTTGCCATCCTCCGCATCGGGCTCGGCCTTTGGTGGCTTGAGAGCGTGCGCCACAAGGATCTGCCCGGCTTCCTCAGCGGCGGCTCGCGCGGCTGGGTCGAGGGCCTCGTCGAGAATCACCCAATCCCCGCCTTCGCCGGCATCCTCAAGGCCACCGCCCTGCGCAGCGAACGCACCTGGGTCATCACCTCCTGGATGGTTGTCCTCGGCGAGTTCGCCGCCGGCGTCAGCATCACCTTCGGCATCCTCACCTTCGCCGGGCTCGTGCTGGCCGCCTTCCTCAACCTCAACTACCTCCTCCTCGCCGGCCTCAAGGACCAGGGTGAGCAGGGCCAGAACCTGATGATGATCCTCATCGCCGTCGTCCTCTTCGTGACCGGCGCCGGCCAGGTCTGGGGTGTCGACGCCGTCATCTTCTAGGCTTGCCTCTCGCGTCCCGGACTCCCACGATCGGGCCGTGCCCTTCTCCATCTCCTACCCCACCCGCCACACCGACACCTTCACGGACACCGGTTTCGTCCACGCGGGCGTGCTCCTCGCCCTCAGCGAGCTCGCCTACGCCGCCTTCGAGGAGCACTGCGGCGTCTCCAAACCCGACCACGTCGTCGCCGTCCAGCGCGAGACCCGCGCCGTCTACCACGCTCCCCTTCCCTGGCGGGACGGCGCCACCATCGAGGTCACGACCACCAGTGCCGACGACCGGGGCTTCGAGCAGGAGTTCTCCGTGCGCTCCACCGCTCGCGGAACCCCCGTCGCCACCTTCGTCCACTCCTGGGCCTGGCTCGACACCGTGACCGGTCGCGGCGTCCCCCTCCCGCCCGACGTCCAGTACCTGCTCCAGCGAGGCGGAGCCCCTTCGTGACCTGTCCCCGCCCCGACGGTCGTCCGGTCGCGATCGCCCACCGGGCCGGAAACGACCTCGCCCGCCTCGAACACGCAACGTCCATCGGCGCCGACCTTGCCGAGCTCGATGTCTGGCTTCGACGCGGCCGCGTCGAAGTCCGTCACGCGAAGGCCGTCGGTCCCCTCCCCCTGCTCCGCGAGCGCTGGCGGCTCTCTCCCGGCTGGGGCCCCCGCCTCGAACTCGACGCCGTCATCGAAGCGGCGGGACCCGATGTCCAGCTCATGGTCGACCTCAAGTCCGAGACGCTCGCCCTCTCCGAGAGTGTCGCGGCCGCCTTCGACCGCCGCCCCGGCGCCACCTATGCCGTCACGACCCGCGAGTGGTGGCTCCTGGAACCGTTCGAGGGGCGGGATGGCGTCTGCCTCATCCCCTCCGCCGCCTGGCCCCACGAGCTCGCCGAGCTGTTGCCCCACCTTGGAGACCGCTTCCACGCCCTCTCCATGCACATCACGCTCGTCGAGCCCGCCCTCATGAGCGAGCTTGCCGGGCGTGGCGTGTCAACCTTCGTGTGGCCGGTGAACACGACCGCCGAACTGGAGCGTGTCCTCGGCGCCGGCGCGGCGGGCGTCAATAGCGACAACCTCGACCTCCTCGCCCAGGTCATCGCGAACGGTGAGGCCGTCCCCTATCCGGCCGGCGAAAACACGACATAACGGGTCGAAGTTTGCCGAACGCACGCAATGCCCTACGCTCGAACCGATGAGCGCCATCTGGGCAGAGGGACTGGTGAAGCACTTCGATGAGGTGCGCGCCGTCGACGGGATCGACCTCGACATCGCCCCCGGGACCATCTTCGGCTTCCTCGGCCAGAACGGTTCCGGTAAGACGACCACCATCCGCATGCTCACGACCCTCCTCCGTCCCACCGCCGGCAGCGCGCGCGTCGACGGCCTCGACATCCGCGACGACGCCCGCGCCGTGCGCCGCCGCATCGGCGTCGCCCTGCAGGAGGCCGGCCTCGACGACATCCAGACCGGCCGCGAGCTGCTCACGCTCCAGGCCCGCCTCTTCGGTCTCGGCGGCGGCGCCCGCCGCCGGCGCGTCGACGAGCTCCTCGCCATCGTCGACCTTGAGGGCGCGGCCGACCGCGCTATCGGCACCTACTCGGGCGGCATGAAGCGTCGCCTCGACCTCGCCGCCGCACTGGTGCACGGTCCCGGCATCCTCTTCCTCGACGAGCCCACCACCGGCCTCGACCCCGTCAGCCGTGAGGCCATCTGGCGCTATGTCACCCGCCTCAGCGCGGAGGACGGCATCACCGTCTTCCTCACGACCCAGTACCTCGAGGAAGCCGACCGCCTCGCCCACGACCTCGCCATCATCGACGAGGGCCGCATCATCGCCCGCGGCTCCCCCGCCGAGATGAAGGCGCGCATCGGTACCGATGTCGTCACCGTTCAGGTGCTCGCCGCGGATGCCCTCGACCGCGCCGCCAGGGTCTCAGGCGACGTCGCAGGCGTCGAGCGCGTGCAGATCGCCGACGGCGCGGCCGTCGTCTACGTCCCCGACGGCGCCCGCGCCGTCGCCCGCATCGTCCTCGCCCTCGACGATGCCGGCATCGAGGTCGGCGACGTCGGCATCTCCCGCCCCAGCCTCGACGACGTGTTCCTTGAGGCGACCGGCCACCACCTCCGCGTCGAGGAGCCCTCCGCTGCCGAAGGGGGAGCCGCCTGATGCAGTCCCTCACGACCGTCTACTTCCTCACCCTGCGCTCCCTTCGGGAAGCGGTGCGAAACCCTGCGCAGGAAGCTGGCAACGTCCTGATTCCCCTCTTCTTCTTCGCCGTTACCGTCGGCTCTATCGGCTCGATCGCCGGTGACGCCTTCGGTGTCGACAACTTCACGGGCTTCCAGGTGCCTGTCGCCATCCTTGCCGCGGCCTCCAGCATCTCGGCGAGCGCCGGGCTCGGCACGATCACGGACATCCAGCGCGGCTATTTCGACAAGCTCCTGCTCACCCCCGCCCCCCGATCCGCCATCGTCCTCGGTCGCATCACTGCCGACGGGGTGCGCACCGTCCTCATCACCGCCTTCATCGTCGGCGTGGGGCTCGTCTTTGGTACCGGGTTCGATACCGGCGTCCCCGGCCTGCTCGTGTTGCTCCTCGGGTCGTTCGGCTTCGGGATGGCGTATTCCGGTTTCAATGCTGCCATCGCCCTTCGCACGGGCAGTCCCCAGGCCGCTGCCGCCGGGGGACTGCTCCTCTTTCCCCTCATCTTCCTCTCCACGGCCTTCGCCCCGAAGGAGGTCTTCGCCGACTGGCTCCAGGTGCTCGCGACCATCAATCCCATCACGTACGTCCTCGAGGCGCAGCGGGCCCTCATCATCGACGGCTGGGACGGGCTGGATCTGCTCCGGGGCGCCGCCGCCACTCTCGGCTTCAGCATCGCCTCCTTCACCCTCACCCTGCTCGCCCTGCGCTGGAGGACCTCGTGAGTGCCGGGACCCCCTTCGAGCGCATCGGCGGGCGCGAGGTCGTCGAGGCCATCGTGGAGACGTTTTACGAGGCCGTCGCGAAAGACGCTCCTCTGCGCGCCCTCTACCCCGACGACCTCGCCCCCGGCCGCGAAAAGCTGACGCTCTTCTTCGAGCAGTGGCTCGGCGGTGAGGCCCGCTACTCCGAGCGCTACGGCCACCCCCGCCTCCGCCGCCGCCACTTCCCCTTCGTCATCGCCGAGCACCACGCCCAACTCTGGCTCACGCACATGCGCGCCGCCCTTGAGTCGCAGCAGCTCGCCCAGGACGAGTTCGACGCCATCTGGGGACGGCTCGAAACGCTCGCCCACCACATGGTCAACGCCCACGAGGACGTGCCCCGCGATCCCCTTCCCGACGACGCCTGGATCACCTGACCGGCCGCCCGCGCCGGGCTGTATCGTGCGCGCGTGACCGAGCCCGAGCATCCCGAATCCGAAGACCTGACCCTCTCCCTCCACAACGTGACGGCCGCCCCCGGCCCCACGCCCGAGAGCCTGTCCGTCGTTCTGGAGACCAGCCGGGGGGAGATCCCCGGCGTGTTCCATCCGGTGCAGGGCGGTTCCGGCGCGGCCATCTGTGCGGGCGGCGCGATGGGCGGCCTCGACGGCCCCGCCGGAGGCCTCTTCGCCCGTCTCCCCGGCCTCCTTATGCCCCGCAATGTGAGCGTTCTCCGCCTCGACTACCGCCAGCCCAACGTCTTCGAGGAGTGCGTCCTCGATATCCTCGCCGGCTGCTCGTTCCTGAAGGGGATCGGCGCCACCGACGCCGTCCTCGTCGGGCACAGCTTCGGCGGCGCCGTCGTCGTGAAGGCAGGCGCCCTCCATCCGCTTGTGCGCGGGGTCGCCTCGCTCTCGCCCCAGCTCTACGGCACCCGCCAGGTCGAGGAGCTCGACCGCCCCCTCCTGCTCGTCCACGGCAGCGCCGACGAGGTCCTCGATTCCGAGGCCAGCGAGGACATCTACCGTCGCGCCCTCGACCCCAAACGCCTCGTCGTCTACGGCGACGCCGGCCACTCCCTCGGGACCGTAGCCGAAGCCCTCGACGACCTGCTGGCGCCCTGGATCGAGGCGCGCCTGCTGGGCGAGCCGATGGAAAGCGGCCGCACCGTCGAATGGCCCGCCGGCGAGGAGGCCGGTGGTAAGTAGTTGACGCCCCGTGATACCGTGATGATCTGGCTGAAAGGAGAGGTGCCGCCGGCGGGGTGGCCGGCGCATAGCTCACAGAAAAAGGACGGGACCTGTCGCCATCTCCCAAGGCTCCAGGTCCCGCCCGTCTGGTCGAGAAGCAGTCCTGCCGGACTCAACCGTGCGCTCGGTTTTGGCGGCTACCTCCTTTCAGCCATCCTCGCTTCTCGATCGCCGTTGGCGCCGATCTCGCCCATTGAGCGGATGTTGCGCCTAAGAAACGCCGGCAATTCAGCGTCCTCCTCATTGGAAATGCCCGGAAGCTCCAGCGGCACCGCTCGCGGCGCGCTCTCCCGGGTCAGGCCAACCGTCGGGGACTGCGTCTCCGAGAATCCCGTCGCGATGACCGTCATGTGCACCGAATCCCCGACCGATGGGTCGATGACGGTGCCGAAGATGATGTTGGCCGTGCTGTCGACCACCTCCGCGATGACGCGGGCGGCGATGTCGAGCTCGCGCAGCTTCAGGTTGCCGTCGTGCGTGACGTTGAAGAGCACGTTTGTCGCCCCGTTGATCGTCTGATCGAGCATCGGGCTGGACGTGGCCTTCTTCGCCGCTTCCGCGGCGCGGTTCTCGCCCGACGCCGCCCCGATGGCGAGGAGAGCCGGACCCGCCTCGCTCATCACGGTGCGAACGTCGTTGAAGTCGAGGTTGATCGCGCCGTTCTGGCTGATGATGTTCGAGATCGCCTGGATCGCCTGCCGAAGCACGTCGTCCGCCATCTCGAACGCTTCATCGACCGTGTAGTCGTCCGGGCAACTCTCGAGCAGCCGCGAGTTCGGGATCGAAATGAGCGTGTCGACCTTCTCCCGCAGCTTCTCGATGCCGCCGCGGGCCGCCTGGCTGCGGCCGGCGCCCTCCCAGGCGAACGGCGTCGTGACCGTGCCGATTGTCAGCGCGCCGACTTCACGCGCCACCTCGGCCACGACCGGCGCGGCGCCCGTGCCGGTGCCGCCTCCCATGCCGGCCGCCACGAACACCATCTCGGCGCCGTTCAGCAGCTCCTCGAGCTCGGCCCGGCTCTCCTCGGCGGCGCGCTCGCCGCGCGTCGGGTCGCCCCCGACGCCCAGGCCCTTCGTTAGCTTCTCCCCGATACGCATGCGCATCTCCGCGTCGGAGCTGGCGAGCGCCTGCGCGTCGGTGTTCACGGCCACGAAGGTCACGCCCGGGATGTTGGCGTGAACCATGCGGTTGACGGCGTTCCCGCCGCCCCCGCCGACTCCGATGACCTTGATGTCTGGCAGCAGTTCCCTGTCCACTGTGTAGCTCAACGTTCTTCCTCCGTCTGTGGGGTGTGAGCGGATTGCTGGTCGTCCTGGTGGTTAGCTTCTCGGGTCGGCCTCCTCGGTTGCGGGTGTTCTCGGTTACTGGGGGATGAAGGCTCGTCCAAACGCAGCGATGCGCCTGAAGAAGCCGCTCTCCGGGTCGTCTCTTCGGGCTCCGGCGGGACGCGCCGTTGGAGCGGTCCCGCGCAGGGCGTGCTTCGCGAGCCCCACCACGGTGGTGTAGGCGGGAGTCGCGATGAGGTCCGTAAGCCCCGTGCAGCCGCGCGGACCGCCCACGCGTGCGGGCAGGTCCAGGCGGTGTTCCGCGAGCTCGTCGATGCCCCGCAGCAGGCTCGTGCCTCCCGTGAGGACGAGGCCGGCCGCGAGCCGGTCCAGGTAGCCCGCGCGCTTCAGCTCGATGGCCACCATTTCCAGGATCTCTTCCGTGCGCGCTTGCAGGATCTCGGCCACGTGCCCGGCCGAGACGCGCTTCCGTGAGTTCGTGCCGAAGGAGCGAACCTCGACGTCGACATTCCCGACGCCCTCCATGGTCAGCGCCGAACCGTGCTCGCACTTCAGCCGTTCCGCGCTTTCCCAGGGGCACCGCAGCAGGCGTGCGAGGTCCTGCGTCAGGTGGGCGCCTCCCAGCGACAGCGTCGCCGTGTGCGCTACCGAGCCCTCGTCGTACACGCAGATCGATGTCGTGCTCCCGCCGATGTCGACGGCCGCCACGCCCTGCGCGCGTTCCTCCGTTGTCAGCGAGCCCGTCGCCGCCGCGAGCGAGCCAAGCACGATCTCGTCGACCTGGATGCCCGCGTCCTCGACGCACTTCGTCAGGTTCTGCACCGCCGAGACGGCCCCCGTCACGATGTGCGTCTCCGCGTCGAGCCGCGCCCCGTACATCCCCACCGGGTCGGAGACGGGATCGGTGCCCTCGATCCAGTACCCCCGGGGGATCACGTGCAGGATCTGGCGGTTCGTGGGGATGCTGATCTGCCCCGCCACCTCGATCGCCCGCGCCCGGTCGTCGGCCGTGATCGGCTCCGTCCGGTCGGAGATGGCGACGATCCCGCGGTTGTTCTGCGAGCTCAGGTGCCCGCCCGCGATCCCGACCACGCCGCTCAGGATCCGCATCCCGCACGACTGCTCCGCCTTCTCCACCGCCGTCGCGACGGCGTCGCGGGCCGACTGGATGTTGTCGATCACCCCGCGGGAGAGGCCGGCGGCCGGCGCCACGCCGACGCCGAGCACGCGCGCCTGCCCGTACTCGTTCACGTCTGCGACGAGCGCGGACACCTTCGTCGAGCCGATGTCGATGGCTGCTATGGCGTTACTTTTCTTCATGGTTCCCCTCGTTGACGTCTTTCACCGCAGGACGGGTCTGTCCCCGAACCGCAGGTCGATGGTTGAGTAGGTGATGTCTCTCGCCAGCGCTTCCTCGGCCACGCGGGCCCACACGGCGAGCTTGTAGGCGATGCCGCTCGAATCCCCGAGCAGCGCCGTTTGTCCGTCTGCCGTGCGAACGCGAATGCCCTCGCCCGGCGAGTACGTGAGTTCGACGGCGCGTGTTCCCAGCGCCTCTTCGATCTGCTGGTTGATCTCCGCGGCGGCGTCGACGGCGTGATAGTCCACCCGGTCGCCCGGCCGCAGGGAGTACGACTCGTTGCTCACGATCGTCGTCGAATCCGCGGGCGGATCCCGGTGTCCCAGCACGTAGCCTTCGCGGTCGATCGTGTAGCGCAGCCCGGCCTGCTCCCAGGAGCCCCACGGCTCCCGTTCGCGGACCGTGATGTGGACCGTCTCCGGCCACTCCCGCGTGATCTCGACCGAGGCCACCAGCGGCAGCTCGGCAATCGCGTCCGCGACGTTGCCCAGGTCGGCGGTCAACATGCGCTCGCCCCAGAGGTCGACGCGTTCCAGGATGTCGCGCTCGCGCGTCGCCACCGCCCCCTCGACCTCCACCTCCCGCACCCGCAGCGCCGGCGAGTGCCACGCCCAGACCCCTGCCCCGATGACGCCGAGAAGGAGCAACGCGGCCGCGATCGACAGCCGGCGCGCTCGCAGCCACGAGAGCCCGCGCCGGCCGTAGGCCACGGTCTGCGTACCCAGCCGCCGCCGCCGCCTCCGCCGCCCCACGGCATGGTCCTTCCTGCCCACCTCGGCATGCGCCGGCTTCTGCAAGGGGATGTCCGCCTTCGCGGGCCGCTTCCGGCGCACGATCCGGTTTGGCTGCCGCCGGGGCTTGCGCGGTTCGTGTCGCCTGATCATCGCGTCGACCCCCGTTCCGCCCGCTCGATGGCGAGGTCGAGGATGCGCGTGAGCAGGTCGGGATAGGCGAGCCCGCTCGCCTCCCACAGCCTCGGGAACATGCTGATGCTGGTGAACCCCGGAACGGTGTTCACCTCGCTGCCGGTCACCTCCCCGTCCTCATCCACGAAGAAGTCGACGCGCGCGTATCCCTCGCAGCCCATCGCCAGGTACATCCGCCGGGCCAGTTCCCGCACCCGCTCCGCCGCTTCCGTGTCGATGCGCGCGGGCACGTGCAGGGCCGTTCCGGAGTCGGAGGCGTACTTGCTGTCGTAGTCGTAGAACTCGCGGTCCGGCTCGATCTCGCCGACCACCGCCGCCGCCTCCGGCGCTGCGTTGCCGAGCACCGAGCACTCGATCTCGCGCCCCGCCATCGCCCGCTCCACCACGACCTTCTCGTCGTGGGGAAGGGCTGCCGCGAACGCCTGCGCGAGGTCCTCGCGCGAGGCCACGCGCGTGATCCCGATGCTCGACCCGCCGTTCGCCGGCTTGGCGAAGCAGGGGTACCCGATTTCGTCCTCGACGAACCGGCGCGTCCCCTCCGGATCGCCCTCGATCTCCCAGCGGCGAAGCACTACATAACGCGCGACGGGGATCCCCGCCTCCGCGAACAGCGCCTTCTGCAGCGCCTTGTCCATCCCCACCCCGCTCGCCGCCACCCCCGCGCCTGCGTACGGGACATCCGCCATCTCGAGCAGGCCCTGCAGGCAGCCGTCCTCGCCGTAGGTGCCATGGACCAGCGGGAAGGCCACGTCGCACGACCCCAGTTCCGCCAGTGCTCCACCCTCCGTCAGAGGAATTCCGCCCTCCCGGAGCCCCTCGACGCCGCTGGCCAGCGCCTGCTCCGTCTCCGTGACCGAGAGCCATGCGCCCGAACGCGTGACGCCGACCGGCGCCACTTCCCAGCGGTCGCCGTCGAGGGCCTCGATGACGCTGCGGGCGCTGCGCAGGCTCACCTCGTGCTCCGCCGAGCGCCCGCCGAAGATGACCGCCACGCGCTGCCTCGCCATCACCACGCCCCCACGAAGCCGACTTCGCGCCGGAGCTGGATGCCGTGCGTTTCGAGCACGCGTCGTTCCGCCTCTTCGACGAGCCAGAGCACATCGCTCGCCCTCGCCTGCCCGAGGTTCACGAAGAAGTTGGTGTGCTGCTCGCTGATGGCGGCGTCGCCCCGCCGCTCCCCGCGCAGCCCCACCGAGTCGATCAGCTTCCAGGCGGGACTCTCGGGAGGATTCGTGAACATCGAACCGGCGTTCCGGCCTCGCGGCTGTCCCGTCAGCCGGCGCTGGTCATAACCGCCTGCCTCCGCCAGCAGCGCGTCGGCATCGCCCGCGCTCAGCGAGAGTTCCGCTTCGAGCACCGCGCGCCCTGCGAGCGTGCCCCGTGTGAAGGCGCTGCCCCGGTAGGTCAGGTGCAACTCTTCCGCCGTCCACCAGGCGTCGTCCCCGGAGGGGTCGAGCAGCCGCACGCGCGTGAGCACGTCGGCGAGGCAGCCGCCGTACGCCCCCGCGTTGTAGACGACGGCGCCGCCCAGCGTTCCGGGGATGCCCACGGCCCAGGCCAGCCCCGCCACTCCCGCGCGGCACATCTTCCGCGCGAAGCCCGCGAAGCTCGCCCCGCTCCCGACGCGCACGCGCAGGCCGTCGTGCTCTTCCTCGCGCGCCCGGTTGTCGATCACGACGCCGCGGATGCCTCCGTCAGCGACCACGATGTTGCTCCCGCTGCCGAGCACGAACGGCCCCGCGCCGGCATCCGCCGTCATGCGCGCCGCCTGCGCGAGCGCGTCGGCGCTGCGCACGGTCACGTAGATGTCCGCCGGCCCGCCGACCCCGAAGGTCGTGTGACGCGACATCTCCTCGTCGCGACGCACCTCGCCCACCGTCTCGAGCCTCGTCGCCAGCTGGTCGAGCGCCGTCATGACAGCGCCTCCAGCAGCAGCGGCCCGACCTCGGTAACACTCCCCGCGCCGATCGTCATGACCACGTCGCCTGGCTGCGCGAGCGCCGCAGCCTGCTCGACCGCCGCCGCGAAGTCGGGCGCGTACGAAGCGGCCGGCCGTGCGATGTTCCGCGCCAGGTCCGCCGCCGAGCGCCCCTCCAGGGGCGCCTCGCGGGCGGCGTAGGTCTCGAGGATGACAAGCTCGTCGAGCCCATCCCAGCACCCCAGCCACGCTTCCCACAGGTAGGCGATGCGGCTGTACGTGTGCGGCTGATGGATGCCGATCAGCCGCCGCCCGGGGAAGCGCGTGCGCGCCGCGCCGAGCACGGCGCGCACCTCGCTCGGATGGTGGGCGTACTCGTCGATGACGAGCACGCCCCCGGCCTCGCCGACGCGCTCGAAGCGCCGCTTCGCGCCCTGGAAGCACGCGGCCGCGTCGCGGACGGTGGCGAACGGTGTGCCCTCCCCGAGGCAAACCGCCGCCGCCGCCAGCGTGTTCTCGACCGCGTACTCCCCCGGGAGCGCGATTGTCAGCTCGCCGAGGGTTTCCCCCCGGCGCTTCACGGTGAAGGTCGCGCCCGTCTCGCCGAGCGCGACGTTCGTGGCCTGCCACGTGCAGTCGTCGCCGAGTCCGTAGGTCTCGACGGCGGCCTCCTCGGCCACCGCTTCCGCCACGCGCCTCGATCCGGCGTTTCCGCCCCCGGCCACCAGCCGCCCGCCTTCGCGCAGGCGCCGCGCGAACGTCAGGAACGCCTCCTCGTAGGCCTCCGGCGTGCCGTACAGGTCGAGGTGGTCGGCGTCGATGTTCGTGATAACGGCCACGTCGGGGTCGTAGGCGTGGAAGGCGCGCTGGTACTCGTCCGCCTCCACCACGCAGATGTCGCCGCCGCCCCAGGACGCGTTTCCCCCGAGGTCGCGGCTCTCGCCCCCGATCAGGTACATCGGCTGCCGCCCCGCCCGGCTCAGGATGAACGCGATCAGGCTGCTCGTCGTCGTCTTGCCGTGCGACCCTGCCACCGCGATCACGCGCTTCCCCTCCATCAGCGATGCGACGACCTCGGGCCGCCCCAGCACCGGCAGGCCGCGCCGCCGCGCTTCCGCGATCTCCGGGTTGTCCTCCCCGACCGCCGCCGTCGCGACGACGCACTGTGCCTCGCCCAGGTTCCCGGCTGCGTGCTCGGGAAAGACCGTCACGCCCATTGCCTCGAGGTTCCTCGTGAGGTCCGAAGCCTCGAGGTCGCTGCCCTGCACGCGCTCGCCGCGCTCGTGCAGCAGCAGTGCGATGGCCGACATGTGCATCCCGCCGATTCCCACGATGTGGACAGGTCCGCGAATCTCGGTCATTGCGCCGCCACCTCCCGCAGGATGGCCGCCAGCCGCTCCGCCCCGTCCGCGTGCCCCGCCGACCGCGCCGCCTGCGCCATCGCGCCTCGCCGCTGGTCGTCGAGCAGCAGGTCGAGTACATGCCCTTCGAGCTTCGCGAGATCCGCTTCCTCCAGCACGACCGCCGCCCCGTGCCCGGCCAGCCAGCGCGCGTTCTCGCGCTGGTGCCCGCCCGCGAATGTCCCCGGCACGAGGATCGCCGGCAGCGCCGCCGCCGGCAGTTCGCCGAGCGTGCTCGCGCCCGCGCGCATCACCGCAAGGTCGGCCGCCACCATCAGCGCCGGCAGGTCCTCGCGGAACGGCGCCGGCTCGTACCGCGCGCGCAGCGACTCCGCTAGAGCCCTTCGCTCGGACTCCGCCTCGCCCGAGGCGGCGGGCCCCGTGACATGCACAACCCGCGCTGCCTCGCACAGCCGCGGTAGCGCCCGCCAGACCGCGCGATTGATCGCCTGCGCCCCCTGCGTCGCCCCCGCCACGAGCAGCACCCGCTCGTCGGTGCTCCATCCGAGCGCCTCGCGGGCGTCCTCGCGCGCCGTGGCGAAGGCGTCGCGCACGGGATAGCCGCTCACGACCGTCTTCCCGGCGGGCAGGCGGGGAAGCGCTGCCTCCGTGGCGGCCGCGATCAGCGTGGCGAGGCGGCTCTCCGCTCGCACGGCCAGCCCCGGCTCCACGTCCGGGAGGAACACGACCAGCGGCAGCCGCAGCATTCGTGCGGCCACGCTCGGCGGGAAGCTGCCGTAGCCGCCGGTGCTCAGCATCACGTTCGGACGGAAGCGCCGCAGCGACCGGAGCGCAGTCGCCACGCCCAAGGCCGTCCGCGCGAGCCCGCGCGCCAGCGCCAGCGGCGAGCGCCCGCGCAGGGGCGCCGCCGGAACCGTCTCGAAGGGCACGTCGTGGCCCTGCACGAGTGCGCGCTCGCCCCGGTTGTCCGGCCCGAAGAAGCGCGCCTCCACGGGATCGCCCGTGGCGCGCAGCGCCCCAAGCGTCGCCAGGGCCGGGAAGATGTGACCCGCCGTGCCGCCGGCCGCCAGCGCGATTCTCATGACGCGTCCCTCCCTTCGGAGGGCTCGGCGCCGGTTCCCGCGCGTTCGCGGGCGGCTTCGCGTTCTCCGGTGAAGCGAGAGATGCTCGCAAGCACGCCCGCTGCCAGGAGCACCGCCGCCAGCGCGCTGCCGCCGTAGCTGAGGAAGGGCAGGGGCACGCCCGTCAGGGGGATCACCCGAGTGATGCCGCCGATGTTCACGAACGCCTGCACGACGATCCACGTCGTGATGCCGGTTGCCAGCAGGAATCCGAACTGGTCCGGGGCCCGCCGCGCGATCTGGTAGCCCTTCAGCATCAGCGTCACGAACAGGATCACGACCGCGCTCGTCGCCACCAGCCCCAGTTCCTCGCCGAGGATGGCGAAGATGCCGTCGGTGTGGCTCTCGGGCACATAGAAGAACTTGCCCCGGCTCGCGCCCAGACCCAGCCCGGTGGGGCCGCCGTTGCCGAGCGCGATCAGCGACTGCAGCGTCTGGAAGCCGCTCCCCAGCGGGTCGGACTCGGCGCTCACGAACGCGGAGAAGCGGTCGAGCCGGTAGCCCTCGATGAGCGCCAGCGCCACCACCGCGATACCGCCCGAGAGCAGCAGGGCGCTCATCTGCAGGAAGGTCGCTCCCGCCGCCCAGAACATCGTCACCGTGATGGCGAGGATGATGCCGGTCGTGCCGAGGTCGGGCTGGAGCATGAGCAGCAGCCCGATCGCGCTGATGATGACGATGAAGGGCAGCAGGCCGTGCTCGAAGCTGCGCAGGTTGTCGCCGCGCGAGTTCAGCCACGCCGCCAGGTAGATGATGACGCTGAGCTTTGTGAACTCCGCCGGCTGCAGGCTGAAGCCGCCGAACGTGAGCCAGCGCTGCGCGCCCCCTGCCTCCGTCCCCACGATGAGCGTGAACGTCAGGAGCATCAGCGTGAGCGCCATGATTGGCACCGCCAGCCGCCTGAGCACGTGGTAGTCGAAGCGCATCGCGACTACCAGCAGTGCTCCCCCCAGCACCGCCCACATGGCCTGCCTGATGATGAAGTGGTCCGAGTTGGAGAACTGCGCGAGTCCGATCACGAAGCTCGCGCTGTAGACGGCCACGAGGCCCGTGATCGTGAGCACCGCGATCAGCGCCAGCAGCGTGTAGTCGGGGCCCCGTGCGGGCCAGCGGCGGCTCGACGTGATGGCTATGACGGCGCCTCCTCGAATCCCTCGAGTGCGGCCACGAGCGCCGCGAACGCCTCGCCCCGCGCCTCGAAGCGCGGGTAGGCGTCGAAGCTCGTGCCCGCCGGCGAGAGCAGAACGGCGTC
The DNA here is from genome assembly GCA_965221735.1 of Tepidiformaceae bacterium. GTDB lineage: Bacteria > Chloroflexota > Dehalococcoidia > Tepidiformales > Tepidiformaceae > UBA2991. The sequence continues at coordinate 2,020,312 of OZ244910.1, read as the reverse complement.
GCCCTCGCGCGCGGTGGCGGCGGCGGCGCCGACTGCCTCCTCGAGCGTCTCCACCCGCACGACCGTGTCGACCGCGCCCGCCATCGCCTGGGCGAATGGCGTAGCCGCCTCCCCGAAGCAGATGACGGCCCGGCAGCGCTCGGCGGCGGCGGCGCGCAGCTTGTCGAGCGGCAGCGCCTTCTCGCGCCCGCCCAGCAACAGGATCGCCGGCTCGGAGATGGCCTCCAGCGCCGCCAGCGTGCGTTCCGGGGATGTCGCGATACTGTCGTTGATCCAGACCGCCCCATGCGCCCGCCCCACCGCCTGCAGGCGATGCGGCAGACCCGGGAAGCTCCCGAGCGCGTCTGCGATGGCCTCGCCGGCGAGGCCCATCGCCTTCGCGATGGCGGTCGCCATGACCGCGTTCGCCACGTTGTGGCGGCCGCGCATGCGCAGATCGGCCGTGCCGGCGACCGTCTCGGTCGCGCCTCCCTGGCGCGACACGATCGCCTCGCCGTCCAGCCACGCTCCGTCGCCCGCAACCGGTCCCGCGAGCGAGACCTCGGCGAGACCGCCCCGCACGTCGCCGCGAAGCTCGCGGCTCGTCTCGTCGTCTGCGTTCAGGATCGCGAGCCCGTCCGCATCCTGGTAGCGCAGGATGCTGCGTTTCAGATCGACGTACTCGGGCCAGCTGAACTGGTCGAGGTGGTTCGGCGTGACGTTCGTTACCGCCGCGATCGCGGGCGATCGGTCCGTGTACTGCAACTGGGTGTGGCTCATCTCGAGGATGACACTCGCCGTTTCGGGTACCTCTTCGATGCGATCGAGCAGCGACCCGCCGAGGTTCCCCCCCACGAGGTGCTCGATGCCGGCGCGCCCTGCCATCTCGCCAGCGAGGGCGGTCGTCGTCGACTTGCCGCTCGACCCCGTGATCCCGATGACCCGCCCCCGGCACAGCCGCAACGCGAGCGCCAGCTGCGACACCACCGGGATCCCGAGTTCCCGTGCGCGGACCACGTTGGGGTCGCCGCGCAGCACCGATTGCGAGACCGCGAGCAGGTCGAACCCTTCCGGGTCGAGCAGTTCGCCGTGAACCGTGCGCTCCACGCCCTCCGGGGGTCTGGCTCCCGCCGCTTCGAGCTGCTCGGCGCTGCGGCTGTCCGCCATGGTCACGGAGGCGCCGCGCCCCAGCAGCCAGCGCGCGAGGTCGCGCCCTTCGATCCCGAGCGAGTAGACGAGCGCGCGAGCGCCCGCGATCTCCGGGAGTTCGGCTGCGGTTCGGCGTTCCACCATCATCGTCACTCCGGTACCGCCAGCGCGAGCGCGACGCCGACCATCGCGGCCACGATTCCGACGACCCAGAAGCGGGTCACGATCTGCGTCTCCGGCCAGCCCAGCTCCTCGAAGTGGTGGTGGAGGGGCGCGCGCCGGAAGATGCGCTTGCCCCCGCTCAGCCGGTAGTAGCCGATCTGGAGGAGGTTGCTGACCGCGTTCGCCACGAACACGAGCCCGATCAGCGGCAGCAGCAGCCAGTGGCCCGTCATGAGCGCGACGATTGCGAGGCTGGAGCCCAGCGCGAGCGCGCCCGTGTCGCCCATGAACACCCTCGCGGGGTGGGCGTTGTACCAGAGGAACCCGAGGTTGGCGCCCGCGATGATGAAGGAGAACGTGGCCACGAAGTCCTGGCCCTGCACGAACGCGATCACCCCGTAGGCGATGAACGCGAACAGCGTCGTACCGCCCGCCAGCGTGTCGAGCCCGTCCGTCACGGCGACCGAGCTGGTTGTCGCCACGATGGTGATGACCGCGATGGCCATGTACGCCGGACCGAGCGCATAGCTCCCCGCCCACGGCACGTTCACCGACTCGACGTCGAGCTCGCCGTACAGCACCCAGGCGGCGCCGACGGCGAGCAGCGTCAGCAGCGTGATCTTCAGCCGCCAGGGCAGCCCGCCCCGGAACCCGACGCGGTCCTGCAGCGTCCCCAGGTCGTCGATGAAGCCGATGGCGCCCGTCGCCGCGATCATCCCGAGGGGGAGCAGGATCGAGCGGTGGTCGAGCCAGTCGATGGCGATCGCCGTCACGATCAGCGTCGGCACCCAGATGATGAAGCCGCCGAAGGTGGGCGTTCCCGCCTTCGACTGGTGGGAGGCGGGCTGGTCCTCGCTGATCGCCTTCCCGGCCCGCTGGGCGCGCAGGTACTGGACGATCGGCCAACCCAGCCCGACCGTGAGCGCGAAGCTGATGCCGCCGGAGAGCAGTGCGCGAATCATGTCCGGCCCTCCAGCACGGGGAGTAGCTCTTCGAACGCCTGCCCCCGCGATGCCTTCACGAGCACGTGGTCGCCCTCGTTCAGCAGGGCCGCTGTGAACGCCGCTGCCTCGTCCTTCGTTTCGAACCAGTGGCTCTCGGCCAGGCCGTTCGCCCGCGCCGCCTCGACGGCCAGGCGGCAGGGTTCCCCGGCCGCCACGAGCACATCGCAGCACCGGGCCGCGATGGCGCCGATGCGACGGTGCTCCGGCTCCGACCGGTCGCCGAGCTCGGCCATCTCGCCGAGCAGGGCGATGCGCCGCCCGCCCAGGCCACGCAGCAGTTCCAGCGCTCCCGCGACCGAGGCTGGGCTGGCGTTGTACGTGTCGTCGAGGATGCGCGCGCCGCCGGCGCTGTGCCGCACCCGCAGCCGCCCGTCGATCTCGGCTCCGCTGACCGCCGCCGCCGCCGCCTCAAGCTCCACCCCGAGCGCGAGCTGGATGCCGATCGCCGCCAGCGCTCCCTGTGCGAGGTGCGCTCCGGGGACGTGCAGCCGCACGTCCGCCTCGTCGCCGTCGCACGAAACGCGAAACGCTGAGCCCTCCAGCCCGAGGTCGCGCACGTCGCCACGCCGGAGGCGCGCCGCCTCGCCCGCGCCGAATCCGATGACCTCGCACTGCAGCTTGTCCACGACCGGCGCGATGCGCTCGTCGTCGACGTTGACGACTGCCGTGCCGTCGTGCGGCAGCGAGCGGGCCAGCGAGAGCTTCTCCCGCTCAATCGCTTCCATGCTGCCGAGCTTCTCCAGGTGCGTGGCGCCGATGTTGAGGACGGCGCCGACCGAAGGCTCGGCGATGGCGCACAGCTCGGCGATCTCGCCTTCGCTGTCCATCGCCATCTCCAGCACCGAGACCTCGTGGGCGCGGCGCAGGCTCATCAGGGCGAGGGGCAGCCCCTCGCGCGAATTCAGGTTGCCGGGGCTGTGGTGCGTGGCGAACCGGGAGTCCAGGGCCGCCGCCGTCAGCTCCTTCGCCGTCGTTTTCCCGACCGTACCCGTGATTCCGGCGACGCGAACGTCGCAGGTCCGCAGCCAGTCGCGCGCCAGCTCCGCCATCGCCGTGCGCGTGTCGCCGACGACCGCGACCGTGCGGTCGCGCCAGTCGCCCCCTGGAGCGCGCTCGCAGACGGCCGCCGGAGCGCCCCGCTCCAGCGCCTCGTCGACGAAGTCGTTGCCGTCGAGCCGCTCGCCCCGGAAGGCGGCGAACAGGTCGCCGGGCTCCGTCAGGCGCGAGTCTGCCGCGCCGCCCGAGATCGGCGCGGTCGGCCCCTCGATCACGCGGTAGCCGTGGGCGCGCATGGACTCTGCCAGGAAGGCTGTCGTCATGCCCGTCACCTCGTCGCCACCTGCTCGGCGTCGGGGGGAACGCCGAGGTAGCCCAGCACCTCGTCGACAAGCGAGGCGAAGACGGGTCCCGCCGCCTCCGTCCCGGTTTCGAGGTTGGCGTTCTCGTCGAGCTTCACCAGAATGAGAATTCGCGGCTCCTCCACCGGTGCGAAGCCCGCGAACGACACGATCTGCGTGTCGTCATAGCTCGCGTCGATGGGAACGTTCGCCGTGCCCGACTTGCCGCCGGCCGTGTAGTAGCGCGGCTTCCCCGGGTGGTACCACCCCGGGTCGATCACCGCCCCGAGCATCTGTCGCATCGTCGCGCTCGTCTCCGGAGAGATCGGCTGCCCGATCACCTTCGTGGACAGGTCGTAGCGCGTGCCGTCGTGGGCGATCATCGCTTTCACCAGCCGTGGCTCCAGCAGGCGCCCGCCGTTGATGGTCGCCGCGAGCGCGGTCACCAGCTGGATCGGCGTGACGCTGATCGCCTGTCCGAACGACTGCGCCGCCGCGTCGACCGGCGACCAGTCGATGTCCGTCGGGCGCCTCACGAGCCCGGTGGCCTCGCCGCTCAGGTCGATGTACGTCGGCTTCCCGAACCCGAACGCCTCCAGGTACTCGTGGAAGAGCGCGACGCCCAGCTCCTCCATCATGAACACAGCCCCGGTGTTGATGCTCTGCTGGAGCACCCCTGTCATCGTTTGCTCGCCGTAGACGCCGTTGTTCCAGTTGAAGATCGGCGTCCCGTAGACGAAGGCGATGCCCTTGTCCTCGTAGGTCGTGTCGGGGGTCACGAACCCGGCGTCGATCGCCGCCGCCGCGGTGATCACCTTCATCACCGAACCGGGCTCGTAGAGGTCGCTCACGACGCTGTTGCGCAGCAGCCTCACCTGCACCGGATCGGAAAGGTCGAGCCCGGCGAACGAGAGCCGGGGCTGCGTCGCCAGCGCCAGGATCTCCCCGGTCCGGGGGTCCATCATCACGATCGAACCGCTGACCGCCTCGTGCTCCTCGATCGCCCGTTTCAGGGCCCGCTCGGCGGCCACCTGCATGCGCCGGTCGATCGTCAGGATGATGTCCGGGCCGGGCACCGCCTCCGTCGTGAAGGTCTCCCCGTAGGGGATGGGGGAACCGGTCGTGTCCCGCTCGAAGATGACCCGGCCCGGAGTCCCCAGCAGTTCGGCGTCGTACCACGCCTCGATCCCGGTGAGGCCCGTGTTGTCGGCGCCGATGATCCCGATGACCGACGACGCGAGGTCGCCGGCCGGGTGGACGCGCACGGTGTTGGGAAGACCGATGAGCCCCGGCACGTTCGCATCCAGCAGCGCCCGTCCCGCGTCGTAGGGAACGTCGCGGGCCACGAGCACGTCGACGAGGCCGCTTTCCAGGACGAGCGTGCGCAGATAGGTGGCGTCGTGCCCGGTCGCCTCGGCGATCGCTTCCGAGGCCCGCCGCGCGGTCGCGTCGTCGTTCCAGACGCGGGATGCGACGTACAGGTCCCACGTGTCGGTGCTCATCGCGAGCAGGAACCCGTTGCGGTCGAGGATCGCGCCCCGTCGGGCGAAGACCGTGTCGCTGGCGTAGAGCTCGCTGCGCGCTTCTTCGGCGTACCGGTCGTGTTCGAGAATCTGCACCTGGACGAGGCGCGCCAGCACGACTGCCGCGAACACCGCGAACGCGATCGCCGGAAGCCACACCCGGCCCGTGCGCCTCGCTTGCTGCTGCGCCATGGGGCGCCCTCCCGCCGGCCTCCTCCCGTGACCGGTGCGATCTCAGTTCAGCAGCGGCATCGCCTCCATAGGTGGTCCGCGGCTACGGAGCGAGCCCGGAGCCAGGCTCCGAGGCCTCGGGGAGATGCTCCGCAGGAATCTTCGGGGGCTCCGGTCCGGCTTCCCCGATACTCACGAAGATGGCGTTCGCCCCCGGCACGAGGCCGATCTCCAGGGCCCGCCGCGCAATGCGGTCCACGGAGATCAAACGGGCGATTTCGGCCTCCAGCTGGCGCATCTCGACCCGGAGGGCGTTCTGCTCGCCCGCCAGCGCCTCGAGGTTGCGCCCCTGGGTGGTCATCAGGCTGTTCTGCACGACCGGCGCCATCGCGCTGGCCGAGACGATGAGCGCCCCCGCGACCACCCAGCCGCTCACCCCCAGCTTCGGAAGCGAGAGCCCCCGGTGGGTTCGCGGCGCCGGTTGGTCGAGGGCCGTCATGGCTGCTCCTCGGCCTTGCGCTGCGCGGCGCGCAGAACGGCGCTCCGCGCGCGCGGGTTGCGGGCGACCTCGTCGTCGCCGGGGCGTACCGCGCGTCGTGTCAGCTGTGTAAGGGTCGCGTGGTGGTTGCAGCGGCACTCCGGAAGCACCGGCGGGCAGACGCAGTCACGCGACTCGCGCCCGAGAAACTGTTTCACGATCCGGTCTTCCAGCGAGTGGAAGGCAATGGTGACGAGCCTCCCGCCTTCGCGGGAAGATCCAAAGCCGAGCAGGCTGCGGGCTAGCGGCAAGGCCGTGCCAAGCGAGTCGAGTTCGCCATTTACACGAATCCGAAGCGCAAGAAAGACCTTGGTGGCGGGGTGTTGTTGGGTGCGGTCTCTCGCGCCCCCCGCAGCCTGCTCGACGGCTTTGGCTAGATCCCAGGTCGAGCGAAGCGGCCGCGCCCGTTGCACCGCCTTCGCGATGCGGCGCGCCCCGCGCACCTCTCCCTGTTCCCGGAAGAGGGTCGTGAGCGATCGCTCGTCCCACGTATTCACGATGTCCGCAGCCGTCAAGCCGTCCGACGACTGGTCCATGCGCATGTCCAGCGGCCCCTCGTGTGCGAAGGCGAACCCTCGCTCCGCGGTGTCCAGCTGGATTGAAGAAACGCCCAGGTCCATCAGGATCCCGTCGACCGCCTCGAACCCTTCGTCCTCGGCGATGACATCGAGATCGCGGAAGTTCCCGCGAACGAAGCTGACCCGCCTCCCAAACGGAGCCAGTCTCGTTCGCGCGAACTCCAGCGCCTCGCCGTCCTGGTCGATACAGAGCAGCCGCCCTTCCCGCCCCATCGCCTCGGCGATGGCCGCGCTGTGCCCCCCCGCACCCGCCGTGCAGTCGATGTAGACGCCCCCCTCGCGCACGGCGAGGTAGCGGATCGCCTCATCGAGGAGGACCGGCGTGTGTGGAGCGCTCGGCGTGGTCATGGTCGTCACGCTAGCCTCCCCCGCCGGCGGCGGACCCGTCGGCAAGCCGCTGGAGGGCATTGGCGCGGGCGCTCGGCAGCATCGATTCCTGCTCCTCCCACTTCGCCCGGTCCCAGATCTCGAGACGCTGGTCGTTTCCGAGCACGACCACGTCGCGCTCGATGGCGGCGTGCGTGAGGAGCTTGGCGGGGATGAGCAGCCGGCCCTGGCCGTCTCGCTGCACGTCGAACGACGAGGCGAAGAATGCGCGCCTCAGCTGGCGGCCCTCCTCGGAATAGGCGGGCACCCGCTCGACGACGCGAGCCTCGGCCTCGAACCCCTCCGGCGTGTACACCTCGATGCAGCCGTCGAGGCCGGGCACGAGGACGGCGCCGTTGGCGAACTCCTCGCGGAACTTCGGAGGCAGCGCGACCCGATTGCGGTCGTCCAACTGGTACTCAAAGTTCCCACGGAACGCCATGTCGGCCCCTCGGGCAGGGATGTCCCTACCAAAATCAAAAGAAAACTGGGGAAGATTCCCATCTCTCCCCACTTCTCCCCACACGGACTATAGGCAGCCCCCCCACAGGGTGTCAATAGAAATCGGCCCCAATCGCGGGCCCGTGTCTGGTCCCTCCGCCGCCTTCCCCGAGGCGCCGCGCTAGACTGTCCCGATGGCCCGAATCGCGATCCTCACCGCCTCCGACGGCGCCGCCGCCGGAACCCGCGTCGACGAAGGCGGCGCCCTCATCGAGCGCCGCTGCCTTGAGGAGGGCCACGAGGTGGCCGTCCGGGCCGTCCTGCCCGACGACCGCGAGGCCATCGCCTCGAAGCTCGCATCCTGGTGCGACGGCAACGTCGCGGACGTGATCCTGACCACCGGCGGCACCGGCCTCACCCCCCGCGACCTCACCCCCGAGGCGACCCGCGACATCGCCGAGCGCGACGTCCCCGGCATCCCCCTCGCCATCGCCCAGGAGGGACTGAAGCACACCTCCTACGCCATCCTCTCCCGCGGCCTTGCCGTCACCCGCGGCAAGACGCTCATCGTGAACCTGCCCGGCAGCCCCAAGGGTGTCGCTGACGGTCTCGCCGTCCTCCTCCCGCTCGTGCCCCACATCGCCGAGCTGCTCGCCGGCCCCGTCGAGCACGACGGATGAGGGTCGACGTCCTCACCCTCTTCCCGGAAGCCTTCGCCGGACCGCTCGATGTTTCCATCATCAAGCGCGCCCGCGACAATGGCCTCCTCGACCTCCGCCTGCACGACATCCGCGAGCACGCCGCGGACCGTCACCGCACCGTGGACGACCAGCCCTTCGGCGGTGGTCACGGCATGGTCATGAAGGTCGACGTCCTCGACGCCGCCCTCCAGGCCGCGCAGGCCGGCGCCGGCCCCCCCGGCCACGTCATCTATCTCTCGCCCCAGGGCGAACTGCTGAACGACCAACTCGTGCGCGAGCTCGCCGCCCATCCCCGCCTCGTCCTCGTGTCCGGTCGCTACGAGGGCGTCGACGAGCGTTTCGTCGAGCACTGCGTCGACCGCGAGGTGTCCATCGGCGACTACATCGTCACCGGCGGCGAACTGCCCGCGATGGTGCTCATCGAGGCGGTCGCGCGCCATCTCCCCGGCGCCCTCGGCGATGATGCCTCCCCCCGCGAGGAGTCGTTCGTCGGCGGCCTCCTCGAGCACCCCCAGTACACCCGCCCCGCCGAGTACCGCGGCTGGACCGTTCCCGACGTCCTCCTCAGCGGCCACCACGCCGAGATCGAGAAGTGGAAGCAGGAGCAGCGCCTCGAACGCACCCGCCGGCGCCGTCCCGACCTGCTGGAGGACGACGGCTAGCCGCTACGCCTTCCGCGCCAGCACCACGAGCCGGTAGCTGTCCATCGTCAGGTCCGCGCCGTCGAGCCCGCCCCATGCTTCCTCCACCGTGAGTCCCGCCTGCGCCATCCGCACTTCCAGCTCCTGCAGCGTGTAGATGCGGATCGTGTGGGTGTGCTCGATGCGCTCACCGTCCGGCTCGGTGACCGTCCAGGTCGTCGCGATCGAGCCTGTCGTCGAGTCGAACTCGCGCTCCTCGACCCCCGTCCGTCCGTCGCGCCGCTCGCCCGCTCTGCGCGTCTCGAAACGGCGCATGAGGGAGTCGCGGTTGACGAGGTCAACGAAGAACTGTCCCCCGGGCCGCAGCACGCGGGCGACCTCCTCCAGAACCCGCTGGTTCTCCGCGTCGTCGAAGTAGCCGAACGCCGAGAACATGTTGATGACCACATCCTGGCTCGAGTTCGCGAGTCCCGTGTCGCGCATGTCGGCTTCGCGCCACGTCACCTCGACCCCGAACTCCTCGGCATGCTCTACCGCCTTCTCGAGGTTGTAAGCGGAGATGTCGACCCCGGTGACGCGATACCCCCGCCTCGCCAAGCGCACACTGTGCCGTCCGTGTCCGCAGCACAGGTCCAGAAGGTCGCACGGCTCAGTCAGCCCCAGCGCCCGCTCGATGAACGCCACTTCGGCGTCGGTCTGCCGGCCGTACGAACCATCCGTGTCGGGGTAGCTCGGCCCACCCTTCGCGAAGTGGTCGTACCAGTCGCGTTCGAAGAGCGTCTCGTACCAGGGGCGGGCGTCGTCGGTCATCCCGCCTTCAACTGTGCTATCCCGGGTGCTCCAACGCTAGCGGGTGGCCAGTTCCTCGCGCATTTTGGCGAGGGTCCTGCTGGCGTTCTTCTCGCGGTTCTTTCTCATGGCCGTGTCGCGAAGTTCCGTGATTTCAGCGAAGCTGGGGTCAGCTTCTCCGATGACAGTCCTGAAGATAGAGGTTCCCTCATCGTCCCACACGCCAAGGCGGACTGAGTCCTTCGAGTTCCAAGCCAACTGCCATCGGCCAGAAGCAAGCGACACTGCTACGACGCGGAAGCCTTGGGACGTTCGTGATTCATCCCACGACAAGCGGCCAGCCACGGTGAGATCCCTTAGCTGGTGGACGATGGCCAGGTATTCGGCGGGAACGCGGGACTTAGGAGCGCTGCTCACGGGCGGAACCTTCCTCCTTGAAGAATAGCGCATGCTGTTGAAGTTCGACCACGGAGTCGAGGGCAGCGCTAACGTTACTCCTCACGTCGGTCCAAGCGCTCGCTTCATCGCCATCTTGCAGCGCATTCTGAGCTTCCGCAACGCTCGTGATAGCCGTGGTCAGTCGCTCTTGCTGGTTCTCCAAGCCTGGCCGCGCACGGAGTCCAATGAGACGTTCTCTAACGTCTTGGCAATCGCGCCGGACTAACTGGTGGTCTCCCTCGTCGAGGTTGTCGAGGGTAGACCGCAAGGCTGTACGAACCATGTCGAGGTCAGCGGTGGTGACGCGCTCAGCCATGGTTTGCATGGCTTTCGATGTGGCTTCCTGGGTCGCTTCGGTTGCGCTTCGAACCTTTCGAATTTGAATGAAGACTGCGACCAGTCCGCCTCCCGCCACAAGGAGTCCCACGCTAGCCAGAACTGTGTTGGTGATGTCGGCGTCGCTCCACATGCCGCGACGCTATCCCGGGTGCTCCCAGTCGATCATCATCACATCGATCTCGTCGCCGGGCTCGGCGTGGGGCAGGTCCTCGGGGATGACCGTGAGCCCGTTCGCGGCGCTCATGCTCGTCAGGATGCCGCTCCCCTGCGGACCCGTCAGGTCGGCGTAGTAGCGACCACCCTCGCCCTTCGTCACGATGCAGCGCGCGTAGAAGCGGCGCCCGTCCGTGTTCACCACGCGATCGCGCGTGATCGCCCGCACGATCGGCCGCTCCCAGCCCGAACGCCCCAGCATCTTGAAGATGGCCGGACGCCCGAAAAGCTCGAAGGCGACCATCGAGCTGACCGGGTTCCCCGGCAGCCCCAGGTGCGGCACGCGACGCCCGTCGGGCGCCTCGAATGCGCCGAACGCGAGCGGCTTCCCCGGCTTCATCCGCACCGTCCAGAAGTCGATCGCCCCCTCGCGCGCGAGCACGTCCTTGACCACGTCGAAGTCGCCCCGCGAGACGCCCGCGCTCGTCACGATCATGTCCGCGTCGAGCCCCGAGTGGATCTTCGCCGTCAGGTCCTCGACCGTGTCGCGGGCAATCCCGAGCAGTCGTGGACGCCCGCCGAAGGCCCGCACGAGCGCCGCCACGCTGTGCGCGTTCGCGTCGTAGATCTGGCCCGCGCGCCGCTCCTCGCCGGGCGTCACGATCTCGTCGCCCGTCGAGAGGATGGCCACCTCCGGCCTCCGGTATACGGAGACCTCCGTGCGCCCGATGCTCGAGAGCACGCCGATCTCGGAGGCGCGCATCACCCGCCCCGCCTCCAGCACCGCCTGACCTGTCTCGATATCCTCGCCCCGGCGGCGAATGTTCGCCCCCAGCCGCGCGGCCTTGAACACGCCCACGGAGTCGCCCCGCGCCGGCGCCTGTCCCGGCTCGCGTAGCGGCTCGTCTGTCTCCTCGAAGGGCACGATTGCGTCGGCGCCCGGCGGGATCGGCGCGCCCGTCATGATGCGTACCGCCTCGCCCTCGCCCACGGCCGTGTCGAGCACGTACCCCGCCGCCAGGTCCGCGATCACGGTCAGGGTGCGCGGGTCGCCCTCGCTCGCGCCGTCGGTGTCGGCCGCGCGAACGGCGTAGCCGTCCATGGCCGTGTTGTCGAGCGGCGGGATGTCAAACCCGGCCACCACGCGCTCGGCCAGCACCTGCCCGAGCGCATCGATGACCGGCGCCTGCTCTGGCTCAAGGCGCTCGAAGAACGCAAGGATGCGCGCTCGCGCATCCTCCACGCTGATCATCTCGGAGGTCGGAATCGTCACGGTCGCAGGGTTCCCGCAGGCCTAGCCGAGGCGCACCGCCAGGCAGGTGGTCGTGCGTTGCACGCCCGTGACGGTCTGGATCGCATCGGTGATGGCCGTCCCCAGCGCGTCGAGGTCGTTGGCCTCAAGCTGCACGATGACGTCGTACGGCCCGGTCACCGTGTCGACGGCGAGCACCGTCGCGCCCGGATAGCTCAGTGTCGCGGCGGCCGCGCCAACTGCCTTGGCGCTACCGACGTCGGTCTCGATTAGGACGTACCCTCGAACCACGCGCTCCTCCTCGGTCGGGTAGGTGCCGCCATGATTCGGCGCGGGTCGGGGAACTGTCAAGAACCGCCGTACGCGGGCCTCACGTCCGGCAGCAGGTATTCGACCACCACCTCGCCCGCCGTTGCCGTAGCGCTCACCCGTACCGGCACCACCAGTTGGACCTGCTGGATGAGGCAGATCGCTTCCTCGCCCGTTCGGCAGAAGTAGACGACGCCTGTTCCCGTGATCTCCGCCTCGCCCTCGCGTAACTCGATGGGGATCGGGATCGTGAACGACTCGTCGTCGGTGCTCCACGACAGCTCCGTCTCGCTCAGCTGCACCACCCGGTCGCTGCTCGACGCGAGCTCGAGCCGCGACGGCGCCGCTGCGTTCAGGTGGAAGTTCTCCGGCGACGAGATCGTGATCCGAAGGGTCGTAACGCCCGGCGCCACGACCTGCGTCGGGAGCTGGACGCGCACGATGCCGTCCTCCGGGAGCCGCGGGCTGGCCGCCGCCAGGTTCGTGAAGGCCAGGGTTCGCACCTCTCCCGTGCCCGGGTCGATGACGCGGAGGGCGTGGTTGCCCGTGTCGGCCAGGTAGAGCTTCCCTCCCGAGAGGCTGAGCCCGTTCGGCTCCTCGAACGCCGCCTCTGCGCCCGTCGCGTCGCTCCAGTCACGCTCCCCGCTCCCCGCCACCGTCGTCACGGAGAGGTCGGCCAGTGAGAGTGCCCGCACCTTGTGGTTGTACGTGTCGGCCAGATAGACGAACCCGCCGCCGACCGCGAGACCCTGCGCGTGCTGGATCTGGGCGGTGCCCGCCGGCCCGTCGGCGTCGCCCCACTCGAACAGGTGCGTGCCGATGAGTGTCTCCACATCGCCTTCTCCCGTGAACGGCACGCGTCGCACCGAGCTGGACTCCGCATCCACCCAGTAGAGGTACGTCGCGTCTGCCCCCAGCCCGCTCGGCTGCGCCAGCGTTGCCGCGTTCAGCCGGTGCCCGTCGTCGATGTTCTCCCGGCCCGTCCCGGCGAAGACGCCCAGGTGGTCGTTCACGAGGTCGAGCACCCAGATCTGGTGCGTCCCGGCGTTCGCGATGTAGAGGGACTCGTCGCGGTAGAGGATGTCCCAGGGCGAAGCGAGGTCGGAGTTCAGCGGGTCGCCTCCGGGCAACGCGTAGGCCCGCCTTCCCGTCCCCGCGATCGTCGCCGTCTCCCCCGTCTCCAGGTCGATCGCGCGAAGGGCGTGGTTGCGCGTGTCGGCCACCCACAGCGTCCCGCCGTCCGGCGACAGCTCCAGCCCCTGCGGGTCGCGGAAGCGCGCCTCGCTCGCGCCGCCGTCCCTGAAACCCGGTTCCCCCGAACCGAAGGCCGTGATCACGCGACCGTCGAGGTCCGTGACGACGATGCGGTGGTGCCCGGCGTCGGCGATGAAGATGCGCCCGCCCGCCTCGTCCACGAGCACCTCGCTCGGGAAGGAGAGGAAGGTCGAGGCAACCGTCGCCTCCAGCGCCAGCGGGATCGGGGTCGTGTCGATTAGCCCGCGTGCGCTGAACTCGTCGTACACCCGCTGCACGACCGGCTGGAACGTCTCGTACACGCCTTCTCCGGACCGCCCGCCGACGACGCTTCCGCGCGGGTCGATCAGCACCACCGTCGGCCACGCCCGCACTCCCCACTGCCGCCAGACCACGTAGTCGGGATCGTTCACGACCGGGTGCTTGCGCCCGTAGCGGGCGATCGCTTCGGCAACTGCCGCGTCCTCCTGCTCCTCCGAGTATTTGCCCGTGTGCACCCCGATCACGACGAGGCTGTCCGGGAACTCGCGTTCCAGCTGCTCGAGGTCGGGAATGATGTGCTGGCAGTTGATGCAGCCCTGCGTCCAGAAGTCGAGGATCACCATCTTGCCCCGCAGCTTCGCGAAGCTGAGCGGCTCGCTCACGTTGAACCACGTCAGCCCGGGCGGGAACTCCGGCGCCGGGTTCTCGACGGGTGCGGGCTCGGTGGGTGCCGCTACCGCTGCCGCCGTTGTCCCGGTCTGTGTGGCTGTCGCCTCCGGGCGCTCCGGTCGCGGCGTCCCCGGCGCCTCTCCGCCTCCATCCCCGCAGCCGGCGACGATGAGCGCCGCCCCCACGATGGGGGCGATGATCGCGAGCCTACGCTTCAACGTTCACGCGGATGGTGTGGTGTCCCGTCGCTCCGCTGGGTTTCGGTGGACGCTGCTCGTCCGTCTGGACCATGCCGCTGCGATCGATGGCCCGCACCTGCACGTCGAAGCTGCCCTCGGTGGCCGGCCAGTCGACCACCCACTGGCGCCAGCTGCTGTCCGACAGCTCCTCGCCCAGGAGGCCGTCCATCCACTCGCCGTCGCCTGCCTGCGCTGCTCCATTCCGCCTGATCGCCCGAACCTGGACGCCGCTGACCCCCCTCAGTCCGCCCCAGGCGACTCCCGCGACTCGCACATTGCCGGCCGGCACTTCCTGCTCGTTGAACGGGATGTCGATCCGTGACTGCAGTCTGATCGGTCCCGTTTTCGACCATCCCCGGCGACCCACCCAGTACGCGTCGAAGCTGTCCCACTCGGCCAGCTCGATCTCCTCCAGCCACTTCGTCGCGGAGACGTAGCCGAAGAGCCCGGGGATGATCAGGCGGGCCGGGAAGCCGTGCTTCGCCGGCAGCGGCTCACCGTTCATCCCGATCACGACCATCGACTTGCGCCCGTCCATCGCGACGTCGGTCGGGATCCCGACCGTGAACCCTCCCAGCGCCCGCCCCACCACCTGGGTGGCGTCGGCCTTGATGCCAGCTTCCTGCAGCAGGTCGGGTAGCGGGACGCCCAGCCAGTACGCGTTCCCCACCAGGTTTCCGCCCACGTGGTTCGAGACGCAGGCCAGCGTCACCGACTCCTCCTGGATGCTCCTGTCGAGGAGGTCGTCGAACGAAAGCTCCAGCTCTCGGTCCACCATTCCCTTGATGGTCAGGCTCCACTTGGAGCTGTCGATGCGGGGTACGGAGAGCTCCGTGTCGATCTTGTAGAACTTGTTATTCGGCGTAATCAGGGGCGAGATGCCCGGCACGGTCGACGGTCCCGCTCGCACCACCTGCGTCGGCTCCGGTGTGGGTTCGGGTGTCGGCTCTGGTGTCGGCTCGGGAGTGGATTCGGGAGTTGCCTCGGCCGTGGTCTCCGGAGTCGACTCGGAAGCCGTCTCCGTCGCCGTTGACTCGGCAGCCTGGGTCTCGGCAGCCGCCGGCGTCTCCGTCGCGGTCGCGGTCGTTTCCGCGGTCGCCTCTGGGGTGGGCGTTGCCGTGCCGGTCGCCGTTGCTTCGGAGGTAGCGGCGGAAGTAGCGGTGGCTGCCGGGGTGGCGGTCGCCGTCGCGGTGCCTGCCGCCTGCCTCGCCCTCGAGGAGCTTCGCAGCCGGTCGGCGATCGATGCGCGTTGTGCGTCCACGTCGACCCCTGTGTCGATGAACCGTCGCACCAGCGGCACCGCGATGGCCGCCGCTGCCAGTCCGCCGCCGGCCAGGTACAGGAATCGCCTCCGTTCGGGCGACGTGGCCGCGTCATCGGAGTCGTCGTCGGCTGCTTCCCGAGCCCCCGGCGCTGTCAACAGCAGCCCCAGCAGCGTCGCCGCCGCGACGATCCCGGCGGCGGCGGCCGTGATCGCCGCGTCCGCGGCCGAGGTCAACGGATCGTCGGCCGCTGCCAGGCCACCAACGATGGAGAGAACCGCGAACACCACAGGGCCGGCTGCGCGCAGGCGCATCGAGAGCACGCCTGCCCCCGTCCCCACCAGCAGCGTGACCACCGTGATGCCGGCGATGAGCAGCGGCTTGTCCTTCGTGCCGAAGGTGTCGATCGCCCACTTGGTGACCTGCGATGGCGAGTTGTCGATGACGATATTGCCGATCGCCACGATCAGGGAGGCGCCGTCGACGAGGCGGGCGGCCAGCTCGGCAACCGCCAGACCCAGCGCGATCGCGACGAGCCCCGCCAGGGCTCCCGGCCAGAAGGCCTGCGATTGATGCAGCAATCGTCGCAGCATGCTCTCCCCTATTCTCGTCCCCTGGCTGGTAGATGGCGACCGGAGGCCGGGCGCGCCGTCGAGTCCCCTTGAGCCGCAGTCTAGGGGGGCGCTCTGTGAGCACCAGACCGGCAAGGTAAAGACGCCGCCGGCCCTTCACCGCGCCTTTGCCTTCGGCGCCCCGGCCGCCTCGGCTCGCCTGTCACGAAGCCCTACCTATAATTTCACTCAGCCCATGTCCACGATCGAGGCAGAGGTCGACGCGCTCCGTACGGAGGCGCTGGAAGCGCTTACGCAGGCCGATGGCGAGGCCGGGCGCGAGGCCTGGCGCGCCGACTGGCTGGGCCGCAAGGACGGCCGCCTGACCCTCCGCCTGCGCGCCCTCAAGGATGCCCCGCCCGAGAGCCGCGCGGCCCTCGGCAAGTCCCTGAACGAGCTGAAGGCGACCCTCGAAGGTGAGCTTGAGGCGCGCCGCGAGTCCGCCCGCGCTGATGCCCTCGCGTCCCTCTCCGCCGATGCCGCCCTCGATGTCACCCTGCCGGGCAGGCCGCAGTCGCTCGGCCGTCTCCACCCCGTCACCCAGACGATGAACGATTGCATCGACGCCTTCGCCGAGATGGGCTTCCGCGTCTTCGAGGGGCCCGAGGTCGAGTGGTCCCGCTACAACTTCGATGCAGTCCGCATCCCCGACGACCACCCCGCCCGCGACATGTGGGACACCATCTGGATCGACACCCTTATCGAAGGCGAACGCCAGATCCTGCTCCGAACGCACACCTCTCCCAACCAGATCCGCGTGATGGAGCAGACCGAACCGCCCGTGCGCGTCATCGTCCCCGGCAAGTGCTACCGCCAGGAGGCCACCGACGCCACCCACGAGTGGATGCTGACCCAGATCGAAGGGCTTGCCGTCGACGAGGGCGTCCGTATGAGCGACCTCAAGGGGACGCTCTACGCCTTCGCCCGCCGCCTCTTCGGCGAGGACCGCGAGATCATCTTCCACCACAGCTACTTCCCCTTCGTCGAACCCGGCGTCGAGATGGCCATCGACTGCTTCCTCTGCCGCGCCGCCGGCGACGACTGTCGCACCTGCCACGGCACCGGCTGGATCGAGATCCTCGGCGCCGGCATGGTCCACCCCGAGATCATCGAGAACGCCGGCTACGACTCCTCTCGCTACACCGGCTTCGCCTTCGGCGTCGGCATCGAGCGCGTCGCCATGCTCCGCTGGGGCATCGAGGACATCCGCCACTTCTATCAGAACGACCTCCGCTTCCTGAGGCAGTTCTAGAGAGGCTGTTGGCTGTTGGCTGTTGGCTGTTGGTCCGACGTTGAGGGAGCCGCCTCGTGAAATTGCCGCTCTCCTGGCTGCGCGACTACGTCGACGTTGACCTCCCGCCCGCCGAGTTCGCGACGCGCGTCACCGATGCTATCGCCGAGGTCGAGGGCTGGGACGTCATTGGGGAGCAGTGGGATCCCGAGCTCGTGCGCGTCGCCGAGGTGCTCGCCGTCGACCCCCACCCCAACGCCGACCGTCTCGTGCTCGCGACCGTCAACGTCGGCGACGGGCCGAAAACCGTCGTCTGCGGCGCGCCCAACGTCGCCGCCGGCCAGAAGGTCGCCTTCGCCACCGAGGGCGCGATGCTCATCGACGGCCACAGCGGCAAGCTCTCGAAGCTGAAGCTCCGCGCCATCCGTGGCGTCGACTCCGCGGGCATGGTGCTCAGCGAGAAGGAGCTGGGGCTCAGTGACGACCACGAGGGCATCCTCGAGCTGCCCGGCGACTGCGCCATCGGCGCGCCCCTCGTCGAGGCCATCGGCGATGTCGTCTTCGATGTCTCGACCTGGGCGAACCGCGCCGACCTCCTCGGCATCCTCGGCTTTGCCCGCGAGGTCGCGGCCGTTACCGACCAGCCGCTGCGCGAACCGGACCGTTCCTGGTCCGAATCCGAACGCTCGGCCGGCGATTTCGTCTCCGTCACGATTGAGGCGCCCGACCTCTGCCGCCGTTTCACCGCCAGCATCATCGAGGGCATCGAGATGGGCCCCTCCCCGCCCTGGATGCAGCAGCGCCTCATCCGCGCGGGGATGCGTCCCATCAACAACGTCGTCGACGTGACCAACTACGTCATGCTCGAGACCGGCCAACCCCTCCACGCCTTCGACTACGACCTCGTTCGCGACGCCGAGATCCGTCCCCGTCGCGCCCGCCCCGGCGAGAAGCTGACCACGCTGGACGGCATCGAGCGCGACCTCGACCCCGACATGCTCATGATCTGCGATGGCGAGGGCCCCGTGGCCGTGGCCGGGATCATGGGCGGCGGCAACAGCGAGGTCTCCGGGTCCACGAAGACCGTCCTGCTTGAGGTCGCCAATTTCCTTCCGGGCTCCATCCGCCGCACCTCCACGCAGCTCAAGCTGCGCAGCGAGGCCTCCCTGCGATTCGAGAAGGGCATCGGCCCCGACCTTGCCTCGTACGCCCAGGACCGCGCCCTGAACCTGCTCGAGCAGGTCGCCGGCGGCCGCCCCGCTGCCGGTCTCGTCGACGCCTTCCCCACGCCCCTCCCCAGCCCCCGCATCACCCTTCCCGCTGCCCGTGTCGAGCAGGTCCTCGGGATCCCAATCGAGCCCCCCGAGGTGCGGCGCATCCTTGTGGCGCTCGGGTTCGAGGTGAACGAGACCGCCGGCGCCTTCGAGGTGACCCCGCCCTTCTGGCGCCCCGACGTCGCCCTTCCCGACGATGTCGTCGAGGAGCTGATCCGCATCCACGGCTACGAGAACCTCCCCACCACGGTCCTCCGCGGCGCTCTCCCCGAGGCGCAGCCGCGACCGCTGGAGCGAGTCCGCGAGCAGGCCCGCTCGCTCGCCGCCGGTCTCGGCTTCCAGGAGGTCGTGAGCTACACGCTCACCTCCAGCGAGATCCTCGCGCGCGTCGTCGCCTCCGACGACGTGGATCGCGCGGCGCCGCTGGCCGCAACGAATCCCGTCGCCTCCCAGCACACCTACCTGCGCACGTCCCTGCGCGGGTCGCTGCTCAGCGCCTACGCCGCCAACCGCCACCACGAAGACGCCGCCATGCGCTTCTTCGAGGTGGGCGTCGAGTATCTCCCCACCGAGGCCGACCTGCCCCACGAGCGCCCCGTGCTCTGCGCCCTGCTTGGCGGCCAGCGGCTTGAACGCTGGGAGCGCCCCGGCCCCGAGCGCCTCGACTTCTTCGATGCCAAGGGCGCCGTCGAGTCGCTGCTCTCCGACCTCGGCGTGGAAGGCGCGTTCGCCGCGGAGGAGCACTTCGCGATGCTCCCGGGCCACAGCGCCACCGTCTCCGTGGGCGACGAGGCCGTTGGCGTCGTCGCCCAGGTTCACCCCGACGTGGCCGCGGCATTCGACATCGAGGAGCCGGTGTTCTTGATCGAGCTCTGGTTCGAACCCCTGACCCGCGCCATCCCTGAGCGGCCCGACTACGCCCCGCCCAGCCGCTACCCCGAGGCGCGCCGCGACCTCGCCCTGCTCGTACCCGCCGATACCCCCGCGTCCGCCCTCCTCGACGTTATCCGCACCCACCGCGCCCGCGGCGTCCGCATCACCGCCGACGTATTCGACGAGTACCGGGGCGAGGGCGTCCCCGCGGGCCGGAAGTCGCTTGCCCTCGCCGTCCGCTTCCGCGCCGGCGACCGCACCCTCAGCGAGAAGGATGTCGTCCGTATCGAGCAGGGCCTGCTCCGCCGGCTCGAGCAGGACCTCGGCGCTACCCTTCGCGCGTGAGCGAGTCGCCCACCTTCGATCCCGCCGTCGGTCTCTGCAGCCTGTGCGAGCACGCGCGCGTCGTGCGCAGCGGCCGCGGGTCGACCTTCTGGCTGTGCGGGCAGGCCGCCGCAGACGCCTCCCTGCGAAAGTACCCCGCCCTTCCGCGCGCCACTTGCCACGCCTTCGTCCGCGGCGTAAGCGGCCCCCCTTGTGAAGGGATGGGGACTGGCTAGAATGCCCCAGCCATGACGCTCACCCGCGAGGATCTCGCGTTTCGCTACCCCACCAACGACCTGCTGCGCGACAGCACCGCCGTGGTGTTCCGGCCGGTCGTGCCCGCCGACCGCGATCACCTCATCGGCTTCGCCCGCGCGCTCGAGGAGGAGGACCTGCTCTTCCTGCGGGAGGACATCACCTCCCCCGCTGTCGTCGATGGCTGGCTGGACGACGTGGAGAAGGGCGAAACCTTCACCGTCATCGCCGAGGTCGGCGATCGCATCGTCGGCTATGGGAGCTTGCACACCGAGCCCGCCCGCTGGACCCGGCACGTCGGCGAGATACGCATCAATGTGCACCCCGACTACCGCGGCACGGGCCTCGGGGGCCTCCTCGCCGGCGAGATTCGCGCCGTCGCCCCCGCCTTCGGTATCCGCACCCTGAGCGCGCAGATGCCCGTCGACCAGCTCACCGCCAGGACCGTGTTCGAGCGCCTCGGGTTCCGCTACCAGGCCATCCTCCCCGGCTGGGTCATGGATCGCGACGGCCGCGACCTCGACCTGCTCATCATGGCCCGCGAAATCTAGCGCCGGGCTGCTCAGCCAGACTCAGATACCGGTCGGGGAATCTATACTGTGCGGGCCATGACCTCCTCTATCCGAAACATCACCGCCCGCTACCCCAAGGAAGTCGAGCTGCGTGATGGGACACCCGCGACTTTCCACACGTTCGAAGACGGCGACCGCGAGGACATGCTCGAGTTCACCAGGGGACTCGATGAAGACGTCCTCCTCTTCCTGAGGGAAGACATCACCTCTCCCGCAACCGTCGACGCCTGGCTGGCCGAGGTGACGACCGGAGACACGTTCACCATCATCGCCCGCGTCGAGGGGCACATCGTGGGGTACTGCAGCCTGCACACCGAGCCGGCCCGCTGGACCCGCCCCGCCCGCTGGACCCGCCACATCGGCGAGATCCGCATCAACGTGGACTCCAAATACCGCGGGACCGGCATGGGCGGGCTGCTCGCGACCGAGATTCGCCAGATCGCGCCCGCCCTCGGGGTCACCAAGCTCAGCGCGCAGATGACGGTCGACCAGGAAGGCGCCCGGGTGGTGTTCGAGCGCCTCGGCTTCCGCTACCAGGCCACCCTGGAGGGCTGGGTGATCGACCGCGACGGCAACGCCCGCGACCTCGTGATCATGTCCTGCGACCTCTAGCGGAGCAGCGTGGGGCCTAACCCCTCGACGAGGCGAAGGCCGCCTTCCACGCCTCCCCTTCCCGTTCCAGCACATCCCGCACCTCGTCCAGTGCGGCGAACCCGTGCGCTCGCTCGCCCTCGCCCAGCGCTTCCTGCAATGGCCCCCCCGTGCAGCTCGCGAACGCCATCCCGGCCGCCTGCTGGCCTCCCGGCTGCTCGCCCACGTACACCACCAGGTCCCCCGCATCGCGCAGCGCGGCTGCATACGACAGCAGGAATCCCTCCTCCAGCTCCACCCCCCGCGGGCTCGCGTAGGTCAACCGCCACCGGTAGACCTGCCGCGTCCGCCCGCAGTGCCGCGTCACGCGATCGAAGCCGGGGTCCTCGAGCACGGTCTCGACGCACACGTCGGGAGCGGTGCTGATCACGATCGGGAGCCAGCCGTGCCACTGCGCCCAGCCCACCAGTTCCTCGAAACCGGGGCGCAGCCTTGCCAGCTCGCGCACGCGCGACTCCACCTCCTCGCGGGGCGCTTCGAACGCCGCCATCGCCGCCGCCAGCGACCGCTCGGAACCGTCGCCGCCCGCCGTGGACTGAGGCGCGCCGAACTCCGCGATGATGGCCTCGGTCAGGCCCGCCTCCACCACGACCCCCTCGAAATCCAGCCACAACACCGACGCCATCCGCGGCAGGATAGCCGAACCCCGCTCAGGGGCCACTCCCCGTTAAGGTTTCGACATAAAGACGAGGCGATGGTAGATTTTTATTGCCTACTCGGATTATCGTTTCACACCCCGCGATCCGGGTAAGCGGAGATGACGGCTATGACGACCCCTTTTGACGACTACCTTGACCTCGTCGAATCGGCCCGCGAGCTCTCGATCCACCCGCAGAGCCTGCGCCGCCTGATCAAACAGAAGAAGATTCCCGCGACGCTCTTCGCCGGTAAGTACCTCATCGAGCGCGACAAGCTCGAGATGTTCAAGAGCAACTACGACCCGCGACCGGGCCGAAAGCCGATCCGCCGCCTTTTGTAACGCTTAACGCTTCCTGTAACTGGAACGGGAACCTAGAAAATCTTGCCCTGGCTGTTGAGCACGGCCAGGGTAACAAGCACGGCTGCCTCGACCGTGAGGATGAATCCCGCCGCCCCGAACCACACGAGCTGTGGCGTGCCCCGCGTCGCGAAGGCCGGGATCGTCACGACCACCGATGTCGCCGCCCAGATCAGCACGAAGATCACTCCGAGCGCGGTCGGGCTGTAGAGGGCGGGCAGGGAATCGATCATTGCGAGGGCGCCTCCGGTGCCGGTGGTCGCATCATACGACCGCTTGTGACCAAATGCACAGACGGAGCCGCGTCAGCCCGTCCGCGTGCGGTAGTCCGCGATCGCCCGCCTCAGCGCATCCGCAGCCAGCACGCTGCAGTGCACCTTGTCCTTCGGCAGCCCCCCGATTCCCTCCGCGATCGCCTCCCGAGTAAGCGCCTCCGCCTCCGCCAGCGTCCACCCCTCCACGTGCTCGCTCGTCCAGGAGCTCGTGGCGATGGCGGGTGGGCAACCGCGCGTCAGCCACTGCATCTTCGCGATGCGCCCGCCGTCGATCCGAAGCATCACCTGCATGCGGTCGCCGCAGACCGGATTGCGTACCGTTGCCTCGCCGTCGGGCGCGTCCATCTCGCCCGCGTTTCGCGGGTTCTCGAAGTGGTCGATCACCATGTCGGAGTAGGCGGCCATGCGTCCCTCCATGCTGGAACGCCGGGCTTGCCGCGTCAACGAGCCCCCCATCGCTACGGCCCTCGCACCAGGAACAGCTGCAGTTCCATCACGCCGTTGTCCTCGATCGAGACCAGGATCGGCGACCGCGGCTGGTCGATGTCGTAGTCCGCGAACACGATCGGCAGCGAACCGACGATCACCATCACGCCGTTCGTCAGCTCCGCCTCGAGCGGGATCGTCACCTCCCGCGTGACGCCGTGGAGCGTGAGCGTGCCCTGCGCCTCGACGCTGATCGGGTCCCCTGCCGCGAGGCCGTCGGGCACCGCGAGAGGCTCCGTCAGCTCGAAGGTGGCCTCCGGGAACGCGTTCGACTCCAGCGCCTGGTTGCGAATCGCCCCGTCTCGCCGGGAGTCGTCGCTCTTCAGATCGCGCAGGTCGGCGGTCACCGTCACGCCCGTGAGCTGCCCGCCCGCGATTGTGATCGTCGCCTCGATCGTCGGGCTCCTACCGACCGCTTCCTTGTAGCCGATCGTGGCCAGCTCCTCCTCGACCCGGTAGCCGACAAAGCTCTCGCCCTCGTCCGCGAGCGTCCACGTCCCGTCGACGCTTGCGGCCTCCGCCTCCGGCTGGCTCGCGGCGGTCGTGGCAGCGGCCGTTGCGGTCGCGGCTTCGGTCGCAGCTGCGGTGGCCCTGGGGGTTGGCGTTGCGTCCGGCGTCGCTTCGTCCTCCACCGTGGAGACCGCCTGCTGGAGGTCCACGGCGGGCGGCGAGTCGTCCCGGATCACGAGCCAGTAGACCAGGAAGATCGCGACGGCGATGACCGCCACCGCGGCCACGCCTCCCCCGATGAGTAGTCCCTTGCGCGTCATGCACGTCTCCCGTCGGCCCGCCGCGTTCGCCCCCTTGCGGCTTCCCGACACCGTAGGCCAGCACTCCGCTGGGGTCGAGTCGCTAGGCCAGCCCCAGTTCGGCGAAGACGGCCTCAAAGGCCGCAAGGTTCCCCGGATTGAAGTGCGGCTCCACGTACCGCACCACCCCGTCGCCTCCCACCAACACCAGCGCCCGCCGCGACTTCCGCTCGTCCTCGTCCCACAGCCCGTACGCCTTCACGACATCGCCGAAGAAGTCGCTGAAGAGCGGGAACGGGAAGCGGTCCCGCTCCTGAAAGCGCGCGTGCGACCCCAGCCCGTTCGTGTTCATCCCGAACACCTGCACCCCGGCGCTTCGCAGGGTCTCGTGCTCCTGCGCGAACGCCTTCAGCTCGCTCGTGCAGATCGGCATGCCGTCGTCCTGGTAGAAGACCAGCAGCACGTCCCCGTCCGCGAGCACGTCCTCGAACGACACCTCGATCTGCTCCGCCTCCGTCGTCACGGCCGGCAGGTGGAAGAGGGGCGCCCGCTCGCCCGGCGTAATGGGTCCCTCGCGAGGCGGCGAGCTGGTGGCCGGCTCGCGCTTCTCGGCGCTCACGCCGTCCCCTCGAACCCGGGCGGCACGCCCTCCACTCCCCGCGTCCCCGCGAGCACGCGGATGCGCCCCAGCCCCGCCGCGTCCGTGAGCTGCTGGAACGCCCGCCGCCGCGCGAAGTACTCGGGCAGGTCCTCCCGCACGCTCTCGACCAGGCTGCCCAGTCCCGCTTCGGTCAGGAACGCCGCCTGCGTGACCGGCGCGAACGCGGTGAACCCCGCCAGCTCCATCGCCAGCTCCAGCTCGGAGAGGTTCACGTGCGCGGTCAGATCCTGCTCGCCCACGTGCCGGTACGGATCCTCGTGCGCCGTGTGCCGGCGGAAGCAGAGCAGCGTTCCCTGCGTCCGCCAGTCCGCCCACAGCTCCTCTTCCGGATACCCGTAGTCGAACGTCAGCACCGCCCCGCGCTCGACCAGGTCGCACATCGCCAGCATCGTCGCGTGGGCGCGGCCGCTCACCTCGAACCGCCCGGCGGCAGGCGCCCCATCGATCGTCGCGACCCCACCCCGGGCCTCGACGAACGCCTCCCCGTCCCAGCGCACCCAGACCTCGACCGGTCCCCGCCCCTCGACCTCGAACAGCCGCACGGGGAGCGCGTCGAACAGCTCGTTCGAGAGCACGACCCCCGCCTCCGCCACCGGCGGCGCCTCGTCGCGCCACTCGATGCGCGCGTCCGAACCCCGCGCGTTCGGCTCGATGGCGACGTACCGCAGCGCCCCGGCGAAGTCGCCCCCCCGCCCCTCGGCCCAGTCCAGCAGCGAGGTCGCGAGCGCCCCCTCCCCAGCCCCCGGTTCGATGATCGTGAACGGTGTCGGCCGCCCCAGCGCCTCCCAGACCCATTCGCACCAGCCCCCTGCCGCCCAGCCGAACATCGGGTGGATGGCCGGGCTCGTGAGGAAGTCCCCGCCCGTGCCGATACGTCCCGGCTTGCGGTAGTAGCCGTGCTCCGGGTGGTACAGCGCCAGCTCCATGAACCGCTCGAACGGGATCGCCCCGCCGTCCATCTCCTCGATGATCGTCTTCACGAGCGCGGGGTTGCCCACCGCTCCCAGCCCGGGGTCCAGGTCGAGCGCCATGC
The DNA here is from genome assembly GCA_965221735.1 of Tepidiformaceae bacterium. Classification (GTDB taxonomy): domain Bacteria; phylum Chloroflexota; class Dehalococcoidia; order Tepidiformales; family Tepidiformaceae; genus UBA2991. Next base: position 1,995,044 of record OZ244910.1, on the reverse strand, counting down.
GGGGATTCTCCCCTGCCGGCGCGGCACTGTCCCCTTCGCGGCGGGAGCGCTACCCTCCCCCGCGATGACTGACACCGCGAAACCGCGCCGCGTACGCCTCGTCGACCTTGAGAATCCCTTCATCGAATCCCTTGAGGGCATGACCGAACTGCTGCTCATCCGCCACGGCGAGCAGCAGCTCCAGGCGAACATGCCCATGGGCGACGTCGTCGATGCGCCCCTGTCCGAGCTTGGACGCGAGCAGGCCCGGGTCGTCGGCGAACGCCTCGCGACGGTCGCCATCGACGCGGTTTACTGCAGCCCCCTCAGCCGCGCCCGCGTGACCGGTGGGGAGATCGCGCGCCACCACGGCCTCGATCCGGTCGTCCACGAGGGTCTGCGCGAGATCGAGCAGTTCCAGAAGGCCCCGCAGCACCTCGGCGTTATCGACCACTACGGCGCCGAGCGCTTCGTCGAGCTGATGCGCGAGCAGAACCGCACCGGCCTCGACTCCATCTGGCCCGATGCCGAGGACGTGGCCGCCTTCCGCCGCCGCGTCACGGGCGCCATCGCCGAGATCGCCGGGGACAACCGGGGACGGCGCGTGGTCGTGGCCTGCCATGCCGGCGTCATCAACCACTTCCTCTCCGAGACCCTGTCGTCGGCCGTCGACCAGGTATTCCCGCTCCACCACACGTCGATCACGACCGCGCGCGTCGACGGCGACCGCCGGGTCGTGCTCTCGGTGAACGACTTCGCCCACGTCCATGCGGTGCAGACCTCCCGGAACGATCTGAACGGCTGAGACGCCCCCGCGGGCGTGCTAGGCTCGCCCCGCGATGGCCTCCTCGGAACCCCGTCAGAAGCTCTGGATCGAGACCGACGGCCAGCTCGTCATGTCCGACTACCGCGTCCGCCTGCTGGAGCTGGTCGCCGAGACGGGCTCGCTCGCCGAGGCCGCCTCGGCGCTCGGTCTCAGCTATCGCCGCGCCTGGGGGAAGGTGAAGGAGATCGAGAGCAACCTCGGCCGCCCGCTGGTCCACTCCGAGGTGGGCGGCGCCGGCGGTGGCCGCACCGCCCTCACCCCCGCGGCCGAGGAGCTCGTGGCTGCCTACCGTCGCTTCCAGGACCGCGTCGAGCAGGATGTCGAAGGCGCCTACGCCGAGGAGCTTCGCGACCTCCTCGCCTCCCCCTGACGCCGGCCCCCCGGTCGCGTTGGTCCTTGAAGGGGCTCGCGGTAGGCTGACCTATGCTCAAAGACGCCTTCGCAGGTGACCTCACAGCTGGCGACGAAGGCCGCACCGTGCGCCTCGCCGGCTGGGTCCACCGCCGCCGCGACCACGGCGGCCTCATCTTCATCGACCTCCGCGACTCCCACGGCATCGTCCAGGTCGTCATCGACCCGGAGAACGCCGAGGCCCACGAGGCGGCCCATCGCGCCCGCTCCGAGTGGGTGCTCGGGGTCGAGGGAACCGTCCGTCGCCGCTCCCCCGACACCGTCAACGCCGATATGCCCACGGGCGAGATCGAGGTCTTCCCCAACCGCGTCGAGGTGCTGAACGAAGCCCTCACGCCCCCCTTCGCCGTCAATGACGAGAGCGAGGTTGACGAGCTCGTCCGCCTCCGCCACCGCTACGTCGACCTGCGCCGCCCCGGCGTCGCCGAGGTCATCCGGCTGCGCCACGAAGTCGTGCTCTTCATGCGAGAGTTCCTCTCCGAGCGCGGCTTCTACGAGATCGAGACGCCCACGCTCATCAAGTCCACCCCCGAGGGCGCCCGCGACTTCCTCGTCCCCTCCCGCATCCAGCACGGCCACTTCTTCGCGCTGCCCCAGTCGCCCCAGATCATGAAGGAGCTGCTGATGGTCGGCGGCTTCGAGCGCTATTTCCAGATGGCGCGTTGCTACCGCGACGAGGACACGCGCGCCAACCGCATCGTCGAGCTCACCCAGCTCGACCTCGAGATGGCCTTCGTCGACGAGGAGGACGTTATCTCTCTCGTCGAGGAGTTGTTCACCGAGGTTGCCCGCCGCTTCGGTGGCGGCAGGCGCCTCGCCCAGACCCCCTTTCCCCGCATCGACTACGTCGATGCCATGGCCCGCTACGGCATCGACCGCCCCGACCTTCGCTTCGGCCTCGAATTCGTCGAAGTCAGCGACGCCGTGCGCGAGTCGGAGTTCCAGGTGTTCGCGGGGGCGCTGGCCGGTGGGGGCGAGGTGCGCGCCATGCGCGTGCCCGGCCAGGCCGAGATGGCCCGCCGCGGCATCGATTCCCTCATCGAGGTCGCCCGTGGCGGTGGCGCCAAGGGGCTCGCCAACATCGGCTACCTCGCCGGCGGCGAGCTGCGCTCGCCCATCGCCCGTTTCCTCTCGGAGGAAGAGATCGCGCAGCTCCGCACCCTCACCGGGGCCGAGGACGGCGACATGCTCTTCCTCGTCGCCGACCAGCCCGCAGTAGTCGCCGCCTCCATGGCGCTCGTGCGCGAGGAGCTCGCCCAACGCCTCGACCTGATCGACCCGGACGTGCTCTCCTTCGCCTGGGTCACCGGCTTCCCTCTCCTCGAGTGGAGCGCCGAGGAAGAGCGCTGGGATGCGCTGCACAACCCCTTCAGCGGCTTCGACGAAGAGGATGCGCCCCTGCTCGAGACCGACCCCGGCGCCGTCCGCGCGAAGCAGTACGACCTCACCCTCAACGGCGCCGAGATCGCGGGCGGCTCCGTCCGTATCCATCGCCGCGACGAGCAGGAGCAGGTCCTGCGCCTCATGAACTACACCGACGAGGAGATGCAAGACCGCTTCGGTGTCCTCCTCGATGCCCTCGAGTACGGCGCCCCGCCCATGGGCGGCATCGCCGCCGGCATCGACCGCGTCCTCATGGAGCTCGTCGGCACCCCCAACATCCGGGACGTCATCGCCTTCCCCAAGGCTTCCTCGGGCAGTGATCCGCTCATGGGTTCGCCCCAGCCCGTCGGCCAGGACCAGCTCGACGAGCTCGGCCTCCGCGTCGTCGCCGAAGGTAAAGACGCATGAGCAGCGGCACGATGGAATGGGCGAGTGGGTACGCTATCCTCATTGCAGCGCGGGCCATGACCCGCTCTACCAATCAACCAGCCTTCTAACGACTAACCAGGGGAAACCGTATGTCGAATCGCACGCTCGGACTGATGATGGGGGCCGTCGCCCTCCTGATCGTGGCGGTCGCCGTTGTGTTCGTGCTTGTGCTTTCCGGCGGCGATGGCGATGACGGCGACGGCGACACCGCCCGCCCCGCCAGCGACTCGTCAGACCGCGACGACGCCGGCGATGACCGCAGCGACCCCGAACCCGATGACCGCGACGACGGCGACCGCGCCGCCGGCGGCATCTGCGGCGAGAACCGCCTCGTCACCTTCGGCGACGACCCCGCCACCGTCTTCGACCCCATCCAGGTCGGCGACGCCAGCACCGCCGAGTACACCGCCGAGATCTTCGGCGGCCTCGTCACCCTCAACCTCGATCTCGAGGTCGTCCCCGACATCGCCGAGCGCTGGGAGATTACCGACGGCGGTCGCGTCTACACCTTCTTCCTGCGCGATGACGTCGTTTTCCACAACGGCCGCCGCGTCACCGCCGAGGACGTCAAGTACAGCCTCGAACGCGCCGCCGACCCCGCCAACTTCTCCCCCACCGTTCTCGACTACCTCGGCGACATCGTGGGCGTGCGCGACAAGTTCAACGGCCGCGCGGACGACATCAGCGGCGTCCAGGTCGTCGACGAGTACACGCTCCGCATCGAGCTCACCGAGCCGATCAGCTACTTCCTCCAGCAGCTCACCTACACCGTCGCCTACGTGGTCGACCGCGAGCAGATCGAGGACGACCCGAATAACTGGACGCGCCGGCCCAACGGCACCGGGCCCTTCCGCGTCAAGACCTTCCGCCCCCTCGAGGAGATCGTCCTCATCCCCAACGACCGCTACCACCTTGGACCGCCCAGGGTCGACGAGGTTGTGTTCAGCCTCAGCGGCGGCTCACTCTCGACCCGCTTCCAGAACGACGAGATTCATGTCGCCCTCGTGCCCGCCGTCGAGCTCGCCGGCGTCCTCAGCGGCGAGAGCGAGCTGAGCGAGTTCTACCGGCCCGTTCCCCAGCTCTCGTTCTTCTACCTGGGCTTCAACGTGAACGAGCCTCCGTTCGACGACCCGCTCGTGCGACAGGCATTCGCCCACGCCATCAACCGCGAGGCCATCAACGAGGTCCTCTTCTTCGATGCCGCCCTCGTGGCCGACGGCATCCTTCCCCCCACCCTTCCCGGGTACAGCGAGGCCATCTCGACGTACCCGTACGACCCCGAGCGGGCGGCGGAGCTGCTCGCGCAGTCCCGCTACGCCAACGACATGCCCCGCATCGTCCTCACCTTCAGCGGCGGCGGGGGCGACCCGCCCGACAACCTCCAGGCCTACCAGCAGCAGTGGCGCGAAGCCCTCGGCGTCGAGATCGAGATCGAGGCCATCGAGTGGTCCGCCTACCTGCGCGAGCTGCGCCGCGGCACCTTCCAGATGTACTCGGCCGGCTGGATCGCCGACTACCCCGATCCCGAGAACTTCCTCGGCAAGCTCTTCTCCGGCGAGAGCCGCCTCAACCACACCGGCTACGCGAGCGAGCGTGTCGACGCCCTCCTCGCCGAGGCCGCCACGCTGGGCGACCAGGAGGCCCGCTACCGGCTCTACCATCAGGCCGAGCAGCTCATCATCGACGACGCCCCCATCATTCCCACCTTCTGGACGATCAGTCACTATCTCGTGCGTGAGTGCGTCCAGAACTGGGTCGATCCCGGTACCATCGTGCCGAAGTACCGCTACATCGAGATCGACACCTCGGGAGAGTAGGGCAGGGTGAGCCAGGGGCTCGCGGGCTACGTCATCCGGCGGCTGCTCTGGACCGTCCCGGTGATCGTCGCCATCTCGATCCTCGTCTTTCTGCTGCTGCGGCTCGCTCCCCAGGACCCCATCGACTCCCTGCTCGGCCAGCGCTACGACGAAGAGATCGCCAACAGGCTCCGGGCCAAGTACGGCTACGACCGGCCCCTCCACATCCAGTACCTCAAGTACGTCCAGAACCTCTTCCAGGGTGATCTCGGCGTCTCCACGAAGCACGGCGACTTCTCCGTGGCCGAGGTCATCTTCCCGAAGATTCGCGTGTCAGCCGGGATGGGGATCATGGCGATGATCCTCGTCTTCGGGCTGGGCATCCCCGTCGGCGTCTATGCCGCCCTTGTACGGGGGTCCTTCCTCGATCCCCTCATCATCGGGTTCTGGCTCCTGATCGACTCGATCCCCGTGTTCGTCTCAGCGGTCGTGGCGCCCTGGCTCTTCGCGCTCCAGCTGGGCTGGGTCGACCTGACCTACGAGGGCGTCCTCCACCCCAACATCATCCTGCCCGTCTTCGTCATGTCCTTGCCGGGCGTGGCAGGCGTGGCGCGGCTCATGCGCGCTTCCGTTATCCAGGTCAGCAACGAGGAGTACGTCCGCACTGCCCGCGCCAAGGGACTGCGCGAGCGCACCGTCGTGGTCTCCCACGTCGTACGCAACGCCCTGCTCCCGATGATCACGGCCATCGGGCTCTCCCTGCCGGGGCTGTTCGCGGGCTCCCTCTTCGTCGAGCTCCTCTTCGGCATTCCCGGCATCGCGAGAGAGTCGCTCCAGGCCGTCCTCGGGTTCGACTTCGACGTCGTGCTCGGGCTGGTGCTCTTCGGCTCGGTCCTCTTCGTCCTCGCCAACATCCTGATCGACATCGCCTATGGCTTCATTGATCCGCGGATACGCATCACCGCGGCGAGGGGGGGCTAGCGATGAGCACCGTGGTAGCTCCCCTGGAGACCGGAGACCTCGGGACGCGCCCCGCGCACCGGTATCGCTTCCTGCGCGAGCTGGTCGGCAAGAAGATCGCCATGATCGCGATCTTCCTGATCACGATCTTCTATCTCGCCGGCATCTTCGCTCCCTGGGTCTCGACCAGCGACCCGAACTACCAGCGGCTCACGATCGAGGATCGGCTGGACTCACCCTCGGGCGAGCACTGGTTCGGCACCGACGCAGCCGGGCGCGACCTGTTCTCGCGTGTCGTGTACTCCGCGCGAACCACGCTCCTCTTCACGCTCGTCGTCATCGTCACCGGTTCCCTGTTCCTGGGGCTCAGCCTCGGGCTGCTCGCGGGGTATCGCGGCGGCGTCATCGATACCGCCATCATGCGCGTCGGCGAAGTCTTAAGCGGCGTCCCCACCCTCCTGCTCATGCTGGCCATCTCCGCCGCCTTCCGCACACGCCTCAACGACGTCTCCTTCTGGCTCAAGGACAACACCTTCCTCGGCGACGACGCGCGCTCGATCGTCTTTTTCCTCATCATCGTCGGGGCGGCCCTCCCCTTTGCCTGGATCGGGTCCGCCCGCATCGTGCGAAGCCAGGTCCTCGCCATCCGTGAGCAGGAGTACGTCCTGGCCGCCGAGACGATTGGCGCCTCAACCGGGCGCCTGCTCCTCCGCCACATCTTCCCGGGCGTGCTGCCCATCTTCCTCGTCGGGCTCTCCGCGTCGATGGGCGGCATCGCCGGCGCCGAGATCGCGCTCAGCTACCTCGGCCTGGGCGTCGACCCCTCCACGCCCAGCTTCGGCACGCTCCTTCAGAACGCCGGCGGGGTGCGCACCTTCCAGGAGTTCCCGCACATGCTCATCGTCTCCGGTGTCCCGATCATCCTCTTCTTCTTCTCCTGGAGTCTGCTCGGCGATGCCCTCGTCGACATCGTCGAACCGCGCACCCACCGGCGCTGAGACGTAAAGAGGGAATCCCGTATACTCGACGTGCGGAGGCACGGCGGCCCGGTGAAGGTCACTCTCGAACGGCTCCCAGAGAGTCGTGTCCAGCTAGAGATCGAAGTCGAACCGGACCGTCTTGAGCGGTCCCTCGATGCCGCCTACAAGCGCCTCGTGCCCACCCTGCGCATCCCCGGTTTCCGCCCCGGCAAGGCCCCCCGCCGCATCGTCGAGCAGATGGTCGGGCGCGGCCGCCTGATCCAGGAAGCCCTCGATGCCCTCGTCCCCGCCGTCTACACCGAGGCCCTCGAGAGCGAGGACGTCGACGCTGTCGACCAGCCCGAGCTCGAGATCCTCGAGACCGAGCCCGTCCGCTTCAAGGCGACCGTGCCCGTCCGCCCCACCGTCACCCTCGGCGACTACGAGTCCATCCGCATCGCCCCCGAGCCCGTCGAGGTCACCGACGAGATGTTCGACGAGCAGATGGAGATGATCCGGCGCCGCTTCGCCACCATCGCCCCCGTCGAGCGCGGCGCCGAGTGGGACGACATCCTCACCGCCGACATCCAGGGCACCGTTGACGGCGCTCCCTTCGTCCAGGACGAGGACGTCGAGTTCCCCCTGCGCGAAGGCCAGCGCCTCCTTCTCCCCGACCTCGCCGAGGAGTTCCTCGGCATGGAGGCCGAGTCCGAGAAGACCGTCGAGCTTCCGATCCCGGACGACTTCCCCGAGCAGGTCGCCAACAAGACCGCCTCCATCACCCTCACCGTGAAGGCCGTGAAGGAGGAAGAGCTGCCGGACGAGGACGACGACCTCGCCCAGCAGGTCAACGCCGAGGAGTTCGAGACCATCGACGACCTCCGCGAGCGCGTCCGCAACGACCTCCAGGAGACGCTCCAGCGGCAGGCCGACGAGGCCTACCGCCTCAAGGTCGTCGACGAGCTTGTCGGCCTTTCCGAGATCGAATACCCGCAGGTCCTCCTCAACCGCGAGATCGACGAGCTCATCCGTGAGGCCCACGGCAGCGACGTGCGCGCCTACCAGGCCCACCTCGCCCAGATCGGCAAGACCACCGACGAGTTCCGCGAGATGTACCGTGAGCCCGCCCAGGAGCGGCTCTTCCGCTCCCTTGTCCTGGGCGAGCTCACGAGCGCCGAGGGTATCGAGGTCACCGACGCGGAAGTCGACGAGCAGCTCGAGAAAATGCTCGAACCCCTGGGCGAACAGGCCGAAAGTATGCGTACCATGTTTGAGAGCGATCGCGGCTCGGCCAGCATTCGCAACACGTTGCTGACCGACAAGACGCTCGCCCGGCTCCAGGAGATCGCCACCGCCGACTCCGTGGAGCCCGAGGAGGAGGAAGCCGAGTGACCGAATTCCACGCCGCCGCCCCGCAAGCCGTGGTCCCCATGGTGATCGAGACCGGACCCCGCTCCGAGCGTGCGTTGGACATCTTCTCCCTGCTCCTCAAGGAGCGAATCATCTTCCTCGGCACCCCCATCGACGACCAGATCGCGAACCTCATCGTCGCCCAGCTCCTCTTCCTCCAGCGGGAAGACCCGGAGCGCGACATCAGCCTCTACATTCACTCGCCCGGCGGCATCATCCCCGCCGGGCTCGCCATTTACGACACCATGCAGCTCATCGAGCCGGACGTCTCCACCATCGCCGTCGGTCAGACGGCCTCGATGGCCACGGTATTGCTCGCCGCCGGCGCGAAGGGCAAGCGCTACGCCCTCCCTAACGCGACCGTGCACATGCACCAGGCCCTCGGCGGCGCTCGCGGTCAGGCCCGTGACATCGAGATCGCGGCCCGCGAGATCCTGCGCAACAACGAGATCATTCGCGACATCATCTCCAGCCGCACCGGCCAACCCGTCGACAAGATCCAGGAGGACTTCGACCGGGACTTCTATCTCGACGCCGAGGGCGCCAGGGCCTATGGCTTCGTCGACGAGGTGCTGGAGCAGCAGGCCGGCGTCGCGGGACAGAGCGGGGGGAGCTGACGTGGCCGGCAGCCGCTCGAAGCGCACCCAGTACCACTGCTCCTTCTGCGGAAAGAGCCGTGACCAGGTGCGGCGGCTGATTGCCGGACCGGGCTCCGTCTACATCTGCGACGAGTGCATCGAACTCTGTCGCGAGATCATCGAAGAGGAGTCGGGCGGGACCGCCGCTCAGTCCGCCGTCAGGCCCTCGGTTGCCGAGGCCGTCCCCTCGCCCCGGGAGATCCACGAGCACCTCGATGGCTACGTCATCGGCCAGGATGCCGCCAAGAAGGTCCTCTCCGTCGCCGTCTACAACCACTACAAGCGCATCAACTCCGGCGAGGGCGTCGACCCGGATGTCGAGCTCGAGAAGTCGAACATCCTCCTCTGCGGGCCCACCGGCGTGGGCAAGACGTTCCTCGCGCGCACGCTCGCCCGCTACCTCGATGTGCCCTTCTCCATCGCCGACGCCACCGCCCTCACCGAGGCCGGCTACGTCGGCGAGGACGTTGAGAACATCCTCCTGCACCTCATCCAGGCCGCCGACTTCGATATCCAGAAGGCCGAGCGCGGCATCATCTACATCGACGAGATCGACAAGGTCTCGCGCAAGGCCGACAACCCCAGCATCACCCGCGATGTCTCCGGCGAGGGCGTGCAGCAGGCGCTCCTGAAGATCATCGAAGGCTGCGTCGCCAACGTGCCCCCGCAGGGTGGCCGCAAGCACCCCCACCAGGACTTCCTCCAGATCGACACCTCCAACATCCTCTTCATCTGCGGCGGCGCTTTCGAGGGGCTCGAGAACAACATCGAGCGCCGGCTGAAGCGCGACCAGGTCACGCTCGGCTTCCGCGCCGAGCGCAGCGTCCGCGGCCCCAAGCGCGCCGACCAACTCCTCGAACACGTCACCCACGACGACCTGCTCGAGTACGGCCTCATTCCCGAGTTCATCGGGCGTCTCTCGCTCGTCGTCTCCCTCTGTTCGCTCGACCGAGAGGATCTCGTCCGCATCCTCACCGAGCCCAAGAACGCCCTCGTCCGGCAGTTCGAGCGCTACTTCTCCATGGACGGTGTCGACCTCACCTTCACCGACGACGCTCTCGAAGCCGTCGCCGACGAGGCCATCCGCCTCAAGACCGGCGCCCGCGGCCTCCGCACCGTCGTTGAGGACCGGCTCGTCGACGTGATGTACGAGATCCCGAGCCGCGAGGACATCGACCGCTGCGTGGTCAAGGCCGAAACCGTCGTGAACCGCCAGCGCCCGATCCTCATGGCCAAGGGCGGCCAGCCAATCGACCTCGAGGACGTGGTCGATGAGCCCGAGGTCCACGGCGAGACCGCCTGACTGCTGCCCCTTAGCCCCGCGTCTTCCCGATGGTGGCCCACTGCGCGCCCGTGGCGGTCACCAACTGGTCCGTGCCCGCCCCGAAGAGTGTGTCGCTCGCCCCCGCCGCCGCCCACACCCGCGCGAACCGCGCCAGGCTGTCGTCCGCTATCAGGTCCCAGTCCCCCGGCAGCCCCACCGGCGGGACGCCCCCGACCCGGTAGCCGGTCAACTCGAACACCTGGTCCGCCGTCGCCATCTTCAGCCGCTTGCGGGACACGCCCAGCAGCCGCGCCAGCGCCGCCGTGTCCGCCTGCCGGTCGCCTGCCACGAGCGCGGCCGTCGGGCGTCCGTCCGCCAGCAGGATGAGCGTCTTCACGATCTGACCCAGCTCGCACCCGAGCGCGTTTGCGGCGTCCTGTGCCGTCGCCGTGCCGTCCGCGAACCGTTCGACGGGCGACTCGATGCCGCACGCCCGCAGCGCCTCCGCAACCCGCTCCGGCCCGCTCGCTTCCGCTTCGCTCACGCCGGCTTCTTCCCGATGAAGATGCGCTGCCCGGGGAACTCCTCCGGCTCGAATGGCGGGTACGTGCCCGACTCGAACCCCGCCGCCCGCAGCGCCTCCAGCCACTCTTCCTCAGCGAACAACCCCTCGACGCAGTGGTCGTGCTCGACGCGCACCGAGCCGTCCGCCTCCTTCAGCGTGTACACAAGGTCGACCTCGTACAGCGAGTCGTCCGGATCCTCGTCCCGCACCCACTCCAGGTAGCGCATCGCGCGCCCGTCGTCGCCGTCGTGCCCGCCGTGGTCGGTGCCCGGCTGGAAGCTCTCGCGTACATAATCCGGGGCGAACAGCGCCGCTCCGCCCGGACGCAGGTGCGTGAACGCCGTCACCGCTGCCGCCCGGATTTCGTCGAGTTCCGTCAGGTAGGCGACCGCGTCGTGGACGAACACCACGTCGAAGGTCCGGCCCAGCCGCACCGTGCGCATGTCGCCCTGGATGTGCTCGCACTCCGGGTTGATGGTGCGGCTCTGCGCCAGCATCTCCGGCGACAGGTCCGTGAGCGTGCAGGTGAACCACTGCTTCAGGTGCGAGGCGTTGTTTCCGCCCCCCGAACCCAGCTCCAGCAGCGTGACGGCGGGCCCGTCGCACGACTCCACGAGCCCCTGCCGGTAGTGCGTGGCCTCGGCGACGTACTCCTCGGGCGCGGTCAGCAGGTGGAACCAGTCGGCGAGATCGGAGTAGAGATGCATGCGGGCAGCGATCGTACCCCGCCGTCCCCGCACAGCCCAAAGAGGCGTTCATGCGCTAGCCTTACGCGGATGGCTCGCGTTCGCGCCGACCAGTTGCTTGTCCACCGGGGCCTCGCCGAGTCTCGCGAGATCGCCCGGCGGCTCATCATGGCCGGGCGCGCCCGCAGCGGCACGCTCACGCTCGTCAAGCCCGCCACCATGCTCGACGAGGGCGCGCCCCTCGACCTCTCCGAGCTCGAGCCCTACGTCAGCCGTGGCGGGCGCAAGCTCGAAGCCGCCCTCGACACCTTCCGCGTCGACCCGAGTGGTCTCCGCTGCCTCGATGTTGGCGCTTCCACCGGTGGCTTCACCGATTGCCTGCTGCAGCGCGGCGCCGCCTCCGTGCTCGCTGTCGATGTCGGACGCGGACAGCTCCACCAGCGCCTGCGCGAGGACCCGCGCGTCACCTCCATGGAGCGCACGAACGCCCGTGACCTCCCCGAGCTCCCGCCCCTCGACCTGTTCGTCGCAGATGTCTCCTTCATCTCGCTTCGCAAGGTGCTGCCCTCCGTCGCCTCCCGCCTCCCCGCCCGCACGCCGGGCGTGGTCCTGCTGAAGCCCCAGTTCGAGGCCGGTCCCGCCGACGTGCCCCGCGGCGGCGTCGTCCGCGACGCCGCCGTGCGCCGCCGCGTGCTTGACGAGTTCCGGCAGTGGGCGCTCCACGAGGGCTGGGAGGTGCTCGCCTCCGCCGACTGCGCGATCACCGGCGATCGCGGCAATCGTGAGATAGTCGTGCACATGCGCACACCCGCCGGCGTGGAGGCATCGTGCTGAAGCGCGTCCTCGTGCTGCGACCCGAGGGCGCCGAGCCCGCCCTCGTCCTGGCCCGGCGCATCGCCGACGCCTGCGAGCAGGCCGGCGTCGAGGTGCGCGTCGCGGGCGCCTGGGGCCACGTCCCCGCCGAGGCGCTCGCCGGCGCCGAGCTCATCATCTGCGCCGGCGGCGACGGTACGGTGCTGCGCGCCGCCCGCCTCGCCGTGCCCCGCCCGCTCCCCATCCTCGGCGTGAACATGGGCCGGCTCGGGTTCCTCACCAGCCTCAACCGCGACGCCTTCTTCGACCAGTTCGACCGCATCATGGCGGGCGGGTGGGAGGTGGAGGAGCGCCTCATGGTCGCCGCCACCGTCACCGAGGGCGAGGCTGCCGGACGCTCCTTCCACGGCCTCAACGACATCGTCCTCAGCCGCCGCTCCCCCGGCCGCCCCGTCTACGTCGAGCTCGCCGTCGACGGCGACCGGGTCGCCCTCTACCGCTGCGACGGCATGATCGTGGCCACCCCGACGGGCAGCACCGGCTACTCCCTCAGCGCCGGCGGCCCGATTCTCTCCCCGGTCGAACGCCACCTCGTCGTGACCCCCGTCTCCGCGCACCTCGCGATCGGCCGCTCGCTCGTGCTGGAGCCGTCCTCGACCGTCACGCTCAGCGTTCGCTCCGACGAAGGCGCCATCCTCACCGTCGACGGCCAGGAGGACCTGCGCCTCGCCGGCGGCTCACGCGTCTCCCTCACCGCCAGCGAGCACGCCGCCTGCTTCGCCCTGCTCGATCCCCCCTCGTCCTTCTTCGGACACCTCGCCGAGCGCCTCGAGGTGCAGCTCAGCAGCGCCATGAGCAATGGTGATTGAGCAACTCACCGTCACCGGATTCGCCGTCGCCCGCGACGTCACACTCTCCCCCGGTCCCGGCCTGAACGTCGTCACCGGCGAGACCGGCGCCGGGAAGTCCATCATCGTCGATGCCCTTGACTTCCTCTTCGGAGGCCGCCATGGCCGCGGCGTCGTCGCCGAAGGCGCCGAGAGCGCCCGCGTCCGTGCCAGCGTGCGCACCACCGACGACGCCCTCACGGTCGAGCGTACCGTGCGCCTCTCGGGACGCACCGCCGGCCGCATTGGGGACGACAACGCCCCCGCCGAGCGCCTCCGCGAGCTCGGCGCCCGCGTCATCGACATCCACGGCCAGTCCGAGCAGCTCACGCTGCTGCGTCCCGCCGTCCAGCTCGCCGTCCTTGACGCGTTCGGCGGCCTCCGCGGCCGGCGCGACTCCCTCTCCGGCCAGGTCCGCGAGCTGCGCGCCCTGCGCCGCGAGATTGAGGCGATCGGCGCCGACTCGCGCGAGCGCGAGCGCCTCCTCGACCAGCTTCGCTTCGAGGTCGACGAGATCGCGCAGGCCGGCCTCGTTCCCGGCGAGGACAGCGCCCTCCGCCGCGAGCAACGCCGGCTCGCCAGCGTCGAGCGGCTGCTGGCGGCTTCCGCCACGGCCCTGGAGGCGCTCGACGCGCCGGCCATCGCCGAGGCCGTCGCCGCCCTCGAGGAGATCGCCGAGGCCGACCCTGACGCGACAGGCCTCGCCGCCGAGGGCGTCACCCTCGAGCAGGCCGCCGCCGATCTCGGCCGCTCCCTCCGCGCCTACCGCGAGACGCTCGAAGACGACCCGGAGCGCCGCGAGGCCATCGATGCCCGTCTCGACCTCATCGCCCGCCTCCGCCGCAAGTACGGCGAGAGCGTTGAGGCCATCCTCCAGTACGAGTCGTCGGCGCGGGAGCGGCTGCGAGCCATGGAGACCGCGGGCTCGTCGCTCGAAGAGCTACGCGAACGCGCCGCCGCGCTGGCCGCGTCGGCGGCGCAGGCGGCCGCCGCGCTCTCGCTCGCCCGCCGCGAGGCCGCGAGCCGCCTCATCGCCGAAGTAGCCGCGGAGCTGGCCCGGCTGGAGATGCCGGGCGCCTCCCTCGCCGCGGGCTTCGCCTGCGAGGACGCGCCCGACGGTCTCGCCGTCACCCTTCCCGACTACGAAGTCGTCGGGCCCGATGCTGACTCCTCCGGCAGTGGCGAGCCCGGCAGGCGCGCCTTCACCGAATCGGGTGTCGACCAGATGGAGCTGCTGGCGTCATTCAACCCCGGCTCGCCGCCCCGTCCTCTCCGCAGCGTCGCCAGCGGCGGCGAGACCTCGCGTTTCCTGCTCGCCCTCACCACCGTGCTCGGGGCCGCCGCCGAGCCCCGCCTCGTCGTCCTCGACGAGGTCGACGAGGGCGTCGGCGGGCGCGCCGGCTCCGTCGTCGGCGAAGCTCTCCGGCGTCTCGCCGAACGCCACCAGGTGCTCTGCGTGACCCACCTGCCGCAGGTCGCCGCCTACGGGGCCCGCCACTTCGTCGTGACCAAGGCCAGCGAGGACGACCGTACCTGGAGCGACATCGAGGAGGTCGAGGGCGAGGCGCGCCTGCGCGAGATCGCGCTCATGCTGGGCGGCGACACGCCCGCCAACCGCGCCGCCGCCGCCGATCTGCTCCAGTCCGCGGGCGAGTGAGGCGCTACGAGTAGCGCTGTTCCCTCCAGGGGTCGCCGTACATGTGGTACCCGTACATCTCCCAGAACCCCGGCCGGTCCTCGTCGATGAACTGCATGCCCCCGATCCACTTCGCGCTCTTCCAGAAGTAGAGGTGGGGCACCACGAGGCGAATCGGCCAGCCGTGCTCTTTCGTCAGCGGCTCGCCGTCGTGCCGCCGCGCGAACAGCACGCCCTCCGCCAGCAGGTCCTCCAGCGGGACATTCGTCGTGTAGCCGCCGTAGCTGTGGACCATCACGACCTTCGCCTCGGGCTTCACCTTGATCGCGTCGTACAGGGCGCGGAAGGGAACGCCCTCCCAGTTGTTGTCGTACTTGCTCCACGTCGTCACGCAGTGGATGTCGCTCGTGTCGGTCGTGTTGCCCAGGGCGTTGAACTCGTCCCAGGTGAACTTGCGCTCCTCCTCGACGAGCCCCCAGACGTGGAAGCGCCACGTCTCCGTGTCGAGCCGCGGGATGGCGCCGTAGTGCAGCACCGGCCAGCCCGCCGTGAGGCGCTGGCCGGGCGGGAGCCGGAGCCTGCCGTCGGGCCGCACTTCGCGCGTCGCGCTCTGGGACATTCGCTCATCTCCAGGAGGGTGTGACCCCAGACTACGGGCGCTCCCGCGACTGCGGCAAGGCCGCGTGCGTAAAGGCGCCGGTCAGTGACGCCGCCCGCTCTTGTTCGCCGCGCGCCAAAGCCCCAGCCACTGCTCGAACGAAACGGTCCCCGGCCTCGCTTCGCGCTCAACCCCGAGTGATCGGGCCGCCCGCTTGAACTGCTCGTAGCCGAGCATCCCCGACAGGTTCCGGCGCACGCTCGCCCGGCCCTGCGAGAAGCCCTGCCGGACGAAGTGCTCCCAGCCTCCTGCCTCGGAGACCTGGATGAGTGGATGCGCGCGCAGCCGAGCCGTGAGCAGCACGCAGTCCGCGCGCGGAGGCGGCGCGAAGTCCCGCCGGCGCAGCGCCAGCGCAACCCGGAACTCGAACCACGGCTTGGCGAGCACCGACACCATCGTCTCCTCCCCGAACCCGCCCCACCGCATCGCGGCGTCGCGCGATACCACGAGGTGTGCCGACCGGGGCCGGTTCCGCGCCCGGAGCAGGAGCCGCATCGCCTCCGAGGTGTGCGCGAAGGGCAGGTTCGCGACCACCTCGTACCGGTCGCGGCGAGGGAGCCGAACCTCGCGGAAGTCGCCGAGTACCGGGCGAACGCGAGGCTCGCCATCGAACCGTTCCCGTAGCCGCTGCCAGAGCCGCCGGTCTCGCTCGATCGCGACCACCTTCCCCGCGCGTCCCAGGATGGCCGCCGTCAGGATGCCCTCGCCCGCGCCGAACTCGTAGACGAGTGCGGGTGGCGACAATCCGGTCGAGGTGACGATGCGTTCGGCGACCTTCTCGTTGCGGAGCCGGTGCTGGGAGAGCATTGTGGCAAGAGGGGAGCGTCTGGGCATTGCGGGAACCTCGCCGCGCGCAGACGTGTCCGAATTGGGAAGAGAGCTTGGGAATGCGGCGGCAGCTGGGCCCGATCCAGGCCGTCGGGCGGGAAGCGCGTTCGGAGCCCGCTCGTGGGAGCGGCGGCTCTAGCGCTGGCGAGTAAGCGTGCCGACTATCATTCCGCCGATGAGCGTACGGCTGCGCCGTCCCCCGATCAACGCGCGCGCTGCCGGTCGTGGCGCCGAAGCATGGCGTTGGCAGTGGCCGTGAGCGGCCCCGCGCGCTGCGCCTCGCGCGCATAGCTCGACTCGCCCCGCTGCACCGCGAACAGCGACGACCACAGGAACGGCGTGTGCTTGCTCGCCAGCATCCAGGGGCGGCGCGCGCGCTTCAGCATCCCGTAGAACATGTAGGCGATGACCCGTGCCGCATCCAGCTCCGGCTGGATCTCGTCCTCCAGCTCCTCCTGGTAACGATGCATGTCGCCCTCGCCCCCGAGCGCCCGCAGCGCCGCCCGCGCCGCCAGCCGCCCCGAGTGGATCGCGTAGGAGATGCCCTCTGCCGTGAACTCGTCCGCCAGCCCCGCCGCATCCCCCGCGAGCGCCACGCGCTCCCCCGCCACCGTTTCCCCACCCCGGCGGAAGCGGATCTTGTGCCCCCGTGCGATCTCGACCTCCGCCTCCCGCAGCCCCAGCCGCTCCAGGTAGCGCTCGACCAGCGCCTTCATCCGCCCCGCCTCCTCCCGCGGCAGCACGATCCCGATCGAGAGCAGCTCCGCCTTCGGGAAGAGCCAGGCGTACCCCCAGGGGTCGTACCCGAGGTCGATAAGCGTCGTCGCCTCCCCCACGGAGGCGTCCCGCGGGCGGCCACGCACCTCCACCTCCCACGCCGCGCACTCCGCCAGGTCGCCCCCCAGCCCCGCCATCCGCCCGACCGGCGAGTGCGCCCCATCCGCGCAGATCAGCGTCTCCGCCTCCGCCTCGAAGCCGTCGGCGCGGATGCGCGCCCGCCCGTTCAGGTCGAGCTCGCGCACGACCGTGCCCGTTCGCAGCTCAGCGCCCGCGCGCTGCGCGTGCTCCAGCAGCAGCATGTCGAACCGGTCGCGCATGACCATCCGCGCGAACGGCCCCCGCGAGCGCTTCGTGAACGCCATCTTCCCCCGCGCCGACATCTCGATGCGCGACACCGAGTCCTCGACCACGCTGTCGATGGGGAAGGGCAGCATTCGCTCCGCGCGCAGGGGAACGCCGCCCCCGCAGGCCTTGTAGCGCGGCCACTCCGCCCGGTCGACCACGAGCACGCGCGCGCCCGCCGCGGCCAGCTCGCGAGCCGTCGTGCTCCCCGCCGGTCCCGCCCCCACCACGATCGCGTCGAATGTGCCCATTCGGCGATTCTAGCGGGGTGTCCGGGCGCCGCCTTCCGCCAAATCACGATGTATAGTGAACAATTGAGCGGAAGGGGGATGCCCATGCCGATGCAGTACTTCCTGATCAACACCATCCCCGTCGTCGTTACCGCCGCCGCCCTCGGCTGGATCATCGGCGACCTCGTCTGGTAAGCCCTTGCCCCGGCAGCCCGCGGGCGCGTACCGTCCCGCGCCATGAGCGGCATCAACACGAGCGCGAGCTATCTCTACACCGCCGTCCTCTCTGCGGATGACGCCGCCTCCCTCGACGAGGCCACGGACGCGTGGCTCAACGACCACATCGCGAACGAGGTCGTCTCCATGCAGCTCGCCCCCGGCGGTGACCGCCTCCACCTGCTCATCATCTACAAGGGCGAGCGAAGGGTGCGCCGCGCGTGAGCAAGTTCGTCCGCACCCGCAACAACGCCGCCGGCAAGGCGGTCATCGCCGAGAACCGCGAGCTTCCCGATGCCCGTGCCCACGACTTCGAGGTGCCAGCCGGCATCGACGGCCGCTGGCTCATCGTCGAGTTCGAGCCCGGCCAGACGACCGGCTGGCACGCGGTCCACTGCGACGTCTACGTCTACATCGCGAAGGGCCAGCTCGAGTTTGCCCTCGACGGCGGCGAATCCGTGACCGTCTACGAGGGCGACCTCGTCATCGAGGGCGACAACACCCTCCATTCCTGGACCAACACCGGCGACGGTCCCGCCAAGGCCTCCGCGATCGAGGTCGACCTGCCCTAGGAGGGCGCTGGAGTCCGGCGCCCTGTGCTCCGGATGCGGAAATTGCCGGGTAGGTTGCCCCGGATAGTTGTGCGGTCGTGTACACTAATGTTCCAACAACAAGGACAGTGCTGGGGAAGGCAAGCGGAGATGCGCCAACGAGAGGCACGGATTCCAGCCGCACCGAGGCACCGGGAGCCCAGGTGAGCTGACACGCCATGGTCACGCTGGATACGCATGAAGCCGTCACCAAGCTTCAGGACGCAGGGGCCCCCGAGCCGCTCGCGAAGGCTGCGGTTGAGGTCATCGACGGCGGGATCGAGAAGGGCCAACAGGGGCTCGTGACCGAGGCGATCCTCTACAAGGCGCTCCTGGCCCAATCCGGCATCATGTTCGGGCTCATGCTCGGTATTGCCGCCGCCTCTCTCGGCATTGCGCACTGGATGTTCGGCTAGCTCTTGTTCACCCTCCGAGGGACCGGCGCCGTGTCAGCCTGCAGTCGGAGGATCCGGGGTAGCTGGCGGAACTATGTGAACAGTCCCTAGCTCGCGCTCGCCGGCACCGGCGCCTGCGACAGCAGCTCGAGCGTGTTCCCGTCCGGGTCCCAGCCGTACACCACGCGGATGCCGCCGTCGTAGTCCAGCACCTCGGACTTGAACTCCATGCCCGCCGCTTTCAGGCGCGCGTACTCCTCGTCCGCCGAGTCGACCATCAGGCAGATGTGGAAGCCGCCCACGTCGGACGTGCGCAGGGGGTTGTGGTCGTACCCGGTCGGGGCGTCGTACTTGATCACTTCGAGCGAGTAGTCGTTCAGGCGCAGCACCGCGGCCGTGATGTCCGCTCCGGGGATGGCCTGCAGCGTCTCGATGAACTCGTTGTCGAGGTGCAGGCGCGTGCCCGTGTCCTCGAAGCCGAGCAGCTCGTAGAAGGCGACCGCGCGATCGAGATCGCGCACCGTGATGGAGGTGTGGCCCACTCCGCGGATTCCCATCGCTGTCCCCCTGGCGCGTGCTGAGGGAACGGATGCTAGCGGATGGTGACTCCCGAATCGACCATCAGCCCGTTCCCGATGACGTATCCGGCGCTCTCCTCGCCCAGCAGGAACGCGCACGCCTCGGCGATGTCGCGCGGGCCGCAGATGGCGCCGGTCGCCGTCTGCTGGGCCATGCGCTCGCGCGCTCCCTCTTCCTCGAGGATGTCCTCGGTCATGCCGCTCTCGACGAATCCCGGGCAGATGTAGTTGACGCGGATGCCGTGCGGGAGCAGCTCGATCGCCATCGAGCGCGACAGCGCCGCCACCCCGCCCTTCGAGGCGGAGTAGGCGGCCAGGTTCGGGAGGCCCAGCACCGCCGCCACCGAGGCGATGTTGACGATCGCGCCCTTGCGGCCGTCCGCCACCATCGAGTTCGCCACCGCGTGCCCGATCACGAACGTGCCCGTCAGGTTCACCTCGATGACCTCGCGCCACGTCTCCAGGTCGGTTTCGAGGGAGCCCGCGTAGCGCAGGATCGCGCCGCAGTGAACCAGCCCGTCGATCCCGCCCCAGGCGGAGCGCACCTGCGCGACCAGCCGATCGACGGCCTCCGGATCGGTCACGCTGATGGGCTCCGCGATCACGTCGCTTCCCCCGTCCCGCAGCGTGCGTTCCGTTTCCGCGAGGCCCGCCGCCGCCGGGTCGACGAGCGCCACGCGCGCGCCCCGTTCGGCGAGCAGCTCGGCCACGCCGCGCCCCATCCCCGAGGCTGCCCCCGTAACGATGATCGCCTTCCCCTCGAACGACGCGCTCACGCGGCCCTCGCCCCGGGCCGACGCACTACTCGAATCCCCACTGGGGAAGCGGTGGCGTCCCGCTCATCTCCATGTGGCCGATCCCCTCGCGGCCGTTGAAGCGGCAGCGAACGGCGTGCTCCCCGTCCCAGAGCTGGTGCGCGAAGCTGTCGTAGGTCGAGTAGTCGCTCAGGTCGTACTTGTCGTACTCCTCGTGCCAGTCGCCCTGCCAGCCCCCCAGGAACCTCGGTTGGCCGTAGCCCTCGCCCCGGATGTGGCGGGTGGAGTTCGGCTTGATGATCTCGAACTCGAGGTCGTACTCCGTGCCGAACTCGTCGATGAGCGTGATCTGCGCTTCCTGGAACTTCTTCGTCCCCGGCTGCGCCACGATGTCGATGTTCGTGAAGTCGACGATTCGGATCTCCTGGCGCGGGTCGTCGATGCGCCACGTGACCGCCCCGTCGAAGTGGCTGCCGCGGTTGTCGGCCAGCGTCCCGCCGAGGCGCGGCTTACCCATGAACTCGTCCATCCACCACCAGAAACCGATGTCGTCGAACTGGATGTGGCTGTGCCAGTGGATGCGGCCCGTGCCCCGCGGCGAAACGCCTCCGCCGCCCGGCGCCGGACCCGTCCAGCCCTGCCACCGCTCGCCGCCGAGGCTGGCCCAGCAGCGGTCGCGCTGGCCCCACGTGTTCTCGTGGTTCACCTCGTACGTCACCCCGTCGACGTTCAGCTCGCCCGTCCAGCGCCCCATGATTTCGAAGTAGGGCAGCAGCCCCGGGAGCGTGGCTGAGCCCGCGAACGCGATCGGCGTGCGCGTCTGCACGGGACGCAGGAACGTGTCCATCGTCAGGTCGTAGCTGATGCCCCAGTGGTTGTCCGGCGAGAGCGTGAACCGCGCCTTCCGCAGCGGATCGATGACCTCCATCGAGGCCGGCCCCACCTTCTGGTTCGTGCGCGCCGACTTGTAGCCGTCCCGCTCGATGGTGCTCGAGTAGCGCAGGTTGTACTGCGTATCGCCGTGAACAATGATCTGGCCGTTTTCGATCATTCCGGTGTTCGGCCAGACCGGCCAGTTGGCGCCCACGATCCAGCGCCCCTCGACGTCCATGCACTGGAACCAGTGCTGGTCCACGTAGCGCGGGTCCGTGTCCCGGAGCGCGTCCACGGGGCTCGGTGTCTGGTGATAGAAGTGTTCGTCCAGCTCGGTCAGCATCGTCATCGCTCTTCTCCTCGCTCCCTTCCTAGATGCTCAGGCGGACCACGCCGTACGCGGTCTGCTCTCCCGCCTTGATCTCGCAGAAGTGCTCGATCGCGAACGGGTTGATGTGGCCGGAGTCGTTGTCGACCAACCCCGCGACGGTTCCCACGTCGGTCGTGTCGTGCGTCTCGCTCTGGGCGACGCCGTCCTTGTACTCGATGTGGCGGAATTCGGGATGCCCGTATCCGAGCCCCTTCGCGTAGATGGTCGTGAGCGGTTTCAGGCTGAGCTCGTGCGTTCCCCCGTCCCGGTCCAGGAGGGAGGCGCTGCCGCCCTTCAGCCGCTTGCCGTCCATCTCGAACTGCAGGTCGAGGTCCGCGCTGCTGATGCGGAGCGGATCGCCCTCGCCGTGCGGTCCCGCGAGACAGCCGTCGAGGCGCGTCACGCCCGTGTCGTCGCCGAGTCCGCCGGTGGCGGACGTTCCGCCGCCTTCCGGCTCGATCTGCCAGACCCACCCGGAGAGGGGTCCGGCGGTTGCGACCATCCAGAACGAGCGGCTGCCGATCGAGCTCGGCGGCCGCCCCAGGTGGGGCACCTGTCCGAACACGGGCCGCACTCCCCAGGAGCGCTCGCGCACGCCTACCGCCCCGTCGACGGCGATCGTCTCGCCCTCGACGGTCACGCTCCCGCTCGCGCTTCCCGCCTGCGAGTACTGGTACAGGTCCCAGATCACCTGGCGCCCGTCGCGCCGGTGCTGGACCGGTCCCGCGACCTCCATCGGCTGCAGCTGCGACGAGAACTCCAGGTCGAAGCTGATCGCCTGGCCCTCCGCCGGCTCCAGCGCGAAGCGCCACGAGCGGAACGGATCGACAATCTCGGCGCTGATGCCGCCGACCTCGCGGCGGTCACGGTCGCCCTCGACACGCCGCCCGAAACGCACGTCGTACTGCTTGCCCCCGTAGGCGACGCTCGCCGCGGCGTCCATGGTGGCGGTCGGGGGATAGACCCCCATGTGGCCCGCCACGCTGAGCGAGCCGTCGGTCGTCCCGATGTGGAACCAGAGCTCGTCGACCCAGCGCGGATTACGCCCCTCGACAAGCTCCATGTTCTCGACGATCTGGTGGATGGCGTAGTCGTCTAGTTCGGTTGCCACGGTCACCTCTTCGTCGCGGCGCTGCGGGCGCGAGCGCGCCCGGCCGCGAAAGCCCCGCGAATCTAGACGAGCGGCGGGCGCGTTTCAATGCGTACCCGCGAGCCCCGCCGTCCGCGAGACGTGGCTCCGGCGCCGTGGAAGTGCCGCTAGCGGCCCTTGAACGTCGCTGCCCGGCGCTCCTGGAAGGCGGCCACGCCTTCCTTCGCGTCCTCCGTGTAGGCGAGGTCGTCGAAGAGGTCGTGCTCAAGCTGGAGGCCGTCGTTCAGGGACAGGTCGAGCCCTTCACGCATCGCGCGCTTGGCCGCGCGCAGCGCCAGCGGCCCGCGCGAGCACAGCGTTTCCGCCAGCTGGCGAGCCGCCGCCTGCAGCCGGTCGGCCGGCACGACGTCGTTCACGAGCCCGTACTGGTGCGCCGTCTCCGCCCCGATCTGGTCACCCGAGAAGACGATCCCGGCCGCGATCGCCCAGGGCAGCTCGCGCGCGAGCCGCTGGGTCGCGCCCCAGCCGGGGATGAAGCCGAGCGTGATCTCGGGCGCGCCCAGGCGCGCGCCCTCGGCCGCGATGCGCAGGTCGCACGCCAGCACGATCTCGAGGCCGCCGCCCAGCGCGAGGCCGTTCACCGCCGCGATCAGCGGCTTCGTGACCGTCTGCCCGCGCATGATCGTGTCGGGCTCGTCGTAGCGATTGCCGCGCGGGTCGTCGATCAGCGTCGGGATCGTTTCCTTCAGATCCGCGCCCGCGCTGAACGCGCGCCCCCCCGCGCCCGTGATGATGCCTACCCAGACGTCGTCATCGGCCTCGAGCTTCGCGCACGCCTCGGAGAGCTCGTGCCACGTCTCAAGGTCGATCGAGTTGAGGGCGTCCGGTCGGTTGATGGTGATGGTCGCGATGTGATCGCTGACCTCGTACAGCAGTGCCACGCCTGCCTCCCGTCAGTTCTCTTTAGGTGTACTCGAAGAATCCGCGGCCGCTCTTGCGGCCAAGGTGGCCGAGCGAGACGAGCCGTCGCAGCATCGTTGGGGCCTTGAACCGGGACTCGCCGTACTCCTCGAACATCGCGTCGCTGATGTGGATCATCGTGTCGAGCCCGATCAGGTCCGCCGTCGCCAGCGGTCCCAGCGCGTGGTTCAGGCCCACCTTGCAGGCCTGGTCGACGTCTTCCGCCGTGGCGGTGCCCGCCTCGACCATGTGGATGGCGTCGAAGATGAACGGCACCAGCAGCCGGTTCACGATGAACCCGGGCGAGTCCTTCACCCGCACCGTCAGCCGGTCGATCGAGTCGCAGAAGGCCATGGCCGCGTCGATCGTCTCCTGCGAGGTGCTCTCCGAGGAGACGACCTCCACCAGCGGCAGCACTGTCGGCGGGTTGAAGAAGTGGATGCCGATGACCTGCTCGGGACGGCCGGACGAAGCCGCCATCTCGCTCAGCGAGAGCGACGACGTGTTGCTCGCGAGGATCGCGTCCTCCTTGCAGACGTCGCCCAGCTGCTCGAAGAGGTCCTTCTTGACCGGCAGGTCCTCGACCACGGCCTCGATCACGAGATCGCTGTCCGCAACCCCTGCGAGCGTCTCGACGCCCTTCAGGCGAGCCAGCGTGCGGTCGTGCCGCTCGCGGCTCAGCCGCCCCCGCTCGACCTGGCGGCCCAGCCGGTGCTTGATCGTCGCCAGCCCCTCCTCGAGGAGCTCCGGTTCTGATTCAGTCACGCGGACGCGGTACCCGTGCGCCGCGCAGATCTGGGCGATTCCCGCGCCCATGATCCCGCAGCCGACCACGCCTACTTCCCGGATGGTCATCGTCTTCCCTTCCTGGCCCCCATGTCCGCCCAACCGGCGAACCGCCGTGCATTGTCGCACACGAGTAGTGAATGCTCCGGCGCTCAGGCGATCTCGTGCCCGGCCAGCACTTCCAGTGCCTTTACCAAACCCGAGTGGTCCAGGTCGCTCCAGCCCTGCGCCGCGCAGGCGTTCATCAGCTCCTGCGCGGTGGACGCGTTCGGAAGGCTGATGCCCAGCGCCCGCGCTCCCTGGAGCGCCAGTCCGAGGTCTTTCTGATGCAGGGCGATGCGGAATCCCGGGTCGAACGTGCGGTCCACCATGCGCTGTCCGTGTACCTCGAGGATGCGCGAACCGGCGAAACCGCCCATCAGCGCCTCGCGCACCCGCCCCGGGTCGACCCCCGCCTTCGAGGCGAACAGCAGCGCCTCCCCCACCGCCTCGATCGTGAGGGCCACGATGATCTGGTTCGCCACCTTGCAGGTCTGGCCCGCCCCCACGTCCCCCACCAGCGTGATGTTCGCGCCCATCAGCTCGAGCAGCGGGCGCGCGCGCTCGAACGTTTCGCCGCTGCCGCCCGCCATGATCGTGAGGCTGGCACCCTTCGCCCCCACCTCGCCCCCGGAGACGGGCGCATCGAGATAGTCGCAGCCCTTCTCCGCGATGCGCTCCGCGAACGCTTTCGTCTCGATCGGCGAGATCGAGCTCATGTCGATGACGGTCGTGCCGGCCTGCAACCCCTCTGCCACGCCCCCGGCGCCGAACAGCACGTCGGCTACGTCGGGCGTATCCGGAACCATCGTGATCACGACCTCGCTGCGCGAAGCCGCTTCCGCCGCCGTCGCGCACTCGACCGCGCCCCCCTCCAGCAGCTCCTCGGGTAGCGGCGAGACATGCCGGACCACGAACAGGTCGTGGCCCGCCGCCTGCAGGTGGCCCGCCATCGGCCGCCCCATGATCCCCAGCCCGATAAACGCGATCCGCGTCATGACGCCTCCTCACTCTCTCGATACTCGGCGAGCCACCCCAGCCCGGCCTCGGTCGTCGTCGCCGGTGCGTACTCGCACCCGACCCAGCCCTCGTAGCCGATGTCGTTCAGGTGGTCCAGGAAGAACCAGTAGTTCACCTCGCCCGTGCCCGGCTCGTGCCGGCCCGGGTTGTCCGCAATCTGGATATGGCCGATGACATCCAGGTTCTCCTCGACCGTACGCGCGAGGTCGCCCTCCATGATCTGCATGTGGTACGCGTCGTACTGCAGCCCCACCAGCCCGTCCCCGATCTCCTCGATGACCGCCAGTCCCTGCGCGCTCGTGTTCAGGAAGAACCCGGGTATGTCGCGCGTGTTGATCGGCTCGATCAGCAGTTGCAGCCCCGCGTCCCGGAACGCCTCACCCGCGTACCGCAGGTTCTCGAGGAGCGTGTCGACCGCTTCCTCCGTCGAGGCGCCCTCCGGCGGAATGCCGGCGAGGCAGTTTGCCCGCGGGCAGTCGAGCGCCTGCGCGTACCGGATCGCCTCTGCCACCCCCTCGCGAAACTCCTCCGTCCGGCCCGGGTGGCAGGCGAGGCCCCGCTCCCCCGCCGCCCAGTCCCCCGCCGGCAGGTTGATGAGCGCCTGCGTCAGACCGTGCTCGCGCAGGCGCTCCGCCAGCTCGTCCTCGGGGTGGTCGTAGGGGAAGGGGTACTCCACCGCCTCGAAACCGTGCCGTCTCGCAAGCGCGAAGCGGTCGAGGAAGGGGACTTCGGTGAAGAGGAAATTCAGGTTTGCCGCGAATCGAACCATCCGGGGCATGATACGGTGCCGCCGTCCGACCGGCCCCTTTTCCGGCTTGGGCGCCCGCGCCCGCTAGAATGGTGCCATCACGAACGGAGCACGCCGATGTTCATCGCCATGAACCACTTCAACGTCAACCCGGCTCGGGGCAGCGACTTCGAGGAGGTCTGGAAGAGCCGCGAGAGTTACCTCAAGGATCTCGACGGGTTCATCCAGTTCTCTCTCCTCAAGGGCGACGACCCCGGCGACTACATCTCCCACACCATCTGGGAGTCGCGCCAGGACTTCCTCAACTGGGCCCAGTCCGACCACTTCCGCCGCGCCCACGAGCAGTCCGGCCCCGCCAAGGGCGTGCTCGAAGGCCACCCCCAGGCGAAGTTCTACGAAGCCGTGATCGTCGAGCAGGGGGCGAAAACCGCTGTCTCCTGAGTCCCGGGAAGACAATCCGCTCCTCCCCGAGCACTTTCGCCGTGTCGACGAGTCCGACGACTCGCACTTCTACGTCCAGCCGCGCCTCGTCAACCACATCGACGACGCGGCCATCGCCGCCCTCGGCGACTTCTACCGCGAGACCTTCCCCGAGGGCGGCCACCTCCTCGATCTCATGTCGAGCTGGGTTTCCCACCTCCCCGCCGACGCGAGCTACGGCGGCGTAACCGGCCTTGGCCTGAACCAGGTTGAACTCGAGAACAACCCCGTCCTCACCCGCCGCACCATCCACAACCTGAACGAGCAGCCCACGCTGCCCTACGACACGGACGAGTTCGACGGCGCCGTCGTGAGCGTCTCCGTCCAGTACCTGACGCGGCCGGTCGAGGTCTTCGCGGAGGTGGGGCGCGTGCTCAAGCCGGGCGCGCCCTTCGCCATCACCTTCTCCAACCGCATGTTCCCGACGAAGGCCGTCCGTATCTGGCAGCTCTTCGGCGATGAGCAGCGCGCCAACCTCGTGGCCCTCTACTTCGAGCTCTCGAAGGCGTTCGAGAAGGCCCGCGCCTTCGACCTCAGCCCGAACCCCGGCCGCTCCGACCCCGTTTACGCCGTCGTTGCCCGGGCGCTCGACCCGTCCGCCGCACCCGATCCCGACGAGACCGGCATCACGTGAAGGTCCTCGGGCGGTAGCTCGAGCGTCCACGACTTCTGTCCCTCCACCCCCAGCACTTCGTATGGCCGCGCCGCGATCTCGACTTCGACGACCTCGTCCAGCGCCGACTCGAACCGCAGCGTGTGCGTCGCGCCGTACGCCAGCTCCTCGCGGATGGTGCCGCGCACGAGGTTCGGCTGGCCGGGGTCGTCCGCGGCCAGCCGCCGCAGGTTGACGCGCTCAGCCCGGATGGCGATATCGACCGTCTCCCCCTCCCCCGGCCGCCAACCGTTCGGCACGGGCGTCCGCAGGCTCGCCCCGCCCGCCTCGACCGTCAGGACGCCGTCGTGCGACGCCGCTACCCGCCCTCGCAGGATGTTCGCCACCCCCGTCAGCTCCGCCACCCGCCGGTTCGCCGGCGCCCGGAAGACGCGCTCCCGACCGTCGAACTGCAGCACCCGGCCCGCGTCGAACACCGCCAGCCGGTCGGCCACCAGGTGCGCCTCCCGCAGGTCGTGCGTCACGAAGATGACGCTCGGGTCGAGCTCGCTCCGCAGCCGGATCAGCTCCCGCCGCAGCTCGACCCGCAGCGACTCATCCAGGGCGCTGAACGGCTCGTCGAGCAGCAGCAGGTTCGCCTCCCGGGCCAGCGCCCGGGCCAGCGCCGCGCGCTGCTGCTGCCCCCCGCTCAGCGACCGCGGTTTGCGATCGCGGAAGTCGCCCAGGTGCATCAGGTCGAGCAGGTCGCCGAGGCGCCTCTCCCGCCCCTCCCCCGTCATCCCGAACCCGACGTTCTCGGCCACGGTCAGGTGCGGGAACAGCGCCAGGTCCTGCACGACGTACCCGATGCGCCGCTGCTGTGGCGGCAGGTTCAGCCCCGACCCCGAGTCGAACACCGCCTCCCCGCCGATCACGATGCGCCCCTCGGACGGCTGCAGCAGTCCCGCGATGAGCTGCAGCGTCAGGCTCTTCCCCGCCCCCGAATGCCCGAACAGCACGACGATCTCGTTGCCCGCCTCGAAGCGCGCGTCGTAGGAAAACTCACCGAGTTGCATGCGTGCAGCGAATTCGAGCGTCATGGGGTGCCCCGCCCCCGCGTCGAGAGCAGCCAGAAGGCCGCCAGCGCCACCAGAGCCACCGCCAGCAGCAGGATCGCCAGCGCCACCGCCGCCGTCAGCCCGTCCGCGCGCTCGAACGCGCTCAGGATGGCCAGCGGCATCGTCTGCGTCTCCCCCTGCAGGTTCCCGGCGAAGATGAGCGTCGCGCCCAGCTCCCCCAGCGCCCGCGCCCAGCACAGCGCTGCCCCCGCCGCCAGCGACGGCCAGCTCAGCGGCAGCACGATCCGCGCGAACGCCCGCAGTCGCGACGCCCCCAGCGTGTGCGCGACCCGCTCGTACTGCGCGTCGACGCTCCCGAACCCGGCCCGCGCCGCGCGCACGTAGAAGGGCGCCCCGACGAACAGCTGCGCCATGATCACCGCTGCCGTGCTGAACCCCAGCGTCAGCCCGAACCAGTCGTCGAGCGGCGCCCCCAGCAACCCTTTGCGCCCGAACGCCGTCAACAGCGCCACGCCCGCGATCGTCGGCGGAAGCACGATCGGCAGGTCGATCAGCGCCTCGACCGCTCCCTTCCCCGGGAAGCGCGCGTGAGAGAGCCAGTAGGCCACCGGCGTCCCCGCTACCACCGCGATCAGCAGTGCCACTGCCGACGTCCACAGCGATAGCACGAGCGCGTCGAGGGCCGTGTCGCTCGTGATGGCGTCCCAGGTGCCGCTGCCCCCGATGCCGCGTTCGAGCAGCCCCGCGAACGGCAGCACAAAGAACACCGCGAAAACCGCGATCAGCAGCGCCAGTCCCGCGTGCGGCGCCCGCGCCCGCAGGGCCGTCACGGGGTCGCCCCCACGGCTGTGAATCCGTGACGTGCGAGCGTCGCCATGCCCTGCGGCGATGTCGCGAATGCCACGAACGCCCGCGCCGCGTCGCTCTCCGAGAGGAGCGCGATGCGGTACTCCGCCGCCACCTGGAACCGCTCGGGGATCGCGACTGCGCGCACGTTCCCCGCAGCCGCGCGCAGGTCGCTCGCGTAGACGATGGCGGCGTCCGCCTCCCCCAGCTCGACCTTCGCGAGCGTGGCGCGCACGTTCGTCTCGTTGCTGCGCACGTTCGCCAGCACGCGTGCAGCGAAACCCTCCCCGAAGGCCCCGTCTGCATCGGCCAGCGCCAGCGACTCTCGCGCATAGCGTCCCGCCGGCACGTTTTCGGCCGCCAGCACCAGCCGCAGGCCCGGCTCGCCGAGTTCCTCGAAGGCGCCGATGCCGCCCTCGGTGGTCGCCACGACGAGCGAGTTGGTCGCCAGTCCTCGCTCTTCGACCACAAGCCCCGCCGTGTCGAGCGCCGCCACCTCCTCGGGACTCGCGCTCGCGAACACGTCGGCGGGGGCGCCCTCCAGCACCTGCGTCCGCAGCGTCGCCGACCCCGCAAACGACAGCCGCACCGTCACGCCCGGGTGCTCCGCTTCGAACGCCTCCGCCAGCTCCCCGAACGCCTCGGTCAGCGAGGCTGCCGCGAACACCGTGATGGTCTCGCTGGGCTCGCTACCGTTGCCGCACGCCCCCAGTCCCAGCGCGGCGACCGTGAGCGCCCCCGCAGCGACGCCTCGCAGCCTCACGGCGTCCCGGCGGGAGCGGAGAGCGTCGCCAGGTGATCGCGCAGCCACTCCACCGTCGCGTCCGCCGCCGACAGCTTCGACTGCGCCACCAGCCGCAGGAACCCGTCGCCCGCTTCGGCGACCCGCTCCCGCGCCCGCTCGCGATACGCCTCGCACACCCGCAGCTGGTCCCGCACCAGCGCCGCCTCCGCCTCGGGATCGACCGCATGGAGCACATACAGCTTCACCAGCAGTTCGAAGCGCACCTCCCGCAGCCGCTCGACCGGTTCGCGCAGCCACGCCTCCACGACCGCCTCCCCCTCGGGCGTCAGCGCGAACCGCTTCCTCGGCGGCCGCAACCCCTCTCGCTCCTCCCGCCAGGTGACGAGCGAGCGCCCCTCCAGGTTGCGAAGGTACGTGTAGAGCGAGCCCTGCTCGATCGGGCAGACCTCCCGCAGGTCCTCCCCCTCGAAGTAGCGCGCCATCTCGTACCCGTACATCGGACGCGTGCGCAGCAGCGCGAGGACGGCGTGTTCGCCGGCGAGAAGCTCGCGTGTCATGGCCCCGGGACTGTAGCGAGCGCCCCAATACTTGGCAACCAAGTATTGGGCCAGCTCAGGCAGCGACGAGGTCGCTGGCTATGCTCGAAAGGGCCGCTAGTCGTTGAGCGCGTACCCCGCCCGGATCCCCTCGATGCGGGCCTCGACGCCCGCCTTGGTGTCCTCGTGCGTCACGATGTAGAGGTGCTCGTTCCGGATCGCGTCGAGCACGCGGGCAGCCACGTCGGAGGGGGGCATGCCCTGCGAGATTCCCTGGCGGATCGGCTCCGCGTAGTCGGGCACGTCCTCGGGGCCGCCGTGCGCGTCGGGCCGGTTCCGCCCCGCCTCGACGATCTTCGTCGCGACCCCGCCCGGGCACAGCACCGACACCCCGATGTTGACCAGCGAGAGGTCGTGGTTCAGGTGCTCGGACAGGCCCACGACCGCCTGCTTCGAGGCGACGTAGGAGGCCATCCCCGGAGGCGCGAACAGCCCGGCGCTCGAGGACGTGTTCACGATGTGTCCCTCGCCCTGCTCGATCATGCGCGGCAGGAACTGCGTCACGCCGTTGATGACGCCGTCCAGGTTCACGCCCATCACCCAGTCCCAGTCCGAGTCGCTCATCTCCGCGGCGGAGCGGAAGGTCACGACGCCGGCGTTGTTACAGAGCGCGTGGACGCCCCCGAACGCCTCGAACGCCTTGTCGGCCAGCTCCTTCACGGAAGCCCGGTCGGCGACATCGGTGCGGACCGCGATCGCGCTCCCGCCCGTGTCGTTGATGGAGTTCGCCACCCCTTCGGCGGCGCTCAGATCGATATCCGAGACGACGACCGACATCCCCTCGGCCGCGAACGCGCGGCACAGCGCCTCGCCGATGCCGCTCCCCCCACCAGTCACGACTGCCGTCTTCCCAGTTCCGAGTTCCATGGTCGGTGCGCCTCCCAGCGAGCGCGCATCTTACCGGTTAAGCGAGATGTATCGTATGCGGGGCAACCACGCATGGCCTCATCGGTTCCCCACAGCCCTAAGCTCTACCACATCGTGCACGTTGACCGCGTGCCATCCATCGCTGCGGCCGGCCGCCTCTGGAGCGACACGGAGACCGAAGCGCGAGGGCTGTCCGGCACGATTATCGGGTTGGAGCGTATCAAGCAGCGACGGCGGCAGTTGATGCTCACGAGCCACAAAGGGTTGGCGGTTGGAGAGTGCGTGCCGTTTTACTTCTGCCGGCGGTCGGTCATGCTCCATGTGATACACAACAGGAGCGACACGGATCTTGCGTATCGGGGCGGTCAGGAAGCCATTGTCCATCTCCAGGCAGACCTCGCGGAGGTGGTGGAGTGGGCGGAGTCGAAGGGCATGTGCTGGGCGTTCACCACATCGACTGCAGGCGCCGAGGGCTTTGAAGACCATGCCGACCTTGCGGATCTAGACAGGATTGACTGGGATGTGGTGCTGGCTGATGACTGGCTTCGTCGGCGGAAGGACAAGACTGTCGAGGAAGCGAAGGCCGCCAAACAGGCGGAGTTCCTTGTCGAAATGGAGTTTCCCTGGTCGCTTGTGAGGCGCATTGGCGTCTATTCGCAAGACGTGCGGGAACGGCTGCTGGCAATGCTCGATACTGCCGAGCATCGCCCCGATGTGGAAGTCCGGCGAGCGTGGTACCATCCGTGAACAGATGTTCGGAAGTGTCGAGTATAAGGCTGCGGACCTGTTGGCCGAAGACGCCGAGGCGCTCGTCAACACGGTGAACTGCCAAGGCGTCATGGGCAAAGGCCTTGCCCTGCAATTCAAGAAGAAGTTCGGCGCCAACTTCGATGCGTACGCCAGGGCATGTGCGCGGGGTGATGTACGCCCGGGCCGGATGTTCGTTTTCGACCTTCGCGGGGAACCGACTAGTGATGAGCAGGCTCGGCTGCCGATGAGCTTCGCTGAGGAGCCGGTCTCCTATCGTGTTCAAGCGCCGCAACTGCCCCGGTACATCATTAACTTCCCGACCAAGGATCACTGGCGAAACAAGAGCCGCATGCAATACATCGATGATGGATTGCAGGACCTCGTCCGGCAGATCAGGGCGCGGGGGATACAGTCTGTGGCGATTCCCGCGCTAGGCTGCGATCTTGGTGGTTTGGATTGGGCTGAGGTGCGTCCCCGTATCGAGGCGGCGCTTGGGACCCTGGAGGGCGTGAAGGTGGTCGTGTTCGAACCGCGAGTGGTGACAGCCTGACCCCTCCCAACCACATCCGTGGCACGATAGCCGCATGACCCAGGCATCGGGCGAGTACAAGACGGTCGGCATCATCGGAGGCGGCACGGCGGGCTACCTGACCGCGCTCGCCCTGCGCAAGAAGCTCCCGCACCTGCGCGTCACCCTCATCGAGTCCCCCACCATCCCCATCATCGGCGTCGGCGAGGGCACGACCCCCATCATGGTCAAGTTCCTCCACGCCTACCTCGAACGCGACGTGCACGAGCTCTACCGCATGGTGCAGCCCACCTGGAAGTTCGGGGTCAAGTTCGAGTGGGGACAGCCCGGGGACTACTACTTCAACTACGCCTTCCACCCCGGCCCCATCCTCGACTCCGTCTACTACGGTGGCGAGTTCAACGACTACTCCCTCGGCTCCCTGCTCATCTCCAACGAGCGCGCCCCCATCGTCACCAACGAGGGCGGCCAGCTTACCTCGCTCATCGACCGTATCCCCTTCGCCTACCACCTCGATAACGGCCGCTTCGTCGCCTACCTGAAGGAGCAGGCCGAGCGCGACGGCGTCGAGCTCCTGGAGCGCTCGGTCGACGAGTTCGTGCCCACCGAGGACGGCGAGTCGCTCGACCACGTCGTCACCGACGACGGCGAGGAGCGCCGCTTCGACCTCTACGTCGACTGCACCGGCTTCCGCGCCGAGATCATCGGTGAGACCCTCGGCTCGCCCTTCCACAGCTACGAAGGCAGCCTCTTCTGCGACCGCGCCATCGTCGCCAACGTGCCCCACGGCGGCCACATCAAGCCCTTCACCACCGCCGAGACCATGAACGCCGGCTGGTGCTGGAACACCCCCTCCGTCGAGGACGACCATCGCGGCTACGTCTTCTCCTCGCAGTTCCTCTCCGACGACGAGGCAGCCGAGGAGATGCGCTCGAAGAATCCGGGCATGGGCGACCACCGTGTCATCCGCTTCAAGACCGGCCGCCGCGAGCACTTCTGGAAGGGGAACGTGGTCGCCATCGGCAACTCCTACGGCTTCGTCGAGCCTCTGGAGTCGACCGGCCTCCATATGATCATCCTCGAGATCAACCAGCTCGTCCTGAACTTCCCCCGCTCGAAGAAAGACACCGCCATCCGCGGCATCGTGAACCGCACGCTCAACGCCCACTGG
The DNA here is from genome assembly GCA_965221735.1 of Tepidiformaceae bacterium. Classification (GTDB taxonomy): domain Bacteria; phylum Chloroflexota; class Dehalococcoidia; order Tepidiformales; family Tepidiformaceae; genus UBA2991. Next base: position 1,961,489 of record OZ244910.1, on the reverse strand, counting down.
GACGACGTGCGCTGGTTCCTCGCCGTCCACTACCGCTTCAACAAGAAGCTGGATACCCCCTTCTGGCAGGCCTGCCGCAACGCCGTCGACATCGGCGGCGCGCAGGAGCGCGTCGACCTCTTCCGCGAGCGCACGCCCCTGACCTACCGCCAGTCGCAGTTCTTCAAGCCGGAAGAGGTCTTTGGCGACTTTGCCTACGACGTGCTCCTCCTCGGCCAGCGTGTGCAGGGCCGCTACCTCGAGGCCAGCCAGCCCCGCGTCGAGTGGCAGAAGCGCGTCGACGGGCTGCGCGAGCTGGCCGGAAACGCCCTCACCCAGGAGCGCGCCTTCGAGACGCTCAACGGCGCGCCCCCGCAGATCCTCGGGAGCATGGTCACGTCGCCCAACACCTGGGTCGTCTGGCCCTAGGCGGTCCGCGATGGCTGCCATCCCGCCGCTGCCGCCCCAGGGCGCGCGTCTGCACTGGAAGCAGGCCCCGAAGCGCCTCCGTGATGCCTTCGAGGCATGGGCGGGAAGCCCGGTGGCCGAGGCCGTTACCCAGCCCTCGGGCTTTTCGCCGGGCGTGGCCGCGCGCATGCTTCTCGCGGACGGCCGGCGCGTGTTCGTGAAGGCCGTCGGCCCCGACATCAACCCCGACAGCGCCGGCATCCACCGCAGGGAGATTCGGATCATCTCCGGGATGCCGGATGACGTCCCTGCCCCCCGCCTCCTCTGGTCGCGCGACGAGGGCGAAGGCGGCTGGGTGGCCCTCGCCTTCGAGGACATCGAGGGCGAACACCCCCAGCAGCCCTGGGAGCTGCGCGAGCTCGACCGCGTCCTTGAGGCGCTCGTTGCCCTCGGTGAACGGCTTACGCCGAACCCTTTGCCCCCCGGCGCCGCCCCCAGCGCCTCCGACACTTTCCCGAGCGACGCGTGGCGAACGCTCCGCGACGAAGGGGGTCGCCGTCCCCGGAACCTCCCCCCCTGGTACCGCAGCAACCTCGAAATGCTCGCCGAGCTTGAGGCGGCCGTCCCCGAAGCCGTGGTGGGCGACACCCTCGTCCACTACGACATTCGCGCCGACAACATCCTGCTCTCGCCCGATCGCGTCTGGTTCCTCGACTGGCCCTGGGCCTGCGTTGGTGCCGCCTGGGTCGACGTCATCGTCCTGGCGCCCAGTGTCACGATGCAGGGCGGCCCCCCTCCCGAGGAGGTCGTTGCTGCCCACCCCGCCTGTCGCACTGCCGACCCGGAGAGCGTGACGGCCGTGGTGGCCGCCCTGGCCGGCGCCTATACGGAGTGGGGCTCGCGGCCCCCTCCGCCCGGCCTCCCCACCCTCCGCCCTTTCCAGCAGGCGCAGGCATCCGTCGCGCGCGACTGGCTCCTGCGGAGGCTGGGCGAAGCCTAGGCCTGCCCCTCGCTCATCCCCCTGGCGATGCGTTCGCCGGCCGCCGCCGCGTCCTCGAACGCGACCGCCTGGCGGCTGAGCACGGGGTACAGCGTGAAGATCGGCGTGTTGTACGGGATCACCGCCGACTCAACCTCCGGCTGGAGCGCGAGGTGCAGGTTCACGTAGTTGTAGCTGAGCCCTTCTTGCCAGGGCTCGCCGCCGCTGCGCTCGTACTCCTCCGTCGTCCCGAGCCCGTACGTACGCGTCATCAGACCGGTCGCCGCCGTCAACCCGAGGTCGCCCAGATCCGGCGCCCCCTGGATCAGGATGGCCACCTGTGAGGCGTCGAACCACACCTTCAGGTTGCAGCTCACCTGGATGTAGTTCCCGAGGCTGCCAAGGTGCTGCAGCACCGTCAGCGGGAACGCCAGCTCCGGCGGCGCGTTGCCCGGAGCCGGCCCGTCGAAGCGGAACTCCGGCTCTTTCACGCCCGAGGCCGAGATGTACACGAGATTCGGGTCGTCGACCGGCACCCCGACCACGGTCCCGTCCCGGTCGCTCGTGAGCTGGCCCATCTGGTAGCGCAGCGGGAAGGAGTAGCCCTCCTTCCCGTAGAAGATGCGCACGCCCGTCTCCAGCGGCTCCTGGGGCGTGCGGCTCAGCTTCAGGTCGAACGGCAGCATCACGTGGAAGGCGTGCGTGCGCGCGTTCATGAAGGGACCGCAGGCGCCCTCGAACTCCTTGTGGATGGCCGTGTTCTCCGGCTCGAACTGCTGCGCCGGACCCGTGTAGTTCTGCGCCCGACGCGCCTCCGGCGTCAGGTGGTACCGGTCCTGGTAGTGCGCCGTCGCCCGCTTCTGGGCGATGTCGGTGAAGTACTCCGGGGCCATGCTCTCGACGATGATGTGCTCCCGCTCCCCCGTCTCCGAGCGGTTCACGCGCACGGCCTCGTGGTAGCGGTCCAGCTCGTGCGCCGTCTTCCGCAGCTCCTGCCCCACCTGCCCCTCGACCGGCGTTCCCGCCAGCCGCGTGCGCGGCAGGAGCGCCTGCGCGCGCTCCAGGAAGTCGAGCTTGGCGCTGTAGCGCCGCGGCTCCGGCGCGAACGACTGCGCCGCCGCCAGCAGCAGGCTCACCTGCTCATCCGGCAGCAGCCCCAGCGCGTCGAGGTCGTTCTCGCGGATGAAGGCGGCCGCCAGCGGCGCGAACGCCTGCTCCCGCCGGATGCCCAGCGTGAGCAGGTAGTTCAGGTAGCTGCGCGCCTCCTCCGGCGTCATCGTCTCGGCCATCGCGCCCGGATCGTACACCCCACTCCCGCCGTTTCCGCTACCATCGCGCGCACGCAACGAATCCACGCACGGGAGAGACGCCCATGGTTGGCCAGGCCGAAGTCGAGATCGCACGCAAGCTCTTCGAGGAAGGCTGGAGCGGGGGACACGTCGATGCACCCCTCCAGTTCATGACCGAGGACGTCGTCATGCGCGACATCGTCGGCCACGCCGAGCCCATGCGCGGTCACGACGCCGTCCGCGAGTTCTGGGCGGCGGCCGCCGACACCCTCAAGGTGCTCCCCGAGGAGATATACGTCGCCGACACCGGCGTCGTCGTGATGTGGATGGCCTACGGCCAGATTCCCGAGAGCGCCGCGGAGAACGCCGGGCGCTGGGGCACGGCCGAGGGCGTATCCCGCCTCGAGTTCCGCGACGGCAAGGTCTGCCTCGAGGTCGACTACTGGCACGGCGGCCAGGGCGTCTGCGACGACTGGGAGGCGCACTGGAACGCCCGTCGCGCCCGGCCCTGGCGCGAGCTGGGCGCCATCACGGGCGCCTAGCTCGCAACCCGAGCCGCTATTCGGAGGATCCCTCCTCGGCCACTTCCGGCCGGGGAACCTCGATTGCGCCGCTGCGCAGCCAGACCCCCGGCGGCAGGTCGGCCGGCAGGAACCGAACGTCCGGGGCGATCGAGGCGCCGTAGGAGTCGCGGAAGCCGAGCTCGATGCGGCCATCGGCGTGACGCCTCGCGCGGATGGTCCCGATGGACGCCCCGTCCACCTCGACATCGCTGGTGGCGTACCACACGCCCGCCGCCGCGTCCGCCGGCAGGAAGCGCTGCGCCGGCAGGGCCTGTCCGCCGGACGAGAGCTCAACGCCGTGCTCGATGCGGCCGTCTTCCGCCAGCCGCGCGATGAGGCGCAGCTCATACGGTGGCGGCGGCGGGAGCTCGACCGGCTCCGCCTCTGGCACGTCTGGCACGTCCGGCGCGTTCAGGGCCGTTAGCTCGGCGCTCTCGATCTCCAGCCGGGCGAGGAAGCGTGCGTTGTCGCTGTCCACGAGGCTGGCCTGGCAGAGCGCTGCGTCGACGCCGTACCCGAAGATCGGCAGGGCGGCGCGGAGCTCCGAGTCCAGCGCCCGGAAGCGCTCGATCCCCTCATTCGCGCCGACAAGGGCGTCGAAGGATTGCACGCCGCAAGCCGCGTCGAAGGCGAGTTGACGGGCCATCGTCGCGACAACCCTGCTCTGCCATCCGCCCTCCGCGACGCGAGCAGCCCTCACGACATTGGCCGCGTTGGCGACCGGCGCAAGGATGCGCTCGGCGTAGGCGACCTCCGCTTGCAGCGCGAACGCCTCGTCGAATGAGAGCGGCTCGCCGCCGGCGACGCCCTCCTCGAGCGCGCTCCACGAAGCGGCCAGCGACGCGTATCGCCGCGCTGCCTTGTCGCCGACCATCAGTACGAAGTCCTCGACCTCTACCGGGTTGACGGCCTCGCCGCGGGCGAGCGGCCCGTCCAGGCCCGACCTGGCGATCAAGCGCCCGTATTCCTCGGCGAAGAGGTTCAGGAGCGTGGTCGAGGAAGCGTTCGGGACGTCGATCGCCGCCGGTTCATCCGAGGCAGTGAGCCCCTCCAGCCCCGGCCGCTCGAAGATTCCGTCGAGCACCATCGCAGCCGTGCCCGCGGTGTAGGTCGCCTTCGCCTCTGCGAGGGCCTCGACCTCGGCCTCGAGGTCGGCCGCGGAGGTCACCGTGGTGGTAACGATGCCCTTCTCGTCGGCCGCCGCTGCGACCGTGTACTCCGCCCCGTCGACGGAGACGGTTGCGGGACCGAACGTCGGCCCGGTGACCACGCGCAGGTTCCGCCAGATACCGTGGAACCCGATCTCGATGTCGGGGGCGTTCTCGTCCTCGACCTCCTGGAAGGCGATGGCTGCTACGAATACCCATGACGGCCCGGGACGTGGAAGGGCGATCTGGATGGGACGGATGAAGGGGTGGGCCGTGCTGGTTTGGCTGGCCATCCCTGAGCTGGAGTGGTAGCTGACGCCGGCCTCGAAAAGGCCCTCGACGATGTCGATCCGGGGCAACGGCTGGAATGCCCGTGGCCCCACCGCGTACAAGACGACGTACGAGCCCTCGGGGAGGTCGCCGCCGCCAACGTTGCTCACCCGGAAGTTGGCCGCGAACGGCTCTCCGGCGATCACGACGTCGGGGGCATGCGTCTCCTCCATCTTGAGGAGGAACCTCTCCTGCGCCGCTACCTCGTCGACCAGATGGATGGTCAGTTCGAAGTCGGCAACCAGGGGCTGAAGGTCGCGTTGCAGGTAGGTCGTGGCTTCGAGCAGGTAGATGCCCGCGGGCAGATACTCCTCGATGCGCGAATTGCGCGCCCCGCCGCCGTCGTCGTTCGCGCCGATCACGCCCGCCGTGGGTGATGCCAGCGAGAGCACCGGGTCACCGTTCTCCGACGTGAGGTCGATCCGTACGCGGCCGCTGGCCGGCATGGTGAACGAGTAGTTGTAGGCCGGGTGCGTTTCCACGATCCGCGAGCCGCAGGTCTCCAGCGTCCACACGCCGGTGGCCGTCAGGTCGGCCTCCGCCGTGAGCGCCCCGAGATGGATCGTCTCACAGCCCTCGACATACCCGACGGAGAGCGAGTAGTCGGCCGGGCCTCGTCCGCGGCCTCCCACCGTCGTCGCCTCGATCCGGTACGCCCCGGCCGCCAGGTCGCGCTCGATGCGCGCATCGACACCGGCTGCGCCGTCGTCGTCGTCCGCGATGCGCTCGCCGCCGTCGCTCAGCAGGTACAGGTACGAGTCGGCCTCGCTGGAGCGCAGGTCGATCCGCACGCGGCCGGCCTCCTCCACCGCGAAGCGGTACGAGTGCGCGTCGTTGCCCGGGCGGAAGGCCGAGTCGCAGTCTTCCGTCGTCCAGCGCCCCTCTGTCGTGAGTTCGTCACTCTCCGGACCGATCGCGCCAAGGTCTGTCACGTGGCACTGGCCGTCGTCTGCTGTCGCCAGCGTCGGCCCCTCCAGGGCCATGACGGCGGCGACAAGGGCGACAGCGACGAGCGCGGGCGCCAGGAGTCGCCCGCCGATTCGGGCGGTGAGGCGGGACGGAGCATTCGAAAGCATGGGTTCTCCGGGTGCGAACGGGAATAGTGACATGTAGTCTCGGTGGACGCGGTAAGGCTAGAGGCTTGCCCTGCACCGGGCCAGTCGGCCCGCTTACCGGCCGCGTTAGGGCGCCGTAAGCAAGCCGCGCCGCCCTGCCCCGTACACTGGTCGCCATGCCCCTCCGTGCGTTCGCCGCGCTGGCTGCCGCCCTGATCGTGCTCGCGGCCTGCGGCGGCGATGCCCCCGCCCCGCCGCCCCCCGCCTCGCCCTCCCCGGACCGCGCGACCCCCACCCTGGACCCCTCCCCCACCACTCCTCCACCGGAGAGCGCCACGCCCGCCGCGCAGTCCACCGGCACGCCCCGACTCGAGCCCACGCTCACCCCGGAGGACATCACCGACGAGCACATCCTCAGCCTCATCTACTGGACTGAGATCGACTTCTGGAACCGCTTCGTCCTCTTCCCCGATACCTCCGACTCGACGCGCGACATCCTGCGTGCAATGGCGCGCGACCCCGATGAACGCTGGCTCCCCTACCTCGTCGACCTCGCCGCCGTGCCCGTCCCCTACAGCGGCTTCGTCTACCGCCTCCTCAGCGACCTTCGCCCCGATCACCCCTACCCCATCTTCCCGATCACCGAGGAGCTCGGCCTCCGCACCCCCGACGACGAGACGCCCCTCTACGTCGAGTTCAAGCACCGCCTGATCGAGGGCATCCAGGAGGAGATGGGCGCCTTCCTCGACCCGGACAAACCCCGCACCCTCTCCGCCCAGGAGATCTTCTGGGGCGGCGTGACGGTCGACGGCATCCCGCCCCTGGAGCACCCGAACTTCATCACGCCCGAGGAGGCTGCCGCCTGGATCGGCCCGAAGGACCGCGTCATCGGCGTCGAGATCAACGGCGACGCCCGCGCCTATCCCCGCCGCATCATCGACTGGCACGAGATGGTCAACGACACCGTCGGCGGCGTCCCCGTCTCCCTCGCCTACTGCACCCTCTGCGGGAGTGCCATCCTCTACGACGGGCGCGTCGGCGACGAGGTCTACCGCTTCGGCACCAGCGGTCTCCTCTACCGCTCGAACAAGCTCATGTACGACCGCACCACCAACACCCTTTGGGAACAGTTCACCGGCGAGCCCGTCTGGGGCGATCTCGTCGGGAGCGGCATCCGGCTCGATGTCCTCCCGGTCGTCCACACGACCTGGGACGAGTGGCTCGCGGACCATCCCGACACGCTCGTGCTCGACATCGAAACGGGCCACGTTCGCGACTACGGCGAGGGCGTTGCCTACTCCCGCTATTTCGCCAGCTCCGGCCTCATGTTCCCCGTCCCCGACCGCAGCGGCCCCCTCGCCGTCAAGGACAGCGTCTACGCGATCCGCCTCAACGACCAGGTCGTCGGCTACCCCATCCTCCTGCTCGGCGAACGGGACTTCCTGCAGGACGAGATCGGCGGCGACCCCGTCGTCGTCTTCTCTACCCCAGACCGTTCCGGCGGCCGCGCCTACTCGGCGCCCCCCGGCCGCATCGTCGCCTACGACGTGGAGGCCGGCGTCGCCACCACCGAGGACGGCTCGCGCTGGACGGCCACCGAAGGCGCCCTCCTCGGACCCTCAGGCGAAGAACTCGAACGCCTGCCCGGCCACAACGCCTTCTGGTTCGCCCTCGTCAACCACGCCCCCCGCTTCCGCCTCTACGGCGAGGATGAGCCACAGAGCTCACGCACAGGGCCCGGCTGCAACCTCTTCGCCTACCTCGAAGGCGCCCACATCGCCGCCACCACCTGCACCCTGTAGCGGCCGGTACCTGACGTCGCGGGCGGCGTAGGATGCCGCCAACTCGACCACGAGGGCGCCGCGATGACGCGGTTCGCTACAGGAGAAGAGAACGATGGCGCTTCCCGAACGCTGGGACCTCGAAGTCGACGTGGCCGTGCTCGGCTCCGGTGCGAGCGCGACGACCGCCGCCATCCTCGCCGCCGACAACGGCGCCGAGGTCGCCCTGCTTGAGCGCGCCGAGGTGGTCGGCGGCACGACCGCCCTCTCCGGCGGCGTGCTCTGGGTGCCGAACAACCCCCACATGGCCGAGGCCGGTATCGAGGACTCGCGCGAGGACGCCCTCGCCTACCTGAACTCCCTCTCCCTCGGCATGATGGACGGCGAGCTCGTCGAGACCCTCATCGACACCGGCCCCGAGATGCTGCGCTACATGGAGGAGAACACGCCCGTCTCCCTGCACGTCTTCGAGGGGTACCCCGACTACCACCCCGAGAATCCGGGCGGAAAGCCCGAGGGCGGCCGCTCCCTCGACAACGATCTCTTCCCCTTCGAGGACCTCGGGCCCTGGGCCGACCGCATCAACCGCCAGCCCGACGCCGTCTCCTTCCCCGCCACCATGCTGGAGATCGATACGAAGCGCATCGACGACGTCCCCCCGGACGTGATGGAGGCGCGCCGCGCCCGCGACATGCGCTCGACCGGCCAGGCGCTCGCCGGCTCTCTCATCAAGGGCTGCCTCGACCGCGAGATTCCCGTCCACACCGCCACCCGCGCCCGCGAGCTCGTCCTCGACGACGGCGACGCCGTCGTCGGTGTGCGCGCCGAGCGCAACGGCGAGGACTACTTCGTGAAGGCGCGCAAGGCCGTCGTCATCGCGAGCGGTGGCTTCGAGTGGAACGAGGAACTGGTGAAGGCGTTCCTCCGCGGCCCCATGACCGCACCCACCTCGACCCCCGAGAACGAGGGGGACGGCCTCCTGATGGCGATGGGCGCCGGCGCCGCGCTCGGCAACATGAGCGAGGCCTGGTGGATCCCCGGCATCCACGTCCCCGGCGACGAGATGCGCGGCCGCACCTTCGCCCGCCTCATCCTCGCCGAGCGCACCTGGCCCCGCTCGATCATCGTCAACCGCAAGGGCAAGCGCTTCATGAACGAGGCCGCCAACTACAACGCCGTCGGCCACGCCTTCCACACGTTCGACCCCAACACCTTCGAGTTCATCAACCTCCCTGCCTGGCTCATCGTGGATAGCCGGTACCAGCCCCCCATCGCCCGACATAACGTCGGCCCGGACGCTCCCGACTGGATCCGCCGCGCCGGCACCCTCGCCGAGCTTGCGGCGCAGATCGACATCGATGCCGACGGTCTGGAGGAAACGGTCGCGCGCTTCAACGAGGGGGTCGCCCGCGGCGAGGATCCCGAGTTCGACCGCGGCGTCAGCGCCTACGACAGCTACAACGGCGACCGCTGGGAAGAGGCGCCCTTCACCACCCTCGGGCCGATCGACACGCCCCCCTACTACGCCGCCCAGATCGAGTCCGGCGCGCTCGGCACCAAGGGCGGGCCGAAGACCAACGCGAAGGCGCAGGTGCTGCGCGCCACCGGTGGGGTCATCCCCGGCCTCTACGCCGTCGGGAACGCCATGGCGGGGGTCACCGCCATGGTCTACGGCGGCGCCGGCGGCACCCTTGGCCCCGGTATGACGTTCGGCTACATCGCCGGCAGGAGCGCCGCCGAAGAGCCCGATCACATCGCCTGAACGACTCCGCCCGCTCCGGAGTTTCCCGTGTGAGCGGGCGCCGGTAGGCTGGCGCCCGGGAGAAGGCCCGCCCCTGAACGGCGCTCGCGGCCGCCCCGGAGGAACGATGAAGGTTCACGAGTACCAGGCGAAGGCCCTCTTCGCGAAGTACGGAGTCGAGGTCCCCGGCGGACGCGTCGCGAGCAGCCCCGCGGAGGCCCGCGCCATCGCCGAAGAGCTTGGCGGCAAGGTCGTCGTCAAGGCCCAGATCCATGCCGGCGGGCGTGGCAAGGGACGCCTCGTCTCCGAGGGCGAAACCGCGGCCATGTACGAGCGCCTCACCACCGACCCGGCCGGCAACGAGGGCCAGGTCCGGGGCGACCGCGTCGGCGGCGTGCGCCTTGCGAGCACCGCCGAGGAGGCTGAGCAGGAAGCCGCCAGCATCCTCGGCAAGCACCTCGTCTCCATCCAGACCGGCCCCGAGGGCAAGCTCGTCAAGAACGTCCTCGTCGAGGAGCAGTCGGCCGTCGCTTCCGAGTTCTACCTCGCCATCATCATCGATGGCGCCCAGGCCGCTCCGCTCATCATGGCCTCGACCGAGGGCGGCCAGGAGATCGAGGTCGTCGCCGCCAACGACCCCGACGCGATCGTCCGCATCCCCGTCAACGCCGCCTCCGGCTACGAGCCCTACGTCGGCCGCACCCTCGCTGCCCGCCTCGGGCTCGCCGGCGACCAGGCTGCCGCGCTGAACAAGCTCGTCGGCAGCCTCTACCAGGCCGCCGTCGAGAGCGACGCCAGCCTCGCCGAGATCAACCCCCTCGTCGTCACCGAGGAGGGCCGCGTGCTCGCCCTCGACGCCAAATTCACCATCGACGACAACGCCCTCTACCGCCACCAGGACCTGTCCGAGCTGCGGGACAAGGACGAGGAGGACCGCCTCGAGGTGCTCGCCGATGAGCTCGGCGTCGCGAACTTCATCAAGCTCGACGGCAACATCGGCTGCATCGTCAACGGCGCCGGGCTCGCCATGGCCACGATGGACACGATCAAGTTCGCCGGAGGCGAACCCGCCAACTTCCTCGACATCGGCACGGTGAACGACCCCGCCCGCGTCGTGAACGCCATCCGCGTCATCAGCGAGGACCCCTCCGTGAAGGCGATCCTCGTCAACATCTTTGGCGGCATGGCCCGCGTCGACATCATCGCCCAGGGCGTCATCGATGCGGAGAAGGAGCTCGGCCTCGACGTCCCCGTCGTGATGAGGTTGGTCGGCACGAACCTGGCGGAGGGCGAGGCCCTGCTCGCCGAGGCCGGCCTCGACGTCATCCGCGCCGAGAGCCTCGGCGAGGCCGCCGAGAAGGCCGTCGCCGCCGCGGGAGCCGCCTGACGGCCGGCCTCGGCCCAAAGTGATGCGCTGATGCGTCTCGTGATAGCATCACTGCATCATGCGTACGACGCTCAACATTGACCTCCACATCCATCGGGAGCTGACCGAGTACGCCGCCGACAAGGGGCTCTCGCTGAGCGATGCCGCCAGCTACCTCCTCGCAGTGGGGCTCAAGCGGGCAGTGGAAGAGCCCCGACAAGGACAGGCGATCGAGCGCCCCACCTGGAGCTTGGGCACGATGGGTCCCGCGGGCGTCGACCTGAGCGACTGGGCCGCGGTCAAGGAGTTCCTCCTCCAGGAGGACCTGGAGCGCGCGATGGCTCGCGGCCACCGCGAGCGCACGGGCGACGGTGAGAAGAAGACGGCGTGACCTTCACGATCGACGCCAACATCCTCATCTACGAGACGAACGTGGACGCTCCCGAACACGAAGCCGCTCGTGAGGCGCTCGCGGGCGCCTGGAGCGGCTCGGAGCGGGTCGTGTTGTTCGCGCCCGCCGTGCTCGCCTACCTCCGTCAGGTGACGCACCGGTCGCTTCCCTCGCGACCGGTCTCGGTGCGACAGGCGCTTGAGAGCATCGACCAGGTGCTCGCCCTTGACCACGTGCGGTTCGAGAGCGACACGACCGACGGGTGGTCGGCCCTGCGTGAGGTGGCGCTACGTCAGGACACGCATGGAGGACTCATCCACGACGCCCACCTCGTCGCCCTCATGCACCAGCACGGCGTCGCGACCATCTGGACGCACGATGTCGACTTCCGCCGCTTCGACGGCATCCGCGTCTACGACCCCGTGACCGGCTACCGCGGCGGCTAGCGGTCCTCCAGCACCCGCCCCAGCGCACGCCCCTTGTCGGGCGTTGGGTCCTCCACAAGGCCGTAGATCTCGCGGCCCTCGTGGTCCTCGGGCAGGTGCTCCGTGATCGGAAGCCCCTCTTCGTTCACGAACAGCAGGCAGTGGCAGTACTTGAACTTCTGCATCTCGTCGCAGGCGCAGATCCAGTCGCGGCGCTTCGCTTCCTCTTCCCGCGGGAGGTAGAGGCCCTCCGGCCAGTTCCCGTCCTCGTCCTTCTCCGGGTAGAAGTTGCAGGGGCAGATCGGCCGCCCGTATTGATCGACGTTGTCCGCCAGGCCCAGCACCACCGCCTCCGTGATCGAGCGATCCGGGTGCAGGTGCGTGCCCGACTTGTTCGCGAATTTCTCCGCGTAGTTCCACATCTTCTTCGTCGACTTTTCGCTGGGCTGCTCGCGCATGGGGCCTGCCTCCTGCTGACACCCTCAAGCCTAGGGCCCGGGGCTCTCGGTGGCCAGTTGTCGGGTGAGGGGTCGGACAGCAGGGGCAAGGGCGAGAGGCGGACCAAATTGCCTCGAAAGCGGGCAGAAAAATGATTGACTCCCTGATCCCGCATTCGTATGCTCGCCCGAATCGGACGCCGCTACTGCGGTGGAGGGACCGGCATGCGCGAAAACTACTGGACACGACGGCGATTTAGCCGGCGGACCGTGCTCAAGGCATCGGCGGCGGGCGCCGTGGGAGCAGGTGCGCTCGTAGCCGTAGGCTGCGGCGACGACGACGACGATGACGATGCGGCGCCGGCCGCGACCGAGGCCGCCGCAACGCAGGCCGCCGCCGCGACTGAGGCTGCGGCAACCGAGGCCGCAGCCTCCGAGGCTGAGGCCGAAGCGACCCAGGCCGCGGCTGCCGAGGCCGAGGCGACCGAAGCCGCGGCGGCCCAGATGGGCGCCGTCGACGGCAGCTTCTTCAGCCAGTACACCGGCATCAGCGGCACCACGCTCGACCTCCACCGCGAGCTCTACCGTGGCATCGCCTACACCGCCGGCAACGCCTACAACAACCTCCTGAAGTTCACGGACATGGACAACTTCGTGATCTCCGGCGAGATCGCGAGGGGCCTTCCCGAGCAGCCGGATGAGGTGACCTACCTCTTCACCATCCGCGACGACGTGAACTACCACAACAAGCCTCCGGCCAACGGTCGCGGCCTGACCATGGACGATGTCCGCTGGAACATCGAGCGCCAGCGTTCGAGCACCCGCGCGGACGGGACCGAAGACACGACCTTCTTCCGCCACCCGCTCATCTATAAGAACATCGAGAACGTCGACTACGTCGACGAGACCAACTTCACCGTCAGCATGAGTTCGCCCCAGGTCACCTGGCTCGGCGACATGACGGATGAGTTCAACGGCATGCTCTACCCGGAGATCGGCGAGAAGCTCGAGGACGACAACGAGTTCGGTGTCTTCAGCGCCGACAACGTCCTCGGTACCGGCCCCTTCATCTTCGACGAGTTCGAGTTGCAGGAGCGCGCCCACGGCGTGCGCAACGACGACTACTTCCTTCGCAAGGACGGGACCATCCCGGGCATGGTCGACGAGCTCTTCTTCGTGAACCTCGGCGGCGACATCAACCCGCAGCGCCTCGCCTTCGAGCAGAAGCAGATCGACGAGCTCGCCTCCCGCGACAAGGCGGTGATGGAGGAGATCGCGGCGAACAACCCGGATGCCGAGGCCTTCCGCGTTGGCGACCCCAACAACAACCTCGAGTTCGCCTACAACTACACCACCAACCGCGCTCTCTCGGACGAGCGCATTCGCACGGCGATGTTCCTCGCCACGGACCGCGCGGAGGTGGCGCAGCAGCACTTCCAGGGCCTTGGCCGTCCCAACCCGGCCGTCAACTGGCCGTTCGCGGCGTGGGCGCTCTCGCAGGAGGAGCTCTCGCAGGCGCCCGGCTATCGCCAGCCCAAGGACCAGGACATCGCCGATGCCCGCGCCCTCTGGGAGCAGGCAAGCGCGGAGGGTCACGAGGATGTCGATTTCCGCGTCACCACCGTGGACTTCCCGCAGTACGTGCCCCTGCTCGAGTGGTTCCCGGCGATGCTCAACCGCAACCTCGATACCGAGAAGTGGAACGCGCAGGCGATCCCCGTCACCTCGCTGCTTGAGTACAACAACTCGGGCCAGGCGTCGGTGGGCTACCTCGGCGGCTGGGACCAGTGGAACAGCCCCGATCCGCGCACCCGCTTCGCGCAGGTCTACTCGGCGCACCCCGAGGATGGCGGTCGCGGGACCATCAACTTCTGGAAGTACACCACTCCAACCATGGAGGGGTATATCAACGCGATGTTCGAGGAGTTCGACAACGAGCGAGCCCAGGAGATCGTCAAGGAAGCCCAGCGCTTCGCCCTCACGGACGCAGGCTCGGGGCACCTCCAGATGGTCGGTGGCCTTACCAGCTGGGTGAAATGGCCCTACCTGCACCGCAGGGGGCCGTTCTTCATCACCTACGGCACGACCATCAGCCAGGAGCTCTGGATCGACCAGAACCATCCCACCTTCCAGGGGAAACAGCGCCCCGCCTGACCCGGCGACCAACTGCCCGGCGCCTCCCTCGCAGTTGTGCGGGGGAGGCGCCGGAGTATCTCGGAGTGAGGCTTCCCCTCCATGACCGAGTACGTCATCCGGCGCTTCTTCCTGGCCTTGGTCACGATCTGGATCGTCCTGACCTTCGTCTTCTTCGTCCTGCGCGTCCTTCCCGGCGACTACGCCGAGCAGCAGCTCGCCAACCAGTTCTTTGCCCAGGCGGCCCGCAGCGAGGAGCAACGCGAGGAACAGCTCGCCGACCTCCGCGCGAAGCTCGGCACGGACAAGCCCGTCCACGAGCAGTACGGACTGTTCTGGTGGGACATTCTTCGCGGCCGCTCGCAGGAGTCCTTCCAGTACAACGAACCGTCCTACAGCGTTGCCGGCGATGCCCTGCCCTACACCCTCCAGCTCGGCATCATGTCGCTCATCGTCGCGGTGCTCCTGGCGCTTCCCGTCGGAATACTCTCGGCGGTCCGCCCGGATGGCTTCCTTGACGCCTCATTGCGGGTCTTTGCGATCTTCTTCCTGGCCGCGCCCGCCTTCCTCACGGCGGCGATCGCCTCCGCCTACGCCGTCAAATACGACGTGTTAACCATCGGCGTCACGTCCCAGCAATTGATCTGGGACGATCCCTGGGCCAGCTTCCAGCTCTTCCTCGTTCCGGCCCTGGCCGGGGGACTTGCGGTGGGAGCCATCCTCATGCGCTTCCTGCGGTCCGGCATGCTGGAGGTGCTGCGCCAGGACTACGTGCGCACGGCCCGCTCCAAAGGCCTTGCCGGAGGAGTCATCATCGCCCGCCACGTCCTCCGCAACGCGCTCATTCCCGTGGTCACCATCTTCGGGTTCCTCGTGGCCGCGCTCGTGGCCGGCAACGTCGTCCTGGAGTCGATGTTCGCCATTCCAGGCATGGGCAACGAGATCCTGACTGCTATCCGCATCCGCGACATTCCCGTGACGCAAACCTTCACGCTGCTACTCGTGGGCGCCGTCGTCTTCGTCAACCTCGCGGTCGACCTCAGCTACTTCCTCATCGATCCTCGCGTGACCGTGTCAGGAGCTGACGCATGAGCGAAGCAGCAGCCCAAGTCTCCGAAGATCGCCTGGCTGGCTTCACGCCCCCCGACGACCCGCCGCCCCTGATGCGGGCGCTCCGTGCGCTGGCACGGTTCTTCGCGAACAAGACCGCAGGCGCCATCGCCCTCGTAATCGCGACCATCATCCTGGTGCTCGGCATCATCGGCCCCTGGGTCGCTCCCTACGACAAGGACGAGGTGTTCCGCGTCGACAACCCTGACTATGACCTCTCCTCCGACAACCCGGATCACTGGGAGGCCTACACCTTCCTGACGCTGGAGAACCCGTCCTGGGATCACCTCCTGGGCACCGACCACCTCAATCGCGATCTCTTTACGCGAGTCCTCCATGGGGCGCGCCGTTCGATGCTCCTTGGATTCGGAGCCGCCCTGATTGCCACGGTCTTCGGGGCCGTCCTCGGTGTTGTCTCCGGCTACTTCGGCGGTGTGGTCGACCTCATCTCCCAGCGCCTCGTCGACGCGTTCATTGCCTTCCCGCCCTTGCTCTTCCTCCTCCTCCTGCTGCAGACGGGAGAGGCGACCTTACCCCGGACGATCATCGCCTTATCCTTCCTCAACATCTTCGGCGTCTCGCGCGTGGTGCGATCCGCCACGCTCGCCGTCCGCAACGATGTCTTCGTTGAGGCGGCGCGTGTGATGGGCGCCCAGCCTCCCCGCATCATCTTCCGCCACGTCTTCCCCAACGTGTTCGCCCCCATCATCATCATCTTCTCGACCACCATCGGCGGCGCCATCCTTGCCGAGGCAACGCTGGCCTTCCTCGGTCTCGCGCCTCCCGGTCCGAGCTGGGGCGCCATGGTGAACAACGGCCGACAGTTCTTCGGCTCCGAGCCGATCCTTGTCGCCATGGGCGGCGGCGCGCTGACCCTCACGGTTCTCGCCTTCAACATCTTCGGCGACGCCCTCCGCGACGTCCTCGACCCGCGTCTCCGCGGCGCCTAGGCGACCCCGTTGACTGAGCAGGCGACGCACCAGCACCAGCACGACCACGGTCACACCGGTCAGCACTGGCGCGAGCCCGCCCGTGTCCAGGACTTCGTGAAGCGCATGGACGCCCGCGCCCGCGAGCGCGCTCCCCAGTTCGAGCTCATGACGCAGCTCCTCGGGCGCGACGGCAACGACGCCCTGCGCATCCTCGATCTCGGCGCCGGCTACGGAGCCGAGGCGTCCGTCTTCCTGACCGCCTTCCCGAGTGCCTCGGCCGTGCTGGTCGACGCTTCCGAGGAGATGATGCGCGTCGGCGGCGAGCGCCTCGCCGAATTCGACGGGCGTTACCGCTACGTCGCCTGGGATTTCGGCGAGGGCGCCCTTCCGGATGGCCTTGACGGGCCCTTCGACGCGGTCATCTCGTCCGCGGCCATCCACCACATTCCCGAGGCGGCGCTCAAGCGCCTCTACGGCGAGGTCTTCGCGCTGCTGTCACCCGGAGGGGCCTTCCTCAACCTCGACCTCGTCAGCGCCCCCGACGACGCGCTCGACGCCCGCTACCGCTCAATCATGCAGTCCGAGCAGGACGCCCGCGACGAGCCGCCGCAGCCCGCCGAGCTCCCCCGCCACCACTCCCACCTGGAGCCGCTCGACCGCCACCTTGGGTGGCTTCGCGACGCAGGCTTCGAGCACGTCGACTGCTTCTGGAAACGCCTCGGAGGCGCCCTCTTCGGCGGCTATCGTCCCACCGCCTGAAGTCGGTGGCCGCAACCGCAATCTCCGCCCCTCGCGGCGCTACTGGACCGCCTGGTACTGCTGGCGCCGGTCTCAGGAGTCGTGGGTGAGGCCCTGGATGGGCTCCTGCACGTCGCTCTGCTTGAAGACCTCGATGATCTCGCCGTTCTTCATCAGCCGGATGATCCGGTTCCCGTCTTCGTCGACCGTGTCGACGCGCGAGTCCGCCTTCACCACCACCTCGCGCCCATCCGTGAGCGTGACCTTCATCGCGAGCAGTCCCATGTCCCTATGTCTCCCTCGGGTCGGGCACATTGACGACGATCGCGTCCATCGTGGTGCGCGCCAGCAGGAACACCGCCTCGTTACCGGGGTCGAGGTTCTCTTCGGCATGGACCTCGTACGGGGGGACGAAGATGAAGTCGCCCGGCCCCGCGTCGGCCACGTGCTCCAGCCCTTCGCCCCAGCGGAAACGCAGGCGGCCCTCGATCACGAAGATGCCCGACTCGCTCTCGCCGTGGTGATGCACGCCGGAGGCCCCGCCGGGCTCGTTTCGCCCCACGCCCATCCACAGCCCCTCGGAGCCTGTGAGCGTGCCGGAAATACCGGCCTCGCGGCGCATGCCCGGCGTCTGTGCGGTGCCCTCGTCACGTTCCGCCGGACGGATGATGCTGACCATGAACCGGATTCTACGGGGAACGCCGGAGCGGGCGAGTCGGGACCCGCACGCCGGTCGATGCGCTAGGATCGCGCGACCGGCGCTGCGCTCGCCGCGCCCAGGAGGCCTGCCGTGACCATTCCCGAAGGCGCAACCGAGGTCATCCTCAGCTACGTCCGCAGGAAGGCGGCCGAGTGGACCGCCGAGGAGATGGCGCAGCGCGTCGAGGCCGCAGTCGCCCAGCTTGAAGCCGCCGCCCGTGCGGTTCCCGATGACCTGCTCGAGGTGCGCCAGGAAGGTCAGGAGTGGAGCCCCCTCGAGTGCATCCGCCACGTCGCCGAGGTGAACCACGGCACCGCCACCCGCGTCCGCGGCGTCGTCTCCGAGGGCGCCGTCCCCGACGAGATCCCGCCCGTGCCCCAGACCCGCGAGGACGTCCTCGCCACGCACGCCGAGGTCATCGCCGGGGCCGTTCGCGCCGTGCGCGAGGGCAACGCCGACCCCGAGGCCGAGGTCGTGTGGCTGCACCCCTTCCTCGGCGACCTCAACTGGAAGGAGTGGCTCCTGACCCTGCGCGTGCACTCCCTCGACCACGCCAACCAGTTGGAAGCCCTCCAGCACCCCGCCTAGCCCATGTCCGGCGGCGACGAGGCCGTCCGCTTCCTCGACATCCTCACCACCGCGTCGAGCGTCGCCCACGCGCGTGGCGCCGAAGCGGTCGCGGCAACGCACCTGCTGGATGCCATCGACGTGCTCACCGGCGCCGCTGAGCCGGACGAACTTGGCGTTCCCCTCTCTCCATTCGGCCACCGCCGCGCCGAGCTGTCCGCCGAGCCCGCCGTCCGCGAGCTGACGCAGCGCTGGTTCGCGCGCCTGGGTGGAACGCCAGAGGCTTCCCTCGATGCAGACGCCCTCGCGAAGCTGCGAACCGAGATCGAGACGCTGCTCAGGTCGTGATGGGACGCGCCTGCAGCAGGAACATCGTGCCGAAGTCGTCGTAGGCGAACTCGATGTCGACCGGCCCGCCGTACTCGCGCTGGATCGCGTGCGCCGTCTCGACGACTTCGTTAACTTCCTCATCGCTCAGGGATGGCTCCGTCATGTGCGTCGGAGCCACGGCCGTTCGCTCCGTGCCATGCCCCGTCAGCACCACCTGCTCGTGCTTTTCGCTGATGGCGCGTTCCAGCATCTCCCCGCCGGGCCCGACGATGAACGAGTCCGGCGTGACATAACCGGAGACGACCGCCTCCCCCAGCCCCCAGGAAGCGTTGATCAGCACCTGGTCCGTCGCGCCCGTCATCGGGTTTTTCGTGAACGCCACCCCGCTCGACCGCGCCCGTACGACTTGCATCACCACGACGGCCATCGCCTCGCCCGCGTGCTCGATGCCGCGGAACGTGCGGTAGTGCACCGCCCGCTCCTGCCAGAGACAGCGGAAGCAGTCGAGCACCCCCTTCAGGATGTCGTCCTCGCCGTGCAGGTTCAGGTAGCTCTCGTAGAGGCCCGCGAAGGAGCTGCCCGCGCTGTCCTCGTTCAGGCTGCTGGAGCGCACCGCGAAGGTCGCGTGCGGCCCCGCCTGCTCCTTCAGCTCCGCGAGCGCCCCGCCGATGGCGCCTCGCGTGCCCTCGTCGAGGGTCGCGCCTTCAAGGCGCTCGGCCACCGGCGCGAGCGACTCGCGGATAGCCGCCATCGGCGTCCGCGGGTCAAGCCCGGCCAGCGGCGCGGTCACGGTGGCGAGGTCGTGCGCCTCCGCGAAGGCCTCGTACGCCTCTGCCGCCACGACGAATCCCGGCGGTACCGGGAAGCCGAGCCCGGACAGCCGCGCGAGGCTCCCGCCCTTGCCCCCGATGCGCCGCTCGGGCGCCCCGGGCGCATCCAGCCACACGATCGCGTCGGTCACGGCGATGGAGTCTATCGGCGGCGCCCCTCACGGCATAGCGCAAGACAACGACCGTGCCCCGGGACCGCCGTAAGATCGGGCTCGTGGACGCCCTCCTCCGGCCTGAGCTGGTGAGCCTCGACGGCGGCGTGCTGCTCATGGGCAGTGAGCGCGGCCGCCCCGACGAGCAGCCTGTTCACCGCGTCGAGATCGCCCCCTTTCGCGTAGCCGTCGCGCCCGTCACGAACGCCGAGTTCGAGCCGTTCCTGGCGGCCGGGCACGAAGCCCCACGCTTCTGGGACGACGAGCGCTTCAACGCCTCCGACCAGCCCGTCGTCGGCGTTAACTGGTTCGACGCCGTCGCCTACTGCGAGTGGCTCGCCGCCGAGACGGGCGTTCCCTACCGCCTCCCCACCGAGTCCGAGCGCGAGTACGCGTCCCTCGGAGGTCTTGAGGACAGCGACTGGCCGTGGCCCGGCGAGCGCTGGCAGGACAACCCCGTCGCCGACCGCATCGCCGCCGCCGACCGCCCCCATCCCCCCGCCCCCGAGTGCGCCAATGGCTACGGCCTCCGCTGCATGGCCGAGAACGTCCACGAGTGGTGCCTCGACTGGTACCACGCCCGCGCCTACGGCGACCCCGGCGCCGGCGAACGCGAGCCCGCCGAGCGCGCTCGCAAGGTCAGCCGGGGAGGGAGCTGGCGGCACTCCGTGAAGTTCACGCGCCTGAAGGCCCGCGCCAGCCTCGCGCCGGAGCGGCGCTATAACGACTTCGGGTTCCGGCTCTACGCCGGCGCCTGAGCGCCCCTAGGCCTCCGCCGCCGCCAGCAGCTGCGCCGTGTGCTCCACGAGGTGGTTCACGTTCATCTCGAAGATGCCCGCCACGTCCCCGAACATCTCGTGCTTCTTCTCCAGGTCCTCGGTCGTCACGTACTGCAGCTTCGCGTCGCAGTTGCTCACGACGGCGTCGAATTCGTCCACCGCCTCGATCGAGGATGCGCAGTCAGGTTCCCACGCCTCGATGCCGGGATAGCCGCAGGCCTCGCACACCATCGTCGTGATGCGCGCCTCGATCTGGATCACGTGCTCCGCCACTTCCTGTGCGGTCCACTCACCTTCGCCGGGCGATCGCCGCCAGCCCATCTCGGCCGCCTCGATCGCCTCGCGAAACGTCGCTCGGGCCTCGGCCAGTGTTGCTCGCAGCTCGTCCGGTGTTGCCATGTGCGTCCTCCCACGGCGTCGGTTCTCCCCAGTGTGTACGCCGATCGCTCGCAACCGTCGAGAGCCCCGCGCTCGCTTTCGGAGCGGGCACGTACAATGCCGCGAATGGAGCTCAGGAGCCTCGGTCGAACCGGCGTGCAGGTCTCGAGCCTCTGCCTCGGCTGCATGATGTTCGGGCGCCGAACCGAACCCGAGGAGTCCTACACCATTATCGACCGCGCCCTTGACGCCGGCATCAACTTCCTCGACACCGCCAACGTCTACGCCCTCGGTCGCAGCGAGGAGATCACGGGCGAGGCGCTCAAACGGAACGGCCGCCGCCACCAGGTCGTCCTCGCCACCAAGGTGCACGGCGCCATGGACTCCGAGGACCCGAACGCGCGAGGGAACAGCCGCCGCCACATCATCGAGCAGTGCGAGGCCAGCCTCCGCCGCCTCCAGACCGACTACATCGACCTCTACCAGCTCCACCGCCCTCAGCCCGACATCCCCATCGACGAGACTTTGCGCGCGCTCGACGACCTCGTGCGCGCCGGCAAGGTGCGCTACATCGGCACCAGCACCTTCGCCTCCTGGGAGATCGTCGAGTCGCTCTGGGTCGCGAAGGAGCTCGGGCTGAACCGCGTCGTCTGCGAGCAGCCGCCCTACAACCTGCTCGACCGCCGCGCCGAGCGCGAGCTCCTGCCCATGACCCAGACCTTCGGCATCGGCGTCATCCCCTGGGGGCCCATTGGCGGCGGGCTCCTCGCCGGTCGCTACCGCCGCGGCGAGCCCCTGCCCGAGGACGGCCGCTACGCCCTCAACGAGCAGCAGCGCCGCCGCCTCACCGATGGCGTCTACGACGTCATCGAGGGCCTCGAACCGATCGCCGCCGACAAGGGCTGCACCCTCTCCCAGCTCGCCGTGGCCTGGTGCGAGCAGCAGCCCGGCGTGACCAGCCCCATCATCGGCCCGCGCACGCTCGAACAGCTCGAGGACAACCTCGGCGCAAGCGACGTCGTCATCACCGACGAGGACCGTGAACGCATCGACGCCGTCATCCCACCCGGCGCCAACGTCGCGCCCTACTACGAGGCCGGCTGGCGTTCCCACGATTACCGCATCCTGTAGGAGCGCTGCCGAACGTGACGACCGACGCCGCCAGCCCCGCCGCCCTCGACGGCATTACCGTCCTCGACCTGACGGCGCACATCGCCGGCCCCTACTCGACCAAGCTCCTCGCCGATCTCGGCGCCCGCGTCATCAAGGTCGAGCGTCCCGGGGGCGACCCCATCCGCGGCTTCGGCCCCTGGCTCAACGACGAGCCCGGCATCGAGCGCAGCGGCACCTACCAGTACCTCAACACGAATAAGGAGTCCGTCGTCCTCGACCTGAAGTCGGAGGGCGGGCGCGAGGTGCTCGAACGCCTCCTCCCGGAGGTCGATGTTGCCGTCACCAGCTACCCGCCCGCCGTCGCCGAGCGCCTCAACCTCACCCCCGACGCTCTCCGCGAGGTCGCCGACGTGAACGTGCTCTCGCTGACGAACTTCGGCTGGGAGGGCCCCTACCGCGACTACGCCCTCTCCGAGACGGTGCTTTTCGCCATGGGCGGGGAGATGTTCTCGCACGGCTCCGTCGGCCGCGAGCCGCTCAAGATGGGCGGTACCGCCTCGCTCATCCAGTGCGGCGCGATGGCCGCCATCGGCGCCCTCGGCGCGGTCTACACGACCGAGGTGCACGACATCACCCAGCGCGTCGATGTCTCCCTCTTCGACGTGCAGCTCAACAGCGTCGACCGGCGCAGCTCGGCCATCATGGCCTACCGCTTCTCCGGGCGCATCAACGCCAAGCCCGAGGTCGCCGGTCCCTCCACCGGCGCCGGCGTCGTCGGCGTCTTCCCCTGCGCCGACGGCTACGTTGAGATGACCGCCTCGGCCGGTCCCTACTGGCACCGCTTCGCCGAGATGATCGGCCGCCCGGATTTCAAGGACCCGAAGTGGAACGACCCCCGCTACATGAACTCCGAGGAGGCCCGCGAGGAGGTCGACGTCGCCCTTTACCCGTGGCTCATCCAGCGCACCCGCGCCGAGGTCTGGGAGGCCGCCCGCGACGCCCACGCCATCCTCGCCCCCCTCTTCACCGCCGCCGACCTGTACGCGGACCCGGTCTTCCGCGAGCGCGGCCTCTGGACCGAGGTCGAGCACGAGACGCTCGGGAGGTTCCCCATGCTGGGGCGCCCCTACATGCTCAGCGAGACGCCCTGGGCCATCCGCCAGGCGGCCCCCACTCTCGGCCAGCACACCGACGCCATCCTCGGGGAGCTCGGGTACGACCAGGCCGCCATCGACACGCTCCGCCGGAAGGAGGCCGTCGCATGAGCGCCTACCTCCCGCTGGAAGGCGTCCGCGTCTGTGACTTCGCCTGCGTCTGGGCCGGCCAGACCGCCACGATGTACCTCGCCGACCTCGGCGCCGACTGCATCAAGGTCGAGAACCCGTACGTCTGGAACCCCGCCACCCGCGCCGCCGCCCCGGTCCTCCCCGCCCCCGTGGCCCAGATGCTGCCGCCCTGGATGGCCGGCCACCCGGACAACGACCCCGGCCCCCGCCCCTGGAATAACAGCCCCGCCTTCATCCACGTCATTCGCAACAAGCGCTCCTTCACCGTCGATAGCCGCCGCCCCGAGGGGCTCGCCGTCGTGAAAAGCCTCATCGCCATCAGCGACGTGCTCGCCGAGAACCTCGCGCGAGGCACCCTGGAGAAGCTCGGCCTCGACGACGAGGCTATCCGCGCCGTCCGCCCTGACATCGTCATCCTCCACCTGCCCGCCTACGGGCGCACCGGCGCCTACGTCGAAGGGCGGGGCTACGGCGCCCACATCGACGGCGTCGCCGGCTCGACCATCCTGCGCGGCTACCGCGACTCCGCTCCGGAGACGAACATCCAGACCTTCGCGGGTGACTTCTTCGTGGGGATGCACGGCGGCCTTGCCATGCTCGCCGCCCTCCGCCACCGCCGCCGCACCGGCCGGGGCCAGACGATCGAGCTTGCCCAGGCCGAGTGCTCCGCCTCGATGTTCCCCCAGGCCGCCCTCGACGCCGCCTGGAACGGGCGCGCCGCCGGCTCCATCGGCAACCGTAGCACCGAAGGCTTCGCCCCCAACGGCGTCTTCGCCGCCCGTGGCGAGGAGCAGTGGCTCGCCCTCAGCTGCCGCAGCGACGCCGAGTGGGCCGCCCTCGTCGACTACCTCGGCCGGCCCGGCTGGGCCACCGCCCCCGGTCTCGAAACAGTCGAAGGCCGCCGCGCCGCCGAGGACGCGATCGAGGAAGGGCTTGCGGCCTGGATCGCCGCTCGCGACCTCGGCGAGCTGTTCCGTGAGCTGCAGGCAGTGGGCGTCACCGCCGGGCCCGTCCTCAGCGCGAAGGACGTGACGGAGGACCCGCACGCCATGCAGTCGCCCGCCTTCCAGCGGCTCGATGCGACCGAGGACTATCCGTCGACCGAGTTCCCCGCCCCGTCCTTCACCTTCTCCCGCTCCGACGTGACCATCCGCACCGCCCCCGCCCTCCTCGGCGAGCACAACGACTACGTCTATCGCGAGCTGCTCGGCGTCAGCGACGAGGAGTACGCGAAGCTCGAGGCCGAAGGCCACATCACGACCACCTACGCCGACGAGGTCATGAACCGCTAGGCCGGGAGCCAGTCCGTAAGCGCCAGCGCCAGCAGCACCCCGAAGATGAGGTGCAACCGCGCCGTCTGCACGAGAGTCGCGTTCAGCGCCCGCCCCGCCGTCCCGCCCGCCACCGCCCGCAGCGGCGCCAGCGCGAACGGCAGGCTCGCGAGTACCAGCAGCGCCCACGGCTCGACGCGCGTCGCCGGCCAGAGCGCGATCGCAACCCCGTAGGCGGCGACCATCAGCACCACGTACCAGGCGCGCGTTCCCCGCTCCCCCAGCACCACCGCCAGCGTCGTCTTGCCCGCCGCCCGATCCGTGTCGATGTCGCGCAGGTTGTTCGCCACGAGGATGGCCGTCACGGTGCACCCCACCGGCACCGCCGCGAGCCACACCAGCCCCGGCGCCGCCTCCGCTTGCACGAAATACGTCCCTACCACCGCCACCATCCCGAAGAATCCGAACGTGAACGCGTCGCCCAGGGCGTGATACCCCACCGGCCACGGCCCCCCCGTGTAGATGAGCCCCGCCACGATGCTCGCCAGGCCGATCACGACGACGATCCAGCCCGCCACCACGACCAGGTAGATGCCCGCGAGGAACGCCAGCAGGAACGCCGCCCACATCCCCACCTTCATCTGCGCGGGCGTCAGCAGACGTGTCTGCGTTGCGCGCGGCGGGCCGAGCCGGTCGCCCGCGTCGGCGCCGCGTTCGAAGTCGAACACGTCGTTCGCGAAGTTCGCCCCGACCTGCAGGCAGATCGCCCCGAAGAGAGCCGCGATCATCGGCCCCGCCGAGAACACGTCGTCGCCGATCGCCGCGCCCGTCCCGACCAGCACCGGCGCGACTGCCGCGGTCAGCGTCGGTGGGCGTGCCGCCGCCACCCACGCCGCGAGGCTGCCCGGTGCGGGCAGCGCCCGCTCGGCGCTCACGCCCGCACCGCCATGATCGACTGCGCCGCCCCCCCGAGGTGGCGGCGCTTCTCGATGCTCGTGAAGCCCGCTTCCTCAAGCATCGAGCGCAGCCCCTCCCCGTCCGGGAGGTAGGCCGCTGAGGCTGGCAGATAGCGGTAGGCGCTCCCGTCGCTCAGCAGCGCCCCGATGGCCGGCACGACCCGCTGGAAATACACCCCGTGCCCAAGCCGCAGCAGCCCCGAACGCGGCTCATCGACCTCCAGCAGCCCCACCCGTCCGCCCGGACGTAGCACCCGCGCCAGCTCCGCTAGCACGGGCGGAATCGCGACGAAGTTGCGCAGCGCGAACCCCGAGACCGCCACCGTTACGCTGCCGCTCGCCAGCGGTAGCCGCAGCGCGTCGCCGCGCACGAGCGTGATCGCCTCGGGGCAGCGCTCGCGCGCCGCCGTCAGCATTGCCCCCGCGAAGTCGAGCCCGACGACGCGCGCGCCCCGTTCCCGCGCCATCACCGCGAAGTCGCCCGTCCCGCAGGCCAGGTCCAGCACGGTGTCGCTGCCGTCGACCCCCAGCGCGTCGATCAGCGAGCGCCGCCAGCGCTGGTCGAACCCCAGCGTGATGATCCGGTTCATGCGGTCGTAGGAGGGCGCGATGCGGTCGAACATCGTCCGCACCACTGCCGCCTTCTGGTCTGCCTCCGGCAGCGCGTCCATGCCCGTGATCCTACGGGCAGGCTAGGACTCGGGCTCCTTCCCGTGGTCCCAGAGCTCCGTGCCGCGCCACTCCCGGTCGCGCCACTTGAGCGCCTCCCGCAGGCCGTCCGCCTCCACACGCTCGCGGAAGCCGGGCCGCCCGTCGATGAAGGCCGTGTACACGTCGAACTCCGCCGCCGAGTGGATCGCCGGCTGCAGGCCCTGGATCTCCATCCAGCGGTTCACCGAGTGCTTGTGCAGGATGTTCACCTCGAGCGGGATGCGCATGATCTTGCGCGCAAAGTGGAGGGTCGCTTCTTCCAGCTCCTCCTCCGGAACTGCCTTGTTCACCAGCCCCCACTCGTCCGCCGTCTTGCCGTCGATGAGCTCGCCCGTCATGAACAGCTCTTTCGCGCGCCGGTAGCCGATCGTCCAGGGCCACATGGAGAGTGTGCGCAGCGTGCCCATGTGCCGGCCCGCGATGTGCCCGAACTTCGCCGTCTTGCTGCACACCACGAAGTCGAACATCGAGATCAGCTCGGTCCCGCCGGAGATGCAGTGCCCGTGCACCTGCGCGATCGTCGGCTTGCGCGTGTTGAACAGCCGCAGGTACCGGTCGACCGAGTCGATCATCGTCCGGCGCGAGCGCCCCACGCTCTGCTCCTGCAGGATGTCGCCCGGCGAGCCCGGCTCCACCGTGCGGCTCGACGCGAGGTCGTAGCCCGCGCAGAAGGAGCGCCCCGCGCCGCGCAGCAACAGCACGTACGCGTGCGGGTCTTCCTCGAAGTGGTCGAGGAAGTCGAAGAACTCGTCCAGCAGGTCGGCCGAGAGGGCGTTCAGCGCCTGCGGCCGGTTCAGCGTCACGCGGACGACGCCCTCCGCCTCCTCCAGCGGCTCCACGATGATGTTCTCGTACTCCGGGTAGGCCATCGGTCTGCTCCTTTGCGGTGGTGGTCGATTTCCGGTCAGTCCGGGTTGACTTCGATGAGTGTGCCGTCGCGGTCGGTCTGCCGGGCGATGTAGCCCAGGATCTCGCGCCAGAGCGCCTCGGCGGCGGCGTCGCGTTCGGCGGGGAACGCCTCCACGACGGCGTCGACGATGGTTCGCAGGCGGGCGTTCTCGGCCGTCAGCTCTTCGGCCGGTGGCCACTCCCGCGCCTCCCCGGCCGCCAGGTCGATGGACGCCAGCGCGTCCGCCAGCGCCCCTCCCTCGCTCCTGGCCGCCGTCGCGGCCGCGAGAACGCCGCGCAGGTCGGCGTTCTCCTCGACGGCCACGCCGTGCTCTTCCTCCAGCCGCTGCTTCAGGTGCTCCAGCGCCCAGAGCATGTTCCCCGCGATGCGCTTCGCCCACGGCGACTGCAGCTCGGGAATCAGATCGGCCCGCAGGTTGTACTGCAGCCCCTCGACGATCTCCGCTGGTGTTGGTCGCATCGTCAGGCCGCGTCCTCGCGCACGATGCGCTCCATGCGCCGCAGGAACGACCGCGGGGCCGCCATCCCCAGCACGAGCGTCTGCGTCTTGCGCATCTCGCCGGTCGCGAAACGGTTCACCGCCGCGAGGCAAGCGGAAACTGCCCAGTAGGACTGGAACACCGTGTAGAAGCGCATGTTGTCCCGCCGGATGGGGATGCCGCTCAGCTCCCCGTAGCGGGTGATCAGCCCCTCCACCACCTCGTCCCCCACCAGCGGCCGCACCATGAAGTCGAGGTACGCTAGGTCCGACATCGGGTCGCCGATGAACGCCGACTCCCAGTCCAGCGACGCCACCACGCGGTCGTCCCGGAACAGGACCTGCCCCGGCCCCACCTGCCCCTGCCCCAGCACGATGCGGTCGACCTCCGTGGGCAGGTTGCGCTTCAGCCAGGCCATCGTCGCCGTCATCACCGGCTGCGGTTCGAGCAGCTCGCGCTTCGTCGCCCGTTCCCAGCGTTCCACCACCATCCGCGCGCATTCCGGCCCGTCCTGCGGCGCTCCGAGGAACGACAGCCCCATCGCTTCCCAGTCCAGGTTGTGCTGCGCCGCCAGGATCTCGACGAAGTGGTCGAGGATCGCCCGCTGGCTCGCCGCGGGCAGGTCGCGGAAGTTCGTGTCGCCCTCGACGCGCTCGCGGATGACGAAATCCTCGCCCGCCCAAGAGGGGTCGCGCTCGTACCAGTAGTTGGCGGGCACCGGAACCGGGGTGTCCTGGAGGGCGCGGAAGACGCGGTACTCCTTCTCCAGGCTCGCCTCCTCGTCGCGGAAGCACGTGCTCTCGTTCGCACGGAACATCAGCTGCTTCGCGATCGGCGCCTCCCCCTCCCAGTCGGCGTCGAAGAACCACATCGAGCGCGAGTTGCCCCCCGGCGAGCGCGACACGTTGTGAATCGAGACGTTGCGCGCGTCGGGAAGCTGTTCGGAGAGGTACGACCGCAGGATTTCCGGGAGCCGCTCGATGGTGTCTGGTTCCACGCAGTCCTCCTGTGGGCTGCGCGGAGTATAGGCGCTGGCTGCGCCTTCAGGACACGAAGCGCCGCTCGCTGGCTACGCTCGGTTCAGGGAAGCGGGATTGGGAAGCCTGGGGGCTTACCAGTTGCGGTCGCGGCCACCACCACCGCCGCCGCCACCGCCGCGCTGCGGTCCGCGCGAGCGGAAGCAATCGCTGCAGTACACGGGACGGTCGCCCCGCGGCTGGAAGGGAACGCGCGCTTCGCGGCCGCACTCGGCGCAGACGGCGCTGAACATCTCACGGTTGCTGTCGTAGCTGCGGTAACCGCCGCCACCACCGCCGCCGCCGCCCTCGCCGCGGGCGGCCTTGCGCGCGGCCCGGCACTCTGGGCAGCGCCGCGGCTCGTTGGTAAATCCGCGGGACTGATAAAACTCTTGCTCGCCCACCGTAAAGGTGAACTGCGCGCCGCAGTCCGAGCAGGTGAGCGTCCGATCGACGAACGATGTCATGTGATTGCCTCCGGGGCGTGAGCTGGGTTCCGGCGGCAATCGACGTGTGAGCGAGTTTCTCTCATGGGGACGATCTGACGCGCTGACCTCTGCCGGAGCATAGCACGGGCCGTGCCTCTGGTCCGGCAGGCCCGCAAACCGCCCCGTGCTTGCGCCATCCCCGGCAAACTGCGAGTGTTAGGCGCTCGTCCGGCCAAGCCCCAGTTTCGGGCGCCCGGCGGAGCCCAGAACCGCATGGAGGGCGAAATGCCCGGAGTCGAAGACCACGAAACCGTTTCAATCTACCCGCTGGATGACCAGCAGCTCGAAGACCTGCTCAGCGGCGTCCGTGAGTGCACCTTCAACTGGGGCACGAAGGACGGCTGGCCCGTCGGCGTCATCATGTCCTTCCTCTTCAAGGACGGACGCTTCTGGATCACCGCCGGCGCCCACCGCCACCGCATCTCCGCCGTCCGCCGCGACCCCCGCGTCTCCGTCGTTGTGAGCGGCGCCGCCGGCGGGCCCGACTACACCGGCCCCTTCGGCGCCGCCACCGCCAAGGGCCGCTGCATCATCCACGAGGACCGCGAGACCAAGGACTGGTTCTACCCCGAGTTCGCCGCCAAGCTGAACCCGGACAACCCCGCAGCCGCCGCCGCCTTCGTGCAGACCCTCGACTCGCCCCTGCGCGTCGTCCTCGAGATCGTTCCCGAGAAGTGGATCCTGTTCGACGGCGCGAAGTTCGGCGCCGATGCCGCCGGTACCCTCTCCGACGACCAGAAGGGCCCGATGCTCAGCGCCGACGCCGAGCGCATGCCCCGGGAGCTTGAGCGCCGAGGCATCTCCTAGCGGCAGGTGCGCGCCGGCATCCACGTCGCCAACTTCACCTGGCAGGGCGGCCCCGCCGAGATGGGGCCGCGCCTCGCCGACCTCGCCGCCGTCTCCGAGGATGTCGGCTGCACGCGCCTCTCGTTCATGGACCACCTGTTCCAGATCGGCTGGATCGGCGCGCCTGAGCTGGACATGCTCGAGGGCTACACCGCCCTCGGCTTCGTCGCCGGCCGCACGTCGACCATCCGGTTGGGCCTGCTCGTCACGGGCGTCACTTACCGCCATCCCGGCATGCTCGCCAAGCAGGTCAGCACGCTCGACGTGCTCTCCGGCGGGCGCGCCTGGCTCGGCATCGGCGCCGCCTGGAACGAGCAGGAGCACGTCGGCCTGGGCGTGCCCTTCCCGCCCCTCGGGGAGCGCTTCGAGCGGCTGGAGGAGGCCGTCCAGATCTGCCTCCAGATGTGGAGCGACGATGACGGACCGTTCGAGGGCAAGCACTACCAGCTCGCCGAGACGCTGAACGTGCCCCGGGCCATCAGCCGGCCCCACCCGGAGCTGCTCATCGGCGGTCGGGGCGAACGCAAGACCCTGCGACTCGTCGCCCGCTACGCCGACGCCTGCAACCTGACCAGCAGCGAGGTCGAGGAGGTCCGGCACAAGCTCACCGTCCTCCGCACTCACTGCGAGGCCGAGGGCACGGACTACGACCGCATCGAGAAGACTGTCGCCTGGACCGGCCCCTCACTCGACTCCGGTGAGGAGCGCGAGCGCTTCCTCGACCGCATGGCCGAGTTCGCCGCCGAGGGCGTCACGACCGTCACCATCACCCCCTACAGCGACGATCCCGCGGCCGAGGTCGGCCGCTGGGAGTCCCTCATCCAGCGCCTCGCCGACCTGTAGCGTCTCCGGACCCCATGCGGCTGCGGCTGCGAGCGAGGCACGGTACCATCGCAGCGTTGCGCGCCGGCGTGAGCGGGCGCGTTTGATCTGACCCCGGGAGCACCCCCCAGGAGTACCCCCCAGGAGTACCAATGAAGCTGGCCAAGCGGGTCGAAGAGCTTCCCCCCTACCTCTTCGCCCAGATATCCAAGGTCATCGCCGCCAAGAAGGCCGAGGGCATCGATGTCATCACCTTTGGCATCGGCGACCCCGACCTCCCCACGCCCCCCAACATCCTCGACCGGCTCCATCGCGCCGCCGATGACCCCGCGAACCACCGCTACCCCGAGTCCGAGGGTCTTCCCGAGCTGCGCCAGGCCATCTCCGGCTGGTACGAGCGACGCTTCGAGACCTCCTTCGACCCCGAGCGCGAGTGCCTCGCCCTCATCGGCTCGAAGGAGGGCATCGCCCACATGGCGCTCACCCTCATCGATCCCGGCGACGTCGCCCTCGCCACCGACCCCGGCTACCCCGTCTACGAGATCGGCACCATGTTCGCCGGCGGCGTCACCATCAAGCTGCCGCTCACCCGCGAGTCCGGGTGGAAACCCGATCTTGACGCCATCCCAGAGGACCTCGCCGCCAAGGCCAGGGTCCTCTGGTTGAACTACCCCAACAACCCCACCGGCGCCGTCGCCGACGTCGCCTTCTTCGAGAAGGTCGTCGCCTGGGCGAAGGAGTACGACGTCTCCATCTGCCACGACAACCCCTACTGCGATGTCGCCTACGACGGCCACCGCCCCATCTCGATCTTCCAGGCGCCCGGCGCCCGCGACGTCGCCATCGAGTTCAACTCGTGGTCGAAGATCTACAACATGACCGGCTGGCGCATCGGCATGGCCGTCGGCAACGGTGAGCTCGTCGACGCCCTCATGCGCGTCAAGTCGAACATCGACAGCGGCATCCCCCAGGCCATCCAGGAGATGGCGATCGAGGCCGTCGAGGGTCCCCAGGACGTCATCGACGAGCACAACGCCATCTACCAGCGCCGCCGCGACCGCATCGTCGAGGCCCTGCGCAAGATCGGCCTCGATGTCGACGTGCCGAAGGCCTCGCTCTACGTCTGGGCGAAGCTCCCCGACGGCATCACGAGCGGCGACTTCGCCGCCCGCGTCATCGACGAGTGCGCCGTCGTCGTCACCCCCGGTCGCGGCTACGGGCTCAACGGCGAGGGCTACGTCCGCCTCTCCGTCACCACCCCCGACGATCAGGTCGAGGAGGGCTGCCGGCGCCTGGAGGAGTGGAAGGGCTTCTAGCGCCACCTACTCGCTTCCGTCCGCCTCGATCGTGACCTCGCCCGTGTAGGCGTCGTTCAGCCAGTGCAGGATGCGCCGCGTGAACTCCGTGCCCCAGACCAGCGGCACGTGGCTCCCGCCCCTGATCGTCCACAGCTCGTGGACCGTGCCCCCCGCGCAGCCCTCTCGCCAGCGCTGGATGCTCGTCTCCGCGCCCTCCACGAACGCGTCCGTGTCGATCGGCGTTAGCTCCTCGCTGGCGTTGAGGTTGCAACCGGCGCGTTCCGCCCAGCGCAGCACGCTCTCCACTGCGCCGGGTATCGACTCCGTCCAGCGCAGCGGACCCTTCAGCGGCCCGCCCCCGTAGCGAATGACCTGGTCGCGGTTCCCGTGGATCTGCAGCACCGAGACCTCCGAGGGCGCGCGGCAGTCGTCCGCGTTGGCGTACGTTCCGCCCGCGAGGCTCACGATCGCGGTCAGCCCCGGGATCGCCTCGCACCCCAGCCGGTAGGCCATGAACCCGCCGTTCGAGTGCCCCACCGCGAACACCCTGTCGAAAGCCGCGTGCGCTCGCGCCTCCTCGATGAGTCCGCGCAGGTAGCCTGCGTCGTCCACGCCGGTATCGAGCATGTCGCAGCACTCGGCCGTCCCGTTCCAGAAGCGCTCGCCCTCCGGGTCCCTCGTGCCGTCCGGCAGGACCAGCCCGAATCCCAGCTCGTTCACGTGCGCCGCGAACTGGAAGTAGGCGTCCGCCCCCTCACCGCTGCTGCCGTACCCGTGCAGCAGCAGCACGAGCGGGCGCGGCTCGGAGTGGTCGGCCTCCCGCGGGAGCAGCAGCGTCGCCGGACGGTCGTCGCCGCCGATCGCGATCGCTGACGGACCGTCCGGGCTCTCCCCGGCTCGTGCGCCCTCCTCTGGCTGCTTCTCCCGCTCTTCATCCTCGTCCGCGGGCTTCGTGGCCGTCGCTTTCACCGTCGGCGCTGCGGTTGCGGTTGCCGTTGTGGACACGGTGGTGGTTGGGGAAGAACGTTCCTGCTGCGGCGCATCACCGTTGTCGCCGCCGCAACCGGCGAGCAAGCAGCAGAACAGCACGCCTCCGAAAAACGTGGCGAACGAGCGCATCGCGCCATCCTAGGTGGCGGCGGTGTTTCGGTCCGCCGGCGATGGGCTAAGCTGAGTCGATGGCGAAACGCCTCCACTCCACCGCCCCCACGCGCGATCGCGCCTACCTCGTCGCCGTCGACTCCCCGCGGGCCGTCCTCCCCGCGCGCGAGTCGCTCGCCGAGCTGGCCGAGCTCGCTCGCACCGCTGGCGCGAAGGTCGTCGGTCGCGCCCTGCAGCGGCGCAGCACGCCCCAGCCCGCGACCTATATCGGCAGCGGCAAGCTCCAGGAGGTCGCCGACGCCTGCATCGAAAAGCGCGCCAACACGGTCATCTTCGATGACGAGCTCTCGCCCTCCCAGCAGCGCAACCTCGAGGAGAAGCTCCAGCTCAAGGTCATCGACCGCACCGCCCTCATCCTCGACATCTTCGCCATGCGTGCAAGCACGCGGGAGGGCCGCCTCCAGGTCGAGCTGGCCCAGACGGAGTACCTCCTGCCCCGCCTGCGCGGCCAGTGGAGCCACCTCGAACGCATGGAGGGCGCGATCGGCCTCCGCGGCCCCGGCGAGACCCAGATCGAGACCGACCGCCGCCTCGTCCGCCGCCGCATGAGCAAGCTCAAGAAGGACCTCGAGCAGGTCCGCGTCCAGCGCGAGCTGTACCGGCGCAAGCGCCGCCGCTCCGGCGTCCCCGTCGTCGCCCTAATCGGCTACACGAACGCCGGCAAGACGACCCTCATGCGAGCCCTCTCCGGCGCCGACCAGCGTGCCGAGGACAAGCTCTTCGCCACCCTCGACCCGGTCACGCGGCGCATGGCCCTCCCCTCCGGCCGCCCCGCCCTCCTCACCGACACCGTCGGCTTCATCCAGAAGCTCCCCACCCAGCTCGTCGCCTCCTTCCGCGCGACCCTCGAGGAGCTGGAGGAAGCGGACGTGCTCCTGCACGTCGTCGATGTCTCCCACCCCCACGCCGGCACCCAGGCCGAGACCGTCGAGGGCGTCCTCCGCGACCTGAGCGTGCTCGGCCGCCCCACCATCGTCGCCCTCAACAAGATCGACGCCCTCACCTGCGACGACGGCTCCCCGCCCGCGTCCGAGGCCGACGCGCGGGAACTGCTCGACGGCGCCGGACCCGTCCCCGGCGACGTCCGCCACATCTCCGCGAGCAAGGGCTGGGGCATCGACGCCCTCCGCGCCGCCATCGACCGCGTCCTCGACGAGCGCCCCGGCGCGGTCGACAACGGCGCCGTCGCCCTTGCTCACAGCCGCTGAGGATCCCGGAGAGGCTTGTGTCCTCACTGATAGAGCGAGCACTGCAGTGGCTGGATGAAGCCATCCCGTTCGCCGCCAAAGTGGTCGCTACCGCTGTGCTGCTTCCCTTCGCGCTGTGGCTTCCCGGCCCGGAGCTCCTGGTAGCGCGCATGTGGGGGAAGTCGCTCACGGACGACGATCGCTAGTTCCGCCCTTGCGCACAGCCGCCCGGCGGCGGTAGAACTCGGGCGTGACCGACCGCCCCGACGGTGTCCCCCTTCCCCACCCCGACGGCCCCCTGACGGGTTACCGCGTCATCGACCTCGCCGACGAGAAGGGCCAGCTCTGCGCGCGCCTCCTCGCCGAGCTGGGCGCCGACGTCATCAAGGTCGAGCCTCGCGCCGGTGACCGCACCCGCGCCAATGGCCCCTTCTTCCGCGACGAGGAGGGCCGTGAGTCGAGCCTCTACTGGTGGGCGATGAACGCCGGCAAGCGCTCCGTCACCTGCGAGATGCGCCTCGAAGCCGGCCGCGACCTGTTCCACCGCCTCGTCGCCGGCGCCGACGCCGTCATCGAGACGAGCGCCCCCGGCACCGCGAAGGAGGTCGGCGCCGACCCGCGCACCCTCGCGAAGGTGAACCCGGGCGCCGTCATCGTCAGCATCACGAACTACGGCCAGACCGGCCCCGCCCGCAACCTCCCCGCCAGCGACATCGTCGGGTCGGCGATGGGCGGCCACATGTACCTCAACGGCAGCGACGAGCACGGTCCCGTCCGCACCACCGCCCCCCAGTCCTACGCCCAGGTCAACCTCCAGGCCGCCGTTGGCGCCGTCATCGCGCTCTATGCTCGTGGCGCCAACGATGGGCTCGGCCAGCACGTTGATGTCTCGATGCAGGAGGCCATGGCCAACGCCATGGACAACGCCCAGCAGACCTGGGACATCCTCCAGATCAACAACCGCGGACCCGGTTCCGGTCGCATGGTCGGTGGCCGTGTGGGCCCGCGCTACATCTACGAGACGGCCGACGGCTGGGTGGCGGCGCTCGGACTGGGCGGGCTCATCGGGGCGAACTCCGCCGTCATGATCGACTGGCTCGACCAGACCGGCGAGGCCGGTCCCCTCACCGCTCCCCACTGGCGCGAGCGGCTCTCGGTCGTGCAACCGCTGGAGGAGGGCGAGCAGGAGCTGGTCGTCGGCCTCCTCCAGAAGTTCTGCCGCACCCGCCGCAAGGACGACCTCGTCCGCGAGGCGCAGGCGCGGGGCGCGGGCTGGGCGCCCGTCTACAGCCCCCGTGAGATCGTCGAGAGCGACCAACTCGCCGCCCGCGACTACTGGGTCCAGGTGCGCCACGAGGACATCGGCGAGACCTTCGTCTACCCCGGCGCCCCCTGGAAGCTCTCCGGCACGCCCTGGAAGCAGCGCGGCCGCGCTCCCCACCTCGGCGAGCACACCGCGGAGGTCTACGGCGAGGTTCTCGGGATCGACGCTGAAGAAGTCGCGAAGCTGCGGCGTAGCATGGTGATCTGAGATGGCGAGCAACGGAAGCAAGCCCAAGCCCTTCGAGGGCCTGCGCGTCACCGACCTCTCCTGGGTCGGCGTCGGCCCCACCGTCGCCAGGTACCTGGCCGACCACGGCGCCGAGGTCATCCGCGTCGAGTCTGCCACGCGCATGGAGACCCTGCGCGGCGCCGGGCCCTTCACCAACAACTTTCCCCACTACGACAACTCCGGGTACTACGCCAACTTCAACAGCTCGAAGCTCGGCATCACCATCAACCTCAAGCACGAGCGCGGCAAGGACCTTCTGAAACGCCTCGTCGCCGTCTCCGATGTCGTCACGGAGTCGTTCACGCCCGGCTCGCTCAAGAAGCTCGGGCTCGACTACGAGGAGTTGCGCAAGGTGCGCCCCGACCTCGTCATGATCTCGATGCCCCTCTTCGGCCAGACGGGCCCCTGGGCGCATTACATGGGCTACGGCCATGTGCTCCAGGCCGCCTCCGGCTTCAACCACCTGACCGGCTGGCCCGACGGGGAGCCCATCGGCACGGGCGTCGCCTACACCGACTTCCTCGTGCCCCACATGGGCGCCATCGCCCTCGTCGCCGCTCTCGACTACCGCCGTCGCACCGGCACGGGCCAGTACATCGACTTCTCCCAGTTCGAGGGCGCCATCCATGCCCTCGGCTCCAGCATCCTCGAGTGGACCGCCAACGGCCGCGAGGCCGAGCGCCTTGGTAATCGCGATCCCGAGGCCGCTCCCCATGGCGCCTACCGCTGCAAGGACGGCCGCTACGTCGTCATCGCCTGCTTCACCGAGCAGGAGTGGGAGGGCTTCCGCGCCGCCATCGGCCGGCCCGACTGGACCGACCTCGAGCGCATGCGCCGCAAGTGGTCGCGCCTCAATGAGCAGAAGGAGATCGACCGCCACATCGACTTCTGGTGCCGCGAACGCACCGCTGCACAGGCCTACAAGGCGATGCGCGACAACGGCGTCCCCTCCGGCATCGTGAAGTCGCCCGAGGAGATGCACCGCGACCCGCAGCTCAAGCACCGCGGCCACTACGCCGTCCTCGAGCACCCCACGATGGGCGACCGCACCTACGACTCGCCCGCCTTCCGCCTTTCGAAGACCCCCGGTGGTCCCTGGAAGGCAGCGCCCCTGCTCGGCGAGGACACCGAGCGCGTGCTCAAGGACACGCTCGGCATGAGCGATGAGGAGTTCACCGAACTGCTCGTGGAGGGTGCGCTGGAGTAGGGGGAGCGGCTCGGACTAAGGGCTAGTTCCCGGCGCTCTCGTCTTCGGTTTCACCTGTTTCGCCGGTGCCACCTGTGCTGTCGGTGTCGCCACCCTCGGCCGCATCGTCCGCTGCCGCCGCAGGCGTCGCCGGCCAACCGTCCCAGCCTTCCTCGATGATGAGGACGCCGACCATGGTGTCGGGGTGCACGTCGCACCAGAAGGCGTACCGGCCCGGCGGCGGTGTGGTGAAGGTGAAGGTGTGCTGGATAATACCCGTCGCCAGTTCCGTTCGGACCGCCGTCCCGTCGTCCTCGCAGCCGCTGATGCAGCCCTCCAGGACCCGCTCTTCCAGGGCCGCTACGTCGCCCTGGAAGAAGATGATGTTGTGCGCGACCGAGTCGTCCTGGTTATCGAGGACCATTGTGACTTCGATGCCGGGCGCCAGTTTGATCTCCTCATAGTCGAAGTCGCTTGCCTTAATCGTGATGGTGCCCTCGAACGGACCTAGCACCGTAGGCACGAAACCGCCGCCCTCGCCAGCCTCCGCCTCGCTCGCGAACAGGTTGAGCCCTGCCCCCACGGCGAAGCCACCCACCAGCAGCGCACCGAACAGCGAGACCGCCGCGCCCATGCTGAAGCGCACCGTCGTGTCCTTCGTGTCGCGCACCACCTGCATGTCGAACGTCTGCGGCGAACCCGCCACCACCTCGTCCCCGTGCTGGCTGATCAGGTCGAGAATTGCGCGCTCAGTCTCCTCGAACGCCGCCAGATCCTCCTCCGTCGACCATGTCGTCTCGACGATGACCTGTGAGGGCCCGTCCTCCGCGCTCGAGACGTTGATGCGGAGGTCCTCGAAGCCCGGCGCCGCCCGCAGGTCGTCGTGCGCGTTCTGGATGGCGTCGATGACGCCGCCCTCCCCGACGGCCGTCTCAAGCTGGCCCTCGGCGATGGCGAAGGTGATGACCTGGGTGCGGCGGGCGCCCTGGCGTGCGTGCTCTTCCTGCTCGCGCGCCTTCTGGCGCATGCGGCCGTCTTCGTAGGCCCAGCCGGCCACCGAGAAGAGCGTGATCGCGGCCGATGCGCCCAGCAGCGGACCGCTCAGGCTGCGCTGGTCCTCGACCCGCGCCCACCAGACAAGGGTCGCCGTGAGCAGCATGATCGCGAGCCCTGCCACGAACGGCCAGATGCTCGGATCCGGCAGATGGACATCGGGCCCGACGTGGGCTTCGTGCTCGCTGCTCTCGTGCTCCAAAGTCGTTCGTCCTTGTGGCTACTTGATGATGTAGAGAACGGTGAAGAGGGCGATCCACACCACGTCGACGAAGTGCCAGTACATCGACGCGGCTTCCACCGCTTCGTGGTTCTCTGCCGTGAACTGTCCGCCGAGCCCTCGCACGGTCACGACGGCGATGAAGAGCGCGCCTCCCGCGACGTGAGCGCCGTGGAAGCCGGTCAGCGTGTAGAAGGTCGTGCCGTAGATGGTGTCGTCGGCCAGGAAGTGGAGCTGGGTGTAGTCGTACAGCTGCGCTGCGAGGAACACGATGCCCAGCGCCAGCGAGATGAACAGGCCCCAGAGCATCCCGCCCTGGTTCCCCTTCTGGATCTGCCAGACGGCGTACTGCATCGTGATCGAGCTGACCACCAGGATCCCCGTCGAGATCGCCGGCAGCACTACCTCGAGCTCGAGCTTGACGCCTTCCGCGATCTGCTCGGGCGTGAGCGGCGGCGGCCAGGCGGGCGCATCCGCGCGAGCGATGAAGTAGGCCGCGAAGAGCCCGCCGAAGAACATCACCTCGGAGGCGAGGAACAGGATGAACCCGAGCATCGAGTTCGTCATGCCTTGCCGTTCCGCTGCGCCGTGAGCTGCCATGGCTAGTGCGCCTCATCGCCGTGCCGCGCGTCGAAGAGCGGGCGCTCCGAGCGCACCGGCGGCAGGCTGTCGAAGTTGTAGTGCGGCGGCGGCGAGGTCGTCGCCCATTCGAGCGTGTTCGCCTCCCAGGGATCGTCCGGCTGGTCCTTGGGCCGCATGAAGGCCATGACCACCGCGATCAGGAACGGGATCATGCTCACCGCGATGAGGAAGGCCCCGCCCGTCGAGAGCATGTTCAGGGCCTCCCAGCCCGCGCTGTCCGCGTAGACCGCGATCCGTCGCGGCATTCCGTCCAGTCCGAGCATGTGCATCGGGAAGAAGGCCACGTTGAAGCCCACGAACATGAGGGCGAAGTGCAGCTTCCCGAGCCGTTCGTTCAGCTTCCGGCCCCAGATTTTCGGGAACCAGTAGTAGAGCCCGCCGAAGACCGCGAACACCGAGCCTCCGAAGAGCACGTAGTGGATGTGCGCCACCACGAAGTACGTGTCGTGCAGGGCGAAGTCGACGGGCACGGCGGCGCTGTAGGTGCCGTTGATGCCGCCGATCAGGAACATGCTCACGAAGCCGAGCGCGAACAGCATCGGCGTCGGGAACGAGATCGACCCGCCCCAGAGCGTACCCAGCCAGTTGAAGATCTTGACCCCAGTCGGCACGCCGATCATGAAGGTCATGAAGCCGAAGAAGGGCAGCAGCACCGAGCCCGTGGTGAACATGTGGTGCGCCCACACGCTGAATCCCAGGCCGCCGATGCCGATGGTCGCGAACACGAACGCCTTGTAGCCGAAGAGCGGCTTGCGCGAGAACACGGGCAGGATTTCCGAGACGATGCCCATGCCCGGCAGGATCATGATGTAGACCGCCGGGTGCGAGTAGAACCAGAACACGTTCTGCCACAGCACCACGTTGCCGCCGCCGTTCGGGTCGAAGAACTGGCCGCCGTAGTTCCGGTCGATGAAGAGCATCACGAGCGCTGCCGCGAGCACCGGCGTTGCCAGCAGCTGCAGGAGCGCCGTCACCAGCATCGTCCAGCAGAAGATGGGCATGCGGAACATCGTCATGCCGGGCGCCCGCATCCGGAACATCGTCACGAGGAAGTTGGCCGCGCCGATCGTCGAGGACATGCCAAGCACGATCACCGCGATGATCCACATGTCCATGCCCACGCCGGTCTGCTGCGCCAGCGGGCTGTAGGCGGTCCAGCCGCCGTCCGCCGCTCCGCCGTCGACGATGAAGCCCGCGAACATCAGGATGCCGGCCGGAGGCAGCATCCAGAACGAGAGCGCGTTGATGCGCGGGAAGGCC
The DNA here is from genome assembly GCA_965221735.1 of Tepidiformaceae bacterium. Classification (GTDB taxonomy): domain Bacteria; phylum Chloroflexota; class Dehalococcoidia; order Tepidiformales; family Tepidiformaceae; genus UBA2991. The sequence continues at coordinate 1,921,492 of OZ244910.1, read as the reverse complement.
ATGTCGGCCGCGCCGATCTGGAGCGGCACCAGGTAGTTCCCGAAGCCCGCCCAGACCGGAATGATGAACAGGAACAGCATCGCCGAGGCGTGCATCGTGAAGATCTGGTTGTAGGCGTCGTTGCCGACGAACGAGTTGTCGGCGACCGCCAGCTGCGTCCGTACCAGCAGCGCGAGAATGCCGCCCACCGCGAAGAAGAAGAGCGTGAAGTACAGGTAGAGGATGCCGAGCTTCTTGTGGTCGACCGTGGTGATCCAGTCGAGCACGGCGGGCCGGTGGTAGCCGCTCAGCTGTGGTACTGCGACGGTTGCCATCGGGCCTCCTCAGTCTCCCTGCGTCCCGGAGGACGACACGAGCGTGCCCTCCCCGAGCTGGCGGGCGGCCTCATCGGCCACCCAGGCGTCGAATTCGTCCCGTTCCACCACCCGCACGGTGAAGCGCATGAGGGCATGGTTCGTGCCGCAGAGCTCGGCGCACTGGGCCCGGAAGTCGCCTGTCTCGCGGGCGGTCACCGTGAACGAGTTCACCCGCCCGGGGATCAGATCGAGCTTGTAGAGGAAGTCCACCACGTAGAACGAGTGGATCACGTCGTTTGACTTGAGCAGGAACTCCACCGGCTCATCCACGGGCATGTACAGGATCGGGTCGTTCGCGGGCGTGCCGATGACGGCGATCGTACCTTCGGCGTTGGGGTCCGTGTTCGTCCCCAGGTCATCGAGGTTGTAGGCGAACTGCCACGAGAACTGGAAGCCTGTCACATCGATGGTCAGCGCGTCGTCGTCTGCCTTGTCGTCGATCTTGACGAGCGTCATCATCGAGATGGTGAAGAGCCCGATCACGATCAGGATGGGCACGCCCACCATCGCGACCTCGATCTTCCCGCCCCCGTGGAACTGGGGCGGCAGCTCGTCGCCCTTCCGGCGGTAGCGGATGATCGCGTAGACCAGCGCCGCGCCTACGAGCCCGAACACGATCAGGCCCGCGATCGTCACGATCCAGAAGAGCTCGTTCATCAGCCGCGCTTCGTCGGTGATGCCGCCCGGCTGGATGGCCGAGGCCGTGCCCGTCGCCAGCAAGGCCAGCAAACCGGCGGCCGTTGCTGCTGCGAGGAGGCGCACACGACGAGGCAACGACATGCGGAGCATCTCGCTTCCTCCTCGCCTCACCCTCGTGTGTATCCCCCCGCGAACGCTCCTGGAAACGCCTTGCGTGGGAGATTGTGAATCGTGGCGCAAACCGATTTTGGTTGTACGCCGGGTCCCCCATGGTGTCAACTCAGGGAGCCTGTTTCGGGCCTCCCCGGAGCACGCGGCGGGGCTCCGCCGGGCTGCCTGCGGCCGGAGCGAAACGGGAAGGCGATCAGCGGGCCTGTAAGCCGGATTCTGTGCCCTCCAGTGGGTTAGGCCGGAGGACGGCGATCATCTATCTGGGCGCCCCATCGCTGCGACGCTCACGCGGCCTACCCGGGAGTTCGAACGGGCCGGGCGCCCTTCTCCCCTATTCGGCCTTGCTCCGGGTGGGGTTTGCACGGCTGCCCTGTCTCCAGGACACCGGTGCGCTCTTACCGCACCATTTCACCCTTACCCACAGCACTGCGGGCGGTATGTTTCTGTTGCACTTTCCGTCGGCTCGCGCCGCCCAGGCGTTACCTGGCACCCTTGCCCGGCGGAGTCCGGACTTTCCTCACCGCAACGCGAACGTTCCGGCGCGACCGCCCGGCCCACTGATCGCTTCCCAGCGTACGGTGACCCAGCAGGCAGGGCCAGTGGGAACAGGGATCGGTTAGTCGTGCTGGCCCGCGTGCCAGTCCTCAAAGGAGCCCCCAATCTCCTCAAGTGTCCACGTCTCGCGGTCGTGGCTATCCCTCTCGTAGGTGGCCTCGGTGTCGATGTCATCGAAACGAAGGAGGGGGTGGGCGTTGGGGTGACTCCCAACTGGAACATCGATGTAGGCGAATTCGCCATCTTCCGTTAGCACGCCGCCCCACTCTAGGAGCCGCTCCTTGGTGGTAGTGATCGGCAGCTGTGTGCCCTGCCAATATTCCTCGACCATGAGTTGATTCTCCTTGCCTGACCCTTGGTCCGTTGAGTTGATGGGCGCTCACCGAGCCCGGTCGAGCGCCTCGTTCGCCAGCGCGTCCGCGCGCTTGTTCCGCGCCCGCGGAACGTGTCCCACCGTGTACGGCCCCACGGCCTCAAGCGCCTCCACCAGCGATGCGAACAGGGGCCGCAGGGCCGCGTTCTTCACCCGGTAGCGCCCCGCCAGCTGCTTCACGATCAGCTCGCTGTCGAGCCGCAGGTCGATGCTCGTCGCGCCCAGGTCGTGCGCCGCCCGCACGCCCGCGATGGCGGCGCGGTATTCGGCCACGTTGTTCGTCGTCCGTCCGATCGTCTCGCTCACCGACGCCAGCTCGTCGCCGCCGGCGCTCTGCACGCTCGCGCCGATGGAGGCGGGCCCGGGATTGCCGCGGCTCGCGCCGTCGGCGTACACCACCAGCCGCATCAGTGCCGCCTCAGCAGGCGCGCGTCGTCGCCGTCGACCTCGATCCGGTCGATCACCTCGCGCAGGAGCGCCTGCCGCTCCTCGAGGTTGAGGTCGTCCCAGCGCGCCAGGAGCCGCTTGCAGGTCGCCTCCGCCTGCTCCTCCCGTTCTGCCTCGGAGCGCTCGGCCGCGAGGCGCGCCTTCGCGTCCTCCACCTCTCGTTCCAGCTCGCGCTGGTCCTTCGCGAAGCCCGCTCCGATCGCCTTCATGCGCTCCACCGGGAGCTGCCCGCTCGCCGCCTCCCCCACGAGCGCCTCCACCTGCCGGCGGTTCTGCCGCAGCTTCCCCTCGATCCGCTCGATCTCGCCCGCGATCTCCTCCGCGTAGGCGTCCGCGCCGCCCGCCCGCTGCAGGCGCGCCGCCGTCCCGTTCGGCTCCGCCAGCAGCTCGCGCACGCGCGCCTCCAGCTCCGCCTCGCGCTGCGTGTTGTAGGAGCACATGTTCTGGTTGGTGCGGCTTTCGCACTGGTAATAGCGGTACGTGGCCTTGCGCTCCTCCCCCCCGCGAGTCGTCCAGTGCTGGCGGCGGCTCACCCCGATCATGCGGTTTCCGCAGCGCCCGCAGAACACGAGCCCGCTGAGCAGGAACGGGTGCAGCGACCGCCCCGTGCCCCCCCGGCGGCGCTTCGCCATGTTCTCCTGCACCTTGCGGAAATCCGAGGGACTCACCAGGGCGCGGTGGCTGTCGGGGATGCGCACGCCGAAGCGCGAGTACGTTCCCAGGTAGGCCCGGTTCCGCAGGATGTCGCGCACGCTCACCATGCTCCAGCGCCCGCCCCGTCGCGTGGGGATGCCGTCCTCGTTCAGACGCCCCGCGATGCGCCGGATGCCCAGTCCCTCCTCCAGGTACAGCCGGAAGATGTACTGCACGACCACCGCCTCATCGGGAACGATCTCCAGCCGGCGCTTCGCCCCCACGCAGTAGCCGTAGGGAGGCCGCCCCAGCGCCTCGCCCCGCACCGCCCGCCGCCGCATCGCCGCCCGCACCCGCTCCGAGACCGGAGCCCGCGCCGCTCGCCCGCCCCACTGCTCCACCATCGATCGGGCCGCTTCCTCCCCGCTCCCTGCCTCGTACACCGTCGCCCCCGCCGCCTCGATCGTCAGCATCTTCAGCGCCGCCCGCCCGAGGTCGTTCCCCAGCACGCCCAGCCCGTCCACCACCGCCACCACGAAACCGTGGTCGCCCCGCTCGATGAAGTTGAGCATCTGGCGGTAGCCGCTGTCCGCCTCCTCCGCGTCCTTCGTATCGACGAACGTCGCCGCGACCTGGTAGCCGTGCTCCTGGCAGAAGGCCAGGAACTGCTCCGTCTGCTGGCTCAGCGAGCGCTCCCCTCCGCTGACCTGCGCCCCCTCGACGAAGTACCCGATCGCCTTCATCGCCCTAGTACCCCACCAGGATCCGTTCGCAGTTGGGGCAGAGCGCCGGCGCCTCCGGGTCGAGCGCGCGCTTGCGCGCCGAGGGCGGCACGCTCACGCGGCAGCCCGTGCAGGCGCCCGCCCGCAGGTGCGTCACCGCCACGCCCCCCTTCCGCCGCCGCAGGTCCTCGTACTGCGCCACCAGGGTCGCCGTCAGCCGCTCCCGGCACATGTCCCGTTCCCCGGTCGTCGCCTCGATCCGCCCCTCCAGCCCCGCGATGGCGCGGCTCAGTCGCTCGTGCTTCTCCTTCGAGGCCGCTTCCTCCCGCGCCAGCGCCTCCCGCGCCGACTCGCGCGCCGCCTCCGCCTCCTCCAGCCTGTCGAGCAGGGCCAGCTCCGTGTCCTCGACGTCGGAGAGGCGGGATCGCAGCGACGCCACCTCCTGCTGGATGCCCTCCAGCTCCTTGGGAAGCCTTACGGAGCCGTCGTAGAGCCGCTTCTCCTCGCGCTCGACCTTCGCCACGAGTCCGTCAATCTCGCCCTCCAGCCGCCGCTGCTCGCGTTCCAGGGATGCGCAGCCCTCGTCCGCCTCGGTGGCGGCGGCTTGCGCGGCCTGCAACGCTTCGTCGTCTTCGAGGTCCGCTCGCGCCTCTTCCAGTTCGGCGGTCAATCCCGCGAGGATGTCGTCGTATTCCTGGAGCGAGGCGAGGTCTGCGACCTGTGGCATCGGAGGCTAACCCTAGCGACAAGCGTAGGCGGCGCCCGCGGGCCCGTAAACGGCGCCGCCACCCTTCCCGGGGAATCTGTCTCGCTCCCGCACGTTTATGTTCCCCGGGGGCGCGCCGGCCCCGGCGCTATACTGAATCTCGCCGCCGTGCCTCGGCGCGCAGGAGGGTCGGCATGGAGCTCCCGACCCTCGCCTTCAACGCCTCCCAGCTGCTCGCCGGCGGCGCCGGCGCCTCCCGCCTCCACGAGCTGTCGCCGTCCGGCGCGCTCGCCGGCGGCAGGGTCGAGCTCGTGCGCATCGGCGCGGGCGCCCTCGTCCGCGCCTCCCTCGAGATCACCCTCGACGCCGAGTGCTCGCGCTGCCTCTCTCCCATCGCCATCACCACCGCTATCTCCTTCGACGAGGTGTACGAGCAGCGCTACGACGTGGCCAGCGGCGCCCGCATCGAAGATGGCGACAGCGACCCCGAGGCCTTCTCCATCTCCCGCAGTCACCTGATCGACATTACGGAAGGTGTGCGGCAGTATTGTGAAGCGGCTGCTCCCATGCAGCCGCTCTGCAGCACCGATTGCCAGGGCTTCTGCCCCAGCTGCGGAATCGACAGAAACACGGGCGAATGCGCCTGTGAGGCCGTGGCCAGCGACCCCCGATGGGCGGCTCTGGCCTCGCTGAGAGAGAGCGAATCCTGACTCGCGTGCCCGAACCGATCACCATGAGCAAGAAGGCCGTGAGCGCCAAACTACCCCGGGAGCGAACCGATGCCCCCCCTTCCCAAGCGCAAGTACCCCAAGACTCGCCAGCGCAAGCGTCGCGGGCACCATCGCCTGCGCGTGCCCCACGTCGTGACCTGCAGCGACTGCCGAGCGCCGCGGCTCTCCCACCAGACGTGCCCGGTGTGCGGGATCTATCGGGGTCGGGAAGTCCTGCGGATGCCCGATCCGGATCTGGAAGGGTAGCTCCCACGTCCTCCACCGCCTTCCTTGCATTGCGTGAAGGCGCCGAGGGACGACGCGCCTTCGTCTTCCCGGGCCAGGGCGCCCAGGTCGTCGGCATGGGCAAGGACCTCTACGACGAGTTCCCCGCCGCGAAGGAGCTCTTCGAACGCGCCGACGAGATCCTCGGCATCCCCCTCTCCCGCATCTGCTTCGAGGGCCCCGAGGACGAGCTGCAGCAGACCCAGAACACGCAGCCTGCGATCGCCGTCACCAGCCTCGCCCTCCTGCGCGTCGCGACCGACCTGAACCCCGACCTGCTCGAACGCCCCGCCTTCGTCGCCGGCCACTCGCTCGGCGAGTATCCCGCCCTCGTGGCCGCCGGCGCCCTCACCTTCGACGACGCCATCCGCCTGCTCCGCACCCGCGGCGAGCTGATGGCCGCCGCCGGCAAGGCCCGCCCCGGCACAATGGCCGCCGTCATCGGCCTCGACGTGAGCGAGTGCGAGGATGTCTGCCGCGAGTCCGGCGCCGAGATCTGCACCGTCAACGCCCCCGGCCAGATCGTCGTCGGCGGCCCCCGCGACTCCGTCGTCCGCGCTCTCGACTACGCCCAGGCCCGCGGCGCGAAGAAGGTCATCCCCCTCAGCGTGAGCGGCGCCTTCCACAGCTCCCTCATGCGCTCCGCCGCCGAGGGCATGGTCAATCCCGTCGCCACCACCAGCTTCTCCGAGCTGCAGGTTCCCGTCGTTGCCAACTGCACCGCGACCGCCATCAACGACATAACGACAGTCCGCAACGAGCTCGTCGACCAGGTCCATCGCCCCGTCCAGTGGGCGCGAACGGTGGAGTTCCTCGGCGAGCAGGGCGTCGACACGTTCATCGAGTTCGGCCCCGGCCGCGTCCTCAGCGGCATCATCAAGCGCATGCTGCGCCGCTCAACCTGCATCACCGTCAACAGCGCCGAGTCCGCCCACGTCGAGCTGTAGCCGTGTCCGAGCTTGAAGGACGCCGCGCGCTCGTCACCGGCGGCTCGCGCGGCATCGGCCGCGCCATCTGCATCGAGCTTGCCCGCGCCGGCGCGAGCGTCGCCGTCAACTACAACGCCAGCGAGGACGCCGCCCGCGAGGTCGTGGCCGCCATCGAGGCCGAGGGCGGCGTTGCCGCCGCCCTCCCCGGAGACATCGCCGAGAGCGACCAGGCGGCTGCCCTCGTCAAGGCCGCCGCCGCCGAGCTCGGCGGCCTCGACATCCTCGTGAACAACGCCGGCATCACCCGCGACGGCCTCCTCATGCGCATGTCCGAGGACGACTGGGACATCGTGCAGCGAACGAACCTGCGCGGCGTCTTCGCCGTCACCAAGGCCTCCCTGCGGCAGCTGCTCCGCGCCGAGGCCGGCCGCGTCATCAACATCACCAGCGTCGTCGGCGTCATGGGGAACGCGGGCCAGGTGAACTACGCCGCCTCCAAGGCGGGACTCATCGGCTTCACCCGCTCCCTCGCCCGCGAGGTCGCCTCGCGGGGCGTCACCGTGAACGCCATCGCCCCCGGCTTCATCGAGACCGACATCACCGCGCCCCTCACCGAGGCGCAGCGCGAGAACGTGCTCGGCCAGGTGCCGCTCGATCGTTTCGCCGGCCCCGAGGAGGTTGCGCCCCTCGTGCGCTTCCTCGCCGGTCCCGGCGCCTCCTACATCACCGGCCAGTGCATCCACGTGGATGGCGGCATGGTGATGGCGTGACCGATCACGTCTTCCGCCGCGCCCGCTGCCTCGTCATCGAAGCCCTCTACGAAGCCGAGACCTCCGGCCACGATGCCGAAGCCGCCTACGACCGCCGCCTGGAGGAGGTCGCCGGCGAAGACCGGGAGGTCGCGTCCAGGCGACCCTCCGACTTCGGCCGGCAAGTTCTCCGGGGTGTCCTCGACGCCCGTGACGACCTCGATCGTCGCCTCCAACCCGTCGCTCCCCGCCACCCGCTCCGGACCCTTCCCGTCGTCGAGCGAACCATCCTCAGACTTGCGCTCTGGGAGTTGCTTCACGATAATTCTGCGCCGGTCGGAGCCGTCGTGAACGAGGCTGTCGAGCTTGCCCATCGCTATGGAAGCGAGACCTCAGCCGGGTTCGTAAACGGGGTGCTGCGGACGGTCGGTAAAGAGATCAGCGCAGCTCGGGCGCAAGAGCCGAGCGAGTCAACAAGCACCCCTGAGGAGACCTAGGTGGCATCAATCTTTGAGCGTGTCCGCGCCATTGTTGTCGAACAGTTGGGTGTCGATGAGGGCGACGTCGTTCCCACGGCGTCGTTCGTCGACGACCTCGAAGCCGATTCCCTCGACCTGGTCGAGCTGATCATGTCCCTGGAGGAAGAGTTCTCCGGCGATGTGCAGCTTGAGATCAGCGACGAAGATGCCGAGAAGATCGTCACCGTGCAGGACGCGGTAGACTATGTTCAAGACCACGGCATCGAGGACGGCGACTAAGCTTCCCCGTCCCGCCGCCGCTCTGGAGCGTCAGCTTTGCAGTTCCTCGGCATTGGCCTCGAGGAAATCCTGCTCATTGTGGCCCTCATCGTGATCGTCGTGGGTCCCCGTCGCTTGCCCGAGATGGCCTACTACCTCGGTCGCGGCGTCAAGAAGCTCCAGCGCTACGCACGCGTCGTGCGTGACGAGTTCAGCGAGGAATTCGCCTACCTCAACGAGGAGATGGAGGCCGTTCGCGCCGACGTGCAGGAGATGCGCACTACGGTGCGCGAGGTGCAGGACGAGCTCACCGAGGTTCGCGGGGAAGTGGAGGAAGTCACGTCCGAGGCTGCCGAGGAGCTTGGGGTGGTCCGCACGAACATCGAGGATGCCGCCTCCGCGCCGGGTGCAGCCGGCGAACCCGTGAGCGATGCCGCACAGGCTCGGGAGGAGAAGCCGGTCCCTGCGACCGCCGGCGCGAACGGCGCGGCCGCCGCGTTGGACGTCAACGGCGCCGAGCCGCCAAGGGGCACGCCCGGTCCTTCCTACATGCCCGCCATCGGCACGCTCGAATCGCGCGACACACCGCCGGCGGCCGAACCCGAGGCGACCGAAGAGGCAGGGGCGGAGGTGGAGGACGAGGTCGAGGCAACGCCTGAGAAGCCGCTCGTCTTCTAGCTCACATGGTCACTGACAGCGCGGTCGTCAACCCCGATGAGGGGCCCGAGGAGGCTATCGAGCCGCAGGAAGGCTCCGATCTCACGATCATCGAGCACCTCGTCGAGCTGCGGAACCGCTTCATGGTCGCCGCCGCCGCCCTGCTTGTCGGCGTCATCGCGGTCCTGTTCTTCACCTGGGACCCTCCCGACAACCTCCCCAACACCTTCGACATCCTGCTCATGCCCGCGCGGGACCGCATCGACGTCAACCTCGCGCTCGTGCAGGACGAATTCGCCCTTCTGGTTCACGAGCAGAATCCCGACGGGCGCTACATTCCTCCCGAGGCTGAGCTTCGCGGACCCACGCCACGGGGTCTGGCGCTCAACGACCTGCAGATTACGAGGGCCCTCGAAAACGCCCTCACCGAGGCGTCGGGAGGGCTCAGCACGCCCGATGTGGCGCCCGACGATGTCAGGCGACTCGAGACGGTCCAGGACGCCTATGACTACCTCGGCGGCAAGAGCGAGGAGAACTTCCGCCTCGCCTCCTTCTCCCCCACCGACCGTATTTCCGCCATCTTCAAGATTTCCATCTACGGAGGCCTGCTCCTCGCCCTCCCCATCATCATCTACGAGGCCCTCGCATTCGTCGTGCCCGGCCTCACCAGGGGAGAGCGCCGCACCCTCCTCCTCGGAACCTTCGGCTGCATGTTCTTCATGCTCGCCGGGATGGCCTTCGCCTACTACATCGTCCTCCCCCGCGCCCTCGACTTCCTCCTCGGCGTGGCCTCCGAGAACGTGGTGAGCGTGACCGGCATTCACGAGTACATCAGCTTCGTCACGCGCATCATTCTCTGGGTGGGCATCGCCTACCAGCTGCCCATGGTCCTCGCCATCGCCGCTCGTGTCGGCGTGGTCACGGCGGGCCAGCTCCTGCGCTTCTGGCGCTACGCCATCGTGCTCGTCTTCATCCTCGCCGCGATCGCCACGCCAACGCCCGACCCCCTCACCCAGTCGGTCGTCGCCATTCCCCTCCTCGGTCTGTACTTCCTCGGCGTGTTCTTCGCCAAGATCCTGTACACCCCCCGGGAGGGAACCGAGGAAGCGGAGGCCGCCGCATGACCGTCGCGCAGGAAGTGGAGCAGCTCTACGACGAGGTGCGCGGCTGCCAGCGCTGCACCCTGGCCCGGACGCGCACCCTCGCCGTCCCCGGCGAAGGCCCCCTCGACTCCGAGGTCATGTTCATCGGCGAGGCTCCCGGCGTGAACGAGGACCGCCAGGGCCGCCCCTTCGTCGGTCAGGCCGGCGCCTTCCTCGAGGAGCTGCTCGGTGAAGCCGGGCTCACCCGTCCCGAGGTCTACATCTGCAACGTCCTCAAGTGCCGCCCGCCCGGCAACCGCGACCCCCTTCCCACCGAGATCGAAGCCTGCAGCGACTATCTCAGCGCCCAGATCCGCCTCATCGACCCGCTCCTCATCGTCACCCTCGGGCGCTACTCGATGTCGCGCTTCTTCCCCAACCAGGCGATCTCGCGCATCCACGGCCGCCCCCGCGAGGCGAACGGCCGCATCCTCGTGCCCATGTACCACCCCGCCGCCGCCCTCCACCAGCAACGCCTCCGCGGCGTCATCATCGACGACTTCCGCATGCTCCCCGAGCTGCTCGAACGCGCCCGCGCCGCCCGCGTGGAGGGCGCCGAGCCGGCCGAGGAAACGCCGCCCGCCCAGCAGATGAAGCTGTTTGAGTAGCCCGGTGCCGAATAAGACCCTGCGTGTCATCCCCCTCGGCGGCCTCGGCGAGATCGGGCGCAACATGATGCTCTTCGAGTACGGCGACGACATCATCGTCGTCGACGTCGGCCTCATGTTCCCCGAGGAGGAGATGCTCGGCGTCGACCTCGTCATCCCCGACTTCTCCTACCTCCAGGCCAACGTCGAGAAGCTGCGCGCCGTCTTCCTCACCCACGGACACGAGGACCACGTGGGCGCGCTCCCCTACTTCTGCCGGGACTTCAGCGCGCCCATCTACGGCACCCGCCTCACCCAGGGCCTTGTCCGCGTGAAGCTGCAGGAGCACAAGCTTCCCCTCGAGCCCCTGCACGAGGTGCAGCCCGGCGACACCGTCAAGGCGGGCGCCTTCGAGGTCGAGTTCTTCCCCGTCGCCCACAGCATCCCCGACGCCTGCGGCCTCATCATCCGCACGCCCCTCGGCACGCTCGTCCACACCGGCGACTTCAAGCTCGACCACACGCCCGTCATGGACCAGCACACCGACCTCACCCGCCTCGGGCAGATCGGCGGCGAGGGCTGCCTGCTCCTGCTGGCCGATTCCACCTACGCCGAGGTCGAGGGCCATACCCCCAGCGAGCAGCTTGTCGGCGACGCCCTCCGCAACATCATGGTCAACGCCGAGGGACGCGTCATCGTCGCGACCTTCGCGTCGCTCATCTCGCGCGTCCAGCAGGTCGTCGATGCCGCCGTCTTCACGGGGCGAAAGGTGTTCGTGACCGGCCGCTCGATGATCGACAACGTCGCGATGGCCCGCCAGCTCGGCTACCTCAACGCCCCCGAGGGCACGATCGTCGGCGTCGACGAGATGAAGAAGACCCCCTCATCGCGACTCGCCATCATCACGACCGGGAGCCAGGGCGAGCCCACCAGCGCCCTGACCCGCATCGCCAACGGCACCCACCGCCACATCACCATCGCCGAGGGCGACACCGTTGTCCTCTCCGCCAACGCCATCCCCGGAAACGAGCAGGCCGTCGCCCGCAACGTCGACAACCTCTTCCGGCAGGGCGCCCGCGTCCTCTACAACCGCGTCGAGAACGTGCACGTTCGCGGCCACGCCAGCCAGGACGAGCTCAAGATCATCCAGAGCATCCTCCAGCCCGAGTACTTCGTCCCCGTGCACGGCGAGTACCGCCACCTCGTGACCCACGCCCGCCTCGCCGAAAGCGTGGGCGTACCCGAAGGCAACGCCTTCGTCCTCACCGATGGCGACGTCCTCGAGATCGACGAGAAAGAAGCGCGCCTCGCCGGCCGGGTCGAGGCCAGCTACGTCTACATCGACGGCCTCGGCATCGGCGACGTGGACGAGTACATCCTCCGCGATCGCGCCCACCTCTCCACCGACGGCGTCCTCATCGTCATCGTCGCCGTCGATGCGCAGACCGGCCGCCTCGTGCGTCCGGCCGAGGTGCTGTCGCGCGGTTTCGTCGACAGCGACGAGAATGCCGCCCTCCTCGATCGCGCCGCCCGCGTCGCGGAGGGCGCCCTCGAAGGCCGCGAGCACGCCGCCCCCGCCGGCGAGGTCAACGCGCGGTTGAAGGACGCTTTGAGCAAGTTCTTGTACGATGAGACACGGCGACGGCCGATGGTGCTGCCCGTCACGGTCGAGGTGTAGTCGAGAAAGCCTGGACCTGAGCAGCGCCGGTGGGGAGTTCGTCCACGCTAGGGTACCGTCCGAATGGCTGGTAACTCCCGGGCCCGATCCACGTCCGGGCCCGAAGATGCACCCTCCCGCTTTGCCCTTCCGCGGTCGCGCATGTTCCGTGCGCAGATTGTGCTTGTCGTCGTGCTCGCGGCGGCCATCGCCGCCCTCCCCTGGTTCTTCGACGTCGTCGGCATCGCCACCGATGTCCGCACCTGGCTGCTCGAGACGTTCGGGCTCGGCCTCGTCATCGTGGCCCTCGTGCTGGTCGCCTGGGCAGTCACCTTCTGGTGGCGTGGCGAAGGCGAGCGCCTGCTCTTCCTGCGCCGGGTCGCCGGCTATCCCTTCCTCGCCCTGTTCGCCTGGGGCGCCCTCGGCCTGAACTCCGCCGATTGGACGGTCGCCGGCGTCCAGCTCCGCGACGTCACCCTCGGCGGGGAGATCGGCCACACGATCGTCACCGGCTGGATCAACGTGCTCGTCTGGATCGCCTCGGCCGTCGTCGCTCTCGCCCTCCTCGCCCCGCACGCCTCCCTCACGGCCCTTCGCTACGCCGGTCGTGGTATTGCTTACGCTTGGGAAAGGCGATGGCCGCACCAGGTGCTCGCGTCCTTCGGCCGGGGCTTGGCTTCGGTCTGGCGCGGCCTCGTCGCGATCGCTCGCCTCTTCCGCCGCCGGGAGCGCGCCGGGGCCGCCGTGATCGGTGGCGCTGCATCCCAATCCGCCGAATCCGACCCCGCCGTCGAATACGAGCCTTCGCCCATCATCTTCCGCCCCCGGGTCGAGCCCGGCGCCCCCCACGCCGACGAGGTGGCCGACGCCAGGCCGCCGGCGGCGCCCCCCGCCCGGTTCGAGGACGAAACCGAAGCCACTGCCGAGGCCGACCCCGTCGACTCCCACGAAGACGAGTCGGACGGCATGCCCGAGCCCGACCAGGAGGAAGAGCCCCACCAGCTCGCCTTCGAGGAGAAGAGCGGCTGGCAGCTCCCGCCCATCGAGCTCCTCCAGGAACCCAAGCCCAGCCGCAACCACAAGCACGACAACGCCGCTCGCGCCCAGCTCATCGTCGATACCCTCGCGAGCTTCGGCGTTGATGCCTCCGTCGTTGAGATCAACGAGGGCCCGGCCGTCACGCAGTTCGGCGTCGAGCCCGGCTGGGAGGTTCGCTACAAGGACGTCGCCGTCAAGGACGCCGAGGGCAAGCCCGTCCTCGGCGCCGATGGCCGCCCCGCCAAAGAACGCGTCGAGACCGGCCGCACGCGTGTGCGCGTCAACAAGATCACGGCCCTCCAGAGCGACCTCGCCCTCGCCCTCGCCGCCCCCAGCCTCCGCATCGAGGCGCCGGTTCCCGGCCGCGCCATCGTCGGCATCGAGGTGCCCAACGAGACCGCCACCGTCGTCACCCTGCGCACCGTCATGGAGAGCTCGCAGTACCAGGACATGAGCGCGAAGGCGAAGCTCGCGATCTCCCTCGGCAAGGGGGTCTCCGGCGAGCCCATCGTCGCCAACCTCGCGAAGATGCCCCACCTCCTCATCGCCGGCGCCACCGGCAGCGGCAAGAGCGTCTGCCTTAACGCCATCGTCACCAACCTCATCACCAATGCCACCCCCGACGAAGTGCGCTTCATCATGATCGACCCCAAGCGGGTCGAGATGACGACCTACGGGCGCCTCCCCCACCTCGCCTTCAGCGAAGTCATCGTCGACCTCGACAAGGTCGTAGGCACGCTCCAGGCCGTCGTCTCCGAGATGGAGGCGCGCTACCGCAAGTTCTCCGAGGTGGGCGTGCGCAACATCGAGGCCTACAACCGCCACGCCCGCGTGCTGAAGAAGCTCCCCTACTGGGTTCTCGTCATCGACGAGCTCGCCGACCTCATGATGGTCGCCCCCTTCGAGGTCGAGAAGCTGCTCTGCCGCCTCGCCCAGCTGGCGCGCGCCACCGGCATCCACCTCGTCGTCGCCACCCAGCGCCCCTCGGTCGACGTCGTAACCGGCCTCATCAAGGCGAACTTCCCCACCCGCGTGGCCTTCGCCGTCACCTCCATCACCGATTCCCGCACCATCCTCGATATGGGCGGCGCCGAGAAGCTGCTGGGCCAGGGCGACATGCTCTACCTGCCCACCGACGCCGGGAAGCCGAAGCGTATCCAGGGCGTGTACGTCTCCGACGCCGAGGTCGAGCGGCTCGTCGAGTTCTGGGCCGACGAGCGCTTCCACGCCCTCCGCCCCGACACCGCCGACGACCTCCTCGAGGAGGCCCTCATCGCCCAGAACGGCAGCGACGACATCGAGCTCGAGGAGGAAGACCCCCTCCTCGACGACGCCCGCGACCTCGCTAGCCGCCACACGCGCCTCTCGCCGTCGCTCCTGCAGCGCCGCCTGAACGTTGGTTTCCTGAAGGCCGAGCGCCTCATCACCGCCCTTGAGCGCGAGGGCGTCCTCGGTCCGAGGATCGAGGGAGAGTCCCGCGAGGTCCTCGCCGGCACAGCCCCCGAAGAGGACGCTTGATACACTCACAGGCATGACGCTTCGCGGGCTGCTTCGTCGCGATGGGGCCGGGGACCGTTCCGGGGAGGAACGGCTTGAGCGCTGCTTCGCCTGCGACGCCGACCTGAGAGACTCCCGCAGCTACGACCGGTATCGCGTTTGCGATGCCTGCGGCCACCATTACCACCTCAATGCGCGCGACCGCGTTGAGGGCATCCTCGACCCCGCGAGCTTCCGCGAGACCGACCGTAGCGTGACCGCCCTCGACCCGATCCAGTTCCGCGAGCGCCAGTCCTACCGCCACCGCGTCCTCGCCGCCCAGCGGCGCACCGGCCTCGCCGAAGCCGCCCTCACCGGTACCGGCACCCTCTACGGCCGCGAGGTCGTCGTCGCCGCCCTCGACTTCAGCTTCCTCGGCGGGTCGATCGGCGTCGCCAGCGGCGAGCGCCTCGCCCGCGCCTTCGAGCGCGCCGCCAGCCGCGGCCTCGCTGTCGTCACCGTGCTCTCGACCTCGGGCGTCCGCATGCGCGAGGGACTGCTCGCGCTCATGCAGCTGCCCCGCCTCGCCACCGCCCACCAGAAGCTCGCCGAAAAGGGCCTTCCCCACGTCACCCTGCTCGCCGACCCCTCGACCGGCTCCGCCTTCGCCGGGCTCGCCAACCTCGCCGACTTCATCATCGCCGAGCCCAACGCGCTCGTCGGCTACTCCGCCCTGCGCGAGATGCGAGAGCGCACGGGTGAGGAGCTGCCCGAGGACGCGCACACCTCCGAGTCGCACCTGCGCCGCGGCCTCATCGACGCCATCGTGAAGCGCGAGGACCTGCGCCCTTCCCTGGGCCTCCTCATCGACCTGCTGATGAGCAACTACGAGCTCCGTCCGGTCGGCCGCCCCGAGCGGGAGCCGCGCGAGTACGCACGCCTCGAGGCCTGGCGGCAGGTCCAGCTTTCGCGCCACGAGAACCGTCCCACCGCCCCCGACTTCGTCCGCCGCATCACCACCACCTTCGTCGAGATCCACGGCGACCGCAGCGGCGAGGACGACCCCGCTGTCAGCGCCGGCATCGGGCTCCTCGGCGGGGAAGCCGTCATGCTCATCAGCCAGAACCGCCTCCAGGGACTCGCCGGGCCGGGAACCATCGGGCCCTCGGGATTCCACAAGGCGCGGCGGGCCATGCGGCTCGCCCGCAAGTTCAGCCTCCCCCTCATCACCTTCCTCGATTCCGCCGGCGCTCGACCCGACCTCGCCGCCGAGGAAGCCGGGCTCGGCGACGCCATCGCCCGCTGCATGCGCGAGATGCTGCGCGTGCCGTCGCCCTCCCTGGCCGTGATTACCGGCGAAGGCGCGTCTGAGGCTGCCGTCGCCATGGGCGTGGCCGACCGCGTGCTCATGCTGGAGAACGCCGTGTACGAGGTGGTCTCACCCGAGAGCGCCGCCCGGCGCCTCTACGGGGACGCCTCGTCGCGCGTCGACGAGGTCGCCGAGCGGCTGCGCCTCACCTCGCACGACTGCCTCCGCCTCGGCATCGTCGATAGCGTCGTGCCCGAACCGGGCGATGGCGCCCACACGAACCACGACGAGGCTTCGCTGCTGCTCCGGCGCTCCGTCGTGCGTTCCCTTACGGCCATCCAGCGCGAGCGCCAGAGGCGCCGCCTGAACAACCGTCGCGACCGCTACCGGAACACCGGCCAGACACACGCTTGGGTGCGCGGACGCATCGAACGCCGCGTCGCCGACCTCACCGACCGGTTCGCCCACTGGCGTCGCCGCATCGGCCGCCACCCCCGCAGCGCCCCGCGCCTCGCCGAGACCCCCGCCGACCCGGAGATCATGCGCTAGCTGCTACGCCGGATTGGGGAGCCGGAACTGCTCGACCTTCAGTTGCCGTGCTCGATCTTGTGCTGCCCAGAGGTCGTAGGCGGTCTGGAGGCCCAGCCACGTCTCCGGCGTCGAGCCGAACGCTTTCGAGAGGCGAAACGCCATCTCAACGGATACGCCGGCCCGTCCGTTGACCAGGTCCGACAGCGCCTGACGGGTGACGCCCAGGCCCTGGGCTGCCCTCGTAACCGTCAAGCCGAGCGGCTCGAGGCAGTCGTACTTCACAATCTCGCCCGGATGCGGGGGATTCTCCATCGGCATTAGGAAAGACCGGGGATGCGTGATGTTCTAGGCGCGCCGCCGGACCGGCTCGCTGTCGCTGTCCATCGCGCCCGGGAGCACCGTGCGCCGTGCCGGCGCGGAGGGCTCCTGGCAGGCCCGCACGAAGACGTTGTCGACGCTGTCGATAATGCCGTGGTCGCGAGCCTCGTCGCGAACGTACGCCACCGTGCTCGAGATCGTGGCTTCGAATCCCGGCCACTCGTGGCAACGCAGCACGCGCAGGTGGCGGGTCGACTCGTTCCACTCGACGATCAGGCGGGGGCTTGTCGAGGGACCGGCGCTGAAGCGGGTGTAACCACCCAGGTATTCCTTGGTCAGGTAGAGGCCTTTGGCGGAGGGGTCTATCGAGGCTCGCTGGAGAGCGTCCCAGTTCTCGCCAAGGGCCAGAAGGAGTCGGAAGGCGACATCGTTGGTCTCTGCTCGCATCAAGCTCTCCTCGTGAGAAACGAAGGCAATCGACGCAAGAGAACCGGTCGACACCCCACCGGCGTCTCAGTGTACGCGGGTCCCCGACGCCTTGCCATGCCTTATGTGCCGTTGGCGCCCCGATCCCGGCGCCCGGCCGCCACGGGACCGAGAGCCGGTCGCCTGCTACGATCGCGCTCCCGTGGGGCTGTAGCTCAATTGGGAGAGCGTT
This sequence comes from Tepidiformaceae bacterium, assembly GCA_965221735.1. GTDB lineage: Bacteria > Chloroflexota > Dehalococcoidia > Tepidiformales > Tepidiformaceae > UBA2991. The sequence goes on along the minus strand of OZ244910.1, from coordinate 1,904,107 downwards.
TGACTGGCAGTCAAAAGGTAGGGGGTTCGAATCCCCCCAGCTCCACCAGACTGGACAAAATCGAGAACCTTCGTCATGAGGTTGGTGTTGGCCCTGTAGAAACGTCCCGCTGCTCGCGCCTTCGGGTCGCGTTGGCTTGGCCATGTCACAACACCATGCCCCTAGTCATAGAGGTGGTACGCCGACGAGCCAGAGCCCCGTGAGGGCGATGAGGACACCAGCTAGGACGACAAAGTTCCCACTGACGACCTCACGCTTCAAATCTACGGCCATGTTGGAGCGGCTGAAGGAGGAGTCGGGCCTGACCTGGGGCGAGTTCGCCTCCCGCCTGGGCACGAATCCCCTTACGGTCAGGCGTTGGCGCCAGGGAACTCGCCCAAACGCTCTCCACTTCCTCGCCTTGCTGGAGGTAGCCGCCTCCCTCGAACTCACCCACCTGCTGCTGGTCGGGAACGACAGCAGCTGCGGGGCCGGATAGCGCAATCAGGCGGCAGTGGGCGAAACGTTACAGAACATCGCGGTAAACGGGCTTCAAGTCACGTATCGGTAATGGGCACGATGGCATAATCCCCGCGACTCGCCCGCTGCACCTGTGAGCGAACCCGCGGGGTGCTCTTGCTCGATGTTCTGGGGCTGTCAACGCACCGTTGGGGTGGCGTGATCCTGTCGGAGTTTGTGCGAGGAAGCCGGGATGACATCGGACGGGCGCATCAAGGTGATGGTGGTAGACGACCATTCGATCGTCAGGGAGGGGTTGACGTACGTCCTGGGGCAGTCCGGCGAGTTCGAGGTGGTGGGACAGGCGGCGGATGGCGAGGAGGCGGTCAGGGTCGCTGCCGAGGTGTCCCCGGACGTGGTGGTGATGGACGTCATAATGCCGGGGAAAGACGGAGTGGAAGCCTGCCGCGAGATCATGGAGTTCGCCCCTGAGACTCGCGTCGTCATGCTCACCGTCGCGAACGAGGAAACGGCCGTGCTGGAGGCCATGGCCGCTGGCGCAACCGGGTACCTTCCGAAAGAAACGGACAGGGAGCGGCTCCTGTCGACGGTGCGAAGCGTGTTCCGGGGCGAGCTTCGCGTACCCGCTGAGGTTGTGCGGGGCGTGGTCGCGGCGATCCGCGAGGGCGCAGAGGCCGGGGACGCCGCCGCCGCCGCCGGGCTGACCGCGAGGGAGCGCGAGATACTCGTCTCCTTTGCGGGGGGCATGTCGTACACCCGGATAGCGGACCGGCGGGGCATCAGGCCGGTGACGGTCCGGAACGCCATCTACGGCATCCAGAACAAGCTGGGGGTCACGTCGATGCAGGGCCTGGTGCTCTGGGCAGCGCGGAACGGGCTGCTGGACGACTACGACCCGGAGAGCTAGGGCGGCGTCATCGGTCTCCGCCAAGTACGTTTGCCCCTGCCGGGAAGGGGCGTTTGCTCGTTGTGGTGAGCAGCCTCGGCTGAGTAGATTTGTGGACGGTCCGCCCGGGCACGCCCCCGTAGCGGCGTCCGGGGATGCACCCGTGCTCGGGAGGCGAGATGGTTCACGGATCCCGCTACAGCCGCGGTCTTCACCTGGTCGCTACGGCGGCGCGTGTCCTTGGCATGACCGACTGGGAGCGCCGCGACGCCGACCCGGACGGCCTGAGAATCATCGCGAGAACCTTCGTCTGGGCGCGCTGGTCCACACTCGCCTGCGGTCTCGCGCTGATGGCGGCGTACCGACCCGAGGATTGGCCGGAGAGCTATGCGGCCTTTGTGCCGGGGCTCTCGCTCTTTGTCGCGCTCAACGGATACACGCACTACCGGCTGGCGACGAAGAAGACCGTGACACGGGGTTGGATTATCGCCAGTGCGACGCTGGACGTATTCCTGCTTTCGGTTGGTGTGGTGTTGGAAGAAGGATTCAGCAGCCATTGGTACTTGCTGTACTACTCTCAGCTTGCCGGGTACGCGGTGATTCTCACCTCCTTCTGGCTCGCGATGGCCTGCGCGACCCTTGTGGCCGTCCTCTATCTCGCCGTCAGCCTGACTGTTGGGGACGGCATCGATACTGCTGCTGGGGAGGGAGAGGTTCTGGCCGCCCGAATTTTCCTCATGTATCAGGTCGCCGCCATTGTCAACGTCATTGCCAGATTCGAGCGAGTGAGGTGGAGGCAGGCGGTGGAGCGCGAGCGAGACCTGCAGCGTGAGCGGGTCGAGTTCTCCCAGACGGTTCACGACACCACGGCGCAGTCGGCGTACATGATCGGGCTCGGCATCGACACCGCCAGGGCCCAGGCCGGGGAAACCAACCCCGAGCTCGTCGCCACCCTGGAGGCGACCTCCCGGCTGTCCCGCTCCGCCATCTGGGAGTTGCGACACCCGATCCACATGGGCGGCATCTACGAGGGCCGAGCGTTGAGCTCCGCCCTCAGGTCCCACGCCACCAGCTTCGCCAACGTCACCTCCGTGCCCTGTGAGCTGACGCAAACCGGGGTGGAGCCGCCCCTCTCGACCGAGACCAGGGGCCTGCTCTTCTCGATCGCGCACAACGCGCTCACGAACGCCTACCGCCATGCCGAAGCGCGCAAGGTGGCGATTCACCTGGCCTGCGGGAAGGCGGAGGTGCGGCTATCGGTGCTGGATGACGGAGTCGGGCTTCCCGCCGACTATGCGCAGCGCGGCCGTGGCTTCGAGAGCATGGAAGTGGACGCCCGGCGCCTGGGAGGCCGCCTTGCCGTCGAACAGACGGGCGCCATGGGGGGCGCGACCGTGACCTGCGTGATTCCCCAAGAGCGGGACTGAAGAGAAAGTCGGAGCGTCGCCGGCCAAACGCACGCGGGTGGTGGTCGTCACGACCATCCGACCACGCGAGTCGCGCTGGGGTGGGGGCGTAGCCACGAGCAATTTGCCCCGCTCAGACAGGGCAATTGCCCCTACGACACGGGGCGTTTGGTACTTGGTTCGCGGCGGTTCGGACCGTGACGCTGGGGACACGCTTGCGTGAATCGAGGCCGACGATGAGAACGTGGATCCTTGGACTACTCGGTGCAGTGCTGGCCCTCTCGGCCATCGCCGCGGCAACCGCCCAGGAGGAGCCCTCGCCGCCCGAGACCGCCAACGTGGAAGTGACGGTGTGGCGCAACGTCGCGAACCCGTCGCTGCTGTACGTCAGCACCCGCCCCGAGGGGGGCGCCTGGAGAACGCTGAACGTACCGCTCAACATGTCGGCGCTCAGCCGTTCGGGGAACTTCCACCAGAGCAACGAAGTGCGCGTGCGCGTGCCACTGGAGGCGGGTGGAACCGCGAACGTGGACGTGACCGTGTGGCGCCGCGTCTCGGATTCATCCCTGCTGTACGTCAGCACACGCCCCGAGGGCGGCGCCTGGAGAACGCTGAACACCGCGCTCGACATGTCGGCGCTGAGCCGCTCGGGCAACTTCCACCAGAGCAACGCCGTGCTGGTCGCGGTGCCCCTGCCGGGGCTTGCTCCGTACACGTGCCCGGATGTATCGGGACATACGCCGCTGCACGCCGCCATCGACGGTGACGATGTCGAGCTTGTGCGGAGAATTGCCGCTTCATGCCCGCAGTTCCTGGACCAGGTGAGCGGAGCGTTCTTCTACGACCAGACACCGCTCAGCCTCGCGATCGGGCTGCGGGACTCTGGCATCGTCCAGATTCTCATCAATGCCGGCGCCGATCCCGACAGGCGAGTCAAGCCCGCCTTCCGCGTGGGGGCGCACCTGACGTACGCCATTGGGCTCGGGGAAGGCGCTATCGTCCAGACCCTGCTTGACGCCGATGCGGACCCCAACGTGGTCGACACCGAGCAGTTCTACGACCAGACCCCGCTCAGCCTCGCGATCGAAGCCGCCGACCAGGACATCCTGCGGGCGCTGATCGCTGCGGGGGCGGACCCGAACAAGCGGATCAAGCCCGACTTCCGCGTGGGAACGCACCTGACCTACGCCGTCGGACTCGGCGATCTGGACGTTGTGCAGATCCTCCTCGACGCCGACGCGGATCCCAACGTGATCGACACCGAGCAGTTCCGCGACCAGACCCCGCTCAGCCTGGCGATCGGAGACGCCAACCAGGAGATGATGCGGAAGCTGATCGCCGCCGGGGCGGACCCGAACAAGCGGGTCACGCCCGATTTCCGCGTGGGAACGCACCTGACCTACGCCGTCGGACTCGGCGACACCGCTGTCGTGCAGATCCTCCTCGATGCGGGTGCGAACCCCAACGTGGTCGACACCGAGCAGTTCTACGACGAGTCGCCGTTGAGCCTCGCGGTCAAGGCCCAGAACGCGGCCATGGTGCGCATTCTCCTCGCCGCGGGAGCGAACCCGAACCAGACGCTCGACCAGTTCAACGACGTCAGCCCGCTCGATATCGCGATCGAGGAGGGCTACACGGAGATTGAGCAACTGCTTCTGAGCGGGGGCCAGAGCTCCGGCACCGAAGAAGAAGCGCCCGAACCGTCGGATGGCAGCGGCAGCACCGGCAACACCGGCGCGGGAGACGGCAACTCACAGGGGCCAGGGACACAGGCGCCCACGACCTCCGCGAGCGGGGACTGCCGCGCGGGCCTCGTCGTGAGCGCCGGCGAAAGCTGCACGTATCCGGGGACGTCGAACGACTTCTCGGTGGACAACGCCGGAAACGGTCAGTTCCTGATCTTCACGTCAGGGGCCTCAATCTCGCTTGTCGACACGACCGTCAACGGCGTCTCGTACGACTTCGAGGCCAGCAAGCAGGCCGACGGAACCTGGCTCGTTACCACGGTCGGAAGCTGAACCTGTTGACGAGGGAGTTGGCGTAACGATGGAGGGTGTAGCGATGGAGCCTGCTATCGCGATGGTGGTGTTCGCGCTCACGTTCCCGGGCGCGCGTGGAGGCCAGCGAGGGCTGCGCCGTAACGAACTCGGGAGTGGTCTATTTCGGCAACAACCCATGAAGAAAGGATCGAGACAGCCATGCGTCGCGAATTGATTACCGGGGTTGAGAACCGAATCGTCTTTCTGGGAGTGGCGTCCTTCGCGCTCCTCCTCATGTTTCTCGGTCTCGTCACCCCTGCAGTCCACGGTACCGAAGGGGCCGCCCTGCTCGTCCAGGAGGGGGCGTCGATCGTGGGATCGGGTGGCTGGGCCTGTCTCTACCTGCTCACGGCATCCGGGGTTTTGCTCGCCTGGCTGTGGTGGTCAGGAGAGACACCCCTGTGGGCGAGAGTCACCCTGACGGTGCCCGGCGGCGTGGTGCTCCTCATCGCCGCGATGCAGGGAGCCGTGGTCTCTGATGCCGCTGCCTTCTACGGTGACATCGGGCTTGGGCCCGGGTACTGGTTCCTGGGCGCGGGCGGAGCCGTGCTTTTTCTGAGCAGCGCGCTCGCCTGTCTTGCCGAGGCTGCCCCGGACATCTCCATCACGCTGAGCAGGCGCGAGTCGGGGGATCAAGAGTGAGGGCTGGTCAGGGACCAGTTTCTGGTAGCGGTTGGCACGTCAGGAAGCCAGTTGTCGCGATAGCGGTGTTCGCGCTCGCGTTCCTGGGCGCGTGTGGTGGCGGGGAAGATCGTGTCCTGACGGCACCGGAGTACGCGGAAGCGATGGAGGATGCTCGGGCCACCCTGGAGGAAGACGGCGAGCAACTCGCGGAGGACTTTGAACGGGCATTCGAGCAGGCCTTTGCAGCATTGGAGGAGGCCCCCACCGAAGACTCCTGGTCGGACGAACACACAGAGGCGGCAACCGAGTTCGCGGAAACCCTCCTGCAAGCCCAAGCCCGATTCCTTGAGGGCTTCCTCGGAGTGTTCGAGGACTACGGTGACGAAATCTCAAGCCTGCGACCTCCAGCACAGTTGGCCGACCTCCACAACACCATGACCGCGAGTATTGAGGAGATCATCCGGGAGGGCCGCGAGGCTGCGGACGACCTCAAGGACATCGACACGGACATCGACAGCGAAGCCGAGTTGGAGGACTTCTGGGCTGCACTCCAATCCATCGGTGATTCGAACTCCGGCTCGTGGTCGGACTCCGGCTCGTGGGAGCGGTTTGAAGACGCCTGTCGGGAGTTGGAGGCTGGGCTTGAAGCAGAGTTGGGCGCCAGTGTCGCCATCTGCGAGGCCGACGAAGCTCGCGAACCTGCCGCCACGCCCCAGCCTGCGGCCGCGGCGCCCGAGCGCCCGGCCAGCCAGGGGGGGTCTGTCGAGCCGGACAGGGAAGCCCTGGTGGCCCTTTACAACGCCACGGACGGACCCAACTGGACCAACAGCGAGAACTGGCTGAGCGAGAGGCCCCTTCGCGATTGGCACGGCGTCAGGACCGACGCCTCAGGGCGCGTAATCTCTTTGGATCTCTTCGACAACCAGTTGCGGGGGGAGCTACCGCCAGAGTTAGGCCAACTCTCCAACCTCGAATGGCTGAGCCTCATCGACAACCAGTTGAGCGGAGGGATACCGGCTGAGTTAGGCCAACTCACCAACCTCGAAGAACTGCACCTCACGAGCAACGAGTTGAGAGGAGAGATACCGGCTGAACTGAGTCGCCTCTCCAATCTGACATGGCTGTCGCTGGGCGACAACGAGTTGAGAGGAGAGATACCGGCTGAACTGGGCCGCCTCTCCAGTCTGACAGGGCTGGACCTGGGCGAGAATGAACTGAGTGGAGAGATACCGGCTGAGTTGGGCCGTCTCTCTGACCTTGAGTCGTTGGGGCTATGGTCCAACCGGTTAAGCGGAGAGATACCAGCTGAACTGGGCCGCCTCTCCAATCTGACAGAGCTATGGCTGGACGGCAACAAGCTGAGTGGGGAGATACCGGCTGAGTTGGGCCGCCTCTCCAATCTGACAGCGCTATGGCTGGGCGACAACGAGCTGAGCGGGTGCGTGCCGGAAGCGTTAAGGGATGTGGACGACAACGACTTCGATGAGTTGGGGCTGCCGTTGTGCGCCCAGGAGTGACAACAACCGGGGGGCGCTCTTCAACCCAACAGCGTCGACTCGATAGCAGATGTGAGCGCGACGTGGTTTCCGCGACCGGAACCGGGGAGTGACTTCGATGGAAGAGCGCGGCCACGAGCCAGACGAGCGGCTCTGCCGGGATCCTCGCAACTGGGGCCGCTCCTGGGCCGGTTCACGTCTCCCGCTCCTGCTCCCGCTTGCTGCTCTGCTCCTCGTGGCCGCGTCCGCCCAAGCGTGTGGGGCACGAGGAGGTGGAAGCTCCGAGTTGCCCGGGATTCTGGAACTCGTCCCCGCTGACTCCGAGGGTGTCGTGGTCTATGACCTCGAACAGATGAGGAGAGACGACACGCACGGAGCACTCGTGGATGAGATTGCGGACTTGAGCGAATACGGCATCGAGGACATGGGAATCCCGGCAGACGAGCTGACGGCACTTGCCGTTGCCCTTGTGGATGAAGGGCCTCTGCTCGTGGTTGAGGGCGATCTCGATTTTGCGCACGTCGCGGACCAACTCGAGGACGGCGGCTATGACTACGACCAGTACCGGGGGTTCGAACTCTGGGAGGGAGCAGGGGGGCGCTACGAGGCAGTCGTGCTCCTTGAGGATCAGGGGCGGATGGTCATGGGAGGCGCCGAGGCCGTCAAGAGCGTGTTGAGGATTCTGGACAGAGGATCCGGATCGCTGTTGGACGACGCGGACGGCGCCTTTGGAGAAGCTCTGAGGAGAGCAGGCGCGGGCTGGATGTCCTTTGCACAGGAGCAGTGCCTGGACTACGAAATCCGTGGCTGCCGCGCCGTCGGCGTCTCGCTCCGCAGGGGCGACGATGACTACCTCGTCGAGATGACGATCGCGGTGCTGTTTCGCAACGAACGGACGGCCGAGTCTGAGCTGGACGAGCTGGAAAGCCAGCTCGAGGAGGACAGCTCGTTCGAGTTTGACATCGGTGACGTCCAGCTTGACGGGGACTTCGTCGTTGTGACTGCCTCAGCTGACGAAGACGTCCTGTTCGAGGACGAGGACGACCTCTCTGAAGGGGAGAGCCCGGTTCCCGTCGGCCCCGCGGGCGCTGTAGCGGGTGACACCGCGGACGACCACGGAGACTCAACCGACGAGGCCACCGTCGCAATCGTCGGGGATCCGGTGACTGGTGTGGTGCACCACCGGGGAGACGTCGACTACTTCGCCTTCGTGGCGGAGCGAGGAGAGAGATACGAGATCGAGGTGGCGCTGGGAACTCTGGACGACTCGGTTGCGGCCCTCTATGACGCCGACGGGTGGGAGTTGGAGTACGACGACGACGGTGGGGAATCCCGGGGGTCGCGCATCATCTGGACGGCCGCCGAATCCGGTACTCACTACGTTGCGGTGGCGGGCTGGGGCGGCGATAGAGGCTCCTACACGCTCACGGTCACCGCCACGGGCGCCGCCCCGGACACCGGGGCTCCGGCCCCCGACCGGGCTCCCGACACCAGGGACGACCACGGAGACTCGACCGACGAGGCCACCATCGCAACCGTCGGGGGTCCGGTGACCGGCGTGGTGAATCACAGGAGAGATGTCGACTACTTCGCCTTCGTGGCGGAGCGAGGAGAGAGGTACGAGATCGAAGTGGCGCTGGGAACCCTGGACGACTCGGTTGCGGCCCTCTTCGACTCCGACGGGCGGGACCTGGAGTACGACGACGACGGCGGGGAATCCGGGGGGTCTCGCATCGTCTGGACGGCCGCAGAGTCCGGTACTCACTACGTTGCGGTGGCAGGCTGGGGAAGTAATACAGGCTCCTACACCCTCACGGTCAGCGCGATGGGCGACGCCCCCGACACCAGGGATGACCACGGAGACTCGGCCGACGAGGCCACCATCGCAACCGTCGGAGATCCGGTGACCGGCACGGTGAACCACAGGCGAGATGTGGACTACTTCGCCTTCGTGGCGGAGCGAGGACAGGGGTACGAGATCGAGGTGGCGCTGGGAACCCTGGACGACTCGATTGCGGCCCTCTTCGACTCCGACGGGCGGGACCTGGAGTACGACGACGACGGCGGGGAATCCGGGAGGTCTCGCATCGTCTGGACGGCCGCAGAGTCCGGTACTCACTACGTTGCGGTGGCAGGCTGGGGAAGCGGCACGGGCTCCTACACCCTCACGGTCAGCGCGATGGGCGACCCCCCGGACAGCACGGGTGACCTCGGAGACTCAACCGACGGCGCCGACGCACAAGGCGCGGACGCCGACATGCCGCCCGAAGCTCCGGCCACCGAGCGCCCCGACTTCGATGCATCGACGCCCGCCGGCTACACGGCCGTTACCCTGCGGAGCAGCGGCAGCGCCTGGGGGGTTCCTTCGAGGCACACGACGGACTCCAATGACGGCGTGGTGGCGTACGTGCTGCTCGGTCTCGTGAAGGGGTGCACGTTCGCGGATGCGGAGGCGGCGCGCGGGAGCCGCGTCTACATCAAGACCCAGGACCTGGGCCGACTTACGAACTTCACGTCCGAGTCGGTCTGCGAGAAGCGCACCTCATCCTGGCAATCGTGGGACGGTCGGCGGATCACCCACATTCGCTTCTTCGACGAGTCTGAGCCGACAAATGTCGGCGAATACGTATACGACGCTGCCGGTGCCCAATACGTGCGAGCGGACGGGGCCCTCGACGAGTTCGGGGATGCCGATGCAGCGGACGAGGCCGCACCGGTTGGTTCCTTCGAGCCATACCCTGGAGATACGCTGAACGAGAGAGCGGCTGCGTTCGGTACCGGACAGGGTGACACTTTCCAGTTCGAGACGAGGAGTGCCGACCCTTACCGGTTAGGTGACTACGTGCTGACGCACGGTTGGTGGCTGAACCTCCTCGACAATTCGCCTCCAAGTGCCGAGGTTGCAGTTCACCTCTCAGCCTGGTGGTGTGACTCTGACGGCTGTCAGTGGAGAAGGGTGGCATTCCAGGAGCGAATCATCGCGCCCGGAGGTGATGAGAGGACAACCGCTCGGGTATTGTGCGGCTCGGGTGAAACAACCGGCTTTCGAAGTGCTGTTGACGTTGACCTCAGGAACACGCCCGACTCGAGCGAAGTGGCATTTACTATTGCGAACGTCAACTGTCGACCCACAGGGCACTAACGTATGCCATCGGACTTGGGGAACAGCCTCGTTCTCCTCAGTGAGGGCGCAGGTGTAGTCCCGCGCCTTGGCGATAGCCGTGTATCGGCCGGGAGGTACCTCGAGTTGGCCGTGCTCGTTGTCGCGCCAGCACAGGGCGCCACCGCCGGGCCTGAGCGCGCGGGCGCCACGCCCACCTGCGCTGATCAAGCCCACCAGACTGGACAAAATCGAGAACCTTCACGTTGGCGTTTAGTTTGGTCTTCTAGCGGACGGACTGCCCGGTCGCTCGCCAGATGCAGCAATTGGAGCTACCCATTTCCGGTTGGCAGGGTGACTGCGCCATTGTGACAGAGTGGCTGTCATGCAACGACCAGTCCGTCTCCCGCGATGTGCGGGAGGCGCAGTTGGCGGTTCAATGGCCGGGTCCACCTAGGGCGCACAGGCGGCGGGGACACAGGCGAGAAGGACACCGACTCCGTCGAGTCGGTCTTCGCCTAGACCCAGCAGGTCGCGACCGAGGCCGCGGCACTGCTGGGAACTCGTTCCTGAACTTGATCCGGTACATACCCGCGCCACGAGGAGCAGTGAAGCGCACCGAACTCCGCGCAGAGCGGGGTTGCCTCAGTCGGGGGCGGACTGGGCATCTGCAACATCAATGACGCGAACCTGATCCTTATCTGGTCCGAATCGCTTGCACTGAAGTCGCTCGAGGGGGAAATGGGGAGCCGTGACGCTGTACGTGTGACGACCGTCTCGGCTGCGAAGCGAGCTAGTAGCTCGCGAGCTTCCCCTTCTGCTGCGGCTGCCAACTCCTCCTCAGACTCCAAGACACGCAACGCGGCTGTCGCGGCCACAATGTCGACGCTGGCCCCGATGTAGCCAGCGTCGTTCAGCGACACGATGTACGTCTGATAGGCTCCCGGGTTACCCAGATAGTGGCTCTCCCAGTAGTGGAACCGCCGCGCTCCTACGTAGCCACCTCGGGAGACCGGAGCCGTTCCGACCGCCGCGAATGTGTCTCGCCCGAGAGTCGCCTGTAGCGTCGGCTTGCCATGGCGGATGTCGAGGACCGGATGAAAACCTTCAGCGCGTGTGGTCACGGAGTACAACATGACCGCGCCGCTCCGGTCCGTGATCGCCTGAACGTAGAACGCATCGTGAACGAAGATGTGCTCGTCGAACTCTTCGCCCTCGGTCCTGAAAGTTGGGTCTCCCAGGCACTCCTGGAAGTATGTCAGCTGCGCTCCTGCCGCGAGCCTTCGGACCGCCTGTGTCGGCTCGTCGCGCCCGTCCACGTCTGTGGATCGGAACCTGTGAAGGTGTCGACGCACGAATTCGCCGATGGCGATCAGCGACGCTAGCGTGCCGATGAGTTCCACAGAAGGTAGCCTCCGCGTCTTCCCGACACCGCTAATGATCACGTGCCTGGGCTGACAATAGCTGGCTCTGGTCCAGAGGATACGCAGTCGCGCTGGGGCATGGATTCGGGACTGCTCCTTGGTGGTCCTACCGTCTGGACCCGGGATCGAGCTTGTCGAAGGTTCGCCAGTCGCGGGTCAGAAGCCACTCGATGAGCGGCCCCATCTCGGAGTATTCGAGTCCGAAGGCCTCGAACCGACGGTCTCGAAAGCGGAAGCATGTGCGAATCGCCTCCTCGCGGACGAGAGCTGCCGTCGGCCACCAGACTGGACAAAATCGAGAACCTTCGTCATGAGGTTCGTATTGGCCTTGTAGGAGCGCCCTACTGCTCGCGCTTTCGGGTCGCGTTGGCTTGGGAGAGTCGCCTACCGTCCGCAGCGACATTCCGCGGAGCGCCTTGCTTTGCTGGGTGTAGCAGCCATCGCATTCGTTGCGACTGGTTGCGGCGGCGGCGAGCCCAACCGGTCGCCGGAGCGGACCCGCGCACCGACGGCATCACCACCAGTGACGGTGGCGCCAGCGTTGACCGCTAGAAGGATCGGCCACTCGAAACGCTTCCCGAGTCCCGTGCGGCCCACCTCCGATTAGTGGCGGGCGTCTGCGTGCCATACCCTTGGTTGAGCGAATCTAGCGAGTGGAGTATTCCCCGTGCCTCCTGATAGCGGTGCCGCTGGAAGCTTTGAGGCCCGGCCTAGGGAGTTCATCGAGCGATTTCAAAAGATGGCCGATGAGACGCCCCAACTAATCGCTGACATTGCCGGTCTGGTTGCATCCTTGCCACCTGACCAGCTACTTCACCGAGCGTCGCTGGAACGCTTTGCCTACTTTGAAGGTGTCCGCGACGACACCGGAATTGGATCCGAGCAGATGGTGGCTCAGCGCATGCTCGACTACGTGCAGAGCGTGATTGCCAGCGTCAAACCAGCGGCCAATCGAAAGGAGGAGCTGTCAGACTCGGACTGGGAGGCCCTCCGCAGTGCCATTGACCGGCTCTTCGGCTTCCACATCGAAGCGTTCACGGCGATGAGGGAGCAACACCAACACCAGTTCGAGGAATCTGCAGAAGAAAGGCACGCGTCGTTACTGAAGTCCTCTCTGGTTCGTTACTGGTACTCTGTTTGGGGAAAGCGCTTCCCCAGTCACCTTCGTCAATACTTATCAGACCTTCTGCTACCACATTCCAGCATACTTGAAGAACTGTTCGACTTGTCCGCCTCGGACCTTGTGGACGCCTTAGTCACTATCGACACGGCATTGCGGTTTGGCCACGCAGTCACACTGCGTGACCTGCTTCGGTCGGGCATGCTTCCCGACAAGAGGGAGGCAGTCCAGCACGAAGAGGAGCCTGTCCCTCAGTCTGTGCCGGCCTGGGTGAGTCGGGCGGCCGACGAGCTAGCTTGGCCCACCACGCCCGACGACATCCTCGATCGTGCTCATGGCCTAGCCATTTTCGATGTGCAACGCAATACGCGGCTCCCAGAGGCCCTTCTGCGGGAACTCAGCTGGGAGCCGGGGGAAGACGACGAGTTCTTTGCCCCTGGCGACCTGGCTGGCTCTCCCCTGCGAGAGTGGCCAATCTTCAAGCGGCCCTTTATTCGCCTTGACGGCCGCTCCTACTGCTTCGATCCATCACGCCTGGCCGATCACATCTACCTAACCTTGTTCCGTCTCGTGACTCGTTTGCAGCCGGAGCACAAGCCTGAGTGGGTAGAGACTGAGGCCAAGCAGATGGAGCACCTGGCGGCGAAGTACTTCGAGAAACTCTTGCCTGGTGCCACCGTGTTCACGAATATCCACTACGGTGGACACGGTATCAGAGGCGAAACTGACGCCCTTGTGCTCTATGACGACCACATGTTAGTCATTGAAGTAAAGGGCGGGGAGTACACCGATCTTCCCCCTGCAACCGACTTTGACGATCACATCCGGTCGGTACAGCGTCTCGGTGTCGTACCCAGCAACCAGGGCGCAAGGTTTCTGAGCTACCTTGAGGCAGGGGAACCTTCACCAATCTACGATAGCAATAACAAGAGTACGAGAAAAAGGCTTGCTGATATTCGACTATCGGAATACCGGCACACCTCACTTGTTTCGGTTACTAGAGAACAGTTTACGGAATTAGCTGCTCAGTTTCACCACTTGCAAGAATTCGGAATCGACTCTGGAAGTCGTGCCGTATGGCTTCTCTCTCTTGATGACTTGCATGTCTATGCTGACTATTTCGACAATGCACTCGTGTTTCTCCACTATGTAGAGCAGCGCCAGAAGGCTTCCCGATCACAGCTCCTGAAGATCGATGACGAGTTGGATCACCTTGGAATGTATGTAGCGTATAGCAACTATGAATCAGTCGTCGGTTCTATGATCTCCAAAGAAAGCGTGGACGTGGCGAGATACTTTGGATATCGGACAGATATAGAGAGTTTCTTCAACCAGCGCCTTATGGGAGTCAATGAATCTACCCCGCTGCGGCGGAAAATGCCCACGAGGTTTGCGGCGATTATCGATTACCTTGCGTCAGCTACCATGCCGGGACGATCAAGAGTGGCAAGTCACCTCCTTGGCTTGTCCGACGAGATGCGCACATCCCTAAGCGAGGCGATCGATGCCGAGATGGCACGGCATCCCACCACCCGCCGGCCGCAACCGCTTTCGACGTACGGTCCGGGTGAGCAAGTCACGGTCTTCTGCTGGAGTTCACACACGGGACCCCGCAATGCCGAAGTTGCGTTGCGGCATGCCCAGTCCGTGGTGGTGATGCATGAGGAAGGAGCCAGACTCCTATTAGAGCTTACATACCACCCGGATGGGCAACTGAGCGAAGTGGACTGGCGGTGGCTGTCGTATGCGGAGATTCCATCGAGCGCCCTACCAGGTCTTGAAGAGGACGCAATCCAGCAGCGGCGGCAACGTAAGGCGCGAGCCCTTCAAGAACGTCGCGAAGCAAGGGCTGCGAACCCTAAAACCACTCCCCGCAAGATTGGCCGCAATGAACCCTGCGTTTGCGGGAGCGGAAAGAAGTACAAGCGTTGTTGCATTGACTTGGATGTCTCGGGTCCTGCCAGCCGCCAAGGATAGGCGTTTCGGACAACTGCCTCGGCGACTCTCAAGTCGGAAACGCATTGCCCCTTGACTAGGGACCAGGTGGGGCCAAGTCGTCTCCGTCGGCGTGGGCTTCGGGCTCAACATTCATGCCGCTGGAGCCTGTCAGTGCCTCCTGGCGGCGCAAGTGCTCCCGCGCGATCATGCGCGCGAGTATCCGCAGCCCGACTCCAGCGTCTGGCGCTGATCAGTTGTGTAGGGATCTGGCCCTGTCACGTTGTCTATCCGTGGTCCTCGGCGATCCAGTCTTCCCACTGTGGCACCATGCGGGAACCTCCTGAAGGGGGGTTCCCGGGTGAACCCACGCCGCGCCCGTGGCGGCTGACCTGAGCAGCGGCCACAATGGGGCGCCGTCACCCGCGGGTGACGAGCCACGCGTCACGGCTACTCACGACCCAGGCGCGCTAGAAGACCGGAGCGTATGAACCCGAGGACGCACGCCGAACTCGCCAACTTCATCTGGAGCATCTGCAACCTGCTGCGGGGGCCGTACAAGCGGAACGAGTACCGCAAGGTCATCCTCCCCCTCACGGTCCTGCGACGCTTCGACTGCGTGCTCGCCGAAACGAAGGATGCCGTGCTCGATGCCGATGCTGCCTACGCGCACGCGAACGAGCAGGTGCGCGCGAGCCGGCTTCTCCAGGCGTCCTGCCGGGCCTTCTACAACACCTCGCGGTTTGACTTCGGCAGGCTGCTCAACGACCCGAACCAGCTCGCGCAGAACCTCAACGCCTACATCCGCGACTTCTCCCCCAACGTCCGCCAGATCATGGAGCGCTTCGCCTTCACCGAGCAGGTGGGGCGGATGGAGGAGAAGAACCTGCTGTTCCAGGTCGTGCAGGCGTTCGCCGGCGTCGACCTCTCACCCGAGCGCGTCGACAACATCCAGATGGGCTACGTCTTCGAGGAGCTCATCCGCATCGGCGCCGAGCAGGCGAACGAGGAGGCGGGCGAGCACTTTACGCCGCGCGAGGTCATCCGGCTGATGGTCAGCCTGCTCCTCTCGCCGGAGGAGGACCTCGGGCGCAGCCACGTCGTCAAGACCATCTACGACCCTGCTTGCGGAACCGGCGGCATGCTCTCCGAGGCGGACAGGTACCTCCGCCAGCACAACCGCGACGCCAACCCCTTTCTGTACGGGCAGGACCACAACGACGAGTCGTGGGCTGTCTGCAAGTCCGACATGCTCCTGAAGGGTGACGACGCCGACAGGATCATCCTCGGGGACACCTTCACCCACGACGGGTACACGCGCCGCGCCGACGGCCGCAAGCACACCTTCGACTACATGCTCGCCAATCCACCCTTCGGCGTGGAGTGGAAGCAGCAGGAACGCGACATCAAGCGCGAGGCCGAGACGCTGGGTTACGACGGGCGCTTCGGCGCCGGGCTGCCCAGGATCAACGACGGCTCGCTACTGTTCCTGCAGCACATGCTGTCGAAGATGCAGCCGGTCGAGGACGGTGGCAGCCGCATCGCCATCGTCTTCAACGGCTCGCCGCTGTTCACCGGTGATGCCGGTAGCGGCGAAAGCAACATCCGCCAGTGGATCATCGAGAACGACTGGCTCGAAGCCATCGTCGCGCTCCCCGACCAGCTCTTCTACAACACCGGTATCTCGACCTACATTTGGGTGCTCACGAACCGCAAGGAGTCGCACCGCCGGGGCAAGGTCCAGCTCATCGACGGGCGCCAGTTCTTCGTGAAGATGCGCAAGAGCCTGGGGAATAAGCGGAACGAGCTGTCGCAGGCGCAGATCGACGACCTCACCCGCATCCACGGGAACTTCGAGGATGGCGAGACCCGCGACCAGACCGACGAGGACCCGGTCACGCATGAGCCGCGCACGCGGCCGCGCGTCGTGAGCAAGGTGTTCGCGAACGAGGACTTCGGCTATCGCAAGGTGACGGTCGAGCGGCCCCTGCGCCTGAACTTCGCTGCCACGCCGGAGCGCATCGCGCGCACCGAGGACGAGCGGGCGTTCCAGAACCTCGCCAAGACCAGGAAGGGTCCCGGGCCGGCGCACGATGCTGAGGTAGCCGAAGGGCAGACGCGCCAGGAGGCGATCCGCAGCCTGCTGCGCGACCTCGCCGGCGAGACTGGCGGGAAGGTGGTGCCAGACCGCGAGGCGTTCGTCGAGACGCTGAACGCCTCGGCCAGGGCGGCCGGCCTGCGCCTCTCCGCGCCCGAACGCAAGGTCATCCTGGCCGCGCTGGGGGAGCGCGACCCCGAGGCCGCCATCTGTCTCGACCGCAAGGGCAACCCCGAACCGGACACCGACCTCCGCGACACCGAGACCGTGCCCCTCCGCGAGGACGTGGGCGAGTACATCGCGCGTGAAGTGCTGCCGCACGTGCCCGACGCCTGGGTCGACGAGAGCAAGACCAAGATCGGCTACGAGATCCCCCTCAACCGCCATTTCTACGTGTACGAGCCGCCCCGACCGCTTGAGGAGATCGAGGCGGACCTACAAGCGCTGGAGCAGGAGATCGCCGGCCTGCTCTCAGATGTCGTGAGAAGCTGACGCATGGCCTCGGACACTGAGTCCACCAATGCGCGCCCAGCCCCGCCGCCCCTCAAGGTAGTCGAACGCGAACCCGATCCGGCGGACCCGTGGGCTGACGACGTGCTCGACCGCGAAGAGATCGCCGACCGCCTGACGGGCATCGTTCGGGATCAGAACCAGCCATTCGTTATCAGCGTCGATGGCCGGTGGGGGACGGGGAAGACGTTCCTGCTGAGGCGCTGGCAGAAAGACCTAGTGGAGAACCAGGGCTGGCAGGCCATCTACTTCAACGCTTGGAAGGACGACTTCTCCGATGACCCGCTGCTCGCGATCATCGGGCAGCTCTCGGAGTACTTCGACGACGGTGCGCTCAAGAAGGCCGCGTTCGCCGTTGCTGACGCCGCTCTTGGAATCCTCACGAAGCACCTGACCGGAACCGCGGTCCATTTGGAAGATCTGACTACCCAGGGCATGCTCGACGACTACCGCGCTCAGCAAGAAACCAAGGAGAAGCTGAAGGAGGAGCTGATCAGCCTCGCTGCTTCCGTCCACGAGGAGACAGAGCAGCCCCTTGTGTTCATCATCGACGAGCTCGACCGGTGCCGCCCCACCTTCGCGATCGAGCTTCTGGAGCGCGTCAAGCACATCTTCGACGTGCCCAACATTGTGTTTGTCTTCGGGATCAACCGCGAAGAACTCGTGAAGTCGCTTGAGTCGGTGTACGGCGAGATCGATGCGGGAACCTACCTGCGGCGCTTCTTCGACCTGGAGTTCACGTTGCCGGAACCGGACCCTCCGGAGTTTTGCGAGTATCTGTTCGCGCGGTATGAACTCGGCACCTTCCTGGCAAATCAGCGCGATCGCGACCTACGGAACCCTCCAGACGTAGCTCACGTGGTCTCGTTCACTATCGGTGCGATGGGACTGTCCCTCCGCGACATGGACTACTGCATGCGGCTGCTGGCGCTTGCCGCGCGCGACTCGGAAGTAGAACTGGCCCCAGCCCTGGAACTGTTCGCCACACTTGTGGCGCTCAAGATTACGAACCAAGCCCTCTACCGCGACTTCGTAACAGGGGCTGCCCGAGGAGCCGATGTCATCAACTACATCAACAGGCGCCGCCAGTCTGGCGATGCCAGTGCCTCTGCTGAGGGCTACCTGGAAGGTCCTGACATCGAGCGCGTGGAGGCGGCGCTCTACGCTGCGGATGTGGGAGCCGACGCGCAGGGTCAGGTCAACTTGCTCCTTGAGGGCCGCAGTGTGTCTCGCCCCGAGAGCCTAGCACCACATCACCGTAGCCAAGTCAATCTCAACGCGCCCGGGGGAAGGGCGAAGTTGGAGCAGCTCAGAAACCAGATTGGATCGTTCAGCAGCAGGAATCCCCACAGGGTCCTCGGACAGCTAGCCCGCACGATCGACCTCTACCACGGCTCCGTGAGGCGCTAGAGGTGCACCCTTACCCCGCCTACCGCCCGTCCGGTGTCGAGTGGCTCGGCGATGTGCCCGAGCACTGGGAGGTGAAGCGGCTCGAGCACGTGGCCTCGTATCGGACGAGCAGCGTGGACAAGAAGGCTGAAGAGGGTGAGATCCCTGTCAGGCTGTGCAACTACACGGACGTGTACTACCAGGACCGGATCCGGGCTGACTCCGGTGACTTCATGGAGGCCACAGCCTCGCCGCGAGAGATTGCGCGCTTCGGGCTGCGGGTGGGAGATGTCCTGGTCACCAAGGACTCTGAAGATTGGCGTGACATTGGGGTGCCCGCCCTTGTCGAAGAGACTGCCTCCGACTTCGTGTGCGGGTACCACCTAGGAATCATCACGGCCGGCGAGGACCTGGACTCCAGCTTCCTCTTCCGGCTGATGCAGTCGGACGCTGTGAACCAGCAGCTTCAGACTTCGGCATCGGGAGTCACTCGGTACGGGCTGCCCAACTCGGCAGTTGGCGACGCTGCCCTTCCCCTCCCTCCCCTCGACGAGCAGCGTGCGATCGCTGCGTTCCTCGACCGGGAAACGGATCGCATCGACGCGCTCGTCGCGAAGAAGCGGCAGCTCATCGAGCGGCTGCAGGAGTACCGGACGGCGCTCATCACCCGCACCGTGACGCGCGGCCTCCCGCCCGACGCCGCCCGCGCCGCCGGCCTCGACCCCTCGCCCCGCCTCAAGCCCTCCGGCGTCGAGTGGCTCGGCGACGTGCCGGAACACTGGGAGGTGGCACCGCTCTACACGCGCTATTCGGTCGACCTTGGGAAGATGCTGAAGGAGGATCGCACACGTGGAGACCACCTTGTCCCGTACCTACGAAACGTCGACGTTCAGTGGGACCAGATCAACTTTGAAGACCTGCCTGAGATAGATGTCACTCCGGCGGAGTTCGATCGCTACACCGTGCTACCCGGCGATCTTCTCGTGTGCGAAGGAGGGGAAGTAGGCCGCGCTGCCATCGTGCCTGAGTGTGACGAGCCGTTCGCCTATCAGAAGGCCCTTCATCGCCTACGTCCCATAGGCCGGGAGAGCACTAGGTTCATGTTCTACATGCTCCGTTTCGCCGCAGCCCGAGGCATCTTCGAGGCTGGCGGTAACCCCAACACCATCCTCCACCTGACGGGGGAGATGCTCAGACGGTATCGGTTCCCCCAGCCTCCCCATGAGGAGCAAGAGGTGATCGCTGCCTTCCTCGATCAGGAGGTGGCGAAGATCGACGGCTTGCTCGGTGAAGTTGAGACCGCCACCGAACGCCTTCAGGAGTACCGAACCGCGCTCATCACCGCGGCCGTTACCGGCAAGGTCGATGTGCGGGACGCAGCTAACGTCGCTGCCGGTCCTGCCGAATAGCGGCCTGTACGTCTGCCAGCGCCAGTGGCGAGTCGAGAGCCCCTTGCCGTACCCGTGCCAGGAGTTCGGCGCTGAGCGGCTCGTTCATCCTGTAGGTGCGATTGTCCACGCCCCTTCGGAGCACGCTGGCGCTGGTCAGGAATGCGTCCCGGTAGAAGACGCACGAGTCGTGATCTGGATACGGATGCTCTCCCGGGCGAACCAGCACGCACCGCTCACTGCACCAGTACTTCTCGGGGTCGTGGGTCGTCAGGTTTACGACAACAACCTGGCCGTTCGCGCCCTCGGAGGTCAGGACCATCCAGAGGTGGCCCTGCTCGTCGAGGCCAATAAGGGTGTCTCCGGGGTTCACCCCACGCGCGCCAGGTGGGTGCGTAGCTTGTAGGTTGTCGCGGCCTGCGCGGCGACCGACTCCACCTCTTCGTCGCTGAAGCCGGCGTAGCGAAGGATGTCTTCGGGTTCGATCGGAGTGGAGCTCCTGCCCGGATCGGTCCACTCAGGCAGGGCGTGGGTGCGGGCAACCACGAATGGCCACTTCTCACTGCCACAGGAGTCGAAGATCTCGCCGAGGACTTCCTCGTCGTACTCCGAGAGGTGGTCTGTCTCTGCGGGGCCGACGAGCACGGCGTCGAAGTACTCGCGGGCCACATAGCTGTGCCAGACGGAGTCCTCGGCGGGGCTCGGCTCCTTGATGAGGTCGAACACGCGGCTGAGCACGGGCCCGAGTTTCATTGAGACGAAGCGGTCGCCGGTGATCGGTACGCCGGTCTCGATCAGGGCCTCGCGGTCTGCGAGGTAGAGCAGCTTGATCAGCTTGATGTAGGGCATCCGGCCGTCGTGCCGGTCGAGCAGCACCGACGCGGCCTGCGCCGCCTTGCGCTCGTCGAAGAAGAACCTCATGGCAGTACCCTACTCCCGCTCTGTGTCAGTTTGGCACCGAAAACGCCGTGCGCCAACGGTCGATGGCACTCGGCTGGTGGGGCCAAGGAAGTCGGAAGCGCTATGCTGGCCCCTCTGCAGGTAGAGCCTGGAGCCCGTCTGGGGCATAACACGACCGATAGGGAGTAGACGTGGCGTTCGCGCGGGCAGGCGCCTGGCGGCCACCCACCAGCCATGACGAGCCAGACGAACGAGGCGGCATTCGAGTCCACCGTTGAGTCGATGCTGCTCGGTGGTGGGTGGCGCCAGGGCGACCGTGCGGAGTGGGACGTCGACACCGCCATCTTCCCCGCCGAGGCCCTCGCGTTCGTCCGCGACACGCAACCGGAACTCTGGGCCGACATGGTCGCCCTCCACGGCGCGAACCTCGACTCCGCTATCACCCAGACGCTGGTCAAGGAGCTCGACCTCAAGGGGTCGCTGCACGTCCTTCGCCACGGCTTCCGCTTCTCGGGCAAGACGTTCCGGCTCGCGTACTTCAAGCCGGCGTCCGGCCTCAACCCCGACGCCCTCGCTCGCTTCGAGCGCAACGATCTGACGGTCACGCGCCAGGCACGGTGCCACCCGGGAGCGGGCGACGAGCTCGACCTGCTCTTCGCGCTCAACGGCGTGCCCGTCGCCACCTGCGAACTGAAGAACCCGATGACCGGCCAGACATGGCGCCACGCCGTCCGCCAATACCAGCAGGACCGCAATCCCGCCGCCCCGCTCTTCCGCTTCCAGAAGCGCGCCCTCGTCCACTTCGCCGCCGACCCTGAAGAAGTCCACATGACCACGAGGCTCGCCGGCGAGGCCACACGTTTCCTGCCCTTCAACCGCGGCAGCAACCCCGGTGCCGTACAGTGCGGAAAGGGCAACCCGCAGCATCCCTCGGGCTATCGCACCGGCTACTTCTGGCAAGAGGTACTCGAACGCGAGCGCTTCCTCGACATCCTCGGCTCCTACGTGTTCCTCGAGACCCGCGAGGAGAAGGTCGACGACGCCAAGGGCGCACGCACCGAGAGGCGCGAGTCGGTCATCTTTCCCCGCTACCACCAGCTCGACGCCGTCAGCAGCCTCGTCACCACCGCTGCGGCGGACGGCCCGGGACGCAACTACCTCATCCAGCACTCCGCTGGCAGCGGCAAGACGAACAGCATTTCCTGGCTCTCCCATCGGCTCGCGAGCCTCCACAGCGCCGCCGACGAGAAGGTCTACGACTGCGTCATCGTCATCACCGACCGCCGCGTCCTCGACCAGCAGCTCCAGGACGCCATCTACCAGATCGAGCACGCCCAGGGCGTCGTCAAGGCGATCGACGAGGACTCGCAGCAGCTCGCAAAGGCACTCGTGGACGGCACGAAGATCGTCATCACGACGCTGCAGAAATTCCCGTTCGTGCTGAAGGGGCTCCTCACCATCGCCGGAGCCGGCCCGTCCGAGAACCCCACGGAGGACGAGCTGTCGCAGGCGGCCGAGTGGCGCCGCGAGATCGCTAGACGCCGCTATGCCGTCATCGTCGATGAGGCGCACTCCAGCCAGACGGGCGAAACCGCGCGCGAGATGAAGGCCATCCTCGGGTCGCGCAGCCAGACGGACGAAGAACCGGAGGACTGGCAGGACGGGCTCACCGCGATGGTCGAGTCGCGTGGTCCGCAGCCGAACCTCTCGTTCTTCGCGTTCACGGCCACGCCCAAGGGCAAGACGATCGAGCTGTTCGGACGCCCCGGCCCGAGTGGTGAGGCCGAGCCCTTCCACGTCTACAGCATGCGCCAGGCGATCGAGGAGGGCTTCATCCTCGACGTGCTCCAGAACTACACCGACTACAACACCTACTACCGCATCGCGAAGCAGGCTGCGGACGACCCGGACGTCCCCAAGCGCCGGACGGCCGTCGCCCTGGCCAAGTTCATGACCCTCCACCCCCACAACATCGAGCAGAAGACGGAGGTCATCGTCGAGCACTTCCGCGAACACGTCCGCCACCGCATCGGCGGCAGGGCGAAGGCGATGGTGGTCACGGGGTCACGGCTCCACGCTGTCCGGTACATGCAGGCCTTCGAGCGCTACATCGCCGAGCACGCGTACGGGGACATCCGGCCGCTGGTCGCCTTCAGCGGGACCGTCACCGACCCGGAAACCGGCCTGGAGTTCACCGAGCCCGGCATGAACACCGACATCGTGACGGGGAAGCCGATAAGCGAGACCCGTCTCCCGGCCCGCTTCGCGTCGCCCGACTACCAGATCCTGCTCGTGGCGGAGAAGTACCAGACCGGATTCGACCAGCCGCTGCTGCAGGCCATGTACGTCGACAAGCGCCTCGACGGCGTGCAGGCGGTGCAGACGCTGTCACGCCTCAACCGGGTCGAGCCCGGCAAGGAGGCGCCCTTCGTCCTCGACTTCGTGAACGACCCTGAGGACATCAACGCCGCCTTCGCTCCCTACTACGACCGCACGCTGTTGCTGGAGGCCTCCGACCCGTACCAACTCGAGCAGCTGAAGCACGAGCTCGACGGCATGCAGGTCTACCACGCGAGCGAGGTGGAGGCGTTCGCGAAGGTCTTCTACCTGCCGCCCGCCCGACAGCAGCCGGGCGACCACGCGCGCCTCGAGGAGTGCCTGCAACCTGCCCGCGACCGCTTCCAGGGTCTCGACGAGGACGACCAGACCGCGTTCCGCGACCGGCTCAGCGCGTTCGTGAACCTCTACTCGTTCCTCAGCCAGATCATCCCGTACGGCGACAGCGAGCTGGAGCGTCTCGCCTCGTTCGGACGCCTTCTCCTCCCCTCCCTCCAGCCTGATCGGGAAGGGCCCATCGAGCTTGGCGACGACGTGAGTCTTGAGTACTACCGCCTAGAGCGCGTTTCGTCCGGCACCATCTTCCAGGAGGAGGCGGAGGCCTACGTGGTGAGCCCGACCGCCGTGGGCACCGGCAACCCGGAGGAGGAGAAGGCGCCCCTCTCGGAGATCATCGAGCGCCTGAACGAGCGATTCAGCACTGACTTCACGGACGAGGACCGCCTGTTCTTTGAGCAAATCAAGGAGCGCGCCCTCCGCGACGAAGACGTTCGCCAGATAGCCGTCGCCAACCCCTTGGACAAGTTCAGCCTCGGTATCCGCGAGCGCGTCAAGCAGCTGATGGTCGAGCGCACGGGCGAGAACGACGCCCTCGTCAGCCGCTACCTCAGCGACGCCGAGTTCCAGGAGATCGCCTTCGCCGTCCTCGCCCGCGAGATATTCCAGGCAGTCGAGGCGGCCGGCGGCGACTGACCACTAGTCGAGGCCCCACAGCTCCATGTTGTCGCACTGGCACGCCGGGCCTACTTTGCCCAAAGGAGTCTTTGGATCGAGAGGGGGAGGGGGTGTCGGTCGTGGTCGCCCAAACACGATGGCAGGCAGGGGGCACTAGGTGGAAGGTATCGATTGTGCAGTCCCGGTCGACTAGATGTAGAACCGGAACTTCGGGTTTCGCTCAGTGATCGTCGGGTTGGAGACGAGAATCTCTCCGACGGCGTCCGAAAAGCCTACTGTCACCGGTTCGCCATCTCCGAGCTTGCAGGCGTTGTAATTCAGCTTCGTGAGGCCAAGAATGTCGGTTGCGACTTGTCTGATGTCGGATTCGCCGTGCTGAAGGTCAATGCGAAGAGGGACCGGTGTTTCCCAACCGTCGTAAGTGCCGAGGTGTGGTTTGAAGCCCGATGCCCAGAGGTAGCCAGCACGTTCGCTCAGCTGCCAGAAGGTCCCACGCAAGACTGGGCGGGTTCCCTCGCGAAAGAGGCGCACGTCAAACCGTTCCTGCCTTACCCGCACGCCGATTAGGCGCACGTTTGGTGGGCAGGCATGTTGAAATCCTGCAAACTCATCGGCGTTGAGGCCCGATCGACAGTGCAAGAAGATCTCCCGCAGGGGCTGGCCATCGAGTTCCTGGTAGGTGCGTAGGCCCTCGTCCAAGAGATGTTGCGCGGCGTCGTGGTCGAGGTGAAATTCGCTCCACTTTGGGGAGTACCATGGGCCGTACTTGCCCATAAACACGATGCCATCCCCACTGTCGAGGAACATCTGAGCAGCGCAGCAGGCCGTTTGGTTAGACGTCGTAGGGTCCGACCGCCTGTAGGCGAGGCCCACATAGCAGACGCCGTCGCGTGCCCCAGTTAGCCGCCATGGCTTTCCCCCAGCTTTGTAGTAGAGCGCAACGCTGAGGTTCCAGGCCCGGTCACTCAGTGGCGTAAGCCGCCGCGCCCCCGGGGCCGCCGGCTCCAATCGCAGAGTCGACTCACGGACGATCTGGATCGGTATGCCGTAGCGCATGGACCGTGCCTTCAGTTGTCTCCTGAAGTCAACGGAATACTGGTAGATCTCCGGGTCGAAAGGGTCGAACAGGTCAGTCTGACCTTGCTTGCGTTCGCGCCGGGCTCGTCTGGACAGAGGGGGTCCAAGCCCATCCCTCACGTGCGACTCGGGACGGCAATTGACGTAAACGATGTCGGGAACAACACAAACGACAACATCGACCCGCTCATCGCGTTGGCGCATCCGCTCAATGCCTACTAGGTACCGGTCGACTACATTGGCCGCTCGTTTGTTTGGGTCTTTGTTACGTGAGTCTTCAACGAGTCCCGCTTCATCGACTTCAGAGTACAGACTTGGCTCTATTGGCCATTTGCAGGCAAAAGTGGCCTCAAAGCCAGGGAAGGTCGGCCACAGCCTTGGGTCCAAGCCCGGGGGTGTAAAGATGGGTGCTTGTATTAGGCGAGACCAATCAAGGAGCATCTGCCTGCCTTGAGGGGTGCCTACAACGCCGTAGGAGATGTTGCGGGGGTGAGATGCCATATCTGCGTCGTAAGGTCCAAACATGGCGAGGCCATCGTGGGGATCTACAGTCTCCTGGGAGTACCTAAACTCCAGTGATGGCTCTGGGAAGACCGTTATCTCCCTATGCATTGCCCCCGCTCTCCTCGGCATCAATTGTTTCGTCGATCTCGTCGTCGGCTAAGGTACCTGCTGTCACAGGCTCAGCGAAGACGGTCTCGTCAATGCCTACTGGCGCTTCAAGGCTTAGGGGCCGGCCCGCGAGGATGATGCGTGTCGTGGGCGTCAGACCGAGGTCTACGGAGCTAGCGCCTCCCGCTAGCCAGTGCGCTGTCGCGAGAACGCGCATCAGCCATTCACGATTCCACCAGTGCCTCCCAATGGCCTTACGGCGACGTGCCGCTTTCTTTGCATCAAGCCCCCTCCCTTCGAGATCGGTAAGTAGGACACGCATTTGCACCTGTACGACGGGCAAACCGTACTTCCGCAGGTTTGGCCTGAAAATAGGTGACAGGTGGTACCGAGACTTCTCACGGGACATGCCCAGCCTGAACGTTCGGGTGCCTACTGCCTGCACCCAAGTCTTGCGGCCGTCGTAGGAGGCAAAGGCCAGGCGGTCTCCTGGGAGCATTCCGGGAGGGAAGAACAGTTGCCCACTTCTGGCGTCGCGTTGCATTCCGAGGCCTAACGCCCGTAACTCTAGGTAGTTCCGAAGAAGCCTGGTGGTGACATGGCGTAGGTTTAGGCCGCTCGAACGGTAGCGCTCATCCCACCGGACCATTTCGATCCCCCTCACAAGAGACGGTTCAACGAAGTCAGGAACCTCGAAGGCCCAGTAGGTCTGGTCGCTCTCGCGGCAGAGCGGCCAGCGCTCAAGGAGCTCAGGCTCTGGTGCACGCTCTAGCTCGACTCTCAGCAACGATGAGGGTAGGTCCTCGATAGCAAGGAGGTTTGTCCAAACTCTCTCGGGGTGGTGCGTCAGGGAGTCCCGCGATCGCAACCAGTCAGAAACGACCTGTCCACCGTTCAAAACGGGGCGAGGGGCATCAATGGACTCGAGCTTCTTTAGGAGTTGCGCCAGTCCTGACGCCCAACTCTGGTCGAACGGGATGTAAGTGAGGTCAGAGAGCATCCACCCGAGTTCGGTTGGTCGTACACCATCGACGTTCAGAGGCACGACGAAGTCCTCACTCCGCTCCCTGGCCAAGTTCAAAGCCAAGGTGCGTTCTTTGAGCGGGTTGGCCTTCAGAATTGAGTCCTTCGAAACCAGTGCAAGAAACCGAAACGTCTGCTCACTGATGGCCTTGTCGATGTCCGTCGGGTACGACTCACCCCCGAGGAGCTTGAACCGATCGCACCACACGGCATATCCCTCCGCAGTGAGCCTCAAGGAGAGCCATTCTGCAAAGAGGCCATTCTCCGTCGCGTAGCTAATGAAGAGGTGGTCTCGAACGGGCTTGCTCATGCGAGGGTTTCTGCTTCCCGTTGAGTGAGCTGCTGTCGTCTCACGCTCGGCGACAGGTCGCGCCAGAGGGTTTGATTGCTTGATGAGTTGCCGATGCCGTTCGCCTTCTTCCTCGCTCCGGTTCCACGCTCGAACCAATTCTGGAGAGCACCTAAGCCACTAGGGAGCACGATAGCCAACCGGCTCGTTAGGTCCTTCGGCACTGCCAAGTCGGCTGCAAGGGAGTGGGATCTGGCCATGCGGTCTCTGTATCCTACCCCAGATAGCACATGCGTTCTTAAGGCTATGCACAGTGGTTCGACGGACTTTGTAGGGAGAGCTGCGTTGCAGAATGGAAGTTTGGCAGCTCACTTTGCCACAAGCGCAGACGGCCATGGATCGACACGCCCAAGGCTGGGCTACCGCCTGAGGGTTGACGCTCGCCTCCCCTTGCTCGGCGTTGAGTGGACGTCCGTCTTGCGGAGGCCGTTCCGCCCTTCCATGACCACCGTCACCGGGGTTTCAGGGCCCTGCAAACTTGCGCTTCAGAGGTACAAAGTTGCGCCTTATGCGTGGAACCCGCACGTCCGCAAAGGAGTTGGCTGCCTCCGGGTGGAGTCCCCGAAAACGCCTTGTTTCGTGGGGTCAGGACCGACATGCAACTTTGCAGCAAACCTCTGAATCCCTGTACACGTCGGGCGCGTCCAAAGAAGCCCTTTCGGCAGCAAACATGCAGATCACGAGAACATGGCGATCCCCGTGTGGAAAGAGGGTGCAAGCGTGCGGAACTCGAACCCTGCGCCCTCACTGGCGCCGGAGGTGACGGTCAGGACCGCCAGACTCTCCCGGCGAATTACCTCGCCCAGTTGCTGCACGCGGTCCGGCATGGTCGCACCTCTCTCCATCCCGTGCCCGCCCCTCCTCATCCAGCGGTGCTCCCGAGACAGGCCCCACTTCTCTGATTGCCAAATGTCAATTCCCCCTGGGCATTTTGCCGAATTGCCGTGGAAGGAGCCCCGGAACCGAATTGCTTACTGAATACGTCCGGTAGGGGCCGTTTTCCCCTGTACCAACTGGGTTTCTCGCCTCGATTGCCGAAGAGGTTGAGGCTTACCGCGCTCGTGCCGCAGGATCATAGTCATGGTCGACACACCGGGAGACGACGCTGCTCAGGTTCCTTTGCCTCGGGTAGACGAGCGGGGGCCAGCCGTGTCCCCGCCGCTGGTGGCCGCCGAGACCGAATTCCCGTTTGGCCAGCTCGAGTGGAAGAAGTTCGAGCGCCTCTGTCAGGATGCCGCCCGAACTCAGGGATTCACCAACGTTCACAGGTACGGTAAGCCCGGTCAAAAGCAGCACGGGATCGACTTCACTGGCGTCGCTCCCGACGGCCAGCGCATCGCCTTCCAAGTAAGGCGAAGGGCCGAATTCACGGCAGACGATCTGGAAGACGCTGTCCGGGTTTATGCCGAGGGCTCCGTCGCGGCGCGCACTGCGGGATTCATCGTTTGCATGTCCCTAGAAGGGAACGATAGCTCCCTTCAAGAGAAGCTAATGGACCTGAATGAGGAGTACGAGTTCCCGATAGCGCTGTGGGACTCGACGGAGCTAACGTACTCGCTCCACCACAGCGAATCGTTAGTTCGAAAGTTCTTCGGGCCTTACTGGGCGGAGACCTACTTCGACACGTCCGCGTCTCGCGGCGCGCGCCTCGATCCAGCGACGCTCCAACTCGGACCGATTGCCGCGCTCGACCTCATTCCGAGGGCCCAAGAGGCCGAACGCCTCGCAGAAAACTCACCGGCGGAGGCCGCAGAGGTATACAAAGAGATCGCCGACGAGCTTCGCGACCACGTTCCAGGGTACTCAGATCGCTATGAGCGACGCCGGGCCTCAGCCTTGAAGGACTCGGGCGACTGGGCTCAGAGCCACGATGTGCTGATGGGCCAGACCATCCGGGAACTGTTTGAGCGGGCGGCACCGAGGCTGTCACCGGGAGTTGCAGCCGACCTTCGCGATCTGCACGAAAAAGTAGACGAAGTCCGACAGGCGCACGGCGCCGCCGTGAGTTCCTTTGAGCGGTGGCATGAGGACCCCGAGGCACTCGATGAACTGGCACAGTCCTTCGATAGTCTTGAGCCCGAGGATCCGTACGCACCGTTTGTGGCAGTGCTCCTTTCAGAGGCCGCCGTGGCAGATCGCGCCTTCCAGGTCGCTCTGGACCGGCAGGTGAGCCTGCGGAGTGCAGGCGAGCGCGGCGAAAGAGCGATCACGCTGAGAGTCCAACTCGCATTGGCCGACGCCGGCGTCTCCGAGATTCGCTCGACCTTGCTGAGCCTAGCCGAGTCCTTCGGATTACCCGCTCAGGAAGGGGCGTACGTGTGCCTTCGGTCTGCTCGCTGGTACTCATGGAATGGAGAACTCGAGCGAGCAGAGCAGCTCTACCGCCTGGCGGTGAATCTTGCGGCGCAAGCCGGCCTTGCCCTCGATGTCGAGAATGCGTTGTGTTCGCTGATGCCGCTGTACGCGGCTGAGCGCTATGACGAACTCGCCGAGACCAACGAGTTGGCGCTCTCGATCCAGGGTTCGCAATCGTATGTGAGGGTGAACCCCCGAACCCGAGAGCAGGCCTATAGGAGCCTCGCGAACCGCGAGATGCCCAACGCCCACCTCTGGTCCCGCCACCGCTTGCTGGAGTCGGTCCGCAGTGGATGCCTGCTGGACGAGCTGGAGTCGCATGGAACCCTGGCGCGCGTTTACGGGGAATCTGAAGAAGCGCTCGCGGCGCTTGAGCACGCAACGCTGGGGGGCGCGGTCGACCAGATAAAGGACCTAGCGAAGGTAGGGACCTGGCCAGAGTTCCTCGCCGACCTTGTGCGGAGTCCAGCACCCTGGGTGCGGTCCGCCGCACTCTCGGCACTCGAGAGAGTCGGTGATGGTGCGCCCCGTTCGGTGGCACGCCAGCTCGCTCATGAGTTCATCGATGAGCTTGAGCAAGCCTCAGAGGACATGAGAGTCGCGCCGGCACTGTTCCAGGCGCTACAGGCAGTCGTACTTGAAGCGACCGAGAGCGAACTCGAACGACTTATGACCGTACTTGAGCGAGCCGCTCCCCGTGAGCCCGGCAGCTACCGGCTTACTGATCCAGGCGTTGGGATGGTGGCCGCGCGCGTGTATCGGTTCCGGCCTACCTTGAGGACGCGAGCGGCCGCGATCCTCGGGCAGATGGCGGTAGGGGCACACACGGGTGACTGGGGCCGAGCGCTTCGTGAGTGTGGCGAAGACATCGATGAACTCGTGGAGACCTTCGAGGGCGTCGCCGAAGACCGGGACATCGATCTAGCCGGTCCCCTCTCGGACCTTGGGCACCTGAATGCGGCTACGCGCGCGCTCTTTTCGAAACGGCTCCGTTTCGTCGATGACCATCCCCTGGGCGCCCGTAAGAGTCTGGCACTGTACGTGAGATACGACATCCCGCTCAGCTTCCTTCGGGAGCAAGGTGACTCGGTCGCCCAGGAGTACGTCGCGAAGCTGTTGGCGATCGGCACGAATCCCAACGAAGCGATCGTGAACCGGTCGGCGGCGCTTGAGTCAGCAGCGGCGGTCGTCGAACTGCTTCCAGACGACAAGAAGAGTGTGATTTTCGCAAGTGTGTGGCCGCTGACCGCAACCGGAACAGAGGTTTCGGAGCGGGACCAGGACCACGCCGCTACCATGAACCTGCTCAGCCGGGTCCGGCTCGCGTTCGGGAGCATCACGGACCTTCGAGTGGCTGCGCTGTGGCTCTCGGCTCGCACTGCTGTGGAGACCCCGGAGCGCGAGGCGGTGCTTGAGACAACGTGGAGCTGGGTGAGATCAGGCGATGGTCCATTGCAGCAAGGGGGAGCCGCGGTCCTGACGCTCCGAGACATCTCCGGTAGTGGTGCCGGGAGTGGGGAATTAGCTCAGCATGAGAACCCGTGGGTCCGGCAGACCGCACCCGAGTTGGCCGCCAGGCACGCGAATCCCGATGTGGAGACGCTCAAACTGCTGGCTGACGACCCACATCCGCAGGTGCGGATCCGGGTGGTCTACGCGTTACGACAGATCCGCGCCACTGCCCCGGACGCATACGAGCGTATTCGCCAGCTCTTGGTCACTGATCAGAGCGCTCTCGCGAGGGCCGTCGCAGCGGAGGTTCTCCCTCCCGCGGAGTAGCAGACACTGCAGCTGGTCTAGCGTCCACAATCCGACCAAGGTCGCACAAACCCTGGGCAGACGCGGACCGACGCGGACCGACGCGAGGCTCTCTTTTCTCTTGAGTTAGGTCCGTCTGTCTTGCCTAAACGCCCGATCCCGGTACGAATCCTGCTGCGCAGATGAGCGCGACGCCGTCGAGGCGCTCGGCGAGCAGGCGGAGCCACTCGCGGGAGACGGGGTGTCGGCACAGCAGCTCCCTGCGCGCCTGTTCGTCGTACCCGAGGGCGGAGACCGCGGCTGCGGTGGGGACGTGGCGCTGCAGGGGACGGTCGCTCAACATCGCGAGGCGATGCGGGTGCGACGCCACGAGGCCCATCCCGCGCAGCGTCCCCAGGTGCTCCTGCAGGGTCGTGTCGGGCACGCGCTTGAGGCGCGTGAGGTCCTCGAAGCTTGCGAAGGGCGTCTCGCAGACGAGCAGCAGCGTCTCGTGAAGGGCTGGCGTCAGGCGTGGCGCGCGGGAGCGCTCAGCCGGCGCCGGCCTTGCGCATCACCGCCCGGGGCAGGGCGCGACCGGGCTGGCCGCGTTCGAGGAAGAGCCACAGCGTGTGGCGCGAGACGCTGAACGCATCGGCCGTGCGCGCGTGGCCGTCGCGCGCGACGTGCGCGAGCAGGTAGTCGCCGATGGCTTCGACCAGTTCCGGTTCCACCGCTTCGCTCCGGCATGTGCCCATCCAGCGTGCTGGATCATCCCCCTGGAAAGGCAATCGCCAACTCCAGACTCGGCAGCCGGTGGCTACACTGACCACCGAGACCGCAGACTCCCGACCTCTGGCCATGCTGATTGACGGGGACAAGCCGCAGCCGTCCCTTCTGGAGCACGTCCCGGTCGAAGCGGCCAAGTACGGGACGGTGACGAAGCGGCGGACTTAACGGCGACTGGGGTGGGCGTTCCTTGGTGCAGTCGGAAGGCGCCTGGCGTGCTGATGCCCGCTGATCTCCGTTGGTTCATTGGGACGCAGGGTGCGCCTCGTCGGCAAGTGCACGAGTCACCGCCTCACTCGCCTCGCGGGTGACGGCAACCTTGCCGCTGATGGCTCGGTGCGGGGAACGGCCAGCCGCGGCAGGGTACCAGCGAGACTCGACGGCAGCGGTGCTGCGCGTACACGGCAACTCCAGCCACGGTTGGCTTGGCTTCTCCCTTCACCCTCGCAGTTGCCGAACGCACG
This sequence comes from Tepidiformaceae bacterium, assembly GCA_965221735.1. GTDB lineage: Bacteria > Chloroflexota > Dehalococcoidia > Tepidiformales > Tepidiformaceae > UBA2991. Next base: position 1,871,639 of record OZ244910.1, on the reverse strand, counting down.
TTCTAATGGCAATCTGGTCGAGCGGACCGGACGGTAGTTGCGTATCCGCATCGCTGGCGACCAGGAGGCGACGGCATGAGCGGCGAGGAGATCATCGAGCTTACCCTCACCGGTGAGCGTGCCCTGCAGTACGAGCGCGACCTCAAGGCGATGGCGCTCGACATGGTCCGCTCCTTCTACCAGCCGCCTGATCTCGCCATGGAGACGCGCGGCAAGCTCGGCGAGCGCGCATGGGCCATCTCCTGCGACTTCTGGGACCACTGGTACGGCCCCTGCGACCATGGCGACGAGTGCGACCACCCGGAAGGCAATTGCCCGCTCGGCGAGGTCATGCCCCTGGACGTTGCGACGGGCCGACGAACGTGCGACCACATCCATCGTGTCTCCGGCATCGGGGCGGGGGTTACGGCCGAGACGGAAGTAGTCGCCGCCACGATCGTCGAACTCACCGGCGGCGACGTCACCGAGGTCGAGGCGGTCATCGCCCAGGCGAAGAATCTCGCTTGGACCCCGGAGGCCCCGGCGCATCTCAAGGCCAGGTACTCCGAGCGCGTCCAAGATGCGGTCCGGTTCATCGTCGAGCAGCGCGGCCGGTCCCGCGGCGAGTACGAGGTGGATGGGCCAGGTGCGGAGGCATGAGCGCTCCGCCTCGCCGGGGATCGCCGGCGTCCTAGGGACAGGAGCGGGCGACGGCCAGCGGTCCCGCAGGGCATCTGGCTTGAATCCGCCCCATGGGCTTGGCGTCGCCCGTGGTCGCTTCGTCCTACCGCCACCAGATGCCGAGGGTGAGGACGCGGCGCACGAGCCTGAGTCGCTCGGCGCGGACGCGCTGGCCGCGCGCGCGCCTGAGCGCGGCCCGGCGCCAGCGGAGGTGGTCGTCGCGGCGGGAGGGATGGAGGGGTTCGGTCTCCGGCGGCAACGCGAGCCCGTGCTTGCCGATGAGCTCGAGTTCGAGTTCCCAGCGGCGCTCCTCTGCGCGCGCCCGGTTTACGGCGCTCCCTCGCTGAGCGTCCTCGCTCCGCAGGTACCGCCACTCGTCCACGAGCGCGGCGGCGTCGCCGAGGGCGCCCTGCTCGCCGTCGAGCGGCTGCAGCGTGACCACTCCGCGCCGGCGCCTGGTGCGGTGGTCGCCTGTTGACCCGGGGATAGCCGAAACTTCGGCCTCCGGCTCCTGCCCCCCGATGAGCCCTGCGCCCCGTCGCCCCACCTCGGGTTCTTCAGCAGGCATCTCCGTGCTGGGCTCACTGGCCTGCCCCTTCGGTCGCGGCGCCGCCCCTTCCGTGTCCGGCTCACCGGCCTGCCGTTCCTCCAGCAGCTCCAGCCGGCGCTCCAGCGCATCGGCCCGTTCCCGCTCCTGCCCGAGCGTGTCGAACGCATCCGCGAGCTGCGTCTCGGTCGCCTCGAGTCTCCGGCCCAGCTCCTTGCCTGCCTTCTCCTCCGCCCTGGCGTTAGCGATGGACTCCGCGCGGTGCGCCTCCAGCAGCGCCTCCCGTGCGAGCCGCGAGAGCCGCCGGTCGTCGAGGGCCTTCGCCAGGGTGCGGTAGTTGAGGCCCACGTCCCGCGCCGCCTGCACCCGCCCGCGCGTTCTGGCGATGTCCCCGGCCCAGCGCAGCAACTCCCCGTCGGAGATGCGCTCACCACCTCCGCTGCCACGGCCCCGGGGCTGTCCACCGCGCTTCATGTCGCCTCCTCGCACCCCTCCATTGTGCAAGAAGTGCAATGCAATTCGTGCAATCGGGCCGACACGGAGGCGCAACGCTCCCCCGCGTGGATTGCTTCACGGCAACGCCCGAAAGTCCTTGTGACAGCGGGCGTTTCACGGTCGATTGCACTTTCTACAGCCGTTGGATCTTCCTTACAGGCCACCGGCATCGAAACGCGCTCCCGGCGATTGCACTTTTCGGTCCGGCGGCACGGCCGCCGCCGCCCTTCATTGAGCCCATCGGACAGGTCCGGTAAAGGCGGAAGACGGACTTCGGGCGGGCATTTGCGGCGCCGGGGGAGGTGTGGCAGAGTGTCCAATCCGAACTACCGTTCTACTAGATTTCACAAGACAAGGAGTACCACGATGCCACGCAACCCCCTCTCGAAGCTCTTCGGACACCGTGAGCCTCCCGCCGTGAAGCTGCTCGCCGTCACGCCCCCGCGCACGGACGAGCGCAACCTGCTCGCCGTCGAGAACCTGCTCGGCTCGATCGCCCTGCCCGAGCCCTTCTCGCTTGAGATCGCCGGCGATGCCGGCGGCGTCTCCGTGCTCGCGCGCTGCGGCGAGCGCTCGCACGCGCGCCAGCAGCTGGAGGCGCACTACCCGCAGGCGCGCATCGCCGAGCTCTCCGCCGACGAGGATCCGCTGCGGCTGCAGGAGGGCGAGCGCGCCTGGTCGCGGCGGCTGCGGGTGGAGGGGCCGGAGTTCCTGCCCCTGCGCACCTTCGAGGACGACGACACCCTCGACGCCGGCTCCGACCCGCTCATCTCCGTGGTGGGGGCGCTCTCGGGGCTGGAGCGGGGCGAGCGCCTGGTGGCGCGCCTGCGGCTGCTCCCGCTGGGCGCGAACTGGTCGAAGGCGCACCTGCAGAAGGCGCTGCAGCAGCCGCAGCCCGCAGCCTCTCCGCCCTCCTCCGGCGGGGGGCAGACGTACCCGAACCCGAGGGAGTTCATGCCGCTCGTCGGCTTCGCGGTCGTGGGAGGCCTGGGCTTCCTCGGCTGGCAGTGGTGGCAGGCGGGCGAGTGGTGGAAGACGGTGCTGCTGGGACTGGGCGTCACGGCCGCGCTGGGGGTGGGTGGCTGGTTCCTGGCGCGCTGGAACCGCAACCGCCACGCCGTCCACGACCCGAAGCTGATGAAGGAGAAGGCCTCCAGGACGGCCTTCGAGGCGGAGCTGGAACTGGTCGCGATCCTCTCCGCGCACGGCTCCGAGGATCGCGCGCACGAGCTGCTCGACGGCGTCGCCGCCGCCTACGCCCACTACGACAACGTCGCCGGCGCGCGCTTCCAGGCGGGGCGCGTGCGCGAGGCCGTCCCCGACCGCATGCTCGCCCCGCCCAGGCGGGGCTTCCTGCGCTCGCGCGAGGTGCTGGACGTGCGCGAGCTGGCCGGGCTCTGGCACCCGCCGGGGGCGCGCGACGAGCTGCCGCTCGTGGAGCGCTCCGGGGCGAAGGTGCTGCTGCCCGCGGCGGGCGGCGCCGGGGCTGGCGCGCTCGTGGGGGAGACGACGGCGGGCAAGCGGCGCGAGATCCGCTTCTCCGACGACCTCGTGCGCCGCAACCACCTCTACGTGGCGCGCACGCGCATGGGCAAGTCGACGCTCATGGGCCGCCTCGTCATCCACAAGCTCCGGGAGAAGGCGGCGGGGCGCGATGGCGACGCGATCGTCGTGATCGATCCCCACGCCGACCTCGTCTCCGACCTGCTGGAACAGGTGCCGCCGGAGCTGGCGGAGCGGGTGCGGCTCATCGACCTCGCCGACGAGGAGCGCGCGCCCGGCATCAACCTGCTCGACACGCGCATCTTCCCCGACCGCGACCGCACCGCCGACGCGGTCGTGCGCGTGGCGCGGGGGCTCTGGGAGCAGTGGGGCCCGCGCATGCAGTCGATCCTCGAGCACGTCGTGAAGAGCCTGCACGAGGCCAACCAGCGGCGGGAGGCGGACGACCAGTACACCATCCTGGACGGGCTGCGGCTGATCTCCGAGCGGAAGTTCCGAAATACGGTGCTGCGCGAGGTGCGCGACCCCCACCTGCTCGCCTGGTGGACGCGCGAGTTCGGGTCGTGGAGCCGCCAGTACCGCGCCGACGCGCTCGCCCCCGTGCAGACGCGCCTCGCCTACTACGCCTCCTCCAGGCGGGCGCGCGCCATCCTCGGCCAGCGCCGCTCGACCGTCGACCTCCGCCAACTCATCCGCGAGGGCGGCGTGCTCTTCGTCTCGACCTCGCAGGCGGCGGCGGGCAAGGACGTGTCGGCGCTCGTGGGGGCCTCCATCCTCAACCTCGTGGACGCCGTCATCCGCGAGCAGGGGAGCCTGCCGCAGGCCGAGCGCCGCGGGGCGCTGGTCGTGGTGGACGAGATGCAGGCGCTGCCGGGCGTGGACTACGAGTCGATGCTGAGCGAGCTGGGGAAGTTCGGGGGGTCGTTCGTGCTGGCCACGCAGAGCCTCCCGCGGCTCTCGGAGATCTCCCCCACGCTGCGCGACACGCTGCTCGCCAACGCCGGTTGCCTGGCGGTCTTCCAGGTGGCGGCCGCGGACGCGCGCGAGCTGGTCTGGGAGCTGAGCAAGGAGCGGCTGTCGGAGGAGGACATCACCTCCCTGCCGGTGCACCACTGCTACGTGCGCGCGACGGTGGGGGGCGAGCGCCAGCCGCCCTTCTCGATGGAGGTGAAGCCCCTCGACGCGGGCGACCCGGCAATCGCCGCAGGCATCCGCGCGGGGACCGCCGCGTACACCACCCCGGCGGCGGAGCTGGAGAGCGAGGACGAGGCGCTGCTGGCGGAGTTCCGGGAGGGGCTGGACGCGCTCGACGGCGAGTCCGGGCAGGGGCAGGACGGCGCCGCCCCGCCCATCGGCAAGAAGAAGCCACGCGCGCGCAGGCGGCGCGGCCCGTCGGCCGCGTAGCGGGCGGGGAGCCGGTGTCCGGGGCCGGCGCGAAGCGCGCGCTGCGGCTGCTGGCGGCCATGCCCCTGCTCGACCGGCTGGAGCTGGCCGCCAGCGGGGGGATGTCGGAGGGGGCGGCGTACGCGGCGCTGCGCCGCCTGGAGGGCGAGGGCCTGGCGGCGGCCGTGCGCCACGGGGGGACGCTCACCGCCTCGACGCGGCGCTGGCTGCTCACCGCGGACGGTCTGCGGCGGCTGATGCGGGACGAGGGGCTGGACGAGCGGGAGCTGCTGCGTGCGTATCCCGCCTCCGCGCGGTGGCGGCGCGTGCTGCTGGAGCGTCTCGACGCCGTCGCGGTCGTCTACCGGCTTGCCACGGCGCTCTCCGGCGCGGGCGGGATCGAGCGCTTCCGCTGGTACCGTGGACACCCGCTCGACGCCGCCATCGAGCTCGCGGACGGGCGCACGGTCGGGGTGCTGCGGCTGGGCGCGACGGCGGAGTGGACGGCGTTCTCGGAGCGCCTCGGGCGGCTGGCGGAGGGCGCCCGCCACGGCGAGATGAGGCCTCGCGCGCTGCTGGCGCTGGTCCAGGACGAAGTGCGGCTGCGCCGCGCGGCCGCGCTGCTTGCCCGCCTGCCCGGTCCCGCCTTCCTCGCCCTCGAGGCGGACGCGACCGTGGCGGACGAGCGGGAGGCGGTCTGGCGGGCGGCGTCCTCCCCGGCTCCCTTGAACCTGCGCGCGGCGCTCGCCGCCGCGCGCCCGGGCGGCTCACTGCCCGCCGAGCGGCCCGAGGCGCGGCCGTCCCTGCCGGACGTCCTGAACCGCAACGCGTCCGCGGATTACTTGCTTCCCGCCCTGCTCAAGCCTGCGGAGAAGCGCACGCTCGACCTCCTTGCCGACTGGTCGTGGATCGCACCGGGCGACCTTGCGGCGCTGCTCGGCGTCTCCCCCTCCCGTCTCTCGCGGGTGCTGTCGCGGCTGGAGGAAGCGGGGCTCGTCATCGGGGTTTCGTTGGGCGGGCGGCGCCTCGTGCTCAGCAACCGCGCGCTGGCGCTCCTGGCGAGGCGGGATCGCGCCTCCGTGACGCTGGCGCGCAGGCGCTGGAGCGCGGGGATGGCCGACAGCGCGGGGGAGGACGGCTGGCGGAGCATCCCGGGGACGCGCAGCCGCCAGCTCGCGCGCCACCTCGACCACACCGCCGGGGTGCACTGGTTCCTGGCGCGCCTGGCCGCGCAGGCGCGGGCGCAGGGCGGCTGGGAGGTCGTGCAGCTGGACCCGCCGCACCGCGCGGCGCGCTATTTCCGCCATGGCGGGTCGCTGCGCTCGGTCCACCCCGACGCCTTCGGCGTCCTGCGGCGCGGCGGTGAGCAATGGCCGTTCTTCCTGGAGTGGGAGCGGCGCGCGCTCCACCCCTCCACCATGGCCTCCCGCCTCGCTCCCTACCTGCGCTACTACGCCACCGAACGCCCCATCGCAGACCATGGCGCCGCGCCTGCGGTGCTGGTGGTGTTCGAGGAAGCCGTGGCCCCGGCCCACTTCCTCCGCCTTGCCCGCGAGGAGGTCGCTCGCAGCGGCGTGGATCTGCCGCTGTGGATCGCCGCGCGGGATGACCTGGAGGCTGCGGGGCCGCTCGGAGCAGGATGGCGCGGCCCGTCGGGGCCGAATCTTGCTCGCGCCGGGACGTGATCGTTCTTCCGCGCGCTCATGCCTCAACTCTCCGCGATAGCAGAAACCCGAGTCAACGTAGCCATCGGGTGGTGGACGACATCGCCAGGGCCTGACTCTGCGATGCCAGCCCCGGTCCCAGCCGCCGGCGTGGATGGTCGCCCCCTGCAGGGGGGCTTCACGTGCGAAGTCCCCCTGGGAGGGATGGTCGGCACCTCCCCTGTCTCCGACGCTGGTAGCAGCGAGACACCAGCCAACGAGACATTCGCCGGAGACGCACGAGCGTGCAGACGAAGCCACCACTGAACGATGAGCAGGAGCGGCGACGCATCGAGGGCCTGCGCGCCGTCGCGCGCATCATCGCGCGCCGCGTGCTCGCCCACGAGGGCCGCGGCGTCAGCAGCTCGGCCGGGGAGCGGCCGGACATGCCGTCGCGCGGCGGCGGTGCGCGCCGGCGGCGGAAGCGTGCCACATGAGGCGGTGCCGTTCGGCGCGAACCTTCGGCGCCACCACCAGGGACGCAACAGCACGCTGGTGGACGAATGTGGAACACACGGGGACGTCTACATCGGCACCTCCCTGCGGTCGCTCGCCTCGCAGCGCGACCACCAGCGCGGCATCGTCGGGTTCGCGGCCCGCCTCAGCGCCGAGGTGGCGGCGGACTCCGAGGAGTACGAGTTCTTCGACCTGCTCCCCACGCACCGTCGCAGATCAGCTATGACGCCGAGGGCGCACGGCAGCTCCTGCTCCCCGACGTCTCGTTCCAGCTTGTGCACCTGGGCGACTTCGAGTGGTGCCTGTTCGAGTACGAGCGGCGGGCGACCACGCCCCGTCGGCTGCCCACGAGGCTGCGGTCCTACGAGCGCTACCTGAGGAGCCCCTACGCCGCGAGCGACCACGGCGGATTGCCGCCGGTGGTGCTCTTCGTGTTCGAGTCGGCGCGTGCCGAGGAGGTCTTCCTCAATGCCGCCTCCTGGCTGCCCCGCACACCGCTGGCCAGCGCCACGACGGCGGTGCTCGATGAGCACGGAGTGCTCGGTCCGTCCTGGCGTCTGCCCCCTCCGCATGCACCACAACGCCAACTCCTGGTCGACCTGCGGGATCTGACAAAACGTCAGCCGGCCCGTACCGAGCGTTTCCGCTAGGAGTCCTCGCCTGCCACGGCGATGGGGCAGAATGTCCCACTGAAAAGCCTGTATTCCCAGCACCTGCGTGGTGCCGGTGGGGCATTTCTTACCCACGCTCTTCTCGTTAACGCCCCTGTCCGGCCTCCCCAGCGCGATCGGTGGACAAATGGTGCAGGACGCCGTCGCCGGGTTTGAGGACGCCCGTTCCGCGACAGGGCTGCACGATCGGACCGATTGGGGCCGGTAGAGGAGGCCTTCCGCAGATCGCAGAAAGTTACAGAACATCACAGATAAAGACAGGATAGTCACGTATTAGTAATGGCAGTGATGGCATAATCCCGTGACTCGCCCTCTGGGGGTTCGTATGCGAACACCTTCAGTTCGGGGGGGTCTGTTAGCTGGATATTCAGCAAAGGCGCTAGTAGTAAGGGCGCTAGTTAGGGTTTGGCCTCCGTGTCATTTTGGGCTCGTCCTACACTCGATGAGCTACTAATCGTTCTGGCCGCGATTGTCGTCTTCATCGTCTACATCACGCTTCCTGATGGTGGAGATGAAGCACCGCTGCCGGATGCCGTGCCTGCGCCTGCCGCCACTACTGTGCCCACCGTCGCCGCGACCGAAGCGCCAGCCGCAACGGTCGCTCCACAGCCGACGCCGACCGCTACCGCTACTGAGGCGGCTGTCGTAGCAACCGCCGAACCTGCCGCTGCGAGCCCTGACGAGTGCGACTTCGGTGAGGTGGCTGACAGCGTTCGTGCCGCCATCGTGCAGGTCTTCACCGACGTCGGTAGCGGCACCGCGTTCCACATCGGCGCGGGTATCTATGTCACCGCGGTTCACGTCATCCAGGACGAGGTGGGGCAGACAAGGCCGCAGATCACGCTCGTGGCGGGCGGCCTGTCCTTCCCGGCCACTGTCGAACAGGAAGGCTCCTTCTCGACGATCACCTTGGAGCGAGACCTTGCCGTGCTCCGAGGCCGGGCGATTTCCGCCGTTCTCGAGACGCGGGTGCCAACAGAGGCGGACCGGGACATCGATGTCCGCGCTTTCGGCTACCCGTGGTCGAGTGTTGGAGATAGCCGCGCCGGCGGAGCAGTCCCGCTCCAGACCAGCAAGGGCATCATCTCTGCCGTAACTGTCGCTGATGGCATCGAGATCATCCAGACCGATGCCGGTGTTGACCGCGGGATGAGCGGCGGTCCGCTCGTTGATGAATGCGGAGTCGCCCTTGCGGTGGCGTCGTTCGTCCTGTCTACGGATGACGCTGACGATCCCGGCGACTTCGCGGCCTTCATTTCCATCGCCGAGCTAGAGAACCTGGACTGAACCTGTATGACCATCGAAGGAGCATCTCATGGGTAGTGTGAACATCTTTCTCGGAGGCACGGGCAAGCACATCGCGGAGGATATCCAGGACAGCCGCGATTTCTATGGACATCAGATCAGCGAGCCCATCGCCTTCGATCTCGACCCAGCGAGGCGTGCGGGGATCGATCTCCGCGGGTTCGTCCACCCGAGTCAGGAAACGAACGAGAGTGTGGTTGAGATCGCCCGGCGATGGGCCAGCCACGAGTTGGGTCCAGGCGTCGGTCCGAACGAGTCCTCCTCTACGCCGGGACCGCAACAGGATCCCGAGCACTCGGTCCTTGTGGCGGTGGGCGCGGGGATCGCTGAAAACCCGTTGCCCTCCCGCGGGCTCTTCGCGCTCCGTGGTCACGGCCTCACCATCTTCTCGGCCCTCTTCGATCCGTCGCTCGCCGTCGCCGGTGCCGGAGCGGGCAATGCCTTCCGGAAGCTCATCGATACTGCTGTTGACTCAGAACGGAGCGGCGACGAGCTCCCGCGCATCAACCTCATCACGTCCACCGCCGGTGGTACCGGCGCGGGCACAGTCATCGCCCTGGCACTGTGGCTCAAGCAGCAATACGGGAGTGCGCCTCTCACCCTCATCGCCGTCACCCCCGAAGCCTTCGCCTCCGTCCTCAGCGGGAGCCCTAACCTCGACGAGCTCGCCGCGAAGGGCCGGTCCGGTACCTATGCCATGTTCCGCGAACTCTCATTCCTTCGAGACGTGGATCCGCAGGCGCAGTTCTCCCCTCGCAGCCTCCCCGTCACCGCTGAGGGACTCCAGTACGTCCCCGGCCAGGACCTCTTCGACCGCGTCTACTGGTTTGGAGGCCGGGGGGCCAACCGTCCTAGCGATGCGTTCGAGGAAGCGGGAACGCTGCTTCGTATCCTGAACACCGACAACACGGCGGAGGAGCTGCGCGGCAAGACGGGGGCGAACCCCCTGCAGTCAGTAGGTGCCCTGACGGCTATCGAGTACCCCAGACTCCGTGTCCAGCGGAAGCTTGTCTCCAGGGTTCTCGTCGCCGCCTACGACCGGCTCCGCAGTGCCCGCAGGACATACGAGGGCGGCGACAGCACCGACCGCGAGGTCTCCCTGCTCGACTACGTCGACAGCGCAACGGCGCGGAGGCTTGGCTCCTGGCTGCACGACCAGCGAAACGCCTCCCTTGCCCTCGCAGCCTCCCACTCGCCCTTGACTTCTACTGCAACGAGCACACTCACCGATCGCATCCATGCCGAGGCTGAGATCGACGACTACGCGTCCGTCCCTCGTGGTACGCGCATCCGTGGGGACAACTACGACTCCAGTCCAGAAGGATGGAGAACGTATGTGGCCGAACTTACGGAGGGGCTGCGCCGGGAGGCCCAGCGTAATCAGCAGAAGCTCCAGGACGCCATCCCCAGGATGCGAGCCAACGAAGAGGAAGCGTTTGGCACCTGGCTCCGCGACACTGTCTTTGGCGGCCAGGGTTGGCTGAGCGGTGAAGGCAGTGGCGGTTCTCCTCCCGACGGCATTGAGGATGTTCGCAGCCGCATCGACCAACTTGAGACGGACGCCCGGGAGCTCGAGGAGCGAGTAGGGGAGGACGGCTTCATAGGAGGTCCAACCATCTCGGACCTCGACAGTGAGATCGACACACGAACCAATAAGCTCGCTCAACCCGACAACGTCAGGGTTAGCCCATCGCTTCTCCAGCGTCTCCTGGCAGCAGGAGCAGCCGTTGTTGTCGCGCTGGTCGGTGGGTTGGCCCTGCAGCCTGTTTGGGAAGGCATCTCCCGGTTCGGCGAGTTCGGCAACACGTCCACGTCGGAGATCCTGGTCTGGGTCGGAGTCACGCTCGCGGCCGTGCTCGCGTATCGGGCGGTGACGTGGATCTTGCTCCGCCCCCGCAAGGACGAGGCTTCGCTCCAGAGCCGCCGCCGCAACGCAGAGGGTCGCCTGATAGCGGCGTTCCGCGAGCGGGATCGCGTACGCGCCCTGCGATGGATGCAGGCGGAGTTGCGCGGGGCTGACGGCAGGCCTGCGTTCTTCAGGGAGTTCCGCCAGCAGACCGAGTCTGTTCACGCTGCGGTTGACGACATCGACGACCTCTACAAGGGGCTCCGCGATCAGGCCGCGACTGAGGTCGCCGAGACTGCGTCCAATCCCGCCCACGTGCGGGCTACGGTAGGGGACTGCCTGGACCAGGAACAGGATGTCGACAGCGATCTCATCCCTGAGATCTCGCGCCGCCTGCGAGTCGAGGCTACCTTGAGTCCGGACCATCGAGTCCGCTCCCTCAATATGCGGCTGCAACCCCTCAGCACCGACGACGAGGAGGTGGTTACGCCCGTCAGCGTTGACGTGCGCGATGTCCTTCTCGCCATTGATCCAGAGCGTGGCGAGGGGCGAGTCGAAGAGAGGGAAAGTGAGAACCGGTGGAAAGACTCTCTCTGGAGTCTGGTCAACTGGAAGCTTGGAGAGAAGCTCCCCGATAGCTTCGACGAAGCGCTTCTCTACTGCACAGGCAACAGCGAAGATGCGGCCACGCGCGAGCTTGTCACCAAGCTGAATGCCCTGGAACTCCCGCGGCGTTCGTCGGTGGCCCTGAGGGTGCCCGCCTCCGACCCCGTCTTCCGCCAGATTTACGTCGGGAGCGACGCCATCCAGGCCCGGTTCGTCAAGGCCTTCAATGACCCGGCGCTCAGTCCTGCCGCCCGGGCCCGCCTGCAGGACTACGCTGCAGGTGGCTACGGCGTCGTCCCATCCCTTGGCGAGCAGATCGTGTTCCTCGACCTCTGGGCCGATGACAAGGGCCGCCCTTGGGCACCCCACGTCATCAGCAGCGCGGTAGAGGCCGAGGGCGCCATCGAGACCTATTACGGGGCGAGCAGCGCCACCCCCGAGGCTACGGCGCAGAACACCTGCTTCACCGTCATTCCAGAGCTTCTGGCCGCGACGAGAATCGAACTGGGTGGCAACGTCGAGCCGCTCCACCCTGCCGTCACGGCCCGTCTCCTCGGCAGCGACCTCGTTGTGCAGGGCCCGACGTACGCGGAGCTCTTCTACTTGCTCCGCGCTCGAGGCCACCTCGCCGAGGATAGGCAAGGCGCGGGCCCAACAGCCCGAACGGTCATCCGCCTCGACCTCGGTGGGGGTCAGCCCCTGGACCTTGTCACCTACTCCCCCGGTGGAGCGGTCGACGGTCTCTTTGGGGCCGGGCGGGCCAACGTGGTCGCCTTCGACGCTTTCTGCGAATTCATGCGCTTCAAGGGAGCCCCTCGCATTATCAGCGAAGGCGGGTTCCAGCCCTTCCCGAATGCTTCGCTCGCTGATGGCGGTTGGAGGGACGATCCCAGGCGGGTTGCGCGGCTGCAGCGGGCCGCGGTCCTTCAGTGGTACGAGGGTGACCTCGAAACGGACTGCGATGGCATGCTCGCTGAGCTCCAGCCCGATCTTCAGCGGATGCAGAACGGCGACCAGGACGTTCACCGCAGCTGGCAGCAGGCCATGAGCCGCCTCCTGAACGGCGAAGAGCGACGCCGGATTCGCGCCACATGGCTCACCCAGTCGAACCGCTGATGCGGGTGCTGGCCCTCGCGGCCGCCGTGCTCTTGGCGCTCTCGGCGAGCGCCTTCGCCGGCGCTCGCGCGCAGGACGGTGGCGAAGCGCCGCCCACGCACGTGGTCTTCGCCATCGATGACTCGGGCTCCATGTTCGATGCGGGCGGGAGCGACCCCGGCATGCAGCGCTATGACGGGGTCATCAACCTCGTCGAGGTGCTCGGCCAGTTCCTGGACGATGAGGACCCGCGCCGTGTCGAGATCGGAGCGCTCTCCTTCGGTGCGGAAGCTCGTCAGCTGTCCCGCCTGGCCTCGGTACGGGGCACGGCTCTCGCTCAGGCGTTACGGGCTGAGCGCGACCGCGCCACGACCCGCGGAGCCACCGACTTCCGCGAAGCGCTCTGCCTCGCCTGGGAAACGGCCACGGGAGAGGCTGCCCCCAGGGACTCGGGCTGCCCCGATGCGACCGGGTCCACTGCACCCCGCTCCGACGACTCACGCCGCCTCGTTGTCCTCGTAACTGACGGCGCTCCGGCCCCTGGGAGTGAGGCACTGGAGTTCTCCGGGCAGCCGGACGCTGCCGCATGCTCGTCCGAGGTAGACGTGCAAGCCTTCGAGGAGAGCCGCGAGACCGGCGCAGCCGACTCCTGTCTCTGCGCTCTGGGCACCGTATGGGCCAACCTCAACCGCCACACGCGAGTCACACTGGTCGTCATCGGCCTCGACCAGCGCGACAGGTGGTTCGACAGCGCCGCCCCTTATTGGCGCCGGGCCGCCGGCTGCGACCCCAACCCCACCAGCCCCTGCGACCGAGTCGTCCGCAGCGTGGATGCGGACAGCCTGGCCGAACTCATCCTCGGGGCCTATCCGACCATCGACCTTTGCAAACGCGTGGACGAGGGTGAGCCATTCAACTGCGACATCCCGGGAGGCCTCACGGGCGTCCAGTTCCTCATCACCGGTGTGCCCGAGGGTGGCGTGACGAGTGTGGACGATGGGCGTGACACTCGGCGCTCCGATGGCTCCCACCCAGAGTTCAGGGAACGCGAGGGGGGCTCCCATATCTGGAGTTTCGACGACCGCCCCTACCGCGGTTCGTACGAACTGAAGCTTGAGGCTGCCGCCCTTCCGCCAGATGCACTGGTCTTCGTTGACTACAAGGTGGCTGAGTTCTCGGTTGGCGAGCAGGTGTGGAACGAGGACACGGGCGAGCTGACCCTGCACCTCACGGTGGTGGCCGGAGGCGAGGTCTTCCCCAGGAGCGCCGAAGCGCAGCCGTACCTGGCCGAAATCCTGGACAACGGCCGCACCACCCGCCAGCCGGTCGCGCTTGATCACGTCGATGGCAGCCGAGGCCGCGAATTCACCGTGTCGGTGAAGGCTGAGCAGGGAGACTCCGAATTCACGCTCTACCTCGACCTGGGCGACAGTCGAGGCCTGATTCAGGTAGCTCGCGAGACTATCCCGCAGTCCGTCTTCACCACCCCCACCCCTGCCCCCGCGGCCGCCACGGACACTCCGACAGCTACTCCAACTCCAGACCCAACCACGCCCGCTCCCGCACCTACAGCCACAGCGACTCCCGTCGCCCCAGTGGTCGAGGAGGAGGAACCGGAAGAGGGCGGCTTCAATCCCCTGGTGCTGATCATCGTCATCGTCGTCATCGTGCTCATTGCTTCGCCCTTCGTCATCAGCGCCTACAACGTGCGCCAGCCACAGCTCTACAACCGTCAGGGCGACGAGGCTCCCGCCATCAGGCTTGGCGTGCCCGATGCCGACTTCAACCCCCGCGACCTTGTCCGCTTTGGCACGGTCGCCTGGCGAGATGCTCCCCCAAGGGAGGGCGATAACGTCTCACGGACGGTGATGTTGCGCTGGCTCATTGCCGGCCCTCTCGTAGTCCGGCGCACCAGCAAGCTGCGCGAAGACTGGCGCGGCGCCCCCATCGTCACAGACCGAGGGTACGGCGACGCACGCAGCACAGACGAAGACATCGCCGAAGGCATCGAGTTTCACGAACGGCGGGACCCGGGCGAGGATTACTAGCTACTACTCGCAATCTTCGTCGGGGGGCTTGACGAAGAAGAGGTTGATCCGCACCTCTCCGAGTTTGAAGGTCCGCGTGGCCAGATAGTTACCCGTGCTGGTCTCGGGAACGTCCGCTGCAGCGAGGATGTCCGCCGTCGCGAACTGCTCCTCCAGCCCCTCGAAGAGCGCCTTGTTGACCTCCTCCGAGAGCGCGATATGGGCGCCGTCACGGGCGTTTGAGTACGTCTCGACGAGCGCGATCCTGAAGCCGTTCGTCTGGCGCTCCCACAGGAACGGCAACACGCGATTGGGCGGGTCCGGGGGATCCCACTCGTGGAACTCCTCGCTCTTGTTGAGGTCCTCTCGCACGTTCCCCGTCTCGAAGATGCGGCTGCCCGTCACGGAGGCCCGCGTCACATTCCGCAGCACGATCTGGTCGAAGCGAAAGTCGCTCTCATAGCGGCAGGACGGCTCGGGCGTCGGTGTTGGCGTGGGGGTCGGTGTTGGAGTGGGCGTCGGCGTAGGTGTCGGTGTGGGAGTCGGTGTCGGCGTCGGTGTGGGAGTTGGTGTTGGCGTTGGCACAGGGGTCGTGGTGGCGACCGGTTCTATGGCATCAGCCTCATCGTCAGCCCAGCTCACGGCGACGAATACGAGCGCCAACACGAGCACGAGGTCTGCGAACAGCCAGCCGGCTATCCCCAGACCCTCATCGTCCACCGCTTCGGCTCCTCACGCCGTCCCGCGCCTGGTCCAGCCTCTCCAGCGCTTCCACCACCCGGTTGGCCACGAGATTGAGCTGCTCAACCGCCTCCTCGAAGTGGGCTGCCGACTGGTCCATCGGGTCGAACCGCTCCGCGAACACCTCAGTCATGCGCCCAAGGTGCTTGCCAGTCACGTCCAACTGGCGGGCGAGGTCACCCAACTCCCGCACCGTGTCGCCCAACTGGCCTGCCGTGGGGGCGATGTTCTTTTCGATTTCGCTCAGCGTTCGGGCAGTCGTGCTCATCGTGATGGCTGCGGACGAGAGCTCGCGCTGGGCGCCACCGAGCTGGTCTCCGATAAGCGAGATCGGTTTCAGCAGCTCCATCAGCCCGTCCACCTGCTCACCCTGCTTCGCGACCACGTCCGCCATCCGGGTCATGACATCGCGAGCATCCCTCAGGGATTCCCCTGCTCCCTGGAGGCTCGCCGTAAGCTCCCGGCCCGCCTGGGCGAAGCCTGCTATGGCAGCCTCGGTTGTTTCCGCCTGCTGCGCCGACGCTTCCATCGATGCGTTCGTCAGGGCTGCTGCGAAGTCGCGTGAGATCTGGTCGGCCTTGGATGTTCTGTTCTGACGCAGTACGCCGAGCGCGACGTGTACCGCTATCAAGACGACGATGAGAAGCACGACCTGCAGCGCGGTGTCGCGCATGTCCCCCAGGTCGTTCACCCCTGAGCTCTGGATCTTGTACCAAGTCACGAGCACGGGGAGAAAGATGAGGACGTTCCGCACAACCTCGACAAATGACTCGATCGCTCTGCGGGTGTTTCCTGCTGCCAGCGTCTTGCCGACCATTCCCGGGTCGATTCCTGCTGGCACCACGGCTGCCGAAGCCGGCAGCCTTCCCTCTAGGACGCCTTCTACGCGCGCGGCGTAGTCGCGAACGACCTTTGCGAGAGCGAACGCCCCCACACGCTCCAATCGGCCGGAATAACCACTGAGTTCGCTCGTCCAGCCTCCCGGTGCATGCGGGACGGTAGAGGTGGTTGCAACTGGTTCGCCCGCAGGCCCAGCGGCATCCTCGGCAGCCTCTCGCTCCGCATCCAGGCCTTCGCCAGGGGATCCCGGGGCAGCGTCTTCTACCAGGGGTGACTCCTCCTCGGCGGTCGTTGCATCCAGGTGCTCGGCAGCGCCCTCGTCGGTCGTGTCGAAGTCGTTATCGAATGCTCCACCTTCAGTGCCGGCGTCCCGGCTCTCGGCACCCCTGTTCGGCAGACCGGCATCCAGGACATCCCTGGCTGTGATACGCCCCCGCGCCCCAGTACCCTCGAGACCGTCGAGGTCAACACCCAGCTCCTGCGCCAGGTCTGCAACGCGCTGCGAGTAGACTCTCCGCGGCCTCCTGCCTCGCCTAGGGGGCACGGCTTCCTCCTCGCTCCCACCTTGCCTCGGGTACCAGCGTGTCGAC
Organism: Tepidiformaceae bacterium; assembly: GCA_965221735.1. Lineage (GTDB taxonomy): Bacteria > Chloroflexota > Dehalococcoidia > Tepidiformales > Tepidiformaceae > UBA2991. Next base: position 1,855,171 of record OZ244910.1, on the reverse strand, counting down.
GATGGCACGGAACAGGGGATCCGCACCGAATGCTCCGCTCCCCAGAGTTCCTCGGCCGGAGTACGCAAGGAACGGGCTCCCCTGACCCTGGGGCATTGCTCTGCGGTCGCTGGTGTCGACGCCGAGACATGCCGCCAGCTCGCGCCGCCTGGGGATGTCGAACTCTCGCAACTGCTCGTGCCAGCCCGTTCCCGCCTTCACCAGCTTGACCAGCGCTTTTTCGATCGAGAAGCGGATCAGATCCGTCTTGGTGATCACTTGCCACACAACAGCACGCTGCCCCGCTTTCGCCAACGACGCGTCCAACGCGATCGCCTCAGCATTCACATCGACCACCGCCGGCCCCGCCTTCATTTCCGACGGGAAGGTTCTGGCGGTTCCACTCACACTTGTGGGGTCGATGGTCACGACGACGCCATCGAGGTCGTGGAGGGCTGGCTGGGAAGGGGAACCTTCCCCCCATGCGCGTTCCCAGAAGCGCAACGTCGCCTCGCGCCCCGGTCCGCTCAGCCGCAGCTCGGTGACGCGGACGCCAACGTCTTCCCCGGTGCGAGCGGGAGATGCCAACCGAATCGGGCCGAAGCGGCGTGCCTCGGCGATGAGTCGCTTGACCAGGGCTGTCTTGCCGGAGGCCTGGGAGCCCGTGACGAGCACCCAAATGTCCTCCTGCGTCTTCACTCTCCGCATCTCTGCTGTGCTGAGTGGCTGCGTGACATCGATGGCGGCGTCTTCCGAGGGACTCCGGCCCAGGATCCAGAAGACTCCTCCTCCCACTACTGCTGCCACGATCGCGATGAAGATAGCCTCGCGCCCATCAAGGACGAATGCGCCCCCACCGATGCAGAGCAGGCACAGAGCCCCCAACAGCGCTACAACTTCCCATGTCCGTTCGTCGCCTCTCGAAAGCGGCCCCGTGACGGACAGCGCACCTGCTGCCACGAACCCAAGCCCCACCCCATACACCGCTGCCAGAGCGAACTCTTCCATTCTCTATCCAGTGACGGAGCAAGACGCCCGTCTACCCTAGCCTCATAGCGACTGGTGCAGCCAAGACGGTTACAGCCGTGTTGGGGCCAGCCGTTCGGTACGTCCGAGAACGCAAGGCGCGACCTTACAGGCGTTCACCGTTCTGCACCCGGGCAATCCTGCCAAAAGTGACCAATCGTTACAGAAAATCACAGCAAACGAGCCGGGCGGTCACTCAGCGGTTATGGGTACGATGGTATGACCCCCGCAACTCGCCCGCTGGGGGTGGCCTTGCGATGGAGATTGGGCGTGCGCCGCAGGTCGGCTCCGCTATTGCGACCGCGGTGTTCGAACTCCACGACGTGATGACCGCTGGCATTGATGACAGCGCCGGTGGACGACGGCGGGGCGGCGATCAGCGGGTACCGCATCGAGGTCTCGACAGACAATGCCTCCTAGTGTCCCGCGGGAGCCCACACGGCATGAGGCCCTGCGCGGAGGGGCACTTTGGAGGTGCGAGCCAGGCGAACGTCTGTGCTACGCTCTTCAGGCTGGCCGGTTACTCCCTTGGGGCACAACCGGTGACCCATATCACCCTGAAAGGACTACGCCGTGAAGCACCCACCAGCCCCCAAGCCCGCCGCCCTCTACGCCCGCGTCTCCAGCGACCGCCAGGACGTCGACCTCTCCGTCGCCGCCCAGTTGCGGGCGCTGCGCGATTACGCCGAGAAGAACGGCTACGCCGTCGCCCGCGAGTACGTGGACGAGGCAGAGAGCGGCCGCGTCGCTGACCGCCCCCAGTTCCGCAAGATGCTGGACGCGGCCGGCGAGGCCGACGCGCCCTTCGAGGAGATCCTCGTCTGGAAGTTCTCCCGCTTCACCCGCAAGCGCGAGCACGCCGTCGCCTTCAAGTCGATGCTCCGCCGGCGCGGCATCCGCGTCGTCTCCATCACGGAACACGCCGACGATTCCCCCACCGGCAAGCTCATGGAAGCCATCATCGAGAGCGTCGATGAATTTTACTCGGAGAATTTGGCACAAGAAGTTACGCGCGGCATGCGCGAGGCCGCCTCACGCGGCTTCTTCCTCGCCTCCCGGGCGCCCTTCGGCTACCGGCGAGTGAAGGTCAGCGACGGTGTGCGGGAGCGTCCCACGCTCGAGGTCGACCCGGTCATCGCCCCGATCGTGCGTGAGGTGTTCGAGAGCTCGCTGCGAGGCACCGGCCTCAAGGAGATCTGCCGCGACCTGAACGGGCGGGGCATCACCAACCGGGGCAGGCGCTGGTACCGCAACGGCCTCCACTACCTGCTCACGAACGAGGCCTACACCGGAACAGCCGTCTGGGGCCGCACGCGCAAGGATGGCAAGGCCCCCGAGCCCGTTCGGGCGGAAGGGGCCTGGGAGGCGATCGTCCCCAGGGAGCTGTTCGACCGGGTGCAGGCGTCGCTCGAGGAACGAGCGCCGAAGCGGCAGCGGCCGGCACGGGTGGGGAGCAAGTTCCTGCTGAGCGGCCTCCTGCGCTGCGGGGTCTGCGGCAAGCCCTACACCGGCCAGGGGGCGAAGGGCGGCCGCTACGCCTACTACGTCTGCGGCACCCTGCTGAAGGAAGGCGCCGGCTCGTGCGACGCGCGCTACCTGAACGCGGAGAAGGTGGAAGGGTTCATCGTCGAGAAGATCAGGGACCGCATCCTCACCGATGAGACTATCACCGAGCTGGTGACCCTCGTGGCCGAAGAAGTGGATGCGCTGGCGGGTGAGCTCGGCGGAAAGCTGAAGGCCATCGAGGCCGAGCTGGAGGACGTGCAGTCCAGGCTGCTGCGGCTCTACGAGGCGCTGGAGAAGAGCGACCTGACGCTGGAGGCGCTGTCGCCACGGATTCTCTCGTTGCGGCACCGCGAGGACCAGCTCGCGGCGGCGCGGGAGGATGCGGCTGCGCAGTTGCGTCGGCGCAAGGTGGAGTTGCCCACCACCGAGGAGATCAGGGAGTACGTGGCGGACTTCCGCTGCTTCCTGCGGGAGGGGACGATTCCCGAGCAGAAGGCGCTCATCCGCAACTTCGTGCAGGGCATCGAGGTCGTGAACGACGAGGCCACGCTGACGTACACGATCCCGATGCCCTCGGATGGCGTGACCAGCGAGGATGCGCCGGTTCTCGATTTTGTACAGTCAGGCCCACCAGCACGCACCGTACTCATCATTCGGCCTGAGAGAGGCACGTACGCGGAACGGACTAGCTCCGAACGCGGGCGCAGGTTCCGCCGGCGTCAATAGATCCCGGGGACGATGCGGTACGGCACCTTCTCCCGGTACTCGGCCCACTTCTCCTCACCGTACTTCTCCGCGCAGGCCACGTCGTCTTGCCGCTGGCGCAAGGTGAACAAGCCGACAATGAAGATCAGGTAGGCCCACGACCAGGCGACGTCGAAGTGGCCGAAGGAGAGGCCCACTGCCACCGCGAAGAGGATCTCGCCCATGTAGTTGAAGTGGCGGGCGACGCCCCAGAGGCCGCTGGTCAGGATCTTGCGGTCGCCGGCCTCGATGTAGCGGGGCTCGATGATCCCCAGGAACTTGCGTTCGGGCCAGCGCTTGAAGGTGTACTTCTGGATATTGGCCCCACGGGCTATGCCCCATCCGACCAGGAACAGGGCGGAGGCGCCGATGATCCAGACGTAGGTCCAGGCCGTCGAGAAGCCGGGGTCGGGGTAGGCCGCCATGCCGTACAGGGGGAGGATGTAGAGCCAGCCGTAGGCGATGGTGTCGCCCCAGAACATCTTGAAGCCCATGCGCTCGTGAATGAGGTCGAAGGTGTAGAGCCGGACGCGCTCGAAGATGTGGTCGTCGAACACGTAGAAGGTGAAGATGGCGGCGTAGACGAAGACGCCGAGGTTGACTTCGTTGGTGGGGCTGAACTGCTCGTAGTGCCAGGCCGCGCCCGACATGGCGTTGATGCCCAGCATCGTGCTGCTCACGACGTAAAAGGTCATCTTCAGGTCGAGGCGGTCGTTGAAGAAGCGGATCTCCTGGACGCGGCCCTGGTAGAAGTCGACCAAGGGGTTGCGGTCCCGGGTCTTCGGCTGGGTGTACACGGCGATGGCCGCGAAGAGCACCGTGAAGCCGGTGCCGCCGGCGACGGCGTAGAGCGAAGTGCGGTAGAACCACTCGCGCTCCAGCCCGGGGATGACCTCGAAGCCCCAGATGAGGATGGCGATGACGAAGACGAGGAGGCCGTTGAGCCGGTACCTGCGGGGCTCGCCGGTCCTCTCGTCCGTGGCGTATCCGAGGACCCACTTGCCGGGCAGGATCACCGTCGCGATCGCGAGGGCGATAAAGATCACCAGCGGGGTGAAGAGCCCGGCGATCTTGTCACCGGTCGAGAGCTCGAACAGGTGCTCGATGCCAAGCCACTCGATCATGGCCGGACTCCCTTCCCTGGTGACGCCGGGCCCTCTCGTTGAGGGGCTCTTCCCAACGAGCCCAGCTTACAGAACGCGCATGGGCCGCGATGTGACCAGCACCTCGAAGGTGGCGCTGCCTGCCGTCAGGTGGACCCCCGGATCTCGGTGGCGGCGAAGGTCCCGCCGCAGCCCCTGCCGGGGTGCGCCTCGGGACGGACCGCTGGTCACGAATGCGCTGCTTGCGCCTGTCGAATTCGGCTAGGATGTGCGGGTGAGCTACACGCCGAACTCGTGCCGGGGTGGTGTGCGCCCGTGGAGCAGGACCCTGGTTAGCCCGGAGTGGAAGACCTCGAAGCATGGCTGAGCACGCCCCGGACGCGAAACCGACGGACGAGCCCATCGCGATCGTGGGTATGGCCTGCCGCTTCCCGGGGGCCGAGAACCTCGACGCCTTCTGGCGGCTGCTGGAGGCGGGCGAGAGCGGCGTGATCGAGGGCGTCCCGGGTTCCGGTGTCGGGCGCATCGGCCAGCTCTTCCCCAACGCCGAGGTGCAGAGCGAGGCCTGCCGGTTCGGCGCGTACGTCGACGGGATCGACCAGTTCGACGCGTCGTTCTTCCGCATCTCGCCGGTCGAGGCGCAGCTGCTGGACCCGCAGCAGCGGATGATGCTGGAGACGAGCTGGCAGGCGCTGGAGGACGCGGGAATCGATGCGGAGGGGCTGGCCGGCAGCCGCACGGGCGTCTACGCGGGGATCAGCAACTACGACTACCGCTGGCTGATCATGGACTCGACCGACACGGCGGAGCCCATCACCAGCCTCTACACGGTGAGCGGCACGTCCTTCAACACGGCCATCGGGCGCGTCGCGTTTGCGTTGGGCCTGCACGGGCCCGCGATGGCGGTCGACACGGCCTGCTCGTCGTCCCTGGTGGCGGTTCACCAGGCGGCGGTCGGGCTGCAGCGGGGCGAAGCGGACCTGGCGCTGGCCGGTGGCGTGCACGCAATCGTGTCGGGGCGGCTGACCGAGCTACGCGGCAATGCCGGGATGCTGGCGCCGGACGGCCAATGCAAGACGTTCGACGCCGCCGCGAACGGCTACGTGCGGGGCGAGGGCTGCGGGATGGTGGTCCTGAAGCGGCTGAGCCAGGCAGAAGCGGACGGGGACCGTATCTGGGGCGTGATCGCGGGGTCGGCGGTGAACCAGGACGGCGCCACCCCCGGCCTCACGGTCCCGAGCGGCGAGGCGCAGCAGCGCGTCGTCGAGGACGCGCTCGGGCGGGCGGGCGTGCAGGCTTCGGACGTGGACTACGTGGAGACGCACGGGACGGGAACGCCCGTGGGCGACCCGATTGAGGCGCAGGCCATCGGGACGGCCTACAGCCGCGGTCGCGACGCGTCGAACCCGCTGCTGATCGGTTCGGTGAAGACGAACATCGGCCACCTGGAGGCGGCAGCGGGAGTCGCGGGCCTGATGAAGGCGACGCTCGCGGTCGAGCGCGGCCTGATCCCGCGACACCTGAACTTCCGCGACCCGAACCCGGCGATCGACTGGGAGCAGCTGCCCCTGCAGGTGACGACCGAGACGACCCCCTGGCCGGCCACCGACCGGCCACCGCTGGCGGGCGTGAGCGCATTCGGGTGGTCGGGTACGAACGCACACATTCTCGTGCGGGGGCACGGCGCCCGCGACGGAGAAGGCGCGGAGCGTTCCTGGACCTCCGGGCCGCCACACCCGGTCGCCGTCTCCCTGCCGGAACCGGCGCCGGACATCGCGGTGGAAACGCGCGCGACGCGGTTGCTTCCCCTCTCGGGCAAGTCGGAGGGCGCGGTGCGTGATCTCGCGGGACGCTACCTCGAGTGGCTCGACGAGCGCGCCGGGGAGTTGGAGGAGGCGGATACGGCCGCCCCGCTGCTCTCGGACATGGCCTGGACCGCAGGGGTGGGGCGCAGCCACTTCGGACACCGGGCCGGGGTCGCCTTCCGCGACGCCGAGTCGCTGCGTGAAAAGCTGACGGCCCTCGCCGAGGCGGACGCAGGGCCCGGGCCGGGCACGGCCACAAAGGTGGCGTTCGCGTACACGGGTGGGTCGAGCCAGTGGGTGGGCATGGGCAAGGTGCTCTATGAGCGCGAGCCGGTGGCGCGCGCGGTGCTCGACCGCTGCGACGCGGTGTTCCGCGAGGAGCGGGGCGTCCCGCTGCTCGACGTGATGTTCGGCCAGAGCGATGCCGGTGACCTCGACGATGCCGACTGGATGCAGCCGGCGGTTTACGCGCTGGGGTGCGCGCTGGCGGCGCTCTGGGAGAGCGTGGGCGTGCGGCCGGCGGCGGTGGTGGGGCACAGCCTGGGCGAGATCGCGGCGGCGCAGGCGGCGGGGGTCTTCAGCCTGGAGGATGGGATGCGGTTCACCGCTCGTCGCAGTCTGCTGATGGCGGCGCTGCCGGAGAAGGGGGCGATGGCCGCCGTGTTCGCGCCGGCGGATCGCGTGGCGGCGATGGTGGAGGAGCAGAACTCCGCCTCCCCGGCGCTGGGCGTGAACATCGCCGCCGATAACGGAGCGCAGCAGGTCATCAGCGGTCCCGAGAAGGACGTGCAGGCGCTCGTGGACCGCTTCGACTCGGAGGGGTTGTGGGCGAGGCAGTTGCGCAAGAGCATCGCCTACCACAGCGCCCTCGTTGAGCCCGCGCTGGACGACCTTGAGGCGCTGTTCGGCGATCTGGAAGTCGCACCGCCGTCCATCGGCCTGATCAGCAGCACGACGGGGCGGCTGGTCGAGCCCACGACGAAGCCCGACGGCGCGTACTGGCGCCGGCATGCGCGGGAACCGGTGGCCTTCCGGGAGTGCATTAGCACGCTGGCGGAGGAAGGCGTGGAGGTGGTTGTGGAGCTGGGGGCGCAGGCGGTGCTGGGGACGATGGTCGCCATGAACTGGCCGGGCGCGAAGGAGCCCGCGATCGTCGCGAGCCAGCTCGGTTCCGCCGAGGCCGAGAAGACGGGCGACAGCGGCTTCGTGGAGGCGGTGGCGGAAGCGTACGAGGCGGGGCTCGCGATCTCGTTCGAAGGGCTGTACGCGGGCGAGGAGCGGCGGCGCATCTCGCTCCCGTCCTACCCGTTCCAGCGGCAGCGCCACTGGGTGGAGGAGCGGAGGCGGCGACGGCCGGCCGACGGGCACCCGTTGCTGGGGGTCCGCCATGAGTCCCCGCGGGGTGAGGTGCTCTTCGAGCGGGAGATGGCGGAGGACGACCCGGCCTGGCTGGACGACCACCGCGTCTTCGGGCGCGTGATCGCGCCGGGTGCGCTCTACGGGGCGATGGCGGCTGCGGCTGCGTCGCCCGACGCGGCCGGGCCGGTGGCGGTCGAGGACCTGCAGCTGCGCAGCGCGCTGGTCCTGCCGGAGGCGGAGGAAGACGGCGAGGCGGGGGCGAGCCGGAAGGTGCAGGTCGTGCTCGACGCTCCGCGGACGGACTCCTCGCGGCGCGTGGAGGTCTACAGCAAGGGGGAGGGGGAGGAGGAGTGGACCCTGCACGCGGAGGCGCAGGTGTCGGCGGGCGGGGCGGCGCCAACCGGCGGGCGTCTGGACCGGGCAGGGCTGACGGCCGGCCTGTCGGAGGAAGACCCGGCGGCGTTCTACCGCGCGCGATCCGAGGCGAACATCCAGCTCGGGCCACGGTTCCGGACCATCCAGCGACTCTGGTGCGGGGAGGGCGAGGCGGCCGCCGAGGTCGTGCTGCCGGACGGGGTGGAGGATGCGGGGGTGGAGGTCCACCCGATCCTGCTGGACGGCCTGCTGCAGGTGATGGGGGCGGCGCGGACGCTCTCGGGGATCGAGGAAGGGGACACCTACCTGCCGTTCGCCTGGGACCGCTTCTGGCTGAGCGGACCGCTTCCGGAACGGGTCATCTGCCACGCGCGGATGCGGGAGAGCGAGGGCGACGAGGGGGCGACGCGGGAGACACTGAGCGGGGACCTGCGGCTCTACACGCCGGACGGCGTCGAAATCGGAGGCCTGGAGGGATACGCGGCGAAGCGGGCGACGCGCGCGGCGCTTCTCTCCGGGACGGAGACCGTTGAGGACCTGCTGTACGAGGTGACCTGGGAGGACCGGCCGCTTGCCCCGGGGATGGTCCCCGCGGACTTCCTGCCGAGCCCCTCGGCGGTCGCCGCGACCTGGAGGCCGTTCTCGCACTACCTGGCGGAAGAGGACATGGAGGTCGGGGAACGGGAGGCGCTGCTCCTGGACCTTGAGTGGATGGCGAGGTCGGTCGCGCTCACGTCGCTCGAACGGCTGGGCTGGACGCGCACTGCCGGCGAGATGGTCGAGCCGGAAGCCCTGCGGGAACGGCTGAACGTCCTGGAGGTGCACCGACACCTCTTCCGGCGGATGTTCGACCTCCTGGCCGCGGCGGGCATCGTCGAGCAGGCAGGCGACGGGTTCGTCGTCCTGCTGGGGGCCGATGAGCCGCTCCCGGAGGCCATGCCCGCCGATCCGATCGCGTTCGCGGACGAGATCGCGCAGAAGCACGGGCAAGGGGGCGCGACCGAAATCGAGCTGTTCCGGCGGTGCGGCGGGGCCCTGCTGGAGGTGCTCGTGGGGGACGCCGACCCCCTGACGCTGCTGTTCGGCAGCGGCGAACCCAGCGCGGGCGACCTGTACAAGCTGGCGCCCGCGGCGCGAGCGGCCAACCGCATGCTCGGTGACGCCGTGGCGGAGGTGATGCGCGACTTCCCGGAGGATCGGAGGCTGCGCGTCATCGAGGTCGGAGCGGGCACGGGTTCGGGGACAGGCGTGGTGCTGCCGGAGCTCCCGGAGGGCCGCTACGACTACACCTACACCGACATCTCGGCGGGGTTCTTCGGGGAGGCGGAGGCCCTGTTCGGCGGCAGCGAGGCATCGATCGACTACCGGCCGCTCGACATCGAGCGGGATCCCATCGAGCTGGGGTTTGACGCCCACGGGTACGACCTCGTGATCGCCTCGAACGTGCTGCACGCAACGCGGTTCCTGAAAGAGACGCTGGCGCACTGCCTGGATCTGCTCGCGCCATCGGGCCACCTGGTCGCGCTGGAAGGCCTGCGTATCCAGGGGTGGATGGACCTGACGTTCGGGCAGCTCGACGGCTGGTGGCGGTACGAGGACGACTTCCGCCCGAACCACGCACTCCTCAGCCCCGAGCTCTGGAAGCAATCGCTCGGCGATGTGGGGTTCGTGGGGGCGGAGGTGCTGGGGCCCGACTCCACTACGCGGCCGGACCGGGGCATCATCGTTGCACAAGGGCCGGAGGAGGTCCTGGAGCCGGCGGGCGCCTGGATTCTGGCAGCCGATGAGGGAGGCGAAGCGGAGAAGCTGGCAGCCGAGCTGGCTGCGCACAACCAGACGGTCGTCGTTGCCTCGGAAGATGCGGAGAGCCGGGAGTCGTGGAAGGCGCTGGTCGAGGGGTTGCCGGCGGACGTGCCGCTGAGCGGCGCCGTCCACCTGATGGCGCTCGACGGGCACGGGGCGGAATCGACGACCGCGGAGCTGGCGTCGGACGTGACCCGCTCGACGGGGAGCGCCCTGGCGCTCGTGCAGGGCCTCGCGGACGCGGACGTGATGCCGGCGCAGGGCGTGTGGTTCCTGACGCGCGGCGGACAGGTGCTGGAGCGCGAGCGCGGTGGGGAGCTGGCGGGCTCGCTGCTGTGGGGCCTGGGCAAGGTGGTCGAGCGGGAGGCGCCCCAGCTGCAGCCGCGCATGATCGACCTGGACCCCGGGGCGGAGACGGAGACGGCCGACCTCGTCAACGAGCTGCTCTACCCGGACGCCGAAACGCACGTCGCCTACCGCGCGGGATACCGCCAGGGAGCGCGGCTCGTGCGGGTCGCGGACGTTCCCGAGCGGTTGCCCCTGCCGGAGCAGACCGGCTGGACGATCAGGCCCGACGCGGGGGGCGCGCTCGAACAGCTACGGATCGAGCCGCTGCCGGAGCAGCCGCTGGAGCCGCGCGAAGTGCGGGTCGCGATCGAGGCCGTCGGGCTGAACTTCCGGGACATGTTCGTCGCGCTGGGAACCTTCGAGGACGAGCTGGGCGGCGAGCTCTGTGGGCGCGTGATCGAGGTGGGGCACGAGGTTTCGACGGTCGCCGTGGGGGACCGGGTGGCGGGGCTCGGGCTGGCCACGTTCCGTTCGGAAACGGTGGTCCTGGAGGACCTGATCGTACCGGCGCCCGAGGACATCCCCGTGGACGCGCTTGCGACGTTCCCGATGGCGTTCGTCTCGGCGGCGCTCTCGTTCGAGTACGCGCAGCTGAAGGCCGGCGATCGCGTCCTGATCCACGCGGCGGCGGGCGGTGTGGGCCTGGCGGCGGTGCAGCTCGCGCAGGACGCGGGGGCGGAGGTGTTCGCCACGGCGAGCGCCCCCAAGCAGGCGTATCTCCGCTCGCTGGGGGTGGAGCACGTCTTCGATAGCCGCCAGACGGCGTTCGCCGAGCAAGTCCTCGAGGCTACGGGCGGCGAAGGCGTCGACGTGGTGCTGAACAGCCTCACCGGCCCCGGGTTCATCGAGGCAAGCCTCTCCTGCCTGAAGGAGGGCGGGCGGTTCGCCGAGATGGCGCGCGTCGACAACTACACGGAGGAGGAGATGGCGGCGGCTCGACCGGACGTGTCCTACTCCATCCTCATGGTCGAGATCCTGAAGGAAGAAGATCCGGCGATTCCGGGCGCCGCCCTGGGTCGCGTGATGGAACGGGTGGCGGCCGGTGAGCTCGCGCCGCTGAACCGCATCCGCTGGCCGCTGGCGGAGTCGGAGGCGGCGATCAAGTACATGCGGGCCGCGCGCCACATCGGGAAGATCGTGCTGACGAACTCGGCGATCGAGACCGGGCAGCTGCGCGGGGACCGGACCTACCTCGTGACGGGCGGCGTGGGCGGCATCGGGTGCGCGGTGGCCGGGTGGCTGGCGGATCGGGGAGCAGGCGTGATCGTGCTGAACGGGCGTCGCGACCCGGACCCCGAGGCGGTGGAGGCGATCGCGGCGCTGCGGGCGCGGGGGGCGCGCGTGGAGGTGGAGTTGGCGGACGTGACCGACAGCGAGGCCGTGGACGCGATGCTGGCGCGCATCGACGAGTCGCTGCCGCCCCTCGCGGGCGTCATCCACAGCGTGGGCGTGCTCTCCGATGCGGCGCTGACGAACCAGAGTTGGGAGCGCTTCGAGGAGGTGCTGTGGCCGAAGGTGCTCGGCGCATGGCACCTGCACCGCGCGACGATGGACCGCGACCTCGACCTCTTCGTGCTGTTCTCGAGCGTGGCGGGCGTGCTGGGGAATCCGGGCCAGGCCAACCACTCCGCCGCCAACGCCTTCCTCGATCAGCTTGCCGGACACCGCCGCGCGCTGGGCCTGCCGGGCCAGGCGATCGCCTGGGGGGCCTGGGAGGGCATCGGAGAGGCGGAGGAGCAGCGGCAGCGCATCGGGCGGCAGCTCGAGGCGGTGGGAACGGGCTGGATCAACTCGCAGCAGGGGATCGAGGCGCTGGAACGCCTCGTGCGTCAGGACGCGACGACGGGGCTGGTGGCCTCGGTGGACTGGCAGGTGTTCTCCGAGAACATGGAGGAGCGTTCACCGCTGCTCGAGCACCTGCTCGCCGCCACGGAGGGCGATGCGGAAGGGCAGGACTCGCAGGTCGACCTGCTCTCGGAGCTGCGGGTCGCGAGCGCGGAGGAACGCGACGGGGTGCTGGTGGCCTTCCTCCAGCGCGAGCTCCAGGAGGTGATGCGGCTGCCGACCGCGCCGTCACCGGCGGTCGAGTTTGCGGACCTGGGCATGGACTCGCTGATGGCGGTGGAGCTGCGCAACCGGATGAACCGCGCACTCGACGGCGAGCACGTCGTGTCGAACACGGCCGTCTTCGACTACCCGAGCATCACGAGCCTCGCGGAGCACCTCGCAGGGGAGCTCGGCGGCGCTGAGACGGTGGCGCCGGAGCCGCAGGCGCCCAGGCAGCGCACCCTGGCGCAGACGGAGGACGAGGGGATCGCGATCGTGGGGATGGCCTGCCGCTTCCCCGGCGCCGACGACCTCGATGCCTTCTGGGACCTGCTGGAGGCGGGGCGGGACGCGGTCTCGGACGGGCGGCAGGACGCTGGCGCGTGGACCGGTATCGCGGGCGACCCCGCAGCGAAGAAGGCCCGCGACCGGCAGGGCGCGTTCATCGAGCGGATCGATGAGTTCGACGCGAGCTTCTTCCGCATTCAACCCATCGACGCGCACATGATGGACCCGCAGCACCGGCTGCTGCTGGAGACGAGCTGGCGCGCGATCGAGGACGCCGGCATCGCCCCCGAATCGCTCAAGGGCAGCCGCACGGGCGTGTACGCGGGCCTCGGGGCGGGCGAATACCGGCGGGTGGTTGCGGCCAGCGGCCGTGACGACAGCTTCTACGGCACCTCGGCCAGCGTGGGCGTGGGACGTGTCGCCTTCACCCTGGGGCTGGAAGGGCCGGCGGTGCCGGTGGATCTTGCCTGCGCGTCCTCGCTGGTCGCGATCCACCAGGCGGTGACCGCTCTCCAGCGCGACGAGGTGGACATGGCGCTCGCCGGCGGCACGAACGCCGTGCTCTCGACGGCCACGGCGAGGTTCCTGCAGGAGGCGACGATGCTCTCGTCACAGGGGCGGTGCGCGCCCTTCGACGCTTCCGCCGACGGGTACGTGCGGGGCGAAGGGTGCGGGATGGTGATGCTGAAGCGTCTGAGCGACGCGGAGGAGGCTGGTGACCGCATCTGGGGCGTGATCAGGGGCTCGGCGGTCAACCAGAACGGGTCGGGGCTGGGGCTGACCGTTCCCAGCGGACCGGCCCAGATGCGGGTGATGGAGGAGGCGCTGTCGCGGGCGGGTCTCGCGGGCGCGGACATCGACTACCTGGAGGCGCACGGCCCGGCGACCCCCATGGGCGACGTGGCCGAGATGAACGCGGCGGCTGCCGTCTACGGCCGCGCCCGCGATCCTGGGCGCCCGCTGCTGCTGGGGTCCGTGAAGTCGAACATCGGCCACCTCGAGTCGGCCGCCGCGGTTGCGGGACTGATCAAGACCGTGCTGGCGATGCGGCGCGGCGTGATCCCGCGGCACCTGAACTTCGAGAACCCGACTCCGGACATCGACTGGGACCAGATTCCCGTGCGCGTCACGGCGGAGGCGACCGCGTGGCCGGCGCATCCCGAGCGGGCGCCGCTGGCGGGGGTCAACACTTTCGCGATCTCGGGCGCGAACGCGCACGTCGTCGTGGAGGGCTACGTTGAACCGGGCGCGGTGCCCGGGCCTGCGGGGGACGCCGGTACGCCGACCGGGGACGAGGCGCGCACGGCGAGGTTCCTGCCCCTGTCGGCCCGTTCCGAGGGCGCGCTGCGGGCGCTTGCCGCGCGCTACCTCGCCTGGCTCGAGGGACGGGCCGGGGAGCTCGCGGCCGCGGGCCCGGCGAGCGACGCGCTCCTCTCGGACATGGCCTACACGGCCGCGTGGGCCGGCGGCACTTCGATCATCGAGCGGCGCTCACGTTCCGGGATGCGGCCTCGCTGCGGGACGGCCTTGAGGCGCTGGCGTCCGGGGACGCCCCCGTCGCGCCCGACCGCTCCGGCGAGGTCGAGGAGCAGGCCAGGGCGTACGCGGCCGGGCTCGAGGTGGACTTCGCGGGTCTCTTTGCCGGAGAGAAGCGGCGACGGATTGCGCTCCCGGGCTATCCCTTCGAGCGCCGCCGCTTCTGGGTCCGGCCGGCGAGGTCGCCGGGCCCGGACCGCGAAGGCCAGGGCCCCTCCGGGGACTCCCGGGCGGGGCGTTCATGACCAACCCGGAAACCGCGTGGCAGGTGCCGGAGCCGCTGTCGACCCTCGACGTGCGCGTCGACGAGCACACGGTCATTACCGTGCGAAGGCACGGAAATCCGGATGGTCCCCGGCTCGTGCTCAGCCACGGCAACGGGCTGGCGGTCGACCTCTACTACCCCTTCTGGTCGCTCCTGATGGAGGAGTTCGATCTGCTGGTGTACGACTTGCGGAACCACGGCTGGAACGAGGTGGGGCCCCCGGATCATCACAACGTCCCCACCATCGCGCGTGACCAGGACGCGATCCTGGAGGTCATCGACGCGCACTACGGGACGAAGCCGATGGTGGGGGTGTTTCACTCCGTCTCCGCCATGACGACGCTGCTCTCCCCCAGCAACTGCAGCGCCTTCTCGGCCCTGTTCCTCTTCGACCCTCCCCTGCGAAGGCCGGGTGTGAGCCACGAGGAGTTCGACGAGGCTTCTATCAAGACCGCCTCGATGGCCAGGCGCCGCGGGGATCGGTTCCGGAGCAAGGATGCGTTCGTCGAGTTGCTGGGGTTCTCGCCGAACTTCCGCAACACCGTTCCCGGTGTGCTCCAGCTCATGGCCGACACGACGCTGCGGCAGTCCGCCGGCGGGGAGGGTTACGAGCTCATCTGCCCCAAGGACTACGAAGCGCAGATGATCGAGTACGCGAGGATCTTCGCCGTGCTGGTGGACTTCGCGGCGATCGCGTGCCCCGTGAAGGTGTATGGCGCCGACCCGACCTTGCCCTACGCCTACCTGCCGACCCTGGACCTTGGCGACATCCGCGAGGTCGACTACGACTTCCTGCCCGACGCGAGCCATTTCCTCCAGCTCGAACATCCCGACATCTGCGCGGCCGCCCTCCGCGAGTTCCTGGCCAGCGAAGGCTGCCTGTAGGGGCGTTGTCTCCCATGACCACTCAGGACGGCGACCTGCTGAGCAATGCCCGCGCCACTGCCCGACTGCGCGACCTCGTCTCGCGGCTCGATGAGTCGGCCATGTCCCGTTCGCTCGGAGGCGTGTGGACGGTGGCCTTCGCCCTCGTCCATGTGGCCTTCTGGGATGTGCGCCAGGACGTCGCCCTGCAGCGCTACCTGCGCGGCGACGGGTTCGCCGCCGAGGACGTGACAACAAACGCAACCCTGGAAGCAATCGCCCCTCTCTTCGACCCGGGAGCGGTCGGCGCCGTTGCTGTTCGGGCGGCGGAACAGCTCGACGCCACCCTGGAGTCCCTCACCGGCGATCAGCTCGAATCCCTGCGCCGGGCCGGCGTCGCGTACGCGATCGAGCGCTGGCGGCACCGCGAGGATCATGTCGCCCAGATCGAGGAAGTCCTGCCCTGAACGCGTGACCCCGCTCCGACGGCGCCTTGACCGGCCCCGCCCCCCGCTGGTAGGCATACAGCACAACCGGTTGGAGGAAGAAACATGGGGAAGTACCTGCTACAGGCGAGCTACACGCAAGACGGTCTTTCAGGCCTGGTCAAGGAAGGCGGCACGAGCCGCCGGGCGGCCCTGGCCGAGGCCATCGAGGGCGCCGGCGGCTCCCTCGAGTCCCTCTACTACGCGTTCGGAAAGACCGACCTCTTCATCACGGCGGACCTTCCCGATGACGCCGCCGCGACCGCGGTCTCCCTCGCGATCGGCTCCGCCGGGGCCCTCGGCGTGAGCGTGACCGTGCTCGTGACGCCCGAGACCGTGGACGAGGCCGTCGCCATGAACGTGCCCTACCGTCCTCCCGGAGGCTAGCCACCGCCCTCCGGACGCCGTCCGGCCCGGCCTTACTCTTCGGCTTCCGGCTCCTGCCAGCGGAGCACGGGGCGTCGCGCTGCATTCGCCTCGTCGAGTCGCCCGATCGGAGCCGTGAGGGGAGCGGCGCGCAGCGTGTCGGGGTCGCGCTCCGCCTCCTCGGCGATCGCGATCATCGCCTCCGCCAGCGCCTCGATCGCTTCGGGCGGCTCCGTCTCCGTCGGCTCCAGCATGAGCGCTTCCTCGACAATCAGCGGGAAGTAGACCGTCGGCGGGTGGAAGCCATGGTCGATCAGCCGCTTCGCGATGTCGTAGGTCCGCACGCCGTGCTCCTTGCGCTGTCGCGACCCTGAGAACACGACCTCGTGCAGCACCGGCCGGTCGTAGGGCAGGTCGTAGTGCCCGTGGAGCAGCACCCGCAGGTAGTTCGCGTTGAGCACCGCCTGCCCGGAGACGGCCCGCAGCCCTTCGAGGCCGAGCGCCCGCATGTAGGCGTAGGCGCGGATCAGGACCCCTACGTTGCCGTGGAACTGCTGGAGCTGGCCGATGCTGCGCTCGGGCGCCGCCAGCCGCACGACCCCGTCGTCGCACTCGTCCACCACCGGCGTCGGGAGATACGGCGCCAGCTCCTCGCTGCAGCAGACCGGCCCCGCCCCCGGCCCGCCCCCGCCGTGCGGCGTGCTGAAGCTCTTGTGCAGGTTCAGGTGCACCACGTCGAAGCCGAGATCGCCGTACCGCACCCGCCCCATGATCGCGTTGAAGTTCGCCCCATCCCCGTACAGGTAAGCCCCTGCCTCGTGAATCAGCCCCGCCACCTCCTCGATGCCCTGTTCCCACAGCCCGAGCGTGTTCGGCGCTGTGACCATGACTGCCGCCACGCTCTCGTCCAGCTCCTGCTCGATCGTCGCCCGATCGAGCGAGCCGTCGGCCGCCGTCGGGATCTGGGTGACGGTGAAGCCCGCCATCGCCGCCGTCGCGGGATTCGTGCCGTGCGCCGAGTCCGGCACGAGGATGCGGCGGCGCGTCTCCAGCTCGCCCCGGTCCTCCAGCGCCCGCGTGATCATCAGGACGCCCGCCAGCTCGCCCTGCGCCCCCGCCGCGGGCGCCAGGCTCACGGCGGGCAGCCCCGTCGCCTCCGCCAGCCCGCGACGTAGCTCCAGCAGCGTGCGCAGCGTGCCCTGTGCGTCCTCCGCCGGGGCCTGCGGATGCGCGCCTGCGAACCCCGGCAGCGAGGCCACGAGGTCGTCGACCTTCGGGTTGTACTTCATCGTGCAGGAACCCAGCGGGTACGTGCCGGAGTCGATGCCGTAGTTCCGTGCCGAAAGCGCCGTGTAGTAGCGCACGAGCTCGCCCTGGCTCAGTTCCGGCAGCCGCAGGGAGTCCCGCAGCAGATGGGCGTCCGGGAGCGGCGTCGCTTCCCCGTTCCAGGCCGGTACGTCGACCGCCCGCCGTCCGGGCCCGCCCCGGTCGAAGCTGAGGCGCGCGCCGAAGTCCTCGCCGCCCGGCCGCAACGCGCTCACGCGTCCGCTCCGATCTCCGCCAGCGCCTCGACCAGCGCGTCGACGTGCGCGTCCGGCGTCGCCTCCGTCACGGCGAACAGCAGCGCATCCCGCGCCTCCGGCTCGGCCCGCGACGAGACATCGAGCCCCGGCCCGATCCCCTGTTCCCGGAGCCGGGTGGCGAGTTCCGCCGCGGGCAGGGCCCCGCGCACGAGGAACTCCTGGAACCACGGCCCGCGTTCCGGCGTCTCGTAACCGGGCAGCGCCGCGATCCGCGCGGCGGCGTCGTGCGCGCGCTGGTAGCACAGCTCCGCCGCCTCGCGCAGGCCCTGCGGCCCGAGGGCCTGCACCGTGATCGTGAAGGCCAGCGCGATCAGCGACTGCGCCGTCGACACGTTCGAGGTCGCCCGCTCCCGGCGGATGAACTGCTCCCGCGCCTGCAGCGTGAGCACATAGCCGGTGCGGGGCTCGCCCCCCTGCGGCGGCTCGTGCAGCTCCTGCGTGCGTCCCACGATGCGCCCGGGCATCTGCCGCATGAACGGCGATCGCGCGGCGAACAGCCCCAGCGACGGTCCGCCGAAGGCCGGCGCACCCGCCAGATCGCGCCCCTCGCCCGTGACGATGTCGGCGCCCGCGTCCCCCGGCGAGCGCAGCAGCCCCAGCGCGAACGGGTCGGCGACCGTGACCAGCAGCACGCCGCTCTCGTGCGCCGTCTCGGCCAGCGGTTCGAGGTCCACGATCGTCCCGAGGAAGTCCGGCTGCTGGACCACCAGGCAGGCGTGCTCCTCGCTCACCGCATCCGCCGACGTCAGGATGTCGACGCGCAGCCCCGCGCCGCGCGTGTAGGTGCGTACCACCTCAATCGTTCCGGGGTGAATCGGCTCAAGCAGGGCGACCGCGCCGCGCCTCGTCGCCCGTGTCGCCAGCAGGCAGGCCTCGGCCGTGGCGCTGGCGACGTCGTAGAGGCCCGTGTTCGACACGTTCATCCCAGTCAGCTCGCACACCACCGACTGGTACTCGAACGCCGACTGCAGAGTCCCCTGGCTGATTTCCGGCTGGTACGGCGTGTAGGCCGTGACGAACTCGGATCGGGAGGTCAGGTGCGCGGCGACCGCCGGGATCGAGCGCCGGTACGCCCCCGCCCCGAGGAAGTTCGGCTGCGAGGCGCCGGCGTTCTCGCCGGCGCGCTCCTCCAGCAGGGCGATCAGCTCAGGTTCCGTGAGCGCGGGTGGAAGGTCGATGGCCGGGTCTCGCATCGCCGCCGGCAGGTCCGCGAACAGCGCGTCGAGGTCGGCCACGCCGACCCGCTCCAGCATCCGCGCGCGATCGGCCTCCGTGGCGGGAATGTACGGATGAGGCGCCCCGCCCGGCGCCGGCGATGCCAACGCTAGTCCTCCGGAAGCTGTGCGCGGTAGCCGGCGGCGTCGAGGAGAGCTTCGAGCTCGCCCTCGTCGGCGATGCGCACGCGGAGCATCCAGCCCTCGTCGTAGGGCGAGGAGTTGACCAGCTCCGGCTGGTCCTCCAGCGCCCCGTTCGCTGCGATGACCTCGCCGCTGACGGGCGAATACAGGTCGGACACTGTCTTCGCCGACTCGATCTCGCCGCACCGCTCGCCTGCGGTCACTGCATCCCCCTCGGCGGGCAGATCAAGGTAGACCACGTCGCCTACCTGGTCCTGGGCGAAGTCGGTGATGCCGATCGTGCCCTCGTCGGGGCTGCCGGCCTCACGGCGCAGCCACTCGTGGTTCGGCGAATAGAGCAGCTCCTCGGGGGTTTCATGGTCCATCGTCTTTAGTCCTTCGGTTTTCGATAGAACGGCCGGCGCACCACCTCGACCGGGAGCGCGCGACCGCGCACATCCACCTCGAGCATGACGCCCGGTTTCGCGAGCCGCACGGGAAGGTAGGCCATCCCGATACCGAGCCGCAAGCTGGGGCTGAAGGCGCCGCTCGTCAGCTGCGCCACCGGCTCGTCGATTCCGGGCTCGCGCACCGCATAGTGCGCCCGCAGAACCCCCCGCTCCCTGGCGGCCAGGTGGGCGAGCCGTCGCGTGCGGGGCTGCGCCTTCGCCTCCACCAGCGCCTCCCGCCCCGTGAACGGCGCGCCGTCGTCGAGCGTTACCGCGAACCCGAGCCCCGCCTCGTAGGGATGCGTGGTCGTGTCGATGTCGTTGCCGTGCAGGGGCAGCGCCGCCTCCAGGCGAAGCGTGTCCCGCGCGCCGAGCCCGGCGGGGGTCGCGCCCCCCTCGATGAAGGCGTCCCAGAGAGCCGCCGCGTGCTCGGCCCCGACGATGCACTCGCCGCCGTCCTCGCCGGTGTAGCCGGTGCGCGCGACCAGCACCGACGTCCCGTTCCAGTCGAGCTCCGCGCAGTCACGCTGCTCCAGGCCCGCGAACCCGTCGCCGAGGACGTTGCTCAGCAGCGCCACTGCCTCCGGTCCCTGTACCGCCAGCATCACCGTCTCCGGCGTCACCTCCGAGGCGGCGTCGCCGGCGACGGCGCGCAGTCGCTCGAAGTCCGTGTCCGCATTGGCGGCGTTGTGGATGACGAGCCAGCGGTCTCCCGGCAGGTGGTACAGGAAGATGTCGTCCTCGATGCCGCCGTCCTCGGTGCAGTAGAGCGAGTAGTGCGCCTTTCCCACCGGCAGCGTGGTCACGTCGAACGTCGTCACCGAGCGCAGGAGCGCCGCCGCCTGCGGCCCCTCTACCCACGCGCGCGCCAGGTGCGAGACGTCGAAGACGCCCACGCGTTCACGCACGGCGTGGTGTTCCCCGACGATGCCTTCGTACTGGAGCGGCATCTCCCAGCCTGCGAAGGGCGCGAACCGGGCGCCGAGCGCCTCGTGACGCTCGCGCAGGGCCAGCGTCGTAAGCACGCCGCCGCCGGAGTGGTCAGAATCAGCCATGCTGCGACTGTAGCCCACTGCCCGCCGGGGCCGCCAGCACCCGGGTAAAGGCCGCCGTCTCTCCCTTCCGGGTTGGTTGCTTCGGCGGTGCCGCACCCGGCGAGCGATGCGCTAGGCTGTGCCCGTGGCCATCCGTGGACTCTGGAAGCGAAGGCACTGGGGCTTCGGGAGCGGGGCCGAGGAGCAGGGCGCGTCGGCCGAGGAGGAGCGCATCCTCCTGCGGGCCCTCCAGGACCTCGCGGGCGCCGCTCGCGGTGTCATCTACGACGTGTCCCGCGCCGACCGCCCCCTTCGCCTGCCACTCAGCCCCGTCTACCTCGAAGGGTCGTCGTCATGGAGACGCTTCCTGCGAACCCGTCGCGCCCTTGATGACGGCCACCTGACCCTGCTCGTGTCGCTCCGCCAGTTGCCCGAAGACGAGCGCAGGCTGGTCGTCGACTGGGGCACCGCTCATGCGAACACGTTCCTGCTCGTCGAGCCCGGCGAACCGGGCTGCGATCTCAGCGACCCTCGCTCGTCAATCGCGTACGAGCTCCGCGACCTCTGCCGGCAGGCAGCGAGGGTTGAACCCGCTGACGGCGGGCTCCACGAGCCCTGGACCTCGCGCACGCCCCTGGGTGCGCGGCTCCGCGAGTTGTACGGACGATGGGTGTGGTGGGACAAGCCCCTCCCCCGCGGCCGTTCGAGGGAGGAGCCCATGCGGCTGGCCGGCCCCTCCGACACGCTCTCCGTCCACCTCCTTCCCCTGCTCTACGAACGCTTTCCCCAGCAGAGTTTCGACATTGCGCTCGCCGAGTTGCAGTCGACCGAACGTGAGCTCTTCGGCGGCGAGGTCGCGACCGCCCGTTCCGTCTTCCGCACGCGCCTCGGACTCCCCGTCCTCCACGACGCCCGCGCCGCCGACCGCGCCGTCCGGCAGCTCGTCAACCTCGGCCGGATGTCCGTCACGACCGGAGGCAGCGATGCCCTCGTCTTCGGCCCCGGCCACCCTGTCCCCGAGGACATGCCCGACGAGGAGTTCGAGCGCCTCCTGATGGTGTAGACGCGCTCTGCCTTACCGAAGTACCCTGTTGGTAAGGAACCACTACGATGATCGTCAAGGTCACGTCGAAACGCCAGGTCACCTTCCCGAAGCGCGTGCTTGAGGCGCTTGGGGTCGGCCCTGGCGACCGGATCGAGCTCGAGGAGCACCCCGACGGCTTCATCCTCCGCCCGCGGCCGGACGTTGCCGAGTGGGTCCCCCCGTTGCGCGGCAAGATTCCGGAGGACCTTCCGTCACTC
This sequence comes from Tepidiformaceae bacterium, assembly GCA_965221735.1. Classification (GTDB taxonomy): domain Bacteria; phylum Chloroflexota; class Dehalococcoidia; order Tepidiformales; family Tepidiformaceae; genus UBA2991. Next base: position 1,833,568 of record OZ244910.1, on the reverse strand, counting down.
GATCTCGAGAAGTTCCGCGAGGAGGGCTATGACTGGTCGCTACGGGATTGACACGTCCGTCCTCCTCCGGCTGGCAACGGGGGAGCCGCCCGCGGACCTTGAGCGCTGTCTTGAGGGACTGTCGGCGATAATCAATGCGGGTGGCGAAGTTCTCGTCTCGAATCAGGTCATTGGTGAGGCCTACATCGTCCTGCAGCACTTCTATCGGACTACGAAGCCACAGGCCCGCTCTGCTCTCCTGGAGGTGCTGAGCAGGAACCTGGTCTCGCCCCTGAACGGCGAGCCGGTCCTGGACCTCCTGCGCGAGTCGGGCGGCCCCGGCCTCGTCGACCGCCTCATCGTCGACGGCTACACCCACGATGACGCCGAGACCCTGACGCTCGACCGGCGGATGGCGGGCCTTCCGCGGTCCCGACTCTTGTAGGCCGGGCATGACGAACGCACCCGGGCCCGACCGCCTCTGGACCCTCGCCGACCGGCGCGGCATGCCCCGCCGCCGCTTCCTCCAGCTCCTGGCGGCCGGTGGAGCCACCGCCGTCCTCGCGGCTTGCGGCGCCGGCACGTCCAGCGATGACGCTTCCGGCTCCGAGTCAGGCGCGCCGCCCACCGAGCGTTCGGGCTGGTTCAAGGACACGGGACCTTTCATCGTCCACTCGGACGGCAAGAGCCTCGAAGCGCGCCTCGAGAACATGCAGGGGTTGGTCACGCCCGTCCCCCTCTTCTTCGTCCGCAACAACTCCGTGAGCGTGGATGTAGACGTGGACGGCTGGCGGCTCGTGGTGGAGGGCGATGCCGTCGCCGACCGGGTCGAGCTCTCCTACGACGCCATCCGGCGGCTGCCCGGTCGCGCGTTCATGTCCTATCTCGAATGCGCCGGGAACCACCGCGCCATGTTCGACCGCGTCCAGGGACGGCCCGCGGAAGGCACCCAGTGGGGAACCGGTGGAGTGGGCAACGGCGAGTGGACCGGCGCCTCCCTTCGCGATGTCCTGGAGCTGGCTGGGATACGGGAGGACGCCGTCAGCGTGCTCCTCGTCGGCCTCGACGAGGAGTCGCCCGAGGACGGCTTCCGCCGCGCCCTCCCGGTCGAGAAGGCCATGCATCCAGACACCCTTCTCGCCTACGCCCTCAACGGCGAACCCCTCACCCGCGACCACGGCTACCCCCTGCGGGCCGTCATTCCCGGCTGGGTGGGCGCATCCAACATCAAGTGGCTGGGACGCATCGTCGTCTCCTCGGAGAAGCACTGGACCCGCAACAACACCACCTCCTACGTCCTCATCGGCGACGACTACCCGCCCGAGGGCGAAGCGCTCGGCCAGCCGGTCACGACCCAGACCGTGAAGAGCGCGCTCGCCCTCCCCTGGCCAGCCGAGCTGGCTCCGGGGCGGCAGCGCCTGCAGGGCTTCGCCCACTCCCCCGACGGTCCCGTCACCCGCGTCGAGTGGAGCGACGACTCAGGACGGACGTGGCGCGAGGCGTCCGTCCTGGAGCCCCAGTTTCGCTACTCCTGGGTGCGGTTCGAGTTTGCGTGGGACGCGCGCCCGGGCGAGCACACCATCATGACCCGCGCCACCGATGCTGCCGGCTCCACCCAGCCCGACACGGTCCCCTTCAACAGGAAGGGTTACCTCTTCAACCAGCCTGTTCCCCACCCCATCCGGGTCGGCTAGGGAGCGCCTACGCGAGCTTCGTGAAGCCCAGCTTCAGCCTGATCGGGATGCGCTGGATCACGCTCGGCACATAGGGGGGATCGCCCTCCAGCATGTGGATGTCGCCCATGCGCCGCAGGAGCTCCTGCATCGCCACGCGACCCTCCTGTCGCGCCAGTCCCGCCCCGGGGCAGTAGTGCACGCCGTGCCCGAAGCCCAGGTGCGGACAGGTCTGCTCGCGGCCGAGGTCGAACATCTCGCCGTTGTCGAACTTCTCCGCGTCGTGGTTCCCCGACCCGTAGATGACCATTAGCTTCTCGCCCCGCTTCACGGGCACGCCGCCGACGCTCGTGTCCTGCAGCGCGATGCGGAAGACGCCCGGCACGGGCGTGTCGTACCGCAGCACCTCCTCGATGAACCCGCCCGCCAGCGAGGGGTCGTCCCGCAGCGCCTGCATCACGTCCGGTTGCCGCAGCAGCACGAGCATGGCGTTCGTCATCAGCTCGGGCGTGTTCGCGTCGCCCCCCGCCGCGTAGAGCAGCGTGATCATGCTCACCAGCGACTCCAGCGGGACCGGCTCCTTCGTGTCGACGAACGTGGCGTTGGCCAGGTCGCTCATGATGTCGCCCTGCGGCGACTTCCGGCGATCCGCCATCGCCTCCATGAAGTACTCCTGGAGGAACTGGTTCTCCGTGATCTCCTCTCGATCCTCGGCCTGCTGCTGGTACGTACCCGTGGGGTCGGCCGCCTGTTTCGCCATCTCCGCCAGCCGGTCCATGAAGAACTGCTTGAAACGTTCGGCATCCTCGGGCGGCACCCCGATCAGCTCCCCCACCACCAGCCGCGGCAGCATGTGCGAGAACTCCGTCACGAACTCGACCTCGCCCCGGTCGATGAATGCGTCGATGATCTCGTTCGTAATCTCCCGCACGCGCGGCTCCAGCGCCGCCACGTGGCGGGGCGTGAAGAACCGGTTGATGAGCCGCTTGTGGCGCGTGTGGTCGGGTGGGTCGTTCGAGAGGATCTTGTCGCTGAACGGCTGCGAGTCGCGCCACTCCGGCAGGTCTTCGAGCGCCGCCGGCGGGTCGGCATACGGCGCATTCGCCACGAGGATGCTGGAGAACACCTCCGGCTGCGCGTTCACCTCGAGGATGTCCTCGTAGCGGCTGAGCAGGAACACCCCGTAGTCCGGCTCCCGGTAGATGGGCGACTCTTCGCGCAGCGCCCGGTAGAACGGGTACGGGTTCGCCAGGATCTCCTCGTTCAGCTTGAGGAAGCCGTAGTCCTCCAGTGCCTGAACCACGCTCCTACTCGGCTCCCATGTACTGGTCCCACAGCTCGTGGAAGTGACGGATCTTCCCCTCCGAGTAGGCGGAGAAGTAGACGTACGGATCCTGCTTCGTCTTCAGGCCCTTCTGGATCTTCGGCAGGTTGTAGCAGTCCTGGTTCAGGACGCGCGCCAGGCCGCCCATCTCCGGTGCGAGCGTGAAGTCCTCGTCCTCTTCCAGCCAGTGCATCTGGGCTGCCGGCGGCTTCTCCTCGTCCTCGGGCCAGGGAACCAGGTAGAGAACCTCCATGATGCTGCGGTCCGGGTCGTCCCCGTACGGCCGGAAGCGGTAGACGATGCGGCTGAAGCAGCCCCACGGGTGGAAGTTCGGGAACAGGTTGTTGAAGTACCCGTCGAGCACCTCCGCGTCGCAGAAGGTGTCGGCCTTGTCGCCCATCACCTGCCGCAGCCCCTCGCGGGCCATCTCCGCCCCGCCCCGGCGCATCGCGAAGATCTCCTCGTTGTCCGGGTAGATGCCGCGCTGCGGGCTCGTGTTGGCGCCCACCGTGATCGCTCGGCACCAGTTTCCGAAGACGTCGTACTGCATGTTCGCGCCGTCGCCGCCGAAGGCCATCGCCTGCGGGTGCGTCGCCATCACGTGGTAGCCCTCCATGAAGGCCTCCTGCGTGATCTTCCAGTTCGCCGCGATCACCTTCGCCACGTGCATCTGCTTGTAGCGCTTCTCGTACTCGTACTTCTCGTAGTGCTGAGGCAGCGACCCGATGAAGTCCTCGAACGGCTCGCAGTCCGGGTCCGGGTTGATGAACACGAAACCGCCCCACGTGCCGACCTTCGCCTCGCGCAGGTGATCGGCGTCCTCGCGCACCTCGGGGAAGTCCCACTCAGAGGGGATCTCGCGCAGCGACCCGTCGATCTCCCAGCACCAGCCGTGGAACGGGCAGCGGAACTCCGTCGCTTTCTTCCCGTCGAACTCCCGGATCTGGCGGCCCCGGTGGAGACAGGCGTTGTTGTACGCCTTGAACTCGTTCTCGCCCGTCCGCACGACGAGATACGAGAGGTGGGCGATGTCGTAGACGATGTAGTCCCCCACCTCGGGAATGTCGTCGACGTGGGCGGCGTACTGCCACACCTTCTTCCACAGCTTCTCGACCTCGAGGTCGTGCCACTCCTGGCTCGTGAAGCGCTCGGTGGGCACGCGCGTGACGCCGCCCGGCATGGGCGAGTCCTCCCACAGCTCCGGCGGGATGCGTTCGGGGTAGGTATCGCCCGCCAGCACCTCGTGGAAGGAGATGCCCTTCGAGCGCGGACCCTTGGGCGTATCGCGCCCGGGGTCGCCGACGTACTTCGCGACCGTCGTCTCGCCCTGCGCCATGATCATGTTGCGAACCCCGTAGCGGGGGTCTCGCACCGAGCCCGTATACGCGTCCTCGGCGAGGTCGCCGGCGCTCAGCTCCTGCGTCTCCTGTTCGGCCTGCGCCGCCTGCTCGCGCGCCGCGTCGAGCTGCGCCGCCATCTCGTCGACGCCCGGCGGCAGGTCGGGCCCGCCCACGTACTGGAGCAGGTGCGGGTCGGCGCGCGTGATGTCGCCCTCTTCCCAGCGCCCCTCCCAGTCGAAGATGCCGTAGCTCTCGCCCTTGTGGACCCGAATCCGGCCATCGCCCAGGTCGTCGTACGTCGCGCCACTGATGGCATGCACTTCACTTCGCATGGTCGAGCCCCCATGGGCCGCCCCGCGGCCCTTCGTGCGCGCAATCTTACGCCGGTCGGGAGAGGGGTTGGGGGGCGGAGGCTTGCCGGATCACGACAAACTGACTAGACTACTGACTAGTCAGTAGGGAGATATCATGGGCGTGTGGCAGGTACAGGATGCGAAGGCTCGCTTCAGCGAGTTGCTGGAGACAAGCCTGGCGGAGGGTCCGCAGATCGTGACGAAGCGGGGTGTGGAGGCTGCAGTGCTCGTCCCCATTGAGGAGTGGCGCCGGCTTCTGAGGAGAACAAAGCCCGATCTGAAGGATCTTCTCCTTGCGCCCACCCCTCGAACAGAACACCTGACCCCTCCGCGCCGCGTGTATCGCAGGCGCGAAGCTCCGCGGTTCGACTAAGCCTGTGTACCTGCTCGACACCAACGTCGTGTCCGAACTGCGCCGCCCCCGTCCTGCTCCGGCTGTTGTGGCCTGGATGCGTGACACGCCACGCGAAATCCTCCACGTCTCCGCGGTCTCCGCGGGAGAGATTCAAGCCGGAGTAGAGGTCACGCGTGAGCAAGACCCGGGCCGGGCGGAAGAGATAGAGGCGTGGCTCGACATGGTTCTCGACTCGTACGAAGTACTCCCCGCCGATGGCCCCGTCTTTCGGGAGTGGGCCAGGCTCATGCACCGTCAGTCCGACACCCTCATCCAGGACGCCCTGATCGCTGCGGTTGCGAAGGTGCATGGGCTCATCGTCGTCACCAGGAATACCCGGGACTTCGACCAGCTGGGAGTGCGGGTTCTGAACCCGTTTGAACCGACCGGACAAGGCGTCTGATACCCCACCCACCGCCAACTCCACCCGTTATCCTGACCCCGCCATGACCGCCGACACCTTCGACCCCGCCCTCCTCGAGGGCGAGGAGTTCCAGCTCAATCCCTACCCCGCGCTCAAGCGGCTACGCGACGAGCACCCCGTCTGGCAGCATCCGGAACAGGGAATCTGGTTCGTCACCCGCTACGAGGACGTCGTTGACGGCTTCCTCGACCACGACGTCCTCTCCAGCACCATCTTCGAGTCCTCCCACAGCGCCGTCTTCGGCCCCTCCCTGACGGCCATGGATGGCGACGAGCACAGCCAGAAGCGCGCCATCATCGCCCCCGAGTTCGTCGGCCGGAAGCTCGAGGCCTTCCTGCCCGTCATCGAGGACAACGTGCGCCGCCTCATCGTCGGCTTCACCGAGAAGGCCGCCCGCGAGCTCGTCGAGGGCTTCATCGAGCGCCGCGAGACCGACCTCGTCGACACCTTCAGCACCCGCCTCCCCGTCAACGTCATCGTCGACATGCTCGCGCTCCCGCAGTCCGACCACGACCGCTTCCACTACTGGTACCCCACCTTCCTCGCTGGTCTATCCCCCGACCCCGTCCTCCGCAAGAAGGGCATCAAGGCGAACCAGGAGTTCCACGACTATCTCGAACCCTTTGTCCAGGAGCGCCTTCGCAACCCCGGCGATGACCTCATCTCCAAGCTCTGCGAGGCTGAGGTCGAGGGGCAGCGCCTCTCCGTTCATGACATCAAGTCGTTCGTGAGCCTCCTCCTGACTGCCGGCGGCGAAACCACCGACCGCGCCATCGCCAACCTCTGGTGGCTCCTCCTCAACCACCCCGAGCAGTTCGAGGCCGTGCGCCGGGACCACTCCCTCATCGACCAGGCATTCACCGAGACGATGCGCTGCGAGGCTCCCGTCGGCGGCGAGGTGCGCCTCGTCATGCAGGACTGGGAGATGCGCGGCGTGACCGTTCCCGCCGGGTCCGTCGTGAACCTCTCGATCCACGGCGCCAACCACGACGAGCGCGTCTTCAGCGACCCCGCGACGTTCGACATCTTCCGCGACGACCTCTACATCGGCCGCGAGATGCGCGTCGGCTACCGCGAGGGAGGCAGGGCAAGCCACATCGGCTTCGGCCTCGGGAAGCACTTCTGCGTCGGCTACCAGCTCGCCCGCACCGAGGCCGTCGTCGGCACCCGCATGATCCTTGAGGCCATCTCCGACGTGCGCATCAAGCCCGGCCGCAACCCCGTCATGGGCGGCAACGCCGGCATGCGCTCTGTCACCTCGCTCGACATCGAGTTCGACCCCGCCTGACCACCGGGCGCGCCCCGCGCCCGGTTGCCCTACACTGCCCAACGCGAACGAAAACCCTCAGGAGGCGCACCCCCTTATGGAATACCGCAACATCGGCAGTTCGGACCTGCAGGTCTCGGTCGTTGGACTCGGCTGCAACAACTTCGGCATGCGCATCGGCCAGGACGGCGCCAACGCCGTTGTCGACAAGGCGATCGAACTCGGCGTCAACTTCTTCGACACCGCCGAGATGTACGCCGGCGAGCACGGCCCCTCCGAGGAGATCCTGGGCAAGGCCCTCGGCGACCGCCGCGGCGACGTCATCATCGCGACCAAGTTCGGCATGCCCACGGCCATGACCCCGACCGGCATCCAGTCCCCCGGCAGTGGCACCCGCGAGTACATCACGAATGCGGTCACCAACAGCCTGCAGCGGCTCGGCACCGACTACATCGACCTCTACATGGTCCACTTCCCCGACCCCGACACCCCCGCCGCCGAGACCGCGGGCGTCCTCGACGACCTGGTGAAGGAAGGGAAGATCCGTACCGCCGGAATCTCCAACGTCAACGGCGACCAGATCCGCGAGGCGAAGCAGGTCACCGAGTCAAACGGCCTGGCGCCCTACATCTCCGTCGAGAACGAGTGGAGCCTCGTCGATCGCAACATCGAGGCCGATGCCGCCCCCGCCGCCGTCGAGTGCGGCTACGGCATCTTCCCCTACTTCCCCCTCGCCGGCGGCTTCCTCACCGGCAAGTACAAGCAGGGAGAGGCGATGCCCGAGGGCGGCCGCCTCACCGAGGGCGCGCTCGCCGGGCTCGCGGGCAAGTACATCAACGACAAGAACTGGGGCATCCTCCACGCCGCTGAGGCGTACGCCGCCGACCAGGGCCACTCCGTGCTCGACCTGGCGATCGCCTGGCTGCTCGCCCAGGACGGCGTCCCCAGCGTCATCTCCGGTGCGACCCGTCCCGAACAGCTCGAGTCGAACGTTGCCGCCGGCGGCTGGGCCCTCAGCGACGACGACGTGGCGGCCATCAACGCCTTCGCGAGCTAGCCGTTGGCGATCCTGCCCGCGCTCTCGCTCAACCTCGGGAGCCCCGAGCCCGAGCGGTTGGTCGCGTTCTACCGCGACACCCTCGGGCTCACCCCGGCCCCCGAGATGAGCCCCGGCGCCTTCGCGCTCGGCAGCGGCTTCCTCATCGTCAGCGGCCACAGCGAAGTCACCGGCCCCGCCACCGACCCCGCGCGCTACCTCATCAACTTCGTCGTCACCGACCTCGACGCCGAGCAGGCGCGCCTTGAGGCGGCCGGCGTCGAGTTCGTGCGGAGCAAGGGCGAGGAGCCCTGGGGCGGACGCATCTCCACCTTCCTCGACCCCGACGGCAACTACTGCCAGCTCATCGAGACGCCCGAGACGCGGGCGCTCGGCGGCTAGCGCACAGGCACGTCAGGGAACGTCGAGCTCGGCGATCGCGATGCCGCGCTCGCCCTGCACGGCGTACAGCAGGAAGACCCGTCCGTTTTCCTCGAAGATCGCCGGGTCGCGGAGCTGGTTGACCGGCTCCGGGGCGTAGCCGCGCACGCTCGGCGCGAGCGGCAGTGCCGCTCCTTCCCAGTCGCGCTCCGGTCGCAGCACCTCCTCGTCCGGTCCCGCGGTCCACTCCCGCCAGTCCCCCTCGGGCGACACTGGCGATACGAGAATCTGCTCCGGCGCATCTCCGACCCTGCTCCAGAAGACCCAGAGCGTGTCGCCCCGCTGGAGCAGCGCGCAGTGCCGCATCGTGTCCGGGAAGAGCTGCGGGCCCCGTTCGAACCCGCCCACGCCGTCGTCCGAGCGGTAGACGATGCCCGGCATCGACATGCCGTACCAGCCCGGCTCCTCGACGTCGTCGAGCCGGATCATGCGCAGGTAGCTTGTCGACAGGATCTCCTCCCGCGCCTCGAAGTGGATCCCGTCATTGGAGAGAGCCACGCGCGAGACCTGGCGGCCGTCTCGCAACTGGCCGTGGTAGTAGAGCCGGATCTGCCGCGCCTCGTCGTCGACGTGCACCTCCGGAGAGGCGATGTGCGGGTAGACCCACTCCGCGCCAACCTCCTCGGCCAGGCCGGGAGCGAACTCGTCGAGCGAGTTCGGAAAGTGCGACTCCTCCAGTTGGAGCGTTCCCGGCTCGTACGTCGTCCAGGGGCCGGTGAGGTCGTCCGCATGGGCCAGCCGGATGTACCGCCCCTTGTGGTGGGCGAAGTAGAGGTAGTACTTCCCCAGACGCCCGCCGTCCGTTTCCGAGAGCCACTCCGGGGCGCGAGTCAGCGAGGGCCCGTTGACGTTGTCGCCCATGCGGGCATCCATGTCGGGCCGGATGATGGGCGCGTCAACGAGTCGGGTGGCGCGTATCGACATCGGCAGTCGCCAGCCTGCTGTCCGGCGAGCGCCGGGTCAACGCCCCCGCACGCCCCGCCGCACCAGGACGCGCCCGACAAGGCGCACCGCCAGGGATGTCGCTCCGGCGCTGACCGCAAAGGATGCGACCGCTGCAGCGATGTTCGTCGCCAGTTCGCCCCCCGAACCGGACTCCGCGACATAAATCTCAACGAACCCGGGTCGTGCAGTAGGGCCTCCTGCGTCCGGTTCGGGCCGCTGAAGTGATGGCGTCGCATCCAGTCGCGGGTCAGGGATCCGCTCGGCAAGATCGGTCGGTGTCGGGGCTGGCGCCGGGGCGGGGGTGGGGATCCGGGCCGCTGTCGCTCTCGTCGTCGGCACTCGGGTGGGAGCGGGAGAGGGTAGTGCTCTCCGTGCAGTCTCCGGTGCTGCTGTCGCCGTTGCAGGGGCGCCCGCCGTGGGCGCGGACGTTGGCGTGGATGTTGGTGTGGGAGTTGGACTTGGTGTGGGCGTGGGCGTTGGGGTTGGCGTGGGCGTGGGCGTTGGGGTTGGCGTGGGCGTTGGGGTTGGGGTGGGCGTTGGGGTTGGGGATGGAGTCGGAGTCGGAGTAGGAGTTGGTGTCGGAGTCGGAGTTGGTGTGGGCGTGGGTGTGGGGGTTGGAGTAGGCGTGGAGGTCGGCGTTGGAGTCGGTGTCGGTGTTGGTGTCGGCGTCGGTCTGGACGGCTGGACGTAGATGACCACCGGACGAGTGCGCGGCCTCGGCGTCGGCGTTGGCGTGGGAGTCGGAGTGGGAGTCGGAGTCGGAGTGGGGGTCGGTGTCGGAGTTGGAGTGGGCGTCGGAGTGGGAGTTGGCGTGGGAGTTGGCGTGGGTGTCGGTGTCGCGAGTGGCGGCGGGTTGATGGCCACCGTGACAGTTCGCCACGACCGCTTTGTCAGTTCGGCGAACGAGAACTCGGCTGCCTCACTGTCGCCAGGAGACGTGAGCAGCGCATCGGCGGCCCCTGCCTGGACCCCCGTGCCTCCCCTGCTGCTGGCGGAAAACCGGCCATCCGTGTCTGCTGGCGCACTGATGGTGCGGTCCCCGTCACCGACCGCGTAGATGTACAGGACGCGCGTACCAGTTGCCGCTTCCACGGCAGGAGCGACGGGCGCGTTCCCCTTCCCGGTGCTCGTCGCAATGGCGCCGATGGGAGCCGTGCGGTTGATGTCCCCGTAACGGAGGATGGCTCCCACGGCCTGGCTCTCCCCCCACAGCCAGCTCAGCGTGGGGCTCGTCGGCTCGGTCCCGTCAGCGAGGCGGTACCACACCGCCAGCGTCGCTTCCTTCTCGTGAGCCAGGCCGCTGTCGACCAGCGTCCAGCCCTCGGGCGCGCCCGGCGATCGCTCGTGGCGGGCCGTGAGGATGGCCACCAGCAGGTCGCCCGGCTGTCCCTGCGGCGCCCTGATCGTGAGCTCCTGACTCCCGCCGCTGCGGTTCTTCGACGCGGACTCGCTGCCGAGGAACTTTGGCCCCTGGACGGTCGTGGTCGGCGTGGGAGTGGGCGTCGGCGTGGGAGTGGGCGTCGGTGTGGGGGTAGGCGTCGGTGTGGGGGTAGGCGTCGGCGTGGGGGTAGGCGTCGGAGTGGGAGTAGGTGTCGGAGTGGGAGTAGGTGTCGGAGTGGGCGTAGGTGTCGGTGTGGGCGTAGGGGTCGGCGTGGGAGTAGGGGTCGGCGTGGGAGTGGGCGTCGGAGTGGGGGTAGGTGTCGGTGTGGGGGTAGGCGTCGGAGTGGGAGCAGGCGTCGGTGTGGGAGTGGGCGTCGGTGTGGGAGTGGGCGTCGGTGTGGGAGTAGGCGTTGGTGTGGGAGTGGGCGTCGGTGTGGGAGTGGGCGTCGGTGTGGGAGTGGGCGTCGGTGTGGGAGTAGGCGTTGGTGTGGGAGTGGGCGTGGGAGTAGGCGTCGGTGTGGGAGTAGGTGTTGGTGTGGGCTCGGGCGCCTGCGGTGGATTGATCACGATGGTGCCGGTTCGCCAGGCCCTCCCCTTGGGCAGATCCAGGTTGAAGACCGCGGAGCCGGTAGCGCCGGCCGCCGTAAGGGCCGAGTCCGCCCCGCCCGCGATCACGCCGTTGCTGCCCTGGGCGCCCACGAAGAAGCGCTCGTCGTGGCCCGCGGGGGGACCCTCGGTCGCCCTGATCGAGGCCCCGAACACCGCAAACACCCGCAGGACGCGGGCCGCCCCGACCCCCGCGGTCACGTCCGGCGCCGTTGGAGGGTCGCGGGTCTCGCCGGTGGCGAATCTGCTCGGACCCAGGGGGTTCGCCGGATCGACCCCGCGATACCGCAGGATGGCCGCCCCGCCCCGGGCTCGCCCCTCCCACGTGAAGGCAACTGCCTCGCCCTCAGAGCCGTCCGCGATGCGGTGCCAGACCCCGAGCCGCGCTTCGTCTTCGTCCGCGACCCCCGTGTCGACCAGCGTCCAGCCAGACGGGGCGACGATGGCCCGGTCCCGAGCCAATGCCACGATTGCGACGAGCAGGTCACCGACCTCGCCGGACGGTGTGTCGACCTCGATGCGTTGCTGTCCGCCGCTCGTTCGCTTCTCCGTGGTCTTCACGTCGATGAACGCGGGTGCAGGAGAGTCGGCTCCTGCGCTGAACGGCGGCCGGACGCAGAGCGCTGCGGTTACGACTCCCAGCGCAAGTGACAGGCCAGCCGCCGAAACGACGGTGCGGAGTTCCACGGGATGCTCCCGCGAACGGGGCGGTCACTGCCACCCCGTTCCGTGCAGCGCGGAAGCATACATTTAAAGGGACAACGGTTGCCAGAGAATTGGCCGCTACCCGGGGTGAATCCACGGCCCCGTCGGCCCCGCTCACCGGCCTCGCGTACACTTCCCCGAAACCTCTTCGCAGGAGCGTGTGCATGGGAATCCTCGATCTGTTCAGCCTGGAAGGAAAGATCGCGATGGTGACGGGTGGCGGCGGCGGCATTGGCCGCGGCATCGCCCTCGGCCTCGCGGAGGCAGGAGCCGACGTCGCCGTTGCCGGGCGTCGCGAGCAGCTCCTCAAGGACGTCGGCAAGGAGATCGAGGAGCGCGGCCGCCGCACCCTCGCCCTCCCCACCGACGTTCGAGACTGGTCCAACGTCGAGGGCCTCGTTCAGTCGATGATGGACCACTTCGGCCGCATCGATATCTGGGTCAGCAACGCCGGCGGCCTGCAGGAGCAGGGCGTCAACTTCCTCGTCAAGACGCCCGAGGAGTCCTGGGACGCCACCACCACCCTCAACTTCAAGGCCCCCTGGATGTGCGCGAAGGCTGTCTGGCCCGCGATGCGCAGCACGGGCGGCGGCGCCATCATCAACGTCAGCTCCGTCGGGGCCATCTCCCGTGGAGCCCCCACGAACGGCGTCTACACGGCCTCCAAGGCCGGTCTCAACCACCTCACCAAGACCCTCGCGCTGGAGATGGCGCCTTTCAACATCCGCGTCAACGCCATCCTCCCCGGCTCGGTCCGCACCGAGGACTACGAGGACGCCTCCGGCGGCGACGACGAGTACTTCGCGAAGATGGCCGAGAACGAACCGCTCAAGCGCCTCGGCAAGGAGGAGGACTTCGGCGCCGCAGCCGTCTACCTCGCCTCCGACGCCTCCAGCTGGGTCACCGGCACACTGCTCATGGTTGCCGGCCATCCATAGGCCTGGCCCTTTGCGGACGCGCCGCAGTCTGGCTACCGTACGCGCCTGACTCCAAGGAGGTTCCCGTGCCCGAAGGTATGCGCGACCACGAGGTCGTCTCCGTCTACCCCTACAGCGACGACCAGATCGACCAGCTCATGAACGACGCCAGCGAGTGCATCCTCATGTGGGGCACCAAGGACGGCTGGCCCGTCGGCGTCTACCACTCCTTCGTCTGGAGGGACGGCAAGTTCTGGATCACCTGCGCGGCGCACCGCCATCGCGTCGCCGCCATCCGCCGTGATGGCCGTGTCTCCGTCGCCGTCAGCGGCATCTCCGCCCAGAGCCCCGACTCCCCCCGCGGCGCCGCCACCGCCAAGTGCCGGGCCGTCGTCCGCGAGGACCAGGAGACCAAGGACTGGTTCTATCGCGCCCTCGCGCACAAGGCCAACCCCGACGACAAGGCCGCCGAGGACGACTTCGTCGAGCGCCTCGACTCGCCCCTGCGCATCATCATCGAGGCCACGCCCGAGAAGTGGATCACGTTCGATAGCGGCAAGTCCGCCAAGGACGTCGCCGGTACCCTTACCGACGAGGAGCGCGGCCCGCGCCTCGACTCCGACGCGGTCCGCATGCGCGCCGAGCGCGAGCGCCGCGGCCTCGACCCCGACGCCCGCTAGGGAAAGAACCCCTCACATCACGTCGAACTCGAGGTTCAGCCGCGGCTGCTCGTTCATCGGGCCGGCCACCTGGATGTGCGCCGCCCCACCCGCCTTCACCCGCGGGTTGCCCATCGCCCGGAGCAGCGCCTTCGAACCGATGACCGCCTCCGAGCGCGCCAGCTGGTAGCCCACGCAGAAGTGCTTGCCCAGCCCGAAGCCGAGGTGCCCCGCGCGCCCGCCCTCGAAGTACCCCGACCGTAGCTCCCGCCCGAAATACAGATCGTCCCGGAAGATGTCGAACTCGTCCGGGTGGTCGAAAACGCGCTCGTCATGGTTCGCCCCGAAGATCGAGAAGTGCGCCTCCGCCCCCACCGGGATCGTCTGGCCGTACAGCTCGACCGGCTTCACGACATCCCGCTGCTGGCTCCCCGCCGGCGGCGTGATCCGCATCGTCTCCGTGAACACGCGGTCGAACAGGTCCGGGTCGCGCTTCACCTCCGCGAACTGAGCGGGGTTCTCCATCATGTGCACCCACATGTTCCCGATCGCCTTGTCCGTGGTCTCGCCGCCCGCCACCAGCAGCAGGCTCGAGAACGCCTTGATGTCTTCCTTCGACATCCGCGCCCCGTCCACCTCCGCGATGCAGAGCTTCGAGATCAGGTCCTCGCCCGGATTCACGCTGCGCTCGTCGACCAGCCTGTCGATATAGGCGTGGAACAGCTGGTTGCACTCGATGCCGTACTCGCGCTGCTCCGGCGTGCCCGTCAGGCCCGCCATCATCGCCGGGTACCACTCGTGGAAGAGGTCGTGGTCCTCCTGTGGGAGGCCCAGCATGTCGATGATCACCATCACCGGCAGCCGCGAGCTGAACGCATCTATCAGCTCGACTTCGCCTTCCTCCGCGAACCCCTGCGCGAGCCGCTCCGCCGCGCTCGCCGTGATCCGGTCGACGAGGTCCTGCGTGTTCCTCTCGATGATCGGGATCAACGGCTCCATGCGCCGTCCCGAGAACTCCGGGGCGACGATGTTCCGCCGCTTCGTGTGCTCCTCCCCGTCGAACTGCATCATCGTCGTGCCGAACACGAGCGCCATCGAGCGCTCCAGGTTCTTGCTCGAGTAATGCACGTTGTCCTTGAAGGCGTTGCACACGTCGTCGTAGCGCGTGATGTACCAGAGCCCGTGCATCTCGTCGTGGTACACGGGGAAGTGGTCGCGCAGCACCTTCAGGTGGGGGTACGGGTCGCGCCAGTACTCCGGCGTGTCGAACACCGCCGGGTCGAAGCTCACGGCCGTCATGGCGTCCCTCCTGGCGCTAGCTCGGCGGCTCCCAGATGGCCGGCTCGAGTCCCATGAGCCCGTGGTGGAACTGCTCGATCGGCAGGTTCGAGACCGGCTGACCGTACGCCGAGCGCGGCGGCAGCTCCACCGGATGCCCTGGCTCCGACGAGATCAGGTCGCCGGTGCGCCCGTCCTGCAGCAGGTCGAGCAGAAGCTGCCCCTGCTGCGCCGGTGTCATCCAACCCGCCACGATCTCGTCCGATGGACCGTCGCCCGGGAAGACGCCCCGCAGCATGGGCGTGTCCGTCGCTCCCATGCCGATGCCGTTCACGCGCACGTTGTGGCCCTGGGCGGCGAACCCCAGCGCCCACGCCTGGATGTACCCGTTGAGCACCCACTTCGAGGAGTCGTAGAGGTCGCTCCCGGGCCCGCCGCGCGTGCCCCCGGGCTCCAGCGGCGGCAGCACGTGGTCCGTCGAGATGACCACGATGTCGCCCTCCCGCTCCACCAGCGAGGGCGCGAACGCCCGCTCCAGCAGGTACACGCTTTTCACGTTCGTGTCATAGAAGCGCTGGTACTCGGCCAGCGCCTCCTCGCGCGACAGATCGAGCGGCGATGACCCGTAGATGGCGGCGTTCATCACGACCACGTCCACGCCCCCGAAGTCGCGCAGCACCCCGTCGACGAACCCGCGGATGGCTTCCGCGTCCGAGACATCGCAGGGGTACGCGCGCACCGTGCGGCCGCTCGTCGCCGCGATCTCGTCGGCGACGGCGCTCACTTCCGGCTTCACGTCGCAAATGGCGACGTCCGCCCCCTCGCTTGCGAGGGCCCGCGCGTAGGCCGTTCCCAGCCCCTGCGCCGCCCCCGTGACGACTCCGACCTTTCCGTCCAGGAATCCCATCGTTCCCCTCCTACGCCGGGAAGGCCGACTTCATGATGCCGACCTTCATCGAGAAATCGTCGCTGCGCGGTGTCAGGACCACCGGGTCGTCGACCCACACCGGGATGTTGTAGCCGCTGCGCCCGTCCTTGATCAGGTCCATCACGACCTGGGCCACGTCCCCCGGCTTCATCCAGCTCGCGATGATCTCCGGCGTCAGGTTCTCCTCGCCCGTGAACCCCCGCAGCATGTGCGAGTCCGTGGCCCCCAGGCAGATCCCGTTCACGCGGATGTTGTGCGGCTCCCCCGCCTTCGACCAGCTCAGCAGGAACCCGTTCAGCCCCCACTTCGAGGCGTCGTAGGTGTCCATCACCCAGCCGCCGCCCGAGGGCCGGTTCTTCTGCGTGTAGATGTGGTCGGTGGCGATATTGACGATGTCGCCCCCGCCCTGCTCCTGCATGATCGGGAACACCGCCCGGCCGAACAGGTAGTAGGCGCGGTTGTTCACGTTCATCACCAGGTCGTAGTCCGCGACCGACTTCTCCCACGGGTCCGTCGGCGAGGTCATCGCGATCGTGCCCGCGTTGTTGATCAGCACGTCGATCCGGCCGAACCGCTCCATCGTGCTGTCGACCACGCGCCAGCAGTCCTCCGGTACGCCCGTGTTCGCGTGGAACGAGGCCGTTTCGACCCCGTGCGCGTCGCCGATCTGGCTCGCGCGCTCGTCCACGTTGTCGCGGATGTCGCAGATCGCGACGTTCGCGCCCTCCGCCGCGACCGCGTTCGCGAACGCGACACCGACGCCCTCGGCGGCGCCCGTCACGAGCGCTACCTTCCCGTCAAGAAATCCCATGACAGCCTCCGGTTTGCGCCCGCGCCTGCATATCACGGAGCGCGATGTACGCGCATCCTACGAGCCTCGAAGAGCCCTCGCATGGTCGCCGGCCGGCTACCGGCCACCGACCACCGATCACCAACCACCGGTCACTAGCGGTTCTTCTGGACGTGCACCCGCCGGTCCGCCGAGGAGCTCCAGGTCAGGACCCGCGTCGGCACGAACGACACCACCACGCGGTCCGGCGTGTTCGCGATGTGCTCGTAGCTGCTCTCCCAGTTGTCGCCGCCGTACTTGCGCGCGATCGTCTCCGTCACCGTTCCCAGGCCGGGCGTGATCGTGCAGGACTCTGCCGCCAGCACGACCGTCCGCTGGTCCGGGTCCCCCGGCTCGTCGACGCAGATCGAGACGCGCCCGTCGCGCTCCAGGTTCTTCGTCTTCAGGCGCGGCGCCGTCGTGCTGAAGTAGACCGTCCCGTCCTCCCAGTGAAACCAGATCGGCGTCAGCTGGGGAAACCCGTCCGGGTTGACGGTCGCCACAATCGCATTCCTCGGCTGCGCTAGGAACGCATCCATCTCCTCTTGGGACATCGGCATCAGAACCACCTCCACGGCCTCCATCGGGCCGCGCGCAAGTGTAGCGCGGGGGGAGGGTAATTCGGCAAAGGAGGCGCTACGCTCGCGCCATGACGCGAAGAGGTCGTGGCCGGCCCCCGCAATTGGCGGGAGTAGTCACTGTGCCGCACCGCATTGCCCTAGTCGTTGTGGCCCTACTGGCAGCCTGCGCCACTCTCACGTGCGGCGGCGGGTCGAGCACGCCACCCGAAAGCTGCCGCGAAGCCCCCGACCACCTGCAACCCCGTCTGATCAGTCAAGGGCAGCCCGGCGAGCTTCTGCTGGAGTGGAGTGGGGCGTCCGAGGGGGTCAACAAGTGGCAGTACCGCGCCGTGACAGTGAAAGTGAGCCCCCGAGAGTGGGACCGGAGAGGCACGGACTGGAAGCGCCGCGTGGCCGGGACCGAAGCAGGTGACTTCACGGACATACCAGGCGGTGGTGGTGTGCGCAGCTACCGCCTGACAGGCGTAGAGCCGGGGGGCTACCTCGTGCAGATGCGGGGGGTCCAGGGGCAGGGGGAAGGAGTTGTCTCGGACTGGGTGGGAACATGGGTGCACGGGACGGGCATTCTGAGGATGGAATCCGACGTGATTGCCGAGGGCGATGGCAGCCGGGAGTGGGCCATACCCATCGGAGAATGCGGGAGTTGCGATCTGAGGTTCGTCATTCCCGCGGGCGTGCGGCTACAGGCGTATCCCTGGGAATCGGGTGGCGAGGGCCACCCCGACCTACCCGCCGAGTTTTTGGCGGGCGATGTCTGGCATGACTGGGGGCTCACGACGACCATCTCGGATGAGCCCACGGGGGCGTCGATCACGATTGGCAGCTACACCCACTACGTGGAGGGCCCTGATGGCGAACTGGAGAGCTGGTCTGAAATGGTCGTCATTGAGAGAGACACCGGCTGCGCCACCGGGGGCGAGGCAGAGCGGGTGAACGCCGTGTTCGACGCTCTCTTTGCTTCTGTGCCCCAGGAGTAGGGTGGACCGAGAACACAACCTGAGGAGGGCGAGTGCTGTTGGGACGGCGTCGCGAGGGCGAAGCATTCCAGCGCCGGAACTACCCCGCCGCTTATCGTCCCTCAGCGGCGCGTCAGCGACGCGCTCCACTCAGGCGGGCGTCGCGAGCGCGAAGCAGTCGAGCGCGGGAACCAACCCGCCGCTCTCCTCGCCCCTCAGCCCCACTCAGCGACGCGCTCTCCTGGCGGGCGCAGCCCGCCGCCCCTACCCCACCGGCTGCTTCGGGAACTCGTACACCGGCGGCTTGCCGCCCCGCTTCGCCTTGCTCGCCGGCAGCGACTCCGTCCGCTTCGTCCACTGGTCCGGCGACCAGCCCCAGTTGCTGATGATGCGGTAGTGCGAGATACGCCACTTGTCCCCGTCCGGCACGAACGTGCCCTGGTAGAGCCCCCCGCCCAGGCCGCCGTGGCCGCCCGACGTCATGAAGTAGGCGCTCAGCTCCGCGCTCGAGCAGTCCTCCGCCACGTTCACCTGCACGTTCGCCGAGTGGTGCCCGCCCGAGAGCGTCGGCTCCGCGCTCGAGTGCGGCCCGTACAGCTCCCGCATCGCCTCGCGGCCCTCGAATCGCAGGTCGTCCATCGTCCCCGGCGGGAAGTTGATCACGTCCAGTACCGCGTCCTCGTGGAACACGTCCAGGATCCCGTCCGTGTAGCCGATATCCATGTTGTAGAAGTACTCGTTGAAGGTGCTGATCACCGCTCGCTCCGCCTCCAGGCGGGCGACCCGCGCGCGCAGTTCCGCAAGCTCGTCCGACATCGCAATTCGCTCCCGTTTCTGGTTGTCGGGGGAGGATGGACCCCGCGCAGATCCTTCGCAAGACCCTGCAAGCCCCCCCATCCCTGCTTCTTGCGTTGACATGCCCCGTGCGCGGCCTAGACTCGCTCTCAAGCCCATCCCGTGGCGGCGAGGCGACTATGACGGCCCCAACCGAAGCCCCCATCATCGAACCCGGCGAGTTCCTCACCGAGGATCACCGGCTCAACCCCTTCCCCCTCTACAAGAAGATTCGCGACTGGGAGCCCGTCTACCACGACCGCCTCCAGAACCGCTTCTTCGTCAGCCGCTACGAGGACATCTGGGACGCCTACAAACGCAGCCGTCCCGGCGGCGACTTCACCCGCGGCGTGTACGACATGCAGGGGAAGTACGACTTCGGCTCCGAGTCCCCCCTCGGCGAGACCATCCTCGACATGGGCGAAGGTCCCGAGCACCGCTGGAGCCGTGGCATCGTCGCCGGTGAGTTCGTCGGCAAGAAGCTGGTCACGTGGCTCCCCGTCATCGAGGAGACCGCCGCCGAGATGATCGAGCATTTCTCCCGGGAGGCCGCCGAGGATCTCGCCGCCGGCATCTCGAAGCAGGGCGAGATCGACCTCGTCACGCAGTTCAGCCAGCGCTTCCCCATCCGCGTCATCGCCGGCATGCTCGGCCTGCCGCGCGAGGATTTCGACTACTTCGAGAGCATCTACAACACCCTCTTCGCCGGCATGGGCTACGGACGCGCCTACTTCCGCTCCGCCGAGAAGGCCAAGTTCGCCCTGCACGACTACCTCACGCCCATCATCGCTGACCGCCGCGCCAACCCCAGGCAGGACCTCATCTCCAAGTTCGTGGAGGCGGAGATGTCCGGCGAGATGATGACCGACCACCAGATCAAGTCGTTTGTCGCCCTCCTCCTCGTCGGCGGCGGCGACACCACCCACAAGGCGATCGACTCCATGTGGTGGAACCTGCTCAACAACTACGAGCAGTACGAAGCCGTCCGCGACGATCCCGAGCTGATGGACCGCGTCTTCACCGAGATGCTCCGCTTCGACGGCTCGAACCACTACCAGCCCCGCCGCGCCACCCGCGAGACCGAGCTCGGCAACCGCGTCATCCCCTACGGCGCCAACGTCGCCCTCTGCCTCGGCTCCGGCAACCGCGATGAGCGCGTCTTCAAGGAACCCGACCAGTTCAACATCTTCCGCGACGACCTCTACTTCGGGAAGGAACTGCGCGTCGGCTACTGGCAGGATGGCGTCGCCAGCCACCTCGGTTTCGGCCAGGAGCGCCACTTCTGCATGGGCTACGCCATGGCCCGCCAGGAGGCCGTCATGGCCGGCAAGATGCTCCTCCAGGTCCTCAAGAATCCGCGCCTCAAGGACGTCCCCAACGACGGCATTGTCTTCCCGCCTCCGGGCAAGGGCGGCGTCCGCGGCGTCACCCACCTGGAGATTGAGTTCGACGTTTCCTGAGCCCGCCGGCGTTGGGCCCCCTCCGGTGCTCTCGCCGCGAGTGGTGAGATCGCGCCGGTCGGAAACGCGCGACGATCGCGGCCGCCCCAAAACGCCTAGAATGCGCCCCCGGCGCAGGCGTGCTCCCCTCGCGGCGACAGCCGTACGGACCCGCCAAATCCAGCCGACCCAGAGAACAAATGGCCACGATTCTCGCGCACATCAAGATCAAGGAAGGCAAGGAAGCCCGCTTCGAGGAGCTCGAAGGCGAGCTCTGGCGCGACACCCACGAGAACGAGACAAACGTCCGCCGCTACGAGTTCTGGCGCGGCGCCGAGAAGGGCAGTTACTACGGGCTGCTCTCCTTCAACAGCTACAACGGCTTCATCGAGCACCAGGCCAGCCCCCACCACGAGGACTCCGGCCTCGGCGAGGTGATCGAAGGCATCCAGCTCGAGTGGATCGACCCCGTTCCCAGCGCCTCCGACCTCGCCACCACCGACACCGAGCCCCTCTTCGAGGGCGCCAACGACCTGCAGAAGCAGTACCACGCCAACTTCCAGCCCGACGTTCAGGACTGGTGGAGGGCACTCCGCGAAGGGGCCTAACCCCTCCGCACGTATTGCCAAGCGGCATACGCATCCGCCAGAATCGCCGCGGCCTGTGGTCGGTGCCGCCCGGCCAGGGAGCGTGAGGGGGAGACATGCGGACCTACATCCTCCGCCGCCTGATGGCCATTCCCCTCATGCTGCTGGTCCTCTCCCTGGTCCTCTTCCTGCTCATCTGGACGCTGCCGGGCGACGCCTCCTTTTCCGCCGCCCTGAGCATCTCGGATGTCCCCAATCTCGAAGTGGCCCGCGAACGGCTGGGGCTGGATCGCCCCTGGTACGTTCAGTACTTCGATTGGCTGGGGGGCATCTTCCAGGGTGATCTCGGCGAATCGTTGACGCCTCCGCACGACTCCATCATGGGCTCCGTCAAGGAGCGCCTGCCGAAGACCCTTGAGGTTGGCCTGTTGACGATCCTCCTGTCCGCGGCCCTCAGCGTGCCCGTGGGCGTCATTTCAGCGGTGAGGCGCAACAAGCCCGAGGACTACCTGCTGCGGGTCGGCACGATCCTCGGCATCTCCGTCCCCAACTTCTGGACGGGCACGCTCATCATCATCTACGCCTTTGTCTGGTTTGAGTGGAACCCGATCCAGGACTGGGTCGACTTCACCGAGGATCCCCTCAAGAACCTCGCCATCGTCATCTTCCCCGCAGGCGTGCTGGCCTACGCGGGGGCGGCCTACACGGCCCGCATCATGCGCTCGGCCATGCTCGAGGTGCTCCACTCGGACCACGTGCGCACGGCGCGCGCGAAGGGGCTGCGCGAGCGGGTCGTCATCTTCCGGCACGTCTTCCGGAGCGCCCTCATCCCGGTGCTGACGGTGGTGGGCCTCCAGCTCGGGACCATCCTCGGCGGCGCCATCGTAGCCGAGCAGATTTTCGCCATCCCCGGGATGGGCCTCTTCGCGCTGGAGCGGCTCATCGCGCGGGACTACCCCGCCGTCCTCATGATCACCATGATCTTCGCCGCGTTGTTCATGGTCATCACGCTCCTGGTTGATGTCCTCTATACCTACGTCGATCCGAGGATCAGGTACTAGCGATGAGTGACGCGTCGGAAGCGGCCCCCACGCCGGCATCGGGCACGCTCCTGGAGCAGGAGTACGCGATTCCCCCGCAGCAGCGGTTCAATCCGCTGCGTTGGGCCCGCCGCGAGCCGGCAGGCGCCCTTGGCGTCATCGTCATCATCATCGTTGGCTTCATGGCCGGCGCGGCCCCCCTCCTGAACACCACGAACCCCGACACGCTGGAGTCGTTCACGCCCCATGTCCTCGTTGGGCCGAACAGCGATTACTACTTCGGCACCGATCGCCAGGGGAGGGACCTCTGGTCGAGCGTGCTTTACGGCGGCCGAATCTCTCTCAAGATCGGTATGGCCACCGTGCTCGTGGGGACGGTCGGAGGCACGCTGCTCGCCCTTGTCGCGGGCTTCCTCGCCGGCGCCGTCGACTTCGGCCTGAGCCGCTTGGCCGACATGCTCTTCGCCGTCCCCTCCCTCCTCTTAGCAATGATCATGGACATAGTCCTGGTGGATAAGCTGCCCGACTTACCCGCCCTGCCGGCGGAGGAGTTGGCCCGTGTGCTGGCGATTGCCTTCTTCTTCATGCCGGGCGCTTTCCGCATCATGCGAGGATCGGTGCTGGAGCAGCGCAGCGCGCAATATGTGGAGGCGGCCACGCTGATCGGCGCGGGTCAGTTCCGCATCATGCTGCGCCACATCCTGCCCAATATCACCGGCCTCATGATCGTGCTCACGACCATCAGCCTGCCCGCCGCCATCCTCACGGAGGCGACGCTCTCCTTCCTGCTCGGGTCTGACGCACCGTCCTGGGGGGCCGAGCTCAGTGGGGACTCACGCCAGTTCTTCAGGCGCGCGCCGTGGCTCGCCATCTTCCCTGGAGCGGCCCTGGCGTTGACGGTGTTCGCCTTCAACATGTTTGGCGACTCCGTCCGCGACACCCTGGACCCCCGCCTGCGGGGGCGCATCTAGCCGCGAACTTCGTCCCCTTGCCCCGTTGAAACGCGATCCCCGCACGGGTTATTGTGCGCGCCACAGCATCGGCTGAACGCCCCGGCAAGCTATCGGGAGCGGGGAGGGCTTTGAGATGCGCGATCGAGACAACTACTGGCTTCGCCTTCGCGGGCGACGGCTGAGCCGCCGCCGTTTCCTGGCGAGCACCGGCGTAGCTGCTGCCGGTTCGGCGGCAATCCTCGCCGGCTGCGGCGACGACGACGATGACGACGACGACGCTGCCGCCCCGGCTGCCACGCAGGCCGCCGCCACGCAGGCCGCCGCCGCGACACAGGCCGCCGCTGATGACGACGACGCGGCCGCCGACACCGAGGCCGAAGCCACGCAGGCTGCCGCCGCGGCGGCCGAAGAGCCTGCCGCCGGCCCGAAGCGCGGTGGGACGTACCGCTCCTGGAAGCGCACGGAAGACATGGGCATGGACCCCGCTGTCTTCCACACCGACAACCAGGAGGTCGTCTACCAGGTCTTCAACCACCTGCTCGACTTCCAGGTGAGCAAGGGCACGTTCTCGCTTGATGGCGTCGTCGGCTACGAGCAGGTGGATGACACCACCCTCGTCTGGACCTTGCGCGACGGAATGCAGTTCCACAACGGCGATCCCGTCACGAGCGAGGATGTCGCCTTCACCATCGAGCGGCCTCCCGAGTTGCTCGCCTCGCTGGGCGCCACCCACGTGCCCGCCAGCATCTACAACTACTTCGACAGCGTCGTGCCGGTCGACGCCACGCACGTCCAGGAGAATTGGACCGGGCCTCGCGCCGATGCCCTGCTCCATCGCTCCCGCCAGTACTTCGGCATGATCAACAAGAAGCTGGTGCTGGCCCAGCCCGACCAGACGGGCCAGGAGCACGTGCGCGGCATGGCCGCCGGGCCGTACATGCTCTCCGAGCGCAGTGCCGAGGGCACCCACCTCGTCCGCAACCCGGACTACTACGCCCATCCCAACCCCGATGACGGCTTCGTCGAGGATGGGCCTTACATCGACGAGTACGACGTCCGCATCGTCGCCGACAACGTGACGGCGCGGTCCCTCCTCGAAAGCGGCGACCTTGACGCCTATGGCTCCATCGACGCCCTCGAGGCGGAGGGCCTGGAGGGCAACCCGAACGTGGCCGTCGAGGGCGCGCCCGCCGGCGGCTGGGCGGTCCTCGGGTTCGACGGAGGCAAGTGGCGTGACGAGCGGGCGCGGAAGGCAATCCGCAACGCGTTCAACTACCAGGCCTTCATCAACAGCATCCACGCCGGCAACGCCAGGTTGCAAGCGCCCCTGACCATCATCAACACCCGATTCCAGCGCCTCTCCCAGGAGGATCTGGCTGCCTACTACAACTACGATCCGGACGAGGCACGGGCCCTCTGGGAGGCCGCCAAGAGCGACGCTGCCTCCCGCAGCTCCGACCAGGAGAAGTACGACTCGATCTACGAGTACGTCGACATCCACACCATCCAGGGGCCGGCCTACCTCGCCATCAGCGAGTTCGCCGCCACGAACCTCACGGAGGTGCTCGGCACCACCTTCGAGGTGTCCAGCGCGGACATCCAGACGTGGGTGAGCGCCGCCAACGACAACACCGACGACGTGAAGCCCTGGGGCCTGCTCCAGAGCGGCACCGGTGTCGGCGGCGGTACCGATGGCGCCCCCGATGCGTCCTACCTCTCGTGGTTCGATCCTCAGCAGTACGGCAGTGTGGCCTTCAACTTCCGCACCGATTCGCCCCACCCCGAGATCGCCGAAGGCTCGGCCCACGTCGGCGAGCAGATGCTCGCGCAGACCCAGGAGTTGGACCACGAGACCCGCGTGCAGATCATCACAGACCTGCAGCGCTGGATCCTCGACCGCGCCTGGGGCATCTTCACGATGCCGATGGCCGCCGAGTCCTACCTTGCCGTGAGCACGCGTCTGCGGGACTACGGCAAGGACGACTGGTTCAACGGTTACTCGGGCAACAACACCCCACGTCGCGAGACCGCCTGGCTGGACGACGCCTAAACCGGCTCACGCCGGTAGCACCGGAACCGACCGAGGGCCCCGGGGACGTCCCCGGGGCCCTCTTTGCGCCCGCGTGCGTTGGCGGCGGCTACGTGGGAACCCGCTACACTGGCGAGTAGCCATGACCGACCAGTTGACGCCTGCCGCGACCCCCTCCGCGGGCCCCGTCCCACGCGCCCGCGGTATGCGTGATCTGCTCCCCGATCAGATGCGCGCCTTCCGTCACGTCGAGGACGCGTTCCGCCAGGTCGCCCGGCACTGGGGCTACGAGGAGATCCGCACGCCCACGGTCGAGAGCTACAGCCTCTTCACCTCTGCTGGCGCCCTCTCACCGGAGATGCTCGCCGGCGCCTACACCTTCCTCGACTGGGACGGGTGGAGCGGCGAACGCGTCATGCTCCGCTACGACTCGACCATCCCCGTCGCCCGCGCCGCCGCCGATGCCGGTATCGAGCCACCCGCGCGGCTGCTGTACGTCCAGAGCGTCTTCCGGGGCGCCGAGGGCGAGGACTGGCAGTGCGGCCTCGAGTACCTCGGCGCCCCGCCCGTCGTAGGCGACCTCGAAGTGCTCGCCGTCGCCGCCGACACGTTCGCTGCGCTCTCCCTGCCCGTCGACCTCCGCCTCACCCACGCCGGCGTTGCCCGCGCCGCCGTCGACGCCGCCGGCCTCACCGACGTGCTCGCCCGCCGCGCCCTCCTCGACGATGTCGCCGGGAACGGCCTCGCGGCCGTCCAGGGCGCCTTTGCCGGCGACCCTGCTGCTCTCGCCTTCGTCCAGGCGGCGCTTGGCGGCTCGGGCGAGCTCGCCCTCGTCGACAACCTGATCGCCCTCGCGAGGACCGGCCTCCCCGGCGCCTCCGCCCCCTTGCAGGAGCTGCGAGAGGTCGCCGCCGCGCTCGTCGCGACCGGCCGTGCCGTCGCCATCGACTTCACCCTCCCCTTCGACTTCGACTACTACTCCGGCGTCACCTGGGAGTTGCGTGGCGAGGGTGGCGCCTGGGGACGTGGTGGCCGCTACCAGCCCGCCGGCCCGGGAGCCCCCGAGAGCGCCTGCGGCTTCGCCCTCGACGCCGACCGGCTCTCGGGGCGCTTCGCTGATGCGCCTTCCCGCGGCGCTTCCGTCGCCATCGTGGCCGATCGCGAAGCCGGCCTTGCTGGCGCCCTCCGCCTGGCCAGCTCCCTCCATCGCCACGGTATCTCCGCTGCCCTCGGCGATGCGCGCGACGCCTCCATCCGCCTCATCGTCGGGCCGGAGGGCATCTCCGCTTCGTCGTCCGGCTCCTCCCTCGACCGCGCCACCCTCGATGAGGTGGTGCAGTTCGTGCTGCAGCACAAATGAGCAGCCCCGGAGTGCCGCTCGGCCTCGCCGTGCCGACCGGTTCGCTGCGCGAGCCCGTAGGTGACCTGCTTGCCGCGCGTGGTCTTGTGCTGGACGGCTACGAGTCCGGTTCCCGCCTCCTGCGCTCCCAGGTCAACGACCGCGGCTTCCGCTTCCGCGTCTTCCGCGAACGTGATATCCCCATCCAGGTCGCGCTCGGAAACTACGACCTCGGCATCTGCAGCGACCTCTGGGTCGCCGAGCTCCAGGCTCGCTACCCCGGGCAGCAGGTCGTGCGCGTGGGCGCCCTGCCCGGACCCGCGACCGAGGTCTGGCTGTGCGCCGCCCCCGGCGCCGGCCTCGCCCCCGGCGAGGTCCCCGACCCCCGTTCCCTCGACGGCGTCCGCCTCGCGACCGAGCTCCCCAACCTCACCGACCTCCTCGCCGCCCGCCTCCGCCTTCCCCGCTACACCCTCCTCGACCTCTACGGCTCGGTCGAGGCCTATCCGCCCGAGGATGCCGACCTCGCTGTCGTCGCTGCGCCCGATGCTGCCGGTGTTGAGGCGCTCGGGCTCGTGCCCCTCCACCGTCTGTTCCACGGGGGCGTCGCCATCGTGGCGAACGCCGGCTCCCTCCGCACGCGGGATTGCAGCGCCGTCGTCGGGCCGCTCACGCCCGCCTTCGTCCCCAGCGAGGCGGCCCTGACCCTGCCCGAACACGCCACCGACGTGCCCCTCGGCCGCGTCGCGCGCGATACGAGCGTGCTCCGCCTCGCCCTCCCGGACGGGCACGCCCAGCGCCACACCTTCGCCGCCCTCGCCGATGCGGGCCTCGCCTTTGACGGCTACGGCGAACGCGACTTCGTTCGCCGCCCCACGTCGCCCATCGAGGGCATCGAGGTGAAGGTGGTGCGCCCCCAGGACATGCCCGCCCTTGTCGCCATGGGCGCCTTCGACATCGCCGTCAGCGGCGTCGATCGGCTGCGTGAACACCTCGCCTTCTTCCCCGGCTCCCCCGTCGAGATGGCGCTCGACCTGCGCCGCAGCCGCTACCGCATCGGTCCCGTCGTCCACAACGACTTCCCTGCCGAGACCACGCAGGAAGCGCTCGCGATCTGGTCGCGCCTCGGTCGCCCGGTCCGCATCGCCAGCGAGTTCCCGGGCCTCGCCGAGGAGTGGGCGCGCGAGCTGCGCCTCCCCCATACCGCCATCATCCCCATCGCCGGCGCCAGCGAGGCGTTCGTGCCCGAAGACGCCGACATCCTCGTCGAGGGCACCGAGACCGGCACGAGCCTGCGCGTGAACAACCTCCGCATGCTCGACCCCTTCCTCGACTCCACGAACTGCGTCATCGCCGCCACGAACCCGCGGACCTCCCGCCGTGACCTGCTCGACACGCTCCTCGACCGGCTCCGCGATGGCGTTCGCGCCACCGCTGCCGGGGAGGCCGAAGCGGTGGCGCAGGGGGCCCAGGGAGGCGCCTGATGCCCCCCATCACCCTCCACATGGTCCTCGCCCGGAGGCTCGGCGAGACGGTCCCCGAAGATGCCCTCGCTGCGGATTCCGGGCACTACCTGCTGGGAGCCACCGCCCCCGACATCCGCATCCTCACCCGCGCGGACCGGCGCACGACCCACTTCTTCGACCTTTCCGTGTTCGAGCACCAGGACTCCGTCGCGGGCTTCTTCCAGGCGCACGGTCGCCTCGCCGACCCCGCCCGCCTCAACGAGGAGACGCGCGCCTTCGTGGCCGGGTACCTCACCCATCTCGTCCTCGATGAACAGTACATAACGAACATCTACCGCCGCTTCTTCTACCCCCACGACACGATGGGAGGCGCCCTTCGCGCCAACGTCATGGACCGCCTCCTCCAGTTCGACCTCGAGCGCGCCCACGGCGACGAGGAGCTCCGGACCGACATCTGCGATGCGCTCGCCTGCACCATCGATACCATCGACGCCGGCTTCGTCGATGCCGAGACGCTCGAACGCTGGCGGCAGGTCGCCAGCGACATCACCGCCCGCGGCATGGACTGGGATCGCGCCCGTGGCATGATCGAGAACCACCTCCGCCGCAGCGGCGTCGACGAATCCGGGGGAGAGCTAGCCGGCTTCCTCGATTCGCTCCCCGACCTGCTCGGTGAGACAATCGGCCACGTGACGAGCGCGGAGGTCGATGCCTTCATCGAGCGCTCCACCGAAGCCGCCGCCGCCGCCGTCGCGAGGTACCTCGAATGCGGATAGTCCGGAACGCCGAGGAAGGTCGCCGTACGCTCCTCGCCCGTGCCCCGCTCGAGGGCGACGACCTGCCGCTCGAGATGCGCGAGACCACCTTTCGCACGTTCGGCAAGGAGCTCGAGCCCGACGAGGTCGTCCGGCGCATCATTCGCGACGTCCGCGAGGACGGCGATAACGCGATCCGTTACTACAACGGCCGCATCGATGGCGCCCAGGTCGAGGACCTGCGCGTCTCCGAGGAGGAGATGCGCGCTGCCCGCGACCAGGTCGGCCCCGAGGTCGTCGAGGCGCTCAACTTCGCCGCCGGACGCATCCGCGCCTACCACGAGCAGCAGCTCCGGGGCGCTTTCGTCGACTTCCAGCTGAACGGCCTCGGCCAGCTCACACGCGCCATCCAGCGCGCCGCCATCTACGTGCCCGGCAGCGCCGCGCCGTTGCCCAGCACCGTGCTCATGTGCGCCATACCCGCCCGCATCGCCGGCGTCGACGAGGTCTACCTCGGCAGTCCCGTCCTGCCCGACGGCTCCGTGCCCCCCGTCAAGCTCGTCGCCGCCGAGATCGCCGGCGTCGACGGCGTCTTCAAGGCGGGCGGCGCCCAGGCCATCGCCGCCTTCGCCTACGGCACCGAGACCATCCCGCGGGTCGACAAGATCTGCGGCCCCGGGAACCTCTTCGTCACCCTCGCCAAGAAGCAGGTGTTCGGCGATGTCGGCATCGACGCCGTCTACGGCCCCACCGAGACCATGATCATCGCCGACGAGAGCGCCGACCCCGAGCTCGTCGCCTCCGACCTGCTCGCCCAGGCCGAGCACGACCGCCTCGCCAGTCCCATCCTCCTGACGCCCTCGCACCACCTCGCCGAGCAGGTCGGAGGGGCCATCCGCCGCCAGCTGCGCGACCTCGACCGCAGCAAGATCGCGAACGAAGCCATCGAGACCCGCGGCGGTTGCATCCTCGTGAACGACATCGACCACGCCATCGAGCTGGCCAACGAGTACGCCCCCGAGCACCTCTGCCTCATCGTCGAGAACGCATCCGCCTACGCCATGAAGGTGCGGAACGCCGGCGGCCTCTTCCTCGGCGAGAACTCTCCCGAGGCGGTCGGCGACTACACGGCCGGACCGAGCCACACCATGCCCACCGGTGGCAGCGCCCGCTGGAGCTCGCCCCTGGGCGTGAGCGACTTCCTCAAGACCGTCAGCCTCGTGAACATCCCCCCTGAGGACGTGGAGGAGCTTGCCGAAGCCGCCCGCGTCATCGCCCGCGCCGAGGGGCTCGACGGCCACGCCGCCT
Source organism: Tepidiformaceae bacterium (assembly GCA_965221735.1). Lineage (GTDB taxonomy): Bacteria > Chloroflexota > Dehalococcoidia > Tepidiformales > Tepidiformaceae > UBA2991. Next base: position 1,803,803 of record OZ244910.1, on the reverse strand, counting down.
CCGTCGAGCGCCGCCTCCAGGGCCGCTAGCGAGCCGCACCGTGGACCTCCGCCGCTATCTCCGGGACGACATCGACGATCTCGCGCATTACGCGCCCGTGCAGCCCCTCGACGTGCTCGCGGACGAGATCGGCGTGCCCGTCGACCAGATCGTCAAGCTCGACGCCAACGAGAACCTCTACGGCGCCCCCGAGGCCGTCCGCGAGGCCGCCGCCGCCGCCCCGCTCCACATCTACCCCGACCCCGACCAGGCCGGCCTTCGGTCGGACATCGCCGGGTACCTGGGCGTCCGCCCCGAGAACGTCGTCGCCGGCTCCGGCTCCGACGACCTCCTCGACGTCGTCCTCCGCCTCACCCTCCCCGCCGCGACCGCCACCGCCACCCCGACCTTCGGCATGTACAGCTTCCTCAGCGGCGTGGCCGGCATCCGCCACATCGAGGTGCCCCGCACGGCCGGGTACGCGCTCGACCTCCCCGGCCTCCGCGCCGCCGTCGAGGACGGCGCCGGCGTCGTCTTCATCGCCTCGCCCAACAACCCGACCGGGAACGCGGCCGGCCTCGAGGAGATCGAGGCGCTCTGCGCGCTCGATGCCCTCATCGTCGTCGACGAGGCGTACGCCGAGTTCGCCGGCACGAGCGCCATCCCCCTCCTCGACGCCCACCCCAACCTCGTCGTCATGCGCACCTTCAGCAAGTGGGCCGGGCTCGCCGGCTTGCGCGTTGGCTACGCCGTCGCGCACGCTGACCTTGTGGAACCGATGCTCGCCATCAAGCAGCCCTACAACGTGAACGCCGCCGGAGACGCCGCCGCGCGCGCCGCGCTCGTCCACCGCGACGAGCTGCTTGCGAACGTGCGCGCCATCGTCGCCGAGCGGGACCGTCTCTCCCGGGAGGTCGGCGCCCTCGGCTGGCTCGACCCCCACCTCTCCGACGCCAACTTCGTGCTCTTCGACGTGAACGGAGGCGACTCCGGCGAGATCGCCGCCGCGCTCAGGCAGCGTGGCGTGCTCGTGCGCCGCTACGACCGTCCCGACCTCGCGAACAAGCTCCGTATCAGCGCCGGACGCCCCCGCGACACCGACCGCCTGCTCGAAGCCCTCAAGGAGGTCGCCCCCCGATGAGTGACCGCGCCGCCACCGTCAGCCGCCAGACCGCGGAAACGACCATCGCCGTCACCGTCGACCTCGACGGCACGGGCCAGTTCGAGATTGCGACCGGGCTCGGCTTCTTCGACCACATGCTCAGCCACATCGCCAAGCACGGCGTCTTCGACGTCTCCATCAAGGCCGAAGGCGATCTGCACGTCGATGCCCACCACACGGTCGAGGACACCGCCCTCGCGCTCGGCGAAGCCTTCCGCGAGGCCCTCGGCGATAAGGCAGGCATCGTGCGCGCCGGTTCGGCGCACATGCCCCTCGACGAAGCTCTCGCCTTCGCCGCCGTCGACCTCAGCGGCCGTCCCTACGCGGAGCTCGACCTGCGCCTGCTCGGCCGCACCGTGGGCGAGCTGCCCGCCGACTTGCTCGCGCACTTCCTCGAGTCGTTCGCCGCTTCCCTCGGCGCGAACCTGCACGTCCGCACCCTGGCCGGCGCCAACGACCACCACAAGGCCGAGGCCTGCTTCAAGGCGCTCGCCCGCGCCCTCGACGCCGCCACCCGCATCGACCCGCGCCGCGGCGGCGACCTCCCCTCCACCAAGGGCGCGCTCTAGCCCTTCGCGTTCGCTTGCCGTCGTTTGACAGCCCGCGCGGGCGCGTTGACCATGCCCCGCGAGTCGACCTGCATGGCCCTTCAGAACCGCACCGCCGCCTCGCTCCGGGAGCAGCTCCGCGACGCCCTCGCCGCGTACGAGCCGGGCCGCACCGACCGTCGCGAGGCGAAGCCCGCCGCCGCCCTGCTCCTCCTCTACGAACGCGACGACGGCATTCACCTGCTCTTCCAGGAACGGTCCCACCTCGTCGAACACCACAAGGGCGAGATCAGCTTCCCGGGCGGCGCCCGCGACGAGGGTGACGGCAACGCTGCCTTCACTGCCCTGCGCGAGACCCACGAGGAGGTTGGCGTCGCCCCCGAGGATGTCGACCTGCTTGGGGAGATCGACGAGATCTGGACGCGCAGCGACTTCCGCCTCCGTCCCTTCGTCGGCTGGTTGCGCGAGTGGCCGTACACCTTCGTGTTCGCTCCCGAGGAGGTCGCCTCCCTCCTCGAGGTGCCCCTCGACCACCTTACCGACCCCGCCAACCTCGTCGACGATGTGCGCGACATCGATGGCCGCCGCGTCGTCCTCCCGTCCTACCGCTGGGGTGAGCACCTGATCTGGGGCGCCACCGCCCGCGTGCTAACGAATTTCCTTGATCTGTGTCGTACCCTTGATGACTGACTCGCTCGGCGCCGGACGCGACCTATGAGTGAAGCTCGTGTGCTTGCTTCCCTCATCGAGGAGATTCCCGGCGCCGAGCTTGTGCGTGGCGACGGTGACGTCGTCATCGAGCACGTTGAGCACGACTCCCGCCGCGTCGAGACCGGCGCCCTCTTCGTCGCCGTCCCGGGCTTCACCGTCGATGGTCACGCCTTCCTCACCGATGCCCTCGATGCTGGCGCCGCTGCCGTCGTCGTCGAGCGGGGTCGCCGGGGCACCTGGCGCCACCTCCCCGGCGCCCAGCCCATCGTCGCCGTCGAGGACACCCGCGCGGCGCTCGCGCAGGCCGCCGCCGCCCTCCACGGCCACCCCGGCCGCGAGCTCACCGTCATCGGTATCACGGGCACCGACGGCAAGACGACCACCGCCTACCTCCTGACCTCCATCCTCGAAGCCGCCGGCGCCCGCGTCGGCCGTCTCGGCACCGTCGACGCCTACGTGCCCGGCGCCGACATCGAGAGCCACACCCACCGCATGACCACCCCCGAAGCGCCCGAGGTGCAGCGCCTCCTCCGCGAGATGGTCGAGGCAGGCTGCGAGTACGCCATCGTCGAGGCCACCAGCCACGGCCTCGCCCTCCACCGCCTCGACGAAGTCGCCTTCGACATCGCCGTCCTCACGAACCTCACCGGCGACCACCTCGACTTCCACGAGAGCTTCGAGGCCTACCGCGAGGCGAAGGGTCAGCTCTTCGCCGCCCTCGACCACCCCCCCGCCGCCCCCGGCCGCGCCGCCGTCGCCAACGCCGACGACCCCTCCACCAGCTTCCTGCTCGGCCTCACCTCGCAGCGCGCCATCCGCTACGGCCTCGAGACTCCCGGCGTCGATGTCACCGCCCGCCACATCGAGCTGCACGCCGACGGCAGCCGTTTCCGCCTCGTCCTCCCCGGCGCGGAGGTGGGCACGGAGATCCGCATGCCCGCCCTCTTCAACGTTGCCAACGCCCTCGCGGCCGCGGGAGCGGCCCTCGCCCTGGGCATCGAGCCCGAGGCCATAGGCCGCGGCATCGCCGCCTGCCACGGCGTGCCCGGCCGCATGGAGCGCATCGACATGGGCCAGCCCTTCAGCGTCGTCGTCGACTACGCCCACACGGGCGACTCCGTTCGCAAGGTGCTCTCCGTCCTGCGCGAGCTCGCCGACCGCGACCTCATCATCGTGGCCGGCGCTGCGGGCGAGCGCGATCCCGGCCGCCGCTTCGGCGTCGGGCGCGCCGCCGCCGAGGGCGCCGACTTCGCCGTGTTCACGAACGAGGATCCGCGCGGCGAGGACCCCGCGACCATCGTCCGTGAGATCGGCCGTCACGCCGAGGAGGCCGGGCGCGTCCGCGGCAGTGACTTCATTGAGGTCGAGGACCGGCGCGAGGCCATCGCCGCCGCCCTCGCCCGCGCCCAACCCGGCGACAGCATCGTCATCTGCGGGAAGGGCCACGAGCGCTCCATCGAGCTCGGCGGCGAATCCATCCCCTGGGACGACCGCGAGGTTACCCGCGAGGAGCTCGCGAAGCTCGGCCACACCGGCGCCTGAGGCGGGCAAGTTTCGCCTAGCCCCCGCCTTCGTATACTCGCAGCCGCAGCCATGACGCGAGCAACACGACCGCACACCGAGGGCCGCCTTGCCCCCTAACCGACGCCGCCAGCAACGCAGCCAGCAGCACCGGGGCCAGCGTCAACGCCGTCAGCGGCGCTACGTCAGCGGCGGCCAGGGCCAGTCCTACAAGCCGGGCTTCCCCATGAACCTGTTCACGGGCCGAGCGGCGCTCGCGACGTTCGCCGCGGTTGGCGTCGTGCTCATGGTCGCCGGCATCTCGCTCGCGGCGTTCTTGCCCAACACGGGCGGCGAGGCCGACATCGACGACCTGCCCACTCCCCCCGCCGCGGAAGAGACCGTTGCCGCCGAGCCGACCGAGGCCGAGGACCCCGCCGAGGTCATCGTGCGCAACTACGAGTTCGCCGAATTCGTCATCGACCCCGAGGGCGAGCTCTACACCGCCACCATCTCAACGGCGAAGGGCGACATCGTCATCGAGCTGTTCGCCGACATCGCGCCGAACACCGTCAACAGCTTCGTCTTCCTCGCCGAGAACCGCTTCTTTGATGGCCTCGTCTTCCACCGTGTCGTCGAGAACTTCGTCGTCCAGGGCGGCGACCCCACCGGAACCGGCCGCGGCAGTCCCGGCTACATCACCGGCGACGAGCCCAACGAAGTTCGCAACGAGACCGGCACGGTCGCGATGGCGAAGGGCGCCGGACAGCCCTACTTCGGCAGCCAGTTCTTCATCAACCTGAAGGACAACCCCGCCCTCGACTTCGATGCGGGAAACCGCGACAGCTTCTACCCCTTCGGCCGCGTCATCGAGGGGATGGATGTCGTCAACGCCATCGTCCAGGGCGACGTCATGGAGTCGGTCACCATCACCCGCGCCCCCAACCCCGACGCGCCCACCCCCGAGCCCGAGCCCGAAGAAGAAGCCGGCGAAGACGGCGAGGGTGACGGAGAGTCCGAAGAGAGCGACGGCGCCGAAGAGGCCGAGGACCCAGAAAACTAGGCCTGCGCCTCCCGGCGACTTGTTGCCGTGTACCAGTAACGCCATACTGGATGCATGAAAGCCGTCCGGGACAGTCGAGAGCGCGAGATCGTCGAGCGCGGCAAGTACGCGCCCCTCTACCGCTACCTGACGCGGCAGGCCGGGCCGGAGTGGCGAACGTCGTTCGGCCGCATCGAGGAGATCCTGCGCTACAAGCTGCCGAAGTCCGCCCGCTGTCACCGCACCTGGTGGGCCAATCCGAAGACAGGGAACGGCCACAGCCATGCCCTCGCCTGGCAGCTTGCCGGTTGGAAAACCCGCTCCGTCAACCTCGACACCGAAACCCTCGTCTTCGAGCTTGACCCCGAGCGGGAGCGGGCACCGCAGATTCCCATCAATCTCGACGAGCTCATTCCCGTCCGGGACCTCGGCCCCTGGCCGGAGGGCTTCACGGTCAGTCGCGAGCAAATCTACGAGGACCGTGCCTAGGCGGCATGTTCATCGATACGAACGTCCTCGTGTATGCGCTTGCGCCCGCCGCCCCTGCCCACAACCGGGCCCGGGCCCTGCTTGACGAAGCGGTATTGTCACGAGAGCGCCTGACAATCAGTCGCCAGATACTGCGAGAGTACCTCGCCACTGTGACCCGGCCGCAGGCATGGAGCCCGCCACTTCCCCTGCACGAAGCGCTTGACGACATTGCCCGATTCAGCGATGACTTCGAGATCCTTGAAGACGGACCGCACGTCACGGACATGCTCGTCGGCCTCTGCCGCGAAGTGCCCGTTGCGGGGAAGCAAGTCCACGATGCCAACATCGTCGCGACCATGCTCGCTGCCGGCGAACGCCGCCTACTCACCTTCAACGGCGCTGACTTCCGCCGCTACGCCGGTCGCCTGGAGCTTGTGGAGCCGGTCTAGGTGTGTGACTGCACGTTCGGCTCGTCGGCGGTGACCCCGTCGGCGTAGAGCCGCGCGATCGTCTCCTCGTCGAGCCCCAGCAGGTCGCGGAACACGTAGCCGTTGTGCTCGGCGAACCCGGGCGCCGGGATGCGTGCGTGACCGGGGGTGCGCGTCAGGTTCCAGGGTGGCGTCTCCACCTCCCACGCGCCCGCATCCGGGTGGACCTGCTCCGACCATGCCCCCCGCGCCCGCAGCTGCGGGTCGCTCATTACCTCGGGGATGGTCAGCACCGCCCCCGCCGGCGCCCCGTGACGCTGCAGGATGTGCATCGCCTCGTAGTGACCCCACCTCGCCGTCCACTCCCCGATGAGTGCGTCCAGCTCCCGCTCGTTCGCCTTCCGCGCCGCCATCGTGGCGAAACGCTCGTCCTCCGCCAGTTCTTCCCGCTGCATGGCCCGGCAGAGCCCCGCGAACTGCTCGTCGTTTTCGCAGGCGATGGTGAGCCAGCGGTCCTCGCCGCCGCTCGGGTAGACGCCGTGCGGCGCGTAATGCGGATGCGTGTTGCCCGCCGGCCCCCGCAGCTCACGGTTCATGCTGTAGTCGACCAGGTACTCACCCACGAATCCCGTCAGGTTCTCGCGCTGCGCGAGGTCGATGTGGACGCCCTCGCCGGTGCGGTTGCGCTGGCGAAGCCCCAGCGCGACCGCCGCCGGCACCGCCAGCCCCGCCGTCGGATCGCCGTAGCTGAAGCCGGTCTTCAGCGGCTCCCCGCCCTCGTATCCGGAAACGGAGACGAGCCCCGCCAGCTGCTCGACGTTCGTGCCGTAGGTCACGTAGTGCGCCTCGGGGCCGGTCTTGCCGTGACCCGGCATAGACACGTACACGATGCGCGGGTTCACCGTCCGCACCTCCTCGAAGCTCAGCCCGAGGTTGTCCATCACGTTCGCGCGGTAGTTCTCGACCAGCACATCGCTCTTCGCCAGCAGTTGCAGCAGCAGGTCACGCCCCGCCTCCTGGCGCAGGTCGATCGCCGCCGAGTACTTGTTCCGGTTGTTGTGGTTGAAGTAGGCCGCGCGGTTGTACCAGCGGTCGACCGTGCGCGGGATGCCGCCCAGCCCGCGCAGCAGGTCCCACTGCCCCGGTCCCTCGACCTTGATGACCTCGGCGCCGTAGTCCCCCAGCAGGCGCGTGCCGAAGGGCCCCGCCCACACCATCGTCAGGTCGACCACGCGGATGCCCGCGAGCGGCGCCGTCATGCCGACCCCGCCGGCCGCGCGAGGCTGGGCGGTCCTTCCCAGCGCTTCCCGCTGTCGAGCTCGACGCGAAGCATCGTGCCCGTCGTCTCGACCGTGCCCGCCACCCAGTCGTCCGGCGGCGGGAAGGCGACGCGCTTCGGCACCATGATCCGCGCCCCCGCCGGGAACTCCGCCGATGCCGCGATCTCCAGCGTCTCCGTGCGCCTGCCGATCGCGCGGGCGAGCGCCTGCAGCTCCGCGAAGTCCTTCGTGCGTTCCACCAGCCGGCGAGCGTCCCGCTCGCGGGCGGGCGAGGCCGGGGCGGGCTCCTCCGTCGGCGCGGGGATGGCGTCCTCCCCGCCCTGCGCCATCGCCTGCGCCACGAACCGCTTCGTCCGCCGCGCCACGACCGCCAGCAGCTCGTGCAGCAGCACCGGGTCGTCGCACTGCTCGAAGAAGGACACGGCCCGGGCCAGTTCGCTCATGCCGGAGCTCCCGCTACTGCCGCAATCTCCGCCCCGGACAGCCCCGCCTCCGACAGCACCGCCTCCGTGTCCGCCCCGAGCAGGGGCGCGGGGCCGTCCCGCCACGCGTCCGGACCCATCCACCACGGTGGTCCCGGGTACGACGCCTCCCCCGCGACCGGGTGCTCGATCCGCCGCAGGAAGCCGCGCGCCTCAAGCTGAGGGCTCTCCAGCAGGTCCTCCATCGTGTGGATGAAGGTGATCGGCGCGCGGAACTCCCCGCCGAGAGCGTACGCCTCTTTCTTCGTGACACCTGCCGCCCATGCGATCACCTCCGCCATCAGCACGTCGTCGTGTTCCCGCCGCGACTCCGCCGTCGCGAAGCGCTCGTCATCGAGCCACTCCGGGTGGCCCGTCGCCTCCGCGAAGGGCGGCCAGTTGCGCGCCATCACATGGACCCCCACCTGCCCGTCGAGGCACGGGTAGACCCCCATGAAGCTCGACATCAGGTTTCCCCGCCGCTGCCCCAGCCAGAGCCCGTTGTACGAGTAGAAGGGGACGCCCGCTTCCAGGATCGGCGCCATGCAGTGCTGCACGCTGATGTCGACGTGCTGCCCCTCGCCGTCACGCTCCGCCGCCAGCAGGGCCAGGTTCGCCGCCGAGAAGGCGTTCAGCCCGCCCTGGTAGTCGGCCTGGTAGCCGCCGTTCTTGACCGGCGGCTTGTCCGGGTCGCCCGTCAGGAACATCTGGCCGCCCATCGCGAACGCGATCAGGTTGTTCGAGCGGTACTCCGCGTACGGACCCTCCTGCCCGTACGCCGTGATCGAGACCAGCACCAGCCGTGGGTTCACCGCCCGCAGGCGCTCGTAGTCGAGCCCGAGGGCGCGGGCGTCGCCCGGCCGGTAGTTCTCGATGATGACGTCGGCGTCGGCCGCCAGCCGCAGGAAGGCGTCGCGCCCTGCCTGCGAGCCTAGGTCCAGCTCGACCGACCGCTTGCTCGTGTTCAGGTAGAGGAAGAGCGCGCTCGTCTCGGGGTTCGGTTCGCCGTCCTTGAAGGGACCGTGCGCCCGGGCGATGTCGCCCCCCGGCGGCTCCACCTTGATGACCTCCGCCCCGTAGCCCGCGAACAGCCGCCCGCAGTAGGGTGCGGAGACGAACGTGCCCACCTCCAGCACGCGGATGCCTTCCAGCGGGAGGGGCATGCCGGCGCGCCTACGGTCGCGAGGGGATTTCGACCTGCACGTTCCCGCGCACGGTGGGCTGGTCGTCCGCCAGCGTCACCACCTCGAGCTCGACGATGTTGACGCCGTCCTCCTGGCGCGTGTCGACCACGCGGCCCGCGAGCGTCAGCGGCTTGCCCGCGATGTCGGGGCGCCGGAATGCCACGCGCACGCTGCGCAGGTTCGCCTCCGAACCCGCCCACATGCCGACGTAGTTCGTGATCCAGGAGAGCTTGAGCAGGCCCGGCACGAGCGCGCCGCTGAACCCCATGCGCCGCCCCGCCTCGGCGTCGCCGAACGCGGGGTTGGTGGGGTTGTCGCGCCCGAAGAACTCGACTGCCTTGTCTTCCGTCGGGAGCTGCTCGCGCGGCTCCAGCTCGTCGTCCGTGGCGATGTCCTCGAAGTAACGCTGGCTCATGGCTAGGACTCCGGCCGGTCGAACTGCGTGATCGTGCGCAGCGAGGCGGCCGCCTCCTCGCCGTCTCCGTTCAGGTACGAGGTCTGGAACATCACGAGCACGCTGTAGCCGTAGCGCCCCCCGAGCCGGTCGCGCACGTCGATCAGCTGCGTCACCGCCTGCAGCGGCTCCTCCAGCTTGATCGGCTGGCTGAACTTCCACTCCGTCTGCGTCAGGATGCCGCTCGACAGCACCTGCGGCGAAAGCTCCGCTGGCAGCCGCGGCTCCAGCATCGCGAGGATGTACGGCGGCGCAATGCCCGTCCCGTCCGCCCAGCGCGGGTCCGTGTCGCCCAGCAGGTCGCGCATGCGCTGCGCGTCTTCGGTGTGCGGAACGACCTCGATGGGGTCGCTCCGCTGCCCGATCATGGCGCGGTGTTCGTCGGTGATCTTGCTCTCGGTTACGTCAGCCACGGTCGCTCCTCGGCGGGAGAATAGCACGCTGCTCCGTGGGGGCGCGGAGCCGGAAAGGCCGGGCTAGCGGGGCAGCCCGACCAGGACCTCGTCGTTCTCGATGCGGACGGGGTAGGTCTGGATGTCCTCGGCGCCCTTGTTCCAGAAGAACAGCTTCGACTGGAATGCTCCGAGGAACGGGTGGTTCGAGTTGAACTCGCTGGCGAACGGCTGGCGAACCACGCTCCCGTTCGAGACGTCGAAGCGCGCCCCGTGGAACGGGCACATCACGCAGCCGTCGCGAACCGGCTCCGCCTTGATCGGCGCGCCCGGGAAGCTGCCCAGCGGAAGCCGGGCATGGGGACACAGCGCCGTCATCGCGCTTACCTCTTCGCCCTGCCGTACGATCGCCACGCGCAGGCTGCGCAACCGCACCTCCGTGGCGATCCCGTCGGGGAAGCTGCGGAGGGAACCGGCGTTCGCCCATTCCTTCATGCGGTCGTGCGGGACGATGCTGCTCGCCTTGATGGGAAGCGGCGGATCGATGCCCATCAGCGGCATCGCCACGATCTGCATCAAGCCGCCCGAGATCAGGCCCGCAATCAGCAGAAAGATGCCGACCGCCAGGCCGCTCGATACGGTCTCGGCGTCGCCCGGAGCAACGATGAGGATGATCCCGCTCACGATGAGGGCGATCGTCGCGATCCCCCACGTCCCGAGGACCGAGACTCCGACCAGCGCCAGCGCTACCGACACGACCTACCCTCCCCGGAAGCGGATCGTACGCGCCTGCCCGCGCCTGTGCAAAGTATCACGAACGCCCGGATCGCCGGCCTCAGTCGAGCCCGTGGTAGCCGCGCCGGAAGTACATCAGCGGCTCCTTGTCGGCGTCGGAGGCGGCCCCGACCACGCGCCCCAGCGCGATCACGTGGTCCCCGCCGGGCACCACTGCTTCGAGCTCGCAGTCGAGGTGGGCAATGGCGCCGGACACGATCGGGCAGCCGGTCTGGTCGGTGAACGTCTCGAAGCCGTCCAGGTCCGGTCCCGGGTCGCGCCCCGAGATGGCGAAGTGGTTGGAAACGTCGTCCTGGCCCGTCGCCAGCACGCTCACCGCGAACTTCCCCGAGGCCGGCACCATCCGCTCCAGGTGGTTCCCGTTCTGGATGCACACCAGCACCAGCAGCGGGTCCATCGAGAGCGTCGAGAAGCTGGAGGCCGTGATCCCGTAGACCTGCCCCTCGTGCTCGGTCGTCAGGACCGTGACGCCCGAGGCCCAGGAAGCGAGTGCGTCTTTGAAGGTATCCGCATCAACTGGCGACATCGGCGTTACGCATTCTCAAGGGCGGGACCCATGTCCCAGATGGCGTTCGCCGAGACGCTGCTGAAGTAGCGGCCCATCGGCAGTCCGGCCAGGATCTGGTCCATCTCCGCCGCATCCGCCACGTCGAAGATGGCCAGCACGCCGATGCCAGTCTCCCGGTAGATGGCCTTGATCTTGCCCTCGTCCCGGAGCGCTTTCGTCGCCGCCAGCTGCTGGGCGACGACACCCTGCCAGGCCTCCGCATCGAGGTCCGCGGGCTGCCTCGAAACCAGCCGTACCGAAAAGAGCACTCCTGCCACCCCCCGCTCCGGGCCCGTTGCGCCCGGCGTGATGCCGGAAGGCTACCGTACGGGCGGCGTGAAGCGCCAGACGCGGACCCGCCGTAGCATTCACCCTGTGGCCCGCTCCCGACCCCTCGTCACCTTCGACATGGACGGCGTCCTCTGCCGCAACCCCCTCGGTATCAATCCCGGCGGCCTGAGCGCCGACGCCACCTCCCCCTCCCGCTTTCCCCGCCCCACCTGGCCCCTCGAGCGCTGGCTCTACTTTCGCCGCAAGCCCATGCCGGGCGCCGTCGAGGGGTTCCACGCCATCGCCGAGCGCTTCGATTGCGCCGTCGTCTCCGCCCGCGGCGAAGGCTCCCGCCCTCTCACCGAGGACTGGCTCGCCCGCACCTTCGGGGCCTCCCCCCCGGTGCGCCTGCGCTCCTCCTGGCGCGAACGCTCCTCTGCCTTCAAGGCGCGCGTCATCCCCCCGCTGCAGCCCCTCGCCCACTTCGAGGACGACCCCAACACCGCCCTGCTCGTGGCCGAACGCATCCCCCACGTCTTTCTCGTCGACTGGCCCCGCAACCGCGGCGTCGAACGCGACAACATCCACCGCATCGAACGCATCGCCGATGCCCTTCCCATCCTCGAGGAGGTCGCGGGGGATTCGGGAGTGCCCGGCTCCTAGCCGCCCGACATCTGCTTCTGGAACGTCCCCAGGTCGAAGTAGTCGCGCCAGGACGCGATCTTCCCGTCCCGCAGCTCGAACACGCCCATCACGGGCAGCGCCACCTGGTTGCCGCCCGCGTCGAACTTGTCGACCCGCTCCGTCATCACGACGTCGCCGTCGGCCACGATGTTGAGGACGTCCCAGCCCTTGCTCACCATCGCTCCGGCCATGCCCCCGAGTGCGTTCTTGATGTTGTCGCGTCCGCTGATCGGGTCCATCGGGATGTTGTGGTAAAACGCGTCCTCGGTGAAATACGAGGCGAGCGTGTCCCCGTCCGGAGCGGGCGCATCCCACTCCGCGCAGAAGTTCCGCACGATCTCGGCGTTGTCCATGGTGGTTACTCCTCTTCAAGGATGCTGGTTCGCAGCAGCATCAATGCCGTCGTGATGGCGCGCCGCTTTGTCGCCGCGCGCCCCTGGGCCATGACCATCTTCATCGAGCGCCGGCCGCCCGCCGGTGCAGCGACGGCCACGAAGAACGTGCCCGGCTGCTCGACCGTGGGGTCCCCGTCGAGGGCAGCCGTGATGCCGACCCCGTAGTCGCTCCCCAGCCGCTCGCGGGCGGCGCTGGCCATCGCCGCCGCCGCCTCCGCCGAGACGTCCGCGAACTCCTCCGCCGAGCGCGGCGACACGAGCCCGCCCGCGAACGAGCCGCCTGCCTCGGGCGCGTCGCTGAGCGTGCTCGCCAGCAGACCGCCCGTCGCCGTCTCCAGCGTCCCGACCGTCTGCCTGCGCTCCCGCAGCGTCCGCGCGATGAACCCTTCGAGCGTGTCCTCGTCGCGGCCCCAGATGGCGTTCCCGAAGATCGCGTCCAGCTCCCGCTCCACCGGCTCGATGAGCCGCTGCGCCTCCTCGCGCGTCGCCGCCTTCGCGCCGATGCGCAGGTGGACGCCGTCCGCCCGGGCGTACGTCCCCACGCCGATCCCCGGCATGTCGAACACCGGCCGCGCCATCTCGTCGACCGTCCCCTCGCCGATGCCCGCCGTCTTCAGCGTGCGCGTCACGAGCACCGAGCCTGAGCGCCCCTCGAGCTGCGGTGAGACCTCATGCACCCACATCCGCTCCATCTCGGGAGGAACGCCGGGCATCGAGACGATCACGCGGCCGTCCCGCTCCGTCCACCAGCCCGGCGCCGTCCCCCGCGGGTTGTCGATCACGCGCGCGCTCGGGATGAGCCACGCCTGCTTGATGTTCGTCTCCGGCATCTCGATGCCCCGCCGCGAGAAGAACGACCGCAGCCGCTCCTCCAGCTCGGGCACGACGTGCGGCTCCTCGCCCAGCAGGTTGGCGATCGACTCGCGCGTGAGGTCGTCCTCGGTCGGCCCGAGCCCGCCCGTCGTGATCACGAGGTCCGAGCGCTCCCAGGCGCGCCGCAGCGTGCCCGTGACGCGCTCGAGGTTGTCCCCCACGACGCTCGTGTGGTTCAGGTCGATGCCGAGGGCGGGCAGTTGCTGCGCAATCCAGGCGCTGTTCGTGTCGACGATCTCGCCAAGCAGGATCTCGGTGCCGATCGCGACAATCTCCGCCTTCACGCGCGCGAGTCTATCAGGCAGTCCGAAACAGGGGCCGAGGCCGTTTGCCGATCAAAGGAGATCGATGCCGGGGGAGGCCCCTCCGGTACTGCCGGTAGGGCGTCCGCGGTTCCAGGGCGGCGTTGAGCCTAGTGCAAGGGGCCCCCTCGGAATGGACGTTGGCGTGCTGCCTTCTCGACGTCCTCGACGGTCTCGTCGTCTGGCGGCAGAATCGCGTCCGCGATCGCCTTGGCCACTCGCCCGACTCCCCTGAGGAGACCCCCGAGGGCCTTCCCGACGGACGCCAGGCGGCCGGGGGGCGCAGGCTCGACTCGCTCGGGCTTCTCTCCGTAAGCAATCTGGCGCAGCCCCGCGTCGAGTTCCTCGCTGGTCCGCTGCCTCCTGGGCATTTCAGGCCACCTGCCCTGCTGGGTGCTGGTCGTAGTCTAGCGGACTCTCCACCCCTCCCACCCCTGTACAGTGATCGCATGCCCGGTGCCCTCCCCGAGCCCTACGTCGCCGCCGCCGTGCAGCGCGCCCCCGCCTGGGGCGACCTGCACGCCGGTGTCGGTCGCGCCGTTGACGCCATCGACGAGGCGGCGCGCGAGGGCGCGAGTCTCATCGTCCTGCCCGAGGCGTGGCTGCCCGGCTACCCCTACTGGTGCACCGAGCAGCGCCCCAATCGCGCTGTCCGCCAGCTCTTCCGCGAACTCACCGAGAACAGCGTCGAGATTCCTGGCCCCGCGATCGCCGCGCTGGGCGAAGCCGCGAAGGACGCGAACGCGACCGTCGTCATCGGCGTGACCGAGCGCGCCGGCGGCACGCTCTACAACACCCTCTGCTACTTCGGCCCCGACGGCGCCCTCCTCGGCAGCCACCGCAAGCTCGTGCCCACCCTCTCCGAGCGCACCGTCTGGGGCATGGGTGACGGCTCCGACCTCGACGCCTACGACACCCCTGCGGGCTGCCTCAGCGGCCTTATCTGCTACGAGCACTTCATGGCGCCCGCCCGCTACGCCCTCGCCGGGCTCGATGTGCAGGCGCATGCCTCGGTCTGGCCCGGCTACCCCTTCCTGCACGCCAACATCGACGCCGCCACCCGCATGCTCGCCGTCGAGAACGCCTGCGCCGTCGTCGTCGCCCGCGAGGTCATGTCCGCCGACCGCCTCCCGCCCGGGACGCCCTTCGCCGAGCATTCCCGCATGTGGGAGATGAACGGCGGCAGCGCCGTCATCGCCCCCGGCGGCAAGTATCTCGCCGGGCCCGTCTACGACGAGGAGACCATCGTCTACGCCGAGATCGACCCCGGCGACCTCGTCGAGGCGAAGCGCTGGGTCGATGGCGTCGGCCACTACAGCCGCCCCGACGTCTTCCGCTTGCACTGGGACCGCAGCCCCAGGCCCCCCGTCGTCCCCGGGTAGCCCCGCCCCGCCTCACGCCCCGCCCGGCGTTGTAGAGTGCCCCGCATGCCCAACGGGACCGTCCCGATCGACTTCCGCGTGCTCAACCTCGCCCGCGGCGTCGCCGGCGCCTACGCCACCCGCCTCCTCGCCGACCTCGGCGCGCGCTGCTCATGGTGGCGCTGGACCGACGCCCGCCCCGGGGACTGGCCCCCCAACGACCTCATGTACGCCTACTTCGAGGACGGCGTCGAGCTCCACGACGAGCGCCTCGACCGCGACGCGCTCCTTGCCGCCCTCCCCGCCCTCGCTCCCCACTTCGACCTCGTCCTGACCGACTTTGCCCTGCCCGAGCTCGAGCAGGACGCGCTCTTCGAGCTCCTCCGCCCCGCCAACCCCGCCATCGTCGTCGCCAACGCCGACCACTACGGCCGCAGCGGCCCCTACGCCCGCTGGGCCGGCGACGAGCTGACCGACTACGCCCTCGGCGGGTACTGGTCGATCGCCGGCCACCCCGAGCGCGTGCCCCTCCGGGTTCCCGGCCACCAGGCCCAGTTCCACGCCGGACTGCAGCTCGCCTTCGCCTCGCTCGCCGCCCTCCGCCACGCCCGCCGCACGGGTGAAGGCCAGGAGATCGAGGTCAGCGCCGCCGAGGCCATGCTCGGCGCCCACTGGAGCACCACCGTCGCCTGGACCCACGAGGGCCGCGTCTTCATGCGCACCGGCTCCGACCTCGTCCGCGCGAAGGACGGCTGGGTCCATTTCTTCTCTTTCATCGTCCACCAGAACGTCCTCCTCCTCTGCGGCCGCCCCGACCTCGCGAACCAAGAGGACTACCAGTCCATCCTCGGGCGCCGCGACCGCATCGACGAGATCGAGCCCATCGTCCGCGAGTGGTGCGCGGCCCATACCGTGAAGGAGATCGCCGAGAAGGGGCAGTCCCTGCGCGTCCCCGTCGTCTTCATGGCCGACGCCCCCGGGCTCCTCGCCGACGACCACCTCGCCGACCGCGAGTACTTCCGCGATTGCCGCGGCAAGCCCATGCCCGGCCGCCCCTACCGCTGGACCGACCCCTGGCCGGAAGTCGGCCCGCCCGACACCCTCGCCCGAGCCCTCGCCGGCGATGCCCCGCCGGACTCCGCCGGCCAGCGAACCCCCTCGGCCTCCCCCTTTGAGGGACTGCGCGTCATCGAGGTCACGAACAACTGGGCCGGACCCATCGCCTGCCGCCACCTCGCCGACCTCGGCGCCGAGGTCATCAAGGTCGAGCTGGCCACGCGGCCCGCCACCCGCGGCAGCCACTACGCCGGCCTCGACCCCGGCAAGTACCACTACAACCGCTCCGGCTACTTCAACCAGATGAACCGCAACAAGCGCGACATCGCCCTCAACATGGCCACGGACGAGGGCCGCCAGGTCTTCCTCGACCTCGCCGCGAAGGCCGACGTCGTCATCGAGAACAACAGCGCCCGCGTGATGCCCAACCTCGGCCTCGCCTACGAGAAGCTGGCCGAGGTCAATCCCCGCCTCGTGATGGTCTCGATCAGTGGATTCGGCGCCACCGGCAAGCGCCGCGACTGGATCGCCTACGGCTCGAACATCGAGGCCGCCAGCGGCCTCGCCTCGACTACCGGCTACCCCGGAGACGAGCGCCCCTACCGCACCGGCTCCTTCATTGCCGACCCGATCGCCGGGGCCCACGCCGCCATCGCCGCTGCCGCCGGGCTCGAGCGGCTCGAACGCACCGGTCGCGGCTCGCACGTCGACATGGCCCTGACCGAGTCCGCCATGACCTTCATGGTCGCCGCCTTCGCCCACGTCCACGAGCACGGCGCGCCCATGCCCCGCCAGGGCAACATCGAACCCGCCGACGCCCCCACCGGCGCCTACCCCGTCGAAGGCCGCGACGACTGGGTCGCCGTCGCCGTCCGCACCGACGAGCAGTGGCGCGCCCTCTGCGGGGTCGCCGGCCTCGACGACCTCGCCGCGCTCGACGGCCCCGCCCGCGTCGCCCGCCGCCAGGAGATCGACGAGCGCCTCTCTGCCTGGACGCAACCCCTCACCCGCTTCGAGGCCGTGCGTGAGCTGCAGGCGGTGAGAGTCCCCGCCGCCTCCATCCTCCACAACTGGCAGCTCCACGCCGATCCCCACTTCCACGCGCGCGGCGCCTGGGTCGACATCGAGCACCCCGACACCGGCGTCTACCCCTATCCCGGTTTCATGTGGCGCTTCTCGAAGACGGCGCCGGCCGTCCGCAGTCACGCCCCCCGCTTCGCCGAGGCCAACGACTACGTCTTCGGTGAGCTGCTCGGCCTCGACGCCGGGGCCATCGCCCGCCTCTACGAGGTGGGCGCCACCGCCCACGAGCCCGCTGTCCCCGCTCCGCCCTTCATGGTCGCCCCCCTCACCACGCCCTGACCCCCTACAATCCCGCAACCTGCAGGAGGCCTTTCAAATGCCCGAGTACGAGAACATCCTCTACTCCACCGAAGACAAGATCGCCACGATCACCCTCAACCGCCCGGAGAAGCTGAACGCGCTCAACCGCGACCTCCGCGGTGAGTTCGTCGACGCCCTCAAGGTCGCCGAACGCGACGACGACGTGACCGTCATCCTCGTGCGCGGCGCCGGACGCGCCTTCTGCGCGGGGTACGACATCACCCCCAACCAGCCCGCCGACGCCCGCGCCGGCATCCTCGTCTCGGAGAAGCACTTCGACACCTGGACCGACCCTTTCGCCCGCAGCTGTGTCCGCGACTGGATGACCATCTGGGACCTGCTCAAGCCCGTCGTCGCCATGGTCCACGGCTACTGCCTCGCCGGCGGCTCCGAGCTCATGTCGATGTGCGACATCGCCTTCGCCTCCGACGACTGCAAGATCGGCTACCCGCCCATGCGCGGCATGACCACGCCCGACGTCATCTACTTCCCCTGGAAGCTCCAGATGGGCCGCGCCAAGTACCTCCAGCTCAGCGGCAACAGCCTGACCGGCAAGGAGGCCGCCGAGTGGGGCTGGATCGCGAAGAGCTTCCCCGCCGACTCTCTTGAGGAGGAGGTCATGAAGGAAGTGCGCGCCCTCTCCAGCATCGCCCCCGACCTGCTCGCCGCGAACAAGCTTGCCATCAACCAGACCTACGAGATCCAGGGCATCCGCACCGCCCTCAACACCGGCCCCCAGTGGCACGCCCTCAGCGGACGCATGCGTCCCGGCGCCGGCGAGTTCGGCCGCATCTCCAACGCCGAAGGCCTCCGCGCCGCCCTCTCATGGCGCGAC
The DNA here is from genome assembly GCA_965221735.1 of Tepidiformaceae bacterium. Classification (GTDB taxonomy): domain Bacteria; phylum Chloroflexota; class Dehalococcoidia; order Tepidiformales; family Tepidiformaceae; genus UBA2991. The sequence continues at coordinate 1,785,690 of OZ244910.1, read as the reverse complement.
GAGCCCTTCAACCGCGAAGGCTTCCGCCCATAGTGAATAGTGGCTGGTGAGTAGTGGCTGGTGTTCCTTCACCGACCACCGACCACCGACCACCGACCACCGACCACCGACCAACTACTCCGGTCGGTGAACCATCACCGGTCCCGAGTGGTGGTGTGTCATGCGCCACGACCCCTCCTCGCGCACGAAGATGTTCGTCGCGTAGAGCGGGCTGCCTGAGACGACCTCCCGGCACAGCACGACCGCCGCGTTCCCGACCACGGTCACGCTCGCGCCGCCGCCGACGATGCGGGGCTGGTTCGGGTTCGCGAGGATCGTTCGCCAGCTCTCCAGCACGTCCTCCCGGCCGGCCAGGAGCGTCCAGCCGGGGTGCAGGCACGTCACCGGCGCAAGGCGCGCCCACACGTTCTCCATCGCGCCCATGTCCGAGTTGCCCAGCGCGCGGTAGAACCCCTCGTTCGCGAGGAGCGCTTCCTGCTCCGCTTCCGTGTGCGTTCCCGGGTCTGCCACGCGCAAAGGATAGCCGCCCCGCCCGCCCGCCGTTGCCCTGCTGGCCCGGACACGAAAACGGGGCCCGTCGAACGGGCCCCGTCTGGCGTCGTGCCGGTTCGCCGGCGGGCTAGGCTTCCGTACCGGCGGCGATGCCTGCCTCGTAGCGGTGCGCCAGCTCGTCCTCGAAGAAGAACTTCTCCTCCCCGAAGGCCGGGCGAAGCTCGTTCAGCCAGGTCGCCGACTCGTCGTACTGGGCGAAGAACGGACGCCCGACCCAGTCCGGGTCGCGGCCCTGCAGGAAGTTCAGCGTGAGCACCTTCTGGCCCGCGACCTCTGCCGGCCCCGAGACGGCCACCTTGCCGGGCTCCGCCGACATGCTCGGCCCGCGCACCGTCCGCGCCAGACCGCTGACCTGGTTGTAGGCGCCGCGGAAGATCTCCCAGGCCCGCACCAGCGGGATCTCGAAAAAGTGCTTCGCGCCCGTGTCGCGCGCCACGAACATGTAGTACGGGATCATCCCGATCCGCACCTGCTCGCGCCACATCTCCGCCCATGCGTCCGAGTTGTCGTTGATGTTCCGCATGATCGGCGACTGCGTCCGGATCTGCGCGCCCGTCTCGCGGATGCGCTCCGTCGCCTCGCGCACCGCCGGCGTGCTCAGCTCACGCGGGTGGTTGAAGTGCGCCATGATGGAGAGGTGCCGCCCGGTCGCCGTGATGCGCCGGAAGATGTCCAGCATCTCCTCCGCGTCGTCGTCCGTCGTGAACCGGTACGGCCAGTACCCCAGCGCCTTCGTGCCGATGCGGATCGTCCGCAGGTTCGGCGGATCGTCTTCCAGGATCGGGTCGATGTACTGCTTGAAGCGCCGCGTCTTCATCACCATCGGGTCGCCCCCGGTGATGAGCACGTCGCTCACCCGCGGGCGCTCGCGCAGGTAGGCGACCAGCCCGTTGGCCTGCTTCGTCGCGAACTTCAGGTCGTCGAGCCCGACGAACTGCGGCCAGCGGAAGCAGAACGTGCAGTACGCATGGCACGTCTGCCCGTTGCTCGGGAAGAGCAGAACCGTCTCCTCGTACTTGTGCTGCAGCCCCTCGACCGTCTCCTCGTAGAGGACCGGCACGTTGTGCTCGAGCTGCCCCGCCGGGTGCGGGTTGAGCGTCATGCGAATGCGGTTCGCCGCCTCGTCGATCTCGGCCCGCGAGGCCTCCCGCGAGACCAGCGTCGCCACCTCGTCGAAGTGCTCGTCCTGCAGCATGTGCTGCTGCGGGAACGTCAGCGTGAAGATCGGGTCGTTGGGAACATCGTCCCAGTTGATCAGCTCGTCCACGACATAATTGTTCGTCTTGAACGGCAGCACCCGCGACACCACGTCGATGGCGAAGCGCTGATCCTTGCTCAGCCGCTCGGCCTGGGGCAGTCCCGCGATGTTGTGCAGGGTGATCGCGCGGTACTTGGCGCGCTCCGGGGACTCCTCGGAGAGGTCAACTACGGTGCTCGTCATAAGGGATGCCTCCTCTGGCTACTGTATACCCGCCGTGTTGGCGGAAGTGGCGGTCTCTGTTCGAAACCGCCCGGCTGGGAGGCTGGTCGCGTAATCGCGAGCCTCCGAACGCCTGCGGGGTTAGCTGACGGGTTCGGCGTCGGAGATCGCCTATGCGCTCTCGCGCAATTCACCCCAACAAAGGGTTCCCCCGCTCCCCGGCGAATCGACGGATCCGCGGGAACTCGGCCTTTACAGTTTAGCACCCCTGCCCGGCTCCCCCTGTGTGCGACCTGACGCAGCCGTGCCGCTGGTCGTACACTCATGGGTGCCGCCAACATACGTTGGCGCTATCCGGAGGCGCGTCATGCCCCGAGCGATCTGGAAGGGTGTCATCAGCTTCGGCATGGTGAGCATCCCCATCCGCCTCTTCCCCGCCACCGAGAGCAAGGACATCGGCTTCCGCCAGCTCCGGCGCGATACCAACACCCGTGTCCGCATGCTCCGCTGGGATCCCGTCGAGGAGCAGGAAGTGCCCTACGACGAGATCGTAAAGGGCTACGAGTACGCCAAGGACCGCTACGTCGTCCTCGACGACGAGGACCTGGAGAAGCTCCCCCTCCCCACCAAGCACACCATCGAGCTCACCGCCTTCGTCGAGGAGGCCGAGATCGACCCGGTTCACTACGAGAAGTCCTACTACCTCGCCCCGGACGACGCCGGCATCAAGCCCTACTCCCTCCTCATTCGCGCGATGCAGGCGAAGGGGCTCATCGCCATCGCCAAGGTCGCCATCCGCACGAAGGAGCGCCTCTGCGCCCTCCGCGCCCGCGGCGACCAGCTCATCCTCGAGACCCTCTTCTACCCCGACGAGATCCGCGACCCCGGTGAGGCCGCCGCCGTCGACGAGGTCTCCGAGGAGGAGATGGAGATGGCCCGCGCCCTCATCGAGATGCTCGAGGAGCCCTTCGACCCGGAGAAGTACAAGGACCAGTACCGCGAAGCCCTGATGACCATCATTGAGGCCAAGCTGGAGGGCCAGGAGGTCGCGACCCCCGAGGCCGCCGCGCCGCAGCCCGCCGTCGACCTGATGGCCGCCCTCCGCGCGAGCGTCGAGGCCGCCAGGGCCCGCAAGGAGGGCGAGGCCACCGGCGACAACGGCGCGACCGCAGCCGAGAAGGCCGCCGTCGCCGCCGACTAGGGGCGGCGGTCAGGGAAGCGTCCTGTCGGGGAGCACGGGCATGAGTAGTCCACGGGTTTACGGCGAGTGTTCCAAATGCGGGGGGCCGAAGGCCATGGACGCTGAGGCCATCTGCGGTTCCTGCCAGGAAACCCTTCGCATCCAGAGGAGGCTGGGTCGGGCTCGGGCATTGAGCTTCGCCGGGTTCGTGGTGCTTGTGCTGGTTGGCCTGTTCGGGATCTTTGTGCTGGCGGTGTACCTCACTTCGTGAACCGGCTCGACTACTCGGTTCAGCAGCGGTTGCGTCGTGACCCCGCCCCCTATGCCCGATAATCGCACCGTGAATGCACTCGCTGTCGCCTGCCCCGCCGCCCTAGTGGCTTCTCGGCGCCGGAGCGCGTCATGACCGAGCCCCTCGACCAATACCGCGAGAAGCGCGACTTCGCGGCCACCCCCGAGCCCCCCGACGCCGTCCCCGAGGGGCGCGCTGGACCGCTCACCTTCGTCGTCCAGAAGCACGACGCCACCCGCCTCCACTACGACGTTCGCCTTGAGGTCGGCGGCGTGATGAAGTCCTGGGCCGTGCCCCGCGGCCCCTCCACCGACCCCGCCGTCCGCCGCCACGCCGTCATGACCGAGGACCACCCCATCGCCTACTCCGCCTTCGAGGGCGTCATCCCGAAGGGGCAATACGGCGCCGGCCAGGTCATCGTCTGGGACGCCGGCACCTACGCCCCCGAACACGAGCGCGTCTACGACTTCTCCTCCCGCGAGGAGGCCGAGACCGCGATGGAGGCCGCCATCGCAGCCGGCAAGATCTCGGTCCAGATGCGCGGCCGCAAGCTGAAAGGCTCCTGGTCGCTGGTCAAGACTTCGACCGACTGGCTCCTGCTCAAGCACGACGACCCCCTCGCCGATTCCGACGCCGACCTCACCGCCCTCGACCGCTCCGTCGTCTCCGGTCTCTCGCTCGACGACATCCGCGACGGCCGCCTCCCCCGCCACCGCAAGGCGCCCTCCGACTACACCCCCGACGCCCTCAACGGCTCGAGCGCCGCGCCCTTCCCCGACACCCTCCCCCCGATGATGGCGAGCGTCCGCGACCCCTTTTCCCATCCCGACTGGCTCTTCGAGCCCAAGCTCGACGGCATCCGCGCCGTCGCTCACGTCTCCGGGGGCGAGGCGCGCCTCTACTCCCGTCGCGGCACCGACCTCACCGCCACCTACCCCGGCCTTGTCGCCGCCCTCGCCGCCCAGCCCGTCGCCGAGGCTGTCTTCGATGGCGAGATCTGCGCCTTCGATGAGCGTGGCGTCCCCTCCTTCGAACTCCTCCAGCAGCGCATGAACCTCGCCGGCGAGATCGACATCGCCTCCGCCGAGGCGCGCGTGCCCGTGACCTACATGGCCTTCGACCTGCTCCACCTCGACGGCTTCGACCTCACCGGCGTCATCCTCGAAGAGCGCAAGGAAGCGCTCGCTCGCGTCCTCATGCCGGTCGGTCCCGTCGCCCTTGTCGAGCACTTCCAGGCCGAGGGCACAGAGGCCTACGAGGGAGCCGTCGCGCTTGGCCTGGAGGGCGTCGTCGCCAAGCGCCGGGGCAGCCGCTACCTGCCCGGCAAGCGCTCCGACTCCTGGGCCAAGATCAAGGCGCGCCAGACCGCCGAGTTCGTCGTCGCCGGCTTCACCCCCGGCGAGGGCCTCCGCGAGCCGACGTTCGGAGCCCTCCTGCTCGCTGCCCTCGAGGAAGACGGCGCCCTGACCTACCGGGGCCGCGCCGGCGGTGGCTTCACCGACGCCATGCTCGTCGACCTCCGCGCGCAACTCGACTCCCTCGCCACCGACGCCTCCCCCTTCCCCGAAACCCCGCCCGAGGCCCAGGGCGCGACCTTCGTCCGCCCCGAGCTCGTCGTCGAGGTCGAGTACACGGAGGTGACGTCGCAGGGCCTCCTGCGCGCTCCCGTCTTCAAGCGCCTCCGCCCCGACGTCGCCCCCGAGGACGCCGTCTTCCTCGTGACGCAGCCCTCCCCTGCCCCTGCGCCTCCCATCGCCCCGTCGCCTGCGAGCCAGGTTGCCTCGGTGCTCGCCCAGCTGGACGACAGTCACGAGGAGCTACGCCTCAATGTCGATGGCCACGAGATACCCGTCACGAATCTCGAAAAAGCGCTCTGGCCCGAGCACGGCGCCCAGCGCGCCGTCACCAAGCGCGACCTGCTGCGCTACCTCGCTACCGTCGCCCCGATGATGCTGCCCCACCTCCGCGACCGCCTCATCACCCTCACCCGCTACCCCAACGGCATCGGCGACCTGCACTTCTACCAGAAGCACTCCGAAGGGCCGCCCCCCGAATTCGTCGAGACCGTGCCCGTCCACTCCGAGGGCGCGAGCGGCGACCGCGACTTCCTCCTCTGCAACAACCTCCCGACCCTGCTCTGGCTTGGGCAGCTCGCCAACCTCGAGTTCCACGCGACCATGGCCCGCGTCTCCCCCGGGCCCGACGCGCACGGCCTCCCGCGTGACTTCACCGCCTCCCGCGACAACGTCGAGGCGTCCGTCCTCAACTACCCGGACTTCCTCCTCTTCGACCTCGACCCCTACATCTACCGGGGCGACGAGGCGGCCGGCGAGGAACCCCAGCTCAACCGCAAGGCCTTCGCCAAGACGGTCGAGGTGGCCCGCGCCTTCAAGGAGATCCTCGATGCCGCCGCTCTCCCCTCCTACGTGAAGACATCGGGCGCGACCGGCCTGCACATCTACGTCCCCGTGCTCCGCCAGTTCCCCTACCCCGTCATCCGCTCCCTCTGCGAGACCGTCAGCGGCGAGCTGCTTGCCCGCATGCCCCGCGACGTCACCCTGGAGTGGGCCTCGGAGAAACGCACCGGCAAGATCTTCCTCGACGTGAACCAGAACGCCCGCTCCAAGAACGTCGCCGCCGTCTTCTCGCCCCGCGCCAGGCCCGGCGCCCCCGTATCCGTCCCCGTCCGCTGGGACGAGCTCGACGACCTCTACCCGACCGACTTCACCGTGCTCACCGCCCCCGACCGCTTCGCCGAAACCGGCGACCTCTGGGCCGGCATCCTCGACGCCAAGCAGGACCTGACCGCCCTTCTCGGGATCGACGCATGACCGAGGACCGCCGCCTCGACCTGCGCGGCCGCGACCGCAACGAAGCCATCGAGATCGTCCAGCGCGCGCTGGTCGAAGCCGGCTACGAGGCGGGCGACTGCGTTGATGTCCTGGGCGGAGCGTTCGTGGCCGCGGCCGTGCGCCGCTACTGGGCCGAGGGCCTCAGCGCCGCCGAGGCGCACGAGCGCCTCTGCGCCGAGGACCCCGAGCTCGCCCGCGCCATCGAGGCGCTGGCGCCGCTCCTCCTCGACCGTGCCGAAGCGCGCGACCAGCGCGAGGCCGCGGTCGCCGCCGTCGAGCTGCTGCTCGCCGGCAGCGCCCCGGAGCGCGACCAGCTCCGCCTGCCGCTGAACCCGGACGCCCCCTAGACCTTCGCCCCCGAGACGATGTCCTCGACGACCGCGGGGTCTGCGAGCGTCGTCACGTCGCCCACGTTCTCCGGCTCGCCCTCGGCGATCTTGCGCAGGATGCGCCGCATGATCTTGCCCGAGCGCGTCTTCGGCAGGCCTGGCACGAACTGGATCTGGTCCGGCGTCGCGATCGGGCTGATCTCGGTCCGGACCGCCAGCCGTAGCTCCCGCTCGATCTCGTCCGAGCCGCTCCATCCCTGGTTGAGCATCACGTACGCGTAGATCCCGGTCCCCTTCACGTCGTGCGGGTAACCGACCACCGCCGCCTCCGCGCACGCCTCGTGCCCGACGAGCGCGCCCTCGATCTCGGCGCTTCCGAGCCGGTGCCCGGCCACGTTCATCACGTCGTCGACGCGCCCCGTGATCCAGTAGTAGCCGTCCTGGTCGCGGTGGCACCCGTCGCCCGTGAAGTACTTGCCCGGGTAGGTCGTGAGGTAGGTGTCGATGAAGCGCTGGTGGTCGCCGTAGACCGTGCGCATCATCCCCGGCCACGACGCGACCATGCAGAGCCGCCCCGTTACGCCGTTCCCCTCGATGACGTTGCCGCCTTCGTCGACGACCGCCGGCTGCACCCCCAGGAACGGCAGCGAAGCCGAGCCCGGCTTCATGTCGTTCGCGCCCGGAAGGCCCGTGATCATGTGGCCGCCCGTCTCCGTCTGCCAGTACGTGTCGACCACCGAGCAGCGCCCCCCGCCGACCACGCCGTGGTACCAGCGCCAGGCCTCCGGGTTGATCGGCTCGCCCACCGACCCGAGCACCCGCAGGCTCTCGCGGCTGTAGCGCGTCACGTGGTCGTCGCCCTCCGCCGCGATTGCCCGGATCGCCGTCGGAGCCGTGTAGAAGCTGTTGATGCCCAGCCGGTCGACCATGTCCCAGTAGCGGCCCGCATCCGGGTACGTCGGCACCGACTCGAACAGCACCGAGGTCGCCCCGTTCGCCAGCGGTCCGTACACGATGTAGCTGTGCCCCGTGATCCACCCGACGTCCGCGGCGCAGCAGTAGATGTCGCCGTCGCGGTAGTCGAACGTGTAGCGGTGCGAGAGCATCGTGTACAGCAGGTAGCCTGCCTGCGTGTGCAGCACGCCCTTCGGCTTCCCGGTCGAACCGGACGTATAGAGGATGAAGAGCGGGTCCTCCGCCCCCATCTCCTCCGGCGCCGCCTCCGTGGACTGCCCCTCCAGCGCGTCGTCCCACCAGACGTCGCGGGCCTCGGTCATCGAGATGTCGGCGTCCGTGCGCTTGTAGACGATGACGAACTCGATGCTCTCGCCGCCCATCGTCAGCGCCTCGTCGACGTTCGCCTTGAGCGCCACCGGCCGCCCCCCGCGCCGCCCCTCGTCCTGCGTGATGATCGCCTTGCAGGTCGAGTCCTCCACGCGGTCGACGATGGACCGCGGGCTGAACCCGCCGAAGATGACCGAATGCACCGCGCCGATGCGCGCGCAGGCCAGCATCGCGACCACCAGCTCCGGCACCATGCCCATGTAGATCGCGATGCGGTCGCCCTTCCCCACGCCCCGCGAGCGCATCGCGTTCGCCAGCCGCCCGACCTCGTCCGCGACCTCCTGGTAGGTCATCGAGCGGTTGTCCCCCGGCTCGTCGCCCTCCAGCAGCAGCGCGACCTGGTCGCCGCGCGTCGCCAGGTGCCGGTCGAGGCAGTTCACGCTCACGTTGAGCGTCCCTTCCTTGAACCACGCGATATGGCCGGTCGTGAAGTCCTCCTCCACGACCGTCTGGAAGTCGCTCATCCACTCGAGGTTGGTCCGCGCCTGCTCCGCCCAGAACGCCTCGCGGTCCTCGATCGAGCGGCGGCGCATCTCGTCGTACTCCTCGCGGGAGCCCACGTACGCCCCCTCGCGCACCCGCGCCGGGGGCGCGTAGGTCTCGTCGACCGGCAGTCCGATGTCTGTGCTTCCATTGCTCACGTCTGGCCTCCTGCGCGCTCGCCGGCGCCCCGCGTTTCAGTCCGTGCGCGGGATTCTACCGATACGGCCCCGGCTATCGCGCCACCGGGCCTCGCGGTACGATCGCCGTCGATGAGCTCCCGCCGACCCCGACGCCAGCGCCGCCGTCGCGAGCGCGCCTCGACCCTCCCGCGTCCCGGCGCGACCCCCGCGCCCCAGCCCACCGCCGAGGCCGCGGCCCGCATTCCCGACCAGACGCCCCGCGAGCACCACGTCGCCACCGACTACCGCTACGTCCGCCGCGACCTCGTCGCCGTCGCCGTCGTTAGCGTGATTACGCTCGCCTTCGTGCTGGTGGCTGCCGCCATCGCCTGAGCGGCCGTTCGGACTGCCCCTACTGGAGCAGCAAGTACACCACGATCGTCACGACCCCGGCCTTGAGAAGCCCGGTCCCGTAGAAGGCCAGGATGAATGGGTCATGCTTCCGGCCCGAGATCCGCTCGACCAGGCGTGGCAGCGCCACCCCGAGCGACGTCGCCCCGAGTACCACCGCGAAAGTGCCCACCGTCGTCCAGGGGATAACCATCAGGAGCAGGGCGGCGACGACCGCACGGAGGGCGCCCACGGCAAACGCCACGGTCGCGACCACCGGCGGCGTCATGCGTGGCTCGCTGGCGCTGGTGACCGCCTCGGACATGCTTCGGATTGTAGGCGAGCGGCCCCGCCGGTGGTCCCGCCTTTGCCGCGCAGTCCCTAGCGCAGATTCTGGTACGCGAACCACACCCCGATCCCCGCCGCCACCAGCCCCCACAGCGCGAACGCCGTTCCCCCCAGCACCACCAGCACCGCCCACGCCAGCACGATCCCGCCGATCGCGAACCCCACCATCCCCGGCCCCCGCTTCCCGCCCGTCGCGAACTCCAGCAGCCGCGTGAACGCGTACCCCAGCGCCACCCCCACCAGCAGTGCGAAGAACCCTCGCGTGAACGGCAGCAGGATCAGCCGCCACAGCAGCCCCATCACCACCCCGCCCACCACCGACGCCACCCCCGCCCGCAACATGGTCTGACCGGAGAGCACGTACATGGGCGCGCGAACGACGCGCGCGCAGTCCGGGCAGCGCGCCCCCACGGGCGACTGGATCAGGCAGGACGGACAGATCGGGGCTTCGCAGCGGCTGCAGCGCAGGGCGGTCTCGACACCGGCATGGCGGGCGCATTCCACCGTTTCGGGCATCAAAGCCATGCTAGCAGACGCCCCCGAAGCCTCCGGTAACGGGTTGCGAGGGCTCCGCCGCCGCTACTGGCCGGTCGGGTTCTCCACCAGCGCGAACGAGATGGTGCCGTCCGCCATCACCTGCCCGTCGACGCTCGCCTCCACCGCCCCGCGTCCCACCGGCCCCCGCATCCGCTCCAGCGTGAACTCCAGCCGCAACTGATCCCCCGGCGTCACCGGACGCCGAAAGCGCATCTTCTCGATGCCCCCGAACATCGGGATCTTCCCCGCCTGGTCCACGTCCCGCAGCAGCGTGATCGCCGCCACCTGCGCCAGCGCCTCCACGATCAGCACGCCCGGCATCACCCGGTTCCCGGGGAAGTGCCCCTCGAAGAACCACTCGTTCGCCGTCACGTTCTTGATGCCGACCCCGCGCGCTCCGTCCTCGATCTCGACCATCCGGTCGACCAGCAGCATCGGATAGCGGTGCGGGATGATCCGCTCGATCTCGTCCGCGCCCAGGTTCACGTCCATCAGAATGCTCCCGCCTGCGCCAGTCCGGGGACCGCGCGCTCCTCGAGGAAGGCCACGAACTCCGCGACGGCGCTGTCCTCGAAGGGGATGTCGCCGATCTCGCGGTCGTTGGCGTTGCCCAGACTGTGGTAATCGCTCCCGCCCGAGCGGGCCAGCCCGAGCTTCGCCGAGAGCGCCTCGTGCGCCGCCACGGTCTCGGCGTCGTAGAACTTGTAGTACGTCTCCAGGCCGTCGAGCCCCATCCCGGCGAGGTCGCGCACCTTCGCTTCGTAGTCGTCCCCGAGGTAGATGGGGTGTGCGATGAAAGCCACCCCGCCGGCCTCGTGCAGCAGCGCGATCGCTTCCGCCGGGGTCAACCGGTCGCGCGTGATGTGCGCCGGCTTGCCGTCCCCAAGCCACGTACCGAACGCTTCCGCAACGCTCTCGACGTATCCCGCTTCGACGAGCGCACGCGCGACGTGCGGCCGCCCCACGCTGGCATCACCGGCGATCGCCTGCACGCGCTCCACATCGATCGTCACGCCGTGTTCCCCGAGCACGCGCACCATCCGCTTCATCCGCCCCACGCGGCCTTCGCGCTGCTCGCTCAGGTACGCCTGCAGCGGCGCGTGCCTGGTGTCGAAGCCGAACCCGAGCAGGTGCGCATCCGCCCCGTCGAGGTCGACGCTCAGCTCGATGCCCGAGATGAGGCGCAGCCCCCCCGCCTCCGCGGCCGCTCGCGCCTCAGGGAGCCCCTCGGTCGTGTCGTGGTCGGTCAGCGCCAGCGTGCGCACCCCGTTCGCGGCCGCCGTCTCCATCACCCACGTAGGGCTGCGTACGCCGTCGGAGGCGGTGCTGTGCAGGTGGAAGTCGCCGATCGCCACGTCGTCGCCTAGCGCGCGTACTCGGTCGCGCGCGTCTCCCGCACGACGGTCACCTTGATCTGTCCCGGATAGTCGACGCTCTCCTCGATCTTCTGGCTCACGTCCCGCGCGATCCGCATCGACTCGAGGTCGTCGACCTGCTCGGGGCTGACCACGATGCGGAGCTCGCGTCCCGCCTGGATGGCGAACGCCTGCTCCACGCCCTTCCGGTCCTTCGCGATCTGCTCCAGCGTCTCGAGCCGCTTCACGTAGCTGTCGAGCGACTCGCGCCGCGCGCCGGGGCGCCCGCCGCTGATGGCGTCCGCCATCTGCACGATCACCGCCTCCACGGTGCCGAGCTCGACCTCCTCGTGGTGCGCCTCGATGCAGTGCGCGACCTCCTCGCGTACGCGGTAGCGCCGCGCGATGTCGGCCCCGATCAACGCGTGCGTCCCCTCGACCTCGTGGTCGACGGCCTTGCCGAGGTCGTGCAGGAAGCCGCCCGCACGGGCGATGTCCTCGTCCGCGCCCACCTCCCGCGCGATCATCGCGGCGATGTGCGCCGTCTCCACGGAGTGGCGCATCACGTTCTGGCCGTAGCTCGTGCGGTACCGCAGCCGCCCGAAGATCTTCATCACCTCGGGGTGGAGGTTGAGCACGTCGGCCTCTGCCGCCGCCGCCTCCGCGGATTCCGCCATCGTCGTGTCGACGTTGCTCTGCGCTTTCGAGACCGCCTCCTCGATGCGCGTCGGGTGGATGCGCCCGTCCTGGACGAGGCCGGCCAGCGCTACCCGCGCCACCTCGCGCCGAACCGGATCGAAGGAGCTAACAGTCACCGCGTCGGGCGTGTCGTCGATGATCAGGTCGACGCCCGTGGCGGCTTCGATGGCGCGGATGTTGCGCCCCTCGCGCCCGATGATGCGCCCCTTCATGTCATCGCTGCCGATTGGCACGACGGAGACGGTCGTCTCCGCGGTCACCTCGCCGGCGTACCGCTGGATAGCCGTCGCGATGACGTCGCGGGCGCGCGCCGCCGCGGTCTGCTCCGCCTCCCGCTCCATCTCGCGCACGCGCCGTCCGGCCTCGTCGCGGATCTCGTCGTCCACGGCAGCGAGCAACTGCTCGCGCGCCTCCTCGCGGCTCAGCCCGCTGGCTCGCTCGATGGCGCGCTCCTGTTCGGCACGCAGTTCGGCGATCGCTTCCTCGGAAGCGCGCAGCGCCTCCGAGCGGTCCTGCAGGGCGATTTCCCGCGAATCGATGCTCTCGGCCTTGCGGTCGAGGTTCTCCTCGCGCTGGGAGAGGCGGTTTTCCGTCCGCGAGAGTTCCGAACGCCACTCGCGGATATCGGCTTCTGCTTCGTTTCGGAGCTTGAGCGCCTCCTCCTTCGTCTCCAGCTCAAGCTCGCGGCTCTTGGTTTCGGCCTCAGAGAGTATCTGCCGGGCGTCCTCCTCCGCCTGCTGCAATGAGTGCTGCGCAGAGCGGCGGCGCAGGACGTAGCCCACGCCGATCCCGATCAGAATGCCCACGAGGCCGGCGATAACGGCAATGATCGCCGGCATGGTTGTGCTCCAGGTGAATCGCAGGTTGCGACATTGTGTTCCCAAAGCGGCGGTACGCCGCTCTTCGGGCGATGGTACGGGTCACCCCGAGTGCCCGTCAAAACTTTTGCCATGCAAGGAGCGCCACCCGCGGACGTTCCCCTATCGCCGCTCAGACTCCGGCGCGTTCTCGTTCCAGACCGTTCGCACCGCCTCCTGGATGTCGTCGTAGGCGAACCCGCGACGCCGCAGAAAGCCCCCGAGCCGCTGGCTGAATACGCGAAACTCGAGGCCCTCCAGCCGGTGCGCCCGTCCCCTCGCCACCGCCAGCGCAGCCGTGCGGTCGTCGACCGAGAGGACCGCCTCGTCCGCGATCTCGGAGCGAACCCCATGTCCGAGTAGTTCGCTGCGCAAGAGGCGCTGACCCCGCGGCGTCTTCGCCTGCCGCTCCCCCACCCATGCCTGTGCAAAGGCTTCGTCGTCGAGTAGCCCTGACTCCCGCAGCCGCTCAACCTCCTGCTCGACCACGTCCGCCGGAAGCTCCCGCTGCCTCAGCCGATGGCGTATCTCTCGCTCGCTCCGGGGCCGGCGAGTGAGCAGGCGTAGCGCTCCCTCATGCGCGGTCCGGCGGGACCCTTCGAGGTCGAGGCGCTTCCGCGCCCTGGTGTCGAAGACGTCACCCTCGCGAAGCCCCGTGATATGGAGGGCTTCCGCGTGGACGATGAGCGTCTCGTCGTCACTCGTCGTGATCACCGCGCGCCCGTCCGGACGGCTCTTGATGGCCGCTATCCGGGCTCGCCCATCCGGTTCCTCGGAGGCCATGGAACCCTCAGGAACCTCCGGCCGCCATCGCCGTGTCGACGGCCTCGCTACCGTCCTCGCCCTCGTCCGCCACGGGCAGGCCTGCCTCGATCCGCAGCTCCCGCTCGACCGCTTCGAGGATGTCCAGGTTCTCGTGCAGGAACGCCTTCGCCGCCTCGCGGCCCTGCCCGATGCGCAGGTCGCCGTAGCTGTAGAACGCCCCCGACTTCGTGAGAATGCCGGACTCCGCGCCCAGGTCGACAACGTCCGCCGTGCGGCTGATGCCCCGCGGCGCCGTGAACATAATGTCGAACTCGGCCGTGCGGAACGGCGCCGCCACCTTGTTCTTCACGATCTTGGCTCGCACCCGCCGCCCGATGACGGTCGTGCCCTTCTTGATGCTCTCGATGCCGCGCAGCTCGATGCGCACGGACGAGTAGAACTTGAGCGCCCGCCCGCCCGGCGTTACCTCCGGGTTCCCGAACACCACGCCGACCTTCTCCCGGAGCTGGTTGATGAAGATGACCGCCGTGCTCGTTCGCGAGATCGTCGCCGTCAGCTTGCGGAGCGCCTGCGACATCAGCCGCGCCTGCAGCCCGACGTGCGCGTCGCCCATCTCGCCCTCGATCTCGGCGCGGGGCACGAGCGCCGCCACCGAGTCGATGACGATGCAGTCGATCGCGTTGGAACGCACGAGCGCCTCGCAGATCTCGAGCGCCTGCTCGCCGGTGTCCGGCTGGCTGATGAGGAGGTCCTCCGTGTTGATGCCGAGGTCCTGGGCGTAGGAGGGGTCGAGCGCGTGCTCCACGTCGATGTAGGCGACGGCCCCGCCGCTCTTCTGCGCCTGCGCGATCACGTGCTGCGCCAGGGTGCTCTTGCCCGCCGACTCCGGCCCGTAGATCTCGGTGACGCGCCCGCGGGGGAGTCCCCCGATGCCGAGGGCGATGTCCAGCGAGAGCGATCCCGTGGAGATAGCGCCCACCGTCATATTGGCGGTTGCGTCCCCCATCTTCATGATGGCGCCGCTGCCGTACTGCTTCTCGATCTGGCTCAGCGCCAGGTCCAGCGCGCGCTTCCGATCCGCTTCCTGTTTCGCCGTCTGGGCCATGGTGGGGCTCCCCGTCTCGTGTTGACGCCATCGTAAGGGACTAGAACACCCGTTCGCAACCCCTGTTCCGCTTCGACCTGCCCGTCAGCCCTGAGAGGGTCCGACACCGCCCGCAAACACCGTGGTGGCTTCTGGCATGCCGCGCCCCTCAGTCAACCGTCTGGAGGATGCCGACAAGGAAGCCAATGACTGAGACTCCGGCTGCCACTGCGAGACCAGCGGACCAGCGGAGTAGCCGCGTCTCCAGCCCGGCGATCGCTGTGTCCACCCGACCCTCGAGTCCATCGATCCGGCTGTTGAGTTGGCTGCCTTGGGTCTCAAGCTGCCCTTCCAGCCCGCCGATACGTCGCTCCAGCCGTGTCTCCAGCCTGGCCATCTCCGTCCGCACTTCCGCCACCTGTGCCTGAACCTCGCTGAGCTGGACTTTCACTTCGGCAATGCCCGAGTCGATCTTCGTCTCCAGCGAGGTCCGCACCCGTTCGACATCGCCCCACGTTGCCGGGCTGCTGAAGTCCCGCAGGGGTTCGCCTGACTGCTCCGCCGATGCCATTGCCATCCCTGCACCGTTTGCTGTCCGCAAGAGTGTAGTGCATTCCCCAGGCGCTTGTAAACCCCAAACGTGCCGTTCGCGTCTAGAAAACGTCGAACAGGTTGAAGCGGGGCCCGTCCTTGCAGCACAGCCGAACACCGTGCCGGGTGAAGATCGCGCACCCGTAGCAGAGACCCCACCCGCAGGGCATGTTCTCTTCCATCAGGATCTCCGGAGTCTGCCGCCTGCCGTTCTGCCGGAGCGCCTCCGCCATCGACGCGAACATCGGGTTCGGACCGCACGCGTACAGCTTGCTCGACCACGCCACGTACTCGTCGAGGTGTTCCGTGACCCGCCCCCGCAACCCCTGCGACCCGTCTTCCGTCACCACCACGTACTCGACCTCGCTCGGCCAGGCCGAGGCCGGCAGCAGCTGCGAGGCTGTCCGCGCGCCCATTATCGCCGTCACCTGGTGGCCTTGCGCCAGCGCCACCTCGGCCAGGTCGACCATCGGTGCGACGCCCACGCCTCCTGCCACCAGCAGCAGGTTCCCGGAGCCGCCGGGAAGCCGGAAGCCGTTCCCCAGCGGGCCGTAGAGCGACACCGTGTCCCCCCGACGCCGTGCCGCCAGCCACGCCGTCCCCCGCCCCGCGACCGCGTAGAGCAGCGCGATCCGCCCCTCCTCCGCCCGGTGGTAGCTGAACGCCCGCGAGAACTCGGGATCCCCGCCCTCGGGAGCGCAGCGCACCATCACGAACTGTCCGGGTGCGTGTCCCGCCGCCGCCAGGTTGGGTGCATCGAGCCAGATGACGTAGCCGCCTTCGTAGCACGGCTCGTTCGAGAGGACCGTCGCCTCTTCGTGGATCATCGCGCCACGTACTCGTCCAGCCGCGCGACCTCCGGCGTCACGGTCCCGCGCATCGTCTCGATGGCCGCCCGCGCCGTGTCGATCGATGTGAAGCAGGGGATGCGCTTCTCCGCCGCTGCCCGCCGGATGTGGAAGCCGTCCCGGAGCGATCCCGTCAGGCGTCCCTCCGGCGTGTTCAGCACGCAGCGAACGGTGCCGTCCTCGATCACGTCCACCACGTTCGGGTGGGTGCCGCTCAGCACCTTCGTCACCACCGTCGAAGGGATGCCGAGTGCGTCCAACATCGCCCCCGTGCCCTCCGTGGCGTAGAGGTCGCAGCCTGCGTCATGCAGCGCGTGCACGAGCGGCAGCGCCTCCGCCTTCGTCCGGTCGCTCAGGGAGAGGAGCACCGGCGTGCCGGGCTCCACGGCCAGGTCCGAGGCGAGGAGCGCCTTCGCCAGCGCCGGTTCGTAGGCGCTGTCGATGCCCATCACCTCGCCCGTGCTCTTCATCTCCGGCCCGAGGTACGTATCGACCTCCGCCAGCTTCGACATCGAGAAGACCGGCGCTTTCACCGCCACGAGGTTCTTCTCCGGCCAGAGGCCGCCTTCGTATCCCTGGCTCTCCAGCGACTCGCCGCACATCGCCCGAACCGCCAGCTGCACCATCGGCACGCCGGTCACTTTCGAGATAAACGGCACCGTGCGGCTCGCCCGAGGGTTCACCTCGATCACGTACACCTGCGGCTGGCCCGAAGCGTCCCGCGGGAGCACCACGTACTGGATGTTCGTGAGCCCGATGGCGCCCATGCCGAGCACGATTTGCTCTGTGTGGCGACAGATCGTCTCCCGCTCCTCGTCGTCGAGGTGGACCGGCGGGTAGACCGCCATCGAGTCGCCCGAGTGCACCCCGGCCCGCTCGATGTGCTCCATGATCCCGGGGATGAGGACGCGCTCGCCGTCGCAGATCGCGTCCACCTCCACCTCCCGGCCCTCCAGGTACTTGTCGATCAGGATCGGCCGCCCCTCCGCCGCCTCCGCCGCCTGCGCCAGGAACCCGACCATCTCGCGCGGGTTCTGCACGATCTCCATCGCCCGCCCCCCGAGCACGTACGAGGGCCGCACGAGCACCGGGTAGCCGATCGTCTGCGCCGTCTTCAGCCCCTCCTCCAGCGTGCGCACCGCCGCCCCCGGAGGCTGGGGAATGCCGAGGTTCTGCAGGAACCGCTCGAACAGCTCGCGGTCCTCGGCCGTGTCGATCGCCTCCGCGCTCGACCCGATGATCCCCTGCCCCGCGCGCCAGAGCGGTTCCGCCAGGTTCACCGCCGTCTGCCCCCCGAACTGCACGATGCTGGTCGGCGTCTCCCCTGTCTCCCCCGCCTCGTTCTCGAGGATGTTGCGAACCGCCTCCTCGTCCAGCGGTTCGAAGTAGAGCCGGTCGCTCGTGTCGAAGTCCGTCGAGACCGTCTCCGGGTTCGAGTTCACGAGAATGGCGCGACGGCCCGCGTCCTGGAGCGCCCAGGCGGCGTGAACGCTCGCGTAGTCGAACTCGATTCCCTGCCCGATGCGGATCGGTCCGCTCCCCAGCACCACCGTCGAGACGCCCGGCTCCGGCGTCGCTTCGTTCTCCTGCTCGTAGGTCGAATAGAAGTACGGCGTGAACGCATCGAACTCGGCCGCGCAGGTGTCGACCATCTTGTAGACGGGCCGCATCCCGAGCTGGAGGCGTAGCTCCCGCACGTGCTCCGCCAGCCGGTCGGCGAGTTGCCCCACCATCTCGTCGCTGAACCCCATCTGCTTCGCTTCCAGTAGCAGCTCGCCGTCGAGCGGCTCCGAGAGCAGCCGCCGCTCGACCGCCACGATCCGCTGCAGCCGTTCCAGGAACCACGGGTCGACGCCCGTCTCCGTCGCGAGGTCGGCGATCGGCATGTCCCGCCGCAGCGCCGCCATCAGCGCCCAGAGCCGGGTGTCCGTAGCGCTCAGGTTGATCGCCTTCGCATCGCGCCAGGCGGGATCCTCCCAGAGCAGCGTCCGCCGTCCGAACTCGAGCGAGCGCACCGCCTTGTTCAGCGCCCCCTCGAAGGTGCGGTCGATCGCCATCACCTCGCCGGTCGCCTTCATCTGCGTGCCCAGACCCCGGTCGCCCAGGGCGAACTTGTCGAACGGCCAGCGCGGAATCTTGACGACGCAGTAATCGAGCGCCGGCTCGAACGCCGCCGTCGTGCGCTGCGTGACCGCGTTCGGGATCTCGTCGAGCGTCTTGCCGCAGGCGATCTTCGCTGCCACCCGCGCGATCGGGTACCCCGTCGCCTTCGAGGCCAGCGCCGAGGAGCGCGAGACGCGCGGGTTGACCTCGATCACGAAATAGGGAAGCGGCTCGTTCGGGTCGCCCTCCCAGTCGCGCACGTCCTTGCGCGGCGCCATTGAGAACTGGATGTTGCAGCCGCCCTCGATGCCGAGCTCGTCGATGATGCGCAGCGCCGCCGAGCGCAGCATCTGGTAGTCCTTGTCCGTCAGCGTCTGCGAGGGCGCCACGACGATCGAATCGCCCGTATGGACGCCCATCGGGTCGAGGTTCTCCATGTTGCAGATCGTCACGCAGTTGCCCGCGCCGTCCCGCATCACCTCGTACTCGACCTCTTTCCAGCCCCCGAGGTACCGCTCGATCAGCACCTGCGTGATCGGGCTCGCGGACAGCCCGCTCGTCGCAATCGTGCGCAGCTCCTCGGGCGTGAAGGCGATGCCCCCGCCCGTGCCGCCGAGCGTGTACGCGGGCCGGATGACGACCGGCAGCCCGATCCGCTCCGCCGCCGCCTCGCACGCCTCGACCGTCTCGCAGGGCTCGCTCTCGAGCACGGGCTCGCCGATCTTCGCCAGCAGGTCGTTGAACAGCTCCCGGTCCTCCGCCCGCCGGATCGACTCCAGCGGCGTGCCCAGCAGCTTCACGTCGTACTTCTCGAGGATCCCCGCGTTCGCGAGGTCCACCGCGAGGTTGAGGCCCGTCTGTCCCCCGAGCGTCGGCAGCAGGCCGTCCGGCCGCTCCCGCGCGATGATGCGCTCGATCGTCGGCACCGTGAGCGGCTCGATGTAGACGGCGTCGGCCACGTCGAGGTCGGTCATGATCGTCGCCGGGTTCGAGTTCACGAGGATGCTGCGCACCCCCTCCTCGCGCACGGCCTTGCAGGCCTGCGTGCCGGCGTAGTCGAACTCCGCCGCCTGCCCGATGACGATCGCCCCGGACCCGATGATGAGGACGCTCTCCGGCTTCGTCATCGCGCCCTCCCTCCGGTCCCGCGCCGCATGAGCCACCCCAGCCCTTCCCGCAATGGTGGTGTCGCGAGCAGGAGCAGCAGCAGCGGCGCCAGCACCGCTCCGCGGCTCGCTCCGTCCAGCACCAGCGCCCCCACGATCGCCCCCGTCGCGATACCGGTTGCGACCGGAACCAGGTAGCGGCCTCGCTCGCGAGCCCCTTCGCCCTGCAGCACCAGCCCCAGCATCCCCAGGAACAGCCCCGACAAGCCGAGCCCCGCCGCGAACAGCAGCGCCCAGAACCGCCCCGCCTCGTCCCCGGCCACGTTCTCGCCCGCGAACGTCGCGACGAGCACGAACACGGCCATCGCGAGTGCCGTCGCGGCCAGCGCGATGAGCACGTCCGTCCAGCTCGCGGCCTGAGGCGTCGCGTCGCGGCGGATGGCGCCGCCACGGGCGCGTGGCGGCAGGGGGCGTCGCGGTGTCGTCATCGTTGTCATCTAGAGGGGCAGCTCGAACGTCATGTCGGGGTTGCGCAGGGGAACCATCCCCCCGATGGATGAGAGAAAGCTGAGAGCGGGCTCGTTGCCTTCCGGCAGCCGCCCGCGGATACGACGCAGCCCGCGCTCGCGCGCGAGCGCCAGCAGCTCCTCCGCGAGCTGCGTGGCGATGCCCCGCTGTCGGTGGTCTGGCAGCACCCAGACCCCGAGCTCCGCCGTTTCCGGCTCATCGGGGCTCGCCTCGACCATCCCGAAGGCGACCGGGATCGACCCGTCCAGCGCAATCGCCGCCGCCCCGTGCTCCCCGATGCGCGTCAGCCAGCCACGCGCCATCTCGGTGTCGAGGTCGGGTGGAAGGCTCGTGTTCGCCTCCTCGCGAAGGGCATGCGCGATCGAAGCCACCGCTGCCGCGTCGTCCGTGGTTGCCTGGCGCATCGCTGTCGTGCGCGTCATTGCCTGCCTCCCGCCGAATCCATCATCTGTACGAAGCGGTCGAACATCCCCATGCTGTCGAGCGGCCCCGGGCTCGCCTCCGAGTGGTACTGGATCGTCATCACCGGCTCGTCGCGCATGGTGAGCCCTTCGACCGTGCCGTCGTTCAGGTTCACGTGGCTGACCTCCGCCGTAGCCGCCAGCCCCTCGGGGTCGACGGCGTAGCCGTGGTTCTGCGCCGTGATCGTCACCGTGCCTGTCCGCTCGTCGCGAACGGGATGGTTCCCGCCCCGGTGCCCGAACGGCAGCTTGAACGTGCCCGCCCCCAGCGCCCGCGCGATCACCTGGTGCCCCAGGCAGATGCCGAACAGCGGAACCGTCCCGATCAGCTTGCGCGTCTCCTCGACCTGCGCGTTCTGCACCTGCGGGTCGCCCGGCCCCGGCGACCACAGCACGCCGTCGGGCCTGAGCGCGAGCACGTCCTCCGAGCTCGCGTCGATGGGTAGAACGGTCACTTCGCAGTTCCGCGCGACGAGCGAGCGCATGATGTTGCGCTTCACCCCGCCGTCGATGAGCGCCACTCGCTTCGGCCGCCCCGACGCCCCTGAATTCGCGGGCTTAACCATGGCCTTGTTCGCCCGTGACTCCATCGCCGGCCGGAGCTTGTGCTTCTCCGCGAACGGCTCCCAGCCGTACTGCTGGTCCGTCGAAACCTGCGACGCCCAGTCGATGCCGTCGTACCCGGGCAGCGCGCGGACGCGCTCCAGCGCCTCCGCTGCCGGTTCGTCCGTGATCACCCCCAGCATGACGCCGTGGCGCCGGATGCGCCGCGTGATCGCGCGCGTGTCCACGCCGTCGATGGCGACGACCTCCCGCTCGGCCAGGAACGTCGCGAGGTCGCTGGTCGAGAGCGGATGGCTCGAAACCGGCGCCACCTCGCGCACGATCAGCCCCCGCGGCTGGATCTGCCCCGACTCCTCCACGGCCGTGTCGACGCCGTAGTTCCCGATCATCGGGTAGGTCAGCGTGAGCAGCTGCCCCGCGTAGGAGGGGTCCGTCAGCATCTCCTGGTAGCCCGTCATCGACGTGTTGAACACCACCTCGCCGCCCACCGACCCGATCGCGCCCACCGCGCGGCCCTCGAACACGCTCCCGTCGGCGAGCACCAGCCTCGCGCTAGACATGCGCCGCCTCCACCGCATTGCGCAGCTCGCCTCCGACCGCCACCGCCCGCACCCGGCCCCGCAGTTCGAGCCCCGCGAGCGGCGTGTTCTTCCCCTTCGAGGCGAACGTCGCCGGGTCGATGGTCCAGCGCTCCTCGGGGTCGAACACGGTCACGTCGCCGGGCGCCCCCACCGCGAGCGTCCCGATTCCGGAAATGTGCTCGCTGAGCGAGAACGTCTCCACCGGACCCTGCGTCAGCGCCCGCAGCGCTGCGCCCAGCTCCAGCTCGCCCCGCGCCACGAGCGTCGTCACCGTCGCGAGGGCGGTCTCGACGCAGCTGATGCCGAACGGCGCGCGGTCGAACTCCCACAGCTTCTCCTCCGGCGCGTGCGGCGCGTGGTCCGTCGCGATCGCGTCGATCACGCCCGAGTTCACGCCCGCGAGCAGCGCCAGCCGGTCCGCCTCCGTGCGCAGCGGCGGGTTGACCTTGGCCGAGGTGTTGTAGGCGGGAGTAGGGTCGCTCCCCGCCACCGCCTCGTCCGTCAGGAAGAGGTGGCTCGGGGTGACCTCGCACGTCACCGGCAGCCCGCGCTCCTTCGCCCGCTCGACCATCTCAACGCCCCTCGCCGTCGTCACGTGCATGATGTGCAGCCGTCCGCGCGTAAGCTCGCAGAGTTCGATGTTTCGGGCTATCGCGGCCGTCTCGGCGGCTGTCGGCTGCCCCGCCAGGCCGAGCCGCTCGCTCACCGCGCCCTCGTGCATCGAGCCGTCCCGGCTCAACGAGGGCTCGTCGCAGTGCTCCGCCACCACAAGCCCCAGCGCCTCCGCCAGCATGAGCGCGTTCCGCATGAGGTTGCCGCCGATGACCGGCCCGCCGTCGTCGCTCACCGCCACGCACCCCGACTCCGCCAGCTCGCTCAGCGCCGCCAGCCGCTCCCCGGCCCGCCCCACCGTCGTCGACCCCACGGGCAGCACCCGAACGCGCGCGTTCTGCGCCACCAACTTCAGGAACCCCTCGACCGCCGGCGCGCTGTCCGGCGCCGGCTCCGTGTTCGGCATCGCGCAGACGGTCGTGAAGCCGCCTCGCAGCGCCGCCTCCGTCTCCGTCGCGAGCGTGCCTTTCTGCTCGAAGCCGGGTTCGCGCAGGTGCGCGTGCAGGTCGATGAACCCCGGCGTCACGATGCACCCCGCCGCGTCCACCACCTCCGCCCCGTCCGCGGACAGGCTTCCGCCGGTCGCGCGCACGCGTCCGTTCTCGACAAGCACGTCGCCCTGCTCGTCGCGACCCGTCGCCGGGTCGATGAGCCGTCCGCCTCGTATCAGCAGTCTGTTCATCGTCGCCTCGCTGTCGCCATCAGGTAGAGGATGGCCATGCGCACCGCCACCCCGTTCGTGACCTGCTCTTCGACCACCGAGCGCAGCCCGTGTGCCACTTCCGGCGCGATCTCGACGCCCTCGTTCATCGGGCCGGGGTGCATCACCAGCGCCCCCGGATTCGCCCGCGCCAGCCGCTCCTCCGTGACCTGGTACTGCCGGATGTACTCGCGCAGGGAGGGCAGCAGACCCTGGTCCTGCCGCTCCCGCTGGAGGCGGAGCGCCATCACCACGTCCGCCCCCGTCAGCGCCCCCTCGAGGTCCGTCGTGACCTCGCAGCCCCCCGGCCCCTCGTACCCCGGCAGCGAGCCCAGCGACCGCGGCAGCAGCGTCGCCGGGCCGCAGAGGGTCACCTGCGCCCCCGCCGCCCGCAGCGCCCACAGGTTCGAGCGCGCCACGCGGCTGTGCAGGATGTCGCCCACGATGACGACCTTTCGCCCCTCCAGCTTGCCCACGTGCCGCCGCATCGTGTACAGGTCGAGCAATGCCTGCGTCGGGTGGGCGTGCGACCCGTCGCCGCCGTTCACGACGCCCGCGCTCGTGTGTCGCGCCGCCAGCGCCGCCGCCCCCGAGCTCGCGTGGCGTATCACCACGATGTCCGCCCCCACCGCCTCGATTGTGCGCACCGTGTCGACCAGCGACTCGCCCTTGCCCACGCTGCTACCCGTCGCCGCCAAATTGATGACGTCGGCGCCCATCGCCTTCGCCGCGATCTCGAAGCTGGCGCGTGTGCGCGTGCTGTTCTCGTAGAAGAGGGTCACGACCGTCGTCCCCCGCAGCGTCGCGACCCGCCCCACCGGCCGCTCCCGCACCTCCGCCATCGCGTCCGCCGTCTCCAGCACGAGGTCGATCTCCTCGGCCGAGAGGGTGTCCGTGTCGAGCAGGTCCTTCCGCACCCAGACGGCGGGATCCTCCGTGACGGCCTCTGCCGGCTGCGGTTCCGGTTCGGTGGCGGTCGGGGTGGCCGGTTCAATGCTCACCATGACTGTCGGCTCCCTCCATCAGGTAGATCGCGTCCTCGCCGTCGGTTTCCGCCAGCCGCACCTCGACCGTTTGCGAGGGCGCCGTCGGAATGTTGCGGCCAACGAAGTCGGGGCGAATCGGCAGCTCGCGGTGGCCGCGGTCCACCATCACCGCCAGGCGCACCCGCGCCGGCCGCCCGAAGTCCATGATTGCGTCCATCGCCGCCCGGATCGTGCGCCCCGTGAAGAGCACGTCGTCGACGAGCACCACCGTCGCGCCGTCGACCCCGAGGGGGATGTCGCTGGGCCGTACGGGAGGAGGCGGGTCGCGTTGCGCCACGTCGTCGCGGTACAGCCCCACGTCCAGCCGCCCCACCGGCGGGCACGCCCCCTCGAACGCCTCGATCGCCGAGGCCAGCCGCCCCGCCAGCGGCGCGCCCCGCGTCAGCAATCCGACCAGCACGAGGTTCTCCGCGCCGCCGTTGCTCTCGACGATCTCGTGCGCGAGCCGCCGGATCGTGCGCGCGACTTCCTGGCCCCGCTGCAGCTCAACGGGACTCATCGCGGAAACGACCTGGTCAGGTGGGGGGTGTTCGGGCCTGCGCAGGGCCAGCCGCTCATGGCGGCGCCTCCTCCCTTGGCAGCCTCTCGGGACCGCCTTAAAGGGCTAACCAAGACTAGCGAATGTCCCCGTATAACGCTAGCGAGAAGCGTCTAGCTTCCCGCCGCCGCCTCGCCTTTCGGTGGCAAGGCGGGCCCGCCGCTAGGCTGCGATGGTACCTGCCTGGGGGAGAAACGGACCAAGGCACGTGCTGGACCAGTGGAAGGGGTTGTGGTCGTAGTAGTGCTGACCGCAGACACAGTACTCCGGTGCATTGCCGGAGCCTCCGCCGCATGTGTCGCCTGCGGCGTGGTGCTCGACGTGCCAACTGTCTTCGCCTGTTCCCCCTCGCATCCTCAATCCGAAGTCGCGTCCTGACACCAACTGGACATGAGTATCGGAGCCTGGGTAGTGCAGCTCCTCCGTGATGTTCCTTTCCCCGAGTTCACGAGTAGCACCCCAAAACGCGTGCCACATGGGGTGAGTCCAGCAATCGGGGTGCCGTAGTCGATAGTCCTCCGCTGTATTCGCAAGATGGGCAAGGTGAGTCATGTGAAACTGCTGCTCCCTGACCCACTTCATCCTCCGCTTGCGCCGCCGCTCTCCCCTGAAGGCGAGCCACTGAGACCTTGCTCTCCGAAACACTGTCCACGCGCCGTTCTTCGCGAGCTTGGTGAAATACGCCAGCAGAAGCGCTAGCGAGGTTCCAATGAACGACGCCATGATCAGTTCAGTCACTGTGCTTCCTCCTCCCGCGGGGACAATCGCCCCATCCCTCCCATTCTACCGAATAGACACGCTAATCTAGCATATCTGAGTAGGCAGCTAACCAATAGCTGCTCAGCCCCCTAGCTTCCGGCCGCCGCCTCGCCCGCGATCTGCGCCTCCGCGAAGGGCGTGATCGTCTCCGCCACGTCCACCGTGCTGTCGAGCCGCTTCTGCAGGCCGCTCATCAGGCCCAGCACCCGCAGGATCAGCAGGATGTCGGGAGGCATCTCCGTCACCGGGTTCTCCGACAGCAGCCTCGCGAGCCGCTCGTTCACCTCGCCGATCACCTCGGCATCGGCGTAGGGACGCTGCTCGGGCCCCGCCGACTCGAAGAACGAGCGCCCCAGCGCCACCAGCATCTCCGGGTCGTCATAACGCGTCCGGAACCCGAGGTCCTGGAACCCCTTGAGCATGCCCGCGTCGTTCTGGCTGAGCACCGCCAGCGTGAAGCGGTTGTACGTCTTGCGGAAGTCGTCCGGCAGGTGCTTGCTCATCCCGAAGTCGAGGAACACCACCACCGGACCCGGCAGCACCAGCAGGTTCCCCGGGTGCGGGTCGGCGTGGAAGAAGCCGTTCACGAGGATCTGCTCGCAGTACGCCTCCATCATGATCCGGGCCACCACGTCCGGGTCGATCCCCGCCGCCACCAGCTCGTCCGTCGCCGAGATCTTGATGCCGTCGATGTACTCCATCGTCAGCACCCGCTGTGCCGTGTGCTCCCAGACGATCTCCGGGACGCGCACGTCCGGCCGGTGCGACAGCTCCCGCGCCACCCGCTCTGCGCTCCGCCCCTCCGCGACGAAGTCCAGCTCCCGCGGCGTGTAGTCCGCGATCTCCGCGATCAGCATGCGGAAGTCCCACCGCCGCTCGATGCGCGCCAGGATCTCGATGAGCATGCTGATGCTGCGGAGGTCCGTCTCCACCACCCGCGAGATGCCCGGGTACTGCACCTTCACCGCCACCTCGCGACCCTCGTGCGTCACCGCCCGATGCACCTGCGCCAGCGATGCCGCCGCGATCGGCTCGCGCTCGAAGCTCGCGAACGCCTCCTCCGGCGCTGCCCCCAGCTCCCGCCGCACCTGCCCCGCGATCTCCTCGTACGACCGTGGCGGCACCGAGTCCTGCAGACGGCTCAGCACCGCCACCAGCTCCGGCGGCGCCACGTCCGCCCGACTGCTCAGGAACTGGCACGACTTGATCAGCAGGCCCTGCATCCGGATCGCCAGCCGGTAGAGCCGCTCGCCCGTCGCGCGGTGCTGCTCGCGGTAGCGCGCCTTGCGCTCCGCCTCGCTCAGACCGGGCGTCTTCTGGATGCGCTTGTAGCCCAGGTAGAGGACGACGAAGTTCCAGGCGACGAGGCAGAACCGCCAGATTCGTCGGGGCCAGGGAAGGGGTTGGAGACCCGTGTGAATCCTGGCCATGAAGCCACTGTAGCAGAGCCGCCGATAAGGGCTGGTCGGGCCAATCGGGAGGGCTTCGCCTGTTGCCCGTTCCCCCGCCCCGCCGGAAACTGGGAGCCCGTTCCCCGGTAGCTCAACGGTAGAGCGAGCGGCTGTTAACCGCTAGGTTCGAGGTTCGAATCCTCGCCGGGGAGCCACCCCCGCCATCGGGAACCCTGCCCCCGCCTCGGCGCGCGATGGAGACAGGCCCGGACGGTGGTCTGCTGGCCACCGTCCGCCGCTGACTCTCAGGCGGGCAGTTCGTGCCGCTTTTCCTTGATGACGAGCTTGATCTTGTTGCTGAGCGACTGCGTCGGGAAGGGGCTGGTGCGCAGCTCGGTGTCCGGTGGCGACAGCTCGAACGTGAAGTGGTGCGCCAGCAAGATCACGTTGAGGGCGACCTGCTTCTCGGCCCACTGGCTGCCCATGCACCGGTGCGTGCCCAGGCCAAAAGGCGCAAACCCCGGGGTGAGGTGCTCGTTGCGCGGCGGCCGGTAGCGGTCGATGTCGAACGTGAGGGGGTCCGGAAACACTTCCTCCATGTAGTGGGGAGCGGTCTGGGCGATGACGACAGGCGCGCGCAAGGGCAGTTGATAACCCTCGACCACGCACGAGTTCATCACGTGGCGCATGGAGAGATTGACATTGGGCGTCAGCCGCAGGGCCTCCAGCAGCACGCGATGCGTGACGTCGAGGTTGGCCGGCGTCAGGTCTTCGCCGGTGGGGTCGCCGTTGGCGAACAGTGCGTCGGCTTCGGCCTGCACGCGCCTGTAGATGTCGGGATTCGACGCCAGGTGGTAGAAGATAAAGCTGGTCAGATCCCCGAGGTACTGGCCCGTCAGCGTCAATGCGTTGAGCGGGAAGCCGAGGTCGGTCTCGGGCAGAAACTGCTCGTCGTTGGCATGGACGGAGAGGTAGCCGTCGATGACGTCCGGGGGCTGGCCGGCCCGCTGGGCCGGGGTGTGGCTGGTCCTGATCCGTTCGGCCAGGTCGGCGACGACCCTGGCGCTGCGCCTCATGCCCGGTGTGTTCAACAGGAACTTGGGAACGATCCCCGTGAGGTAGGTGAAGAGCAGGCGTCGGTTGAACAGGAAGATGTCCTCAAACTCGTCCTGGGTGTCGAGGCTTATCAGGAGCGGGGACATCTGCGCGTTCAGGTACCGCCGGAACAAGGACTCGGCGGGAGCGATGTCGCCCACCTTCCACGACGACGCCTGCTGCCGTGCGATGCGATAGACCTCGTCGATCCGGCGGGTGAAGGTTTCCGGTGCGTGTGAGGGCTGCAACGCCTTGCGAAAACGGAAGTGATCGGCCCCGTCCATGCTGTGGATGGTCCGGGAGCTGCCATGGGCCGCCTCGGTGCTGGCCAGGTACTCCTTGGAGCGCAGGAACAAGCGGCCATGCTTCTGCACCCAGCGGTTGATTTCCGGGCCTGCGAGGAAGATGTACGGCTCCTTTGCGAACGGCGGGCGCAGTTCGAACACCGGGCCGTATTCCCTCGCGAGGTCGGCAAAGAGCGCCGCGAGGTTGCCGGAGCGCAGGTGGGGATTGAACAGCAGCTTGCGCAGTGAAAGGCGCGGTATCTCCTTGGTGAGGGCCGAATGCAGTTGCGGCCTGGCGATGTTGCTGCTCACCGCATCGGCGATGGACCGGCCGATGATGTCGACCCGGCAGATGACATCGACGCGCTGCTCGGCCTCCTCGTCGAAGGGCATGAGATAGTGCAGCACGTTGCAGGCGTTCAGGAGCGCGATGGTGATGACGTCGCGCGGGGCGGGAATCGCATCCGACAGGATGATCGTCGGGATGCGCGTTTTCACGAAGTCGCCCGCTATCCCGTCCTGGCGGTCGGACTGCGCTTGCCAGACCGAGCGCGACAGGGTCCAGAAATCGCCCTCGTGATGGCGCAGGATCTCCCGTTCAACCAGGTTGCCGAGCACCAGGTCGATGATTCCCTCCGCACGCGGAGCGAGCCGCTCGATCCAGTATTCCGTGCCGTGTTGCTCCGGCTCCCCGGCGATTTCCGCCAGGAAGGGGTCCAGCGTGGCAATGCCGGTTGGTGTGTCGTCGACGATGAACAGGGACTCGAGGTCGGAGTCGATGCGGTACCGGAAGGCAAGCTCCGCCAGCACGGCGCCGATGAGGGTGCAGTTCAGGGTCCACCCCGGCACGTGGTGGAAGTACCCGCTCTCCTCGTTGAGGAGCATCAGCAGCAGCTCCTCGGGCAGGGAGAGCGTGGCGCTGTTCGCTTCGGCTGGGTTTGTCATGCCGGGAAGGTCCTTGCAACGGGCCCGGAAGCCCGGGATGGCGCCGCATGCGGGGAGACGGTCAGCTGTTTGTCGCTAGGGAGCATGGCCGGAAGAACCCCCTTCTTGCTCGGCGTGGCGCCGGTGTATCGCCTCGATGGCGTCGTCGAGATCACGGAGCTCACTCGACCAGTCCTGCGCCGCCGAACGTAGCCGCATGTCCTGGTACGCGCCCCAGAGCGTCATCGCCGGTGGCACCAGCACCATGGAGACTATCAGGGAATAGGCAATCGCAATCACCGCCGTGATGCCGAACTGTTGCAGCGCAGGCACCGGCGAGAAGATCAACATCCCTATCCCAAGACCCGTGGTGAGAGCGGAACCCAGGAGGGCGGAACCGGTCGTCTTCAGGGTGTAGACCGCCGAGATTTCGGGGTCGCGGATGCGGGCGAACTCCTCCCGGTATCGATGGATGATGTGGATCGTGTAATCCACCCCGATTCCGACAGAGAGCGCGGTAATGGTCGCCGTTACGAGGGTGTAGGGAATCCCCAGCAGGGCCATCGTGCCGATGATCCAGAACAGGACGAGAACGATCGGGCCGATGGCGATGAAGGCCAGCAGGGGCTGCCGAAGGGTGATCCAGTAGAACACGAACAGGATGCCGAGAGCCGCGGCAACCGCGGTGATGATCGCTTCTGTCTGACTGCTCGTCATTTCCTCCGTCAACGTCACGGAGGTCACGCTCTCGGAAGTCACCGTGATGGCGTCGTCTTCGCCGAACCAGATCCGCTCGACTTCCTCCTGCAGGACCTTCGTCTTGTCCGGGTCGTTCGTGAAGGTTGGAAACTGGAGGAGGATGGCATCGATGCCGTCTGGATCGTTGACGATCAAGCTCGAGATGGCAGGCTCCCGCGCCGCCAGCTTCTCCAGGAACTCCTGTATCAACGCTGGGTCGAAACGCACCCCCGCCGTGGCTTCCTCGAAGAGCGCGGCCAGTTCCGGGTCGTAGTTGTCCCCGGGCTCGCCGCTGTCATTCGTCCAGTCCTGCGCGAGGAGCTCGAACGACGCCAGAATCGGTCCCGCCGCAGCCTGCGGTCGTTGCCCCTCGTCCAGGAAGGCGGCCGTCAGCGCGTGCAGGCTCACAAGTGTGTGGGTCTCCGTGGCCTCCGCGTGAACGAGCACGTTGGCCAGTTCCGGTGAACCGCCCACGGCGGCATTCAGCGTCTCGAGGTCATTCGTGACACTCCCGCCCCGGGGCAGAATGTCCAGCACGCTGAACCTGGACTCGATTCGCGTGGAGGCGATGCCGAGACCGATCGACACCAGCAGGATGACGACGAGATAGAACGCGGGCGTGCGAGCGACACTTCTCCCCAGCAGCTCCGCACCGCGCTCGATGCCCGGCAACCCCTTGGAGACCGACCGGGGCGGAGCCAGCCGGCCGCGCGACTCGTGCCGCCGGTCGATGATGAGCCGGCCAGCCGGCAAGAGCGTCAGCATCACGATCATGCTCATCCCAACGCCCACTCCGGCTACGACGCCGAAGTCGCCGATCGCGGGGATGGGGGAGAACAACCCGACCATGAAGCTGGCGATCGTGGTGAGCGCCG
Source organism: Tepidiformaceae bacterium (assembly GCA_965221735.1). Classification (GTDB taxonomy): domain Bacteria; phylum Chloroflexota; class Dehalococcoidia; order Tepidiformales; family Tepidiformaceae; genus UBA2991. The sequence goes on along the minus strand of OZ244910.1, from coordinate 1,755,340 downwards.
CCAGGCCGACCGGAACGGTCACCGTTCGCAGCCCTGTCCCGCAGGCTGCTCGCACCGACGTGTCGTTGGCTCGCGCTTCCCGGTAGTGCAGCGCCACCTGAATGGCGTAGTCCACCGTGAGACTGATGATGACTATCGGGATAATCACCGATATCCCGCTCGGCCGTCCCAGGAGGCCCAGCCCGTTCGGCCCCAACCAGCCCTCCGTGCCGACGATCCACACGATGGCCATCAACAGGCCTGCCAGCGAGAGCACCAGGTCGGATGGCGACCGCAGCAGGAGGAATATCAGGCCCGCGATCAGCACGAAGGCTGCCCCAATCAGCGGGGTGATGTCCTCCCGGTACGACCGCTGATACTCATCCTCGATCACCGCCTTCGACACACTGCTCACGCGCAGGGGGCCGTCGGCGCCGGCCGCGAGGTCGTACACCTGGCGTTCCGCGTCCGCTATTCGCCCGTCCCCGGTGTCTCGAAGGCGCAGCGTGGCGATCGCCACCGGTGTGCCGTCGCTGTCGGTTCCCGTCATCGCCGCGAGAGCGGCCTGGACCTCGGGAACGCCGCGCACGGCGTCGAGCCTGTTCCTGCGAGAGCGACTCGAAGCTGTCCGTCTGGAGCGCGGCCCCGATGAACAGTGAGGGCGCGGCGATCGGAGCGGTCGGCGTCAGGAGCGCCGCCAGCTCGGGGTCGCCTGCAATCTCATCGAGCAGTCCGGACATCTGCGAGAGTCCCTCAGGGGTCAGGGCCTCTCCCCGGAAGAGCAGCGTGACGATGCTGATCTCGCCCGACTCCCCGAAGAGCTGATCGATCTCATCCAGCGCCCTGGCGACGGCGCTGTCGCGGGGGAAGTACCCGTCCGTCTCGTCGAGCTCGGCGCGTAGCGTCACGCCTGCGCCCAGCACGATCGTGATGACGACGAGCACGGCTATCGTGAGATAGGGCCGGGCCGTGACCACCCTGCTCATCGAGTCAAGAAATCGGTTCATGATCCCGGATGCGTTGTGCGCGTGGCGCGGCGCCTCGAACTGTCGTCGTGGGTCTGTGGACCGCTGTTCCGCGCGAGATCAGGGCGTGCTTCCCCTGATTCGGTTCCTCGCTTCCGTCGGGGCTGGTCCACAACGGTGCTTCTACCTCCCGCGCTCTTGTGGCGCCACTGCCCGTATCCGGCGCGTCCGTACCGGCGTTCGGGAGACTCCATCGTGTACGGAATAGTAGCGCACGGCGCGACCGCCGCGTCTCCTCCCCCGCCCCGTTGCGCCCGCTTTCCTCACGGCATCCCGGCCGGGAGGATGCGTGTGACACGGGAACCACTTCCAGATCCATGGCCATAGTTACCAGGAACGCCCCAAATCTATCGCGGTGCGCTGGTGTTCCACCGTAGGGACGCATACAAGCCATGGTCCTGCTTTCCGGTACGATTCAGGACAGCAGGTAAAGAATTTCCACTCGTAGCCGGATAGGAGCACCGCAATGGAGTCAGGTTCGCCTGACGCCCCTTCGGACGGATCAGCGCAAGAGGGAGAACTGATCCCCGGGCTCGACGGTAGGCCACTGCTGATCGGCCGTCTGCTCGACGTTCAAGGCGATGCTGGTGCGTTCCTGCCGCACAGATGGGGTCGGCTGGGCGAACTGCTCTCGTTCCAGGGGAGAATCTTCCCGTGACCGGCACGGACAATGGCCGCTACGACGTGGCCATCGTCGGCGCCGGGCCCGTGGGCAGCCTCTGCGCGGTCGCCCACGCTCGCAAGGGCGCGCGGGTCGTGTTGTTCGAGGCGAACCCCTCGGCCTCCAGGCGCCTGGCCGGCGAGTGGCTGCACCCGCCCGCCGTCGAGATTCTGCGCAGGCTCGGGATTCCGATCGAAGTGGACGGTCGTGGCGCCACGGGCCGTGGCTTCGCGGTGTTCCCGGAAGACAGCCCCGAGCCGATCGTCCTTCCCTATCTGGACGGATCCCGCGGCCTCGTCTGCGAACACGAGACGCTGGTCTCGCGTCTGCGCGGGGCGGCAGAGCAAGAGCCGGGCGTCGACCTCAGGCTCCACGACCGCGTGCACGCGGTCGAAGACGGGCAGGTCACCTTCTCGCAGGGTGGTCTCGACCACACCATCGCCGCCGACCGCATCGTCGGCGCCGACGGACGGTCCTCCGTCGTGCGGCGATCGCTGGGCCTGGCGGCGGGAACGAAGACCTGTTCGCGGATGGTGGGGCTCACGCTGAAGGCGGTGAACCTGCCGCTCGAGGGATACGGCCACGTGCTCTCCGGCGCACCCGGTCCGATGCTCATCTACCGCCTCGACGAGGATCGAGTCCGCGCATTCGTCGACTTCCCCCTGAGCTATGCGCCCCAGGACTGGAAAGGCCTGCTCCAGGACTCGTATGTGCGCTGGATGCCGGAGGGACTGCGCTCGGCCTTCCTTGAGGCGTGGTCCGATCAGCGCGTTCAGGCCGCCGCCAATGCCATCGGCCCGCGCATCACCTATGGCAGCTCGAGTCGGGTGCTCATTGGAGACGCGGCCGGGCACTACCACCCGCTGACCGCCACGGGCATGACGCTCGGCTTCCTCGACGCCCTCGCCCTGGCGGAAAGCGATGAGTTCGGCGACTTCCGCACGCAGCGATTCGAGGCGACGCGGATCCCGGAACTGCTCGCCATGGGCCTCTACGAGGTGTTCGCCGATCGCAGCGCCGAAACGACTGCGCTGCGGCAGGCGATGTACAGCCGTTGGAGGACAAGTTCCGCGGTTCGGGAGCAAACCGTCGGCCTCCTCGCCTGCGAGGACACCTCGGTCGCCACCCTCAGTCGGGAGTTCTCGAAGACGGTGGCGACGGCGTTGATGGAGTCCGTCCCGAGGTCAGGCAGCCTGTTGGCCTGGCGTCGCTTCGGCGAGGTCGTGCGTGGCATGGGCAATCGCCTCGCGTGGCTGATACGAGGCGCCTGGCGCCTGCACAACGTTCGAAGCGGGGATAGCCGGAGGCTCGACGGTCTGCCCGAGACGCTGGCTCGCGCATTTCTCACGTCAATGCCGACAACCTCCGTGGCGCCCTCGCGACCCGACGCCGAGGCCGCGTCGCCCGACGCCGGCGCGGCCCTGCAGAGCGCCGCCGCGCGACTGCTGGAGCTCCAGGATGAGGAAGGCGGTTGGGAAGGCGAGATGGTCTGGTGCCCGATGATCACGGCCCAGTGGGTGCTGCTCCAGCACATCGTTGGCCGGCCGATCGAGAGCGGGCGGCGGCGGCGCGTGCTGCGCTACTTCGAGCAGTCCCGGCTGCCGGGAGGGGTGTGGGGACTGCACGAACACGGAGACCCCCACCTGTTCGTCACCACCCTGGTCTACGTCGCGTCACGGCTGCTGGGCGTTGAACGGGATGATCCCCTGGTCGAGCCGGCGCGGCGATTCCTGCAGGCGGAGGGGACGCTCGGAATCCCCAGCTGGGGCAAGTTCTGGCTCGCGCTGCTCAATCTGTACGACTGGCGCGGAATCCACCCCATCCTCCCGGAGCTGTGGCGCCTGCCCCGCCGCCTTCCCCTGCACCCCTCGAACTGGTACTGCCACACGCGGTTGATCTACATGGCCATGGCCGCGATCTATCCGCGTCGCTTCCAGGTCCCCGTCACGCCCCTGATCGAAAGCCTGCGCGAGGAGCTGTTCCCGCAGGGGTTCGAGAAGGTCGACTTCCCCGCGAGCCGCAATCACCTGCGCGAGGCCGACCTCTACTCGCGGCCGACCGTGTGGCTGCGAGCGGGCTACCGGGCCGCCGCTCTTCTCGAACGACTCCATCACCCCGGCCTGCGCGAGAACGCCATGGCCGAGCTCGTCGGGCAGATCAAGTGGGAGCTGAATACCACCGACCACACGAGCATCTCTCCGGTGAGCGGCCTGCTCAACATCCTGGCCCTGTGGCTGCACGACCCCGAGGACGGTGACTGTCGGCGGGCCCTTGAACAGCTCGACCTCTGGTTCTGGGAAGACGAGGAGGGTGGAGCGCGCATGACCGGCGCGCGAAGCGCCTCGTGGGACACCGGATTCGCGCTCCAGGCCCTGGCGGCCGCACCCGAGCTTCCCGGGGTGACGGACGCGCTTCGGCGCGGATCCGGCTTCCTGCGCGACCAGCAGATCGATCACAGCTTCGCCGGCTATCGCGAGGCGTACCGCAACGACCCGAACGGCGGCTGGTGTTTCGCCGGGGGCTGGCATGGCTGGCCGGTGACCGACTGTACGGCCGAAGCCGTGCTCGGACTCCTCGCCGCGGACCGCTCGGCCGTCAGTCCGCAGGCGCTCCGCGAGGCAGTTCGCTTCATGCTGCGTGGACAGGGTCGTGATGGTGGATTCGGCAGCTACGAGGCCCAGCGCTCCGCGATCGATCTTGAGTGGTTGAACCCCGCCGAGATGTTTGGGGATTCGATGACCGAGCATTCGTTCGTCGAATGCACCGCCTCCTGCCTCGCAGCCCTGGTCGCCTGTCGGGAGCACTTCCCGGAGGTCATCGATCCCGCTGCCGAGCGCGCCATCTCGGGAGCCGGCGCCTGGCTTCGGCGAACGCAGGCAAGCGATGGTTCGTGGCGCGGCGTCTGGGGCATTCAGTTCATCTACGGCACCTTCTTCGGGATCAGGGGTCTGGTTGCCGGCGGCGCACGGCCCAACGATCCCGCCCTGCGCCGGGCCTGCCGGTGGCTGCTGGATCGCCAGCGCGACGATGGGGGATGGGGGGAGCACGTCAGCGGATGCATGACCGGCGAATACGTCGAGCACGAGCAGAGTCAGGTCATCCAGACCGCCTGGGCGTTGATTGCCCTCCTCGAGGCCGGGGAACCGAACTGGACCGCGATCTCGCGTGGCGTTCGCTTCCTCATGGACTCGCAGTCCGCCGATGGCGCATGGCCGAAGCAGGACATGGCCGGTGTGTTCTTTCGCACCGCGCTCCTGGACTACGTGCTGTATCGCCAGTACTTCCCCCTGCACGCACTCGCGCTCTACGAAGCCAGGCGGGCCGCGCGCAGCAGTTGACCGATCCCGCGCTCCGCTTGCGTGCGAACCGGCGCTCGTCTTGACCGGCCAGGCACAGTCGTCCGCAGGCAAGCCTGCGGTGCCGGGAGAGCGGCGGCTAGGGCTGGCCGCGGTCCCTCGCGGCGACTCCCGTTACGCCCGCTTGCGGCTCAGTCGGTAGCCTGCGACGCCCGCGCCGAGAGCGGCGACGGCGGCGAAGAGGGCGATCGCCTCTGCCGGAACGCCCGAACCCTGCTCGATGCCGAGACCCGCGTTGCCGGTGTCTGCAGCGTCCGGGGCCTCGGCGCTGCCGGCGACGATCGTGAGGGTTACCCTCGCGACGCGGTCCTTCACGCCGCCGCCCAGCCCCACGGTGCCGCAGGGCGCGACGCCGTCCTCCGGATAGTCCCCGTCGGGCCCGGCCCAGCACGAGATGGCGACCAGTTCGTGGTCGCCGGGCGGCAGGTCGTCGGGCAACACGAACGTCGCGGTGAATGCGCCGTCGGGCAGGGTGTCGATCGGGTCGATGTGGATGTGCTCGGCGATCCACACGCCGGAGTCGTTGTACCTGCCCGCGTGGAGGTAGCCCGACGCCATGTCCACGCTCGTCACGGCGGCAATCGGCACGCCGCCGATCGTGATCGTCGAGGTGTAGATGAAGGATGCGTCCTCCTCCGCCCGGAAACCGGAGCCCTCGACCGTGATGGTCTCGCCCGGCCGCGCCTCGCTCACGCTCAGGGTCAGCTGGGCGGTCGGTTCCTCGCTGTCATCCTCCGCCTGGGCAGAGCCGCCCGGGAGGATCAGCCAGGCAACCGGCATCGCGGCCACGGCCAGCAGCGAGAGCAGGACACGAGTGGCCAGCGTCGGTAGTCGCGTACCCATGGCGTGTGCTCCTGCGCAGGTGGTTGGATGCCGGTCCAATCGAGAGACCGGTGGATGAGCGGGATGTCGATGCCCATCTTATCCGCACCTCGCGCAGACGCGGGCGCGCGTCTACCGTCGCGGGCCCGCGCGCCCGCGTCGACTCCCCTTCGGGAACTCGCCGCTGCCTAACCGAGCAGGTAGCGCATCCACGGCCGGTCCCGGACCCACCCAATCCGTTCGACGAACGCGTCGAGACCAAGGATTCGCCCGGCGCCAAGCGCGCCGAGGACCAGGTACACGACGATGTAGACCAGGTAGTAGTCGACGAACAGGTCGTACTCCGGCGGGAACTGGGACAGGTAGAAGAGGAACATCATGATCCCGGCGAAGAAGAGCGCCGACCTCGTCGCCGCGCCGAAGAAGATGGCGAAGCCCATCAGGATCTGCCCGTAGGTCACCAGCGGTTCGATCACGGACAGGGCCGTGGCGTTCGCGCCAAGATCGGTGAACCAGCCGTGGAGGGGCCCGCTGGTCGCGTGGGTCAGGAAGCCCTCGGCGGAGAACCCGTTGATGGCCTTATCGAACCCGGCCCAGAGGAAGATCCAGCCCATCAGCAGCCGCAGGAGCACCGTGAACGGCACGACGATCCGGTGGAAGAGAAACGCGACCTCCCCATCGCCAACCGTTAGCCGGAAGATGCCCTCCGCCCCGCCCGCTTCACCGCTGCCGCCGTTGGAACTTTCTTGACGTGTCACTGTGCAGCTCCGCCTCGTGGCAAGACGATCGGGTGCAGCTTGCCCGCCACTCGATCCAGCGTAGCAGCCGGCCCTCGAAGCTGGGACCCGGCCGGGAACGATTCCCGCGCTGGCCGCATACTCTGTCTATGGCGGGAGAGGGAGGAGTCCGGTGACCCTTCTCGTGTCGCGCGTCCTCGTTGTCGCCGCGCTGGCTGCGCTTGCCGCCACGACGCTCGCCTGCGGCGCATCCGGCTCCACCGGCGTCATCACCGGTGAGGTGCGCTTCGCCCGTGAGGTCGACCTTCCCGAAGGCGCCGTCGTCACCGTCCGGCTGCTCGATACCTCCCTGGCCGATGCCTCTGCCGTGGAGCTCGGCCGCGACGTGATCGAGGACGCGCAACGCCTCCCGGTTCGCTTCCGCATCGAGTACGACCCGGACGAGGTCTCCGACCGCAACGAATACTCCCTCAGCGCCGACGTCAGGCGCGGTGACGACCTCCTCTACGTCAACGACACCGTCCACACCGTCCTCACGCGGGGCGCACCCCGCAACAGCGATGTCGTGGTCGTCTCCACGAACCCCTTCGACGCATGCGTCGAGCCGCTGCCGGGGGAGATTCACTCCAGTTTCCCCGACGCCGACCTGCCCGACGGCGCCGTCCTCCACGTTCGCCTGGTCGACGTCACCGACCCCGAAGAGCCGGTCGTGGTCACGCAGGCGACTCGGGGCGACCTCGGCGCCTTCCCCGTCGAGTTCGAGCTGCCGCACGAGGGCGTCGAGATCAGCCGCCACCACCGCTACGAGCTGGAAGCCGAGATTGTGGCCGGAGGCGAGGTCCTCTACCACATCCCGAGGGAGGAGTGGCGCCGGATCTGGCTCCCGCACTGCCCGAACGCCGACCTCCGGCTCGTCAACGACGTGTTTCCCGCCGGCGAGTTTCCCGAGGAGTAGGCCGGCGCGGCGGGCGGCTTTACGCAGCGTGGATTCCGGAACCCGTACCATGGAGGCCGCAGCGGAGGCTCCGGCGCCATCAAGTCGCTCCGGGACGCCCGCCGCAAGACACGCACGGATCGAGAGGCGCAGCCATGGCCTGGCTCTTCGGCAAGAAGCACGAGCTCCCCACCGCGGAGGAGGCCCTCCCGGGCCCCTCCGCGCGCATGCCCGTCCCCCCGCGGCACTTCGTCAACGGTAACCCGCTCGATGAGCCGTTCCCGGAGGGGCTGGAGCGCGCCCTCTTCGGGCTCGGCTGCTTCTGGGGCGCCGAGCGCATCTTCTGGGAGCTTCCCGGCGTCTACAGCACCGCCGTCGGCTACGCCGCCGGGCCGACCCCCAATCCCACCTACCACGAGGTCTGCAGCGGCCTCACCGGTCACAACGAGGTCGTCCTCGTCGTCTTCGACCCCGCGCAGATCAGCTACGCCGACCTGCTCCGCGCCTTCTGGGAGGGCCACGACCCCACCCAGGGCATGCGCCAGGGCAACGACGTCGGCACCCAGTACCGCTCCGGCATCTACGTCTACGGCGAGGCCCAGCGCGAAGCCGCCGAGCAGAGCCGCGACCGCTACCAGGAAGCGCTCTCCCGGGCCGGCTACGGCCCCATCACCACCGAGATCATCGACGCCTCCGAGTTCTACTACGCCGAGGACTACCACCAGCAGTACCTGGCCAAGAACCCGAACGGCTACTGCGGCATCGGCGGAACCGGCGTCGGCTGTCCCGTCGGCGTCGTCGAGGCGAGCTAGCCCGCGCTGCTCTCCCGGATGAGGCTCAGGTACGCCTCCTCCAGCGAGGGCTCCCGCGTGACGATGCTCTGGATCGCGTCCGTCCCCGCCAGGTTGCGGAGGCCGGAGGCGATGTCCCGCCCCGGATCGGCGTAGACCTTCACCCGCTGCGCGGCCCCCTCCATGTCCGACTCGACAGCCGTGACGCCCCGCAGGCCCCGCAGCCGGTCCGCGAGTCCCGGTGTTGCCGCTCGCAGCGTCACCTCGGTCACCTGCCCCTGGCCGAACCGCCGCTTCAACCCCTCCGGCGTGTCGAGCGCCACGAGCCTCCCGTGGTCGATCACCGCGATACGCTCACAGAGCACGTCCGCCTCCAGCATGTAGTGGGTCGTGAGCAGGACCGTCTTGCCCCGCTCCCGTAGCTCCGGGACGAGCCGCCGGAAGTCCTGCGCCGCCTCCGGGTCCAGCCCGATCGTGGGCTCGTCCATGAAGATGACGTCCGGGTCCGGCAGCAGCCCCCGCGCGACGTGCAGCCGCTGCCGCATCCCCCGCGAGTACTGCTCCACCCCGCGGTCGGCCGCGTGCGTCAGCCCCACCTCCTCCAGCGCCGCGTCTGCCCGCTCCGCGCCCCGCCGGGGGCTCATCAGGTAGAGCGAAGCGAAGTACTGGAGGTTCTGCCGCCCCGTCAGGCGCTCGTAGAGCCCCCGTTCGCCGCCGAGGATCAGGCCGATGCGCCGGCGCACCTCCCCTGCCGCCTTCACGACGTCGTGCCCCATCACGTGCGCCGAACCCGCCGTCGGGATCAGGAGTGTCGAGAAGATGCGGATCGCGGTGGTCTTCCCCGCCCCGTTCGGCCCCAGCACCCCGTACACCTCGCCCGGCTGCACCTGCAGGCTGAGCGAGTCGAGCGCCACCACCTCCTCCACCTGGCCCGTCAGCCTGCGCGAGCGGAACACGCGCCGCAGCCCCTCGCACTCGATCGCATGGCCGCCCGTCATCGTCCGCTCCTATCCCGCCCGCGCCAGCACGCCGCGCCGCTTCGCCTGAACCTCGGCCAGCCGGAACAGCAGCAGCCCCACCACGCCGTACGCGAGTCCAAGGATCGCCTCCCGCGCGAGGTCGGGCCAGTAGCCCGGCTCACCCGCGAACGCCGCCCGCAGCCCCTCCAGTCCGTGCGTCACCGGCAGGATCTGCCCCAGCTCGAACAGCACCATCGGCAGCTCCGCCGTCGGGATGATGACCCCCGTCAGGCTGAGGAGGAGCCCGTCGAGGATGATGATCCAGTTTGCCCAGCCCGTGCCCGTGAGCAGGATCAGCGTCGCCACGAACAGCGAGAACAGCATCGTCGAGAACGTCATCACCGCGAACGCCGCCACCAGCCCGCCCCAGTCGACCTGCGCGAACCCGAGGTCCAGGAACACCGCCGCCGACACGAGCACGCTTGCCGCCACGAGGACTGCGTTGGGCACGTGCAGGATGCAGCGGCTGAAGTAGAGCATGCCCCGGTTCACCGGCGAGGCGTACACCGCCGCCAGCGTCCCGAAGGCGGCGTCGCGGTAGAGCGACTGCATCACGCCCCCGGCGATGATGCGTCCCACGGAGTAGCCCGCCAGCCCCACGGCGTACACGCGGGCCGTCTCCTCGTCGATGGCGTACTGCGCGAGGAAGCCGAACATCATCACCGCTAGCACCGGCCGCAGCACCACGTTCGAGACGTAGCTCACGGGCGTGAGCCACAGGAACAGCCCCCGGTACGACAGGTACGACTGCAGGGCGAAGCGGTGAACGGAGGTCAGCATCGTCACAGCGCCAGGTCCCCCGAGACTCGCACCTTGCGTTCGACCGCCCGCAGCAGCGCCTGGGCCACGCCGAAGAACACCACCATCAACAGCACGCCCAGCGCCAGCTGGCCCGCGACCTCGCCCCACGGCGCCCCCCGGATCGAGCCGTCGACAGCCCGCATCGCCCAGGCCGTCGGCCAGAACCACGTGAACACCTCCAGGCCGAGCGGAAGCACGGGCGCCGCGAACGTGAACCCGCTGATGACCGCGGCGAAGGGACGTACCGCGTTCGTGAACCCGCTCCGCTCCCGCGAGAGCACCATCAGCGGCGAGAGCAGCACCCCGAGGCAGAGCAGCGTCACGTACCCGAACACCGCCGAGAGCGCGAACAGCGGCGTGTTCGCGACCTGGAGCGGCACGTCCGCGATCGCCACGATCGTGAGGACGCCCCCCACCGCCGCCACCAGCCCCAGCGTCAGGTCGGAGGCGACCCGCCCCGCGAGGATCACGAACAGGGGCGCGCGGGTCAGCAGGCTGGGACCGAGCGTTCCCAGGAAGAACTCGTTCTGCAGGGAGAATCCCGTCCGGAACGCGGCCCCGTTCCAGACCCCGAACAGCACCACCCCCACGCACAGGTAGGTGAAGATCGCCTCGTCGCCCCGTGAGTTCGCCACCCACGCCACGACCGCCGCCGTCGGCACCCCCGTGGCCAGCCCCATCAGGAACGAGTCGAAGTCGCGCCCCTCGCGCAGCCCCTTTGTGTACGACCCCACGAAGGCGTGGACGTAGCCCAACTCGATCACTTGTGCTCTCCTGAGAGCACGTTCACGCTGAAGTGCGACACCCCTGACAGACTACAGCCGAATACCGCCGGTGGCCGGAGCGCCCCCACCATGACCACCAAGCCTGAGGAGTCCGAAGTGACCGACATCCGCATCGAGTCCGACACGATGGGAACCGTCGAGGTCCCCGCCGATCGCTACTGGGGCGCCCAGACCCAGCGCTCCCTCCAGAACTTCCGCATCGGCGGCGAACGCATGCCCCGGCCCATCCTCCGCGCCCTCGGGATCGTCAAGCACGCCTCCGCGACCACCAACGAGGCCCTCGGCAAGCTCGACGCCGGGCTCGCCGGCGCCATCCGCGAGGCCGCCGGGCAGGTCATCGACGGCGACCTCGACGACCACTTCCCCCTCGTCGTCTGGCAGACCGGCTCGGGCACGCAATCCAACATGAACGCCAACGAGGTCATCTCGAACCGCGCAATCGAGCTCCTCGGCGGCGAGATCGGCTCCAAGTCGCCCGTCCACCCCAACGACCACGTCAACATGTCCCAGTCCTCGAACGACGTCTTCCCCGGCGCCATGGCCGTCGCCACCGCCGAGCAGACCGTGCACCACCTGATCCCCGGCCTCCGCCACCTGCGCGACGCCCTCCAGGCCAAGGCCGGCGAATGGTCCGAGGTCGTCAAGATCGGCCGTACCCACTTCATGGACGCCGTCCCCCTCACCCTCGGGCAGGAGTTCAGCGGATACGTGCAGCAGGTCTCCTACGGCATCGAGCGCGCCGAGGGGGTCCTCCCCCGCCTCTACGAGCTCGCTCTCGGCGGCACCGCCGTGGGCACAGGCATCAACTCGCATCCTGAGTACGCAGGGCGCGTGGCCGAGGAGATCGCCCGCTACACCGGTCTCCCCTTCGTCACCGCTCCCAACAAGTTCGAAGCGCTCGCCGCCCACGACGCCCAGGTCGAGCTCGCCGGCGCCCTCAACACCGTCGCCGTCTCGCTCATGAAGATCGCGAACGACGTGCGCATGCTCGGCTCCGGCCCCCGCGCCGGCCTGGGAGAGGTGCAGCTCCCCGCCAACGAGCCCGGCTCCTCGATCATGCCCGGCAAGGTCAACCCGACGCAGTCCGAGGCCATGACCATGGTCTGCGCGCAGGTCATGGGGAACGCCGTCTCGGTCTCCGTCGCGGGAGCCACCGGCCACTTCGAGCTCAACGTCTTCAAGCCGGTGATCGCCTTCAACAACCTCCAGAGCATCCGCCTCCTCGGCGATGCTGCCGTGTCCTTCACCGACAACTGCATCGCCGGCGCCGAGCCCAACCGGTCCCGCATCGACGAGCTCATGCGCTCGTCCCTGATGCTCGTCACCGCCCTCAACCCCCATATCGGCTACGACAGCGCCGCCGCCATCGCGAAGAAGGCGCACGCCGACAACAGCACCCTCCTCGAGGCCGGCCTTGCGCTCGGCCTCCTGACCGAGGAGCAGTTCGCCGAGTGGGTCCGCCCCGAGGACATGACCCGCCCTTGATGAGTGGATGACGTGAACCTCCCCCGCGCCCTCCTCGTCGACCTCGACGACACGATCCTCGACGCGCACCGGAACCCCGACGAGGCCTGGATCGGCGTCTGCCGCGAGTTCGCCGGCCGTCTCGGCGCCGCGTCGCCGGAGGCCCTCCACGCCGCCGTCCTCGAGTCGCGCGACTGGCTCTGGGGCGACCCCGAGCGCTCGCGTCGGGCCCGCCTCAACATGACCGGGACACGTCGCGTCATCGTGCGTCGGGGACTGGACAGTCTGGGCGTCCCCTACTCGCCGGTGGCCGAGGCCATGGCCGACCGCTTCACCGCCCTCCGCGACCAGGCGATACGCCCCTTCCCCGGCGCCACCGATACCCTCCTGCGCCTGAAGGACGCCGGCGTCCGCCTCGGCTTGCTCTCCAACGGCGACGGCCCCACCCAGCGCGGCAAGATCGATCGGTTTGCCCTGGAAGGCTTCTTCGACCACATCCAGATCGAAGGCGAGTTCGGCGTCGGCAAACCGGACGAGCGCGCGTTCCGAAACGCCCTCGCCGCTCTCGGCGCCGAGCCCGCCGAAGCCTGGATGGTCGGCGATAACCTGGAGGCCGACATCCTCGGCGCCCAGCGCGCGGGCATCCATGCCATCTGGGTCGACTCCGCCGGGGACGGGCTGCCGGAAGGCACGCCGGTTCGCCCCGACAGGATTATCGGCGCGCTCTCCGACCTCATCGCCTGAACTGTTGCCAGGGGCCGGGCCCCTGAGAGGCGATCGCGCTACAGTCGATGGAAGGGCCGCTGCCCTGCGAGAGACGTGCCATGGACAACGTGAACGCCGCCTACTACGGCGACCGCTTCGCCGACATCTACGACGAAGTCCACACCCACCTCAGCACGCCCGAGGTCGTCGAACCCATGGCCGACGTGCTCGCCGACCTCGCAGGCGAAGGTCGCGCCCTGGAGCTGGGGATCGGCACCGGCCGCATCGCCCTGCCCCTCGCCCACCGCGGCGTCGAGGTCCACGGCCTCGACGCCTCCGAGGCCATGGTCGCGAAGATGCGCGAGAAGCCGGGCGGCGACGGGATCCCCGTCACCATCGGCGACTTCGAGCAGCTGGACGTCGAGGGGCCCTACTCCCTTATCTACGTCGTCTTCAACACCCTCTTCGCGCTCCCCTCGCAGGAGGCGCAGGTCAACTGCTTCCGCAGCGTCGCCGAACACCTCACCGACGATGGCGCCTTCCTCATTGAAGCCTTCGTACCCGACCTAACCCGTTTCGACCGCGGCCAGCGTGTCTCGACCGGCATCGTCCAGAACGACTTCGTCTCGCTCGACCTCGACCGCCACGACCCCACCACCCAGACGGTCGCCTCTTCCCATCTCTACATAACGCCCGAAGGCGTCGAGATGTACCCCGTCAACATCCGCTACACCTGGCCCGCGGAGCTCGACCTGATGGCCCAGCTCGCCGGCATGCGCCTCCGCAGCCGCTGGGCCGACTGGCGCCGCAACCCCTTGACCGCCGCCAGCCCCGGCCACGTCTCGGTCTACGAGCTGGAGTAGCTGCGTCAGCCTTCTTCGTTAGGCGGCGTGATGAACGCGCAGAGGGGTCCGGGCGAACGGCTGAGCCTCCGGTCCAGCGTAACGAGGGGGCAGTCGAGCGCCTCGGCCAGGGCAACGTACCAGGCGTCGTAGCTCGACAGGTTGTGGCGGAGCCCCCAGACACGCTCCGCGAACGGTGTGTACGAGTGCAGATCGAGATTGAACTCCAGGAGGTCTCGGTGGGCGTTGTCAGCTTCTCCCCGTGTGACGACTCCAGCGCGCTCAAGCCGTCGCAGGGTGTTGGTGGCCTCGGCGAGCGCCACTTCCGGATACGCAAGGGAATCGCTGCCTGTGCTGGCTCTCGCCCAGCGTCCCTCCGGGCCCGTGTCCGTCAAGGCTGCGACCAACGCGGAAGCGTCGATGACGAGCGTCACGTTCGGTCGGCGTCGCGCGCGGCCAGAATGTCTGCAGCGGAGACACGCGTTCCCGATGCCTCCACTCGCCTCCGAATGCGCTCCAGTAGCTCCTCGTTCGATGGCCGCGAAGCGACCTGCTCCAACTCCGACAGGAGGTACTCCTGCATCGACTGCCGGTTGCGGGCCGCGCGCAGCGCCAGCTTGTCACGGATCTCCTCGGGGACGTTCCTGATCGTGATCTTCACAGTCATGCTGGCATTTTGCCAGCAATGCCAGCATTTTGCCAGCACAGCCTAGTTGCCGGGCGCGTCCTCCCACGGGGCCGACGTCAGCTTCGGGTGCCGCTCGACGATCTCCGCTCCCAGCGCGTCCAGCTCCCCTTCCGACAACTCGTCCTGCACCGCCTCGAACAACTCCCGCTCTTCCCACCGGATGTGGTCATGAAGCGTGCCGCCGAACTCGCGCAGCGCCTCGCGCCGCTCGTCCTGCGTCGTGGCGTCCCGCATCCGCGCGACCAGCCCGTACATCGTCAGGTGTTCGGTGTGGAGCCGCGCGATCTGGGGGTCGTCCAGCGGGCGGTGGCGGATGAGGCGCGCCAGCAGGCACTCGCTCTCCGTGTGGAAGTGCGGCAGCAGCCCCCGTGACCAGAACTGCAGCAGCTGCGAGTAGAGGCGCTCGACCTCGTCGTCACTGGCAGCCGGCAGCTCGCGCTCAATGCGGAGGGCGAACACCAGCCCGTGGTGATGCTCCTCCGAGAGGCGGGCAAGCCGTGGATCCCGTTGCACGCATCCAGCATAGCCGCCGCCCGCATCCCCGAAGAGGCTCCGCTGATACCATCGGGCGGGCGCCGCGCAGCCGCCGCCCGGGGAGGCCTCCCGTTCTCGCTCGCCTGCCGGGCTCGCAGTACGTCGCGCACCCCAGCCGCCTCTTCTACGGCTGGTGGATCGTGGCCGCGGGCATGGTCCTCAACGCTCTCATCGGCGCCCTTGTCATGCATGCCTACGGCGCTTACGTCGCCGTCTTCAAGACGGAGTTCGGCTGGAGCAGCACGATGCTCGCGCTCGGCTACTCCACTATCCAGGGCACGAACGGGGTCGTAGGCCCTGGTCAGGGCTGGCTCACCGACCGCTTCGGTCCCCGCGCCGTCATCCGCGTCGGCCTCGTGGTTCTGGCCGGGGGGCTGATGCTCTTCAGCCGCATATCCGAGCTGGGCCACCTCTTTCCCGTCCTCTTCGTCGTTGCCGTGGGAATGAGCCTCGGCGGGTTCCTCTCCGTCATGGTCGCCATCGTCAACTGGTTCGAACGCTACCGCGCCACCGCCATCAGCTTCATCACCGGAGGGTTCGCCCTCGGCGGCGTGGTTGTCTACCTGGTCGTCCTCTGCATCGACACCTTTGGCTGGGAGAACACCGCCCTCGCCTCCGCGTTCGTCGTCCTTGGCCTGGGCCTGCCCGCCTCCCAGCTCATCCGCCACCGCCCCGAGGACTACGGCTACGTCATCGATGGCGATCCGGCGCCCGAGCCCCGCTCCCCCTCCACCTCGGGCCCCGTTGCCGAGATCCCACACGAGGCCTCCGGCTTCACAGTCGGCGAGGCCCTCAGGACGCGCCAGTTCTGGTTCATCTCGCTCGGCCACGGCTCCGCCCTCCTCGTCGTCTCCGCGGTCATGGTCCATCTCATCACGCACCTCACCGAGAGCCTCGGGTACTCGTTCACCGAGGCCGGCGCCATCCAGAGCGTCATCCCCATCGCGATGGTCGTGGGCACGCTCGGCGGTGGCATCCTCGGAGACCGCGTGAACAAGCGCGCCCTCGGCGCCGGCGCCATGGTCACCGCCGGCATCGCCATCCTCATCCTCGTGGTCGCCAACGCCCTCTGGATGATCTTCGTCTTCGCCCTCCTGCACGGCCTCGCCTGGGGAGTGCGCGGACCCGTCCTCCTCGCCCTCCGCGCCGACTACTTCGGTCCCCGCGACTTCGGCAAGATAATGGGCCTCTCCCAGCTCGTCATGACCTCCGGCATGATGACCGGGCCCCTCTTCGCCGGCCTCATGCGTGACCTCACCGGCGGCTTCGAGACGGGCTTCTTCATCGTCGCCGTCGTTGCCCTCTTCGGCGCCCTCCTGATCGTGTTCTCGCCCCGGCCGCAGCGACCGCTCGCCGGCGCATCCTGAGCCGTACAATCGCGCTCCCAGCACCCCGGAGGCAGCCATCACCATGACCACCGACCACGGCCCCGACCCCGGCGTCGCCCAGTTCGCCGTCAGCGCCAGCGACATGCCCCGCGCCGCCCAGCTCTACTGCGACGTCCTCGGCTGCCTCAAGGCCGGCGGCCTGCTCATCTGGGGCGACTTCCTCGCCACCCTCCAGAAGGTGCCCGACCCCGCCGCCGCCCTCTGGTGGCTCATCGACCGTCAGGACTTCGTCCAGCTCGAGGTCTGGGGCTACACCCGCCCCGTCCCCCGTCCCCTCCCCCTCGACTGGCGCCCCTGCGACATCGGCTACACCCGCATGTCCTTCCACGTCGACGACTTCGACGCCGTCGTCGCCCGCGTCCCCACCGTCGGCGCCTCCACGGTCACCCCGCCCATGGGCCCCGCCGGCGACCGCCGCGTCTGCATCCGCGACCAGGACGGCTTCATCATCGAGGTCATGGAGCGCGACCCGCTTGACGACCTGCGCCCTCCCCGCTGGCCCGACGCAGGATCCGCCATCCGCGCCGTCAGCCTCTCCGTCCCCGACCTCGACAAGGCCCGCCGCTTCTGGGTCGAGACACTCTCCCTTGAGATCGTCGACCCCACCCTCCTCCATACCCCGGACATGGAGACGCTCTGGGGCCTCCCCGGCGCGAAGTCCGAAACCCTCCTCCTGCGCGCCGGCGACCAGCTCATCGAGGTCCAGCAGTACAGCGACCCCACCCCCCGACCCCGACCCCTTGGCTATCTCCTGAGCGACGTCGGCATCCTCAACATCGCCCTCGGCTACCGCACCCGCGAGGCCTTCACCGCCGCCTTCACCCGCCTCATCGACAACGGCTACACCGCCAACGTCCAGCCCAACGACGAAGGCCCCTTCACCTCCTCCTACGTGAACGACGACCAGGGCTTCTCCCTCGAGATGTTCCACTGCGCCGAGGAGATCGACGGGTACCTCGGCTTCATCCCCGAAGGCACCTGGCGCTCCGCCACCGGCCGCCCGCCCCGCTCGTAAGGACGCGGGAACTCCTACTCCACCTGGATGCGGGCGTGTCCGAGGACATCGAGCTCCTCCCCGAAGAAGGGCGTCCTGTTCCCGTCCTGGAAGCCCCAGACCAACACCACATAATCGGATGGGTCCCCGAGCCCCGCTCGAGGCCGGAACCTGACGGTGAATGTCCCGTCATCGAGTTCGTACTCGGGGGCGACCACATCTCCGGGGTCGTTGAGTTGCCATCGGGCGGAGGTGAGTCGGGGAAGAATCGAACCCACGCTTTCGTAGTCGTTGGCAGGGGCAAGCGTGAAGTTCGCATATCCGCCTGATCGCGCCTCGGCGAGGGTTTCGTTGAACAGGACGGCGTCGCCCAGCAGCGTTCCGCCGAAGGTCACGAACGTGCCGTCATAGGTGGGGCGCTGGTCCCACTGGATCAGGCCGTGGCTTCTCCGGTGGGCGCCCTCGTCGAGGGGGCGGCTCTCCGGCGCGTTCAGCTTGCCGGACCAGTGCTTCTCGACGATGGCGGCCTGATCGGGGAACGTCTCCCGCACCTCCGCTATTCCGGGCGTCTCGCCCTCGGGGTCATCCTTCGTCTCGAGGGACAGGCGGTAGAGTTCCTGGAGCCGCTGCGAGAACGCCTCGCGGCCGAGTTCATCCAGCAGATCCTGGAAGAGCAACTGGCCAAGGAAGTAGTTGCAGCCATAGCGTCCTTGCTGTTCCGGAGACGTATCCCACTCCGTCAACATCTCAAGATCGTGGGCTTCGCAACTCCCGCGATGAGGCCTTTCCCGCAGCCCGGGACTCACGGCCGCGTCCAGGCCGTACAGGTATTCGAGGCTGTTGGCCACACCCTCGTCGATCCAGGAGGCGTGACCCTGCCAGAAGAAGTGGGCGGTCTCATGGATGATCAGTGATCGGAAGCTGAACGTGTCGTATGGCGTCTCGTGTTGCTCGTCGTCCGGCAAGGCGCTGAAGGCGAAGCCGTAGTTCGTTCCGGCGTAACCCTCGGTGACGGCGTAGTCGTCCACCACGAAGATGATGTGGCTGACCGGCAGGGGCCGGCTCATGATGCCTTCGACGAACTCCACCGCGTCCCTGATGTCGTCGGTCGTCGACTGCCGGGACTGGGTCCCGGTGCGGATGACGCTGATCTTGAGGTTCGGTGTGTGTCTCGTTCGCTCGAACACGACCTCGGTGCGGGTATTGCCACGATCGAGGATACGGCGGACCTCGCTGGCCCCCCGGATGGTGCCCGTCGCCGCGACCAGTGTGGTTTCGTCGTCGGTGATCCCGTCGCGCACGTTCGGGTGACTCAGCACGGCCTCGAGCCGGCCGTCCCGTGAGGAGGCCAGTTGGTGGAGGCTGCGCAGGGCGAGCACGTCGTCGCGCTCGATGGATGAGAGGAAGGGCATGTCCACGACCGCGACTGCGGCTTCCTCGCTCCAGAAGTCCAGGTACGCCAGCCACAGGAGCAGGTCGTGTTCCGTCTCGTTGATGCCATCCCGGAACCACCGCAAGGCCCCGACTGCCCCGGGGATGTCCACCTCGCTGGCATCGTCTTCATCTACGAGCCAGGACAGCGATCGAACGGCCTCTGCTTCGATCGTGGTGACGCCGTCGCGGAACCAGGGCAGGGCGATGACCGTGGCTGCGTGTTGCGCGCTGTCGTAGGAGAGCCAGGAGACCCACTCGATGGCGTTGGTCTCCGTGGTGGTCAGGTCATCGCGCGCCCATGGCAGGTCCAGGATCGAGCGCAGGTTGTTGATGTCACCCACGGCGATGTACAGCAGGTTGTCCAGGGCCGTCCGTTCCGTCTCCGTGACGCCGTCTCGCGCCCAGCGCAAGCCCTCGACCCGGCGGTAGAGGGCCGGCTCTCTCCCCTCCAGCCAGCGCAGGTTCTGCGTATCGGGGAACGGCTGTTGCGACGTTGCTTCTGGGAGCGGAACCGCAAGGGTGATGTCGCCGTAGCGGAATGTTCCGCTGCTGGTCTCCTCATCGAGAGGGAGAGGAATCGTGCCGAGCGTCGCCCAGTCCCCGCCCTCGGGCCGAGCGCTCACGTAGATGCGGAGCGGGTCCGCGATGCGCTGCCAGACGCGCAACTCGACGTTCGCGGTCGCGTCCTGCGAGGCGGCGCCGGGTAGCGGAACCGCGAGGGTGATGTCGCCGTAGCGGAATGTTCTGCTGCTGGTCTCCTCATCGAGAGGGAGGGGAATCGTGCCGAGCGTCGCCCAACTCCCGTCCTCGGGGCGAGCGCTCACGTAGATGCGGAGCGGGGCCGCGACGCGCTGCCAGACGCGCAACTCGACGTTCGCGGTCTCAGTCTGGGCGGCGGCCGGGAGCGCGGCCAGGAGCGTGAGCAGGCCTGCCAGGACGACGAGAAGCCAGCGAATACGGATAGTGCTAAAACCCTCTTCCAGGGCCACCCTACGGATGGCCGGCGCATTATGGCCGCACCCGGGGGGAACGGGAACAAGCCCGCCCCGCGCTAGCTGAACGGCCCCGCGAACCAGTCCGCGATCGCCTCCACCGCCTCGATCGCCGTGAAGCTGTCCAGCCACTTCCCCCCGTGCAGGGCGTACTCCTGGAACACCTTCAGCGCTGTCAGCGGGATGAGCGCCAGGATGATGTTCCGCTTCGAGAACGTGAAGTCCGGACGCCAGTGCGGCAGGCTCGCCACGAACAGGAACCACACCTCGAACACGTTGGGCACGGCCAGCAGCACGTACCGCTCCTCCGTGAACTCGAAGATCACGAACCCCACCAGCCGGAACGCGAACAGCCCCACCGCCACGCTCCGCGCCGGCCCCGCCCAGCGCAGCGCCACGATCAGGAACGCCACCATGTAGACCTGGTCGAGCCACTTGTCGAACGCCTGGTAGTTGCTGACCCCGCCCAGGTCGAGCAGGTTCCGCAGGAACAGGTCGCTCAGGTCGATCAGGATCGCGGCCCAGCCGCCGATGAAGGCCCACTTGAACACCAGCAGCGAGCCCAGCACGCGGACGGCGGCGATGATCAGCTCTTCGAGGGACATGCCCGCCCCCTGCGCAGGCCTTTCCGGCTGCTTCCGGACGCCCGCCTATACTACGATCGCGGTCTACCGCGCACAGGGAGATTCATGGACAGCGACCCCCACGCCGGCAACCTGCTCGACGACGTAGGCGCCCAGTTCGAGCGGGCCGCCGTCTACAGCGACTATCCGCGCGGCCTCCTCGACCAGGTCAAGATGTGCAACGTCGTCCACCGCATGAGCTTCCCTGTGCGTGACGACGATGGCTCCATCCGCGTCGTCGAGGCCTACCGCGCCGAGCACAGCTTCCACCGCCTGCCCACCAAGGGCGGCATCCGCTTCAGCCCCGACGTGACCGAGGACGAGGTCTGCGCCCTCGCCAGCCTCATGACCTACAAGTGCGCCATCGTCGAGGCGCCCTTCGGCGGGGCGAAGGGCGGCGTCTGCATCGACTCCCGCAACGAAAGCGAGGGTTTCCTCGAGCGCGCCACCCGCCGCTACGTCGCCGAGCTCAACCGCAAGAACATGATCGGCCCCGCCGTCGACGTCCCCGCCCCCGACTACGGCACGGGCGAGCGCGAGATGGCCTGGATCGTCGACACCTACACTGCTCTCAACCCCGACCAGCTCAACCCCTTCGCCTGCGTCACCGGCAAGCCCATCTCCCTCCACGGCATCTCCGGCCGCACCGAGGCCACCGGCCGCGGCGTCGCCATCGGCATCGCCGAGGCCACCGACTCGGCCGAGGACATGGAGGCCATCGGCCTCACGCGCGGGATCGAGGGGAAGCGCGTCATCGTGCAGGGTCTGGGCAAGGTCGGGTTCCACGCCGCCCGCCTGCTGCAGGAAGCCGGCGCGAACATCGTCGCCATCGCCGAGTACGACGGCGGTATCGCATCCGACGACGGCATCGATGTCGAGGCCGTCCAGCGCCACCGCGCCGAGACCGGCTCCATCCGCGGCGCCCCCGGCACGCGCACCATCGAGAGCCCGTTCCAGGTTCTCGAGCTCGACTGCGACATCCTCGTGCCCGCCGCCCTGGAGAACCAGATAACCGCCGACAACGCGCCCCGCATCAAGGCCCGCATCGTCGCCGAGGCCGCCAACGGCCCTGTCGACAGCGAGGGCGACGCCATCCTCCGCGAGCGCGGCATCCTCGTCATCCCCGACCTCTTCCTCAACGCCGGCGGCGTCACCGTCTCCTACTTCGAGTGGCTCAAGAACATCCAGCACGTCTCCCCCGAACGGCTCACGAGCCGCTACCAGGAGGTCGCCACCACCCGTGTCGTGAAGGCCCTCGAAGGCGCCACCGGCGCCCACCTCAGCGACGTCGACTTCATGAAGGCCGTCAAGGGGCCCGAGGAGATTGACCTCGTCGAGGCCGCCCTCGCCGACACCATCACCCACGCCTACCACTCCGTCCACGAGCTGTGGAAGACGCGCTCAATGCCCGACCTGCGCGTCGCCGCCTACACCCTCGCCATCAACCGCGTCGCCCAGTCCTACCAGGTCCAGGGCATCTTCCCGTAGGGAGCCA
Source organism: Tepidiformaceae bacterium (assembly GCA_965221735.1). GTDB lineage: Bacteria > Chloroflexota > Dehalococcoidia > Tepidiformales > Tepidiformaceae > UBA2991. The sequence continues at coordinate 1,733,271 of OZ244910.1, read as the reverse complement.
GACCGTGATCACCTTCGACGACATCTACCACGTCGGCATCATCGTCCCGGACATGGAGGCGGCCATGGACGAGCTCGGCCGCCGCTTCGGCTGCGGCTGGCGCGACCCCTCCACCGCCACCGTCCGCGTCCGCGACGAGGGCGGCGACCGCATCCTCTCCCCCCGCGTCACCTTCTGCGACCGGAGCACCCCCATCACCCTGGAGCTGATCGAAGCCATCCCCGGCACCGTCTGGCACGTCGGCGAACGCTCCCAGCTCCACCACTTCGGCCTCTACGTCGACAGCGTCCAGGCCGCCATTGACGAGCTCGGCCCCGGCATGACCGTTGAGATGGCCGGGCTCGACCGCGACGGCATGCTCGCCGGCTTCTGCTACGTCAACGATGGCCTCGGCGTCCGCATGGAGCTCGTCGCTCGTGGCGGCCTCCCGCCCCTCGAGGACTGATGCGGCGCGCCCGCTGGTTGCTGGCCGCCCTCCCCCTCGCCTTCGCGATCGCTTGCGGTGGCGGCTCAGCCGACCCCACTCCCGTCGCCACCCCTGCCCCTGCCACTCCCGCCCCTGCGACCGCCAGCGCCACCGCCACGGCCACGCCCGCCCCTGCCTGGTGGGAAGAGGAGACGCCCGAGCCCACCCCCGACCTCCCCATGTCCCGCGTCTGGAACGTGCGCGTCCAGGCCACCTCCGGCTCCGAGGTCACCCTCACTTTCGATTACCACCTCGACCTCGCCCCCGAGGCCAACGTCTTCGTCCACATGGGTCTGCTGCCCAACGTGAACATCGGCCTCCTCGACTCGGAAGGCGACACCATCGAATGGGTCGGCGGCGAGCTCGACCCCACCGAGTTCGGCGACGACACCGTCGGTGGCCAGGCCACCTTCACGTTCGCCACGCCTCGCTTCGCCGACGTCGCGGCCGTGAGCGTCTGCATCAGGGTCGTCACTGGCAACTACGACGACTTCACCGGCCGCACGGAGATCTTCTGCGAGCCTATCCCCGCAGAGAAAGTCGGGGAGTAAGGCTACCCGGTCTCGAAGTGCAGGTCGGTGAGGTTCAGGCCCGGCGCCCGCTTGGAAAGGCGCAGCATTTCCAGGCCCACCACTTCATTCGCTTCGTTGTAGTCGAGGACGATGCCGGGCGAGACCTCTTCCGACTGCACGATTTCTGAGTCGTCGAGGCGCAGATAGAGGGCGTCGGCTTCGCTGTCAACGTCGAGCTTCAACGTTGGCATCTCTAGAGCAGGACGTAGTCCGCCGGGTCCATCGTCTTCGTCTGCTGCCAGTACTCCAGCAGCGTGAACGGCCAGTTCTGCGCCACCCGCCCCGAGTCGCTCTTGTACCAGCTTGGCACGCTCGAGACGCCCCACGCCCGCTTCAGGTTCCCCGCGTCGATGCGCTCGTTGTACGCGTCGTGGACGTCCGTGCGGCAGTCGATCGCCTGCTGCCCGCTCTCCAGCAGGAACTTCAGGCACTCCAGCACGTACTGCACCTCGCACTCCGAGAAGTACACGATGCTCCCGTTCACCACGATGTTCGTGTTCGGCCCGTACAGGAAGAAGAAGTTGGGGAAGTTCGGCATCGTGATGCCCAGGTAGGCCCGCGCGTCGCCGTCCCACTGCTCGTGCATGTCGACCCCGCCCCTGCCGACCACCTTCATCGGCGTCAGGAACTTCGAGGCCTGGAACCCCGTCCCGTAGACCAGCACGTCCAGCGCGTGCTCCTCGCCGTCCTCCGTCAGGACGCCCCGCGGCGTGACCCGCTCGATCGGCTCCGTGACCAGGTGGACGTGCTCCTTCAGCAGTGTCTTCGGCCACGTCCCGTTGTCGACCACGATCCGCTTCGAGGCCGGCGGGAAGTCCGGCAGCGTCTTCTCGATCAGGTCCGGCCGGCTCTGCAGGTAGTTCCGCATCGACCCGGCCAGCAGGTCGCGCAGCTCCCCGTTCAGCTTGCCCGTCACCTCGTCGCCCGGCTGCCAGTCGTCGTCCACCTCCACCATCGGCAGGAACCCGTCCGAGATCGCCCAGAACAGCCAGAACCGGTACCACTGCGCGTACGTCGGCACGTGCGTGGCCAGCCAGAGGAAGCCCTCCGACACCCGCTCGTGGTAGTTCGGCGAGGGCGCGTACCAGTTCGGCGTCCGCTGGAAGATGCGCACCTCCTCCGCCCAGTCCGACAGGTGCGGGATGAACTGCGACGCGCTCGACCCCGTCCCGATAACCCCCACGGTCTTCCCCGCGAAGTCGATGTCATGGTCCCACTGCGCCGAGTGGAAGGCCGGCCCCTCGAACGCCCCCACCCCCGCGATGCTCGGCATCTTCGGCCGGTTCAGCTGTCCCACCGCGCTCACCACCGCCTCCGCCTCCAGCGTCTCCCCGCCCTCCGGACCGCGCACCTTCACCGCCCACACCGCTCGCGCCTCGTCGTACGTGACGCTCTCGACCTCCGTGTTGAAGCGGATGTTCCCGCGGATGCCGAATTCCTCCGCACAGTCGCTGAAGTACTCCAGCAGCACCTCCTGCGGCGAGTGGTGGTACGGCCAGTCGAACTTCTGCATGAAGGAGTAGCTGTAGGCGTGGTTCGACGAGTCGACCCGCGCCCCCGGGTACGTGTTCTCGAACCACGTGCCGCCCACATCCGCGTTCTTCTCGATAACCACGTACGGGATGCCCGCCTGCTGCAGCCGGTGCGCCGCCAGGATCCCCGACATCCCCGCCCCGATGATCAGCACCCGCATCGACCGGTCCGCGTCGATCGCGTCCTTGCGCCACTCCGGCGCCCGCGCGTCCTTGTCCGCGAACGCCAGCTCCTCCAGCAGGAGGGGCAGGTACTCGTCGCTCACATGCTCGCCGATGAGGTAGTCCATCATCCGCCGCACATCCGTCATCGACGGCGGCGGCGCCACCACCGACCCCGCGTCCCGCCACGCGACCAGCGTCCGCAGCGCCAGATCGCGCGCTTCCGCCTGCGCCTCCGCAGACAGCCCCCCCTGCGGGTCCGTCAGCAGCACGGTCTCCGGAAACAGGTCCTCGCGCAGCAGCGACAGGTCGCCCGTGATCTGCGCCAGCGCCGGCAGCAGCGAGGGCAGGTGCGCGTCCTCCAGCGCCTTGCGAATAGGCTCTTCGTCGAGCGGAAGCGGCTGAATCTCGCGGCTAATCGTCATAGCCCGTCAGCCTAGCGGGAGCCGCAGTGTCGGGCCAGCGGTCCTAGCCTACCCCGTACAATCCCCCTCCCCTGAAGGAGGCCCCGCCATGATCCACGAGCTCCGCATCTACACCGCCCACCCCGGCAAGCTCCCCGCCCTCCAGGCTCGCTTCCGCGACCACACCCTCGGCATCTTCGAGCGCTGCGGCATCAAGAACGTCGCCTACTGGACCAACGCCATCGGCGGCCGCAGCGACGAGCTCTGGTACGTCCTCGCCTTCGACGACCTGGCCCAGCGCGACGCCGCCTGGGCCACATTCATGAACGACCCCGAGTGGCGCCAGGTCCGCGCCGAGTCCGAGAAGGACGGCCCCCTCGTCCACCACATCGAGAACCGCATCCTCGCCCCCACCGACTACTCCCCCATCCAATAGGCGGCCCCGCGGGCGGGGTAATCGCCCCGCCGATGTGCTAGCGTGCCCCCGCGAAGGTGGGTCGCAGGGGAGGGTCCATGAAGAACTGGATCATCGCCGCGCTCGTCGCGGTCATCGCCATCGGGAGCGCGCTTGGCGCCTTCGCCGCCACCCGCACCGTCGACCGCGTCGTCGAGGTCCGCGTCTGGGAACGCGCCGACGACCCTTCCCGCAACTACATCAGCGTTCGCACCCAGGGCGGCGAGTGGAGCGAGACGCTACCCGTGACGGCCGACGGCGCCAGTACCGACGGCCGCTTCCACTACGGCGACCTCACCGTCGTCCTCCCCTTCAGCGTTGCCGTCGCCGACCAGTCCGTCCTCGGAACGCAGGAGTCGTCCGGCCACTGGTCCATCACCCGGCTCTACGACGCCATCTACGACGTCGAGACGGTCTCGGCCATCCTCGGCACCGAGGCCGTGATCGACAAGGTCTGGACCACGGCCCAGTACGACGACCCCTACATCCAGCTCTACTGCCGCGGCGACGAGTTGCAGGCCCTCATCTACTGGGACCAGCCCATCTTCGCGCCCGTCCTGCACAACCCCATCCCCACCATCAGGAGCGTCTACGCCGTCTGGCGCATCGACGGCAGCGAGCCGATCACCGAGCGCTGGCTGCCGGCCACCCACGGAATGGCGACATTCGCCCAGCACCCCGACGAGTTCATCTCCCGCATCCTGAACGGCGAGACGCTCATCTTCCGCGTCGTCCCCTCGAACGGCGAGGAGCACACCCTCACCGTCGATGTCTCCGGCCTCTCCGACGTCCTCGGCAACCTCACCTGCTACCCCTGATTAGCCCACTCCCCGATGAGATTCCGTAACGCAAAGGTTGTGTAACATTCCAGCCCGTGCAGGATGCTGAGCATGACGGCGGGCCTACAGACCCAGCGCGGACCAGGTGGAAGTTCGATCGCGGCAACGTGTCGCATCTTGAGCGCCACGGCCTCACTCCGGATAGGGTTCTTGAAGTCGCCGCCAGCAGACCGCAGGTAGTGCGGACGATCCCGCGGGCGGGAAGGTCGAGTTCCCACAGGATGATTGGCCAGACGGTGGACGGCAGGTGCTGGACGATTCCCATCAAGAAAGTAGAAGATGAACCAGAAGCGTGGAGAGCGATCACGGGGTGGCCTTCCACGCCGAGAGAAGAGAGGCGGTACCGTGGGCAGGCTCAGTCCTGAAGAAGAGCGCGAACTGATCGCGGAGATGGAAGCGCTGCGAGACGCCGATGAGCCCATCGATCCGTCGCTCGTGTGGACCTTCCCGCCCGGGATGAAACACCAGGCGGTTCTGGAGGTGGAACTCCCCGCCGAGACCATCGGGCGCTTGTACAAGGTCGGTGAGGCCCATGGGATGACCATGGGCGAAGTCATCGTAGAGGCGCTTGCCGTCTTCGAGCGCCAGTACGACGCCGACGCCGGCGATCATCCCGTGACCGCCCACGAGAAGAAGCCCGCGAAGGCGAGCTAGCCCCTCCACGTTCCGACTCCGCTACCGTAGCCCCGCATGACCTTCGAACCCCTCCCCCTGACCGTGCTCGTCCGCACCCGCTCGCGCGTCGCGACGCCGCTGACGCGGCTGCTCGACGCGCTCGGCATCGCCACCGAGCCCGCCGGCGATAACCTCACGGTCTGCGTCTGCGACGAGGGCGATACTCCGCCCCCGGAGGCCGGCGCCCACGTCGTCCTCGCCGCCACCGACGACGCGTTCGACAGCGCCAGACGCACCGTCGGCGCCCGCAACCCCACCCTCGACCACCCCGGCCAGGGCCTCATGCCCCCCGCGGGCCACATCGCCACCGTCGCGGCCGAGGTCGCTACCTCGGCCGCGCTCCTGCAGGCCCTTGCACTCGCCGCTGGGGATCGCCCCGGCCCCGCCCGAATCGATGTCGAGCACCTGGCGCTGCACATCATCATGCCCGTCGTCTCCGCCCTCTCCGTGGGCGTGATGCGTTCGCCCGTGCGGCCCCCCAGCCGTATCACTTACCCCCTCGGCATCGTCCCCTGCGCCGATGGCGAGGTCGGCGCCTACCAGGCCGTCCCCACTGAGTGGCCCCGCTTCTGCGCAATGGTCGGCCGCGAGGACCTCGTCGAAGACCACCCCACCGTCGAGTCCCGCCGCGAGAACGGCGCTGCCATCTGGGAGGCCGCCGCCCCCTGGTTCCGCGCCCGCCCCGTCGACGAGGTGGTGCGCATCGCCCAGGACGCGGGCCTCCCCTACGCCGCCGTCCTCCCCATCGACGCCCTTCCCGACTCCCCCTACCTCCACCGCCGGGGCGCGCTCACCACCGGCCCCGCCGGCGAGATCGCGCCCGGCGCTCCCTACCGCGTCGAGCACGCCACTGTCGACGCCGCGCCCCACCCCCGCCGTGCCGCCCTTCGCGAGGCGCTCGCAGTGGCCCTCCCCACGCCCGTCGCCGGACCTCTGTCGGGACTCGTCGTCGTCGAGGTCACGCAGCACTGGGCGGGACCGCTCGCCGCCCGCTTCCTCGCCGACTACGGGGCCCTCGTCGTCAAATGCGAGCCCGTCGGCGGCGACTTCTGGCGCGTCACCGGCAACCTCGGCGACGAGGGCATCTCCTGGACCTTCGAGCCCATCAACCTCGGCAAGGGCTCGATGACCATGGACCTCCGCGACCCCGCCGACCGTGCCCTCCTCGAGGCGCTGCTCGGCGCCTGCGACGTCCGCATCGAGAACCTCTCGCAGGGCGCCCGCGACCGCGCCGCCCTCGCCTTCCCGGATGTCGCTGCCCGCAGCCCGAACATCATCGCCGTCTCCCTGCCCGGCTACGAGACGGAGGGGCCGCTCGCCGCCCTGCGGGGCATGGGCTGGTCCTTCGAGGTGGCCTCCGGCTACGCCTCCGCCCTCGGCGGCGGCAAGGCCGCCAACTCCGGCTACCCTTACGGCGACCCCATCGGCGCGATCACCGCCTTCCTCGCCATCCTCCGCGAGCTGGCCCGCCGTCGGTTAGGAGGTGGCGACGGCGCGGCGCTGGTCGACATCGGGCAGGTGGCGGCGCTCTCCTACACCCTCGTCGAGACGCTGCGAACCGGCGAACGCGGCCCCACCCTCACCACCCTCGACGACGCCATCGCCGGAGGCCGCCCCGACCCCTCCTGGCTCCTCGATCGCATCGTGACCGCCAGCGGCCGCCCCATGGACCACCCCGGACCCCTCGTCCCCCTCGCCGCCCGGCCGCCCCGCAACCGCGCCCCCGCCCTCGACGAGCACGGCGAAGCTGTCCGCGAGGCGGTCGCGAAAGCGCTGGAGGGAACGGGAACCTAGCGGGACTGCTCCTCGCGGAAGGCCGCGTAGCTCGCGTGGATGTCCTCGTGCGAGAGCGAGAGGATCGACGCTGCCAGGTAGGCCGCGTTGCGCGTCCCCCAGCCCCCCACGCCCACGCCCGCGACCGGCACGCCCGGGGGAATCTGCAGCACGGCGTAGATGGCGTCGATGCCGCCTGCGACCTCGCTCGTCGCCAGCGGCACGCCGATCACCGGCACCGTCGTCAGCGCCGAGACCGCGCCCGGCAGCGCCGCCGCGCCGCCCGCCGCGCAGATGATCACCTCGAACCCGGCATCGCGCGCGCCCATCGCGAACTCGCGCACCTTCTCCGGGTTGCGGTGCGCCGACATCACGTGCGTCTCAAAGGGGATGCCCAGCGAGCCCAGCACCTTCTCCGTGGCTTCCATCGTTGGCATGTCGTTCTTCGAACCCATCAGGATCGCGACCAGTGGCGTGCTCATTCCGTCTCCTCTAGCTGTGCAATGTCCTCGCGCATGTATGCGCCCTCGAACGTGATGCGGCGGGCGTTGTCGTACGCCTTCGCCCGCGCTTCCGCGAGCGTCGGCGCCCGCGCCGTCACGGTCAGGACGCGCCCGCCGTTCGTGACCACGCCCTCCGGCGTCTCCTTCGTCCCGGCCTGAAACACCTGGACGTCCTCGTCGATGTCGTCGAGCCCCGCGATCAGGTGCCCTGTCGTGTACGACTCCGGGTACCCCCCGCTCGCCACGACCACCCCCACCGCAGGCTCGTCCGACCACTCGATGTCGACCGAGGCGAGCTTCCCCGCCGCCGCCGCCGAGCAGACCGTGAAGAAGTCGCTCTCCAGCCGCATCATCAGGATCTGCGCCTCCGGGTCCCCGAGCCGTGCGTTGTACTCGAGCACGTGGGTCCCCGCCTCCGTGACCATCAGCCCCGGGTAGAGCGTCCCGTTGAAGGGCCTCCCCACCGCCGCCATCCCCGCGATCGTCGGCTGCACCACGTCCCGGTCGATGGCGGCGTTCATCTCCGCCGTCACGTCCGCGCTGGGGCTGTAGGCGCCCATCCCCCCCGTGTTGAGCCCCAGCCCTCCCGTATGCGCCCGCTTGTAGTCCGTCGACGAGGGCGTCATGACGGCTGTCTCGCCGTCGCAGATGGCGTGCGCGCTCGTCTCCCAGCCCTGCAGGCATTCCTCGACCACGACCTGGTCCCCGGACGAGCCAAACTCCCGCTTCACCATGATCGTTTCGAGCGCCGCCAGCGCCCCCTCGTGGTCATCGCACACGAGCGCGCCTTTCCCCGCCGCCAGCCCGCTCGCCTTCACCACCAGCGGCCCGTCCGGCAGCGACCGAACGTACGCCACCGCCGCGGCGTGGCCCTGGAACGTCCGGTGCGAGGCCGTCGTGATCCCGTGGTCGACCATGAACTGCTTCGACCACGCCTTGCTCGCCTCGATCTGCGCCGCGTCCGCCGTCGGGCCGTAGCACGGAAGCCCCCGCTCCCGCAGCCGGTCGACGAGCCCCAGCGGCTGCGGGTCGTCCATCGTCGCCAGGTAGAAGTCGATGTCCAGGTCCGCCGCCGCCTGCACGAGCCCGTCGATGTCTCGCGGCCCGATCGGCACGTTCGTCGCGACCTGCGAGGTCCCGCCGTTCCCCGGCGCGACATAAATCTCATCCACGTCGGGGCTCTGGCTCAGCTTCCAGGCGACCGCGTGCTCGCGTCCCCCCTGCCCCACCAGCAGCACCCGCGCGCCCACTACCCGCTCACTCCCACTCGATCGTTCCCGGCGGCTTGCTCGTGATGTCGTAGACCACCCGGTTCACCGCCTCGACCTCGTTCACGATGCGGTTCGAGACGCGCGCCAGCAAGTCGTAGGGCAGTCGCGCCCAGTCCGCCGTCATCGCGTCCTCCGCCACCACCGCGCGCAGCCCCACGGCGAACCCGTACGTGCGGAAGTCGCCCATCACACCGACCGTGCGCGTGTCCGTCAGCACTGCGAAGCTCTGCCACAGGTCGCGGTAGAGTCCGGCCGCGCGAACCTCCTCCATGAAGATCGCGTCCGCCGACTGCAGCACCGCCACCTTCTCCTCCGTCACCTCGCCGATGATGCGGACCGCCAGCCCCGGCCCCGGAAACGGCTGCCGCCACAGGATCTCGTCCGGGAGCCCCAGCTCCGCCCCGATGCGCCGCACCTCGTCCTTGAACAGGAACCGCAGCGGCTCGACCAACTCCAGGTCCATGCGCTCCGGCAGCCCGCCGACGTTGTGGTGGCTCTTGATGCGCGCCGATCCCGCCCCGTGCGAGGCGCTCTCGATCACGTCCGGGTACAGCGTCCCCTGGCACAGGAAATGCGCCCCCTCGATCGTCTTCGCCTCCGCCTCGAACACCTCGATGAACGTGTTCCCGATGCGGATGCGCTTCGTCTCCGGGTTCGTCACCTCCGCCAGCGCCGAGAGGAACCGGTCACGCGCGTCGATGTGCCGCAGGTTCATGTGCAGGTTCCGCTCGAAGGTGTCGACCACCTCCTCCGCCTCCCGCGCCCGCAGCAGCCCGTTGTCGACGAAGATGCACGTCAGCCGGTCCCCGATGGCGCGGTGCACGAGCGTTGCCGCCACCGCGCTGTCGACCCCGCCCGAGAGCCCGCATACCACCTGCCCGTCGCCCACCTGCGCCCGGATAGCGGCCACCGTCTCCTCGATGAAGTTCCCCGGCGTCCAGTCAGCCTCCGCCCCGCACACGCCCCGCACGTAGTTCGCGATCAGCTCGCCGCCCCGCGGCGTGTGGACCACCTCGGGGTGGAACTGGAGGCCGTAGTACCCCCGCTCGATATCCGCCATCACCGCGATCGGCGAGTTCTCCGAGACCGCCAGCGAGGCGAAACCCGCCGGTAGCTCCTCGATCCGATCGCCGTGGCTCATCCACACGTCCAGCTCGGCGGGAAGCCCTTCGAGCAGCGGCGCGTTCACGGAGGCGGTGATCGTCGCGGGTCCGAACTCGCGCTCGCGTCCCGGCCCCACCTTGCCCCCGAGCTGGTCCGCCATGAGCTGCATCCCGTAGCAGATGCCCAGCACCGGCAGCCCCGACTGGAACACCCAGTCGGCGGCGCGTGGCGCCTCCGGCTCGTAGACGCTGTTCGGCCCGCCCGAGAGCACGAAGCCGCGCACGTCGAGATGGTCGAGCACGGAGGCCTCGGCGTCGTAGGGGATCACCTCGCAGTAGGTGTTCAGCTCGCGGATGCGGCGCGCGATCAGCATGCTGTACTGAGACCCGAAATCGACGACGACGATGGCGGCGTGGGGCGAACGCAAGCCGGTCGTGTTTTCCGCTTCGGTCAGGGTTTCGGCCAACTCTGCTCAGCGCTCCGTCATCGGAAGCTAGCAAAACTGTATAGTCTGGTCAACGATTTCATGGCCGTCCCTGCCGCTTCTGAACCTTCCTCGCAGTCGATCGCCCGAACCGTGGCCGCCCTGCGCGACGGCGGCCTCGCGATCCTCGCCACCGACACCGTCTACGGCGTCGCCGCCGACATCCGCCGCGACGATGCCGTCCGCGCCCTCTACGGGGCCAAGGGCAAGGACCCGGGCGAACCCCTCCAGCTCCTCTTCCCCGCCGACCCCTCCTCCCTCACCCCCTACGCCCGCCTCAGCCCCGACGCCGCTCGCCTCATCGACGCGCTTGGCCCCGGCCCCTGGACCATCATCACGCCCGCCGCGGATGGCTGGTCGAGCCCCGCCCTCGCCGGCGGCGGTACTGTGGGCGTGCGCATGCCCCCCGTCCCGACCCTGCAGGCCGTGCTGGAACAGCTCGGCGCGCCCCTCGCCGCTTCCAGCGCCAACCGCCACGGCGACCCCAGCCCCACCACCTGTGCGCAGGCGCTCGCCTCCATGGGCGAACGCTGCGCCGCCGTCATCGACGACGGCCCTACCTCCCACGGCCTCGACTCCAGCGTCATCGACTGCAGCGTCACCCCGCCCCGTATCCTTCGCGAGGGCGCGCTCCCGGCGGCGACGATCGCCGGGCACCTGGGTCTCGCCGAGATCGAAGTCTTGGGGCGCGCGGGAGTAAACGGGTGACCGCAGACGGCATCGGCAAGCAGACCGTGCGCGACATCAACCTCCAGGGCGAGCGCGTCCTCCTGCGCGCCGACCTCAACGTGCCCCTCGAGGACGGCGCCGTCGCCGATGACACGCGTATCCGCGAGTCCCTGCCGACCATCCAGTACCTCGTTGCGGGTGGCGCCTCCATCCTCGTCTGCTCCCACCTGGGTCGCCCGAAGGGCGAGCGCAACCCCGATCTCAGCCTCGCACCCGTCGCCGAACGCCTCGCCGGGCTTCTCGGCCAGCCCGTTGCCTTCGCCGAAGACTGCATCGGCCCGCCCGCCGTCGAGGTTGCCCAGGGTCTCGCGGCCGGTGATGTAGCCCTGCTGGAAAACCTGCGCTTCCACCCGGAGGAGGAGGCCAACGATCGGGTCTTCGCCGCCACTCTCGGGACGCTCGCGACCGTGTACGTGAACGACGCCTTCGGCGCCGCCCACCGCGCCCACGCCTCCACCGTCGGCGTCCCGAACCTGCTCCCCGGCGTCGCCGGCCTGCTGCTGGAGAAGGAGGTGCGCTACCTGGGCTCGCTCGTCGCCGATCCGCCCCGCCCCTTCGCCGCCATCGTGGGAGGCGCGAAGGTCAGCACGAAGATCGCCGCCATCGATCACCTCCTCCCGAAGCTCGACCGTCTCCTCGTCGGGGGCGGGATGGCCAACACCTTCCTCAAGGCGAAGGGCGTCGACGTGGGCGCCTCGCTCGTCGAGGACGACCTCGTTGACATGGCCCGCGACATCCTCGCCCGCGCCGAGGCCGCCAGCGTGACCGTCAGCCTCCCCGAGGATGCGGTCGTCGCCGCAAGGCTCGCTCCCGACGCCGAAGCCGACACCGTCCCCATCGACGCGTTCCCTCCCGACCGCATGATCCTCGACGTCGGCCCCGCCACCCTCGCCTCCTTCGAGGCCGCCCTCGCCGGCGTCGCGGCGGTCGTCTGGAACGGCCCCCTTGGCGTCTTCGAGATCGAGCAGTTCGCGGGCGGCTCCTTCGGCCTCGCCCGCGCCCTCGCCGCCCTCGACGCCACGACCGTCGTCGGCGGCGGCGAGACCGCCGCCGTCGTCGCCCGCTCCGGCCTCGCCGAGCGCTTCACGCACGTCTCGACGGGCGGAGGCGCCTCTCTCGAGATGCTTGAGGGGCGCGAGCTTCCCGGCGTCGCCGCCCTCCTCGACGCCTGAGTTTCGCCCCTCTCCCGCCGCGCCCGTAAGATCGCCGCATGGACCTCGAACTCGCCACGAAACTGCACCAGCCTGCCGAATCCAAGGTCGTCCTCTGCGTCCTCGACGGCCTCGGCGGCCTCGCCCGCCCGGAGACCGAGCGGAGCGAGCTGGAGCAGTCCGACACTCCCAACCTCGACCGCCTCACCGAGACCTCCGACGTCGGCCTGACCATGCCCGTGGGCATGGGCATCACGCCGGGCAGCGGTCCCGGCCACCTCTCCCTCTTCGGCTACGACCCCTACCGCTTCGACATCGGCAGGGGCGTCCTTGAGGCCGTCGGCATCGATTTCGAGCTTGGCCCCGACGACGTTGCCGCCCGCGGCAACCTCTGCACCCTCGACGCCGACGGCAACATCGGCGACCGCCGCGCCGGACGCATCGCCAGCGAGTTGTCGGCGCCCATCGTCGAGCGCCTCCGCGCGATCGAGATCGACGGCGCCGAGGTGTTCGTCGAACCCGTCCGCGACTACCGCTTCGTCCTCGTGCTCCGCGCCCCCGGCCTAGGCGAAGACGTGACGACAACCGACCCCCAGCGCGAGGGCGTCCCGCCCGTACCCGCGGAGGGCGGCGATCCCGCCAGCGAGCGCACCGCCGCACTCGTCAACGAGTTCGTCGCGAAGGCGGGCGAGCTCCTTGCGGACGAGGAGGTGGCCAACGGCCTCACCCTGCGCGGTTTCGCCACCTACCCCTCCCTCCCCCAGCTTGAGGATGTGTGGGGCCTCCGCGCCGCCGCCCTGGCGGTCTATCCCATGTACCGCGGCCTTGCCAAGCTCGCCGGCATGCGCGCCCTCGCTTGCCCCGGTGGCATGGAGGAGCAGCTCGCCGTCGCCCGCGAGCGCTGGGACGAGTTCGACTACTTCTTCATCCACTACAAGAAGACCGACGCCGCCGGCGAGGACGGCGACTTCATCGCCAAGGTGCATGCCCTCGAGGAGTTCGACACGCACGTGCCCGGCATCACCGACCTCGGCGCCGACGTCCTCATGATCGCCGGCGACCACTCCACGCCCGCGCTCATGGCCGCCCACTCCTGGCACCCCGTGCCCTTCCTCCTCAACTCCCCCTTCGCCCGCGGCGGCAGCGTCCAGCACTTCACCGAGCGCGAGTGCCTCGGCGGCAGCCTCGGCATCTTCCCCGCCGTCGAGGCCATGCCCCTCGCCATGGCCCACGCCGGCCGCCTGCAGAAGTACGGAGCCTAGGAGAACGCGATGCGCCGTCCCTTCATTGCCGGCAACTGGAAGATGAACACCACCGAGGCCGAAGCTGCCGACCTCGCCCGGGGCGTCGCCAAAGCGACCGCCGGGGCCTCCTGCGACGTCGCCATCTGCCCGCCCTTCCCCCACCTCGCCGCCGTCCGCGACGCTGTCGCCGGCAGCGATGTCGCCGTCGGCGCCCAGGACGTGTACTGGGAGGAATCTGGCGCCTTCACCGGCCAGGTCAGCATCGCCGCCCTCGAGTCGTACTGCCGCTACGTCATCATCGGCCACAGCGAGCGCCGCGCCCTCTTCGGCGAAACGGACGAGTCCGTGAACCGCAAGACCGCCGCGGTCCTCGCCTCCCCCCTCGACCCCATCGTCGCCGTCGGCGAGACGCTTACCCAGCGCGAAGCGGGCGAGATGGCGGACGTGCTCGACCGCCAGGTTCGCCGCGGCCTCGCGAACCTCGACCTGAGCGCCCGCGTCACCGTCGCCTACGAGCCCGTCTGGGCGATCGGCACCGGCCAGACCGCCACCCCCGAGATGGCGCAGGAAGCCTGCGCCCTCATCCGCAGCCTCCTCCGCGAGCTTGGCGGCGATGCCGCCGACGCCATCCGCGTCCAGTACGGCGGCAGCGTGAATCCCGGCAACGCCGCCGACCTCCTCGCCCAGCCCGACATCGACGGCGCTCTCGTCGGCGGAGCCTCCCTCAAGGCCGACCAGTTCGCCGCCATCGTCGCGGCCGCGAGCTGATTCCGTGCGGCGGCTCGTCGCCGTCGTCGGCCCGACTGCCGCCGGCAAGTCGTCGCTCGCCCTCACCCTCGCCCGGCGTTTCGGCGGCGAGATCGTCAACGCCGACAGCCGCCAGGTCTATCGCGGCATGGACATCGGCACCGCCAAACCCTCCCCCGACACTCGCGCCCTCCTGCCCCACCACCTCTACGACATCGCCGACCCCGCCGACGCTTACAGCCTCGCTCTCTACCGGCGCGACGCCCTCGCCACGCTGGAAGACATCTGGTCGCGCGGCGAGCTCGCCTGGCTCGTCGGTGGCACGGGCCAGTACATCTGGGCGCTGCTCGAGGCCTGGCAGGTGCCCGATGTCGCCCCCCAACCCCCCCTCCGCGCCGCACTCGCCGCCGTCGCCGAACGCGACGGCCCCGAGACGCTCCACGCTCGCCTTCGCTCCGTCGACCCCGAGGCGGCCGATCGCATCGACGCGCGCAACGTCCGGCGTGTCATCCGCGCCCTTGAAGTGCACGCGGTGACGGGCAAACCCATCACCGCCTGGCAGGCGAAAGGCGTCCCCGACTTCGACTTCCGCATCCTCGGTGTCCAGTGCGAGGAGAAAGAGCTGATCTGGCGCATCAACCGCCGTACCGAGGCGATGTTCGCCTCCGGCCTCGTCCACGAAACGCAGGCCCTCCTCGACGCCGGCGTCCCCCCGGACGCATCCGCCCTCTCCTCCATCGGTTACGCTGAAGCCCTCCGCGAGATCCGCCGCGAGATCACCCGCGACAAGGCCATCGAGCTGACCAAGCGCTCCACCAAGCGCCTCGCCCGCCGCCAGCGCCAGTGGTTCCGCCCCCGGGACCCCCGCATCGCCTGGGCTTCCGACGCTGACGGCGCGGCGAGCGCCCTCGCGCCGTTCGTCGAGGCTCCCGGCTAGAGCGCCGGAACAAGCTCCAGCGCTTCGACGTGCCGGGGCCGCAGCAGCCCGAAGTGCCGGTGGTCGAGCGTCGCCAGCTTCCGTTCCCCCAACCGCTCCACAACGCTCAGGACCGCCGCATCGACGAAGCCGACGCGCGCATCCGCGTACTGCTCGCAGATCTCCGCCGCGCGGGCGTAGTCCTCGGGCAGCAGATCCTCAACGGTGTACGCGCCTCGGACGATGTCGGAGAGGAAGGCAACAAGAACCTGGGGCGGTAGCTGTTCGTCGATGAAGTAGGCGACTTCCGTGAGCACGGGCGCTGGGATAACCAGTTGCTCGCGCGATGTCTCGATGAGTGTCCTTGACCGCTCGTGATCGGCGTCGGCGTCGTTGAATGAGGCGAAGAGCGGGCCAGCGTCGAGGATCAGCGCCAGGGTGGTATCTCCGGCGTTGCGTCGCCCAGCTGCCGAGCGGGTGTGGCATCCGGCGCGTGGACCATTCCCAGCGAACTCAGCTTTGGTCGCTTACCCGGAAGGGGCCGCTTCGACAGCTTCTCGTCGATCGCCTCCCGCACGAGGCACGACACCGACACACCCCGCTCCGCCGCCAGCGTCCGCAGCGCATCCAGCTTCTCTGCATCCAGCGTGACCGTTGTTCGCGTCATGTTCCCATCCTACCCCATGCGACCGTCGAGACATCCGGCTGTACACTCGCAACCATGCGCGTGACGAAGATGCACGGACTGGGCAACGACTACGTCTACGTCCGCCCGGAGGCGGAGCAGGACTGGTCCGCCGTCGCCCGAAAGGTCAGCGACCGCCACTTCGGCGTCGGTAGCGACGGCCTCATCCTCGCCCTCCCCTCCGAGGTGGCCGATCTGCGCATGCGCATGTTCAACGCCGACGGTTCTGAGGCGGAGATGTGCGGGAACGGCATCCGCTGCCTCGCGAAATACGCCGTCGAGGAGGGCATGGTCCCCGCCGATATCGAGTCCGTCACCATCGAGACGCTCGCCGGCGTCCTCACGCTCCAGCTCTTCCGCGAGAACGGCGCCGTCAGCGCCGCCCGCGTCGATATGGGCCCGCCCAGCTTCGACCCCGCCTCCCTCCCCGCCGACGTCGAGGGTCCCGGCCCGGTCGTCGACCACCCCCTGGAGGTCGACGGCTTGGAGCTGCGGCTCACCCTCGCCAGCATGGGCAACCCGCACGCCATCCACTGGCTCGACGGCGATGTCGACGACTTCCCCCTTGAGCGCATCGGCCCGCAGGTCGAGCACCACCCCCTCTTCCCCAACCGCACCAACTTCCAGGTCGTGCAGGTGGTGAGCCCCGAGCACGTTCGTCACCGCGTCTGGGAGCGCGGCACCGGCATCACGCTCGCCTCCGGCACCAGCGCCTCCGCCGTCTGCGCCGCCGGGCGCCTCACCGGCCGCACCGGCGACTCCATCACCGACTCCCTCCCCGGCGGCGACCTCCAGCTCTCCTGGGACGGCCACGGCTCCGTTTTCATGACCGGTCCCGCCGCCCGCGTCTTCGACGCCGAGTGGTACGAGGCCTGGGGCTGATGCCCCTCACCCGCGCCGGCGACATCGACATCTATTACGAGATCGAGGGTGAGGGCCCGCGTGTCCTCAACATCAGCGGCACCGGCGGCGATCTCCGCCGCCGCCCCGGCCCCGCCTCCCTCCTCGGCGACGGCTTCACCGTCCTCTCCTACGACCAGCGCGGACTCGGCCGGACCACCATCCCTGACGGCCCCTACAGCATGGCCGGCTACGCCGCGGACGCCGCCGCTCTCCTCGACGCCCTCGGCTGGGAACGCTGCATGGTGATGGGCACCTCGTTCGGTGGGATGGTCGCGCAGGAGTTCGCCGTCACCTACCCCGAGCGCGTCGAGAGGCTGGTCCTGAACTGCACCTCGAGCGGCGGCGCGGGCAACCCCTCCTACCCCCTGCACGAGCTCCAGGACCTCGAACCCGAGACCCGCATGCGTACGCAGATCCGCCTGAGCGACACGCGCGTCACCCCCGAGTGGGAGCAGGAGAACGCCCCCGAGCTGGAGGCCCTGCTCGACCAGCGCCGCACGATGGCCGCCATCGGCGCCGATGAGCCCCAACGCGAGCTCGGCGCCCGCCTCCAGCTCGAAGCGCGCATCGGTCACGACGTCTATGACCGCCTCCCCACCCTCACCATGCCCGTCCTCGTCTGTGCCGGCGCCTACGACGGCATCGCCCCGCCCGCGAACAGCCGCGCCATCGTCGCCCAGGTCCCGACCGCCCGCTACGAGCAGTTCGAGGGCGGCCACGGCTTCTTCTGGCAGGATCCCCGCGCCGCCGAAGTCATCACCGCCTTCCTCCTTGCTGAGGACGGCTGACCCACCCTCCCCTCGCGCCACGACCACCGCTCGCGTAGCATTGCCCCTATCACTGAGCGTTGCCGCCCAGGGGCGGTGCACGCGCTGCTGGAGAACCACCGTATGGTCATCGAAACCGGGTACGTCACCCCTACCGAGAAGGCTCCCGAGCCCTCAATGGGCACTGCCCTCATCCCCAAGGAGCGCTACACCTCGAAGGAGTACATGGAGCTCGAGTGGGAGCGCATGTGGACGAGGGTCTGGAACATGGCCGGCCGCGAGTCCGACATCCCCAACGTCGGCGACTACTTCACGACGGAGCTCGGCCCTGAGTCCTTCCTCATCGTCCGCGAGGCCGAGGACAAGGTCCGCGCCTTCTACAACGTCTGTCCCCACCGCGGAAACCAGATCCGCAACCCCGGCATGGGCCACGCCGAGAGCTTCCAGTGCGCCTACCACTTCTTCGAGTTCAACCTCGACGGCTCCAAGAAGTTCGTCCCGGACGAGGACACCTTCACCCAGGGCGTCCCCCAGGAGACGGCCCTCGTCGAGGTGCCCTGCGACACCTGGGGCGGCTTCGTCTGGTTCAACATGAACCCCGACGCCGAACCCCTGCTTGAGTTCCTCGGCGTTGTCGCCGACCACCTCGCCCCCTACCACTTCGAGGACTACGCCATCGTCGGCGACATGACGGTCGAGTGGGACACCAACTGGAAGGCCTCCGTCGATGCTTTCAACGAGGTCTACCACGTCCAGGGCATCCACCCGCAGCTGCTGGAGTCGCTTGACGACATCCACGTGCAGATCGACCTGTACGAGCGCCACAACCGCTACCTCGTCCCCTTCGGGCTCGTGAGCCCGCGCTACCCGAACCAGAACGAGGTCACCCAGCCGCTCAAGCAGTTCCTGGCCGGCTCCGGCATCGATCCCGATTCGTTCGAAGGCGGCATGGGCGACGTTCGCCCGGCCATGCAGAAGGCCGTTCGCAAGGCCGCCGAGGCCCAGGGCATGGACGTCTCCGGTCTGAACGACGACCAGATGTCGGACGACTACCACTACTACCTCTTCCCCAACCTCACCTTCAACATCACGGCGCTCGGCTTCGGCTTCTTCCGCCAGCGCCCTCATCCGACCGACCCGAACAAGATGTTCTTCGACCTGCAGAGCTACGCGCGCATCCCACCGGGGGCCGACTCGCCCCCGCGCCCGGTGCACAGTCAGCACAAGCACGGCGAGATCTCGATCGGCCTCGTGATGGACCAGGACTCCTACAACCTGCCGCGCGTTCAGAAAGGCATGAACTCGCGCTCGTACAAGGGCCTGCTCATCAACTACCGCGAGCGCCGCATCCGCCACATGCACACGGTCCTCGACGGTTACCTCGAGGGCCCCGACCGCTAGCCCGCCTCTCGCAGGCACAGCCCCGAAGCCGGACCCCCATGGGTCCGGCTTCGTTGATCCCGCCATCTCGACGCCCCTCGCGACGGGGCGGTATCGTCCCCGCACGTCCATTCCCGGAGGCCCCATGGATCCCGCCACCACCCTCCGCGCCATGCTCCACCGCCCCGAGATCGTCGTCCTGCCCGGCGCCTACGACGCCCTCTCCGCCCGCCTCGCCGAGCAGGCCGGCTTCGAGGCGCTCTTCACCACCGGTTTCGGCTTCTCCGCCTCCGCCCTCGGCGCCCCCGACATCGGCCTCCTGACCATGTCCGAGACCATGGAGCGCGTCCGCCACATCGTCCGCGCCATCGACGTACCCCTCGTCGCCGATATGGACACCGGCTACGGCAACCCCCTCAACGTCATCCGCACCGTCCGCGAATGCGTCGAGTCCGGCGTCGCCGGCATCATCCTCGAGGACCAGGAGTGGCCCAAGAAGTGCGGCCACTTCGAGAACAAGCGCGTCATCCCCGCCGAGGAGCAGGTCGCCAAGCTCCACGCCGCCGTCGAGGCCCGCGGCGACAGCGACCTCGTCATCATCGGCCGCACCGACGCCCGAGGCCCCCTCGGCCTCGAAGAAGGCATCCGCCGCGGCAGGCTCTACCACGAGGCCGGCGCGGACGTCGTCTTCGTCGAGGCTCCGCAGTCCCTCGACGAGTTGCGCGCCATCGCCGGCGCCTTCCCCCGCGGCACGCCCCTCTTCGCCAACATGATCGAGGGCGGCAAGACGCCCCTCCTCACCGCCGCCGAGCTGCAGGAGATCGGTTTCACGATGGTCGTCTACCCGCTCTCCGGCCTCTTCTCCGCGGCGAAGGCCATCGGCGAGACTTACCGCGCCCTCCACGACACGAAGACGACCGCCTCCCGTCGCGAATACATGGTCGACTTCCACCAGTTCGAGGGCATCGTCAACGCCCCCGGCTGGCGCGACATCGAGACCCGCCACGCGGTGCGCTGATGCCCGAGTTCGACGCCGAAACCGAGGCCACCCTCGACCAGCTTGCGCGCTTCCTCTCCCCCGGTGACCGCCAGGCCGGCCGCGAGGCCGCCGTCTACGCCATCCTCATGACCGAGAGCGACATCGCCCCCGGTACGGCCACCGTCGCCGCCTGGTGCTACGAGTACGCCAGCGAAGGCATCGCCTACCACCAGTGGCCTGCGCTGGTCGCCGCCCGTAGCCTCACCCCCGACCCCGCCGGCTCCCCCGCCGCCCGCGCCCACGCCCGCGCCCGCCGCGACTCCCTCGCCCAGGGCCTGACCGACAAGGGCGAGATTCCGAGCTAGCGCCGCCGCGCCGCCGCCTGCTTCTCCGCCGTCTCCACCTCGATGCCCGCGTCGCTGAACGCCTTCTCCACCGCCGCCCGGCTGATCTTCGCGTCCGGTGTGGCCGCCACCCACTGCTGGCTCTCGCGTTGCGCCTCGAGCTGCCCCCGGAAGTGCGGCATGACGTACCGCGAGAACAGCTCGTAGCTGCGCACCGTCTGCTCCCACGTCGCCCACTCGTGCGCCCGCGCCAGGAACCCGCCGAACCCGCCCGTGATCTCCAGCAGCCGCTCGATGCCCGCGATCGCATCGTCCACGGTCCCGATGATGGCCCCGCCACCCGCGATCCCCGCCTCGATCGTCGCTGCCTCCGGCGCCATCCGCGAGCTGATCGTTCCTCCGAAGTAGTCCACCAGCTCCCGCTCGTACCCCGCGCGCGCCTCCTCGATCGCTTGCTCGCGCGAGTCGGCCAGGTAGAAGGGCACGCCCAGCCGCCACTGGTCCCGCGAGACCGTGTGCCCCGCCTCCCGCGCCGCCTCCTCGTACCACCCATACGTGTTCGAGAGCGCCTCCCCGCTGGCGTCGCTCAGTCCCCCGAACGAGACCATGTCGATCCCGTGCCGCCCCGCCGCCTGTGCGCCCGCCGGTGAGCCCCCCGCCGCCACCGCCATCGGCGGGTGCGGATGCGTGTACGGCGCGATCTGCAATCGCGCCTCGCGCAGCCGGAACCAGTCCGTCTCGACCGTCACGACTTCGCCGCGGAAGAGCCGCATGATCACGTCCAGCGACTCGTTCATCATGCGCCGCTGGTCCAGCGGGTCGATGCCCAGCATGTAGGCGTCGGAGCTGAGCGCGCCGGGGCCCATCCCCAGGATCGCCCGTCCCCGCGTCATGTGGTCGAGCTGCACGAACCGGTCCGCCACGATCAGCGGGTGCTGGTAGGGCAGGCTGAGCACGCCCGAGGCCAGCCGCAGCTTCTTCGTGCGCTGCGCCGCCGCCACGATGAACAGCTCCGGCGAGGCGATGGTCTCCCACCCCGCGCTGTGGTGCTCCCCGATCCACGCCTCGTCGAAATCGAACCGCTCGATCTGTTCGAGCAGCTCCAGGTCGCGGTCGAACGCGATCGTCGGGTTCTCCTCGATCCGGTGGAACGGCCCCATGAAAATGCCGAACTTCATCCGCGGCGGCCGGTAGGTGCTCATGGCCGGCTCATCCTACAGGCGAGGGCGCTGGGCCGCCGTGGGGACGGTCACCTGCTTCCGCGAGCCACCGGCTGCTTCCGCGAGCGCCTCTGCGAAGAACCGGACTCGGTATCTCTGGCGCGAGCGGGTGGGGCGGCGGGAGGGTCGCCGTCCAGCAGGTCTGCGAACTTGCGGCGAAGCTCCGCTTCGTCGTAGACACCGTCATCCCACCACGCGAGCAAGTGGGCGGCCTCGCCTTCGAGGCGCTGGACATCGGTGGATCGGGGCTGCCCGGCGTGTTCGGCGAGCCAGCTATCCAGCGCGCCGAGGTCGATGCTTCCATCAACGAATGCGCGCAGGTAGGCTCGTACCGTCTCGATCGAGTCGCCAGCCATGCCTTCTCCCGACCCTCCACGGATAGGTATCCCCGCGAAGTGCCTGCGACGAGTGTACAGGACGGCTGAAGAGCAGATTCGAGAAGCCGTTCAGACAGGACTCGTGGAGACCTCCGTATTGAGTGAACGCCCGGCATCCGCCGGGTATGGTCAGCCTGCCGGAACCGTCAGTCGCATGGTCGAGTACGCCGATCTCGACGGGAGACGGGTCTTGCTCGTCCATGAATTCCGCTTGCCTGATGGGCGCCTCGGCGGTTCCGGACAGCCTGACCCGAAGTACATCCTGTACAAGGGCGTCGCTCTCAAGCTGACCAAACGCAGCCCGGAGACGAGGTGACCCCTGTGAACATCGACTACCTCATCCTCGCCGACTGGGCCGAGGTCATCAACGGCAAGATCTACATCCAGGGCGGCGGCTGGACGACCATCAACGCCCACGAGCCCCTGCCCGTCAGCCGCACGATCGCGATCGCCGTGTCCCCGCGTGTCGACTGGCGCGAGACGAATGTTCCCCACGATCTCGTAATCCGCATCCTCCGCGAGGAGGGTCAGGCCGAGCTTGCCAGGATCGATGCCCGCTTCGAGGTGGGCCGCAGCGCCGGCCTCCCCCAGGGCAGTTCCCAGCCGCACCCGATCGCCGTCAACCTGCCCCTCACGTTCGAGCACGCGGGCGAGTACGAGGTCCGCGCTTCCATCGACGGCGAGGAGGTCACGACCCTCGCCTTCCGCATCGACGAGAAGGGCCCCTAGCCGCCGCCCTGCCCCGTCAGGCCGTACTTCGGAACTGGCCCGAACGCCGCGCACTCGAAGTGCGCCGAGCCCACCTGGTCGCCGCTCTTCAGCAGCACGAAGCTCTCCGCAAGCACCGTGGGAAAGTCGTCGACCTCGTTTCCGTCGCTGTCGATGATCTTCGTGGGGTGCGTGCAGTCCCAGACCTCGCCCTCCTCGTGGTACTCGCCACGATAGGCGCCCTGCCCCAGCCGGTCGTTGAACCCGCCGAAGTAGCCCCCCCCATGGCAGTACACCCAGCCCATGTCCTCGATCTCGAACTCGCGCGTGACGCCCTCCGAGTCGTGGATCGCGATGCTGCCCCCGCTGATACGGCTCGAGCCCTCGTAGAACGTGAGGTCGTGGTCCACGTCCGTCACGAAGACCTCCCGGTCCTCGTGCAGGATCTCGCCCGTCATCTTGTTCCAGGAGCCATCGACGTTCGCGATCGCCCCCGACCACTTCTCCCCGTCCGCGTCCTCGATGAACTCGTAGAACCCGGCGTGGTCCGGCATCGTGTAGAGCACCCAGTTCCGCAGCCCCTGCGGCCGCTGCACTGTTGGCGCCGGCGAGGCGTGCATCGGCGGTCCCCCCCGGCCCCGCAGGATCCCCCACGAGTGGTTCCGGAACACCCCCGACCGCTCCGGCGTCAGCTCGAAGCGCTTCCCCGCCACCTCGATCCACCCTTCCGCGCGCCCCGCCACCTCGTACGTCATGCGCTCCATCAGCAGCCACCCGTCGATCCGGTTCGTGCTGAGCGGACCGTGGTACGGCCGGCCCACCGTGTGGCACACGATGTCGCAGGCGATGCCGTACTCGTTCGGCTCCAGCACCAGCCGGATCGCCTTCATCGGCTCAACCAGCTCCACCCGCAGCGGTCCCACGCGGTACTCGAAGTCCGGGCGCAGCTGCCGCGAGACGCGGATGTTGTACTGCTTCCCCTCGTGCCGGATGCACACGAACCCGTCGAGCACGTTCGTGTTCTGGTACAGCCGCACCGTCGAGACGAGCGACACGTTCCCGTCCATGTCGCACAGGCAGATGTAGTGCCCGTCGTTCCAGTGCTTGTCCGAGGTGTGCACCGCCGCGAACGACTCCGGGATCTGGTGGAACGGGTACTCGTCGGCCTTGGTCAGCATGGCTCTCTCCTCAGGCGGTGTTGGTCGTTCGCTGGGTGCCCCGCGTCCGCAGGTCGCGGTGCGTGATGGTCCACTCGTGCCCGTCCCCGACCCGCCGCATGTCGTCCACGTAGGTCGCCCAGAGCGTCGTGATCGTGTCCGGGTCATCGGCCATGAAGTGGGTCGCCTGCAGGTCCGTCTCGACGTGCGCCGCGTCCCCGTCGAACTCGACAACCTGGTTGCCCAGCAGGTGCTGGGTGGCGCCGAAGGGCACGAGCAACCTGCGAATCGTCTCCGTGTAGGTGTCGCCGCCGTGCTGGGTGTCCGGCGAGCCGATGTTCACGAACACGAGGTCGTCGGCGAAGCAGGAGCGGATCCCCGGGAAGTCGTGGCCGTCCACGGCCCTCGCATAGCGGATGAGCAGGTCCATGATCGCCAGCCGGTCCAGTTCCCGGCTCAGGTCGCTGCTCATGGCGCTCCTCCGCGTGGCGAGCCTACACGTCCTCTGGGGTCGCCGTGCGAACGAAGGGGTGGCGCGCGCCACCCCCTCGCGAAGGTCTCGTGGCTAGTTGGCGGCGGCCGCCTGCCGGCCCGGAATGGCCGCGGCGCCCTCGCCCGTGTAGAGCGGCATGCCGCTCTCGTTCACGTCCCGCCAGTGCGTGTGCGCGAGCGTGTGCATGATGAAGACGGCCTGCTGGGCCGTCCACAGGCCCTGCGCGTCCTGCGTCTGGTTCACCGCTTCCTTCGTGATCTTCAGGCCGAAGGAAGGCTTCTCCGCGATCTTCCGCGCAAGATCCTCAACGTACTCGCTCAGCTGATCTCGGGGCACGACCTCGTTCACCATGCCCGCCTCGTAGCAGCGCTGTGCGCTCACCCAGTCGCCCGTGTAGAGCATCTGGCGCGCGAGCCGGTGGCCGAACTCCCACGGATGGGCGAAGTACTCGACCCCGGGTATGCCCCAGGCCACGACGAGGTCGCGGAACTCGGCGTCATCGGAGGCGATGATGATGTCGCAGACCCACGCCAGCATGAGGCCGCCGGCGATCGTCTTGCCCTGCACCTCGGCGATCATGGGCTTGGGCAGATTCCGCCAGCGGCGGCACATCTGCAGGTAAATCTCCTCCTCGCCTGCCATGGCGCCCTCCGCGCCCGGCAGGCCGAAGTTCCCCCACGTCCCCACCGGCTTGAAGTCGGCGCGTGTCGCCCCGGTGCCCCCACGCATGTCGTGGCCGGAGTTGAAGTGCGGCCCCTCGCCGCTGAGGATGATGACCTTTACCTGGTCGTCCTGGTTGGCGGCGTCGAACGCGTCGTTCAGGTCGTAGGTCAGCTGCAGGTCCTGCGCGTTGCGCGCCTCCGGACGGTTCATCCGCACCCGCACGATCTCGGGTGTCAGGTTTTCGTACAGCACGGTCTTGAATTCGGGCATGCGTACCTCCTGTCGTGCCGCGAATCTTAGGGGACTCCCGCTTTGACCGCCCGCTACCCGCCCCGCGCCCGGTGATACACTCTTCCCATCCAGGTTGGATGGAGGTGAGAGATGGCCCTTGATCAGTCATCGAAGGCTCGTTCTCGGGAAGCTCCATTGGATCCGGAGTCGTTTCTCAGCGCATCTCCCCCGAAGCTGTTCGATCCCGATTCGGTGGTAACTGCCAGCGAACCGTTCGATGTGGATGAGTTTCTCCGCATCATCCGCGCTGGTCGCGATGTGGCTCGGAGAGCGCCTTCGGCGTGATTCTTCTCGACACCAACATCGTCTCCCATATCTTCAATGGGAGCGATATCGCTGCCCCCTACCTGGAGCATCTTCGTGGTCAGCGGGCGCTGATCTCGTTCCAGACTCTGGAGGAACTCTGGCATGGGGCCTGGTGGGGCGGCTGGGGCGAGCGCCGGCAGAACGAACTTGCACGCCATCTTGAGCACTACGAAGTTGTCTGGGCTGGTCCAGAGTTGGTTGAATCGTGTGCTCGCCTGCGAACTGAGCGGAAGTCCGCCGGCCGTGAGTTGCCGGTGGCTGATGCCTGGATCGCTGCGACGGCGATGCTTCTGAATTGCCCCTTGGCCTCACGCGACCACGTCTTCGCGGACATTCCCGGCCTGGAAGTCCTCCAGGCTGCTTCCCCCTGACCGCCCGCTAGCCGCCCCGCGCCCAGGCCACCCGCTCGTCGATATGCCGTTCCAGGCTGTACTCGATCGGCTCGAACCCGTTCGCGAACCAGAACGGCTCGCCGCTGTAGTTCGCCGACAGCACGTGCAATGTGCAGCGCTCGTACCCCTCCCCACGCGCCCACGCCATCCCGTGGTCGAGCAGCGCCCGCCCCACGCCGCCGTCCTGCGCCTCCGGCTCCACGATCCCCATGAACAGGTACACGTTCTTCTCGCTGTTGATATACGGCGGGATGAACCCCTGCTTCAGGAAGCTGGTCAGCCCCACCGCCTCCCCCTCCCGGTAGGCGACGTAGTGTGGGTTTCCCTCGTCCTCCAGGAGCCCCGAGAAGAACGTGCGCGCCATCCCGTCGTGCTCGGGCTGGACGGGCCAGTACATGAACATCGGCGAGTCGAGGTGGTGCAGTCCCAGCGTCCGCGCCAGCTCCAGCAGTTCCCCCACGTCCTCGCTTCCCGCCGCGCGAACCTCGACGCCTCCGGCATCCGCCCCCGCCACCGGCCCCGTCCCCTCCCGCACCGCGACCGAGACGTGCCGCCCGAACCCGAGGTTGAACCACGCCTCCTGCAGCCGCTCGTCCCCAGCTGCGATGTTGACCGTGTGGGCGTAGTACCCCGAGGCCACCCATCCCGCCGCCAGCTGGCGGTAGAGCATCCGGCAGACCGCGTTGGCGTCGTACCCCTCCGAGACGGCATGGTCGCGCGAGCCGATGGTGACCGAACGCGGCGTCGAGAGCTGTCCCATGTAGCTGTCTGGCGGCGCCCCCGCCGCGCGCTCGCCGATCGCGTAGCCCGCGAGCGTGTCCCCGTCCACCGCCACCGCCCCGTCGGTGCGCTCGTTGTCGAACCACTTCGCCAGCATCGAGCGCGCTTCACCCTCGTCCGAGAGCGCCTCCGCGAGCACCGGATGCCGCTCGCGATCCGCCCGGTGCTTCTCCGCCAGCAGCGCCGCCGCCGCGTCGAGATCGCCCCGCTCGAAGGACCGGACCGTCACCCGCGCCATCGCCTGCCTCCGCGCCGCCGCATCTAGTGGCGCGCTCCACTACCCTACGCGCTCAGGAGGTGCGACATGGATCTTGGATTGGCTGGACGGAAGGCGATCATCCTGGGCGCAAGCCGCGGCATCGGCCGCTACACGGCGGAGACCCTGATCGACGAAGGCGCGAACGTCGCCATCTGTGGCCGCGACGCTGACCGCCTGGCGCAGACGCGCGACGAGCTCGCCGCCCGCGGCGACGTGACCGTCCACGCGGCCCCCGCCGATCTCGCCGACTCCGGCTCCACGCGCGCCTTCGTGACGGGCGCCGTCGAAGCGCTCGGCGGGCTCGACATCCTCATCCACAACGCCACCGGCCAGTCCGGCCAGGACGCCGAGGGCTGGCAGAGCACCTTCGATGTCGACGTCATGGCCGCCGTCCATGCCGTCGAGGCGGCCCAGCCCGCCCTCGAGGAGAGCGACGCCGCCAGCGTCATTTTCATCGGCTCCACCGCCAGCAAGCAGTGGTTCGGGCGCTGGTCCTCGTACGGCCCCCTCAAGGGCGCCATGCGCGTGCTCGCCAACGAGCTCGGCCAGGCGTTGGGCCGCAAGGGCATCCGCGTGAACGCCCTCTCCCCGGGTGCGACGCTCATGCCCGGCGGCAACTGGGACCGCACCCGCGAGGCCAACCCCGACTTCTACAAGAGCGTCGAGCGCAGCATCCCCTTCGGCCGGCTCGGCAGCGGCGAGGAAGTGGCCCGCGCCATCGCCTTCCTCGCCAGCCCCGCCGCCAGCTGGATCAACGCCACCCACATCATCGTAGACGGCGGCCAGGGCAAGTTCGTCGACTAGGGCGAACGCGGCGCCGGCGGTCTCCGATGTGCTAATATAGGCACATCGATGGAGTTGAGCACCAGCCGCATCAGGCGCAGATTGCGGAAGGATGGTTGGTACCTCGACCGACATGGCGCCAGCCACGACATCTACCGACACGAGCGAATCACCGGGATTATCACGCTCCCCCGCCACCGCACAGTGTCGCCGCAGGTTGCTCGGTCCATCGCTAGGAAGGCTGGCTGGAGCGACCAGGGAGGTGCCTCATGACCGCTCGTTACCCCGCTCTCATCGACGGCGAACGGGGCGCCTACGGCGCCACCTTCCCCGACCTCCCCGGTATCGTCGCGATGGGCTCCTCCCTTGATGAGGTCATCGCCAACGCCGAGGAGGCGCTCCGCGATTATGCCCTCGAAGCCGAGCGAGACGGCCAGGCGCTCGTCTCTCCCAGCGCCCTCGAGAACGTTGAGACGCCGCCGGGGCTGACGCTGGTCTCGATCCCCCTGCTTCAGCTCTCGGGGAGGGCCGTCCGAGCCAACCTGTCCCTCGACGAGGGCGTTGTCGCCTGGATCGACAGTGAGGCCAACAGGCGGGGGCTGACGCGTAAGGCCTATGTGGAGTGGATGGCGCGCCGCATTGCCCAACAGGGCGGGTAGCGTCGAGAGCTCTGTCGGCGTCGGCTAGGGCAAGTCGTCGACTAACCCGGCCTCGGATCGAGCCGCGCCCGCAGCGTCGCCGCCGCTTCCCGGTCGCGGATGAGCAGCGCGGCCAGGATTCCGGCGGCGATGAAGATCGCCGTCACCACGAAGCCGTCCGCGAAGGCGCTCACCGAGTCGGCCACGTTGTCCATGGGGCCGAGCGCCGCGCCGTGGTGCGCCAGCCGGCTCGTGAGCACCGTCGCGATGATCGCCACGCCGAAGCTCTGCGCTACCTGCCGTGTCGCGTTGAAGAGCGCGGTTGCGCGACCAGTATCGGCCATGCTGATCCCCGCGAAGGCCGCCGTCTGCAGCGGCACCAGCATCATGCTGAAGCCCACCCCCCGCGCGAACATCGTCCCCCGGACCCACCAGAGGTCCGTCTGCAGGTCCATCAGGATGAGCGGCACCGTCGTGGCGCTCGCCGCCAGCAGGCCGACCGCCACCAGCCGTCGCGGTCCCACGATCGGGTAGATCCGCGCCATCACCGGCGCCATCACCATCACCCCGATCGCCTGCGGGAAGGTCGCCAGACCCGATTCGAACGGGCTCAGCCCCCGCTCGAGCTGCAGGATGAGCGGTAACAGGAAGAGCGTCGCCGCGAATCCCATGAAGGCCACGCTCTGCGTGATATTCGCCAGCGCGAACATCCGGTCCAGGAAGAGCCGCACGTCGATGAGCGGCTCTTCGGTCCGCAGCTCCACCAGCACGAAGATCGCCAGCAGCGCGAGCCCCGCGCCCCCGAACCCGAGGACCACCGGGTCGCCGAACCCGCGCTCGCCTGCTTCCGCCAGCCCGTACAGGAAGACCGCCAGCCCGCCCGACGCCAGCATCAGCCCGGGAATGTCGATCCGGCCCGGCGCGTCCTCGCGCTGCTCCCGCAGGAACGCGACCGCCAGCAGGATGGCGACCACCCCCACGGGGATGTTCACGAGGAAGATCCACGGCCACGACAGGTAGTCGAGGATGATGCCCCCGATAAGGGGACCGCTTGCCGGCGCAAACGTCGTCGGCACCACCAGGATGCCCGCTGCCTTTGCCCGTTCCTGCTGGGGGAAGGCGCGGAACACCATCGTCTGCGAGACCGGCATCAGGAGGCCGCCGCCCAGCCCCTGCAGGATCCGGAACAGGATCAGGCTCTCGATGTTCCACGCCACCGCGCACAGCGCCGACCCGACCGTGAAGAACGCCAGCGCGAGGACGAACATGATCTTCGTCCCGAAGCGATCCCCCGCCCAGCCGCTTACCGGGATCGCCACCGCCACCGCCAGCAGGTAGCCCGTCACCACCCACTGCACCTCCCGCGCCGAGGCGTCCATCTCCGAGGCCAGCACGGGCACGGCGACGTTCACGATCGTCAGATCGAGGAGGTTCATGAACATCCCGAACACGCTGATGAGCGCGACGATGTACTTGTGCTCCAGCCGCATCCCTGCCGCCGCTACTCCGCCTGCTCGCCGGCGGGCTCATCCGCCAGGTTGCGCGCGAGCCCCTGCAGGAAGTCCCGGATGAGGATGCGGATCGAACCGCCGATGAACCGCCCGCCCAGCCGCGTCAGCGCCCCGTGAACCGTCAGGTCGCCCCGGTATCGGAAGAGCACGCCTTCCTCGTCCTCGTGCAGCGTGATCGTCCCCTGCGCCATCGCCGTCCCCTCCGCCGCCGCCCCCGAGAGCCGCAGGTGATACGACTGCCCCTCGACGATGTGGCTCACCCGCGCCAGCCCCCGGAACCGCCCCCAGAACCCCCGCACCTCCACGAACGCGACCAGCTCGTACGTGTCCTCGTCGAT
Organism: Tepidiformaceae bacterium; assembly: GCA_965221735.1. GTDB lineage: Bacteria > Chloroflexota > Dehalococcoidia > Tepidiformales > Tepidiformaceae > UBA2991. Next base: position 1,703,271 of record OZ244910.1, on the reverse strand, counting down.
CCGCTCCAGCGACTCGAAGGCTGGCAGCGCCGCCCGCAGCGCCGCCGGGTCGAACAGTGCCCCCCAGAGCGCGTCCTTCGCCGCCTCGAAGCGGTGCTCACCCTCGATCTCCACCACGGCCCGTCCGCGCGAAGTGGCGCGTGCGGCACATGCTACCCCGCCTGCCGCTCGCTATGATGCGCCTCCCATGCTCGATCGTTTCCACGTCCCCGACGATATCGCCGTCCGCGTGCCGCCCCCTCTCATGAAGGCGACCGTCAGGAGCATCTTCGAGGCGCTCGGTTCGCCCCCCGACGACGCCGAACGCTGCGCCGAGACGCTCCTCTACGCCGACCGCCGCGGCATCGACACCCACGGCGTCAGCAACATGATGCGCGTGTACGTCGCCGGCATCCGCGGTGGCGCCATCAACCCCGCCCCGAAGTGGCGCATCGTCCGCGAGGCCGAGGCCACCGCCACCATCGACAGCGACGAGGGACTCGGCCTCACGGTCGGCCCCCAGGCCATGGACCTCGCCATCGAGAAGGCGCGCAAGTGCGGCATCGGCTCCGTCGCCGTCATGAACAGCCGCCACTTCGGCGCCGCCGCCTTCCACGCCCACCGCGCCGTCCCCCACGACATGATCGGCATCGCCACGACCGTCGGCGGCAAGCAGGTTGCCCCCACCTTCGGCGCCGAGGCCCTCATCGGTCTGAACCCGATCGGCGTGGCCGTCCCCGCCCGCGAGGAGGCGCCCTTCGTCTTCGACGCTTCCATGAGCTCCGTCGCGGGCAACAAGATCCGCCTCGCCCGCCGCCTCGGCGCGAGCGTCCTCCCGGGCTGGATCGCCGAAGCCGACGGCACCCCCATCATGGAGGAGCGCCCCGTCCCCGATGAGTTCATGATGTTGCCCGTCGGCGGCACCCGCGAAATCGGCTCGCACAAGGGCTACAGCCTCGCCATCGTCGTCGACGTCCTCAGCGGCGTCCTGTCCGGCACCGGTCCCGGCTTCGCCACGCGCATCGGCAACGGCCACCACTTCCTCGCCTACCGCATCGACGCCTTCACCGACCTCGACCAGTTCAAGGACGACATGGACCACTACCTGCGCACCCTCCGCGAGAGCAAGACCGCACCCGGCCAGGAGCGCGTCTACTACGCCGGGCTGAACGCCTCCGAGAAGGAGGAGGAGCGCGCCGAGCTGGGCATCCCCTACCACCCCGAGGTCATCGGCTGGTTCCACGAGGTCCTCGGCGAGTTGGGCGTCCCCGATGAGTTGCCCGCCGTCTGACCCCGCCGCACAACCCGCGCGGTCGCTAGAATCCGCCGACACCCACCACCTACCAGGAGGCCACCATGGAGATCTCGGGAAAGGTCGCGCTCGTCACCGGCGCTTCATCTGGAATCGGACGCGCAACGGCGAAGGCGCTTGCCGCTGAAGGCGCCAGCGTCGCCGTCGCCGATATCGACCGCGCCGGCGGCGAGGAGACCGTGCGCGTCATCGCCGCCGAGGGCGGCGAGGCCTGCTTCTTCCACGGCGACGTCTCGACGCCCTCCGGCATCCAGTCGCTCTTCGCCGCCGTCGAGGCTGCCTACGGCGGCATCGACATCGTCCACAACAACGCCGGCATCATGACCGGCGACGCCCCCGGCTGGCCCGAGGTCGGCCTGGACAAGATTCACCTCGTCGTCAGCGTCAACGCCGCCGGCGTCATGATGGGCACCGGCGCGGCCGTCCGCGCCCTGCGCAAGCGCGGTGGCGGCGCCGTCGTCAACACCGCTTCGGTCGCCGCCCTCGGCCCCATGCCCTTCGACCCCATGTACGCCGCCACCAAGGCCGCCGTCGTCAACTTCACCGAGGCCTGCGCCATGCTCGCCGAGACCGAGAACATCCGCGTCAACGCCGTCCTCCCCGGCATGGTCGATACCCCCATCATCGGCAAGACCGGCGACGGCGAGACCCCCGCTGCCTGGCTCGCCCCGGCGATAGCGGCCACGACCATGCTCCAGCCGGAGGAGATCTCCGACAAGGTCATCGAGCTCATCAAGGACGACTCGAAGGCCGGCGCCGCTGAGCTCGTCGTCCAGCCCGACACCCCTCGCGCCGCCGAGATCGCCGCGGCGCAGGAGGACTAGCGCGCCGCCCGCGCCCTCGGGACGCGCGGGAACTCCAGCCGCGCGTCCCCGAACGTCGCGAACGCCGTCACGTTGAACGCGGGGCGTAGCTGCCGCCAGACGCCCGCGCCGCGCGGCATCGTCGCCTCCCAGTCCCGCGAGAGCGTGCCCTCCACCTCGGGAAGCGGGATGCGCACGCCGTAGCGCAGCAGCGCCGGCGCGGCGTCCTCCTCCCCCGGGACGAGCAGCGCGTCGAACTTGAGCATGGTCGCGTCGCAGCGCCGCAGGTCGCCCATGCGGATGCGGCACAGCTCGCCTTCCTCCGCCGCGATGACGGCGTCGATGCCGTTGTCACTCACGTCGAGGTCGATCGTTCCCGCCCGCCGCGACCCGCCGAAGCACCTTCGGCTGCTCGCGAGTTGTTCGTCGCCCTGCACGATCGCGTCGAGCAGCACGTTCCGTATCTGGACGCGGTCCCGCGCCCCCAGGTAGAGCCCCGCCTCCCGGTACGGCCCCGCCGGCGAGTCCGGCGCGTCCACGATGATGACTTTCGCGTAGGGCGGGACCGGCCGGATCAACCCTTCCGGCAGCAGGTCCAGCATCTGTGTCTTGGAGAGCTCGAACGTGAGGCTGATGACGCGCGTGTCCGACAGCTCCCAGCCGTCCTCCCCCTCGCCCTCCCCCGGCGCGATCGCAAGCAGGTCGGGGATCGACGCGAGCGTGCGCGTCCCGAAGTCAGGCACGCCGCCCCCGCTGCGCCGTCACGCCGTCGCCCGCGGCGCGATCGCGAACGTGAGCGCCTCGCCGAAGTGGGTCGCCAGGAAGGTCGGGAGCTCGCACGCGCGCCATTCTACGGGCGCGGGCGTTGCCCGCTTCCAGGCATCGAGCCCCTCCGGCGCGTTCGCCACCAGCCCCACTCCGCCCGCCGCCGAGACCGATGCCAGCGCGTACTCCGCGGCCTCCTCAACCGACTCGAAACCGCCCAGCACCCGCGACGCCAGCCGCACGCGCAGCAGCGCGTACGGCTCCTCCGGGATGCCGTCCGGCGCTTCGATGAACGCCTCCCCGGGCGCTGTCTCCAACCGTTCCGACTCCGCCACCACCCACATCCCCGTCGCGACGCCCGCGTCGTCGAGCCAGGCCATCGCCTCCTCCGGGGGCAAGCCGCCGTCCGCCAGGCTCGCCGTGAGCGCTCCCAGCCCGAGGAAGCTGCGTCCCACGTTGAGCACGTGTACCCGGTCCGGGTCGATCTCCTCCCGAGCGAGGTCGTTCCGCCCGCCCGCCGCTGCCGTGAATGCGGGCGAGTACCCGTACGGCCCGACCAGGCACAGCACCGGCTCCGGCCCGTGCCGGAGCGCCTCGCGGAAGGCCGCCGTGTACGTCGCCCGGGGCGCCGGATCGCCGAAGCGCTGCTTTCCCGCGTCCGGCGCAACCACCTCGACGTTCGCGAGCGACTCCGCCCCGAGCGCGCTCGAGTAGTCGACGACGATGCGGGCCGCTTCGCTCACGGGCGCAGCCCGAAGAGCTGCTCCGCTTCCCGCTGCAGCTCCGGGCGGAAGTCCGGGTGCGCCACCGAGATCAGCTCCGCCGCCCGCTCCCGCGTGCTCTTCCCGAAGAGCTGCGCCACCCCGTACTCCGTCACGATCGTGTCCGCCAGCGAGCGCGGGATCGTCACGACCGTGCCCGGCTCGTGCATCGGCACCACCCGCGACACCGCCCCGCCCAGCGCCGTCGACTTCATGACCGTGATCGCGCGCCCGCCCTTCGAGTACATCGCCGCATAGTGGCTGTCCGGCTGGCCGCCGGTCCCGTTGATCATGCGCGGCCCGTGCACCGTCTCCGCGTTGATCTGCCCCTGGAAGTCGACGTTGATGGCGCTGTTGATGGCGTGAACGCGGTCGTTCGCCGCCATCACCTTCGGGTCCAGCACGAAGTCCGAGGGGTGCAGCTCGCAGCGCGGGTTCTCCGCGATGAAGTCGAGGTCCTGCGGCGTGCAGCCGGCCCACCCCGCCGCCACCGCCACCCCCGGCCGGAACGCCTTGTTCAGGTCGTCCATCTGCCCCTCGCGGATGAGCTTTGTCCACCCCGGGATGATCATCTCCGAGTGCAGCCCCAGCCCCTCCTTCTCGTCGAAGGCCCCGCCCCGCACGAGTGAGCTGCTCGGTTCCCCCACCCCGATCTGCAGGTTCGCCCCGTCCGACACCACCTCCGCCACGTTCGCCGCAATCGCCTTCGACTCCGCGTCCGGCTCCGGGCCCTTCCCCAGCAGCGGGGCCACCGCCGCCGGGTCCAGCTTCTCGAAGAACCAGAAGCTCCGTCGCAGCATCCCCCGCAGCCAGCGGTCCGGCACCGAGTCCATCAGGTCCAGCAGCCCGTCACGCTTCCGCTCGTCCTCGACCGCTTCCACCTTCGCCCGGATCTCCTCCGTGCTCGGCCCGAACTCGCCCTCGACCAGGTAATCGATCTCGGAGACGTGCACCGTGCAGTCCCCGTGGAACACCGGGAAGGTGTCGTCGATCTCCGCGATCACCGTGCGGCAGTTCTGCACGTAGCCGCGCTTGTTGAACATCATCGGCCCGAAGTTCACGTACCCCTTCTCGTTCGGCCGGCTCACCCGCGTGAGGAACACGTCCGGGAAGAGGCAGTCGTCGGGCCGCTCGATCTGCTTCATCTCCGTCGAGAACAGGTTCGGGATGTACGACGCGACCTTCGAGTCCGTCGCGTACCGCGCGAAGTCCCCGATGAAGATCTGGAAATCGACCGTGAAGCGCTCGTCCCCCGCCTCGGGCGCGAGCCAGCCTGGGTCCTGCCCCGGCGTCGTGAGCCGCACGCGCACGTCCTTCAGGTCGCGCCGCGCCGCGATCGCGTCCAGCACGTAGTCCAGCGAGGTCAGCGAGCAGTAGAGGACGTCCCCGTCCTGGACCGCCGAGGCCGCCTCCTCCGCCGAGACCGTCCGGTACGCGGCCGAGGCCGTGGTCGTCATGTCGACGCCCCGCTGGCCACGGGCTCGTCCAGGAACGCGGGCATCACTTCCTTCGCGAACAGCCGCATCGACTCCAGGTTCTGCTCGTGCGTCGACCAGCGCCCCGTGATGCCGATGTTGAGCGCGTCCACCCCCAGCTTCTGCCAGTCCTCCACCGCCTTCGCCACCTCATCGGGGTTCCCCACGAGCTTCCCCACCTGGTCCGCCCCCAGCGGCGGCCGGAACGCCGCCCCCGAGCCCAGCGAGTGCGCGTGGTAGGCCGGGCTCGGGTAGGTCGAGCCCATCGTCATCAGGTACGAGCTCAGCGGTCCCGCCAGCTGCTCCTCCGCCCTGCCCGCCATTTTCTGCGCGAAGTCCGAGTCCGGGTGGCAGAAGAGGCCTCCCTGCGCCCGCACCTTGTTGTTCACCGTCACGCCGATCGGCTCCGCCTCGCGGCTCGCCCGCCGGTAGTCTGCGATCAGGTCCGCGTACCTGGGGATGCCGCCCAGCGTCACGCCCAGCATCCCGATCCCCTTCTCCCCCGCCAGCACGGCCGTCTCCGGGCTCTGCACCGCCACCCAGATCGGCGGATGCGGCTCCTGCACCGGCTTCGGCAGCACGTTCCGAGGCGGCATCGAGAAGTGGCGCCCCCTGATCGAGAATTCGTCGCTCGTCCACATCTTCACCACCGAGCGCGTCGACTCCTCCCACATCTCCTTCGTGTCGTCCGGCTCCACCAGGAACCCCCCCAGCTCCGTCCACGTCGCGCTCCGCCCCGTCCCCAGCTCCACGCGCCCGTTGCTGAGGATGTCGAGCGTTGCGATCCGTTCCGCCACGCGCGCCGGGTGGTTGATGTTCGGCAGCATCAGGTAGATGCCGTGCCCGAAGCGGATCTGCTTCGTCCGCGCCGCGCAGTACGCGAAGAACATGTCCGGCGCCGACATGTGCGAGTACTCCTCGAGGAAGTGGTGCTCCACCGACCAGGCGCTGTCGAACCCGAGCTGGTCCGCCAGCTCCACGATCTCGACCGCTTCGTGGAAGACGCGCGACTCGCTCATCTTGTCCCAGGGCTTCGTCACCACCGAGCCCACCGAGATTCCGAACTTCATGCGCGGCCTCCACCCGCCGGCGCGGGCCGCCCGCATCTTGCCACGTCCGCGCCCTGCCGGTCAGGTCCGCGGGTGGCGCACAGACAGCAGGAGACGCCCCCGAGAGGCGTCTCCGTTCGAATCACGCAGGGAAGAAGAAGTGCGCTAGGCCCAGCGGTGCGCGGTCTCCAGCTCGACCACCGCCGAGTCGTCGAGACCCGCCGCCTCGAGCGCCTCGGTCACGTGCTGGTGCTCGTGCTGCGTCAGAAGGCTCAGGACCGTGCCCAGCGAGAAGCTGTTCCCGCCCAGCGAAAACTCCTGCGCGAGGTCCTCGTCGCTGAACCGCTGGACGTACATCCAGATCACCCCGTGGGCCGTGTTCAGCTCGATCCGCAGCATCTTGTAGTCGAGCGAGGCGAACTTGTCGACGCCGGCCTGGTTGCCGCTCTCGTCGGCGGGAAACTCGCCGGTCGCCAGCATCGCGCGAACGTGCGCCGACGTGTCGTGGCTGAGCGCCGTGATGTGGCGAATGACGTCGCCCACCGACCAACCGTCGTACGCGGCCTTGTCGAAGTGATCGCCGAGCGCGCCGATCGCGTCCTCGGTCCTCTGCCACGTCTCGCACATGGACTGGAACAACGCCTCTCGGGTAACCGCTGCGTCAGCTGCCATTGTCTGCCTCCGTGCCCTCAGGAAAGTGCGACCCGCATTGTGTCCCATCCCGCCGGGCCGGTCTAGCAGGATCCTGAAGAACGGGCCCTGAGCGTAGCCGACGGCGGCGAGCAGCGGTCTTAACGCGCCCTCCCGCTACTCAATCCTCAGCCGCGCATCGCGAGCGCGCAGCAGTCGAGCGCCATGAGTGTCGGGCGGCGCTCCACTCGTTCAGGCCCAGCGATGCGCCGTCTCCACCGGCACGATCACCGACTCCTCCAGCCCCAGCGCTTCCAGCGCCTCGTTCACGTGCCACGTCTCGTGCCGCACGCGCTGCTGGATCACCTCGCCCAGCGTGTGCTCCTCGTCGAAGATCGTGAACGGCTGCGCCAGGTCCTCGTCGCTGAACCGCTGGATGTACATCCAGACCACCCCGTGCGCCGTGTTCAGCTCGATCCGGAGCATCTTGTAGTCCAGCGACCGGAACTTCTCGACGCCCTCCGCGTTTCCCGAGTCGCCCGGGAACGGCAGCTCGCCCGTCGCCAGCAGCGCCCGGATGCGCCCCGACATGATGTGGCTCGCCGCCGTCAGGTGCCGGAACGCGTCCCCGACCGTCCAGTCGCCGCTGCAGGGCGCCTCGAAGTGCTCCCCCAGCGCCGCGATCGCGTCCTCCGTCCGTTGCCACACCCCGCAGGCTTCCCGGAACAGCGTCTCCCGCGTCATCGCCTCTGCCATGTCTGCCTCCTTCGGACCTGTCTCGCTACGCCCAGCGATGCGCCGTCTCGACGGGCACGACCGCCGACTCCGGCACCCCTGCCGCTTCCAACGCCACCGCCACGTGGTCCGCCTCGTGCCGCGCGACAACGCCCAGCACCTGCCCCAGGGTCCACTCATTCCCCATCAGCTTGTACGTTTGCGCGAGGTCCTCGTCGCTGAACCGCTGCACGTACATCCAGACGACCCCGTGCGCCGTGTTCAGCTCGATCCGCAGCATCTTGTAGTCGAGCGAGCGGAATTTCTCGACTTCCGCCTCGTTCACCTCGTCGCCCGTGATGACGTACTCCTCCGTCGCCAGCATCGTCCGCACTGCCGCCGACTCGCCGTGGCTGATCGCCGTCAGGTGCCGGAAGATGTCGCCCACCGTCCAGCCGCCGTGTGCCGGCTTGTCGAAGTGCTCCCCGACCGCCGCGATCGCGTCCTCCGTCGTCTGCCACTGCTGGAGGAGCGCCTCGAACAGGCTCTCCCGCGTAATCGGCTCGGCCATCGGTTGCCTCCCTCGAAAGAACCCGCGCAGTCTGACCGATCGAAGGCCCGCCGGTCTACTGGCGGAGACTCCCCGTAGAATCCCCCGCAGCGGAGCGCCAACGACGCTCCCGGGAGCACACCATGAAGCTTGGCATCAGCATCGGCTACTCCGGCCCCCAGATGAACCTGCCCGTCGAGAAGGTGCAGATGGCCGAACGCCTCGGCTACGACTCCGTCTGGACCGCCGAGGCCTACGGCTCCGACGCCGTCACCCCCCTCGCCTACCTCGCCGCCGTCACCGACCGCATCCGCCTCGGCACCGGCATCATGCAGCTTGCCGCCCGCACCGCCGCCAACTGCGCCATGTCCGTCGCCACGGTCGACGCCATGGCCGGCGGTAACCGCTTCATCGCCGGCATCGGCGTCTCCGGCCCCCAGATCGTCGAGGGCTGGTACGGCGAGCCCTGGGGCAAGCCCTACTACCGCATCCGCGACTACGTCCAGATCATGCGCAAGATCTTCGAGCGCGAGCGCCCCGTCATGCACGAGGGCAGCGAGATCTCCCTCCCCTACTCCGGCGAGGGGTCCAGCGGTCTGGGCAAGCCCCTCCGCTCCATCCTCCACATGAACAACGTCCCCATCTGGCTCGGCACCGGCACCCCCGCCAACACCCGCCTCACCGCCGAGATCGCCGACGGCTGGCTCCCCCTCGGCTACGTTCCCGGCAAGAAGCTCGACCACTTCATGCCCTGGCTTGAGGAAGGCTTCCGTCGCGCTGGCGGCGGCAAGAGCCTCAAGGACATCGAGATCCAGGTCGGCGCCACCGTCCGCATCACCGACGACGTCCAGGGCGCCCTCGACGCCATGAAGCCCGGCACCGCCCTCTACATCGGCGGCATGGGCCACCGCACCAAGAACTTCCATAACGACAACATGGTCCGCCGCGGCTACGCCGACGCAGCCGCGCGCATCCAGGAGCTCTTCCTCGCCGGACGCAAGGAAGAGGCCGCCGCCGCCGTCCCCGACGAGTTCCTCGACGAGACCGCCCTCATCGGCCCCGTCGAGCGCATCCGCGAGCGCTACAAGCTCTGGGCCGACGACCCCATCACCGGCATCACCGTCAACGCCACCCAGCCCGAGGCCATGGAGCTCATGGCCGAGCTCGCCGAGGTCGAACCGGTCAAGGCGTAGGAACGGGGGCTCAGGCCCCCATCCGCCCCAGCAACGCCCCGTACTCCGCCAGCCCCACGGGCCGCACCACCCGTCCCATCCCCGACCAGTGCTCCCAGCGCCAGTTGCCCGTCGCGCGAGGCTGGCCGGCGGGTTCGACCAGCGGCGAGGTCTTGCTGGCCAGCATCAGGTGGTAGTGCTCGCTCAGCGGGAGCGACTCGTTCACCAGACCGATCCAGTAGCGCAGGTCGCCGCCGTCGGGCGCGAACGTCGTGCCGAGGTAGCGGAAGCGTCCCTGCACCGGCGTCGACGAGCTGTTCTCGTAGCGGACGCCCGCGCCGAAGCGCTCGCGGAGCGCCGCCCCGCCGAGCGCGTAGAGCCGGTTCGTGTGGAGCGCGTCGTCGAGCCCCACCTCCCCCAGCCCGAGCACGTCGCGACGCACGAACTCGCCGAACTCGCGCGCGAGCCCGTCCGCGTCGTCCGCGACCGCCTCCGCGATGGCGTCCCAGGTGACCGCGCCCGCACTCGTGCCGTCGAACCCAACCGTAAGCCGCGCGCCCTCGGCGCTCGGCCGCTCGGCGGGCTCCCCCGGAGCCATCTCGATCTCGACGAGCGCCTCCCGCCCGTCCGCGAACGTGATGCCGAGGTCGGCGACTGCCGCCCCCGCCCCGGGCTGGACCGTCACGTCGGTGACAGCGCTGCCCGCCGCCCCCGCTGCGTCCGCGAACAGCGCGACGAGCGCCTCGCGGCGGGTCGCCAGAAGGTAGGCGAGGCCGTTCGTGCAGTAGTCCTCGAAGGGGGAGGTGCCGGCGCCCGGCCGGTAGGCGGAGAGCATCGTGAAGAGGTTCGAGCCGTCCACGCCCTCAGTATGGACCCCGACCCCGCGCCGTCCAGTCAGGCGGCGTCGGCCAGCGCGCGCAACACCCGCGCGAGCAGCGGCATCCACTCCGTGCCCGCCTGCTCCCTCGGGATGCGCACCTGCTCCGGCCCGACCCGCGTCCCCGGGACGTCCAGCGCCGCCACCGCCCGCTGGTGCCGATGCGTCGTTCCACCGCGCAGCCGCAGGTGGAAGCTCTCCGGGCTCGTCGAGATGCGCTCGACCCCCGCCTGCCGCCCCACCGCCTTCAGCAGCGCCACGCCCAGCAGGTTCTGCACGAGCGGCGGCGGCTCGCCGAAGCGGTCGCGCAGCTCCTCCTCCATGTCAGCCACGCCCCGCGGCGACTCGATCTTCGCGATGCGCTCGTAGATGGCGAGCCGCGTCTCCATGTCATCGACATAATGCTCCGGGATCGACGCGCTCACCGGCAGGTCGACCCGTGGCGCCGGCGCCAGCGAGGGCGCCGAGTCGCCGCCCTCCAGCCCGCCCCGCAGCGACTCCACCGCCTCCCCCACCAGCTTCGAGAACAGGTCGAACCCCACCGCCGCGATGTGCCCGCTCTGCTCCGCCCCCAGCAGGTTCCCCGCCCCGCGAATCTCGAGGTCCCGCAGCGCGATCTGGAACCCCGACCCCAGCTCCGCCGCCTCGAAGATCGCCGCCAGCCGCTTCTGCGCCGCCTCCGAGATCGCCCGGTTGCGATCGTAGAGGAAGTACGCGAACGCGCGGTTCGCCGAGCGTCCCACCCGACCCCGAAGCTGGTAGAGCTGCGCCAACCCGAACTGGTTCGCGTTGTTGATGATGATCGTGTTCACGTTCGGCAGGTCGAGCCCGCTCTCGATGATCGTCGTGCAGAGCAGCACGTCGTACTCGCCCGCTCCGAACTCGACCATCACGCGTTCGAGCCGGTCCTCCGGCATCTGCCCGTGCCCGATCGCGATCGCCGCCTCCGGCACGAGCTCCCGCAGCCGCATCGCGATGCGTTCGATGTTGTGCACGCGGTTGTGCACGAAGTAGACCTGCCCGCCCCGCTCCATCTCCCGCTGGATCGCCTCGCGCACGATCTCGTCGTCCCACCCCGTCACGTACGTCCGGATCGGCAGCCGCTCCTCCGGCGGCGTCGCCACCATCGACGTGTCCCGGATCCCCGCCAGCGACATCTGCAGCGTCCGCGGGATCGGCGTCGCCGACATCGTCAGCGTGTCGACCTCCGCCCGCATCTGCCGGAAGCGCTCCTTGTGCGCGACCCCGAACCGCTGCTCCTCGTCGATGACCACCAGCCCCAGGTCCTTGAACGCGACGTCCCGCTGCAGCAGCCGGTGCGTGCCGATCGCGATGTCGATGGCACCCCCCTTGATGCCGTCGACGATGTCGTGCTGCTCCCCCGTCCCGCGGAAACGCGACAGCACCGCGACCTCGACCGGGAAGCCGCTCATCCGCTCCCGGAACGTCTGCCCGTGCTGCTCCGCGAGCACTGTCGTCGGCACGAGCACGGCCACCTGCCGCCCCGCCATCACCGTCTTGAACGCCGCCCGCACCGCCACCTCCGTCTTCCCGTACCCCACGTCCCCCGCGATCAGCCGGTCCATTGGCTTCGTCGACTCCATGTCCGCCTTCACGTCCGTGATCGCCTGCAGCTGGTCCGGCGTCTCCACGAACGGGAACGCCCCCTCCATCTCGATCTGCCAGGGCCCGTCCTCCGCGCACGCGTCCCCCACCGCCACCGCCCGCCGCGCGTACAGGTCGAGCAGCTCCTGCGCGATCTCCGCCACCGCCCGCCGCACGCGACGCTTCGTGTGCGCCCATTCCTGCGAACCCAGCCGCGTCAGTGACGGCGGCCGGTCGCTCGGCCCGACGTAGGCGCTGACCGCGTCAAGCTGGTCGGTCGGAACGAAGAGCCGGTCACCATCCGCGTACTCCAGCTCCAGGTACTCCCGCTCGACGCCCTCCGTGGTCCGCCGCGTGAGCCCCGCGAACCGTGCGATCCCGTGGTCGATGTGCACAACCGAGTCGCCCGGCTGGAGCGTCGTCAGGATGTTCGGCGTGATCCCCCGCCGCCGCCTTTGCGGACGCCGCGTCCGCCGCAGCCCGAACACCTCCTCGTCGCTGATCAGCGCGAACGTCTCCTCCAGCAGGAACCCCCCGGACGCCGTCGCCGGCACGATCGCGACCACCCCCGGCTCCGGCGTCGTGTCGAGCTCGCGCGTCAACCGCGGGGTCAGCCCCGCCTCCTCCATCAGGTCGGCCAGCCGCAGCGCCTGCTGCGAGGCCAGCACCACCGCCCGTCCCTCCTCCGCCCACTCGGTCGCCTGCCGCACCACCTCCCGGATCCGCCCCCCGAACGAAGGCGGCGTCGCGAACGGCAGCCGCTCCGCCCCCAGCTCCTCCGCCCCGAACCGCCCCAGCTCGACGCGCGCCTCGTGCGCGTCCAGTAGCCGCCCCACCGCCTCCGGTTCGAGCCCGAGCGTCGGCAACCCCTCTGGGATCTCCCCCCGCCGTTCGAGCGCCCCCCGCGCCTCCTCCTGGTGGCGAACGTGCAGGTCGAGCGCGTCCACGCCCTCCTCCCGCTCGTCGACGATCACCAGCGTGTCCGGTTCGAGGTAGTCGAACGCAGTCGCGCGGTTCAGGAGCGGCTCGAAGTACCCGGGGAAGCGGCTGCGCTCGCCCCCCGCCAGCAGCTCCAGCTCCTGTGCGATCGCCTCCGCCGCTTCCCCCCCGACGCTGATCGCGTCCCGCACCTCGCGGGCGCGCGCTTGCGCCTCGGGCGTGTGGCTCGCCAGCGGCGGCAGCACCACCGATTGCACGCGCTCGATGCTCCGCTGCGTCTCCAGGTCGATCCGCCGGATGCTCTCGACCTCGTCCCCGAAGAACTCGATCCGCAGCGGCTCCTCCGCCCCCGCCGGGAACACGTCGAGGATGCCGCCCCGCCGCGCCGCCGTCCCCGGCTCCTCCGCCAGCGCCTCGAAGCGGTACCCCGCCTCCTCCAGCCGACGCTGGAGCGTTTCCGGCGCGAGCGTCCCCCCGACTCGTACCTCCGTCCCCGCCGCCTCCACTTCCGGCCCCGCCCGGAACTCCGCCACCGCCGCCCACGACGCCACGACGATCGCCGGCTCCCCCGCCCGTAGCTGGCGCAGCGCCCGGTCGCGCTCGGCGATTGCTGCCGGGTCGTCCTCGGCCAGCTCGTACGGAAGCCGCTCGCCCGCAGGAAGCCGCACCACTGGCAACTCCCCTGCGTAGAGCGCCAGCTCCTCTGCCAGCAGCGACGCCCGCCCGGGGCTCGGCGCCAGGACGAGCGTCGGCCCCGCTCGCCCCGCCGCCATCGCCGCCATCGTCACGGGCTTCGCCGCCTCCGGCGCGCCCAGCGCGACCCGCTCGCGCGCACGCGCCAACCCGCCGAGGCGCCCCTCGACCGCCGTCCGCACGCCCTCCAGCTGACTCGTCACACTCGCGCTCCAACGCCGATCGGCCCGAGCGCTCAGCGCTCGGGCGTCGCAACAGGGTAGCAGTGGGCGGTAGTGAATAGTGGATAGTGACTGGTGATTGGTGCGTAGTGGGCTATTGGCCCGCGCCCGGCCCTCGGCTAGCCCTCACCGACCACCGACCACCGACCACCGCGAGCAAAGCGAGCCACCACCCACTACTCACTATCCACTAGTCACTACCCCCCGCCTCGTCCAGCGCCTCCGCCACGTGCAGGACCCGCGCCTCGATCCCCGCCTCCCGCACCGCCGCCTCGTACTGCATCTGGCACCCCGGATTCGCGGTCACGATCACGTCCGGCCGGTGCTCCCGGAACTGCGCCGCCTTCCGCGCCCGCAGCTCCCCCGACATCGCCGGCTGGATGAGGCTGTAGATGCCCGCCGCCCCGCAGCACATGTCCGCCCCCTCCGTCTCGACCAGCTCGCACCCCTCGACCGCTTCCAGCAACGCCCGTGGCTCCGCGCTGATCCCCTGCGCGTGCGCGAGGTGGCAGGCGTCCTGGTACGCCACCCGCGCCCCCAGCCGCCCCGCCGGCAGGTCGCGCCCCGCCAGGTACTCGCTGAAGTCGACCACCTTCGCCGCCACCGCCTCCGCGCGCCGGGCGAAGGCGGCGTCTTCCGCCAGCAGCTCGCCGTACTCCTTCATTGCCGCGCCGCACCCCGCCGAGTTCACGACGATCGTCTCCGCGCCCGACGCCTCGAACGCGGCGATGTTCGCCCGCGCCAGCCGCCGCGCCTGCTCGAGGTCGCCGTCGTGCGCGCTGAGCGCCCCGCAGCACGCCTGCCCCCGCGGCGCGAACACGTCCGCCCCGCTCCGCTCCAGCACGCGCACGCTCGCGCGATGCACGTCCCCGAACAGCTCCCCCATGACGCACCCGGTGAACAGCGCGACATCGCCCGTTCCTGCGGCGTCCCGCGCCCGGAACGGCCTCCCCGGACGCCCGAGCTGCGCTTCCAGCCGCCCCAGCGGCCCCGCCAGCCGCAGCACCCCCGATGCCCGCACGAGCCCCCGCAGGGGCGAACGCGCGAACCAGCGCACCGGCGCCAGCATCGCCGCGAGCACTTGCGGCCTCGCCACCACGTTCCGCAGGGCGAAGCGACGCAGCCGCCGCTCCCAGCCCCTCGACGGCGGCGCCGCGTCGAGCTGCGCCCGCGCCCGCTCCATGATCCGTCCGTACGGGACGCCGCTCGGGCAGACGGCCTCGCAGGCCCGGCACTGCAGGCACAGCTCCCAGTGGCCCTGCACCGCCTCCGTCAACGGGATGCGGTCCTCCGCCACCGCCCGCGCCAGGTGAATGCGCCCCCGCGGTGACTCCGCCTCCAGCCCCGTGATCGCGTAGGTCGGGCACGCGTTCACGCAGAGCCCGCAGTGGACGCACTTCGCCAGGTCCGCCGTATCCGGAGCATCCTCGGCGAGCGGCCAGCCCGTCATCTCAGAGGCCGCCCACGTACCGGCCCGCGTTCAGCCGCCCGTCCGGGTCGAATGCCGCCTTCACCGCCGCCATCCGCCCGAAGTTCGCCGGCCGTCCCCACGGATCGAGCGCCCCCCGCAGCTCGTCCGGGATGCGCTCCGCGACGAGCGCGCCGCCGCTCTCCGCCAGCCCCGCCCGCAGCCTCCCCACCGCGCCCCCGATGGCATCCCCGTCCGGCAGCGCCCCCTCCTCCCAGGTCGCCCGCACCTCCCGCGCGAGTGGCCGCACAAGCATCCGTGACGGCCCCAGCGCTTCGAGCGCAGTCGTAGTCGACGCGATCGCGCTCGTCGGGCACGAGGCGCGCAGCGTGAGCGCGTCGCCTTCCCCGAATCCGAGGTCCCTTACCGCCAGGTAGTCGCCGTCGCCGGACGGCGCCAGGTCTGCCTTGGCAATGCCCTCCGCCTTGGGCACGGTCCCCTCGGTCAGCCTCACGACCCCCGACCACCCACCGTCCCCCCTCGTCAGGTCGAGCAGCTCCGGCCGCAGGTCCGCCCGCAGGAACCGTTCCGCCAGCGCCTGCCCCTCCGCCAGCGACCCCACCTCGAAGCGCAGGTCGATCGTCTCCACGCGTGGCAGCACCCGCACCGCCACCGACGTCACGATCCCGATCGTGCCCAGCGACCCGCACCAGAGCCGCATCAGGTCGTATCCGGTCACGTTCTTCACGACGCGCCCGCCCGCCTTCACCAGTTCCCCGTCCGCGCGCAGGACCGTCATCCCCAGCACGAAGTCCCGCGGAAGCCCGTGCCTTGTGCGCAGCGGACCCCCTGTCCCCACTGCCAGCAACCCCCCGAGCGTCGCCCGCTCCGCGTGCGGTGGATCGAGCGGCAGCCGCTGCCCTGCCCCCGCGAGCTGTGCGTCCAGCTCCCCAAGCGTGACCCCCGCCGGCGCGACCGCCGTCAGGTCGGCGGGCTCGTGCTCGACCTCCCCCGCCAGCGCCCCCCGCACATCGACCAGCGTGAACGGCTCCCGCGGCGCGCCTCCCAGCGCAAGCTGCGTCCCTCCCCCCACCTGCACGAGCGTGCGTCCGTCGCGCTCCGCCACCAGCTCCCGCAGCTCGTCCAGGCTCGCGGGCGCGACCACCGCATCCGGCGCGCGTCCCGCCACGAGCGGCGGCGCAGGCGCCGCCGCCTCAGACATAGGCGTCCGGACCGGCGGCCGCCAGCGCCCCCTTCTGGTGCGCCATCTCGCCGCAGCCGGTGCCTTCCGGCAGCACCTTGCACGGGTTGAACGCGCCCTCGTTCCCGAAGACCCCCCGCACCCGCCGCATGTTCTCCAGGTCGGTCTCGCTGTAGAGCCAGGCCATGAAGCGGTTCTTCTCGAAGCCCACCCCGTGCTCCCCCGTCAGCGCTCCACCCGCGTCCACGCAGACCTGCATGATCTCCGCCCCCGCCTCCAGCACCCGCGCCGTCGCCCCCTCCTCGCGCTCGTCGAACAGGAGACAGGGGTGCAGGTTGCCGTCCCCCGCATGGAACACGTTCGCCACGGGGAATCCGTACCCCTCCCCGATGCGCGCCACGTCCCCCATCGTCTGGACCAGCTTCGAGCGCGGCACCACCCCGTCGAGCAGGTAGTAGTTCGGCGCGATCCGCCCCAGCGCTCCGATCGCGCCCTTCCGCCCCTTCCACAGCAGCTCCCGCTCCGCCGGTTCGGTGGCCGTGCGGATCTCGGTCGCGCCGTGCTCATTGCAGGCCGCCCGCGCCTGCGTCACCTGCCCCCGCACCACCTCCTCAATCCCGTCCAGCTCGATCAGCAGCACCGCCCCCGCGTCCGGCGGATAGCCGCAGCGCAGCCCCGCCTCCGCCGCCTGCAGCGTGACCCGGTCCATCATTTCGAGCGCCGCCGGCACGAGCCCCGCCCCGATCACCGCCGAGACCGTCTCGCTCGCGCTCTCCACGTCGTCGAAGATCGCGAGCAGCGTCACGACCGTCTCCGGCACGGGCACAAGCCGCACCACCACTTTCGTCGCGATCCCCAGCGTCCCCTCCGACCCGATGAAGAGCCCGCGCAGGTCGTAGCCGGTGGGCTCCGGCCCGTGGCTCCCCAGCCACTCGACCTCCCCGCTCGCCGTCACGACCTCCATGCCGATCACGTGGTTCGTCGTGACCCCGAGCGCGAGGCAGTGCGGCCCGCCCGCGTTCTCCGCCACGTTCCCGCCGATCGTGCAGGCCTTCTGGCTGCTCGGATCCGGTGCGTAGAAGAGCCCGTGCTCCGCGGCGATCTCCGAGAGCCGGATGTTGGCAACGCCCGGCTCGACCGTCGCCGTCCGCTCCACCGGGTCGACATCGAGGATGCGCCGCATGCGCGCCGTCGCCAGCACGACGCCCTGCCGCGTCGGCACGGCCCCGCCGCTCAGCCCCGTCCCCGCCCCGCGCGGCGTCACGGGAATATCGAGGGCGTTGCAGGCGTGCACGACCCGCTGCACCTCCTCCGTGTTTCCGGGGAACACGACCGCGTCCGGCAGCGACCGGTCGATCGTCCCGTCGAGCTCGTACACGAGCAGGTCCTCGGGCTTGTGCAGCACGTGCTCCCGCCCGACCACGTCCCGGAGCGCCTTCAGCAGCTCCGCGCTCACGCCTTCGCCTCCTCCCGGCAGTCCTGGCAGACGCCGAAGATGGCGAAGTGCTGGAGGTCGGCCTGGAAGCCGAAGTCCCTTCCGACCTCCTCCGCCAGCCGCTCCAGGTAGCGGTGGTCGAGCACCTGCATCCTCCGGCAGCTCGAGCAGATCAGGTGGTGGTGCGCCTCCCCCGCCGACCACTCGAAGAGCAGGTCGTCGCCGCCCATGTCCGTCACCGTCGCGAGCTGGAGGCGCTTCAGCATCTCCACCGTCCGGTAGACGGTGCTCAGGTCCACCATCGGGTAGACCGTGCGGACCTCGTCCGCGATCTCGGCGGCGCTCAGGTGGCGTCCAGCGTGCCGCAGCGCCGACGCGACGAGCAGCCGCTGCGGGGTCACGCGGAAGCCCGCCTCCCGCAGGGTGTTCGCGGTCTCCTGTTCGCACGCCATCGGACACGCCTAGTCTACAGCCGCGCCGGGGGGCCTCCGGGGTTCAGGCAGTGAGGGGTGGTTGGCGCCCTACCAGATACCCAGCGCCATCTTGACGTCTTCGCTCGCCATCGTGCGCGGGTCCCAGGGCGGATTCCAGACGATCTCGACGTCCACGTCCTCGACGCCCGGCAGGTCCTTCACCTTCGCGTACACCGCGCCCCGGATGATCGGCCCCAGCGGGCAGCCCGGGCTCGTGAGCGTCATCTTCACGTTCACCGTGCCCTCGTCCCACTCGATCTCGTAGACGAGCCCCAGGTCGACGATGCTCATGTCGATCTCGGGGTCCTTCACCTCGCGAATGCGCTCGCGCAGCTCCTCGTCGGTCGGTCGGATCTTCGTCTCGGTGTCGGCCATCTCAGTCTCCTTGCGGGGTCGTCGCGTGGTCGGTGTCGTCAATACTCAGGGCTTCGCGCAGGACTTTCCAGCAGAGAAGGGCGCACTTCACCCGTACGGGGAACTGTGCCACACCCTGCAAGGCCTCGAGATCGCCCAGCTCCGGGTCGGGCTCGGCCGCGTCCACGAGCTGCGCCTCGAACAACCGCATGACCTTCCGCGCTTCGCCGATCGTCCCGCCGCTGATGCGTTCGGTCATCATCGAGGCGCTGGACTGGCTGATCGAGCAGCCCTGCCCGCGGAACGCCATCTCGCAGATCACGTCTCCCTCGACCGCGACGTCCAGTTCGATCTCGTCGCCGCAGACGGGATTCGCGCCCTCCGCCTGGTGCGTGGGCGCCGCCAGCGACCCGGCGTTCCGGGGACGCCGGTAGTGATCGAGGATCACCTCGCGGTACAGCTCGTCAAACTGCGGTTCGGCTCTCGACACGTCCAAACACCCGTTTCGCTTCGTCGAGCGCTTCTACCAGCGCATCGACTTCTCGTTCTTCGTTGTAGAGGTAGAAGCTCGCCCGGTTCGTCGCCGGAACGCTCAGGTGGCGCATCAGCAGCTGCGCGCAGTGGTGCCCCGCCCGGATCGCGACGCCGTACGCATCGACGATCGTGCTGATGTCGTGCGGATGCACGCCGTCCACCTCGAAGCTGACCGCCCCGCCCCGCACCTCCACGTCGTGCGGACCGTGAACGGTAATGCCGCCTGACCGCTCCAGCGCCTCGATCGCGTAGGCCGTGATGCGCTTCTCGTGCTCGCGCACCTCCGCCATGCCGAGATCGCGCAGGTAGTCGAGCGCCGCCCCGAACGCGATCACGTCGGCGATGTTCGGCGTGCCCGCCTCGAACTTGTGCGGCCCCTCCGCCCACGTCGACCCTTCCGGCTTCACGATCGAGATCATCTCGCCGCCGCCCAGGAATGGTTCCATCTCCGCGAGCAGTCCGGGTCGCGCCCAGAGCACGCCGACGCCCGTCGGGCCCAGCATCTTGTGCGCGGAGAGGGCGAACACGTCGCAGCCCAGCGCTTCGACGTCGACGGGCAGATGCGGAGCGCTCTGCGCCCCGTCGACGAGCAGCAGCGCGCCCGCCGCTCGCGCCATCTCCGCGATCTCCGCGATCGGGTTGATCGTGCCGAGCACGTTCGACATGTGCGTGACGCTCACGAGCTTCGTCCGCTCGTCGATAAGCGAGCGCACTTCGTCCAGGTCGAGCCGCCCCTCGGCGTCGACGCCGGCGTAGCGGAGCTGCGCGCCCGTGCGCGCCGCCAGCAGCTGCCACGGCACGATGTTCGAGTGGTGCTCCATCAGCGTGAGCACGATCTCGTCGCCCTCGCGCAGGTTCGCGTCGCCCCAGGCCCGCGCCACGAGGTTGATGGACTCGGTCGTGTTCCGCGTGAAGACGATGTCCTCCGCGTTCCCCGCGCCGATGTGCCGCGCCGCCTTCTCGCGCACGCCCTCGTACGCGTCCGTCGCCTCGACGGCGAGTGTGTGGATGCCCCGGTGGATGTTCGAGTTCTGCGTCTCGTAGTAGTGCGTGAGCGCGTCGATGACCGCGCGCGGCTTCTGCGTCGTCGCGGCGTTGTCGAGGTAGACGAGCGGACGCCCGTTCACCTCGCGGCTCAGGATGGGGAAGTCCTCCCGCAGCCGGGCCGTATCGATGCTCATGCGCCCGATCCCAGCGCCGTCAGCTTGGCCTCGACCAGCCCGTTCAGCTCGTCGCGCACGCCCTCGCGCAGCGCGCTGCGGTCGAGCGGTTCGCCCAGGAAGCCCCGCACCAGCAGCCCCACCGCCCCTTCCCGCGTCAGCCCCCGCGACTGGATGTAGAACAGCTCCTCCTCGTCCACCGGCCCCGCCGTCGCCCCGTGGCTGACCCGCGTCACGTCGTTCGTGAGGATTTCGAGCACCGGGTCGCTGTCCGCCTTGGCCGAGCGGCTCAGCAGCAGGTTGCGGTTCTCCTGGTTCGCGTCCGCCCGGCGCGCCCCCAGCCCCACCTTCGTGAGCCCGTAGTACACCGCCCGCGACTGCTCCCCCAGCGCCGACTTGAACAGCAGGTCGCTGCGCGTGTCCTCCGCCACGTGGTCCTGGAGCGTGTAGAAGTCGACGTGCTCCTGGCCTCCGCCCACCGCGATGCCGTACATCTCGCTGCTCGACCCGCGCCCCTCCAGCGACGACGTGATGTGGCTCTTCACGAGCTGCCCGCTCGTCACGAGGCTCAGGCTGCGTACGTCCGAGTCCCGCTCCGTCACCGCCCGCTGCTCGGCGAAGACGCGCGTCCGCGCGCCCCAGCGGTGCAGCGACGTGTAGCTCACGACCGCCCCCGGTCCGACCAGCAGCTCGACCGCCGGCAGGACGGCGATCGGCTCATCTGCCGACCGGTACTCCTCGATGACCGTCAGGCGGCTGTTCACACCCGCCACGATCAGCGTGTGCGGCGTCGCCAGCGCCCCCGCTTCGGAGTACTCCCGCGTCAGCCGCACCGGCTCCGCGATCTCCGCGTTCGCCTTTGTCTCGATGAGCACGCCACCGCTCAGGAATGCGTAGTGCAGCGCCGTCAGCCGGTCGCCGCCGACCGTCACGGCTTCGCCCAGCCGCTCGAGCGCGTCCCCACCGGCCTCCTCGAAGCTCGTGACCGTCAGCCCTTCGGCGGCATGTCCCGCGACTGAGGTCGAGGATGCCGCGCCCGGCGGCGCGAAGCCGTCCAGGTCGAGTGCCGCCGGGTCGACGTACTTCCACGGCCGGTCCAGCGCCGGCGACGGCATGGCCAGCGCGTCGAGCGTCCCCGCGCCGTTCGCGCGCAGGGCCGCGACGGCCGCGCCGTCGCCGAGCGCCTCGCCGAGGGCGCGACTCGCCTCGGGCGTGAGCAACGAGGCGGGGGTGCTCGGGGCTGATGTCATGCGGTTCGCACTCCTCTTGACTTGTCAGGTTGGCGCGCGGTGCGCAGGCGATCACCTCCCGGCTCCGCCCCGCCCGGCGCTGTTCGCGTGCCGGCCTAGCCGATGGCGCCTTCCATCTGCAGCTCGATCAGGCGGTTGAGCTCGACGGCGTACTCCATCGGCAGCTCCTTCACGATCGGCTCCACGAAGCCGTTGACGATCATCTTGGCGGCGTCGTCCTCGCTCAGACCGCGGCTCTGCAGGTAGAAGAGCTGCTCCTCGCTCAGCTTCGAGACATACGCCTCGTGCTCGATCGACACGTCGGGCGCGTCCACCTCCATCGTCGGGTAGGTGTCCGAACGCGACTCCTCGTCGAGCAGCAGGGCGTCGCAGCGCACGCTCGAACGCACGTTGTCGCAACCCTCGTAGACCTTCAGCAGACCGCGGTAGCTCGTGCGGCCGCCGTCCTTGCTCAGCGACTTCGACACGATCGTCGAGGTCGTGTCGGGAGCCATGTGGACCACCTTGCCGCCCGCGTCCTGGTGCTGTCCCTCGCCCGCGAACGCCAGCGACAGGATCTCGCCGTGCGCCCCCGGCTCCATCAGGAACACGCTCGGGAACTTCATCGTGAGCTTCGAGCCCAGGTTCCCGTCGACCCACTCCATCACCGCGTCCTCGTAGGCCGCTGCCCGCTTCGTCACGAGGTTGAAGACGTTGTTCGACCAGTTCTGGATCGTCGTGTAACGGACGCGTGCGCCCTTCTTCACGATGATCTCGACCACCGCGCTGTGCAGCGAATCGCTGCTGTACGTCGGTGCCGTGCAGCCCTCGACATAATGCACCTGGCTGCCCTCGTCCGCGATGATCAGCGTCCGCTCGAACTGCCCCATGTTCTCCGTGTTGATGCGGAAGTAGGCTTGCAGCGGAATGTCCACCTTCACGCCCTTGGGCACGTAGATGAACGACCCCCCCGACCAGACGGAGCTGTTCAGGGCCGCGTACTTGTTATCGCCGGAAGGGATAACCGTCCCGAAGTGCTCCCTCACGATGTCCTCGTGCTCGGCCAGCGCCTGGTCCATCCCCAGGAAGACCACGCCCAGCTTCTCCAGGTCCTCGCGGATGTTGTGGTAGACCACCTCGGAGTCGTACTGCGCGCCCACCCCGGCGAGGAACTTCTTCTCCGCCTCGGGGATGCCCAGCTTGTCGAATGTGTCCCGGATGTAGTCGGGCACGTCGTCCCACGAGCGCTCATCCCGATCGGTCGCGCGCACGAAGTAATGGATGTTGTCGAAGTCGATCGTCTCGAGCAGGTCCGTGCCCCAGGGCGGATTCTCCATCTCGTTGAAGCGCTCAAGCGCGTCCAGCCGGTAGTCCCGCATCCACTGCGGCTCGTCCTTCATCTCCGAAATCATGGAGACGATCTCCGGCGTCAGGCCCTTGTTCGCCTTGAACAGCGCCTCCTCTTCGTCGTGGAAGCCCCACTTGTAGCCGTCCTCGCGGACCAGTTGTTCCGGTGTGGAGGTCATGGCTCGTCTCCCTCAGGCCGTCGAGGCGGCCGCTTCGATGGTGTCGTACCCGCTCTCCTCGAGCTCTTCCGCGAGCTCGGGACCGCCCGAGCGCACGATGCGCCCGTCGATCAGCACGTGTACGAACTGTGGCTGGATGTAGTTGAGCAGCCGCTGGTAGTGCGTGATCAGCAGCAGGCCCATGTTCTCGTTCATCAGCGCATTCACGCCGTCCGCGACCGTCCGCAGGGCGTCGATGTCGAGCCCCGAGTCCGTCTCGTCCAGCACCGCCATGCGCGGCTGCAGCATCGCCAGCTGCAGCATCTCGGCGCGCTTCTTCTCGCCGCCGCTGAACCCGTCGTTCAGGTAGCGCCGGGCGAAGTCGCGGTCCACCTTCAGCAGCTCCATCTTCTGGAACAGCTCCTGGCGGAACTCCCGCACCGGAACCTCCTCGCCGCGGACCGCGTTCACGGCCTGCCGCAGGAAGTTCACGACCGTCACGCCCGGTACGGCCACCGGGTACTGGAAGGCGAGGAAGAGCCCGCGCCGCGCGCGCTCGTCCGGGGCCATCCCGTCCAGCGCCTCGCCCAGGAAGCGGACCTCGCCGCCCGTCACCTCGTAGCGGGGGTTGCCCATGAGCGTGTTCGCGAGCGTGCTCTTGCCGGAGCCGTTCGGCCCCATGATGGCGTGGACCTCGCCCGGCCGGATCGTCAGGTTGAGCCCGGTCAGGATCTCGTTGCCCGCCACGTTGGCGCGCAGCGCGTCGATTTCGAGAAGCGGTGCTTCGGTCATGCGGTCCCTTCGGCGGCGTCGCCCACGGCGGCGCCCTCGTGTTCAGGTTTGGTGTTCAGTTCCACGCGGTACTCGCAGCAGGGCGAGCCGTCCACGATACGTTCGATCTGCTCCACGTCCTTGCCGATCAGCAGGCTGATCGCCTGCCGGTCGGCCTCGCACGGCAGCCGCGAGAGCTCCGCCGCCTGCGGATACGGGCAGCACGAGTTGACGAGGTGGAAGCCGTCCTCTTCCGCTCGCCACGTCTCCAGGATGCCCTCGCGACGAAGGCTCTCCGTCACGTGCTCGACGAGTTCCTCGCCGTCCTCGGACCCGGCCACTTCGTCCCGGTGCCGCTCGGCGAGCGAGGCCGCGACGCCCGTCGCCACCGCCTCGTCGATGTGCTCCTTGCCGAGCCACCCCAGGACACGCGCGAACAGGTCCGCGTACGCGGGCGGCGCTTCGCCGGCGCCCTTGGCCGTGGGGTACCAGCTCAGGTAGGGACGGCCCGTCGCCTGCTTCACCGGGCGCGACTCGATCAGTCCGTCCGCGCGCAGGTGGTCGAGGTGACGCCGGATCGCTGCGGGCTTGACACCCAGCGCCTCCGCCACTTCCTCCACGCGCGCGCCGTGGTGTTCAACGACATAATCGAACACGCGCTCGCGGGTCCCGTGCAGGTGCGGTTCCATGCCCTGATCGTAGGAGCCACGGCCCTCACAGGCAAGGGTTTTTCGATCATTTTGTAGCGAAAGTTCCCCACCGGAGCCTTCCCTGCAAGACGGTACACTCGCGGCCACCGTGAAGCGCGCGCTCCTGCTCCTTGCCGCCCTCCTGACCCTCGCGGCCTGCGGCGGTGGCGAGGACCCCGCCCCCACGCCCGAACCCCGCGCCGCCACCCCCGTGCCCGACACCGCCACCTCCACGCCCGCAACCCCGACCTCCACCCCTCGCGCCGGCCCGCCCGCCCCCTGCTCCGGCCCCGAGCCGCCCCTCGCCGCCGCCCCCGACTGGCCCCACCCCAACTACGACGTCCGCGGCACCCGCGCCACCTTCACCTCGGCCATCACCTCCGCGAACGTCAAGGACCTCGAGGTGGCCTGGCGCTACGAGCTCCCCACCGGCGGCGCCTTCGGCATCGTCGCCACCACCCCTATCGTCTCAGGCGGCGTCGTTTACGTGGGCGACCTCCAGACCAACGTCCACGCCATCGACCTCGAGTCCGGCAACCGCCGCTGGATGCTCGACATCGAGCAGTGGGTGTACGGCCCGAGCGGCGTCGCCGTCAGCGGCGGCTGCGTCTTCGCGAACCTGGGCGGCCACTCGATCGCCGCCTACCGCGCCATCGACGGCGAGCGCCTCTGGAGCACGTTCCTCCTCGGCAACGGCGGCGCCGTGAACTTCCAGCCCCTCGCCGCCGGCGGGACCGTCTTCGCCGCCACCAGCTCCCTCTCCCAGCCCGGCGCCCGCGGAACCCTCTACGCCCTCGACCCCTCCACCGGCGAGGTCCGCTGGTCCTTCAACACCATCCTCTCCGAGGACGTCTGGGGGAATCCCGACGTCAACAGCGGTGGCGGCGCCTGGTACCCGCCCGCCCTGGACGTCGAAGCGGGCGTCTCCTACTGGGGCACCTCCAACCCCTACCCCTACCCCGGAGTCGAGGGCTACCCCCTCGGCTCCAGCCGCCCCGGCGACAACCGCTGGACCGACTCCATCCTCGCCGTCGACATCGCCACCGGCGAGCTGCGCTGGGGTGTCCAGCACATCCCCCACGACATCTTCGACCGCGACGCCGTCCTCACCGGCATCGCCACCCTCGACGGCGGCGCCCGGGTCATCATCAGCACCGGCAAGCTCGGCCGCGTCTTCGGCCTCGACCCCGGCGGCGCGGTCCTCTGGGACACGCCCGTCGGCATCCACAAGAACGACGACGTCACCGAGTTCGAGGGCGAGATCGAGGTCATGCCCGGCAACGCCGGCGGCGTCGTGACCCCCATCGCTATCGCCGAGGGAGTCGTCTACCTCGCCGTCGTGAACGCCCCCACGAAGTACAAGCCGGACGTCCCCGAAGGCGTGGGCACCAGCCTCAACGTCCACCCCAGCCAGATGGTCGCCATCGACGCGAGCAACGGCGCGATCCTCTGGGAAACCGACCTCCCCGGCGATGCCTTCGGTGGCGCCACCGTCGTGAACGACCTCGTCTTCACCTCGGTCATCACCGGCGCCATCCTCGCCCTCGACCGCGCGACCGGCGAGATCGTCTGGGGCCACCAGGCCGCAGGCGGCATCAACGGCTGGCCCGCCGTCGCCGGCGACACGCTCCTCGTCCCCGTCGGCTTCGGCGACCCCGGCTTCCTGCTCGCCCTCAGGCTCCCCCGCTGAGCTCGCTCAGCGCCTCTGCCCAGCACGGCCCCACCCGCTCCCACCCGAACCGCCCCGCCGACTCCCGCACCGCCGCCCGGTCCCCCTCGCTCGGCCCCGACAGGATCGCCGCCCGCGTCAGCGCCAGCAGCTCCGCCTCCTTCTCGAAGAGGCACCGCTCCTGCAACGCCTCCGGCACGAGCGCCGGGTAGTTGTAGCGGCGCGGCGCGATCGGCAGGCACCCGCACCACATCGCCTCCACCGTCGAGATGCCGAAGAACTCGTGCCGCGTGCTGCTGATGCTGATGTCCGCCTCCCACAGCAGCCGCGCGTACCCCTCCCTGCCCTCCACCGGCCCGAACTGCACGAGCCGCTGCCCCAGCCGTTCCGGCAGCTCCTCCATCGCCGCGCTCGGGTTGTCGCCCCGCTCCCCCGCCACCGCCACGCGAAAGTCGTGCCCCTCCTCCGTCAGCGTCGACACCGTCCGCACGAACGCTTCCGGCGACTTGTCGAACTCCCAGCGGTGGTTCCACAGGATCAGCGGACTCCCGCCCGACCCCGCCGCCTCCGCCCCGTCCCCCAGCGACGCCAGGTCGACCCCGACCGGCAGCACCGTGCTCTTCCCCCGGATCGCCTCGATCCCCTCGGCCGTCAGCCAGTTGTTCGGCTGACGGCCGAGCTGCTCCAGCGCCCCCAGGAAGTCCTGCCGGTGATACTCCGAGTTGAACGCCACCCGGTCCGCCGCCAGCGCCGACAGGTAGTTGATCTGCCCGAACCACGAGTTCAGCTTCGTCCCCCGCAGCCGCGGATACGTCAGCTGGTTCTCGTGCATGAACAGCAGCACCGGCGTCCTGTCGAACCGGGGCCGCGTCAGCGCCAGGAACGCCGGCAGGTCCAGCATGTCCGACACCAGCAGGAAGTCGAACGGCCCCTCCGCCTCCGCCGCCTGCCCCGCCAGCACCTGCGCCCCCAGCCGCATCCGCCGCCGCCACTCCCGCCCCGGCAGCGTCAGCAGCTCGAGCTCGTGCCCCCCATTCGCCACCAGCCCCTCCGCGAACGCACGGTGGCTCCCGCCGAAGAACGGCTCCACGAACAACCCGCGCGCCATGCCAAAAGGCTACAGGCACCATCGGTGCCTGTGTTCAGAATGTTTGATAGCGTCTTCGACCCTTGGCGTGAGGAGGAGACAGGTGACCGAGCGAAGCGACATCTTTGGGGGCCTGAAGGAATCGATATTCGACTCGACTGGAGTGTGGCCATACCAAGCGAGCGTTTGGACTGGCGACATGCACTGGGGTTTCTATGCACACTGCTATAAGGAGGGTGCCGACGGTCTTGTTGAAAACGCGGTGCAGATTGCACAGGATGCTGTGGTTTACCCCGTGATGTTCCTCTATCGCCACAGCATTGAGCTTCGAATGAAGCACTTGATCATTCAGTGTCGGGGGTACTTAGGGCGTGGCTATTGTCTCCCCTCTCAGATGCAAAATCATGACCTATACGGTCTTTGGAGTGAGCTGAAGGGGCTGTTTCTTGAAATCGAGGATGCTTGGCAACTGCACGATCCACCATCCCCGTTTTTCCTTGACATGGACCAGCGAATCGGTGAGTTCCATGGGCTTGATGAGTCGTCGTTCAGCTTCCGGTACCCCGTAGACAAGCAGAACGAACCATCCCTGAGGAACCACCCTGAAGGAGGCAGTCATATTGATCTGCTGCAGGTCAAGGCGGTTGTCACTGCTGTCCAGGACTGGCTCGGGGCGGTCGGTGACATGCTTGACGATTTACACTCCGCCGGGCCATGACGCCATGCCGGAAGCCCTACAGGTCCCCGCGCTCCGCCAGCTTCTCGACGATCTCCAGCAGCTCCCGGTCGCTCTCGTCTACTTCCTTGTACTGCGAGACGCAGTACCCCCCGTACTTCTCCACCAGGTACCAGTCGTCGTCGATGATCACGTCCGGCTTCGGATCGACGCGCGGGTGCTTGTCGAAGCACCCGTCGACCCACTCCGACAGGCCGTGCCGCTCCACCGTGCGCTCGCTGTAGAGCTGCCCGCCCGCCGACCAAACGTAGACGCTGTGCCCCGCGCCCTTCAGCCGCTCCATCGCCTCGTGCGCCCCCGGACGCAGCGAGCTCATGTCCTTCGTCGTGTAGACCAGCGTGTGGTCCACGTCGAAATAGACGTTCAGGGAGCGGGTCGCGTCGGTCATGGGGTGAGCGCTATGCCTCGGCGATCGTCAGGCCCCACACCGGCCGGTAGCGCCACGTGCGGATGCCCTTATAGCTGATGCCGTGCTTGCGGCAGAGGCGCTTCGCCGCCTGCACCTGCCCCGCGGGCACGTACAGCAGCAGATTGCCCATCTTCGAGAACGGCAGCCACTTCTTCTCCGCCTGCTCGTCCGTGATCGTGTCCGCTGTCTCGACCTGCGCCACGAACTCCAGCCACTGCCCCGGCCGCCGCACGACCACGATGTCCGGGTAGAGCGGCTCGCCCTCCCACTCGCCCACCGAGATGGACGGCTCGGGGTCGTTCAGGAGCGTCTCCAGCTCCGGGTGCTCCTCGCTCGGGTAGGGGAAGCGCGACTGCGCGATCTCCGCGACCGTGCCCGTGTGACGCTGATCCCGCAGCTCCTTGACCGGCACCGGCGACTCCTTTGCCTACTCCAGGATCACGAGGGTCTCGCCCTCGGACACCTGCGCGCCCTCGCTCACCGTCACCTCTTTCACGGTTCCGGCCTTGGGCGCGTTGATCTCGTTCTCCATCTTCATCGCTTCGAGGACGAGCAGCAGTTGACCCGCTTCCACGGCGTCGCCCGCCTGTACCTCGATCCGGAGCACCTTACCCGATAGCTGCGCCGCCACGCCTCCCGGCACGTTCGAGATCGCCGGAGCGCCGCCGCCCGCCGCCGCGCCCGATGCCTTCGGCGTCGGTCGCGCCGGACCACCCCCCAGCCGCCCCTCGTACTCCAGCGTGAACGGCCGGTGGTCGACCTCGATCGCCATGCCCGACTCGCGCGCGTCCTCGGAGGGAAGCGCCACGCGGTAGCTCACCGCGCCCGCCGTCACCGTGTCGTACGCGTCGCCGCGCGCGATCGTGACCGGGAACTCCTCGCCGTCCACGACAACCGTGTCGCCGCGTACTTCGACCTCGTAGGTGCGTCCGCCGATCGTGACCGTCGCCATCGCTACCGCATCTGCCTCATGCGCCCGAACTGGCGCCACTCGGCCCCCGGGCCCGCGCCGTTCGCGGACGGCGCTGCGGCGGGGCGCGCCCCTGCCGCCGGCCGGTCCTTGATCGCCATCGCGCCCACGACCGCCGCCACGAGCTCGCGCTCGGGGCCGCCGCCCTCGCGCCGCCACTCCAGGAACTTCTTCGCCGGCTGCGGGAACATCACGTACGAGAGCACGTCCTCGGGGGTCTCGGCGAGGTCGCCGATCTCCTCCTTCGCGCTCTCCAGCTCCGGCTCGAGGTCGTCCGCCGGACGGTGGTCGATCTGCGGAACGTCGCCCAGGACGAGGTCCAGCACTTCCTTCGTGATCGGCTCCGCCGTCGCCCCGTAGAGGCCCTGCGCGAGGTTGCGCGTCTCCTTCGTCACGACGCCGTAGCGCTTGCCCGTCAGCACGTTCAGGACCGCCTGCGAGCCCACGATCTGCGAGCTCGGCGTCACCAGCGGCGGGTAGCCGAGGTCCGCGCGCACGCGCGCGTTCTCCTCCAGCACCTCGCCCAGCTTCGCCTCCTGGCCCTGGTCCCGCAGCTGACCCACGAGGTTCGAGATCATGCCGCCCGGCACCTGGTGCCGGAGCACCCCCGCGTCGACGCCGAGCAGATTGCTCTCGTGCTTCCAGTACTTCTTGCGCACGCCGCCGAAGTAGTCCGCTGTCTCGACCAGGTCGTCGAGCGCGATGCCCGTGCCGTTGTCCTCGTCCTCGCCCAGCGCCGCCACGAGCGTCTCCGTGGCCGGCTGCGAGGTGCCCCCCGCGAGCGGGCTGATGGCCGTGTCGATCGCGTCCGCGCCGGCCCGAACGGCCAGCAGGTACGCCATCTCCGAGTAGCCGGATGTGTCGTGGCAGTGCAGCTGCAGCGGAACGTCGGGGTGGTCGCCCTTGATCCGCGTCACCAGACGCTCGGCCATGACCGGGCTCAGCAGCCCCGCCATGTCCTTGATGCAGAGTGAATCGGCGCCCATCTCGACCAGCCGGTCGGCCAGCGACCCGAAGCTCTCGACCGTGTGGACGGGGCTCGTTGTGTAGCAGAGCGTGCCCTGCACGTGTCCGCCCGCGCGCTTCACGCCCTCGAACGCCGTCTCCAGGTTCCGGGTGTCGTTGAGCGCATCGAAGATGCGGAAGATGTCCATGCCGTTCTCGACGGCCCGCTCGCAAAACTCGAGCACGACGTCGTCGGCGTAGTGCCGGTAGCCGACCGCGTTCTGGCCGCGCAGCAGCATCTGCGTGGGCGTGTTCTTCAGCCGGCTCTTCACCTCGCGCAGGCGCTCCCACGGGTCTTCCAGCAGGAAGCGCATGGCCGTGTCGAAAGTCGCGCCGCCCCAGCACTCGATGCTGCCGTAGCCGATCGCGTCCATCCGCTCGAGGGCGGGAAGCATGTCCTCGGTGCGCATCCGCGTGGCCAGCAGCGACTGATGCCCGTCGCGAATGGCGGTCTCCGTGATGCGTACCTGGCCCATGCTCGGCGAAGTCCCCTGCCGCCTGGATCGGCTACGTGAACACTATCACAAGCGCCCTTTACGGCCAGTAGGAGAGGGCCGCTCCAGACTGTTTCCTGCGGCCCGTCCTACAGCGGGATGTTGCCGTGCTTCTTCGGCGGGTTGCGGTCCGCCTTGTTCCGCAGCATCTCCAGCGACGTGATGATCTTGCCCCGCGTCTCCCGCGGGTCGATCACGTCGTCGACGAAGCCCCGTCCCGCCGGGATGTACGGGTTCCCGAAGCGCGCGCTGAAGTCCTCCGCCAGCTCGTCCCGCTTCGCCTCCGGGTCGTCCGCCTCCGCGATCTCGCGCCGGTTGATGATCCCCACCGCCTGCTCCGGACCCATCACCGCCACCTCCGCCGCCGGCCAGGCGAAGTTCATGTCCCCCCGCAGGTGCTTGCTCGACATGACCAGGTACGCTCCCCCGTACGCCTTCCGCAGCACGACCGCGATCTTCGGCACCGTCGCCTCGCTGTAGGCGAACAGCAGCTTCGCCCCGTGCGTGATGATCGCGCCGTACTCCTGCGACGACCCCGGCAGGTACCCGGGGATGTCCACCAGCGTGACGATCGGGATGTTGAAGCAGTCGCAGGTGCGTACGAAGCGCGCCGCCTTGCGGCTCGCCTCGATGTCGAGCACGCCCGCCAGGTGCATCGGCTGGTTCCCCACGAAGCCGACCGTCTGCCCGCCCATGCGCGCGAACCCCACGACCACGTTCGGCGCGAAGCTCTCGTGTACCTCGAAGAAGTCGGCGTCGTCGACGATCCGGTAGATGATCTCGCGCACGTCGTAGGGCCGGTTCGGCTCGTCCGGCACGATCGTCAGGAGCTCCTCCTCAGGCTCGTGGGTCGGGTGCTCGGTCGGGATGAAGGGTGGGTCCTCCGCGTTGTTCGAGGGCAGGTACGAGAGCAGCCGGCGGACTTCCGAAAGCGTCTCCTCCTCCCCCTCGATGGCGAAGTGCGCCACGCCCGAGCGCGTCGCGTGGATGTTCGCCCCGCCCAGCGTCTCGTGGTCGATCTCCTCGCCCGTCACGTTCCGGATCACGTCCGGACCCGTGATGTACATCTGCCCCGTCCCCGAGGTCATGAAGATGAAGTCCGTGATCGCCGGGCTGTAGACCGCCCCGCCCGCGCACGGTCCCATGATCACGCTGATCTGGGGCACCACCCCGCTCGCGAGCGTGTTCATCGCGAACATCTCGCCGAAGCCGCGCAGGCTCTCGGGCCCGTCCTGGATGCGCGCCCCGCCCGAGTCCTGGATGCCGATGATGGGCGCCCCCGTCATCAGCGCGAGGTCCATCACCTTCAGGATCTTCTCGCCCACCGTCTCGCTCAGCGAGCCGCCCGATACCGTGAAGTCGTACGAGAACAGGTACACCGGGCGCCCGTCGATGCGCCCCCACCCCGTCACCACCGCCTCCGGCCCCCGGTCCGCCCCCCGCGGCCGCACCAGCGCGTCGATCTCCTCGAACGAATCCTCGTCCAGCAGCAGCTCGATGCGCTCACGCGCCGTCAGCTTGCCCCGTCCGTGCTGGGCCTCGACGCGCCGCTCGCCGCCGCCGGCGCGAGCCTCGTCCTTCCGTTCGTTCAGCTCCGCCAGCCGCTCCTGCACGGTCTTCGTCATCATTCTCTCCTCCGGGCCCTTCGCCCGCGGAATCCTGCGGTTCCTCGCTCGCGGCGCGGGGCGCTCGCGAGCGTCATCAATGTGTGGTTGGTGGAGACAGGGGGAGTCGAACCCCCGACCTCAGCATTGCGAACGCTGCGCTCTCCCAACTGAGCTATGTCCCCACGGGCTGCCGCGATCGTAGGGACGGCCCTCTCGGGCCGTCAAATGAACGGGCCCGCACAAACCACCGACCACCGATCACGGACCACCGGCCACAGGGGAGGAGCAGGAAGGAGGGGTGGGGAACCTAGCGTCGCCGGGAGGAGCCTCGTCCGATGCGGTAGCTCGTCTCGCCGGTGAACTGGCGCTCTTCGCCGCACTTCTTGCAGCGGCCGAAGGTCAATTCGCCTCTTGGTGGGTCCAGGATCCAGTGGTGGACACAACTGCCTACGACTTGAAGCGACTCGGCCTTCGCCATCGCCATTCCCCCTCGACTGGGTATCGGCGCGCAACTTCCGGGAAACACCCCGCCCGTCGGCCGCTTGCCTCAAAG
Organism: Tepidiformaceae bacterium; assembly: GCA_965221735.1. Classification (GTDB taxonomy): domain Bacteria; phylum Chloroflexota; class Dehalococcoidia; order Tepidiformales; family Tepidiformaceae; genus UBA2991. The sequence continues at coordinate 1,670,437 of OZ244910.1, read as the reverse complement.
ACGCTTCGAGTCTAGCGGGCGTAAAGATGCCTTTCAACGTTCTTATGACGATTCGTCACCAAGTGCTAGCTCGTTTGTAATGCGAAGCACCCCGTTCGCGACATCCACCGCTTCCACAACCGACGCGATCGCCGGCACCAGCGTCTCCCCGGATGGCCCCTGCACGACATAAACATCGTTCGCCCCCGTGCTCAGCACCTCGCTCACCTCACCCAGGCGCTTCCCGTCCTCCCGCACCACCTCCAGCCCCACGATGTCCGACACGAGGTATGCGTCCGCCTCCAGCATCAGGTCTTCTTCCGCCACCTCCAACAGCGCCCCGCGCGCGTCGTCGACGTCGCTGCGGCGCCCCAGCCCCTCCAGCCGCAGCAGCACGCGCCCCCGGTCCCAGCGCACTCGCTCGATGCGGCGCTGCCGCCCGAGCAGCCACACCTCCCCGTCCGGCTGCAGGTTCGGAATCTCCGGGTTGAAGGGCGCGACCCGCAGCTCGCCCGTGTTCCCGTGCGGACGCAGCACGCGCCCGACCGCGACGAAGCCTTCGCGGGGCTCGGTGGGACCGCCGGGATGGGGAGGGGGAGGCTGCACCGCGCTCGCGGTCAGTCCCCGATCTCAAGGCCGACGCGCACATCCTCGCGGATGGCCGCCACCTTGATCAGCGAGCGCATCGCCGTCGCGATCCGCCCGTCGCGCCCGATCACGCGGCCGATGTCGTCCTCGGCCACGTCCAGGTGGATGATGATGCGGCCGTGGTCGTCGTGCTCGGTCACGCGAACCTCGTCCGGCTCGTCGACCAGCGACTTGGCGATGTACTCGATCAGGTTCGACATCATCGAGGCCATGGCTAGCTCTCCGTGCCTTCACCGGCAAGTGCGGGCTCGGCTGCGGCCTCGCTCTCCCCGGCCGGGGTCTCGTCCGCGGTTTCGGCCGCGGTCTCGGCAGCGGCTTCCTCGGTTGCCGCGGCCTCGGCCGGCGCTTCCGCTTCGGCCTCCGGCGCCGCGGGAGCGTCCGCGACCGCAGCGCCGTTCAGGATGCCCGCCCGGCGCAACACCTTCTCCGCCGCCTCCGAGGGCTGCGCCCCCTTCGAGAGCCAGTGACGCGCCCGGTCGGCGTTCAGGTTCGAGGACGGGGGGGTGGCATGCGGGTCGTACGCTCCCAGCGACTCGAGGAACCTGCCATCGCGCGGAAAGCGCTGATCGGCCACCACCACGCGGTAGTACGCCTGTCCCTTCTTCCCAACACGTCGCAGCCGGATACGCAGCACTCGCCGATCCCTCTCGTTTTTCGCTGTTCGCGATGCTACCCCACGTCCCCGCTACGCGCCCGCGTCAGCCCAGCCCCGGCATCGCCGGCATCTTCCCCGTGCTGATCTGCTTCGCCAGCTTGCGCGCCTCGAAGAACTGCTTCAGCAGACGGTTCACGTCCGCCGGCACCGTCCCGCTCCCCGCCGCGATCCGCCGCCGACGCTTCCCGTCGATGCGGTCCGGGTGGCGACGCTCCCAGGGCGTCATCGAGAGCACGATCGCCTCCGCGTGCCCGAAATACGAATCGTCCAGCGAGTCCACGTTCAGCTGCGACTTGATCGAGTTGAACCCCGGCAGCATCTGCACCAGCTGCCCGATCGGCCCCATCTCCCGCACCTGCCGCAGCTGGTCGACGAAGTCCTGCAGGTCGAACGACCCCTTGCGCATCTTCTCGTTGAAGCGCTCCGTGTCCTCCTCCCCCATCGTCTCCTTGGCCCGGTCGATCAGGCTGAGCATGTCGCCCATCCCCAGGATGCGCCCCGCCAGCCGGTCCGGGTGGAACGGTTCCAGCGCGTCCGTGCGCTCTCCCACCCCGATGAACTTGACCGGCACCCCCAGCACCGAGCGGATGCTGAGCGCCGCCCCGCCCCTCGCGTCCCCGTCCAGCTTGGTCAGGACCACCCCCGTGATCTCGACCTGGTCGTGGAATTCCTTCGCCGCCGTCACCGCGTCCTGCCCCGCCATCGCGTCCGCCACGAACAGCACCTCGGCCGGATCGAGCTGCTTCCGGAGGTCCGCCACCTCCGCCATCATCGTCTCGTCCACGTGCAGCCGCCCCGCCGTGTCGACCAGCACGTGGGTGACCGCCGTCCGTTGCGCCTGCGCCATCCCCCGCTCCGCGATCTCCCCCGGCTTCGCGCTCGTCCCCTCCTCGTAGTAGGGAACGTCGATGCTCTTCGCGAGCGTTACGAGCTGCTCGACCGCCGCCGGCCGGTAGATGTCGCACGCGACGAGGAGCGGCCGCTTGCCGTCCGCTTTCAGCCGCGCCGCGAGCTTCGCCGCCGTCGTCGTCTTCCCCGACCCCTGCAGCCCCACCATCAGGATCACCGACGGCGGCTGCGGGGCGTTCGCCAGCCCGGCCGCCTCCCCGCCCAGGATGGACGTCAGCTCCCGGTTGACGATGTCGATGACCTGCTGCGCGGGCGTCAGGCTCTTGAGCACGTCCGCGCCCAGCGCCTGCTCCCGCACGCTCGACGTGAACTGCCGCACCACGCGGAAATTGACGTCCGCCTCGAGCATCGCCAGCCGCACGTCACGCAGGACCCGGTCCAGGTCCTCCTCGTTGACGGTGCCGCGGCTCCCGAACCGCTGGAACGCCCCCTGTAGCTTGTCGGTAAGCGCCTCGAACATGGCTCTGAGTGTACCCCTGCGCTTTGAGGACTAGAGGCCGCGCTCCACGAGCATCGCGCTCAGGTCGGAGAGCCGGCAGGCGTACCCCCACTCGTTGTCGTACCACGCCGCCACCTTGACCAGGTTCCCGCCGACCACGTTCGTCGAACGCCCGTCGACCACGCTCGAGCGCTCGTCGCCCTTCAGGTCCATCGACACGACCGGGTCGTCCGTGATGCCGAGGATGCCCTTCATCTGCTCGCCCGCCGTCTCCGCCACGATCGCGTTGACCTCTTCCTTCGAGGTCTCCTTCTCCGTCAGCGCCACGATCTCGACGATCGAGACGGTCGGCGTGGGCACCCGATAGGCGAGCCCGTCCAGCTTGCCCTCGACCTCGGGAATCACGAGGCGCAGCGCGCGCGCCGCCCCCGTCGAGGTCGGCACGATGTTGAGGGGTCCGGAGCGCATCTCGCGCGGGTCGCCCCCGCCCGCCTGGTCCAGGATCTTCTGCGAGCTCGTGTAGCTGTGGACCGTCGTCATCTGGCCCTTCACCAGCCCGAAGTTATCGACCAGCACCTTCACCACCGGCGCCAGGCCGTTCGTCGTGCAGCTCGCGTTCGAGATGACGTGGTGCGCCGCGGGGTCGTAGCGCTCGTCGTTCACGCCCAGCACGACCGTGAGGTCCTCGTTCCGCGCCGGCGCGCTGATCACGACCTTCTTCACGCTGTCCCGCCGGTGCGCCGCCGCCTTCGTCGCGTCGGTGAAGAAGCCGGTGGACTCGATCACGATCTCGACGCCCGCCGACCCCCAGGGAATCTGCCCCGGATCGCGCTCGCTGAAGACCTTCACCAGCCGCCCGTCCACCGCGATACCGTCGTCGGCCGCCCGCACGTCCCGGTCCCAGGGACCGTAGTTGCTGTCGTACTTCAGCAGGTTCGCGTTCGTCTCGACATCCACCAGGTCGTTGATCGCGACCACCTCGAGCGTGTCGCCGTGCCGCTCGCTGATCGCCTTGAAGACCTGCCTGCCGATCCGTCCGAAGCCGTTGATTCCAATCTTGGTCGCCACCGTGTACCCCGTTGTGTTGAGAAGGTGAGTGAAGCCTAGCCCCCGTGCGGCGCAGGCGATAGCCCGACCGCCTTGAGCCCCCACAGGAGCACCTGCGCCGCCTCCGACGGCGCCCCCAGCTCCCCGCCGCCGTCCCCTTCCGCCAGTGGCGACCACCCCGCCCGCAGCCCCACCAGCCCCATCCCCCGCGCCGCCTCCACGTCCCGCGCCTCCGCCCCCACGAACATGCACCCCTCCGCCTCCCGCCCGAAGTACGAGAGGCATTCCGACGCCCGCGCCCCCACCGCCCATTCCTCCCCCTCCGGCGTCGCCGAGAGCACCGTCAGGAAGCGGTCGACGCCTGTCGCCTGCGCCTGCTTCAGCGCGACCGCATGCGGCAGCCGCGAGATAGCCCCGATCTCGATGCGCGCCGCCCGGATGTCGTCGAGCGCCATCCCCGTGCCCTCGAACACGAGCAGCCGCTTCATCGCGCTGCGCCCCGCGATGCGCTCGCACAGCTCCTCCGCCCGCCGCCGCTCCTCCGCGTCGTCGAGCACGATCGCGAGGCTGTCGCGCCAGGGACGGCGGTGGTACTCCTCGACCAGCGGGCGCGCATCGATGCGCCGGTTGGCGACGCTCATCAGCGTCTCCTCGAGCGTGTAGCGCCAGGCAGGCCGGCTGTCGATCAGCGTCTCGTCCAGGTCGAAGATGACCGCCCGGTAGGCGGGCTCGAACATGCGCCCGGAGGTCACCGTCGCTTACGAGTCGCCGGCGAGCGTGGCGAGCGCGGCCTCGTATTCGTCCGGGGTGTTCAGGTCGAGCAGGCAGCGCTCGTCGCTTGGCACGTCAACGACCTCGCCGGCGTGCGCCTCCATGACGCCCCGCAGGCCGCGCTCGTCCTCGGTGGCCGCCAGCAGCTCGCCCCGCAGCCGCCCCGCCACCACGACGGGATGGCCGTGCCTGTCGCCGTGTATCGGACGCGTCGCACTGTCCGCGGACGTGTGCCCTTCGATGACGGACCGGATCAGGTCCGCCGGGCGCGGCTGGTCGACGTTCAGCAGCACGATCGCCGAGGCCTCCGGGCTGACCGCCTTCGCCCCCGCCCGCAGCGAGCCCGCCCGCCCCAGCTGGTAGACCGGGTTCAGGACGCTCCGGTAGGTGAGGCCGTGCAGCTTCCGGTGGATGTCGTCGGCGCGGTACCCGAGCACCACCACCACCTCGTCCACCCCTGCCTCCTGGAGCTGCCGGATCTGGTAGCAGATCAACGGCTCTCCGCCCCAGTCCAGGAGCGCTTTGGGCTGCCCCATGCGGGTCGACATGCCCGCCGCGAGGAGGATGCTGGAGATCATGCTGGCCGCTCCCCTTTACGTGCCCGCAGTCTAGGCGCGGCGCGCATTTCGGGCGAATGCTCCAGAGTGAGCTATCGTGGTCGCGGATGAGAGGGCTGCGTGACGTACACCGCGATCATCGAAAAGGCGCTTAACGGCTACTCCGCCTACGTGCCGGACCTTCCCGGCTGCGTTGCCGCCGGGGATACGCGCGAGGAGACGGAGGCGCTCATTCGCGAAGCGGTGACCTATCACCTGGAGCTGCTTCGCGAGAGCGGCGACCCGGTACCCGAACCGGAAGCTACCGCCGCCCTGGTCACGGTGTAAGGGCGAAGGCCGGCCTTCGGAGCGCTACATCGGCTGGACGCCGCGCTTCTCCACCACCACGTCCCCCTCGACGTGCGCCTGGCACGCCAGCCGCAAGCGCGGGTCCTCGATCGAGCGCACCCCCCGCTGCCGGATCAGGTTCTCGCGCTCGTAGCGCCCCATCGTGCTCAGCCGCCCCACCCCGGAGATGACCTCCATCGCGCAGTTCGTGCACTCCCCGATCTTGTCGCACCCGATCGGCCAGAAGTAGCCATGCGCGCAGACAGCGTCCATCACTGTCTCGCCGTACGGCGCCTCCACTTCGATTCCCAGCGGCTCAACCCGCACGCGCGGCATCGCTCCAGCTTACTCCCCCTGCACCCAGACGCCCTCTACCGGCACGTCGATGGCCGTGTCGCTCCAGAACGCCCCGTTCGGCGCCGCCGCCGGCTCCGGGTCGTGCGGACCCGCCTGGATCGCCTCGAACGCCTCGCTCATCGATGTCGCGAACGCGATCGGCGCCCCGATCCCCTCCGCCACCTCCGCCACCGTCATGCTGTCGAGAAAGCGCTCGCCGAAATAGTCGAGGCTCGTGCGCGGCAGCAGCACCAGGTCCGCCTCGACGCCCGCCAGCGTGCGCACGTAATCGCCGCCGCTCAGCAGCCCGCTCACGTTCACCCGTTCCCCGAAGAGCGTGTTGGTCACGGGGTGAACGCTCGCCGCGACGCCCGTCTCGGCGGCGAACGCCTCGGTCAGCCGCGTCAGCGTCGGCCCGATCAGCGTCCCGCACGCGATCGCGACCCGCTTGCCCGCGAGCCCGCTCGCGGGCGCCGACCGCAACCGCCGGCGTAGCCGCGACCAGTCGTCGAGCAGCGTCCGCACCATCCCGATGCCGTTCTCGTACTGCGGGAACCCGTCGTAGCGGCTGGCGGCGGGCACGGGCCGGCCCGCCGCCAGGTAGTACTCGTCCGCGCACTGCACCACGCTCGCGCCGTGCGCTTCCTCGCACGCCCGCTGGAAGCGCCGGATCGTCGCGATCAGCGATCGCGCGAAGTCGCGTTCCGGCGCCACCAACTCGATCCCGTCCCGGTCCCGTGACCACTCCTCCAGCCGCGGACTCGCCCCCACCGGCACCACCGAGACCGTCTGCACGGTCGGGTACAGCCCCGTCAGGTCGCGCAGCGAGCGCTCCAGCGCCTCGCCGTCGTTCACTCCCGGCGTCAGCACGATCTGCGTGTGGGTGAGTAGTCCCAGCTCCCGCAGCCGTTCGAGCTGCGCCACCACGTCCGGCGCGCGCTCGTTCCCCAGCAGCCTGCGCCGCAGCTCCACCTCGGTCGCGTGAACGGACACGTTCAGCGGGCTCAGGCGCTGCTCCTCGAGCCGCGTCCAGTCGTCCTCCGTCAGGTTCGTCAGCGTCACGAAGTTCCCGTGCAGGAAGCTCAGCCGGTAGTCGTCGTCCTTCAGGTAGAGCGGCTTGCGAAGCCCTTTCGGCAGCCCCTTCAGGAAGCAGAAGAAGCAGGTGTTGTTGCAGACCTGCACGCCGTCCCAGGTTGCCCGCTCGAACGCCATCCCGAGGTCCTCGTCCGGGTCCTTCTCGAACACGACGAGGTCCTCGCTCCCGTCCGCCTTGCGGAAGCGCGCCGTGATCTCGGGCTCGGCCGCATAGAACTGGTAGTCGACCGCGTCGCGAAGGGTCCGTCCGTCGATCGCGACGATCGCGTCGCCGGGGACGATGCCCGCCGCTTCAGCCAGGGAACCGTGGACGACGGACGAGACGACGCCGCCCTCCGGCGTCTTCACGCTGCGTCGGCCTCGTGTTCGAGCCGCAGCGCCTCCAGCTCCTCGCGGATGCGCTCCGTCAGCGCCTCCACCTGCTTCGCCAGCGGCCCCTCCCCCCGCTGGACCGCGAACGGCTTGCCGAACCGGATGGTGAGGGTCGGACGCGGGAACAGGTTCCCTTTCTTCCCGAGCTGGTTCGTGTTGAAGACCCGGCAGGGGATGATCGCCGTGTTCGTGCGCAGCGCGATCAAGGCCGTCCCGCCCTGGAGCGGCCCGAGGTTGCCCGTCTTGCTGCGCGTGCCTTCCGGGAACATCCCCAGCAGCCCCCCGTTCCGCACCGCCTCCTCCGCCGCTCGCAGCGCCCTCCGGTCCGAGGCTCCCCGGTACAGCCGGATCGGGTTCCAGCCGATGACGAACGGCGTGAGGACGTAGCGGAACAGCTGCTCCTTCGCCATGAAGCGGATGTACCGTCGCCGCGGCGCTAGGGCGATCGCGAGCATCATGGGATCGACGTTCCCCAGGTGGCTGGAGGCGAGGATCAGCGGCCCGCCCGGGACGTTCCCGCGTCCCACGACACGCCAGCGCGCCATCAGGAGCAGGATTCCGTACGAGGTCCACACCGACCACCAGTAGAAACACGGAACATAGATCGCCCACAGGAAGCGTCCCACTGCCTTCACGTCGCTCGCTCCTCTATCGCAGCTATCGCCGCCGCAATCATCGCATCGGCGTCGAGTTCCCCGGTATCGATCACGATCGCTCCCTCCGGAACCACCAGCGGGCTGGCCGCGCGCGTGCTGTCGGTCGTGTCCCGGCCGGTGATGTCGCGTTCCGCCTCGCTCGCGCTCTGCCGCTCCCCCCACTCCGCCGCCTGCTCGCCCCGCCGCTGCGCCCGCACCTCCTCCGACGCCTGCAGGTAGAGCTTTACCGCCGCGTCCGGCAGCACCACGGACCCGATGTCGCGCCCCACCAGCAGCGACGGCTGCATCGCCGCGAAGAAGCGCTGCTGCGCGACCAGCTCCCGCCGGACCCCAACGATCGCCGCATAGTCGCTCACCGCCCCCTCGACCTCCGGTGCGCGCAGCAGGTCGGTCACGTCCTCATCGAGCAGCCGGACGCGCGCCTCGCTGCCCTCGATCGCGAGCCGCAGATCCCCGCTGCCCGCCAGTTCCGTGCAGGCGTCGCCGTCGCTGGCCGGTACGCCCGCGCGCTGCGCCGCCAGCGCGATCGCGCGGTACATCAGGCCGGTATCCAGCAGCACGTACCCGAAGCGCTTCACGAGGGCGCGCGCCAGCGTGCTCTTGCCCGAGGCGGCGGGCCCGTCGATCGCGATCGGGTGGGGCGGTTGCGGCTTCATCGGTGGTTCGGAGTCGGCTGTCGACGCCGGCGCCATGCTACCGCGCTCTCGCCCTTCCGCTTGCTTCGCCGCGCGATAGAGCGCCTCGACTTCCTCCACTGTCAGCTCGCGGTGCTCGCCCTCCGCCAGCGTTCCCAGCGCCAGCGGCCCGATGCGGATGCGCCGCAGCGTCACCACCCGCCTCCCCACAACCGAGAGCATCCGCCGGATCTCCCGTTTGCGCCCCCCGTGCAGCGTGATCAGCAGCCAGCGCGCGTCGGGACGATCGGGCGAGCCGCTCGGGCTCACCACCTGCACCGAGTCTGCCTTCAGCCGCTCCCCCTCGTGCCGCACCCCCCGCACCAGCCGTTCCCGCCCCTTCTTCCCCAGCGGCTGGTCGATCGCCACCAGGTACTCCTTCGAGACCTCGTGCCGGGGATGCGTGAGCAGTTCCGTGAGTGTCCCGTCGTTCGTGAGCAGGATCAGCCCCTCGCTCTCCAGGTCGAGTCTGCCGACCGGTCGGAGCGTCGCGTCCGGAATATCGACCAGCGACGTGACCGTCGGTCGCCCCCGGTCGTCGCGCACCGCCGAGAGCACCCCGGTCGGCTTGTGCAGCGCCACGTACCGGTAGCGCTCGCGCAGCACCGGCGTCCCGTCGACCGTGATCTCGTCCTTCTCCGGATCGGCCCGCGCCCCCAGCGTGTCGAGCGTCTTGCCGTTCACGGCCACACGTCCCGCCACGATCATCGACTCCGCCGACCGCCTCGACGCCACGCCCGCGTTCGACAGGATCTTCTGCAACCGCTCAACCGGCACGACGCCACCTCCCCTGCTAGGCTCCCCGCAGGGCGACCAGCACCAGCACGATACTCGCGCCCGCCGCCGCGCCCAGCACGATCCAGGGCGTGGCGCCGCCCGGCTCCCGCTCGAACCGCGTCGGCAGCGCGACCGGAGTCCGCGGCGCCTCGGGCGCTGCCTCCCGGACGGCAGCCGTCGTCGCGCCCGGAGCTGCCGTGGGCGCTGCCTCGGCCGCGACCGGCGTCCGCGCCTCCGATGGGGCCGCCGTCGCTGTCCCTGTCGCGACTGCGAACACGTTCCCGCTCCCCGGCGATGGCCGCAGCGTCACGCCCCAGCGTCCCCCGCCCGCGACAGCCTCGTAGGCGCGGGCGCCGAGCGTCGCGCCGGACCCGGCGGCGGCAGGCGGTGGGTCGAACACCTCCCTATTCTCGCCAAACGACAGCGCATCGACGACTTCGCCTGCCGGCGACAGCAACCGGACTGTGTCTCCGGCGTTGTTCAGGCCGTTCCCGATCGTCCCGTCCGGCGCCCGCACCACGAGCACGTTCACCGGCAGGACCGCCGCTTCCGCCGCTACCACCACGTACCCGCCCGGCGGCACCTCCACTCCCGGCAGCGCATCGACGGAGCTCGCGTCGCCGATCGCCCACCCCGCCGTGCTCACGGCCACCGAAGCGGTGTTCACCAGCTCGACCCATTCGTAGGCGCGGTCCACCCCCGGCTCGACCGGGTCCGCCAGCACCTCGGAGAGCCGCAGCGCGAGCGGCCCCGCTTCCTCCCCCTCCCCACCATGAGTCGGGCTCGGTGTCGCGACAGCCCTGGGCTCAGGGGTCGGTGTCGGAGTTGGCGTCGACGACGGTGTAGCCGTGCGAGTTGGCGCAGGCGTGGGAGTAGGCGTTGGGGTCAGTGTTGGCGTGGGCGTGGGCGTTGGTGTCGGCGTTGGAGTCGGTGTCGGTGTCGGTGTCGGTGTCGGTGTCGGTGTCGGTGTTGGCGTTGGCGTAGGCGTAGGAGTCGGCGTGGGCGTAGGAGTTGGTGTAGGCGCCTCCCCGACCCCGAACCACGCGTCGTCGAACACCGCCACCGCCCCGCTCGAGGACCCCGGCTGGAACATCAACCGCAACACCGCCGACCGCGCCCCCTCCGGCGCCCGTGCCGGCCCCACCGACAGCGCCGTCCACGACCGGCTCCCCGACCCCTCCCCCGTCACCGTGCGCAGCTGCCGCCCGCTCCCGTCCCCCGACGCGTACCAGGCGATCCGCAGGAACACCTCGCCCCGGCCCGTCACCACCTGCCCCCACGCCGACGCCTCGTACCAGGCCCCGCCTTCGACCGTGACCGCCTGGTACAGCCACTTCGTCGACGTGGTCGTCGACCTGAGGATGGCCGCCCGCTCCCCCGTGAACGGCAGCGCCACCACCCCCAGGCCCCCGCCCTGGCCCCGCCACCCCACCGGCCTCCCCTCCCGCCGCTCCTCGAACCCGCCGTTGTACAGACCCGGCCCGATGGGTGGAGGCGTTGGCGTTGGCGTGGGCGTGGGGGTCGGAGTCGGGGCGGGAGTTGGCGTTGGCCGCACCGTGACCGGCCGCGGCGCCGCCACCTGCGCGACCCCCAGCCCCTCGAGGCTCGTCCCCGCGCACCCCGCCGGCCCCGCCACCCGCACCGTCGCGATGTACAGCGCCGCCCCCGCCGGCGCGACCGTGCTCGCCGTCAGGGTCACGGGGCTCCCGGACAGGTTCGCCGGTTGCACCGCCGCCGCCATGGGGCGAGCGTTGTCGTCGAGGATCTCCAGCGTCAGCACCGCCGTCTGCGCCCCCTCCCCCGGACGCACCGTTACCGACGCCCGGTACGTCGCCCCCGCCGCCGCGACCCCGCTCACCCTCCCGCACTCCTCGCGCTCCTGCCCGCGAGCCGATTCGCCCCAGTCCCAGCCCAGCACGACGACGGCCACGCACGTGGCCGCAACCACTGCCGCCAGCACCCTTCCGACGAGCAACGGTTGAGCCTAGCACAACCGCCCCCCGCGCGGCGTTGACACCCGCCCCACCCGCCCGAAACAATGCGGCCCGTCCCCGGGCCGCACGCACCGGTCCTGGACCCGCTCCCGGGGCGATTCTGAGAAGTCGAAGGAGCCCCCCCATGAAGGCCGCTGTCATGTATGGCGTCGACCAGCCCCTCGTCATCGAGGACATCCAGCTCGACGAGCCTCGCGCCAACGAGGTCCTCATCCGCACCAGCGCCACCGGCGTCTGCCACTCCGACCTCCACTTCATGGAGGGCAAGTACCCGATGGCCTGCCCTGCCGTCCTCGGACACGAGTCCGCCGGCGTCGTCGAGCAGATCGGCGACGAGGTCACCAACGTCCAGGTCGGCGACCGCGTCGTCGTCGCCTTCGTCGCCTCCTGCGGCTTCTGCGACAACTGCGTCCAGGGCCGCCCCTTCATCTGCATCAACACCAACCGCCTCGGCCGTCAGGACCGCCTCAGCATGAACGGTCAGGTCGTGACCCAGTTCGCCGGCATGTCCGCCTTCGCCGAGCAGCAGCTCGTCACCGATACCGCCCTCGTCCACGTCCCCGACGACGTCCCCATGGAGGCCGCCGCCCTCGTCGGGTGCAGCGTCATGACCGGCGTCGGCGCCGCCACCAACACCGCCCGCGTCCAGGCCGGCCAGACCGTCGCCGTCGTCGGCTGCGGCGGCGTCGGCCTCAACGTCATCCAGGGCGCCGTCGCCGCCGGCGCCTCCCGCGTCATCGCCGTCGACATGCTCGAGAACAAGCTCGCCGCCGCCAGGGAGTTCGGCGCCACCGACGTCGTCGACGCCTCCGAGGGCGACCCCGTCGAGGCCGTCAAGGGACTCGTCCGCGGCGGCGTCGATTACGCCTTCGAGGCCATCGGCCTCGTGAAGACCGCCGAGCAGTGCTTCGAGATGGCCAAGCGCGGCGGACGCGCCGTCATCGTCGGCATGCTCCCCTTCGATTCGCAGGTCACCATCCCCGGCGCCGCCTTCCTCCAGGAGAAGGGCATGATCGGCAGCTTTTACGGCTCCACCCGCCAGACCTACGACATGGCCTGGCTCATGGAGCTCTACCGCCAGGGACGCCTCAAGATCGACGAGCTCATCTCCCGCCGCTACGAGCTCGGCCAGATCAACGAAGCCTACGACGCCCTCAAGGCCGGCGAGGTCAACCGCAGCGTCCTCGTCCTCGAGAACTGAGGGCTGGTGATGAGTGAATAGTGGTTGGTGAATAGTGGGCTAGCGGGTCGGCGCGCGCACGCGCTCACCCCACCATCCACTAGTCACTATCCACTATTCACCGCGAGCGCAGCGTCGCCCGGCGTCAGCCGGCGACGCAAGCGAGCACCGGCCCGTAGTCCGGCAGCTCCACCACCGCCGGCGCCGTCTCGATGTGCGCCACCTTCCCCTCGCCGTCGACCACGACCACCACGCGGTTCGCCATGTTCATCCCCGGCAGCAGCACGCCGTACGCCTCCGCCGTCGCCCCGATCGGGTTGAAGTCGCTCAGGACCGGGTAGCTCACCCCCGTCTGCTGCGCCCACGCCGCCAGCGTCCAGGTGTTGTCCGTCGAGATCGCGACCGTGACCGCGCCCTCAAGGCTCCCCAGCTGCTCCTCGATCATCGGGAGCTGGTTGCTGCACACCGGCGAGAACGCCGCCGGCACGAAGTTGATGACAACCGTCGACCCGCGATGGTCGCTCAGCTTGAACGGCCCCGGGTCGCCCATCGGGTTCTGGGGAAGCTCGAAATCGGGGGCCGCGTCGCCCACCTTCAAAGTCGCCGTCTCAGACATATCCACGCCTCACACACAAAGTTGGAGCCGCGATCGTACGGGCTGGGGCATGGGGGCGCTAGGCGCCTAACCCGTGTGGGAAGCGGAGCGTGCAACATCGCGCCAAGGCGGTTGGTTCAACATGGTGACTATGGGAAAGGACCTAAGGGGTGATGGCCCCCTGCTAGAATCACGGCTCTGGAGGCAAAGTGCCAGCAACCCCTGAGATGACTCTCGAGGTTCGGGATGCCGTTGACAGCCTGCGCGCAGAATTTCCGGAGCACGCCTACCTGCTGTTTGCCGCCGGGCTGCTGTTGTCGACTGGCGACTACGAGCAATTAGCGCGAGATGCCGTCCTCGATGGAGTAGACGACAAGAAGATCGACCTGTTCTTTATTGACCGAGAGGTTGGTCGTGCCGTCGTAATCCAAGCCCACGAACGCCCTGATTGGGAAGACAAGACTCCTCCCGTAAACAAGGCCACCGACCTCAATGCTGCTTCAGCTTGGCTACTCGACTCAGATCTCGATCAGATAGCGCGACCAGACATCCGAAGCCACGCGGAAGAACTCCGCGATGCCCTTTCATCAGGGGAGGTTTACGAGGTCTCCCTCTACTACCTTCACAACGCTAGTCCCTCGCCAAATGTTCGAACGGAACTTGGCACAGTCCAGAACTCGCTCAATATCAGGCTTGCCCAGTGGGCACCAGACGCCGAGTCGCCCATTCGGGGCACTGCGACCGAATTGAGCTTGCAGGGCGTTGTTGGCCTCTACGAAGCAAGGCATGCTGCCATCACCGTTACGGATAGCATCTCCCTTCCTACAGTTAGCCAGGCTCAACAAATTCAGGGCGATCAGTGGCGAGGTGCCCAAGCCACAGTCCGGGCTAGGGACTTGGTTAGGTTGGTTGCTCAGTACGGGGAATCGCTCACGAGTGCCAACATTAGAGATTACCTGGGAAGGCGATCGTCATCCCGCAACATAAATCAGCAAATCCGAAAGACCGCTGAGGACAATCCCCAGAATTTCTGGGTTTATAACAACGGGCTAACTTTGATAAACCGGTCTTTTTCGGTGACAAGCGAATCTTTGCAATGTAGCGGATTGGCGGTCACTAACGGTGCGCAAACACTTGGTAGTCTGGCGGAGGTCGTCGACCAGAAGCAGCTAGAAACTGCCATGATACCGATTCGTGTGATCGCATCTGACAACCCTTCGCTAATCGAGAACATCATCAGGTACAATAACACGCAAAATCCTATCAAGCCTTGGGAACTTCGTGTCCTTGATCCGGTCCAAGCAAGAATCGAAGAAGACTTCAAAACCAAGCTCGGTATTACATACCAGTACAGAAGATCGCGTAGCCGTATTCTAGTGCAGAATGTTCACCTGTCAAAGCTTGCGCCATGGCTTGATGCGTACAATGGGCAGCCTACGCGGGCTCACCGTAATAGTCCAGAGCTTTTTGAAAATGAACGGCTATACCGCGATCTCTTCAATGATGAAGCAGACGTACGTCACCTCTTGGCTGTGTACCGATTAGGTGAGGCTGTCGGGGCGACGAAAGACTACTACAAGCAGAAGGTCAAGGAGGAGACTGCCTCGGAAGCGGAGGCTGAGCTGTATGACTATTTCAGATACGGTGCGTTCACGACAGTCGCCATTTTCCTTGCCTCGGAAGTAGTAAGTGAGATTGTCGGTGGTGGCCGGGCAGTTAAGGGGCGCCTGAAATTGACCGCGCGATATGAGAAAGATAGAGAGTTGACGATCGAATACTTGCGGAAGGTTGTCGAAGTTGCCTTGGCGCCGATTCCGTCGGAGTTGGAGGAGGGCGACGCGTACGGGAAGCTAAGGACCGAAGCTGGTGTAGCAACCCTTCGTGATCGCGTGCAAGTGTCGGTGAGGCAACTCAAGGCGTTGCAGGCGGATGCTGTTGAAGCCCTGGTGGAAGGATTCGTGGCGGTGTGACGTGAGGGTAGGTCATGCGGAGGGAGTGTGATTCCCCTCACCCATCCCCCCACCAGCGCCACCCACCCCTTCCCCCTCCTCCGCCCCGACCCCACCCTCCCCCGCCAAAGGCTGCCGCTGCGTCTGGACTACGGTGACGAGTCGTAGCACGGACGGGCCGGGTGGGACCGCAGCGCCCCGGATGCCGTCGGGGCCGGACGCGCCCGCGTATCATCCCCTCCCATGCCCCCCCTCCCCCTCTCCGGCATCCGTGTCATCGACCTCACCTGGATCATCGCCGGACCCACCGCCACCCGCTTCCTCGCCGATTTCGGCGCCGATGTCATCAAGGTCGAGCACGAGCAGGCCGTCGACCCCATCCGCCTCGGACGCCCCCTGATCGGCGATAGCCCCACCCTCAACAACTCCGGCTTCTTCAACTACGTCAACCGCAACAAGCGCAGCGTCCTCCTCAACGTCCGCCACCCCTCCGGCATGGACCTGTTGAAGCGCCTCATCGCCGTCTCCGATGTCGTCATCGAGAACTTCTCCGCCGGAACCCTCGCCTCCTGGGATCTCGACTACCCCCGGATGCGCGACATCAACGAACGCATCATCTACTGCTCCATCTCGGGCTTCGGGCACACCGGCCGCGACCGCGAGCACACCACCTGGGGACCCACCGCCCAGGCCCTCGGCGGCCTCACCCTCACCTCCGGCCTCCCCGGCCTCACCCCCGCCGGCTGGGGCTACAGCTTCATGGACCACACGGCCGGCTACTCTGCCGCCATCGCCATCCTCATGGCCCTCCACCACCGCAACCGCACCGGCGAGGGCCAGCACATCGACATGTCCCAGGTCGAAGCCGCCACCGTCCTCAACGGCCCCGCCGTCCTCGACCGCACCGTCAACGGCCGCAGCTGGCGCCGCGAGGGGCTGCCCCCGGGGAATCGCGCCTGGGAGCCCGCCGTCGCCCCCCACAACACCTACCCCTGCGCCGGCGAGGATCGCTGGATCGCCATCGCCGTCATGAGCGACGCGGAGTGGGAAGCCCTCGTACGCGCCATGGACGAACCCGCCTGGGCCCGCGACCAGCGCTTCGGGTCGAACGCGGACCGTCTTGCCAACCAGGACGCCCTCGACGAGCACATCGCCGCCTGGACCGCCGAGCGCGACGACTACGACCTGATGGCCCTCCTGCAGGCCTCGGGGGTGCGCGCGGCCGTCTGCCAGAAGCCCGGGGACCGCGTCGAGAGCGACCCCCAGTTCGCCGCCCGCGGCTGGTGGCAGACCCTCCCCCACCCCGAGATGGGCGACACCCCCCACGACGGCGTCACCCCCCGCTTGAGTGCTACTCCCGGCCAACTGCAGCGCGCCGCCCCCCTCATCGGCGAGCACACGCGCGAGGTCCTGGCCGAGGCCCTCAACCTGTCCGAAGCGGAGATCGACGAGTTCGCGGAAGCGGGGGTGTTCATGTGAGCGGTCCCCTCGAAGGCCTGCGCGTCGTCGAGATCGCGGACGAGCTGGGGCAGTATGCCGGCAAGCTCCTCGCCGACATGGGCGCCGATGTCGTCAAGCTCGAACCCCCCGAAGGCTCGCAGGCCCGCCGCGTCGGCCCCTTCGTCAACGACGAGCCCGGCCCCAACCGCTCGCTTAACTTCTGGTACCACAACACCAACAAGCGCTCCGCCGTCCTCGACCTCGACGGCTCCGAATCCGACCGCGATACCGCCCGCGCCCTCCTCGCCCGCGCCGATGTCTTCCTCGAGGCCCTGCCCCCCGGCCGCGCCGCCGCCCTCGCCCTCGACTACGCCACCCTCGCCGCCGCCAATCCCCGCCTCATCCACTGCGCCCTCACCCCCTTCGGCCAGGACGGCCCCTGGGCGCACTACCGCGTCTCCGACCTGGTCGCGCTGGCGGCGGGCGGCCCCATGAACATGAACGGCTACGACCCCGAGGACGCCCCCGGCGCCCCGCCCATCCACGGCAAGGGCGACCAGGCCTACAACACCGCCGCCCACTTCGCCGCCATGGGCATCCTCACCGCCCTCGTGGGCCGTGACGCCAGCGGCGAGGGGCAGTACATCGACTGCTCCATGCACGAGGCCCTCTCCTCCGCCACCGAGGTCGGCCTCCCCCACTGGCTCTACACGAAGACGAACATCATCCGCCAGACCGGTCGCCACGCCGCCACCATCCGCACCGAGCCCTGGATCCACCGTGCCCGCGACGGCAAGCACGTCCTCGTCTTCAACATCGGGCGCAGCAACGAGTCGTGGGGGAAGCTGAAACGCTGGATGCAGTCCCGCGACTTCGGGATGAACTTCGACGAGGAGCGCTTCGACGACCCCATGAACCGCATGGCCGCGCGCGGCACCCCCGAGGCCAAGGAGATCTTCGAGGAGGTGTCCCGCTTCATCCAGGTCCTCGATGCGGAGGAGGTGTATCGCGGGGCGCAGGCGTGCGGCCTCCCCTGGGGCACCGTGCGCTCCCCCGACGAAGCCGTCGACGACCCCCACCTGCACGATCGCGGCCACTTCGCCGCCACTACGGGCGAGGGTCTGGACGGGGAAGCGCTGATGCCGGGCGCGCCCTACGTGCTGACCGCCACCCCCTGGGAGCTGCGCCGTCCCGCCCCGAAGCTGGGCGAGCACACGGACGAGGTGCTGGCCGAGCTTCGCGCCCCTACTCCGGAATAGTCACTTCCTGCCCGACCTGGAGCGTGAGGCAGGACTCCTCGTCCAGTCCGTTCGCCACCATGAACGTCTGCACCGGGATGTCGTGGTCCTGCGCGATGGCGACGCACGTGTCGCCCGGCACCACGACGTAGGTCCGTCCCGCGCCCGGGCTGTCCTCGACTTGCTGCTCCTCTGGTGCGGCGTTCGGGTCTGCCGGGGGGATGTTCAGCGTCTCGTCGACGTGGAGGTTCGTGCAGTCCTCGTTGATGCGTGGGTTCGCCTCGAGCAGCTCGGCGAGGGTGATGTTGTGCTGCGTGGCGATGGCGCCGCAGTTGTCCCCTGGCTGGACGACGTAGGTGCGCGAAGACTGCGGCTCCGGCTCCACGGTGGCGGGCGGCGTGTCGCCGGGAGCGTACACGTGCGGCGGGTCGATGATGAAGGGGTTGCGCTCCTCGTCGGGAACGGCGGTGGGCACGCTTGCCGGATCGCTCAGCGTCGGACGCCCCTGCGGCTCGACCGCATCGTCGTCGTCCCCGCAGCCCACGACAAGCAGGGCAAAGAGACAGGCCACGGCGAACGTTCGGGTGAGCACCGTGGGCCATGCTAGGTTCGCTAGGGGCCTCCGGCAATCTCGGCCAGCAGAACGCCCAGCATGAGGGCGGCGCCATCGCCAATCCGGTCCAGGGCATCCGGCTCCACGAGGTCGACGACATCGGCGGGCGTGTGGATCAGCGAGACGTCACCGTCGGAGAAGAAGAGCACCGGCACCCCGACATCGGCGAAGCTCGAGTGATCGCTCCCGTAGCCCTCCGGCAGGGCGGACGCGTAGGCGGGGAACCCCTCCTGCCCGAGGATCTCGACCGTCCGGTCAACCAGCGCCCGTGTGCCGATGACCTCGATGGCGTCTCCGCGCGCGGTCACGTCGAAATTGACCATGACGGCCGGGAGTTCGTCCTCCTCGGCCAGGTTCCGGGCCAGCGCCCTGCTCCCAAACAGGCCCGACTCCTCCGCGCCGAACGTTGCGAAGCAGAGACCCTCGTCGAGCCCATCGCTGGCGAAGGCGCGGGCCAGCTCGAGCACGATCGCCACGCCGCTTGCGTTGTCGACCGCGCCCGGCGACGCCGACACGGTGTCGTGGTGCCCTCCCGCGAGGATGTCGCAGCGAGCGCCCTCGGCGGGGCGTGCGATGACGTTCATGGCCACCGGACGTGCGGGACCGATGTCGAGGCTGATGGAGGCTCCCTCCGCGATCGCCCGCGAGAAGCGATCGGCCTCGGTGTGGGGTACGAGGACGACGGGGATGGCGTCGCGGGCGGGAATGGGGAAACCGGCAAGCCGCCACGGTTCGTGGTTCACGATCACGAGCCCCGCCGCACCGTTCCTGGCGGCGGCCAGGTACATCATGGAATCCTGGGGGCGGGATGTGTTCCGGCTTCCGATGGGGATCGCGCCGCCGAAGGAATCGTCGCCCGTGAGCCCGCCGTCGACCGCGCGCCCCTCCGCCGACCGCTCCCCCGTGGCCTCGCCGTTCAGCGCGATCCCTTCGATCGTTTCTTCACCGACCGTGACGGTCGCCTGCCGGAACCGCGTCTCGTACCTGAACTCCGTCACCTCGACCGCGTAGCCGTAGCTCCGGAAGGCTTCGGCAATGTACGCGACGGTCTCCCGCGCCTCGTGGGAGCCGGACACCCTCGGGCCGATACCCACGGCGAGCACCCGCACATGCTGCAGGGCGTTGTCGATGTCGTGGTCGAGACGCTCCCCGATCCCGGGTGGTGCGGCAGATGGAGTTGCCGGCTCGGTCGCTTCGACCTCCGCGGCAGTGGGCGTGGGCGTGGCCGTCGATTCCGGAGCCGCCGGCGTGGGGGAGGCGTCCTCGGAACCGCCACCGGAGCAGGCCGCCGTCAGCACCGCGGCCAACCCGGCGCAGAGGAGCATTCGGACTGTCAGTCGGAGCATGGACGATCGGCGGTTCGGGAGACGGCCCTTAGCGACGGCGAAACGCACGCCTGATCCGTGCCAGCACGCCCGGCGGGGCAGGCTCATACTCGACGTAACGTCCACGCCAGTGTGCTCCCTTTGCAGCAGGCGGTGAGGCGACCCGGGCGCGCCTGGGTCGCACGAACGACCAGATGAACGCGGCCAGGAAGAGCACCACGCCGATGAACGCCAGCCAGATCAGCGCGGCCCAGATGGCAGCCAGGATGAGCCCTGCCACCATCACGCCAGCGCCGGTGAAGAGCATCGAGGCGGGAGTCGGACCGCTCAGCCGGAAACCGAACGCCGAGGCGACGCGGGACGAGGGGGATTGCCCCCGTTTCCGCCTGCGACTCTCCAGCGAGATCGGCTCCTCCCCCGGCTTTGGAGGCTCCTCTCCGAGGCGGGCCAGGATCTCCTCGATCTCGCGATCGATGCGGTCGGGCATGGCACTGTCCACGATAGGCGATCGGCGAGTAAGGCGTCGATGGTCAGTCGTGGGCGTCCTTACCCCAGCCTCCCCCGCCCGGTGTCCGCACCTCGACGCGGTCGCCGGCGTCCACCCGTAGCTGCTGCTGGCCCGCGAGGGGCTCGCGCTCCCCGTCCGCGCCGATCAGCGTGTTCGCGCCATGTTCGGCGGCCTTGCCACCCTGCGTCCCCGGTGGCCCGACGGCCCTTCGATCGCCGATGAGGGAGACGTCTGCCTCCACCAGGAACTCGATCTCGCGCACGACCCCGTCACCGCCCCGGTGCCGTCCGTCCCCCCCGCTCCCGGCCCGTAGCTCGAAGCGTCGTACGCGCACGGGGAAGGCGTTCTCGATCGATTCAGCGGGCGTGTTGGCGGTGTTGGTCATGTGCGTCTGCACGCCGCTCTCGCCATCTCCGCCGGGCCCCGCGCCGGCCCCGCCCGGAACGGTCTCGTAGTACGCGAAGGGCTCGCCACCGGGCCGCACGCCGCCGAAGGTGAAGTTGCTCATCGTGCCCGCGCTCGCCGCGGGGATGCGTTCCGGGAGCGCCTGCGCGAAGGCGGCGAGGACGACATCGGTCACGCGCTGCGAGGTCTCGACGTTGCCCGCGGAGACGGCGCGCTGGGGCCGGGCGTTCACGATCGAGCCCTCCGGTAGCACGACCTCGATGGGCCGGAACACGCCCGCGTTCGAGGGTGCATCCGGGGGCAGCAGGCAGCGCACGCAGTAGGCCACGGCCGATCGTGTGACCGCGGCCACGGCGTTGATCGAGGCGGCCTGTTCGTCCGCCGAACCTGTGAAGTCGACCCTGACCTCGTCGCCGCTCACGGAAACCCTGGCGCGCACGGGGAGCAACGCTCCCGCCGCGCCCTCCATCACGTCTTCGGACGCGTAGTCACCGTCGGGAACCTCGGCGAGGGCGGCCCGCGTGAGCCGCTCGGCGTAGCCGGTGAGTGCGGCCATCCAGCGCGCGAGCTCGTCGTTTCCGTAGCGGGCTGCGAGGGCTTCGAGGCGGGCGGCGCCGGTGCTGAGCGCTCCGAGTTGGGCATCGAAGTCCCCGCGACGTTCGGCGGGCGTGCGTACGTTCCGCAGGATCAACGCGTAGAGCGCCTCGTTCAGCCGTCCCCCCTCGCGGAGTTTGAGCGGCGGGATGATGACCCCCTCCTGGTAAAGCTCCGTGGCGACCGGCATCGAACCAGCCGACATGCCTCCGATGTCGGCGTGGTGGGCGCGGTTCGCGACGAACCCGATGAGCTCGCCGCCGGCGAAGACGGGCGCCACCAGCGTCACGTCGGGGAGGTGGGTGCCACCGAGGTATGGGTCGTTGACGATGGCCACGTCACCCTCGCTCCAGGGTGCGAGCGTGGAGACCGCGGCGACCGACTCGGGCATGGCCCCCAGGTGGACGGGGATGTGGGCCGCCTGCGCCACCATCTCGCCGTTCGCATCGAAGACGGCGCAGGAGAAGTCGCGGCGCTCGCGGATGTTGGGCGAATGGGCCGTTCGCCACAACGTCACGCCCATCTCCTCCGCGGCCGAGGCCAGGAGCGCGTTCCAGACGGCGAGCCGGGCGGGATTCTCCGTCATCGCGGGGTCACCAGGAGGTTGCCGGTGGCGTCGACGGTCGCCTGCCAGCCCTCTGGAATGAAGGTGGTTGCGTCCGGCTGCGTGATGACGGCAGGCCCTCCGAGCGTCGAGCCGACTCCAAGCGCCGCTCGGAAGGCCCGAACCGCGCGGACGCTGCCTGCCAATGCGATGGGCTCGGGTTCCCCCGGGTCTTCGGTGGCGTCGGCGGCCAGGTTGGGAAGGGTCCGGGTCGCGCCCTGCGCACGGCAGCGCAGCGCGACCAGCTCGACCGGGCGCTCGGGAGTCGAGAAGCCGTACTCGCGCTCGTGGGCGGCGTGGAAGGCGACCATGATTGCGTCGGGAGTGGGCAGGTCAAAGGCGACCCGCAACTCGTGCGCCTGACCCCGGTAGCGCGCGTCGGCGGCCCAGGTGAGTTCGGTAAGCGTCCCGCCCGCAGCCTGCAGGTCTGCCTGCGCCTGTGCCTCGAGTGCCGCGGCAGTTGCGCCCACCGACGTCGACGCTTCCGGCCCCAGGGTGACCAGCAGCCCCTGCCCCCGCTCGATGACTTCCGGGGCGGTGGCGATGCCGACCGCGGACAGCACTCCGGCATGGCGGGGCACGAGCACCTGTCCGATGCCGAGCTCGGCTGCCAGCTCGCAGGCGTGGAGAGGACCGGCGCCGCCGAAGGCCACAAGCGTGAAGCCCGCGGGGTCGTACCCGCGTTCCAGGCTGACGTGCCGGAGTGCCCGCGCCATGGTCGCATTCGCGACCTCGACGACCGCGGCGGCCGACGCCTCGGGGTCGCCGAGGGTTGCGAGGGCGACGCGCGCCCGTTCGAGGTCCGGGATGACGCTGCCGCCGAGGGGCGCGTCGGGCCGGAGGCGTCCCAGCACGAGGTTCGCGTCGGAGACGGTCGGGAGCTCGCCGCGTCCGTAACAGGCCGGACCGGGATCGGCCCCGGCGCTCTGCGGGCCCACGGCCAGCGCCCCGCCGGGGTCGAGCCGCGCGATCGATCCGCCGCCCGCGCCCACGGTGACGATGTCGACCATCGGCGTATGCACGGCGAGGCCGTCGACCTCGGTGGCGGAGCGGTAGCGGGGCTCGCCGGGGCAGAGCGACACGTCGGTGCTGGTGCCGCCCATGTCGAACGTGATGATCTGCTCGTGGCCCGCCGCCTTCGCCACGGCGAGCGCGCCGAGGACGCCCCCCGCAGGCCCGCTCGTGACCATCGAGACGGGACGCTCGCCGGCGGTCGCCGCGTCGGTGAGGCCGCCGGCGGAGTGCATCACGCGCAGTCCCGGGAAACGCGCGTCGATGCCGTCCAGGTAACGGCGGGCGGCGGGCTGGAGGAAGGCGTTGATGGCGGTCGTGCTGGCGCGCTCGTACTCGCGGTGCTCGGGAAGGACCTCGTGGGATGCGCTCACGGGGAATCCCGCCTCGCGCAGGGCTGCCGCCAGACGGGCCTCGTGTTCGGGTCGCAGGTAGGCGAACAGCAGGCAGATCGCAACCGCTTCTGCACCCAGCGCCTGCGCCTCCTCGACCACTCGCGTGACCTCGCCGTCGTCGAGGGGAACCACCACCTCGCCGCCGGCGCCGATGCGTTCCCGCACGGTGATGACATCGCCACGAGCGACGACGTGGGGCGTTCGGCGCGGTTCAAGGTCGTAGAGGGAGGGGCGCTCCTGCCGCCGGATGACCAGCAGGTCGCGGAAACCCTCGGTCGTGACGAGGACGGTGCGGGGACCGCGACGCTCGAGGAGGGCGTTCGTGGCGACCGTGCTGCCGTGCGCAAGCCGCTGGTCGGTCAGGTCGCCTGCTCCCTCCAGCACTGCCTCTTCGGGCGCTGCCGGAGTCGAGAGGCGCTTCCAGGTGCGGATTCCGGCTTCCTCGATGGCGACGAAGTCGGTGAACGTGCCGCCCACGTCCACGCCGAGGACGCCTCCTTCCAGCGCCCCAGCCACCCTAGACGTACTCCTTGACCTTCTCCGCGAGCGAGCGGGTGTAGCCGGCCGTGCTCGCGATCTCGTCGACGCCCGCTTCGCGCACGGCCTTCAGCGAGCCGAATTTTCGCAGGAGCGCCTTCTTTCGCTTCGGCCCGACCCCCGGAATGGAGTCGAGGACGCTGGCGGTGGCGGCCTTGCGGCGGACCTGGCGGTGGTAGGTGATGGCGAAGCGGTGGGCCTCGTCGCGGACGCGCTGGACGAGGTAGAGGGCCTCGGAGCCGCGCGGCAGGATGATGGGCGCCTCCTCGTCGGGGGCGAACAGCTCCTCGTGCCGCTTCGCCAGCCCCACCGTGGGGATGTCGTACACGCCGAGCTCGCGCATAACTTCGACTGCGGCGCTCAGCTGCCCCTTGCCCCCATCGACGATGACGAGGTCGGGCAGGTCCCAGCTGTCGTCGTCGCTTGCTTCGGCATCGCCGCCTTCGAGGGTCTGCTGCTCGATGCGTTTCGCCGCGCGCTTGAAGCGGCGGCGCAGAACCTCCTGCATGGTGGCGAAGTCGTCCGCGCCCTCGACCGTCTTGATCTTGAACTTGCGGTACTGGCGAGGGGCCGGCTGTCCGTCGAGGAAGACGACCATGCTGGAGACGGGGCTCGCGCCCTGGAGGTTGGAGTTGTCGTAGCACTCGATGCGGTGGGGCACCTCGCGCAGGGCGAGCTCCTCGCGCAGCTCGTCGAGGGCGGTGGCGGTCTTGGTCTGGTCGCTGAGCCAGCGCACCTTGAGGTTGTCGAGCGCCTCGGCGGCGTTCTCGCGGGCCATTTCGAGGAGTTGGCGCTTCTCGCCGCGCTGAGCCACGCGAATCTCGACGTTCGCGCCGCGCTTCTCCGTCAGCATCGCCTCCAGGTCCGCCCGACCTTCCGGCTCGATGGGCACGACGACGAGCTTGGGGATGGACTGCGCGCTCTCGTAGTACTGCTGCAGGAGGCTGCCGAGCACAGCGCCGTCGGACTCGCCGGTGACACCCTCCAGCACGAAGTGATCGCGGCCGGTCATCTGGGTTCCGCGCACGAAGAACACCTGCACGCAGGCGCGGTCGCCCTCGCGGGCGAGGCCGTAAACGTCGAGCTCCTCCTTCTTCGTGGTCGAGAGCATCTGGCGCTCGACGGTGCGCTCGATGGCGCGGATCTGGTCGCGGAGCATGGCGGCGCGCTCGTAGTCGAGGGACTCGGCGGCGCCCTCCATCTGCTCGCCGAGGCGATCGAGCACGTCTGACGCCTTCCCTTCAAGAAAGAGGACGATCTGGTCGATGACCTCGGCGTACTCGGCGTCCGTGCAGTAGGCGGTGCAGGGGGCGATGCAGCGCTTGATGTAGTAGTCGAGGCAGGGACGAGGGTCCTTCCCCGTGATCTCCTTGGTGCAGGAGCGGTAGGGGAAGAGCTTCTTGAGCAGGTCGAGGGTGGCGCGCACGGATCCGGCGCTAGCGTAGGGGCCGAAGTAGCGGGCGCCGTCCTTCTCGATGCGCCGCGTGATGTAGACGCGCGGCCACGGATTCTGCACATCGATCTTGAGGTAGGGGTACCGCTTGTCGTCCTTCAGGCGGATGTTGAAGAAGGGCTGGTGCCGCTTGATCAGCGTGGCCTCGAGGATCAGGGCCTCGCCCGCGTTGGCGCAGACGATGTACTCGAAGTCTTCGATATCGGCACGGAGGGCGCGGGTCTTCGGCTCGAGGCTGCGGGGCGAGCCGAAGTAGGAGCGGACGCGGTCCTTCAGGCGCGCGGCCTTGCCGACGTAGATGACCTCGCCCTTCTGGTTGCGCATGAGGTAGACGCCGGGCCTCGCGGGCAGCGCCTCGATCTGCTTCTTGAGCCGGTCGGGAAGGGCGGTTGCGACCACGTGGCTAGTGTAGCGCGGCCCTCAGCGGGACAGTTCCGCGGGGAGGTCCCGAGGGAGCGGGTTCGCAAGCGCTTCCCCCGGCGACCGGGTGATGTAGCCGTACTTGGCCATGTGGTAGCGGTAGCGATGGTCGAGGGAGCGGAAGATGGCCCTCATCTCCAGACCGACCTGCGTGGCGACTGCTTCGAAGTGGGCGGCGGGGGACTCAAAGGCGCGGGCCTCCTCCCAGAGCGCATCGGCATCGAGGAGCGTTCCCTGCTCAGACTCCGGCCGCAGCGTCAGGGCGATGCCGAGCCCGGGAAGCTTCTCCACCGTCCCGTCAGCCTCCCGGCTCTCCACGATCTTCCGCAGAAGGGAGAGGGGATTCTCGGCTGGCTCGAACGGGATGGCGTCCTCCGTGAGAGCGTCCTGTATGGGCTCGACCTTGAGGCCGCCAAAGATGACCTTCGCAAGTGCGCCCAAGGAGCGTTCCCAGTCTTGCCCGGTGACACCGGGAACAGTCAGGTCGTCCAACTGGTCCATGGACTCGGGTTCCCACCAGTGCCCGTGCTTCCGCCACTGCCGCAGTTCGTCGAGCACTGCTTCCCAAGGACTGGGGAGGGCGTCAGAGTCAATGGTGGTGATAGGCCCACTCTCTTGTGGCATGGCGCGGTTCCTTGAAAACCCACACATATGCTAGCAGCACGTATAGGGATGAGGGTCGCGTCAGGTGGTGCCGCTCAGTTCCCGGAGCTCCCGCAGCCGCCGCCGCGCGTAGTCGTCCTCAAGCTGCCAGCAGACCGCCACTTCCCACGCGCCCGACGCCCGCCGCGCCCGCTCGAACTCGTCGTCGGTGAGCCCGGCCGACTCGGCATTGGGCAGGGCGCCGAGGTCCAGCAGCGGCGTGTCGACGCGGGCCTCGTCCCAGTCGAGGAGGCCGACCGTGTCGCCATCGATGCGGATGTTGGTGGGGGAAGGGTCGCCGTGAATGACTGTCGCTGCCCTGTGAGGGAGTTGGCGCCAGGCGTTGCGGCACAATTCGGCGTCCTCGGGTGTCAGCAGTGACATGTCGACATCGCCACCGATGTCGGTTCCCAGCAACTCGTGACTCGTGCAGAAGCCGGGGCGTTGGGGCCGCCCTGCCAGCAGGTCGTGCAGGCGGCGGAGTTCGTCGCCGACCAATTGCGAGTCACGGCGACCTTCCGGTTCCCTGCCCTGGAGGAAGGTGAAGACGACCAGCCCGCCGATGCGGCGCTGGCCGGAAACGGTGGGGATTGGGAGGGGCACCGTGAAGCCGTGCCTGTCGAGCGCCTGAAGGAGGTCGAGCTCCCAGTCGAGCGCGCTTGCGTCGCGGCCGTTCTGGCGGGCGATGCACGTCTCGCCCCGCAGCCGCACGCGCCAGACGCGGTTCCGGAGGCCACTCACCTCGACTTCGACCTCCGCTGGTCCCCACGGTTCGAGCAGGCGTGCGAGGTCGCTGGCGGTGGTCATGTGCAGGCTGCCCTCCCCGCCACCGAGGGTACGGCCTTCCGGTTCACGAGCCACGTACAGCGACCGCCCCTTACAATCGCCGCCGTGGAGTACGAGCACATCCTGTACGACGTCGCGGACGGCATCGCGACCATCACGCTGAACCGTCCCGAGCGGCTCAACGCCTTCGACAACCTGATGCTGAGCGAATGGCGGGACGCCATCGAGCGTTCGGACGCCGACCGCGACGTGCGCGTCATCATCCTGACGGGTGCCGGTCGCGGGTTCTGCAGCGGCATGGACGTCGCGCACGAGACCGCGGGCGAGGGCGTGCTGCAGTCGGAGGAGAGCGTCGCCGAGCGGCGGCACAGCCTGCGCAACAGCGTGCACCACATCCCCCGGGCGCTGGTGCAGCTCGAGAAGCCGTACATCGCGGCCGTCAACGGCGCGGCCGTGGGCGCGGGCATGGACATGGCCTCGATGGCCGACATCCGCTTCGCCAGCGAGCGGGCGCGCTTCGGTATGGGCTACGTGCGCATGGGTCTCATCCCCGGCGACGGCGGCGCCTGGACGCTGCCCCGCATCGTGGGCACGGCCAAGGCGCTGGAGCTCATCTGGAGCGGCGAGCTGGTCGACGCGCAGGAAGCGCTTCGCATCGGCTACGTGACCGAGGTCTGCGCGCCCGAGGAGCTGCTGGACCGCACACGCGCGTTCGCCCGGAAGATCGCGAGTGGGCCGGCGACGGCCATCCAGCTCGCGAAGAAGCTCGTCTACCGCTCCGCCAACCTGACCTTCGACGAACACCTCGACTTCGCCCAGATGGCGATGACCCTCGCGCAGTCCACCGAGGACGCGAAAGAGGGCCCCCTCGCCTTCACGGAGAAGCGCGAGCCGAACTTCAAGGGCTACTAGCGACAAGGAGAAGCACATGCCACCAGCACCCGGCGACAAGGCTCCGGCCTTCACGCTGATGAACAAGGACCGGGAGGAAGTCACGCTCGACTCGTTCCCCGGGAAGAACATCGTCCTCGCGTTCTATCCGCTCGCCTTCACCGGTGGGTGAACGTCCGAGATGATCGGTTTCCGCACGCACACGGATGCGTTCGCGGAGGCCAACGCCCAGGTTCTGGGCGTGAGCGTCGATTCCTTCGCCGCCGTCGGCGAGTTCCAGGAGAAGCTCGGGCTGGAGTTCCCGCTCGTCTCGGACTTCCCGAAGAACCGGGCGGGGCGCGACTACGAGATCTTCAACGAGGACTTCGGGTTCCATAACCGCGCGACCTTCGTGATCGACAGCGAGGGCATCGTGCGGGACGTCTACCTCGAGCCGCGCGACTTCGAGTCGCATGCGCCGCACGCGCTCGAAGCGTTGCGCGCGCTGAACGAAGGCTAGGTCCCCGTGCTCTTTCGCGATTCGCCCGAGCAAGCCGCCTTCCGTGCGGAGATACGCGAGTTCCTCGACGCGGAGCTGCCGGCGGAGATGTGGAACATGCGCAGCGATCGCGAGGAGATGGACGAGGAAGAGGCAGCCTTCGCGAAGCAGTTCCGGGCGCAGCTCGCCGACCGCGGCTGGCTGACGCTGGGCTGGCCGAAAGCGTACGGCGGAGGCGGGGCGGACTTCGTCACGCAGACCGTCTACATGGAGGAGATGAGCTCGCGGGGCGCTCCCGGGGCCTACGACCAGGGCGTCTGGTTGGCCGGCCCCGCGCTCATGAACGAGGGCACGAAGGAGCAGCAGGATCGCTGGCTGCCCGGCCTGCGAGACGGCACGTCCCGTTTCTGCCAGCTCTTCTCCGAGCCGGGCGCGGGCTCGGACCTCGCCTCGCTGCAGTCGAGCGCCATCCGCGATGGCGACGAGTACGTCCTGAATGGCCAGAAGATCTGGACGAGCTGGGCGACCGGGGCGAAGTGGGGCATCCTGCTGGCGCGCACGGACCCGGACGCCCCCAAGCACCGCGGCATCAGCTATTTCATCCTCGATATCGAGTCGCCGGGGGTGAGCGTTCGCCCGCTCGTGAACATGATGGATGCGGCCCACTTCAACGAGGTCTTCTTCGACGACGTGCGCATCCCCATCGACAACCGCATCGGCGAGGAGAACAGGGGCTGGTACGTGGCCGCGGCCACACTCGACCAGGAGCGCAGCTCGATCAACCGCATCGTCATGACGCGCTCGACGCTGGAAGCGCTTGTCGACTACGTGCGGGAGCGCGACGGCGGGTCGGCGCCGCACCACATCCGGCACGAGCTGGCCTCGCGCTCGATCGACTTCGAGCTGGGGCGCTGGCTCTGCTACCGGGTCGCGCAGATGCAGAGCGATGGGCTCAACCCGAACTACGAGGCGTCGATCTCGAAGGTGTTCGGCACCGAGCTCCAGCGGCAGATGGGCCAGACAGGCATGCGCGTGCTGGGCATGGAGGGGCAGCTCGAACCGGGCAGCCCGTACGTGCCGCTGCAGGGGCGTGTCG
Source organism: Tepidiformaceae bacterium (assembly GCA_965221735.1). Lineage (GTDB taxonomy): Bacteria > Chloroflexota > Dehalococcoidia > Tepidiformales > Tepidiformaceae > UBA2991. Next base: position 1,641,041 of record OZ244910.1, on the reverse strand, counting down.
AACGCTGGGCGCTGGCGGGCCCGAGCTACACGGTCGCTGGCGGCACGAGCGAAGTGAACCGCAACATCATCGCGACGCGGGGCCTGGGGCTGCCGCGCTCGTAGAGTTCTGCGCTAGAGACGCCTGGGGTTGGTCCAGTGGCGCTCGTCGTGGATGGCGAGGAGCTGGTTCTCGGGGACGTGTGCGTAGGTGGGGGTGGGCCAGGAGGCGTCGGGGCGCCAGTCGCGCATGTCGTCGGTGAAGGGCCAGGCGCCGCGTTCGATTTCGGCGATGGCGGCTTCGCCCTCGGCGCGAGCGCGTTCGGCAACGGGTCTGGAGATGAGCCCGCGGTCGAGCACCCGCTCCAGGTGGTCCTCGTCCTTCCAGCGCCAGTGGCGCTCGGCATCGGCGACGACATCGAGCCAGAGGTCGCGCGCATCGAAGCCGAGGGGCGTGCGCCGGATGGGCTCCTGCAGGTTGACGTACCATCCGAGGAACTCCCACTCGGGCGTCCACCAGACCCACGTCGCCCGCCACTGCCCGGGGACCATGAGAAAGAGCGCGTTCCAGCGATGCCAGACGCTGTCGACCAACTCCCACTCTCCCTCGAGCCAGGGGATTGGCTGGTCCCGGACGATGGGTAGCGAGAGCCTGGTCGGCGTACCGGTCGGCAGCCAGAGCGAGACGAGTTCGGCGGTGTCTTCCACGACGACCATCGGCTTCACGTCGACGATGACGGGGCCGTACTCGCCGTTCTCGGCGACGAGGGGGATGCGGTGGATGACCACGTCGCCGGGCTGGAAGGGGGTCTCACCGGGCGCGGACATGGGTGAATGGTAGCAGCCGGGAAGGGCTCCCCTGCTAGAATCCCCGGCCCATGACCCAGACCGTGATGACCGAGTCGGGTGAGCGCCACTTTCGCTACCTGATGCCGGTGGCCGTCATCTTTACGGGCGCGTTGATCGTCTCGAACATCATCGCGATCAAGGTAGTCGACATCTCCGGGCTTGTGGGCGGCGCGTTCGACTACTTCCAGCCCGCCGCCATCATCATCTTCCCGGTCTCCTACATCATCGGGGACATCCTGACGGAGGTGTACGGCTACTCCGTCGCGCGGCGAGTGATCTGGTCCGGGTTCTTCGCGAACGCCATGGTGGTGCTGGCCATCTTCGTCGCGCAGGAGATTCCGTCCGCGCCGTTCTGGGCGGACCAGGAGGCGTACGAGACGATCCTCGGGCAGACGTGGCGGATCGTGGGCGGCAGCTTCCTCGCGTTCCTGGTGGGGGAGTTCGCGAACTCGTACGTGCTGGCGAGGCTGAAGCGGGCGACGCAAGGCCGCTTCCTCTGGACGCGCACCATCACTTCCACGATCGTCGGGCAAGGAATCGACTCTGCCGTTTTCCTCACGATCGCGTTCTTCGGAACCACTACCATCCCGAACGGCGAAGCGCTGTGGGCGTTCGTGTGGCGGGCGTGGCTCATCAAGACCGTCTACGAAGTGATCGCGACGCCGCTCACGTATCTCGTGGTGAACACGATGAAACGTCTCGAAGGTGTGGACGTGTACGACACCGACACGAATTTCAGCCCCGTTCCCATCCCGACTGCGCTCCGATTCGGCCGCTAGCGGAGCGCTTGCGCGCTCGCGCCGCGAGTCGCACGCTGACCGGGATGGGCGCCAACGAGTTCGCCACCGACGGCACGATCGACTCGTTCGAGAACCAGCACCCCGGGCGCGACTACGAGATCCGTTTCGACGCGCCGGAGTTCACGAGCGTGTGTCCGATGACGGGCCAGCCGGACTTCGGGACGATCACGCTGGTCTACGTTCCCGAAGCGCGCTGCATCGAGCTGCGCAGCTTCAAGTTCTACCTGCAGTCGTTCCGGCAGCGGGGCATCTTCTACGAGGACGTGGTGAACGTGATCCTCGACGACGTGGTGGCCGCGATCGCCCCGCGCCGGGCGACCGTCATCGGCGACTTCCACGCCCGGGGCGGAATCACCGCGCGGGTGACCGCCACGCATCCGCAGGCGTAGCATCGGGCGCGCTCATGGCGGTGAAAGGCAATCCCGGGGGCTTTCCCCAGCGAAAGTTGAAGGACACGCCGACCGTCACGCCTGGGCAGATGCGCGAAATCCAGCGCGCCGCCCAGGAAGTGTTCCACTTCGACATCCTGCAGGCGGTTGAGAACGCGGGGCAGGCGACGGCACAGCTGGTGCTGGCGATGCTGGGCGGGAGCGCGAAGGGACAGCGGGTGGTGGTGCTGGCGGGCGGAGGGCACGTGGGGGCGGCGGGGCTGGCAGCCGTGCGGCACCTCGACAACTGGGGCGTGCAGGCGGAACCACTGCTCGGCGAGGTGGAGTCGCAGATGAGCTTCGTGACGCGGCGGCACCTGCACATCCTGGCGGAGTCGGGGATTGCCGAGCCGCACGACAGCGACACGAGCGAGCACACCGCCGAGGATCACCTGCAGCGCGCCGACCTGGTCGTCGATGCACTCGTCGGGTACGGGCTCGAAGGGGCGCCGACGGGCCTCGCCGCGGCCGTCACCCAGATTGCGGCAGCGGCACGCCGGCCCATCCTGGCTCTGGACATCCCGACCGGCGTGAACGCGGAGACGGGAGTAGTAAGCAGTCCAGCCGTGACGGCGGCAACGACGCTCGTGTTCGACCTGCCGAAGACCGGACAGGTGCTGCCGGTCTGCCAGAAGCACGTGGGCGAACTGTACGCCGCGGACCTCGGCGTCCCGCGCGCCGCCTACGAGCGGCTCGGGATCAGCACGCGGGGCGTGTTCGCGGAGGGGAGCATCGTACGGTTGCGGCGGTAGCTGTTAGAACCTGTGCGAGTCCCAGAGCACGTCGCCGTGGCCGCTGAGCTGGTTCTGGAGTCTGGAGGCAACGAAAAGCAGGTCGCTGAGGCGGTTGAGGTAAGGAGAGACGAACTGGCCGACCTGCTCCTCGCGGCTGAGGGCGAAGGTGAGGCGCTCGGCGCGGCGGCAGATCGTACGCGCGAGGTGGAGGTGGGCGGCTGCGGGGTCGCCGCCGGGAAGAACGAAGCTCGTGAGGGGCTCCAGGTCGTCGTTCCAGTCGTCGATCCAGGACTCGAGCTGGTCGACGTGGCGGCTCTCGACGTGGGGGCCGGTTGGCTCTTCGCCGGGTTCGCGCGGCGTGGCCAGCTCCGCGCCGAGGTTGAAGAGCACCTGCTGGATGACACCGAACGGTTCGGCAAGGGGGGCCTCGAGTCCCGCGGCGACGGCGATGCCGATGGCGCTGTTGAGCTCGTCGACGGTGCCGTACGCCTCGATCCGGAGGCTCTCCTTGGGGACGCGCCGGCCACCGGCAAGGGCGGTCGTGCCGTCATCTCCGGCGCGGGTGTAGACGCGGTTGATGCGAACCATGGGTCAAGCATGCCGGAGGCGGTGGCCGCGGGCCAGCCGCCCCCTTTCGCCGACGCGCGCAGACGCGGAGAATGCGGGCGGAGGTTGCCGTGGTCGAGACGACTCGCTGTCAGCGCTGCCTGAGGCCCATCGAGGGTGAGCCCCACATGATGGCGGCGCGGCCCTACTGCTGCCCGAGCTGTTCGGTCGGTTCCGCCTGCGTGCACCAGGGGGTACGGCGGGGGGCCGCCATCCGACGGTACGACGGAAATTTCGACCGCTTCCGCGAGGTGGCGCGTCGCCCCGGGCCCTACGAGCGGGACCGCACGTTCGGCTCGGGTTGACCTAGCGGGCGACCCTCGCCACCATCGCGCCATGGCTCTGTACGAATACCAGTGTCCTGAGTGCGGCGAGCGCTTCGAGAAGCGCATGCCCATGGGCGATGCCCTCCAGCTCGCGCCCTGCCCCAGCTGTAATGCCCAGGCGAAGAAGGTCATCGGGAACTTCGCGGTGGTGGGACGCGCGGAGGCAGGCGTGGCCGACGGTCCCGCGCCCTGGGAGGACGGTGGCGATGGGGAAGGCGAAGGAGCGCCCGACATGGGCGGCGCCGACGACCTCACGCATCACGGCCACAGCCACGGCCCCGGCGGGCACTCGCACGGGCACCCGCATCCCCACTAGGGTAGCCCGAAGAGGCTACTTGTAGAACGGCGGGCAATGGTATATGGTTGTCCATATGAGAAAGACGACCATCAACATCGAGGATGCCACCATGGAACGGCTGAAGGAAGAAGCCGCCCGGCGCAAGACGACCATGACTGCGCTGATCGAGGCCGGGATACAGCGAATCCTCGCGGAGGGCGAGGCGCCTGTTCCGGCAGGCGATGAGCTGCCGCCACTGCCCGTGGCGAACATGGGCGAACCGCTCGTGGACATTGCCGATCGCGAAGCCCTCTACGAAGTGCTTGACCGGGAGCGCGACGAGCGCCTCTACGGGGCCCCGGCAGATAGGCGGCACCAGCCCCGGCCTGTGGTCCCACAGCGGAGGGTGCTCGCCGTGGCTGAGGACGTGGCACCCTACGATGCCGGCGAAGCAGCGCCCGACGAAGTGCAAGAACAGACGGATACGGTCTAGGTGCTGGCCGTCGACACGAATGTGCTGCTCTACGCGGCCAACGCAGACTCGCCGTTCCACGGACCTTGCCGGCGTCAATTGGAGCGGTGGCGACGTGACCCTTCGCCGACTTTCCTGACGTGGAATGTTTGCTACGAGTTCCTGAAGAACGCGACGCACTCAAGGGTCTTTCGGGTGCCCTGGGAGGCCGAGACAGCAATGCGGTTTCTGCAAGCGCTGCTCGCTTCGCCGGGGTTCACGCTCCTGAGCGCGACTCCGAGGCACGAGGCAGTGCTTGCGCAGACGCTGGCGGAGCTACCGGAGCTGCGGGGGGGCGTCCTGCATGACCTGCACACGGCGGTCCTAATGCGGGAGCACGGCATCAGCCAGATTTGCACCAATGACCGGGACTTCCAGCGGTTCCCGTTCCTCACGGTTATCGACCCGCTGGAGTGACGTAAAGAGGCCCCGCCGACCGGCGGGGCCTCTTGCCTGGTTCTCGATGCGGACCGGCTAGATTTCCAGCATGGCCGCGACTTGCTCGCGGTGGTAGTCGGCGTCGCCCCAGAAGAGCTCGGCGCGCTTCTGACGGCGGAAGTAGAGCTGGATGATGTAGTCCTTGGTGAAGCCGATCCCGCCGTGGATCTGCTGACCGTGGGCGACTACGCGCCGGCTGGCCTCGCTGCACCACGCCTTCGCCATGGACGTGTCCATGTGCTGGGAGGGCTCGTTCTCGCTGGTGGCCCAGGCGGCCTTGTAGGTGATGAAGCGCATGCCGTCGACGTCGGTGACCATGTCGGCGGCCTTGTGCTGGATCGCCTGAAAGGAGCCGATGGGGCGCCCGAACTGGACGCGCTCCTTGGCGTAGTTGACTGCGATCTCGAAGTCCTTCTGGGCGAGGCCGACGAGATAGGCGTTCTCGAGGTTCACGGCGATGTTGCGGCCGCGCATGCTCGTCTCGGAATCGACGGGCATGACGTCCTCGGCAGCGACGCTGACATTGTTCAGGACGACCTCGGCCTGCTTGTCGCTGGCGATGGTCTTGAGGAGGTTGACCTCCACGCCAGCCTGGTCGCGGGCGATGATGAAGTTCGCGAGCCTGCCGTCGGGCGTGTTGGCGATGACGTGCAGGTAGTCGGCCACGTTCGCGTCGGGGACGAACAGCTTGGTGCCGTTGAGCACGTAGCCGTCGCCGTCGGCGGCTGCGGTGAGGGTGTAGCCGCCGCGATCCCAGCGCCCCGTCTCTTCGGTAACGGCGTAGGTATGGATGGCCGTGCCGCTGGCGATACCCGGGAGGTACTTCGCCTTCTGCGCGTCGGTGCCGGCCACGACGAGCCATGCGGCGCAGGTGGCGTTGGGGATGAAGGGGCCGGGCACGAGCGCGCGGCCGAACTCCTCGACGAGGACGCAGAGGTCGAGGTAGGAGAAGCCGGAGCCGCCGTGGTCCTCGGGGATCATGAGGCCCTGCCAGCCCAGCTCGGCCATCTTCTTCCAGAGGTCGGGGCTGTAGCCAGCCTCATCCTCTTCCATGGCCCGCACGTGCTCTTCGGGGCACTCGTTCTCAAGGAAATCGCGCGCTGAGTCGCGGATCAGGGTCTGCTCTTCACTAAGGCTCAGATCCATCGTTTGTCCGTCCTTCACCAGGGTCGCGAAACAGGCGCACGTAAACACGCCCCCTTCGCGGGGGTTAGCCGCGCGAGTTTAGCACGGGCTTTCGCGAGCGTCAGGCGAGCTCCACCCACGAGTCGAAATAGCGCTCCTGGAAGTCGACAGCGGCGAGGATTGCGGGTGCGTCCCAGGTGCTCGCCGCCTCGAGAACGGCCACGAGCTTGTCCTCCACGTCGTCGCGGCGGCGGACTATGGCGATGACCGTCGCTTCGCAGCGGTCAAGCGGCTCCGTCGCGTCGAGCACGTACACGTCGATGGGGTGGCCGTCGGGGGCGCGTGTGCCGGGGATGAAGCCGTAGTTGACGCCGTAAACGATGTCGTTCTCGGTGGGGTGGCGGCTGCCGAGGGGGCGGTCGATCTCGACCGTGACGCGCCGGCCGAGCCAGTCGGCGAGGTGGAGGTTGGGGTCCACTGCTATCCGTCCTCCGGCAGGTCGTGAGCGGGCGCGGGGGACGCAGGCTCTCGCCGGGTGTGACTGCGAGTCTGCCACGAGGGCTCGGGGATGTCGGCGCCTGGTGGTTCCCGGGGCGCGTACCGGACATGTTCGGGAGGCGGCATATGCAAACTACAATTTTCATCCGTATGATTATCTGTGGAACTTGGGGAAGGTTTTCTTCGATGAAACTATTGGGCGTCCTGTTTCTTGTTGCGGCGGTCCTGGCGGGGGTCTCGATCGTCATTGCCCAGGAGCAGGGAGGTCAGGCCGTGGAGGTCCGTGTCTGGGAAAGCGCGGACGACCCCTCGCTGAATTACCTGAGCATCCGGGTTGGTGACGGGACCTGGCAGACCCATGCCCTCGCGCTCGACGACGTCAGCGGGAGCGGGCGCTTCCGCTATGCGGATCTGACGGCCGGCCCGGACGGGACGGCGGTGGTGTCGCTACGCCTCTGGGAGCGTGTTGGCGACCCCGCCAGCAACTTTCTCAGCGTGCGCGTGGGAGGCGGGGGCTGGCGGGTCCATGCCGTTGCCGCCGGTGAAGTGAGCAGGAGCGGACGCTTCAACTACGGGGACATCACTGTTTCCGGCTCCAGCGCGAGCACCCCCGTGCCGTCCGGCGGAGGAGTCGCAACGCCCATCCCGACGCCCACGCCTACCCCGACTTCAACGGCCACTCCCGCCTCAACACCCGAGTCCGAGGAGGAGGAGGAGGAGGAGTGCTACCCCTATCAGGTCTGGATCAACGGGGAATACGGCGGAGGCCAGGAGCGGCCTTTCGATGAGGGTGATCTGGAGATATTCGAGCGGGTGTATCCGGGGCAGTGGGAGACCCGGACGGTCGAGTGCCCGGGGAACTCCGGCACGCCTCCCTCGTCGGAGCCGTCCACCCCGACACCAACGCCCACGCCAACCCCAACACCCACGCCCACACCCACGCCGACCCCGACACCCACACCGACCCCCGAGCCGGAAGAGGAGGAGTGTGTCCCGTACCAAGTCTGGATCAACGGGGAGTACGGAGGAGGCCAGGAGATTCCCTTCGAAGAGGAGGACCTGGCGATATTCGAGCGCGTGTATCCGGGACAGTGGGAGACCCGGGTGGTCGAGTGCCCGGGGAGATCGGGGGAGCCTCCCTCGTCCGAGCCGTCCGTGACCACGCCCGGGCCCACGGCGACGGCGGCGCCCGCGCCTACCGCGACGGCCACGCCCACGCCTACCGCGACGTCCACGGCGACGGCAACGCCCGAACCCACGGCGACGGCAGCGCCCGAACCCACGGCGACGGCAGCGCCCGAACCCACGGCGACGGCAGCGCCCGAACCCACAGCGACCCCCACATCCGAGCCTACGGCGACGGCAACGTCCACGGCGACGGCAACGCCCGAGCCGGAGCCCTGCTACCCCTATCAGCTCTGGATCAACGGGCAGTACGCCGGGGGCCAGGAGTTCCCCTTCGAGGCGGAGGATCTGGCGGTATTCGAGCACGCGTATCCGGGGCAGTGGCAGATCGTCGTCGTCGCGTGTCCGTGACCCCGGCGTGATGGACCCACGCGCGCCGGACCGCCTGGTTGCGGCCGAACCGGCTGCGCTCGACTTGTGGGGTCTGCCCGAGTACGGCTAGCGGTTACGCTGGACGAAGCGGCCGATGCGCTCGAGGGCGCGCTCGATCTGCTCGTAGCCGCTGGCGTAGCAGGCGCGTACGAAACCCTCGCCGCAGGCGCCGAAGGCCGCGCCCGGGACGACGGCGACGCGCTCCTCGGCGAGGAGGCGTTCGCTGAAGGTGGTGCTGTCCATGCCCGTGGGCCGGATGTCGGGGAACGCGTAGAAGGCGCCGCGGGGGCGGAAGGCGGGGAGGCCGACGGCGTGGAGGCCATCGACCATGAGGCGGCGGCGGCGGTCGTACTCGGCGAGCATCTCCTGGACGAAGCTCTCGCCGTGCTGGAGGGCGGCGAGAGCGGCGTACTGGGCGGCGGTGGGGGCCGACATCATCACGTACTGGTGGACCTTCATGGCAGCTTCGGCGAGGGGCGCGGGCGCAGCCAGCCAGCCGATGCGCCAGCCGGTCATGGCGTAGGTCTTGCTGAAGCCGCCGATGAGGATGGTGCGGTCGCGCATACCCTCGATGGAGGAGAAGCAGGTGTGCTCGCCCTCGTAGGTGAGGCGGGCGTAGAGCTCGTCGCTGATAACGGCGAGGTCGTTGGCGGCGGCCACCTCGGCGACGGCTTCGAGGTCGGGGCGGTCCATGGTCGCGCCGGTGGGATTGGCGGGGTAGCCGAAGAGGAGCGCCTTCGTGTGCTCGGTGACGCGCTCGGAGACATCGCCGGCGAGGAGGCGGAACTCGTGCTCGGCGCTGGTGGGGACGGGGCGGAAGCGGCCCTTGGCCATGGTCACGGCGGGCTCGTAGGCGACGTAGCTGGGGTCGGGGCAGAGCACCTCGTCGCCGTCGTCGAGGAGGGAGCGGAGGGCGATGTCGAAGGCCTCGCTGGAGCCGCTGGTGACGACGATCTCGGTGGCGGGGTCGTAGGAGACGCCGTAGAGGGTGTGCAGATCCTCGCTGAGGGCCTCGCGCAGCTCGATCAGGCCGTAGTTGGAGGTGTAGTGGGTTTCGCCCTTCTCGATGCTGTCGAGGGCGGCGCGGCGGATGGGTTCGGGCGTTACATAATCCGGTTCGCCGACGCCGAGGGAGATGACGTCGTCGATGGTGCTGAGCAGGTCGAAGAACTTGCGGATGCCGCTGGCGGGCACGGAGGCGAGGCTCCGCGAGATGAAGCGTTCGGCTCCGGGGGAATCGTGCTCCACGGCCCCGTTCCTTCCGCCCCCCGCCGGTGGCGGATACGAAAGAGCCGCCCCGCGGGCGGCTTCGTGTCCTGTGCGTCGTTGAACCGCTCGCATGTTACCTGCGCGCTTGCGCCGCCGCCGCAGCGGCAGTGAGGAGGCCCGTGGCGGTCAGCTTGCGGTCCACGATTCGGACTCTGCGCATGGAGGGGATTACGGTCAAGAGTTGCGGGGAGGGCTGGCCGTCTAGAGGGGGGCGAGGCGGTTGGCCTGGCCGAGGGCTCCCTCGAAGGCGTGGCCGATCTGGAGGATGGTTCCCTCGGCGCCCACGTCTCCGATGATCTGGAGGCCCACCGGCAGGCCTTCGCTGAGGCCGCAGGGGAGGCTGAGGGCGGGGAGGCCGGCGACGGCGCTGGGCAGCGTGTAGACATCGTTCAGGTACATGGCATAGGGGTCGTCGAGCTTGTCGCCGACGGGGAAGGCGACGCCGGGAGTTGTGGGGGTGACGAGCGCGTCGTAGCGGGTGAAGGCCTCGCGAAACTCGTTCGTGATGAGGGTCCGGACCTTCTGCGCCTTCAGGTAAAACTGGTCGTAGTAGCCGGCGCTGAGCGCGTAGACGCCGAGCATGATGCGCCGCTTGACCTCGTCGCCGAAGCCCTGCTCGCGGGTCTGCTCCATGTTCTCCCACATGCTGCCGCCGCGTTCGCTGAGGCCGTACTTGACGCCGTCGTAGCGGGCGAGGTTGGAGCTGGCCTCGCTGGGGGCGATGAGGTAGTAGACGGCAAGGGCGTGCTCGGTCATGGGCAGAGAAAGGTCGGTGTCGATCTCGCAACCGAGCGACTCGAGGTGCCGGAGCGCTTCGTCGATGCGGGCGCGGACGCCGTCCTCCATGCCCTCGACGAAGTACTCGCGGGGGACGCCGATCTTCTTGCCGGCGATGTCGCGGCCGAGGTAGTGGCGCATGTCGGGCCGGGGAGCGGGATCGCTGGTGGAGTCGCGGGGGTCGTGGCTGCCGATGCCGTCGAGGATGGTGGCGACGTCCTCCACATCGCGGCCGATGGGTCCAACCTGGTCGAGGGAGCTGCCGAAGGCGATGATGCCGAAGCGGCTGACGCGGCCGTAGGTGGGGTCGAGTCCGACGACGCCGCAGAGGGCGGCGGGCTGGCGGATGCTGCCTCCCGTATCGCTGCCGAGGGAGGCGATGCACTCGCCGGCCGCCACGGCGGCCGCGGAGCCGCCGGAGCTGCCCCCCGGCACGCGTTCGGTATCCCAGGGGTTGCGGGTGGCGCCGTAGGCGGAGTGCTCGGTGCTGGACCCCATGGCGAACTCGTCCATGTTCGCCTTGCCGACCATGACGGCGCCGGCACGCTTGAGCTGCTCGTAGACGTGGCTGTCGTAGGGCGGCACGAAGTCGCCGAGCATGCGTGAGCCGGCGGTCGTGCGGACGCCCTTCGTGACGATGAGGTCCTTGACGGCGAAGGGGATGCCGGTGAGGGGGGTAGCGGTGCCGGCGGCAAAGCGGGCGTCGGCCTCGCGGGCCTGTTCGCGGGCGAGCTCGTCGGTGCGGGTGATGTAGGCACTGACTCGCTCCTCGACGGCATCGACCCGAGCGAGGACCGACTCCGTCAGCTCGACCGCGGAGAATTCCCTGGCACAGAGGCCGTCCTGGGCCGCGTGCGCCGTCAGCTCCCAGAGATCGCTCATTCGAGGACGGCGCGCACGCGGATGAGGCCGTCCTCGACCTCGGGCGCGTTGCTGAGCGCATCGTCGCGGGCCAGGGAAGGCGCGACGGAGTCGGTGCGCATGACGTTCTGGAGGGGCAGGGGGTGGGCGGTCGGCTCGATGCCGTCGGTGTCGACGGCGGCCAGCGCCTCGAAGTGGTCGAGGATGTCGGAGAGCTGGCTGGTGAGGCGGTCGATCTCGGCGTCGCTCAGGCCGAGGCGGGCGAGGCGGCCGATGTGGAGCACCTGGTCGCGGGAGATGGGCATGGCGCGATCGTACACACGGACTCCGGCACGTGCCCGCAAGGGGCCGCTTTGCTAGGCTCGAAGGTGATGCGGCACCCCGCCCATCCCTCGCACCTGATCCCGTTTGGTACCCCAGCCGACTGCGTTTCCGACGATGTCTAGCCGGGTCGTCATCCGTCGGCGGCTGCGAGCGCGCCGGGCGCGCCAGAAGCGCGGCGGCCTCCCCATCTGGGCGATCCTCGTGCTGGTCGTGGGGTTCATCGGTTCGGCCACGCTGGCGGCGGGCGCGGGGAGCGTCTTCGCGGTCTATCAGCACTACGCGCGGGACTACGTGCCGATCGAGGATCTGCTGATCGAGCGGCAGGTGGGGATCACTCGCATCTTCGACCGCACGGGCGAGGTGGAGCTGGGGGTGCTGACCAATCCCGCCCAGCAGCTCCTCCATCCCGTGGCGCTGGAAGACATCTCGCAGAGCATGATCGACGCCACCGTCTCGACGGAGGACAACGCCTTCTGGACCCATCCGGGGGTGAACTACCGGGGTCTGGCGCGAGCTGCGTGGGAGAACTACGTGGGCGGGGGCATCGGCACCGGGACAGGCGGTTCGTCGATCACGCAGCAGCTGATCAAGAACGTCTACATCTGCGGGAGCTTCACCGATCCCGACGATCCCTGCGTGGCCGAACGCACGGTCGACCGGAAGCTGCGCGAGATCGCCTACGCGATCGAGCTGGAGCAGGACTACACGAAGGTCCAGATCCTCACCTGGTACCTGAACCAGATCTCGTACGCGGACCGCTACGTGGGGGTGCAGGCGGCGGCGCAGGGGTACTTCCGCAAGGATGCGGCCGACCTGACGCTGGCGGAGTCGGCGATGCTGGCGGGCATTCCGCAGTTCCCGACGCTGTACCACCCCCGCCTGAACTGTCTGCGGGACGACGAGGACAACTGCGTTCTCGACTCGCTCGGGCGGATGACGGTGGGCGGCCCGGCGAAGGCCCGCCAGGAGGACGTGATCGACCTGATGGTGACCCACGGCTGGATCACGTTCTCGGAGGCGTCGGACGCGAAGGCGGAAGCCCTCTACGTGTACCCGGCCGCGACGACCGCAGCCCAGGACGCATCGGCGTTCATCGACAACCAGGTGGAGCCGAGGCTGGTGCGCATGTGCGAAGCGGGGCTGCTGCCGAGGCTCGAGAACGTGGACGACTGCCTCACGAGCGTGCACAGCGCCGGCTGGACGGTTCACACGACGCTCGACTGGACGGCAACCCAGGATGCGCTGGCGATGGCCCGGGAGGCGATCGAGCGGGGACTGGAGGCTGGCTGCGAGTGCCACAACGCGGCGATCGTGACGATCGAGCCGGAGACGGGTGAGCTGCTGGTCTACGCGCCCAACCGCGACCCGGCGGTCACGGCAGACCCGCGGGTGGCGGGCAATGTCGACCAGCTGGTGGAGATCAACCAGCCGGGGTCGGCGTTCAAGCCGGCGGTCTACCTGGCCTGGTTCGAGTACGCGCAGAAGGCGCCGATGAGCATCCTCTGGGATACGAACCCGCTGGAGCTGGAGGGGGAGGACGTTGAGATCGTCAACCCGCGCACTGAGCCACGCACGGAAGGGTTGATCTCGGCACGCGCGGCGCTGGGCGGCTCGCAGAACGTGGCCGCCTACCGGGCGGCGCAGGAGGCGGGCATCGACAACGTGATCACGATGGCGAAGCTCCTGGGGATCACGACGATCGATCAGCAGTTCGACCCCACGTTCGTGTCGCACCTCGACATCTACTACGGCGCTTCGATCGCGACGGGCGGCGCCAACATCCGCGCCGTCGACATGGCCTACATGAACGCGACGATCGCCAACATGGGGGTGATGGTGGGGGTTCCCCACCACGCCACGACGGTAGCCCCCGACACGCTCAACAACACCGCCTTCGACGAGGGGGTCGACTACGAGAACGCGCTCCAGCAGAAGCTCGACTTCCAGCGCGGACACCTGAGGCTGCCGGGGACGCGGCCGCTCGACCCGGTGGTGGTGCTCGAGGTGCGGGACATCAACAACCGCGTCATCTTCCAGCACCAGGGGCCGCAACGGATTCGCACGGTCGATGCGGGGAGCGTCTGGTTGCTTCACAGCATCATGTCGGACTGCACGGCGCGCTTCGTCATCTGGAGCTGCGGCGAGAGCAACGAGGACATCCGGCTCGACACGTTCGTGAACGGCGAGAAGCTCCCGGTGGGGATCAAGACGGGCACGCAGCAGGGGCCGCTGGATGCGAACGACACGCTGGAAACGTGGATGAACGGCTACTCGCGTCACGCTGCCACGGCGGTGTGGGTCGGGAACGCCACGAACGAGCTCGTGATCGACGGGCGCAGCGGCGAATACGCCTCGGCCCGCACGACGCTGTGGCTCTTCAAGAACTGGATGGGGGAGTACCACGGCTACCTGCTGGAGGAAGATCGCATCGAGGGGATCGCCGACTTCGAGGAGCTGCAGCCCGACAACGTCGAGCTGCAGGACTTCAACACGCCCGCGACCGACCGCATCCTCGATGGAGGCTGCGAGCAGGTGGTTGAGGCGTGGGTTCGCACGGATGTCGAGTACGAGGAACCGTGCGAGGTGGCGGTGATCGACACGCGCAACGGGCTGCTGGCGTCGAGCAAGACACCACTGCGCTTCCGGGAGGTCCAGCGCTTCGTGAAGCTTCCGGAGTGGGAGCCCGAACTGGCGATCAAGCTGGTGGCGGAACCCCCCGAGGACCTGGACGTGTTCATTCCCCTGATGCCGGAGGAGCAGAGCACGGGCCTGCGGGCCGTGGAGATCGCCTGGCCGCCTCGCAGCTCGACGGTGGGGCTGGGGACACAGGTGCTGGGCAGCGTGAACGTTGGGCAGCTGACCGAGTGGCTGCTGGAGATAGGTCCCGGGGCCAATCCGGGGGAGGACGACTGGGTGGTGCTCGCCTCGGGCGAGGAAAACGTGGTGAGCGAGTTGCTGGGCACGATCGAGCTGGAGGAGTTCGCGCCGCGGGTGTACACGTTGCGGCTCACCGCGCGCCAGGGACTGCTGGCGCCGCTGCACTCCACGATCCAGGTGAACCTGAACGACGGAGCACCGACGCCCCCCGTGCGGACGGTGACCTCGAGTCCTCCATCGCCGAGCATTCCATTCGACGAGGGACCGCCGGAGCCCATTGAGCCGGATGAGCCGGACGACTCCGACGAGCCAGAGGAGCGGTAGGGGTCGGGGGCCCTAGCGGAAGCGGGCGCCCACCTTCAGCCCGATCTCGGCGGCCCACTCGCCGGCGTTCACCTTGCGTGCGCCCTGGGGCTGCACGCGCTTCACGTGGAGGACGCCGCCGTTGAGGCGCACGTCGATGTGGTCCTCCTCGATGGCGAGGACGGCGCCGGGCATGCCGGGAGCGTTCTCGAGGGAGAGGGTGCTGTCGAAGACGCCCAGGCGCTCGCCACCGCGGCGGGTGGTCCAGGCCCCGGGCTGGGGGTTGCAGCCGCGGATGAGGTCGTACACCTGCTGGGCGGGGAGGTGCCAGGGAACGCGGGCGTGCTCTGCGCCGCAGGGGGGCTCGTAGGTCGAGAGCGAGTGGTCCTGCTCGATGCGGGGCGCGTCGCCGGAGTCGACGAGGGCGACGGCCTCGGCCATGGCGTCGACGCCCATGGGGAAGAGGCGTTCGAAGTAGAGGGAGCCGAGGGTGTCGTCCGGGCCGATCGCGCAGGTCTTCTGGAGGAGGACGGGGCCGGTGTCCATGCCCTTGTCGGGCCAGAAGATGCTGAGGCCGGTCTCGGTCCGGCCGAAGATGATGGGCCAGTTCATGGCGGAGGAGCCACGGTGGAGGGGGAGGAGGCTGGGGTGGTACTGGATCGTGCCGTGCTCCGGGGCAGTGAGTGCTTCCTCGGGCAGCATCTCGGTGACGAAGGCCATGACGCCAAGATCGGCGCCGGCGGCTTTCCAGGCGGCAAGGCCCTCCTCGCCTTTGAGGGAGGCGGTATCGATGGGCGTGAGGCCGGCTTCCTCGGTGGCGACCCAGAGGGGGTCGGGCCGGCCGCCCTCGCGTGGTTCGGGAGCAGAGGCGGCGACGATCTCGACGCCGTCCTCGAGGAGGCGCTTGAGCACCGCTTCCCCGAAGGCGGCCTGACCGATGATCGAGACGCGCATGCCTTCCTCCCCGGGCCCAGTCGGCTCAGCGGGAGCCTACACCAGCACACAGGGCGAGCGTGTAAGGCCCGAGGGGGCCTACACTCACCCTACGATGCTGCAGCGACCAGTATCCGAAGGAGCCCCCCAGGGCGGCGTTCAAGCCGCCCTGGCGCGCGGCGGAGCCGGGGCCGGGCCTCGCGCCTGAGCCTCGTCAGCCGTTCCGTCCCGCGTAGCTGGAGGTTTTCCAATGGTCTGTGTCGAACCGGCCCGCCTGAGCGATGCCGACGCCATCCACGCCCTGATCGATGACTGGGCGCAGCGTGGCGAGATGCTCGAACGCCCGCTCGGCGAGATTCACGAGGCAATCCGCGACTTCAAGGTCGCCCGCGAGGGGGGCGAGGTGGTGGGGTGCGGCTCGCTCCACATCATGGGGAGCGACCTCGCCGAGATCCGCTCACTGGCCGTGCGCGAGGACCAGCACGGCAAGGGCGTAGGCGCGACGATCGTGCAGGAATGCGTCGAAGAGGGTCGGGAGATGGGCATCGAGCGCGTGTTCGCGCTCACGTATCAGCCGGGCTTCTTCGAGCGCCAGGGATTCGTCCTCGCAAACGTGATGGACTTCCCCCAGAAGGTCTGGAACGAGTGCGTGCGCTGCCCGTTTTTCACGGACTGCCGCGAGATCGCGGTCGTGCGCGACCTGCGGCTTGAGTAGCCCGTCCTAGCAGGGGGTGAGCCAATTTGATCGTTCTTATCCTTCGGGATGGTAAGAACGATAAGATGCGGTAAGCTCTATCAAGATGGATCCGCTTCGCAATCCCTACCGACCTGGTGCGGGAACCCAGCCGCCTGCGCTGATAGGGCGTGACGACATCATCGACAACTTCGGGGTGGCCCTGCGAAGGGCCTCCGCGGGGATGCCGGGGAAGAGCGTCGTCGCGCTCGGCTTGCGTGGCGTGGGGAAGACCGTTCTGCTCAATCGATTCGCCGAGATCGCGAGGATGGAGGGCTTCAAGGTCGGGTTTGTCGAGGCCCCGGAGACCGGGGCATTCCGAACACTGCTCGCTATTCACCTCCGCCAGATACTCCTCGAGCTCGAGCAATCGGGGCCGGTGTCCGTGGCGGTTTCCGGTGCCCTCGCCGTCCTGAAGAGCTTCGTCCTTACGTTGCCCGACGGCACCAGCATTCGGCTCTCGCAAAACGCCTTCGTGGGAAGAGGCGACTCCGGGATCTTCTCCGAAGACCTGACCGACGTGCTCGTAGCCGCGGGGGAGGCGGCGAGCGACAGGGGAACCGGGATATTGATCTCCGTCGATGAGTTTCAATACCTGGCCGACCAGGAGTTCGCCGCCCTGATCGTTGCGATCCACAGGACGACGCAACTTGACCTGCCCGTTGTGCTGGTGGGCGCCGGACTTCCCCAGGTTCCCAGGCTCGCCGGTGATGCCAAGTCCTACGCGGAACGGCTGTTTGCATTCACCCAAGTAGGGGAGCTTGCTTCGGAGGAAGCGGCCCAGGTTCTCACGGTCCCGGCGGCCGACGGGGGAGTCGAGATCACGGCGGAAGCCGTAGGGGAGATGGTCGCTGCTTCGCGGGGCTACCCGTACTTCTTGCAGGAGTGGGGTTCGGCAGCCTGGAACGCAGCGCCGGGCTCTCCCATCGGGATCGATGACGTGACTGCCGCCCGTCCGGTTGTCCGGCAGTCGCTCGACGACAACTTCTTCAGGGTCCGGCTTGATCGACTGACGCCCAAGGAGCGCGAGTACCTGCACGCGATGGCGAAGCTCGGCCCCGGCCCACATCGGAGCGGCGACATTGCTCAGCAACTCAGCGTGAAGGTCGAGAGCGTCGCCCCGCGGCGTTCGGCGCTCATCAGGAAGGGCATGGTCTACAGCCCGGCCCACGGCGACACGGCTTTCACCGTGCCCCTCTTCGATGAGTTCATCCTTCGCGCCGAGGGAGGGGCCTAGCAAGGGCCCGGGAAGACTCCCTAGAACTTTGAGATTTCGATTTCCTTCTGGGTGATGAACTCCAGCAGCGCGGGGTTGCCGGCTTCGGTTTGGGCGATGCCGCGCTTGATGGCGGGCACGATCTCGGCGGCGTCGGTGACGCGTTCGCCGTAGCCGCCGAAGGCCTTCGCCATGTCGGCGTAGTTGCCGCTGATGTCGGTGCTGCGGTACTTCTCCGTGGCGGCCTGCATGATCGGCAGCTCGATGGCCATGGAGAAGTTGTTGAGGAGGATGGAGAGGATGGGGATACGCTCGCGCACGGCGGTCTCGAAGTCCATGCCGGTGAAGCCGATGGCGGCGTCGCCCCAGACGTTGATGCAGAGCTGGTCGGGGCGGGCGAGCCTGGCGCCCATGGCGTAGCCGAGGCCGGTGCCGAGCTGGGTCGTCTTGCCCCAGCCGATGTAGCTGAGGGGCGTGCGGCTCTCCCAGAAGGGGGAGAGCTGGTCGCGGGGGCTGCCGGCGTCGTGGGTGATGATGGTGTTGTCGACATCGACCGTGTGGAGCAGGTCCCAGATGACGCGGTAGGGCGAGAGGGGGGAGGAGTCGTCGGTCAGCTTCGGCTGCCACTCCTCGAGCCACTCGGCCTTGATGGTCGCGATGCGGTCGGTGACACCGTCGCGGGAGGCGCTGGCGCCGTCGAGCTCGCAGAGGAGGGCGTCGAGGGTGAGCTTCGCGTCGCCGATAAGGGCGTGGGCGGAGGCGACATCCTTGTTGATGTCGGCCGGATCGAGGGTGGCGTGAATGATCGTCTTGCCCTTCGGCATGGCGACGCCGAAGCCGGTGGCGGCGAAGCTGCAGCCGATGCCGAAGATGACGTCGGCGTCCTGGAGGAACTCGTGCACGGCGCGCGGGATGGCGCGGCCGCCGGAGCCGAGGGAGAGGGGGTGGTTCTCGGGGAAGGCGCTCTTACCCTGGAGGCTGGTCGTGACGGGAATCTGGAGGCGCTCGGCAAGCTGGCGCAGCTCATCCCAGGCCTTCGCGTAATGGACGCCCTGGCCGGCGTAGATGACCGGCCGCTCGGCGTTGCGGAGCACGTCGGCGACGGTCTTCACGGCGGCGGGGTCGGGGCCGGAGCGGAGGGCGGGGGCGGGCTCGTAGGCGAAGTCGTCGGGGACATCCTCCTGGAAGACATCGCCGGGAATCTCGATGAGGACGGGGCGGGGGCGGCCGTTGCGGACCTGGGTGAAGGCGCGGCGCATGACGTCGGGGACGGTGGAGCCGAGGGTGACCTGCTCGGTCCACTTGGTGACGTGCTGGAAGTTGAGGAAGGAGTTGAAGTTGGGGGCCGTGTTGGTGATGCGGCGGGCGTAGCCGCCGGGCATGACGAGGATGGGGACGGAATCGCCGTAGGCCTGGGCGACGCCGCCGAAGGCGTTCTCGGCGCCGGGGCCGTGCTGCATGGCGAAGACGCCGATGCGGTCGCCCGAGTTCACGCGGCTGAAGGCATCGGCCATGTGCAGGCCGACGCGCTCCTGGCGGACGATGATCGTGCGGACGTCGGCGCGGGCGGCCGCCTCGATGATGGGATTGACGGGATAGGCGACGAGGAACTCGACGCCCTCGCGCTTCAGGATCTCGGCTACGGCATCGGCGACCTTCATGGCATCTCCCTTGCGTGCCGCGATGGGTCGTTCGCGGCGGCGTCAGTCTACCGGTCGGGGGGTGGCGCTTGCCGCAAGCGCGGGGTGGCGCGCACAATTCGGCGCGATGCCCCTGCTCAGCGTGATCTCCGACACACCGGGCGCCGGCAAGACCGGCGTCGCCGCCACCGTGGCTCGCGACCTCGCCTACACCGGGCGGCGGGTCTGGCTGGTGCGGGGCGAAGGTCCCGACGACGCCAGCAACGCCTCCGCCGACGCGCACTGGTTCTCGACGCTCGAGTTCGCTCCGGGAAGCGCGTCGACGCCCGTGGGGGCGAGCGTCATCCCGCCTCCGAGCGGCGACGAGATCGTGGTGGCGGAGCTCGACGAGCCGCTGGAGCGGTCGGACGCCACGATTCTCGTGACGCGCGGGCTGCCGGACGAGGCGCGCGTGGCCGAGGTCGCGCCGACCGTGGTCGTGGCGCTCGACGTGGCCGCCTCGGCGCTGGCGGATGCGGCCGGCGAGGTCGGCGGCGCGCCCCTGGTCGCGGTCGCGGAGGACCGCACGCTCGCGGGCTTCAGCGTGTCGGAGGCGCAGGCGACCCTGCGCGCGGAGACACTGGTGGAGGGCGACGGGTTCGACCCGACGTGCGACCACCTGGTGATCGCGCCCATCGGGTCGGATTCGGGCCAGCCGTACCTGGAGCGCTTCGAGTCGAAGGCGGTGGTGGTGCGGTTCGACAAGACGGACCAGCACCTGGCGGCGCTGGCGACGGAGCCGGCCTGCCTCATCCTGACGGGCGGGCGGCGGCCCAGCGAGTACCTGTTCGACGCGGCTGCGGCGCGGGGCGTGCCCGTCATGCTCTCGCGCACGGACACGGAGAACACGGTGATCGCGCTGGAGGGCATCTTCGACCGGACGCGTTTCCACGGCGAGCGCAAGCTGGAACGGATGGCGGAGCTGCTGGGGGCGACGGGTCTGTCGGAGCGGGTGGCGGGGGCGCTGGGCTAGGGGTTGCTTGTCAGTTCCTGGCATGTGGGTGGGCGAGTGAGGGTGACCTGCCGCGTTAGCGCGTCCCGAAACAGGAGTTGGCTAGCGTAACCTGCGTGCTCCCCGAAGTGCTTACGAAGGTCAGTGGGCTTCTGCTCTGGGTAGTAGTACCTCAAGGCCCTTTCCACCCACGTATCCATGGGGAACGCCTCGCCCTTGTCGAGCGAGAACAAGGCTATGCAGTCAGCCACCTTCGGTCCGATTCCCGTCACTACCTGCAACGCGACACTCGCTTTGTCGTGGGACACATCGGGCTGTCGAAGTCGCTGAAGATCCAGCGAGTTTCCGGATATTCGCTTGGCAGCATCGAGAATCCCCTTGGGGCGTTTTAAACCCAGTCGAGCGCGCGCGACTCTCTCCTTCCGAGCAAGCACTTCACTTGGCGTGGGAAATGCGTGTCGCACGTCGCCGTCAAGCTCAACATGGCGATTAGACAGGCAGGCAATCTTCTCTACTAGGTTGCTGGTGCGCTTGATGTTGTTGTTGGCGGAGCAGATGTAGGAGACCGTCGCCTGCCAAGGGTCCGGTTGGCGGAGGATGCGCAGGTAGGGGAAGCGATTCACCAGCTTCCGCATCGTGTCGTGGGTGGATAGGGAATCGCGGACTTCGGCGATGTCTTCGTCGAGACGGAAGTAGGAGCGCAGAACACTCTCCAGGTCCACGTTGGCACAGTATTCCAGGGGTGCACCGACACTGGCCTGATGGACGTGAACGACATGCCCCGAAAGCACACCGGAGAGCCAGCCGTCCTTCCAGGCGCGCCAGCGGAAGTCTTGCGTACCGTCGAGGACCAACTCCAAATCAAACCACTCGTCGACTTCTAGCTTGCCCTGCCTTGTTGCCACGAGCGTCAGCGATCCCTACTCGCCGCGGCGGCGGACGAGGGAGGTGGAGCGGCGGACGAGGCCGCCGAGGGAAGCGCGGTCCTGCGCGCCTTCGACGTGGTTGCCGGCGGGGCCGGGGGCGATGGCGGGGGTCTTCTCGTGGCCGCAGTAGGGACAGGCGAGCCAGCCGAAATCGAGGGGCTTGTCGCAGGCTTCGCAGCGTTCTTTGAGCTCGACCAGGCAGAAGGGGCAGACGAGGTAGTCGTCGCGGACGCGGCGGCGGCAGGCCGGGCAGGCCTTCTGGTCGTCGAGGTCCTGGAGGATGGCCTCCTCCTCGAGGGAGCGCTCGTACAGTTCGGTGAGGGTCTGGCGAGGGCGGAGGATGAGGTAGATCCAGTGCCCCGGGAGGAAGCCGGCGAGGACGAGCAGCACCGATATGAGCTGCATGATGGGGTCGCGGGTTCGCTGGCGGATGTCGCGGAAGACCCAGAAGATGAGGGCGACCCAGATGATGGCGCCGTAGATCGAGAGCACCGTGAGGACGAGGCGAACGGTGTCCTGCCAGGAGCCGCCGGGCCAATCGAACATCGAGCCTTCCTTACCTTCGGGCCATGCACTCGACGCGTCGCGCGCTCACCGAGCCGCCACATTCTGAGGGTACAGCATCGCCCCATACGCGCGCGAGAAAACTGTTCAGTCGCGTGATCACACTGGGGCGCCGCTCGCCCGACGGGAAGGACAGAGGTGCGCTACTCCCCCGAAGCCAGCCCTCGGGTGGAGGCGTGGCGGTCTACATGGGGGTAGCGCGCCCACGTCGACTGTTCTGAGGTAGGGTGGGAACCATGGAATTCATCGCCATACTCCTTGCCGTTACTGTCGGTGCGTTCCTCCTGGGGCTGATGCTGGACGCCCTCTTTCGACCCAGGGTGAGTTGGTGGCGCGGGTCGTACGCCCCCGCACTCGTGGGCGCCGCTGGGGTGACCGCATGGATCTGGTTACTTGTGTTGGCAGCGAACTCGCACAACGAAGCGGCGGGAGTCTGGATCCTCTTGATGTTCCCCCTGATCGTCCTTATTCCCATCATCGCTTCAGGCGGAGGCGTCATCGTTCATCGGCTCCGCTACAAAGTCGCCGTCGGCCAAGAGTGACAACGCCCGCTCGCCTGGCGAGAGGGACAGTCAACCATCCCCGCTGCCCCCACCGTCACCGGCTACCACGAAGAGGCGGAGGGCGCCCACGCCCATTGTGAACAGTACGGTGGGGATGAGAACGAAAACGGGGAGGTAGAAGATAAACACGGTATCGGTGTGGCTGACGAAAAGGTGATCCGCGCGCATCGGATCGTGCCCTTGCGCCGCTATCCAGCCCAAGAGGCCGAATCCCGCAAGTGCTACCACCAGCGGCCCGTAGTACCACCGCCACCATCTCACCACGGCGCCGAAAAACGCATCCACCGCTAAACCCCCGATGAACGGCACGGCAAGGTAGGCGAATAGCAAGAGAACGATAAGAGAGGATTCACTCATTCGCCGGACGACTCCGATTCGCAAGCCCTGCGGCGAGACGCCTGGCGATGTTCATCACTTGGCTGCACCCTACCACCGGCGCCGATACGATAGGGGTGTGCCCGCCACCCAGCAGCCGTCCCCCGCCGTTGAGGGTCTGAACCCGGCCCAGCGCGCCGCCGTGGAGCATCCGGGGGGCGCCCAGCTCATCCTGGCGGGGCCCGGCAGCGGCAAGACGCGCGTCATCACGAACCGGATCGCGTGGCTGGTGGGGGAGCAGCGGATCGCGCCCTGGCGCATCCTCGCGGTGACGTTCACGAACAAGGCGGCGCGGGAGATGCGGGCGCGGGCGCAGGGCCTGCTCGGCGAGGACGCGGCCAAGCTGCACCTGGGGACGTTCCATTCGATGTGCGCGCGCTGGCTGCGCATCCACGGCGAGGACATCGGGCTCTCGCCCGACTACGTCATCTACGACGACGCCGACCAGACGGCGCTGATGAAGCGCGTGCTGGCGTCGCTGCACGTCGATTCGCGGCAGTTCACGCCGAGGTCGGTGCTCTCGGCCATCTCCAGCGCGAAGAGCGAGATGCGGGGCGCGGACCACTTCAAGGGGCAGACGGAGAGCTATTTCCAGGAGATTGTGGCGAGGGCGTACGAGGGCTACCAGAAGGGCCTGCGAGAGGCCTCGGCGCTCGACTTCGACGACCTGCTGACGGAGACGGTGCGGCTGTTCCGGGAGTCGGAGGAGGCGCGCGAGCGGCGGGCGGGGCAGTACCTGCATGTGCTCGTGGACGAGTTCCAGGACACGAATCCGGCGCAGTACGCGCTCGCGCGGCTGCTGGCCTCGGAGCACGGGAACATCTGCGTGGTCGGCGACCCTGACCAGAGCATCTATTCGTGGCGGGCGGCGGACGCGCGGAACACGCAGTACTTCCTGCGCGACTTCCCCGACGCGAGCACCTACCTGCTGGAGCAGAACTATCGCTCGACGCAGCCGATCCTGGATGCGGCGAACGCGGTCATCGAGAACAACCGCAGCCACATCGAGCGCGCTCTCTGGACCGAGCGCAAGGATGGCCAGGCGCTCACGCAGTACGAGGCCTACAACGACGAGGAGGAGGGCGAGTTCGTGGCGCGGGAGGTGGAGCGCCTGTCGACCACGGACACGCCGCTCGGGTCGATGGCGGTGCTGTACCGGACGAACGCGCAGTCGCGGCCCATCGAGGACGCGCTCGTGCGGCACCGTATCCCCTACCGGTTGATCGGGGGGGTGCGCTTCTACCAGCGGCGCGAGATCAAGGACCTGGTCGCCTACCTGCGGCTGGTCCATAACCGTCTCGACGAAGCGAGCCTGCTGCGGATCATCAACGTGCCCGCGCGGGGGATCGGCGATACCACGCTTGCGCGTCTTTCGGAGTACGCAGGCTCGACGGGGCTGGCCGTGTGGGACGCCTGCGAGGCGGTGGCGAGGGGCGAGCCGGTTCCCGGGATCGCCGCCCGGGCGGCGACGGCCATCCGGCGCTTCGTTCACGCCATCGAGGCGATGCGGGGGCAGCGCGATCGCCCCCTGGCGGAGCTGCTCGACTACGTGCTGGAGGAGAGCGGGTACGTGGAGTACTTGCGGGACCGGGAGGAGGGGGGCGAGGAGCGGCTGGAGAACGTGCTGCAGCTACGCACGGTGATGGCGCAGTACGAGGACACGACGGGCGGGGAGGCGGCCGACCTCGCGAGCTTCCTGCAGGACGTGGCGCTGGTGGCGGACGTCGACGAGCTGGAGGGGGCGGTGGAGGCGGTCACGCTGATCACGCTGCACGCGGCCAAGGGGCTGGAGTTCCCGATCGTGTTCCTGGTGGGGATGGAAGAGGGCGTGCTGCCCCACATCCGATCGTTCGATGATCCCCGGCAGCTGGAGGAGGAGCGGCGGCTGGCCTACGTGGGTATCACGCGGGCGGAGAGCGCGGTGTACCTGACCCGCGCCTACCGTCGCTATCTCGGCGGGCGGCCGCTCACGAATCCGCCCTCACGCTTCCTCGGGGAGATCCCCGAGCACCTGCTGCAGCCTTACCGAAGCGGCGACAGGCGCCAGGTGCGGGAGCGGGTCGCCCCGGTGGCGGCGCCGGCTCGTCCGGCTTCGGCCGCTTCGGGGGGCGCGGATGCAGCCGGTGCGAAGCCGCAGTGGCAGGCGGGCGAGCGTGTGCGTCACGCGCACTTCGGGGAGGGCATCGTGGTGAGCAGCCAGGAGCGTCGCGGGGACGTGGAGGTGGTGGTGGCGTTCGACGACGAGGCGGCGGGGGTCAAGCGGCTCCTGCAGAGTCTGGCGCCGCTGGAGCGGGCCTAGCGGCTACTCGTCAGGGCTTCGTCCGCCTCAGGGATCGGAAGCAATACCTCAACCAGTAGCGGCTCTCCGTCTGTGTCGAGGTGGACGCCTGCCGGCAGCGGCCGGCCGTAGTGTTCGTAGATCTCCGTCACCGCCGCGAAAGCATCCTCAGCATGGACGAGGCACTCAGAGACGGTGTCGCCCTCGGTGACCAACTCTGGCAGGAGGGGGGATGTGACGACGTACCCACCTTCGGGTTGGGGTTCAAGGAGAAGCGGAACGCGGGCCAGCGTGTCGGACACTATTCGCCGGCGTCTCGCTTCGGGACCATGACCTTGCGGGTGAAGGTGAGGACGGTTTCGCCGCGCTGGTTGTAGCCGCGCGTGTCGACGGTGACGATGCCGCGGTCGTTGCGGGAGCGGGACTCGACCTTGCCGGTGACGGTGGTCTCGGCGTAGATGGTGTCGCCGTGGAAGGTGGGGGCGGTGTGCTTGAGCGACTCGATCTCGAGGTTGGCGATGGCCTTGCCCGAGACCTCGGTGACGGTCATGCCGAAGACGATGGAGTAGACGAGGGTGCCCACGACCACGTTCTTGCCGAACTGGGTCTCCTCTTCGGCGTAGCGGGCGTCGATGTGGAGGGGGTGGTGGTTCATGGTCTGCATGCAGTGGAGGATGTCGTCGTACTCGGTGATGGTGCGCCCGGGCCAGTGCTTGAAGACGTCGCCGACCTCGAACTCCTCGTAGTAGTGGCCGAAGGCCTCGCGCCCGTCGTGGACAGTCATAGCTGGCTCCTGGCTGTTGGCTTTGGTCCCCGCCGCCCGTTCCGCGAGGGCTAGTCGATGGCGTAGTCGCGGAGGAGGTTGCGGGCGATGACGATCTTCTGGATGTCGCTGGTGCCCTCGGCGATGACCATGACGGGGGCGTCGCGGTAGTAGCGCTCGAGGGGCAGCTCCTTGCTGTAGCCGACGCCGCCGTGGAGGCGGAGGGCCTCGAGCACGACCTCCTGGCAGACCTCGGTGGCGAACAGCTTGGCCATGCCGGCGTCGAGGTCGGAGCGGGCGCCGCTGTCCTTGCGGCGGGCGGCGTCGAAGGTGAGGAGGCGGGCGGCGCGGATCTTGGTCGCCATCTCGGCGAGGCGGATCTGCTGGGCCTGGTGCTGGGCGATGGGCTTGCCGAAGGCGTGGCGCTGCTGAGCGTAGGCGATGGCGTCGTCGAAGGCGGCCTGGGCGACGCCGACGCCGCGGGCGGCGACGTTGATGCGGCCGACCTCGAGGGCGCTCATGACGTGCTGGAAGCCGCGGCCCTCATCGCCGCTGAGGAGGTTGCCGGCGGGGACGCGGGCGTTGTCGAAGGCGAGCTCGGTGGTCTCGACGCCCTTGTAGCCGAGCTTCTCGAGCTTGCGGCCAACGAAGAAGCCTTCCATGCCGGGCTCGACGAGGAAGGCGCTGATGCCGCGGTGGGCGGGCTGGGCCTCGGTGTCGGTCTTGGTGAGGACGAGGTAGACGCCGGCGCGCTGGCCGTTCGTGACCCACATCTTCTGGCCGTTGATGACGTAGTCGTCGCCGTCGCGGGTGGCCTGGGTCTTGATCGCCTGGGCATCCGAGCCGGCGTCGGGCTCGGTGATGCTGAGGGCGCCGCGAATCTCGGGCTCGATCATGCGGGGGAGGAAGCTCTGCTTCTGCTCCTCGGTGCCGTAGGTGGAGATGGCGTAGCCGACGAGGACGTGGGTATTGAGCACGCCCGCAAGGCTCATCCAGCCGCGAGCGACCTCGACGCAGACGCCGGCGTAGCACTCGAAGCTGAGGTCGAGGCCGCCGTACTCCTCGGGGACCTTGATGGCGAAGAGGCCCATCTCGGCCATGCCGTTGACGAGGGGCTCGGGGTACTCGTCGGCGTGCTCGTACTCGCTGGCGACGGGCCTGACCTCGCGGTCCACCCAGACGCCGACGTTGGAGACGATCTCCCGGGCGATGGGATCGAGAATGTCGGCGGCGAAGTCACGCGCCATCGGGCAGGCCCCTTCCTGGTGTTGGGTGATGCGGCCGCGCGGTGGCGGCCCTAGCTCCGCCCCTGTCCCTCTTCGGTGGCGCCGACGAGGATGGCCATGTTGCCGTCGGGGTGGCGGTTTTCGAACATGAGCTGGTGGCAGGCGCCTGTCTCCTCGAAGGGGAAGACGCGGGAGAGGCAGGGGTCGATCTTGCCCTGGATGACGAGGTCGTTGAAGGCCGACGCCTGCTCGTCGTTGGCGAAGTGGGAGCCCTGGAAGCGCTTCTGGCGCATCCAGAGGTAGCGCAGGTCGACATCGGCGTTGTAGCCGGTGGTGCCGGCGCAGATGACGACCATGCCGCCGGTGTCGCAGACGAACATGGAGGTGGGGAGGGTGTCCTCGCCGGGATGCTCGAAGACGATGCGGGGGCTGCGGCGCTCACCGAGCACGTCCCAGATGGCCTTGCCGAAGGCGCGCGCGCCCTTCTGGAACTCGCCCATGCCGGCGGCGTTTTCCCAGTCGGGGAGGCGGCCCCAGTGGTCGAAGTTCTTGCGGTTGATGTAGCCGACGGCACCGAGCTGCTTGCAGAACTCGCCCTTCTCCTCGCTGGAGACGACGGCGATTGGCTTCGCGCCCTGGAGGGCGGCGAGCTGGATGGCCATGGTGCCGAGTCCGCCGGCGCCGCCCCAGATGAGGACGACGTCGTCTTCGCGAACGTCGTGCGGGGGCCAGGAGAAGAGCATGCGATAGGCGGTTGCGCCCACGAGGGTGGGGGCGGCTGCCTCTTCCCAGGTGAGGTGGGGGGCCTTGGGCAGGCACTGGTGGGCCTGCACGCGCGTGAACTGCGAGAAGGAGCCCCAGTTCGTCTCGTACCCCCAGATGCGGTAGGAGGGGTCGTACATGGGGTCGTTGCCGGCGGTCACCCAGGGGGCGTGAATGTTCCAGATGCCGCAGTGGATGATGACCTCATCGCCCACCTTGACGTTGGTGACGTTCTCGCCGACGGCGTAGACGATGCCGGAGGCGTCGGAGCCACCGATGTGGAAGTCCTCGACCTCGCCGGCCTTCTGGCGGGCGGCGATGACGTCGATGGGGACGCCGCGGCCGGCCCAGACGTTGTTGTAGTTGACGCCGGCGGCCATGACGTAGACGAGGGCGTCGTCGGGGCCGACGGGGGGGATGTCGACGACCTCGGGGGCGAAGGCCTGGAGGGGCTCTCCGAAGCGGGACTCGCGGATGAGCTGGGCGTGCATGCGCTTGGGGACTTCGCCCAAGGGAGGCGCTTCGCCGAGCGGATACAGATCGCTGCCTGTGCCGGAGGTCATGCGGCCCCTGATCGGGAAGGTGGCCGAAATGTTACGCCCACGAGTCGCACGGGCAACCGGGGATCGGCGAGGGGACGTGCGGGCCTGTCGGGGCGGGGGTGACGCGGCACTCGCGGTGACCCCACGGGATGGCGCTCCTGATTCCTTGACGCCCCACCGAACCGCCCTCTACGGTGCGATACGTCCAACGGCGCGTGGGTGACGCGTGGTTATGGCAAGGGGGGACTCGTCCAGGCCCCTGGAGGCGCGGCGAGGCAGTTCGATGGCAACTGACCGCTCGGGATGGGGATCGCGAGCCGCGAAGCTCCTGACGTTGGCGACCCTGGCGGCGGTGGTGGCGGATGTGCTGCTTCTTCCCACCCGCCGCAACCAGGCAGGCACGGATGCGGACGCCTCATCACCCGACCGGTCGGGGTGGGGATCGCGAGGCCCGGTGAGGATCCTGGCGCTCGTGGCCCTGGCCGCCGTGGTGGCAGGGGTGCTTCTTCTTCCCGGACGAGGCGACCAGGCACGCGCGGTTCCAGGCGCTTCGGAGGATGCCCGGCAGGCGGTGATCGAGCCGGACGATCGAGCCGGGCCG
Organism: Tepidiformaceae bacterium; assembly: GCA_965221735.1. Lineage (GTDB taxonomy): Bacteria > Chloroflexota > Dehalococcoidia > Tepidiformales > Tepidiformaceae > UBA2991. Next base: position 1,612,390 of record OZ244910.1, on the reverse strand, counting down.
GAGCCCACCCCCGTGTCCGCGAGCGCGGACGGCGGCAGGGCCGCCGGCTCGGGACCGGTCGCCACGGACGACGAGGAGCGGGAAGAGCGGCGGACCAGCGGGTCAGCAGTAGAGGCCGCGGAGCCGTCCGAGGTGGCCATCGTCGCGGGGGCGCGGCTGGTGACGGAGGCGGCGCCCGCGGTGTTCAGGCTGACGCGCACGGGTGAGACGGGACGGGCTCTGACGGTGACCGTCGGAATGGCGGAAAGCGGCTCGATGCTTGCGGGCGGTGGGCGGGAGAAGGCGACGTTCGAGGCCGGCGAGCGCACGACCAGCCTGTCGGTGGCGCTCGCGGACGACCGCGTGGTCGAGGAGACGAGCAGGGTCACGGCAACGATCATCCCCGGCTCCGGCTACACGGCCTCGGCGCATGCGGGCTCGGCCGAGCTGTACGTCGCCGACAACGACCGGGTCTTCCTGCTTCCGGACCTGGTGGCCGATCCCCCCGTTCCCTCGGGGGAGCCGGAGGTGGTGTGGTGGGATGGGGAGGAGATGCTGGTCCTGCGCTTCGAAGGGTATGTCACCAACCTCGGCGAGGGCCCGCTCGACCTCTCCGGGAATCCGCAGCTGGCGGACCCGGCCGATCCGACGAGTCACGATGTGTGGCAGCGGGTCCGCACCACGACGGGCGACTGGGTGAAGCTCACCAAGCCCCCGGTGCGCTACGAGACGGATGATGGACATAACCACTTCCACCTCATGGAGATCGTGTCGTACTCGCTGTGGGACGAGGCGGGGACGACCCAGGTCCTGCGGGGGAGCAAGGTCGGGTTCTGCATGCTGGACGTGGAGAGCCTGCCCGAACGGCACCCCAATCCGGGGGAGCAGGCCTACGAGGACTCGATTGTCGACAACTGCCGCGCCAACCAGCCGGACGCCGACAGCCTGCGCATGGGGGTGACGGAGGGGTGGCGGGACGTGTACGAGCCCACGGTCACGTTCCAGTGGGTGGACGTGTCCGACCTCAGCCCAGGGAACTACCGGCTGGCGGCGGAGTCCGACCCCTACGACATCGTGGTCGAGACCGACGAGACGAATAACGGCGTCGCCATCGCGGATGCCATCAGCGTTGTGCCGGGCTACGTGGCGCAGCCGCTGGCGGTGGAGACGGAGCCCGGCATGGCGGTGCAGATCGTGCTCGAAGCCGCGGTGTTCGGCAGCCCGGGGGCGCGCGTCTTCCGCATCGTGACGCCGCCGGCCAACGGAGTCCTCGATGCGGCGGCCGGCCTGACGCTGTGGGGCACGGTCCTGTGGTACACGCCGCACGAGGGGTTCTCCGGCGTCGACACCTTCGAGTACGAGGCGTTCGACTGGCACAGCGCCTACCCGCGCACCGACCCGCGGGCGACGGCTGTCATCGGCGTGGGCGTTCCCGCGTCGACCCCCGACCAAGCGGGCTCCGGGCGTGTGGCCGGACCGCTGGTGGCGGGAGCCAACACGGCGCCGGTGATCACGGACCCGGGGGCGCAACGCTTCACGGTCGGCGACCCGGTCGACGTCAAGGTCGCGGCCGCCGATGTCGAGGGCGCCGCGCTCACCTGGTCGGCGGACGTGTTGCCCGCGGGTGTGGCGATCGTCGCGCATACGGGCCGGATCGTGGGGAACCCGGTCGTGGCGGGCTCGGTGCTGTCGACGGTGACCGTGAGCGACGGCGATCTGTCGTCGCAGGTGACGATTTCGTGGGTGATCGCCTCGCCCTGAGCGTTCTTTGAAGGAGGGGTAGAGAGGCTCCCGCGGGGGGCCGCTGTTTGGTCCCCGATGGGGCGTCCGTGCTATAGTGCCGCGGGTCTTCGCGAGAGATTTCACAAACGGCTGGGACGTGCTCCACGAATACGGCCACATCGCCATTCTTGTCATCATCGCGCTCATCTTTCCGGCGGGCGCGATCGTGCAGTCGTGGGCGTTCAAGTTCGTCAACATCCGGCCGGAAGTGCCGTCCGATCCGGTCAAGGAAGACACCTACGAGTGCGGCATGGTCACGCGCGGGTCGGCGCTGACGCAGTTCAACTTCCGCTTCTACTACGTGGCCCTGCTGTTCCTGCTGTTCGACGTCGAGATCGTGTTCCTGTTCCCCTGGGCGGTCGTGTTCGAGGACGCGGGGCTGGTGGGGCTGGGGAAGATCGCGATCTTCGTGGGGACGTTCGTCGTGGGCGGGCTCTACGCCTGGCGCAAGCGCGCGCTGGAGTACGCCTGATGACGCGCTGGTGGACGGGCGAGGAGCTTGGGGAGGCGGCGGAGCGGCTGGTTCCGGGGTCGGTTTCGCATACGACGGAGACGGCCTGCGTCCTGAAGGCGGAGCACGCGCTGGAGGCGCTGCGCGCGCTGCGCGACGATCCCGACACGAACTTCCAGCACCTCTCGAACCTGTGCGGCGTGGATCAGTGGGACCGCTTCGAGGTGGTCTACCACCTGCAGTCGCTGGAACGGAACCAGATGGCCTGCGCCAAGGTCGAGGCGCACGACCGCGAGAACGCGTCGGTCGCGAGCGTGGTCGATGTCTGGCAGGGGGCGTGGATCCAGGAGTCGGAGACGTACGACCTGTTCGGCATCGAGTTCGAGGGGCATCCGAACCTGCAGCGCATCCTGCTCTGGGACGGCTATCCGGGGCACCCACTACGCAAGGACTTCCTCGCGATGCCGGGCGGGCTGCAGCCGGGCCTCAACGAATTCGCGGGTACCTCGGCCAAGCCCGAGCCTCCGGTACGGCCGGTCACATGAGCGAGATCGTCCAGTCCGAGCCGTTCGTGATGAACATCGGGCCGCAGCACCCGTCGACGCACGGCGTGTTCCGGGTGAAGGCGACGGTCGACGGCGAGCGCGTGATCGACGCGGAGATGGTGATCGGCTACCTGCACCGCTCGATGGAGAAGCTGGCGGAGGAGCGGACCTACACGCAGAACATCCCCTTCACCGACCGGACGGACTACCTGAGCAGCATGTCGAACAATCTCGGCTACTGCCTGGCGGTGGAGAAGCTGGCGGGCATCGAGGTGCCGCCGCGGGGGCAGGCGATCCGTGTGATCATGGCGGAGCTGCAGCGCCTCGCGAGCCACTGCATGGGGGCGGGCGCCTTCGCCAACGACACGGGCGCGTGGCAGACGCCGATCATGTGGTTCATGCGCGAACGCGAGAAAATTCTCGACATCTTCGAGATGACGAGCGGGGCGCGGCTGACGTGCAACTACATGCGCATCGGCGGGGTCGCGTTCGAGCTGCCGGACGGATTCGAGGAGCACGTGCGGGCCTTGATCGGGCCGCTGCGCGAGACGATCGCGGACGGGGAGGGGCTGCTCTCGGGGAACGAGATCTTCCTGGCGCGGGCGCGGAACGTGGCCGTGATTCCGCCGGACCTGGCGGTCAACGCCTCGCTGAGCGGGCCGATGCTGCGCGGCAGCGGGGTGGCCTGGGACATCCGCAAGGCGGACCCCTACTGCGGCTACGAGCAGTACGACTTCGACATCCCGATCGGGTACCAGGGCGACGCCTACGACCGCTTCATCGTGCGGCTGGAGGAGATGCGCCAGAGCCTGCGCATCGTCGAGCAGGCGCTGGACGGGCTGCCGGGCGGCCCGCACAGCACGGAGGTGCCGCTGGCCCTACGCCCGCCCGCGGGCGAGGCGTATGCGCGCATCGAGAGCCCGCGCGGCGAGCTTGGGTACTACCTCGTCAGCGACGAGGGACCCTCGCCCTACCGCTTCCACATCCGCCCGCCCTCGCTTATCAACCTGAGCGTGCTCAAGGAGATGACGGTGGGCGGCTCGATAGCAGACGCGATCGTGGCGCTCGGCTCGATCGACATCGTCGTTGGCGAGATTGATCGCTGATGGACAACCTCGCGACCGACCACTGGTACGACTTCCGCGATCTGGCGAACCTGTCGCGCGTCATCCTCGAGGGGATCGACAAGGTGGCGCCGTACGAGCTGGCGTACATCGTGGCGCCGATCATCGGGTTCGTGGCGGCGTTCGTGATCTTCGTGCTGCCCTCGCAGTTGTTCGTGGGGGTGTACGGGGAGCGGCGGATCATCGGCCGCATCCAGTCGCGCAAGGGGCCGAACCGGGTGGGGCCGTTCGGGCTGCTGCAGCCGGTCGCGGACGCGCTCAAGCTGCTGCAGAAGGAAGCGCTCACGCCGAAGGTGGCGGACCGCACGCTGATGTGGGCGGCGCCGGTGTTCTTCGTGGCGCCGGCGGTGCTGCTGTTCGCGGTGATCCCGTTCGGGCCGCGGATGGTGTTCGCGGACGTGCCCGCGGGGCTCATCTTCTTCATCGCCGTCTCGGGGCTGCCGGTGCTGGCGGCGTTCATCGCGGGCTGGAGCTCGAACAACAAGTACAGCCTCTACGGGGCGATGCGGATCGTGGCGATGTCGGTCAGCTACGAGGTGCCGCTCGTGCTGATGCTGCTCTGCGTGGTGGTGTTCACGAACACGATGAGCCTGCCGGAGATCGTCTGGTTCCAGAAGGACGAGAACCTGTGGCTCATCTTCATGCAGCCGCTGGCGTTCGTCGTGTACTTCATCGCGGTCAGCGCCGAGCTGAACCGGACGCCCACCGACATCGCCGAGGCGGAGTCGGAGATCGTGGCGGGCTACCTGACCGAGTACAGCGGCATGAAGTGGGGCCTCTTCTACGGGATGGACATCGGCTACGCGCTGGCGGCCTCGGCCTTCGCGGCGACGATCTTCCTGGGCGGCTGGTCGATGTGGGGTCTGGAGCAGTGGGTGCCGCCGTGGGTCATCTTCATCGCCAAGACGCACCTCTTCTACATGGTCTTCATCTGGACGCGGGGCACGCTGCCGCGCCTGCGCATCGATCAGCTCATGGGGTTCGCGTGGAAGTTCCTGCTGCCGCTGGCGGTCGTGAACCTGTTCCTGGTGTCGCTCGAGCGGCTGTGGTGGTCGGAGAGCGACCTCGGCGGCGGGATCGTGTTCGTCATCGCGGCAATCAACATCCCCGTCTCGGCTGTGGCCGTGTACCTGTGGGCGCGGTTCCTCGGGTACAAGCCGGAGCGCGTCCCCACGCGGCCGCGGCTGGTCCAGCAAGCGGGCGGCTACGTGCCGCTGGAGGAGCCGGTGATCGGAGGGGGCAAGTAGATGGAAGGCGCCGGCGTGAACATTGCGTTCTACGTGCTCTCCATCCTGACGCTGGTGGCGGCGGGGGGCGTGATGGTGTCGCGCAACCTGCTGCATGCCGTGCTGTTCCTGATCGTCGCCTTCATCGGGGTGGCGGGGTTCTTCGTGCTGCTCTCGGCGGAGTTCATCGCGATGGCGCAGATCGTCATCTACGTGGGCGCCATCGCCGTGCTCATCCTGTTCGCGATCGTGCTGACGCCGCGCTCGGTGCGCGACAACTCGGAGACGGCGATGGTGGGTCCGGCGATTCTGCTGGGCGTGGCGCTGGCGACGGTGTTCCTGTTCGTCATCCACGACACGGGCTGGATGACCGGCGCCGGGGACCCCGGGCTCTCGGCCAGCGACCTCGGGCGGGCGCTGCTCTCGACGTGGGTGCTGCCCTTCGAGATCGCCTCCGTGCTCCTGACCGCCGCGCTGGTGGGCGCGATCATGCTCGTTCGCTCCGAGGCCGAGGAAAGCGAGGACGTGCCCGATGCTGACGCTTGAGCACTTCCTCACGGTGGGGGCGCTGCTGTTCTGCCTGGGGCTCGTGATCGCGCTGAGCAAGCGGAACGCGATCGGCGTGCTCATGGGCATCGAGCTGATGCTGAACTCGGTCAACCTGACGCTGGTCGCGTTCTCGCGGTTCAGCGATGGGCCCGCGGAGATCGCGGGACACGCCTTCGTGGCGTTCATCATCACCGTCGCCGCTGCGGAAGCGGCCGTCGCGCTGGCACTCGCGGTGGCTGTCTACCGGAGCCGTCAAACCGTCGAGGTCGACCAGCTCGACCTCCTGAAGTTGTAGCGCCATGTGGGTTGAATTCATGAGCGTGGCAAACGGGTACGTCGCCGAGACGTGGCGAGAGCTGTTCGCGGCCGAGGGGCTGCGGATCGTGATCATGCCGCCCGTGGGCCGCGGCGAAGACGCCTCCATGCGCGACGAACGCACCATCTACGTGCCCACGGGCAAGGCGCACGTGGCGCGCGAAATCCTGAGGAAGATCTGAGCCGATGATCCAACTCTTCGCAGCCGCGACGGGCGAGGTCCCCGGCATCAACGAGGCCGTGCTGTGGGCGATCATCGTGTGCCCGCTGGCGGCGTTCGCGGCGATCACGCTGTACGTGCGCCACCTGCCGAAGATCGCGGGCTACCTGAGCATCCTCGCGATCGGCGTCTCCTTCGTACTGTCGCTGATCGCGCTCATCGACGTGCTGGGGGCGGGCGGCGGCATCGCCATCTACTCGCACGACTGGTTCCAGGCGGGACGGCTGGAGCTGGCGCTGGGGGTGCGCATCGACGGCCTGACGGCCGTGATGCTGGTGGTGGTCTCGAGCGTGTCGCTGCTCGTGCAGGTGTACTCGCAGGGGTACATGGAGGGCGACCCGGGCTACGGGCGCTACTACGCCTACATGAGCCTCTTCATCACGGCGATGCTGGGGCTGGTCCTGGCCGACAACCTCTTCATGCTCTTCATCTTCTGGGAGTTGGTGGGCCTTTCGAGCTACCTGCTCATCGGCTTCTGGTTCCACAAGCCGAGCGCCGCCTCCGCCGCCAAGAAGGCGTTCATCGTGACGCGCATCGGCGACCTCGGGCTGCTGGCGGCGATCCTGCTCATCTGGACGCGCCACGAGACGCTCGACATCGCCGCGATCCACGACCTGGCGCTGACGGGCATGCTGGGCGGGACGACGCTGACGCTGTTCGGGCTGGGGCTGTTCGCGGGGGCGGTGGGGAAGAGCGCGCAGTTCCCGCTGCACGTGTGGCTCCCGGACGCGATGGAGGGCCCGACGCCGGTCTCCGCGCTCATCCACGCGGCCACGATGGTGGCGGCGGGCGTCTACCTGATGGCGCGCTTCTTCCCGGTCATCGAAGCGTCACCGGACGCGCTCAATGTGGTCGGCTGGATCGGGGCGGCGACGGTGGCGGTGGGCGCCTCGCTGGCGCTCGTGCAGACGGACCTGAAACGCGTGCTGGCCTATTCCACGATCAGCCAGCTCGGCTACATGATGCTGGCGCTGGGTGTGTTCGGGTACGCGGTGGCGATCTTCCACCTGTTCACGCACGCCTTCTTCAAGGCGCTGCTGTTCCTCGGCAGCGGCTCCGTGAACCACGCGACGAACACGTTCGACATGCGGCTGATGGGCGGCCTGCGCACGGTAATGCCGATCACGTTCTGGACGTTCCTGATCGGGACGCTGAGCCTCTCGGGCATCTTCCCGCTGGCGGGATTCTGGTCGAAGGACGAGATCCTGCTGGAGGCCTGGGTGAACAACAAGGGCCTCTACGCAGTGGCGGCGATCGCTTCGTTCGTGACGGCGCTCTACATGTTCCGCGCGGTCTTCATGACGTTCTTCGGGAAGTACAAGGGCGGTGAGGCGGTCGACCACGAGGATGAGGACTCGCACTTCCACGGCGACCCGGCGCACCCGCACGAGTCGAGCTGGGTGATGACCGTGCCGCTGCTCATCCTGACGGCGGGCGCGATCGCGGCGGGCTGGTGGGCCTGGGGCAAGGAGTTCCACCACTTCGTCGAAGCGGCGATCCCCGCTGAGGCGCTGCACAAGGCGCCCGACTTCAGCTACTGGATCGCGATCACGTCGTCACTCATCGCCGTGGCGGGCATCGGGACGGCGTGGGCCATCTACCACCGGGGGCTGGTCTCCTCGACGGAGATCCGCAAGGTCGTGCTCCCGTTCGCCGTGCTCCTCGAGAACAAGTTCTTCCTGGACGACCTCTACGAACGCGCCTTCGCCGTGCAGGTGTTCCAGCGGGGCTGGAACCGGCTGGTGGAGGTGTTCGATACGACCGCCGTGGACGGCGCCGTCAACGGTGTCGGCTGGGTGGGAACGCAATCGAGCCGTGTGCTGCGCCACGCCCAGACCGGCCAGGTGCAGCTCTACGGCGCGGGTATCGCCGCCGGCGTCTTCATCGTCGCCATCATCGTGTTCATCGCGAATCCGCTGTAGGAGGGTGGAATGCTGCTGACCGTGCTCGTGTTCCTGCCCGCCTTCGCGGGGCTGCTGATCCTGTTGCTCCCGTCTGCCCGCGCACATCATGCGCGCTGGGTGGCTCTGCTCGGGTCGCTCGTTGCCCTCGCCCTCTCGATCGTGATGTTCTTCGACTTCGAGAAGGGCGCGGGATTCCAGTTCATCGACCGGGCGGCATGGATCGACGTGGGTTCGTTCAACATCCAGTACTTCCTGGCGGTGGACGGGTTGAGCCTGCCGCTGGTCGTGCTGACGACGTTCCTGACGACGGCGTCGGTGCTGGTGTCGTTCAGCATCGAGCACCGGCCGCGGGCCTACTTCGCCTGCCTGATGGTGCTCTCGACGTCCGTGCTTGGCGTGTTCACGGCGATGGACTTCCTGCTGTTCTTCCTGTTCTGGGAGCTGGAGCTGTTCCCGATGTACCTGCTCATCTCGGTCTGGGGATCGGGGCGGCGAGAGTACTCGGCGATGAAGTTCGTGCTGTACACGGTGGCGGGCTCGGCCTTCATGCTCGTGGCCATCCTCGCGCTGGCGTTCAGCGCGGGCACGTTTGACATGGAGGTGCTGGGCACCTCGGCCATTACGAGCGCGGTGCTGCCGCTGGGCTGGGTGTTCCTGTTCCTCTTTATCGGCTTTGCGGTGAAGCTGCCGATCGTGCCGCTGCACACGTGGCTGCCGGACGCGCACAGCGACGCGCCCACGGCGGTCTCGGTGATGCTGGCGGGCGTGCTGCTGAAGATGGGCGGCTACGCCATCATCCGCACCTGCGTCACGATCCTGCCCGACCAGGCGAACGACTACGGCATCTGGCTGGCGGCGATAGGCTCGATCAGCGTGCTCTACGGGGCGTTCGTGACCTTCAGGCAGACGGACGTGAAGCGGCTGATCGCGTACTCGTCGGTGAGCCACATGGGTCTTGTGCTGCTCGGCATCGGGGCGCTGGGCACGACGGCGATGGTGGGCGCGGCCTACCAGATGCTGGCCCACGGCCTGATCACGGGGTTGCTCTTCGTGGTGGTGGGCCTGATGTACGAACGCACGCATACGCGCGAGATCGGGCGGCTCGGCGGGCTTGCGCGACAGATGCCGCTGATCGCGACGGGGCTCGTGTTCGCGGGCTTCGCGAGCGTGGGGCTGCCGGCGCTGGCCGGGTTCATCGCGGAGGTCACGGTCTTCCTGGGCGCCTTCCAGAAGCACGAGTGGGCGGTGATCATGGCGATCTTTGGCGTCGTGCTCTCCGCGGGGTACATCCTCTGGACGCTGCAGCGTGTCGTGTTCGGTCCCGTGCGGCACGAGTGGGACGGAGCGGACGACCAGAAGCACTGGTGGGAGCACGCGAGCGTCATCGGGCTGGCCGCGCTGGTGATCCTGCTGGGCGTCTATCCGAGCCTGATCATGGACATGCTTGATCCCGCCATCGGGGTCGTGAGCGCGAGGGTGGCAGGGTGAGCGAACTCGACATCGTCGGACCCCAGCTCGCGATCCTGCTCGCGGCCGGCGCGGTGCTGGTGTGGGACGCGCTCCTGCCGAAGCGCCGCGTGGCGCTTCCCTACCTCGCGCTGGCTGGCATCCTCGGGGCGGCCATCTGGACGACGACGTGGGTCATCCGGGGCGATTTCCAGACGGCCTTCGACGGGACATTCGCGATCGACCAGTACGCGGTGTTCTTCCAGTACGTATTCGCGGGGATCACGGCGATCGTGGTCATCGCCTCGATCGACTGGGTGGACCGGGTGGGGCGGCGGCAGTCGGAGTACTTCGCGCTCGTCCTGACGGCGTCGGCGGGGCTGATGTTCCTGGCGGGGGCGCGCGACCTGATCACCATCTTCCTCGCGCTCGAGCTGAGCTCCATCCCGCAGTACATCCTCGCCGGGTGGGGGAAGGATCAGCGCTCGAGCGAGGCGGGTATGAAGTACCTGCTGCTGGGGGCGATTGCCTCGGCGCTGCTGCTGTACGGCATGGCCCTGCTCTACGGCTTCGCGGGCTCGACGCTGCTGACCGACATCTCCGCCGCCATCAGTGAGCACGGCGCCGACAACCGCTCGCTCCTCGTGGTCGCGAGCGTGCTGCTGATCGCCGGCTTCGGCTTCAAGATGGCGGTCGTCCCCTTCCAGATGTGGGTTCCGGACGTGTACCAGGGAGCGCCCACGCCGGTGGCCGCGTTCCTCTCGGTGGGGTCGAAGGCGGCGGCGTTCGCGGTCGTCATGCGGCTCTTCTTCGAGGGGCTGGGCGAGCAGTTCCTGAGCAACGACTGGGCGATGATCTTCGCGGTCATCGCGGCGGTCTCGATGACGCTGGGGAACGTCTTCGCAATCGTCCAGCGCGACATCAAGCGGATGCTGGGGTACTCGTCGATCGCGCAGGCGGGCAACTTCATGATCGGGCTCGCGGCCATCTCGATCGCGGGCGAGCACTTCGTGCAGGGCGCGAGCGGCGTGCTGCTGTTCGTGGCGGCCTACGCGTTCACCAACCTGGGCGCCTTCATCGCGGTGATCGGCATCTCGCAGCGCATCGGCAGCGACAACATCGCGGACTACGCGGGCATGTGGCGGCGGGCGCCGCTGCTGGCGCTGGCGCTGGCGTTCTGCCTGATCTCGCTGGCGGGCATCCCGCCGACGGCCGGGTTCTGGGCGAAGCTGTACGTGTTCAACGCGGGCATCCAGGCCGACCTCGTCTGGCTCGTCATCATCGGCGTGCTGAACTCGGTCGTATCGGCCTATTACTACCTGGCGGTCGTGCGGCAGATGTTCCTGGGCGAGGCGGAGGAGGAGAAGCGGCTGGCGATCTCACCGACGGTCGGGGTGGCGCTGGGGGTGGCGACGGTGGGCGTGATCGTATTCGGCATCATCCCGACGCCGCTGGTCGACGCGGCCCGCGAAGCGGCCGCCATCTTCGCCGCCAGCTAGCCGGGGCATGGCGCACACCATCGACTTCGTTGTCGAGTTCCAGCTGGAGGGCGTCGACCTGCACGAGCTTGAGGAGCTCGCGGGGCGCGTGTTGGCGGGGGAGGGCGTGGCGGACGGGGTCGCGCTGACGGTGCTGACCACCGACGACGAGACGCTCCAGGATCTGAACCGGCGCTTCCTCGGCATCGACGCCCCGACGGACGTGCTCGCGTTTCCGGAGGCTGCGGAGGCGCCGATGGGGGAGGGGGAGCCGCCGAGCCTGGGGGAGATCGCAATCAGCGTCCCGACGGCGGTTCGGCAGGCGGCGGAGCTAGAGCACGGGCTGCCGGACGAACTCGCGCACCTGCTGACGCACGGCATCCTGCACCTGTGCGGGTACGACCACGAGGGGGGAGGCGAGGAGGCTGCCCGGATGCGAGCGCGGGAGGAGCACTATCTGGGCGACATAAAGGGGCACGGGGGATAGGGGAGTGTCGTGGGGCTAGAGCGAGGCGAGGACGCCCGTGGCAATACCAATGGCAGCGAGGAGCACACCCGTGGCAGTGGTTGCGACCATGCCCATGCGGATCGTCAGGCGGTGGTCGAGGCGCTCCTCAAGCTGCCGGAGGTCGTCTTTCGTGGCGATCCGTTCGTTGATGTCCTCGGCGAATGCGGTAACGATGGCTCCGGCCTTCTCTTCGTCGAAGCCTGCGTCAGTCAGCCTTCGAGCGGCCTTCAGGGTGTCGAACATCGCCATCGCTCGATCGTATCCTACTGCAAGTAGTCTGGCAAGTGTTGATGCCCACACTCAAGGGGGATGCTCTCAGAGGTGGTCCGCGTAGGATGAGCCGCCGCACATCCTCGGGAGGCAACCGATGGCGACTCTGAACCGGAACGGCGTGAACCTGTACTACGAGGTCGAGGGCGATGGACCCGCGATATTCCTGACGCACGGCTTCGGGGCCAGCTCAACCATGTGGCGCGGGCAGATGGACGCGTTCAGCGACCGCTACCGGATCATCGCCTGGGACATGCGGGGGCACGGGAATACGGACAGCCCCGACGATCCCGCGGACTATTCCGAGCCGGCGACGCTGGCCGACATCACCGCCATCCTCGACGCCTGCGGCGTGGAGAGCGCCGTCGTCGGTGGGCTCTCACTGGGCGGGTACATGTCGCTGGCGTTCAACCTGGCGCATCCGGAGCGCACGCGGGCGCTGATGCTGTTCGACACCGGTCCGGGGTACAACAACCCGAAGGGGCGCGAGGGCTGGAACCAATTCGCGATCCGGCGGGCGGAGGCGTTCGAGACGCAGGGGCTCGCCTCGCTGGGGGAGTCGGCGGAGGTGAAGGCGGCGCGGCACCGGTCGGCGGAGGGGCTGGCGAAGGCGGCGCGGGGGATGCTGACGCAGCGCGACGCGAGCGTGATCCAGTCGCTGACGTCGATCGACAAGCCGACGCTCGTCGTGACGGGGGCGGACGACCAGAACTTCCTGGCGGCGCACAGCTACATGAGCGAGAACATCCCCGGGGCCATGAGCTTCATGATCGATGACGCCGGGCACGCGGCGAACATCGACCAGCCGGAGGCATTCAACGCGGCCGTCGAGGCGTTCCTGGCTTCGCTCGACGGCTAGAAGCGGGACTTCTTCGACTCGTAGTTCGAGTGGACGTCGATGAGGACGGTGTGGCCCTCGTCGTTGAGGGTGCGCGCGGTGCGGATGGCGTCGCCGAGGTCATCGGGCTGGGTGACGGTGATGCCCGTCGCGCCCATCCCTTCGGCGATGGCGGCGTAGTCGCCGGTCATGTGTGAGACGCCGAACTGGGTGCGGGCGGTGGGGAAGCCTCCCGGGTAGGTGGCCATGCCGCCGTTGTTCAGGAGGACGGTGGTGATGGGAAGGTTGGCGCGAACGGAGGTCTCGAGGTCGAGGCCGGACATGCCGAAGGCGCCGTCGCCCATGAAGTTGAGGCAGAAGCGGTCGGGGCGGGCGAGCTTGGCGCCGATCATGAGGGGGATGCCGAAGCCGAGGTGGGTGGTCTTGCCCCAGCCGATGTAGCTGTGGGGCGAGGTGGCGGTGAAGAAGGGCACCATCGAGTCGCGGGGAGCGCCGGCGTCGTGGGTGACGGTGCTGTTCTCGTGGTCGACGTTCTTGTTGATCTCGTGGATGACGCGGTAGGTGTTGAGGGGCGCCTCGTCGGAGGTGAGGAAGGGCGTCCACTCCGCCATCCACTCGCGCTGCTGCTCGGCGAGGCGAGCGGCCGCGTCGGAGGTGCGGCCCTTGCCGTCGGTCCGGGCCTTCGCATCCTCGATGAGGGCCTTGATGGTGATGCGGGCGTCGCCAACGAGGGCGATGTCGCAGGCGGTGTCCTTGTTCACGTCCTCGGGGGCGTTGGTGTTGTGGATGACGGTCTTGCCGGCGGGAACGATCTGGGTGTAGCCGTTGTGGGTGAGGCTGGCGCCGAGGGCGAGGATGGCATCGGACTCGACGATCCAGGCATGGGCGGCGCCGGTGGTGGCGCGGCTGCCGGCGCCGAGCGAGAGCGGGTGCCGCTCGTCGAAGGCGGATTTGCCCTCCATCGTGGTGAAGACGGGGATGTCGAGCAGCTCGGCGAGCTCCTGGAGGGCCTCGGTGGCGCGGGCGGTGAGCACGCCGGAGCCCGCCCAGATCATCGGGCGCTCGGCGGTGAGGAGGGCGGTGACGGCCGCCTGGATGTCGCCGTTCGAGGGACTCTGGCGGACCTTTCCGGGGGAGTCGTAGCGGGTCTCAGCCTCGGGGACCTCCCGGGCGCAGACATCGGAGGTGAGCTCGACGACGACGGGTCCGCCGCGGCCGCTGCGGAGGGCGTGGAAGGCACGGCGCATGGCGGGCGCGATCTGCGCGGTGGTGTCGATGGACTCGACCGACTTGACGATGCCGCGGTAGTTCTCGACGGCGGAGAAGTTGGGGCGCACCTGGCGCTCAATCAGGGGGTAACCGCCGGGCAGGACGAGGATGGGGACGTTGTCGCCGAACGCCTGGGCGATGCCGCCCATGGCGTTCTCGGCGCCGGCGGCGTTCTGCGTGGCGACGACGCCGAAGCGCTCGCCGTCGCTGACGCGGCTGTAGCCGTCGGCGGCCATGACGGCGCCGCGCTCGTGGCGGAACATGATGGGCCGGATGCCGAGCTTCGCCACCTCCTCGATGAGGGGGTTGTTGGGGAAGCAGGTCATCTCGGCGACTCCCTCTTCCTTGAGGATGCGGGCGACGAGCTCGTTACCGTTCATGGGGTACTCCGTGCGCGCTCCGATCCGTCGGGCGGGGTCCGGGCGGCGAGACGATCTCAGCGCACGGGGGAGCGATGGGCAAGGGCGGCGGGGCGAGCGGGGAGGGGGCGTCTGGTACGATTTTCGGCAAACATCGTTCTCCACCGGGGAGGAACGCCCGTGCTTACCATCATTTCGCCGGCCAAGGCACTCGACTTCTCGCCTGTCGCGAACGGGATCGACGCAACGCAGCCGCGGTTCGTCGACGACACCGCCTCGCTGATGCAGACCTGCAAGACGCTCGAGGCGAGCGACTTGCGCAAGCTCATGTCGCTGAGCGACTCGCTGGCCAACCTGAACCACGCGCGCTTCCAGGAGATGCGCCTGCCGCTGACGCCGGAGAACGCGAAGCCGTGCGTGCTCGCGTTCCAGGGGGACGTCTACAAGGGGCTGGATGCGTCCAGCCTGGAGTCGCGAGACCTGGACTGGGCGCAGGACCGGCTGCGCATCCTCTCCGGGTTGTACGGGCTGCTGCGGCCGCTGGACCTGATCCAGCCGTACCGCCTGGAGATGGGCACGAAGCTCTCGAACGAGCGCGGGGCGAACCTGTACGAGTTCTGGGGCGACCGGCTCGCGAACGCGCTCAACGACGAGGACGCCGATCCCGAGGCGCCGGTGCTCAATCTCGCGTCGCAGGAGTACGCGAAGGCGGTTCCCAGGAAGAGCCTGACGCGTCCGGTGGTGGTCGCGGACTTCAAGGAAGAGCGGAACGGCGAGCTGAAGACGATCGGGCTGGTGGCGAAGCGCGCCCGCGGCCTGATGGCGCGCTACGTGATCCGCAACCGGATCGAGGACGCCGAGGACCTGAAGGATTTCGACGACGAGGGGTACGGCTTCCGGCCGGAGCTTTCGAGCGAGGACCGGTTCGTCTTCAGCCGCGCGAAGGGGTAGGCGCTTCGGCCGGGATGTCGATGCGGACCGAAAATCTCGCGCCGCAGGCACCGCACGAGGTTGCTCCAGGCGGTTCCAGTGCTTTCCCGCAACCCGGGCAGTACCTGGCCGAAGCCGACCGGCGGTCCCACTCCATTGCCGGGCCTGCGATCCGGCGGAGAACCGGGAGGGCGATTGTGAGGGCCAGGAGCAGGACCAACACGGCCGCATAGAAGCGCCAGAACCCGTCGCCGTTGACGTCTCCCCAGACCGCGATGAGCGTGAGGGTCACAGCCACCGCGGCGAGCGCGTAGGCCGCATACGTGCCCCAGCGGAACCGCTGCCCTGCGCTGAAGACGGCAACGAGGCTGGCGTGGGTGGCGGCCAACGCGACCATGATCTCGCTGGTGAAGGCCTTCCACCACAGGTCGCCTTCGAAGTCGCCCCAGATTCCGACGAGGACGAGGACGAGACCGGCAAGTCCGGAGACGATGCCAAGGACGGGCACGACGCCGAGGCGTCCCCGCTCCCAGGCGAGCCCGCAGGCGAGGGTGATAGCGCTTGCGCCGAAGAAGCTGAACGTGGTCAGCAGCAGCCTGCCCTCGGTCTCCCCAAAGTCGGTGCTGGCGAGGGCGGCGATTCCGATCAGTGCGCTCGCCGCCAGCGAGGCGAAGAGCGCCCAGAGTGCGCCCTGACGAAGGTTGCGACGGGCTTCCTGCGACAGACCGAAGTCGGGGCTGCGCCCCAAAAACTCCACGATGTCCGACTCCAGTCGGGATGGCGGCAGTGATTCCCGCTCCCCACGGTGCATGGCTTCACGATAGCGACGAAGTTCAGGAATTACACCAGCCCAGCGACGGCCCGCTTCCCTAGGCTTCCTCGATCGTCACCGTGCCGGTGGAGCCGTCGATGCTGAGCATCGTGCCGGTGGCGATGAAGTCGGTGGCGCCGCGGATGCCGGTGACGGCGGGGATGCCGTACTCGCGCGCGACGGTGGCGGCGTGGCTGAGGAGGCCGCCGGTCTCGACGACGACGCCGGCGGCGGGGAGGAAGAGGGGGGTCCAGGGGGCGTCGGTGACGGGGGCGACGAGGATCTCGCCGGGAAGGATGGTCGCCTCGGAGGCGCCGTCGGCGCTGAGGACGACGCGGGCGCGTCCGCGGGCCTGGCCGGGGCTTACGCCGATGCCCTCGAACGAGGTCGCGCCGCCGGCGTCGGCGGTCTGGCGGGGCGTGGCCTCGACGGGACGCTGGAAGATGATGGGCAACTCATAGTCATGCAACATCTCGTAGCGGGTCCGGCGCTCGACGATGGCGTCCTGTATCTCGGCGGCGGAGAGGCCGCCGTCAAGCGCTTCGGGTAGCTCGGCGAGGCGCAGGAACCAGACATCCTCGGGGTCGTCGAGCTCGCCGCGTTCGGCCAGGCGCCTGGCAATCTCCAGCACGGGCGGGCGGTAGGTGCGGCAGAGCCGTGTCCAGCTCGCCTTGGTGGTCTCGCGCTTGCCGTTCATGGCCTGCACGAGGTCGAGGAGCCGGCGGAACTCGGCGCGCTGATCCTCGGGGAGGGCGGCCTCGACCTCCGCTTCGAGGGCGACCCGCTCGGCGGCGGAGCGTTCCTCGCGCAGGTAGGGGCTGTGCTCGTCGCCCAGGGCGAGGTCGGCCTGGAGGCTGCTGAGAACGAACTGGGGGTTGTCGTTCCAGGTGAGGCAGGAGGGGTCGGTCTCGCGCTGGCCGCGGAAGCCAAGGTCGGCGATGAAGGTCTCGTAGCTGGCAGCGAACGCGGCCCAGTCGTCGCTGGGGGGCGAGGCGAGCCGGGCCTGGAAGTCCTCAACGGCGATCCCGGCGACCTCCTCCGCGAGGGCGGGGCGGGCGACGACGAAACGGCTCAGGTCCCAGATGGCCTTGGAGGGGCGGGCGCTCTCGACGTCGGTGAGCCCGCTGGTGAGGCCGGTCATCCAGCCGGCGGGGTGGTCGGGGACGTGCTCGTTGAGCAAGCCGTCGAGGAGGGTGGTCTGGAGGCCGCCGCCGCTGCTGCACCAGTAGTGGGTGTAGAAGATGTCGCCGATGTGGTCGGTGGTCTCGTCGAGGGCGGCAAGGAGGCCGGCGTCGTCAACGGCGGTCCAGTCGCGGGCGAGGGTGGCGGCGTAGTGCGCCTTCGCCCGATCGGCGTCGGCATCGACAAGCTCGCGCGTGCGCACGAAGTTGGCCATGAGGCGTTCCTGGACGGCTTCGGCGCGGGAGGTGTCCTGGGCGACCTCGGCGGTGATCTCTTCCTCGCCTTCGAAGAACTGCTTCAGATAGTCGGCGCTGCCGCCGGTCTCGAAGCTCGAGGTGAGGGCGTTGACGACACTGATGTTGACGCAGAACTGGCCGCCGACGATGGGGAGCATGGTCGTGCCGGGCTTGTCGGGGATGGGGACGAGGTCCTCGATCTGGAGCTCGCGGGTGCCGACGACGAGCCACTGGTAGTTCCACTCGCGGATGAGGTCGGCGGGAAGGGGGCGCGTGATGCCGGGGAGAACCTCGTCGGTGTTCCCGGTGGTGTAGTCGTTGTAGCGCTCGTCGATGGTGCTGTCCCAGCTGCAAAACGGTTCCTGCAGGTTGGCCATGGTCCTTCTCCCGCGCCGGCTGCGCGCACGATCGCGGACTCTACCGGGCGCGCCGGTTAGGGGCTGGGTGCGGAGGCTGCTAGGATTCCCGCGGCCCCGCAGCGGCCCGGGCGAGGTAGGCGTTGACCACATCCGTTTCGTCCGAGCCTGTGCTGGGCGTCCTCCTGAGCGAGCGCGAGAAGATGCTGCTGCTCCTCGCGCTGGGCATGTGCATGTTCCTCAGCTCGCTCGACGGCTCCATCCTGGCCACGGCTTTGCCGACGATCTCGTCGGACCTTGACGGGTTCAAGCTGCTCCCCTGGGTCCTGACGCTCTACATGCTGACGTCGACGGTGGTGGTGCCGATCGTGGGGAAGCTCTCGGACATGTTCGGGCGGCGGCCGTTCGTGATCTCCGGGGTCGTCATCTTCCTGATCGGGTCGCTGGGAGCGGGGCTGGCCCCCTCGATGCTGACGCTTATCGCCGCGCGCGGTATCCAGGGAATCGGAGGCGGGTTCATCCTGGCCTGCGTGCTGGTGGTGATGGCGGACATGTACACGCCCATCGAGCGCGCCAAGTATGTGGCCTACATCCTCGCGATCATCACGGCCGGGACGCTGCTCGGGCCTCCGGTGGGAGGCTTCTTCGCGGACGGTCCCGGCTGGCGCTGGTGCTTCTTCATCAACATCCCCATCGGCGCGATCGCGCTGGCAACCATCTGGACCACCCTTCCGAACACCCGCCAGGGTGGACGGATCTCCGACATCGACTTCACGGGGGCGGCCGTGCTGACGACGGCAACGGTGGCGGGGCTGATGGCGGCGGGGTGGGCGTACGAGGCGCATGGGTGGGGGTCGGCGCTCACGGTGGGGTTGCTGGTGGCGGCGGGCGTGTTGCTCGTGGGGTTCGTCGTAATCGAGATCCGGCACCCGAACGCCATCATCCCGATGGAGCTCTTCCGCAACCGGATGTACGTGCTCACCGGGGTGATCGCGGTCCTGTCGAGCGCGGTGCTGTTCTCGGTGCCCATCTACCTGCCGACGTTCATCCAGACGTCGCTTGGGGCCTCGGCGCAGATGTCCGGGTTGCTGATCATGCCGCAAGCCATAGCCCTGGTGGTGATGAGCTTTGTCGCGGGGCGGGTCGTCGAGCGGACGGGGCGCTTCAAGCAGTTGGTGGTTGCAGGGTGCGCCCTCTCCGGGCTGGCGGCGTTCCTGCTGCAGACGATGGGGGTGGGCGACCCGCTCTGGCAGGTGGCCCTTTACATGGTCATCTTCGGCATGGGATCGGGGCTGGTGACGCCGCTCATCAACGTGATCGTGCAGGCTTGCGTGCGGCAAGAGGACACGGGCGTCGCCACCAGCAGCCAGATGTACTTCCGCCAGATCGCAGGGGTGATCGGCGTGGCGCTGTTCGGGGTGTTGCTCACGACCACGTACAGCTCCTCCTTCACCGAGAACCTCGACGAAGAGGTTCAGGTGGCCATGCCGGTGGCAGTCTTCGAGGAACTCAGGGACGACGCCACGCTCAGCATTGATGCCGAGCGGATCGAGGAGGTGCGGACCACGTTCTTGCAGGCGGGGGGTTCGGAAGTGCTCTTCGAGCAGGCGCTGGGGGCGCAGCAGGAGGCCGCGGCAGCGGCGAACCAGCGACTGTTCCTCATCTCGGCGATCGGCGGCTTGATCCTGGTGGTGCTTGCGCTGGCGTTCACGGAGATCCCGCTGCGGGGGCGGACGCCCTCGCGGGAAGAGGGCGAGGAGCAGCCGGCGACGGCTTCGGCCTCCCGCTAGCGGGGGCGGGCGGGTAGGCTTCGCCGGTCCGAAGGGAAGCGACCATGGAGTTCTGCCCCAATTTCATCAGCGTTGACGACGACCCCGCGCAGTGGGCGCGAGAGCGCGAGGCGGAGGGCTATCCGATCATCTCGGTGGCCGACCACATCTCCTCGCCACAGCCCCATCCGCACGTGTGGGTGACGGCGACGACGTTCGCGCTGGCGACGGAGCGCACGCGCGTCATGGTCGCCTTCAGCAACAACCTCTTCCGTTCGCCGGTGGAGTTCGCGGCGGCGGCGCTGGCGCTGCACCGGGTGAGCGGAGGGCGGTGCGAGGCGGGGCTGGGGGCTGGCTGGGCGGAGAACGAGATCACGGGCATGGGCTGGGAGTTTCCCTCGGCGCGGGACCGGGTGGGGCGGTACGTGGAGGCGCTGCAGATCTCGCGGGAGCTGCTGCACACGGGGTCGTGCAGCTTCCACGGGGAGTACTACGACATCGAGATTCCGCTGATCGGGCCGCTGCCGAAGCCGCCGCCGCTGCTGATGGCCTCATCGGCGGGGCCGCGGACGCTGCGCGAATGCGCGCCCCACGTGGACCGCATGGAGCTGATGGGGTTCCCGGTGAGCGACGTGGGCGACCCGACGGATTTCGCGGGTCGGGTGGCGTCATTCGACGAGGATGCCCTGCGCAAGCGGGTCGAGATGGCGCGGGAGCTGCGGCCGGACATGCCGCTCGGCTTCCTGGCCCTCGTGGGGGCCGGGGACGACCCCGAGCTGCGGGAGCGGGGCAGGGCGATGGGCGACCGCATCTTCGGGGGGATGCTAGGCGAGCCGGAGCGGGTCGCGACGAACCTGCGGCGGCTGGGCGAGCTCGGCATCGACCGCGTGCAGATGGCGCCCTCGACGCCGGACACGCTGACTCTGCTGGCGCCCTACCTGAACGAGGGCTAGCGGAGAGCCGGCGCTACCACTCCCGCTCGAGGTAGGTCGCGAGCACGGAGTAGAAGTGGCGCAGCTTCATCTCGTTGTAGTCGGCGAGCTGGAGCGCGCCTCCTTCGAGCGAGTGAACGCCCTTCTGGACCCAGGGCATGTTGCCCGTGTCCTGGTCCATGACCATGGCGAGGCCACCGATCTCGGGGGCCAGGGTCCAGCTGTCGTCGACGTCGAGCTCGTGGACGGGCGGGGCGGGCGGAGGCTCGGTGCCCTCGGGCGTGGGGGCGACGCAGATCGCCTCCATGACGCACTCCTCCGGGTTGCTGCCGTTGGGGCGGAAGCGGAACCAGATGGCGAGCGGCCCCCAGGAGCTGCTGGGCATGAGGTTGGGGAACAGGTTGTAGTAGATGTTCCCCGTCAGCTCGGTGTCGGAGACCTTGTCCATGAGGTCGCCGAGGAGGGGGCGCATGGCCTCGCGCATGTCGTTGGCGGCCTTGGCGCGCACGGCGGCGGTCGCGCGGATGCGCTCCTCGCGGGTCTGGGGCTCGCCGGGGGCGGCCGGTTCGTCATCCTCGATCTGGGCGTAGAGCTCGGATCCGTCGGGGGTCGAACCGTTCTCGTTCGGGGCGGAACCGTTGTCGTCGAGGCGGCTGCCGGTCTGGTTCGGGTCGAGGTCCTCGGGGACCGCCATCCGCAGGTTCTCGGCGACCTGCGGGCCGGCGACCCACTGGCAGAGGTGGAGGTCGGCATGGCCAAGCTCGCCCTCGACCCAGACGGCCTGCTGCGTGAAGACGCCGCGGCGGCCGTCGGGCATGGTGACATCGACGTTGCCGTCGGGGCGGCGCTCGTAGATGGCGCCGGTGAAGGCGTGGCGCTCGCGGGGAACGCCGTCGGGGGAGGGCGGGAGCGGGGTCCACTCGATGCCCTCGAGGTGGGGGCTGGGGGCGCCGGCGGGGTTGTGCTGGCGCGAATAGTTCTTGAAGGCGTCGAACTGGGCGTTGCAGTCGCCGAAGCCCCAGACAACCTGGGGGTGGGTCGAGAAGACGTGCCAGGACTCGGCGAAGGCGTCCTGCGCGACCTTCCAGTTGGCGCGGATGACCTTGCGAACCTCGGCGACCTTGTGGCGCTTCTCGTAGGGGAGGAGCACGAAGTTGTCGGGGAAGTCGTCGAGGAACTCCTCGAAGGGCTCGCAGTCGGGATCGGGGTTGATGAAGAGGAAGCGTCCCCAGCGCCCGACGGGCACCTCGGGGAGGTCCTGTTCTTCCTTGACGACGTAGGGGAAGTCCCACTGGCAGGGGATCTCCTTGATGGAGCCGTCGAGGTTCCAGGCCCAGGCGTGGAAGGGGCAGCGCAGCTCGTGGGTCTTCTTGCCAGCGCGCTCCTTGAGGCGGCGGCCGCGGTGGAGGCAGGCGTTGCGATAGGCCTTGAACTCGTTGGGAGCGCTGTGAACGATGAGGAAGCTGAGCTCGCCGATCTCGTAAGGCATGTAGTCGCCGACGTTGGGGAGGTCGTCTTCGTGGCAGGCCATCTGCCAGACGTGCTTCCAGAGCTGCTCCATCTCACGGTCGTGGTGTTCGCGCGAGAAGTAGTACTCGGCCGGGACGCGGGTGGGGCCCGGGGGCATGGCCGACTCGCGGCTGAGGTACTCGGGCACCTCGTGCGTGTCGTACTTGATGAGCTCCTGGACGGAGAGTCCCGCGGATCGATTCGTGCCGGTCAGGGTTTCAACCATGGAGTTCCCTCGCGTGGGTGTGGCGTACAGGTGAATGAGATTCTACCGAAGGCGCATTCCGATGGTCACCACGGGAGGCGCGGGGCTCGTGGGGGCGGTCGGGGCTACGATAGGTGCGGGCCCGTAGCTCAGCTGGAAGAGCAGTGGACTTTTAATCCATTGGTCGGGAGTTCGAGTCTCCCCGGGCCTACCAGCTCAAAGCGAATGCCGGGCGGGAGCCGCGCTCACGGAGTCTGTGGGCGCAGACCGCTACCCAGTGCGCTTCCATTCGCCGTAGCCAAGATGGCTCAAGGCCGTGGCAAGGCTTCCAAGTCCTGCAAGCAACACAAGCAGTTGTCCGGGACCGGCAGAAAGATCCGACATTCCGCTATCCCGCGGCTCGGTCGGAAGGTCGACCAGCACATACGCGAGGAGGAGCAGCAGTCCATTCGCGGCAAAGAACCCCCGCAAGAGGCCATCGTCTGAACGAAGGTTCAAGAGGAAGAGAAACCCGGAAAGGAGGGCAGGGACCACAACAAAGCGGCCACCCTGTACCGGCCAGTTGTCGGAGCCGTACGTCCCGGAGATGTCGTGGAAGTAGCTGTAGGCGATGTACGGAGTCGGGCCGTCAGTGTGATATGCCTCGAAGCCTGTGGCAGGAACGACGACCCCTGCCACGGCCATTCCCGCGACGATGAAGGCCATCGTAAGGAACAGCCAACGCCTCCTGGCTACACCCACGAGGCGTTGGCTCGCACGGTCGAGCACATGCACCTCCCTGCCTCGAAGTGTAGTCCAGACGGTCCACTCAACCAGCGCACGAAACATGGGTTCCGGGGCACTCCTATAATGGCAGGTGCCAGCAGGCCCCAGGAGCAGCGTGATGACTACCGACACTGTCGCGGCGAGCTACGACCTTGACCCGGCCGATCCGGTCGCAGGGATTACCGATGAGGTGATCGCGCGCTGGGAGAAGGATGGCGTGGTCATGCTGCGCAATGCGCTCGGGCCCGAGTGGATGATGCTGCTGGGGATGGGGCTGGGGAAGGTGCTGGCGGACTCGGGGATGCACAAGGCGACGTTCTTCGAGGGGACGGAGGGCGAGTTCCACGAGACCGTGCGGAACTTCGACTACTCCTTCGAAATCAGGCGGCTGCTCTACGACTCGCCGATCAAGAAGATCCTGGGGCGGTTCATCCACTCGGAGAACGTCTGGTACTACTCGGACGAGTTCTTCCTCAAGAGCAGCGGCGGGGCGGAGCGGACGCCCTGGCACCAGGACACACCGTACTACCCGATCGGCGGCTCACAGTTCGCCTCGATGTGGATCTCGCTGGACGAGCTGAAGCGCGAGGAGTGCCTGGAGTTCGTCGCGGGGAGCCACCTGGGGACGATGTACGACGGCTTCAACCCGTCGAAGCCGGACGACCCATCGAGCGGGTTCTATGGCGAGGAGCTACCGATCCTGCCGGATATCGAGGCGGACCGGGAGAGCTTCCCGATTGTGGGCTGGGAGGTGAACCCGGGGGACGTAATCGTGTCCAACCCGCACATCATCCACGGCGGCGGGCCGACGAACCTGGACAGCCAGCGCCGGGCGCTGGCTGTGCGGATGTTCGGCGACGACGTCGTGTTTGCGGAGCGGCCGGCCTCGCGGCCGACAGTGCCCATGACGCCGGGTCTGGGCATCCACCTAAAGCCGGGGGATCCGCTGCGCAGCCCCTGGTACCCGCAGCTGGACCCGCCGCCTCCGCCGGAACGGTACGGTTAGGGCGAAGCGGATCCCGGCCCCGGGCCTGCCCGGGGATGTACTACGCTGGAGGCGATCCCGCGAAGGCAGGCGCTCATGACGCTTCGCGACACGTTCCGCTCCGCCGTTGCGCCGCTCTACATCCGTGGCCGGCTGCTGCAGGAACGGGTGCAGTCGGGGGTGTCGTGGTACCCGCTCGATCCGGCGTACATCGCCGACCCCTACCCGGCCTACCGCAAGCTGCGGGAGCAGGACCCGTACCACCAGAGCCGGCTCACGGGGATGCTCATCGTTTCCCGCTATGAGGACGTGGACGCCATCCTTCGCGACCACCGGCGGTTCCGGAACAGCGATCGCGACTGGGCGGCGGACAGCCTCGTGAACACGAGCATCCGGCGGGAGCTTACGCCCTCACTGCTCTCCCTCGACCCACCCGACCACACGCGCCTGCGGGGGCTCGTGAATCGCGCGTTCACGCCGCGGGTGATGGCGAAGATGGAGGACCACGTCCGCGAGACGGCGCATGCGCTGCTGGACGAGGTGGGGGACAGCAACGAGTTCGACCTGATGTCGAACCTGGCGACGCTGCTGCCGATGGTGGTGATCGCGGAGATGATCGGGGTGCCCACGAACGACCGCGAGCGGTTCAAGACGTGGTCGGACCGTTTCGCGCGGGTGCTCGAACCGAACCTGACGGCGGAGGAAGGGCGCCTGGTGCTGGAAACGGCGGGCGAGTTTGAGCGGTACTTCGGCCCGATCATCGAGGAGCGGCGGCGGGAGCCGAGGGAAGACCTCGTGTCGCGGCTGGCGCAGGCCGAGGAGGACGGCCAGAAGCTGACGAACGAAGAGACGCAGGTGACGCTGCGCCTCCTGCTGGTCGCAGGGAACGAGACAACCACGAATCTGATCGGGAACGGGCTGCGGGCGCTGCTGCAGCACCCGGAGCAGCTGCAGCTCCTGCGGGAGCAGCCCGATCTGATCCCGACGGCGATCGAGGAGCTGCTTCGCTACGACGCGCCCGTGCAGCTCGACGGCCGATACCTGGCGGAGGATGTGGAGATCGGGGGAAAGCTCGCGAAGAAGAACTCGCGGATAGGACTGACCATCGGCGGGGCGAACCGGGATCCGGAGCAGTTCAGCGACCCGGACAGACTGGACGTGACGCGGGAGGAGACGGTCAACATCTCCTTCGGGCGGGGGATTCACCACTGCCTCGGGGCGCCGCTGGCGCGGCTCGAGGGGCGGATCGCGTTCGAGGTCCTGCTGGAGCGGTTCGACGAGATCGAGTTTGGCTCGCGGGAGCCGGTGTACAAGCCGAACATCGTCCTGCGCGGCCTGCGCGACTTCGACATCCGCGTTCACCACCGCGCCGGCCGGAGCTTCGCCGGCGCGGAGCCCGAGCCGGCGGCGGCGGGGTAGGCCGCCCGGGCGCCTGCATCGGGGCCAGCGTGGACCCCTGCGTACAACGTCCTCAAACGCAGTCTGCTGTGCTTCTTTTCACGAACTGGATGGGTGATTCCTTTCACATATTGCGTGACTAGTTGCGTGAATTGCATCCTCGAATTCGTGCGCTGTAGTGCCTTGACGAGCCGAGTAGGATTGCGGAACACTCGATCAGGAGCAACTGATTACGACACCGCGCGAAAGGGGGTTGAGATGGTGACGGAGAGTCGAGAACACCCAGCAGACTCCGGGGACGGCGAGCGGCTGAGGGGACACGAGGCGCTGCACCATGCGCGGGAGCGGATGGATACCGCGATCGTGGCGTCCGCGGAGGACGCGATGGGGTGGGCCGGCGGTCTGCACGACGCCCTCGACGAGCTCGCCGATGTCCTTCGCCGGCACCGGGATGCATCGGAGCGGCCCGGGGGGAGCCTCGATGAGATCGAGAAGATGGAGCCGCGGCTCAGCGGGCGCGTCGAACAGTCGCGTTCGGAGCACCAGCCGCTTATCGACCGCACGGAGGAACTGCGGGACACGGTGGCGCGGCAGATAGAGGGAGGCCGGGTGGAGGTCAACCTTCTTCGCGGGGTTGCGGGACGCCTGGAGACCGACTTCCGCGACCACATCGCGAAGGGCATCGAGCTTACCTACGAGGCGTTTGATCGGGACATGGGGGGCGAAGGCTAGGCCCCCGACACGGGAACAACGCGGAGCACGCGGGAAGGAGCTATCCCATGGACGAGCCACACACCTACAAGATCGTCGAACTCGTTGGCTCCTCGCCGGACGGCGTGGATGCGGCCATCGCCAACGCGCTGGAGCGCGCCAGCCGGACGCTGCGCAACCTCGACTGGTTCGAGGTACGCCAGATCCGGGGCGCGATCAGCGACGGAGAGGCGGCGGCGACGCAGGTCACGCTTGGCGTCGGCTTCCGCATCCTCAGTCCGGAGGATCTGCACCGGGAGTGACGCCCCGAATGCGGGCGGCATGCCGGCGCTTGCTGTAAACTGCACATAGCTGGAGTCCAGCGAGGAGCAACTCTTCCGGCATGCCGCCCGAGGGCGCCGCGGCGCCGTTCACCGATCGCTACCAGGACGACCACTCGGTCCAGCCGATCCTCACTCCCATCGGGAACGAGGTGGGCTGGTACCGGGAGTGGCTCGGGCTCCATGCGTCGCCGGTGTATTACGGGCGCGGCGTTCCCCACGGGAACGGGGAGCCGGTGGTGGTGGTGCCGGGATTCCTGGGCACCGACCTGTCGCTCATGGAGCTGTTCTGGTGGCTGGGGCGGATCGGCTACCGGCCCTACTACTCGGGCCTGGGGTTGAACCTCGACTGCCCGAACGTCTCGGCCGAACTGGTGCTGGGAACCGTGCGCCGCGCTTCCGGGGAGACGGGGCAGCGCGTGCATCTCATCGGGCACAGCCTGGGGGCGCTGATCGCACGCAGCGTCGCGTTCGAGCATCCGGAGTCGGTGGACCTGCTGATCTCGCTGGCGGCGCCCTTCAACGAGGTGGCGTACGTCCACCCGGCGCTCATCGAGGCGATGGCGGCGGTGCGCCGGGGGGCGGGGTCGCACCTGACCTGGAATGTGTCCCCGGCCTGCTACAGCGGGCACTGCACGTGCCGGTTCACGGCCAACATCATGCGGCCGCGCCGGCCGACGTTCCGCCGGCGGGCGCTCTATGCGGAGCGGGACGGGCTGGTGAGCCCTGAGAGCTGTCGCGAGGACGAGCCCGAGTACAACGTCGGGATCGCGACGAGCCACTACGGGATCATCTACAGCAGCGAGGCCTACCGGACGGTGGCGAAGCTGCTGGCGGAAGCAGCCAGCTAGACCTTCGCCTTCGTCCTCGGCTCGCTGTTCTTCGCGGCCGTACCGGTCGTGGCGGCGGTGAAGCTCTCCATGCCCTTCTGGAAGAGGTCGGCCCAGGGGTTGGAGGCCTGCCACTCGCGGGAGAGGTCGAGGGCCGCTTCGGCGGCGGTGCGGCTGGCGTTGAGGAGGCTGTCGAGCGCCTCGCGGGCCTCGCCGCTGGCGGCGACGGCTTCCTTGTAGGCGGTCTGGGTGAAGTCGAGGGCCTGGCTCTGGGCGGCCACGGCCGACTCCATGATGGCCGAGTAGGCGGCGGCCATGTCGGAGGGGTTGGACGCGACCTGCTTCGCGAGGTCGAGGGTCTGGCGCTGGGCGGCGGTGACCTCGGCGAGGAGCTGGCGGGAGAGGCCGAGGCCGCGCTCGTTGGCCTGCTCGATGGCGCGGGTGAGGGCGTCGTAGCTCTCGAGGAGGGCGTTGAAATACTGCTCGGTCTGGGAGTTGGCGCTCATGGTGTGGCTCCGCTGCTGGTTCGTGATGGGGGAAGGTTAGGGCCGGCGGCAGCTACATGCAAACTGCAGATTGCGTGTATCGGCACCTAGCAACAGAATGTCCCCATGGCCGAGAGCACGGGACGCAAGCGCACGACCGCCGAGCCGCGCCTCCACGGGGAGATGCTGGCCACGAGCCTGCTCGCGTTCCTGAAGGGCTGCAACGCCTACGGCTACCAGCTGAGCCAGCAGCTGAGCGAATCGGGGCTGCCCCAGTCCGACAGCGGGACGGTCTACCGGGCCCTGCGGCAGCTGGAGAACAGCGGCTTCGTCTCCTCGTTCTGGGACACCTCCGACCAGGGACCGGCGCGGCGCATGTACTCGCTGACGGCGGCGGGCGAGCTGTTCCTGCGGACCTGGATCGACGCCCTGAACCGGTACCAGGAAGTGCTGACGGGCGCGCTGGCGGGCTTCGACGTTCCCGCGCCGACCGAGAGCAACAGTACCGAAGAGGAAGTGACATGAGCACGAACGAAACCGCGGCGCCCGACTTCTCCGAGGCGTGGCGACAGTGGGCCACTCAGTCGGAGCGACAGTGGAACGAGTTCTTCAACCAGATGATGGGGACCGAGGAGTTCAGCCAGAGCCTGGGCCGGAACCTCGACGTGTTCCTGCACTTCCAGAAGACGATGAACGAGGCGATGGGGTCGTTCTTCACGGCGATGAACGTTCCCACGCGGACGGACGTGCTGGCGCTGGGCGACCGCATGCTGGCGATCGAGAACCGGCTGGCGGCGCTGGAAGCGCAGCTCTCGGCGGCGCTGGCGGCCGCTCCCGCGAACGGGACGAACGCCAAGGCCCGCCCGAAGCGGACCAGGCGCCCACCGGCGGCCGGGGGCGAGACCGCGAATTAACGCGGCGGTAACCCGCCGTTCCCATTCCCCTCGGAGAATCGATTGCGTGTTGCGGGCCGCGCCCGCACCGTGGAATAGACCGTGACGACTGCTTCCGCTTCCCCCGATGTTGCCAGCCAGGTCCAGACGACCGTAGACACGATCCTGCGTCGCGGGCTGGTGGGGCTCGAGTACATCTCGCTCGAAGACCCGCAGGTGGGATCGACGCCGAAGGACACGATCCACACCGATGGGTCGATGAAGCTGTACCACTACCGGGCGCAGACGGACGAGGTCTACCGCGTGCCCCTGCTGGTCGTGACCTCGCTGGTGAGCAAGCCGTACATCCTCGACCTGACGCCGGGCCAGAGCATGATGGAGTTCCTCGTGCAGCAGGGGTACGACGTGTACCTGATCGACTGGGGCGTGCCCCGCAACGAGGACAGCAGCCTGCGGCTCGAGGACTACGCCCTCTCCCGCATTCCGGAGTGCGTCGAGCGCGTACTCGAGGACTCGGGCGAGGAGGAGCTGAACCTGCTGGGGTACTGCGTGGGTGGGTCGCTCGCGCTGATGTACATGGGCACCCATCCGGAGGCGCCGGTGGGGAACATGGTCTGCCTGACCACCCCGGTGAACTTCAAGGGGATGGGGCTGTTCAGCCAGTGGACGGATGAGCGCTACTTCGACGTCGACCGCATCGTGGACACGCTGGGGAACGTTCCCGGCGAGATCCTGCTATCGGCGTTCGACATGCTGCGTCCGACGGGGCGGCTCACAAGCCCGATCCAGGTGCTCGACCGGATCCGGGACGACAAGTACGTGAAGTCGTTCATGATGGTCGACCGCTGGGCGGCCGATCAGATCCCGTTCCCGGGCGAGGCCTTCCGCCAGATGGTGAAGGAGCTGTACTGGAAGAACGCGATGCTGGAGGGGACGCTGGAGCTCGACGGCCAGCCCGTAGACCTCTCCGGCATCGACGTGCCGATGATCCACGCGATGGCGCAGCACGACCACATCGTGCCGTACGAGGCGGCCAAGCCCGCGCTCGAGCAGGTGGCGTCGGAAGATACGGAGGAGGTCGTCCTGCGGGGCGGCCACGCGAGTCTCGTCGCCGGGGGGAACGCCATGTATCGTCTCTGGCCAAAGTTGGACCAATGGCTTTCGGTACGTTCGATCTGAAGTCGACAAGCAGCACCTCACGCTATCCCGCGGCCGGCACGGTCGGCGGGCAGCGCATCACCCTGCGGCTCATGGACGCCGGCGATGGCGACGGGATTCTCGCCTTTGCGCGCGGGTTACCGGAGCACGACCTGCTTTTCATGCGCCGCGACATCACGCAGGCGGAGCAGGTGGAGACGTGGGTGCAGCGCCTAGAGGCGGGGGTGACCACCTCGCTGCTGGTGCTCGACGGGGACGACAGCATCGCCGGGTACGCGACCGTGGACGGGAGCGACCTTCCCTGGTCGGAACACGTGGCGGAGCTGCGCGTGCTCGTGGGTCCAGCGCTGCGGGGCCGGGGTGTGGGGCGGCTCCTGACGGAGGAAGCGTTCCGCATCGCCCTGGGCATGGGCGTCGACAAGATCATCGGGCAGATGACGGTCGACCAGCATGAGGCGATCGCGGTTTTCCGCTCGCTCGGGTTCCAGCCGGAGGCGCTGTTGCGCGACCACGTGAAGGATCGCGAGGGCGAGAAGCACGACCTCGTCATCCTCAGCCACGATGTGGCGGCGGGGCAGCGGACGATGGCGGCCGTGGGCGTGCTCGACGCCGTGAGCGAAGACCAGGCGTAGTCCTTGGACGACATAACTGCCCGCATCATCGAGTTCTATGCGACTCCGCCGCCGCCTGACCTTCCGCGCGTGACCGGCCTCGAAATCCGCGAGCGCTGGGCGATGACGGCGAGCTTCCTGAACCAGGACGGGCCCGACCGCCCGGTCGAGCGGGGCGTGCGAGTGGCGACGCGGCGGGGCGAGGGCCTGACGGTCGACCTGTACCCGCCGGATGGGGACGGCCCGCATCCCGGAATCCTGTTCATCCACGGCGGCTCGTGGGTCGCGGGTTCTCCGCTGACGCACGACAAGCTGGCGCACCGGCTCGCCGAACGCGGCTACTACGTGGTGAGCGTGGACTACGCGCTGGCGCCGGAGCACAAGCACCCCGAGGGGCTCGACGACTGCGTGCTGGCCGCGCACTGGCTGACGACCGAGGCCGAAGGGCTCGGCATCGCGCCGGGGCGGCTCGCGATCATGGGCGACTCCGCGGGCGGGAACCTGGCGGCGGCAACGCTGCACCGGCTGCTCGAGCGGGACGGCGCGACGCCCTTCCGGGCGGCCGTGCTGCCGTACGGCGTCTACGACTTCCCGGCGATGCTGGAGCTGCCGGAAGACGCGCCCTTCGTGAACGGACGCATCTTCGTCTGGCAGGTGGAGGATTATCTGGGGACGACGCCGGATGACCCGAAGCTGGCTTCGCCGGCGGTGTCCCCGCGCTTCAGCCCGCACCTTGCCGGCTACCCGCCGGTCTTCATGACGGCGGGCACGCGAGATCCGCTGCTGCAGCAGTCCCTGGACTTCGCGGAGTCGCTCAAGGCGGTCGGGGTGGAGACGGAGATGCTCGTCTGCGAGGGGGCGACGCATGCGTTCCTGCAGATCGAGGAGGTGGACGCGGCGGGGGAGGGGCTGGAGGCGATGGTGGCCTTCCTCAGGCGGACGCTGAGCTAGGCACCCCCACGTGACCCCTCGGCGGGTAGCCGCACCTCGATGTCGAGGCCCCCGTCGCGACGCGCCCGGGCGGTGATGGTCCCGGCGTGCGACTGGACGATCGCGCTGACGACCGAGAGCCCGAGGCCAAGACCTCCTCGTGCGGCGCCGGGCTCCTGGCGTTGGACAAACGGCTGGAAGAGGCCGCCTACTTCCCCTGCCGTGAGCCGCGGGCCCGAGTTGCCAATGCGGAGGAGGGCTTCACCACTTTCCCCGGCTACCTCGACGCGCACCCAGCCGCCAGGCACGTTGTGGCGAATGGCGTTCTCCACGAGGTTGGCGACCAGCCGTTCGAGCAGGGCGCGGTCCCCCCGAGCGGTGGCGTCGCCGAGGTCGAGCGTGAGCTCGATGTCGCCGGCGGAGGCGGCGAGATCACCGACCACGTCGCCGGTGAGCTCGGCAAGGTCGACCTCCGTGCGGGAGAGCAGGCCGCTCTGGCTGCGGGCAAGGGCAAGGAGGCCGTCGACGGTGCGTTCGCCCTGCTCGGTCGAGTCGAGAATGCGCCGGGCGAAGTCGCGCTCTGCCGCGGTGGCGTCCGGGTCCGCCAGCTTAATCTCGGCCTCGGCGCGCAGGACGGCAAGGGGCGTGCGCAGCTCGTGGGAGACGTTGGCGGAGAAGGCGCGCTGACTGTTGAAAGCCCTCTCCAGCGCTTCGAGGAGGGAGTCGAGGGTGTCGGCCAGCTCCTTCAGCTCGTCGTCGGGACCCTGGAGGGCCACGCGATGGTGCAGGTCGGATTCGGAAGAGGCGCGGGCGGTCTCGGTGATGCGCTGCACGGGGCGGAGAACGCGTCCCGCGACAAGCCAACCCAGCAGCAGCGCCCCCACCGTGGTGACGCCGAGCGCGACCCCGGACTGGACGAGCTGCTCGGAGAGGGCATCGTCGACAGCCTCGTCAACCGCCCTGGCGTGGACGTCTTCGACGAACTTGTAGATGGTGCGGCCGTCCCTGGCGGTGAAGTCGCGCAGAACCCTGCCCGAGGGCAAGCGCTCCCCGAATGCCTCCCTCACCTGCTCTTCCGCGTAGAAGGCTTGCTTCGCGACGAGGTCGTCCCCTGCAAGGGCGTCGCGGTAGAGGAGGTGGGCGATGGCGATGAGGACGATTCCCGCCAGCAGGAAGAGGAACCCGTAGAGGAGCGTGAGGCGGATGCGGATGGTAGGCCGCGGGAGCCTCATGTCGCCGTCTCAATGCGGTAGCCGGCGCCCTTGATGGTCGTAATGACGGGCGGATCGCCCAGCTTGCGGCGCAGGGTCATGACGGTGACGGGCACGACGTTGGTCATGGGATCGGCGTGCTCATCCCAGACGCGTTCCAGCAGTTCCTCCGCGCTGACGGCGTTGCCGCGCGCCCCGAGTAGCACCTCGAGCACGGCGAACTCCTTGCGCGTGAGGCGGAGGTCGCGCTCGCCGCGGGTGGCACGGTGGGGGCCGGGTTCGAGGCGCACGTCACCCGCCTCCAGGACGGGTGGGGTGCTGGGGGCGCTGCGCCGGGCGAGGGCGCGGATGCGGGCGATCAGCTCGCGCAGGGCGAAGGGCTTGGGCAGGTAGTCGTCGGCGCCGAGGGAGAGGCCCTCGACGCGGTCGTCGAGCGTGCCCGAGGCGGTCAGCATGAGGATGCGGGGAGCATCGGACCGGCGGGCGAGGCGGCGGCAGACCTCGTCTCCGTGGATGCGGGGAAGGTCACGGTCGAGGAGGACGACGTCGTAGCGGTTCACCAGGGACTTCTCGAGGCCGGACTCGCCGTCGAGGGCGATGTCGATGGCCATTCCGGCCTGGCGCAGGCCACGGGCGACCACATCGGCCAGCCGATCGTCGTCCTCGACGATGAGCACGCGCATGCGGGCATTGTGCGCCCAACCGGCATAAAGCCCAGATAAGGCGCGGGCGCTTCGCTTATGCCGGACTTATCGGGCTCCTGCAATCATGCGTTCTCGCAGGGCACACCCCACCGTCCTGCCGCAGCAATCAGTGGGAAGGGATCCGGCAATGAATCGAACCATCAAGTCGCTCCTTGTCGCCGGAGTCATGGCCGCGCTGTTCAGCGCGCTGAGCATCGGCGTCGTGTTCGCCGAAGGCAGCGGCGACGGAAGCGATCCCTCGTCGGGCACGACGGAAGAGGCGAAGGCCTCACGCATCGAGGAATACCGGGCAGCCTTCGCCGAAGCAGTCGGTGTGACCGTGGAGGAACTGGATGCGGCGATACAGGCCGTCGCGCTGGCGCGCGTCGAGGCCGCGGTGGAGGCGGGCAAGCTCACGGAGGAGAAAGCGGAGGAGCTGCGGACGGCGGTCGAGTCCGGCGAGCGCCAGCGCGCGTGGACCGGCAAGCGCCGGGGCGCCGTCGCCTTCACGCGAGGCGGCTCCGGCGCCGGCGAAGCGCTGGCGGACGAGCTCGGCGTCACGGTCGACGACCTGACGGCCGCGAGGAAGCAGGTCGCGCTGGACCGCATCGATGACGCGGTCGAGGCCGGCAAGCTGACGGCGGAGAAGGGCGAGGAGCTCAAGGCCGCAGTCGAGTCGGGCGAGTGGCCCGGCAAGGGTCGAGGGAGCGATCGTGGTGGGTGCGCCAGGGGCGGTTCGCCGAACCACGACTGGAGCGGCGACAGGTACGACAAGGCGAAGACGGAGTAACCCCCCTCCCTCCGTCCTGCGCCACCGAAGGCGTCCCGCACGGGGCGCCTTCGTCACGTTCGGGGCGGGGCGATCAGGCCAGGAGCGCGCCGCAGCGCCGGAGGAGGCGCTTCTCGGATGCGGGGAGGAGGGAGAGGAGGGGGCGGGCTGCTTCCTTGTCGCCATCGATGAAGTGGAGGATGGCGGCAACGCGGGCGAGCATCGCGTGGTCGAACCCGGCGAGGTCCTCGCCGAGGAGCGCATCGACGGGCCGGATGCCCGCATCCGCGAGGGCGCGAAGCATGCTCGCGAAGCGGGCTGCCTCAAGGGTCTCGCTGAAGGGGTCTTCGATCGGGTCGGGCGAGAGCGTATCGGCGCGGATGGCCCGGGCCTCCATGCCGTCCTCGTCCCAGACGCCGTAGTGGCGCAACAGTGACTCGACGGTGACGGCCCGGACGAGGCGGGGCTGGGGCACGGGTTCGCCGAAAGCCCGCATGGCGACGCCCTCGCGGACGCCGCCGGAGGCGACAGTGAGCCGGCCGGCTCCGAGGTGCCGCATCATCTCCTCGAGGATGATGGCGCCGCCGACGATGGAGTCGGCGCGGCCGGCGCGAACGCCGTCGATGGCGGAGCGCTGGGCTGAGCTGTGGCCGGCGAGGAACGTGCTCACGTCGCGAAGGGTGTCGCGGTCCAGGGAGTAGCCGTGGGTGCGGGGGATGGGATAGGGGGTCTGGCGCTGGGCCAGGCGCGCGAGGGTCCGCGCGCTGCCGCCGGTGGCGACCAGCTCCTCACCCTCGGCCAGGCCGGAGGGGGCGCTGGTCGCGAGGGTTTCCGCGACCATGCGCCGCATCGCCTTGAGCTGCTTGCGCGTCGGGGGATCCTGGGTGAGCCACTCGGCGCTCGCGTTGAGCGCGCCCAGGGGGAAGCTCCAGGCCCCGACGATCGTGCCGGCGATGACGCGGGCGACCTCGGTGCTGCCGCCGCCGACATCGACGATGACGCCGGAGCGGATGGGGAGGCCGTGGAGCGCGCCGGTGGCGGCGTACTCGGCCTCCTCCGAGCCGTCGAGCACCTCGATGGCGAGGCCCAGCTCGGCGTGCGTGCGGGCAAGGAGCTCGGCGCGATTCCGCGCGGAGCGGATGGCGGCGGTGGCGACGACCCTGATGGAGCCGGCGCCTGTCTCGCGGGCGAAGGCGGCGAACTCAGCGACGGCGTCGATGGTGGTGGCGATGCCGCGCTCGCTGAGGCGTGAACGCTCGTCGAGCTCGGTGGCGAGGCGCAGGTCGAGCCGCTCCTCGGCGATGATCTCGATCACGCCGGGGATGGGGTGTTCAACGACGACGACGCGGGCGGAGTTCGACCCGAGGTCGACGATCGCGATCGGGGGCTTCGAAGGGGAGGTAAAGGAAACGCCGTCAGCGACGGCGGATGGAGCAGAACCGGCTGGGAAGACTCCCATCAGCTACACCATACCGGATGGGAGGCAAAGAAATGTTAACAAGCGTTCACGAATTTGACAGGGCGCCCTTGAGCGTGTGCCAGCGGCGCCCGCGGAGGCGGGCGTATCGCTTGGGGAATTTCCAGCGATAGCCCTCGGCTTCCGCCCTCGCGTTGGCGGCGAGCTCGGCGGCGGCGCGGAGGGCGCCCTTTCCCAGGGACTCGTCCTTCGCCAACCCGGCGTAGAACTTCGCCGCGACCACGGCGTCCTGGTGGTCCCCGAGCAGGGTCTGGAGCCTTGTGACCTGGCGGATGTAGGCCTCGGCGGACTCGCCGCCGAGGGGCGAGAAGAACTCCAGCACATAGCGCAGGTCCCTCACCTTCAGGCGGAGGGCGTGGTAGTCGGTATCGGGGGAGGTCGCCTTGACTGCGGCGCCGGCATCGCGGGCGCGGCGGCGCCGGCGCTCGACCAGGGAGAGGGACGCGTTGAGGGCGGGCTGGTCGCCGGTACCCGTGACTGCTCCGGCACGGAGCAGGTCCGACATCGCATCGGTCATGGCGACGTAGCGGTCGGAGTCGAGGGCTGCCAGCACGGACTCCCGGGCGCGGGCGTGGCGCTCGGCGAGGATCTCGGTGATGGCGGCGGCGGGCTTGCGACCGATGAGGGGCGCGGCCAGAGCGAAGCGCTCGCGCTGGACCTCGAGGTCGCGCGCCTCGCCGAGGGAGCGCCCGAGCCAGCGCAGCTCCTTGCGCTGGGCGGCAAGCTCGGGCGGCAGGATGTCGCGGAAGGTGTCGAGGGCGGCGCGCAGGCGCCGGGTGGCGACGCGCATCTGGTGGATCCCTTCGATGTCTTCGCCGAGACGCGCCACGGGTTCGTGTTCGACGAGCCGGAGGAAGGACCGCCGCAGGGCTGCGTAGGCGACCTCGCCGAGGGAGCTCAGGCGGTCGACGGTCATGGGGCCGAGGGGTCGGGGTTCCCAGCCCGGCGAGGCGCCGGCGGCAGCCAGGGCGGCCGCGAGCTTGCCGGTGGGGGCGGGGCGCAGGTCCGCGCCCTCGCGCAGGGCATCGACGAAGGGGCGGGCGCGATCGAGGGCGCCGACCGCCACCTCGACCTCGACGCGCAGGAGATCGTGGGCGCGCGACCCTTCGCCGACGGTCGTACGGTCAAGGGCGATCTCGCCGATCGGGGTGTCACCATCGGAGAGATCGAGGGTCGTGCGCTGCGTGGTGAGAATCGCGACTGAGTGGAGGGGGTGGGGGCCGACGAGGCGGCGCAGCAGGGTACTGGCTTCGCCCACGGGCCGGGCTATGGCGCCGGCAAGGCCACCGAGTCCATTGAGGGGCTCATCCAGCTCGAAGCGCCGGCGGAGGTGCCCCTCGCCGCCGGAGAGGCCCTTGATGGTGAACTCCGCGCTCTCCCCCTGGAGTCGCGTGCGGCAGGCGAACCCGGCCCGCCAGACCAGCCAGCCGCGGGTGTCCCAGTACTCGTCGCGGAGCTCCCGCTCGATGCCGGGGTCGACGCGGAAGGGCGCGGGCGTCTCCTGCTCGATCCAGGCGCGAACGGCGGCGAGGTCGTCGGCGACGAACTGCCACTCCGTTTCCATAACCGTGGCCGAGTTTGTCATGGGTTTTGTATCGTACCCGGTGCGGGAAGCCGCGCGTTCACACATCGATCGTTAACGCCCGGGCCCTTCCCTAGAGGGGGCAGTACTCCTTGGTCTCCACCGTTCTCTCCCGCGAACGCTCCTGGCTACGGTTCAACCACCGCGTCCTGCTGCAGGCGACGCGCAATGACGTTCCCCTGCTGGAGAAGCTGCGCTTCCTCGCGATCTTCGCGGCGAACCTTGACGAGTTCTTCGCGGCGCGCATCTACGGCGTCTACGAGCGCGAACGGAGCGGCGGCCGGCAGGAGCAGGACGAGTACCGGGCGGTCCTCGCGGAGGCGTACGAGAGCGCGCTACAGGCCACGGATATCCACGAGCAGTTGCGGAACGCCCTCACGGAGGTCGGCTTCCTGCTGCTGGAACCGGGGGAGCTGACGCCGCTCGAGCGGAGCTACTTCGGCGCCTACCTGGCGGAGGAGGCCTCGCCCCGGGCCGACCTGCTCGATCCGGGGGCGCTGGCGGGTCTGTCGAGCCGGGCGCTCTACCTGGCGGCGGGGCGCGAGTCGCTGGACTACCTGGTGCGGCTCCCCGACTCGCTGCCGCGGCTGCTGCCCGTGCCGGGGCGGCCGGGAGCGTTCGTGCGGCTGGGTCCGCTGGTGCGGCTGCGCAGCGACCTCTTCCTGCCGGAAGACCTGCCGATGTACGAGATGCGGCTCACGCGGCTCGCCGACCTCGACGTGCAGCGCGTCGACTGGGACGACCTGGCGCAGGCGATTGAGGACCGACCCGAAGGGCCGGCAACGCGGCTGGAGGTCGAGCGGGCGTTCCCGTGGGTGGCGGACGTGCGCGAAGCGCTGGGTCTCCCCGAGGAAGCTGCGTTCCGCCTGTCCCCGCCCCTCGACCACCGCTACCTGAACACGCTCATCGACGAGGAACCGCCGCGCCCGAACTCGACGCCGCTGCGCTACCGGCCGGTCGCGCCGCGGCCCGCGCCGGACTTCGTGGCGGACCCGTTCGGGGTGCTGGACGAGCGCGACGTGGCGTTCTACCACCCGCTCGACGACTACGGGGCGGTCGAGGCGTTTGTCGACCGAGCGGCCGAGGACCCGGAGGTCGACCAGATCCGCATCAGCCTCTACCGGCTGGGAGCGCGCAACCCGATCGCGGAGGCGCTGATGCGGGCGGCGGAGGCGGGCAAGGACGTGGCGGTGCTGCTGGAGGGACGGGCGCGGTTCGACGAGCTGCAGAACCTGCACTGGAGCCTGCTGTTCCGGGCGTCGGGCATCCGCATCCTGCCGCTTCCGGTGGGCTACAAGGTGCACGCGAAGGCGCTCTATGTGCGGCGCGCGGGGCGGGGCTACGTGCACCTCTGCACGGGGAACTACAACCCCCTGAACGGGCGCCTGTACACGGACATCTCGCTGTTCAGCTCGAACGCCGAGCTGGCGAGCGACGCGCTCGAGTTCTTCGAGGCGCTCGAAGGCGGGGAGCCGCCGCAGCTCGCGCGGATGCGCTACGGGATCGGCGCGCGGGACGCGATGCTGGAGAAGATCCGGGCGGAGGCGAACCCGGACGGGCACGTCATCCTGAAGATGAACCACCTGACCGACCCGGCGGTGTTCGAGGCGCTGGGCGAGGCGGCGGACGCGGGGGCGCGCGTGGACGTGATCGCGCGCAGCACGCTCACGCTGCACGACGAGCGCTTCAGCATGCGGAGTATCGTGGGGCGCTTCCTGGAGCATGCGCGCGTGGCGGCGTTCCGCTCGGGAGGGGCGTGGGAGGTCTGGGCCGGCAGCGCCGACTGGATGCCGCGCAACTTCGAGGAGCGCATCGAGCTCATCTTTCCGGTGCTCGATGAGGGCATCACCGCGCACCTCGTCGACCTGCTGCAGCGGCAGATGGAGGACGACGTGAACGCGTTCGACATGCTGCCCGACGGGACGCACGAGCCCCGCTGGGGCGGCGAGGTCAACGCGCAGCTCGTTCCTCTGTAGGGCACCGGCCCGGTTCACCGGATGTTTACGGGAAGCGCCCACCCTCGGAGGTGATGGAAGGGCTCACGGTCGAGGTCGCAGGCGCAACGTTCGGCTACCGGGGGGCCGTTCACGATTCCTTCCCCGACGTGCCGCGCTGGCATGCCGGGCTCCACGAGGGCCAAGTCCTCTGGGGTTGCCGTGAAGGGGAAGCGTGGTTCCTGATCCTGGACTACCGGCGGCGGCCGCACGCCGGGGCGTGCCGGGTCGAGATCTGGGAGCCCGCGGCGGCGACGGATGCGCCGGTCATGGCCCTGCTGGCGCTGGCGGACACACGCTCCAGCACCCGCGAAGGCCACGATGGAGCGTCCCTGAAGGGACTTGTGACGCGGATCGCGGAGGTCGCCGCGCCGGCCTGAAGGCTTGCGTTACCGGAGTTGCGCGCGCACGCTGAGCGCACATGCGAGTGTCCGCGCGCCGCACGGTGCGACGGCGGCTGATGGGCTCACGAACCATCAGCATCGAGCCACCGAGCCGTTCACGACCCTTCGGCTCGGGCGGCATCCGCATCCTCATCGGATTCGGACTGGTCCTCGCGATCGCGACGCCCCTGCTGCACCTGCCCATCTCCCACAGCGGACAGGAACCGACGGTGCTCGAATCGCTGTTCACGGCGATCTCGGCGATCTGCGTGACGGGCCTCGTGGTGGTCGAGACGCAGACGCACTGGAGCCACTTCGGCGAGGCCGTGATCCTCGTGCTCATCCAGGTGGGCGGGCTCGGCTACATGGCCGGGATGGGGATCGTGCTGTGGGTGCTGGGGCGCAACCTCGGCTTGCGCGACCGCAACCTGATGCGCCTCTACTACGGGGCGCCGAGCATGCGCGAGTCGGTCTCGTTCGTGCGAACGATCGTGCTGTACACGCTGACGTTCGAGGTGCTGGGGACGCTTGCGCTGTTCGGAGGGTTCGTGAGCGCGGGCGTCCCGGTCGCCCGGAGCGTGTGGTGGGCGGTGTTCCACGCGGTCTCGGCCTTCAACGTGGCCGGCTTCAACGTGACGGGCGAGGACATGCGTCCGTTTGCGGACGACCCGGCCGTGCTCATCCCCATGATCATCCTCTGCCTCGCGGGATCGCTGGGAGCGGTGCCCGTCATCCTCGGCGTGCTGCGACTCGACCCGCGGCGGATGCCGCTGGACGCGAAGATGGTGCTGGCGGCGGCGGTCTGCGTGGTGGGAGGGAGTGCGCTGTTCATCGGCATCGCGGAGTGGGCGAACACGGGCACGCTTGCGACGGTGGCGCAGAGCGACCGGCCGGTGCTGGCGCTCTTCCAGGCTTCGATGTGGGTCTCGGGTTTCAGCGCGGTCGAGACGGGCCTGCTGCACGAGCACACGAAGCTGTTCGAGTCGGTGTTGATGCTGGTGGGCGGGGCGGCCGGGTCGCCGGCGGGCGGGCTCAAGCTGGCGACGCTGGCGGTGCTGGTGGCCGGCACGGTGGCCGCCCTGCGGGGCCGCGACGGCGTCGTTGCCTTCGGGCGGCTGCTGCCGCAGACGGTCATCCGGCAGGCGGTCGGCATCGTGTTCGCGTTCGCGGCGGTCCACTTCGTCGTGTCGATGATCCTGCTGCGGATGTCGAACGAGCCGTTCATCGACGTGCTCTACGAAACGTCCTCGGCGGTGGGGACGGTGGGGTGGTCGACGGGGATCACGCCGGATCTGAGCACGGCCGCGACGGTGGTCGTGATGGTCACGATCCTGGTGGGGCGCTTCCTGCCGCTGCTGCTGGTGCTGCAGATCGCGCGCAGCCGCAAGGCGCCGGTCGGCGCCCAGCTGGTCGACAACGTGCGGTTGGGGTGATTCTGGCTGTTGGCTGTTGGCTGTTGGCTGTTGGGGGACGAGTGCCCCCGATGGCGCTTGCCGGGGAACGCCAGCCTAGGGGTTGAAGCCCGGGGGCAGGCGGAGGTGCGAGGGGTTGAGGTCCTCGACGGAGGGGCAGCCGAGCAGCGTCAGCGTTCCCGCGATGCCCTGGCGGTAGACCTCGAGGATCTGGCGCACGCCCTGCTCGCCGCCGGCGGCGAGGGCCCAGATGTAGGGCCGCCCGACCATGACGGCCTTCGCGCCCAGCGCCACCGCCTTCACGACGTCGCTGCCGCGGCGCACGCCACCGTCGAGGAGCACCTCGAGGTTGTCGCCGACGGCATCGACGATCTCGGGGAGGACGCGGATGGTGGCGGGGGAGCCGTCGAGGGAGTTGCCGCCGTGGTTCGAGACGGAGATGGCGTCGACGCCCTCATCGACGGCGCGGCGTGCGTCATCGACGGAGGTGATGCCCTTCACCACGAAGGGTCCGTCCCACTGCTTGCGGGCCCAGACGATGTCGTCCCAGGTGGGGGGGTGGGCCATGATGCCGGCGCCAACCTGGCTCGCGGTCAGGTTGGCGTTGCCGGGGGCGTTCGGGAACACGAGGTCGACGCCGCCCTTGAGGAAGTTGAGCGCCCAGAGGGGCCTCGTGATCATCTCGGGGGCGTACTTGAGGGCGGTCGGCAGGTCCACCTTGTCGGGGACGCCGGGGTGGCCGCGCTGGTAGTCCTGGCCGCCGGAGAGGGCGGCGAAGTCGACGGTGATGATGAGGACACGGCAGCCGGCGGCCTTGGCGCGCTCGATGGAGACGGCCGAGCCCTCCCGGCCGCCGAGCATGTACAGCTGGAACCAGACGTCGCTGGCGTTGGCGGTGATGGTCTCGATGGAGTAGCTGGAGAGGATGCCGAGTCCGACGGCCGTGCCGGCAGCCTCGGCGGCGCGGGCCACGCCCAGCTCGCCGTCGGGGTGGGCGATGCGGATGAAGCCAGCGGGCGTGGTGATGAGGGGCATCGAGATCTCGCGCCCCAGGACGGT
This sequence comes from Tepidiformaceae bacterium, assembly GCA_965221735.1. GTDB lineage: Bacteria > Chloroflexota > Dehalococcoidia > Tepidiformales > Tepidiformaceae > UBA2991. Next base: position 1,570,541 of record OZ244910.1, on the reverse strand, counting down.
GGTCGAGAGCTTGCGGGGCTCATGGGAGTCGAGGACGCGGGCCTGGAGGCCGATCTCCTTGAAGCCGTCGCGGTTGGCGCGGACGGTGCGGCGGAGCTCGGTGCCGGCCTCGGAGTACCAGTAGATGGAGCGAGGCAGCTTGCGCTTGGCCTCGCGGCGAGCGTGGGCGACGGACGTGAGGGGGACGGTTCCCAGACCCAGAACCATGGGGGCTCCTCCTGGAGGGGTCGAGCCTTCCGGGCTCGGGGTGTTCGGTGGTAGCAGGGGAGAGACTCGAACTCTCGACCTCACGATTATGAGTCGTGCGCTCTTACCAGCTGAGCTACCCTGCCACGAAGGCTCAAGGGTACGGAGCGCCCGCGCGTCGGGCAATGCGGGAGGTGGCTGCGATGGCCGGGGCGACGGGCGCCTGGAGTGCCATTCGGCGCCTCGTCCGCTTGCCGCGGAGGCGAAGGCTCTCTGCTGAAGCCATCAGCATCCTGCTGGAGACGGCTCGAACCGGGGAGCGCGACTTCCCGGAGACGATCGAGGGCCGGGCGGCGGTCGACGAGTTGCTGGACGCGGGATTCGTGGAAATCTATCAGCCGAACCAGAGTGACACGGTGTACACCCGGCAAGGGAGCGTGCAGGAGGGCATCGAGGCGCAGATGTACGCGAGCCGAGCGCGCCTGGTCACGACCTCGAAGGGGGACACGCTCGCGCGGCGGTTATCTCCCAGGATGAACGAATGAAGGCGCTCCAGTCGGACCTTGCCATTCCACCAGGAGAACTTCTCGCGGAGGAGTTGGAGGCACGTGGTCTTTCCCAGAGTGAACTTGCCGAGCAGATGGGAAGGCCGCGGCAGGTGATCAGCGCGATTATCCGCGGGAAGAAGGCGATTACCGCAGAGACGGCGCTCCAGCTTGAGGGAGCACTGGATATACCGGCACACCTCTGGATCGGACTTGAGGGGCGCTACCAGCTCGCGCTGGCTCGGCAGGCTGCCGCTGCGAAGAGCGCCTAGCGCCCGGTTACCGCACGACGGCCAGTGAGCCGCGTTCGGGGTCCTTCGTGACCTCGATGCGGCGGCCGAAGCTCTCGCGCAGCTCCTCGATGTGGGTGACGAGGAGGATCAGGCGGAACTCTGAGCTGATGGCGTTGATGGCGGCGACGAGGCGGTCGCGGCCTTCCTCGTCCTGGGTGCCGAAACCCTCGTCGATGATGAGTGTGGGGAGGGAGGCGCCGGAGCGCATCGCGAGGAGGCGGGAGAGGGCGATGCGCAGGGCGAAGTCGACGCGGAACTTCTCGCCGCCGCTGTACATCTCGTAGTCGCGCGTGCCGAGATCGTCGCTGATGTGGATGTCGAGGGTCTCGACGGTCTTGCCGGAGGCGCTCTCGCGCTGGGTGCGGAGGGAGACCTGGGTGCGGCCGCGGCCCTCGGTCAGCTGGTCGAGGAGGGCGTTGGCGATGCGCTCAAGCTCGGGCAGGGACTGCTCGATGAGCATGGCCTGGACGCCGTCGCGGCCGAACGCCCGGGCGAGGTCCTGGTGGAGCTGGGCGGCGTCGCGGGCGGCGGCGCGGCGGTCCTTCGCCTCTTCGACGCGTGCGGCAAGCTCCTGGAGGGCGTCGCGTCGCTCCTCGAGGCGGCCGTGCTCCTTGTCGAGGGTCGTGAGGCGGTCGCGGCACTCCGCGACGGCGTCCTCGACCGCTGCGAGGCGACCGGACACGTCCCGGGAGGCATCCAGCTCGGCGCGGGCCTCGGCAAGGGCCTCCCGGGCGTCGTCGCGCTCCTGGTTCTCGCGGCGCAGCTCCTCCCGAGCCTCGGCGATGCGGTCGCCGAGGCCCTCCGCGCGCGCCTTCGCCTCGGTGAGGGCGTTGTAGTCCGCCTCGGCGGGCTGGAGCTCGGCGACCCGCTGGCGAGCGCCGGCGTGACGCTCGCGGTCGTAGCCGAGGGCGGCGAGCTGGTCGCAGGCGGCGGAGCGGCGTTCGCGCGCCTCAGGGGCGAACGCCTCCGTTTCGATGCTCTGGCAGAGAGCGGCGAGCTGGCCGGCGAGGTCGGGGAGCGCGCACTCCGCGTTTTCCGCTTCGGTCAGGCGGATGGCAAGCGCCTGCGCGCAGGAACGGACGCGGTCGTCGAGCTCGGTGCGCTCCCGCTGGAGGTCGGCGGCTCGCTGCTGGTGTCCGGTGGCGGCCGCCTTCGCCTCGTCGACGGCTGCCTGGGCGGCCTTGTACTGCTCGCCGAGCTGGCGTCGCTCCAACTGGTACTGCTCGACGGTGGCGTGCAGCTCCTCCGGGCCCAGGGGCTTGCGGCAGACAGGGCAGACCGGTTCGCCCTCTGCCTCGGAGAGTGTCGTCTCATGGTCCTTTAGCTCCTGGGCGCGGGCGCGGTAGCCGCCCGCTTCGCCGGAGCGCTCCGCCTGCAGGCGCTGGGCCTCCGTGGCCGCGTCCCGCTCGCCCTGGATGGAGGCGTCGAGCTCGTTGAGGCGGGTGCGTTCCCGATCCAGTCCCGACTCCTCCTCGCGCAGGGCCGACAGCGTCGCGACGAGTGCGAGGGCGCGCTCATGCTGCTCGGAGAGGCCAGCGACGGTCGTCTCCAGGCCCCTGCGTTCCTGGGCGATCTCGCTGCCGGCGGTGGCGATGGCGTCCTCAAGGAGCCGGGCCTCGGAAGCGAGGTCCGCAAACGCACGCTCCTGGTCGCGGGCCTGCTGGAGCTGCGCGTAGGCCTCCTCTGTCCGGGGGGCGTGCGCGAGCGTGTCGCGGACCGCCGCGAGGTCACGTTCGAGGGCGGCGATGGCGTCCGTACGGCGCTCGACGGCTTCGTCCCGGCTCGCGAGCCGGTCCCCCGCGTCTGCGACGGCGCGCTCGCGGCGCTCGTGTTCGGTGGCGGCGACGCGAAGCTCGGCAAGCTCGTTCTCCTCGGCTGCAAGGCGGTGGCGGACGTCCTTGCGTTCACGCGCGACCGCTTCGAGCTTCTGCTCGACGGCGGGGGCTTCCGCCAGGCGTTCCTTGTCGTCACCGATGAGGCGCTCCTCGATAGCGGCGTCGGTCTCGGCGGTCTTGCGGCGGTCGTTGGCGTGGCGGGAGAGCTCCTCGTAGCGGTCGAGGCCGAGGACCTTGCGGAGGACCTCCTTGCGCTTGGAGGGGGTCTGAGTCGTGAACTCGTTGGAGCGGCCCTGGACGAGGAAGACGCTATTGATGAAGGTCTGGTGGTCCATGTGGATGCGCCGGTTGAGCTCGACCTGGGTCTCGCGCGAGGTGCCGCCGGTGATGGGGCGGAGGCCGCCCTGGCTATCGATCTGGAAGAAGTCGAGGGCGCCGGAGCGGCCCCGCGTTCGCTTGCGGAGGACGCGGTAGCGGTCGCTGTCGACATCGAAGTCGAGCTCGACGCGCATGTCGTCGGCGCCGTGGTGGATGCGGTCGTCCTCGACGCGGCCGCGGGCCTCGCCCCAGAGGGCCCAGGTGATGGCGTCGAGCAGGGCGGATTTGCCGTCGCCGTTCTTGCCGGCGAGGGTGGCGAGGTGGAGGGGGGAGAAGTCGAGCTCGCAGTCGCGGTAGGAGAGGAAGTTGCGGAGGCGGAGGCGGCGGGGGATCACGGCGAGGTCTCCGCGGGGTCGAGGCTGTGGGCGTGCCAGCGCGCACCGGAGGCGTCGAGGTCGACGACGACGGCGACTCCGTAGCCGACATCGCCGAGCGAGGCGGGCGAGCCGGAGTAGACGGCGGTGGCGCCCCCGTGGCTGACGTCGCTGTGGACGTCCCAGTGGCCGAGGGCGACGTACTCCCAGTGGGCGCTCTCGACCAGGTGCGTGGGGGTGATGCGCAGGGAGCGCTCCATCTGGGCGTCCTCGGCGACGGAGTGGCCGTGGGCGATGGCGACGTTCCAGGCGCGATCGTCGCGCCGGGGCGGGGGTTCGGCGAGGGGGCGCTCGAGCACATCGACAGTGATGGCGCGGCCCCAGACGGCGAGGTCGAGGTCGGGGAAGTCGAGGAACTGGCCGTCGGGATCGCGGACGAGGCGGAGGCGGGGGGCGAGGCCCTCGATGTCGTGGCGCTCGTAGGGGCCGTGGGCGCCGATGGGGTCGTGGTTGCCGGGGAGGAGGACGGTGTTCCCCGGAAAGCGGTTGATCTGGCCGGCGGCGAACTCGACGACGTCGGGGCCGATGCGGGCGTGATCGAAGAAGTCGCCGGCGATGAGGAGGAGGTCGGCTTCGGACCCGAGGGCGAGGTCGATGACCGCCTCGAAGCCGGCTTCGAGGCGGCGGTTGCGGGGCTCCTCGCGTCCGCGCGGGCTGGCCGAGTAGGCGCCGAGGTGGACGTCGGAAGTGTGCACGAGCCGGACGGGACGGGATTCAGACGCCAACGGCTTCGGTCTCCTCGATGATCTCGGCAGCGGCGGCGAGCAGGCGTTCGCGGCGCTCGTCCGGAACCTCGCGCAGCTTCAGGTACGTGTCCAGCGACTCGATGGGGGAGGAGGCGTCGGGCTGGATGTTGGGCGGGAGGGGCGAGCGGCTCTCATCGGGCAGGACGGTGCGGATACCGGCGATGACGTGGGCGGCGGCGAGGGCGCTTCGCGCTTCGGACAGCCTGAGCAGGGTCTCCTGGTCGCGATCGAGGTGCACCTCAACCTTGACGATGGCGTTCGTGACGTCGTGCTTCGCGATGGCGGCGAGGACCTCCTCGTTCGGGTCGGCTTCGCGGGGCTTCACCGCGATCGTGACGAAGGGGCGGCTGGGCGCCTCGACGAGGCGGGGGGCGCCGCTGCCCGAGAGGCGTTCGCCACGGGGCCTGGCGGTGTCGAACTCGAGGGCCATGAAACCCTTGGCCGTGCGCGCGTCCCCGAAGTCGACCTCCTGGAGGGCGCCGGAGTACCAGCAGGGCGGGTGGGTGTTGAGCTGCATGGCGTTGTGGTGGTGGCCCAGCGCGACATAATCGAACTTGTCCATGTGGAGGGCGCTCAGGGGGACGCGGGGGACCGTGCCGCTCTGCATCCAGAGCTCGCTGCCGCTGTTCTCGGCGACGAGCTGGTCGCTGAGGGGCAGATGGCAGGTGAGGATCGCGGGGACGTCGGGGTCGATGTGCTCGGACTGGGCGACGACGAGGTCGGAGATCGCGCGCTCGATGAGCTTGTAGAGCTGCTCGATGGAGGCGCTCTCCGCTCCTTCGCTGTTCGCGAGCAACTGCGAGACCTGCGGCCAGGGCACGAAGGCGACCTGCAGCGGTCCGGCGCGCGTTTCGAGCACCTGTGGCACGTGGCCCTCGCGCTGGAACCAGGCCGCGTCGCCGACGGTCACGTTGGGGACGTCGAGGGTGCGGAATATCTCGAGGGCGTGGGCGCGGGACTCGGCGTTGGGGAGGTCGTGGTTGCCGACGAGGAGGAAGGTGGCGATACCGGCCTCGCTGAGGCGGCGGATGCGGGTCGCGAACTCGCGCTGGTGCGTCTGGCTGGGTTCGCGCGCCTTGTAGGCGTCGCCGGCGAAGATGACGGCGTCGACGTGCTCCTCGAGGGCGTAGTCGACGAGGAAGTCGAAGGCGTCGAGGAAGTCCTGCATGCGGCTCGACCACGGCTTCCCCGGGAGGGGCCGCCCGTAGAGCTCGACGCCGATGTGGAGATCAGCGAAATGGAGTACGCGCATGATCTTCCCCTATCGTACGCTGCCGATCGTCCCGAGAGCGCGATTATCGGGCAGGAGGGGCGTATCTTTCACCGCTCGGGAGGGGTTACGTGCTGGAAGCGTTGCGTCTGGATGGGCCGCCGCGGCGAGTCGCCATCGTCACCGGGGGGAGCCGGGGGCTGGGGCGGGAGATGGCGCGCTCGCTGATGCTGGCGGGCGCGGAGGTGTGCATCGCGTCGCGGACGGCGGCGCAGCTCGAGGAGACGGCGGCGTTCCTGGCCGAGCAGAGCGGGCGGGAGCCGCTGACGGTCGCGACGGACATCACGTCGAGCGCGGAGTGCGACCGGCTGATCGAGGCCACCGTGGAGCGCTTCGGGCGGCTCGACATCATGGTGAACAACGCGGGCATCGGCGACTCGCCGGGGCGGGGGAAGGCGGTGTGGGAGATCGAGGACGAGGACTGGCTCGGGGGGATCGCGGTCAACCTGAACGGCACGTTCTTCTGCACGCGGGCGGCGCTGCGGCACATGCGTCCGCAGGGGAGCGGCGCCATCCTCAACATCGCGAGCGGCATGGGCATGCGGGCGACGCCACAGAGCCCGACCTACGCGGCGGCGAAGGCGGGGGTCATCAACTTCACGCAGACGGTGGCGAGCGCGGTCGCGCGGGACGGGATCCGGGTGAACTGCATCACGCCGGGGCTGGTCGAGCAGCGGCCGACGGAAACGGACGAGGAGGCGGAGGCCATCCGCAAGCGGGGGAGCTACATCACGGCGCGGCGGCTGGGGCAGGCGTGGGAGCTGGGGCCGCTGGCGCTGTTCCTCTGCAGCGACGCGTCGAGCTACGTGACCGGCGCGAACTATCCGATCGACGGCGGCGGGCTGGCGGGCGGCATCGCGCCCACGGGTCACGCTCCGGACGAAGTGGAGGCGCGGACCAGTGGCTGATTGGGAACGGCAGGAGGGGTACGACCTCAGCGGCAAGCGGGCGCTGGTCGTCGGGTTCGCGAACCCGGCGGGACGCGCGATCACGGAGGCGCTGGCGGAGGCGGGGGCGGACGTGGCCGTCGCCTCGGCGACGATGGACGGGGACGAGGTGATGGCGGCGAAGCGGGCGAGCCGGGCAGTCGCGAAACTCGGGCGGGAGACATTCAGCCAGGGCTGGGACGTGACCCTGCCGACGAACGTGCGCGTGGGGCTGCGGCAGCTCGTGAAGGAGTTTGGGACGCCTTCGGTGCTGGTCTACAACGCGGACCTGCCGATGGCGAAGCCGATCGACAAGACGGGCGACGCAGAGTTCGCGAACGTGCAGGCGGTGAACCTGAGCGGGGCGTTCTACGCGGCGCGGGCGTGGGTGCGGGAGCTGGGCGAGGGGGAGACGGGGCGGCTGATCTTCGTCAACAGCATTTTCGGGGAGCGGGGCGTGAACAACGTGAGCGCCTACGCGGCGGCGAAGGCGGGTGTGTTCGGGCTGGCGGCGTCGCTGAGCCAGGAGCTGGCGCCGGCGGTGACGGTGAACAGCATCGCGACGGGCTGGATGGACTGGACGACGGGTCGCGGAAGCGACGATCCGGCGGAGAACCTGCTGCTGCGCTTCATCCCGATGCGCAGCTTCGGGGGCGCGGAGAACCTGGGGCCGCTGTCGGTGCTGCTGGCGTCGGACGCGGCAGGGTTCCTGAGCGGGCAGGTGTTCCGCGTCGACGGGGGCGTTTCCGCCCACCTGTAGGGGGCGCGACCGCTACTCCTGGGCCAGCCCCAGGACCAGGTCGCGCAACGTGACGAGACCGAGGGGCGCGCCGTCCTCATCGACGACCAGGGCGCGGGAGACGCCGAACCGCACGAGCAGCCGCACGGCGTAGCGGGCCAGCATGCCCGAGCGCACCGCCAGCGCGGGCTTCGACATGATCTCGTAGACATTGACCCGGTCGGGCGCGCGGTCGGGCGCGATGACCTCCCGCGCCAGGTCGCTCACCGTGATTAGCCCCAGCTCGTCGTCGTCGTGGCGCCGGTCGACCACGAGCGAGCTGATGCGGAGCCGCTTCATCGTCGCCACGGCCTCGGCCACGGTGGCCAGGCCGTCGATCGTGTGCACCTCGGCCCCCATGACGTCGGCCACGCGTATCGCCCTCGTGTCGCCCTGATCGTTCATAGCGCTTCTTCCAACTCCTCCATGAGCGTCGGTAACTGGGTCGAGAGGCCGACGGCGTCCTCGATCGTGATCTGGAAGGCGATGCCGGCGCCGCTTTCGCGGTCCATGTCGCCGGCGATCGCGATGCGCTCGAGGATTTCCCGCGCCCGCGACTCCGCCACCAGGAACAGCACTACGTCCCGCTTCGCCGCGAGGTCCAGCCCGAAGAAGGTCTTTGCGGGCTTCAGCCCCTCGCCGCGCACGCTGCTGATGATGGTGTCGCCGGTAGCGCCGCCTTCCCGCGCCGCATCGATGATGCGGTTCGTCTTCTCGTCGCTCACCAGGGCGACGACCAGCGCCATCTTCATGACTCCACCTCCCGGCGCTCTCTTCGCTTGCGCCAGCGCGCCAACTGCTCGGCGGTGATGGCATAGCCTAATACCGACATGATGGGGAATACACTGGCGAAGGCGATGAGACCGAATCCGTCGATGAGCGGACTGCGGCCCGGGACGTTGGCGGCAAGGCCCAGCCCGAGGGCCGCCACCACCGGCACCGTCACGGTCGAGGTGGTGACGCCGCCGCTGTCGTAGGCGAGCGGGATGATGGTGCGGCTGCTCAGGTACGTCTGCACGATGACGATGACGTAGGCGGCCACGATGTACCACGGCAGGGGCGTGCCCGTGACGATGCGGAAGCACCCGAGCGATACGCCGACGGCGACGCCCACGGCGACGGCGATGCGCAGTCCCCAGGGGTTCACGGCGCCGCCCGAAACCTCTTTGGCCTTGAGCGCCACGGCGATGAGGGCCGGCTCGGCCACGGTCGTCGCGAAGCCGACGGCGGCGGCGAAGAGGTAGACGACCCAGTAGTCCTGCCAGCGGACCGCGCCAGCGCGGACCGCCTCCCCGGCCGTCTCCGCGAGCTGCCGCGCCATCGTCTCGCCGACGGGGAATAGGGCCTGCTCCAACCCGATCAGGAACAGCGCCAGCCCCAGCAGGACCATAACCGAGCCGGTGGCGATTCCCCTGATGTTGGGCAGCCTGCGGCGCAACACCCCCAGCTGGAACACGACCAGGATGACGACGATGGGGGTCACGTCCCGCAGGGTGGACAGCAAGGTTTCGCCGAAGTCCGCCAGAAACTCCAGCATCACACCACCATCCCGTAGCCGAGCACGCCGATCATGGGCGTGAGGCTGGCGAAGGCGATCAGCCCGAAGCCGTCGAGCATCGGGTTGCGCCCGCGGATGGTGGAGGCAAGGCCGACCCCCAGCGCGGTGATCAGCGGCACGGTGATCGTGCTGGTCGTCACCCCGCCGGAGTCGTAGGCCATGCCGACGATCTCCTCGGGCGCGAACACGGTCATCGCCATGACCAGCACGTAGCCGCCGATGATGAAGCGGTGGATGGGCCAGCCCTTGAGGATGCGAAGCACCCCGAGCACGATGGCGAGGCCGACGGCGACGGCAACCACCACGCGCAGCTCGAGGGCGTAGCGGTCCTGGGCAGCCTGGCTGTCGCCGATGAACTCCGCCTCGGCCGCCACCTTGGCGCCCTCGGCCGCGACGGCAATCAGGGCCGGCTCCGCCACGGTGGTGCCGAACCCGAGGCAGAACGCCAGCGCCAGCAACGCGACTGCGCTTCCCTTGCGCGCCATCCCCTGGGCCAGCGCCTCACCCAGGGGGAAGAGCCCGCTCTCCAGCCCCTGCACGAACAGCGCCAGCCCCAGGACGACGCATGCCAGCCCGACGAGCACGTTGGCGAGGTCGGGAAAGGGCTGCTGCAGCACGACGATCTGGAAGAAGGCGATGACGGCGAAGATCGGCGCGAGGTCTCGAAGCGCGCCCAGAATCTGCTTCGCCATGGCCAACGCGAATCGCGGCAAACCATGCTCCTCGCGCGTGTGCTGCATGGGGGTTCGATGGGCCTGCGCGGCGCGGCTACACCGTACGAAGCGGCGCGGATCAGGTCAACGAACATCCCGCGGTCCGGGTCCGGGGGACGGCAGGTACTGCGGCGCCTTCCCCTGGGACGGGGGACCACCCTCGCGCACTGGGGGTTGGCTCCGTACGATTTCGCGGGATGGCAGGCTTGAGCACACCGCTGGCAGGGCTCCGCGTCGTCGAGCAGGCAGGCTGGGGCGGAGCGTTCGCCGGGCGGCTGCTCGCCGACGGCGGCGCGGACGTGGTGCGGGTCACGCCCCCGGAGGGCGACGGACTGGAGTCGGAGCCGCCGTTCTTCGGCGAGAGCGGCGTCTCGATCCAGGCGGCCTGGTACAACGCCGGGAAGCGCGTGGTCGCGCTCGACCTGGCGAACGACGCGGGCCGCGAGCTTCTATCCGAGGCCGACCTGCTGATCGAGGACTGGCGCGGCGACGAGGCCCCGTTCGACGGGGAGACGCTGCGGGAAGCGTTCCCGCAGCTCGTGCGGCTCTCGGTGACGCCGATGGGGCAGGAGGGGCCGTGGGCGGGGCTGGCCGTGAACGACCTCGTGGCGAACGCCCTGAGCGGGGCGGCGTCGGTCACTGGAACGCCTGAGACACCGCCGCTCACGGGGTACGGGAACCAGACGGCGCACATCGTCGGCTTCTACGCAGCCTGCTGCGCGCTGGCGGGCGTGCGGCTGCGAGACGCGACGGGGAAGGGGCCCCACTTCGATCTCTCCAGCCACGAGACGCTCGTCGCGAACACCGAGCAGATGTTGATGCAGTGGTTCTTCCCGGACGGGGGCCGCTGGACGACGCAGATCGCGGAGCGCATGGGGAGCCTGCACTGGAGCGGCGGCTACGAGTGCTACACGGACCGCAACGGGGATGGCCTGATGGTGACGCCCTCGCTGGGACTCATAGAGAGGCTGATCCCCTGGCTCGAGGAGACGGACTCGGCCGGGGACCTGGCCGATGGGGAGCGCTATCCGAATCTGATCGCACTGGTGAAGGACATGGCGCACGTGATGGCGACGCTGAGCGACTGGACGGCCGAGAACACCGCGGACGACCTGTTCATGGAGGCGCAACGACGGCGGTTGCCGTTCGGGGCGGTGTGGCCGGTGAGCAAGGTCGTCGCGACGCCGCAGATCGAGGCGCGCGGCTACTTCCAGGAGCGGGAGGTCGAGGGGTACGGGAGCGTGCCCTTCCCGGGGCGGTTGATCTCGACGGAGGCAGACGGGCCGGCGCCCGGGCCGCCAACCCGCGTCGAGGAGGCGGCCTGGGGGGAGCGGCGGGAGCTGGAGGCGGTTCGCGGCGAGCCCACGGCGGCAGCGCCGCTGGCGGGGCTGCGGGTGCTCGACTTCACGCACGTGCTGGCGGGGCCCTTCGGGACGCGGGTGCTGGCGGACCTGGGGGCGGACGTGATCAAGGTGGGGACGGCCTCGCGCAACGCGGGCGCGAACACGCTCAACCACCCCTACTACCTGAGCTGGAACCGGAACAAGCGGAACATCTGCCTCGACATGCGGCGGGAGGGGGCGCAGGCGCTGGCCCGCCGCCTCGCCGGCGAGTGCGACGCCATCATCGACAACTTCAGCGCGGGGGTGCTGGCGCGCTGGGGGCTCGACCGCGAGTCGCTGGCGGAGACGAGTCCGGGCGTGACCGTGGTCTCGATGGGGGGGATGGGCAACTCGGGGCCATGGCGTGACTTCGTGACCTTCGCCCCGACGATCCACGCGCTCACGGGGCTGACCTACCTGACGAGCGTGCCCGGGCGACGGGACATCGGCTTCGGCTACTCGCTGACGGACCACCTGAGCGGTGTCGCGGCGGCGCTCGGCATCCTCGAGGGGGTCGAGCACCGGCGGCGGACGGGGCAGGGCCTGGACGTCGACGTGGCGCAGTACGAGCTGGGGCTGGGGTTGATGGGCCCCGCCATGCTCGACCACTTCGCAAACGGCGTGGACCCGGAGCCGGTCGCGAACCGGCACCCGTTCGGGGCGTGGGCGCCGCACGGCATCTATCGCACACAGGGCGGGGATCGCTGGGTCGCGATCGCGGTGCGGGGCGACGAACAGTGGCGCGCCCTGTGCGAACTGATGGGCGCACCCGAGCTCGCCGGCGACCCGCGTTTCGCGACGCATGAGGCACGGGTCGCGAACGAGGACGCGCTGGACGAGTGCGTGTCGGCCTGGACGGCGGGTCGCGACCGGTACGAGGTGATGGAGGCGTGCCAGGCGCGGGGCATCGCGGCGGGGGCGGTGCAGGACGGGGGCGACGTCGCGACGGCCGACCCGCACCTGGCGGCGCGCGACCTCCTGGGAACGATCCCGACCGAGGATGGAGGGGAGCAGGGCGCCGAACGCTTCCCGGCCCTCATCGACGGGCAGCGGCCCACGACCGGCTACGCGGCACGCTCGCTGGGGGCGGATACGTTCGACGTGCTCTCGGAGCTGCTGGGGATGTCGCCGGAGACCATCGGCGAGCTCGTGGCGGATGGCGTTCTCAGCTAGCGGCCCGCAGAGGGGCGCTCTGGTACGCTTCCCGCTCCAGAGGACGCCCGGGAGCGGCCCGTGACCCTACACCTGTACTCCTCGCTGGGACGCGCCAAGCGCGAGTTCGTGCCGCTCGTGCCCGGCGAGGCGCGCATCTACGTTTGCGGGGTGACGCCGTACGACGTGACGCATCTCGGGCACGCCTTCTCCTACGTGAACTTCGACGTGCTGCGGCGCTACCTGACCTGGAAGGGTCTGAACGTGCGCTACGTGCAGAACGTGACCGACATCGACGACGACATGATCATGGTCTCGAAGCGCGAGGGGGGGCGGCCGATCGCGGAGATCCGGGACGAGAACGACGCCATCTTCCGGGCCGACCTGGACCGCCTGAACGTGCTGCGGCCGACGGCCTACCCGTTCGCGACGGATCACATCGACGCGATCATCGAGACGACGGAGGCGCTGATCGCGTCGGGGGCGGCCTACGAGGCGGACGGGGACGTGTTCTTCGAAGCGCAGCGGTTCCCCGGCTACGGGCAGCTGAACGGCATCTCGATCGAGGAGCTGGCGAAGCGCGAGAACCCCGAATCGAAGCGCGAAGAGAAGAAGCGGGGGCCGCTCGACTTCCTGCTCTGGCAGCGCTGCGAGCCGGACGAGCCGAGCTGGCCGAGCCCGTGGTGCGACGGCCGTCCGGGGTGGAGCATCGAGTGCACGGCGATGTCGCGCGGGCACCTGGGGGACCAGATCGACATTCACGGGGGCGGGAGCGACCTCATCTTTCCCCACCACGAGAACGAGATCGCGCAGGCGGAGAGCGCGACCGGACAGCCGCCCTTCTGCGGCTACTGGATGCACAACGGCATGCTCAAGCTGGACGGGGTGAAGATGAGCAAGTCGCTGGGGAACCTGGTGCTGGCGCGCCACCTGATGGAGCGGTACGACCCGGACCACCTGCGCCTCTACCTTCTGAGCGAGCACTACCGCACGGACGCCGACTACCGCGAGGGCGCCATCGAGGCGCTCGGGCAGCGCTATGCGCGGCTTCGCGACGCCTGTACGCAAGAGGACGATGGGGAGGCGGACGCGTCGCTACGGACGGCATTCGAGGCGGCGATGGACGACGATCTCGACTCGCCGCGGGCGCTCGATGTGCTCGACGAGGCCGCGACGGCGGTCCTGGGCGGGGGCGCCGGGGCGGAGACGCTGCGGGAATCGCTGGCCGTGCTCGGCTTCGCCTTCGCGGGGGCGCGGGGTCCGGCGACGGGCGACCTCAACCCCTGACCGGAGCACTGCTTCGCCCAGCCGGCGGGAGCGTGCTACGGTCGGACCAGTGGTAGATCGCCGAATCGAATCCCTGAGTCCGCCACGGGCGCTGTGCCTGGACCTGGACGAAACACTGCTCAATAACGACGGCGTCCACAACGACGCCATCGCGTATACCTCACAGGCGATTGCCGGGAGTCAGCCGGGGATGTCCGGCACCCGGCTCATCGGGACCTACCACACCGTCGTCACGAACTACGGGGCCGAGGTGGAAGGCAAGTGGGATGGGGGCGATCTCAACGCAGCTTCCTTCACGCTCGAAGCCTGGCGCCGGGCCCTGTCGGCGTGCGGATGCACCGACGAGGCGGTCGCAGTGCGGGCGGCGGAGCTGCACTACCGGCTGGCTGAAAGGGGCTATCGCCTGTTCGACGACGCGCCCCCATTGCTGGAGGCGGCGAGGGGAGCGGGATTGCCGCTGGCGCTCATCACGAACGGTCCCACCGATCTGCAGCGCTCCAAGGTTGGCGTCCTGGACATCGGCCACTGGTTCGGGGTGGTGGCGATCTCCGGGGAAGTCGGCGTCGCGAAGCCCGACCCACGGATCTTCGAGCACGTCCTGCGGGGCCTGGGGGTGCCGAACGATGGGGTCTGGCACGTGGGCGACAACCTCGCGACGGACGTAGCGGGAGCGCGGGCGGCGGGGCTCACGGCGGTCTGGCTCAACCGGAATGGGGCTCCGCGCCGGGAAGCCGATCCGACGCCCGACCTCGAGATCGCCTCGCTGGCAGAGTTGACCGCGCTCCTGATAGGCCTCGCTGACACCAATGCCTAACCGAAGCTGAAACGAGGACTAGGACGCGGCGCGGTCTCGGCGGTGGATGCTGAGGCCGAGCTGGAGCTGCTCGATGGCCACCTGCGCGAGCTCCAGCATCTCGGTCGAGGGGCTTCCGCCCAGCCATGCCTCATAGGCCGCCTGCACGACGCGCTGCGCGCCCAGCTCGCGCTCGGCCTCGGCCAGCCCCTCGGCGCCGGCCGAGTGATGCTCCCGCAGGCGTTCGCGCAGGATGAAGTTCATCAGGTCGAGTGCGCGCTGGCGGGCATCCGAATCCGAGAGCTGCGGCTCCCGGAGCTCGCCGATCTGGCGAAGGCGGTTCGCGACGGGCTCGGCCTCATCGGCGTCGTCCGACCCGGCGATGGCCTCCAGCTCGTCGTGCAGCCACCGCTCGGCGATCTCGCGCTGGAGCGTGTCCCAGAAGAGTCCGGGCAAGGGGTAGTTCCGCAGGTCGGCGCGCAGGCCCGGATGGCGCAGGAGCGTCGCCAACAGGTGCTCCTCGAGCGTTGCGCGGTTCTTTGTCACTTCCGATTCGGGACGGGCCTGGGGCCGGCGACGCTGACTGCGGACGCGGTCCAGGATGGCCCGTTCCGAGACGCCGAGCTGGCGGGCAGCCTTCTGGGCGTTTGCGGACTGCTCGACGGGGTTTCGAACCGCCAGCAACACGGGCGTCAGCTGATCGATGATGCGACCCACGTCGACGGCGGAGTCGCCACGCCGCGCGGCGATGAGTCGAGCCAGCAGGAACTCGGTGAATGGGGTCGCGTTGTCGATGGCGTTGCGCCAGGCCTCGGGATTCTCGCGCGTGAGGTCGTCGGGATCCTTGCCCGCGGGCAGCGGGGCGACGCGCAGGTCGAGGTCGACGTTGGCGGTAATGGCCTCGGCGCTGCGCTGGGCGTCGCCCATCGCCTCGGGGGACTCGAAATTGAGGAGGAGCGAGCCGGCGCGTTCGGCAGCGGCCATGCCTGCGCTGTCGGGGTCCATGGCGAGCACGACGCGGGAGGCGAAGCGCGTGAGCCGGGCGGCGTGGCGCTCGGTGAGCGATGTGCCCATGGTCGCGACGAGGTTGCGGAAACCGGCCTGCCAGGGACCGATGACGTCGAGGTAGCCCTCGACGACGACGACCGTGCCGGTCTCGCGGGCCTGGGGACCGGCGACATCGAGGGCGTAGAGCGTGCGTCCCTTGTCGAAGATGTCGCTCTGGGGGGAGTTCAGGTACTTGGGCTCACCCTCGCCGAGGATGCGCCCGCCGAGGCCGACGTAGACGCCCCGGTCATCGGCGATGGGGATGATGACGCGGCCACGGAAGCGGTCGTAGGGAGCGCCGCCGGAGTCGCTTTCGTGGAGCACGCCGGCGGCGAGGCTGTCCTCGTCGCTGTAGCCCCGGCCAAGCAGGTAGTCACGGAGCAGGCGCCACTCATCGGGCGCCCAGCCGAGGTGAAAGCGCTCAATGGTCTCGGAGTCCAGCCCGCGGGTTTCGGTCAGGTAGGCGCGGGCTTCCGCGCCGCCCTCGCCGGCCAGCTGCTGCTCGTAGAAGTCGACGGCGGCGGAGACGATGCCGCTGAGGCGCTCGGAGCGGGTGCGCTGCTCGGCGGCGCGGGCGGAGAGCTCGACGCCCGCCTCCTCGGCAAGGATGCGCAGCGCCTCGCGGAAGTCGACGTTCTCGCGCTTCTGGACGAAGGAGAAGATGTCGCCGCCCTCGCCGCAGCTGCCGAAGCAGCGCCAGGAGCCGCGATCGGTGAATACGTAGAAGGAGGGGGTCTTCTCGGTGTGGAAGGGGCAGAGGGCGCGCAGGTTGCGGCCGGCCTTCTGCAGCTTGACGGAGCGGCCTATGTACTCCGCCGGATCGATTCGCCGCTTGATTTCGGTGACGGCGTCCACGCCGGAATCCTACTACTCCTCAGGCTCCTCGGGCTCCTGCGGCTCCTCAGGCTCGATCGTGGCGCCTTCGGTCGGCTGGGTTTCGGGGTCCTGTCCGTCCGGCGGAACATCGACGACGTTGGGGTTGGGCACGCTGGCCGTGGCCACGTTGATGCCGTCGATGAAGAGGGTGACGCGGATGGACTCGCCCGTCCGCGGGGCGGCGATGCCTTCGATCGTGGCCGAGTCGTTCTCGGGGATAGCCAGCGGGGAGATGGTCCGGGTCGTGGTCTCCCCCGGGACGCTCACGACGAGGCGGGCGTCGGTAGTCGAGAGCTCTTCGCCGTCGTTCTGGATCACGACGGCGAGCATGCCGCCGGTGACACTCGCCCGGAGGGACAGGACCGGTCCCTCGGGCGGCGGCACCAGGATGAACTCGGTGACGTTGTTGTCCTCGTTCGCCTCGGCGATCGCATCATCCGGGTCGAGGGTGACGGTGACGGTCGTCTGCTCGGTGATCGGCGGGTCGAGATCGAAGTTGAGGGCAGCCGTGCCGTTCGGCTCCATGGAGACGGTGAGGACCTGCTCGGCGGCACTGGCGGACACGCCCTCCACGAGAACGGCGATCGGCCCCGAGAAGGGGTTGGTCGAGGCATTGGTGAGGGTAATGCGCAGGATCGTTCCGCCCTCGATCGGCTCGGCGTTGGTGGGGATGAAGTCGGGTGCGTTGGGCGGGGGCTGCTGGGTGCCCGTCGGGGTGGGAGTCGGGGTCTCGGTGTCGGTTACCTGGGTGGGGGGTGGCGTGGGGGTGTCGGCGGGAGCCGGTGGGGGCTCGACCGCGGGAACGCCGGCAAGGTCTTCGGGTGAGATGTCGACGGCGCTGAAGCGCACCCAGAGCCCGCCGCCGGTCTCGACCTGCAGCCACTGCTGGTTCAGGGTCTTGCCGATGACGGTCACGACCTGGCCGGGCTCCAGCGTTCCCGCCTGGTTGTAGGCACTGCCGGGGCCGAGGCGCAGGCTCGTCAGGGCCACGACCTCGGCGGTGATGACGACCTGGGGGGTCTCCTGGACCGGCGGTGTGGCCCGCAGGCGGATGGGATCGGACACGATCTGCTCGCCCGAGGCGGTGTAGGCGCGCACAACGAGGTCGTAGGAGCCGGCCGCCTCGAACCTTGCAGTGAGGACGGCCGCGTAGGTGTTCTCGCCCGTGACCCTGCCGGAGAACTCCTGGTCGGTCACGATTCCGCTGACGAGCAGCTCGAACCGCACAATCTCCTCTCCCGAGACGACGCGAACGATGACCGCGGTGTCCTCGCCAACGGGAACGGTCGCTCCGGGAGCGGGCGTCTCGATGCTGGCCTCGGTTTCGACCCTGGGGGGCGGCGTGGGTTCGACGAGGTCATCCGGCTCGTCGTTGAGCACCTGGAAGAGCAGGAAGATCAGGACGCCGCCGATGGCGAGCGCGACGAGCGTGAAGAAATAGATGGCGATCGTGCGTGCCGGCGAGCGGTTGGTGGCGCCGTAGTAGCCGGCGCGGGGACCGTCGCGGCCGTAGTTGCGCAGATCGGCGCGGTCCCGGCGGAGGCGCTGCGCTTCCCAGGGATCCACGGAGCGAACGGGCTCGCGCGGTGTGACGCCGATCACGCCCTCGCCGTCGGGTGGAGGCGGGGGGCTGCCGGGGGAGGGGGGAGGGTCGGGCGACTGACCCCCAATCAGGGGTTCTTCGTCGGGAGGACCCGGACGATCCTGCTCACTCACACGCGATGCGCCTTCGCCACCACCGCCTCAGTATCCCACCCCGTTCGCAGAAGGCAATCCGGCGCACCTCAGAGCGGCCAGTCGCGGGCGTCCTCACAGCCGAGGTCGGCGGCGAGGCGGATGGCGTAGCGATCGGTCATGCCGCTGACGAAGTCGGCGGCGCGACGGGGCAGGGGGTCGTCGGGGAGGGAGTAGCCGGAGGAGATGAAATCCGGGTGCTCGACGGCGTGGTCGAAGAGGAAGCGCACGATGTTCTTGGCGTGCTCCACCTCGGCGCGGCGCTCGGCGAGCAGGTAGACGTGCTGGAACATGTACTCGCGCAGCTCGTTCACCGCTTCGTGCACCGTGCGGCTGAGCGTGATCGCGGGACGAGGATCGTCCTCCGCGTGGCCCTCGCCGGTGGCATTCCAGCTCGACTCGACGACGTCCGTGACGAGCACCTCGAGGCGCTCTCCGTGCGAGCGTCCGAGGACGCGCTGAGAAACGCCGGGCAGGTCGTCCTCACCGATGATGCCGGCGCGGATGGCGTCCTGGACGTCGTGGTTCAGGTAGGCGAGGGCGTCGGCGAGCTTGACCACCTGGCCTTCGAGCGTTTCGGGGACGCCCCAGCCCTCGGCGAGCACGTCCTCGCGGGCCTTGCTGGACTTGCGCACGCCATCGAGGACGGCATGCGTGAGGTTGAGGCCGCGCCCGTCGTGCTCGAGCTTGTCGAGCACGCGCTCGGACTGGTAGTTGTGGCGGAAGCCCTCGGGAAGGCATTCGGCGAGCGCTTCCTCGCCGGCGTGGCCGAAGGGGCCGTGGCCGATGTCGTGGCCGAGGGCGATGGCTTCGGCGAGGTCCTCGTTGAGGCGCAGGGCGCGGGCGATCGTGCGGCCCACCTGGGCGACTTCGAACGTGTGCGTGAGACGCGTGACGAAGTGGTCCTGCTGGGGCGCGATGAAGACCTGCGTCTTGTGCTTGAGGCGGCGGAAGGCCTTGGTGTGGATGATGCGGTCGCGGTCGCGCTGGAAGGCGGCGCGGACGGAGGAGGGGTCCTCGGGGCGGGGGCGCGTGGCGTTCGAGGAGCGAGCGGCGAAGGGGCTCAGGCGCTCCTCATCCTCCTCGATGCGGCGGCGCACACGGTGCAGATCCAAATTCCGCTCCTTGGCGGGACGCTCCGGTCAGCTTCCCCCGGCGAGTGCGGCCTGGGCGGCGGCGAGGCGGGCGGTCAGCACGCGGTAGGGTGAGCACGAGACATAATCCAGCCCGACGTCGTGCCCGAAGCCGATCGAGGCGGGGTCGCCACCGTGTTCGCCACAGATGCCAAGCTTCAGGTCTGGCTTGACGCCGCGGCCGCGCTCGATGCCGATCCGCATCAGCTCGCCCACGCCGTCGCGGTCAAGCTCGACGAAGGGATCCTTCTCGAGCACGTTCTGGCTGATGTAGTCGGGCAGGAAGCGTCCCGCATCGTCGCGGGAGAGGCCGAAGGTGGTCTGGGTCAGGTCGTTGGTGCCGAAGGAGAAGAAGTCGGCGTGACCGGCGATCTGGTCCGCGACCACGCAGGCGCGAGGCAGCTCGATCATGGTGCCGATGGTGTAGTCGAGGCTCACCCCGCGCTCGGCGGTGACCTGCTCGGCGACCGCCTCGACGCGCTCGCGCAGGCGGGCGAGCTCCTCGGCGGCGCCCACGAGCGGGATCATGATCTCGGGCTGGGCGTCGATGCCTTCGGCGCGGAGGTCGCAGGCGGCCTCGATGATGGCGCGGGTCTGAACCTCGTAGATCTCGGGGTAGGTGATGGCGAGGCGCACGCCGCGGTGGCCGAGCATGGGGTTGAACTCCTGCAGGGCGAGCACGCGCTGGGAGACGCGCTGCGGCTCGACGCTGATGGCGTCGGCGAACCGCTCCATCTCTTCGGCGCCGTGGGGCAGGAACTCGTGCAGGGGCGGATCGAGGAGGCGGATGGTGACGGGGAAGCCCGCCATCGCGCGGAGGATGCCGTCGAAGTCGTGGCGCTGCATGGGGAGGATGCGGGCGAGGGCCTCGCGGCGGCCGGCCTCGTTCTCGGCGAGGATCATCTGGCGGACGGCGAGGATGCGGTCCTCGCCGAAGAACATGTGCTCCGTGCGGCAGAGGCCGATGCCCTCAGCGCCGAACTCGCGAGCCTTGGCGGCGTCCTCGGGGGTGTCGGCGTTGGCGCGCACCCCGAGGCGGCGGGCGCCGTCGCCCCAGGCCATCAGACGGTTCAGGTCGTCGGGAAGCTCGGGGTCTGCGAGGGGCACGGCGCCGAGCATGACCTCGCCGGTGGTGCCGTTCAGGGAGATAACGTCGCCGCGGCGGATCGTGAGCTGGCGGCCGCCCGCGTCGACGCGGAAGGAGCCGCCGGCGTAGTCGATCTCGAGGTCGCCGCAGCCCGCCACGCAGCACTTGCCCCAGCCACGGGCGACGACGGCGGCGTGGGAGGTCATGCCGCCGCGAGCGGTAAGGATGCCCCGGGCGGCGAGCATGCCCTGGATGTCCTCGGGGCTGGTCTCGACGCGGACGAGGATGACGTCCTCGCCGGCCTCGGCCTGCTCGGCGGCTTCCTCGGCGGAGAAGACAACCTTGCCGACAGCCGCGCCCGGGGAGGCCGGGAGGCCGGTGGCGATGACGTCGGTGGGGGCGCCTTCGGCGAAGACGCTGTGCAGCAGCTCGGAGATCTGCTCGGGGTCCTGGCGGCGCAGGGCCTCGTCGCGGTCGATGAGGCCCTGGTCGACGAGGTCGACGGCGACCTTGACCATGGCGGGGCCGGTGCGCTTGCCGTTGCGGGTCTGCAAGACCCAGAGCTTGCCGCGCTGGACGGTGAACTCGATGTCCTGCATGTCGCGGAAGTGGTCCTCAAGGCGCTGGGCGGCGGCGAGGAGCTCGCCGTAGACGGCGGGCTGCGCTTCCTCCATCGAGGGCGGGCCGTCGTCGATGCGCTCGGCGAGGCGGATGGGCTGGGGGGTGCGCACGCCCGCGACGACGTCCTCGCCCTGGGCGTTCACGAGGTACTCGCCGAAGAGGCCGGTGGCGCCGTTCTTGGGGTTACGGGTAAACGCGACGCCCGTGGCGCAGTCGTCGCCGAGGTTGCCGAAGACCATGGCCTGGACGTTGACGGCGGTGCCCCACTCGCCGGGGTAGCCGTTGAGCTGGCGGTAGACGATGGCGCGGTCGCTCTCCCAGGACTCGAAGACGGCGCCGATGGCGGCCCAGAGCTGCTCCCAGGGGTCGTCGGGGAAGGCGATGCCAAGCTTGTCGCGGATCTCGGCCTTGTACTCGGCCACGACTTCGCGGAGGGCGGCGGCGGGGAGGGCGGTGTCCTCGGAGACGCCGCAGGCCTCCTTCTTGCGCTCGAGGATGGCCTCGAAGGGGTCCTCATCGAGGTCGGACTCGCGCTTGAGGCCGAGGACGACGTCGCCGTACATGGCGACGAAGCGGCGGTAGGAGTCGTAGGCGAAGCGCTCGTCGCCGGAGCTGCGGGCGAGGCCCTGCACGGTCTCGTCGTTCAGCCCGAGGTTGAGGACGGTGTCCATCATGCCGGGCATGGAGACGCGGGCGCCGGAGCGGACGGAGACGAGGAGGGGGTTCGAGGCGTCGCCGAAACGGGCGCCGACGATCGCCTCGACGTGGGCGATGCCGGCGCGGACCTGGTCGTCGAGCCCGTCGGGGTAGCGGTGGCCGTTCGCGTAGTAGGCGCTGCAGACCTCGGTGGTGATGGTGAGGCCGGGGGGAACAGGGATGCCGAGGCTGCTCATCTCGGAGAGGCCAGCGCCCTTGCCGCCAAGGAGGTTGCGCATGTCAGCGCCGCCCTCAGCGCGCCCGTCGCCAAACAGGTAGACGAGCTTGGCTGAGAGCTCCGTGCCCGCTTGCGGGCTGGCGGTGGTGCTGGTCATGGGGATCCCCTCCGGATGTGTACGAAACCGCGGCTCAGGGCGATGCCCTGAGCGTATCCCGCCGGTGGGACCCAGACCAGCGGAAACGCCCGGATTTCCTCGAACGTTAACGAGAACGAGGCAGGACCGGTCACTACTCCACGGTGACGGTCTTGGCGAGATTGCGGGGCTGGTCGATGTCGCAGCCGCGGGCGTCGGCGGTGGCGTAGGCGAGCACCTGGAGCGGGACGATCGCGGCGAGCGGTTCGAGCAGGGCGGGCACGGAGGGCACCGTGAGGGCCTCGTTGGCGAGAGCGATCAGCTCGTCGTCTCCCTCGGTGACGATGGCCAGCACCTCACCGCCGCGGGCGCGAATCTGCTCGATGTTCGAGACGATCTTGCTGCGCAGGGCGTGCTGCCCGGCGAGGGCGACCGTCGGGAAGTCGGGGTCGATGAGGGCGATGGGGCCGTGCTTCATCTCGCCGGCGGCGTAGCCCTCGGCGTGGACGTAGGAAAGCTCCTTCATCTTGAGGGCGCCCTCGAGGGCGATGGGGAGGGCGGGGCCGCGTCCGAGGAAGAGGATGTGGTCGGTCTCACGGAAGCGGCCGGCGGCGTTCGCGATCGTGTCGAACGACTCGAGCTGGCGGCCGACGACCTCGGGCATGGCAGCGAGGTCGCGGACGTGGCGGGCGAGGTCGTCGTCGGTGATGCGGCCACGGACACGGGCGGTTTCGAGGGCGAGGGCGAAGAGGGCGGCGATCGAGGTCGTGAACGTCTTCGAGCTGGCGACGCCCCGTTCGAGGCCGGCGTAGGTGTGGACGGCGCCCTCGGCGACGCGGGTGGTCTGGCTGCCGGGGGTGTTGCAGATGGTGATCTGGGGGGCGCCACGGGCGCGGGCGACGTTCATCGCCTCCAGGACGTCCACGGTCTCGCCCGACTGGCTAACCGAAACGACAAGCGTCTCGGGGCCGAGAACGGGCTCGCGGTAGCGGAACTCGCTGGCGTTGTCGGTATCGGCGGGGATTCCGGCGATCTGCTCGAAGTACCAGCGCCCGACCATGGCGGCGTGCAGGCTCGTGCCCATCCCCACGAGGAGGACGCGCTCGACGCGCTCCAGCCAGGGGCGGGCATCGGCGAGGTCGTCGAGGGAGAGGCGGGCGGGCTCGACGGTCATGAGGCCGCCGATGGTGTCGGCGAGGGCGGCGGGCTGCTCCATGATCTCCTTGAGCATGTACGTCTCGTAGGGGCCCCGGGCAGCGCTGGTGGGGTCGAGGGAGACGGTCTGCGGCTCAACCACGGCGGCGGCGCCGTCGAGGCTGGCGTAGGTCGCGCCTTCCGCGGTCAGGCGGACAAGCTGGCGGTCGGCGAGGAAGGCGACATCGCGGGTGTGGGGGAGGAGGGCGGCGAGGTCGCTGGAGAGCAGCATCTCGCCGTCGCCGTAGCCGACGACGACCCCGCCCGCGTTCCCGATGCGGGCGCCGACGGCGACGCCGGGCTCGCTCGGGGACATGGCGACGATGGCCTGCGAGCCGGTCAGGCGGGCGCAGGTCTCGCGCATGGCTTCGAGCAGGTCGCGGCCGGCGTCCAGGCCCTCCTCGAGGAGGTGGGCGATGGTCTCGGTGTCGGTTTCGCTCGCGAAGGCGTGGCCGCGATCGCGCAGCTCGGCGCGGAGGGCGGCGTAGTTCTCGACGATGCCGTTGTGGACGACGACGACCCTGCCCCCGTAGCCGGTGTGGGGGTGCGCGTTCGTGTCGCTGGGGGCGCCGTGCGTGGCCCAGCGGGTGTGGCCGATGCCGGTGCGCGCGGGGGGCAGGGGGTTCGCCTCGATGGCGCTGTCCAGCTCGGCGATCTTGCCACGGCGTTTGGCGACAACGGGCGCGCCCCCGCCTTCGGGCAGCAGGGCGACGCCGGCCGAGTCGTAGCCGCGGTATTCGAGGTCGCGGAGGCCGGCCAACAGGACAGGCGCGGCCTCACGCGAGCCGGTGTAGGCGATGATCCCGCACATACAGCTCCCCGGGGCACTCGTGGAGACGCACAGGTCTCCGGTCGATGCTCGGTGCCTGGTGGGGAAGAGGGCCGCGAGCCCCCTGCACGTGGCCGGGGTTTTGTCAGGCGGTTACCCGCCGTGGTTTGTTTCCAGCCTTACGACCGTGCCGCCGGGAGGCCACCCGCCGAATGGTTCGATTCTGCCTCCGCCTCGTCATCCGCGCGGTGCGCGGACCTGGCGCTTGACCGATCCCACCTGTGGTCGACTACGTCGGGACGCGTTCACCTCCACAGTCGTGCTGTCCTGAGTGTCGGGCGGCGGGGGAGCGGCGTCAACGCTCCCGGGCAGGGAAATCAGCTGGATTCGCGGGGGATGCCGGCGATTCCGAGGAACTCGTCCTCCCAGGCGAGAACGGACTCGATGGCGCGCTCGTCGGTGGGGGAGAGGAGGTGGCTCTGCTCGCGAAAGGCGGCGGCGACGCCCGTCGCGATCTCGGGGAGGGGGCGGGCCTGGAGGTTGAGCTC
Organism: Tepidiformaceae bacterium; assembly: GCA_965221735.1. Classification (GTDB taxonomy): domain Bacteria; phylum Chloroflexota; class Dehalococcoidia; order Tepidiformales; family Tepidiformaceae; genus UBA2991. The sequence goes on along the minus strand of OZ244910.1, from coordinate 1,546,306 downwards.
GCGCTCGGTGGTGAGGATGAGCTCGATGAGCTCGCCGGGGACGAACAGGCCCTCTTCCTGGATCTGCTCCCAGATCCACTCGGCGCACTCCTCGAGGAGCGCGCCTTCGAGCTTGCGGGCGCCGCCCTCGCTCACGAGCCGTCCGGTCCGGGGGCGCCGACTTCCTCGCGGATGCGCTTGAGGCGGTTGACGTTCTCCTCGTCGGGGCCACCACCCTCGATGCCGGGGACCTCGAGGAGGAGGGGGGCGTCGCGGAAGCCCGGGTGGGCGAGGATGTTGCGGAAGCCGTCGAGGCCCATGTGTCCGTCGCCGATGTTCTCGTGGCGGTCGCGGACGCCGCCGAGGGGCATCTTGCTGTCGTTGGCGTGGACGGCGCGGAGGCGGTCGAAGCCGATCTCGCGGTCGAACTCGGCCATGGCCAGCTCGCAGCCCTCACGGGTCGTGATCTCGTAGCCCATGGCGAAGGCGTGGCAGGTGTCGATGCAAACGCCGAGGCGGGGGTGGTTGTCACAACCGCGGATAAGCTCGCCGACCTCGGTGAAGGTGGAGCCGATGCCGTTCCCCTGGCCGGCGTTGTTCTCGATGAGGAGCATGGAGTCGTTGTCGGCGGCTTCGAGGACTTCGAGCATGACCCGGCAGATCTGGTCCTTGACGGCGTCGAAGCCGGCGCCCTTGTGGCTTCCCACATGGAAGATTGTGCCCTCGACGCCGAGCGTTCCCGCCCACTTCACGTACTGCTTGAGGGAGCCGGCGGAGCGGTTAAGCAGCTTCTCGTCCTGCGTTCCGAGATTGACCAGGTAGATGCCGTGGAAGAAGACGGGCACGGGAACGCGCTCGTGCTCCTGGTGGAAGGCGGCGACGGCTTCATCGCCGACGTTGGGGGGACGCCACTGCTGGGGCGCAGAGATGAAGAGCTGGATGGCCTCGGCGCCGATCTCCTCGGCGCGGGAGAAGACGTTCTGGGGGCCTCCGGCGGAGGAGATGTGGGCGCCGACTCGCATGGTGGCGAGTGTACGCGGGGTCGGTGCGAGGTGCAGGTGTGATAGGATAGGGGGGTACCCTATTGCGGGAGGCGCAGATGCTCCCTGAAACGCAGCAGCAAGCGAGCCGGCGGCTCAAGATCATCGCGGGGCAGGTGGAGGCGCTGCAGAAGCAGGTCGAGGAAGACCGCTACTGCGTCGACCTGCTCGACCTGTCGCTCTCGGTGCAGCGCGCCCTGCGCAGCCTCGACGCGCTGGTGCTCGAGGGGCACCTGCGCACGCACGTCATCGAGCAGGTGACAAGTGGGGACTCGGAACGCGCGGTCAACGAGCTCTTGCGCGTCTACAAGATCCAGGGGCCCGTGGAGGGTTCCCAGCCAGCACACAATGGAGGACACCATGGCTGAGACGATTGAACTGAAAGTCGACGGGATGACCTGCGACCACTGCGTACGCGCGGTGACCGAAGCGATCAGCGGCGTGGATGGCGTGGCCGAGGCGAGCGTCGACCTCGACGCCGGAGCGGCGACCGTCACGGGCGAGAGCGTTGACCTCGGGGCCGTCGTCGCCGCCATCGTGGAAGAGGGGTACGAGGCCGCGCCGCAAGCCGCTTCATGACCAGCCCGGAGCACGCCATCACCCTCCGAATCGGGGGGATGACGTGCGCGTCCTGCGTGCGCCGCGTCGAGCGCGCGCTGAACCGCGTCGAGGGCGTGGACGAGGCGAGCGTGAACTTCGCCTCCGCGACGGCGCGGGTCTCGCTGGGCGACGCGATCGGGGCGGACGACCTCGTCGCCGCCGTCGAGCGGGCGGGGTACGACGCCGCCGAGCTCGACGCGAGCGCCGACGCCCCGGAGCAGGCCTCGCGGGCGCGGCTGGCGATGCTGGCGGCCGGCGGGGTGGTGGCGGTGCCGGTGATCATCGCGAGCATGGCCATGGATATCGCGGACCTGCCCCTGTTCGGGAACCACACGGCCACGGGGTGGCTGCTGCTGGGCGGGGCGGCGATCGTGCAGGGGCTGCTGGGGTGGCGGTTCTACCGCGCCTCGTGGCCGGCCCTGCGGGCGCTTACTCCGAACATGGACGTGCTCGTGGCGCTGGGCACGACCGTCGCGTTCGTGTTCAGCGCCTGGGTGGTGGCGGCCAACCGCAGCGAGTCGATGTTCTTCGACGTGAGCGCGGCCGTGCTGCTGTTCGTGAGCCTGGGGCGTTTCTTCGAGGACCGGGCGCGGGCGAGCGCGGGCGGGGCCATCCGCGCGCTGCTGGGCCTGACGGCGAAGTCGGTGAACGTGCTGCGGGACGGAGAGGAGGCGGCGGTACCGGTCGAGGCGGTGGCGGTGGGTGACGTGTTCCGGGTGCGGCCGGGCGAGCGTGTGGCGCTCGACGGCGTGATCCGGGCGGGGCGCAGCGCCCTCGACGAGTCGCTGCTGACGGGCGAGTCGATGCCGGTGGAGCGGGGTCCAGGGGAAGGGGTTGTGGGGGGCGCGCTCAACCAGCACGGCGTGATCGAGGTGGAGGCGACGGCGGTGGGGGAGGACACGGTGTTGCAGCGGATGGCGGCGCTGGTGGCGGAGGCACAGGGGTCGCGGGCGCCGGTCGAGCGGGTGGTGGACGCGGTGGCGGCGGTGTTCGTGCCGGTCGTGCTGGTGCTGGCGCTGGGGACATTCCTGGGGTGGGGCTTCTTCGACGACTCGTTCGTCAGGGCGATGGTGTTCTCGGTGGCGGTGCTGGTCATCGCGTGTCCGTGCGCGCTCGGGCTGGCGACGCCGACGGCGATCATCGCAGGGACGGGGATGGGGGCGGAGCGCGGCATCCTGATCCGGAACGCGGAGGCACTGGGGACGGCGGCCCGCATCGATGCGGTCGTGCTGGACAAGACGGGCACGCTCACGGAGGGGCGACCGGAGCTGGTCGAGGTCGCCACGGGGGAGGGGTTTGCCGAGGACGAGGCGCTCGCGTTGGCAGCCGCGGTGGAGGCGCTGAGCGAGCACCCGCTGAGCGCGGCAGTCGTGGAGGCGGCGGAGGGGCGCGGGCTCGACATCGCGGCTGCGGACGGATTCGAGGCGCTGCCGGGGGCGGGGCTCACGGCTGAGGTTGGCGGCCGCACGGTCCTGATCGGGGCGCGACGGCTGTTCGGGGAGCGGGGCATCGCCCTCGACGCAGATGCCGAGGCTACGCTGGCGCGGCTGGAGGCGGAGGGGCGGACGACGGCGCTGGTCGCGGTCGACGGGGGGTACGCGGGCACGCTCGCGTTCGCGGACCCGCTCAAGGCGAACGCGGCGCAGGCGGTCGCGACGCTGCGGTCGCTGGGGGTACGCACGATCATGGCGACCGGCGACAACGAGCGGAGCGCGCTCGCCGCCGCCAGCGCCCTCGGCATCGAAGAGGTACGGGCGGGGCTACGTCCGGAGGAGAAGCTGGCCCTCGTGCGGGAGCTGCAGGGCCAGGGGCTGCGAGTGGCGGTGGCGGGGGACGGCATCAACGACGCGGCCGCGCTCGCGCAGGCGGACGTCAGCGTCGCGATGAGCACGGGCGCCGACGCGGCGATCGAAGCGAGCGACGTAACGCTCCTGCACGGCGACATCGCGAAGATCGCGGAGGCGATCCTGCTGAGCCGGGCGACGCTGCGGACGATCCGGCAGAACCTCGGCTGGGCGTTCGGCTACAACGTCATCGCCATCCCCATCGCGATGGCGGGGCTGCTGAACCCGATCGTGGCGGGCGGAGCGATGGCGCTGAGCTCGGTGAGCGTGATGGCGAACAGCCTGCGCCTGCGCACGCAGCGGCGCCGCATCGTCGAGGCGAGCGGCGGGGCCTACGAGGGTCCGCGCGAGCGGTTCACGTCGATGAACCGCGCCCCGCTACTGGCGCTGGCTTCGATCGTGGTGGTGCTGCTGGCGCCGTTTGTCGCGTTCACGGGGATTGAGCGGGCGTGGTGGGGGTAAGCGGGCTGCTATTGCCGTTCACGGGAGTCGGGCTACACTCCGCAGCATGAAGCGAGCAGAAACGCGTGCCGTGAAGGCGGGTTCGGTCACCATCGGCGGCGGGGCGCCCGTCGTCGTGCAGTCGATGGCGGCGACGAAGACGCAGAACGTCGAGGCGACGATCGAGCAGGTGCGGATGATCCACGGGGCCGGCGCCGGGCTCGTGCGCGTGGCCGTCGACAGCCGCAAGGACGTCGAGTGCCTGGGACAGGTGCGCGAAGCGGTTCCCGAGGCCAACTTCGTGGTCGACCTGCAGGAGAGCTACCGGCTCGTGACGCAGGTCGCGCCGCATGTCGACAAGGTTCGCTACAACCCCGGCCACCTGTACCACCACGAGAAGTCGAAGCCGGTGGCGGAGAAGGTCGCGTTCATCGCGGAGACGGCGGAAAAGCACGACTGCGCCATTCGCGTGGGCGTGAACTGCGGGTCGGTCGACCCGGCCATGGACGAGAAGTACGAGGGCGCGGACGAGCCGGGCCTCGAGGGCGTGACGGCGATGGTCGAGAGCGCGCTGGAGCACGCGCAGATGCTCGACGACATCGGGTTCACGCGGTACGTGGTTTCGATGAAGGACAGCGACCCGCGCAAGGTGATCGCGGGGAACAAGCGGTTCGCGGAGGCGCGCCCGGAGATCCCCCTGCACCTGGGCGTGACCGAGGCGGGGATGCCGCCGGAGGGCGTGATCAAGACGCGCATCGCCTTCGAGCAACTCCTGAGCCAGGGGGTCGGCGACACGATTCGGGTGTCGCTGACGCTGCCGTTCGCGGAGAAGTGGCGCGAGGTGGAGGCGGGGAAGTCGATCCTGGAGGACATCGAGGCGGGGCGGTTCCGCTCGGTGCCGGAGTTCATGGACGGGGGGCTGAACATCATCAGCTGCCCCAGCTGCAGCCGCGTGGAGAACGAGGCGTTCATCGAGCTGGCGCAGGACGTCAAGGAGATGACGGTCTATGCGAAGAAGCACGACATAACGATCGCGGTCATGGGCTGCCGGGTGAACGGTCCGGGGGAGACGGACGACGCGGACCTGGGGCTCTGGTGCGCGCCCACCTTCGTGAACCTGAAGCGGGGCGAGGAAGAGCTGGGCGCCTACCCGTACGACGAGGTGCTGGGCCGGCTCAAGGTCGAGCTGGACGCAATTATCGAGGCGAAGACCTGAGCCCAGGCGGCCAACCCTAGAAGGGCAGGCCCTTCTCGCCCCGGACGCCCCTGAGGGCGGCGATCTCGCCCCAGTGACTGGCGACGTGGGTGACGCCGACGTTGGCGAGCATGTCGATGGCGCGCTGCTCTCCCATGGGCGTTTCCATGGGACGCTCCAGCACGTCGTCGGCGGCCTCGGCGAGGAAGGCGTCGGTGGCGGCCTGGACGGCCGCGGCGTAGGCGCGGACCGTCGCCAGGTCGAAGGTCTTCCCGGCCCAGGAGGAGCTGTCGCGGGGGCCGGCTGCTTCCAGGCCCAGCTTCTCGCCCCACCCCTCTGACTCGAGCAGGGTCGGGCGCCCCTGGACGAGGCCGTGGACGATGCCGTCCTGGGTGATGGCGATGTGGGCGTAGATGGCGGAGATGGGGTTGACGGTCCAGCCCTCGCCCCGGAAGTCGGCGGTTTCCTGGGAGCAGTCGCTCATGGTGCCGTCGAGGAGCTGGTGGACCCAGGTGAGCTGGCCGCGCAGGAGGTCGCGTGCATCCATGGCGCTACCTGCTCTCCGCGAGGATGCCTTCGACGTAGGTCCTGAAGGCCCACTTGAAGGGCGTGAAGTCCATGTCCTGGAACATGAGGTCGGCGTTGTGGCGGGTGATCTCGCGATCTTCGCCGCAGCGCCTGCACTCCAGGCTCCTAACGGGCTCCTTCATGATCGGCCATACGTGCTTGCACGACTTCGGCATGGCGACCCCCCCTGTCGGGCCCACGATACGACGAAGCCCCGCGCTTGCGGGGCCCCGTTCAGTGGCGTTGGTGGAGACGCGGGAGAATCGAACTCCCGGTCCAGCCAGGGTCTGCTCCGGATTGTCCTACAGGCTTTCCCACCAGTTGGGGTCTCGTTCCGCCGCTCCGCAGGTGGGGAGCGAATACGGTGGAACCAGCCGATGAATCTTAGGTGAGCGGTATCGGCGTCAACTCACAGCGCCCCAACTTCTATGGCGCCTCACCGCACTCCGTTGGGGAGGGAGCTGTCGGTGAGACGTCTCACGGGCTATGCCGCGAGAGCGAGTTCGCGATCTTCGGCGCTTACTCAAATGGCCGCCTGATTAACGAGGGTGACGACCAACCTCGGCCTGCTACCCGGTTACGTTCCCTCCTGTCGAATCCTTTCGTCCCCAGATGGATCCAGCGTAGCACAGGCGTTTCGCCGGACAAGGGAGGGGTGGCGCGGGTTCAGACGGAGTGGCGAAGGGCGCGGGCGACCTGGCGGCCTTCCTCACGCTCGCGGATCTTGCGCCTCTTGTCATAACGCTTGATGCCGCGGGCCACGCCCAGCTCGACCTTGGCCATGCCCCGCTTCAGGTGCAGGTTGAGGGGCACGAGCGTGAGGCCGCGCTCGTCGAGGGCCTCGCGGATGCGGCGCAGCTCCTTCTTGTGGAGCAGGAGCTTGCGGTCGCGGCGCGCCTCGTGGTTGATGTAGCCGGCGTTCTGGTAGGGGGCGATGTAGGAGTCGAGGAGCCAGGCTTCGCCGTTGCGGATGCGTCCGTAGGCGCCCTGGATGTCGACCTTGCCCAGGCGGATGGACTTGATCTCGGAGCCGGTCAGCGCGAGGCCGGCCTCGTATCGCTCGAGGATCTCGTAATCGCGACGTGCGCGGCGGTTCTGGGCGACGATCGCCTCTCCCGGGGCCATGGCTCCAGTCTCGCACGCACCGGGGCGGGGCCCAACCGGGCGGGGACTACTCCTCGTCCTCGGCCGCCTCCTGGGCGTGGGGGTCTTCGCGCTCGCTGACGGGTGGCCGATCGACTTCCGTCTCGTCGTCCTCGTCCGAAACGCGCTCGGGCGGCGGTGGCGGCTCGACGCCGCGGAGGATATCGATGGCGGCGAAGACCTGGAGGTCGCCGTAGTCGATGTAGTCGTCGCCGTTCAGCGGGATCTCGTAGTCGGGAACGATGCCGAGACCCTCGATGACCTGCCCGTTGGGCCGGAGCCAGCGGCCGACGGTGATGTACAGGGCGCCGCAGCCGGAGGGGTCGCCGCACCGGGTGAGGGGGTGGAGCTGGTTGACCGTGCCCTTGCCGAAGGAGCGCACGCCGACGACGACGGCGCGACCGTTGTCAACGAGGGCGGCGGCGAGAACCTCGGAGCCGCTGGCGCTGGCCTGGTCCTGCACGATGACGACGGGGACGGTGGTGGCGATACCGCCGTCCTGGGCGCCGAACGTCTGCACCTCGCCGTCGGCGTCGATCTCGCTGAGGATGACGGAGCCTTCCTCGAGGAACTCGTTCGTGGCCTGCACCGTCTGCCGGAGAAGGCCGCCGGGGTTGCCGCGGACATCGAGGATGACGCCGATGTAGCGGCCGCTCTCGGCATCGCGGAGGGCGCTGCGCAGCTCACTCGGCGTCTCCCCGTGGAACTGCGCGATGTTGATGTAGAGGATGTCGTCGACGAGGTTCCCCTCGCGATCGACGAGGTCGGACCCGGACTCGCCGGGGATGAGCTCGCGCGGCTCGGTGAAGACGCTCTGGATGAGGATCTGGCCGCGGACGATGGTGATGTCCTCGATCTCCGGGGGCGCGCCGCCGGTCGCGAGGTCGGTGTGCTGGACGGTGAGGGTGACCTCCGTACCGCGCGGTCCGCGGATGCGCTGGACCGCCTGGTTGCTCGTCCAGCCATCGGTCGGCTCGCCGTCGACGGCGAGGATGATGTCGCCGGGCCGGATTCCGGCCTCCTCGGCGGGGGAACCGCGGAAGGGCGAAACGATCTGCACGACGCCGTTGCGATCGGTAACGGTGGCGCCGATGCCCTCGTAGGTGGTCTCGATGGCGCCGACCCCGAGGGCCACGTCGCCGGGGCTGAGGTACTCGGTATAGGGATCGTTGAGGGAGTCGATGGCGCCGCGGATGGCGGCGTCGCGGAAGGAGCGCTCGTCGAGGATCTCCTTGTCGACGAACTCGTCCTGGAGGACCTCGAAGGTCTCCTCGAGGATGGAGGCGCCGATGGCGAGCTCGGAGCGCTCGCCCGACTCTTCCCGGGCCTGGTCCTGGTCGGATGGCGCAGCGGCGGCGGGCTGCTGGTCACCCCCGGCGCGCTCCACGATGCGGACCTCGTCTTCGCTCGTGAGGTCGCTGACGCCATAGCCGAGGCCGAACATAAGTAGTAGTCCGGCAACGGCGAGCAGCGCGAACGCGACGTTGCGAACGGCGCTTGAGCCCCGCGGCGGGGATGCGGGGGGTTCTGGAGTGATCTCCATCAGGTGCTCCGGGGGGCCGGTGGGGCCTGCGTTCGAGTGTAGGTGGGGGTGTGCCGGGCGGCAACGCGAAGCATAAGCCGACCTTTTCGGAACCTATCCCGAGGCGGGAGGCGGCGGGAAGAAGCCGATGCCGGCCTGCCCGATGCGCTCGATAGGGGCGCCGCGCTCGGGGCGCCAGGAGAGGAGCGCGTCGTGGGAGCCGTCGCTGAAGGCAACGGCGGGGGAGTCGGTGAAGAGCCGGCCGCCGGCGAGGAATACGGAGCCGTCGGGCGCCCAGAGGCGGTGGGAGCGGCCGTACTGGTCGAAGAAGCCGGCCATGGTCTGGTAGTCGGGGGAGGGGGTGAAGGGGGCGCTGGCGCCCAGGAACTCGCCCGCGGCCGTACGCGCCTGCAGGGAGACGGACCCATCGCCCGTGGCGGACGGCACGATGAAGGCGAGCTTCTCGCCGGTGGGGTCCCAGAAGACACTGGTGAAGGCTCGGCGCAACAGGATCTCCGGCTCGCCACCGGCGGCCAGGTCGACGGCCCAGAGCTCGTCGAAGGCGCCTGAGGCGGGGCGGGTCGTGACCGCGATGGTCAGGGTGCGCGTGCCGGGGCGGAAGGCGAGGGCGACGCCGCCGGGGAGCTCGTGCACGGCCTCGCTGGGCTCGCCGGAGCCACTTGCGACACGGACGACGACGCCGTCGCCCGTGCCGTCGGGGGTGGCGAAGGCGAGGAGCTCGCCGTCGTCGCTGAAGGCGGGGGTGCGGAAGCCGCGGGCGTCGGCGGAGATGGGCCGGGAGGCGCGGGCCTCGGCGAGCTCCAAAACGGAGAGGTTCACGCCGGCGTGGACCGCGAGCCGTCCCCCATCGGGCGACCAGGCGAGGAAGAGGGGCGCGCCGGTCTGGATGGGGTCGGCGATGAGGGGGCCGTCGGCCTCGCTCAGGAAGAGGGTGAGGCCGGCGCGGCCCTGGGCGACGAGCGCGAGCCGGTCGCCTCCGGGGGACCAGAGGGCGTAGTGCGGCACATTGGGCGCGATGACGGCATCGCCGCCGAGGGGACTCTCGTAGAGCGTGCGGAGGTGGTTGCCGTCGAGGTCGAGCATCTCGATGGCGCTGCGCTGGCGCTTCCCCTCGTCCACGACAACGGAGACGGAGAGGGCGTCGTGCCCCGGCCGCCACGCCGGCCAGAAGCCGGCGCGCGCGAGGGGCGAGGCGCGCCAGCCGTCCTCCTCCTGACGGAGGAGCGTGACGGCCTTCCCCGGCTCGACGGCGATGATGGGCGCGGACACGACTCGGGCTTCCTCGGGCGGGATTGTAGGGGATGGGGTCTCAGGCGCAGGTATGGGGGGTCGCCGCGGGGCCCGGGGAGGGTCTCCGCTCACTCGCCCATTTACTTCGCACTATTCCAGTTATGTGCGCGAAACGGCCGGATACGGGCCCTACCGGACCTTGCTGGGCCAGACCAGCAACCGGCTCGCTTGTAGAGTGGGGCTTCGTGCTTGACCGAGACCCCTATGAGTCGTGGTGGTCCTACACCCTCCGCAAGGTCCGCGACCTGTGGGCGGCGGAGCCTGGCCAGGACCCCGTGGAACAGCGGGTGTTCGTGACGGTCATCAGTTTCTCCATCACCCTTGCCGTGGTTGCGGCGGGCGGCACGCTCTTCATGGGTCTCACAGGACGCTTCTAGCTTCCGCCTGGAGTCGCTCGCCCCGATGGTCCGCGCCGGGACGTTCCCGCCAGAGGGTCGCGCGTGCGCAACTCGGGGAACTGGGCGAAGTCCCGGTCTCGGGTGAGCAGCGCCTCCGCCCCGTGGGCCACGCAGATGGCCGCGATCCTCGCATCGTGGACGACACCTCCACGCACCCGCGGGCCGCGCACGAAGCGCTCCAGCGTATCGAGAAAGTCCCTGGTCTCCCCAATGAGGCGCAGGGAGGGTGAAGCCATCCACCCTGCGAGCTGGCGCCATGCCTGTTCTGGGGTGGAGACGGTGTCCTTCCAGATTCTGGGGTTCGTCACTACGCTCAGGAACTCGAAGCAACACGGCCAGGGAATTGCCCAGGAGTCGTCTCCCTCGGCGAGAGTACGAACCAACTGGGCCGCCGGCTCGTGGTACCGGGACTCCCGGCGGTGGGCGTACACCAGAATGTTCGTATCGACCGCGATCACCGGCGCTCAGGCTCGTCATAGATTATGTCTCGCAGATCTTGCCAGGAGTACGCCTCCAGAGGATCGGGGTCGTCCGCGCGCCCAACGCTCAGGTCCGGAAGCTTGTAGCTCGAATCCGCAGGCGCTGCAGACAGCACTTGCCTCAGTCCGTCCTCAACAACCGCTCGCAACGATCGGCCTGTTGACCGGGCATGTCGCTTCGCGCGAGTCAGCAACTCGTCCTGAATGTCGAGAGTCGTCTTCATAGACCCATAGTACCCATACTCGCCAGGCTGGGTCACCCATACTTTCGCGAGTCCCGGCATTGGGGGCGAGGCCCCCCGGCGCCCCGGCGACACTCTCCCCGAACCTTTACCTTGCCGCCACCGTCGTTGACCTAGGCTAGTATCAAGACGATCGCAAGGGGAGAGGCCATGCGAGTTCTGGTGGTTGAAGACGAACAATCCCTCGCTTCCGCGCTTGACCGGGGGCTGACGAAGCTCGGCTACGCGGTGGACGTCGCCTACGACGGCGAGGAGGCGCTCGACAAGGCGGGCGGAACGCCCTACGACGTCGTGTGCCTCGATCTGAACCTGCCCAGCGTCGACGGCATCGAGGTGTGCCGCCGCCTGCGAGCCGACCGCTTCGACGGCGGCATCATTATGTTGACCGCGCGCAGCGGCATCAAGGAGCGGGTGGAAGGGCTGGACGAGGGCGCGGACGACTACCTCGTGAAGCCGTTCGCCTTCAGCGAGCTGGCCGCCCGCATCCGGGCCGTCACGCGGCGCGAGGGCGCGCCGCTGGACCCGGTGCTCTCGACGCGCGGGCTCGAGCTGGACCCAAACACGAACCTGGTCCAGCGCGAGGGGGTCTCGATCCACCTGACGCCGAAGGAGTTCGAGCTCCTCTACTACCTGGCGAAGCACGAAGGACGGGCGATTCCCCAGGAAGAGCTGATCGAGCGCATCTGGGACGAGCGCATGAACCCGTTCACGCAGACCGTGAAGGTCCACATGAACAACCTCCGTCGCAAGCTGAACGACGGGTTCGAGGAGTCGATGATCACCACCATCCGGGGGAAGGGCTACGTCCTTTAGGCCGACACTGCCACCGGTCGTGCGGACCGTTCGCTTCCGGCTGACGGTCTGGTACTCCACGCTCCTGCTCATCCTGGGACTGGCGTTCATCCTGTTCCTGAACGTAGCGGCTCGGCTCGACGAGCCGGACAACCAGGCCGTGATGGAGGAGATGGGGCTCGACGAGGCCGAGTGGCAGGCCGCAGGGGTGGAAGCCACGAGCGAGGAAACCGGAGCCGGGGGCATGGGCGACATGACGCCCGCCCAGCTGGTCGACGAGGCGGGCGAAGAGTTCCAGGCGGAGAACCTGGACCGGCTGCGGACGTGGTCGATCGTGGCGGGCTTCGGGCTCGCGTTCATCTCCGGATTCGGGGGGTTTGCGCTCTCGGGCATCATCCTGCGGCCGATGCGCGACATCACGGAGGTCGCCTCAGAGATCAGCGCAACGAACCTCTCGCAACGCATCAACCACCAGGGGCCGGACGACGAGCTGAAGCAGCTGGCGGACACGTTCGACTCGATGATCGAGCGCATCGAGCGGGGGTTCGAGGCGCAGAGACGGTTCGTGCAGGACGCCTCGCACGAGCTGCGCACGCCGCTCGCCGCCATCCGCACCAACATTGAGGTCGCGGAGATGGCCAGCGATACCGGCAACGAGGAGCAGCGGGCGCTGCTGGAGACGGTGAAGGGGCAGACGGAGCGCCTGACCCGGCTGAGCGAGGATCTGCTGCTCCTGACGGCGCCACAGGCGTCCCTGCCGGTGGAGACGGTCAACCCGGCCGATCTGGTGGCGATGGCCCTCGAGGAGATCGGGCCGCTGGCCGAGCGCGCCGAGGTGACGCTCACCTCCCATGCCCGGGCGCGCTGCGAGGCGGTGGCGAGCACCGACCTGCTCTACCGCTGCGTGCTCAACCTGGTCGACAACGCCGTAAAGCACACGGGCGAGGGCGCCACCGTATCGGTCGAGAGCGGCTGCGAGGAGGAACTGGTGTGGATCCGGGTGCGGGACACCGGTCCGGGCATCTCGGACGAGGACCAGGAGCACGTCTTCGAGCGGTTCTACCGGATCGATCGGAGCCGGGTGCGGGGGCGTGGCGGTTCGGGGCTGGGGCTGGCGATCGTGCGGGAGCTGATGGACTCGATGGGAGGTTCGGTGGAGGTCGAGTCGACACCAGGGGAGGGGGCGACCTTCACGCTCCGGCTGCCTCACACCAACACGACGAACGGGGCTTCGGCCCATCGACCAGGAATTTCCGGGTCTTAACCTTTCCTTGACCTTTTGCCTGCGGCTCGCGTATACGACTTGAACACGCTTCGACGGACACGGGTAAGCGTCCTAACTGCGGCAGGAAGCCGCAACGGGTTCACTCACTGCAGGGGAATCCCCAAGGAGGCTTCTGATGAGCCTTTTGCTTGACAAGATCAACTCTCCCGCCGACCTCCGCGGCCTTTCCGCCGACGAGCTGGAGGAGCTGGCGAGGGAGATCCGCGAAGAGCTGGTCAACACGATCCAGGGGATCGGCGGCGGCGGGCACCTCGCCTCGAACCTCGGCGTCGTGGAGCTGACGCTGGCGCTGCACCGGCAATTCGACTCGCCCAAGGACCGCATGCTCTGGGACGTGAGCCACCAGGTGTACGTCCACAAGATGGTGACCGGGCGGCGCGGCCAGATGGAGACGATCCGGCAGTACGAGGGCCTCTCGGGGTTCGCGGACCGGAACGAGAGCCCGCACGACCTGTTCGGAGCGGGGCACGCCGGCACCTCGATCTCGGCGGCGACGGGCATGGCCGCGGCGCGCGACCTGCGCGGCGAGGACCACCACGTCATCGCCGTCATCGGTGACGGCGCCATGACGGCCGGCATGGCCTTCGAGGGTTTGAACCACGCCGGGCATCTCGGCACCAACCTGATCGTCATCCTGAACGACAACTCGATGTCGATCTCACCGAACGTGGGGGCGCTCAGCCGCAACGTGAACAAGCTGCGGATCGAGCCGCACTACCGGCGCTTCAAGCAGGAGATCGAAGGCCGCATCGACGGACTGGTGGAGCAGTTCCCGATCGGGCGGACCCTGGCGCGGGACGTCTGGCAGGGCGCGCAGCGCGTGCAATCGAGCATGCGCGACCTGATCGTGCCGGCGAGCTTCTGGGAGCAGTTCGGCTTCGACTACTACGGACCGATCGACGGCCACAACCTGGGCGAGCTGGAGGCGACGCTTTCGGCGGTGAAGAAGGTGCGGGGCAAGCCCGTGCTGCTGCACATCCTGACGAACAAGGGCCACGGCATTCCCGAGGCCGCAGCCGACCCGGTGAAGAGCCACAGCGGCACCTTCTGGCTGAAGAAGCCGGCGGCGCCGGACGCTCCGAAGGCGCCGCCCACCTACAGCCAGGTGTTCGCGAAAGCCGTGGGCGAGCTGATCGAGCAGGATCCGCGCGTGGTCGCCATTACCGCCGCGATGCTGGAAGGCACGGGGCTGGCGGCAACGCAGAAGGAGCACCCGGAGCGCGTCTTCGACGTGGGCATTGCCGAGCAGCACGGGGTCACGTTCGCGGCCGGACTTGCGACGCAGGGGATGCGGCCCATCGCAGCCATCTACTCGACGTTCCTGCAGCGCGGCTTCGACTCGATCGTGCACGACATCGTGGTGCAGAAGCTGCCGGTGATCTTCGCGCTGGACCGTGCGGGGTTCGTCGGCGACGACGGGAAGACGCACCAGGGGTTCATCGATACGTCCTACCTGCGCTGCCTGCCGAACATGGTCGTGAGCGCGCCCAAGGACGAGGCGGAGCTGCGCGACCTGCTCTGCACGGCGGTGGCGCACGACACGCCGTTCTCGGTGCGCTACCCGCGCGGGGCCGGCCCGGGAGCGCCCACGGACCAGCCGATGAAGAAGATCCCGGTCGGGCAGTCGGAGATGCTGCGGGATGGCCGCGACGTCACCCTCATCGGCTTCGGCGCCTCGGTGATCGAGTGCGTGAAGGCCGCCGACCTGCTGGCGCTCGAGGGCATCGACGCCCGCGTCATCAACGCGCGTTTCGCGAAGCCGCTCGACGAGGACGCCATCCTGGCGGCCGCGCGCGAGACGGGCGGCATCATCACCGCCGAGGAGAACGTCCGCGCAGGCGGCTTCGGCGAGGCGGTGCTGGCAGTGCTGGCCGACAACGGGCTGCCCGAGACGCTCCTGCTGAACCTGACGATGCCGGACGACATCGTGGACCACGGTCCGCAGAAGGTGTACCGGGGCGTGTACGACCTCGACGGCGACGGCATCGCCCGGCGGGCGATGGAGGTTCTGAAGGACCGCGGGGCCGAGCGCAAGGAGAGCCTCGCGACCGCCTGAGCACACGCGAAAGGGGGAGCAGGGCCGCATGACGACCGCCGCAGCATCGCCTCCATCGGCGTTAACCGCCCATCTCGACGCGCTCGAGGACGCGCTACGCGCGGCCGTCGGCACGGACGAGGGCGGGCTGGCGGCCTCTGCCCGTTATGTCATGGGGTGGGAGGACGAGGAGGGGCGGCCGGCCACGACGGGCGGCAAGCGCATCCGGCCGGCGCTCTGCCTGCTGGCGGCGGAAGGGCTCGGCGGCTCGGCAACCGACGCCATGCCCGGCGCGGTGGCGGTGGAGCTGGTCCACAACTTCTCGCTCGTACACGACGAGATCCAGGACCGCGACGAGGAGCGCCACCACCGCCCGACGATCTGGCGGATCGTGGGCGAGGCGCAGGCGATCAACGTCGGCGACTTCCTCCTGACGCGGGCGCTGCGGGCGCTGTCCGAGTCGGACGCGCCGAGCGAGCGGCGCGTGGCCGCGCTCGACGCGCTGCTGGCGGCGACCGACGACATGATCGGCGGACAGTGGAACGACCTCAGCTTCGAGCCGCGGAAGGACGTGTCGGTCGAGGACTACCTGGCGATGGTGGAGGGGAAGACGGGGGCGCTCATCGGGGCGCCGCTGCAGATGGGCGCCATCCTGAGCGGAGCGCCCACGGAGCAGAGCGACGGCATCCGCGACTGGGGGCGCAAGGTGGGGCTGGCGTTCCAGGTGCGGGACGACATTCTCGGCATCTGGGGCGACCCCTCCGTGACGGGCAAGTCGAACCAGAACGACCTCGCCCGGCACAAGAAGACGCTGCCCGTCATCGCGGCGCTGGCGGAGCCGCGCACGCGCGCGGCGATCGAACGGCTGTACGCGCACGACGAGCCGCCGGCAGCGGAGATCGAGGCGGTCTCGGCGCAGATGGAAGCGGACGGGATCAAGGCGGTGGCGGAGGAGCACGCCCGGCGTTATGTCGATGAGGCCAGCAGCCTCCTCGACAGCCTCGGCCTGAGCGAGGACGAGCGCATCCTGCTGGCGGCGGTCGCGCGCTACCTCATCGAGCGGGCAGGCTAGGGAGCGACTCGGAACCCTACGGCAGGGAAGTCTCGCCCATCAGGTACTGGTCGATGCCGCGGGCGGCGTCGCGGCCTTCGGCGATGGCCCAGACGATGAGGGACTGGCCGCGGGTCATGTCGCCGGCGGTGAAGATGCCGGGGACGCTGGTCATCTTGTTCTCGTCGGCGGCGACGTTGCCGCGTTCGGTCAGATCGACGCCGAGCTGCTCGAGCATGCCCGGACGTTCGGGTCCGAGGAAGCCGAGGGCGAGCAACACGAGGTCGACGGGCTCGACGAACTCGCTGCCGGGAACCTCGGTCATCTGCATGCGGCCGTCCTCGCCCGGGGCCCACTCGAGACGCACGCCGTGGAGGGCGGTCAGGCGGCCGTTCTCGCCGGTGAACTCCTTCGTGAGGATGCTGTAGTCGCGGTCGCCGCCCTCCTGGTGGGCGCCCGAGGTGCGGAAGATGTTCGGCCAGGTGGGCCAGGGCGTCTCGGCGGGGCGGGTGTCGGGCGGGCGGGGGAGAAGCTCCCACTGCTTCACGCTGAGGGCGCCGTGGCGGTGCACGGTGCCGAGGCAGTCGGCGCCGGTATCGCCGCCGCCGAGAATGATGACGCGCTTGCCGGCGGCGGAGATGACCTCGCTCTCAGGGACGTCGTCGCCGGCTACGAGCTTG
Organism: Tepidiformaceae bacterium; assembly: GCA_965221735.1. Lineage (GTDB taxonomy): Bacteria > Chloroflexota > Dehalococcoidia > Tepidiformales > Tepidiformaceae > UBA2991. The sequence continues at coordinate 1,529,702 of OZ244910.1, read as the reverse complement.
TTCTGCGGGGGGAGGAAGTCCATCGCGAGGTGGATACCGTCGAGCTCGCGGCCGGGGATGGGGAGGTCGCGGGAGTGGGTGGCGCCGCCGGACAGGCAGATGGCGTCGAACTCGTTCACGAGGTCGCGCGCGTCGACGTCGACGCCAATGTTGACGCTCGCGCGGAAGACCACGCCTTCCGCCTCCATCTGCTCGAGGCGGCGGTCGATGAAGCGCTTCTCCATCTTGAACTCGGGGATGCCGTAGCGGAGGAGGCCGCCGATGCGGTCATCGCGCTCGAAGACGGTGACGTCGTGGCCGGCGCGGCGCAGCTGCTGGGCGGCGGCGAGGCCGGCGGGGCCGGATCCGATGACGGCGACGCGGCGCTCGGTGCGCTGCTGCGGCGGTTCGGGGCGGATCCAGCCCTCGCGCCAAGCGCGCTCGATGATGCTGACCTCGACCTGCTTGATGGTGACGGGGTCGTCGTTGATCCCGAGGACGCAGGCCGCCTCGCAGGGGGCGGGGCAGAGCCTGCCGGTGAACTCGGGGAAGTTGTTGGTGGCGTGGAGGCGCTCGATGGCGTCGCGCCAGTGGCCGCGGTACACGAGGTCGTTCCAGTCGGGAATGATGTTGCCGAGGGGGCAGCCCTGGTGGCAGAAAGGCACGCCGCAGTCCATGCAGCGGGCGGCCTGCTGATTGAGCTCCTTCGGCGGCATCTCCTCGTAGTACTCGAGCCAGTCGGTGACGCGCTCGGCCACGGGGCGGCTGGGCGGCCCCTGCCGCGTGAACTCCATGAAGCCCGTGGTCTTAGCCACCGGCGGCCCCCACCTGCTCGCGCTCTGCCTCTTCGCGGGCCTTCTGCTCGTTGAGGACGCGGCGGTAGTCGAGCGGCATAACCTTTACGAAGCGCGAAGTCGTGCCCTGCCAGTCTTCCAGGAGGCGACCGGCGACGGTGCTGCCGGTGTGCTCGCGGTGGCGCTCCAGGAGGCTGCGCACGAGGTCGATGTCCTCGTCCTCGGCGAGCGGCTCCAGGTCGACCATCTCCTTGTTGCAGCGGATGTCGAAGTCGCCGTCTTCGTCGAGGACGTAGGCGACACCGCCGCTCATGCCGGCGCCGAAGTTGCGGCCGGTGGGGCCGATGATGACGACGCGGCCACCGGTCATGTACTCGCAGGCGTGGTCGCCTGTGCCCTCGACGACGGCGTGGGCGCCGCTATTGCGCACACAGAAGCGCTCACCGGCGACGCCGCGGATGAAGGCGGAGCCGGCGGTGGCGCCGTAGAGGGCGACGTTGCCGATGATGATGTTCTCCTCCGGTACGAAGGTTGAGTCGGGAGGTGGGGCGGCCACGAGGCGCCCTCCGGAAAGGCCCTTGCCGAAGTAGTCGTTGGCATCGCCCGAGAGGAGGAGGGTCATCCCCTTCGGCACGAAGGCGCCGAAGCTCTGGCCGGCGGAGCCCTTGAAGCGGAAGGTGATCGTGTCGGGGGGGAGGCCAGCGGCGCCGTAGCGGCGGGAGACCTCGCTGCCGAGGATGGTTCCGACGACCCGATTTACGTTTCGGATAGGTACATCGACGTCCACCGGCTCCCCATCGTCGAGGGCCGGGCGGGCGAGCTGGATGAGCTCCTGGTCGAGCGCGTGGCGGAGGCCGTGGTCCTGCTCGGCGATGCGGCGCGTGGCGACGTGCTCGGGGACCTGCGGGCGGTAGAGGATGGCGGAGAGGTCGATGCCCTGCGCCTTGTAGTGATCGACGGCGCGGCGCGCGTCGATGAGGTCGCTGCGGCCGATAAGCTCGTCGAGGGAGCGGTAGCCGAGCTCGGCGAGGGTCTCGCGGATCTCCTCGGCGACGAACTCGAAGAAGTTGACGACGTGCTCGGCCTTCCCGGTGAACTTCTCGCGGAGCTGCGGGTTCTGGGTGGCGACGCCGACGGGGCAGGTATCGAGGTGGCAGACGCGCATCATGATGCAGCCCATCACGACGAGCGGCGCGGTCGCGAAGCCGTACTCCTCGGCGCCGAGGAGGGCGGCGATGACGACGTCGCGGCCGGTCTTCATCTGGCCGTCGGTCTGGACGATGATGCGGTCGCGCAGCTTGTTCAGGACGAGGGTCTGCTGGGTCTCGGCGAGCCCGAGCTCCCAGGGCACGCCCGCGTGCTTGAGCGAGGTCAGCGGGCTCGCGCCCGTGCCGCCGTCGTGCCCGCTGATGAGGACGACGTCGGACTTGGCCTTGGCCACGCCCGCCGCGACTGTGCCCACGCCGACCTCGGCAACGAGCTTCACGCTGATGCGGGCGCGCGGGTTCGCGTTCTTGAGGTCGTGGATGAGCTGGGCGAGGTCCTCGATCGAGTAGATGTCGTGGTGCGGGGGCGGGCTGATGAGGCCGACGCCGGGGGTCGAGTAGCGGACCTGGGCGATCCAGGGCCAGACCTTGTGGCCGGGAAGCTGACCGCCCTCGCCGGGCTTGGCGCCCTGGGCCATCTTGATCTGGAGCTCGTCGGCGTTGACGAGGTACTCGCTGGTGACGCCGAAGCGGCCGGAGGCGACCTGCTTGATGGAGCTGCGGCGGAGGTCGCCGTTCTCGTCGGGGGTGAAGCGGCGGGGGTCCTCGCCGCCCTCACCGGTGTTGCTGCGGCCGCCGATGCGGTTCATGGCGATGGCGAGCGTCTCGTGGGCCTCGGCGCTGATCGAGCCGAACGACATCGCGCCCGTGGCGAAGCGGGGGAAGATGCTGGAGACGGGCTCGACCTCCTCCACGGGGATGGGCTCGCGGTCGGAGCGGAACTCCATGAGGCCGCGGAGGGTCGCCATCTGGCGGGCCTGGTCGTTCACGAGGGTCGTGTACTCGCGGAAGATCTCCCGGCGCCTGGTGCGGGTGGCGTGCTGGAGCTTGAAGATGGTGTCGGGGTTGAAGAGGTGGAACTCGCCGCCGTGGCGCCACTGGTACTGGCCGCCCCAGCCGATGCTGTAAAGGCCGCCGTCGCGCTCGGGGTAGGCGCGGGCGTGGTGGGCGAGCATCTCGGCGGCGATCTGCTCGAGGCCGGCGCCGCTGATGCGCGACACCGTGCCGGTGAAGTAGCGGTCGATGAGGTCCTCGTTGAGGCCGACGGCCTCGAAGATCTGGGCGCCGCGGTAGCTCTGCACCGTGGAGATGCCCATCTTCGACATGACCTTTACGACGCCCTTCTTGAGGGCCTTGATGAAGTTGCTCTCGGCCTCCTCCCAGGAGATGTCGCTTTCGAGGGAGCCTTCCGCCTTCATCTCGGCGAGGGTGTCGAGCGAGAGGTAGGGGTTGACAGCGCCGGCGCCGTAGCCGATGAGCAGGGCGAAGTGGTGCACCTCGCGCGCCTCACCGGTCTCGACGACGAGCCCGACCTTGGTGCGCCGCTTGTTGCGCACGAGGTGGTGGTGCAGGCCGGCGGTGGCGAGCAGGGCGGGGATGGGGGCGTGCTCGCGGTCGATGCCGCGGTCGGAGAGGATGAGGATGTTGGCGCCGTCCTCGATGGCCTCGTCGGCGCGCTCAAAGAGCGCATCGAGGGCGGGCTGCATGCCGGCGGGGCCCTCGGCGGCGGGCATCGTCATCGGGAGCACGGCGGAGCGGAAGCCGCCCTCGCCGTCGAGGTTGCGGAGCTGCGCCATCTCGGCATTCGTGGGGAAGGGCGTGGGCAGCGCGATCATGTGGTAGCCGTCGTCGAGGCCCTCGCTGAAAAGGTTGCCCTCGGCGCCGAGGAGGGAGTCGACGGAGGTCACGATCTCCTCGCGAATGGCGTCGAGGGGCGGGTTCGTGACCTGGGCGAAGAGCTGCTTGAAGTAGTTGTAGAGCGGCTGGGGGCGCTCGGAGAGGACCGCCAAGGGCGTGTCCGTGCCCATTGAGCCGATCGACTCCTGGCCCTGGCGGGCCATCGGGCCGAGGTGGTACTTCGCGTCCTCGACGGTGTAGCCGAAGGCGATCTGGCGTTCGAGCAGGTCGGCGCCGGCGATGGGAGCGGGGGCCTCGGCGGAGGGGAGGTCGGCGAGGCGCGTGAGGTTCCCGCCGAGCCAGCCGTCGTAGTCGTGAGCACGGGCGAGCCGCTGCTTCAGCTCGGCATCGCCGATGATGCGGCCTTCCTCAAGGCTGACGAGGAACATGCGGCCGGGCTGGAGGCGGCCCTTCATGAGCACGTTGTCGTCCTCGACGGGGAGGACGCCGGACTCGGAGGCCATGACGACGAGGTCGTCCTTGGTCACGAGGTAGCGGGAGGGGCGCAGGCCGTTGCGGTCGAGGACGGCGCCGATGGTGCGGCCGTCGGTGAAGGCGACGGAGGCGGGGCCGTCCCAGGGCTCCATGAGGAGGCTGTGGTACTCGTAGAAGGCCTTCTTCTCGGCGCTCATCGTCTCGTGGCCGGACCAGGCCTCGGGGATGAGCATCATCATCGCGTGCTCGATGGGGCGGCCGCCGAGGGTGAGGAGCTCGAGGGCGTTGTCGAGGCAGGCGGTGTCGCTGCCGGCCTCGTCGATGATGGGCAGGATCTTCTGGATGTCGTCGAAATGCGGGGTCTCGAGCAGCGCCTCGCGGGCAGCCATCCAGTTCTTGTTGCCGCGGAGGGTGTTGATCTCGCCGTTGTGGGAGATGGTGCGGTAGGGGTGGGCGAGCTTCCAGCTGGGGAACGTGTTCGTGCTGAAGCGGGAGTGGAACATCGCCAGCGCGGTGACCATGCGGCGGTCGCGCAGGTCGGGGTAGTACTCGGGCAGCTGGAGGGCCGTGAGCATGCCCTTGTAGACGACCGTGCGGCAGGAGAGGCTGGGGAAGTAGAAGTCCTCGGAATCGCCGATGCCGCGCTTCTCGACCTCGCGCTCGAAGAGCTTGCGGATGACGAAGAGGCGGCGCTCGAAGTCGTCCTCGGTCTCGACCCAGGTGCCGCGCCCGATGAAAACCTGGTGGACGGAGGGCTCGGCGAGGAGGGAGGTCTCGCCGAGCATCGAGTTGTCGGTGGGGACCTCGCGCCAGCCGAGGAGGTGCTGCCCCTCGCCGCGGACGAGCTCGGCGAGCAGGTTCATGGCGAGGCGGCGGGCGTTCTCGTCGCCGTGGCAGAAGAGCATCCCGACGCCGTACTGGCCGCGCGCAGGAAGCTGGATGCCGAGCTGGGCGCACTCGTGGTGGAAGAACTCGTCGGGGGTCTGGATGAGGAGGCCGGCGCCGTCGCCGGTGTTGACCTCGGCGCCGCTGGCGCCGCGGTGGTTGAGGTTGGCGAGCGCCTCGATCGCCTTCTCGACGATGGTGTGGGAGCGCTGTCCCTTGAGGTGCACGAGGAAGCCGACGCCACACGAGTCGTGCTCGAGGGCGGGGTCGTACAGACCCTGCTTCGGGGGCCGGATGTGCGCGGCCATCGTGCAGCCTCCTCTCGTTCGCTTCGCCCGTTGCGGAGCCGCCCGGACGGGCGGCTGATGCGCGGGGTAATACCTTCCCGCGCCTCGCCTCGCGAGGCTCACGCCTCAACGCACACACGGGTGAACGATAAGTATAGCGAGATCAAGCGGCGGAGATCGCCCCCCGGCCGTTACACCTGCGTTAACGAGGTTCCGCCGGCAACGGGGGCGCTGCTCGCCCCTGAGGGCCGCCGCCGCCATACTGAAGCGATGCCGGACACACCCTTCTGGACCCAGGACTCACTCGAAGAAATCGTCAGCGCGCGCTCGAAGATCATGGGCGCGGGGGTCTGGGCCGCGGCGCGGCCCGACGACCGTCCCCTCATCTCGTTTGCGGGCGGGCTGCCGGACGTGCCCTCGCTGCCAAGCGAGGAGCTGTTGCGGGCCACCCGCACCGTGCTCGAACAGGAGCGGCGCGAGGCGCTGCAGTACGGCGGCACCTTCGGCCCCCAGCCGCTGCGCGAGGCGATCGCGGAGCGCTCCAGCGGCATCGAGGGGATCCCGCTGACGCACGAGCACGTGATCGTGACCGCGGGCGCGGCGCAGGGGATCGGCATCGCCTGCGAGGCGCTTCTCGACCCGGGGGACACGGTGCTCGTGGAGAGCCCGACCTTCCCCGGCAGCCTGCGCACCTTCGTTTCGTTCGGGGCGCAGATCGAGGCCGTGCCCATGGACGACGAGGGGCTGCGCATCGACCTCGTCGAGGAGGCGCTGAAGCGGCTGGCGGACGAGGGGCGGCGGGCGAAGCTGCTCTACACGATCCCGACGCACCAGAACCCGGTGGGGTCGACGCTGCCGCTGGAGCGGCGCGAGAAGCTGCTGGAGCTGGTGCGCGAGCACCGCGTGCTGCTGATGGAAGACGACGCCTACGGGGAGCTCTGGTTCGGCGATGCGCCGCCGCCGTCGCTCTTCTCGCTTTCCGGCGGGGAGCTGGCGATCAAGGTCGCGAGCTTCTCGAAGATCATCGCGACGGGGCTGCGGCTGGGGTGGAACCTGGCGCCGCCCGCGTTCATCACACGCATGGCCGCGCTGCGCTACGACATGGGGTCGAGCCCCTACCTGGGCCGGGTCGTCGCGGAGATGATCCGGAACGGCGACCTCGACCGGCACGTCGGGCGGCTGCGCGGCATCTACCGGCGCAAGCTCGACCGGCTGTGCGCGGCGGTCGAGGAGCACTGCGGCGAGTACGTCAGCTACCTCCGGCCGGAGGGCGGCTTCTTCGTCTGGCTGGCGCTCCGGCCCGGCCTCTCCGCCATCGAGGTGCAGCGCGTGGCGAACGAGAAGGGCGTGCTTATCGGCGCGGGGCCGCATTTCTTCGCCGACGGCAACGCCACGCAGCACCTGCGGATCGCCTTCAGCTACACCCCCGTCGAGGAGATCGAGGAAGGCGTGCACCGGCTGGCCGAGGCGCTGCGCGAGGTGGCGGCGGGCTCGTCGATCAAGTAGCGACCACCGGCGCGCGGTTCTGGCCCGGGAAACGGGCAGCGCGTAGGCTCGATTCGCCACATTTCGACCCACTGGAGTGCCCTCATGCCGCTTGATCCACGACACCGCAGCCGCACGCTCGTCGACGGGCCCGACCGGGCGCCGGCGCGGGCGATGCTGAAGTCCGTCGGCTACGACTCGGAGTCGCTGAAGCGCCCGCTCGTGATGGTCGCGCACAGCTGGATCGGGACGATGCCGTGCAACTTCAACCAGCGCGAGCTGGCCGCCGACGTGATGCGCGGCATCCGCGAGGCGGGCGGCACCCCCATGGAGATCAACACCGTCTCCATCAGCGACGGGATCGCGATGGGGACGGAGGGCATGAAGGCGTCGCTGATCAGCCGGGAGGTGGTGGCCGACAGCATCGAGCTGTGCGGTCGGGGTTACCTGTTCGACGCGGCGGTCGTCATCGTGGGCTGCGACAAGACGATCCCGGGCGGTGTGATGGGGCTCTCGCGGCTGGGCGTTCCGGGGCTCGTGCTCTACAGCGGGTCGATCGCACCGGGGAACTACGAGGGCCGCGACGTGACCATCCAGGACGTGTTCGAAGCGGTCGGGAGCCACGCCGCGGGCGGGATGACAGACGAGCAGCTCACGGCGCTCGAGGACATCGCCTGTCCGGGGGCGGGGGCGTGCGGGGCGCAGTACACGGCGAACACGATGGCAACGGCGATCGAGTTCCTCGGCATCTCGCCGATGGGGAGCGGTTCGGCGGGCGCGACCGACCCGCGCAAGAACAGCGCCGGCTACGACGCGGGCCAGCTGGTCATGGACGTGCTGGCGCGGGGCCAGCTGCCGGGCGACGTGATGACGCGCGAGGCGTTCGAGAACGCCATCGCCTGCGTGGCCTCGACGGGCGGCTCGACAAACGCGGTCCTGCACCTGCTCGCGATGGCGCGGGAGGTCGGGGTTCCCCTCGACATCGACGACTTCGACGACATCAGCGAGCGCACGCCGATCATCGGGGACCTGCGGCCCGGAGGGCGTTATGTCGCGCTCGACATGGACCGGGCGGGGGGCACGAGGCTGCTCGCGCAGCGCTTGCTGGAGGGCGAGAAGGTCCACGGCGACCAGATGACGGTAACCGGCCGCACGATCGAGGAAGAGGCGGGGGACGCACAGGAAGCGCCGGGGCAGGACGTGATCGTGTCGCTGGACGAGCCGATCAAGGAGACGGGCGGGCTCGTCATCCTGAAGGGGAACCTCGCGCCGGAGGGGTGCGTCATCAAGGTCGCGGGACACGAGATCATGCAGCACCGCGGACCGGCCCGGGTGTTCGACCGCGAAGAGGATGCGTTCGCGGCCGTCTCGGAGCGGCGGATCGAGCCGGGGGACGTGGTCGTGATCCGCTACGAGGGCCCGAAGGGCGGCCCGGGCATGCGCGAGATGCTCGGCGTTACGGCCGCGCTCGTGGGCGAGGGGCTGGGCGACTCGGTGGCGCTGCTCACGGACGGTCGCTTCAGCGGCGCGACGCACGGCCTGATGGCCGGGCACGTCGCGCCGGAGGCAGCGGCGGGCGGCCCGATCGCGGCGATCGAGGAGGGCGACATCGTCTCCTTCGACATCGACGCGCGGCGGCTCGACCTCGAGATCGACGACGGGGAACTGGAGCGCCGCCTGGCTGCCTGGTCGCCGCCGGCGCCGCGCTACGAGCGGGGCGTGTTCGCCAAGTACGCGAACGGCGTCTCGAGCGCCTCGGAGGGAGCGGTCACGAGCTAGCGGCGGGGAGAACTGGGCGAAAGTGTATGGCGAGGCAAATCTAATTGAACCATACACTTTCGGCTGCGGGATTCAGCGGCTAGCGCCGGACGTGGCTCGCCTGTACCTCGTCTTGAGGTAATCGTCCCGCCAGCGCCTGGTGCTTCGCCACTGGCCGTCCGAGCCCTTGGTCGCCCGGATCCTGCCTCGATTCGCAGCCGTTCGCAGGGCGTTCACGGTGATCTCCTCTGTCTCGAGGGCAGCGAGCGGGACGAGGCGGGCAGGGCCAGCGACCGCCGGCACGACGAAGCGGTGCAGGTTATCGAGCATGGAGCGGGCGAGCAGCTCCGCCAGCGCGCCGGGCTCGCCCTGGTCGGCCCGGCGCAGGGCGCGCAGGTACCGTCGCCGCTGCGCCTTGTAGACGATCACGGGGGGATAGCCGAGGCGAACCAGCAGCAGGTTCAGGACGAGGCGGCCGGCCCTGCCGTTTCCATCCAGGAAGGGATGGATCTGCTCGAAGCGACAGTGGATGTCGGCGAGGGCGGCTGGAAAGTCCGGAGTGCGGGCGGGAAGGGCGTTCGCATCCCGCAGCCAGTCCGCGAGACGGGCCGGGACCTCCGGCCACGGCGGAGGGACCATGCCCTCCGGGAACGGCTGGATGTCGTGGCGCCGAAACGCTCCGGGACGTTCGGCGGGAGAGGCATCGGGATGTGGGGCCACATCCCAGACGGGCCCCATGGCGAGCTCATGGACGTGCCGGACCTCGGTCAGGCTCAGGATCTCGCCGCCGTCCCAATCGGCCTTCTCGACACCCTGGTCGTACACCCAGGTCGCGGCAGTGCCATAGCCACGGACCTCCATGTACTCGCTGAGCGGCTTCTGACCGACGGCGCGGCCCTCAGCGAGCAGCGCCTCGACCTGCCTGAGGACGAGCGTGTTGCCCTCGATCGCCGTCGAGTGGTGCGCTTCCTCGAACCAGATGCCCTCCCAGATGTCGGAGGCCTCAAGACGGTTGGGGAGACCTCCCATGCGGGTCCACAGCTCTTCGATCTGGGCTTCGAGCCTCGCGTAGACCACTTCCCGCGGCGGACGGCCACGTTTCGACGTCCCGGGGGCCGGCAACTGGGTCATGGAAATCCCGCCGCCCGGCGAAAGTGTATGGCCGAGCGATTCCAATTGAACCATACACTTTCCGTGCAGGCCACGAAAGTGTATGGCGAGGCAAATCCAATTGAACCATACACTTTGGCCCCGGAGGGGCGGCTACGAGCTAGCGGCGGCGGGGGCGGCGGTTGGGGTCGGGGCTGGACCCCTCCGTGACTTCCATGCGGTTGATGACGCGCCGGCGCATCTGCTCGGGACGGACCACGCTCTCGATAATGCTGTCGATGAATGCAAAGACGGCGATAAAGGGTTTCAGGAGTTCCTTCATGGCTGCCAGCCTCCGGAAACCCAGCGTAGCAGCCATGGCAAGGCCCCTGCCGTCTGACAGGGGCCTATGAGGGAGTTGTGCTGGCGACCCCGATCGGATTTGAACCGACGATCTCCACCTTGACAGGGTGGCGTGTTAGGCCGCTACACCACGGGGCCGCGGCGCGTCTGATCGTAGCGGCTCGCCGCGGACCAGCCAACCTCGCCGGACTTTCTCTGTCTCACTCGTCGCGCGTCTCGCCCGGCAGCGGCATGGGGTATGTTGGCCGGACAGCCGCGGGACCTCCGGGGGAAGCGATGGGGAACAACCCACTAATGAAGGCCGTCCTGGGCCTCCTGCACCTCGTCGAGAGCGTGTTCACCACCAGCGACGCTCCCAACGAGGTAAGGGATCGCGTAGACACTCCGCAGGGCATCCCCAACGACCCGGGGCGCCGGCCGCCGAAGCGATGATGCCTGCGGCGAACCGGCTCGGGCCTACGCCAGGAGCGGCTCGCCGTCTTTCATGATGACCCAGCCGCCGCTGTCGCGGTCCTTGTCGTAAATGACCACGTGGCAGTTGCCGCAGATGGGCCCCGTCACCTCGCGCTCGCCGTTCGAGACGGTGTGCTCGTCGCACACGCCCCCATAACGCTCGACGCCGTCGAGGTTGCAGAAGAGGCAGGTCAGGTGGGGGATGTTCTCCTTCGGGCACTCGGTGCAGGTCGAGCCGGCCGAGAAGTCGCAGCCGCCGGGGCCGCACGGGAACTTCTCCAGATTCTCAAGCACGTAGTTGCTGGCCATGGTTTCGCTTCCTTCCCCTAGGAAACCGCGGCGGCGTTGCGCGCGCGCGCCCACTCGTGGGCCTCATCGGAGGCGACCCACTTGATGGCGTTGGCAAGCAGCCGGCGGTAGTTCGGGTTGTTGTAGGAGGTGGGCACGTCGCCCGCCTGCACGTAGACGATGGGGCTGTTGCGGTAGTTCTTCGCCCAGACCACCAGGTTCGGGGTCGGCGGGTGGGTCCAGTCGCCGCGCTCGTACATGCGGCCGTTGTTCACCACCAGCGAAGGCGAGAAGAAGTTCTTGTAGGTGAAGTCGAAGTCGCTGCGGACGAGCGGGACGAGGCTGTCCTCGTGGTAGGGGGCGAGGTAGATCTCGTCCTGCAGCTCGAAGGAGAGGTCGACGCCCTGGACGACGGGGTGGTCTGCCTCTTCCTCCACGACCATGCAGGTGTGGTTCGCGGCGAGCAGGTAGCCGGAGTCGGGGTAGTCGACGCCGCGCAGGCTGCCGGGGTTGTAGAAGAAGCGGCCGCCAATGATCTCGGCGTACTCCTCCCAGCCGGGCCAGGAGCAGATGTTGTGATGGATCATGACGAGGCCCTTGCCCTCTTCTGTGAGGCGCATGTAGCCGTCCTTGAGCTCCTGGGGTGGGTCGGGCGGGCCGCCGACGCCGAAGACGCCCGGCATCGAGTAGTCGACGATGCAGTCGTAGTCGCGGGAGTTCTCGGGCTGGAAGAAGAGCTGGGCGGCGGGCTGCTCGACGTGGGTCCAGGCCGAGATTTCGCCCTCCTGCTGGAAGGCGTCGAACATCTGGAAGAAGGGCTCGCGCTGGAAGGGGTGGCCCTTTGAGGCAAGCAGGACGTTGGGGGCGCTCATGGCTATCTCCTCCGACTGACCTAGAGTGGGCGGCATTCTACGAGGTTCGAAGGGCGAACCTCTAGAGCCGCGATTCCTCTTGCGGCCTCGAGCAGGCGCCCGCCCCGGGGCCGGGAACGGCAACCTTTCATGGTTGCTACCTTTGCCAAAGATCGGCAGACTGCGCCAATGCTTGCCAGAGTGCAGTCGAGCGCGGTCGTGGGACTCGATGGCGTGATGGTCGATGTCGAGGTCGACATTTCGCGCGCCCAGAACCCGACGACCGCGATCGTAGGGCTGCCGGACACGGCCGTCCAGGAGTCGAAGGAGCGGGTGCGAGCGGCGATCCGCAACAGCGCCCTCACGTGGCCGTTCAACAGCCGCATCGTCGTGAACCTGGCGCCCGCCGATCTGCGCAAGGAAGGGCCGGCCTACGACCTGCCCATCGCCGCCGGCGTGATGGTGGCGAGCGGGCAGGTGGAGGCGGACCTCGGCGACGCGGTGTTCGTGGGGGAGCTGGCGCTCGACGGGGAGGTGCGGAGCGTGCGCGGAGCGCTGCCGATGGTGGCGGTCGCGCGTGATCACGGGGCGCGGCGGGCGTTCGTCCCGGTGCCGAACGCGCCCGAGGCCGCGCTTGTCGAGGGGCTGGAGGTCTTCCCCGTGGAGTCGCTGACGCAGCTGGCGGCGCACCTGCTGGGGAAGGCGCCGATCGCGCCGTATTCGCCGACGGACGGGGAGGAGGACGCGGAAGCGTTCGGCCCCGACCTCGCGGACGTGATCGGGCAGGAGCACGCCAAGCGGGCGCTGGCGATGGCGGCGGCGGGCGGTCACAACCTCCTGATGCGCGGCCCGCCGGGGAGCGGCAAGACGCTGCTGGCGCGGGCCATACCCTCGATCCTGCCGCCGATGACGAACGACGAGGCGCTGGAAGTGACGCGCATCTACAGCGTGGCGGGGCTGCTGCCGTCGGGCACGGGGCTCCTGCGGGAGCGACCGTTCCGGGCGCCCCACCACACCATCTCGCACGCGGGACTGGTGGGAGGCGGCTCGGTGCCGCGCCCCGGCGAGATCACGCTGAGCCACCACGGCGTGCTCTTCCTCGACGAGCTGCCGGAGTTCGGCACGCAGGTACTCGAGGTGCTACGCCAGCCGCTCGAGGACCGCATCGTGACGATCAGCCGGGCGCGGCAGTCGGCGACGTTCCCGGCGAGCTTCGCGCTGGTGGCGGCGCAGAATCCCTGTCCGTGCGGCTACCTGGGCGATCCGATGCGGGAGTGTCGCTGTCCTCCGAACGCGGCCGCCCGCTACCAGCGGCGCGTCTCGGGGCCGGTGCTGGACCGCATCGACATCTTCATCGACGTGCCCCGCGTGGACTACGAGAAGCTGGCGGCGGGGACGCGGGGGGAGCCGTCGTCGGTGGTAGCGGAGCGGGTGCGGGCGGTTCGCGGGATCCAGCGGGCGCGGTTCTCGGGGACGGGCACGCGTCTGAATGCGGAGATGGGACCGACGGAGGTGCGCGAGCACGCGCAGTGGAAGCTGGACGAGGAGGCGCAGCGCATCCTGAGCCAGGCGACGGCGCAGATGGCGCTCTCGGCGCGCGCCTTCCACCGCGTGCTCAAGGTCGCGCGCACAGTCGCGGACTTCGAGGCGAGCGACGCGATCGGCAGCACGCACGTGGCAGAGGCGCTGCAGTACCGGGAGCGGGCGGAGTAGTTGCCCTAGAGGCTCACGCGATCTTCGGAACAGGCTGGCATGAGATAGAGTTCCAGGGCCTCGCGGAGGTTGGCGAGCGCCTCGCCTTCCGATTCTCCCTGGCTGGCTATATCGATCTCGGTGGCCTGGGCGACAAACCAGGCGCCTTCCCGGTGCACTCTTGCGGTGAAGGATGCGACGCCGCTGTTCTTGCCCGGTTTCGCCTCGCTGTTCATCACGACTCCTGGCGTGTCCATGATACCCGTTGCCAGCAGCAACCGGCCTGTTCGAACATTTGTGTTGACAGACGAACAGGCGTTCGCTTACATTGTGCGGACCCTGCGAACGGATGTGCTAGCCATGGTAAACCTCATCCCCACGGTCATCTTTGACGTAGTGCTCGCCGGAGCCGCGGTGGTGCTTCTTGGAGCGACGATTCGCTCCATGCTGCCGCGGCGGGGAGGACTGCGTCGGGGCGGGGCGTGCGTCGAGAACGGTGCGCGCGTAACCCTGTGGCAGCCACGGCGGCGGTCCGTTCGAGGAGAGTTGCGTCCGGCCCTGGGCCGCGTGGAACCCCTCGCCACGCGGCGCCAGGAGCTGGCGCGGCGCGCGTCCTAGCTTCCTAGCTGGACTTGCGCGCGCAGTTGCGCACGCCGCGAATCGTCTCGATGCGCGTGAGCAGCCGCGAAATCTGCGAGAGCCCGCTCGTCTCCAGGGTCGCGAGCACCGAGACCGTGCCGTTGCCGTTCTTGGTCGTGTTCACGTTGACCATGTTCACGTCTTCGGCGGCCACGACGGTGCTGATGTCGCGGAGGAGGCCCACCCGGTCCCAGGCGTCGATCTGGACGGTGGCGGGGTAGCGCTGCTCCTCGGTGGCGCCCCAATCGACGTCGATGAGACGATCGCGCTCGCGCTCGTGCAGGACATTGTGGCAGTCGGCGCGATGGACGGTGACACCGCGGCTGCGGGTCACGTAGCCGCGCACGCTGTCGCCGGGGACGGGATTGCAGCAGCGCGCGAGGGTCGTCTCGAGACCGCCGGCGCCAAGGGCGCGCAGGCCGGGGCCGCTCCCGCGGCGGGCCGAGGGCCGGCCGACGGGGATCTCGTCGATCTCGTGGGGTTCCTGGTGCTCCTGGAGCAGGGTGCTCGCCTTGCGGACGACCGACTCGACGCTGATGTCGCCATAGCCGATGTTGGCCATGAGCTCGTTCCAGGTCTTGCCGGGGAAGAGGGCCAGCACCTCGTCCTGGTGGTCGGCAAGGTCGAAGGCGAGGCGGCGCAGCTCGCGCTCGAGCATCTCGCGGCCGCGCTCGATGCTCTCCGCGCGGCGCTGCTTGCGGAACCACTGGCGCACCTTCTGCCGGCCGGTGGTGGTCTGGAGGTAGCCGAGGTTCTCGCTGAGCCAGTCCCGCGAGGGGCCGCTGCGGGAGCGGCTGCGCATGATCTCGACGACGTCGCCGTTCTGGAGGGTGGAGTTGAGGGCGGTCATCTTGCCGTTGACCTTGGCCCCGATGGTCTGGTGGCCGAGGTCGGTGTGGATGCGGTAGGCGAAGTCGAGGGGGGTGGCGCCGGTGGGGAGGTCGAGCACGTCGCCCCGGGGCGAGAGCACGAACACCTGGTCGTCGAACACGTCGGTCTTGACGCTCTCGACGAACTCCTCGGCGCCGGAGAGCTCGCGCTGCCACTCGAGGAGCTGGCGCAGCCAGGCGATGCGTTCCTCGTCCTGGGCGGAGCGGTCCGTGGCGCCCTTGTAGCGCCAGTGGGCGGCGACGCCGTACTCGGCCACGCGGTGCATGTCGTAGGTGCGGATCTGCACTTCCAGGGGGCGGGCGCCGGGGCCGATGACCGTGGTGTGCAGCGACTGGTACATGCTCGCCTTGGGGCTGGCGATGTAGTCGTCGAACTGGCCGGGGAGGGGGCGCCAGGTGGCGTGAACGACGCCGAGGGCGGCGTAGCAGGCGGCCACATCCTTCACGAGGATGCGCAGGGCGAGGAGGTCGTAGATCTGGTCGAACGACTTAGCCTCGCGGCCGTAGCGGCGAGCCTTCTGGTGGATCGAGTAGATGTGCTTGGCCCGACCCGTGACCTCGGCCCCGATGCGCGAGTCGTCGAGCTGGACGCGGAGGCCGGCGGCGACATCCTCGATGTAGCGCTCGCGGGCGAGGCGGGTGGCGTCGAGGCGGGTGGCGATCTCCTGGTAGCGCTCGGGCTCGAGATAGCGGAAGGCGAGGTCCTCGAGCTCCCACTTGATCTGCCAGATGCCGAGGCGCGTCGCCAAGGGGGCAAAGATCTCCATGGTCTCGCGGGAGATGCGGCGCTGCTTCTCATCGGAGAGAGCGTAGAGCGTGCGCATGTTGTGGAGGCGGTCGCAGAGCTTGATCAGCACGACGCGCACGTCGGCGGCCATGGCGAGGAGCATCTTGCGGAGGTTCTGGGCCTGGACGCCGCCGCCCTCCTCTTCGGTGACGCGCAGGGGGAGGCTGTCGAGCTTGGTCAGCCCTTCGACGAGCTGAGCGGCGTCCGTTCCGAAGCGCTCGGCGATCTCCTCGTTGGGGACATCGCAGTCTTCCTGCACGTCGTGGAGGAGGGCGGCGATGAGGGAGGGCTGGTCGAGCTCGAGGCCGGCGACGAGCTTGGTGACCTCAAGCGGGTGGGTGATGTAGGGGTCGCCGGTGCGGCGCATCTGGCCGTCGTGGCTGGACTCGGCGAACTCGTATGCGTCGGCGATTAGCTCGACGCGGTCCTCGGGGAGGTAGGTGCGGACACGCTCAAGCAGGTCGGCGACGGCCGGGGATTCCGGAGAACGCTCCAGGACGCTCACACGCTTTCTCGTTGCCCCGTTTCTGCCAGTATCTTAGCAGGCAACCCCATCACGACTGACGGGACGGGCATGAGCGGACGCTTCCAGACGCCCCGAGGGACCGAGGACATCCTCCCCGAGGAGCAGCCGTACTGGCGCGCGATTCACGACGCCGCCGAAGAGGTGACGCGGCTCTTCGGCTACGAACGCCTGGACACGCCCACCTTCGAGGACGCCGCCCTGTTCGAGAAGGGCACGGGCGACACGACGGACATCGTCGAGAAGGAGATGTACAGCTTCCAGGACCAGGGGGGCGAGGCGCTCTCGCTCATCCCGGAGGCGACGCCGGCGATCTGCCGGGCGTACCTGGAGCACGGCCTGGCGAGCCGGCCGCAACCCGTCCGCCTGTTCACGATCGCGCGCATGTTCCGCTACAACCGCCCGCAGCTGGGCCGGCTGCGCCAGTTCAACCAGTTCGACTGCGAGGTCCTGGGCTCGGGCACGACGCTGGTCGATGCGGAGCTGATCGAGCTGCACTGGCGGTTCTACGAGCGGCTCGGGCTGGAGAACCTGGAGATCCGGCTGGGGAGCATCGACGACCCGGAGGCGCGGCGGGCCTACCTCGATCGGCTGCGGGACTACTACCTGCCCCTGCGCGACAAGCTTTCGGAGGACAGCCAGCGGCGGCTGGACCGGAACCCGCTGCGCCTGCTCGACAGCAACGACCCGCGCGACCAGGAGCTGCGCGAGGGCGCCCCGACGATGATCGACGACCTGAGCCCGGCGGCGGCGGAGCACTTCGAGGGCGTGAAGGAGGGGCTGACGGCCGCGGGCGTGCCGTTCGTCGTCGACCCGCTGCTCGTGCGCGGCCTCGACTACTACAACCGCACGGTCTGGGAGATCGTCCCGAAGGGGGACGGACGGCAGCAGAGCTCGATCGGGGCAGGCGGGCGCTACGACGGGCTGATCGAGACCATCGGCGGGAAGCCGACCCCGGCGAGCGGGTTCGCAACGGGGCTGGAGCGCGTGATCATCGAGATGAAGCGGCAGGAGGTTCCGCTCGCGGAGGCGGGCGCGCCCGACGCGTTCGTCGTGCACGCGGGGGCGGAGGGAGGCCGGGCGGCGATGCGCGCGGGGGCGGAGCTGCGCGGGGCGGGGTTCGTGACGCTGCTGGGAGAGTCGGGGCGGTCGTTCAAGGCGCAGATGCGGCGGGCGAACGGGAGCGGGGCGCGATTCGCCGTGATCATCGGGCAGGACGAGGCGGAGCGGGGTGTGGCGGCGCTGAAAGACCTGCGCGACCAGGGAGACCAGGTGGAGGCGCCGATCGAGGAGATCGCCGCCCGGCTCGGGCGACACCTGCGCTAGCCGAGCGCGAAGCTCGCTCCGCCCGCAGAATAGAACGATGGACGAGGCCGTTCGCAAGAGGCTCGACGAGATCCGGATCCGTTTCGACGCGGTGACCAACGAGATGGGGCAGCCCGAGGTCGCAGCCGATTATGACAAGGTGGCGCGGCTCAACCGCGAGCGGGCCGAGATCGCGCCGGTCGTTCAGCTCCTCGCGGACTACACCGAGACAGAGACGGCCCGGGCGGACGCACAGGAGTTGCTGGACGAAGGCGACGACGAGCTGCGGGAGCTGGCCGAGGCGGAGCTGCGCGAAGCCGTCGAGCGTCTTGCGTCGCTCGACGATGCGATTCTGCGGGCGCTCCTGCCCAAGGATGAGCGCGACAGCCGCAACGTCATCATGGAGATTCGGGCGGGGGCGGGCGGAGAGGAGGCGGCGCTCTTCGCGCAGGAGCTGTACCGCGCGTACTACCGCTACGGGGAGCGCCGGGGCTGGCGCACGCAGGTGCTGAGCCTCTCGGAGACGGGGATCGGCGGGTACAAGGAGGTCATCTTCAGCGTGACGGGCGAGGGCGCCTTCTCGCGGCTGAAGTACGAGAGCGGCGTCCACCGGGTGCAGCGCGTTCCCGAGACGGAGGCGCAGGGCCGCATCCACACCTCGACGGCGACGGTCGCGGTCCTGCCCGAAGCGGAGGACGTGGATGTTGAGGTCCACGAGAAGGAGCTGCGGGTCGATATCTTCCATGCGTCCGGGGCGGGCGGTCAGAACGTGAACAAGGTGGCGACGGCGGTGCGCCTGACGCACCTCCCGACGGGCCAGGTGGTGGTGTGCCAGGACGAGCGCTCGCAGCTGAAGAACCGGGCGAAGGCGATGACGGTGCTGCGCTCGCGGCTGCTGGCGATGGAGCAGGAGAAGCAGGAGGCGGAGCTGGCGGCGGACCGGCGCACCCAGGTCGGGAGCGGCGACCGGAGCGAGAAGATCCGGACCTACAACTTCCCGCAGGACCGCATCACCGACCACCGCATCGGGCTGACCGTACACAACATCCCGGACCGGCTCGACGGCAACATCGACGACATCATCGACGCGGTGGCGGCGGCGGAAGAGGCGGCGAAGCTGCAGGCCACGGCGTGAAGGCGCGCGCGGCGGCAGCCCGCGTCCGCGCCGAACTGGAAGCCGCAGGCATTCCCGACGCAGCGCTGGAGGCGGAGGTGCTCACGCGGCACGCGAGCGGCCTGAGCCGGAGCGCGTTCTTCGCCGACGAACCGGTCGCCGAGGGCGTTTGCGGAGAACTGGACGAGTTGGTGGCGCGGCGTCTGAGGCGCGAGCCTGCCCCATATCTCACGGGCACGCGCGAGTTCCACGGGCTGGAGTTCGTCGTGGGGCCGGGCACGCTCATCCCCCGGCCCGAAACGGAGTTGCTGGTCGAGATCGGCGTCGCGGAGCTTGCGCGCCTTCCCGACGCAACGGTGCTCGACGTGGGCACCGGCTGCGGCGCGATCGCGATCGCGGTGGCGAGCGCTGCCCCGGGGGCGAACGTCATTGCGGCGGACGTGAGCGCCGATGCGCTGCGAATCGCGGCGCTGAACGTCGAGCGGCACGGTGTGGCCGTCTCGCTCGTGCAGAGCGACCTGGCGAGGGGCGTGGCGGCTGCCGACATCGTCCTCGCGAACCTGCCCTACGTGCCGGAACGCGACATCGAGGGGCTGCAGCCGGAGGTGCGGCAGTGGGAGCCGCGGGTCGCGCTGGACGGTGGCGCCGACGGGCTCGACCTCGTGCGGGCGCTGCTGGCCGACTGCGGGGCGCGGCTGCGGCCGCGGCTGGCGGCGTTCGAGGTGGGGATGGGGCAGGCGGGACGCGTCGCGGAGGCGGCGGAGGAGCTGGGGGCGGAAGCAAGCATCGCGCACGACCTGGCGGGGTGGGAACGGGTGGTCACCGCGCGGTGGGAGTGAGGCTGGTCGCGCTGGATATCGACGGCACGCTTCTGCCGTACGAGGGCGCCTACAAGGGCGAGCTTTCGCCGCGCGTTCGGGCTGCCGTCACGGCGCTGGTGGAGGACGGGCGGACGGTGGTGCTGGCGAGCGGACGGATGCGGGAAGGGGTCATGAGCATCGCGCGGGAGCTGGGGCTGGACACGCCGTTCATCGCGCAGGAGGGGTGCCTGATCGCGAACGCGGACGGGACGCTGGTCCGCGAGATCAAGCTGGACCGGGACCTGGCGCTGGCCGTCACGGCCTACGCGCGCGAGGCGGGCTACGAGTACGAGTGGTTCAGCGCGGAACGGTACGCCGCAACGGAGCAATCGCCGGCCACCGACTACTACGCCAGTCTCGGCAACATCACGGCCGAGTACCACCCGGAGCCGGAGACGCTCGGCATCGACCCGAGCGGCGTCGGGATCCTCAGCAGCCGTGAGGGGTCGACGGAAGTGCACGCGGAGCTGGTCCAGCACTTCGGGGACACGCTGCATGTGCTCGACTTCCCGTTCGTGACGGTGGCGCTGGCGCCCGATGCGACGAAAGCGAAGGGGGTGGGGCTGGTCGCCTCCAGGCTCGGGATCACGGCCGCCGAGAGCCTCGCGATCGGGGACAGCGTGAACGACGCCTCGATGCTGGCGTGGGCGGGGCGGGGAATCGCCACGGGGAAGGCGGACCGCTACGCGCGCGAGGCGGCCGACGAGCAGCTCCCGGACGAGGAGGACTCGGTGGCACAGGTGCTGGAGGAGCTGCTCTAGCCTTCCGGGTCGATCCGGTGCCAGATTCGCAGCAGGACGAGCGCGATCGCGAGGATGACGATCGCGGCGAGGGTGACGGGCAGGACGACCCGCAGCCAGTCGATGGAGGCGCCTTCAGACTCGTCTGTGGCGAGCACGGCGTGCTGGCCGGAGACCTCGCGGATGCGGGTGACGAGGTCGCCTTCGGAGAGAGAAATCGGGTTGTCGCCGCCGTTCGTGGCGACCCCATCGTCAATCACGAAGAAGGCGGCCGGGACGGGCCACTGGAAACCGCCACCCTCGCGGCGGAGCGCCGCGATGACACGGGCGCCTTCGGCGGGGAGGACGGCGCGGTCGCACTCGGTCGGGCGGTCAGACAGGGGGAGCGCTTCAGCGATGGCGGGGCCCTTCAGGTAGGCCTCGGGCTCGATGGCGGGCGCCCCCGCCTCGGTCACGAGCTCGCCGACGACGATGACGTCGACGTCCTCGACCGAGGCGAGCAGGTCGTCGAGGTCGAAGTGGGGGCAGTCATCGTGGGCGCGGGCGGTTTCGCCCGGGGCCAGCACGGCAAGGCAGGCGAGCGCTCCCAACGCGAGGAGCGCTGCGAGAACGAGTCGGGGCAGGCCGGGCGAGTTCGTCGCGTTCCCTACGATTCGGCCTGGGCGAACTGGTAGATCTTGCCCTCGGTCTTGATGGAGGGCGCGATCACCATCTCGGCGTCCTGGAACTCGCGGATGGTGTGCGCGCCGCACATGCCCATCGCGGTCTTGAGGGCGCCGGCGAGGTTCTCCGTGCCGTCGGTGCGGCTGGTGGGACCGAAGAGCGTCTTCTGGAGGGTCGTGTTGACGCCGACGAAGACGCGGGTGCCGCGGGGGAGGTCGGCGTGGGAGGTGGCCATGCCCCAGTGGTAGCCGCGGCCGGGCGCCTCCGTGGTGGCGGCGAAGGGCGAGCCCATCATGACGCCGTCGGCGCCGGCGGCGAAGCACTTGCAGACGTCACCGCCGGTGCGGATGCCTCCGTCGGTGATGATGGGCACGTAGTTGCCGGTCTCGGCGAGATAGGCCTCGCGAGCGGCGGCGCAGTCGATGGTGGCGGTGACCTGGGGGACGCCGATGCCGAGGACCTCGCGGCTGGTGCAGCCCGCGCCGGGGCCCACGCCCACGAGGACGCCGGCAACGCCGGAGCGCATCACCTCGAGGGTGGCGCTGAAGCCGACGGTATTCCCGACGACGACGGGGATGTGTATCTGCTCGAAGAGCTTCTCGAAGCGCAAACCCTCGATGCTGGTGGATTCGTGCCGGGCCGTGGTAACCGTACTCTGCACGACGAGGATGTCGGCGCCCGCCTCCTGCACGAGGGGCGCGTACTGCTTCGTGCTCTTGGGCGTGACGGAGACGGAGGCGACGGCGCCGCCGGCCTTCATCTCCTTGATGCGCTGGGCGATAAGGTCGTCGCGGATGGGCTGCTGGAAGGCGGACTGGAGGATGGCCGTGGCCTCGTCGCGGTTGACGGACGCGACTTCGTCGAGGATGGGGCGGGGATCGTCGTAGCGGGTCCAGATGCCCTCGAGGTTGAGGACGCCGAGGCCGCCCGCTTCGTGCATGAGCAAGGCGAACTCGGGGTCGACGACGGCATCCATGGCGGAGGCGATGAAGGGGAGGCCGAAGTGGAAGGAGCCGATGTCGAGGCCGATCTCGACAAGCTCGGGATTGATCGTGACCTCGCCGGGAACGATGGCGACATCATCGAAACCGTAGGCATGCTTGAGCTGCTTGAAACGCGGTGCGGGCACGGACAAACCCTCCTCCTGGGTATGCAAAACGCCGCGCTCTGGCGAATCAGGCGCGGCGATGGTTGCGGATGCGGCGTCGGGGCTCACCGAAGCAACTTCCGTTCGGTTTTGGATGACTCGAATGGGAGTGTCACGGCTATGCAGAAAGCGTATCGCGGGGGCCTGCGTAGGGTCAACGAAATCGGCACCAGAATTCGCGCTCGGGGCACGGTTCTGTGAAGCTGACCGAAGCATGAATGAACTCGCGCCGGGCCTCTACGTGGTCGCCACGCCCATCGGCAACCTGGGAGACCTGAGCGAGCGCGCGGCAGCAGTCCTGCAGGCAGCCTCGCTCGTCGCGGCGGAGGACACGCGCGTGCTGCGGACGCTCGGCACGCGGGTTGAAACGAGCGCGACGGCCCTGAGCCTGACCGAGCACAACGTCGAGGCGCGCATCCCGCGGCTGCTGGAGGCGGCGCGGGAGGGGGTCGTGGCGCTGACCTCGGACGCGGGGACGCCGCTGATCGCGGATCCGGGCGCGCGGGCGGTGGAGGCGGCGCACGACGCGGGTATCCCCGTATTTGCGGTGCCGGGGCCGTCGGCGCTGGCGGCGGCGGTGTCTGTGGCGGGGTTCGGGGCGAGCGACGTTCACTTCCTCGGCTTCCTGCCCCGGAGCGGGGGGGAGCGGCGGCGGCGGCTGGCGGGGGCGGCGGGCGCGGCGCAGACGCTCGTGTTCTTCGAGAGCCCGCGGCGGCTGGGGGCGGCGCTGAGGGACGTGGCGGATGCGCTCGACGACCCGCCCGTGGTCGTGTGCCGCGAACTAACGAAGGTCCACGAGGAGGCGGTGCGGGGGGCGGCATCGGCGATGGCGGAGCGGTTCCGGGAGACGCGGGGGGAGTGCACGGTGGTGGTCGATACGCGGGGGTGGACGGCAGGGAGCGACGAGCGGGAGCTTCGCGTCTACCTGGCGGAGATGCGGGAGGCGGGGGCGCAGCGCAGCGCAGCCGCGAGCGCGGCAGCGCGACGGTTCGGGGTCTCGCGGGCGGAGGCGTACGAGTCCTGGCCCGCGGACAAGGGATAGGAAGGCGGGCCTTTACCGGCCCTAAGCCCTAAAGCGACACGGTGCTAGACTCGCCTGAGCGCTCCAGAGGGGAATCCATGGCCGAACGCATCTTCGTGGCGGTGGCCTGGCCGTACGCGAACTACCTGTTGCATGCCGGCCAGGCGGCGGGAGCGTACCTACCCGCCGACATCTTCGCCCGCTACCACCGCATGCGCGGCAACGACGTGCTCATGGTGTCCGGTTCCGACTGCCACGGGACGCCCATCACGGTCGCCGCCGACAGCGAGGGCATCACCCCGCAAGAGGTGATCGACCGCTACCACCCGAAGATCCTCGAGGCGTGGGAGCGCTTCGGCATCTCCTTCGACCTGTTCACGACGACCCTGACCGACAACCACTACGAGACGACCCAGGAACTCTTTACGCGGCTGCTGGAGCAGGATCTGCTCTACACGGGCAAGCAGGACCAGCTCTACGACCCGGAGGCCAGGCGCTTCCTGCCGGACCGCTACGTGGAGGGCATCTGCCCGCTCTGTCGCTACCCGGAGGCGCGCGGCGACCAGTGCGACCAGTGCGGCTCGCAGCTCGACGCGATCGACCTGATCGAGCCGCGCAGCAAGGTGAGCGGGGCGACGCCCGAGGTGCGGGAATCGGAGCACTTCATGCTGCGGCTGTCGGCCTTCAACGAGCAGCTGCGGGAGTGGGTGAGCGCGCAGCCGCACTGGCGGCGGAACGTCGCCAACTTCACGCTCGGCATCCTGGAGGAAGGGCTGAAGGACCGGGCGATCACGCGCGACATCAACTGGGGCGTTCCCCTGCCGGTCGAGGGGTACGAGGACAAGCGCATTTATGTCTGGTTCGACGCCGTCATCGGGTACCTTTCGGCGGCGAAGGAGTGGGCGGCCCAGAGCGGCGACCCGGAAGCGTGGCGCCTCTACTGGGAAGACGAGAACACGAAGGCCTACTACTTCATCGGCAAGGACAACATCGTCTTCCACACGCTCATCTGGCCGGCGATGCTGCTGGGCCATGGCGGCCTGAACCTGCCGCACGATGTCCCCGCAAACCAGTACGTGAACTTCTCGGCGGGGCAGAAGCAGAGCAAGTCGAAGGGCACGGCGACGTGGCTGCTGGACCTGCTGGACACGTACGACGCCGACGTCGTGCGGTTCTACCTGACACAGATCATGCCGGAGACGAGCGACTCGGAGTTCCGCGAGGAGGAGCTGATCCGCGCGAACAACGAGGTCCTGATCGCGACGTGGGGGAACCTGGCGAACCGCGTGCTGGCGATGATCCGGCGCAACTTCGACGGCGTCGTGCCGGAGCCGGGGACGCCAGGGCCCGAGAGCGAGGCGCTGCTGGCAACGGTTCGGGACGGGTTCGAGCGGGCGGGCGCCGAGTACGCCGCCTGCCAGTTCCGGGGGGCGCTGCGGGAGGCGCTGAATGTCGCCCAGGCGGCGAACAAGTACCTCGACGAGCGCGCTCCCTGGCGGGCGGTGAAGGAAGACCGCGACCACGCCGCCGAGACGCTCCACACGGCGCTGCAGGCGATCTCGGGGCTGACGGCGCTGCTGCACCCGATCCTGCCGTTCTCCACGAGCAAGCTGCACACCACGCTCGGGCACGAGGGCACGCCCGAGTCGGAGGGCTGGCTGCTCACGGGCGTGCCGGCCGGGCGTTCGCTGGGCGAGGGCGGGGCGCTGTACCGCAAGCTGGACGTGCCCGAACCGGTCGCGAACTGATGCGCCTCTTCGACTCCCACAGTCACCTGCAGGACGCGCGCTTCGACGAGGACCGCGAGGCGGTACTGGCGCGGGCGGCGGCGGCCGGCGTCGCCACCATCGTCGTGTGCGGCGAAGACGTGGCCTCGAGCGAGACGGCGATAGCGCTCGCGGGGCGCACGGACTCTCCACGGCTGCTCGCCACGGCGGGGTTCCACCCACACGAGGCGTCGCAGGCCGACGAGGATGCGCTCGAACGGATCGAGGGACTGGCCGGCGGCGGGAACGTGGCGGCCATCGGCGAGATCGGGCTCGACTTCTACCGCGACCTGTCGCCCCGCCACGTGCAGCGCCGCGTCTTCGACGCGCAGCTCGCAATCGCAGCCCGCCTCGGGTTGCCGGTGTCGGTTCATTCCCGCGACGCGGAGGAGGAGCTGGCGCCGCACCTCGCGCGCTTCGCAGCGGAGTCGCCGCTGACCGCACAGGGCCGGCCGCTCGGCGTCCTGCATGCGTTCGGCGGAACGCTGGAGCAGGCGCGGCGGTATGCGGAGATGGGGTTCCTGGTCTCGTTGACGTGTTCGGCGGGCTACCCGCGCAACGACGAGGCGCGACGGGTGGCGGCCGGGCTGCCGCTCACCACGCTCCTGATCGAGACGGACAGCCCGGCGCTGCCGCCGCAGTCGGCGCGGGGCACGCGCAACGAACCCGCGAACGTGCAGGTCACGGCCGGGGTGGTGGCGGAGGCGCGGGGCGTGAGCATCGAAGCGGTCGCGGAGGCGACGACGGCCAACGCGGAGGCGCTGTTCGGCGTGACCGTGGCGGCGGAGGCGGGAGCATGACGCAGACGCAGCCACAGGCGCTTTACGGGCCGGTCGCCGAGGACCTGATCCTCGTCGAGGACCTTCTGGAGTCGGTGAAGCGGGTCGACCTTGCGCCCCTGCGCCTGATGCTGGACCACGCACTCGCGCCGCGGGGCAAGCGGCTGCGGCCGGCGCTTGTGCTGCTGGCGGGCACCTTCGGCGACTACAACCTGAACCGACTCGTGCCGCTGGGCACGGCCATCGAGCTGCTGCACACGGCCAGCCTCGTCCACGACGACGTGGTCGACGGGGCGACCAGCCGGCGCGGCCGGCCGACGGCGAACGCCGTCTTCGACAACGCGCTGACGGTGCTGCTCGGCGACTTCATGTTCGCGAACGCGGCGGAGATGGTGACGCGCACGGGCAGCCTGCCGGTCACGCGGCTGTTCGCGCTGGCCCTGATGAAGATGACGAACGGCGAGCTCGACCAGGACTCGGCCGCCTTCGACGTAGGGCGCGACGTGCAGCACTACCTCTGGCGCATCGGCGGCAAGACGGCGGCGCTGTTCGGGCACTCGACGCAGGGCGGCGCGCTGCTGGCAGGATGCGGCGAGGGGCAGGTCGAGGCGCTGCGAAGCTACGGCTACAACCTCGGCATGGCCTTCCAGATCGTCGACGACATCCTCGACTTCACCGGGGACGAGGCGGAGATGGGCAAGCCGGCAGGGGGCGACCTTCTCGAAGGGACGATCACGCTGCCGGCCCTGTTCTACCTGGAGACGGCGTCCAGGGAGAACCCGGTACGGCGCTTCCTCTCGGCGGACGGCGACCGGGCCGCGTTCCTGCCTGAGGCGCTGGCGGCGGTCGTGGCGTCGGACGCGATCGGACGGGCGCAGGGAATGGCGCAGGAGTTCGTGGACCGTGCGCTCGAGGGCCTTTCGACCCTCGAGGCAACCGACGCCCGGCGCACGCTCGAAGAGCTCAGCGGCTACGTGCTCAGCCGCCGGAGCTAGCGGAACTTCCTCTTCATGTCCTTGTGGATGCGCGCGGGCACACCCTTCTTGATGACGTCGCGGCGGTCGTAGGCCTGCTTCACCTCCCGTGGGGAGATGGGGTTGTTGAACATGTCGACGAGGTCGCCCTTGGCGGCCACTTCGCGCATGTCGTTGAGGGCGGAGCGCTCGCCCCGGGTGAGGCGCTTCTTCGGCGTGGGCTTGTTGATCTCGGGGTGCTCGTTGGGGCGGCCACCGGTGACGCGCTTGCTGACCTTCTGGCCCAGGTGCCAGTAGGTGCCGTCATCGGGAATCTTGCGGGGGTAGCCATCACGGAAGGTGAAGGCGGCGAAGGACGTGGGCATGATGCGGTCCGCGTCCTCGTAGCACTCGGGGCAGGGGACGGCCTCGCCGGCCTCCCGCATCGGGCGCAGCTCTTCGAAGACCCCGTGACAGGGCTCGCAGTAGTACTCGTACAGGGGCATGGAGAACCTCCGCTCGCTCAGGAGCGACTCTTCGTACCAGAGATTCTACCGCGTTCGTCAAAGCAGGGAACGCCGCCGGGCTAGTCCTTCCGCTCGAGGGCGCCTACCCCGTCGACGAAGCGGCGGGCGTTGGGGTCGCGATCGAGGTGGTAACGGACCAGATCGGCGACGGCGGCGCGCAGCTCCTGCGCGACCTCCGGCGGGGCGGCAAGGGCAACGAACTCGGCCGCCGTTGCGCGCCGGGCGAAGCGCATCAGCTTCACGACCCGCACCGCCACGATGCGTCCGCCGCCAGCCTCGGCCCGACACCGGCGGCAGACGAGGCCTCCGGCTGCGGGCGAGAGCAACGTCTCCTCCTCGGGAAGGCGTTCGCCGCAGAGGACGCAGCCGTCGATGTGGGGCTCGTAGCCGAGAAGGGCGAGCAGGCGCAGCTCGAAGTGACGGGTGACGGCAGCGCCTTTCCCCTCTTCCAGCAGATCCAGAGCAGTCACGAGCAGGGCGTAGAGCTCGGGGAGCGGCTCGCGCTCCACGGTGAAACGGTCGACGAGTTCGAGGCAGTAGAGGGCCTCGGCGCTGGCATCGAGGTCCTCGCGCAGGCGGCGATAGGCGTCGACCGTCTCGGCCTGGGTGAAGACATCGAGGTTGCGTCCCTGGGCGACGAGCACGCGGCTGCGGGTCAACGGTTCGAGGTGGCCGCGCATGCGGCTGCGGGCCTTGCGCACGCCGCGCGCGATCGCCTCGAACTTGCCCTCGTTGCCGCTGAAGACGGTGAGGATGCTGTCGGCCTCGCCGAGGTTGCGGCGGCGCAGGATGACGCCTTCGGCGCGGTAGACGCGGGGCCGCGCCGCCACGCTAGAGCTCCTGCCGCCCCTCGAGCGCGCGGGAGAGGGTCAGGTCATCCATGTACTCGATGTCGGCGCCACTGGGGAGGCCGCGGGCGAGGCGGGTGACGCGAATGCCGAGGGGTTGCAGGAGGCGCTGGACGTACATCGAGGTGGCCTCGCCTTCGAGGCTGGGGTTAGTCGCCATTATCACCTCGACGACCCCGCCTCCTTCGACGCGCCGCAGCAGCTCCTGGATGCGGAGCTGCTCGGGACCGACGCCGTCGATCGGGTTCAGGGAGCCGTGGAGGACGTGGTAGAGGCCGCGGAAGCCGCCCGTGCGCTCGACGACGAGCACGTCGAGGGGCTGTTCGACGACGCAGACGAGGGAGCTGTCGCGCTGCTCGTCGTCGCAAAGGGTGCAGGGGTTCTGCACGGTGATGTAGAAGCAGGTGTCGCAGAGGACGACGTGCTCCTTCACGTCGGTGAGCGCGCGGGCGAGGGCGCGGGCGTCATCCTCGGAGGCGCGGAGGACGTGGTAGGCGAGCCGCTGGGCGGATTTGGGTCCGATCCCGGGGAGCTTCGAGAACTCCTGGACCAGGCGGGCGATCGGCTCGGGCGCGCCTGCTTCGGGCACGCCCGCTCAGCCGCCGAGCCCCGGCAGGTCGAGGCCGCCGGTGAGCATTCCGAGGGAATCAGCCTGGAGGGCGTTGGCGCGCTCGGAGGCGTCGTGGATGGCGGCGAGGACGAGGTCCTCCAGCATCTCGACGTCCTCGGCGTCGACGACGTCGGGCTCGATGGCGATGGCCTGGACCTTCTGCTCGCCGTTCATGGTGACCCGGACGGCGCCGCCGCCGGCGCTGCCCTCGACGGTCTTGGCGGCAAGCTCCTCCTGGGCGCGCTGGAGCATCGCCTGGGCCTCGGCGAGCTGCCCGGTCTGGGCGCCGCCACGGCCACGCTGGCCACCACCGCCGCCACCACCGCGGCGCATGTACCGATTTCGACCGCTGCTCTTCGCCATCAGGAGTCCTCCTCGGGGGGCTGCGGGCGTGGAGGCGGCCCCGACTCTACGGGCTTCGCGCCCAGCTCGCGGGCAGCCGCCGCCAGGTGTCCCCCCTTTGCCGGACGGCTGGCGGGCGCCCGGCGCTCGATCCGCTCGACGAGGAGGGTGACGGGGTGCCCCAACAGCTCCTCGGCCTTCTGCTCGACAAGGGTACGGCCATCGTTGGCGATCTTCTGCATGTGGATGGGGTGATAGAAACCGAGCTGAAGCACCTTGTCGGTGATGGCGCGCACCTCGCAGGAGCCGTTGAGCCAGGCGGCAAGCGCCGGCTGCGTCATCCTGCAGCGCTCGTAGAGCTCCCTGAGGAAGCTCTCCTCGCGGGTCTCTTCGCGGGGCTCGCGGCGGCGACCCTGCGGGCGGCGCTGGGGTTGCTTGCCGCTTTGGGCGGCCTGGGCTGCCGGTGCGGCGGGGGCAGCGGGCGGCTGGGCGGGGCCGAGCACGGCGGCCGCACAGGCAACCTCAAGGGGCACGGGGCTGCCGGGATCACGGCGGAAGTCGGCGCCGGCGAGCTCGGCGACGGCGTGCGTCAGGACACCGACCTCGGGCGTGCGGTCGCGGGCGGCGGCGAGCAGGCGCTCGCGCAGGGTGTCGATGGTCTCGCGGGTGAAGCGGGCGATGTCGAGCCCGTCGCCGGCGACCTCGCGGGCGATCTCGAGGGAGGCGCCGAGGTCGCGCTCGGTGAGGGCGGCGGCCAGCTTCTCCGTGCGCTCGTCGCGCACGAGGCCGAGGGATTCGAGGACCTCGTCGGTGCTCGGGGAGGAGCCGTACATCGAGGCGATCTGCTCGAGCAGGGTGATGGCGTCGCGGAGGGCGCCCCGCCCCTCGTCGGCGATGGCGAGCAGCGCTTCGTCGGGGACGCTGTAACCCTCCTTCTCGGCGATAAGGCGAAGGCGCTCGACCATGGCCACGAGGGGGATACGGCGGAAGTCGAAGCGCTGGCAGCGGGAGGTGATGGTGGCGGGAATCTCGTGCAGCTCGGTGGTGGCGAGAATGAAGATGGCGTGAGGCGGCGGCTCCTCGAGCGTCTTGAGGAGGGCGTTGAAGGCGCCCGTCGTGAGCATGTGAACCTCATCAAGGAGGTACACCTTCCGCTGGAGGTCGCTTGGGGCGAAGGCGATCTTGTCGCGCAGCTCGCGGACATCATCGATGCCGCGGTTGCTGGCGGCGTCCATCTCGATCAGGTCGAGGGCGGCGCCGCGGTTGATGGCCTCGCAGGAACGGCACTCGTTGCAGGGCTCGCCTTCGGAGAGCTCGCCGCAGTTGACGGCCTTGGCGAGGATGCGGGCGGTGGTGGTCTTGCCGGTGCCGCGGGGCCCGGCGAAGAGGTAGGCGTGGGCGACCTTGTCGGTCGCGAGGGCGTTGCGAAGCGTCTCGACGACGTGATCCTGGCCGACCACCTCTTCGAAGCCACGTGGGCGCCACTTCCCGTAGAGCACCGTTCCTCCCGGAGTGAGTCAGGATAGTTGTCCGCAGAGTATAGAACGGATTTTCGCCCACGGGATCACGAAGGCGGGAGCCGATGGCTCCCGCCCCGTGTTTCCACCCAGACCGGAGTCCCGCCCCGGGGCCGGACTCCGCGTGACGGCGTTAGGCCGCCCGCTCGATCTCCTTCCCGTTGAGGAAGCGATCGACGGGGGTCGGATCCGCCCCAAGGACGCTGATGGGGGCCTCGATGGCCGAGTCCCGGCGGGCTTGCCACTCCTTGCGGAATCGCACCTCGGGCGAGTTCGCCTTGATGAGACGCTCCAGAAGGACCGACCGGACCAGTTCATGCTCAATCACAGATTCACCTCCGTTTGAGCAATGGCGGCGATGCTCCCGCCACGGGAGCACGGCCAGGCGGCGTCGTGGGGGACGCGCGACTGCTT
The DNA here is from genome assembly GCA_965221735.1 of Tepidiformaceae bacterium. Taxonomy (GTDB): domain Bacteria; phylum Chloroflexota; class Dehalococcoidia; order Tepidiformales; family Tepidiformaceae; genus UBA2991. The sequence goes on along the minus strand of OZ244910.1, from coordinate 1,498,956 downwards.
ACGGTCGTTTCGGGTCTGGGCGTTCGCTCGAAGCGGAATCGAAGCGATCGAGAGACCCCCACTTGAGGTCCCTCCCACGCCGGCGGGGTTAGCTGTCGGGCTACGACTGGAGGTGCCGTCCGCTTTCGCGGTACGCCCCTGAATGTGGCGGGTCCCCCGCTCCCCCGAAGGGGATTTGGCGACAGCGAAAATGCTGCACATCCAGCGTTTCAGGTTGCCTGTTAACGGGCAAGCCCGAGGGAATCATGAGGATGAGGTGATCGCTCGAGAGCCTGCCCAGCCCTGGGTTACCGGCCGACCTTGCTCGTCAGCCACCACAACAGCACGAAGAACGCTCCTCCCAGCAGGGGGATCCCGACCAGCAGGAGCAGATCCCACTCTCCAAAGTTACGCATCGCGTATTCAGGCATCAGGACCGAGTTCTACTCTACATTGAGCGGCGCGAGGGACAGCGGGCACGCGCCAGAGCTCTCGATGGGGGCATTGGGTCCCAAGCCCGAGGCGTCAGTAATGAATCGCGAGCCAGACGGTGGGCTCGTCGGGGGAGGTCCAGGCGACGCGGTGGCGGCGGTGGGAGGGGATGTCGACCCAGGCGCCGGGCTCCAGGGCGAGCGACTCGCCGTTGTCGAATTCGAGACGGGCGCGACCCTGGAGGACCAGCACGAACTCGGACCGGGGCTGGTCGTACCAGAAACCCTCGGGGGAGGCATGACCGGTCGAGACGATGCGCTCGATGCGGACGGATCCGCTCTCGGCAAGGGTCTCGACCAACTCCTCGGGGAGGTCGTCCGGCAGGTCGCGGAGGAGGTCGCCGCCGGTCATCGGGCGGCGGCGAGCACGGAGCGCGCAGCCTCGGAGGCGAGGCGCGCGCCCTCGTCGATGGGGTGGCTGCGCAGCCAATCGCTGAAGACCTCGACGGCGGTGGGGCCCTGCCTGCCGATGTCGTCGAGGATGCGGAGGAGGCCGAGAAGGTCGATGTCGCCGCGACCCGGGAGGAGGCGGTGACCGATTGTCTCCTCGACGACGTTGGGGGCGGGCTCGGCGGGGGCATCGCTGATCTGGAGGTGGATCACCCTCTCGCCGGGGATGGTGCGCAGCAGGTCCGGGTCGGGGCCGGAGCGGAACCAGTGCCAGGCATCGAGCACGAGGCCGGCGTTGGCGCGGCCGGCGGCGCGGACGATGGGCCAGGCGGTGGCGAGGTTGGGGATGCCGGTCCAGGGCAGGAACTCGACGCCGAGGCGCTGTCCGTGGCGTGCCGCGACGTCGCAGGCGATGGCGAGGCCTTCCGCTGCCGCAGCGGAGTCGGTGGCGGGCTCCATGGTGACGGCGAGCACGGTGTCGGAGCCAAGCTCCTCGGCAATGCCGCAGATGCGTGCGGTCTCCTCCTCGATCGCGTCACGGTTCGCGGGGCCCTCGGCCCAGGCGGTGATGTACTCGAGCATGGCGAGGACGATGCCCTCGCCGTCGAGGATGGCGCGCATCTCGGCGTGCGAGAGGCCCTCGGCGCGGGCCTCGTCGTAGTGCGACATCCACATGGAGAGTCCCGCGAAACCGTTCGCCCGGGCGGCGCGCACGCGCTCGGCGAAGGTCGCGGTTCCGACCGCACCGAGGCAGAGAACGAGGTCAGCGGGCGTCAGCACCACCGGTCTCCCAGGTAATGAGCAGGCCCTGCAGGGGCGGGCGCCAGTTGGGACGCCACTCGCCGCCGGGACCGCGCGTGTAGAGGTCGTCGAGGACGGCGGCCACCCGCTCCGCCGCTCCCGCAACGCCGGTCGCCTCGACGTCTTCGAGGGCGAAGGCGATGGCCTCCTCCTCGTTGGTGGGGAAGGCGGCGCGCTCGGGCCAGGTGAAGGGCTCGGGCAGGAGGCGGACCTCCGGCAGGAGACCGGCTTCCCACATGACGGGGAGCAGCTCGCGGTGGTCGGGGGAGCGCACGATCTCGACGTCGTGGGCGATCTGGAAAAGGCGGGCGTTGCGGGCAGGAGGCGTGGGGCTCCAGATCCAGATGGCGGCGCGGCGCGAGGCCGCCCGGTCGAGCTTGAGGACGAACTCGTCGATCTCGCGGACGAAGTAGACGACGTCGACGCTGATGACGAAGTCGCCCCGGGCTTCGGCATCGAGCCAGGCGGCTCGTTCGAGCGTGGCGTTCGTGATGCCCGCCTCGCGGGCGGAGGCGAGAAACTCGTCGCCCATGCCGGGCGCGGGCTCGGCGTTGGTCAGGGCGCGGGAGCGGAGGGCGAGGGGCAGGCCGACGCGTCCCGCGCCGCCGCCGACATCGACGACATGGTCGTCGGGGCCGACGAAGGCCGCGATCTGGGCGAGGTTGGCGTCGAGCAGCCGGAGGGGGTCGAAGCGGTAGGAAGGGGCGTGCTTGCTCCAGCGGTCGGAGGTGAGCGCATCGAGATCGAGCACGCGGCGCTGCTCGGTCCTGGCGTCGATCAGGGCCTGGTAGCGTTCAAGGGCGGTCATCGCGGAGGAAGGATAGCCCGTCGGGCCGCCCATCGTTCATGTTATGACGAGTCTGGTTCCTGTGAGCGCCGCGCCCGCAGCAGCGAGTAGGCCAGCACCCCGAGCGTGGCCCCCACGATCGGCCCCACCCAGTAGATCCAGTGCGCGCTCCACTCGGCGCCGGCGATGGCCGGACCAAGGGAGCGGGCGGGGTTCATGGAAGCGTTCCCTACGGGACCCCAGGCAAGGATCGCGAGGCCGACGTAGGAGCCCACGGCGATGGCGGCGAAGCTGCCCTGGGCTCGTTCATCGGTGGCCACCCCCATGATCGTGAGGGCGAGGAAGAACGTCAGGATGATCTCGGCGAGGAGGGCGGCGTCCACGCCGCCGATGCGGGGGGCGGTCGCGCCGGCATCTCCGGCATCGCCCACGATGGCGACGATGGCGAGGCCGGCAAGCACGCTGCCCGTGAGCTGTGCGACCACGTAGGCGGCGGCCCGCAGCGAGCCGACTCGCCCCGCAAGGCGGAACGCGAGGGTGACGACCGGGTTGATGTGCGCGCCGGAAACGTGGCCCAGGGCGAAGATCACGGCGACGACGATCAGGCCGGCCACGAGTCCCGCTCCGACCGGTGTCACACCACCACCGCTGGCCGCATCGACCGCGACCGCCCCGGCGCTGAAGAACACGAGCGCGAAGGTGCCGAGCACCTCGGAGAGGAGGGTGGCGGCGACGGCGCGGCGGTCGTGGCGCCAGGCGCGGTCAAGGTCGGCGCGGGTCACGGTCTGCCAGAGGCTGCTCTCGGGCACGGTCACGCACCTCCGGTGCGGCGGCGGAGTATACGGGCGGGATGTTATCGGGCGGCTGGTATCAGCGGACCGACTCGTCGTACTCGGTGGCGATGTGGCCTTCGGCGACGAGGCGGTCGTACTCCGCGTCGGAGACGCCCAGCACCTCGCGGTAGACGTAGTCGTTGTCCTGGCCGAGGGCGACGGGCGGGCGGCGGATGCCGCCCTCGGAGGCGGGCAGCCGGTAGAGGGGACCGGGGTAGAGGTACTCGCCGACGTCGTCCTCTATCTCGCAGGGCTCGTAGAGCCCGTGCGCCCGCACGTGGGGGTCGTCAAGCACGCGCCAGGAATGGAGGACGGGGGCGGCGGGGACGCCGGCGGCCTGCAGACGGTGGAACAGCGCCTCGTCCTCGAAGCCGGACGTCCACCGGGCGAGGTTCTCGTCGAGGAGGTCCTGCCTGGCGGCTCGGCCCCTGCCCGTTGCGAGCTCGGGGTCCGCGGCCCAGTCGGGGTCGCCCATAACGGTGCGGAGGGCCTCCCACTCCTCGTCCGTGGTGACGGTGACGGCAATCCAGCAATCGTCGCCCTCGCCACCAGGGCCGGCGGGGGTACAGCGGTAGACGCCACAGGGGGCGACGCCGTCGGCAGCGTAGATGGAGCGGTTCCCGATGGCGCGCTGCACGTTGCCGGTGAGCGCGTAATCAAGGTACGCGTGGGAGAACATGGCGACGGCGTTCTCGGACTGGGCAAGCTCGATGAGCTGCCCCTGGCCCGTGTTGTTCCGGTGCCACAGGGCGAAGAGGACGGAGAGCGCGATCTGGGTTCCGCTCACGTAGTCCGCAGCGAAGAGGCCGATGATGGGGTCGTCGCCCTCGTAGCCACGCAGCATCTGGTGCCCCATGACGCTTTCGAGGTGGATGCCGAGGGTGCGGGCGTCGGAATAGTCGCCGCTCAGGCCGTAGCCGGAGGCGCGCACGAAGATGATGTCGTCGCGCTGCTCGCGCAGCCATTCGTAGGTGATGCCGAGCTTCTCCATCGTGCCAGCGAGGCTGTTCTCGATGACCACATCCGACTGCGCGACCACGCGCCCGAGGATCTCGCGGCCCTCGGGGCGGCGCAGGTCGACGGTGAAGCTGCGCTTGTTGCGGAACATGCCGACGAAGAGGGAGCAGTAGTTCCAGGAGCGACTCCCGGGGTCGTTGTTGGGAAAGCAGATCGTGCTGGGGTAGTTCTTGACCTCTTCGGGCGTGGGGCGGGCGCGCGACCCGCGCGTGAGCGGCTGCCAGACGTACTGGTTCTCGGCCTTGAGCACTTCGGCGCCGAGGTCGCCGAGGATGGCCGTCGAGAAAGATCCGGCCCACACGCCGGTGAGGTCGACGACGCGAACGCCTTCAAGGGGCAGGGGAACGCTCACGGCGCGCACCGTACGCCCCGGAAGCAGGGTGCGCGAGTCCCGCGGGCGTCAGGGGAGGGCGCCGGCGAGCGCGGTGAAGTCGGGGACGGTGAGGTCGGGCTGGAAGGGCGAGTCTTCGTAGGGCAGGTCGCCACGGGTCACGAAGGCGGCGCGGAAGCCGCAGGCGCGGGCGCCCAACACGTCGAAGGAGTTGGCGGAGACCATCAGGCATTCGGCCGGTTCGAGGCCCAGCCTCGTGGCAGCGTGGCGGTACACGGCGGGGCTTGGCTTGAACGCGCCCACTTCCGAGACGGAGATGATGGCGTCGAAGTCCCAGCCGATACGGTTCGTGGCGAGGTGCTCGAGGAAGTGGGGGTTCCCGTTGGAGAGGGCGACGAGGTCATAGCGCTCCTTGAGCCGGTGGAGGGCGGGAAGCACTTCCGGGTAGGGGCTCAGGTCCTGCCAGAAGGCCATGATCTCGTCGTCCGCGCCATCGTCGAAGTCGATGTGGTTGAACCGGAGGACGTAGCGGAGGGCGCGGCGGCAGTTCTCGAGGTAGCCGCTGTGGCCGAGCAGGAGGATGTTGTCCTGGTACTGCTCGATGCGCTGGCGGGCGCGCCACTGCGCCCAGAACGCCTCCGGATCGACGTCCAGGCCGCGCTCGGCGAACCAGCGCCCGAGCGGTGGTTCGAGACTGCCGCCGAGGTCAAGCACGGTGCCGAACAGATCGAAGGTGAGGGCGCGGACGCCGTCGAAACCGGACATGGGACGGGAGGATAGCGGGTTGGGGCGGGACGGCGACATAAAGCGTCGCTAGTCAAGCCTTATTCTTGGGAACTCCGCTCCCAACTTCTCGAGCAAAGCGGACGGCACTTGCGGAAAGACCTCCTGCAGTTGCTCGACTGAGGCTGCGTGTAGGGCACCCTTCCTCCTGCGAAAAGTGCAACCCGCCCCTAACGCCGCCCCTGGAAGTTCATCGGCAAGCACCATGGCATTGGCGTAACGCTCATCCGTCACTGCGACCCGCTCACTTTCATCTAGCACGGCCTGGGCAGCCAAGGAAGAGGCCGTGGCGACTCCCTCCTCAAAGTGATTCGTGGCACCAGCCGTTGGGTCAAGCAGCTGGACAGTCTCATGCGCCATTTCAAACAATGCGGTCGGCCAGTAGGCCCCAGCCTGGGGCGATAGAACAGCCCAAACACGGAGAAGGTCTTGCCTCAAGTAGATGTGCGGAACGCTTTCGCCGAATGAGGGTTGGCAGACCTCCCACCGATCGTCACGGGGACCCAGCCATTCCTGCACCTCGGTAAGCAGATGATTCTGTAGCGACCACAGCGTCGCGGGAGCGTCGACGGGGGTCGTCTTTGGGAATTGCATGCGCCTGCTCCGTTCAGCAAGGGCTGGAACCGTGTCCCTATTTTCGACAGAGCTAGGGGAACGGAGAAGAGTGTCGGTCAGGGCGCGGAGGGGCGCGAGGGTTCGACAACAGCGCGGAAAACCTCCACGATCGGCGCTGACCCGCGACCACCCCGTCGCCGGGGGGAGCTACGTATGAAGTTCGGAGTCTTCTTCGAGATATCGGTCCCACGTCCGTGGGGGCCGGAGACCGAGTACACGGTCTACCAGAACTGCCTGGAGCAGGCGCGGCTCGCGGACGAGCTGGGGTTCGACCAGGCGTGGGCGGTGGAGCACCACTTCCTCGAGGAGTACTCGCACTGCTCGGCGCCGGAGATCTTCCTGACGGCGATCGCGATGCAGACGAAGCAGATCCGGGTGGGGCACGGCATCGTGACCTGCGTCCCGGAGCTGAACAGCCCCATCCGCGCGGCCGAGCGCGGGGCCGTGCTCGACCTGGTGTCGGGTGGACGGCTGGAGTTCGGCACGGGTCGCTCGGCGACGTGGACCGAGCTGGGCGGGTTCGGCGCGAACCCGGACGAGACGAAGAAGACGTGGGACGAGTACGTGCGCGTCATCCCGAAGATGTGGACGCAGGACCGGTTCAGCTGGCAGGGGCGGGCGTTCTCGATGCCGGAGCGATCGGTGCTCCCGAAGCCGTACCAGAAGCCGCACCCGCCGATGTGGGTGGCGGTGACGAGCGTGGGCACCGAGATCGACGCAGCCCAGCGCGGCCTCGGCAGCCTGGGGCTCTCCTTCGGGGGCGTGGGCGAGCAGGCGCAGAAGATCGCCGGCTACCGCAAGCGCATCCAGTCGTGCGACCCGGTGGGCGAGTTCGTGAACGAGCAGGTGAACACGGTCAGCTTCCTCTACTGCCACGAGGACGACGAGAAGGGGATCACGACGGGCCAGCGCATGGCGGGCACGTTCAACTACCTCTCGGAGCAGACGCTGGCGACGCGGCAGGCGTACCCGACCCCGTCGTACCTCTCGCCGGGGCTGCTGTACCAGCTGCGGCAGGAGTCGCAGAGCGGGCCGGAGGGACGCGTGCCGGAGGGGCTCACGATCGGGGATCCGCACCGCGTGGCGCAGGCCGTGCGCCGCTGGGAAGAGGCGGGCGTCGACCGCATCAACTTCCTGCTGAACGTCCACGAGATGGTCCCGCAGGAAGACGTGCTCGCCTCGATGCGGCTCTTCGCGAAGGAAGTGATGCCCCAGTTCCAGCGCGACGAAGCGCCCGAGCCCGCCGGGGCGACGGCAGCAGGTGGCGCCTGATGCCCCTGACGGGAACGCGCGACCTCTCGACCATCGCGGACAGCGCCCCGCTCCTGACCAGCCTCGACACGGAGGAGTGGGAACTGAAGGGGGCGCAGCACCTCCAGCTCCACTACGAACTCGGCGGCGACCGGGAAGCGCTGCTTCCCCCAGCCCTGCACCCCAGCATCCCGCCGACGCTGCTCGTCAACGTGACGCACGTGCCTGACAGCGAGGTGGGAGCGTTCACGTTCGCGACCGTGCGGGTCGGGTGCCGCGCGGGGGCGCGGCCACGGGGGTTGCTGGTGAAGGGCTACTGCGACTCGGCGGCGGCGGCGAGCGTCCTGCGCGAGCGCTGGGGCCTCCCGCTCGAAGTCGCCGACGTGCAACTCGATCCGAGCTACGCACGCGCGACGACGAGCGTGACGCTCGACGGCGCGACCATCCTCGCGGGCGAACTCGTCGACCCGCAGCCGATCACGGGCGCGGACGTGCAGTACATGGCGACGCTGGCGCTCGCCCGCGTGGCGCGGGACGGCGAGGAGACCATGCTCCTCCAGGTTGACCCCGACTACACCTTCGACCGAGCCCAGCGGGGCCGCGCAAGGCTCACGGCCTTCGAGGCGGAGGCGTGGAACCTGCCGGGCGCGAGCGCGGCGCACCCCATCTCGGCCTCGCTAACAACGGTCGACATGACGCTGCCGCGGCTGCGGTACCTGATCCACCCGGACAAGGATCCGCTGAAGGCGGTCGAGCGTCTGCCCCAGCCGCAGCCTGCCTGAGGGGCGCGCAATGGGATCTCTTGCAGAAACCTACTCTTGCGGGGGTATACTGATAGCAGAACCCTCTGAGGGAGCGCCGTGACTACTGAGAAGGCGAAGGTCGACCCAGCGGATCTGCTCGATCGTGACCCCCAGGACCTCGTCGAGGTCGGTCCCGACGGCGTCGAGCGCCTTTTCGGGATGACGCTGGAAGAAATCAAGGCGCTCAAGCAGCCAGCCACGCCTGAACTTCTGGAGTGGGCGGAGAAGGCAGCCGCCGAGCACATCGAGCGTTACGGCGAGTAGCCTCCTGGTTTCCCTTAGCCCAAGGGCCCAACTGCAAGCCCGCGAACTTCAGAAGCAGATACCCACATTCGCAGAGGCTCTTCTGACAGTTAGGTACGTGCTGACACAAGACCCACTGAGCGGAGACGCGACAGAGGGCGGTTCCTACGCCTACGAACAGGGGCCAGCACCCGGTCGCCCTGGAATACGTGTGACCTACCGGTACCGTGCCGGCGAGGTCGTGATCGTGGCGGTAGAAGCGCTCCGCTAGCCCCGGCCGAAGAGCTTGGAGCCGAGCCAGCGGATGGGGTCGAAGTAGCGGTCGGCGACGCGCTCCTTGAGGGGGATTATGGCGTTGTCCGTGATTCGGATCTCTTCCGGACAGACCTCGGTGCAGCACTTGGTGATGTTGCAGTAGCCCACGCCTGCGTCCTTGCGGGCGAGCTCAAGCCGGTCCTCGGTATCGAGGGGGTGCATCTCGAGCTCGGCGAGCCGGACGAAGAAGCGCGGTCCGGCGAACTCGGGCTTGTTCTCGGGGTGATCGCGGATGACGTGGCAGACGTTCTGGCAGAGGAAGCACTCGATGCACTTGCGGAACTCCTGCCCGCGCTCGATGTCTTCCTGCATCATCCGGTAGGTGCCGTCGGCCTCCGGGGCGCGGGGCTTGAAGGCGGGGATCGTCTTCGCGACCTCGTAGTTGAAGGACACGTCGGTCACGAGGTCCCGGATGAGGGGCCAGGTCTTCATCGGGGCGACGGTGATCTGCTCACCGGGCTCGAACAGGTTCATGCGCGTCATGCACATGAGGCGGGGTTCGCCGTTGATCTCGGCGCTGCAGGAGCCACACTTGCCGGCCTTGCAGTTCCAGCGGACGGCGAGGTCGGGGGCCTGCGTGGCCTGGATGCGATGGATGACGTCGAGAACGACCTGGCCTTCCTCGACCTCGACCGAGTAGTCCTGCCAATCGCCGCTCTCGGCATCGCCACGGAACACGCGCATGTTCGCTGTTTCGCTCATGGTTACTCCTCGAACAGCTCCTGCAGTTCGGCGGGCATCTCGGGAAGGGACGAGGTGGTGACCTCCATCTCCCCGTCCGCGCCCTGGCGGACGACGACGTTCTTGTTGCCCCACTCGGCATCGTTCGGACCGGGGTAGTCGTCGCGGGTGTGACCGCCGCGGCTCTCCTGGCGAACGTTGGCGGCGCGCGCGGTCGCCTCGGAGACGGTCAGCAGGGCCTGCAGGTCGATGGCCAGGTGCCAGCCGGGGTTGTACTGCTGGTGCCCGTAGACGCCGACGTTGGCGGCGCGGGCCTTGTAGCCGTCGATGCGCTCGCGCGCCTCCAGCAGCTCCGCCTCGGTGCGGATGATGCCGACGAGGTTGTGCATCGTCTCCTGGAGGTCGCGCTGGATGTCGTAGGGGCCCTCGGCGCCGTCGCGCTCGAAGGGTGCGCGCATGTCCGCGACGATCTCCTCGACCTGCGCGTCGTCGGCCTCGGGGGCGGAGGACTGGGCGGCGGCGTCCTCGGCGGCGCCGAGGCCCGCGCGGCGCCCGAAGACGACGAGGTCGGAGAGGGAGTTGCCGCCGAGGCGGTTGGCGCCGTGCATGCCGCCGGCGCATTCGCCCGCGGCGTAGAGCCCCGCGACGGTGGTGGCGGCGGTGTCGGCGTCGACGCGGATGCCGCCCATGATGTAGTGCATCGTGGGGCCGACTTCCATCGGCTGGGCGGTGATGTCGACGTCGGCAAGCTGCTTGAACTGGTGGTACATGCTCGGCAGGCGGCGGCGGATGTACTCGGTGGAGCGCCGCGAGGCGATGTCGAGGAAGACGCCTCCGTGGGGGCTGCCGCGGCCCGCCTTCACCTCGGAGTTGATGGCGCGGGCGACCTCATCCCGGGGGAGGAGGTCGGGGGTGCGGCGGTTGTTCTCCTTGTCCTCGTACCAGGCGTCGGCTTCCTCGATCGAGTCGGCGGTCTCGGCGGCGAAGAAGTCGGGGATGTAGTCGAACATGAAGCGCTCGCCGTCGCTGTTGCGCAGCGTACCGCCATCGCCGCGGACGCCCTCGGTGACGAGGATGCCGCGGACGCTCGGGGGCCAGACCATCCCGGTCGGGTGGAACTGGACGCACTCCATGTCGATGAGCTCGGCGCCGGCCCAGTAGGCGAGGGCGTGGCCGTCGCCGGTGTACTCCCAGGAGTTGGAGGTGACGGCGAAGGCCTTGCCGACGCCGCCGGTGGCGAGGACGGTGGACTTCGCGTTGAAGACCAGGAGGTTACCGCTCTCGCGCCAGTAGGCGACGGCGCCGGAGACTCGGTCACCGTCCTTGAGGAGGCGGGAGACGGTGCATTCCATGAACACGTCGATGCCGTTGTGGACGGCGTGCTGCTGGAGCGTGCGGATGAGCTCGAGGCCGGTGCGGTCGCCGACGTGGGCGAGGCGGGCGTAGCGGTGGCCGCCGAAGTCGCGCTGGAGGATGCGGCCGTCCTGCGTGCGATCGAAGAGGGCGCCCCATTCCTCGAGCTCGTTGACGCGGTCGGGAGCTTCCTGGGCGTGGAGCTGGGCCATGCGCCAGTTGTTGAGCATCTTGCCGCCGCGCATGGTGTCGCGGAAGTGGACGCGCCAGTTGTCCTGGGGCCAGACGTTGCCGAGCGCGGCGGCGATGCCGCCCTCGGCCATGACGGTGTGGGCCTTGCCCAGGAGCGACTTGCAGATGAGGGCAGTGCGGGCGCCCTGCGCGGACGCCTCGATGGCGGCGCGCAGGCCGGCGCCGCCGGCCCCGATGACGATGACGTCGTAGTCGTGGCGTTCGTACTCAACCATCGTCTAGAAGTGGCTCCAGGTGTTCGGGTCGGTCATGTGCCCGTTGGCGACGAGCCGGATGTAGACATCGACGAGGACGATGACGATGAGGCTCGACCAGGCCCAGAAGCGGTGGTTCTCGTTCCAGATGCTGACGTAGTCCCAGACGCGCTTGCGGGCGCGGGTGAAGGCCGAGCAGCTGAAGCAGTTGAGCCCGCCGCCCACGAAGTGGCGCAGCGAATGGCAGGAGAAGGTGTACATCATGAGGAGGAAGGCGTTGAGGATGAGGAGAGCAGAGCCGACCCCGATGCCCCATCCCTCGCCTGAGACGTAGAGGCTGCGGATGGCGCCGATCCAGAGGAGCGGCACGAAGACGAGGGCTACGTACATCACGTAGCGGTGCACGTTCTGCATGATGAGCGGGAAGGTCGACTCGCCCTTGTAGGAGGGACCCACATCGCCCACGGCGCAGGCGGGCGGGCTGAGGAAGTAGGAGCGGTAGTAGGCGCGGCGGTAGTAGTAGCAGGTGGCGCGGAAGGGGACGGGCCCGATCAGGACGATGAACGCCGGGGAGAGGTACCAGGCGCCCTCCCAGTCGGCGTTGATCATGGTGAGCCAAGTGGGCTCGAAGACGGGGCTGAGGAGGTGGGTGCCCTCGACCTCGTAGTGCCCGATGGGGCCGAAGTCCATGATGATGGAAACGGTGAGCCAGCCGAAGAAGAGCGAGAGGCTGGCGAATACGAGTGCCGGTTCGACCCACCACCGGTCTCCCCGGAGCGTGGTCAGAAATCCGCGTCGGAGGGGCGCGGCGACAGCCTGAGCCATGGTTACCCTCGGAAGTATCAGGCCACTGAAACGGGCCTCCGGCATCCTACCGCCGGCCCCAATAGCGGGCAATTCTGGCGCGTAGGATCACCTGACGGAGTTGCAGTCGCGCACGACCAACGCCGCCGCAAGGAGCGACCATGCTGGGAACATCGGATCTGACCGCGCTCGTGGGGACCACGCACTTCGACGAAGCGCGCGCCTTCTACCAGGACACGCTCGGCCTCACGATGCTCTCGGAGGACCCCTTCGCAGCGGTGTTCGATGCGAACGGCACGACACTGCGCCTCTCGCGGGTCGAGGAGTTCACACCGGCGCCCTTTGCCACGCTCGGCTGGGGGGTTCCGGACATCGAGCACACCGTCGACGGGCTCACGGACCGAGGGGTGGTGTTCGAGCGTTACCCCGGCATGGAGCAGGACGAACGCGGCATCTGGACGGTCCCCGGCGCCGGGGTGCGCATCGCCTGGTTCAAGGATCCCGATGGCAATACGCTCTCCCTGACGGAGGCGCCCGCGTGACCACACCGACGGAGCTCAACCCGTACAACGCCGAGGTGATTGAGTGCCCGTATCCCATGTACGAGCGGATGCGCGAGCAGGGGGTGTACTACCTCGAATCGGCGGACGCCTGGATCGTCACGCGTTGGGAGGACGTGCAGTTCGTCCTGAAACGTTCGGACCTGTTCTCGAACCTGCCGCAGGTGGATCCGCATAGCGTCCCCGCGGAGCAGGCGCAGCTCGCGCGCGAGACGGGGGCGCTGCCGGGCAGCGATCCGCCCGAGCACACGCACTACCGGCGGCTGGCCGGGCCGTGGCTGTCGAAGCGCGGCATCGAGTCGTTCGAGCCGAACGTGTACCGCGTGATCGACGGGCTCATCGACCGCTTCATCGACGACGGGGAGGTCGAGCTGGCGAGCCAGTTCTCGACGCCGCTGACGGTGCTCGTGTTCGTCGAGCTGATGGGCATCCTCGACGAGGACATTCCGCAGGTGACGAGCTGGGTGAACGAACACCATCGAGGCGATGGGCGCGGGCTTCGGCCTTGTCGAGCGCGAGCGGCTGGCGGAGCTGATGGCGAGCGGGGCCGAGTTCCGCCGCTACCTGCTGGACCTGGCCGAGGAGCGCCGCCGGAACCCCCGCGACGACATGCTCACGGACCTGGTGACGGGCCCCATGAAGGGCTTCGGCGGCCGCACGCTCCACGAGCAGGAGCTGCAGGGGATGCTCGTGACGCTGCTGATGGGCGGCACGGAGACGACCCTGAACATGGTCGACAGCGGCATGTGGCTGCTGCTGGAGCACCCCGAGACGCTGGCGGAGCTACGCGCCGACCACTCCCTCATCCCGAACTTCGTGGAGGAAGCGCTGCGGATCGAGTCGCCGGTGCAGCAGCTGGGGCGGCACGCGATCGTCGACACGGAGATCGGGGGCGTGGCGGTACCGGCGGGGGCGCGTATCTCCATCTTCTACGCAGCCGCCAACCGCGACCCGAACCACTGGGGCGACCCGGAGGCCTTCGACATCCACCGCGAGGAGGCGAAGCGGCACCTTGGCTTCGGGGCGGGGGTGCACTACTGCATCGGGGCGCCGCTGGCGCGGATGGAGGGCCGCATCGCCTTCGAGCGGCTGCTGACGCGCCTCGACAACATCCGCTACAGCCCCGGCAAGAACGACTTCCGGCACGGCCCGAACCACGTGATTCGGGGGTTCCGGGAGCTGTGGCTGGAGTTCGAGAAGGCGTAGGAGGAGTAATGAGCAAGGACCAGGACCGCCAGCGCCTGCGCGACCTGTTGCTCGAAGGTGCGGCATCACCACCGGCAGTCACCGCCGATGCGGACTACTTCCAGCAGCTGCGCGAGCGTGCGGGGCGTGCGCCCTCTTGCTCTTGTAGCATACAATCGAGGCATGGCATCGACAGAAGTCGCTAGGCAGGCGGGATCTGCTCCCGATGCGCTGGAGATCCTCCTGGCAGGCGACCACGCAGGGATTGCGGCGTCGGCCGCGGCGGAGGATCTCGGAGTAGTGGTCTGGATCCGCAAGACACTCATAGACGCCCTCGAAGCGCGTGACCCTCGAGTAACAGGGGACGAAGAGGTCGAGCGGAAGCTCCGTGGGCTGGTCAAGGCTTCCCGGCACTCGTTCCCAACTGCGGATATCGAAGACATGCTGAGGGAGACCGAAGCTGGCCGCTGGGTGAGGTGGTGATCTTCGTCGACGCCAACATCCCCATGTACCTGGTGGGTGGCGACCATCCGAACAAGGCTACCGTGCTGGAGCTTCTCCCGACCCTGACGATGGCCGGCGAGCAGTTCGTTACCGACGTGGAGGTCTACCAGGAGATACTCCATCGGTATCACGCAACACGGCGCCTGGATGTTGTCGAGGCCGCGTTCGACGCGCTCGATGACCTGGTCTCCTCCATCCTGCGATTCGAGCGGAACGACGTTCTGGAGGCGAGAACCATCCTTGGTTCCACGCCAGGCCTGTCCGCACGCGACGCCGTCCACCTTGCAGTCATGAAGCGAGCGGGCGTAACCCGCATTCTCAGCTTTGACCAGGCCCTCGACACCTTCCCCGGAATCGAACGGCTGAGCTAGCTCACCACCGCCAGGGCGTCGACGGCGGAGCCGCGGAGGGCGAAGGGGCCGGCGTGGTCGATGTGGACATCGACGAGGGCGCCGGGGCGGGCGGGGGGGTCGAGGTGGACGAGCTTTCCGGTGCGGGTTCGCCCGTAGTGCTGGCCCTTCTTGCTGATCCCCTCCACGAGGATGGCCTGGGTCGTGCCGAGGAGGGTCGCGTTGATCTCCCGGGAGATGCGCTCCTCGACGGCGTTCAGGCGCTGAAGGCGCGCGGACTTCACGCCGTCCGAGACGTCGTCGGGCATGGTGCGGTAGGCGAGGGTGCCGGGACGGGGGGAGTAGGCGGCAGTGTGAACCTTATCGAAGCGCAAATCCTCGACCAGCGCGAGCGTCTCCTCGAAGTCGGCCTCCGTCTCGCCGGGGTAGCCGACGATGACGTCGGTGGTGATTCCGGCGTCGGGCATGAGGGCGCGCACCTCCGCGACCTTCTCCAGGTACTCGGCCTTCGTGTAGCCGCGGCGCATCGAGTCGAGGACGGCGTCGCTGCCGGACTGAACGGGCAGCGAGAAGCACTCCATGACCTTCGGGAGCTCGGCGACGGCTTCGAGGATGCGGTGGGTCATGTCCTTCGGGTAGGACGTGAGGAAGCGGATGCGGGCGAGCCGCTCGATGGCGGATAGCTCGCGCATCAGGTCGCCCAGGTCGGGGGTGTCGTCGAGGTCGTGGCCGTAGGCCTCGACCGTCTGGCCGAGCAGGGTCACCTCGCGGACGTCGTTGGCGGCGAGGTAGGCAACCTCGCGCACGATTTCGTCGATGGGGCGGCTGCGCTCGCGGCCGCGACGGAGGGGGACGATGCAGTAGGTGCAGAACTTGTCGCAGCCGTGAACGACGGGCACATAGGCTGTGGGGCCGTCGGGGACGGCGAAGGTGGAAGGCCAGAACTCGCCGCCGAGATCCTCGGAGGGGCCTTCGACCAGCTCCATGATCGGTTCGAACTGCTGCGGCCGGGCGAACACATCGACGAAGGGGAAGCGCTTCTCGAGGTCGCCGGTGCGCCGGCCGACCATGCAGCCCATGACGGCGATCTTGAGGTCGGGGCGCTCCTCCTTGATCAGGCGGACGCGCCCGAGCTGGGAGTAGGCGCGGTCCTCGGCATGCTGACGCACGCTGCAGGTGTTGATGACGACGATGTCGGCGCTGTTGGCCTCGGGAACGGGCTCCATCCCCAGGCGCGTAAAGCCGGCGGCCAGCTTCTCGCTGTCCGCCACGTTCATCTGGCAGCCGACGGTCCAGAGGAAGTAGCGCTCGGTCATGTGTCGCTTCCAGTTCCAGTGGCGGAGGGGGAGGGATTCGAACCCTCGATCGACGTTTCCGCCGATAAGCGCTTAGCAGGCGCCCGCACTAGGCCTCTATGCGACCCCTCCGCAGGCATTGTAGGCACGGGATTGCTTGCGCCACATCCCGGGCGAATCGTGAACGCCACCACTGGCGGCCACGTCCTACACTTGCGGTATGGCGCCCGCGGTGGTCGTGGTCATCTTCACCGTGCTGGAGGGACGGCTCTCCGTGCTCCTGATCGAGCGCGCGGCGGAGCCCTGCCAGGGGGAGTGGGCGCTGCCCGGCGGCCTGCTCCAGGCGAACGAAACGCTCGACGGCGCGGCGAGTCGGAAGCTGCAGGACGAGACCGGCCTCACGGACGTGTTCCTGGAGCAGCTCTACAGCTTCGACGCGACTCGCGAAGGCGACGCGGGCATCGTGGTGGCCTACTTTGCGCTGCTGCCGGCGGCGCAGGCGCGGCTGCGTCGCGAGCTGGAGTGGCGTCCGGCCTGGCACGCCCTTCGCGACCTCGACGGACTTGCGTTCGGGAACGAGGGCATCCTCGAGTACGCGCGCGAGCGGCTGCGGAACAAGCTCGCCTACACGAACGTGGCCTACAGCTTCCTGCCCCGCCGCTTCACGCTGCGGGAGTTGCAGGGCGTCTACGAGGCGATCCTGGAGGAGCCGGTCGACAAGCGGAACTTCCGCCGGCGCATGGTCGGGCTGGGCATCGTCCGCGCGACCAGCGAGACCCGCAAGGAAGGCGCCCACCGCCCGGCCCGCCTCTACGAATTTGTTTGAAGCCGGCAGCGTTCGAGCCGGCGGGACGAGACACGTAGAGAACAGGGGCAGCGGCGGTCGCTGGAGCTACGCAGGTGAACGCCACTCCTCGCGGAGGATGGCGTAGAGCACGTCGTCGACGCGAGTGTCGCGGTGAAGGCGGTTGCTTCGAGCCACTCCGGTGCGCTGCATGCCGACCTTCTCCATGACTCGCCACGAGGCTTCGTTGCGGATGTCGGTCGAAGCCTGGATGCGAGCCAGGTCAAGCTTCTCGAAGCCGTGAGCCAGCACCGCAGTCGCGGCCTCCGCCATCAGGCCCTGTCCCCAGAGCGGCCGAGTGAGGCTGTAGCCCATCTCGGCGGAGCCGGGGCCGTACACGGTCAGGCTGATGCCACCGGATACATGTCCGTCGTGGACGATGGCCCAGATCGGGGCGGTCTCCGGATCGGCGAGGACCGCCCGGGCAACGTCCGCCTGCGCGCTGTCACGGGTGTAGGGCTGGGGGACGTCGAGATAACGGCCCCACTCGGGGTCCTTCCCGTATTCCAAGACGGCGTCGACATCGGCCATGCGGTAGGGGCGGAGGAGGAGGCGGTCCGTGCGGAGCTCGGGCGGGCCTTCGGCGGGCGTTTCGCAGGACTGTTCGTCTGGCAGTGACCAGTGGTCCCGGACTATCGAGTAGAGGACGTCGTCGACCTGCTCTCCCCGGATCATGCGGTGGCGGCGGAGGAAACCCTCTCGCTGCATCCCGAGCTTCTCCATGACTCGCCACGAGGCCTCGTTCTCGACGACTGCGTAGGCGTAGATACGGGCCAGGCCCAGCGAGCCGAACCCATACCGCAGGATGGCAGTGACAGCCTCGGTCACCAGACCCTGCCCCCAGAGAGGCCGGGCGATCCCGTAGCCGACTTCGGCCGCGCCGGCCACCAAGGCCAGGTTCACGAACCCCGAGACGTGACCCTCGTGGACAATCGCCCACCTCAGTTTCGCCCCCGCATCGAATAGGACTGCACCAGCCACAAACTCTTCCGCGTCGCGGCTGGAATAGGGCATGGGAACCTCAAGGTAGCGTCCCCACTGGGGGTCGGAGGAGAACGAAAACACGCCGTCGACATCGTCCGCGCGGAAGGGGCGCAAGAGGAGGCGCTCGGTGCGGATCTCGGGTGGGCGTTCGGTCACGACTGCATCACTCGCCGGTCTCCGGCGGCGACCACTCCTCGCGGAGGATGGCGTTGAACACGTCGTCCACGTATTCGCCGCGAATCAGGCGGTGGCGGCGCAGAACGCCCTCGCGCTTCATGCCCAGCTTCTCCATGACGCGCAGGGAGGCCGCGTTGGCCTGGACCGCAAAGGCAAAGATGCGGACGAGGCCCAGCGACTCGAAGCCGTAGGCGAGGACCGCCCTCGCGGCCTCGGTCGTCAGGCCCTGGCCCCAAAGCGGACGAGCGAGGGCGAAGCCAAGCTCGGCTACGCCCACCGGCCCGGGGGTGAGGTCGACGTTCCCCGCGACGCACCCCTCGTGAACAAGCGCCCAGCGCAGATTGTCCTTCGGATCGGTCATGACGACACGGGCCACGAACTCCTCCGCATCGCGTGGGGTGTAGGGAGCCGGAACCTGGATGTAGCGGCCCCACTCCGGGTCCGAGGCGTTGGCGAACACGTCATCGACGTCGGCCATGCGGTAGGGGCGGAGGAGGAGGCGGTCGGTGCGAAGCTCGGGTGGGCCCGTGGCGGGTGCTTCCTGCTCCGGCGGGGGTTGGGAGGACGGCCAATCGCCGCGCACGATGGCGTAGAGCACGTCGTCGATGGACACCCCGCGGATGGCTCCGTTGCTGTGCAGCAGGCCCTCCCGCTTCATCCCCACCTTCTCCATGACGCGCCACGAGCCCTTGTTCCGCGAGGAGGCGTACGCCTGGATGCGCACGATGCCGCAGGACTCGAAGGCGTGCTCGATGACGGCTCGCGCCGCCTCGGTCATCAGGCCCCGGCCCCAGAGGGGCTGCGCGATGCTGTACCCCATCTCGGCGAGGCCGGGGCGGCGAACCCGGAAGTCGATGCCGCCTGAGACGCGCCCCTCGTGGACGATGGCCCAGATGGGGTTCGTCCCGGGGTCGGCGAGGATGGCCCTGGCGACGAACTCCTCGGCCATGCGTCGCGTATAGGGCTCGGGCAGGCCGAGATAGCGGTTCCACTCCGGGTTCTGGGCGTAGGCGAACACATCGTCGACGTCGCCGGAGCGGAAGGGGCGGAGGAGCAGGCGGTCGGTGCGGAGCTCGGGGAGGTCTTCCATCGATTGAGTATTTGGCATCGCCGGGCTTTACGCGAGGATGGCGCAGGGCTGCGGTATCCTTGAAGGCGAGGCTCCTCCCCGTGCATCCCTACGTCACGCAGTTCACGATGACGTTCATCACGATCCTGACGTGGTCGATCGTGGCGCGCGCGCTCATCAGCTTTCTGCCGATCGACCAGGGGAGCACCATCTACCAGGTGCTGTTCCGCATCACGGAGCCAATCATCGACCCGATCAGGCGGGTGCTGCCGAGCACGGGGATGCTGGACCTGAGCCCGCTCGCGGCGATCCTGCTGCTCATCGTGTTGCAGCAGATGGTGATCAGGCTCTCGGAAATCGGCTAGGACCCGCGTTCAGGCGGCGATGGCTTCCTTCGCGCGCTCGGCAACCCTGGCGAACGCATCGGGCCGCGTGACGGCGAGATGCGCGAGCATCTTGCGGTCGAGATCGATGCCGGCCCTCTTGAGGCCGTTCATGAAGCGCGAGTAGCTGAGTCCCTCGCGACGGGCGGCGGCATTGATGCGGATGATCCAGAGGCGGCGGAAGTCGCCCTTGCGGGCGCGACGGTCCTCGTAGCTGTAGCGGAGAGCGTGCATGACGCTCTCGTTGGCGCGGCGGAAGACGCGGTGGCGCTGGCCGTGGTGGCCCTTTGCCAGTCCCAGGATCTTCTTGTGGCGGCGGTGCGAGGTGACGCCGCGCTTCACTCGACTCATTGGATGGGCTCCTTCGTGAAACCCGGCGCGCCTGCCGGGTGAACAGGGTTACTTGACGAGCATTTCCCGGATGGTCCGCGACTGCGACGCGGAAACGGGAACGGTCTGACCGTATTTCACGCGGACGGGCTTGCGCTTCTTCCGGCGGAACTTATTGCGGTTGCCGTACATCCGCATGATCTTCCCGCCGCCGGTTACGCGAAAGCGCGAGGCGGCGCCCTTGTGGGTCTTGATCTTTGGCACTGGCTAGTCCCCGGACGCGCCCGCGGTAACCGGTTCTCCGCTGTCGCCCTCGGGCTCCTCCGCGGCCGGAGCGGCCCCGTTTTGGGCTTCCGCTTCGGCTTCGGCGGCACGATCCCGAGCCGCGATCCCGCGCTTGTCCGGGATCAGGATCATCGACATGTGCCGGCCTTCGAGCGCTGCGTCCTTCTCCTTCGTCGCTACATCTTCGAGGTTCGTGAAGATACGATCGAGGAGGTTCTTGCCGATCTGGGGATGGGTGATCTCCCGGCCCCGGAACATGACCGTCACCTTCACCTTGTCGCCCTGGCGCAGGAGCTTCTCGACGGTGCGGGTCTTGAAGTCGATGTCGTGGACGTCGATCTTCGGTTTCATGCGCACTTCACGGAGGCGGGTCTTGGCCTGGTGCTTGCGCGCCTCGCTCTCCTTCTTCGACTGCTCGTACTTGAAGCGGCCGAAGTCCATGAGGCGGGCGACGGGGGGCGTGGCCTGGCCGGAAACCTCGACGAGGTCAACATCACGCTCGCGGGCCATGGCGACTGCGTCTGCGGTCGGGAGCACGCCTACCTGCTGACCCTCTTCGTCGATAACCCGCACTTCGGGAACGCGGATGCGCTCGTTAATGCGCGGCTGCGGCGGTGGTGGCTTAGGCGGAACCTTCGAGCGTCGTTTTCTCAAGCTGCTCCCCGTCAGACGTGCGGTGGATGATAGCACCCCCATTGTCGCGCTGTATATCGGAACGCCCCGGCGCTCTACCATGCCGGTATGGCGCCCGTGCGACGAGCGGTCATCCTCGCGGCCGGGCTCGGCACGCGCATGCTGCCGGCGACGAAGTCCGTGCCCAAGGAAATGCTGCCGGTCGTCGACCGGCCCATCATCCAGTACGCGGTGGAGGAAGCGGTGGCGGCCGGGGTCGAGGAGATCGTGCTGGTGCTCGCGCCCGACCGCGCCGCCATCCGCGAGCACTTCGGGGGCGGGTCGCGCATCGAGGCGATCGCGCACGAGCGGGGCGACAGCGCCCTCGCCGAGCGCGTGCTGGCGCCGGAGCGACTGGCGACGTTCACGTTCGTCGAGCAGCGGGAGCCGCTGGGGACGGGTCACGCCGTCCAGCAGGCGCAGCCGTTTCTCGCAGGCGAGCCCTTCGCGCTCCTGTTCCCCGACGACATCATCCTGGGGGCGACGCCGTGCACCGCGCAGCTCGTGGCGGCGTACGAAGGCTGCGGGGCAGCGACCGTGATCGCCGTGCAGCAGGTCACGCCGGAGCAGGTGCCGCAGTACGGCATCGTCGACCCCGCCGGCCCCGGGAACCCGGCCCGCCTGCGCGGCATCGTGGAGAAGCCGGCGGCGAGCGAGGCGCCATCCGACCTCGGCGTGGTGGGACGCTACGTGTTCGGGCCCTCCATCTTCGACCAACTCGAGACACTGGAACCGGGCGCGGGCGGCGAGTTGCAGCTCACCGACGCGATCGCCGGGCAGATCGCGGCAGGCGAGCCCGTGTGCGCCTGCCGCTTCGACGGCCGCCGCTTCGACGCCGGCCGTCCCGCGGGGGCAATCGCCGCCGCGGTCGCCGCCGCCATCGACCGCGAGGAGATCCGCGCGGACCTCCTCGCCCACCTCACCGCCCTCATGCGAACGGAGCAGTAGCCATGCGCATCCTGACGATCGGGTACTCCCTGCCGAACCAGATCGTGGACAACCACACGATCCTGAACGCCCCGAGCTTCACCGACTACGATGCGGTGTTCATCGACCCGGAGGCGATCACGACGGCTGTGCAGCAGCTGCTCGAAGGAGAGCGCCCTTTCAACGCGCAGGACGGGCGTCCGGTGGTGAACGGGGCGACGACGGCCACGCAGGTCTCCGCCGCCGACCAGCTCACGAGGCGCACCGAGGAAGCCAGGCGCTTCCTGGAACAGGGCGGCACATTCTTCGTTATCGGGCGCCCGAACGCGGTGTTGCCCGGGGTGGTCGGCTTCGAAGGGTTCGATCGCTACAGCTGGCTGCCGGCGCCCAGGGGCGGGAGCTGGAACCCACCCCACATCCGGGCGGGGGAAGGGAAGACCATCCGCATCGCCGACGACCGCCACGCGCTCAGCCCGGTGCTGCGCGAACACCGCCGCCACCTCTCCTACCGGGCCGTGCTGGACCCGGCCATCGGCACGAGGGGCCATGAGGGGCACATCATCGCCACGGGCGGCTCGAACATGCCCATCGCCGCCGAATTCCCGGTGCTCGCCGGGCGCATCGTGGTGACGCCCACGTTCGCCACCGTGACAGGCACCGCGCGCACCAAGCTCGCCCAGTCGCTTGTGGACGCGATGACGGAGGTGGCCTCCGGCGCGGTGGCAGAGGACGCGCCGGGGTGGACGCGCACCCACGCCCTTCCCGGCTCGGAGCAGATCGAGGCGGAGCTGGAGGAAGCGGCGGAAGCCGAGTCGGCGGCCGCCTCGAGGGCGGCAGCCGTGCGGGAGCGCCTCAACGCGCTGACCGCCCACCGCCGCCTGCTGTGGGCGACCGGCCCCTCTTTCGCGGCCGCGGTGGAGGAAGCGCTGGCGCTCCTGGGACTGCACGCGACGGACACCGACAACGGCCTTGCGGTCACGGAAGGGGAGCACACCGCTCTCGTGGAAGTCGAGAGCTCGCGCGAAGACGTTGCGGAGTGGCCCTACGTGCGCCTGCAGCGCCGCCTGGAGCGCCACCTGCTGGACGAGGGCGAACAGCTCCGGGGCATCATCGTGGCGAACGGCAAGCGCAACATCACGCCGTCGGCGCGACGCGGTCAGTTCACCGACGCCCTTCGCATCGCTTGCGAGAACTACGGGTACGCGCTCGTCACCGGCGAGACGCTCTTCGCACTCGTGCAGCGCGCGCTGGGGACGGACGCCGAGGGCGCCACGCCCTTCGAGGCGGCGGGCCGGCGCATCCTCTTCGGCAATGGCCTGGTCACGACCGAGCAGGCCGTCGGCGAAGCGGAAGAGGAGAGCGACGCCAGCATCTTCTAGGCGTCTCTAGGGGTCGGTCGGGCCTCCGTTCACGCTCAAGACCGAGCCTTCCCACTCGTCCACGGCGGACGGGTCGAGGCGGGTGATCCCCGGCAGGCGGTCGAAGTCGCGGTCGGCGGAGATGATGCGCTCGACGCCCAGGCGCCGCATGACGGCCGCGTGGAGGTAGTCGCGCGAGGCGATCCCCTGATGCCGGTCGGCTAGTGAGATTGCCATATCGACATCGCCGGAATAGACGGGCTCTGTGCGTCCCCGCATCAACTCCGCAAACTCCTGAAGGGCTTCCCTCCCTCCCCGCATCCACCGTCGCGAACGGATGTAGTGATGCATAACCTCTTGTAAGACCTCGACGTCGGTGATGAAAGCGCGCGGATGCGCCGACACCGTTAACAGGATGCGGGAGCAGGGCGCCTTGTAGGGGTGGTCCTCACCTGCAGCGTAGATGGGGACATTGGCGTCAATCAGTGAAGCCACAGGGCGCATGCGCCTCCGCAAGCTGGCGCGAGAGGATATCCGGGTCGGGAACGTCCTCGACGTTCAGCGCGATCAGCCGCTCAACCGCGGCCTTCCGGCG
Organism: Tepidiformaceae bacterium; assembly: GCA_965221735.1. Lineage (GTDB taxonomy): Bacteria > Chloroflexota > Dehalococcoidia > Tepidiformales > Tepidiformaceae > UBA2991. The sequence continues at coordinate 1,475,515 of OZ244910.1, read as the reverse complement.
CTCCAGCATCATGGCTTCCCAGGCGTCGTCGATCAGGCAGCGGACCACCTCGGAGGTGGGAGAGCCCGCCGTCTCGACGAGCATGTCCAGCCGCTCTTTCCGCTCGTCGTCCAGCCGTACTTCAAGGCGCGCCGACATGCTCGCTCCGGTACGGAAGGATCCGTACGGGAGGCATTGTACGACAGGGAACGTACGGTAGCGAGGGGCGCCGGCTGGCTAGGAGTCGGGGAAGGTGACGCAGGTGGTCGTGCTCTCGATGCCCTCGACCACGCGGATGTGCTGGCTGATGAGGGCGGGCACCTGCGTGATGCTGGGCGCCTCGATGACCGCCACGATGTCGTAGGGCCCCATCACCTGGTAGACCTCGGCGATGCCGTCCACTCCCTGGAGGGAGTCGAACACGCTCTGGGTCTCGGCGGGGTCCACCACGATGAGCACGAATGCCTTGATCATCTTTCGCTCCTAGTCCTCGCGTAGCTGCAGGACGGCCATGAAGGCTTCCTGCGGAATTTCCACGTTGCCGACGCGCTTCATGCGCTTCTTGCCCTCGGCCTGCCGCTCAAGCAGCTTCCGCTTTCGCGTTATGTCGCCACCGTAGCACTTGGCGAGGACGTTCTTGCGCAGCGCGCGCACGGTTTCGCGGGCAATGATACGGCCACCGATCGCGGCCTGCAGGGGCACATCGAACATCTGGCGAGGGATGAGACTGCGCAGCTTCAGCACGAGCGAGCGGCCCTCGCCGGAAGCGTTCTCGCGGTGCGTGATGATGGAGAGCGCGTCGACGACCTGGCCATTGACGAGCACGTCGACCTTGACCAGCGCGGCGGCGCGATAGCCCGCGGGCTGGTAGTCGAGGCTGGCGTAGCCGCTCGTGGAGCCTTTCAGGGTGTCGTAAAAGTCGACGAGTATCTCGGCCATGGGGATCTCGTAGGCGAGGAGCACGCGCGCCTCGCCGGGGGCGAGGTCGCTCTCCGGTTCGAGGTACTCCATCCGCAGGAACTGCCCGCGCCGGCTCGTCACGAGGTCCATCACCTGGCCGATGTGGCGGCTGGGGGTGACGACATCGATGGTCGCCCAGGGTTCGCGGATCTCCTCGATGTGCGAGGGGTTGGGGAGGAGGGAGGGGTTCTCGATGGCGACGACCTCGCCGGAGCGCAACTCGACCTCGTACTCGACGCTGGGGGCGGTCGTGAGCAGGCCGAGGTCGTACTCGCGCTCGAGGCGCTCGACGACGATCTCGAGGTGCAGCAGGCCGAGGAAGCCGCAGCGGAAGCCGAAGCCGAGCGCCGCCGACGACTCCGGCTCGTAGACGAGCGAGGCGTCGTTCAACGCGAGACGCTCGAGCGCCTCGCGCAGCTCCTGGTACTGGTCGGAGTCGGTGGGGTAGATGCCGGCGAAGACCATGGGCTTGGCCTGGCGGTAGCCGGGGAGGGGGTCGGCGGCGGGCGTCTCGGCGAGCGTGACGGTATCGCCCACGCGACAGTCGGCGACCTCCTTGAGGCCGGTCGCGATGTAGCCGACTTCGCCCGCGGCCAGCCCTTCGAGCGGCTGCATCGCCGGCGAGAAGATGCCGAACTCGAGCGGCTCGAAGGTCTTGCCGGTCTGCATCAGGCGCAGGTCATCGCGACCGTGCATCCCACCATCGACAACGCGCACGTGCGCGACCACACCCTTATAGGCGTCGTACTTGGAGTCGAAGATAAGCGCCTTCACGTTGCCAGAGGGCTCGCCCTCTGGAGGCGGGATGCGCTCGCGGACGGCCTCGAGGATCTCGGCGATGCCGCTGCCCTCCTTGGCGCTGGCGAGGACGATCTCGTCCCCGGAGAAGCCGACGACGCGTTCGAGCTCGTGGGCGACGCGCTCGGTTTCCGCGTGGGGCAGGTCGATCTTGTTGATGACGGGGATGAGGGTGAGGCCCTGATCGAGTGCGAGGTAGACGTTCGCGAGGGTCTGCGCCTCGATGCCCTGGGAGGCATCGACCACGAGTATGGCGCCCTCGCAGGCAGCCAGGGAGCGCGAGACCTCGTAGGTGAAGTCGACGTGGCCGGGCGTGTCGATCAGGTTGTACTGATACTCCTCGCCATCGCTCCCGCGGTAGGTCATACGCGCGGCGGCGGCCTTGATGGTGATGCCGCGTTCGCGCTCGAGGTCCATGGTGTCGAGCACCTGGTCGGCCATGGCGCGCACGGCGACCGTCCCCGTCACCTCCAGGAAGCGATCGGCGAGCGTCGACTTGCCGTGGTCTATGTGGGCAATGATGCAGAAGTTGCGGATGCGGGACTGATCCACAGCCTCAGTGTATGGGCTGCCCGCGCTGCGAGCTTGCAGGAGGGCGGCGGCGGTCCCTAGAGGAGGCCCGTGCTAGTCTCGCGGCACCACATTGCACCCCCAAGAGGAACACGATGGCACGGAAAAAGGTCACGATCGTTGGCGCCGGCATGACGGGCGGCGCCATGGCGCAGCGGCTCATTGAACGCGACATCTGCGACGTCGTTCTGCAGGACGATCCGCAGTTCGCCGGCACCATGCACTTCGGCAAGGCGCTGGACGAGTCGCAGGCGGCCGCCTGGAGCGGATTCAGCGCCTCCATCAGCGCCACCGACGGCTGGGACGAAACGGCCAGTTCGGACGTCGTGATCGTGACCGCGGGCGCCCCGCGGAAGCCGGGCATGAGCCGCGAAGAGCTGCTGAACAGCAACGCCGCCATCGTGCGGGCCAAGGTCGCCGATGCGGCGAAGGCTTCGCCGGACGCGGTGCTCGTCATCTTCTCGAACCCGATGGACGCCATGTGCCACGTCGCCCTCGAGGCGAGCGGCTTCCCCCGCGAGCGGGTCATCGGCCAGGGCGGCGCTCTCGACAGTGCGCGCTACCGCCACTTCGTCGCGGACGCGTGCGGTGTCTCGCCGCAGGATGTTCACGGCTACGTGATCGGCGGCCACACGGACACAACGATGGTTCCGGTCGTCTCGCAGACGCGCGTCGGCGGCGTCCCCCTGACGCAACTGCTCCCGGCGGACAAGGTCGACGAGGTAGTGGCGCGCACGATGCGGGGCGGGGCCGAGATCGCGGAGCTGATGCGGGTCGGCAGCGCCTTCTATGCCCCCTCGGCGGGGACGATCGCGATGGTCACGGCGATCCTGCTCGACCAGCGGCGCCTGATGCCCTGTTCAACCCTGCACCAGGGCGAGTATGGCATCGAGGGCGTGTTCTCAGGAACGGTGGTCCAGCTCGGCGAGGGCGGCATCCAGCGCACCTTCGAGCTGGAGCTCTCCGACGAGGAGCGCGCACGGGTCGTGGCGGCGGCTGAGGCGACGAAGGGGCTGGTCGCGCAGCTGGACTAGGAGCCGACCTCGCTCCGCAAGGCTTCGGCGGCCTCGCGGACGCGGGCGGGGGCGGTGCCTCCGACAGCGTCGCGGGCGGCGAGGGCGGAGTCGACATCGATGTCGAGGACGTCGGGCTCGAAGAGGTTGCTGACGGAGGTGTAGCGCTCGAACGGGAGCTCGTGGAGCTCGCAGTCGCGCCCCTCCGCCTCGCGCACGAGGCCGCCGGTGACCGCGTGGGCCTCGCGGAAGGGCATGCCCTTCCGCACGAGGTAGTCGGCGACATCCGTGGCGAGGGAGAAGCCGCCGGAGGCGGCGTCCCGCATGCGCTCCAGGTCAAACTCGAGGGCAGGCACCATGGCGGAAAAGATGCGCAGGCTGGGGATGACGACGGCGGCGGCGTTGAGGATTGCGGCCTTGTCCTCCTGCAGGTCGCGGTTGTAGGCGAGCGGCTGGCCCTTGAGGTTGGTCAACAGGTTCACCAGCTCGCCGAAGACGCGGCCGGAGCGGCCACGGGCCAGCTCGGCGACATCGGCGTTCTTCTTCTGCGGCATCATGCTCGACCCGGTGGCGAACGCGTCCGGCAACCGCACGAAGGCGAACTCGGCGCTCGACCAGATCACGATCTCCTCCGCGAGGCGCGAGAGGTGGGCCTGCGCGATGGCGCATGACGAAAGGAACTCGATGGCGTAGTCCCGGTCGGCGACGGCGTCGAGGCTGTTGCGCGAGACGCTGTCGAAGCCGAGCTCGCGGGCGACCATCTCGCGGTCGAGGGGGTAGGGGGAGCCGGCGAGGGCCCCGGATCCGAGCGGGAGCACGTTGGCGCGGGCGCGGCAGTCGCGGAAGCGGTCACGGTCGCGCAGCAGCATCTCACCGTAGGCGAGCAGGTGGTGGCCGAGGGTGACCGGCTGGGCGCGCTGGAGGTGGGTGTAGCCGGGCATGGGGTCAGCGGCATGGGTCAGCGCGAGATCGCAGAGCGCCTCGATGAGCGCCTCGGCGGCGGCGGCGGCGAGGTCGCACTGCTCGCGCACGAGCATGCGATTCAGGAGCGACACCTGGTCATTGCGGGAGCGAGCGGTGTGCAGCCGCCCCGCGGCAGTTCCGATCTGGTCGCGGAGCAGGGCCTCGACGTGGGTGTGGATGTCCTCAAGCTCGGGACGCCACTCGACCTCGCCGGCGCGGAAGCGTTCGAGCACGGCAGCGAGGCCGGCCACAATCGCCGCAGCCTCGCTCTCGGGGATGATGCCGGTGGCGCCCAGCATGCGGGCGTGCGCGACCGAGCCGGCGATGTCGTGCTCGTAGAGGTCACGGTCGACGCCGGCGGTGTAGTCGCGCGTGAGGTCGTCCATCGACCCTTCGAAGCGACCGCCCCAGGTGCGCTGTTCCTCGCTCATGCATCCAATTGTCCAACGCGAACGCGCTGTGTCCTACCGCCAGTCCGCCGGGCCGGAAAACGGCTCCGCGTAGACTGCGCCCATGGCAACCGACACGGAGCCGGCCCGCATCCCTGACGACCTGCGCCAGTTCGAGGCGCTGGAGGCGATCATCCGACGCCTCCACGGCCCCGAGGGGTGTCCCTGGGACCGGGAACAGACGCACGAGTCGCTACGGCCGCACCTGCTGGAGGAGGCCTACGAGCTGCTCGAGGCCATCGACTCCGGGGAGGCGGAGGCGATCGCGGAAGAGCTGGGGGACGTGCTCCTGCAGGTGCTCATGCACTCGGCGGTAGCGGAACGGCTGGGGGAGTTCGAGTTCGGGGATGTCTATTCGCGCATCGCCGCGAAGCTGGTGGCGCGACACCCGCACGTGTTCGCCGACGCCGCGGCGGAGACGGCGGAGGACGTGCGCGAGAGCTGGGAAGTCCTGAAGCAGAAGGAGCGGCCCGACAGGTCCCGCCTCGAAGGGGTGCCGTCGACGCTGCCCGCGCTGGCGGAGTCGCAGACGATCCAGGGGCGGGCGCGCCGGGCCGGGTTCGACTGGCCCGACATCCACGGCCCGCTGGAGAAGCTGTCGGAGGAGATCGCCGAGCTGGCCCTGGCGGAGACGGAGAAGGACCGCGAGGAGGAGTTCGGCGACGTGCTCTTCGTGATCGCGCACATCGCGGCGACGATGGGCGTCGACGGCGAGCAGGCGCTGCGGCGGGCGAACGGGAAGTTCCGCCGCCGCTTCGGGCTGGTGGAGCGCCTGGCAGCGGAAGAGTCGCTCGACCTGAACGAGATGGACATGGACGCGCGCGACGAGCTGTGGGAGCGGGCGAAGGCGTCCGAGCGGGGCGAGTTGTAGCGCCAGCGCGCCGCCGATAGGCTGACTTAACGACAAACACGACCCGGGAGGGCGCAGTGGCTCAGGCAACGGAATCCGTCATCACGCGCGAGCGTTTTGCGAAGGGCAAAACCTACCAGGAGTACATCGAGTCGGGCATCCGCAACCGGGAACAGTTCGACGACAACTACGGGGGCCTCGCGATCAGCGGGGAGCAGCAGGCCGCGCTGAGCGACCTGGCCGCGCAGCCGAACGGGCCGGATCACATGGTCATCATCGGCGAGGACTGGTGCCCGGATGTCTACCGGGGCATGCCGGTGGGGGTGCGCATCGCGGAGGCGATGGGGATCGAGGTACGCATCTTCGAGCGTGACCTGAACAAGGACATGATTGCGGAGTACCTGAAGGACGGGGAGTTCGAGTCCATCCCCGTGTACATCTTCTACAACGCCGAGCACGGCGAGCTGGGACACTTCATCGAGCGGCCGGTGCTGGCGAACGAGCAGATGGGCGAGCTGCAGTCGGTGCTGGGGGACATGCGCCCGGAGGCGATCGCGCAGCGTCTGGGGCACGAGCCGAGCGAGGAAGAGATCCAGCAGGCGCGGGCGGAAGGGCGTGAGCGCTATTTGGAGTGGCAGCGAACGAGCGAGACCTGGGCCAACTGGCGCGTTGCGGCGGTGGACGAGGTGATCGAGCTGCTGCGCGGCGCCGTCTGACCGGGGTCGGAGGTTTCCAAAACGTTTCGGAGTTGTTGTCGGGCGGGAAGGCGCTTGGGTATACTCCGCGCGACCTTGGGGCCGCTAGCTCAATTGGCAGAGCAAGTGACTCTTAATCACTAGGTTGAAGGTTCGAGTCCTTCGCGGCTCACCACTTTCGGAAAGGTCTCGCCGGATGGTTCGCCAACCGGTTCGGGCCGGGGAAGTGTCGGAATTGGCAGACGAGCATGATTTAGGATCATGTGCCGCAAGGCGTAGGAGTTCGAATCTCCTCTTCCCCATGGCCGCATGGGGAGCCCGTTTCTCGTCAATGGGTGGGGCAGGCAAATCCGAGTCAGGCGAAAGGGGGCGTCATGGCGCTTCTTGAGGTAAATGACCTTCGGACGTACTTCTACACGCAGGAGGGCGTCGTCAAAGCAGTTGACGGCACGTCCTACTCAGTGGAGGAAGGCGAGACGCTGGGGCTTGTGGGTGAGTCGGGCTGCGGGAAGAGCGTCTCGGCGCTTTCCATCCTCCGCCTGATCCCTTCGCCCCCGGGCAAGATCGTCTCCGGCGAGATCATGTTCCAGGGACGTGATCTGCTGAAGCTCGACGAGAACGAGATGCGGCGCATTCGCGGCAACGACATCGCAATGGTGTTCCAGGAGCCGATGACATCGCTCAATCCCGTGCTCACGATCGGGCGGCAGATCACGGAGTCGCTGGAGTTGCACCAGGATCTTCGTGGCCGGGCCGCCCGGGAGCGGGCCGTCGAGTTGCTGGAGCTGGTGGGTATTCCCGCCGCCCGCAGCCGCATCGACGACTACCCGCACCAGTTCTCGGGGGGTATGCGCCAGCGCGTGATGATCGCGATGGCGATGAGCTGCAACCCGAAGATCCTGCTGGCGGATGAGCCCACCACGGCGCTGGACGTGACGATCCAGGCCCAGATCCTCGAGGTCATGGCGCGGCTCAGCCGCGAGTTCGGGACCGCGGTCATCATCATCACGCACAACCTGGGCGTGGTCGCACGCTACGCCGACCGGGTGAACGTGATGTATGCGGGCAAGGTCATCGAGCGGGCGGATGCGGGCGAGCTGTACGCGAATCCGAAACACCCCTACACCGTGGGGCTGCTGAACTCAGTGCCGCGGCTCGACGAGCACCGGCAGGAGAAACTGATTCCCATTGAGGGGCTGCCGCCGGACCTGGCGCACCTGCCGGAAGGCTGCAGCTTCTACCCACGCTGCGACTGGCGCACCGACCAGTGCCTCTCGCAGTACCCGGACACCGTCCAGGTCGAGGGCGAGCACCAGGCCGCCTGCTGGGAGTGGGAGACCGTCGGAAGGGAGAGGCCAGTTGTCGCAACAAGCTAGCACTGTCGAAGAAGCGACGATGAGCAACGGCGCAGGAGATGCCCTGCTCTCGGTCGAAGACCTTGAGGTCTACTTCCCCGTTACCGCGGGACTGATCTTCCAGCGCCGCGTGGCAGACGTGAAGGCCGTCGACGGCGTTACCTTCAACGTGAAGCGCGGCGAGACGCTCGGGCTCGTGGGCGAGTCCGGCTGCGGCAAGAGCACGACCGGCAAGGCCATCCTCCAGCTGAACCGCCCGACAGCCGGCTCGGTGAACTTCGGGGGGACGGACCTGACGCAAGTGCGGGGCCGTTCCCTGCGGAACTACCGGCGCCGGATGCAGATGATCTTCCAGGACCCGTACGCGAGCCTGAACCCGCGTATGTCGGTCGGGTCGATCGTCTCGGAGCCGATCACGATCCACAACCTCGCTCGTGGTCAGGAGAAGCGCGATCGCGTTCACAGCCTGCTGCAGACGGTGGGCCTGAACCCGTACTTCGCCAGCCGCTACCCGCACGAGTTCTCGGGCGGCCAGCGGCAGCGCATCGGCATCGCCCGCGCGCTCGCGGTCGAGCCGGAGTTCATCGTCTGCGACGAGCCCGTCTCGGCGCTCGACGTGTCGATCCAGGCGCAGATCATCAACCTCCTGCAGGACCTGCAGGAGGAGTTCAACCTCACGTACCTGTTCATCGCGCACGACCTCTCGGTGGTGCGCCACATCAGCGACCGCGTGGCCGTGATGTACCTCGGGCACATCATGGAGCTGACCGACCGCGATACGATCTTCGACGACCCGCTGCATCCCTACACGAAGGCGCTGCTCTCGGCGGTTCCGATTCCGGACCCCGAGGTGGAACGCGAACGGGAGCGCATCATCCTCCTTGGCGACGTGCCCAGCCCCCTGGCGCCGCCGCCGGGCTGCGTGTTCAACACGCGCTGCCCGATCGCCGTCGACCAGTGCCGCGAGGAAATACCCGAGTGGCGCAACGTCGGCACCGGCGGCAAGGAACACTGGGTCTGGTGCCACCGCGTCTAGCGCGGGGCTCCGCGAACCAAAACGAAGGGGTGGCCTTGAGGCCACCCCTTCTTCGTGGAACCGCAGCCGTCCGGGCTAGTTGCCCTCGTTGAGCCAGGACATCATGCCGCGCATCTCGGCGCCGACGTGCTCCACCTGGTGGTTGGCGTCGCGACGGCGCATGGCGAGGAAGCTTGAGCGGCCCGACATGTTCTCCAGGATGAACTCCTTGGCGAACTGACCGGTCTGAATCTCCTCGAGGATGCGCTTCATTTCGGCGCGGGTCTCGTCGGTGATGATGCGGGGACCGCGGCTGTAGTCGCCGTACTCGGCGGTGTCGCTGACGGAGTAGCGCATGCGCGCGAGGCCGCCTTCGTAGATAAGGTCCACGATCAGCTTGAGCTCGTGCATCGTCTCGAAGAAGGCGCTCTCGGGCTGGTAGCCGGCCTCGACGAGCGTCTCGAAGGAAGCCTTGATGAGCGCGGAGAGGCCGCCGCAGAGGATGACCTGCTCGCCGAAGAGGTCGGTCTCGGTCTCCTCGAGGAAAGTCGTCTCGAGGACGCCGCCGCGCGTGCCGCCGATGCCCTTGGCGTAGGCGAGCGCGAGCTGCGAGGCGACCTCGCTGGCGTCCTGGTGCACGGCCAGCAGGCAGGGAACGCCGCCGCCTTCGGTGTAGACGCGGCGCACGAGGTGGCCGGGGCCCTTGGGGGCGACCATCGTGACGTCGACGAAGTCGGGCGGGTCGATCTGCTGGAAGTGGATGTTGAAGCCGTGGGCGAACATCAGCATCTTGCCCTCGGCCAGGCCGGGCTCGATGGCTTTCTCATAGACGTCGCGCTGGAGGTGGTCGGGGATGAGCACCATGATCACGTCGGCCTCGCGGGACACGTCCTCGACGGTGCCGACGCGCAGGCCCGACTCCTCGACCGAGCTCCAGGAGCGCGACCCCGGGTAGAGGCCGACGCGCACGTCGAGTCCGGAGTCGTGGAGGTTGAGGGCGTGGGCGTGACCCTGGGAGCCGAAACCGATGACCGCGATCTTGCGGTCCTTCAGCAGCCCCAGATCGGCGTCGTCGTCGTAGTACATCGTGGCCATGCGGGCACTCCTTGTGATGCTGGGCCGCAGCAGCGGGCGCGGCGGCTGGGTGGTTTATTTCGGCAGGATCACCTGGCGGTGGTGCCGGTCGCGAGCGTATTCGACGAAGGGGTTGATGCCGATCTCGCGCAGCATCCAGTGCCGCTCGATGACCTGTACCTTGCCCTCGACGACCCGCACCCAGTCGGCAATGCGGGGGCGGGCGGGATCGATCGCGATCTCGACGGCCGCGTCCTTCTCGCCGGCGACCACGGCCGTGAGGCGGGGGTAGCCGAAGGCAGGGCGCGGGGTCGCTTCGAGCAGGTCGAGCACTGCGTCGACCCCGGACACGATGCCGTAGACGGAGTCGATGAGGGTGACCTTCTCGTCGAGGGAGTCGGCCACCTCGTCGCGCTGAGCGGCGATGAGCTTCTCGTAGAGGCCGCGCACGAGCCTGCGCGTGGAGCGGGCGGAGCCGCCACGGAAGGCATTGGCGGTGTCCACCGCGGCGAGCGCGGGCTTGTCGAGCTCGATGTCGCGCATCATGCCGTAGAGGCGGCGGTCGACGATGAGGTCGTCCTCGACGCGGCTGATGTCGAGCACGCGCTGCTGGAAGGCGCGCCAGTCGTAGCCCTTGGCCTCGATGGTGGCGCGGACGGAAACGGCGCCGCCGTCCTCGACGGCCTCGACTTCCGTGTAGGTGCAGTCGGCGTAGCGCTCGAGCAGCTCGTGGTGGAAGTCGCGGACGGCGACGCTGTCACGCAGCATGGGGCTGCGGAACGAGTGGAATACGACACCCGGGGCGTGCAGCGCCTGGATGTCTTCGAAGCGGTCGTAGTTGATGGCGGTGACGAGCGCCTCGACAACGTCACTGGTGGGCATGGAAGCGGGACACCTCGGGCTGAGCTTGGGCGATTGTACCCCGCGTCACGAACGCGGGACAGGAGCGGGCGGCCTGACGCTGAGAGCGAGGGGCGGTAGCCTTTGCGGGCCACCTTCCCAGACGCAGAGAAGCGAGGAACCCCGTGACCGAGCCTGTCCTCACCCAGGAACGAGACATCCTCACCGAGACCGACGCCACGGCGAGGGCGGAGCGCGTCTCCAACTGCCACTACGAGCTCTCGCTCGACCTGACCAAGGGCGCCCCCACCTACGGCGGCGCCGTCACGATCACGTTCGACCAGAGCGGCAGCGACGACCTGATGCTGAACTTCCGGGGGAAGCGCATCGACCTGCTGGAGCTGAACGGCGAGGCGGTCGACTTCGAGTGGCGGGGGCGCGAGCTGACGCTGCCCGGCGCTGCGCTGGCGGGCTCGAACACGCTGCGCATCGAGTACGAGAACGACTACGACCACGGCGGCGACGGGCTGCACCAGTTCGTCGACCCCGAGGACGGCGAGGAGTACCTGTACACGAACTTCGAGCCGTTCGACGCGCACCGGCTGTTCCCCTGCTTCGACCAGCCCGACATCAAGGCGCGCTACCGGCTCACGGTGACGGCGCCGGCGGAGTGGACGCTGACCGCGAACTCGCAGGAGGTCTCGGCGGAGACGCTGGCGGACGGGCGCATCCGGCACGAGTACGCGGAAACGCCCCCGTTCAGCACCTACCTGTTCGCGTTGATCGCGGGGCCGTACCACGTCGCCACGGACGAACACGCGGGGATCCCGCTGGGGCTGCTCTGCCGCAAGTCGATGGCGCAGTACCTGGACACGGACGAGCTGTTCACGATCACGCGCCAGGGGCTCGATTTCTTCGGCGAGTTCTTCGACTACGCCTACGCGTTCGGGAAGTACGACCAGATCTTCGTGCCCGAGTTCAACCACGGGGCGATGGAGAACGTGGGGGCGGTCACCTTCAACGAGTCGATGGTGTACCGCGATCCCCCGACCGAGAACCAGCGCCGCCGCCGGGCGGAGGTGATCCTGCACGAGATGGCGCACATGTGGTTCGGGAACCTCGTGACGATGAAGTGGTGGAACGATCTCTGGCTGAACGAGAGTTTCGCCACGTACATGTCGTACCTGGCGATGGAAGGGGCGACGCGCTTCCAGTCGGGGTGGCAGGACTTCAACAACGGCATCAAGAACTGGGCCTACCGGCAGGACCAGCTCATCACGACCCACCCGATCGCGGGGACGGTGCGCGACACCGACGAGACGTTCCTGAACTTCGACGGAATCACCTACGGAAAAGGCGCCTCGGTGCTGAAGCAGCTCGTTGCGACGATCGGCATCGAAGGGTTCCGCGAGGGCATGCGGCACTACTTCCGGACGTACGACTACGGCAACGCCTCGCTGCACGACTTCCTCGGGGCGCTGGAGGAGGGGAGCGGGCGCGAGCTGGGCGAGTGGTCGCGGCTGTGGCTGGAGACGTCCTCCCTGAACACGATCCGGGCGGACTGGGAGAGCGACGGCGAGCGCGTGACGCGGCTCGAGCTGAGCCAGACCGCTCCAGCCGACTACCCCACCATCCGGCCCCACACGCTCGAGACCGGGCTGCTCACGGACGACGGAGCCGCGACCGCCATCGAGTCGATTCCGGCGGTGCTGGAGGCAGAGCGCACGGAGATCGAGGCGGCGCGAGGCCAACCGAGGCCGGCGCTCGTGTACCCGAACTTCAACGACCACGCCTACGCCAAGATCGCGCTCGACGACGAGTCGGTGGGCTGGGCGCGGGAGAACATCGAGCGCGTCGACGACGACCTGCTGCGGCAGCAGCTCTGGTCAACGCTCTGGAGCATGGTGCGCGACCAGCAGCTCAAGTCGACCGACTTCCTCGCGATCGTGCGGGAGAAGATCGGGTTCGAGCAGAACATCGAGCTGGTCGACTCGGTGCTCGGGCACGCGGCCAGCTCACAGAGCCGGTACGTGCCCGCGGAGCAACGGGACGCCGAAGCGCATCTGCTCTTCGAGACAGCGCGGGAGGGGCTGCTGGCCGCCGCGGACAACGACACGCGCATCATCTGGGGGCGGGCGCTCGTCGGCCTCGCGGTGAACGCGGACGACCTCGCCTACGTGGGGCGGCTGGCGGACGGAGGCGAGGTCGTCGAAGGCTTCGAGCTCGATCAGGACATGCGCTGGGGCGTGGCCGCGCGGCACGTCGCCTTCGGACTGCCCGGAGGGGCAGAGCGAGTGGCGGCAGAGGCCGAGCGCGATTCCTCCGACCGCGGCCAGCGGGCGCAGCTCCGCTGCGAGACCGCCTTCCCCTCGGCAGACGTGAAGGCTGAGGCATGGGAGCGCTTCTGCGAGGAGGGGTACGGCTCGCTCTACCTGAACCGGGCTGCCATGAGCGGCTTCAATTGGACGCACCAGGCGGATCTGCTGGCGCCGTACGTCGACGCGTTCTTCGAGCACGTCGGGGACATCTTCGTGGAGCGCGACCGCGAGCTCGCGACGGTGTTCTACGGCGGCCTCTTCCCGGGCTACCGCGTCGAGCAGGACACGCTCGACCGGGCGCAGGCGCTCCTCAACGAGACGCCGGAGGAGCAGGCGGTCCTGCAGCGCATGCTGCGCGAGTCGATCGACGACCTCGGTCGCGCGATCGCCTGCCGGGAGTTCGCGGCGAGCTAGCGGCCGCGCTTCGTCTTGCGGCGGGCGGCCTCGTAGAGCGCGAGGTAGTCGTCGACGCCCGTGCGGGCGATGGCCTGGCCGATCACGTCGAGCGGCAGGTCGTCCAGGCGCCTGAAGCGCACGCACGACTTCCCCATGTCCAGCCGCTTGCCGCTCGCGGCGTAGGCGGACGTGAACCACTCGCGCGTGTCCTCGTCGCTGTAGACGTTGTTCAGGTAGAGGGCCAGGTGGCGCTTCTGGGAGGCCAGCGAGGCCAGCGCCAGAGGCTGCTTGTTGTACGTGTCCGGGTAGCGGCTGAGGGGCACGACCCAGGCGATCATCCCGAAGGACATGCACTCCTCGTAGCCGTCAGGCAGGTGCTCCAGCACCACGCGACGGAGCGCGCTTATGGCCTCCCGGCGATCGTCGGGCAGGCTTGCGAGGTACTCGTCGACGGTCTCCGCATCGCTCTTCATTCCTGAACTCCTGGGGGCGCCCCTGCCGTCCTAGCGCACGCCGGGGAGGCGCTCGCGCAGGGCGTCGACGAGGCCGGCGATGGGGACGCGCACCTGCTCCTGCGAGTCGCGCTCGCGGATGGTGACGGCCTCGTCCTCGAGCGTATCGAAATCGACGGTGACGCAGAGGGGCGTGCCGATCTCGTCCTGGCGGCGGTAGCGGCGGCCGATGGACTGCGTCTCGTCGTACTGGGTCATCCAGTGCGAGCGGATGAGGGCGTGGACGCGCTTCGCGGTGGGCGTGAGCGTGGCCTTCTTGGAGAGGGGCAGCACGGCCACCTTGATGGGGGCGATGGCGGCGGGCAGCTTCAGCAGGACGCGCTCGTCACCCTTCTCGTCGGGCTCGACCGTGTAGGCCTCGAGCAACGCGACCGCAAGGGTTCGGGTAAGGCCGGCGGCGGGCTCGATGACGTAGGGCGTGAAGCGCTCGCGCGTCTCCTCGTCGAAGTAGGTCAGGTCCTGGCCGCTGTGCTCGCTGTGCGCCTTCAGGTCGAAGTCGGTGCGGTTGGCGATGCCTTCGAGCTCGCCCCAGCCCCAGGGAAACTCGTACTCGATGTCGCTGGTGCCGGCGCTGTAGTGCGAGAGCTCCTCGGGATCATGGTCGCGGATGCGCATGCGGGCGGGGTCGATGCCGATAGTCTCGGCGTACCAGCGCTGGCGCTCGTCGATCCAGTAGCGGTGCCACTCCGCGGCGTCGGCCGGGGGGCAGAAGAACTCCATCTCCATCTGCTCGAACTCGAGGGTGCGGAAAATGAAGCGGCCGGGCGTGATCTCGTTGCGGAAGCTGACGCGGGTCTGGGCGATGCCGAAGGGCAGCTTGCGGCGCATGGAGCTGCGCACGTTCTCGAAGTTCACGAACATGCCCTGGGCGGTCTCGGGTGGCAGGTAGGCGATGGAGCCCTCGTCGACGACGGTGCCGACCTGGGTGCTGAACATGAGGTTGAAAAGGCGGGGCTCGGTCAGCTCACCGCCGCAGCTGGGGCAGCGGAAGTTCCCCTCGGCGTCGCGCTCGACCTCGCCGTACTGGCCCTCCTCGATGTGGTCGGGGCGGAAGCGCTGACGGCACTCCTTGCAGTCGACCAGGGGGTCGTTGAACGTCTCGGTATGGCCGCTGGCGACCCAGACGCGGGGGTTGGTCATCATGGCCGCGTCGATGCCGACGACGTCGTCGCGCTCGCGCACCATGGCGCGCCACCAGGCGTCGCGGATGTTGCGTTTCAGCTCGACGCCGAGGGGGCCGTAGTCGTAGGCGTTGGCGAAACCGCCGTAGATCTCGGAGGAGGGGAAGACGAAGCCGCGTCGCTTCGCCAGGGAGACGATGGTGTCGAGGTCGGGTGCGGGCACGGGTGGCTCCATTCTCGCGCTGGCTGCGCGGGGGTGGGATGGTCACCTTCTCCCAGCGGAGGGTTAGGCGCCAGAATCGAGCGCCGCGACCAACATCTCCAAAGCGTGCTCGGCGATCTGCTCCATGATGGCGACGCGCGAGCCCTCGAAGTGGGCCTCCTCGCTGACCGTGCCGTCGGGACCGGCGAGGGCGAAGGAGACGCCGCCGATGGGCCGGGACGTGCGGCCCTGGATGGGCCCAGCCATGCCGCTCTCGGCGATGACGTAGTCGGCGGCGCTGCGCGCGAGCACGGACTCGGCGATTGCGGCGACGGCCACGGGGCTGACGGTGCCGTGCTCGCGGAGGAAGTCGAGGTCGACGCCGAGCGTGTCCTGCTTCGAGGGCATGGTGTAGGCGACGAGCCCGCGGTCGAACCACTTCGAGGCGCCGGAGACGCTGATGAGCCGCGCGGAGATGAGTCCGCCGGCCGTGCTCTCGGCGACGGTGACGCGGGCCTCGCGGGCGAGGAGGAGCTCGCCGACGCGGGCGGCGAGGGGGTCGTTCTCTTGAATGGACATGGGCCGATGCTACGCTGCCGCGATGCCCGAATACGAGATCGCGATCGTCGACTCCTTCACCACCGAGCGGTACGCCGGCAACCCCTGCGGCGTCGTGACCCGCGCGGAGGGGCTCACGCCCGCGCAGATGCAGACCATCGCGCGGGAGCTGAACCTGAGCGAGACGGCGTTCGCCATGCCCTCGGAGGCGGCGGACTTCCGGGTGCGGTTCTTCACGCCACGGAAGGAGATTCCGCTGGCCGGGCACCCCACGATCGCGACGATGCACTCGCTCGTCGAGGACGGGCTCATCGAGGTCGGAGACACGCCGCGGCGCGTGACACAGGAGCTGAACGTGGGCGTGTTGCCGGTCGACCTCTCGCGCAGGGAGGACGGGCGGGTGCGCATCGCGATGACGCAGGCGACGCCTGAGTTCCGGCACGAGCTGGACCGGGGGACGTATGCCGACGTGCTCGGCATCGCGCCCTCGGACCTGCTGGCCGGGTTCCCCGCGCAGGTGGTCAGCACGGGGACGCCGCAGGCGATGATCCCGGTGGCGTCGCTGGCCGTGCTGGAGCGGGTGCGGCCCAACCTGCAGCGGCTGGCCGAGCTGGAGGGCAAGGACGGCTACTTCAGCACGCACGTCTTCACGCCGGAAGCGTACGACCCGGCGAACCGGGCGCACGCGCGGCACTTCGGCCCGTCGTCCGGGGTCCAGGAAGACCCGGTGACGGGCAGCGCGACGGGCGGGATGGCGGCCTACCTCTGGCGGCACGGGCTCGTGCGCGAGGCCGCGTACACGGTCGAGCAGGGACACATCATGGGGCGGCCCGGTCACGTTGAGGTGGAGGTGGAGGGCGAGGGGGACACGCCCACGACCGTGCGGATCGCGGGCACGGCGGTGACGGTCCTGCGAGGCACGATCACGGTCTAGCGCACCGCCGCGGGCGGGGCGCTCTGCTACGCTGCCCGCCATGACCCGCACCGTCGACATGGCCGGGGCCGAGGCACTGCTGCTGGAGGCGGAGTTCGAGGACCTGAAGCTCCTGTGGTCGTCGAGCAACTACGTCTACCTGGCGCGGCTCTGTGCGGGCGACGGACAGGAGATCGCGGCCGTCTACAAGCCCGAGTCGGGCGAGACGCCGCTGTGGGACTTCCCCACGGGGACGCTGTACGCGCGGGAGGTGGCGGCGTACCAGCTGGCGCAGCTGCTGGGGTGGTCGTTCGTGCCGCCGACGGTCGTGCGGGATGGACCGCAGGGGGTGGGGTCGCTGCAGCTGTACGTGGCGCACGACCAGTCGTCGCACTTCTTCGAGCAGCGGGACGATCCGGAGCTGGTTCCGCAGCTCCAGCGCATGGCGGTGTTCGATTTCGTGGCGAATAACGCCGATCGCAAGGGCGGGCACTGCCTGCTGGACGAGCAGGGCCGCATCTGGGGCATCGACCACGGGCTCTGCTTCCACCGCGAGTACAAGATGCGGACCGTGATCTGGGACTGGGCGGAGCAACCCATCTCGGACGAGTGGCTGGCGGATGTGGAGCGGGTGGCGACGGCGGTCGCGGGGGACGAAGCGGAAACCGAAGCGTTTAACGCCCTCCTCTCGAACGAGGAGATCGGCGCGCTCCTCGGTCGCGCCGACCGGCTCCTGCGGACGCGCGCGATGCCGACGCCCGGCCCGCACCGGAGCTACCCCTGGCCGCTGGTCTGAGCCGCTAATCGGGGATCTGCAGGAGCTGGAGTGTGTTGCCGTCGGGGTCGGCGAAGGTCGCGACCCAGCCGCCCCAGCGCTCCTGCTCGGGCGGGCGTGAGAACTCGACGCCCTGGTCGACCAGCCGCCGGTGCGTGGCAGCGATGTCGGGGACGGCGAAGTGGACCATGATGCGCAGCGGGTCACGGGCGGGACCGTGAACCTCGTCGTGGGCGGCGACGCTGAGGCGGAAACCGTCCCACTCGAAGTTCGCGAAGGTGGGCCGCTCGCTGCGGGGCGTCAAGCCGAGCACGTCGCGGTAGAAGGCGAGCATCTCCGGGTAGCGGTCCGTCCAGATGATGACCCCGGCGACGCCTTCGATGTCCCCGTTCGCACTCGTCATGGGCGTCAGTCGAGGGGCCGGTAGGCGCGGCCGCCGTCGCCGGCAACGGCGTGGCCGAGCCCGGGGAAGGGGAAGTGGCCGCTCGCGATGAGCGCGCCCTCTTCCTCGATGCGGGCCATGAGCGCCTTGCGGCTGGCCGCCGAGGCGACCTTGTCGACATCGGCGCCGGCGCACCAGCCGTCCTCGCGCACCTGCACGGGCTGGTGGGCGGCGTCGCCGATGAGGTAGGCGCGCTCGCCGCCGCTGGCCAGGACGAACGACACGTGTCCGGGGGTGTGGCCGGGCGTGGGGACGGTCACGAGCTCGCTCGTGACGGCGTGCTCGCCCTCGACGAGGTCGAGGAGGCCCGCAGACTCGATGGGGCCGAGGACGTTGTCGTACTGGGCGGCGGCGCGAAGCTCATCGCTGCCGGTCCAGTAGTCCCATTCGGTCTGCTGGACGACGTGGCGGGCGTTGGGGAAGAGGGGAACGGCGGCGTTGTTCTCGTCGGTGGTGGTCCAGCCGGTGTGGTCGAAATGGAGGTGGGTGTAGACGACCGTGTCGACATCGCCGGGCTTCACGCCCGCCTCCTCCATGACGGACGGCAGCGCCGTGTCCTCCTTCAGGGGCATGGGCGCGGGGCGTCCGCCGAGGCCGGTATCGACGAGGACCGTGTTGCCCTCGCTCACGACGAGCCAGGCGCCGAGGTTGAGCGTCAGGTTGCCGTCGCCGTCGAGGAACTCGCCGTAGGCGGCCCAGGCGTCGGCGGGAACGTCGGGATAGAAGGCCGACGGAGGCATCGCCGTCCAGCTGTCCTGGAGCGCGATGATCTCGGCGTTCCCGACCTGCTGGCGGTGGAACTGCCCCATCCCGGTCCTCCTGCCGCTCCGTGGCGGCGCGCGCAGTATGTGACGGGCTGCCGCCCCGCGTCTATGGGCGGCACAGCGACCGCTAGAATGGCGGCGTGGGTGACGCAGCGAGCGAAGCGATCGCGGCCAGGCGGGACTTCACGTTCGGCGAGGTGGCGGTGGCGTTTCGGGTGGGGCAAGTGGAGATCCGGGGGCCACGCTCGGGACCGGACGCAACCGAACTGGCCGGCAGGGTCGAGGCGCTCCGGGAGCACGTGCGCTCCGACGACCGCGGCCGCTATCGCCCGCTCAGCGGGGCACGGACGATGCCCGGCAACTGGCGGGTTTTTCTGCCCGAAACGCTAACCGAAGCGGCAATCGACGCGATCTACCCGCAGGCGCTCCTGCACCAGCGACAGGCAGCGGAGGGAACGCTACGCGTCACTCCGTTCGAGGACGTCGTGGCGCGACAGCGGGGCCGGTACCGCATCGCGGGGGAGCTCGATGAAGAAGGACAGGCGCAGGCGCGGGACGCGCTCTGCGGGCGATGCGTGCGGACACCCGTGTGGGCCGGGGAAGCAGCATCGAAGGAGGCGATTCCCTGCCCGGAGCCCTGCAGTGTCCTGGTGGCGCTGTGCCGGGAGGCCGCGCTCTGGCAGCGGGAGCCGCCACAGGGGTCGAGCCCGGACCCACAGGCTCCGTTCGCAGACTTTTCGACGCCGGGGAACGAGGTCCGCGAGGCGTACCTCGCGCGGACGCCGGCGGGGGCCACGCATGGATAACGCCGACCTGCGGAAGCAGGCCGGAACGCTCTTCCCGGGAGGCGTTTCAAGCCCGGTGCGGTCGTTCCGCTCCATCGGGGGCGAGCCTGTGCCGATCACACGGGCGTCGGGAGCGCGGCTCTACGACGCCGAGGGCGGGGAGTACATCGATTATGTCGCGGCGTTTGGGCCGCTGATCCTCGGGCACGCGCACCCGGCGGTGGCGGCGGCGCTGGGGGAGGCGGCGGCGGGCGGCACGGCGTTCGGGGCGCTCTCGCCGGGGGAGGTGGAGCTGGGGCGGCGCATCAGCGAGGCGACGGGTCTCGAACGGCTCCGGTTCGTGAACTCGGGGACGGAAGCGACGATGACGGCCATCCGCCTGGCCCGGGCGGCGACGGGCCGCGACCTCGTCGTGAAGTTCGAGGGGTGCTACCACGGCCACAGCGACGGGCTGCTCGTGAAAGCAGGGAGCGGGGTCGCCACGCTCGGACTGAGCGACTCGGCGGGCGTGCCGGAAGCGATCGCGGCCGGGACCGCCGTGCTCCCCTACAACGACCCGGACGCGCTGGCGCAGTGGTTCGAGGCGCACGGCAACGAAACCGCGGCGGTCATCGTCGAGCCGGTGGCGGGGAACATGGGCGTCGTGCCACCAGAGGACGCGTTTCTCGACGCACTGCAGACCGTCCCGCGCCAGCACGGCGCGCTGCTGATCGACGACGAGATCATCACGGGATTCCGGCTGCGGTACGGCCTGAGCGGCCTGCTGCCGGAGGCCGACATCGTCTGCCTGGGCAAGGTGATCGGGGGCGGGCTGCCGGTGGGCGCGCTAGGGGGACGGGCCGAGCTGATGTCGCTGCTGGCGCCGGAAGGACCGGTCTACCAGGCGGGGACGCTCAGCGGGAACCCGCTCGTGATGGCGGCGGGCACGGCGACGCTGGACGTGCTCTGCGACGGGCGTCCGTACGAGCGCGCGGACGAGCTGGCGCAGCACCTCGAGAACGGCCTCGGGACGGCTGTGCGCCGCTCCGAGGCGGACGCCTGCGTCGTGCGGCGGGGGTCGCTCCTGTCGCTGTTCTTCCGCCCGGCGCCGCCGCGCGACTACGCGGAGGCGTCGGAGAGCGACACCGACACGTTCGCGAAGTTCCACAGGCGGATGCTGGCGCGGAGCGTGATGCTGCCGCCGTCGCAGTTCGAGGCGTGGTTCGTCTCGGCGGCGCACACGGAGGCGGATATCGACAAGACGGTGCGGGCGGCCGCGGAGGCGCTGCGCGAGGCGAGTCCGGGGCCGGTCGCGAGCAGCGGCGGGCCGTGACGGCGCTCCGGCTGGGGACGCGCGCGAGCCGGCTCGCGCTCCACCAGACCGAACTTGTCGCCCGGCGCCTGCGGGCAACGTGGCCGGATGTCGCGCTTGAGGTCGTGGAGATCACGACGGCGGGGGACCGCGACCGCACGAGTCCGCTCACGTCGGGGGAGGGTGCGGGGTGGTTCACGTCCGCGATCCAGGATGCACTGCTGGCGGACGAGGTCGACGTGGCGGTCCATAGCTACAAGGACCTGCCGACGGCGCGGCCGGAAGGCCTCGTCATCGCGGCGGTTCCGGAACGGGCGGACCCGCGCGACGCGCTCGTGTCGCGGGACGGCTCGACGCTCGCGGAGCTGCCGGCGGGCGCGGTGATCGGGACGAGCAGCCCGCGCCGGTCGGCGCAGACGCTCGCCGTGCGGCCCGACCTCGAATTGCGTCCGATCCGCGGGAACGTGGAGACGCGGCTGGAGAAGGTGGACGCGGGGGAGTACGACGCGGCGCTCTTCGCGATCGCGGGGCTGGAGCGGCTGGAACTGGCCGAGCGCGCGAGCCACGTCTTCGGGTTCGAGGAGATGCTGCCCGCGCCCGCGCAGGGCGCGCTCGCGGTCGAGTGCCGCCGGGAAGATGCGGAGACGCAGCGCCTGATCGCGGCGATCGACGACCGGGAGCTGCGGCGGCTTGTGGCAGCGGAACGGTCGTTCCTGGCCGCGCTGGAGGCGGGCTGCAGCTATCCCGCCGCCGCCTACGCCGAGAGCTTCGGCACGACGCTGAAGCTGCACGGACTGGTCGCGCCCGAGGGGGTCATCGTGCGGTCGAAGGTGGGCGGACCGGTAGGGGCGGGACCGGGGCTGGGGCGAGCGCTCGCACGGGAACTGCTAGAGATCGCGGAACAGCGCGGGGCGTGACCGTCTAACCGACGCGCACGATGACGGCGTCGCCCTGGCCGCCGCCGCCACAGAGGGAGGCGGCGCCGAGCCCGCCGCCGCGACGCCGCAGCTCGTTCAGGAGCGTGACCATGAGGCGGGCGCCGGTCGCCCCGAGGGGGTGGCCGAGGGCCACCGCGCCGCCATTCGGGTTCACGCTGGCCGGATCGAGGTCGAGCATGCGTGCGGACCAGAGGGCGACGGAGGCGAAAGCCTCGTTGATCTCGACGACGTCGAGGTCGGAGGCGGAGAGGCCGGCGCGGTCGAGCGCGGCCTGGATGGCTTCCGCGGGGCGCTCGTGCAGGGTCGCGTCGGGGCCGGCGACCTGGCCATAGGAGACGACCTCGGCGATCGGTTCCGCGCCGAGGTCGGCGGCGGCGCGCTCGCTGGCGACGACGACGGCGGCGCCGCCGTCGCTGATCTGCGAGGCGTTCCCGACGGTGGTCGTGCCTTCCGGCGTGAAGACGGGACGGAGCCCGGCGAGGGACCCCACGGTGACCTCGTCGCGGATGCCCTCGTCGTGCTCGACCTGGACGGTCTGGCCGCGGCGGGCGGGCATGTCGACGGCCACGATCTCGTTCGCGAAGTGGCCGCTGTCGCGGGCGGCGGCGGCGCGCTGGTGGCTGGCGGCCGACCACTCGTCCTGCTCCTCGCGGAAGATGCCGAGGGCCTCGTTCTTCAGGTCGGCCGCCTCGCCCATCGAGCACTCGTCGAAGGCGCAGAAGAGGCCATCGTGCTGCATCGCATCGACGAGCGGGCCGTGGCCAAGGCGTCCGCCCCAGCGGGCGTCGGGAAGGAGATAGGGGGCGTTGCTCATCGACTCCATGCCGCCGGCCACGATGACGTCGGATTCGTCCAGGCGGATGGAGCGGTCGGCCATAGCGATCGCGGTGAGGCCGGAGAGGCAGACCTTGTTGATGGTCGTCGCGGGAACGGTCATGGGGATGCCGGCGCCGGTGGCGGCCTGGCGCGCGGTGATCTGCCCGGCGCCGGCCTGCACCACGTGCCCGAAGATGACCTCGTCGACGGCGTCGGGGGGCACGGCGGCGCTCTCGAGGGCGCCGCCGATGGCGGCCGAGCCGAGCCCGGTCGCGGGCAGGGGCTTCAGGCCCCCGCCAAAGCGTCCGATGGGGGTTCGCGCCAGACCAACGATCACCGACTTCATGGCATGTCTCCTCTTCGCTCCCAAGACTGTACGCCAGCGAGGGGTTCGGGCGTGGCGGAGCGGGTGGCCGGGCGGTAGGGTTCGCTCGATGAGTCCGGTTGCGATCGTCACAGGGGCGGGTTCCGGGATCGGCAAGGCCGTGTCGCTCGCGTTCCTGCGCGAGGGGTACTCGGTCGCGCTGGCGGGGCGGCGGGCGCAGACGCTGCGGGCGACGATCGCCGAGGCGGGCGCCGACGGCGAGCGCGCGATCGCGATCACCACGGACGTGCGCGAGCCCGCCTCGGTGCGCGAGCTGTTCGACTGGACGGTCGAGCGCTTCGGGCGGCTCGACGTGCTCTTCAACAACGCCGGCATCGGGGCGCCCCCGCGCCCGCTCGAGGAGCTGACCTTCGAGCAGTGGCAGGCGGTCGTCGAGACGAACCTGACGGGGGTGTTCCTCTGCACGCAGGAGGCGTTCCGCGTGATGAAGGCGCAGGATCCGCAGGGTGGGCGCATCATCAACAACGGCTCAATCTCGGCGACGACGCCACGGCCGAACTCCGCGCCGTACACGTCGACGAAGCACGCGATCACGGGGCTCACGAAGTCGACGGCGCTGGACGGGCGGCAGTACGACATCGCCTGCGGGCAGATCGACATCGGGAACGCGACCTCGCCGATGACGGCGAAGATGGAGCGGGGCATGCCGCAGCCCGACGGGAGCGTTCGCCCGGAGCCGACGATGGACGTCGAGAACGTGGCGAAGGCAGTGCTCTACATGGCCAGCCTGCCGCTCGACGCGAACGTGCTCACGCTGACGGTGATGGCGACGAAGATGCCGTTCGTGGGGCGCGGCTAGGCGGTGAGGACGCGCGCCCTTGCGCTGGCGCTGCTCGGCATCGGCGCGGCGGCGCTGGCGGGGTGCTACTGGGACGGGGAAAAGCCGTGTCCCGAGGGCACGGACCGGTGGACCGAATACCAGCTCTTCTTCGGGCTGAGCCAGGGCGACGGCGGGACGATCTCCGAGGAGGCGTGGCGCGAGTTCCTGGCGGACACGGTCACGCCGCGCTTCCCAGGCGGGCTGACGGTGCTCTCGGGGAACGGGCAGTGGCGCGATTCGAGCGGCGAGGTCCTGCGGGAGGGCAGCAAGCTGCTCATCATCTACGCCCCGCCCGGCGAGGACGGCAGGCGCGCCATCGACGAGATCTCGGAGGAGTACGAGCGCCGCTTCGACCAGGAAAGCGTCCTGCGCGTGATCGGCAGCGCGTGCGTCTCGTTCTCCTAGGAGCGCGCTGAGCCGCTACGCTACCGGGGCCGTGTCGAGCGAGCCGAGTACCACCGCATCCGAGCCGTTCCCGCTGGTCGAGCGCGCCTTCGTCGAGGTGGCGGTGAACAGCGGCCAGCCGGCGCGCCATCCCTTCACCTACGCGCGGCCGGAGGGGATGGAGGTGCGGCTGGGGCAGGCGGTGTTCGTGCCGTTCGGGAGCCGCCTGCTGCAGGGCATCGTGCTGGGGGAGACGGACACGCCTCCGGAGCAGGAGGCGCGACCGGTCGAGGCGGTCGCGGACCCGCAGCCCGTGCTCGACGGGCCCCACCGCGAGCTCGCGCGGTGGCTCAGCGACCACTACCTGGCGCCGCTGTGGGAGTGCGTGACGACATGCCTGCCGTCGGGGTACGGGCAGCGCTCGGTGACGGTCGTGTCGCCGGTCGACGTACCCCTGCTCCTGCCCAGCGACCCCGTCGACCAGCGGCTGCTGCAGTACCTCGCCGAGAACGGGCAGACCGCGCTCGACACGCTGCGGGAGGCGCTGGGGCAGGTGCCGATGGACCTGCTCCGGCGGCTGCAGGACAGTGGCCACCTGACGGTCGCGCAGGGACTGGCGCGTCCGGCGGGAAGGCCGCGCATGGAGCGTCGCGTGGCGCTCGTGGCGGAGCCGGAGTTCGCGCGGCGGCACGCGCGGGAGCTGGCCGAGCGCGCGCCGCGTTCGGTGGCGGCGCGCATCCTCGAACGACTCGCGGAGGCGCGGGACACGACGCTGACGGAGATCCGGGAGCTGGGCGCACAGCGCCGCCACCTCGACGACCTGGCGGAGGAGGGGTGGCTGCGGGAATACGAGGCGCGCGTCGAGCGCGACCCGATCGCCGATCGCCTGCCGGAGCCGCTCCCGCCGGCGACACTCACGGACGAGCAAGCGAAGGTGGTGGAGGCGATCACGGCGGCGCCCGGCCAGTACCTGCTGCACGGCGTCACGGGGTCGGGGAAGACGGAGGTGTACCTGGAGCTGGCGCGGCGGGCGCTGGAGGCGGGGAAAGGCGCGATCGTGCTCGTCCCCGAGATCTCGCTGACGCCGCAGGCAATCCAGCGCTACGGCGAGCAGTTCCCGGCGGAGATTGCGGTGCTGCACTCCAGCCTCAGCACGGGGGAGCTGTACGACCAGTGGTACCGCATCCAGGGGGGGCAGGCGCGGCTGGTGGTGGGGTCGCGGAGCGCGGTGTTCGCGCCGGTTCGCGACCTCGGGCTGGTGGTGCTGGACGAGGAACACGAGTGGACCTACAAGCAGGTCGACCCCACGCCCCGCTACCACGCGCGCGACGCCGCCGCCGAGTTGTGCCGCCTGACGGGCGCAACGCTCGTGCTCGGCAGCGCGACGCCGGACGTGACCACGTTCCACCGGGCCGAGGTCGGCGCGCTCACCCGGCTCGACCTGCCGTCGCGGGTGATGGCGCTCAACGGAGGCGACACGCAGGTGGTTCCGCTGCCAGACATCAGCGTCGTCGACATGCGGGAGGAGCTGAAGGCGGGGAACCGGGGCGTCTTCAGCGTGCCGCTCCGGAACGCGCTGCGGCGGGCGCTGGAAGAGCATGAGCAGGCGATCCTGTTCGTGAACCGGCGGGGCGCGGCGCGGTTCCTGTTATGTCGCGCTTGCGGGTACCTGCCAACGTGCCCGACGTGCGCACTCGCGATGGGTCTCGATACGCGCGACCTGCTGCATCCGCGCGTCTTCTGCCACCACTGCGGGCGCAGCCGCACGCAGGAGACGACCTGCCCGAAGTGCGGCAGCGCCCGCTACCGGCCCTTCGGCGTGGGCACGCAGCGGATCGAGGCGGAGGCGAAGCGCGCCTTTCCCGGGGCTCGCGTCGCCCGCTGGGACAGCGACGCCGCCAGCCGCAAGGGGAGCCACGAGCAGATCCTGCAGGCGCTGGAGGCGCGCGAGGTCGACATCCTGGTGGGGACGCAGATGCTGGCGAAGGGGCTCGACCTGCCCGCCATGACGGTCGTGGGGGTGGTGGACGCGGACGTGGGGCTGAGCCTCCCGGACTACGTCGCACACGAGCGCACGTTCCAGCTCCTGAGCCAGGTGGCGGGGCGAGCGGGGCGGCGGGAGCGGCGGGGGGAGGTTTACATCCAGACGTACGAGCCGGACGTCCCGCCTATCCGCGCCGCCGCCGAGCACGACTACCGCGGCTTCTTCGCCCACGAGACGCAGCACCGGCGGCGCGCCAGCTATCCGCCCTTCGCGCGGCTGGCGCGGCTCACGTACCGGCACGCGAACCAGGAGCGGGGCCTGGAGCATGCGTCGCAGGTGGCGAGCGAGCTGCGGACGCATCGCGACGCGGCCGGCTGGCCCGACCCGGACGTGCTCGGCCCGACGCCCGCCTACGTGCGCCGCCTGCGAGGCGAGTACCGCTGGCACATCCTGCTGCGGGGCCGCGACCCGCGCGCGCTCCTCGAACAGGTCACGCTGGGGCGGCGCTGGAGCGTCGACATCGACCCGGTGAGCCTTCTCTAAACCTTTCCCTTCCCTATTGTGTTGACGTGGGCTCTGCTATCCTCGGGCCTGCCCGTGTGTCGTAAGCATGCACAGGCGAGGATTCATGCAGCGAGACGTCGGTCCCTGGCGCCGAATCGCCCTCATCTTCCCGGGTCAAGGCTCACATAGCGTCGGCATGGGCGAACGGCTCTACCACGCGTCGCGGGCGGCCCGCGAGGTCTTCCGGCGCGCGGACGAAGTGCTTGAGACGAAGCTCTCCAGCCTCTGCTTCGAGGGGCCCGAGGAAGAGCTCGAACGCACGATCAACCAGCAGCCGGCGACGTTTGTGATCTCGATGGCCTGGCTCGAGGCGCTCAAGGAGCGCTGGGCGGCTATCGACCGGAGGCTGCAGCCGCACGTGATGGCCGGCCACTCGATGGGCGAGTTCACGGCCGCGGTGGCGGCGGGTTCGCTCGAATTCGAGGAAGGTCTGTTGCTCGTGCGCGAACGCGGCCGCGCCATGGACGAGGCGGGCCAGGAGAACCCGGGCGGGATGGCTTCCATCCTCGGCCTTTCCGAGGAGTCGGTGCTCGCCATCTGCGACGAAGCCACGGGCAGCGACGGCTACGTCGGCATCGCGACGCTCAACTGCGAAGGGCAGAACGTTATCTCCGGCGCCGTGGGGCCGCTGAAGCGGGCCATGGACGCGGCCCAGGCTGCGGGCGCGCGCAAGGTCGTGCGGCTGCCCATCACCATCGCTTCCCACTCGCCGTTGATGCAGCGCGCGAGCGACACCATGAGCGGCTGGCTCGAGCGCTTCCCGCCGCGGGAGCCGGACGCCCCGGTGGTGGGCAACATCAACGCCGACGTGCTCCTCTCTCCGGGCGCGGTTCACGCGGAGCTGCGGGACCAGCTGACCTCGGTGGTGCACTGGCAGCGCGGCGTCGAACGCATGCAGGAGCTGGGCGCCGACCTGTTCGTCGAGGTCGGGCCGGGCAACGTGCTCACGAAGCTGGTGCGTCGCATCGACCCGAAGACGAACGTGGTCAGCCTGAGCGACGACCGCACGGGCCTGCTCAGCGAGCGTTTTGCCGCCGTCGAGAGCGCCACGCAGTGAGCCGCCCCCGCGTCGTCGTCACCGGCGTCGGCGCAGTCACCCCAGCCGGGAACACGGCCGAGGAGACGTGGGTGTCGGTGCTGGACGGCCGCAGCGGCGTCGGGCCAATCACGCTCTTCGACGCCGAGCCCTTCCCGGTGCGCATCCAGGCCGAGGTGAAGGACTTCGAGCTGGATGAGCGCATCGGCGCGAAGCAACGGCGTCACATGAACCGGGGCGTGCGCTTCGCCATGAACTCGGTGCTGGAAGCGCTCGACGACAGCGGCCTCGAGGTCACCGAGGAGAACTGCGAGGACGTCGGGATCATCTTCGGCAACGGTGGCGGCGGCTACGAGGAGATCTGGGAGGGCGACCAGACCCTGCAGACGCGCGGACCGAGGCGCGTCTCGCCTTTCCTGATCGCCAACTTCGTCGTCGATGCGGCCAGCGGCCACATCTCGATTCACACCGGCGCGCGCGGCCCGAACGTAGCCGTCGTGAGCGCCTGCGCGACGGGCGCAGCCGCCATCGGGGCGGGAGCGCACGCCATCCAGCGCGGGGACGCCGCGGCCGTCATCGCGGGGAGCTGCGAGTCGGTGCTCGTGCCCGTGTTCCATGCGACGTGGTGCTCGATGCGGGCGCTCGCGAGCGACAACGAGAACCCGGAGGGGGCGGTCAAGCCGTTCGACCTGAACCGCGACGGCTTCGCGGCGGGCGAGGGCGCGGGCGCGGTCATCCTGGAGGAGTACGAGCACGCGCGGGCGCGGGGGGCGCGCATCTACTGCGAAGTGCTCGGTTCGGGCACCTCGAACGACGCCTACGACATGATCGCGCTGGACGAGGCGGGGCGGGGGCTGCGCCGGTCGATCGTGGGCGCGCTGCGCGAAGCCGACATCGAGGCCAGCGAAATCGACTACATCAATCCCCACGGCAGCGGCACGAAGCTGAACGATCGCATCGAGACGGTTGTCGTGAAGGAGCTCATGGGGGAGGCGGCGTACGAAGCCTCGATGAGCTCGATCAAGCCGGTGACCGGGCACGGCATGGCGGCGGCGGGTTCGATCGAGGCGATCGCCTGCATCCTCGCCATCCGCGACCAGAAAGTTCCCCCGACCATCAACTACACCACGCCGGACCCGATTGTGACCTCGACTACGTGCCGAACGTGGCGAAATCCCGCCCCGTTCGCACGGCGCTGAGCACCTCGGTGGGACTCGGCGGCCACAACGCCGCGGTGATTCTCCGCGCCATGAACGGAGCGGTTTGATGACCAGAGCGCTTGTTACGGGAATCGGGGCGACAACGCCCGTGGGCCTTACGGCGCCCGAGTCGTGGCGCAACCTGCTCGCCGGGAAGTCCGGCATCGCGCCCATCGAGGCGTTCGACGCGAGTGACCTTCCCGTCCGCATCGCGGGGGAGGTGAAGGACTTCGCGCCAAAGGGCGTCGACTCGAAGGCGGCGCGGCGGATGTCGCGTTTCGCCCAGTTCTGCGTGGCGGCGGCCCACGAAGCGGCCGAGGACGCGGGGCTGGAGCTGACCGACGAGGAGCGTCCACGCGCGGCGGTGGCGCTGGCCACGGGCGCGGGCGGCGTGCTCAACACGTTCCTGGAGACGGAGAACTACATCGCCAAGGGACCGGCGCGCGTGAGCCCGTTCTTCGTGCCCCTGATGGCGCCGAACATGGGCGCCTGCCAGGTGGGCATGCAGCTCGGCCTGCGCGGCCCGACGCTGGCCTCGACGGCGGCCTGCGCGAGCGGCCTCTACAGCTATATCGAGGCGAAGGCGCTCATCGAGAGCGGCCTCGCCGACGTGGTGCTGGCGGGTGGCGCGGAAGCCGCGCTGCATCCCGTCTCCGTGGCGGGCCTGGCGAACATGAAGGCGCTCAGCCGGAACAACGACAACCCCGAAGGCGCCTCGCGCCCGTTCGACCGCGACCGCGACGGCTTCGTCTTCGGCGAGGGCGCATCGGTGTTCGTGGTCGAGTCGGAGGAGCGGGCGCGGAAGCGAGGCGCCCGTGTCTACGCCGAGATCGCGGGCGGCGCGCTGAGCAGCGACGCGTATCACATCACCGCACCCCGCGACGACGGCAGCGGGGCGGCGCAGGCGATGTCCTCCGCCCTCGACGCCGCCAGCATGGGGCCGGAGGCGATCGACTGCATCTCCGCGCACGGCACGGGCACGCCCCTGAACGACGTCTCCGAGACGCTCGCGATCAAGGTCGCGTTCGGGGAGCACGCCAGATCCGTCGCCATCAGCGCAACGAAGTCGATGGTGGGGCACCTGCTGGGCGGAGCGGGAGCGGTGGGGGCGATGGCGTCGGTGCTGTCGATCGCGGAGGGCTGCGTGCCTCCGACGATCAACCTGGAACACGCCGACCCGGAGTGCGATCTCGACTACGTGCCCAACGAGGCGCGCGAGATGACCGTCGACGCGGCGATGGTGAACGGGTTCGGGTTCGGCGGGCAGAACGGCAGCGTGATCTTCAAGCGCTACGAGGGCTAGCCCGGGGCCAGCGCCCGCAGACGCTCCACGATCTCGGGAAGCTGTTCCAGCACGTGGTCGATCTGCTCGTCGGTGTTCCCCTTGCCCACGGTCAGGCGGAGCGAGGCGTGGGCGAGGTCGTCCTCAATGCCCATGGCCGTGAGGACGTGCGAGGGCTCGAGCGAGCCGGTGGTGCAGGCGCTGCCCGAGCTGGCGGCGATCTCGACCATGTCGAGCCCGAGCAGGACGCTCTCGCCTTCGACGTTGCGGAAGCAGCAGCTGAAGTTGTTGGGGAGGCGGCGGTCGGGGTCGGTGGGGCCGGTGACGACCGTGTCGGGGACGCGCTCGGGAAGCTCGTAGAGGAGCCGGTCGCGGAGGCGGCGGTAGTGGGCGACGCGCTGATCGCGCTCCTGCCAGGCAAGCTCCATGGCGACGGCGAGGCCGAAGGCGCCGGCGACGTTCTCGGTGCCGGCGCGGCGCTCGCGCTCCTGCGTTCCGCCGAGGATCTGCGGCTGCCAGGGCGTCCCCCGGCGGACATAGAGGAGCCCTGTGCCCTTGGTGCCGTACAGCTTGTGCGAGGCCATGCTGAGCAGGTCGACGCCGAGTACCTCCGGCGTTATGTCGATTGAACCGGCGGCCTGCACGGCATCCGTGTGGACGACGACGTTGGGGTTTTGCGCCTTCGCCAGCCTGACCGCCTCCGCGACCGGCTGGAGCGTGCCGACCTCGTTGTTCGCGGCCATCAGGGTCAGGACCGTCGTCTCGGGACCGACCGCCTCCTCAAGGGCGGCGAGGTCGACGCAGCCATCGGAGTCGACGGGGAGATAGGTGGCGCGGAAGCCGTCGCGTTCGAGCTGCTCGACGGTGTGGAGGACGGCGTGGTGCTCGACCTGGCTCGTGACGATGTGGTCGCCACGGCCGCGCTCCCGCTGGGCGAGGGCGGCCCCGCGGATGGCGGCGTTGTCGGACTCGGTGCCGCCGCTGGTGAAGATGATCTCGCTCGGCTCGGCGCCGAGGAGGCGGGCGCAGCGCGCGCGGGCCTCATCGAGCCAGCGGTGAGCGGTCTGGCCTTCGAGGTAGATGGAGGAGGGGTTGCCCCAGTCGCGTGAGAAGACGGGCCACATGGCCTCAAGGACGCGCTGGTCGGGGGGCGTGGTGGCGGCGTGATCGAGGTAGACGCGCTCCATGCTTCCCTCCCGTGACGCGCCGCCGGGCGTTAGGGGCGCGTCTCTTGCTATACTTTAGCCGCGCCCGGCGTGCGTGCGCCGGAATTCCATGCGAACCACCTCCAAGGAGTGCACATGACGACCGAAGCCACCACCGAGACTCAGCTCGTCACCATCACCGATGCCGCCGTTGAGAAGGCGAAGGCGCTCCTGGAAGCGCGTGACCTTCCGGAAGGCGCGCTGCGCGTGTTCGTGGCCGGCGGCGGCTGCTCGGGCTACCAGTACGGCATGGCCCTCGCCCGCTCGACCGAAGAGGACGACCTCGTCCTGGAACAGGGCGGCGTCCGCATCGTCGTCGACCCCGAGAGCGCCCAGTACCTCGACGGCGCCGAGATCGACTACGTCGACGAGGTGATGAAGAGCGGCTTCAGCATCTACAACCCGAACGCCTCGAAGAGCTGCGCCTGCGGCTCCAGCTTCCAGACCCAGGACGGCAGCGGCGAGGCTCGCCCCTGCGGCCACTAGACCTCACCGGGTAATCCACAACATCGAAAGGGGCGCAGATGCGCCCCTTTCTCGTGTCCGGCGTACCGAGCGGCGGCTAGAGGACGTTCCGCATCAGCTCGACGTGGGTGGTGAGGAAGGCCATCGCCTCGCGGGTCGCGCGGCGGAAACGGGCGAACTCGGCATCCTGAAGGGCGAGGTCGTCGAAGCGCTCAAGCTCGGCCATCGAATCGAACTCGCCGGCGATGGCGATGGCGTTCGTGCCGCCCGAGAGCGCGCTCCAGACGCTGGTGGTGGCATCGACGCCGCGCTCGGCCTGGTACTGGAGCGCCTGGGAGAGGGAGAGCACGAACTCGCGCCCCTTGCCCGGCAGTACCTCACCCGTCATCAGCCGCAGGAAACGCCGGGGAGCAGTCGCCTCCTCGGCGGAGATGAGGCCCTCGGAGTGGTAGGAGAGGCGGTGGATGGAGACCTCCGTGCGCCCGCGAAGGAGGTGACGCTCGACGTCCGCCCAGATGCCCGCGAACTGCGAGTCCTGGGTGGCGAGGTCGCTCAACCGCTCGAGCTCCTCCAGCGTGTTGAAGTCCATCACGATCGAGACGGCGTTCGTAGGACCGGTCATGGCGGCCCAGAGGGCCGTGCGCGCGCGGATGCCGCGGTTGTCCTGGTGCTCGAACGCGACGCGCGCGGCCGACAGCAGCTCACCCGTCTGGCCACGCTCGACGATGCCGCGAATCAGGCGCCGGTACATACACGCTCCTGGCCGTTCGAAGCCCGCGCCAGTGTAGCAGGCGCCATCAGCGGCCCTTGAACTCGGGGTCGCGGCGTTCGAGGAAGGCGGTCATGCCCTCGCGGAAGTCCTCGCTGGTGAACATGGGGCGGAGCTGCAGGTAGGTGTGGTCGACGGCGGTCTCGAACGTCTCGTCCATGCCGAGGCGCATCATGCGCTTGGTGGCCTGCACGGAGTACGGCGCGTTGCTGGCGATGCGGGCCGCCACGGCGCCGGCTTCTTCCATGAGGTCGTCGTGGGGGACGACGCGGTTCACGAGGCCCAGCTCGAGGGAACGCTCGGCATCGAGCACGTCGCCCATGAAGGCGATCTCGGCAGCCTTCGCCCAGCCGACGAGACGGGGCAGGTACCAGGTGCCGCCCGACTCGGGCAGCACACCGCGCCGTACGAAGACGGCGCCGAGCTTGGCGCGGTCGCTGGCGATGCGGATGTCGCAGCCGAGGGCCATGTCCATGCCGTAGCCAGCGGCGGGGCCGTTGAGGGCGCAAACGACGGGCTTGTCCATGCGGTGCAGGACTAGCGGGGGCGTGTTATGCAGGTCGAAGAGGCGCAGGTCGGTGGCGCCGCTCATGTCGTCGCCGTCGGCGCGCGCCTTCAGGTCGAGGCCGGCGCAGAAGCCGCGGCCGGCGCCGGTGAGTACGACGACGCGAACCTCGGGGTCCGTGTTCGCGCGGTCGAGCTCGGCGGCGAGCGCGGCGAGCATGGGGCCGCTGATGGCGTTGAGCCGCTCGGGGCGGTTGAGGGTGAGGGTGAGCACGCCGTCGCACCGGTCGACGATCAGTTCATCGGTTGACATGGGGTTGTCCTCCTGTCGGGGGCGAGTCTTACATCCGGCAGGGTGGGGAGCAATCAGCGCAGGAGGAACTGGCCGAGGGTAAGGCCGCTGGCGCGCACCTCGTCCGCAAGCTCGCGACCGATCCAGCGGAAGTGCCAGGGCTCGTACGCGTATCCCGTGACCAGCTCCTTGCCCTCGGGATAGCTGAGGATGAAGCCGTACTCGTGGGCGTGCTCGGCGAGCCAGAGGCCTTCGGGCGTGCTCCCGAAGGCCTCGACGAGCTCGTAGCCCACGGCGGTGCTGGAGAAGTCGACGGTGGTGCCGAGCTGGTGTTCGCTGTGGCCGGGGCGGGCGCTCACGCGCAGGGCTTGCTCGAGGCCGAACTCGTTGACGTGGTAGTCGAAAGTGTTGCGCTGGGTCTCGTAGCTGCGGTAGCTGCTGACTACCGCAACCAGGTGTCCCGCCTCCGACGCCGCCTCCAGCAGGGCGAGGAGGTCGGGGAGGATGCCCTCGACGACCTCCTGGGGGCCGTAGGCGTAGATGTCGGGCACGGACACGAGCGCGTTGGGCGCACAGTCCGCCTCGAGGCGGTGGACCTTGTCGAGGGGGACGAGGAAGTCGTGGCAGGCGACGATGTAGACGCCGTCTGCGTTGGGGGTAGCGGTTGGAGGCGCAGGGGTCGAGGTCGATGCGGCGGACGTGGCGTTCGCCCCGGCGGCATCCGCATCCGCCCCGGAGGGCGTGGAGGCAGACGTCCCGGCGGGAGTCTCTCCGGGGGCCGGTGAGCTGCGAACCAGTTCGTCGTCAACGCGGTCCTCGTCGCCGCAGGCAACGAGCGGGAGGAGCAGCAACAGGACGGCGATAAGAAGGAGCGGTTTGGTTCCCGGCATTGTCCCTGGTGTCGCGCGGGCCACGATCGTCGCTAGCTGGTGGTGAAGGCGCTGATGCGCGGGTCGCGGCGAACGTCGTCGACGAACGCCCGCAGGAGTGCGTTCGTCATGGCGGGATTCTCGAGCTGGAGGAAGTGTCCGGCCCCCGTGACCGGCTCCTGGCGGAGGAAGAAGGTGATCTGGCGCAGGCGCTCGGGGTCGCCCAGGGGCTCGTTTCCCCAGAGGGCCATGAATGGCTTCTGGTCGGCGGCCTGCAGGAGGGCGCCGAGGTTCTGGGAGAAGTAGCCGTTGTCGGTGAGCTGGCCGGCGGCAACCTGCGGGTCGCAGGCCATCATGCGCTCCTCGACGTGCTCGCGGACCTCGCTCTCCGAGCCTTCGCCGAAGAAGCGGTCGAAGAAGACGCGGGCGGGCTCCATGGAGCCTTCGTCGCGGAGCTGGGCGGCGAGGCCGCCCATCGCGCCGCGGGCGGCGGAATCGAGGGGCGGATCGACCATGACGGTGCCGATGACGCGGTCCTCGTGGCGGCTGTTGGCGAGGAGCGCGACCAGCCCGCCGATGTCGTGCCCGGCGACGATGGCGGCCTCCATGCCCCGCTCCTCGATGACGGCGGCGACGTCGTCGGCGGCCCGGGTGAGGTCGTAGGGGGGATCCAGCGAGGACTCGCCGCAGCCGCGCAGATCGAGGGTGAGGCAGTGGAAGTCGTGCGAGAGTTCGTCGACCTGGGGGCGCCAGAAGGAGCGGTCACCGGCCCAGCCGTGGACGAAGACGAAGGCGGGAGCGCCCTGCCCCGCCTCGTCGTAGCCGAGCGAGGCTCCCTCGACGGCGAGCTGCGGCATTACGCCCGGTCGTCCCTTCGTCCCCTGCGGAATCGGGAGACGAGGAAGGCGCCCGCGGCGAGAGCGGCGGTGACGGCCACCGCCGCCCCGGCGACCAGCGCGAGGCCGGGAATGCGGCGCTCGCGGGCGCGCCAGCCGCGGCGCAGCTCATCGATGTCGTCGGGGATGGGGATCGGGGTGGCGCCGGCCTCGGGCCCGGTCTCGGGGAAGCGGCCCGCGCCAACATCGTCAAGAAATGCGGTGACGGCTTCGGTAAAACCGTCGGGGTTGTCTCCGGGCACGCTGTGGCCGGCCTCGGGGACGACGACGAGGCGGGCGGCGGGGATCTCGCCGGCGGTGCGCTCGGCGACCTCCTGGCTGAGGATGTCGCTCTGCTGGCCCCGCAGGAGCAGCACCGGGGGGGCGAGCTCGCGGAACCGGCGCCAGAGCTCGTCGCTGCTGAGCTCGCTGCCGGAGCGGACGGCGCCCTCGCCCTCGCGGAAGCGCTTGTCGAACTTCCAGGTCCACTTGCCGTTCTCCAGCGGGCGCAGGCGGTGGCGCATGCGCTCGCGGATGTTCTCCTCGGTGCGGCGCGTGTTGAAGCGCATGGCGTTCTGGACGAACTCGTCGAAATCGAGCTCATCGGGGCCACGGGTGAAGCGCATGATGTTGTCGACTCCTTCCTTCGCCGCCTCGGGGCCGACATCGACGAGGATGAGGGCGCTTACCCGTTCGGGGTGCTGGAAGGTGTACTCGACGGCGTTGAGGCCGCCCATGCTGTGGCCCATGAGGATGACCGACTCGAAGCCAAGCTCCTCGCGGACGGCTTCGACGTCGGCGACGAACGCCTCGCGGGTGTAGTCGCCGTCGGAGGCCCACTCGCTGTCGCCGTGGCCGCGCTGGTCGAGGTTGATGAGGCGGTAGCGTTCGGCGGCTCGCTGGCCGAACTCGTCGAACATGTGGCCGGAGACGCCGAAGCCGTGGAGGGCGAGGATGACGGGGCCGCCGTCCGGTCCCCACTCCTGGTAGGCCAGCTTCAGGTCGCCACTGGCGGTGGTTCGCTCGCGGTAGGTCGCAGTCAGGGTTCGGGCCCTCCGCGGAAGTCTCGCGGCGCAGGCGATGCCGCCGCGGGTTCTCGATGATAGCACCGGCCGGGGTGTAGGCCGGACCGGCGGGAGTTCAGGCGCTCGACTCGATATAGCGCTCGACCACCCACTTGAGCGCATCGGATGCGGTGACGACGCGATACCCCTGGCGAGTGCCCATGGGCACGTGGCGGAAGCCGCCGTCGGCCATCTTGTGGAGGGCAACGGCGACGGTCTCGTTCTCGCGAACGACGACGGGGTCGGTCGTCATGTACTCGGCCACGGGCGCATCGAGGGCGCCGGGGCGGCCGGCGACCTTCTTGAGCACGTCCCGCTCCGTAAAGATGCCGGAGAGCGAGTCGCCGTCGAGGACGAGAACGGCGCCGCCCTTGTTCTCGACGAGCAGGTTGACGGCGTCGCGCACGCTGGCGGTGGGAGCGAGGGCGGGAGGGCGGAGGAGCCGCAGGGAAGCCAGGGGCGCACTGAAGGCGCTCTCGCTGATGGCCTGCTCCGGCTCGGGAATATCGACGCTGCGAAGGGGCTGGAGACAGTTCTCGCAGCGGTCAACGCCCGCGATGTTCTGCGACCCGCAGAAGGGGCAGGTAACCATTCCGGTGCCGGAGTGTTGGGTCATGGCGTTTCTCCCGTACGCCGGGCGGCGCGGTGGCCGCTACAGCACGTTCCAGGTCTCGGGGCCGGCGATAAGGGCCTCGATGTCCGGTTCCGGAGCAAGGCGAGACACGTCGATCTGGTCCTGCACCAGACCGTCGTAGGTCTCGCGTTCGACCTGCCGGAAGACTCCAAGCGGCACGGGAAAGTCGGGGTAGTCCATGCCACTCAGGATCATCGGCAGGGCGATGTCTTCGCGGCCGGTGTCGTGCACCAGCAGCTCGTCGTCGCTCATGGGATTCTCGACCACCTCGGGCTGGAAGCCGTTGAGGCGGACGCCGTGCTCGAGATGCTTGCCGTAGCGGAGCGGCTTGCCGTTCTCGAGGTAGACCATGCGGTCCTGGCGCACGTCCTTGTCGGCGAACGAGGCGAAGGCGCCGTCGTTGTAGATGTTGCAGTTCTGGAAGACCTCGACGAAGGACGCGCCCTTGTGCTGGGCGGCAGTGGAGAGGGTCGCCTCCAGGTGCTTCGTGTCGCGGTCGACGGAGCGGGCGACGAAGGTCGCGCCGGCGGCGAGGGCGAGCTTGATCGGGTCGAGGGGATTCTCAGTCGTGCCCATGGGGGCCGACTTGGTGACCTTGCCGATGGGGGAGGTAGGCGAGTACTGGCCCTTGGTGAGGCCGTAGATGCGGTTGTTGAAGAGCACGACGGTCACATCGACGTTGCGGCGGAGGAGGTGCATGAGGTGATTCCCGCCGATGCTGAGGCCGTCGCCATCGCCGGTGATGACGAAGACGGTGAGCTCGGGGCGGGCGGTCTTGAGGCCGGTGGCGATGGCGGGGGCGCGGCCGTGGATGGTGTGGAAGCCGTAGGTGTTGACGTAGTAGGGGAAGCGGCTGGAGCAGCCGATCCCGCTGACGAAGACGATCTCCTCACGGGGAATGCGGAGGCCGGGGAGGGTCTTCTGCATCTGGGCGAGGATGGAGTAGTCCCCGCAGCCCGGGCACCAGCGGACTTCCTGGTCGGAAACGAAGTCCTTCCGCGTAAGAAGAGGGATTTCCTCCTCGATCGCTCCGTTGGAACTAGCTGCCGTCACTGGATAGCCTCCCGCGGCGAAGGTCGCCGCTAGAACTCGAACTCGAAGGGGCCGCCCACACCCAGGACCTCATCGATCTTGCCGGAGATCTCGGAGATCTTGAACGGTTGGCCGGCGATCTTGTTGAAAGGAATCGCGTCCACCAGGAACTGCGACCGGATGAGCACCGAGAGCTGTCCGTTGTTCAGCTCCGGCACCAGGACCTTGTCGTAGCGCGAGAGGACGTCGCCGAGGTTGGAGGGGAAGGGGTTGAGGTGGCGGATGTGGGCGGACGCCACCGACTTGCCCTCCGAGCGGGCCCGCTCGCCCGCGCTGGTGATGGCGCCGTAGGTGCCGCCCCAGCCGAGGAGGAGCAGATCGCCCTCCTGGGGACCGGTCACCTCGAGGGCGGGAATGTCGTTCGCGACCTTCGCCACGCGCTCGGCGCGGGTCAGGGTCATCTTGTGGTGATTCCCGGGCTCGTAGTTGATGTCGCCCGTCTCGTACGATTTCTCGAGACCGCCGACGCGGTGCTCGAAGCC
Source organism: Tepidiformaceae bacterium (assembly GCA_965221735.1). Classification (GTDB taxonomy): domain Bacteria; phylum Chloroflexota; class Dehalococcoidia; order Tepidiformales; family Tepidiformaceae; genus UBA2991. The sequence goes on along the minus strand of OZ244910.1, from coordinate 1,437,218 downwards.
GGCCTGGCCGGGAACGGCCCAGGCCCGCGCCAGCGTATCCGGGTTGCGCTCGTAGGCGTGGGTGGCGCTGGTGGGGTCGGCGTGGTTCCACTCGACCGGCGGAATGTCCGCCAGCCGGGGGATGGGCCAGGGCTGGGAGCCGTTGGCGAGGTAGCCGTCGCTGAGCATGATCACGGGGACCATGTACTTGAGGGCGATGCGGAAGGCCTCGATGGCCATCCAGAAGCAATCGCCCGGCGTGGAGGGCGCAATGATGGCGACGGGGGAGTCGCCGTTGCGGCCGTACATCGCCTGGAGCAGGTCGGCCTGCTCGGTCTTGGTGGGCATGCCGGTGCTGGGGCCGGCTCGCTGCACGTCGAGGATGACGAGCGGCAGTTCGGCCATGACGGCGAGGTTGAGGCCCTCGCTCTTGAGGGCGAGGCCGGGACCGCTGGTGCCGGTGAGGGCCATCTGGCCCGCGTAGGAGGCGCCGATGGCGGCGCAGACCGCGCTGATCTCGTCTTCCGCCTGCATCGTCTTGACGCCGAACCGCTTGAAGCTGGCGAGCTCGTGCAGGACATCGGAGGCGGGCGTGATCGGGTAGCTCGCGTAGAAGAGGGGCAGCCCCGCGAGATGCGAAGCCGTCACGAAGCCGAGGGCCGTCGCCTCGTTACCGCTGATGTGGCGGTAGACGCCGGGCTCGACGTCGGCGGGGGGCACCTCGTAGCGCTCGTGCACGAGCTCGCTGGTCTCGCCGAAGGCGTTGCCAGCGCGCAGGGCGCGCAGGTTCGCCTCGAGCACGACCGGATTGCGCTGGAACTTATCCGTCGCCCAGCGGACGACGGTGTCCATGGGGCGGCTGAAGAGCCAGAGGACGAGGCCGAGGGCGTAGAAGTTCCGCGAGCGGAAGCGCTCCTTGGCCCCGAGCTCGAGCCCGTCGAGGGCGTCGGCGTTGTTCTTCGTGATGTCGATACGCATGAGGCGGTAGGACGAGAGCGACCCGTCCTCGAGGGGGTTCGCCTCATAGCCGGCCTTGCGCAGGTTGGTGGCGTTGAACTCGCCTTCGTCGACGATGAGGAGGCCGCCACGAACGAGGTCGCCCAGGTTCGTCTTGAGGGCGGCAGGGTTCATGGCGACAAGCGCGTCCGGATTGTCGCCCGGGGTGTGGATGTCGTTGCTGGAGAAGGAGAGCTGGAAGCCGGACACGCCGGGGAGCGAGCCGGTTGGGGCGCGGATTTCGGCGGGGTAGTCGGGCAGGGTGGCGAGATCGTTCCCGTAGACGGCGGTCGTGCGGGTGAACTGCGTACCCGTGAGCTGCATCCCGTCGCCGGAGTCACCAGCAAAGCGGATCGTGACGCGATCGCGGGTGGTGGTGGCTTCGGAGAGCGGTGACTCGATTTCGGTGGTCATCCTGTGACTATCCCCCCTCCCGCTTCGCCACGACCTGGTGGGGACGCGGCGGCAGGTTCAGCACTTCCTCGGGAAAAGATTCGGCGAAGTGCTGCAGAAGCTCGCCCAGACGTACGAGCCCGACGACGGCGCCATCTTCCATGACCGGCAGGGTGCGATAGTTGTAGCGCTGCATGAGCGCGATCGCATCACCCACGGTGGTCGTGGAGGAGATGGTTACCGGATTGCGGGTGAGCAGGTCGGGGTCGAGCGGTTGATCCCAGTCGAAGTCTCCAGCCATGCAGCGGGTGAGCACATCCCGTTCGGTGAAGATGCCCACGAGCTCCTCCTGCTCCACGGCGAGGACGCACGAGCGCGCGCCCGAGTGCATCCGCTGGACAGCGGTGCGAACAGTGGCCGTGGGAGGGAGAAACACTGGTTCCGCGAGTGGGAGCTCGCCCACGCGCTGGTCTATGAACTTCGCGAGCCGGGACCGATCCATCCGTTCCTGACTGCTTCCGCGAGCCGCGGGGTTTCACCCCGTGGTAGCGCTTAGCTCTGCATGGGAGTGTAGCGCCTTTTCTGCTTATACACGCCAGCGGGGGCACCGGCCACGGTCTCGCTTACACGGGCGGGGATCTCCGGCATCGCTCACACGTGCGGGAGGGCGAGAGGGGTTACAATCCCGCCGCACCAAATCTAGCCCGAGGGGGCCAGGGATGAACATCCGGATCGTGGCGATTGCCCGGCCCGTGGGAACGGCCGGGGAGGAGATCGCCCAGCTGACCGCAGAGAAGCTGGGCTTCCGTTTCTACGACTACCAGGTGGTGCAGACGGCCGCCCAGGAAGCAGGCGTCTCACCCGAAACGGTGAGCGAGGCGGAACACACGCCTTCGCTGCTGACCCGCATCCTGGAAGCGCTGGCGCGCAACCCCAGCATGCCCGTCGCCGCCTGGGCCGACCCGGTTCCGCTCGCGACCAACCCCCTCCTCACCTCCACCGAATACCGGCGCTTCATCGAGGACGTGATCCGGGATCTCGCCGACCAGGGCGAGGCGGTGCTGATGGGACACGGCGCGCCGATGGTCCTGCAGGGCCGGTCCGATACGCTCAAGGTGCTCACCACCGGTTCCACCGAGCAGCGCGCCGAGCGCATCGCCGGGGGCATGAACATCGATGTCGGGGCAGCGCGCAAGACGGTCGAGAAGACGGACGCGGAGCGGCAGGACTACTTCCGGCGGTTCTACAACCGGGCGTGGCTGGCGACGGAGAACTACGACCTCTGTCTGAACACGGACCGGCTGACGGCGGACCAGGCGGCGGAGATCATCGCGCAGACGGCGCAGATGCACTGAGGCGGGCGATCAGGCCCGCTCGAAGGCGACGATGGCGGCGCCGAGCAGCACCGCCTGGATGAGCGCGGCCGAGGCCAGGAGCCAGAGGCCGGCCGCGCGCTCGCGGGCATGCAGGATGAATCCCAGGGCCAGGTTCACGGCCACGATCCCCCCGCCCACGGCGCCGATGCGCAGAAGCTCGGAGCGGTCGCCCACGCGCACGATGCCGGTGCTCCTGGGAAAGTCGATCTGGATGAGCGCGGGCAAGTCCGGGTACTGGGTGAAGAGGTAGCCGCCGAGCACCCCGAGCGCCGCCAGGACGAGACTGAAGACGAACCAGACGTCGCGGTCGCGCCAGAGGGGGAGGACGGAGAACCCGCGCGGTTCGGCGCGCTGGGGTTCGCCGGGCTCGAAGCCGACGATGAGCCGGCGCGAGCAGGCCTCGGCGAAGGCGACCTGGTCGGGCACGGTGAGGCCGTAGGTGCGTCCGGGCGTGACGACGAAGACGTTGTCCTCGGGGCGGTTGTGGGTGGCGAAAAAGAGGGTGGGACCGAGGGAAGAGGCCACGCCCCGGCCAATGTGGCAGCCCCACCAGTTCAGCCCCGTAACGGACTCCTCGCCAACAGTGCGGCCCGGGACGACGCGCTGGATATCGACGACGGGGACGATGACCTCGCCGCCGGCCCAGCGAATGCGCAGGGCGTCGTCGTCAATCTGGTAGGCGAGCCGCGCGACGCCGAGCGTCCACCAGCCGAAGAGGAGGGCGACGCCGGCGAAGAGGGCGACGACGACCCAGGCGAGGAAGGTGGTGGGCTCGACGGCGGCGCCACCGGCCAGCACCCCGGCCACGAGGGCGATGAAGGCCGCCCAGACGGTAAACGCCCCGCCGACGATCACGCCAAGGGCGCGAGGCGGCCGGAAGGTATCGGCGTCTACGACGCCACCCGCACGCGTGCCGGGGTGCACCACTGGCGGTACTTCTCGCTCTTGCCGCGAATGGCATCGAAGAAGAGCCGCGAGAGCTCCTTCGTGATGGGGCCCGGCTCTCCTCCCTTGACCACTCGGCGGTCGATCTCGGTCACGGGCGTGAGGTGTGCGGCGGTGCCCGTCATGAACACCTCGTCGGCGATATAGAGCTCGGAGCGGTCGATGGACCGCTCGACGGTCTCGATGCCGAGCTCGCTGGCGGCGAGCTCGACGACGGTGGCGGCGGTAATGCCCTCGAGGACGTTATCCGAAGGCGGGGGCGTGATGATGGTGCCGTTCCGCACGATGAAGATGTTCTCGCCGCTGCCCTCGGAGACGTGGCCGTCGGAGTTGAGAACGATGGCCTCGTCGAAGCCGTTCAGCTCCGCTTCCGACTTGGCGAGGGCGCTGTTGACGTAGATGCCGGTCACCTTGGCGCGGGGCGGGATGCCGGTGTCGTCGACGCGCCGCCAGCTGCTGGTGTGGCAGCGGGCGCCCTTGTCGATGTCGAGGTAGGGGCCGAATGGGGCGATGAAGATGAGCAGGTCGCTTTCGAGGCCGTGCAGGCGCACGCCGAGAACCTCGGAGCTGAGGTAGACCATCGGGCGGATGTAGACGTCCTCTTCGTAGCCGCTGCGCTCGACGATCTCGACGGTGAGGTCGCAAAGCCGGTCGATCTCCTCGTTCATCTCCAGACCAAGGATGCGGCTGCTCTGGGCGAGGCGTTCGTAGTGCTCGCGCATGCGGAAGAGGTAGAGGCAGCCGTCGTCGGCGTTCCAGTTGCCGCGAATGCCCTCGAAGACCGCCGTTCCGTAGTTGAAGGCGTGGGTCATCACACCCACCTTCGCCTCCTCCAGCGGGACGATCTGACCTTGGAAGTAGGCATAGGGCGTGGGCATCGGCGGTTACTCCTCGGGGCTGCTTGGCGGTTTCAGTATACGCGGGGGCCGCTATTGGTCCGCCCGGGGACCATTGAAGAAGGTGGGCTCGCGACACTCCTCCACGGAGCGCTCCTTGTCCGCGAGCCGCTCCCGCGCATCGTCTTCGGGAAGCGGGGGCGCGAGCACGAGCGGGCTGGTCGGATCGTCGACGGCTTCCTCCAGGTACTCGATGAACGCCTCGTGGAAGTCGCGCAGGTCGGCAGGCGGGGCGACCGCTTCCAAGGCTTCGATGAAGTCCTCGATAACGGCCGCGATTTCCGCTTCCTCGGTCGCCTCCATGACCGCGTCGGAGAAGCGGTCGAGGTTCGCGCACATCACGGCGAGGTACTCCTCGTCGGCTACGGGGTCGGGGGCAGGCCCGTCGTCGCAGGCGAGGGCGAGGAGGCCGAGCAGCGCCACAAGCAGAAGGGCGGAGAAGGAGCGGGCCATCGCGGAAATCGTACGCGCCGCCACCGCTAGAGGACGATGCGTCGGACGGCGCCCGCGGGGGCGCGCCGCCAGTTCTCGACGACGAGGCGCTCGGCGCCGTCGACGTCGCGGCGCTCGATGCGGCAGCGGCGGGGCTCGTCCAGCTCACGACGGGCGGAGCGAGCCCAGCGGCTGAGCGTCTCCGGGTCAGAGATGGGGAGGACGTCGCCGGCTTCGAGCAGCAGCTCGACCTTCGCGATGCCGAGCGCCAGCAGCCAGCCGCTCGTCAGCTCGGCAAGAGCCATGTGGAAGTCGCGGTCGGCAAAGGTGACGGCGATCCGACCGGGTCCGCTTTCGCCGCCCGTGAGGAGCAGGGTCGCGCCGGGCGACGGCCCCGCTAGGGCCTGGGCGGCGTCGCGGACCTCCGCCAGGAGTTGGGGGAGTTCGGTCGCCTGCGGCGGTTCGCCGAGGGCGAGCTCGGTTGCGTGCGCTTCGGGCATGTCGCTCACACCGTCCGCATCGAGCAGGTCCTGCCAGGCGACGGCGCCGTCGGCGAGGAGCGCGACACAGGCGGCCTCGTGATCGGCGGCCGAGGCGACGAGGGGCACGGCCGCGGCGTAGGCGCCCGACTCGATGGCGTGGAGGGCCTCAAGGCGGGCGCTCCACGACCGTGAACCGGTCGCGAGCAGGGCGGCGACGGCAAGGTTGCGGTAGCGCGAGCCCGCCGCCTCGCCGGCGACAGCCGACTCGAGGCGCAGGCCGTCGAGCACGAGGTCGACGGTTTCGCCGAGGACGAACGTGGTCTGGCGGTGGGCATCGACGGAGCCGGCAGAGCCGGCGGGCGGGCGCGACGAGCGCTCCGCCTCGGGATGGATGCGGGGCGGGGAGACGCGGAAGTCGGCCATCGGCCTAATGCCGGTCGCGGGGCCTGCGGCGGCGGCGGGAGCGGCTGGGTGGGGCGGGTGGGGTCTCGGCGGGGGGACGCGGACCGAGCTGGCGGATCGCCTCCCAGCCCGCGTAGCTCGCGGTGGCGCCCAGCTCCGTCTCGATCTCCAGCAGGCGGTTGTACTTGGCGGTCCGTTCGCTGCGGGCCGGCGCTCCGGTCTTGATCTGGCCGGCGCCGGTGGCCACCGCAAGGTCGGCGATGAACGTGTCCTCGGTTTCGCCGGAGCGGTGGCTGATGACGGCCGTCCAGCCCGCGCGGTGGGCGAGGGCGATGGCGTCGAGCGTCTCGCTGAGGGTGCCGATCTGGTTCAGCTTGACGAGGACGCTGTTGGCCGCGCCCTCATCGATGCCGCGCTGGATACGCTCGGGGTTGGTGACGAGGAGGTCGTCGCCGACGAGCTGGACGGTCGCGCCGAGGCGCTCGACGAGGGCGCTCCAGCCGGACCAGTCGTCCTCGGCGAGGCCGTCCTCGATGGAGGCGATGGGGTAGCGGCTCGCCCAGTCCTCCCAGTGGTCGATGAGGCCCTCGCTGGTGAGGGTGCGGCCCTCCTTCTCGAGGACGTATTCGCCGCCCTGGTAGAGCTCGGTCGTGGCCGGGTCGAGGGCGAGGACGAGGTCGGCGCCGGGGCGGTAGCCGGCGCCCTCGATCGCTTCGAGCACGACCTGCACGGCTTCCTCGTTGCCGGGCAGCGAGGGAGCGAAGCCGCCCTCGTCGCCGATGGTGGTGCTGAGGTTGCGGTCGGAGAGGATGCGCTTGAGCGACTGGTAAACCTCGGCGGCCATGCGCAGGCCTTCGGAGTAGGTCTCGGCGCCGACAGGCATGACCATGAACTCCTGGAAGTCGGTCGAGTCCTCGGCGTGGCGTCCGCCGTTCAGGATGTTGAACATGGGGACGGGGAGGCGGTTGGCGGCGGCGCCGCCGAGGTAGCGGTAGAGCGGTTCCTCGGCGGAGTCGGCGGCGGCGCGGGCGACGGCGAGGGAGACCCCGAGCATCGCGTTCGCACCAAGGCGAGCCTTGTTGGCGGTGCCGTCCAGCTCGATGAGCTGGCCGTCGACGGCGCGCTGGTCGGCGGCGGGCTGCCCGATGAGGGCGGCATTGATCTCGCCGTTGACGTGCTCGACGGCCTTGAGGACGCCCTTGCCGCCGTAGCGGCGGGCGTCGCCATCGCGCAGCTCGACGGCCTCGTAGGCGCCGGTCGAGGCGCCGGAGGGGACGGCGGCCTGGCCGACTGCGCCGTCGTCGAGCAGCACGGAGACCTGGACGGTGGGGTTGCCGCGGGAATCGAGGATCTCGCGCGCGACCAGCTCTTCGATCAGCATCAGGACGCTCCTGCCGCCAGCCGCTCGCAGGCGTCGATGGCCGCACCCGCATCGTCGCACGAGACGAGCGGGGCAGTCGCGCCATCGGGGAGAGTGAGGTCCCAGCTCCCCATCGTGACGACGGGCTTGCCTGCGATGAGGGCGAAGGCGATCTCGCTGAGGGTGCCGTAACGGCCGCCGACGGCCACAAGGGCGTCGGCGGTGCGGGGGATCATCGTGTTTCGGGCGAAGCCGATGCCGGTGACGATGGGGACGGTCACGAACTCGTTCATGTCGCGGCGGTCGTCGCCGGGAAGGATGCCGACCGTCACGCCGTCCTCGGAACGGGCGCCGCGGCAGGCCTCGCGCATGACCCCGCCGCGTCCGCCGCAGACGAGGGTGTGCCCGCGGGCGGCCACTTCGCGTCCAACGGCGAAGGCGGTCTCGCCCTCGGCGGGGCTGCACGTCTCGCCGCCGATGACACCGATCATCACGCCTCTTCCTCCTCCCGTTCCTCCCCTGCTTCCTCGGGGGCGGCATCGATGCGGACGAGGGCGTCGGGGCTGTCGAGGTAGTCGATGTAGAGGATGCCGTTGAGGTGGTCGATCTCGTGCTCGAGGGCCTCGGCGAGGAGGTCGTCTTCGGCGCGGATGCGGACCTCCCTCCCGGTGGTGGGATCGATGCCCTTCACGAGGACCTTGACGGAGCGGGTGATCTCGCCGCGGAAGCCGGGCACGGAGAGGCAGCCCTCGTTGAGCTGGCGTTCGCCCGAGCGCTTGATGATCTGGGGGTTGAGCAGGGCGAAGGGCTCGGCGGGGGGCGTGTCGAGCACGACCACCTGGAGGGGGATGCCGATCTGGGGGGCGGCGAGACCGACGCCGGGGGCGTCGTACATGGTCTCGAACATGTCCTCGATGAGCTGCGGGATGCTCGAATCGCGCACGCGGACGCGCCTTGCTTTCTGCCGCAGGACGGGGTCGCCGGCGCGCCGGATGGGATGGATCGCCACGCTTTTCATTGTACGGAGGCCCGCGATTGGGGCGACTCGCAAGGCCACTTGCGCGCATCGCGGGGACTTGGTGTACCACGTACACTAAGTCCCGTGAGCGATCCCCCACGGGCGGATGGCCGGTACCGGGCGATCGTGGTCGGGAGCGGCATGGCGGGCCTCTTCGCCGCGCTTGAAGCGAGCGCGCTGGGCCCCGTGCTCCTCGTCACGAAGGGGGAGCTGCACGAGGGGAGCACGCGCCACGCGCAGGGCGGCATTGCCGCCGCGATCGGCCCGGACGACTCCACCGAACAGCATCTGAAGGACACGATCGCGGCGGGCGCGGGCCTCGTCGACGAGGCGATGGCGCGCATCCTCGTGGAGAGCGCACCGCGCCGCATTCGCGACCTCGAGCGGTACGGGGTCGCCTTCGACAGCGAGGGGGCGGGGCCCGCCTTCGGGCGCGAGGGCGCGCATCGGAACGCGCGCGTCCTGCACGCTCGCGGCGACCGGACCGGGGCGGCCATCACGACGGCGCTCGCGGAACAGGTCGAGAGCGGCCGGATCACCGTCCGGGAGCACACGCTGGCGACCGAGGTCCTCCTGGAGAACGGCAAGACCGTGGGCGTTCGCGCCCTCGACCAGGCGACCGGAACGGAGTGCGTGTTCGAGTCGGACGCGGTCGTGCTGGCGACGGGTGGGGCGGGGGCGGCCTTCTCGCACACGACGAATCCGCCCGTGGCCACGGGCGACGGCATCGCCCTCGCCTTCGACGCCGGGGCGGAGGTGACCGACCTCGAGTTCTACCAGTTCCATCCGACGGCCTTCCGCCGTCAGGGAGCGCCGCCCTTCCTGATCTCGGAGGCTCTGCGGGGCGAGGGCGCGGTGCTGCGGAACAACGGGGGCGAGGCGTTCATGCCGCGCTACCACGACCTCGCCGACCTCGCGCCGCGCGACGTGGTCGCGCGGGCGATGGTGGCGGAGATGCGCGACGCGGGCTCCGACCACGTCTGGCTCGACTGCACCGCACTGGACCGCGTGGACCCGATCGAGCGTTTCCCGGGGATCGCGGCCTTCTGCGGCGAGCAGGGAATCGACCTGCGCCACGACCCGGTGCCGGTCGCCCCCGCCGCGCACTACCTGATGGGCGGGGTGCGCACCGACTCGTGGGCGCGCACGACCGTGCCGGGTCTGTATGCCTGCGGCGAGACCGCCGCGACCGGCGTCCACGGCGCGAACCGGCTGGCGAGCAACTCGCTGCTGGAGACCGTGGTGTTCGCGAAGACGGCGATCGAGCACATCGCGGAAGGGACGGGCGGGGCGATGGCGCCGTGCCCCGACTCGACGCCCTTCGCGGCAGGCAGAACAACGCCGCCCGACCGTCCGGCCGTTCAGCGGCTGTTATGGGAGCACGCCGGCATCGAGCGTTCCGGAGAGGCGCTCCAGGCCGGACTGGACGCAGTCGAGACGTGGGCCGTGGGGGAGCCGGAGCCGTCGCGGGAGGGACACGAGCGACGCTGGCTGGGGGTCTTCGCGGAATTGCTGTTGACGGCGGCGCTCAGACGCGAGGAGAGCCGCGGCGCCCACTTCCGCACCGACTTCCCCGACCGCGACGATGCCCGCTGGGCGCGCCGGCAGGTGTTCCACCGTGCTCGTTGAACCGCCGCCCCTGGGGGCCATCGTCGCAGTCGTGCGAACGGCGCTCTCGGAGGATCGAGCCGGCGACGACGTGACGACGCAGGCGGTGGTCGGGCCGGAGCTCAGCGCGCGGGGTCGGCTGGTGGCGCGGGAGGCGGGGGTGGTCTCGGGGCTTGTCGTGGCTGGCTACGTCTTCTCGACCCTGGACGAGCGGACCGCCTTCGAAGCTCATGTGGACGACGGGGACCAGGTGGAGGGCGGGAGGGTTCTGGCGACGGTCTCGGGGCCGGCCCGGGCGATCCTGTCGGGAGAGCGGACGGCGCTGAACTTCGTGCAGCGGCTATCGGGCGTGGCAACGCTCACGAAACGTTATGTAGAGGCGATAGCAGGCACGGACTGCGTCATCCTCGACACGCGGAAGACGACGCCCGGCCTCCGGGACATGGAAAAGTACGCGGTCCGCTGCGGGGGCGGCACGAACCACCGGCGGGATCTGGCCGTAATGGGGATGATCAAGGACAACCACCGCGAGGCAGTCGCCCAGCAGGGCCGCACGCTCGCGCAGGCGGTCGCGACGATCCGCCAGCACGCGCCGAACACTCCGATCGAAATCGAGGTCGACACGCTCGACGAACTGCGGGAGGCGCTCGACGCAGGACCGGAGTGGATCCTGCTCGACAACATGACGACGGAGCAGATGCGCGAGGCCGTCGCCATCGCAGGGGGACGGGCGAGGCTGGAGGCGAGCGGCGGCATCACGCTGGAACGGGTCGCGGAGGTCGCGGCGACGGGCGTGGACGCGATCTCGTCGGGGGCGCTGACGCACAGCGCGCCAGCGCTCGACATCGCGCTCGACATCGACTTCGAGGACGAGGGCGGCTAACCCAGGCCCACTGACCGGAGGAAGGCCGGGGCGGCGCGGACGTCGTCGTCGCTCTCGCGCTGGTCGATCTCGAGGGTGATGGCGTCGAGCGAGCCAAGACCGCCGGCGACCATCTCCCAGTCGAGCTGGGCCGTGCCGGGCGCGCGATGGTCGACGACGCCACGCACATCGTGGACGTGGGCGCCGACGAGGCGGTCTCCAAGCTCGTCGAACCAGGCGGCATGCGGCAGGTAACCGAGGCGGTCGAGCACCTCGGCGTGGCCGGTGTCGTGCCAGTGGCCGACCTCGTCGGGGGCGAAGCCCTCCATGAGGGCGCGCGACTCTGCGGGGAGGGGAATCTGGTGGTAATCGAGCCGGTTCTCGATGCCGATGACGATTCCGTGCGGGCGGGCAGCCTCGACGAGTTGCTCGAGCGACGCCCGCGCCGCTTCCAGGTTGGCGGGGGCCGCTTCGGCACGCCGCTGCTCCATGTCGGCGCGGGCCTCGGCGGCGCGGTTGTCCCTGATGCCGTGCTGCCGGAAGAGGCGATACAGCTCGGACGTCGTCCCCGAGAAGGAGCCCTCGACTTCGCCGAGGTGAACGACAAGCGCGGAGGCGCCCGCCTCCGCCGCCCACTCGAGGCTGCGGAGCGCGTGCCGGAGGGCGCGAGCTTGCTCACTGCGCTTCGTCGAGGCCAGGTTGAGGTCGGCGTTGCTCTTGCCGCCGTCGACTTCGACGTGCGGGGCGGGCTGGTGCACCGACGTCACGGGCAGGATGCCGCTATCGAGGATCTCGCGGAGCTTCTCCGGGGACGTCGAGTGGGACACCTCGATGGCGTCGTAACCCGCCTCGGCGGCGTACCGCGCGAAGTCGGCGCCGTTGTCGAAGCGTTTCTGCTGGGCATACATGGTCGAAAGGGCGATGGTCATGGCGTCATCCCGGGGTTGCAGGCTGCCGGCGGCGCGAAATTCGCTGAGCGGTCAACAGCAGGGTAGGGAACGCGAATGCTACGACGAAGCTGAGGATGAGGCCGAGCCCATCGCCCCGGAAGAGGGAGACGGCGAGACCGCCGATCACACCGGCGACCATGCTCGGCAACAGGTAGCGCATCCCGGCGTTCCCGCGTGTCGCCACACTGAGGACGAGCCAGGGGACAAAGCCGATCGCGAGCCACCCAAGGACGAAGAGCGTGATGAAGAGGGCGTCGAAGAGCACGGCGGCGCGTCAGGTGATGAGGCGGGAGATATCGAAGAAGGTGATGACGAGGATGCCCGCCAGCAACACGGCGAACCCGACGAAGTGGACGAATCCCTCCTTCTCGGGGGAGATCCGGCGGCCGCCACGCAGCATCTCGACGACCACGAAGAACATGCGGCCACCGTCGAGGGCGGGGATGGGGAGGGCGTTGAACACGGCCAGCGAGAGGCTGAGGAGGGCGGCGAGCTCGATCAGCGGTCGCCAGCCTGCCTGCTCGACGATGTCGCCGGTTGTGTTGGCGATGCCGACGGGGCCGGAGAGGAGGGGCTGGTCGGGGGCGGCGCCGCTGCTGCCGTTCACCCGCACCTGGATCTCGTTCTTGGTGACGATGACGGCGTCGATCATGGCCTGCCAGCCGCGCGGGACCGCTTCCCAGGGCGGGTACGAGACGTTTTCCGTATAGGGGAAGCGCTGGCTGCAGCCAATGGGGTTGCCGTCGGCGTCGATGTCGGTACAGACGGTGGGGGCGCCCACGCGGATGCCGGTCGGCCCCTGCCCTTCCGGGGGACGCCAGCGGGCGTAGAGCTCCGCCTCGAGGGTTGAGTTGGCGCGAGAGATCACCCAGGTCTGGGTCTCTCCGATGAAGCGGCGGGTGTGGAAGATGAGCTCGCTGACGTTGCGGACCTCGCGGCCGTTCACCTCCATCACGACGTCGCCGGGCTGGAGGCCCTGCGCGGGCTCGGTGCCGTCGCGCAGGGTGCCGCTGATGGTCGCCATCGCGGCGGGGGAGTCGGGCATGACCTCGGCGACCTGCGCGAGGTTGAGGGCGCGCTCGCGCGGGGCCATGAATCCCACCGTGAAGAGCAGGAGCGCGAGGGCAACGTTCATCACAACGCCCGCGCCCATGACCGTCAGGCGCTTCCAGGGCGCGGCAGCGGCGAGCGAGCGGGGGTCGGAGGGGTCCTCTTCGCCGAGCATGCGGACGAAGCCGCCGATGGGGAGCCAGTTGATCGTGTACTCGGTCTCGCCGCGCCGCCACGAAAGCCCCTTGATGCGGGGCGGGAAGCCGACCCCGAACTCGAGCACCCTGATGCGGAACAGCTTGGCCGCGAAGAAGTGCCCGAACTCGTGGATGACGACGAGGGGAACGAGGAGAGCCGCGAAGATCAGCGTCGAGCGAAGGACATCGACGATCTCGAAGGCGGCGAGGAAGGTCACGCGCGGGCTCCCGCCGGAGCCACCTCCGCCGCGTCGCGCGCCCACTGGTCGGCGGCGAAGACCGTTTCAAGGTCGGGATCGGGCGTCGATTCGTGCCGCTCCATCACCCCTTCGATGATGCCGGGGATGTCAAGGAAGCCGACCTCGCCGGCCATGAAGCGCTCGACGGCAACCTCGTCGGCGGCGGCCATGGCGGCGGGGTAGGTGCCGCCGAGGCGTCCCGACTCCATCGCGAGCCCGAGGCAGGGGAAGCGGGAGATGTCGGGCTCGCCGAAGGTGAGCTGGCCGGCGACGGCAAGGTCGAGGGCGGGGGCGGGCGGTTCGGGCATCCGTTCGGGGTAGGCAAGAGCGCACTGGATGGGGAGGCGCATATCGGGGACGCCGAGCTGCGCCTTCACGCTGCCGTCGCTGAACTCGACGAGGGAGTGGACGATCGATTCGCGGTGAAGGACGACCTGAACGGCCTCCATGGGCACGTCGAAGAGCCACATCGCCTCGATGGTCTCCATGCCCTTGTTCATGAGGGTGGCGCAGTCGACGGTAATCTTGTCGCCCATGTTCCAGGTCGGATGCTTGAGCGCCTGCGCGGGGGTGACGGCGGCAAGCCCGTCGGGGTCGAGGTCGCGGAAGGCGCCGCCGCTGGCGGTGAGCATGATGCGGCGGATACCGTGCTCCTCCTCGCCCCAGAGGCACTGCCAGATGGCGGAGTGCTCGCTGTCGACGGGACGGAGGTCGCCGCCGCCGGCGACCATGGCGCGGCGGATGAGGTGCCCGGCCATCACGAGCGCTTCCTTGTTGGCGATGGCGACGGGCTTGCCCGCCTCCAGCGCGGCGATGGTGGGGAGGAGGCCGGCGGCGCCGCCCGTGCCCGCGAGCACGATGTCGACGTCGTCGGCGACGGCCATCTCGTCCATGGGCAGCCAGGTAGCGCCGACCGCCTCGATAGCGTCGTCCAGGGCGGCGTCGCGGGCTGCGGCGTAGACGTAGCGGGGGCGCAGGTCGGCGGCCTGCTCGGCAAGGCGGGCGGTGTTTCGCCCGGCGGCCAAGGCCGTGATCTCGAAGAACTCCGGCAGCTGCCGGGTCACGTCGATGGTCTGGCGTCCGATGGAGCCGGTGGAGCCGAGGACGGCGATGCGCTTTGGTGCCATATGCCCATCGTAGCCCGCCCCCGCTCCGGTGTCTGCGATCACCCTTGCCGTGCGCTTGCGGAGTTGTGACACTGGTCCGCATGAAGACCATCACCGTCTCCATCGACGACGAGACCTACCAACGCACGTGCGCGAAGGCCGCCGAGGACGGGACGGACATCGACGAGCTCGTGCGCGCGTACCTCTGCGAGTACGCGGAGACAGCGGAAGAGCGCTTTGAACGGCTGCGGAGGCACCAGGAGGAGCTCTTCGAGTCCATAAAGGCGCGTGGCGGCGGGCTCGACTCGCGCGAAAACCTGAGCCGAGAAGAACTCTACGATCGCGCGGTCGGACTCATCGACGACGACGAGCCACTCACGTCTACGGCCACCTAGGGCCGCAATGCGCTTCGTCGACACGAACGTGCTCCTCTACGCGGTTTGCGCTGGCCCAGGAGATGCGCCAAAGCAGGAACGTGCAGTGACCCTGCTCAGGAGCAGGGACCTCGCCCTTTCCGTACAAGTACTGCAGGAGTTCTACTGGCAGGCCACTCATCAACAGCGCGTTGGCCGGCTCACCCACGACGAGGCAAGGGCGCACATCGGCGACTTTCGCCGGTTCCCGGTCCACAGCTTGACCCTCGATGTCGTGGACCTGGCGCTTGACCTGACCGAGCGCTACCGGATCGCCTACTGGGACGCGGCCATCCTGGCGGCTGCCACCCTTGGCGAGTGCGATACGGTCCTGACGGAAGATCTGAGCGACGGTCAGGCTTACGGCGACGTACGCGTCGTCAACCCGTTCGAGGCGTAGCCGCGATGCGCTGCCTGGTGACCGGAGGGTGCGGGTTCATCGGGTCGCACATCGTCGATGCGCTGGTGGGGGAGGGGTGCGAGGTGGCGGTGCTCGACGACCTCTCGACGGGCAACCTCGAATACCTGAACCCGGCAGCCAAGCTGGTGGAAGGGTCGGTGGCGGACGCGGAGGCGGTGCTGGCGGCGCTGGAGGGGGCGACGTGGGTGTTCCACCTGGCCGCCCTGCCGCGCGTCCAGCAGTCAGTCGACGACCCCATCGGGACGCACGCGGTGAACGTGAACGGCACGCTGAACGTGCTGCAGGCGGCGCGCGAGCACGCGGTCGAGCGGGTGGTGGTGTCGTCGTCGTCGAGCGTGTACGGCGACCAGGACACGCACCTGATGACGGAGGACCTGGCGCCCAACCCGCTCTCGCCGTACGGACTGCACAAGCTCATCGGGGAGCAGTACGCGGACCTGTTCGCGGCGCTGTTCGGGATGCAGATCGTGTCGCTGCGGTACTTCAACGTGTACGGGCCGCGCCAGTCGGCGGAAGGGGCGTACGCGCTCGTGATCCCGCACTTCCTGCGGCTGCGAGACGAGGGCAAACCGCTGACCGTCTATGGCGACGGCTGCCAGACGCGCGACTACGTACACGTCGACGACGTGGTGGGGGCGAACCTGAACGCGGCGAACTCGGAGCTGCCGAAGGGGCGGGCGGTAGCGCTGAACGTGGGGTCGGGCGAGGAGACGTCGGTGAACGAGATCGCGGCGATGGTCGGGGGCGAGGTGGAGCACATCATCCCGAACCCGCGGGGCGCGTTCGAGGAACTGCGCAAGTGCGCGGACACGTCGCGGGCGAAGTCGGTGATCAGCTGGGAGCCGGGCGTCCTGCTGGCGGAGGGGATCAAGTCGGTCCTGTAGGGGCCGGCGGGTAGACTGGCGGTCCGGGCGATTAGCTCAGCTGGTTAGAGCGCTTCGCTTACACCGAAGAGGCCGGGGGTTCGAGTCCCTCATCGCCCACGACTTCCAACCGTGGCGGACTCTCCGCGCCGGCGCACCGGCCCCGACCCGGATTCTGTGCTGACTGCCACGACTGCGGGCTGACTCCCGGCAGCCGATGCGGGCGGATCAGCGTGCCTGCGGAACCCGTACAGGCGCGAGCGTCCTCGCGGGCGATGAGCGCCGGGCTGCGTCTCCCTCCCGGACAGACCGGGCCCTGACTACGGACCGGCCAACGGGGTTGGAAGGATTGATACTAAGTCTCAACTCTGCGACATTGGGCGTCGTCAGCAAGACCTCGGGAGGAAAGCCCGCATGAGCGAAAACGGCACAGTACGGCAGCGGGACGAGACCACGGACGGGTCGCGCCTCCACCAGGTGGCGGTCGTGGGCGCCGGGGCGGCCGGGCTCGGATGCGCGGCCGCTCTCAAGGAGTTCGGCGTCGAGGACATCGTGATCCTCGATCGCCACGAGGTCGGCGCCTCGTTCCGGCAATGGCCGATGGAGATGCGCTTCATCACGCCGTCGTTCACTTCGAACGCCTTCGGCTTGCTCGACCTCAACGCGATCGTCCCCAACACGTCGCCCGCCTACTCGCTCGACCGCGAACACCCCAGCGGAATGGCCTACGCGCAGTACCTCGACTTCGTCGTGCAGCACTATCAGCTCGACGTAGAGTCTGGCGTCGATGTCCGCTCCCTCACGGCCGAGGACGACGGCACGTTCACGCTCACGACGGCCGGCCAACCGGTACGAGCGCACCACGTCATCTGGGCGGCCGGGGAGTTCCAGTATCCGGAGCGCCTCTCGTTCGCGGGCGCGGAGTGGTGCTGCCACACCGCCGAGGTCGGCACCTGGCGGGATCTCAAGGGCGAGAGCTTCACGGTGATCGGCGGCTACGAGAGCGCCGCCGATGCAACCGTCGCGCTCGCGCAGCTGCAGAAGAACGTGACCGTGCTGGCGCGGACGGCGACCTGGAACAGCGAGGAGCCGGACCCGAGCCTCTCCCTCTCCCCGTTTACCCGCGAACGCCTCGCATGGGCCAGCAACACGGGCCTCGTGGACCTCGTTGAGGACGTCGACGTCACGTCGGTGCGCGAGGAGGGCGACGCCTGGGTCGTCCGAGCCTCGGACGGCCGCGAGTGGGAGAGCGAGACGCGCCCGATCCTCGCGACCGGCTTCGCGGGATCGCTCGGCCACCTGGAAGGCATGATCGAGTGCGACGAGGCCGGCGGCCCCGTCGTCACGGAAGAGGCCGACGAATCCACGCTGGTGCCGGGCCTGTTCATCGCCGGTCCGATGGTGCAGCACCGGGGCGTGCGGTTCTGCTTCATCTACAAGTTCCGCCAGCGCTTCGCCGTGGTCGCCAACGCGATCGCCCAGCGCCTCGGCATGGAGACCGAGGAGGCCGTTGCGGCGCGCCGCTCAGCGGGGTTGTACCTCGACGACCTCTCCTGCTGCGCCGAAACCTGTGCGTGCTGAGGGACGTGACACCGAAGTCGCGGCGCCTCCCACCACGCTCCTCCTCGGACGCGCGAGCGTCGGCAAGTCCGCGCTAGCCCGTGCCCTGACGGGCCAGCCCGCACGGAGCGTGAACTTCCGCGGCACGGCCGTGTCCTGCGGCGAGTCCACGACCCCCGACCGCGTGTTCGTCGACACGCCGGGGCTGCACCGCGCCTCCGATGCCGACATCGTGCGTCTCACGCTGGAGGCGCTCGGAGATGCGGACGAGGTGTTGCTCGTCGCGTCCGCGACACAGCTCGACGAGGACCTCGACCTCCTGCTGCCGCTCGTGCAGGGGAAGCGGGCGAGCATCGCCGTGACGCGCTGGGACCTCGTCGCCGACCACGCCGCCGCCCGCGAAGCGATCGCGCGCATGGCGCTGGAGAGCGGACTGCCATTCGTGGCGCTCGATGCGCGCCGTCCCGATGCCGCGGCGCTCGAGGAGCTGCAGGCCGCCGTCACGGCGCCCGGCACCGTCAGCCACGAGCGGATGCCGGTGCGGGCGGGGTGGCGGATCGAGCCGCAGCGCGGACTGCTCGACCACAGGCTCGCAGGTCCGGCGACCGCCGCCGTCCTCCTCGTCGTGCCGGCGCTGCTCGCCGTGCTCGGCGCCAACCAGGTCGCCGCCTGGCTCGAGCCGCTGGTCGAGGCGGGCACGACACCCCTGGCCGAGGGCATCGTGGGCTGGCCGGGACTGCTCGGAGCCGTGCTCGCCGGTGACTACGGACTGCTCACGATGGGGCCGCTGCTGTTCGTGTGGGCGGTCCCCACGGTGCTGGTCTATTCGGTAGTGATCAGCGTCTACAAGGCGAGCGGTCTCGCCGACCGCATCGGGGCGGCGCTCC
Source organism: Tepidiformaceae bacterium (assembly GCA_965221735.1). Taxonomy (GTDB): domain Bacteria; phylum Chloroflexota; class Dehalococcoidia; order Tepidiformales; family Tepidiformaceae; genus UBA2991. The sequence continues at coordinate 1,418,783 of OZ244910.1, read as the reverse complement.
ACCCCCTGTTGCGGCCGGTTGGCCTGCACGGGCGCGACGTGACGCGGGTGCTGATGGGCTTCGGGTGCAATGTCCCCGCGATCGTCTCGACACGCTCCTGCTCTGCCTGCACCCGGCCGACGACCGTCGGCGCGATCGCCTTCGGTTCCGCCTGCTCGTACCAGCTCGGCGCGACGCTCGCGGTCTTCGCCGCTGCGGGCAGCAGCGGTCTCGTCGTGCCGTACCTGGTGCTGCTCGTCGCGGCGACGCTGGTCTACACGCGCCTCATCAGTCAGCGCGAGGCGCGGTCGACGCTCAACACCCTCCTCATCGAACCGCGCACGTTCCTCACGCGGCCGTCGTTCGCGGCCGTCGGCGCGGAGGCCCGAGGGACGATCCGGGCATTCTTCCGCACGGCGCTTCCGACCTTCTTCGCGATCGCGATGGTCGCCTCGCTCCTCGACTGGTCGGGCGTGCTCGATGCAGCGGGGGGCCTCCTGGGACCGGCGATGGCCGTGGTCGCGCTGCCGGTGGACGCGGCCTTGCCGACCGTGCTCGCCGCCGTCCGCAAGGACGGCATCTTGCTGCTGGCCGAGGAGGGCACGGTGGCCTCGTTGAGCGCCACCCAGTTGCTGGTTGCCACGTTCCTCGCCGGAACGGTGCTGCCCTGCCTGGTCACCGCGATCACGATCGGACGTGAGCTCGGGCTACGATTTACGGGCAGGATTGTCGTCCAGCAGGCCACCTTCGCCGTCGCGGTCGCCGCCACCATCGGCTGGACGTCGACCGCGTTCGCTGGGTGACGGTCCACGGCAGGCTGTCCCGCCGGGACACGTCACCGCCGCGGGATACCGTTGCTCTACTGTTCCACGACCGCGGGCAGCGTCAGCACCTGGTAGATCTCCTCGGAGTTGAGGCAGTCGAAGAGTTTGGCGGCCTCATCGCCGAGTTGCGCGAGCTCGCTCTCTTCCAGCTCCTCGGTTTCGAGGGCGCCGAACCCGAGGGCCAGGATGTGCGGGCTATCCGCGACGAGGGTGGCCATGCACACCACGGCCTCCTCGCGCAGCCCTTCGACCCTGGATGCGGTAAACGCGGCAAAGAGCGCGGTCTTGCTCTCCAGCGTGAGGCAGTCGAGCAGGGAAACCGCGGCGGGGCCGAACGCCTCCGTGACCGTCGCGCCGAGGAACGCCTCGAACAGTTCCTCGCCGACCCGGTCTCGCAGGCACGAGACCTCCTCTTCGGGGAGCATCGCTACGACGTCCTCGCCGGTGAAGGTATCGTCCTGGTCCAGTCTCGTGGTGAGGCGGACGAGCACGTTCACCTGCTCGGTCACGCTGATGCAGTCGAACAGCGCCTTGCTGGAGGCGAAGAGGGCGTCCGTGTCGGTGTCCTCCAGTGCCGGGCGCAGCAGCTCGAACCTGATGCGGATGACTTCGGGGTTCTCCCGCGCAACGGCAATGCTGCACGCGCGCGCCTCGGGGTCGGTTCTTCCGTGATGGGAATCGACCAGCACCAGGCCCAGGAGCACGACGTTGTCATCGGTCAGACAACCCAGGAAGGAACCCGCGCCCGAACTCCTGACTTCCGCAACGAGCCTCCTTATGGGGACGTCCAGCATGGCTCCGTACAGTTCCTCTCCGATCGCCTCGCGGAGGCAGCCCCTTTCGGCTTCGGAGACGTGATCCATGAGTTGGCTACCGGTCGTGGCATCGGTGAGGAACAGGTCCTCGAGGGAGCCGGCCGGCTCGGCCAGCGGGGTTGGGGTCGGGCTGGGCGTCGGAGTGGCTTGCGGCGTCGCCACCGGCGTCTGCGTCGCAACTGCCGTTGGCTCGGCTTCTTCGTCGGAGCCACAGGCGACGGCGATGAGGGCGATCATGAGCGCCACGATGGCAGTGGCGAGCCAACCTACGTTCGGTGTCTTGATCACGGTCCCAACCTACCTCTAAACCCTGAGGCTGAGTCGGCAGCGCTTCCGAGTGCCTCAAGGGAGTGATTCGCAGGGGGACTATATCTCAATACGCGCCCGCTCACAGAGCCCCCGGGCCAGCGCCAGGTTCGGAGCACGGTTCCGTGCCAGCCCACGCACCCACAACGCCAATGGCGCCGCTCGTGAGCAGTGAGCCTGTGCGCTACCCACCCTCGTCCGCGGGCACGATGACGCCGCAGGCCAGGCGGCTGCCGGTGTCCGACTCGCTTTCTGCGTAGGCGTCGGGCCGCTCGTGCACGATGATCGCGGAACCGTCGTCGTCGAATACGGAGTGGCGCTGGCCCGTGTCCAGCGTGATGCCACCGGTCAGGAAGTCGGCGCGGGCAGAGCCGTCGGCGGCGGCGTAGATATTGAGCAGATCGCCACCGTGCCCTCCTGAGTCACCGCGCTTCCAGGACGAGTGGACGAAGCCGTGTTCCTCACCGGTCGGGTTGAAGTGATCACCGGCGGCGCCAAAGTCGGGCGTACAGGCGCCGACCTCGTGGATGACGAACGCGTGTCCGCCCGGAGTCAGTCCCTCCAGATCGGCCATGATCAGGACCCCGCCGACAGTCTGCCGGAACGTAACCGTGCCGACAGCGGCACCGTCCGGCGACACCAATGCCGCCTCAGCTGTCAGGCCTACCGTGGGTTCATGTTCCTCGCCGCACCGAACAAACGCGAGGATCACGATGACGACCACCAGGGGTGACGCCGCGACGGCAGCCGGCAGCAGCACCCTAACCATCCGGGACACCGCGCCGATTGAGCCGCCCGCACGACGTTGGAGTTCTCTGCTCCCTCCGGAAGTGAGGGTTCGGTCTGTGTTGGGCTACTGAGCACATATCCGGACTACGGAGCCCGCATGCGGGCAAGTCTCACGATACCACCTGTCGTTTGGCTCCCGCCCCGCACTGAACAGAGGCGGCCGGCCAGCCGCCGCTCCGCTGCCCGGTCCGTCAGAACCCGTCCCAGCCGGGCCGGGAGGCGGCCTGCCGGATCCAGGCGGCCATCTGCTCCTCGTCCAGCTCGCCCTCGTAGACATCGACCCAGCGCGAGTCAGGATCCTTGCCGGAGCCGGGTGGAACGGGACTCAGGGAACTCCCATTCAGGAAGGTCACCTTCACGTACCGCTTGAAGACGTGATAGCTGACGAACCAGCCCTGCCCCTCCACGCCGTACCAGGGGGAGTTCCAGCGGACGGCCTTGCGTGCGCCGGGCACGGCGCCCTCGATGAGCGCATCAAGGCGGCGGCCCACGTCGCGCTTCCAGTCCGGCATGGCCGCGATGTATGCCTGCACCGGGGCGTCGCCGTCCCCCTTCGGGACCTGGGGGTTGCCGCCCGAGAGGAGCACGGGCGTGCCGTCGGGGTTCCGGGGGATCGCCCACTCCGAGGCCTTCGCCGACTCCCCCGACCCTTTGTCCACCATTGCCTCGATCCACTCCGCTCTTGCGACGCCCGGTCTAGTTGGCGCGGGACGCCAACAGGTCGGCGGCGTGGTTCGCGGCGCTCTCGCCACTGGAGAGGGCGCCGTTGACCGACGGTATGCCCATGTAGTCGCCCGCCAGGAAGAGGCTGTCGATGTGTCCGGCCAGCTGTTCGGGGACGTGCGCCAGCGCGACGAGCATCCCCGGCGTCCCCATGCACAGGGCCTCTTCCCAGCGGTATACGCGGTAGAACAGACCCTCGTCGCCCTCGGGAAGGGCGGAGCCCGGCGGCGCCTTGCGGCGAGCGGCGCCCAACAACTCGCGCTTGATCTCCTCGTCGGCGAGCGGGATGAGCTCCCTGGCGCGGTCACGCCCAATGAGCAGGTCGAGAAGGCTCTTGCCGGGCGGCGCGCAGGCAGGCAGGAAGACGGACCGGTCCAGCAGGAGCGGGGTGTCGTCGTCTTCCGGGAAGAGCGCGCCGTGCCAGCCGGGTGGCAGCGGGGAGTGGTCGAGGCCTATCACCACCCGGCAACCGGTTGAGTAGCTGACGGCGCCAAGCGCGCGCTGAGTCGCCTCGGGCAGCTCGGGGATGAGCCCCGCAACCTTCGTGCCGGGGACGGCGCAGATGACCGCATCGGCCTCGATGGTCTCGCCGTCGGCAACGACACCGGTCGCCGCGCCGCCTTCGACGACGATTCTCCTGACGGGAGTCGAAACGCGAGTCGCATCGGAGCAGCGGGCGGCAAGCGCCGCGCTCAGGGAGCCGATGCCCCGCTCGGGCATGAACACCCTGCCGCTACTGAGCATCGTTTCGCCGATGTACGCCCGCATCAGCGCCTGCCCTGCCGGCTCCGGGTCGCCCAGGATCATCTTGAGAGGTCCCCCGAGGGTCATCCGCAGGCTCTCGGGCACGCCGAGCCTCTCCAGGTACTCGCCGTAGGTCTCATCGTCGTCCAACTCGGCGAGACGGCTGTCGCTGGCGAAGCTCAGGTAGGGCTCCTCGCGGTACATCTGCCGCATCACCCGCGACGCGGCGCGCATGCCCGAGGGCGAGAGGAAACCCATGGTGACGGCCGTCCGCAGGTGCCGCACGAAATTCCAGAGCGACTGATCCGGCTTCGTGGTGACCCACCGGCCGTTGCGGTAGTGGCCGAACTTCATCTGCGAAGGCACGAGCGTCAGCCCCAGCTCTTCACACAGACGGAAGGCGGTGTCGTAGGTGGAGGTGAAGACGAACGCGCCCATGTCGAGGGAGAACCCGTCCACCGTCTCGCCCTTGCCACGCCCGCCCACACGGTCCCCGGCCTCGAGCAGGAGGGGAGTGATGCCCCGCTTCATGAGCGTGTAGGCGGCGCTGAGCCCGGCGAATCCGCCACCGACGATGATGACCCGCCCGCTGCTCATAAGCGCGGCTCCCCCTCTCGCCGCCCTCCATCTCTGCGTGGGCATCCCGCGCGGGAGCGCAGGGCCCGGTGGGCCTGACCTAACGGTAGGCAGCACCACCTTCGAGGTACTGCTCAGCCTGTGGCCGCCCAACCGTCCGTAAGATACAGCCTTGGATCGGGGCGACGAGGACGCCAGTAGTGAATGGAAGCAACTCCGCTCCCGCGGACCCGGATGTCGGAGGGGGGCGAACGCACCGGTGGGGGGCGCCGGCCTGTGTGATCACCGTCGTGGCGGTCGGACTCCTGGCGCTGCCCGGCATTGGCGTTCGCTACCTCCTCCACGGCGACCTCGACGTCTTCCAGGCCCTGCTCACCCTGTTCTTCTCGATCAGTCTCGTGATCTGCTACTGGGAGATGTGCCTGTTCTTCCGCAGGGACTACATCGAGGAGCGTGCGGAATTCTGGCGCAGGCGGTGGGACGACACCGGCAAGACCCCCGCCTTGGAGTTCCTCACGACCAGCGTGCCGCTCAACCGGATCCTCTCTCCGACGGTCTGGGCGGACGTCTGGGCGACCTACTCGATGTTTGATTCGGCGTATGCAGATCGCAATACGTACGGCTTCAACATCGACATTGCGAACGGGTTCGCCACACCTGCACCGACCTTGATTCTCTATGTGACCTATGCCGGCGGGCTTCTGCCGGCCGTCGCCGCCGGCATTCTCGGGGCGATGCTCTTCTGGCAGTGGGTGTACGCGTCCTCGCTCTACCTGGTGAGCTTCTTCGTGGGACGGAAGCAAACCCGCATCACGAGACGAGAGTTCTACACGTACATCTTCAGCCTGAACGCCATCTGGATATTGATGCCGATGCTGGGGTTGTACGTCTCCGTCCGCCTGATCCTGGACGGCGACTACAGCGGCCTCGGCTTTTGAGCGCGGGCTTCCGATCCTGGATTCGAACCAGTGGTCCTGAGTTGTCGACGGGTGTTACAGCCAACACGCCTGTTCCACACCGAAGCCCGGACACGCGAAGTCGCGTTCAGCGATCTACGCGATCCATGACCACGCGACGGAGGCCCCACTCCACGGAGCTAACGGCGGAGCGGCCGGATTCGATGGCGGCCAGGGCGCTTTCGAGGTCGTCGAGATCCGAGGGGTCGAAGGTGCGCCGGACGAAGTCATTGTGTCTCCAGACGCCCAGGTTCATGCGGAACATCGCGGCGGCGCGATCAGCGGGGATTGGGGCAGTCTGGACGTTGCTGGAGCGGCGCCTCAGCGCGGCGGGGTCGGGGACTGCGTCGAGCACGGGGCCGATGTAGAGGGAGTTGCCCTGCCCGGTCAGCATTGCCTGCTGGATTTCCAGGTACGAAGTGAACACGGGATGGGTCGTTCCGATGTACTCGACCTCCTCCATGAGCAGACGTCCACCCACGGCAAGCTGCCCTCCCCACAACTCGATCACGGCCTCGGGGCGCTGCAGATGGGTCAGCTCGAAGCGGCTGAAGAGCAGGTCATACGGGCCGGACGGGAAGGGGCCGGTCGTGATGTCGTGGCGGCGGAACGAGACCTTGTCGGAGGCGGTGGGGCGCGCGAGGTCGAGGAAGCTCTCGGAGTTGTCCAGGCCTACGGTGTGGGCGGGCTCCAGAGTGCCGGCCAGCAGGTGGGTCGAGTAGCCGGGGCCGCAACCGAGGTCCGCGGCCAGCCGCAGTCCCGTATGGGCCGCCTCGACCATGAAGGTCCGTGAGGACCGGGCGAAGGTCTCGGCGAGCAGCGCGAGCCGCCTGGCAGCCAGGTCGGTGTCTCCGAAAGCGTAGGTCATCTCAGATTGCCTGCTCGACGACGCTCACTTCAGGCGCAGTCCGTTGCCAGACATGAGGCGCGCCTCGTTTGAGGACAAGTATGCACTCGGAGGGTTCGCCGCGGCACAGGACGCCATGGCCGGAAGTGGTGGGCGATACTGGATTCGAACCAGTGACCTCTGCGATGTCAACGCAGCGCTCTAACCATCTGAGCTAACCGCCCACGGAGTGTTCAGCCTAGCGCGTTTCGCGCTGGCACGCTCCCGCCGCGTCACGAACAATCTCGGCTTGGCATAATGCCCGGCTGTATGCGTAGACGTCGCAGGTACTACGAGCCGGAAGACCTCGGTTACGAGCAGGATCTCCGAGACGCCGCCGACCCAAACCGGCGGTTCTACGTCTACGTCCTCGACACCGATTACGGTCATTATGTCGGCCACACTGTGAACATCGACCGACGTATCCGCGAGCACCAGGCTGGAGAGACAGCATCCACGGCGGGTGGCAGCCCAACCCTGGCATGGAAGTCTGGTCCCTTCCCGAAGAGGAAGGCGGCGGCGAGCTTCGAGGCTGAGTTGAAAGGGCTACGCGACGCGCGGCATCCAGCCTTCCGCGACTACACCGGTCTCCTGCCAAAACCCTTTGCCAACCCCTCACTGCGCTCACCCGGTCGCGCTCGCCGAAGGGATTCCTACCGGCGACGCCGCTACGGCCGCCAAAGGCGAAGCGGCCTCGGCCGCCTCCTCGCCCGCGAGATTGGTGGCGTCATCCGCAGCCGACGCAAACGGCGCATATGGGGAGCGATTGCGGTTGTCGCCATCCTGGTCTGGGTCTACGCGGGCAACGGCGGTTTCTGACCCCCCTCGACCCCTCCGCAGCGCTGGCTATACTCGAAGCAGCACAGTCGCAGATACGAGAGGCGACGACCGGGACGAGTAGCCACCACCCGCAGAGAGCCGCGCCCTGGCTGGAAGCGCGGCGCCCGGCGGCGAATACCACCCGCGAGCCTGCGCCCGAAGCCCCCGGCGGATAGGCGCGCACGGTTGGCCCCGTTACCGGCCACCACGAGCCCGCTCGTTCGCCAGGCGGCCGAGCGGGAAATCAGGGTGGGACCACGGTCGCGCGCCGTCCCTGGAACAGGCGCGAAAACGTCCGGGGGAATCCCAGCCATGCCAGAACTCATCGAACACCACGTCGACCTTGCCGAACTCCCGCGGGAGGACCGGCTTGAGCGTATGCGCCACTCGGCGGCGCACGTGCTCGCCGAGGCCATGGTCGAGCTCATGCCCGAGGCCGAGATCGGCATCGGCCCGCCCACCGCCACCGGCTTCTACTACGATTTCCTGCTCCCCCGCGCCCTCACCCAGGAGGACCTGAAGTGGCTCCGCCGCCGCATGAGGAAGTCGATCGGCCGGCGTCTCCCCTTCCAGATGTCCTCCATCACCCGTGAGGAGGCCCTGGAGCAATGGGCCGACCAGCCCTTCAAGCTCGAGCTCATCGAGGAGCTTGATGACGAGGCCATCACGCAGTGCACGCACGGCGAGTTCACCGATCTCTGCCGCGGCGGCCACGTGAACCACACCGGCGAGATTCCCGCCTTCAAGCTGATGAGCATCGCGGGCGCCTACTGGCGCGGCGACGAGAACAACCCCCAGCTCCAGCGAGTCTACGGCGCGCTCTTCGAAACGCAGGAGGAGCTCGAGGCCTACGAACGGCAGCTCGAGGAAGCGCGCAAGCGCGACCACCGACGCGTCGGCCGCGAGCTCGGGCTGTTCACCTTCTCCGACGTCGTCGGGCAGGGCATCCCCCTCTTCCTGCCGAAGGGCGAAACGGTGCGCCACCTGATGGAGAGCTACGTGCGCGAGCTGCAGGAGCGCGCCGGCCATCAGCACGTCTGGACGGCCAACGTGGTGAAAGGCCAGCTCTACGAACGCTCCGGCCACCGCGAGCACTACGCCGACGCGATGTTCCCGCCGATGGTCGACGGCGAGACCGAGTTCCTCCTGAAGCCGATGAACTGCCCCTCGCACATGATGCTCTTCAATGCGGAACCCCACAGCTACCGCGACCTGCCCCTGCGCTACGCCGAATTCGCCACGCTCTACCGCTACGAGAAGTCGGGCGAGCTCAACGGCCTCACGCGCGTGCGCTCCCTCACCCAGGACGACATCCACGTGTTCTGCACCCCCGACCAGATCCAGGAGGAGTTCGCCCTCGGCCTCTCGCTCGTGCGGGAAGCGTTCGAGACCTACGGCCTCACTGACTACCGGGTCGCCCTCTCCCTGCCCGACACGGGCGGCGACGGCAAGTTCGTCGACGCGCCCGAGCAGTGGGAGCAGGCCGTCACGGCCCTGCGGAACGCGATGGAGGCGTCGGGCCTGGAGTTCAACGAGGAGGAAGGCGAGGCGGCCTTCTACGGCCCCAAGGCGGACTTCATCGCGAAGGACGTGCTCGGCCGCGAGTGGCAGCTCTCGACCATCCAGGTCGACTTCATCCAGCCGGGGCGCCTGGGGTGCGCCTACACCGGCGAGGACGGGAAGGAGCACACGCCTGTCATGCTCCACCAGGCCGTCACCGGCGCCACCGAGCGCTTCATGGGCGTGCTCATCGAGCACTTCGGCGGCGCCTTCCCGCTCTGGCTCGCGCCCGTGCAGGCGACCGTCATCCCCATCGCCGACCGCCACCAGCCCTACGCCGATGAGGTGGCTGGGAAGCTCCGGGAGGCCGGCTTCCGCGTCGAGGTGGACGCCCGCAGCGAGCGCATGAACGCGAAGATCCGCCACGCCCAGCTGCAGAAGATCCCCTACATGCTCGTCACCGGGGATCGCGAGGCGGAGGCGGGCACCGTCGCCGTGCGCGTGCGCACCGGCGAGGACCTCGGCGCGATTCCGCTGGCCGACTTCCTGGCGCGCATCGAAGAGGAGCGCGAGACGAAGGCGCTCGTCCCCTAGCCCAGCGCCGCTTTCAGCTTCTCCGCCGACTCGTCGGCCGCGTTGGTGGCGTCGTCGAGGACGCCGTGCATGCCGTAGAAGGCGTGGATCTGGCCGGCGTAGCGCGTCTGCGTGACGGCCACGCCCGCTTCCTGCAGCCGCTTCGCAAAGGCCTCGCCCTCGTCCCGGAGCGGGTCGTACTCGGCCGTGATCACGTGCGCCGGAGGAAGCCCGGACAGGTCCTCGGCGCGCAGGGGCGACGCATGCGGGTGCGAGCCGTCTGCGTCCGGCCCCAGGTAGTGGTTCCAGAACCACTCCATGCCGTCGCGCGTGAGCAGGTAGCCGTCCGCGTTGTCGCGGTACGAGTCGGTCCCGTAGTCATGGTCGGTCACGGGGTAGACGAGCAGCTGGAAGCGGATCGCGGGGCCGTCCTCGTCGCGCGCCCGCAGGGATACGACCGCCGCGAGGTTGCCGCCCGCCGAGTCGCCGCCGACCGCGAGCTTGCCCGCGTCGGCGCCTAGATCCGCCGCGTTCTCCGCCGCCCAGACGGTCGCGGCGTAGCAGTCCTCGTGCGCCGCCGGGTAGCGGTGCTCGGGCGCGAGCCGGTAGTCGACCGATACGACGACCGAGCCGCTCTTCGCCGCCAGCTCGCGGCAGGTCACGTCGGCTCCGTCGAGGTCGCCGATGACCCAGCCGCCGCCGTGGTACCAGACCAGCAGTGCGTGGTCGCCGGCGTCGGTCGGGCGGTAGATGCGCACGGGGATGTGGCCCGCGGGACCGGGGATGTTGCGGTCCTCGACGTTCGCCATAGTCGCGCCGGGCACCGCCGGTGGCAGGCGGTTGGCTTCGCGCACGGCCTCCGGTTCCTGCTCGTGGATCGGCGGCATGCCCATCGCCGCCATCTGATCAAGAAGGAATTTCGCCTGCGGGTTCAGTGTCATCGGTCCGCCTCCTCGGGTCCGCGAACCGTAGGAGCGCCCGGGGGACGCGTCAACCGGCGCGAGCGGCGAGGGCCTGCAGGAACTCGCCCGCCGTGACGAACTCGACGGCTGCGTAGCCGCGCGCCAGGAGCACCTCCCGGTCGGCGGTCACGAGATAGCTCGCGCCGCCGGCGTGCGCGGCCTCCACGAGGCGCCGGTCGCCTGCGTCCTTGAGCGTGAGCTCGTCGAGCACGGGCGCCTCGACGAGCAGCGATTGCTCACGGAGCTCCGCGAGGAGCGCGTCGCGAGCGCGGCTGCCGGCGATGCGCGCGACCCAGCGCGCCCCCACCACCAACTCCGCCTCCCGCAGGGTCGCCGCCGAGGCGACGTGCTCGAAGCCGCCCGCGCGCCAGTGCTCCAGGATGCGCGCCGCCGATCCGTCGGGGCGCGCCAGCGCCCCGACCAGCAGGTTCGTGTCGACGATCGCCCGCAGGGGCTCGCGTTCGTCCGTCAATGCGCGACCGCGTTGCCCCCGCAGACGTTGATCGACTGGCCCGTGATCCACGATCCCTGGTCGCTGCACAGGTAGACGGTCGCCCAGCCGATGTCCTCGCCGAGGCCGGCGCGGCCGATCGGGATCATCGAGGCGCGCGCGGCGAAGTCGGGGTCGTCGAACACGTCGGCCATGCGCGAGGTGTCGACGAGGCCGGGGCAGATGGCGTTGACGCGGACGCCGTGCCTGCCGATCTCGCGCGCCATGCCGCCGGTCATGCCCTGGAGGCCGGCCTTGCTGGCGACGTACGCGGCCATGTTCGGACCCAGCACCTTCCCCGCGATGGAGGAGATGTTGATGATCACGCCACCGTTGCCGGCGTCGATGAGCTGCTGCCCGAATATCTTCGACATCAGGAACGGGCCGCGCAGGTTGACGCGGATGACCGTGTCCCAGGCGTCGATGGGCATGTCGACGACGGGCACGCGGTCGGGGCCACGCGCGGCTCCGGCGTTGTTCACGACGAAGTCCACACGCCCGAACTCCGCGAGGGTGGCGTCGAGCAGCTCCTGTACCGAGTTCTCGTCGCCCGAGTCGCTCACGAGTGGCAGGGCACGGCGGCCCTCCGCCTCGATCTCCTCGGCCACGGAGGCGATGTCGCGCCAACCCGCCGCCTTCTCGTCGTCGGGGTAGCGCTCGGGCGGCCGCCCGGTGCCGGTGATCACCACGTCGGCGCCGGCCTTCGCCAGCTCGACGGCGATGCTTCGCCCGATGCTCTTCATGCGACCCGCGCCCGTGACCACCGCCACCTTGCCCTCGACTCCCGTGAGTTCCAGTCCAGCCATCGCTCTCCCCTTGCGGGCCAACCGCCCGGCGGCGCGACTATGCCGCCTCCGGGTGGTTCCCACAAGACAGGCCCATCTTGGCCCTGCCGGTGATGCGGCTACAGTGGTGGGATGCGCCCGAGCCGGTGGGTCTTCACGGTCATCCTGGCGTTCGTCGCCGGACTTGCGGTGCTGCTGTTCCTCGTGCTCGAAGACGGTTCGTCCACCCCGGCCTCGGAGCCTGCCGAGCCTCCTGAGCCCCCCGCCTCAACCCCGGCTCCCGACCCGGAGACCGCCAGCCCATCCCCTTCTCCCACCCCACCGCCTGCTCCCGCGACCACCACGACCCCGGCCGCTACTCCCACCGCCGCCGCCGCCCCATCGCCCAGCCCGTCCGCGACTCCTTCCCCGACTCCCACCGCCACCGCAGCCGCCACGGCGACGACCGCCGCGACCTCCTCCGCGACAGCAAGCGCCGCCACCAGCACCGAAGCCGGCAACGGCCGCCCCTCGCGCTGCGAGACCGTGGCCGGCCGCGCGGCCCTCCTCATCACCCAGGTTGAGGCAGCTATGACGGACTACGAGGGAACCTGGGGCCTGGCTCTGATCGACCTCGACTGCGGCTCATCGGTCGTCGTGCGGCCCCGTCACTCCCAGTACCCCGCATCCGCCGGCAAGATCGTCATCCTGACCGCGGGCCTGCGGGCAGTGCAGGACGGACTCCTCGAATTCGAGCTCATCGAGGAGGACGTCGAGCTTGTCCTGCACCACTCGCTCGACAAGCAGACAGACCAGATCGCCGAGCTGATCACGGCCGAGCAGGTTGCCGAGGTCATGGCGCGGGCGGGCGTGACGAGCTCGTACCTCGAGTGGCACTGGCGCGAGGCGTGGTTCACGCCACACGACCTCGCCCGCGTCTGGGCCTCGATCGTGCGGGGCGAGCAGCTCGATGAGCGCGGGACCGCTCACCTTCTGCAACTCGCCTCCGAGGTGGTCCTGCCCGAGGGCAAGGAAGCCTTCCCCGCCGACTTCGGGGTCGAGGGCTACCGGTACGGGCAGAAGGCCGGCTACTGGACCCCGGAAGAAGAGCCCGACATCTTCGTCTCCGCCGGGTACGTCGTGCCCGAGGACGGCTCGAGCACGGGTTTCACCTTCGCCTTTCTCATCGAGACGTGGGAAGAGGACATTTTCGAGCCGAAGCGGCGGGCGGTCTTCCCGCTCGTTCGCGACTTTGTCGTCGGTGAGGTTGAGCGCTAGCCCTCGGCCAGCCACGCCTCGAGGTCGGCGAGCGTGTACGCGCCCGGTCCCTTGCCCGACGCCGCCACTTCCGTCGCGACCTCCTGCAGGAGCGCGTTCACGGGCGTGGGGACGCCGTGCAACCGCCCAAGCAGGGCGACCTCGCCGTTCAGGTAGGCCGCCTCGATCGTCGTGGAGCCGCGCGTGAGGCTCTGCCAGGAGGAGTTTCCCGCGCGCGCCGCCGGGCTCCCCGAGAAGATGCGGTTCAGCACCTCGAAGCGCTCACGGAACTCGTCGTCGCCCACGAGCGCGATGCCCGCCGCCTCAAAGCAGGCCAGCGCCTCCTCGTGCGCGCGGGCCATCAGCCCCTCCGCCCGCTCCTCCAGCCCCAGGATCGCCTGCGTCGAGTTCGCCAGGTTGCGGAGCAGCTTGGCGTATTTCCACGGCATGATGTCGTCGCTGGCGACGGCGCTGAAGCCGGCCTCCGTAAGGTCGCTCGCGATGCGCTCCGCGCGCTCGTCGCTGCCCGTCGGGTAGCGGCCGAGATCGAGCACGCCGTAGACGGGGCTCGCACTCGCGACCACGACGCCCGGCTCCAGGTGCGTTCCCGGCAGGATGACGAGCTGGCCGTACACGTTCGGGAAGCGGCGGAGCGCCATGCGTTCGTTGACGACGCCGTTCTGCGCCGACACCACCGTGATCGACGGGGGCGCGCTGGCGAAGAGCGCGTCCACCGCCGCCACCGTGTCCTGCGACTTCATCGCGAGGATGACGACGTCGTCCGCGGTCAGGTCGAGCTCGGCGGGCGAGCCCGCGGCGGGAATCGGCAGCGTCTCGGTCCCTTCGGCGCTGACGAACGTCAGGCCGTTCTCACGCAACGCCTCCAGGTGGGCGCCGCGCGCGATCAGCGCGACCTGGTGGCCGGTAAGGTGCAGCCGCGCCCCGATGACCCCGCCGATCGCCCCGGCGCCGTAGATGACGTAGCGCAAGCTCGGACCTCCCCGCCGGCGGCGGCGTCCCTCAGTGGTGCTCGCCGTAGTGCCGCGCGAGGAGATCTTCGCCGAAGTCGCCCTCAGGGTCGCGCCAGACCGCATGGATGTGGTTGGCGTCGTTCTGCGTGCAGTCGTATTCGACGAGGAAGCGCGGTCCCTGGAGCCGGTAGTAGTGCGGCTCGCCCTTCTCCGCCCCGCCCGCCCAGGCGAAGTGCATCTCGCCCAGCGCCCCCGCCGCCAGCGCCTCCCGCTGGCTCTCCGCCAGCTCGTCGGGCAGGCGGTCGACATACAGGGTCACGAGCGCGTCCAGCATCTCGCGCTGGGAAGCGTTCAGTGCCCCCGCCACCAGGCCGCTCGGCGTCGTCGAGTAGCGCACCGCCGCCTCCTGCTCGGGCCCGAACCCGAGCCCCGCCCGCTCGGCGCGCCAGCGCTCGTCCCAGGCCGGGTCGTCGGGAAGGCCCATCAGCCGCCGCGTCGGGACGGGCAGCGCGCCATCCTCCACCCGTGGGCGGTTCGACTGCACGATGTCGGGCGGCGCCGCCGTCGAGATGAGCGCGGCCTCGCGCTGCTCGCCGTCGAGGGCGTGCAGGAGCTCGCGCGCAAGGTCTTCCTCCGCAGCGAGCGGCCGCAGCGTGCCGTCGCCGCCGAAGGGCGCCTCCGCCGGGTTCGCCCCAAGGAACGTCGGGTTGGGGGCGATCACGTTGTCGCCCTCGATCGTGTAGTGAATGGAGACGTGGTGGCCCTCGAAGCGCCAGCCCCACGTCTCGTCGCCGGGCTCCCCGAAGAGGGTCACGAAATAGAGCTGCGGGTCCCGCCACCGCTCCGACCCCACGTCCACCCCGATCCGGCCGCCGCTCCACGCCTCGGCCGCGTCGAGGATGTTCTCCAACCCCATGATGACCGCGGCCGTCACGTATCCGGACCGGCTCAGGCCCGTCGCCGCGAGCCGGTTCGCGGCCTGCTGCTGCTCCGGCGTCATCGCCAGCAGGGGCAAGCCCTCGCGCTTCATGGGCGCGTAGTTCCAGTGGCGGCGCTCGTCGTCGTCCAGGAGCGGGCGCACGACCCGTTCCCGCTGCTCCGGATCGAGCAGCGCGAGGAAGTCGCGTGCGGCATCCGCCATGCGTCCCGCGGTCTCGGGGGCTTTCGTCGCTGGCATGGGCGGAAGGATACGCCTCCCACGCCGCCGCCGAACGAGGGGCCGGGCTCGGGCTAGAATGCCGTCGCGCGCCCCTTGCGCGCGGAGGTCAGCGATGACGGCGACCGAACCCCGAACCCAGACCGACCGCGAGGCCGCGATCGATGAGCTGCTCGCCAAGCAGGAGATCCGCGACGCCCTCATGCGCTACTCCCGCGGCATCGACCTGCTCGACCCCGACCTCGTGAAGTCCGCCTACCACCCCGACGCCTACGACGACCACGGCACCTTCAAGGGCAACGCCTTCGAGTTCGCCGAGCACGTGATGGTCGGCCTCTCGAACCTGACGTGCACCGAGCACTTCCTCGGCAACTCCCACATCGAGGTCGACGGCGACCGCGCCTACTCCGAGACCTACCACGTCGCCTACCACCGCATCCCCGCCGGCGACGATGGTGTCGCCAAGGACTTCACCTGGGGCGGGCGCTACGTCGACGTGTTCGAGCGTCGAAACGGCGGGCCCTGGCTCATCCTGCACCGCACGGTCGTCCACTCCTGGAGCCGCATCGACCCGGTTCTCGACGACAACGCCACGATGGCCGCCAACTTCACCGAGGTCGCGCGCGGGGATCGGAGCGACCTCATCTACCGCCTGCGCGAGGTCGTGGGCTAACCAGCGGCAGTCCGAGGCGGTATCATTCCCGAGAATGGCCCCGTGTGGGCTGGCGGAATCGAGGAGGCTGAGCATGACCGCAGAAGCGACGACGGAGCGACCCTTCTACAAGGATCCGGCGCCGGACCAGATCCGGCGTGACCCGCCCCACCGCTACCTGCCCGTGAGCGAGCGCTCGAACTGGCGCGAGCAGGGCATCGACATGCCCTCCATCCTCCTGCGCGACCCCGAGAAGCTGCCGGTGAAGGTGCTCCTGCACTCCATGTACGGCGGCGAGATCGGCGGCTCCGAGGCCTTCGGGCGGCGCTACGTGCTCGCCACGAAGGACGGCGTGGACCAGCTCCCCTGGGAGCTCGCGCTCGTCAATGCGCGGCTCACCTGGGACGAATGTCGCCACACCGAGATCGTCCTCGAGCAGATGGCCAAGAACGGCTGCACCCTCGGCGACTTCGTCGACGGCTACATGGCCGGCGAAAGCCTCAGCAGCACGAGCGGCAACTCCAACCCCGGCGCCGCCCTCGACATGATCAACAGCATGGCCTCGGTCCACCGCGGCGGCGAGGGTCTGGCCATGAACCTCTTCACCGCCCTCATCGACATGGGCCGCAACATCGGAGACCCCGACTGGGAGACGGCGTTCGACTTCAACCACGCGGACGAGGTCATGCACGTCGAGGTCGGAAACTACTGGGTGCCGCGCCTTACCGAGGGCAACGACGGCAAGCGCCGCGAGGCGATGCAGGCCCAGCAGGCGTTCGAGGAGCTGATCATGGCCCTCAACACCGGCGACGAGGTCGTCGCGCCGAAGGAGTTCGCGCTCTAGGAATCCACGCAACACGGGGAGGAATCCATGTCCGCCACCGAGTCCACCGAGCGACCCTTCTACCGCCCCTTGAGCGCCGGCGACCACCGGCGTGACCCACCGCACCGCTACCTTCCCGTGAATAAGCGGGAGAACTGGCGCGAGAACGGCATCGACCTCGCCTCCATCCTGCTCCGTGACCCGGAGAAGATGTCGCGGCGGGTGCTGCTGCACGCCATGTACAACGGCGAGATCGGGGGCGCCGAGGCGTTTTCGCGGCGCTACGTGATGGCGACCAAGGACGGCGGCGGCGAGGAGCTCCCCTGGGAGCTGGCGCTGGTCAACGCGCGCCTCACCTGGGACGAGTGCCGCCACGCCGAAATCGTGCTCGCGAAGATGCCCGAGCACGGCGTCACCCTCGGCGACTTCGCCGACGGCTACCGCGCCGACGACGGCAGCGTCTCCCAGACGGGCGAGCAGAACATGGTCAACAGCATGGCCGCCGTCCATCGCGGCGGCGAGGGCATGGCCATGAACCTCTTCACGTCGCTCATCGACATGGGCCGCAACATCGGCGACAAGGAGTGGGAGACCGCGTTCGACTACAACCACGCCGATGAGGTCATGCACGTCGAAGTCGGAAACTACTGGGTGCCCCGGCTCACCGAGGGGGACGCCGCCAAGCGCCGCGAGGCGATGGAGGCGCAGCAAGCCTTCGAGGAGCTCGTGATGGCCCTCAATACCGGCGACGAGGTGCTCCCGCCCGAGGACTTCGCCCTCTAGGCGCCGGCGGCGAGGGAACGACGATGGCGAAACGCTGGCGGCCGCCCTTCAACTTCAAGCGCTACTGCGGCGACTCCGAGGTGATGCTCATCCACGACCTCGTTTGCGAGAAGCCGGAGTGTTCCGTGTCGACCCTCGAGGATGAGCAGATCACCATGTGGGACACCGAGGACGAGGTCGTTGCCGCCATGAAAGGCGGCGAGTGGGAGCGCTGCGAACTGTGCGAATCGGGGGCGCTCTACTTCACCCCCCGCGAAGAGCTGAAGTAGGAAACGCCAGGCCCCCGGGCCGGGAAGCGAGTCAACGATGGTCGAACTGTGGTTTCCCCAGCGCAAGCTGGGCGGGGCCTTCTCCGTGGACGAATGCGCGCGCCGGCTGATGCACTACCGCTACGCGGAAGTGGAGATGATGCGCGCCCTCCTTCAGTGGATCGCCACGCAGCCACAGGTGCACCACAAGGTCGAGTTCGGGCCCATTGCCTACCAGGACGCGCAGCACGCCGACATGCTCGGCAAGCGCCTCCCCGAGCTGCGCATGACCGAAGGGGCCGAGGGTCCCTACCCGCTCATGACCTCGCCCAAGATGGACCCGCCAAACGACGAGTTCGTCGCCTTCATGGAGGCGATCCAGGACCAGGACGACCCGGTCCTGCGCGTGATGGGGATCTTCGGCGTCCTCAAGCCCCACCTCGCGACGCACTACCTCTATCACATGCGCGCCACCGACCAGGTGGTCGATTCGCCCACCGTGCGCATCCTCAAGTTCATCCTGATCGACGAGGAAGAGCACATCCAGTGGGGCCGCGCCCAGATCGAGGAGCTCGCCGACACCCCGAAGAAGCGGCGCCGCGCGAACGAGTGGCGCATGCACCTGGAGGAGATGCTGACCGAGGCGGGAGGCGTCATCGGCATCCGCGGGAGCGACGACGACGAGTGACCTACGTCATCGAGAAGGCGCTCTGCATCAACTGCGGCTACTGCCGTCGCGTGTGCCCGACCGAGACGATTCACTACTTCGATACCGACGACTTCATGCACACCATCTATGCGGAGGAGTGCATCGACTGCAACGCCTGCGTGCCCGTCTGCCCCGTTGACTGCATCACGTACGACGACACGAACGTGCTCGAGGGCGAGGCCCTGGAGCAGGCCCTCGCGAAGGCGCGCGAGTGGGCGCGCAAACGCAACCAGGATGAGCTGTTGAAGGAGCTCGCGCCCCGCGCCAAGTTCCGGCCCTCGGTCATGCCCGAGAAGGCGCGCCGCGGCTCCCGCAAGGACTAGGACGCGGCCATGGCCCTCAAGATCATCGACGGCTGCATCAACTGCGGGAACTGCCGCCACGTCTGCCCCACGGACACCATCCGCTATTACGACACGCCCGACCTCCAGCACACGATCGAGCCCTCCGGCTGCATCGACTGCAACCTCTGCATCGACGCCTGCCCGGTGGAGGTCATCGAAGTCGACAACGCCTACGTCCACGACCCGGAGGAGCTCGCCGCCGCCAAGGCCCTGGCTGCCGACGTCTGGAAGGAGCGGGGCTCAATGATCCAGACCGTCTTGAAGGTGATGCGTCAGCGCAACGCACGCTGGGCCCGGGAGCGCGAGGACCGTCGCGACGACCCGGATCGCTACCGCAGCGGCAACCGCCAGCCCTGACCGCCAGTCGCGGAGCCGACGAAAGCGTGCTCGGCGCTATACTGCGAGGACGGTAGGCGCGTTCGTCTAGAGGCCTAGGACACCGCCCTTTCAAGGCGGAGATCGCGGGTTCGAATCCCGCACGCGCTACCACTAAGTACAGTACTGCGAACTCCCTCGCTCAAAGCCACCTCGGCAGCATCCGCGCCCGCGATGGGGCTGTCCTCCGGCGTGGGCAGCGTGTAGTGGATGACGGCCTGCCCGGGTCCCACCAGGATCTGCTTCACGAACGACCGCACGAAGGCCCTGGTTTCGGTGATCTCGCTCGTACGCAGGAACTCGCTCATGTCCTGGGCGAAGGCGGCGATGACATCAGCGCTGTCCAGCAGCTCGCGGCGCTCGGCCAGCACGGCTCGCGCCTCCCCGGCGGCGACCTCCAGCTGTTCCTGCCGCTTCTGGTGCTGCTTGATGCGGTCGGAGGCGTCGGCGAAGTCGAGGTCGGTGCTCTCGACGAAGCGCCAGATGCGCTCCAGCTTCTTGCGCTCTTCGACCAGCTCCAGCTCGATGCCCTCGAGCCGCTCGCGCTGTTCGGCGGCGACGCCGTCCATCTCCTCGTCGAGCATGCGCACGAGGTCGCGGATGTTGGACTCGGTGAGGACGTGGTCGCGGAGCTGGCCGATGATGGTCTCCTCGAAGCGTTTCGCGTTGAGCCTGGGCGTACCGCAGGCCTGCTTGCCCCGCTTCAGCAGTGACTGGCAGACGTAGTAGGTGTACTTGCCGCTCTTGGCCTCGGCGGCGGTGAGGGCGCGGCCGCAGCTCTCGCACTTGAGGAGGCCGCTGAGGAGATAGGGGCTCGAGGCGCGACGGGGGTGGACGACCTTGGGCGCGCGCGACTGCAGGAGCTGGTTCGCCCGCTCGAACTCGTCCCTGGACACGATAGCCGGGAAGGCGTCCTCAACGCGCACTGGGGGAGCCTTGTCCTTGGCCTGGATGCCCCAGACCAACGTGCCTGTGTAGGTCTCGTTGGTGAGCATGCCATGCACGGTGTTTCTTCCCCAGCGGCCGCCCCGCATCGTAGGCACGCCGTCATCGTTGAGGACGCGGACGATGTCGAGGACGCTCTTGCCCTGGCAGGCCATGCGGAAGATGCGGCGCACGACGGCGTCGGCGGGCGGGTCGAGGTCCAGGCGCGGACGCTGCTTGGCGCCGTCCTGCACATGGACCCGGCGGTAGCCGTAGGGGATGTGGGGCGAGACCCAAAAGCCACGAGAAGCCGCCTCGCGCATCCCCCGGACAACTTCCTGGGCGAGATTTTCGCTGTAAAACTCGTCGACGCTCTCGATGATCGCCTCCATGAGCTTGCCCGTGGGCGAGTCGTCGGCGTGCTCGGTGATGGAGACGACGCGCACACCACGGCGGCGCAGCATGGACTTGAAGGCGACGGCGTGCTCGCGCTTGCGGGTGAAGCGGGAGAACTTCCAGACGAGGATCTCCTCGAAGGGCGCGTCCTCGGCGCTGGCGGCGTCCAGCATCCTGCGGAACTGGGGCCTGTCGGCGATGCGGCCGCTCTCGGCCTCGTCGACGTACTCGCGGGCGACGAGGTAGCCGTTCTTCTCGGCGTAGTCACGCAGCGCGCGCAGCTGGGCGGAGACGGAGAGGTCGACGTCCTGGCGGTCGCTGGAGACACGGGCGTAGAGGGCGGCGGGCGTGGGGTCGGTGCGGTCGGGCATGGGGTGGTACTCCTCATCGGTTGTAGTTCAGCGTAGCGGGCTCCAGCCCTGTTCAGCGCAAGGTAGTCAGGGTTTTGTGTAACTGGAGTGAACGATTTCCCAGTTTCACCCCTGAACACCCCTTGGAAGGGATTGTCTGGGGCGCAAGAGGCTGCTACTCATGGAAGGGCAACGCGGCCCCAGGCCGAGGAGCACGTTCCCTGGAAGGGATTGTCGGAGGCGTAAGCAGCTGCCGTGTGCCACGAACGTATGTTCCATTTGAGAGCAGAGCCTACATCACTAGCGGGTGCGCCAGCCACCCCCATCTCGCGGGGGTGTGTACCCGCGGGAGTCGATCGTGAGTACACAGCAACGACTAAGCGACGAACAGGAGCGGATGCGCCTGGAGGGCCTGCGCATCCTCGCCCGCATCATCGTGCGGCACTCCCTCGCCCATCCCGAGAAGTACCCCGCTAGGGTCGTCAAGGACCAGGAACCTCCGGCCAACGGTCGCCCGAGCGCAGAAGGCGAGCGGTTTCCGAAGGACGGTGCGGCATGAGGCGCCGGCGGTCGACCCGACCGCGGGTGAGGCTCAATCCGCAGGCCGCCTGGGAGCACCTCAGCAGGCTTGACATGTCGCAGAACGAGCTGGCCCGTGCGGCGGGCATCAGCACGGGCCACATGTCACTCCTGGTGAACGGCAGGCGCTCCCCGTCGCCGGGTGTCAGGCGGCGCCTGCAGGCGGTGCTGGGCGTCACTGACTTCGACGAGCTCTTCATCCTGGAGCCATCCCGTGAGTAGTGGTGCGTTCCCTCCCAGGCATCTCTGCGTCGAGCCAACTGTCGTGATCGCGAACCTGCGGGCGTGGCTGGAGTGGGTCAAGGACGTCACGGGGTACTCCGACAGCACGCTGGCGATATGCCTGGGCGCCGACCCACGCCAGGTGGAGCGCTGGCGACTGGGGCGTGCCGTTCCCAGCGGCCCCGCGCTGGCTGCGATCGTCCTCCTGGCGGAGCGCATCCCCGGCGCCTACGAGAGGTTACTGCACCCCACTGGAAGGTCGCAGGCGGCCGTCGTCCGGGAGGTGGTGCCCGCCCCTGGTGATGGTCCACCTTTCCGCCCTCCCGGCGACCGGGCGGCGTAGCGCTGTGTCGGTTGAGAGGCAGACCCTTCGGCTGGTCAGCGATGGTCTGACCGAGGACTTCGGGGAGCGACTGGAGCGGTTCATGCAGGCCAGTAGTCTTGGTCCGCGCCCGCTCGGGCGGCTCGTCGGGGTCAGCCCCTACCGCGTGCGGGAGTGGCGGAGGGGCGTCGTCCCTTCGGGGCACCACCTAATTCGGTTGCTGACCCTCGCGGAGAGCATGGGCCTTCGGGGCACTCTAGACAGGTCCTAGGGCGGTGCCGCCCACGCCTCCTCGGTTGTCGGCGGTAGTCCCACAGCGGCTTGGGACCTGGCTGCGCGGAAACCACCCCCTACTCGGGGGGCGTTGCCGTCCCTGGTGGCGCTCCTGCGGCCCCCGGAGGCGACTTCAGGGAGTCCCCCGATGGCGCCTGTGCTCCCAGCACGGGAAATGACTCGGTCTCTCCCTCCATTTGCCGGCGACGATCGTCGAGCGACTGGCCCTCGAAGTACCAATACAAAGGACCCTGAGGCCTGTTGTTCGTCCAACCGTGGTTCCGTTGGAGGAGTTTCCCCGCGGCGGCAGAGAGCGACATTTCTTCTCCCTCGAGGCGGATCATGGTATTGGGCAGAACCTCAGCCGTCGGTGCTTCTGCGTCGTCATCACTGCCCCGAGCCTTGAATCGGAGCACGGCTCCCGGCTCAATGCCGACCATCTTGAAGTTGAACCTTGCGCGACGCTTCTTCCCCTTTTCCAGCACCTTTTGATCTTCCGCATCGCCGATGACGTCGGCCTGCGGCGTTACGTCAGCCCCCTTAGTTAGCTTCATTGCAGCGATCACATGCTGAGGGCTGACTTCAAAGAACTCCCGCCTCCCGCTGACACGGGCGGTATCGAAAGTCTCGTGCAGGAGCTTCTCGAACTCGTCGGCATCGGCGTCGTCAACCTCGATGGCGAAACTGCACTCGAACGGCCCCGGCACGCCCGTTGAGTACAGCGTACTCATTCTTTGATTGAGATCGCTGGTCTTCCCGATCTTGACGAGGTTCGGCATCCAGGGGTTCTCAAGGCAGTAGATGATCATGGGCCCGTGTCTCTACGTGTATTGCTTCAAAGCGTGGAGCTCGTCGTGGCAGGTTGTGCAGAGCACCTGGCAGTTCGACAGTCGGTCCTTCCCGTTGCGCGACGCCCATTGAATGTGGTGAAACTCCGCGCCCCTCGCCCCCGGCGACTCACTTTCGTGGGGCATCGGCGACCCGAGTAGTACTTGGCGTGCCCTCGCCTCTTGCACTGGCAGCGCCCGCGGGAGCGCGTGAAGGCGTCATCCTTGGTCGAATCCGCAAAGGCCATTGGACCCCCTAGCGAGCGGCAACCGTCGGCAGGGCCGATCTTGACGGCGGAACACTGCCGAGGTCGTGCGGGAGTGTCAAGCGTCCAACTAGACTTCAAGCGTCACGGTCCACCAGGGACCCGCATGCATGGAACTCCCGCGGAAGTTGGCAGGTACACCGTTCGGGTGTCCCCCACGCCTCGCGAGCCAGCCCTACAAAGGGAGTGGTTCTGCTGGCCCCTTCCCCCTTCGTCCTGCTACCGACAGCGTGAAGTCGGCAATGTCGGGAACGCGGTAGTCAACGGCCAGCTCTACGACGCGACGACGCTCCAGCGGGAAGTCTTCAATGCGTTGGAAGGTACGAGGACCGCGGCGGTGCCTGGCTCCGAGGGTGGAGCCTGTGTTGATCGGAGCAAGCGTGACCCGCTCAGCGTGGCGCCTGACCATCTCAGCGGTGTCTACGGTGACTACATCATGCGCATGACCGCGGTACGCCTTGGCGTTCAGAAACCACCGCAGCCGTTCCTCGCTCGTCCAGAAGAACGTCTTGCCGTTCAACAGTTCGTACCATCCCTGCACCGTGACCCCGTCCAGCAGTGGCTCAAGGCTGTTCGGGTGCATGGGGCCTTGATCCCGGATGAGTGCTTCCCCGTGCTCGGAGTGTTCAATTGCCACACTCTGTCGACGCCACCTGGACTCGATTTCGACTCGCTGTCGACCCGTCACTGCGAACAGATCCAACAGTGCGGACGTGCTGAGGAGCCCGTGGCGCTTGATGTTGGGCCAACTGCCCCGCTCGGCCATGTGGTAGAGCTTGGGGTACCTGGAGACCAACCGGTCGACGGCGCGTAGCCCGTTACCGTTTCGATGGGTCCGCCTAGTTCCGCGCTGCATCGCTTGAGCCTACTAGCACCTGCACCGGCTCGGCGAGGAGTGTTGCCGCTATGCCACCCGCGGACGCTGCCGATGTACCGGGTGGTGTCACCCTCAACTCCCTCACCAACGGGGCGGCCTACTTGGTTGTCGTAGAGGCTCGACGACCTCGGGCTTTCTAACTCCTGGTTCGCTATTCGGATGTGGGCACGCCGTGGCTCCAAGGGATGCCTGCGTGAGAACCCGGAGCTTGTAGGATTGCGTTCGCGCGGGGTGCAGGCAGATGAACTGGTGGGTGTACGAGGACGATGTCACCAACTGGGTGCGGGTTCACAGGCGACCTGCTCCTTCTGCAACGACGGCCAGGGCAGATACGCGTCGCGCCGCCCCGACAATCGGTGGCACGGACCCTTCCCCACGCGACAAGAAGCGATCGAGAAGGCGCTGAGCACTGGGAAGAGAGATGCCAAGGGCTGCGGACGCTGTTTACCGGAGTTGCGTGTCCTTGGGTAGGGAGAGACAGGGTTGACGTCAGCGGGGTAGGCAGCCGCCGGCCCAGGCGAAGTCCGGCGCTCCGCCGTCCGGGCTGACGGAGGCCCTTCCCAGCGGCCCCTCCCGCTCCAGCAGCCGCCCGCGGGAGACGCACAGGCACCTTGGCCCTCACACACTCCGCTCAGCAGCGCCTGCGGGTGGCAGGCGGGCGCACCCATCGCCTCGCTGTCGAGCTCCACGCCCTAGCTCGGCCCACTCCTCCCGAGGGCGTCCACGAACTCGGGCACGAAGTGCGCCGGGGGGTCGGCTGGGATCGGCTCGTCGCGGCTGGACAGCAGCAGCACACCCGGTCCCGGGGTCACCTCGCATAACGGCGCTGGGCTTTCACCCCATCGGTTGGACGGCGTATCCACCTCCTCCAGTGTCACCTCGCGGGTGGCGACATGGGAGACCACTACACGGATGTAGTCCCGTGCGCGGGATTGTCCCGCGATCGTCCACTCTGGATGCTGGGAGGAGGTGGAGCACCGGCCTTCGCCCGCGGCAGCGATTCGCGGTACGGACGGCGCATCCGTGGGAGACGAGCGTGGAGACGCAGCAACGGCCACACGATGAGCAGGAGGGCGCGCGCATCGAGGGGCTGCGTATCCTCGCGCGCATCCTCGCGCGCCACTACCTCGCCTACCCCGAGAAGTACGGCGACAGCACCGAGGAGCAGGAGGCTCCGCCGGCCAGGGGGCGCCTGGCCTCAGCAGGCGAGCCGTCACACGAGGACGGCGCGACGTGAGTCGCCATCGGCAGTCCCGACCGCGCGTGAGGCTCAATCCGCAGGCCATCTGGGAGCACCTCAGCCGGCGCAACATGACCCAGAACGAACTGGCACGTGCGGTCAGTATCAGCTCGGGCCACATCTCGCTCCTGATGAACGGCAAGCGCTTCCCCTCTCCGGGTGTCAGGCGGCGCCTGCAGGCAACGCTGGGAGTCACCGACTTCGACGAGCTCTTCCTCCTGGAGCCACCTCGTGAGTAGGCGCTCGTTCCCTCCCTCCCACCTCCGCGTCGACTGGACCCCCGTGATCGCGAACCTGCCCCCATGGCTGGAGTGGGTGAAGGAGGTCACCAGTTACTCCGACAACACGCTGGCCACCTGCCTGGGCGTTGACGCACGGCAGGTGGAGCGGTGGCGAACGAAGGAGGTTGTGCCCAGCGGGAGTGCGATGGCCGCGATCGTCCTCCTGGCGGAACGCATCCCCGGCGCCGACAACAGGCTCTTGTATCCCAGGGAAAGGGCACAGGCGGCAGCTGTCCGGGACTCAGTGCCCGACTCTGGCAATGCTCCACCCTTCCTCCCTCCCGGCGATCGGGCAGCGTAGCGCCATGTCGATTCAGAACCAGATCTACGGGCCAGTCGGTTCCGGCTTACAGGAGGACTTCGGACAGCGGCTGGAGCGGTTCATGCAGGCGAGTGGTCTGGGGCCACGCCCGCTTGGCCGGCTTCTGGGGGTCAGTCCCTACCGGGTCCGCGAGTGGCGACGCGGCGTTGTCCCCTCCGGCCACTACCTCTTTCGGTTGCTGATCCTCGCTGAGGACATGGGGATGCGAGAGATGCTCACTTCCCCCGACCCAGACATGCCTTTCGGACCGGCCAAGCGAATGCACGGACCCGGGTCGTAGCAATAGGGCATGGCGGTTTCTGGGTGCTGTGGGGACGACTCCCACAGCACGCGCTCTGTTCGACTACCGCAGTCGGGCTGTGATGATCACCCCATCAGTCACGCTGTACCCGACACCCGTGTCCACGTAGTGCTTGCCGTCCTCTGTGTAGGTACGGCTGTAGACCGCCTGTGCCGCCTCCACAGCCGCTTCGGCTGCACGGCCGCTGATGAGCGGGAGGATGGAGAAGACTTCGTAGCCACCGTTGGCCAGCTCGTTGCAGGTCCGAGCGATGTCCTCAGCGAGTTTGCGACCGGCGGGACGCTCGTTCGCAATGCCCAAGACCTGGTCAGTGGAACCATTTCGTTCAGAGAGATGGGACTCAATCCCAAGGTATTTCGAGGTGAACTTGGGGGCAGGCGTTTTGCGCCCTTTGCCCTTGACGGTGTTCTGCTTATGGGTTGTGGTCATGAGACGGCGATCCTCCTGAGTTCTGCGCCAACAGGAAGAGGGCAGTGACCGTGGAATCGGGCTCTCCACTAACGCCGCCAGTGCAGAAGATTCCTACTCTGCCCTCACAGTGGCTGCTGGCCCAATGTAGCGCGCTCCTCTCTGGACCCGCAAGCGGATAGAGCAATCTGGCGATCGGGTGGCGTAGCGCCTTGGCTGGATCTGCGCTCCCTGACGGCCTAAACTGCCGCTATGGACGGTCGGCTTCGGCCTGGAATGAATGTTGCGGATGCGTTGAGCCTTGCCGAGTTGTGGGAGAGGACGCCAGCTCCTCGCGCAGTCGTCACTTCGCCCCCCTACCTCGACATGCACGACTACGGGAACGCGTCACAAATCGGCGGACCGGGCCAAGGTCTCGATGCCTATCTTGGGCAAATGACGGGGCTCTTTCGGGACTGCCACGAGATATCGACAGGTGATGCCACCTTCTGGCTCGTTGTCGGTGCTGTCCGTCGCAACGGGCGACTGCTCGCTCTACCCGACCGCCTTGCCAGTTGCGCCGAAGCGACAGGGTGGACGCTGCGCGAGGCGATCACCTGGGATAAGCAGAAGGCCCTGCCGTGGACTCACCACGGGGAGCTTCGGGACATTACAGAGCAGGTGCTTCTGTTTTCAAAGGACGACGCCTACCGATTCGACGCAACCGATCTCCGCTCGCCGATTCCGAACTCGGTCTGGTGGCGTAGGTATCCCGAACGCTACTCGCCGAACGGTGCCATGCCGACCAATCTCTGGAGTATTCCCATCCCGACACAGGGCTCATGGTCAGGCGCTCGGATGCACTTCTGCCCCTTTCCAGAAGAACTCACTTACCGAATGCTGACGTTGACCACGGAGCCAGGGGATACCGTGTTGGACCCGTTGGCAGGTGTCGGCTCAGTCCCGGCCATGGCGGAGGCGATGGGCCGCGTGGGGTATGGTCTTGAGCTAACGGCGGCGTATGCGTGCCAGTACGAGAAGACGAAGCAGTCGGCCAAGCGCTTCCTGTCGCAATTTGGGGCCGAGGAGCGTGATCGCTCGGCTTTCCGACAGACGATCTCAGAACTGAGGTTGCTCAAGTTCGCCAAACTGGTGGGGCAGCACCTAGCGAAGACGGGGATTCGCATTTCGTGGGTCCGAGTGAAGAAGAGCCGGCGCCGTCCAAGAAGTGACCACCAGGTTCTCTCAGGGGACTTCGAACTCGTCTTGGTTGACGAATCGGTCGGAGCGCAGGCGCTCACGGCCGCTATCGAGGCCGCAAGTCGACCACCTCTCTCGAAATTTGGAGTCGATGCAAGGTTCGTGCCGATGGGTATGGCGAATGCTCCTGGGGGAGGGTACTGGTACGCGTCGGGACGATATTGGAACTCTCCTCTCACGAAACGTCCGTCGGACGGCGATCCACATGTTGTGGCTCGATTCAGGCCGGACCCTGACGCAATCGACGACACCCCCTATGCCTGAACTCCAGCCATGTTCTGTATCATCCGCCGCCCCCACCAGATGCGACCCTCCTAGGCAGGGAACGCGTTGGGTGGCGCAAGGGCGGGATGATGCGCATACCAGCAATTCGGGTAGAGCAGTGGCTAGATGACTGGGATGACTACGACTACGACGAGGCGTCACGTCAGAGGAGGCCGAAGCCATATTTCTACGTGTGCTCCATGCCAGCGGCTCTCGTCAAAAGGCTGTCTGGGGTTCGTCGCCGTGACACAGGGGACCTCCGGCCACGTGCTGAAGACATTGGCATTCAGCGCGGCCACGAAACTGAGCGCTCTCGTGATATAGCCCGCTTTGTCAGGGCCGGCTACCCATGGGCAACCCTCAACACGGAGCAACGCAAGCGATTCCGAGACCTCAAGAAGCCTGGCTGGCTACCTACCGCCATAGTCGCGAACCTGGTCGGTCCTGATACGGAAAGGGCGGGAGCCAAAGCCGACCCGGGGGACTTGATACAGATCGAGTCTGATGACAATGGCCTTGTGTATCTCCTGTTGCCGGAAGGCTCGGATGCGGTCTCCTGGGAGCGGAGCGGCAACCTAGCTCCCGTGGAGATCATCGACGGACAACACCGGCTCTTTGCATTCGATGAGGAGCAGCCACTGGAGGGCAGATTCGACCTTCCGGTCGTCCTGTTCGACGACCTAGACATCAGCTGGCAGGCATATCTGTTTTGGACCATCAACATCACACCCAAGCGCATCAATCCATCGCTTGCATACGACCTGTACCCGCTGCTCCGAACCGCTGACTGGCTTGAGAGCTTCGCGGGACCCATGGCTTACCGCGAGACTCGAGCGCAGGAGCTAACCGAGGCGCTGTGGAGCCACCCGCGCAGCCCCTGGCAGGACCGTATCGGAATGCTCGGACGCGAGAGGGGGAAAGTGACACAGGCTGCCTTCGTGCGATCCTTGACCCTCAGTTTCTGTCGAGGGTGGACTGGAAACCCAAGAACTGGCCTTGGGGGGTTCTTCGGGACAGAGCAGTCAGGGGAGCATGCCAATGTGCTCCCCTGGAACCGCGCTCAGCAGGCTGCCTACCTGATCGCCCTGTGGGACCGCTTGGCCAGCGCTATCGCAGACTCTGGTCTGGACTGGGCTGTTCACCTTCGCGGACAGACGCCGGATGTCCCACCTGACCTTGATGCAGCACTCGCGGGGCGCTTCTCGATGTTGGCCTCAGACCAAGGGGTGAGAGGTTTCCTTCAAGTCTGCAACGATATCTCCTACGACTTGCGCCAAGAGGTTCCTTTCGGCGACTGGCGGCGGTCGACATCAGCGGCGGCGACTGAGATAGCCGAGGTCAGTGATGCCCTGAAGGAGCTTGAGGAGCAGCAGGAAGCTATCATCAGTTTCGTCGAAGATCTAACCGGGCGCATCGCGAACTTTGACTGGCGATCGGCCGTGACCCCGGGTCTCCCTCAGGACATCGAGATTTTCCAGAGCCGCTACCGTGGTGGCAGCGGATACAAGCAGGTGCGGCTGCAATTGCTCCGCCACCTAGCTGGTTCCGGAAGCGACGACATCGCCTTGAGCGCTCAATCCGTGTTCCGCGCGCTCGGCTATGACAAGGAATAGTCCTGTCTTGATTCCAAACAAGGCGGGGAGTGCAACTGACTTCGTTCGCGCGGCGTCCCCGTCCGCCTCAGAGCAGTCGTTGCGAGCTGTCGCACGACGCATGCGCCGATGGAAGCGTTGGCTCAACATCAAGCACCCGTACAGCGACGTGGTTCGAGAGCTGGGCTCCTCGGGAATAGTCGATGAGCAAAAGCTCGGGGAATACATCGCAGCTTCAGCGCCGCTCCACTTGGCCGACGGCTGGAACTATCTTTCCCGAGCGTTCGACGCCATCGTGCGAGGTGATCGCCACTCTGCCTATCACCTCGCGTACTACGCCGAACTGCGTGCAGCCATGTCTCTTCTCGCAACGGAGGGGATAGGAATCTTCAAGCGGCGCCACATCGCATTGAGCGCGAGCTTCGTCCCTACAGAGTTCACGCGCGCCAATCATGCTGCGACGTGGGAAGTGCTTTCAGCGTGGTCGGACGAGCCAGGTACGGCCGAAAGGCTCCTTGGGTCCATCCAATTGGAGGACAAGAGCTTGTCAGAGTGGCTCACAGCGATCGGGGCCCTTCCTTCGGCTAGCAGAGTACTAGCGAGGGAGTGGCTTGCCGCTTGGAGCCTCGATTTACGGTTGGTGGCGGCCGACCGCGAACGTCGAAACGAGATTAGCTATCGACCGACGCGGATACGCCCGCTACCGCCCGTCGATGCGAACCTCGAGTTGACTGCTCCGATATTTCAGTCTTGGGAGGTTCTCGAACCGTTCACTGCCGACGGGGCGGGTGTACTGTTGGATTCGTCGCTTTTGCGCAGGGCGATGTCCCTTGCCGTCAAGGAAAAGTGGTGCCGCTATGGGTCGCTGGAAGCGGCGATGGTGGCACTCAAGAACGACATGTCCCAGCCGGGCTATGAGGCTCTGTACGCTGGTAATGCCAGTGCTGATGCGATTCTAAGTCAAGCCGAGGAGGCGGGAACCGTCGTCGCAACACCTGTACTAGCTCGGGCTCTGCTGATGCTCCGGCTAGCATCAGCGAGGAGTGCGTCGCTCCTCGCTGATGCCGGCGTGTCGAAGGACGACCTTGAGTTCTGGTGGGAAGCGCTTGGAACGGACATGGGGCTCTGGGAGTCCAGTGGGGAACTTGATGCCTTCGCCGACCTCTGGCGAGACGTCGAGGAAGCGATCAGCCAAGCTCGTGAACGCATGGCAGCGATTCCGAATGGCACCTCGGTGTATGCAGTGTCCCGCGTGTTATCTCGTGAAGTGTCCCTGACGCAGTTCTCACGAGCGCCCCTCTGGCTCCTTGGCTTCGGTGGGTAGCCATCGCATGGACTGACGCGCCTCGAGCTCAAGGCGGGTCCAGGCAGTGGTCTGTAGCCAACTCGTCGCCGAAGACCAGCAACGCCGCGGGCTAGGCCCCATTGGACGGTCATCTCCTGCTTCGGGGCGTGGTCCGTCTCAGGTCAGCGCCTAGGTGAGGGTCCCGAGCAGGTAGGATTGCGTTCGCGCGGGGTGCAGGCTGGTGAACTGGTGGGTGTACGAGGACGACGTCACCAACTGGGTGCGAGTTCACAGGGCGACCTGCTCGGCCTGCAACGACGGCCAGGGAAAACGTGGGTCGCGCCGCTCGGACAATCGGTGGCACGGACCCTTCCCGACGAGACAGGAAGCGATCGACAAGGCGTTGAGCACCGGGAGGAAGGATGCGAAGGGATGCGGAATCTGTTCGCCAGAGCTGCGTGTCCTCGGCCAGGCAGAGTGACAGCCTTGACCTCAGCGGGGTAGGCCGCCGCCGGCCCATGCGAAGTCCGGCGCCCCACCGTCCGAGCTGACCCACCCTCGACCGAGCGGCCCCTCCCGCTCCAGCAGCCGCCTGTGCGAGACGCACACAGGCACCTCGACCCTCGCCCTCCCCATCTCCTCCCGCGCCACCCGCAGGAAGTGGTTTGCCGCCAGTTCGTCGTCAAACACCACCAGCACGGCCGGCTGCGCCCCATGGTCGTCGGTGGGCCGCCGGGAGGCGTAGTAGCGGAGGTAGGGAGCGAGGCGAGCGGCCATCGTCACCGGCCGCACCGCCCTGCGCTCCCACTCGAGGAAGAAGGGCCACACGTCGTCGCCCCGTCGCAGGAGCCCGAAGGCGTCCGGCTGGACGGAGTGGAGCCTGTCGTCGTACCGGAAGTACCTCGACGCCCGGCGGGGCGGGTCGAGCTGCAGGACCTCCAGCGACCGTTCCCGCGCCTGCTCGGCCAGCTCCGCAAGGAAGCCGTGGACGGCGTCGGTGTGCTCGATGGTGCGCAGGAGCTGGCGACTGCTCCTGCCCGAGACGTTGCGCCAGTCGAGCGGTGCGTCCCGGTCCATGGGCGCCACGCCCCAGCGCCCCCTGGCCACACCGAGTGAGGTGCGGTCGCGGTGACTGAGCAGGGCCAGCCCGCGGTCGGTCACTGCGACCCGCCGCTGTCCTTCCACGACATCGTCGAAGACGAGTCCCAGCTCCCCCAGGCGGTGAAGCACCTCCGACAGCCGCGAGCGCTTCAGCCCCAGGAGCGCGCCCAGGTGGGACGGCGAGATCCAGGGCCAGTCCGAGACCAGGTCGAGCGCGCGTTTTTCCACCGGCTTGAGCAGCGCCGGCAGCATCCGCTCGTCCCGGCAGGCTCGCTCCAGCTCCGGAAGCGGCGTTGGCAGCGAGCGCCACGCCAGCGGTCGCTCCACCGGCCACGCGCCACCCGGCCGCACGTGCGAAAGAACCTCGTCCAGCCCGAGGGGCGTGGCCCCCGAGGTCGTGCGCCAGATGCGGGCGCGCGAGCCCGCCGCGGCCACGTCGGACTCCAAGGCGAGGAACGAGATGAAGGACGCCCCCGCCAGCAGCTTGCGCGCGTGTCGCAGCCGCACCTCGTCGGGCATGAGCAGGAGAGCGCCTGCCGGTTGCGGCCCCTCCCGCAGCCGCCAGGCGCGCTTGCCGAAGCCAGTGCGGTCCGAGGTCAGACCCTGCCGCACGATGGCGAGCGTGCGCCCGTCGGGCAGGGCGACCGCGGCATCCACGGGCATCGCCCGGTACCAGCGGAAGCGGAGCGGGAAGGCGAGGTCTGAGAGCGCCGAGGCGAGGCGGTA
This sequence comes from Tepidiformaceae bacterium, assembly GCA_965221735.1. Lineage (GTDB taxonomy): Bacteria > Chloroflexota > Dehalococcoidia > Tepidiformales > Tepidiformaceae > UBA2991. Next base: position 1,385,964 of record OZ244910.1, on the reverse strand, counting down.
GATGACGGCGACGCCGTCGAGCCGCTCGAGGAGGATGCGCCGCCAGCGGCGGGAGACGGGCCGCGAACCGAGCAGATCGTCCACGCCCACCCCCTCCTCCTCCGCCAGCCTCCGCACGCCTTCGCCGCTGAGGCAGTAGCGGCGGGTGTGCGCGACCAGCTCCGAGGCGTGGGGCACCGACTCGACGAGCCCCTCCCCATCCAGCGCCGCCACGGTCTTGTAGACCGCCCCCCGCGACCAGCCGGAGAGGGAGACCATCTCCAGCCGGTCGGGGAAGGGCATGGTTGCGAGCAGCCGCAGGAAGTCGCCCTCCGGGCTCACTCGTCACCCTCCGCGGGCACGTCCGCCGGCGGGCGGTTGCGCCGGGTGCGCTGACGGTCCCGGGGCGTCTCCCGGGGATGATCCCCGCTCTTCTTCTCCGGTCCCTTCTTCGGTCCCGGCTCCTCGCCCTTGCGGAGCGCTTCGAGGCTCGCCCGGTACTCCTCCACGCGCCGGCGCCCCTCCGCCTCCTGCGCCGCGAGCACGTCCGGCGACACGGCGTAGGAGGACGAATTCGCACGGATGCGTGCAGCCGTGCCCGCGTCCCCCTGCTCCGGCTCCAGCACCTTCACGGAGAAGGCCGGCGCGCGTTGCCCGTCCACGGTGGCGCGCACGTAGCAGTGGTGGACGGGGAGGGAGACGACATCCTCCACGGAGACGCGGTCGCGCCCCAGCTCCAGCACGAGCTCCTGGGCGTCGGTTCCCGCCGCCTGGAAGACGGCGAGGCAGCCCACGTTGGCGAGGAGGGTGCTGCGCATCGTGCGCGAGAGGTCCTCCAGCTTATCGAGGGACTGGGTGGCGAGCACGAAGGAGGCCCCGTACTTGCCCAGCTCCGAGAGCATCGACTCGTAGTCGACGCCTGGCATGGACTGCATCTCGTCCACGACGACGAGCGCGCCCCGACGCTCCGCCGGTGGCAGGCCCTCCTGCTCGCGGACGACGGTGTCGACGAGATTAAGGATGGAGGCGCCCACGAGCGCGGACACATCGCGACCCGCCCTCCCCTGGGCGGTGGAGACGAAGAGGATGCCACCCTCGAGGATCACCCTGCGCAGGTCGATGGTGGAGCGGGGCTGCCCGAGGACGGCGCGCGCCACCTTCGAGGAGGCGTAGTAGGTGAGGCGCGTCTGCACCGGCGCGAACGCCTCCGAGCGGTACTCCTTCCGCCAGTTCGAGAAGGTCCGCGCCCACCACTCCAGCAGGTAGGGGTCGGAGACCTTCTCCAGGACATCGTCGCGAAATTCGCCATCCGCGAGCAGGCGCAGCCCATCGAGGATGGTGTGCTGCTCGTCCGCGTCCGTGGAGGGGTGGGCGTTGGCCTCGTGCAGCGTCTTCACCGTCTGCTCGAGGATGGACTGCATGCGCGGACCCCACTGGTCCCAGAGCCCGCGGGCCACGCGCACGACCGAGTCCGCCGTACGGTCGCGGTCGCCGAAGATGCGCGTGTCGAGGAGGTTGATGCCGGGGAGGCCCCCTTCCGCCCCCAGGTCCACGAGCCGCACCTGGTCGATGAGCGATTCGGGCACGTGCCCGAGGAGGTCGTTGACGAGGTCGGCGTGGGGGTCGACGACGATGATGGCGTCTCCGTCGCGACCCGCCGCCTTCTCCCGCAGCCTGTGGGTGATGACGTGCTGCATGAGGGTGGACTTGCCCATGCGCGTGCGGGCGACGTAGAGGTGGTGGCGGCGGAGGACGTCGCCGGCGAAGCGCACGGGACCGGGCCTGCCCGCCGTCGTCTCCCCCACGAGCGCGCCGTGGCGCACGTCGCGCGCGGAGGGGAGGAGGGCCTTCGCCCCCGAGCGTCCCACGAGGGGCGTCTCGTCCTTCTCGCCCGGCGGGTGCCAGAGGGTGGCCGCTTCGCGTGCGCCGAGGACGCTGCGGCTGTCGAGGAGTCCCGAGGGGGAGGGATGCAGCCGCTCGGGGTCGGGGAGGACGGGCCGCACGCGGCTCACCGCGAAGCGCGCCCCCAGGGGCTGGTCGAAGTGGCGGTAGGCGGTAGCCACCGGTTCCAGCAGCTCGCGCGCCCGCTTGCGCCCCGCCCGCTTGCTGTCCGTCGCGGGGAGGATGGCGGTGACCTCGATGTCGGCCTCGAAAGCGAGACGGGAGATCTTCTCCTTGACGAAGGCCGGGTCGTGGATGCGGTTGCGGTTGCGCTGCCAGCGCGCCTTCGCCCAGCCGGCGAGGCCGAGGACGGTGACGATGCCCAGTCCCGCCAGGACCGTCTTCCAGAGCTCGCCCGCCTGCACCCACCGGTAGCCCTGCACGGCGCCGACCAACGCTACGGCGAGGAAGGCGGCGGCCATGCCGCCGTTTGCGTAGTCGCGCTCCTGGCTGGCGGCCGCGACCGGCTGCGGCTGGACGGGGAGCGGCTGCTCGAAGGCCTTCGCCGCGTACCCCTGGCCCCAGCCCGATCCGAGGGAGCGCATGCGTAGCTGGGCCACGACCCGCTCGCCTTCCCTGGGAGCGGAGAGCGCGCCGAGGAGGGAGAGCAGGGGATCGGAGCCCGGGTCGAGGAGGTCGTCGTCGCGGTAGGTGCGCAGGGGCACGTACTCGGGACCCTCCGAGCGCAGCGTCATCGACCACGCCTGCTCCCCTTCCCCGAGGCGCATGGGGTCGTCGGTGTCGGGCAGCTCGTCGACGACGGCCTGGGGGTAGCGGGCGGCGAGTTGCCCGCGCACGACCTGCCGGTCGAGGCAGCGGGCCAAGAGGGTGACGCCGTCGGCGTCGCCGGCCAGCTCCAGGGAGAAGGGCTCGGGGACGGCGATCGACGCGAGCAAACTCTCGACGCCGAGGAGGGTGCGCTCGCCACTGCGCGGGGGTGTCACCTCGAGGAGGCTGACCGGCCTGGGTTCGGGCCTGCGGGAGAGCAGGCGGAGAGGGTTGAGTCGCATGGGGTAATTCCTTCCTATCGGTCTTCTTGCGCCGCTGGCGGGCGGTTCTGCTGGAGGAGCGCGAACTCGCTCACCGGGCCGGACGCAGACGATCGAGTGTGGGGAATGGGGGCGCTCTTGAGAACGTCCTGGAAGGGGGCACGTGCACGTGCCCCCTTGCGAGGCCTGCCGCTGCCGAGGGGAATGTGATGTCATGGGCGTGTACAGAGAAAAGAGGTAGGTGGCAAAACGCCGAATAGTCGAAAGAGCCAGTCGGTACAAGGGGAAACGGCCCCTACCGGACGTAGGCGGTAAGCAATTCGGTTCCGGGCCTGCTTCCACGGGGAATCGGCAAAATGCCTAGGCGGAAAGTGACAAACGGCAACCCCGGACACGGCGTGGGGGCGGAGAAGACCCCTGCGGCAGCCCACCCTGGGCCCGAGCGTGCGAACGGTCGGGAGCACCTCTCCGCCGACGAAGGCAGGAGTCCGGAGCACCAGCGTCACGAGAGGCTGGTCGCGTTGCTGCGGGCGATGGTGAAGACCGAGAGCCGGGCGACGGTGGCGGAGGCTCTCGGCGTCAGCTACCGAACGCTGGTACGAGCGGTCGACTCCGGGCGGCTGACCGCGCGCATGGTCGACGCGCTGGAGCGGTACCTGCTCGAGGTCAAGGGCTCTGCGACGGCGCCGGTGAGACGGAAGCAGGCGGATGACCCGGACCAGCGTGCGGGGCCGGAAGCTGAGGTGGCGAAGCTGCGCACCCGCGTCGACACCATGCAGGCGGTGGTGGGGGCGTTGCAGGAGGATCAGGCCCGGACGCTACGACAGTGGGAGCGCCGGCTGGCACGGGTGGAAGCGCGGCGGGCGCCTGCGAACGGGTCGGGAGGTGCGTCCAAACCCAGCGTGAAGGGCACACCGGAGCAGGCCCCCGAGCGTCCTCAGGTGAAGCTGCCCAGCCGAGCCTACCCCCGGCTGGTGACCGTTGAGCCCGAGGAAGGTGAGGCGCTTGTCTACGGTGAGGCGATGTCGGCCATCGTCGAGTGGCGAGAGGCGCGCAAGACGCTCGAAGGGGCGAAGCGCCGGCTCGACAGGCTGGATGCCCGGAGGCGGATGGAGGAGCTGGAGCTCAAGCTGATTGGCGACCACGAGCTGACTCTGCCGCCAGCCGTCTATCCCTGGGACCGCGCCGACCGGCGCGACGAGGTCTGGAAGCGGAAGCAGTCTCTGGTAGACCTGCGGGTGGAGCGTCGCCGGGCGGTGCTGTGGCGCTGGGTGCGCCGCGTGCTCACCCTGGGGTTGTGGCGGAAGTAGGCCGCCGGGCCCACCACGCGATTCGCGCTGGTCACGGCGCCGCAGCCTTCCACGCCTGTCACTCTGCAGAAGACCCCAGCGTAGCCGTCCCGTGCCACGCCACCCACGTGCGGCCTGCCTGGCCGCGTCCGCTACTCATCGTCACAGGCGGGGTGTCGTTGCCAGCCGGGTGCATAGCGCACGGAGCCGACGAGTTGGTCGGCGAGCGCGTGCGGGTTGCGTGGGTACATGGGGGCAGCCAGATAGCTGATAGCGATGTTCCGGTGAACCTCCAAGCCGCTTTCCAAGAACGAGAACGAACCTGTCCCGATCCCCAGCGAGACACGGAGTGTCACCGTCGGGAAATCTCCGCTGCCCCTGGGTGGCGGGAGTTCACCCTCGGGGGCTGGGGGGGTCTGGTCGCCAGACGGTCCCACCTTCGGGGACGGTGAAGACGAAGTCGGTATCGCCGATGCCTGCTGCGGTAGACCACCATGGTCGTCAGCAGTTCGCCCCCGGCTGTGCGCTCGTAGATGGGCTCGAAGACCTGCGGCTCGTCGGCCATCCCGTTGCTGCCCGGACTCACCGCGCTCGCGCCGTCGGCCGGGGCGAGCAGCAGTACGCCTCGCGCGTGTCCGTCATCCCGAAGCGGCGGGCGGCCGCCAGCGCGTCGTAGGTGGTGGGGAATGGCCCGTGCCAAGCAGCCTGCCCGCGTTCCCGGAAGGTGCCCGCCATGCCCCGCCCCTCGCGGCACCAGCGGCAGCGTCCCAGATGCACGCGCACCGCCTGCGTGCGCTCGTCCACGTGCACGTAGAAGCTCACAGGCCCTCCCCTCCGCATGGTGCGCTCGACCTGAGACTACCTGGGGGTTGGGATCGACATCCTCATCGCCGGATTCAGCGTGTCGGTAGTCATGGTTCTGATTCTTACGAGCTTCGCCATGATCGGCAACGAATGAGCTGAGCGCGTTGGCTGCTTGCCGCGGCGCTGGCAGTGAATGCAGACAGCTGGCTCCATGCGCTCTGGTGGATGGTCATGCGGGCCAGCGGGAGCATCATCGAGTTCTCCCTGCCTTCGTCTTGTTCGTCTTCTGGGCCTCCGTGGCTCTCCTCCTCGTTCAAGAGCAAGTCCTGCGTGTGAGGTGCGCCAACTGCTGAGTTGCACCAACTCGACAACCGCAGGCAGGAGATGGCGGTCCAGACATCGCCGGTGACCCCTGCCGGCCATGCTTTGCGCAGCAGCCGTGGCTGAGCATCAGCCACACAGCACCCGCTGCTCATTACTCGCGCCACCGCTCGCCGTACTCCTCCCATGGTTCGCCGTGCCAGGGGCTCAGCCACGCCACGTGCGATGCCGACGGGATGTTGTCCACATCGAACACTCCCGCCATCCTCTTGCTTGGTGAGCGATACGGAGCCGTGCAAGCCTCGGGCCTATCGGCAACCCATGAAGAGTACTTGGAGGCTCGGGGCCGCCAACCGGTGCTGGCGTTTGTGCAGGAGCAGGTTGACTACGAGGCTGCACAGGTGAAGTTCATGGCTGAGGTGCAAGGGTGGGAGACGGGGCACCTTACAGTCGGCTTCAGGACAAGGGATGAGCTTCGGAGTGCAGTGACCAAGGCACTCAATGACCACGCTGTCTCAACCGCATCAGCCTCGGTCGACGAGCAAGAGCTTCTGGCGCTTGCCGATGCAGGCGTTGATGATCCCAGCGTCTCCAAGTTCTTCGGCGGCAAGCCAGAAATCGTCTTGAGCCTTGCAGCCGGGCCCCGTCAGGAGGTCCTGCGGCCAAGTCAGCTTGAGGACGAGGCCTTCGCGCGCGAACTCCTGCAGGAGACACTCTCCCGCACCCATTCCTTGTTCGCCGTCGATGGCGGAGTGTCCACCAAACTCCGCGGCGACTGGCTCGTCGTGTCGCAGGAACGCGCATCGGTGGAACTCAACTCGGCTGGGGACATTGTCATCCGACAAGCAGCCGTGGCAGCGGATCGAGGCTTCTTCGAAGTATCCGCTCTGATCGAAGAAGAAGTGTGTAGGTCCCTCGCGCGAGCGCTTAATTTCTCGGCATCAGTCCTAAACCGCATCGACTCTGTGAAACGCCTCTCTCAAGTCGCGGCTGTTGCGGCGTTGACTGAGGTTCGTAGCTTGGCTTGGCGTACTCGGCAGGAGCACCGCCGCAGGCCGAATTGGGCGAGTATCGAGTTGAGCAAGGATCGCGCATCGGTCCACCTCAATCCCGCTGTCCGGAATCGCGCCGAATTCAGTCGACGTGCCAACGAATTAGCACACGACCTCATGGTCCTGCTCCGACGCGAGGTGAGGCAGTAGCACGCAAGCCACCCGCCTTGAGCGCCAGCGGGACCGCCCCCCATACTGGCGCGGATGTCCGAGACCGATATCGAAGTTCTAGAACGCGAGCTCGTCGCCCGCCTTGGCTCCTCCGTACCAGTGAGTTCCCCGAGCGAGGTCGGTGCTGTCTGGAGCCGGCGGGGGGTGGAGGTTGCGCTTGCACGGGAGCACGTACAGGAACGCAGCCTCCGACGCGTCTGGAACGAGCGTCAGGGGAGTCGCGGTCGGCCCCTGCTGCTCATTGCACCGGCGGGCGACTCTGGCGTCTTTGTGGTCGGTCCGATACTGAACGAGCCACAGGTCGTCGAACCCCTCGCTCTGGTAACGGCCATCGAGCAGGCGTGCGAGTTGGCCCCGAACGAGGCGTCCAGAAGCCTCGAGCGTGAGATCGCGACCCTAGCCGCTCAGGATGTGCCCGGCGTTACCGTTCGTGGACTGCTGACGGGCCACTACGTCAGAACCAGGCTCGACCAGCGTGCCGACCTTCGCTCACCCCTTGTCGAAGCGGCCGAACCCGCAAGGGGCAACCGTGACTGGCGAGATGCACTGACGGCACTCGGCTTTGAACTCCTGCAGCGGGGCGAGCGCGGTTATAAGGCGCGCTATGAGGGACGGGTTCTCGCCATCGTTCACCCCAAGTCCACCCCGGACGAGTTTGCGCGCATGGATGAGCAGGGCCGGCTCCCGGAAGGTGTCCTTCTTGCCGACTGCCAGGCGGAACACGCTCCCTGGGGAGTCATGGCTGCGCAGGGTCGCCTGCGCCTGTTCGACGCGAACGCCGCCCGCGGTGCCGCCTCGGAGCGCTGGATCGACCTGGACCTCCTTCAACTGCCGGACGAGTACTTCCACCTGGTAGGGCTCTTCGCGCCGAGCGCCCTCTGCGATGGCGGCTCGTGGCCACGGCTCATGGATGACGCCCGTGACTTCGGCGCTGACCTGCGCGAGCGGCTGGACGGCCAGATACGCCTCTTCGCCCTCCCCGAGATCGCCCAGGGCCTTGGAGACTGGCTGAGAGAGCACGAGGACGCGGACCTGAGCGACCCCGAAGTTCGCGCAGACATTCAGAGCGCGACGATGACGCTGCTCTTTCGCCTGCTCTTCATCCTTTACGCAGAGAGCGCGGGGCATCTCCCCTACCGGCACCCGGGGTACAGAAACAACGCCCTGAAGACACTCTGCGGCGAAGCCCTGGAGCGGCGGGGGAACCACGACCCTCGCAGTCACATGCTCTGGAACCGCCTCCGAACCCTGACGCGCGGGATCCGCGAAGGTGATCGCGGGATGGACCTCCCCCAGTACAACGGGACGCTATTTGCCGAGGAAGGCCTTGAGGGCGCGCACCTCCTCGAACGCGCGGAGATTGCCGACACCCGTTTGGCGCCAGCGCTGGTAGCACTCGGTTTCGACCCCGAAGACGAGCAGGCGGGTCTCGACTACACCGACCTCGACATCGCCCACCTAGGTGGAATCTACGAAGGGTTGCTGGCCCTCCGGCTCTCGCTTGCCGACCAGACCTACGAGTGGGACAGCAAGAAGGATCGCTTCATCCCCGCCGAAGAGCCCGGCAATGACGGTGTGGAGGAAGGGTTCCTCTTCTTCCAGTCGGAGGCAGGTGGGCGCAAGAGCGGTGGCGTCTACTACACCCGTCAGGAGTTCGTCCGGCACCTCATCAACAACTCCGTCGTACCGGCCCTGAAGGAGCACCTCGAACAAGTCCGTGAACTCGCCCGGACAGATGGCCGCGCTGCGGAACGCCTCCTCTTCCGGTTCCGCGTGCTCGACCCCGCCATGGGCAGCGCCCACTTCCTCGTCGACACCCTCGACGTCGTCGCGGACCACGTGCAGACGTTCCTGGCGGACACTCCGCTCTTGCCACTGCGTGAGCGGTTGGACGCGCTGCGAGCCGAGGCAGGCGCGGAGTCAGCCGACGACGCCCAGCTCCTCAAGCGCCTTCTCCTCAAGCACTGCATCTACGGGGTCGACCGCTCGGGCATGGCCGTCGAGCTGGCCCGCGTCGCCCTCTGGCTGTCCAGCTTCGTGCCGGGGCTCGCACTCTCGGCTCCGGTTTGGCAATCGACACGAACTCCTCGTCGGCGGGGATGGCGAGCGTGAGCGTGACGTTGTTCTCGCCGTCGATCGTCGCCTCCTCCAGCAGCAGGTCCAGCACCTCGCGGCGCTCCGCGTCGTCCAGTCCGTCGAGGCCGCCGCCGGCGCGGCGCGCCCACTCCACGACCTGCTCCACCGCCACGCGCCTGCCGGCCCGGGCGGACTCGCTCGCCCGGTACTCGTCCAGCCGCGCGCGCAGCCGCTCCAGCCGCTCGCCGATGAAGCGGCGCTGGTGGTCGAGCTGCCGCTCGGTGATCTTCCCCGACACGTAGAGCCGGATCGCGCGGTCCTCCTCCGCCTGCACGCTCTCCAGCTCGCGCTCGGTGCGCGCGGCGTCCTCGGCCGCGCCGCCGTCCTCGTCCGGGTCCAGCGCCGCCAGCCCGGCCGCGATCAGCTCCGGCTCCTGCAGCACGCGCCTGACCTCGCCCCAGACCAGCTCCTCGAGCCGCTCGGCGCGGATGAAGGGGCGCTCGCGGCAGCGCAGCCGGTAGGGCGCTCCCATCCCGTAGCAGTGGTAGTAGCGGCGCGGCGTCTTGAGCCGGTAGGAGTACGTCTTGCTGCGCCGCCGCGTGCTCTGGCTGCGGGTCACGCGGGGACCCATCAGCATCCCGCACTCGCCGCAGTGCACGAGGTGCTGGAGCAGGTGGAAGGTCTTCGTGTTGCGCGGCGAGCGGGTCAGCCGCCGCTCGCGCAGCACGCGCGCCCGTTCCCACGTCTCCTCGTCGACGAGCGGCGGGAAGGGCACGCCGATCCAGGCGTCGCGCGGCTGGGCGTGCCTGAGCGTGCCGGCGTCGGTTGCGGTGTGGCGGGCCTTGCCGTACCACCAGGTGCCCGTGTAGGCCTCGTTGCGGAGGATGCGGTTGACCTGCGTCGCGTGCCAGCGCGCCCCCGGCGTCGCCGTGGGCACGCCGTCGCCCGTGAGCGCCGCGGCGATCGCGGGCGCGCCCATGCCGCCTTCGACGTAGTGGCGGAAGATGCGGCGGATGACCTCGGCGCGCTCCTCGTCGACCTCGGGCGTGCGGCCCTCGCCGATGCGGTAGCCGTCGGGGACGTTGCTGACGGGGATGCGGCCCTGCTTGGCGGTGCCGCGCTTGCCCATCGAGGCGCGCTCGCGGAAGTTGTCCAGCTCGATCTTGCCGATGGCGGCCATGAGGCCGAAGGTCTTCATGTCGATGGCGTCCATCACCGCCTCGAGGCCGATGCCGTGCGCCTCGACGACTTCCATGAGGGCGGCGGCGGGATACATGCCGCGGCTGAGGCGGTCGGACTTCCAGCAGACGATCACATCGAAGCGGCCGGCAGCGGCGTCGGCGAGCATGCGCTGGAACTCGGGGCGGCTCTTCGACCAGCCGCGTCCGACCTCCTGGTAGCGGGCGGTGATCTCCAGCCCTCGCTCGTCGCAGTAGGCCTCCATGTCGCCCAGTTGCTCGCCGAGGGAGGTCTTGTCGTCCTCGGCCTGGCTCTTGTCGGAGACGCGCGCGTAGATGGCGGCGCGGCGGCTCCCTGGCTGGCGGTTGGTGTTCGTTCGCGGCATGGCTTGCTCCTCCTCGGAAACAGAACGACCCGCCACCTGCCGGGGCGGGTCCGCGAGCGGTAGCATGCGGCTCGCGTCACCTGTGACCGCAGGCGGCGCCACGGCCCGGGGCGTGTCCGCGCCGCCGGGCCACCTCGTCCCCTTCAGCGTAGCGAAGCCGCCGCGAGGCGGTCAAAGCAGGGCCGCCACGACCCGCTCGCCCGGCGCTGCACTCTTCCCTACCGGACCTCCGGGCGCTCCCCGTCGCCGGCTCGCGGGTCCGTGCGGGTGGCGTGCCTGAGCAGGATGGCGGCGATGCGGCGCAGGCGAGCCTCGGCGTCGGGCATGGGCCGGTACTCGATGGCGACGACGCGGGGCTTCGGGCCACCGGGGTGGTGGCCGCGCCGCTTGCGCTCCCGCCGCTTCGCCGATTCCATCTCGTCCGACCTCGTGCGCCCGTTCCACGGGCAGAGGGTGATGGGCGGGAGCGCCGGACGTAATCCCGTGAAAGACACTGCACCGATGCAGTGCTCGGCACTTGTTCGCCCGTCGCCGCCCATGTCCAGGAATGGAGTGTGTGGAGCGCGACGGCGCGGCGGAATGCCTCGTAACGGGGGCCATGCGTGACCGCTTTTGCGACATGAGCGGGAAATCGGGCGTTCGATGTGGCAGCCGTGTAAGGAGAAATGACGTTGGTAACGGCATGGGGCAGGGCCGGGAACCCCAGTGTTTCCAACGGGAAACGGCCCCTACAGGACGTGACGGGCGGGAAGTCACCGTCCATAGCGCGTTCCACCGCGATGGGTCAGAAACCCCGCGATTTGGGTCAACGGGCGCACCTGCGGACGCGCGCCGATGGGTCAGAAACCCCGGGAAATGGGTCAACGGGACACATCGGCGTCGGGGGTGGTCAGGGGGCCGGCGCTCCAGAGTCTCCGGACTCCTCCGCCCCGTCGCCCGAGCCGCGCTCCCAGCGGAGGTGGATGATCGCGGCGAGCACCACGACCCCGGCGGCGAGCACGGCCAGACGAGCGGCGTTGCGCGCGTCGCCGGCGTCCGCGAGCTCGGGCGCGAACGGGAAGAACGCAGCGTAGGACCACTGCCCGGCGGCGCCCGGCCACGCGTCGGGGACCCCCGCCAGCAGCAGCAGGACGCCCGCCACGAGGAGGGAAGGAGCCAGCGCTCTCCGCTTCCCCAGGAGCGCCGCCCCCAGCGCGACCAGGGCGATCGCCGCGGCGATGTGCGCCGTGCCGGTGACCGACCTGCGCTCGGCGTAGTCGGAGATCGCCGAGGCGAGCTCCGCTTCGGAGGTGTAGCGATTAGCGATCGCTCAAGATCTCGACCAGGTGATCGGTCCCGGCGCTCTCTCCGCACTCTTCACTGATCCGCCCTCCGATCTTCGGTGCCTGAGTCATCAGGCCCGCGCGCCGTCGCTTGGGCCACGCTCCCAGCGGAGGTGGATCAAGATGGCGAGCAGCACGACGCCAGAAGCAAGCACGAACGAGGCAAGTGACGCTTGCGTCCCGTGACCGGCGTCCACGAGTTCCGACGCACGGCAAGAACGGAGCGTCGAGTCACTGACCGGCGGTCTCGCCGCTCAGACGCGGAGCAGTACCCAGGCCTCGACAAGGGTTTCTGCGGGATGTCAGTTGCTGGCGCTAGTTCGGCCCTCCCAGGCTAGGGCGAGTGAACGCTGCGATTCGGGCAGCCGAAGCCACCTCGGCGCGATGAGCACTTCCCGCCCCATGCGCCGCTCGCGCGCCCGGTAACGCATGGAGAACGGGCGCACGGTCGCCCAGCCACCGTACAGTTCACGCACTTCGGCACAGTCGTCGTAGGTCAGAGCCCACGCAGCATCGGTCATCTCCATGAGTACTGCGGAAAGCCGTGCGTGGTACTCCGGATCGAGGCCATTGAGGTAGAGCGTCGGTCCCTTCCTGAAGTACGGGGGATCGATGAAGAGGAACGTAGATTCCACGTCTAGGGTCTTAATGAACTCGATCCCGTCGAGGCCAGTCACGAATATCCGAGCGCGCTCCGCTGCGATGCGCTCAAGGCGCTCACGCAGCGTGTCCTTGTTGAAACGAGCATCGATTCTCCAGCGTCCCTTCTGCTCGAGTCCCCCAATGACACCACCGTTCTCGATGATGCCAGAGCGGTTGCACCGGTTGAGGTAGAACGCGGCGAACCCTCGATCCTGTGGTGACGCGTGATCGCTGCGGTAGACGCTTCTCCAGCGCTTCCACTCCTCAACCGTCACGGGGGCCTCGTCCAGTCGTGCGATCATTGCCTCGCTGTCGTGCACGGCGGAGTGCCAAAAGTCACGAATCGCCGGATCGAGATCATTGATGTGTATCTCGTGCGTCTCCCGCAAGTAGAGCAAGGACAGCGACGCCCCGGCACCGCCCGCGAACGGTTCGGCCACGGCATGACCATTGAGACCGTTGATGGTCCTGAGGCTGCTGAGTAGCCCCGCCATCGGCGCCTTTCCGCCAGGGTAGCGGAGTGGGCTCGCGATGTTGGCCATCAGTCCAGCACCGACGCTGTCCACGTCGCACAGCGGTTGGCGAGGTCCTCGTCGATGTCGACCAACACGCGCACAATCCTGAGGCGGTCGAACAGAATTCGCTGGTCGCCCACCGCGGCTTCGGGCCAGTAGCGCTCTTCGATGTGCCTGGGTACGAAGAACGCCGACGAGGGCGTCGCCGCCGGCTGCTCCCTGAACCACCTCTTGCAGAACGCCTCTGGTAGAAGTTCGGTGAGCTTATCGCGCCAGTTGCTGCCGGTTGCGCACTGACCGAATACGCTCAACTGATTGGTGCGCCGGTCTCCGAATGGTATCCACGCTACGACATCGAGCTTCGCGTCCTTGACGTGCGCACTCTGTGGTCTCGGGACGCGACACCCGAGACCCTCACCCAATTGCTGGCACAGAGCTTCCACCGCGTCGTAGAAGGCCTTCGGCCCATCACGCCTAGGGAAGCCGAAGTCGTACCCCCTGGCTGTCGCCGGGCCGCCGAGGTAGCAGACAAGCGCGGAGCGGCTGACGATTTCGAACAGGGACGCCACGCTCTCGGAAGCGGCATCGCTGCGCGACCCCAGAAGGGTTGCCGTAGTAAGGAATGCATAGACCGTGTCTGGAGCCCCAGGCTTCGCCGCCAAGGCTCCGTTCACCGCAAACGGGTAGTCTGCCCCCAGGTACTCCTCGCGCAGCTCCAGTTGTTCGAATGCCGCGTCGGCCATGCGTTCGAGTTCGTCATCTTGCTGCTCGATAGGCCCATCGAGTGGCTCATCGTCCGTCAGATCGCCCATGTCCCCAAGGCCGTCGATCGAACCGGTGCGCCTCACGGCTGCCACCAGATCCTGTCTCGAACTATCACGACCGGGTGCTGTGAGCGCCGTTAGCTCCAGCCAGTCGGCGTGCTCGGTGGGGTCCGCTGATGCGGGCGGAGGCTGGATCGTGACCACTGGCGGTTTACTTTTCCCTCGCCGCCCGGCGGCGCTTGCGCCGCTCGACGGTCACGTCGCTCATGTCCTCGTAGAGCGCATCGGCCAGCGATACGATCTCCTCGATTTCACGAGAGAGGTCGGCTTCTCCCGCGAATCCTGTGACCACCTTCGCCCGCGCGTCCTGAAGCGATTGCTTGGCCTTGAGGAGCGCTTCCCTGAAGAGAGCCGTGTCACCACGGGCGACATCGAGCGACGGTCGGAGTCCGTAGCCAGCGCGAAGGGCACGAATGCCATCGGCGGACTTCAAGGCCTCATCCAGCTCCCGCAGGTGTGGGTTCTGGCTCCTGATCAGCGCTGGCTGATCCCGGCTCTTGTCACCCCACAGCCAGACGCAGAGTTCGCCGAAGTGTTTCATTCTGCTGGCCGGGATGGGCTTTTCTTTTGGGGGGTCGAGATCGGCGACCCCGGTGAACTCGCGGATCCCCTGGTAGTCGAGTCCCGTGTACAGATGCGAGAACGAGAAGTGCTTCCTCGTCCGTTGCTCACGGTCATAGACGCCGCGATCCTCGGCCTGCTTCAGCGCCATATAGGCCCGATACAGTCGCGCCACTGTGGAGTGAGTGTCGCCGATCGTGTTTGCGATGTCGGCGAGCTCGGTGCCGAGCTCGTTCCTGACCCATGCGATGTACTCGGCCTTCGCGAAGGAATTCCATGCCTGAGGGCCGTTGACGTGCTTGAATCCGATGTACTGCCATATCTCGTTTCGTTGGCAGTGGATGACCGGCAACGACGCAAGGGCGGCAGCGCGCTCATCCGAAATCGTCGGCAGGGTTTTCGCCTGGAGCTGCTCGCGGAGCCCGCTGTCTCGTAAGAGCCGCACAGCAGCCAGTCTGCGATTGCCCTCGATGACGATGAGCTTCCCATCCTCTTCGGCCGCGAATAGAGGCTCATGTGGGAAGAAGCCGTTCTGGGCGATGGACAGTGCCACTTCCTCGACGGAGTACTCGCGCCAGAGGATCCCTAGGATGCTCTGTTCGTTGAGATCTTCGCCCACCTGCTGGATGCGCGGGTTTCGAGAATCCAGATTCAAGTCGTCAACCGGCACGTACTCGGGTGCGTACATCTGCTCGCCGGAAGCAGTAGCTGGGGGCTGATTCGTCATGAAACTCCTCCGGCGGGGCTCAGGCCGAGTTTAGCGCAAGATGTCCCCGCACGAACACGAACCATCGGCCAAGCGGTCATGCGGGCCCGCGGGTGCCAGACAACCTCGATTGGGCGGTCCTGCGCCAGAACGGCCACCCGGTGGTCCGGCGGCGTCACCCCTCCGGTCCCACAGGACCGCCCAGACCGATCCACGGGCCAAGTCTGTGGAACTCGCCGTCGAGGGCGGCGACGACCTCATCTGAGGCGGGTGACCGCCACGGCGAATACGACCGTGCGATCCTCAAGAGCCCTCGAAGCTTGCGCTTGGCGTCTCTGGCCGCTGAGCCTGCGCCCACCCATGCGCTTGTCGGAGACACCTGTCAAAGCGCTCGCTCGCGGAAAGTGCAATCTCCCCGGAGGGCGTTTCGACGTCGGTGCCCTGTAAGAGAGATCGAACGTTGGTGAAAAGTGCAATCGGGGGTGAAACGCGTTGCGTGGCAAGGGGCTACGGCGGTTGCGGTGAGGCAACGAACGCCGGGGAGAGTTTGCGCCTCCGTGTCAGCCCGATTGCAGGATTGGCATTGTAGGAATTGCACTTGCTCGTCGGGGTCGCGGGCGTTGGCGGGGCCTGCATCAGCGGGCCAGCGTACCGTGGCGGACGTTGACCGAGGCCGTTCGCCGCTCCCGTAGTATGGCTGCCGAACCGGGCGCGCGGGACGCGCACAGCGGAGGGCAGCCGGCGTGAGACGGGCGATGGGCCTCGGACCGGCGGCGCTCATCGGGCTCGCCCTGCTGACGGCCTGCGGCGATACCCGGCCGCCGGAGGTTCCGCTGCCCCCGACCGCATCGGCGACGCCCTCCCCGGGCGAGACGGCGGCGCCTGTGGCTACCGCACACCCCACCACCGCATCGACGCCAGTGACGCCCTCGCCCACCGCGACGCGGACGCGACCGCGCTGCTGCTGGAGATGCCGTTCCTCGCAACCGTCGGGACGCGCGACCTCGCGATACTGGAGAGCCTCAGGCAGCTCCCGCCCGGCGAGCTCGGAGCGGCGCTCGCGAGCCCGCGCCTCGAAGGCGGCATCGGCGATGGCGACGAGGTCGCGGTCAGCGCCCTCAGGCTGGCGGCGCTCGCCCCAGGCGCGCTGTCGCGGATCGAGCGTCTCGGCTGGGTGGCGGACGGCGTGGGCGCGCACGAGTCAGGCGGCGCGCTCGCGCTCCACGAGCTGGCGCTCGACTCCCCGCACGTCTTCGCTGCGGTGGAGGAGCGGGGATGGCTCCGGGACGGGCTCACGGACTCCGAGACGCGCGCGCTGTGGACGCTGTGGGCGATGTCGGGGAGGAGCTACGCGGCGGCGGACGAGGCGGCCACCGTGCGCATCCTCGCGATGCCTTTCCTCGACGAGGTAAGCGGGGCCGACGCGGCAGCGCTGGAGGCCCTCGCCCGCGCGCTCTCCGCCTCGCGGGCGCTGTTCGACCGCATCCTCGCGCATCCCCTGCTCGCCGCCGGGATTGCCGACGGGCACGCCGTGCGCGTGGCCGCGCTGGACCCGGTGGTGGACGCGCATCCCGAACGCGTCGACGCCATCCTCGACCGCGAGCGCACGCCGGTCGAGACGCGGACTGTGCGGCTGCCGCTCACGGAAACGGTGACGCTCTCCGCCGTCTACGCCGGGTCGGAGCCCGGCGGCGCGCTTGGCATCCTCGAGGAACTCGCGCGCGAGCACGAGGCGTTCATGGGGGCGGCATTCCCGGTGGGCCACATCGCGGTGGTGGTCGCCGATGTCGCGGGCGGCCTGGGGGGCGGCGGGCCGCGCGGCGTCATCACGGTCGCGCCGGGCTCCGGGGAGGACCGCTACCTGATCGCCCACGAGCTGGCGCACGTCTACTGGCCGTTCCATCCGCCGTGGATCGCCGAGGGCGCGGCCGAGCTCATGGCGAGCCGCGTGGCGGAGCCTCGGCCGCTCGCCCCCTGCCCGCTCGCGAGCACCCTCGGCGCCCTCGATCGCCTGGCGGCCGAGCACCCCGAGTCCGGCGACGAGGTCTACCGCGGCTCGGGCTGCGCCTACAGCCTAGGCCGCGGCCTCTTCCTCGACCTCTACGACGCGCTCAGGGACGAGGCTTTCCGGCGCGGCTTCCTGCGGCTCTATCTGGCGATGCGGGACGAGGCGCACGAGGCGGTGTGCGCGGGCGTGGAGCGCGGCGCGTGCTACGTGCGACTCGCCTTCGTTGGCGAGGCCCCGACGGGGTCCGCGAGCCTCGCAGCGCCGGTGATCGACCGCTGGTACGGAACCACCGGCGAGTGATCGCGACGCCAGCGAGCGCCATGCATCGGCGCGGGAAGCGGCGGCGAACATATCACCGATGAAGTCCCCTGCAGGGGACTGTGTTCCCGCGCCGGGTGGGTTTACATGTCAGTGGGCTGTACAGGGAAAAGAGGCTGGTTGCAGAAAGGCAATCAGGTTCTAGAACCCTTGCGGTACAACGGAAAACGGCCCCTACAGGAAGGCAATCGTGAAGATTCAGGGTGTAGGCCCCGTTCCAGCGGGAAAAGAGGGCACATTGACAAAAGGCAATCGCCAATTGGTGGCCGGCGGCAGGCCCGAGACCGTCGGCGAGGAGACGACAGACGTGAACACTGAAGGTCGGGGGGCCGGCGCACCGAGCCAGACCTCCCCGGGCGACGACGAGCGGCAGCTGCTGGCGTCGCTGCGGGAGCTGGTGGACCGCGTGGGACCGGTGAAGGCCGCGGATGCGCTGGGCGTGACCTACCGCACGGTGACCCGCGCCATCGAGACGAACACGCTCACCGGGCGCATGGAGGACGCGCTGAAGCTCCGCCAGCTGGAGACCGGCGGCGCGGTGGCGGAACCGGTGACGCGGCGGCTGGACGCGCTCGAGCGGCGTCAGGATGAGCTGGAGGCGGGTCTGCTGATGCTCGCCCGCGAGGTGGGAGCGCAGTCGGCGAAGGTCGCGGGCGACTCCGGGGCGCTGCGCGATGCGCCGCCTGGGCTCGACCCCGAGGGTGAACCCGAAGGGCCGGGGGAGCGGGAGCCGGACGCGACGCCGGCTGCGGCGGGCGCGCCACAGGCGGTCATCGGCCGCCCGCGGCGTGTCGGCAGGCTCCCGCTCGGCCACCCCGAGGTCGTGACCGTGGATCCCGTGCCGGATGAGGAGTTCGACTATGCGGAGGCCGCGCCGCTCGTCGTCGAGTGGCGACAGGCGCGCGCGGCCTATCTCCGCAAGAGTGCGAGCCGCGTGGAGCGCGCCAGGGGTGGGGTCCGCATGTGCGAGCTCGAGATACTCCTGATCCGGCGACCACGAGTTGACGCTCCCGCCGTGGACGTACCCCTGGGACGAGACCCGCCGGCGCGACGAGTTGCTCCGGGCGAAGGCGTCCCTGATTGGCGCTCGCTGGGAACTGGCGCACGCGCTGTTCTGGCGCTGGGTGCGGCTCGTGCTCACGCTCGGACGCTGGCGGAGGTAGACGGGACCGCAGCCCTGTCAACAGCGCTCGGAAACTGATCCAAACTGACCTGGATCAGTTTCCGAGCGCTGAGTACAAGCCGGTACCGCCCGGGGGGAAGGACGCCAAAGCGGACGGTACCACCACATCTGCGCACAGCTAGCTGAGGGCTATGCCATCCACAATCCCCGAGTGGGAATGACAACCGATTCTGGCCCCGCTTTGCTCGTCGAAGCTGGCCCCCATCGGGTGTGCTTCGGGCAACCATCTCCACAGGGGGTCCAGAGTCACACGGGTAGCGAGTCTTGTGGTCTGATTGGCCTTGGCAGTTCCACCGAAGAATCGGACCCATGATCCAACCGCCAGACCTCCTTCAGCTCCTGCTTTAGGGAATCTACCAGGTCTATCCAGTCGCCTCCTGGTTGCCAAAGGCTGTGGAGCGCACTCCGAAGGCTCTCGTCAGAACTAACAAAGATGTTGGAACCTCCGGCAATTGCAGCGGCATACAAGTACGCATCGAGCGTTTCAATAAGCACATGAGACCAAACCGCTTGCGCACCCTCCCAGATGTCTCGCGGATCGGCTACGAAGCCAGCAGCCTGGTCCTCAACGGTGATCACGTCAAGGCCGTAGTCATCCCGGAGTTCCCTTCGGAACGCGGTCAGGTCATCGTGCAGCTCAGCATAGTCGGCCTGCTCCAAGGCGGCTCGAAATAGCATCTGGGGTCGCTTCACTCGCACGCTCCGTGGCACCCCCTGCAGGATCATCCGCTCCATACTGCGTTCCGCAAGTAGTACGTGGTGGAGCTCCGCCCAGGAGACGTGCGACGACAAGTACTGATGCGAGCTGGCATCGCGATGGAGATTCTGGAAGGGTGGTATTCCCAGTCTGATCGGACGAGAGTTCTCGTGGGTGAGTGTGTCCGCGTCCACGCCAGCTGCCTCGAGTGCCTCCTTAAGGTCAGCCCAACCCTCCACGGCATCGAGCCGAATGGTGGCATCCCTGCAGGCCTCCCAGAAGTGAAATAGCCTCACGAGAGCGTTCGTGTCCAGAAAAACGGCCCTCTGCACACCGTCATCCGAGGGCTCGACGGTGGTCATGCTTCGGACTGCGCTTCGGGCTGCTCTGCGTACAGTTGCCGTTCTGCGTCCTTGACCAACTCCGATGAGAGAGGAGGAGCGACTCCCTGTTCGGCGGCGAGGCTGACGGCATACCACATGACCTTGATCAGTCGCCTCGGGCTCGACCAACTCGTTGGGTCGAGCTCGTCCAAGGCATCGTCGGCAAACGGCATCAGGCCTGCGGCGTCGTCAACCCTGGCGGAGTCGAGTCGACTCTCAACGATCCTTCTCGCCTCGGCATGGGACAGTTCAGGGATGAGGTACTGGTAGCTGAAGCGCTGGACGAGCGACTCATCGAGTTGGGATGTCCGATCGAGACCTTCGCGAGTCGTGGACAGAATGACCCAGAGATTCTCGCTCTCGGCCGTATCCAGCAAGCGGCGCAGCGTTGCGATGTACGCTGTCGACTGCGTTCTGGTGAGGCGCTTCGCTAAAGCCACATCCTCGAATTCGTCAAGTACGAACGCCACGCCGTCGGCATCGAGCACTTGGCCCAGTATTCGCACCAGCGCTTGGAAGTACTGTGCTTCTTCGCGTTCGGCAACGAGGGAATTTCGGGACCGGGGAACGAAGTCCCGGTACTCGAAGTAGGGACGATCGCGCGTCTCGACGACCAGCCTTGCGAGCTTGTTTAGTATCTCGTCATCGGCTGCCAGATCTTCTTCTCTCATCCTCGACGCGATCGTGGCGATAGCTCGAGCACGGGCCTCGCGGTTGCCCACGTCCTGGAGCCACTGCCCGAAGTCAAGAGAAATGAGCCGCTGCTGGAGAGCTGTGGGATCACTTGGGTCGTCGAGCATTTCCCAGAGTGCCTTCGCCAATTCGTAGCGGCCGACTTGGCGCATGAGGCGGTTCGCCAAGTCATAGAATGCAATACCGGGATTCTCGAAGAAGTACGACTTGATGCGGTATTCGGGAAGCACCTTTTCCTGTATCCAGTTCAAGATGAAGGTCTTGCCGCTTCCGTATCCACCCACAATCAACAGCGCCTTTGGTCCTTCAGAGTAAGCAAGCTGAGTGATGCGCTCTCGTAGATCTGCTTCCCAACTCTCAGGGAGCGAGATATTGTCTACGAAGGCACTCCCTGTAGTTGCTGGAGGGAATGGGTTGCGAGAGAGGCCGAGGAGCTGCCATTGTGTTTGGTTCGTGGTGGTCATGAGCCTGAGCCTCCGTTTCGCACATGCTGCCGGAGTGTGCGATGGATCTTGAGGTGCGACAGGTATGCCCCCCGATTCGACCGTAGGTAGCTCTTGAGCGCCAGTGCTTGCTGGCTGTCGGCTAGACCGTGCGTGATGAACCCGATGCGCGTGGCCACCCCATCGACGAGGTCAGGGTGCTCCGTCAGCCAGCCCCGCAGAACTTCCTTCGCCTGCTCTATCGGCACGTGCAGAGCGATGCCCGTCTCCAGCGCGCAATCGGGGATCCTGACTGTCGCCCAGTCGCCATCGAATTCGATGGCATCGAGCATCATTGCGCTGAGTTCCTGCTCGCTCAGCCGAGGGACGATGTGCGTCGGATAGAGGGTGTAGGTGCCATTCGCTGATCGGGCGACATCCATGAACCCGAGCTGATCCGCACACCAGGTCCTGAGTCCGAAATGGACTGCCTGCACGGCGTTGGCCCCCTTCAACACGCGCCACTCGGTCGCGCCTACCGGCCGCATCGCAACCTGCTTTGGAAGGGCGCGCATAGGATCAGGGGGTTCAGAGTGAGTTCCGCCGGATGCCCGGCCACCGGACTCGACGACCATCTCAGCCGGAGCGGCGTCCGCCACGAACCTCCGAACGTCGCGCACTGGCTCCTGGGACGAGACGAAGGTGCTGAAGAACACGTCGTGGCAGTCTTGGTTGCGGAGCACCGCGTTTGCGAATCCCTCCTTCTCGTGGGCCTGCAGCGGTTCGCCGAGCTGCGTCCCCGCCGTCAGCGCACCCACCTCGGCAGGGCTAGTGTTCAAGGTGTAGAAGCGACCGTGCCTCACAAGTAGGCCGAGCCGCTCAAGGGTTCGGCGGTGATGATAGTGGATGCTCCGCGCGTATGGCTGACCGTCACGGCGCAGCAGGACGCCCTTGCTGGTGGCGAGCCGCTCGAGTTCATTGGCCCGCAGGCCGTTCGCGTGTGCGCCGACAAGGCTCAGGAGGTCCCGGAGCGCCCGGAAGTCCACCCATCGCATCCAAAGGTTCACTGATTCGCAACTTTCGACAACAGGATGACCGACTCGCGGGATGGCTCGCGCCCGTACCGCCCCATCTGCTGGGCGGCGTTCCCCCGGACTCGCATCACCCATCCCGTCTCAAACCCGAGGCCAGCCTGCTTGGCCAGCTCTGTTGTGATTATGTCGGCGGGGACCATGACGCCAGCGTGCCGCACATTGCCGACGACATATGCCGCCCGCCCGCCCGGCCGCAGCACCCGGGCTACTTCGAGGAACGAGAGGTAGATGTCCTCGAAGTAGCCTCGCAGGAGGCGGATGACGCGGGTGTCTGTTCCCGTCGGCAGGGCCTGAAGAACCTCGTTGAGCAGCTCTGGCGGGCTGTAGGCACTGAGCTGGCGCCTCCGTTCGCGGGGCGGTTTCGCCTCGACGTGCGAGCGGATGGATCGATGCCGCAACCTCGTGACGCCCTGCTCGCCAGCTCCCAGAAGGAGTAGCGCAATGTGGAATACCCGCGAGTAGTCGTGGCGGTTCGGATAGGGCGGCGATGTGATGAGCCCGTCCACGGATGACGACTCAAGGGGCAGCTTGCGGGCATCAGCCCGTCGCGCTTGCGCAACGCGACCGCTGTTTGGCCAGTTGAGGGTGCCGACATCACTGATCATGAGGGATGCAGCCCCCTCGAACGCTTCCCGTATCTCCTCGCTGCGGTCGGGCCACTGCCGCCACCGGAACCAGCCGCCGTCGGGAACCGCTCTGCTGAATTCTCGCATGGTGCGCAAGAGCGCTACAAGGAAGAACCGCCGTGGCTTTGCTCGCAGCGCTTGGATTGCCGCGAGCAGGGTGAACACCTCCCCTAGTTCCGTGTCCGTGAAGGCTCGCGAAAGGCGATCAGGCACCGAAGGAGCGACGACCGGATCTGCCTCAAGAATCCTCTCCAGAGCTCGTGTGAGGGAGCGCTCGCTGTAGGGCGCGATTTTGGCGTTCGCCACTGTCACTGCCAACGGGGACAGGTCGAAGCCGAGCGTGGACAGGCCGCGCTCGCGGGCGGCCAGCAGGGTTGTCCCCGACCCGGCAAAGTTGTCTACCAAGACACCCTCAGAAGAGAACTGCCAGTGATCGAGGATCGTGTTGACCAGTCGGTAGGAGTAGCTATGCGGAAAGTAGAACCAGCGATGACGCGCCGCGGATTGGAGCTCTTTCGACGTAGCCGCACTAGCCAACTCCGGGCGGTGATCGAAGCCGGGTGGGGCCGACAATGCCCTCGAGGGCGCATTCGAGCGCCGATCCCGTCTTCCTTCCCTACTGCCTGTCATGCTCCGCTTCCCGCGACTCTGACAAGGTCTGCACGGTGCGGGTTGCCCCGACGCTGATCGTGACGCTGCTTGTGGCGCAACCCGGGACGTAGCGAGATTTGCCGCACTCGTTACGATGCTCCCCGGAGTGGCGCCCGCACCCTAGCCCCCGCCGCCCGGGCGCGTCGGCTTGCCGCCGTGGACGGAGGGCTCCTCGCACCACTGCAGGCGCAGCGCCGCCAGCGGATCGAGGATCGACTCAGGGAGGCCGAGCAGGCTGCACAGCACGGCGCGGTCGAGCGCTTGCCGCGTCTCGTCCCTATAGGCCTCGTTGGCCGGCAGCAAGTCGCGCTCCGCGAACTCGGCGAACAGGCGCTCCGCCTGCTTGAGCTGCTCCTCGTCGAGTGTCCGCACGTCGAGAGCGGTGAGACGCGGCAGTTGCGAGATGGTGAGGATGGCTCTGCCTTGCTGCTGGCGTCCGGCGATCCACCAGAAACTGATCAGGCCGGGTGTGGTGTTGGCCCAGAGTGCGAGCGCCTCCTCGCGGCGTACGTCGCCCTCGACACGGAAGTTGGGCCACGCCCGCCCGCCGATCGCGCGATCGGGGGTCAGGCAGGCAGCGAGGCTCTGGGAGTTGAGGCGGAAGTCGCGGTTGAAGTGTAGCCGCGTTGCTGTCTCCCAGACCGTCGCAGCCTTGTCGTCCATTCGCTCGCGCACCTCGCCACGGCTGTCCGGTTCAACGACCAGCCGCCGCTCGCGGTCCGCTTCGTGGTTCCAGAGCGCCGGGTAGTCGTCGTCGGTGCGAGGTGGCCGCTCGATGTCGAAGGGGCCTCGCGGCACGCCAAGACGGTTTGCCTCGGTTCCAGAGATGTCCAGATCGTAGCGGCCACGTCGGCCCATCTCCGCAAGGAGCGTCAGCGGCAACTCGACCGCCCCCGCCACGCCCGGGAGCCGCAGCAAGCCCATACGCAGGCCGGCCGCCGCCGAACCGAGATACGGCTCGCCCAGCGCCGCACATCCGCCGTCGTCGAGCGTAGCGCGTACAAACGAACCGAGTTCGACATCGCCGGAGCGGATGAAGCCGCGATCATCCTCGGGGGTCGCCGCCAGGATGCGCGCGACCCCCTCCGCCTCAATCGTAGTACGAGGACGCCGCACCAGGTTGACGAAGAGCGTGGGAGCGGCGTCGGGAGCGGCATCGATCGGTTCGTCGCGCTTCACGGCGAGGAGCAAGGCCTCGGCCATACCGGTATCGTCGGAGAACGCACTATCCTCCGAGCCAGTCGTGGCGATGGCGATTACGGCGATGTCTCGGTACCAGCGCGCCACAAGGCTGCGCACGCCGCTCCAGGCAGCGCCATTTGCGACGGCGGCGGGCAGTACCAGCGCGAGCACGCCGCGCGGCCTGAGCTTCTGATGGACCAAGTCAATGAAGTTGGATGCCAGCCCGGCGTTGCCGTGACCTGCGGGATCCGCCAAGTTCCCGCGAACTCTCTTCAACTCGTCGGACATGGCCTTCTGCTCGTCCGCACTAGTGCCGAACCCGGCAAATGACGGCACGGGCGTGTCAGCGAGCCGCATCTCGTGATTGGTCGGTCGCGTGAACGGCGGGTTCATGATGGCGAGGTCCACGGATGCGGGCGGGACAGAAATCATCTCGGTCCCACCCTCACCTTCGCCGTGCTCGCTCCGGCCCGTCGCGAACAGGGCGGGCTGCTCGGTCGAGTCGATGAGGCCGAGTGAGCCGATCGAGACTCCCTCGCCCTCGACACGGCCGTATTCCAGCGTGTGGACGCGCGTGCGGGCGTAGGGCTGCGCGGGCTGGGCACTCGAGAGCATTGAGGCGGTAAGGTGGGCGGCGGCGGGCATGATGTCGGCACCGATCAGCGAGTGCTCCATCATCGGGCGGTGGAGATCGCGGTCGTCGCCGCCCGCGCGCCGCCAGCGCGCAGCGACGGCGCGGTAGGCCGCTGACAGCAGCGCCCCAGTGCCGCACGCCAGGTCGGCGATGCGCAGGGCCTCCACCGACTCGGCGTCCGCCCAGTCCGCCTCCAGCCGCGCGACCGCGAGTTCGGCGAGCAGCGCGGCGGACTCGGGGCGCGTGTAGAAGGTAGCCAGGAATTTGCGGTCGGCGATGAGCTTCCCGAACATCTGCCCTGCGAGGTCCTGCGTGGTGGTGATGCCCAGCGCTGCAAGTTCGTCGGCGGTCGCGCGCAGGTACTCGATCAGACGGCGCGCTTCTGCGTCTGGAATACACGTCAGCACCTTGCGCGCCACGTCGAAGATCGGCCAGTAGTTGATCTCGAGGATGCGCTCCCACGCCTCTAGCGTGCGTGTCTTGTCTAGCGGGCCACCGCTGGCGAGTCTGTCAAGCGACAGGATGGGCTCATGCGCGCTCGCGACGCCGTCCTGTACGGTGAGGGCGTTGGCGATGATGGTGACCGCCATGCGCGTCGTCTGGTGGCGGCGCTCGTCCTTCTTGCGCCGCTCATCGGGGCCATCGCCCGGGCTGTCCACCTCATATGCCTGCCTTAGTACCTCAGCAATTGCGGCGAGGTGAGGTCCGGGAGAAGCGCGCAGCATGGCCGTGCCGGTGCGGACGCTGTTCTCCAGCACGAGCAGTCCGTCGGCGATCATGCGCTCGGAGACGGCGGCGCGCTCGACTAGGTCGGCGATGGACCCGGCGTCGCCGCGCAGCCAGCCGCGTTCGGGCCAGCGTGCGGCCTGGAGGCCGTCCTCGCCTTGCGAGATGAGGCAATAGCGGAACTCTGCATCGCCAATGCGTTCGGCGAGGGCCGACTGATCGCTCCGAAGCTCGTCGGGGACGACGAGGGCGATCGCTTGCTCGACGCCAGAGTGAGCGTCGGCGTCCTCTACGGCGGCGCGGAGGGCATGGCGGGCCTGCGCCTCGGCAGCGTCACCATCGACCTCGACGGCGGCGATCACGGGCGCGCCGCCGGGGTGGCGGATAACGATGCCCGCACCCTCCGGCTCGCCGCCTCCGGGCTCGAAGCGGTCGATGCGGTCGCCCCAACGGGGATGCAGTCCGCGCAACGCGTTGGCGAGTTCCTCGCTGACGGCAACTGCGAGGGGCGGCGCGGGCGCGGCGTCCCGGGCGGGTGGCGGCGTCTCGGTCAGCCTGCGGAAGCGCTCGCCGAAACGGCCGTACGGCGTCTCGTGGTCGAGTGCCTCGCGCACACGGGCGGTGACGTCGGCGACGGTCAGGCCCGCCTCCTCGTCGAGGCGGAAGCGCATCAGGCGCAGGCGGTCGAGCAGCGCCCGGCCGCCGATGCCGCGCCGCGTCCAGTGCTCGCGGCACAGCGGCCGCGCGCCGGTCTCGCGGCGCACCCACTGCCAGACTTGCGCCTGGCGGCGTGCGTCCGTAAAGACGATGGCGCGCTCGAACGGCAGGTCGGCGGCGCGCTCGATCTTGCGCCGCGCAGCGTACGGAGGAATAGCGCCGGACGGTCCCGGCGAGCATTCGTAGATCGCGAACCCGGCCTTCTCCGCGATGGGGAGCAGTTCGTACTCAACACCGTCGGCAGTGGCGGTGAGGGGCGCCGCGTTTGGGTGGTTCCATCCGAGGTGCTCGACGAGTAGCGTCTCGTGTTCGCACGCCTCGAGCAGGCCGCGCATCGCCTCAAGGGGTGGCATCAGGCGGATCCTTCCCCGGGGCCGAAGAGGCCCAGCGAGCAGATGATGCGGGGTTCGCGGCGTTCCGAACCATCGCCGGCGACGCAGAGCCGGTCGTCGGCGTGCAGGCCGACGACGAGGTCGGCGAGGTCGGCGTCGTTGATCTGGCTGCGAAGCTGGCGGTTGATGCTGTCGGCGGCCGACTGGCGCAGGGGCCGATGGTAGATCGCGTCGATGACCGCGCGCAGCGCTGCCTCGCCGAACTGTCCGGCGATCGCGTCGGCGTGGTCCTTCAGCCGCACGTAGGCCTTGTGACGCGCGCCTGAGGGACGGCCAAGGTGTCCACCGGTCTGCCGCTCGCGGTGGGCGATGGACCGCACGCCCGCAGCGACGAGGTCGTGATGGTCGTCATGGCGCGGGGCGGCGGGCGTGTCCGGCTCGCATTCGGCTGCGGCGAGGATGTCGAACTGCGAGCCCCGGATGACCTCGCCGTCGGCGCGCACGCCCGTGAGCACGTCGGCGCCCTCGGGGGTGCGGACGAAGACGAGCACGCCCTTGGGGCCGTCGGCGGGACCTGGCTCGCGCGAGGAGTACGTGACGTCGGGCAGCCCGGCGACGGCCCGTTCGACCGCGGGATCGGCGTCGATGGCGTCCTTCCAAATCTGGTAGGCGTGAGAGGCGAGGTCGACCTCGTCGTCGGGTTCGTCATCAAAAACGCCGGAGCGCTCGTTGTAGAGGTCGTCGAGCACGGCGGTCGTGTCGTCGTCCTCGAAGAACGCCTCGTCGGCGCCGACGACTTCGGCGTTCTCTCGCAGCCGCCGCTGCACGCGCCCGCGCAGATCGATGATCTTCTCGACGCCCTCGGCGGGCAGGAAGGAGTAGCAGAGAATCTCGCCCGACCGCTGGCCGATGCGGTCGACGCGCCCGGCGCGCTGGATGAGGCGGATGATGGCCCACGGCAGGTCGTAGTTGACGACGACAGCGCAGTCCTGGAGGTTCTGCCCCTCGCTCAGCACATCGGTCGCCAGCAGCACACGGATCTCCTCGTCCGCGCTCATCTGGTCGCGCGCTCCGTTGCTGACGGGGCTGAAGCGGCGCGCGAGTTCGGAGGGGTCGCCAGAGTCGCCCGTGACACCGGCGAGGGCGAGGCCGTCGCCGTCGCCGTCGAGGCGGGGCAACTCCCGCTCGAGGTAGCGCACGGTGTCGGCAAACTGCGAGAAGACGAGCACCTTGCGGTCCGGGTGATCGCCCGCAACGAGGTCATGGAGGGCGCGCAGTTTAGCGTCGCGCTCCGGCCTCCACGGTCCGTGCTCGGCCAGCAATTCGAGGATGGCATCGGCGTCTTCCTGCAGCTCCTTGACGAGCCGGTCGGAGAAGAGGCGGGCGGGGAGCCAGTTGAAGCGCGTCTCGAAGCGGTCGCGGTAGGCGCCGTAGGCGTCGGCGGCGGCCGCGCGCAGCGCGGCCTCGTCGCGCAGGCCGCCGGCGGCGGGCTGGGGGTCGTCGCCCGGGTCCGGCTCGCCGTCGTCGCCTGGGGCGGGCTCGTCGGCATCGGTGAAGCGCGAGTCGAGAAGAGCGACGTCTTGTGGGCCGATGGGGAGCGGCAGACCCTCGCGCAGGGCGTGGAGGAAGATGTGGTTGCGGAGCGCGTGGCGCTCAAGCGTGAGCAGGAACGCCTCGCCGCTGCTTTCGAGGCGCTTGAAGAGGTTGGTCTTGCAGAAGCCCATGAGCCGCTTGCCGGCCCGCGAGAGGTCGTTGAGCAGGCGCTGCTCCTCGGCGGACGGCAGCGGTTCGGGGTCGTTCGCGAGGTATTGGTCGAGCCCGAGGCCGTAGCGCGGTAGATGCAGCTTCCCGATCGCCTCCACGACGGGCTGCGCGTACATGCGGGCGTACGCGTCGCCGGGGTCATCGGGGTCGGAACGGAACGTGGCGCGCCTCGGCGCGCGCTCGGGGAAGTACGAGCGCTCGCCGCCGTCGAGGGTGAGGTACTTCCGCCCGCTGTCCGAGTCGGTCTCGGCGTAGTGGCGCTGGATAAAGGTCCGTGTGCGGCGCACGAGGTAGAGCCGCATGAGGTTGCGCCAGTCATCGCGTTCCTCGCTGTGGTCGAAGGCGGCGAGCGTGCCGGGCTTGGCCTGGTGCCTGCGCGCGAACTCCGCTTCGCCGATCGAGGCGATGTAGCGATCGGGGCGGATCCCGAGTTCCTGTTCGTCGTCGAGGAAGAGTCGAAGCTGGCTCGAGAGGTCCAGGTACGTCTTGTTGTAGGGCGTGGCCGACAGCAGGATGCACTTGCTGTCGTTGTCGCGGATGTAGTCGCGGATGGCGCGGAAGCGCTTGCTCTCGCGGTTGCGGAGGTTGTGGCTCTCGTCGACGATCACGAGCCGGTAGCGCCGCAAGTTGGGCAGCCTGTTGATCGCCTGGCTGATGGGCAACACGTGCGCGCGCAGACCATAGTCGCCGGCGTAGTCCTCCCACATCCGCACGAGGTTGCGCGGGCACAGGATCAGCGTCTCGATGCTCTGGTCGTCCTCGAAGATGCGTGCGACGGCGGTAGCCATGAGCGTCTTGCCGAGCCCGACGACGTCGCCGATCAGCACGCCGCCGCGCTGGTTGAGGTAGCGGGCGGCGATCTTCACCGCCGCTTCCTGGTAGGGCAGCAGGCGGTCGCCAAACACGGAGGGGATGCGGAACTCGTCGAGCCCGGCGCGCGCCTCGTTAGACAAGTGCCATGCCATCTTGAGGTAGACGTGGTAGGGCGGGACCGGCGTCTCGCGCGCCCAGCTCTCATCGATGATGTCCGCGAGCTCGTCCGTGACGTCGACGCAGAAGGCGTCCTCCCAGCGGTCGTTGAACCAGTCCTGGAGCTTGTGCGCGGCGTCCTGTTCGAGCACGTCGATGTTGAGCTCGCCCTGGCCGGCGAGGCCCGAGAACGTGAGGTTGCTGCTCCCGACGTAGCCCACGAGCGGCACGATCGGGTCGTCTCGCCCCATGAGGTAGAGCTTGGCGTGGAGCGAGTGGCGAAGAAAGAGCTTCACGACCACCTTGCGCGCTCGCAGTTGCGCGGCAAGCACACGGAGCGTCTGCTCGTCCTGGTTGTTGGGGGCGCCGGCCATCAGTTGCTCGCGCATCCGCTCGGCCAGCTCAACACGTAGGCCGTGAGCGGTCGAGTTGTCGATGCCCGATGGATCGCCCGGCAGGTTCAGCGTCCTGCGGAGCGCCTCGCGCAGTTCCTCGTCGGGCCGAGGTTGCATCCCGATGAGGACGCGGCATGGGCCCTCGCCGTCACCCCAGCGGTCGATATACGGCGCGATGTCTCGCCAGCCGCGGAGGTTGAAGTAGCCGACGCAGAAGTCGGCACGCGAGGATGCGTCGAGCGTCTCCCGCAGCGCGGGCAGCAGCCGCGTGCCGGGGGTAAGGTTGTCGAAAATGCGCGGCACGCAGCCTCCTCAAACTCGTGCGCCTGTGCAGCCGAAGCGCTTCGGGGAACAGTTTAGGCAATGACACGCCAACGGCGGGGAGATCGCATGTCCATCCTCAACGCTGGCGGGCACACAACGCTCTTGTCGCTTGTGCGCTTGACACTGCTTCCCGGGTGACGGGGCGGGAGAAGGGCATCGGAGTCTGGCTCCAGTTGGAGGGTTGGACGCTCACATCCATGTTCGTGAGCCCGCGAGAAACGACACTCTCAAAGCGAGCAGGGATCCGCGAGCTACTCCGGCTCCTACACACCCTTTGGAGGCAACGCCACTGCCCACGAGTAGCGCAGCGTTTGGTGTGGATTGGGAAACCGGTAACTCCTATCTGGACCAGAACCTGAAGCAGGGCGACTCCCTCGTTGGGGTGGGGTCCCTCGACACCCTTCGGCCCATCAGCGACGAGGGGAGGGGAGGGGGACAGAAGGTCTGGCTCTGGGCTGCTGAAGGGCAGGCCCTCGACGAGGCCATCCGGAGGGCTGGGGAGCTTGCGCTCCGGATCGCTGACTCCGATGACCGCACAAAGGAGGAGGTCGAGCATTCACGCGAACTGCGCCGCCAGCTTGAGGAGAGCGTCGGGGGCGTGCGCGATGCCCTCGATCTGTGGGCAGCGGAACCGTTTGGCCTGAAGGGAGCCCGTGCCGCCCTCACGAACGGTGACGAGATCATCGCGGGTAATCCTCCTTCCGATCTGGCTGCACTGCTTGCCAGCGCCCGCGCGGAGGCACGGAAGCGTCACTTCTTTCACTGGCCAGTCGAGTTCCCAGAGGTGTTCCATCGGGCGAGCGAGCGTAGCCCCGGCTTCGATGCTGTCATCGGCAACCCTCCCTGGGACGAGATCACCGTCGAGGAGCTTGGCTTCTACGCGCTCCACGCCCCCGGCCTGCGGGGGCTGGGATCACAGGCAGAGCAAGAGGAGCGGATCAAGGAGCTGCTGGTGCACTTCCCTGAACTTGCTGACGAGTTCGAGCAGCGGAAGCTGGAAGCCAAGACCCAGCGGGACTTCTTCAGGGTGGAGAACGGCTATGTTCAGCAGGGTGGCGGCGATACTGATCTGTACCAGCTCTTCTGCGAGCGGTACGCAACGTTGACGCGGGCTGGAGGTCGTCTGGGCGTCGTGCTCCCGCGCTCGACGCTGCTCGTGGATGGTGGAAGAGGCTTCCGACGCTGGCTCTTCAGCCAGTGCCGACCAACCCGCACCGACCTCCTGCTCAACCGTGGGCGGTGGGCCTTCGATATGGAGGTGCGCTATACCATTGCGCTCCTCACAGCCGAGGTTGGCCCCTCCGTCAAGGGAGGCGCATTCACAACTACGGGCCCCTCGCGCAGCCTTCCAGACTTCCTCAAGGCGATCGGCGGCGAGGGTGTACGGCTTCCCCTCGACGATCTCGCAGCCTGGACACCCCCTCCCGCTGGCGATGCTGCTGGGGAGCCGGGGTGGGAAGTACCGCTCCTGCCCTCACCCGACCACGTGCGGGTACTCGGCCGCATCCGCCGCCACGGAGTGCGGTTCGACCACCTGACTCAGCCCTCCCGGTCAGAGTCCAAAATGTCGATTTACGAAACCGACGCTGCTGCGTCTCGTGAAACTCCGTGGTCGCGAAGGTTCCGTGGAATCTTTCCTGTCCGCGAATTCGACGAGACGCAGCAGCGTCGGTTCTGGGTCCCTTCCCGAGAAGGAGGGCTGCCGGTGTGGAAGGGCCGCTCGTTCGACCAGTACGCCCCGCATGGGCAGGAGCCAGCGGGCCGCGCCGACTGGGCTGAGGTGCTTACGTTCGTCCAGAAGAAGCGGCTGTCCTCCCGCTCCAAGTTCGCCGGGCGCTTCCCGCGGGAGGTGCTCGAAGACCCTTCCACGCACCCGATCCGCCGGTCCCGGGTTGCCTTCCGCGATGTGTCCCGCTCCACCGACTCTCGCACCGTGCGTGCCTGCCTCGTCCCGCCCCGCACACCGCTCACCAACTCGGCTCCCTATCTGGTGTTCCCGTCAGGTGATGTTCTTGCGGAAGCCTACGTGCTCGGCGTCATGAACAGCCTGCCGTTCGACTGGCAGGCGCGACGCTACATAGAGACACATCTCAACTTTTACGTCTTGGACCTACTCTGCTTCCCCGCCGATGGAGAGGGCGACCATGAGGGGATAGCGCGCCGGGCCGCTCGGTTGTCTTGCACCGACGAGCGCTTCGCGGAGTTCGCGGAAGAGGGTGGTGCGGACTGCGGTCCGCTGTTCGAGCCGGAGCGTGACCATCTGCGAGCGGAGATCGATGCCCGCGTCGCCCACGCCTATGGACTGACCGATGACGACCTCCGCTTCATCTTCACGGACTTCACGGAGCGGGCCGTCACTCCGGCGTACCGAGCCCTCGTACTCGAGGCATTCGCTGGGTTGAAGTAGCCCCTGCAGAGGAGTCGCGGTGAATCTGCTGCTCGGTATCAGGAAAGGACTAGCTCTCGTCATTCCATGGGGTGCTTCAGTGCCTGCGGCCCCGAGTGAGCTACCCGAGGACTGGCCCGATAGGTTTGAAGAACTTGAGCGCGACTACCTCTACGAGGAGAGCAGGCAGCGCCTGCGTGAGACTGCCGAATTCGCTAACCAGCAGGAAGCCAAGGCGCTTGCCTTGGTCCGGATCGCCATCCTCGTCATCGCTGCCAGCGGCATCTTCGGCGATCTCCAGATCGAAAGCCTGTCAATCCAGGAGTGGGGGCCGGTCACCATAGCTTCCATTGTGGCAATGGTGACCTCCATCGCTGTGGGAGCCATTGCCTTCCGTTTGCTCCATCCTCAGGAGTGGGAGACTGGGGCCGATGTGGCGTGGCTTGCACAGTGGTCTTACGCCGGCGAGCGGCAGATGAAGGATGAGGTACTGAAGATCCTCATTAATGGCTTCAGCCGGAATCGTGAAATTGCCCAAAGGAGGGGCGAGCAACTTGTGTGGCTTCTCTGGGCCGTTGCCCTTCAGACGCTCTGCGTCGTTGCTGTTCAGATCCTCGCCGCTGTTGAGACCCGTCTGCCCATGGACTAGCCGTGGACTGGCTGAA
Organism: Tepidiformaceae bacterium; assembly: GCA_965221735.1. Classification (GTDB taxonomy): domain Bacteria; phylum Chloroflexota; class Dehalococcoidia; order Tepidiformales; family Tepidiformaceae; genus UBA2991. The sequence continues at coordinate 1,353,039 of OZ244910.1, read as the reverse complement.
TGTTCAGTTGGTCAGTCGAGCGACTTTTTCATTGTGGTGCTCGGGTTGCCACGAGGTCGTTTCGCTTGAGGGGTGTCCCCTGTGCGGAGATCTGCGGGCTTGAGTTCCCCGGTGGTGAGTTCCGGTCCCTGCACGCCGAAGTCCGCGCCACCCTTTATGAGAGAGGTCGGGGCGCCAGGTGGTCGATTTGGCCGCCCACTGCCGCCCCCGTCCCTCTTGATGGGAGTTCCCGGAGAGCCTGCTGGCTTTGAAGGCGCTGGTTGGGGCTGGCCGCCACCGTCGCTGTTTTCTGAACTGCTCACGCCGACTAGTGTCGCGCGGCGCACTCGGATGGTCAACGTACGCACCGGCGCCCTGACCGGCTTCGGCAGCACGGGTCTCGGTTGGCTATCTTTGCCGCTGTTCTAAGTGCTCCGCATACTGCGGAGGGTCACGGGTCGCAGGCGAGGAAGTCAACGGAACGCGACTGAAGGGACTAGACGGCACTGAGGACTTGTGGTGAGCACCAGTCAGCCTGAAATCGTCGACAACAAGGACCGTTACCGGCATGCGGCGGCACTGGCCTGGCTGGCTGCGCAGTACGCCCAGCCGCTCCGGGTCGCGACGGGGTACGTCAATCTGGGCGGTCTCCGGGAACTCGCGGCCGTGGACGAGACTGGGAAACGGCCGGCGCAGCTTCTCCTTGGGGTGGCACCGGCCCCGGGCCTTGGGGAAACAGGCCTGTACGAGGAGGCGCGCGAGGCGGGGAGAGTCTTCGACGAGACCCTCAGGAACCTGCGGGCGGAGAGGGACTTCGATGCCTTCCCGCCGACCCGCCGCCTGAGGACGCTCCAAGCCGTCGATGAGCTCCTGTCGAGCGATGACATTGAGGTTCGGCGCTACACCGAACGCTTCCTGCATGGGAAGGCGTACATCTTCGCTGCAAGGTCGGGAAGTGCTGAGACGGGTCCGGGAGCGGCCCTGGTGTCCTCCGCGAATCTGACCGGTGGCGGAATGCACGGCAACCTCGAGCTCGGGACCGTGCAGTACCAGCCAAACGTCGTGCGGGCGGCGGCGGAGTGGTTCGACGAGTTGTGGGACGAGTCCGAGGACTTCAAGGACGAGCTTCGCGAGCGGCTCTTTCCTGAGATTCCGCAGTACTCCCCCCAGGAGATCTTCCTGCGGATGCTGCTGGAGTACTACGGCGACGAACTGCCCGATCAACCCGTAGCTGAGGGGGGCTTGGCTCGCTTCCAGCGCGATGGCTACCGCCGAGCCCGGCGCATCGTGGAGAAACACGGTGGTGTGCTGTACGCCGACGGCGTGGGCACCGGCAAGACGTTCATCGGGTTGGAGTTCATCCAGGAGTACGCGAAGGAACAGGGCAAGCACGTCCTGGTCGTGGCGCCGGCGCAACTCCGCGACACCAACTGGGAGGGCGCACTCCGCGAGGCGAACCTCCCGGGGCAGGTCGTTTCGTTTCAGCAGCTGGCGATGGACGAGCAGCTCGCCCATCCCGACGTGAGTCGACAGCAACCGGTTCTCAGCCTGGACAAGGATGTCTACCGCCTCGTCATCGTGGACGAGGCGCACGCCCTGCGGAATCCGGACACGACCTACTACCACGCGCTCGACCGTCTGTTGGGAGGGACGAAGAAGGACCTCGTCCTCCTGACCGCTACCCCTGTCAACAATGCCCTGTGGGACCTCTACCACCAGGTCATGCTCTTTGCTCGTCACGGCCGGGCGTTCGCCGAACCGCTCGGCATCGGCAGCCTCCGCGACTTCTTCGCGGAGTGCGGGGCGAACGGACCCGAGATGATCAGGCCCGAGGCCGTCTTCCCCCTCATGGACGCTGTCACGGTGCGGAGGGACCGGCGCTTCCTCGAGCGGAACTATGCGGGCGACCGGTTCGCGGACGGCACCGAAGTGCGATTCCCCAAGCCCTTTCTGCGAGAGAAGCGCTACGACCTCGACGGAGCCTACCCGGGAGCTACGGATCGCATCACCAGCGCCATCGCAGCACTGACCATGGCTCGCTACCGGACAGACTCGTACCGGATCGACGGTGGCGGCGAGGCCCCATGGGAACAGACCCTCGAGGGGCTGATCAGGTCCGTGCTGCTCAAGCGCTTCGAGTCCTCGGTGAGCGCCGCGCTGAAGACCGTCACGCGGATGCTGGAGATGCAGCGCGCCGCGCTCCGGGCCTGCGAGGACAGGGGTGTCATGCCCTCAGCCGCGACGCTGCGGGACCTCTCTGCGTCGACTCTCGAAGGCGAGATTCTCCCGGAAGTAGTGGTCGACGTTCTGGACGAAGACGCTGATGCCATTCCCCTTGGCGAGCTGCGCGAGGATTTCCTGCCCGACCTACGTGCCGACATTGGCCACCTTGAGGACCTGGAGCACGACCTCAAGCAGTTGGCAGCCGAGCCGGACCCGAAACTGGCAGCGCTTGTCGACGTTCTGCGGGAGTCGCAGGCCCGGAAGATAGCCCTCTTCACAAGCTATGCCGACACAGCCCGGTACCTGAGAGAGCAACTCGAACCGGACAGCGAAGCGCGGGGTGACAGGCCGATGGTCACAGTCCTCGGTGACGAAGGGGAGAGTGGGGATCGGGAAGAAGTGCTGAGGCGGTTCTGTCCCCGGTCGATGGGTGTGCAGGCGCGAGCCGCAGTTGGTCCCGAGGCCGACCTCCTGATAGCGACAGACGTGCTGTCCGAGGGTCAGAACCTGCAGGAGGCCCAGGCAGTCGTTTCGTACGACATGCCCTGGAATCCCCAGCGCGTGGTTCAGCGGAACGGGCGCGTGATCCGCCTGAAGAGCGAGCACGAGGAGGTGCACCTCCACACGCTCCTGCCGGTAGCCGGAGAGCTGGAGGCGATCCTCAAGCTCGAGGCTCGAATTGTGGAGAAGATTCAGGCCGCGAACGCCTCCGTTGGCATGGAGTCCCAGGTCCTCGCGGCGCTCGCGAGCGAGGAGCGGATCTACGCCGATCTGCAGCGTTTCGCCAACCGCCTTTCCGAAGGCGACGAGACGGTCCTCAACGAGGGGGAGGGGGGCGAGTCAGGGTCGTCGGCAGGGGAGGAGTACCGGCTGCAGCTCCTGCGCGCTCATCGCGAAGGAGCAATCCCCCGGCTTGAGCAGATGCCGTGGGGGGTGGGCGCCGTTTTCGCACGGCATTCGGGGACGCCGAACGTGGACCTGCCAGCTGTCGTCTACGCGGCGCGCGACCGGCGTGGGAAGCGCCACTGGCGGGCAGTGACGGCCAGCGACGAGGTGATACGTCAGGAGCTCTCGCTCCTCAGGATGGCCGACCCCGCTGATGCGCCCGGTCAGGACCTGCCGGACGGCCTCGACCTCGATGCACTCTGGAACCGCGCTGTCGAAGACATCTGTCGGGTTCACAACGAGGCGCGCGATCCTCTGGCACGGGCGGTCGCTCTGCCGCCGAGCCAGCGTTGGGCGCTGGAGCGCCTGCGGGACCCGTCGCTACCGCTTCGGGATGAGTTCAGCAGAGCCGACGAAGCGCTGGCTGTTCCCAGAGACCGAGCGGTGCAGCGAGCACTCTCACAGGTCCGACGCGAGTTCGAGGCCGCCGACAGGCCCGCACTCGACACGGCAGAGGAGATTGCCCGGACAGTCCTCGACGAGTTCGGCCTCCAGCCTGTAGGGATCTCGGAGTCCGAGAGTTACGAATTGAACCCCGAAGATGTTGGGGTGGTCGCCTACCAGATAGTGCAGTGAAGTGTGCTGCATTGGGGCATCGGGAGGTGGCTCTTGCCTTCCTGATCGAGGGTGTACAGCCCACCGAACCCTGCCCCGAGTGCGGCGAGGTGCCCGAGTTCGATGGCGCGGCGATGAGCCTGGACTTCCGATCGGATGGTCCGGTCAAGGGAGTGGATGGCCGGGAGTACAGCATCTGCCCCCAGTGCGGGGGGGACGCCTTGGAGCTTCAGGGCAAGAGCATTGTCGACTGGGGATGGAAGATCGTCTGCCTGGGCTGCGGCTGGGAGAAGAAGCAGGCCGAGAGCCTTGACATCGGCCAGTACTGCGACCTTATGGAAGAGGTGAAATCTAGGCTTGAATCGATCGGTCAGTTTCTGGATATGCCGGGGATCACCGGTCGAACCCGGGTGGAGTCCATCTGCCTCCAGCTCCGGATGGTGCTTGAACTCATCGTGTTCAGCTCTCTGGTATCCAACAAGGACGTGTGGCGGAGGTCAAAGAAGGAGCTGCAAAGTTCCCAGGACATAAGCAGGAAGCTCAGGGAGCTGAAAGGCCTTCACGCCAACTTCTACCCAACGCCGTTAGCTATCGAAGGGGCCATCCTAGGCGAGGAGCCGGCGGTTCGCAGGGATGGGTTCATGGACGAAGGGAAGCTCAGGGAGGTTTACGGGCGGTTGGGCAACATCCTTCATGCCGAGAACCCCATGGGAAAGGAGACTGACTATGGGGCGTTCATGGAGGCCGTCCCAAGGTGGGTCTCCGAGGTGGTCAACCTGCTGGAGTGCCACAAGGTGCACCTCTACCACCGCCCAGAAGAGTTCTATCTGATCAAGATGTTCGGGGACGTCGACGGCGACCTGATGTGCATCCGATTCAGGGCGACCGCCGAAGGAAGGGCCAAGTGCGCATGGCCTGACTGCGTCTCTTCGAGCATGCGCTTGTACTGCGAGTACCTCGGGCGCCCCTGGACAGGCTGTCGGCTTCCGGAGATCGAGCCAGCTCAGACGGAGGCGAAGACTTTGGCCGGCGAGATCGACAGTATCCCGGCAGGCGAGGTCCGCCCCGAAGACTCTAGACAACACCCTATTGAGTAATTTTGCTCAGTAGCAGTACCATGGGCTGATGACCGCATTCCATCGCTCGGGCGTTGACACCCTCACCGAGCGTCTCCGCGAGCCGCCGAGCAGGCTCATCGCCGTGTTCGGACCCCGCCAGACCGGCAAGACCACAATGGTACAAGAGGCACTGAGCAGGATTGACCGTCCGGGCCGGTACCTGGCGGTTGACGCACGGGAGGCACCCCCTCCGCGCATTGCGCCTGGCGAGCCCTCGCCAGCCATCGTCGCGGTTGAACAGGGTCCGGACGCAGCTTGGCTGACCAGGCACTGGGAGGATGCCCGGCGACGGGCCGAGCAGTCCCCGCGGGGCTCCGTGCTCGTGTTCGACGAGATTCAGAAGGTGCCCAACTGGTCCGAGATCGTGAAGGGGCTCTGGGACGCCGACCGCGCTCGAGGCTGTCCGCTTCACGTTGTCATCCTCGGTTCGGCGCCACTCCAGATGCAGTCGGGATTGAGCGAGAGTCTCGCCGGCCGCTTCGAGTCCATACACGTCACCCACTGGTCGTTCCCCGAGATGGCCTCGGCCTTCGACTTCACCCTCGACCAGTTCATCTTCTTTGGCGGCTACCCGGGCGCGGCGGGCCTCATCACGGATGAAGAGCGTTGGCGGGACTACATCCTGCACGCACTCGTGGAGCCGCACCTCGAACGCGACATCCTCGCCATGACCCGTGTCGACAAGCCCGCACTGCTCAAGAACCTCTTCGAGCTGGGGGCCTCCTACTCCGGCCAGATCCTCTCGTACACCAAGATGACCGGCCAGCTCCAGGACGCCGGCAACACGACGACTCTCGCACACTACCTCGACCTGCTCGCCACGGCCGGCCTGCTCAAGGGACTGGAGAAGCACTCCGGAAGCGCGCAGCGGCGCAGGAGGTCGAGCCCCAAGCTCAACGTGCTCAACACGGCCCTCATGTCGGCTACCACCGGCTACTCCTTCGCCGAGGCCAGGGCCGACCGCACCTTCTGGGGGAGGCTGGTGGAGAGCGCCGCCGGCGCTCACCTGGTCAACACGGCCCGCCCGGGGTTGGAGGTCTGCTACTGGCGCGAGGGTTCCGACGAGGTTGACTTCGTGCTCAGCCGCGCCGGCGGTGTCCGGGCGGTCGAGGTCAAGAGCGGCGATGGCCGCCCGAATGACCGTGCCATCGTGGAGTTCGAGAGCAGGTTTCGGGCGCCACGATCGCTCGTTGTGGGTGAGAACGGGATACCGCTCAACGAGTTCCTCGCCGCCCCCGCCCAGGAGTGGTTCGACCAGCCATGACGCACCTCGTCGCGCGGAGCTGCACCGCGACTTCCCGGAGCGAAGAGCGTCACGGCCCCGAGCCGGAGTCCAGACCTCTGAGCGCATTCCGGTCCGAGTCCGCGTACGTCCTTCTGGGCGACCCTGGTCTGGGAAAGACAACCGCGCTTGAAAGCGAATGGCACGAGATGGGCGAGTCGGCTCACTTCATCACCGCCCGCGACTTTCTGGCCCTCGAGCCAAAGGCCCATCCAGAGTGGCGAGACAAGACGCTCTTCATTGATGGACTCGATGAGGTGCGTACCGGTTCTTCGGATGCTCGAACACCCCTTGATGCCATCCGCGGGCGCCTCGACAGCCTTGAAAGCCCGGCCTTCCGAATCTCCTGTAGGGAAGCCGACTGGCTGGGAGACAACGACAGGAGAGCGTTGGATCAAGTGTCTCCGGACGGAAGGGTCACGGTCTTGCGGCTTGATCCCCTTGATGACTCCGGCGTGGAGCAGATCCTAGCCGGCCACGCGAAGGTCGACGACCCTCAGGCTTTCATCGAAGAGGCGGAGACGCGAGGCATTGACGGCCTCCTCGCCAATCCGCAGACGCTCAACCTGCTGGCAGATGTGGTTGGCGGTGAGGGAAAGTGGCCCGGGAGCCGCCGCGAGACCTTCGAACTGGCATGTGGCCGAATGGTCACGGAGCACAACGAGGAGCACTCGCACGGGACCCGGCCACCGCCCCGTGAGCAGTTGCTGGACGCTGCCGGGTACCTCTGCGCTGCGCAACTCGTTACGGGCGCCGTCGGTTTCTCCCTCAGTCCCGCACAGGTCGCAGCCGACTACATCGCCCTCGATGACTGCGGCCACCTGGATCCGGCCGTCCTGAAGCAGGCGCTTGCCACGAAGCTGTTCAAGGCGGTCGACGACAGGCATTTCCTTCCCGTGCATCGCCATGTGGCGGAGTTCCTGGCCGCCCGTTTTCTCGCCCGGCTCATGGTCGAAGGGCTCTCTCCGAGACGGGTGCTGGCGTTGATCAGCGGCCCTGACGGAGTCGTGGTCACTGAGATGAGGGGGGTGTCGGGCTGGCTGGCGGCGAAGTCGCCTACCGCCCGCAGCCTTCTCATCGAGCGGGACCCGATAGGGGTCGCGCTGTACGGCGACATCGAGGGCTTCTCGACGGAAGAAAAGGGCACCCTCCTGAAGGCGCTCGGGCGGCGCGACGTGCTCGGTCCGCTCTGGAAGGAGGTGAGCTGGTTTGAGCTGGGGGCCACCTTCGCGGCTCTCGCTTCTCCCGACATGGCGCACGTGATCGACGGCATCCTGTCCGACCCGTCCCGTGACGCCGATCATGAAGGGCTCGTCCAGTTCGTATTGAACCTGCTGTGGCACGGCCCGCCTCCCGCGACCCTGGCTCCACGACTGCTCTTCATGGTGCGAGACGCAAGCTGGCCGCCCCGAGTGACCTCCTCCGCTCTCGACGCGTTCCTCCGCGTGATAGATGAGGACGCCGACCATGCGGACGAGCTCAGGGGCCTGCTGGGCGCGATTCGCGAAGGGACCGTCCCGGACCCGGACCACGGGATGAGGGCAGCACTCCTGACCCGCCTCTATCCGGGGGCGGTCCCCGCCTCCGACATCTGGGACCACCTGACTGAAAGTGGAAACACGCACCTGGGCGGGCGCTACTGGTCCTTCTGGCAACGTGACCTCCTGAGTCGGTCTTCGGAAGAGGATGTAGCTGAGCTTCTGGACAAGCTCTTCGAGCGCCGGTCCGAGCTGCTGCCTGCCCTCGAGTCACATCGCCTGTATTCCCTGCCCTTGGAGCTGCTGGCTCAAAGCCTTGAAGCCCAAGGCGACCGCGCCCCTGTACCGCGCCTCCACGGCTGGCTGCGTGCAGCTGTGCCGTCCGTCACGTGGGGCTTTGGTCCCGAGGATGACGACACCCGGCGCCGGGTCCGCGTTTGGTTGGAGCAACGCCCAGAGACCCAGAAGGCGGTGCTCTTGGAGGGGCTGACGCAGCGCCCTGACGGTGATCGCTACAGCCCTGAGTCGTATGAGGTGTGGGGCGCGCTTTACCGGAGCTCGCTGCCACCCGACTTCGGGCGGTGGTGCCTGGACCAGGCTGTCGACCTTGCGCCCGAGCACTCCAGGGCAGCGGACGACCTCCTCTTAAGAGCATGGACGGAGAAGCGCCACGACGAAGGCCTGTCCCTCTCTCTCATGAGGGACAGAGTTCGTCCGCATCCCGCACTGGCGGCGAGGCTGTCGGCCCTCGAAGAAAGCGCGGCTTCCTCCGAAGAGGAAGCGGTGCGAGACAGAATTGAGCAGCAAAAGGCGAGGGAAGAGGAGGCACGCGAGCGGGAGGAGGACATCGCCTATGTCCGTTCCCATGCCGAGGCCCTGCGCGAGAACTGGGCCTCGATAGGGCTCCTCGATGGCTTGGGCAGGGCCTACTTTCTCTACCCACGGGCTTCGGCAAAGAACGACTCCCCCGAAGGGGCACTCTCTGAATCCCTGGGGGATGACCCGGGTCTGCTCCAGGCGGCTCTGGCCGGCCTCCGAGGGACGTTGTGGCGGGACGACGTTCCGGACTCTGACGAGATCGTCCGGCTCAAGGAAATGTCCATGCGGCACCGCCTTGACTTCGCGTGCCTCGCCGGCCTCGACATCCTCCGGCGGGAAGATCCCGCCCGCTTCAAGGACCTCACCCAGCGTCAGGTAGAGACTGGTCTGGCGTTCTACTACTGCACAGCGGTGGGGTTCACCGAGACCCCGGAGTGGGTCACGGAGTGGATCGAACTCGTTCCCGAGGTCGCGGCGGACGTGGCTGCCCGGTGCACGCTCTCCGCGGTTCGGTACGGCAACGGGTATTCCCCGGCCCTGGAGACCATCAGGGGGCTCGAGGGGCGCCTGCCCCTGAAGCACGCCACCGTTCTCAGGCTGCTTCGAGGCTTTCCAGCGGGAGCGGGCCTGAAGGCGTCGGGGACGCTGGACAGCCTGCTCTGGAGCGCTCTCGCCTCTCCCGACCGGTCGGCTCTCCTCGACCTCATCGGCGAGAAGCTCTCCCTGAAGAGCATGGGGGTCGCCCAGCGAGTCCGCTGGCTGGCAGCAGGCGCCATTGCTGCTCCGGACGCTCATGGAGCGGGTCTGAGGGCGTTCGTCAGCAAGGGGCAGAGGCGAGTAAGGGCGCTGGCCGCCTTCTTCGACTCCCGTGACGCCCTGGAGCCTTTGCCGTTCCCGAGCCAGGAGCAATGCGGCCCGGTCCTCGAGGCCCTCATCGCCCTGATGGGCCGCTCGTTCGCACCTCACGAGTCCACCGGGGCCGGCGCCGTGACCGTCGAGATGACCGCTGCCGGACACATCAGACACCTCATCCAGCAACTGGCCTCACTGCCCGGGGACGACGCTCAGCAGGCGCTGGACTCCCTGGTGTCCGATCGCGCGCTCGCCCACTGGCACGACCACCTTGAACGAGCCCGCGATGACCAGCGAGTTGTTCATCGCGATGCTGCCTACCGCCACCCGGACCTCGACCGCTTCCACCGTTCCCTGCAGGACGAAGAGCCGGCCAACGCAGGTGACCTCGCCGCCCTCGTTCACGATCGCCTGACCGCTGCGGCCTCGCGCCTTCGGACCACTAACACCGATGACTGGCGGCAGTACTGGAACGAGGACTCACGGGGGCGACCGGAGAAGCCAAAGCATGAGGATTCCTGTAGGGACGCCCTTCTGACCCGGCTGCGCACGATGCTGCCGGAAGGTGTGGACGCTCAGCCTGAGGGCCAGTACGCGGGCGACAAGCGCTCCGACATCCGGGTCGCCTGCAGAGAGTGGAACGTCCCCGTTGAGATCAAGAAGGACAACCACGCCGAGCTCTGGAGCGCCATCAGGAATCAGCTAATCGAGAAGTACACGCGCGACATCGAAACCGGCGGGTACGGAGTCTATCTCGTGTTCTGGTTCGGTGAGGGGGGAATGCCACCTCCACCGACCGGTACGCGCCCGAGGAGCCCTCGTGAATTGCAGGAGCGCTTGGCGGGGATCCTGACAGCGGATGAGGCCCTCAAGGTCGAAGTCCTTGTCATTGATGTGAGTCCGGTACCCTAGGGACTGGAGGGTGGCCGCCGCTTGCATCGAGCGTCTCGATCAGCACCAGTTGTGTCGTTACCGCCGTGACCGCTCCCAGATTCTCCGCCACGGTCATTGCTCGCTCATTTACAGCGGTCATGCATCGTTTTCCCTGGGGTGACGGTAGAGGTAGTGCTTCTTGTTACTCGCGACATCGGCCGGGAGGCTGTCCCATGCATCCTGGGGTATGGATTTGTGGAGTTTCTTGACTCGCTTGGCAATGGCGGCCAGTCCACCGCCCACCGCCCGCGTGTCTTCGATCGACACCGTCACCTGCTCGCCCTCCTCAAGGGTCGAGGGGCTCCGAAGGCGTCAGCACGCCACCGGCGTAGGTGGCATTCACTGTTGTAGTCACGGCTGATCCTTCCCTCACGCGCCTGCCTCTGTCCTACCGCCCCGTTGCTGCTGGCTGGAACTGTAGGCGGATGCCTGTGGCGCGTGCTGCTCACGACTCGGTCGTGGTTGTGGGGCATCAAGCAGCCACCTCGGGATCACGAGTTCCCGGCCGACGAGCAGGTCGGGGCAAGTCGTCGTTGATGCGCAGGTTTGCCGCTCGGCGGCTCCAGATCACTCGGCTGCGGGCATAGAGACCAGCGAGCAGGGACTGCCTCTTGAGGCGACCATTGGAGTCTAGAGGGCCATGCGGGACTCCTGAATTCGGACGCGCTACCCAGTAGCCAGGCCTTGGAGACGGGCGCGAAGAGCCCGCTCCCGTTCGTCGAGAAACTCCTCAAAGTCCGTCGTCCGGAATGGATCCCGTACCAATATCTCGAAGGCGCGACTTGAGATGAAGTGGGACTCAAGGATTCCGCGCACGGTCGATTCGCCACTCTTCGCGATCAGGTCTGGTAAGTACTGGTTAGGGAGTCGATCCCTGATAACCTCGCGGTTGGTCACACTCGTGAGTGGCGTCCGGTTGAGGATCGTGTCGATTGAGGTCTGTGATGCATACTCGTCGCCCAAGCTCTTGGGCAAGATGTGATGGTCATCCAAATCTCCGTGCATGGGCACGACACCCGAAATCCAGTCGCGTGCGCCCTCGAGAACGAGCAGGTTGAATAGGCCGTTGTAAACAGATGTGCCTCGCCTTGTTTCACGCCTGAGATCGAGATTCCCAACGCCCCGCTGGAAGTCGGCAACTAGCCTTGGTTCCGCATTGCCATCCGCGAACCACCCCTTGACGTCTCTGTAGTCTTGAGCTGCTGTGGACTCGACCGCTCCCGAGTAACGGTTTGTGAAGACGCTGGCCCAGTACCACAGACGTATCTTTCGCTGAGCATCGAGGCGCTGCTCCGGATGAAGCCGCTGGGCTTCGATCTGGAGCGAGGCGAAGGCCGGGAGGATGGCTGGGTAGGGGAGGTACTGATAGGAGATCGCACCGAACTCCTGCGGGTGGCGCAGCAGTTCGACTGCCTGCTCCAACGCGTCGACCCCTTGGTGCCAGAGGCTCTCGAAGTCGACAGTGTCCGCAACGAGCACATCCGATCTCAGGACACCGTCTGAGCCACGGACCTGCCGTCGGCTGCCAGGGATGAGGTGATAGAGGTACTTCGGCGAGCAGTACGCTTGCCGAAGTATGGACATCACTTGAAGTACATATACATTCACCCGTCCAGTCTCGATGAACTCCAGGCGAGGCGCTGCTTCTTCCCAGAGCTTCTGTCTAAGCCGTATTCCCTCGGGTCTCAGCAGCGCGTTGAGCAGGTCGAAGATATCGAGACGGACCCCCCGACTATTTATCTGTGTGAAGATGTCACAGACCTTGGCGAGCTCTAGGTCTTGGTCCAGTTCTATGTAGGAGATCTGGTATTGCTCGGTGATGCTCTTTAGATGATCGCCGAACTTCTTTGCGTTCTCTGCGTGTCTTCTGGCAGTCTCAGCACTGGTTCCATCTTTCGTCTCCGCTGCGTCCCGCCAGTGCTTCTCATATGCCTGTACCCAGTTTGGTAGATCCCAGCCGCCCGCCCCAATTACTGAGAGCGGGAACATGTGGTCCTCAAACTGCCGTGCCTGATCGTCCAGGAGGTTTGAACCTCGTTGAGTCCAGTCGTAAATGAAGGCTTCGTCGTAAGCTTCATCCATGAACAAATCGGCCCTAATGAAGTACAGGAACCGATTCCGGCGATTTGGGGCTGGCCTATTGGGGGCTACGAATGCGTAGTACATGGCCGTGAGACGTTGCTGGCCATCCAGGACGATGTCCATACGCCCGTCACTGCCCTCGAACCCATAGATGGGCTCGCAGGAGAGAGCTCTGAAGGTATCGTTCTTGCCTTTCCATAAGAGCAGGCTGCCGATGTAATAGTCGCGGAAGATGGAGCGCATGAGCTCGTTGATGTCCGACGGCTCCCACTCAAAGTCACGCTGGAAGTCAGGTATGACGTACCGGCCCTCGCGCAAGCGCCCGACCATGTTGGCCAAGCTCACGTGGTCAGGCTTTTGAGAGTCCTTCATGGCAAGGTTCCCTTCTATTGCGTCCCACCCGGGACGGCTCCAAACATCCGGATAGTCAATGCGGCGACGGAAGGCGACCCAAGTTCTACCTTTGCCAGCGGACGCTTGGCCACATCTGCTGCGCCATCTGATTAAGAGTGGACGCGTTCACACCCAACTTGTCGGCCCGGATCGTTGATCGACTGAGCTAGGTAGTTCAACTGGTCAATTTCGCTCGGGCCAATGGGCCGAGGGATAAACTCAGAAGCGTTGAGCGGACGAGGCGTCAGAGAGCCACCGCCCAGGAGAAAGTTCGCAGTACAGTACCTGTAGGCCTACCAAGCTATACGAAATCGAGAACCTTCGTCCTGACCTTCACATTGGCCTTGTAGGGCGTCTGAATGGTGTGAGCCTTGTGCACGGCCTGCTCGGCTGTGACGTGGGCCTCACCTAGCTGCATAGAGTCGCCTGTTGAGGCGCGTGAGCGATGCGCTAGTGCGGCGACTGCTGTCCGGGGAGACATCCCGGGAGAGCTCGTTCGTCTGGTCGAGGAACATGGTCAGCAGCTGGTGCGGTTCGAGCGCAACACCAACGCTCAGCGCGCTGCCCCAGCCCGCCGCCAGCCCAGAATGGTGTCTCACCGGATGCAAGGACCGCTATCATTTCGGCATGGCCAAGCTCCAGTGGAGAGCCTCCCACAATCGCGTGCGAGCGGTCGGTGTAGCGGCGTTCGTGGCCCTGTTCATGCTCGTGGTCGCGCACCCGAGCCAGGGGCTTGCGGGTGGTGGTGAAGGGCCGACAGCGACCGTCGCCACTACAGTGCTGGAGCCAGGCTGGAACCTTGCTGGGTGGCTGGGACCGACGGTACCCGCTGCAGACCTGTTCGGGGCGATCCCGACACTCGAGGTCATATATGCGTGGGACCCGGGCGGACAGGTCTACCGGGGACAGATCCGCACAAGCGCTCCACAGGCGGCCCTGCCACTAGAAACCGGCATGGGGCTCTGGCTCTACCTCTCTGGAGACCAACCCTTCGAGTGGAAGCGGCCCATCGCACCGCAGGGTGTGAACTTGCTACTGCGAGAGGGCTGGAACCTCGTCGCCTGGAGCGGTCTCGATGGGTTGCCCGCGACAACGGCGCTCAGCCGGTTCGGGGGCTTGCTGGTGGAGGCCCTGCGCTGGGACGAAGAGGCGGGACGGTACGAGCGCTGGCGACCGGACATGCCCCCGACTACGGACGCGGGAAAGGCAATGAACGACCTTCAAGTCGGCGACGCCCTGTGGATCAAGCTGACCGACGATAGGGATTGGTGGGTACCCGGATCGAGGCAGCCCACGTTTGCGTTTCACCACGCGTTTACTGCTGAGTTGCGAGACGAGGCGCGGACGCAGGTGTCCGACGTGATCGCTTTCTTCGCCGAGCGTCTTGGCGCGAGTTACCCGGAGGTCAAGGTTCTTCCGCCGGTTGCCGCGTGGTGCTACGCCGGCGGTGACTTCATCGCGCTTGGTCACCCGTCGTGCGCAGCGCACGAGTACTTCCACGTACTCCAGTGGCAAGCTGCCCTCGGCACGCCGAGCGGGCCGGGTTGGCTGCTGGAAGGCGCTGCGACCTACATGGAGGAGTTGTACGACGGAGAACTCGAGTTCCGCCGCCGAATCGCGCCGGCGCGTGCGGCTCAAGTGGGGAGTCTCAGCGCCCCTGGCATGGCGGATGAGGTGGCGCTCAACTATCACCTCGGCTTCCTGGCCGCCGACTGGCTTGTGCAGCGCGCCGGTGAGAAATCGCTGATCTATTTCTACCGCCAGCTGCCCATTCACGATGGCTGGGAGGAGGCCTTCGCCGAGGCGTTCGGCCTCACCGTGGAGGAGTTCTACGAGGCGTTCGCGCTTCATCGCGCGATCGTCGCCCCACCCTTGCCGCACGCGGTGGACGGCGCGGTCCGCTCCCTCGTTGCTGCGGAAGGACCCGTTCAACAACACCACGTCGAGCGCATCCAAGCCGAGATGGACAGCGTCTCCGAGCTCCTCGTCGAGCGCTTCGGAGCTGAACCAGCTGAGTACTCGGTCTACGTCGGCACCGACCTTGGCGATGTCGCCGATCATCGCGACCGCCTCTGGCAGAACCCCTGGTGGGACTACGAGGTGAGGCAGTTGACGCTCCCGCTGCAGTGGTACTGGCCCTGCTCGTTCGGCGCGACCGGCTGGATCGTCAAGGTGCTCGACTGCGGTCGTCCCCTCGGGCCTGAGGCCTACGTGAACGCTCACGTGCGCGTGCTGCTCGAAGGCAAGGCGCAACTGGATCCCTCGCCCCTCTGGATCGAGGCGGGGGCCGGCATGCTGGCGGTGCTCGCCTCTCGGCTAGGCGATGCCGCCGGATACGCCACCGGGCATGCTGCCGAACCCGCCAGCTGCGGTGACGAGGGGCCGGGTCTTCACGGTGGCCTGCGCAACCTGGAGTCGAGAGAGGACTGGGAAGGAGGCGACGCCGAGGAGAACCGGGCGGCCAGCCTCGCCGGAGCGATCTGGCTGGCAAGGCACGCGGGGGAGCGGTCCCTCTTCCGCTATCTCGCACTCCTGCCGGACGACACCCTTGCCGAACCCTCCGGGCGAAGCTGGAGGGACGCATTCGAGGAGGCGTTCGGTCTCACCATCGACGACTTCTACGCCAAGTTCGAAGCCTGCCGCACTCCCACCCTCAGCGGGTCGGGGCCCGACATCACCACGCTCGTCACGGGCGAACCTGGCGTTGTGGTCCTGGAGTGGAGCGAAGGCCCGGCAAACGCCACCCGCTGGCAGTTCCGTCTTCGCGCCGCTGGGCTCAAGGCCTGGAGTGGGTGGAGCGACATCCCCGACGAGGACGCGAACGCCCGACGGCACCGTGTCACCGGTCTCCCCGAGGGGAGTAGGTGGGCGTTCCAGGTACGCGCCGTGGCTGGAACGCTCGCAGGCGAGCCGTCGGACTCCGCTGAGGCCGAGGCTCCGACGTTCGACGTCAATGGCATTCCCTGGCTCGATGCAGTCTGGGGTTACGAGCCGCAGCTCTCCGAGGGCGGCCTGGCCTGGCGCCTCGACGGGACGGTCGTCGACATTCCCGCCGGGATGCGCATCTTCGTGTGGGGCGGCCATCCTCATGTCAATCCCTCGCCCCCATTCGAGATGGCCACGATCGAAGACGCCGACAGCGGATCGACCCTACGGCTGTCGACAGACTTCGGGGGGGAGTGCGCGCGAGTCATCCAGCCCTCCCCATCAGGTCGCGACGTGAACGCGTTGTTCGACCGGATCGTCGCCTCGGCCCGAGTCCAGATTGAAGCACCCCCTTGGCTGACCGTGGCGGCGACCGGCGAGCGCGGCGAGGTGCGCCTGAGGTGGTTTGGGGGACCGTGGAACGCGACCCATTGGGAATACCGCCTCCGTGGCCCGTACTGGTGCCAGACGGGATCGGATTGCGACGATAGTCAGCGGCGCGATCTGCCGTGGGGCGAGTGGACGGACATCGCGGGCGGCGCGGCAGCCGGGAGCCACCTGGTAAGCGGCTTGCCCAACCTTGCCGTGTGGGACTTCCAGGTGCGCGCCAGGGTGGGCGATGCTGCGGGGACTGAGTCGAGGTGGGACCTCGGCGGCCCCGCCGTGGTGGGACCGGATGGCATCCCGCAACTCCACCGCTTCTACAACGGAGAGGGTGGCAGAACGTGGCGCCTGGGTGAGAGCCCAACGGTCGTCGACGTGCCGATTGGTCTCGTTGTTGGGGTGTTGGATCGCTACTCGAGTGGGAGGTTCCACGTTTCGGACGCCGCTGGGGTTGACGGGATACTGGTGGATGCGGAGACAGCCAGCTGGGGCGAGTCTGGAGGCGGCGTTTACAGCAACGACCCACCTTGCGGGGGGACCTCGGAGCGCAATCGGGCTCTCTTCGACGCCATGCGAGCATCGGTACGGCTAAAGCCGATCGCGCGATAAACTCCAATGCCCTAGGAATCCGTACTGCCACGTCGATCCAGGTTCTGCGGTAGCGTCCCCGGGTCCAAGGGTATGGTGCGCCGTCGGCCGTTGGAATCGCCGCCTCTGAGCATCGCGCTCGCGCTATAGGGGCCTTACTCGTTGGAGGGTCTTCGTGTGATCGTTCGGACTGAGGCCACAATATCGTCAAACAACGCTTCTACGCACGCGTCGTCACCACCTTCGATCGTACGCTTCCTCTCCTCGCCCGTGCGCCCATCGAGCACGAGCAGGGAACCGCTTGCGACGTCGGTCAGCCGTAACTCCTCATCATCTCGGCAGGAGACCTGGGCGGAGCAGACTGATACCCAGTGCTCACCCTGCAGGCGTAGTCCTGCAGGGATGGTGAGAACCAGGTCCGTGGGGCTGTACCACTCGGTATGCCCATCGCCTTGCACGAGCGTTGGCCAAACAGAGACCGTCGCACGGGGCGGCCAGACCCGGACCCATTCAGCCCAATTTGAGGCCTGACCCGTGTTCGGACCCATAACGGGCCGAACCTGCAGGTACTGGCTTGTCCGGGACCAGATGAGTCCCGACCTCGCCGGTACTGGAGGCAACCCGGACAGCCGGTAGCTGCGCGTGTCCGGGCCACTGTCGGGAATGTCCCGCCAGAGACCAGGTGAGAGGACCATGAGCTCCCACGGCCCGAACCAGTTGCTCCAGCTAGTGACGTTGGCGGGGCCGTCCATCCACCCTCGAATGCCCACAGGCCCCCACTGCCCGAGCTGATACTGCCAACTGGTGACATTGGCGGGACCACCCGTCCACTCCAGAATCACAGAGTCGGGCGTTCCATCCCACACGAGGGTCAGCGTGAGGGTTGGAGGAAGCTCCCCACCAGCCCGATTCGCACAGGGATCGCCCGAATCCAGAATCCAGAGCAAGCTGACCCCCCCAACGCTAAGCGCGCAGACCAGCGCGGTCGCGAACCAAAGCTGCTGCCAAGAAAGACGGATCGGCATGCCCTGGCGGCCATCCTAGAGCACTCGGCCCTAGCGGTGGGAACAGGCCCTAGGACTCGCTAACCACATGGACTGCGCGTCGCAGGGCGTACCCGTTTAGCCAGTCGTCCGGCGCGAAGTCTCGCAGCCGCGCACTGACCCCGTAATACTGCACCGCGCTAGCGGGAAACTGCGACACGCACCAAGTGTTGTCGCTAATCCAGCGCTGGATATCAGTCAGAAGATCGACACGCGTATTGAAGTCGACCTCCTGCTCCTGCGCCTCCAGCATCCCCGTGAGCGTGAGGGCGTCGGCCTCGATCCCCGGGCGAGGGGACTCGACCACGTGGGAGTGATTGAAAGCCGGTCCATGCCCTCGAGGGTCGTAGTGCACTAGCTGCGAGTCATGGGGGATACCGGTCGTGCCCCCGACTTCGGCGGCTCGCGTCGGCGCGTTTCGGCGCTCAGGCTGGCGCGCTGGGGACGTGGGTTGGTGCGCGGATTGAGCCTCAAGCCGCTTGCTGGCCGATGGCTCGGTCGAGGTTGTCATCCAGAGCGGCGTCGGCTACACGGCGGGCACGCCGGGATCGGTAACCGTCAAGGTGGCGGACGACGACGACCCGCTGAAGGCGCCCAACGGGCAGCCGAGCAGGCTGGATACCGGGTGGCTTGCGCCGAGCTACATGCAAGGCGCGATCGGCACCGCGAAAGACTTAGACGCCGCCCAGACGGCGGAGGTGTTCGCGCAGGCGCGGCCCACCGTCACCGTCACCGCCAGCCCCGCTCTCCCCAGCCCCTTCAACTGCCAATATCGGCGTGCTCAGGAACAGCGTTCGGCAGCGCAGAGGAGCTTGAGGTACGCTCGGAGGTATGGGCGCTGGTGTGAAGCGGCGAGGGCACGGCCGAATTGCCACCCGTGGAAGGTCGAGCGCGCCGACCCCGGCCGTCCTGGCCGTGCTCTTGATCGCGATCGGACTGGTCGCGGCCTGCTCCGACGGCGGAGCCGCTCCGGCCCCGCCGCCCGCGGCAACGTCCAGTCCCGCGGCTACGCCCCGCGCGACCCCGCCGGCGGCGGCGACCGCCGCTCGGGTCACCGTGGAGCAGGAAGAGCGAGCCCAGGACGACGCGTCGGCCCCGGAGAGCTCGAACCCCGCGGCGTGCCGGCTGGTCCAGGGCGGGCCGGGCCCGCCGGGCGAGGTGCCGTTGCGCGTGGAGGTCGTCGCCGAGGGCCTGGAGATTCCATGGGGACTGGCGATCCTTCCCGGCGGCGACCTGCTGGTCACCGAGCGCCCCGGCCGCGTGCGCCTGATCCGGGGAGGCGACGTCGTCCCGGAGCCCGTGCTCGAGTTCGGCGTCTCGATGCCCCCACCCCTCTACGGGATACCCCTGCTCGGTTCCGAGGGCGGGCTGCTGGGCCTGCTCCTGCACCCGGAGTTCGCAGCCAACCGCCAGTTTTACCTCTTCTACAACATCGACACCGACGACGGCGTGCAGATCGGCCGCATCGAGCGCTACGCGCTCTCCGCCGACGGCCGCTCGGCGACCTTCGACCGGGTGATCCTCGACGACCTGCCCGCGGGCCTCCACCACCAGGGCGGGCGCATGCGGATCGGGCCGGACGGGATGCTGTACGTGGGCGTCGGCGCCTACGAGCCCCAGGACGCGCAGGACCCCGGCACGCTGGCGGGGAAGCTGCTGAGGATGGACCTCGAGGGCGGCATCCCCCCGGACAACCCGGACCCCGACAGCTACATCTTCGCCAGCGGCATCCGCAACACCCAGGGCTACGACTGGTTCGACGACGAACACATCGTGATGGTGGAGCACGGTCCATCGGGAATCGAGTTGGGGAGGCAAGACCTGCGGGGGTTTGACGAAGTGAACGTCGTGACCGCCGGCGACAACCTCGGCTGGCCCCGTGTCTGGGGGTGCGACGCGCAGGAAGGACTGGTCAGCCCGGTGCTGGCGTGGGAGGAACCGGTGCCTCCGACCGGCGCGCTGTTCTATCGGGGTAACCTGATCCCGGAATGGACCGGCAGCTTCCTCTTCACGACCGTCGGCCTCGAAGACGGCGAAGGGGGTCGCCACCTGCATCGCGTGGTGTTCGACGCGGACGATCCGTACACGGTCGTGGCGCACGAGGTGTACCTGCACCACGTCCATGGCCGTCTCCGGACCATCGTCAGCGACGCGGACGGGTGGCTCTACGTGATGACCAGCAACTGCGACAACCGCGGCGAGTGCCCGCCCGAGGGCGACGTGATCCTGCGGATCGGCCCCGCCCGCTAGGGGCAGCGCTTGGCCGGGACGGTGTCACCCGAAGATGGTCTGGTCAGGCCGACCGGGCCGAACGCCGGCCCGGGCGGTGTCGAGACCATTAGCCCCGCACTTCCAGGAGGACGACGAGGATGACGGCGACCGTGATCGCACAGCCCAGGGCGATCAGGAGCCACTTGGCGATACCCAGCCCGATCACCCGACGCCGCCCCTGGCTAGGTGCCGACAGGGGCCCGGCACGGGATCACGGGCGCATCCGGGGTGGCGGCGCGTGTGCTGGCTGCGGCGGGCGGACACCCGGTTGGAGCAGGTCGGCGAACACGTACCTGCGCCGGGGCGACGACCCGCCAACGTCTTCTCGCAGCCGGGAGCCTCATGGCGACGCACCCTCATGCCGTGCTCCTGTTGTGATCAAGCCGCCCCATCGGGAAGCGGCGGCTTTCCCGCGAGGGCACCTGCCCGAGTGACGGCGGACCCTGCAGGCGAGGGTCCCGCTTCGCAGGGATGGGCGGCGCTCTCGGCTGGAGTCCTCAACGGCCATCCTCGAGGGCGGCGTCCACCTTCTCGGCGACATCGGCGGAGACCAAGGCGGCCCAGGCGTCGCGGTAGGCGCGGAGATACCAGCGCGCGCCCGCGTCAGGCGTCTCGTTCTGCTCCTCCAGCCACAGCTCCGCCTCGATCTGGTCGGCCGCCCGGAAGGACCACTGCTCGAGGAAGGCGACCACGTCCGGGGCGCGCTCGGCGAAAGCGGCGTTGACCATGATCTTGACGATCGCCTCGGGGTAGGCGCAGGCCTTGTCCGTGGCCCAGCAGTCGTCCGTGTAGGGGGGCTCTTCGAGTACGTAGAGGTCCAGCCGCACGGCTGGCGGGGTGGGGAACCACAAGTAACCGAGCCAGGGCTCTTGCCTGGCGTAGGCGGCTTCGAGATCGGCGAACAACCCCGCGCCCGATCCGGGGTTAAGCAGCTCCAGGTGCTCCGTCAGCCCGTACGCTTCCACCTTGGCCGCGTTCACCTGCTCGCAGGCCCAGCCGGGAATGCAGGTGACGAAACGCCCCTTGCCCCCTGAATCCGGCGTCACGAACAGGTGGGCGTACTCGGCAAGATCGGCCACGGAGACGAGGCCCGGATTGGCGTCCTTGACGTACTGCGGGATCACCCAGGCCTCCCAGCCCGTGTCGAGGCTGCGCCCCAAGTCCACGAGCGTCCCCTCTTCCACGTCCGCCAGCCACTCCTGCTGGGCCGGCCAGATCTCCATCGTCACGTGCGTGTCGCCGTTCACGAGGGCTTGCCAGAGGGAGACCGTATCGCCCGCCTGCAGCTCGGTGGGGTAGCCGTAGCCGTGCTCGACGATGTAGGCCACGATGCGGGTCTGCAGTTCGGCCGAGACCCAGTTCAGGTCGGAGAAGACGATCGGTTCCTTCTCCTCGCCCTCGTCGCCACAAGCCGCAAGCGTCAGCGCCGATACGACCACCAGCAGAGCCGCAGTCGCCGCAAACCTCCTGCCTAGACGTGCCATCAAATTAACCCTCCTGGCGCCATTCTGCCACAACGGGCACTGCCCAATGCGAATCAACCCGTCTCTTCCATGGACCCCCCCGGCCCTACACGCCGGGGTTGCTGCTCGTGCCGCAGGGCGGGCCGGCGGCCTTGAAGCATCGGGCTGTTCACCGCGGGGTCGATCACGGATGACTGTCTGCCTGAGGGCAGTCCTCCTTCAATGCCGTCGGAGTTGCGGCGTGGCGGTGAAAGAGCCTCTCTGCGTTTCGGTCGGCGTGTACACTGAGGATGCGCGGGAGCGAGAGTGATGACGACAACGATGACGACCGGGCCGAGGCTGCTCACCGCCGCCGACCTGCTGCGGCTGTACGGCGAGGGCGTGCGCGGCGAACTGGTCCGGGGGGTGCTCTGCGAGACCATGCCGACAGGAATCGAACACGGGAAGATCGTGGCGCAGCTGGTGGCGGCACTGGTCCAATTCGCCGGAGAACTTGGCACGGTCATCGCCTCGGATTCAGGTGTATGGCTCGAACGGGATCCCGACACGGTGCGGGAGCCCGATGTTGCGTTCTTCTCCGCCGAGAAGATGCCGCTGAACGCGAGAATCACGGGCTACGCCGAAGTGGTGCCCGATCTGGTGGTCGAGGTCGCGTCCCCCGGCGACAGTCGCCGCGAGGTGCACGACAAGGCCCGCATGTGGCTGAGCCACGGCGTGCGCCTCATCTGGGTCGTGCATCCCGAGACGCGCAGCGTGGACGTGTACCGGACCGACGGCGCCGCCGCGACGCTCTCGGAGACCGACGTTCTCGACGGGCTGGACGTGCTCCCGGGCTTCACCTGCGCGCTGAGCGCCGTCCTCGGTCCGCGCCCCGGCGAAGAGCGCACGGAACAGGACGAAGCATGACCGCGAGCGAGACCGACCCGACGCTGGCGAGCCAGGGCCGGCGCCTCGCCGGGGCCGTGCTCGACATCGCCCTGTTCGTCCTCACGCTCGGCATCGGGTGGGTCGTCTGGTACCTGATCGCGGCACGGCACGGGCAGAGCCCGGCGAAGCGGCTGCTGGGCACGCGCGTCATCCGCGACGACGGCTCCGCAGCCACACTGGGCTGGATGCTCATCCGCGACCTCGCGGTGCGCATCCTCGCCTTCGGCGCCGTCAACCGGGTACTGGTGGCCATACTCGGCGAGGAGGCAGGCGGCGCGATCTACGGGCTGGCGTTCGTGGTGGCGGCGCTGTGGTGCGTGTGGGACGCCAACCACCAGTGCCTGTGGGACAAGATCGTGCGCACGCGCGTCGTCTACGGCCGCCCCTGATCAGGCGTCTCCCCTCGCGCTGCTGGCGTAGGCGTATTCTCAAGAGCGACCGCAACAGCGCCGTCCCATCGGCGCCGCGTCTGACGGGGTGAGTTCCAGCGCATCGCCCACATCCCGTGGCAGCCGTCCACCTGCCACGGAGCGCCGGGCTAGTAGAGGCGTTCGCGGTTGGCCTCGTCCTCGGAGGCGTCGATCTCGGCGGCGTCGGCGCCGCGGATCTGATCGGCCAGCACCTGCCCGTAGCTGGGGTAGCAGGCGCGGTCCACCTGCGCGTCCACGTCCCACAGCCGCGAGCGGATGAGGGAGCGCCCGCAGTGCAGGAACGCTTCCTCCACGGTCACGCGCAGGCCCGAGAGCGGCGCCTTGCCGCCGACGGCGAGGGGCGCGAGCAGCTCCTCGCCGGTCACGATCTCGGCCCTGCCGCTGACGCGCAGGGTCTCGTTCATCCCCGGCACCAGGAACAGCAGCCCGACCTCGGGATGGGCGAGGACGTTCCGGAGCGAGTCGACCTGGTTGTTGCCGGGGCGATCGGGGACGAGCAGCGTGCGCTCGTCGAGCACCGCCACGAAGCCGGGCGGGTCGCCGCGCGGCGAGGTGTCCGCCCGCCCGTCGGCCCCCAGGGAGCTGATCACGCAGAACGGCGAGAGCTCGATGAAGGCGCGGCAGTGGCGGTCGAGGTGGTCGAGCACCTTCTGCTGCGCGCGAGGCGCGGGCTCGCGGTAGGTCCCGCGTAGTTCGGAGTGGTTGCTGATCGCCATCGCCGCCTCCCGTGACCTGGATGCCGTCGCCACCGATTATGCACCGCTCCGGCACCCGCCGTCAGGGCTGGACTGCCCGTTACTGGTAGATGACGATGTCCGGCGGGTGGTCGAGGGCCTGCATCGCTTCGGGGGTCATGACGGGCGTGTCCTGGATGAAGAAGAGCTTGAAGGCGGGGCGCTCCGAGGGCGCGGCCAGCGCCCAGCGCTCGTAGCCCGCCACCTTGATGGCGGCGAGCCCGAAGCCGTCCATGTCGATGGAGAGCTCGACCTCGGGATGCTCCTCGACGGACTCGCGGTCCAGGAGCATCCAGTCCGTGAACTGGTGGACCATCAGGATCTTGGGGGGCAGGCCCTCCTCGCGCACGAGCTCGGCGAGGTAGCGCTGCACCTCGTTCACCTGCTCGCCCGTGATCGAGCCGATCGCGAGTCCCGGTCCCACGCCGAGGTGCTCCGTCGCGAACTCCGGGTCGAGGGCGACGTGCACGAACGGCTCGCGCAGGAAGGGCGCCAGCAGGCGCACCTCCGTGAGCGGGTCGCTCCAGCCGATCTGGGTGTCCAAGAAGAGCAGCAGGCCGTGCTCGCGGGCGGCATCGACGTAGAGGGCGATGCGCTCGTGCTCGAGGTGGCGCAGCCACTCGCCCTCCGGGGTCGGCCAGGTCTGGGCGACGCCAACGATCAGGTGGTAGGCCCCGACCGCGCCGCGCGGGCCGTTGAGCGCGTCGTAGCGCTCCGCCCAGGCGGAGACGTGCGCGGCAACCTCGGCGGGTGTGCCGTGGCCGAGCACGCCCATCGCCCGCACGTCCGGGTGTCCGTAGAAGGCGATGATCTGCGGCTCGTCGCGCGCGGTCGCCACCGGAGACGACGGGAGCCAGCGGCCGGGCTCGGTGTCGCGGGGGAGGAAGCGGCGCTCGGGCAGCAGCCGCCCGCTCCAGGCTGCTCCCGGCGAGCGGACCTGCAGCGCCACCTCGACGCGCCCCGCTTGCGAGCCGCCGCGCGGTCACGCGCCACTCGGCCCCGTCGAGGACGCGGGGCGCGGTCCAGAGCCAGCGGCCGGGCTCGGCGTCCGCGGGCAGGTAGCGCCGCTCCAGTGGCAGGCGCCCGCCCCACTCGCCCTCCCCGGAGCGGGTCTGCAGCGCCACCTCGACGCGCCCGTCCGCGAGCAGCTGCGCGGCGACGCGCACCTGCGTCGCGGGTGCAGCCGCATCTTCCTGAGCCGCCGCTGGTTGCGCTCCCCAGCAGAGCGCCGCGAACGCGACGAGCGCGAGGGGGAGAAGCCGCAGCGACCGCATCAGCGCGGCGCCCGCCAGAGCCGGCGCGCCGTGCTCAGGGCGAGGACGACGTAGAGCACGTCCATGGCCGGGAAGTAGACGAGGTGGGAGGTGACGGCCGCGCCCGTCTCGCTCTCGGGGTTGAGGGTCCAGAACCAGCCCCAGAAGAAGAGCATCGCCAGCGCGATCGACCCGTAGCAGGCGAGCCGGTCGCGGGAGCCAGCGTCGCCGCCGGACCCGAGGCAGCGCCAGGCGCTCACCGCGAAGATCGCGGCCACGCCCACCGCCATGAACCAGTTCAGGACGCGCCACACCGGGTACTCGGGGGAGCCGTCGTGGAAGACCGGCGTGAGGATGAAGACCAGCGCGACTGCGACCGCCGTGGCCAGCAGGTAGGCCGCCAGGGTCCGCTTCACCAGCTCGACCGTCACGCTATCCTCATCCCTCCCGGCCAGCGCCAGCCTACTGGGGAACGACCGAAGGATCACTTCGGTATGCCTGCCTCTCCATGTCGCCGGTCTCCGGCGACGCGCCGACGCTACCGCGCCCGGCCTCCAGGCCGGACCACCATGTTCAGAACGTGGGCGCGTCCGGACCGAACCACTTCCTGATGAGCGCGTTCAGGGAGCCGTCCCGCTGCATCGCCTCGATCGCCCGGTCCAGCCGCTCCCTCAGCCAGCCGTCTCCCTCGCGGACGCCGATACCGACGCCCCCGTCGAGCATCAGGGCAGGCCCGGCGACCGTCAGCAGGCCGGGATGCTCGGCAGCGCTCTCCCGCGCCACGGCGGCGCTCACGAGCGCCGCGTCCACGGCCCCCGTCAACACGGCTTCCACCAGCTCGGGCGTCGCCGCGTATTCACGCAGTCTCGCGCCGGACTGCGAGAGGTACTCTGCGTGGATCGTCGCGACCTGGGCGCCGACCGCCCCCTCCAGTGCATCCTCGCCGGCGTCGCTGCGGGTGAGGAACAGCGACTGGCCGGGCGGGAGGTACGGCCTCGTGAAGTCGATGAGAGCGTCCCGCTCGGGGGTGATGGCGACCCCCGTGATGACGGCGTCGAACTCGCCCGCCGCGAGCCGGTCGACCATGCCCTCCCAGGCGGCGGTCGCCCATTCGCAGTCGAGCTCCGCGCGCCGGCAGAGCTCGTCCCCCAGCTCGCGCTCGAACCCCCCGACCTCACCCGTCTCGTCCACGAAGTTGTACGGAGGGTAGGCACCCTCCGTTACCAGCACGACGGAGGGGGAGTTCCCGCCGCAGGCCATGATGGCGATGGCAATCACGACGAATGCCGCCAGCACAGGTCTCATCCGCGAACGAGCGCCTCCGCCCAGCGCCCAGGGCAGACCGGGTGTCCCGTTTCGGGATGAACGGCTGTGTCGCCTGCGCGTCAGAAGCCAGCTGAGCCCTTGCCGCGGACGCTCCGGGGGGAGCGTCCGCGCGTCCAGACTGCCCTGCGTCTGCTCACGGACTCGCGTAGGCGCTCGGGTCCACGATGTCGCAGAACGCGGGCAGCGTCTCCATCTGGCCGCTCAGCTGGCTGAAGTACGTCTGCTCGGGGAAGCACACCACGTACGGCTCGCCGGCGGCGTCAAGCGCGTCCAGCGTCTTGTCCTCAAGGTCGAAGTTCTCCTGGCGCTGCTCCGCGTCATCTGTCTCGCGTGGGATGTTCACGACCACGATCTCGGCGCCGTCCTCGGGATCCTGGCCCGTCGCGAGCAGCGGGTTGGCGTCCTCATCTGAGTCCGAGCCCCCGGCCTGCCCGGGATCCGCCCACTGGAAGTTCAGGCCCGGCCAGCGCTCCATGAGCGACTGGGCCACCGCTGCAGGGTCGGTTTCCTGCGCGCCGTCCTCGCCGGCCTGCGCTGGCTCGGTTGCCAGCACGGGCACGGGGTGGGTCACCCAGCACTGCTCGACCCCGGGCGTGACCAAGCCCGTCTCGCACTCGACGAACGGTTCGCCGCTCGCGATCAGCTCCAGGTAGGTGGTCTGCCAGGCATCCCACTGCCTAGCGTGCGCCTCCCCGTCGCTCTTCCTGGTGGCTGGCCGGTTTAGCACGACCAGATGCCGCCCGTCACCGATCGCCTCGCTCACGGTCTGCGAGCCCGGGTCCGCGTCCGCATCGCCCTTCCCGGGATGGTCCGGCCAGAGCGGTGCCTGGGACTGCGCGTCCTCGCCGTCCGGGCCGGTGATGGTGATGCCGTCGTCTTCGGGGGTGATGGTGACCACGTTGTCGCCCACCGGCCGGTTCACGATCTCGAGGGTGACCACGCCATCCGTGAGCACTTCCTCAGTCTCCGGCCAGTTCTCCTTGTCGACCGCAGCTCCACGCTGCTGCAGTCCGCACGCACGGCGGGCATCGCGAACGGCTACGTTGCGAGAAACCGCCGGGCGTGGTGGTCGGTGGGCCTGCGCGAGCCGGCGCCGATCCTCGCGACGTATATGGCGAGGCGCCCGCCAGCGTTCGTGCGCAACGTCGCGGGAGCGCACCACATTAACATCGCGCATGGAATCTACCCACGAGAAGCCCTTCCCGACCGAGCGCTCGATCGGCTCACCGCCGCGCTGCGAGATGCGGCGCGACCGGAACTGGGACGCACCTACGCTGGCGGCCTGGTCAAGTTCGAGCCTCGTGAGATGGAACGCATCCCGGTCCCGACCGTCGAGCGGCTGCTGGGGGACTGAGTGCCCGAGCTACCGCCGCGATGGGATGAGCAGCGACTCGAGGCCGACCGGCAACTCGCGATCGCCCACTTCCGCGAAGAGCGGATCGGTGAATCCCTCAGCGCATATCTGGAGAGCTTTGCTCACTACCGGACGGCGATCGAACGCCTGCTGGGCACGACCGGCGATCTGGCGGACCTCGCCGCTCAGGCGTCTGTAGTGCTAGCTGACGAGGACCTCGCCTACGCGGCTCGTTACCTCGCGGGACCGCCCGTTTCAGCCGACGACCTGCGCATCCTCGCGGACGCGCGGCTGACGCCGGCGAGCGTACGGGACGATCCGGACTCGGCGCGCCGCGCCATCGAGACGATCCTTCGCGGACTCGACAGCGAGCGCTTCGCGTGGGTGGCCGAGGGGCGGGCGCCGAGCGCCGAGGAGCGGCGAATCGCCGTCGTCGCCACGGCGGCGCTGATCGCCTCGCAGCGGGTGCGCACGGGCAGGCAGACGACCGCCCCGAGGCGCCAGGAGGCGCTCGTCAAGTCGAGGCTCACTGGCGCGGGCTTCATCGAGGAGCCGCCGCGTCCGATCCCGAACGTGTTCTCCGCCCCGGAGCCGGGGCGCTTCACCGGGGAGTGCGTCGTCGGCGCGTCCCGGAAGGCCGACATCGTCGTGCGGCTGTGGGACGGGCGCGTAATGCCGATCGAGTGCAAGGTGAGCAACTCCGAGCTCAACTCGATCAAGCGCCTGACGAACGACGCGGGAGTGAAGGCCAGAGTCTGGATCGATGATCTCGGCAGGAACAATGTCGTCCCGGTCGCGGTGCTGAGCGGCGTCTTTGGGCTCCGACACTTGATCGAGGCGCAGGAGCGCGGGCTGACCCTGTTCTGGGCGCACTCGCTGGACCAACTCCTGACGTTTGTTTCGAGCGCGCGGGAGTAGGGGCTTGCGCAGGGCCCGAGGCGAGAGTGAGGTCTGCTCTTCGGGCTCTTCGATACTAGGGTGGGCCCGGACATCGTACGGTTCGTTTCCGGGGGCTCGATGTAGGCTGGCGACCACGCTTGCCCAGTCGTCGATGCCTTCACTCCGACCGATGGATGGGAACTGAAGGCCAATTCACTTCGTATCAGCTGGCGCGACGTACTGTTCGTTCGCCGGGCCAGTCGTCTGGGAGCTCGAGCAGTCCGCCGAACGGGAGGCTGGTCTCCCATTGTCACTTCCCGCCGCCGTCGAGACGCTCGACGAGCAGACGGAGCCACTGGCGGGACACGGGATGGCGACGCAGCAGTTCCGCACACCTGCGCGTTGTGCCCGAGGATGGAGCCCGTGGTCGCGGCGGTGACGTGGCGCTGCAGCGGGGGCGTGTCCAGCATCGAAAGCGGTGCGGGCGCGCGCCCGCGAGGCCCGATCCTGAGCGGCTTCGAGAGTGGCTCGTGCCGGGCGCGCATCGCCGGCGAGGGCGCGTTCCGCTTCAGTGAGTGAACGCCCCGGGTGCGCGGCGACGGCCCAACTCTAGTATGGTGCAGCCTGCGGGCTGAGGCGCGTCCGCCCCTCCAGGGAGGGCAAACGACGTGATCCCCCCCCGACAAATGCATGTTCTGAGGCCCACTCCGTCTCAAGCAGCCCGACCGCAGAGGTAACGTGTCGCAGCCGGGAACGCTTCCGCTGAGGTCCGATCGAGCCCGCCCCGTTGCTTCTGGCGGTCGTTGGTGGTGGGTGGCGCCGATCCTCACCCTGCTGCTGGTTCTGTCAGCAATGCCCGCCCTCGTTAGCGCCCAGGGCACGGCTGAAACCTGCCGCCCCGGGTTGGTGATCAGCAGTGGGGAGAGTTGCGTCTACCCCGGCACCTCCCAGGAGTTCTCGGTCGACTCGTCGGGCCGGGGGCATTTTCTGTTCTTCACCGCCGGGACGGGCATCAGCGCGCGCAACATCCCGATCCCACTCCCATGGTGGTGGGCGACTGCCGCGATGGCATGAGCCTCCAATCCGGTGAGGGTTGCCGCTACACCGGTGGTGGGGAGTTCGAGCCCGATGTCGTTCTCTGGGTACGCCCCGACGGCCAGATCTGCCGTGTGGGAGGGCCCGTCGAACAGGCTGGCGTTACCTTCGACACCCTGCAACTGTGTTCGAGCGGATTCGAACGGGACGATGCGTTCGAAAGCGACATCATCGCTCGCGAAAACGCCGACGGGAGCTGGACGTTCCACGAATCGGCAGCGTCCGCATCGGCGGATCGGTCATCCACCCCGGACTCCGGTTCCTTCAGGTTCATGCGCGCCGACGCTGTTTCGCTGTCCGAGTTCGACGACGCCGCCGAGTGGGAACGAGAGATCATGTTCAGCCAACTCCAGATTGCAAGGTGCGAGGTGGGCCTCGTACTGCCGCGCGACGGCTTTTGCATTGATGACCAGGCCTCGTCGCTTGAGGACGTCGCGTTTCTGGTGGCCCACCTGCCCGATGGTGACGGCCTCATCCTGCAGGGTGGCGGCAGATTCCAGGCGGGAGGGGCCCTCCAACTCGGCT
This sequence comes from Tepidiformaceae bacterium, assembly GCA_965221735.1. Lineage (GTDB taxonomy): Bacteria > Chloroflexota > Dehalococcoidia > Tepidiformales > Tepidiformaceae > UBA2991. Next base: position 1,323,182 of record OZ244910.1, on the reverse strand, counting down.
GGATCACCTTCGAGCGGGAGGGAGCGGACTGGGTCATCACTCACCTAGCGGACCAGTAAGAGCGAGGAACCGGGCTGGCGGATGAGCTGCTGGTCCATGCCTGGGCCGAGGAAATGGACTATCTGAGCGGGTACGCTTGGTCTGGGCCGTGCACCCGGATACCCGCACGGTGGATGTGCACCGGGCCGACGGCTCAGTGGAAGCGCTTGGCGGGGATGACACGCTCGACGGTCTCGACGTGCTGCCTGGCTTCACCTGCGCGGTGAGCGCCATCTTCGACACGTAGCGGGCGGTGTACCCCGCCATCCCTCGGGCCTTCTGCATCCTCGCCTAGAGCGACACCGCCCAGCGGAAAGTTCGCAGTACGGTACCCGTAGGTCCAGTACGCTGATCCCGAAAGTAGACTCTGGAGGAGCAGGCATGCCGGAAGCACCAATCTACAGCGCAACCAGGCCCTACGAGATTGCGTGGGTTCCCGGAGAGGAAGACGAGCCTCATGCAGGCCGCGTGAAGGTGGGTCCTCACCCGGCGCGGTGGATGAGGAACTGGCCGGGACGTCCTGCCTTTGTCTGCTCGGTTGGCCACAGCGGAAGCGGGTGGCCCACAACTCCCTCTGCGGAGCGCGAGATGCTTGTGGCTACTGCTCTCGACCTTCTCATGCAGGGGGTTGACCGCCAAGAGATCCAGCGCGAGTTCTGGCAGATCGAGCAGTGGCGCGAGCTTAGGCTCCCGCTCAGCCCGTGTCTGTTCTTGGAGGACGGCACTTGGTCCCCTCACAACTGCGACTCGTACGTGCCTCCTCACAACCTGCGTGTACCGGTGACGTCATGACTAGCAGTGCCTCCACCCTGCCGCCTCTACGGCGATGGGTAGTCTCCACGCCCATGCATAACTGGCGGACGTGGGCGCTCGTGCCCCTTGCGGCAACGGTCGCGCTCTCCGGTGCGGTAGCACAGCCGTGAGCGACCCGCCCTTCGGCCAGCTGACGAAGCTTGCCGCACGCGACTACTGGCCGGACGAGGCAGCCGACTTCACCCCCTGGCTGGCGCAGGAGCCCCACATCGCCCTCCTCGGCGGCGCCCTCGGCCTCGAGCTCGCCGTCGAGGGCATCGAGACCTCCGTCGGCAGCTTCCAGGCCGACATCATCTGCCGCGCCCTGGGCGACGAGCACCGCGTCGTCATCGAGAACCAGCTGGAGCGCACCGACCACGACCACCTGGGCAAGCTCCTCACCTACGCCGGCGGCCTCGAGGACGTCCGCACCACCATCCTCATCGCCCCCGAGATCCGCGAGGAGCACCGCGCCGCCCTCGACTGGCTCAACGCCGTCACCTTCTCCGGCGTCCACTTCTTCGGCGTCGAGCTGCAGGTCTGGCGGATCGACGACTCCCCGCCCGCCCCCCACTTCGACGTGGTCTCCAAACCCAACGACTGGCTGGGCGCCGTGCGCACCTCAGCCGACAAGCCCCTCACCCCCACCCAGCAGCTGCAGCTCGACTACTGGTCCGCCTTTCGCGACTACCTGCTCGAGCGCGGTGGGGGCCTCAGCCCGCGCAAGCCCAGGGCCCAGCAGTGGACGAGTTTCTCCATCGGCCGCTCCGGGGCAGGGCTCTCCGCCATCGCCACGGGCTGGGCCGGCGAGGGCAGCATCCGCGTCGAGCTGGGCCTGCACGGCGACGACGCCAACGACGTCTTCGAGCGCCTCTCCGACGAGCGCGAGGCGATCGAGGCGGAGCTGGGACCGCTCACCTGGCACCAACCCGAGAACGCCCACCGCCGCCGCCTCTACGTCCACCATGCGGCCGAGCTCGAGCGACGCGACGCCTGGCCGGGGCAATTCGCCTGGTTCGAGGCCCGCCTGCTCCGCTTCGACGACACCTTCCGCGACCGCATCCAGCCCGGCGCCTAGTCTGACAGGCTGGAACTGCGGCGATCGAGGGATACGGGGACGAGCCGCGCTAGGCGCTACGCACCCGCTACGACTCGCGCAGCTCCCGCTGGGCGTCGGACGGAGTTGTAGACCCGGACCTCGTCAGCCCACTTTGAGGCCTGGCCCGTGTTCGGACCCGTAACCGGCCGAACCTGTAGGTACCGGCTGGTCTGGTACCCGGTGAGCCTCGACCTCGCCGGTAGTGGAGGCAACCCGGACAGTCGGTAGCTGCGCGAGCGGTCGGGCAACGAACAGGGGGTTGTCAGCACGCCCGGCATGCGGCTACCGCCGCCAGAGTGAGGAAGATGGGTTTCCTGAGCATCATGACGGTCTCCTGCCGCGGCCAGAGGACTAGTGGGTGCTACTACCGCCTATGGAGCTATCCTACGCCGCCGCCCGCCCCCAGAGACGATTGTTGCCGGCTCGCAAACGCCTGCGTGATCCGGTCGATGATGATCGCAAGGAACACGATCCCCAGGCCGGCCAGGAACGCGTTCCCTGGCTCGATCCGCCCCAGCCCGCGGTTGACGTCCTCGCCGAGCCCCCCGGCTCCCACCAGTGACGCGATCACGACCATCGCCAGCGCCATCAGCGTGGTCTGGTTCACCCCCGCCATGATGGTCGGCGCGGCCAGCGGGATCTTGACCTTCAGCAGCAACTGGAGCGGCGTCGCCCCGAACGACTCCGCCGCTTCCAGGGTCTCCTCGGGCAGCTGGCGGATGCCGAGATTGGTGAGCCGCACTGCTGGCGGGACTGCGTAGATCAGCGTCGCGATCACGGCGGGTACGTTGCCCAGGCTGAAGAACGCGATCGCCGGCACCAGGTAGACGAAGCTCGGCATCGTCTGCATGCCGTCGAGGATCGGGCGCAGCAGCCGATCCAGCCGGTCGCTCTGCGAAGCAAGCACCCCCAGCGGCACCGCGATGATGATCGAGAGCGTCACCGTGACGGCCATCAGCGCGACCGTCTCCATCGTGCTGTCCCACAGCCCGAAGGCCGCCAGCAGGGTCAGCGCCCCCGCCGAGAAGGCCGCGACCCAGACGCCCGCTGCCCGCCAGGCGATGATCGTGATGGCGATGATCAGGGCCGGCCACGGGACCCACAGCAGGAAGTCCTCGATGGCGTTCAGCACCGTCAGCACGACCTCCTTGATCACGTCGAAGAGGACATCGAGCTCGGTCGTCATCCAGTCGATCACGTTGTCGATCTCGCGACCGACGTCGCGACCCACATCCGCCGGGAAGTCCCCCGCCCAGTCCCAGCCCCCTGCCCACAGCACGATCGCGAGGATGGCGGGCGCCGCCAGCCAGCGCAGCCACAGCGCCCAGCGAAGCCAGCGCGGCCCGCGGCTGACGGCGGGGATCTCCAGCCACGCGCTCAGGCCTCGCGCCTTCGCGTTGGTCGGCTCTGCTTGCTCTGTCCCGTTGTCGCCCGTCATGCCGCTCCCCTCCCGGAGGTCTCGGACGCCTCGTCGGCGGTCATCGCCGTCGCCAGGGCCTCGAGCGGGATCTCGCCGACCAACACGCCGTCGTCGTCGACGACCGGCATGGGGTGCTCCGACCGCAGCCCGCGCGGCACCAGCTCGTCGAGCACCGTGTCCTCCGCCACCGCGCTCTCTTTCTCCATCGCCAGCGACCCCACCGGCCTGTCCCCCTCCTCCAGCGTATGGCGCAGGAAGAGGAGCCCCACGCTCCCCGCGTACCGCCCCTCCTCGTCGACAACCAGGGCGTGGATGCGCCCCTCCGCCTCCAGCGCCGCCAGCACCTCCGAGGCCGTCTGCCCGGCCCCGGCCGTGCTCGTCGGCTCACGCATCACCGAGGCCGCCGTCACCATCGATTGCAGCCGCACGTCGCGGGTGAACTCCCGCACGAAATCGTTCGCCGGCGAGAGCACGACGTCCGACGGCTCTCCCATCTGCACGATCGCGCCGTCGCGCATGATCGCGATCCGGTCGCCGATGCGAACCGCCTCGTCCAGGTCGTGCGTGATGAAGATGATCGTCTTGTGCAGCTCCGACTGGAGCTTCGCGCGCTCGTCCTGGAGCTCCCGGCGGATCACCGGGTCGAGCGCGCTGAGGGGCTCGTCCATCAGGAGCACGGGCGCGTCCTGGGCGAGCGCCCGCGCCAGCCCCACGCGCTGCTTCATGCCCCCGCTCAGCTGGTCGGTCATGCGATCGCCCCAACCCTTCAGCCCAACCGCCCCCAGCGCCTCCTCCGCCCGCTTGCGGCGATGGCGCTTGTCCACGCCGTTTACCTCCAACCCCCACGCCACGTTCTCCAGCACCGAGCGATGCGGCAGCAGCCCGTAGTGCTGGAACACCATCGCGACCTCGCTCCGGCGCAGCTCGCGCAGCTCCTCGTCGTCCATCCCCGTGATTTCCCGTTCTCCCAGCCAGACCTCCCCCGAAGACGGCTCGATGAGCCGGTTGATGCAGCGCACGAGCGTCGACTTCCCGCACCCCGAAAGCCCCATCACCACGAACAGCTCGCCCCGCTTCACGTCGAACGTCACGTCCGCGAGCGCCAGCACGGAGTCGTGCATCTCCTGGATCGCTTCCTTGCTCGTCCCCGTCCTGGCGCGCGCCAGCGCCCCATCCTCGTTCCCGCCGAAGACCCTGTAGACGTTCCGCACGGCGACTGCCGTCTCGCCCGCGTTCTCTGGCTGTTGCTCGGTTGTCACGGTTTCCGTCTACCTTGTTGTGGGGTGCTGGACCTCTTCGCTTTCCCCGTGTGTGGCGCCGACCCCAACGCTCTATCGCTCGCCTGCGCGAACGCGCCGATGGTACCAGAGTACCCCGCCCTCCCTGCCCCTCGACCCGTGCGGGGTCGCTCGTTACCGTTGCTCGGCCAGGAGCCTGTGCGAGAGGTTCCGACGGTGAAGACCGGATACTCGTGACCGTCGCGGAGCACAAGAGGCACTTCACCCTCACGATCGACCCCTTCACGGGCGAGGAGGTCGCTCGCTCTACGATCGAGGGGCCGCCAGGCTGCGCCCCGCGTCTCGGACCTTTCGACAGGACTGTGGACTCAGCGCGAGTTCAGCCCCTTGCCCTCACGGGTTTTCGCGCGCCTAAGGACGACGGCGCAGGCGTCGGGCGGCGGCTAGCCCCAGCACAAGCAGCAGGCCGCAGGCGTGAGTGTCGACTATCCCCAGGCTCCGAGCCGGGTGCTTCGAGTCGGCGAACGTCCAGAAGGGCTTGCTGCGCACGCCCAGGGCGCTCTTCGAGTGTCACTCGAAGGTAACCTCGAAATCACGCCCGCTTGACTCGAAACAAACAGCGTTCCGTCTGACCCCACCGCCAAGCCTGTCAGGTTCAGGTTCAGGTGCTGATGTCCTCCAGGCAAGTCGGAGTTCCCGTCGACGACAATCGAGAGAATCCCGTCAGGCGTGAGCCTGAAAACGCGCTCGTAGCCTAAGTCGGCGACGTAGATTTCACCCTCCAGACCAAAAGCCAGTCCACGCAGGAACCCCGAGAACGCTCCCCCCCGTTCGTACCCGGCTGCCCTGTACACGGTCGACACGTAACCACTGCGGTCGAGCTTGCGGATGGCATCGGTACTCTCAGTGAAATAGACATTCCCTTGATAGTCGACCGCAATTCCACTTGGGAGCGAGACAAAAACCTCCAACCCCGGACCATCTCTGGGTCCCGGAACGTAGGCAGATAACTTAAACCCAACAACGGTATCGACGTGACCGTCAGGGGAGAGACGCCGTACGAGGCTGTTGCAGGTGTCGGTGATGAACAAGTTCCCATCGCGGTCGAAGGCAATCCCCGTAGGCGTTCCAAGCTCTGCGGTGGCAACGGGCCCGTCCCGGAAGCTACCCCATCCGTGCTCGCAGAGGGAAACCGGGCCTTTACCAGCGACTGTCACGACCCAACACGGCTCGGGATATATCCTCCGGATGAGGCCCCCTTCCGGGTCAGCGACGTAGATGGAGCCGCTCGCGGCGACTGCCACGTCAGAAGGGCCGGAAAACTGGGCCTCTCTGCATGGGCCATCCCTGGAGCCCTTGCCATTGCCGCCAGCAATCGTCGTTACCTTCCCATCTGGTGCGATGGCGCGAATCGCATAGTTGCTCGAGTCCGCCACTATCAAGTTGACTTCGCGCCCCTCGCCACCCGCGACGTGATCCTGTGGCCGGACGCCGACCCGCCGGGGCGCAAGGCGATGGAGACGGCGGCGGCCGCCCTGCGCCCGCACCGCTGCCGGATCGTCACGCTCGAGGCTCCCGGCGACGATGGGAGCGACGCCGCCGATCTGGACGCTGCCAACATCCGCGCACGCCTCGATGCGGTCGATTGGGGGGCGGTCGCACCTGCCGAGCACTCCCCGGCAATGTGGATTGAGGGCGACCCCTGGTCTGAGTGGGATGAGGGGACCGACGCCATGGCGGGGCGGATTCTTCGGTACTACGCCGATCGATTGCTCGCCGTCCAGTTCCCCGGCGGCTACTGGCAAATGTTCACCGCCGGCGCGGCCGGCGTTTGGAGGGAGGACGATGCGTTGCTCCGTTCCTGGTGTGACGAGCTGGCGCGTGACTGGTGGGCGTCAGCAGGTGATCTTCGGACCAACACCTCGATTGCCCGTGCTGCCCAGCGCTGGACGACGAAGCGCGGTCAGGACGACGTGCTTTCCGAAGCGGGGTTTGGTCCCGCCATCGAGCAACTGCGACGGCGCAACATCTTGCCGCCCGACCTGACGATCGCCGAGCACACGCAGATTGACCCGACGGGGCGCTACGTCGGCTGCGTCAACGGAGTCGTTGACCTCGATACAGGTGCGCTCGTGGAGGGGGCGACGGCCCGCGCCCTCTTCGTGACGAAGGCGGTTGCCGCGTTCTACCGCCCCGAGCTCGCCGACGATCCGAACGGTGCCGTTTACGAGTTGCTTGGGCGGATGAGTGACGACGATCGCCGCTGGTTGCTGGAAGCCGCCGGCCACGCTCTCCGGGGGGAGCCATCCCGCCGGGTGTACCTCCTGCAGGGGCCAGCGGGTGGCGGCAAGAGCACCATCCTACGGGCGCTGCTCGCCGTCGTTGGGGAGTACGGCGCGAGCCTTTCCGAAACGACCCTCAGCTCTAGGGCTGCCGAGCAAACAGGCCGCCCCACGACAGAGCTTGCCCCACTCGGGGAGCGTCGCCTGGTCACGCTCGTTGAACCCCAGGGGACACTGGCCATTGGCCGCTTGAAGAAGGCGAGCGGTGAGGACCCGATCACGTTCCGGCGGCACTACGCGAGGGCTGAAGAAACGCGCACCGGGACTGCGACGGTCTTTATCGCTGGCAACGCGGGTCAGATACCACGGCTGCCCTTCGAGGATGATGCGGTGGAAGAGCGCGTGCGCGTGCTCACCGTTCCCGCCATCCCCGCCGACGAACGAAGGGCGGGATTGGGGAAGCGCTTCGAGGAAGCGGGCGACGTGCGGGACAGCCTCTTTGCGCTGCTAGTCAAGCACGCTCGCAAGGGGTCGCCGCCCGACGATAGCCCCAGCGTCGCGGACGCCCGGCGCGCCCTGAAGCGCGAGATGATCGGGCCCGGGGGGGGGGGAATGGCTCTTGACGGCCATCGTTCCCGAGCCCCACGGCCGCGTGACGACGGATCAGCTCTGGCAGGCAGCGAAGGCGGCGGGCGGTGGGGACGGCGACCCCGGGGGACTCACTCGCCGCCGAATGCGGGAGTTGGTCAAGAGCCTCCACAAGCTCCCGCCAGCGCGACGCATGAAGGTGGCCGGCAAGTTTTCGCACGGCTGGCGGCTGGCAAGTGAGGACGAGGTGGACGCTGCGATCCGGGAGCTGGAACCCGCCGCCGACCCGAAGGTGATCATCATCAAGCACGTGGCGGGGGACATCTCCATCGAGATGCCCAGCGGGAACGCGGCCCTCGAACCGATGAGGCTACCGGTACACGACCGCACGCGGGCGAGCTGGCCGACGAAATGGTGAAGCAGGGGGCAAGCTGCTACCGCCCGGTGAGAACCTTCAACCAGGAGCGGTTCTTTTCGACCACGGACGAGGAGCTCAGCGAGAACGTCCATCTCCACGAGCCGTTCCTCGTCGTCCACGTCCACCGTGAGGGCACCACCTGGCGGGAGTTCTTCCACTCCCTCGGGTTCGAGCTGACGGACCAGTGCCTCACGACGCCGGAGGGCGATACGTACTGCACCACGGAGACGAAGCGGCTGTCGTTCATCGTCAACGGCGTACGGGGCGACGGCCTTGCCTTCCAGGACATCACGGACATCGACCGCGCCCTCATCTCCTTCGGCGACGAAAGCGACGAGGAGCTGAGGCAGCAGTACGCCGCGGTGACGGACAAGGCGTGCATCCTCTCGGGGCTCTGCGAGGCGCGCATCCCCGAGGGAGGGCTTCCGGACGAGTCGTGCGACAACCGCGGATGCCCATAGCACTCTCTGGGCGTGTTAGCACTGCTGGTACAGCAACAGCGGCCCTGTGCCAGAGCGTCGGGCCGGTATGTGTGCATTCAACGGAAGTGGATGGCCACTGGTTGTCTCTACCGCCCAGAGGGCTGCTTGGACACATCCATCTTGAACTCGGGCGTCGCAGCAGCCCCCTGTCAGGACATGCGAGCCCATCATGTCTTGTGGTCAGTACCCTGTGGAGGGCCGGACGGTGCCCCCTCTCTCAGCGGTCCGCCACGCCGCCCCGTCCAGTGGCCCCATCTCTTCCACCGCAGCCCTGTGGGAGACCCGGAGCTGCACCTCGACGTCCACTCGCTCCATCTCGTCGCGTGCCACGCGCAGGAAGTGGGTGGCGGCCAGCTCGTCGTCGAAGACGACGAGGACGGCGGGCCTGGTCCCGCGGTCCTCAGGGGGGCGTTCGGAGGAGAAATAGCGCAGGTAGGGCGCGAGGCGGGCGGCCATGGTCACGGGTCTGACCGCGCGCCGCTCCCACTCGAGGAAGAACGGCCAGGCGTTCCCGTCTCGGCGCAGCAGGCCGAAGGCGTCCGGACGGATCGAGTAGAGGCGCTCGCGGTGGCGAAAGTAGCGCGAGGCGCGCTGGGGCGGGTCGAGCTGCACCACCTCCCAGTCGAGGTCCCGCGCCTGCCCGGCGAGGGCGGCACTGAAGCGGTGGACGGCCTCGGTGTGCTCCAGGTGGCGAAGCAACTGGCGGCTGCGGGTGCCGGAGACGTTGCGCCAGTCGAGCGGCGCTGCCTGGTCTACCGGGCCCGTGCTCCAGCGCTTCCGCATGGCGCCCACGGAGGTGCGGTCGCGGCGGGCGATGGTGTCGAGGCCCCGGTCGCTGAGCACCAGACGCCGGCGTCCGGCGACAAGAACACGGTGGGCGAGGTCGAGGCCCTCCAGTCGCAGCACGAGCTCCGAGGCCCGCTGGGTGGAGACAGCCAGCAGGCCTGCGAGATCCTTGAGCGTAATCCATGGCCAGTCGAAGAGAGCGTCGAGGGCGACCTTCTCCGCGGGCTTGAGTAGGGACGATGCCAGCTGCTCCGCAGGGGCGCCGTCAGTGGGAAGGATGGTGCGCACGGATCTGGTCTCTACCGGGGCCACGCCACGGCGCCCGACGAGGGGAGCGACCTCTTTCAGCGCCAGCCTCCCCGCAAGGAAAGGGAAGTGCCAGATGCGGGAACGGGCATCCGCCGCGGCCGCTTCCCGTTCGAGGGCGAGGAAGGCTGGCAGGGGCGCCCGACCGAGCAGCCAGCGGGCATGGCGCAGGCGGGTTTCGTCGGGCAAGAGGAGGAGGAGGGCGTCGGGCAGCGGTTCCTCGTACAGTCTCCGCAGGCGCTTCGAGAAGCCCGTGCGGTCGGAGGTCCGTCCCTGGCGCACGATGCCGATGGCGTGTCCTCCGGGCAGGATGAAGGCGGCGTCCAGGGGGGATGCGCGGTACCAGCCGATGCGGAGAGGGAAGGCGACGGAGGAGAGGGCGGCGGCGAGCCGGTGGATGGAGGCGAGAGCGTCCAGCCGCTGCAGGAGGAGGCGACGCCAGTGGGCGGAGAGCGGGTAGATGTGCAGCACCTCGTCCAGGGTCACCCCCTCCTCCCGTGCCAGCCGCCGGACGCCCGCGGCCGTGAGGTGGAAGCGCCGTGCCGGCGCGGTGAGGGTCGTGGCGTGCGGGATGGAGGCGGCGAAGCCCGCGGCCTGCAGCCGGCCGGCAGCGGCGTGGACCGCTCTGGGCGACCAGCCGCAGAGCGCGGCAAGGTCGATGCGGTCGCAGAAGGGAGTGCGCGCCAGCTGGCGCAGAACCGCCTCCTCGCAGGTAGCTGGCTTCACGCTCGTACTCCTTCACCGTTCCGCCGGTAGAGCGGCGGTGGAACAGTGTGAGCACGGGGAGGAGCAGGACGTAACACCCTACAGGGGGGTGCGACGACGAATGCCCCAGCAAGGGGATGCACACAGACACGCCCCCGCAGGCGGTCCCCAGGGGGAGCGGCGTGTGGTTTCCTGATGCGGGCAATCCGCCCCCGGGAGGGCTCCACTTGGCGCACCAGACGTGTACAGGGAATGACGACAGTTTGCAAAATGCAGAACCCTGTCGTGAGCCCATGAACACAGGCGATTCCGGGGGACGCAGCCCGAAGGCGGTGACCGTGCGTTCGAAAGGGCGTGGTGCGGTCGCAGACGCAATTTGCAGCAAAATGCAGCATTTTGCATGAGGAGCAGAAGCGCCGTCATGAGTGACATCACCCCCGATGTGGAGACTGGAGGCGGGAGCCGCGGTCCTGCGCCGGAGCCCCCGGTGGAAGACAGCAGGAGCGTGGAAGAGGGCCGTGACCGGCGGCTGCTGAAGCGGTTCGCGGAGCAGGTCCGGGAGCACGGACGCCAGCGCGTGGCGGAGATGCTGGACGTCGACCCTCGCACGGTGAGCGCCACGCTGAAGCGGGGAGTGCTGTCGCGGCGGGTACGCATCGCTCTCGAACGCCAGATGGGGACGGAGCCGAGGGGTCGCACGGACGAGCCGGACGTGGCGCGGCGGCTGGAGGCGGTGGAGCGGGAGGCGGCGGGTCTACGGGAAGCCACCGTGGCGGGGTTCAGGGCGCTGCGTGACGGACAGGGGAGGGTCCTGGGGCCTCTGGAAGAGCGGATTGCAAGCGTGGAGACGCGGCTGGACGCCTGGGAACAGGGGGAGGCATCACCTCCGGAGGCAGAACCCGTGGTGGAGGGCTCACCATCCCAGGTGCGGGCACCGAAGAGCGTGGATGCGAAGGCCACGAGGCCGGAACCCCGGCGGCAACCGGAACCGGAAGCGAAGCGCTGGCCTCCGCCGAGGCTGTACCCCGAGCTCGTCACCGAGGACCCTGCCCCCGACGACGCGGAGGTGTACGGCGAGGCGTGGCCGCTGGTGGAGGAGTGGCGCCGCCTGTGGAAGGCGCACGTGCGACCGGGCAAGGGGCTGGAGTGGCTGAGGCGGGACGAGCGCATCCTGGAACTGGAGGTGGCGATGCTGGATGAGCACCGGCTGACGCTGCCGCCGGCGACGTTTCCACAGCGCGGCGTCTGGCGACACGGTCAGCTCGGCTGGCGCTGGAAGGCTCTGCAGGACGCGCAGCGGGCACGCGCATGGGGCGAGGTGCGACGCTGGACGGGGCGGGTGCTGAGCGCCGGGCTGTTGCTCGGCCTGACCGCTCTCATGGTGTTGGTCGAGCGTTCCTCGACGCCCGGCTGATCGAGGGCAGCGAGGCCGGGTCGCTGCCCTCCGGGCCGCCGGCGCAGTCCGCCACAAGCAGGACCAGGGCGGCGACGAGTGCGGCCAGCGCTGCGGTAAGGGACAGGGCAGCCAGCGCCACCCCCGGCTGTGGGAACGGCCACTGCCCGGGATTGGAGCGAACAGGAACGATCATTTCGGCCCAGGGCGCCCGAAACCCCTTCCCCCGGAGCGAGCGACGCGGCAATACTCGAACTCGATTTGGCCTTTCCAGCGTTTCCCGCCTGAGAAACCTGGGGGCTCCTCCTTCAGCCCGGAGGACCCAGCGGGACTGACATAGCTCTCCCAACGGGTCTCCCACGAAGGAACTGCCGCGAAGCGGAGTGAACAAGTCCTTCGCCAGCGGACCGGTCCAGCGGTCTCTGGAGTCCCTGGGGGAACTGCGTCCCGCGCACGGCCCCGTTCTCCACGTCCTGTCGCTGGCGAACCCCCTTTCGCAGGTACCACCAAGGGCTCGTCCACGTCTCCACTGAGGCGTCAGGCCGAGCCCTCGCCACGTCTGTAGCGCACCGCTCCCGGCGACCCGTCGCGGACATGCAATCCATCGCGAGGCAACCACCACCAGGCTGAGCTGCCTCGAGCCCCTCGGACCCCGAGCGTTCCAACCGCCGCGGGTCCGGGTACAAGCCACGCTCCCCAGCCCCACGTCCGGCATCCGACTGTGGGCGGAGTGTGTTCAGCGACCCACGCCCCCCGCGCCCCGGATGCCGGTGCGGACCACGCGACATGCACACGAAGGAGAAGCGCATGCACATCACGGAAGTCGTCACGACCGCCGCCCGCCTCGGGTGGCGCACCCGGCTGGCGCTCGCGGTCTTGCTGATCGGACCGCTGCCCCTGACCGGCGACCTGGAGCTCTTCGCGCTGAACGCGGCGGGCGTCGTCCTCGGGGCACTCGTGCTCCGCCAGCTCATCCGCCCGACCACGAAGCCCACTGCCCCAGGAGGGACACGATGACCACAGCAACCACGAGCATCCCGTTCACGCCGCCCCCGACATCCGGACCAAGCCTCGAGGCGCTGGTGGACCGGCTCGTCGACAGCATCTTCGGCACCGCTCCAGAGACGACTCAGAGCCTCGCGCGCACCGTCCACGACGCCCGCCGGCAGCGGAAGGCGGGCGACCTCGACGGGGCGCTCTCGCTCCTCGCCGAAGCCGGCGTGGTCACGGCGGAGCCCCACCAGGCGCGCTGGGCGTACGCCGAGTGGATCGCCATCGCACGGCGCCGCTTCCGCGACAGCGGGGCGCTCGTCTACAGCCCGGACACGGGGCGTGTGGCCGTGCTCGCGCCGCGCGGCGACGCCGGCACGCTGGAGGTGATGGCCGTCCTGGGCATGCGCTGGCGTCTCGGCAAGATGGTCTCGCGGCGCAGCCTGCGGGGGCTCCGGCCCCTCGACGGTGGTGCGTCGTGACGGCAACCGCGACGACCCCCATCGATCTCGCCGCCCTCAAGCGCCGCCACCTGCTGGCAGACGTCGTCGAGTCGGCGGGCGTGCCGCTGCGCGGCAGGGGGCGCGTCCGCCAGGGCATCTGCCCCTTCCACGAAGAGGCAGAAGGGAGCTTCACGGTGTACGGCGACACGGAGCGCTGGTATTGCTTCGGCTGCGGCGAGGGCGGCGACGTCCTCGACTTTATCCAGCGCGCCGAGGACCTGAGCCTGCCGGAGGCGATCCGCAGGCTCGACGCCTCCCCTCCCACCATCACCCCCGTCCGCCACACGACCCGCGAGCGGCGCGACCGCATCCCGGTCGCGCCGCCCGACCCGGCGCTGCTGACAGCGGCGGCGCGGTACTACGCGGGCGAGCTGCGGTGCAGGCGCAAGGCGCGGGACTACCTCGCCTCGCGGGGCGTCGGCATGGACACGGCTGCCCGGCTCGGTCTCGGCTACGCGCCGGGGGCGGGCCTGCGCGCGGCGCTCGCATCCGCCGGGTTCACCGCCGCACGGATCCACCGGAGCGGGCTGTTCACGGGTCGAGGGGAGCGCTTCGCCGGGATGGTGGTCATTCCCGAGATCGCCGCCGGCCGCGTCCGCTGGCTGGCGGGGCGAGCCATCGACCCGGGGCGCTCGCCGCGCTTCCAGGCGCCGCCCGGCCCGAAGCCCGTCCTCGGATCGGGACGGCTTGGGGCGTCGCCGCCCTGGGCGGTCGTCACCGAGGGAATCTTCGACTGGCTCGTCCTGGCGCAGTGGGGACTGCCCGCCTGCGCCGCCCTCGGGACGCAGGGGCTTGAGCGCATCGCCGGGGCCCTCAGGGGCTGCCCTCGGGTCTTCATCGCCTTCGACAGCGACGAGGCAGGTCGCGAGGCGGCCGCCCGGCTGGACGGCCTGCTTGGTCCCCGCGCCGCCACCCTGACGCTGCCCGGCGGGGTCTCCGACGTGGCCGAGCTTGCGGCCACGTCCCACGGACGGGCCGTCTTCGAGCACCTGCTCCTGCAGGCCGCGAGGGACGCCGCCTAGCCCCCACCCCCGACCACCCAGCCTGGAGCCGCGCCGGTCCTCTCCGAGGTCCGGGCGGCGACTTGTGCCTTGCCGCCCTTGCGCGGGGCTGCCGCCCCGTGCCCAGCGGCCACACCGCCGGGAGGTTCAGCCGTGAACCCCCTCACAGGCAGTTCCCGCATCCCACCAAAGGAGGTTGTATGAACGCTGCCCGCCGGGGCTCGTCCCCGCCTACCGGTCTCCTCCTGGAGACCTGCACCGAAGCCGTCACACAGCACAAAGGAGCACCACCATGAACAACGGAACCACCACCGCCCTCGTGAGCCGCAACGGCTCCAGCCCCGAGCCTGCCCCCGTCGAGGAGCACGACCTCCTCTGGGACGGGCTCCCGCCCGTGGTCACGCAGAAGCTCTCGCAGCCCCTCGACGAGGACCTCGTCTCCTACCGCAAGGGGCGCAAGAGCCGGACCTTCGCCTACCTCGAGGGCCACACCGCCATCGACCAGGCGAATCGGATTTTCGGATTCGGTTCGTGGGGTTACGAGCTGGTTGGCGACGTCACGCTGCACGAGAGCGAGAAGGTCGACGCCAAGACGGGCGAGACGACCCGCATCCGCGCCTACAGCGCCACCGTCAGGGTGACCGTCCCCGGCTCCCCGCCGCGCACGGACGTGGGCTTCGTGGCCCTCGTCGAGGATACCGTCGAGGGCCACGAGATGGCCTTCAAGGGCGCGGTGACGGACGCCCTCAAGCGCGCGCTGCGTGGCTACGGGAACCAGTTCGGGAACAGCCTCTCCGGCGACGGCGCCGGGCGGTGACGTGGCCTCCGGGCTGCGCCGCACGATCGTCGAGTTGGGGCGCAAGCAGGGCTTCGACGAGAGCAAGGTGCGGGACGCCGTGCGCCAGCGCACCGGCGAGGACCTCGACGACCTGCCCGTCTCCGGCCTGACGACCCTGGTCGAAGCGATGGCCAACAAGCTCCAGGCCTCGGGCTCCGAGGAAGAGCCGAAGGCCGCCTGACCCTTTCCACCCCGACGTTCCCTCCGGGGAGCGCCCATCACGGGATCGCCAATCGATCCCGCCATCCATCCGCCCGGGTCGCGGTCTCACCGCTACCCCCACGAGTGACTCCAACCACCACCACCAAGAGGAGATTTTGAAAAATGTCACGGACGATTAACCGAGTCGAACTGCTGGGCCGCGTCGGAGCCGACCCCGACCTCAAGTACAGCCAGAACGGCACCGCCGTCTGCCAGCTGCGGCTGGCGACCGACCGCCGCCGCCAGAACGGCGAGACCGAGGCCGACTGGCACTCGGTCGTCTGCTTCGGGAAGCTCGCCGAGGCCGTCGGCGAGTACGTCCAGAAGGGCAACCGCCTCTACGTCTCCGGCTCGCTCGCCCAGAACAGCTACGAGACGGAGGACGGCCAGCGCCGTTACCGCACGGAGATCCACGCCCAGGAGGTCGTCTTCCTCGACTCCAACGGGAACGGGAACGGCGGCTCCAACGGGAGCAGCAACGGGAACGGCAGCCGCGAGGCCGCCGACACCGCCGCCGCGGAGGTCTTCTAGGCCCGCCCGCACCGCACGGAGACGCCCGCCATCTGCGGGCGCGCACGGGGCCGCTCCCTCACCGGGGGGCGGCCCCGCTCCCGTTGCCGACCGGCGCGGCGAGCCGCGCCCCAGCAAGCCGCAAGGAGACCCCGACATGTACTACCCGGACGACGGCGCGCACAGGCTGATCGTGACCGCGCTGGACGGCGCGGAGCGTCTCAGCTCCGAGCAATTCGACGGCCAGTGCACCTGCAACCGCTGGTCCTGGCGGACGGAAGAGTGGGCCGAGCTCGGCGCGCGCTGGGCCTGGCACGTCGTCGCCGAGTCCGACCGGCCCGACGACCATCCGCTCATCCGGCAGGCCGTGAAGGCCGAGCTGCTGGCCGTGGACGACTACGGCGGCGGCTGCGAAGGCTGCGGCTTCCCCCTCGTCAAGGGGCGGACCCGCTGCCACGACTGCGGCGAGAAGCCGCGGGCGGCCTGAACGCCCGGCCTCGGCCAGAGAGGAGGCGCCCATCAAGGCACTCGAACAGCCAACCGAAAGAGGCGCTCCCCGAGGGGAGCGCGCACGGGGCCGCTCCCTGACCGGGGCCGGCCCCGTTCCTGATCCCGGAGGAGGACCACGTGAAGGAGACGATTCCCGGAGCCATCTCCGGGACGACCGACCCGCCCGGAAAGCGGGCGGACGCCTACGACCGGCCTGCCGCCCGCTTCGACGGAGAGGGCCACATCGACGTACGGGCCTCGGCGGCCGGAAGCTGCCGGCGCGCCCTCTGGTACGCGGCCACGGGCCACGAGCCCGAGCCGCCCGGCGACGAGGCGCTGACCGTCATGGAGACGGGACGCGCCCTGGAGCCGGTCGTGCTGCGGGCGATGCAGCGGGCGGGCTGGGAGGTCGCGCCCGCGGACCCGGATCGACCTACCCCCGTCACCGTGCAGCTCACGCCGGCGGTGATGGTGACGGGCCATCCCGACGCCACCGGCACGCCACCCCTTTTCGGGGGCGAGGCCGTCATCGAGGTGAAGACCCGGGGACCGTCAGCCTTCAAGCGCTGGCAGACCCTCGGCGCCGAGCGCAGCCACCCCGA
Organism: Tepidiformaceae bacterium; assembly: GCA_965221735.1. Classification (GTDB taxonomy): domain Bacteria; phylum Chloroflexota; class Dehalococcoidia; order Tepidiformales; family Tepidiformaceae; genus UBA2991. The sequence continues at coordinate 1,306,500 of OZ244910.1, read as the reverse complement.
CGCCGTCGCCCAGGCCGCGCTCTACACCTACGGGCGCTTCGGCGAGGCCCGCGAAGCCGTCATCGCCGTCCTGGATACGGGCGACCGTGCCTGGGACTTCGAGACCGTCCCCGCGGAGCGCGTGGAGGACGCCCTTGAGCGGACGCGCGCATGGCTCGCGCCGCTGGGTGACCACTACGCCGCCCACGGACCCGATCCCGAGGTCCTGCCCGAGCGGGACTTCGAGGCGGGCAGCTGGCGCTGCTCCTCCTGCCCCTTCCTCGCCACCTGCCAGCCGCAGGCGGAAGAAGAGACAGGGAAGGCAGAGGAGGAAACGCCAGAGGTGGGTGACGGAGAGGCCCGCGAAGCGGTGACCGCCTACGTCGCCGCCAGGGAGGCCCTGCGCGAGCCCGAGCAGGCGAAGCGGCAGGCCCTCGACACCCTCAAGGCGTGGATGCGCCACAAGGGCTCGGCGAAGGCCGAGCTGAAAGGCCACACAGTCAGCCTCGTGCGCAGCACGCGCTACGCGGTGGACCACAAGCGCCTGAACGCCCTCCTCGACGCGGAGACGCGCAAGGAGATCGTCACCGAACAGACCTCGGAGTCCGTCCGCATCACCCAGAGCCGGTCGCTTCCTACAGGAGCGCCATCACGGGGCCGTCTCTCACGAGGGGCGGCCCCGCCGTCGTTTCCGCCACCAACACCAGAAGGAGAATTCCACGTGGCACCGACCAACCGAGAACTCCCCTGCGTGAGCAGGCACACCCTGGTCATGACCCTCCTCGAGGGCCCCGACCACTACAACGGCCACTGCACCTGCGACCGCTGGTCCTACCGGACGGACGACTGGGCGGACCTCGGGATGAAGTGGGCCTGGCACTACATCGCCGAGTCCGAAGGCCCCACGGACGACTCCCTCGTCCGCAAGACGGTCCGCGCCGAGCTTGAGGCCATCGACAACTACGGCGGCGACTGCCGCGGCTGCGGCACGCCCGTCGTCAAGGGGCGGACCTGGTGCCGCACCTGCGAGGAACCGGAAGAGGAGTGCGGCGACAACTGCGAGCGCAACTGCTGCTGGGAGGACACCGTCGCCCGGCGGGTCGCCCGCGACGCCGCCCACCAGACCGACCCCTGTCCCGACTGCGGCAACTGCCGCACCTGCGTCGAGCCCGACTCCCCCGACCACGAGGACTGCATCTGCCCTCCGGAGGAGGTGGTCACGTGACCGCCCCGCCGCAGGCCGACGCCCTCCTCGAGGCGCTGCGCCAGAACCTCCACGTCCTCAACGAGCTGGCCGTGCGCTACGAGGTCGAGACCGATCCCGGTCGCGCGGACGGGGGTCCCTCCATCACCTGCCCGGAGGATGTTCGTCGCCTCCTCGGGGAGGAGATGGGCGCCCTCTGCCAGGAGCAGGTGCGCGTGCTCCTGCTCGACCGCCGCAACCGCGTCGTCGGGCAGCGGGTGATCTATCAAGGGAATGCCTTTTCCGCGATCGTCAGGCCGGCCGAGGTGCTGCGCCCGGCGGTGGTGGAGGGCGTCCCCCACCTCATCGTCGCCCACAACCACCCCTCCGGTGACCCCTCGCCCAGCCCCCAGGACATGCAGGTCACGAAGGAGCTTCGGGAGGCCGCCGACCTGCTCGGGCTGAAGCTCCTCGACCACGTCGTCATCGGCGGGGACAGGGTCGTAAGCCTCAAAGACCAGGGACTGCTCTAGGCACGTCACACCGAGCAACGCCGCCCGGCGTCGCCTTACGGGGCCGTCCCCCTCCCGGGGAGCGGCCCCGCCGTCGTTTCCGCCCACCCACCGAGAGGAGAACGAGCCATGACCACCATCCGCGCCGTCCTGGACGACCGGCGGCGCACCTTCGTCACACAGCCCGCGGCCGAGGGGACGCTCTGCGACGACTGTCCGCAGCCCGCGACCACCGAGATCGTCGACGACCCCTCCGGCGACAGCTGGGGGCACTACTGCGCCCGGCATCTGGCCACGGAGCTGGACGCGCTGGAGAAGCTGCCCTCGTGGTGGCTTCCCCACGACCTGACCATGACGCTCCGGCCGGGACCCCTCTTCTACGAGGGGCGCTGCGGCTGCGGGGGCTGGTCCCTGGAGACGGGCGACTGGTGCGAGCTGGGCGCCGCCTTCGGGGCCCACTACCTGGAGGCCGCCTCGTGAACGCCGACGACCTGCACACCATCAACCCCGACGACCTGCACACCATCAGCGCCGGCGGCTTCTCCGCCACGGCCGACGCCTTCGCCCGCGACCCCGAGTCGGGAGGACTGTGGTTCCTCTCCATGGTGGGCTCCCAGACCGCTCTCAAGGCGATCTGGGCCTCCCTCCTCAAGCAGCCGCCCGCTCCCGCCCACCTCATCCGCGGTGCCGACGGCATGGCCCTCTCCGGGGGCTACCAGCACTGCCACGTCCCCCGCGAGACGGTGGGCACGTGGACGACGAAGATCGCCCGCCTGCCCGTCTCGGGCGGCTGGCACGGCCTCGTCTACACGAAGCTCGCGGAGTACGCCTTCGAGCGCGACGCCTTCCTGCTGCTCGCACCGGGCGAGGAGGAGGCTCCCGCTCTCCATCACCGCTTCCTCGACAAGCGCAGCCCCCTGCCCCTGCACCGCTCCTGGGCCGACTGGCTCTGGCGGCGGGCGCTGGCCAAGGGGGAAACGGTGCCCCTCCAGTCGGAGGGGGTCGTCGCCTACCGCTGCGACCCTGACGCGAAGTCACTGAGAGAAGACCTCTCGGTGGCCGTGGCGTCGGGGCTGCTCACCCTTCCCCGGGACGAGCCCGCCGACCCATCCACACCGACCACCTACCGGAAAGGAGACACGCAATGAGACTCCAGGCCCAGGCGAAAGGCGGGTTCTACCCGACGCCGCCCAGAGTCACCGACCTGATCGCGGAGCTCATCCAGCCGCCCGCCGGCTACGCCCGCGACGACGAGACGCTCCGCGTCCTCGACCCCTGCTGCGGCGAGGGTGTGGCCCTGGAGCGGCTCGCAAACGCCCTCAGGAAGCCGCACGCCGCGGACGTGGAGACGTTCGGGGTGGAGCTGCACAGCGAGCGCGCGGAGGAGGCGAAGTCCCGTCTCGACCACGTGCTCGGGACGGACCTCTTCCAGACCTCGATCGCCAACGGCGCCTTCGGGCTCCTTTACCTCAACCCTCCCTACGACTTCGACTCTGGGGAGGACAAGCGCGTCGAGCACGCCTTCCTCACCCACTGCACCCGCTACCTGGCGGAGGACGGCCTGCTCGTCCTCGTCGTGCCACGTCACCGCCTCGCGGTCTCGGCCCGCTACCTGGCCTCGCACTACGCAAGGCTGGAGGGCTGGGCCTTCCCCGACCCCGAGCGCGAGGCGTACGACCAGGTCGTCGTCCTCGGGACACGGAAGGGTGACATCTTCCACGAGGCCCATGCGGAGGAGCGCATCCAGCAGTGGGTCGCGGGGGACGTGGCAACGCTCGCCCCGAGGCGCTACCCGCTCTACGTCGCGAAAGCGACGCCGGCGGGGGACGTGCTCTTCGCCAGGCGCTCCATCGACCCGGTCGCGGCCGCCTCCGAGGCGCGAGACTCGGGCCTCTGGGCGAGCACGGCCGTCACCGACCTGCTCTGGCCTGCCAAGGACCAGCGCACCAGGCCGCTCATGCCGCTCCGGCGCGGCCACCTGGCCATGCTCGTGGCGGCGGGCTTCCTCGACAACCTCCAGCTGGAGGCCGACGGCAGCCGCATCCTCGTCAAGGGGCGCACCTCGAAGGAAATGATCCTCGCGGAGCGCACGCCCACGAAGGAGACCTTCCGCGAACGGCTCTCCACCACCGTCGTCGCCCTCGACCTGGACTCCGGCCAGGTCACCGACATCGCCGCCTGATTTTCACGCCGCCTCAAGGTGGCGGCTCCCGACGGATCGACGCCGATCCGCATAGCACGAGGCCCCGCCTGCCACCCCTTGGCTAGCGGGGCCTCGCTGTATATGAACGGCCGCACGGGCGGCCGCCTCGAAACGTTACACGACCGGGGACGCTCCGGAAGCCTGTGCAGCAGCAGCGTCCCCTTCTCCCTCGTGCGGGGTGGGGCGCAGTGCGCCCAGGCCTGGTGTCGTCCCCCCACGGAGAAGGAGACACACCATGGACCTCAGCGAGTTCATCGACACCTACCGGGACGCCATCGCCCAGCGCGTCGTCGAGTCCTACCCGCCCCGCTACCGGCCTTCCGAGACCGGACGCGCGCTGCCGGCGCTCCTCAGGACTCCCCTGGGGGCGCAGGCGGACGCCATCCGCGGCGCCGCCCTCTCCCTCGAAACCCACCGCGGCACCACCGTCGTGGGCGAGATGGGGACCGGAAAAACGTTCATTGCGGCTTCCGCCGCCCACCTCGCCGGCTTCAAGCGGGTGCTGGTTTTGTGCCCGCCCCACCTCACCCGCAAGTGGAAGCGGGAAGTGGAGGAGACGGTGCCAGACGCCCGCGCCGTCATCGTCGCCTCCATCACCGACCTCGAGCGCCTGCGCCTCTCGCACGGACCGGGGCCGCTCTTCGCGATCATGTCGCGCGAGCGCGCCAAGCTCTCCTACCGCTGGCTGCCCGCCGTCGTCGAGCGCTGGGCGACCGTCGACGGCAGGCTGGTCCGGGACGAGGAGACCCAGGAGCCCTTCCGCGTCCCCTGCTGCCCGGACTGCCACGCGCAGATCGTCGACAAGGACGGGGTGCCGCTCACGCAGGGGGATCTCGCCCGCCGCAAGCGCACCTGCGACGAGTGCGGCACCGCCCTCTGGCAGGCGGATCCCTCGGGTCCCAAGCGCTACCCGTTGGCGGACTACGTGAAGCACCACCTGCGGGGCTTCTTCGACCTGCTGATCGGTGACGAGTGTCACGAGTACAAGGGAAGGGGCTCCGCCCAGGGCATCGCCGCCGGCATCCTCGCCGACGCCTGCGGCAAGTCGCTCTCCCTGAGTGGCACGCTCATGGGTGGGTACTCCTCCACGCTCTTCCACCTGCTGTATCGGTTCAGCCCGGAGATCCGGGGGGAGTTCCGGCGCGGGGAGGAGACCCGCTGGATCGAGCGCTACGGCTTCGTCGAGCACACCATCGGGCGCGACGACGGCGCGTCCATCGAGGACGGCCGCACGAGCCGCCGCAAGAAGTTCCGCAAGGTCATCCGGGAGCGTCCGGGGCTCGCACCGGCGGCGCTCTTCCACATCATCGGCAACTCCATCTTCCTGCGGCTCTCGGACGTGGCCGCGGGGCTCCCGCCCTACGAGGAGCGCGTGCTCCTCTCGGACATGGAGACCGAGGAGGACGGTACGGGCTTCTCCCAGCGGAGCGCCTACGACGAGCTCTTCGGGACGCTGCGGGCGGCCCTCTCGGAGCTGCTGGCGAAGGGCTCGAAGCGCCTCCTCGCCACCTACCTGCAGACGCTGCTGGCCTACCCGGACGGCTGCACGCGGGGCGAGACGGTCTTCGACCCAGAGAGCGAGGAACTGCTCGTGCAGGTGCCGCCCCTCTCTGGGGAGCGGCTCTACCCGAAGGAGCGCGCGCTCGTTGACCTCGTCGCCGCCGAGCGGCTTCAGGGACGGCGCGTGCTCGTCTACGCCACCCATACGGGAACGCGCGACATCACCGAGCGCATGGAGTCCATCCTTGAGCGCCACGGCTTCAAGGCCGCGGTGATGAAAGCGGACGCCGTCCCGCCCGAGCGCCGCGAGGCCTGGGTGGCGCAGCGGGTCGAGGAGGGCGTGGAGGTGCTCGTCTGCCACCCGCAGCTCGTGCAGACGGGGTTGGACCTGGTGGAGTTCCCGACAGTCTGCTGGTACGAGACGCACTACAGCGTCTACACCATGCGGCAGGCCTCCCGCCGCTCCTGGCGCATCGGCCAGACCGAGCCCGTCCAGGTCGTCTTCATGGCCTACCGGAACACCCTCCAGGCGGACGCCCTCACCCTCGTGGCCCGGAAGCTCCAATCGTCGCTCGCGGTCGAGGGGGAGCTGCCGGAGGACGGCCTCGCCGCCTACGGGGACGAGGACGACGACCTCATGCTCGCCCTGGCGAGGAAGATCGTCGCGGGCGAGGAGGACGCCGGCTCGGTTGAGTCGGTCTTCGCGCAGGCCCAGCAGGTCGCGGCGGAAGCCGAGGCGCTGCTGGTCGACGCGGAGTGGCACGCGCCGGAGCCGGTGGCCGTGGTAGTTGAGCCCGTCGCCGTCGGGGCCGGTGCGGACGACCTGCTCGATGAGGATGGCGCGCTACAGCGCTCGCTGTTCTCGTGGGCGGAGTTCATGGCCGGGGAGTCGCCGGAGGAGCCGCTGAAGCCGCGGCGACGCCACGAAGCTCCGACGCTCTCGCTCTTCGAGTGGGCGCTAGAGCGGGAGCGGGAAGCCCTGCTTGCGGGAGCGGCTCGCTAGACGGGTTCTCGGGGGACATCGCCGGTTGCGGCGATGTCCCCTGCCCCCGCCCATGTGTGGCCGCCTTCCTTCGTTAACGGAGGTTCCCGGCCTTCGTCGCGCTCGATCCTCGTGCTGCGCCGAGACGGGGGCGGCGTCATCACAGACTCACCCTGCGGCCGCCGGCGCGATGAACTGGACAGCACTGCGGAGGACGCTATCTTCTCCACCCGGAGTCCGAGCGAGGAGAAGAGCGAGATGCCCAGGCGCCGCCCCGCTGAAGAGACAGCCCGTCTCGGCGACGAGCTCTACGAGCGGGCCATCCGGCCCCAGGTCGAGCTGTCCCGTCACGGACAGATTGTGGCCATCGATGTGGACAGCGGTAGCTGGGCTGCCGCCGACACCGTGCTCAAGGCAGCGGAACTCCTGCGAGTGGAGCGCCCGGGCGCCACCAATGTGTGGAGGGTGCGGGTCGGCCATCGTGACGTTTACCGTTCCGGGGACGGTTCCGCGAGGCGAGCCGGTTGATCGAGGGCCTCGCCAACGCTGCCGGCGAAAGCTGTCGCTCACTCCAATTCCGGCTACGGTCGTGCTCCTGCTTGGTGCGCTAGGTCTTCGAACCAACTTCAGTCAGCGCCGCAGCGACCGCAATGTGAGAGATGCGTTTCGCGGAGTCAGTGTGGTCAAGGATGGTGACAAAGAAATTCAGCGCGCCCGTCAGGTGGCTCCTGACATCCTCCCCTAGCGGCGCCGACACCTCGAAGATACTCTGATCTGCTGCTACTGCAGAGGAGTTATGCTATCTAAGGGAATCTGCCGTAGCAGGCGTTCGAGAGGGGTCACCTGGATGCCGACTCCCTCCAAGAAGCGGGCGATCGGGCAATCGATGCTCAGAGGGGCTACCGCTGTTTATGCCGCCATTCCGATTTTGCTTCTTCGCGCCGTATGTGCCCTGTGGGGTGTCTCGTTGCCACGGGATCCAGGGGGAAAAGGTGAGGCTTGGTAGGTAGGTACCCCACCCCTTGGGTGGGCACCTATTGCAGTGGGTAAATTGCTCTGACTGCCCAGCGTCAGTCAGAGAGTCGCTATCGTCTGGGACGCTTACCGCCATCACGCTCCCACTTGAACGCTGCGTCACGAGTCGTGCGGCGACCTATCTGTTCGATCTTTGCCCCCGGAAACTGCGCTTGATGCTCCACCTGGCGCCGCTCGAGGTCGTTCGTGATGCCACGATGGACGATCTTGTTCCCCACCTTCAAGTGGTACTTGTAGGTGTCGCGCTCAGCCATTCCCGTGCCCCCATACCTGCTGTGGATTTCCTCTCAGAGGGAAGCGAACTCGTGGAGGCGTGTGGCGTCCACGAGCCGATCCAGAGTGGTGAAAGTGAAGACCTTGCCACGCGTGGCCACAATCAAGTCTCTCATGTCCTGGCGGCGCACACCGAAGCCCCGTCCGTCGACGCAGGCCACGACCTCGAACGATGGGGAGCCGGTTCGCTCGCGCTCGTCGCGCATTTCGGCAAGCCGCAGCAGCCTGGCCACCTTGTCCCGAGCCGTGCCGTCGTCGTTGGTTAGCTTCGCTTCGATGATCACGGTCGGCGCGAACTCGGTTGGTACGAAGAAGTCCGGCGCCTGCTCGAATCCCTCCACCCGCTCCGCACGTGCCGTCTTGCGGTAGGTAACGTTGCGACCAGCCAGTTGCGCCTCGATGGCGTTTTCCATTTCATCCCCGACGAGTTCCGACACCGCGTCGCGGTGACTTGCGTAGGGTCTGCCGAGGTACCTCTCATAGAGGAGCATCGCGTATGGGACGTGAAGATTCGCGGCGTTCTGAAGAGAGGTGAGGCCGTCCGCCGTGTCGGCCTTGGCGAGCCGGTGAAGCATGTCCTGCCGCTGTGCGCGTAGAGCGCGACGGGCGTGGGGTCGGTGCGGTCGGTCATGGTCGGGCTCCTTCGGCTCGGGCGGCGCGCTGGCGCTCGCCGCATCGTATCCTCACCTGCCGGACGGTGAGGCTCCGTTCGCTATACGAACAAGTGTACGCCAGAAGCGCAAGGGGGAGATGCCGCTCAGGCGCGACCGTAGACGACGCGCGTGCGCACGACCTTGTCCCAGAGGCACTGGTGCCTGGCGTCCCACACGCACCACAGCGCCGCCACGATGAACAGGAGCGACGTCAGCGCCCCTCCCGTCCCCTCGCCAAGCGCCGCCACCAGCAGCCTGTCCACCGCTCCGAAGGCGATGACGCGCACGGCGAGGTCGCGGATGAGCATCCACCCCAGGGTGGCCACAGAGCCGTCCTCGCGGACGACGCGCGTGCCCAGCAGGCGCTTCGCCGGGCTCTGGCCGTTCCGGGCTGCGACCAGGTACCAGACGACCCAGCCGATGCCCAGCGTGAGTACGAACAGCGCGATATCAAGCACGGCCCCGGCGAGGCGCCGGCCCTGGCTCGCCAGCGTCGGATCGGCCTCGCTCGCGGTCACGCGTCGCCTTGTCCGGCGCGCTCCTCGGCCGGGCGCGGCCCGAAGACGGCGCTCACTTCGCAGGCGAAGCCCGGCAGTACGTCCAGACCGTCGAGGGTGTCCTGCTCGGCGAGCGTCGAGACTGATGCATCGGAGCTGTGAACGTCGACCGTGCGCGTCTCCGGGTGCACGGCCCAGACGAGGCGCACGCCGTGGCTGAGCCACATGTGCGCTTTGTCGTTGACCTCTCGCCGACTGTCGCTAGGGGAGACGACCTCGACGACAAGGTCGGGGATCACCGCCGCGTAGCCAGGTATGTCCTCACCCAGCGGGAGCCGGCCCACGGACGTGAAGGCGATGTCTGGTTCTCGCACCGTGTCCGGGTCGCGCTCCAGCCAGACGCCCGAGTCCGAAGCGACGACGGTTCCCAATCCCTCAACGTCAACGAAGTTGACCAGCGCAGCCACCAGCTTCGCCACAATCTTGCCGTGTCGTTGTCCCGCTGGCATGGTCTCGCAGAGCACCCCCCGGATCAGTTCGCCGCGCACGCCCTCGCCGTACAACCGCAGGAGGTCGTCAGCGGTCAGCAGCTTCGCCTCGGTCGTCGTCGTGGTCGTCATCGCTCTCGCTCCCGCGCATTGACAGTCTACACGGACCACAGCGAGCGCAGGGAGGATGCCCCTCACTGCCATGACACGCCGATGGTGTTCAAGGGCACCGGCGGCGATAGACATGTACCGAGAGTGCCTCCGGCGACGCTCGAGACAGTTGCACACATCGGTCGGATGCTACGGCCTGTGGATATCAGACATCACCCGGTCGATCATCGTCGCGAGCACGGAAAGATCATCGATGTAATGCCGCCACTGCCCGGTGCCGATCATCTCCCATGAATAGCGCTTCCTTGAGACCATGAGGTCTTCGTCCAGATACTCGAAGAGACCAGGGATCGTATCAACGTCGCGGTTCTCCAGTACGGGAAGGTCGTCGCAATCGTCTGTGTCCCAATTGATGAAGGCCACCAACTCGAACCCGCTGATAGTGGAACGACACGCGTCTTCATAGACGGATTGTAGTTGCGCTTGGTACGTCGCCGGAATCAGGTTGTGGAGTTGAAGCAGCGAGTGATTCTTCTCGTACCTGATGCCATTCAGGTTCAGAAGCATCTTCAGAACCAGCTCGATGGCGGTCCCCATGTTGAAGTGCGACACCGTTTTCATGGATACCCACATCTCGCGATGCCGCCTACCCTTTGCGCCGGGTACGGGCTCGTCGCTGTCGTGCCCCACGCCCATGCGCTCGATGTCCGCCTCGACGAGCATCGCCGTCGTCTTGAAGTCGTGAATGTTGTCGTACAGGAGCCGGAGTGCGTTGATATCCATCATGTTCCCGCCATCCTGCACCTTGAGGCTGGACTGTTGCTCGCCACCGATGGGCTCTATCCTGTCACCGCTACTCTAGGCGGCAAGGCGAAGCCGCCGTGACTGTGGTTACGTCACACAATCTGTGCGACCGGAGCAGTTCCGCAAGTCGCTCATGATCGAACCAATCTAGCTACAAGCGGTGTCGAACTTCTGTCGTCTTCGACCTCCTTGACCTGCGCCGAGCGCAATCGCCAGTCGGCGTGATTCACCGCTCCCGCCTCTCGCAGGCAGGGCGCCAGCGATCGTTCAGGAACGGTCGGGGAGGTCCGCGAGGGTGATCTGGGGGAGGGGAGCCGCTCGGGTTCTGGGCCACCTCAGCGGCTCGACTGATGGGCGTCTGCGCCCCTCAGTCCGGATTGCGGGACCTGGCCATAGAGGTCGAGGTCCGGCAGCAAGCCAAAACGCGGCCGAGATTCGCCATCCCGCTGCGGACACGGCACGGCGTTTGACGCGACGTGCCAGAATCCGTGAATGAGCATGCTGAAGGGCCTCGCGGTCGCGGCGGTTGTAGCGACTGCGGTGCTCGTGTTCGCAGGCTGCGACGGGCGAGCCGACATGGCCCCGGCCCCGGAGCCGACGGCAACCCTGGACATCGCCGAAGTCGGCGTCGTGGCCACGCCGACCCCAACGCCTGAGCACTAAAGATCGCCGAGTCGCTGGGTTCGGATTGGGTGATGCTCACAGCAACGAGCGACTGGACCGCGCATGAGGTCATCGGCGGCTACATGCCCGATGGCTTGGGTGGGATACGCTTCGAACCAGGAATCGTGCTCCAGCACTTCGACAAGACCCTGATCATCGACGAGTTCAATCGTGCGGACATCGACAGGGCGTTCGGACCGCTGTTCTCGACACTCAGTGGCCAACCCGTAATGCTTCCATACCGCGAAGTGCCCGCTGACGCATCGAGCCACCGGGTCGAGATCATGCCAGTCGCGCGGCCCGCGGGCGCTAACGATGTACCGCTTCATGAGTACGCACCGGGGCCCGGGTGGCGTCTCATCTGCACACTCAACACGTACGACAAGGCGTCGTTGTTTCAAATGTCGTATGCGCTCAGTCGAAGATTCGGCTGGATATATGTGGGTGCGCCTTCCGATCTTGCCGGCTTCGTACGTGAGTGGGCCGCCCAGCAGGGATGGTCTGACGATCCTCTCACGCAGGACGCCGCTGACGGCCACCAGCCTCCCATCGCCACGATATAGTCAGCCATCAATGAGATACGGCCAGTAGGCCCAGCTCCGATTATCGATGTCATGGAGACGAGTCGGGAGCTAGCCTTCTCGCCCCCAGACGGCAACGGCGTGGAGTGGCAGGTAGCAGCCGTGCACTCGCTGATGCTGTATGTGATCCCGCAGATGGAGGGCATTAGGGAGGACGAAGCCAGCAGCTTGGGTGAGGCTGTGGAAGGGGCCTTACACCATGAGATACCGAGTAGCGCGTTAGTGCAGGCCTTGCAGGATCTGCGGGCTCAACTTCTTTCGGGGCCCGTCTAGCCGTTGATGGACGAGCCGGACATTGACCGCTACATCACGGATGGGCTCCTAGCGTACTTCCGTCCGGGAGAGAGTTTCGCTGGGACTCAGTCCCCTGCCGCGGTCTTTGCTGAGTCAAGGCGGCTATTGCAGCTTCACTGGGCGTTTGGTCCTGATACGCACGCCCTGCTAGAGCATCTGCAGCGGCGACATTGGCGTCGACATCGTCGCGCGGCGGCACGACGGCGGCCGCGACCGCCTCGGGGGCGGTGTTGTGGGGGCGGCGGCCGCGGTTGCCGTGGGCGAGCGCTTCCGCGCCACGCTCCCGGTAGGCGGCGAGCAGCCGCCGCGCGTGGCGCTCGTTGAGGTCCATCAGCGCGGCAGCCTGCCCGATCGTGATCTCCTCCTCCGCCAGCATCCGCGGCCCCGCCGCTGACGATGCTGGGACACGCCCCGACGTGGATCACTTTCTGGGCGCTGTTGTGTCGACAGACGGAGGCCGTCGCGGTTGGCTTAGGCGCCGGGAGCGCCGCGAGGAAGCCCCCGAGCGGCAGCGGACGCTGTTCTCGTGGGCGGAGTTCATGGCCGGGGAGCCGGACGACCCGCCGAAACCGCGACGGCGAGCGCCGTCAATACATGATCAGATGCGTGGGAACCAGCCGCTGCGCGACGGGGTCCACGGCCAGCCGCAACCCTTCCAGGGTGTAGGCGCCCAGCAGGGCCGGGGCGTCATCCTCTCCGAACACGACGAGCGTGACCTCACTCGTGCCGTTGATCGTCGCCCAGGCCCTCCCAATCTCCATCTCCACCCGGCGACCGTCGGCAAGCAGGAAGACTCCCCTGTCGACCGGTTCGATGCCCAGCTCGCGCAGCAGACGGGAGGGCAGCGTCGTGTAGGCGGCGCCTGTGTCGACCATCGCTTCGATCTCGCGGGACGGCCCGCCGTTCATACCGGAGATGTGCAGCGGCCAACTGAACGTTCCCATGCATCGATTCTAGCCGATGGTCCGGGCGTGCAAGCCGCACTCCCTCCGCAACTCCCTTCGGCACGACGATGATTGTCGAGACCGGAGCCGATTAGGCCTGCCGCCGCTCCTGGCGGATCGGCCAGACTCAGCCAATAGAAGGTCGTCATCATGGCCTACCGGAACACCCTCCGAGCGGACGCCCTCACACTCGTGGCCCGGAAGCTGCAGTCCTCACTTGCGGTCCAGGGTGAACTGTCGGAGGACGGTCTGGCTGCCTACGGGGACGCCGCAGTCGGAAGCAGGCCCAGCCGACCGGCTCGCTTTTCGAGTAGGCGCTCGAACGCGAGCAGCAGGCCGGCCTCGCCGGCGGCGGCGGATAATGGCCGTCTCTTTTCGTGTCCGCGAGACACTCGGCCTGTTCGATTAATCGTTGTCGATGATCGTGCCGACCGCCTCGCTATCGCTGACCTTCGCCTGGACCGCGCCGTAGAGGGAGAAGACAAACGTTTCGTCACCCTCCGACTTACTGTCGTCGATCAGGTTCACCGTGATCGTCTTTGACGTCTCGCCGGGTTTGAAGGTGAGTGTCCCGTAGACGCTGCCAAAGTCTGCAAAGGTCGCGGACGCCGCTGCGCCGTACGCGGGGCGAGCGTAGTAGTGCACCCACACGTATCGACTGCTGGACGGACTCAACGTCACTGTAAACGTGATCGCGTCACCTTCGCTCCCCGACGCATCGCTGATCGAGAGCGACGGCGTCGCGTTCACCGTGGGTGGCGGCGGTGGATCATCATCGTCCGAGACGGCGACGGTTGCGAATCCGTTGCTTGACGACACGTCGTAGCCCGTCCCGCTATTCACGGTCACCGTGACTGAGCCGTCTGACTCGTCGACCGAGTCGTTCGACGTGGCCACGCTGAGCGTGTAACTGCCGCTGGTCGGGATCGTCACGGTTCGCGAGCCGGTGGGGACACCGAAGTCGCCTGACTGCGTCACAGCAACCGTCACTGCCAGAGGCGAGGTCGGCGCGGGACTGGCGGTCACCGTGAATGTGGCGCTGCCGCCCTCGGTCACGCCCGAGCCGACAGTGATGCTCACCTCAGGAGTGGGCGGCGGCGGATCATCGTCGTCCGAGACGGCGACGGTTGCGACTCCATTGCTCGACGACACGTCGTAGCCCGTCCCACTGTTCACAGTCACCGTGACTAAGCCGTCTGACTCGTCGACCGAGTCGTCCGACGTGGCCACGCCGAGCGTGTACGTGCCGCTGGTCGGGATGGTGACTGTTTGCGCCCTCAGCGTGACACCGAAGTCACCTGACTGAGACACCGCAACCGCCACGTTGAGAGGGGAAGCCGGTGGGGGGTTGGCGGTCAGCGTGAACGTCGCAGTCCCACCCTCAGTGACGCTGCTGCCGCCTGCGATGCTCACCTCAGGAGTGGGCGGCTGTGCGGAGCACTCCTCCATCGCCGTCAGCGTGCGGACCGTTCGATCCCAGCGCGTGTTGTCGATCCGCTGCTTGATGGCACGGGCGTCGTCAGCGGTCATCGGCTCTTCCCCGGTGTCCTCGCCCAGGGCGGCAAGCACCCGATTCCAGCGCTGCACGTGCTCGGCATGGGTGAACTCATCGCGCCAGGTCTCAACCTCGGACACCGTGATCGCGTCGTCAGGCAGATTTGGTATGCACGCGCCGCCGTCGTCATCCTCGATCGTGACCGAGGCCGAGCCGGCAGTGGTCGAGACGGTATAGCCCGAGCCGGCAGCCACAGTCGCGGTGACTGAGCCATCGTCCTCCTCGACTTCGTCACCCGTCGTGCTAATCGTCAGCGTGACGGTGCCTGTTGCAGGCACTGTGACGGTCTGCGGCCCAGTCGCGCCGAAGTCGCCGTCCTGCGTGACGTTCACGTTCACGGTCAACGCGGATGCTGGCACCGGATCGGCCGTCAGCGTGAAGGACGCGACGCCGCCTTCGGTGACCGTGCTGCCGCCGGTGATGCTCACCACCGGCGAGGCCGGCGGCGGGGCGAGGCATGCCTCCATGGCGTCCACGATGGGGTCCCAGCCGGGCCAGTTCCTGTCCGCGCTGAAGTCCGTCACCTCGCGGACGGTGATCGCCTCGACCGTGACACCGGCCGGTTTCGCGGGCATGTCCTCCACGCCCAGTGTGTGCAGGATCCGCCAGAACAACGGCGCGTTCGTGCCGTAGCTGAGGTGCCAGGCGAACGCCGCCCGCGCTCTGTCCACACCGTCCGACTTCACCTGCGGGTCGCAGGCCGGCACCGCCGGGTCGTCGTCCGCCACGGTGACGGTGGCCGCTCCCGCCGTCGCCGAGACGATATAGCCCTGGCCGCTCCTCACGGTGGCGGTCACCGACCCGTCCGTCTCGTCCGCGCTGTCGTTGCTGGTGGCCACGGTCAGGGTGGTGCTGCCGGTCGCCGGGATGGTGACCATCCTCGTGCCCGTGTTCACGCCGTAGTCGCCCGTCTGCGCGACGCCGACGCTCACGGCGAGCGGCGCTGACGGCGCCGGGTCGGCGGTGAGCGTGAACGTGGCGCTGTCGCCCTCGGTCACGCCACCGCCGCCGACGATGCTCACCACCGGCGAGGACTGCGGCGGGGCCGGCGCCTCATCGTCCCTCACCGCGACGCTGGCCGTCCCGGCCGTGGCGGAGGCCGTGTAGCCGGGGCCGGCGTCGACTGTGACCGTGACGGAGCCGTCCGCTTCGTCCACGCTGTCATCGCTGGTGGCGACGGCCAGCGTCGCGCCGCCGGTCGTGGGTATCGTCACCGTGCGGGCGCCCGGCGCGACGCCGTAGTCGCCCGCCTGCGCCACCGACACGCCCACCACCAGGGGAGCATGGGGCGCCGGGCTCGCGGTCACAGTGAAGGTGGCGCTGTCACCCTCGGTCACGCCACTGCCGCCGGTGATGCGCACCTCGGGTACGTCGTCGTCCTCGACCGCGACGCTGGCTGTTCCCGCCGTGGCGGAGACCGTGTAGCCGGGGCCGGTGCCGACCGTGACCGTGACGGAGCCGTCCGCTTCGTCCACGCTGTCGTCGCTGGTGGCGACGGCCAGCGTCGCGCCGCCGGTCGTGGGTATCGTCACCGTGCGGGCGCCCGGCGCGACGCCGTAGTCGCCCGCCTGCGCCACCGACACGCCCACCACCAGGGGAGCACGGGGCGCCGGGCTCGCGGTCACAGTGAAGGTGGCGTCGCCTCCTTCCGTGATCCCGTTGCTGCCCGTGATGCTGACCTCGGCGGTGGCCGACACATCATCGTCCGCCACCGCGACGGTCGCTGATCCCCCCGTCGCGGGCACGATGTAGCCAGCACCCCGGCTCAAGGCGACCGTCACCGAGCCGTCGGCCTCATCCACCACGTCATTGCTGGTGGAGACGGTCAAGACGGCGCTGCCCGTGGCCGGGATCGTCACCGTCCGTGCACCGACAGGGACGTCGAAGTCGCCGGACTGCGACACGCTCACCGTGACGTCCAGGTCGGCCGGGGGCGCCGGATCGGCAGTGATGGTGAAGGTGGCATCGCCTCCTTCGGTGATATCGCTCCCCGCCGTGATACGGACCGTGGGACCGGGCGAGGGGAGTTGCTGCTGCCGCGCCAGCCGCAACACCATCGCCTGCACGTCCGTCCGCAGATCCGCGAAGGCGGGCTGCAGCCGGGATGCCGGCAGGTCCGGCAGGAGGGCGGAGCGCTGGTCCTCGCTGGCCTGATCCCACTGCTGGGCCGCGAGGGATATCAGTTCCGCGGTGGTGACGGTAAAGCGCAAGCGCGCCGTCGTGGCGCCGCCGTCGCTGTTCTCGGCCGTCAGATCGATCTCGTAGACGCCGTCCTGGTTGGCATCACCCGGAGGGTCGGCGTCCTGCTCCTCGAACAGCAGGAGTCCGACCGGCCCGTACAGGATAAAGGCGCCCGTGTCGGGTCCGTCCATGGAGAAGCTCACGCCCTGGCCGTGATGCCGACTGATGTCCAGCGACACGACCGAGACTGCTCCTTCGCTGACCGCGTGGTCAGCGGGAAAGAGCAACGTCGGGCCCGGCACCTCATCCTCGACCACGGTCACCCGCGCCAGCCCGGCACCCTCAATGCCGTAACCGATACCGGCGTCGATCTCGACCGTGACGACACTCGAGCTGGTGATCACCTCGTCGTCGGCTGTCGGGAGCGACACGCGGGAGGTCGCGCTCGTGGCGGCGAAGGTCACTTCGGTCGGCACGGCGCCCGTGAGGCGGCTCCCGCTCTCGCTGACGGTGATGTCCACGATCAGCGGCTGCTCCAGGACGCTGCCGGAGCGGGTGAACGTGAGGTCGACCGTTGATCCCTCCGTCACCGTCCCGGCCTCGGCGCGCACCGCTATCCGGGTCAGGTCATCATCAGTCACGGTGGCGGATGCCGAGCCGGGGGTTCCAGTGATATAGCCGCTGCTGGCGGCGATGCTCACGGTCACCACGCTGTCCCGCTCGTCGTCCCGGTCATCGTCGATGGGCACGGTGACGGTCGCGCTCGTCTGGTGCCCCGGAATCGTGACCGAGGCCGGCGTGGCCGCTTCGAGCATCGCGCCCGTCTCGCTCCAGGACAGGTCGACGGTGAGCGGTCTCGACATGACCCCGCCGCTGCGCGTGACGGTGAGTTCCAGCCCCGCACGCTCGGTGACCCGTGCTGAACTCATCGCGATCGTCGCCGTCGGCCTGGCCAGTTCCAGCGGCTCGGCGAAGATCCACGGCCGGGCCTGCTTGATGGCCAGCCGGTCGTCGGCGGTGATCTTGAACTCGATCTCGACGGCGTAGTCATCGCCGTCCTGCACCCCGTAGAGCGTCCTGAAGTGGTCGTGGATGGTCTCGAGGTGGCGGCGCAGCTGGAGCAGCTGGGCGTCGGTCATCAGGAGCGCGTCGGTGGTCGCGAGGCTGGAGCGGGACAGCACGGTGGCGGCGCCGGTCGAACCCAGCAGGAGCTGTTCGGGCTGCGAATGCGCCTGGGGATTGGTGACCAGGTCCTCGCCCACCTGCGAGTTGAGGTAGTAGGCGCCGTCCTGGAAGGTGATGGGGTCGTAGCTGACCGCCACGCCGTTGACCCGTTCATCGGAGTAGTTCGGGTGCACGAGCACGCCCATCGCGACGGTCGCGTGGTCGACCCGCTGGAAGTCGCGCTCCACGAAGGCGCGGTAGTTCCAGAGGCTGGCCCACACCGCCTTGATCGACTTGTCGATGCCGTCCGAGGCGGTCTCATCCGGGTCCTGCGTCTTGGAGCGGCTTGCCTTCCGTCGGCGCCGCGTCGTCGTCGGTGATGGTGCCCGTGCCCACGCTCGACGTACCGAGGGTGGCGTTGGTGGGAGACGCCAGGGTGACGATGAACGTCTCGTCCGGCTCGTCGATGACGTCCTCTGTGGTCTCGACCTCGATGGTCGCCGTCGTGGAGCCCGCCGCGATGGTCGCCGTCCGCGCCGTCGTCACGGCCGTGTAGTCGCTGTCGGCCGTCGCCTGGGCGGCGCCCTCGGCGGGGTCGTCGCCGGTCGTCCACTGCACCGTCACGTCCCGGCCCGAGACGGCGCTGAGCGTCACCGTGAACTCGGCCGTGCCGCCCTCGGCGACGGAGGCGTCCCCGATCGTGAGCTCAGGCGTCGCGTCGTCGTCGCTGATCGCGACGCTGGCGTCGCTGATGGTCAGGCCCGCCGCCGTCGCGTGCACCGTGAGCGTCTCGTCGGCCTCGTCGAGGGCGTCCGCCGTCGGCGTGAGCGTGAAGGTCTTGCTCCCGCTCGAGCGCCCCGCCGCGATCGTGATCTCGAAGGCGTCGACCTTGGTGTAGTCCGTGCCCGAGACGGCCGCGTCGCCGTCCCTGCCCACCGTGACGCTGACCGTCTTGTCCGTCGCGAAGGTCGTCGTCCCGCCCAGCGTCGCCGTGACCGTCACCGTCGTCGCGCCCGCGCCCTCGCCGACGCTCGCGGGGCTGACGCCCAGGGTGGCCGTGGTCGCCGCCGCGTCGTCGTCGGTGATGGTGCCGGTGCCCGTGGAGGGCGAGCCGAGGGTGGCGTTGCTACAGCCCCTCGCCGGGGCTTGACATCCGTTAGGAACTCAACGGGCCCGCCTACGTTTCAGACGCCTGGCGGGAGCGCTGCGCTGAGCGCGGCCTGCGCCATCTCCGCACGCGGCCCTACACGCCTCGCACGAACGGCAAGGCGGAGCGGTTCATCCAGATCCTGCTGCGCAGCTGGGCGTACGCCTTCGCCTACCCGACGAGCGCGCACCGTGCACGCGCCCTCGCCGGGTGGCTGAGGTGGTACAACAGGCGCCGTCCCCACGGCTCGCTCGGCGGCCTCCCGCCCCTCAGCCGTGTCTCACACCTCCGTGGGCAGTACAGCTAGCGGGAGTCGAGCCTGAGGACCAGGGCAATCCGGGGCATGGCTCCGGCCCCGCGAGCCGGAGGGCTATTGCCGGCCCCGGCTCCTTGGGGTCCGGGCCGAGCCCGCACATCCCACCTCAATCAAGGTCTCCTGGGGCCGGGGCCTGACGGAAGCCTTCCGGGAGGCGTGGGGGGCGGCCTGGCGGTCGTCGCCTCTCCAGCTGGCGACGTGCGGGACAGCTACCGGGAGCTGATCGAGGAGAGCGCCGCGGGCGGAGCGCAGGCGCTCGTGCTGCTGACGTTCTGGACGGAGGCGGTGGTCATCCTGCGGGAGTCGCTGGAGAGCGGCCGCTCCGACCAGTTCCTGCTTGGCGACGCCCTCCGGCGAGGAGGTCTCGCCGCAGCAGTCGGCGGCGGCGAGCTGGCGAACGTGTACGGGACTGCCAGCGGGCCGTTCCATGGGAACGCCTCGACCGTCGCCTGGGACGCGAGTTCCGGGCAGCATACGGCCGGGACACCGAGGCCACCTACGCAAAGGAGACGTACGACGCCGCCATCGCGGTCATGCTGGCTGCCGAGGCGGCGGGGAGCGTGTCCCGGACCGCCATCCGCGACGAACTGCGCGGGGTGGGGAGCGCCCCGGGGGAGCTGGCCCTGGCCGGGCCGGAGGGCGTCGCCCGGGCCATAGGCATCGTCCGCGAGGGCGGCGAGATCGACTACGAGGGCGCTTCGAGCCCGCTGGACTGGGACGAGCACGGCGATCTCCGGCGGGGCTACATCGGCATCTGGCGACTCACCGCCGACGACGAAGTCGAGGACGTAGAGGCGTGGCCCTACGAGCGCTGACGCAGCCTGCACATCATCGTCTACCGGCGGCCTGCCGGGCAGGATACCGGGCCCGGTCGGCCCGGGTCAGCGGGAGTGGCGCGAGTTCCGCGAGGGAACGATCGTCGCCCTGCGGACTGGCAGGAGGCACATTGACTCGCGGTGAGACGTGACCCATCAAGCGGTCCGCCTCGCACCGGTTCCGGGCCATAGTAAACTGAGGCTGCGCGGGAGCGAGAGCGATGACGACCACGACGACGACCGAGGTGAGGCTGCTGACCGCTGCCGACCTGCTGCGGCTGTACAGCGAAGGCGTACGCGGCGAACTGATCCGGGGAGTGCTCTGCGAGACCATGGCGACGGGAATCGAACACGGAGCGATCGTCATGAGGCTGGGCGCCGCGCTGTTTGGCGCTGTCGAGCCTCGGCAGTTGGGAACGCTGGTGGCCTCGGATTCGGGCGTCTGGCTTGAGCGGGATCCAGACACCGTCCGCGAGCCCGACATCGCGTTCTTTTCCACGGAGCGGATGCCGCTCAACACACGGATCACGGGATACGCCGAGGTGGCTCCCGACCTGGTTGTCGAGGTGGTTTCCCCGAGTGACGGCCGCCGCGAGGTCTACGACAAGGCCCATATGTGGCTCAATCACGGCGTGCGCCTCGTCTGGGTCGTGCAGCCGGAGATGCGCAGCATCGACGTGTACCGCTCGGGTGAGGCGGTCGCGACACTCGGCGATGAGGATGCGCTCGACGGGCTGGACGTGCTGCCCGGCTTCGCCTGCGAGGTGAGCGCCGTCTTCGGACCGCAGGTTGCGAGTGAGCACCCCGAGACGGACTAAGCGCGCACATCGAGACCCATGGGCCCTGTAGTTGGCCAGCCTCGCCCCCGGCGCGCGATGGCTGGCGAGGTTAGCGCTGACGCTCGTTGTCCTCCGGTGGCGGCCCGTGACGCGGCCACCGAACCGCTGGCCACATCGCCACGCCGATTCCGGCTGAGGCCTTTGCGGTGGGACATCCGGCAGTCGGCCAGTTCATGCGCGTGGGCGGTCCGGTCGTTGACTCGTCGAGCACGGGCCGAAACGCTGCCAGTGCGCTCCCGCGATACACAGGAAGCGCCGCACCACGTACCCGGCTTGCTGTCGTAGTAGACTGAGAGCGCACGGAAGCAAGGCCGATGACGACCACACCGATGACCGAAGCGAGGCTGCTGACCGCCGACGAGTTGCTGCGGCTCTCCAGCGAGGGCGTGCGCGGCGAACTGATCCGGGGAGTGCTCTGCGAAACCATGCCGACGGGACAGGAACACGGTGAGATCGCGGCGAACCTGACCATCGCGCTCGGTCAATTCATCAAGCCTCGCGAACTAGGGCGGATCACCACCTCGGACGCGGGCGTCTGGCTGGAGCGCGACCCCGACACGGTGCGTGAGCCGGATGTCGCGTTCTTCTCCGCGGCGAAGGCGCCGCCCGGCAGGAGGGTGACGGGCTACTCCGAGACCGTTCCCGACCTCGTGGCCGAGATCGCCTCCCCGAGCGACAGCCGCCGCGAGGTGCATGACAAGGCTCACATGTGGCTCAGCCACGGCGTGCGCCTCGTCTGGGTCGTGCAGCCGGAGACGCGCAGCATCGATGTGTACCGGCCCGGCGAGGCCGTCGCGACGCTCGGCGACGAGGATGCGCTCGACGGGCTGGACGTGCTGCCGGGCTTCGCCTGCGAGGTGAGCGCCGTCTTCGGCCCGCGCCCCGCCGATGAGCGCCCTCAGGACGCGCCCTGAGGTCACCTCCACCAGCGCGCTGCGGACTCCGCCGGCGGCTGGGGCGCGAGGCACCTGGCCGCAGCGCTCCCCGAGCCCCGCGCGGCTCCTGACCCGTCTCGCCGTATACTGCCAGGCACGAGGCGCTCCAGACGTTCACAGGAGGCCGCATGCTGAGGCGACTCGGCGCACTGCTCGTCACGGCGGCGCTCCTCTCGTGCGGCGGGAGCGACACCGTGGTCATCGCCACCGTGGGCGACTACCACCCCTTCGACTTCATCAACGACGAGGGCGAGATCGACGGCCTCGAGCGCGAGCTGGGCGACGAGCTGTGCCGGCGCGCCGGCCTGGAGTGCGAATGGATCCTGCACGAGTGGGACACGCTCATCCCCGAGCTCAGGGCGGAACAGTTCGACGTGATCATCGCCGGCATGTCCATCACCACCGGACGCGACGAGCTGATCGACTTCGCGGGCCCCTACTACCCGCCGCGCCCCTCCATGTACCTGGCCCGGGCAGGCGCGGGCGAAGAAGCCATGGAGGGTACGATCGGCGTCACCGCCAACACCATCTTCTCCGACTACCTGACGGAGCAGGGCATCGCGTTCACGCCGCTCGACGGAGGGGTCGACGCCGCCTCCGCGGTCCTGAGCGGCGACGTGGACGCCGTGCTCGTCGACCACGGCTACGGGGTGGCGAAGCTCGCCGAGCACGCCGGGCGGCTCGAGGCCGTCGGCCCGGCGCTGCGGCTCGACCAGGGCCTCGGCATCGGCGTCCGCACGGGCAGCGAGCTCCTGGACGCCTTCAACGACGCCCTCGACTCCATGAAGGCCGACGGCAGCCTGAACGCACTGATCCGCAGGTGGCTCGGGGCGGACGCGGCGACGTTCGAGTAGCGGCAGGGATCGGGAGGAAGTCCCGGCGTTCGGGACGAGTTCCGGGACCATCGGGCGGCTGCGGTCGCCTACTGGTAGATGACGATGTCGGGCGGGCGCTCGAGGGCCTGCACCTCCTCCGGCGTCATGACGGGCGTGTCCTGGTCGAAGAAGAGCTTGAAGGCGGGGCGCTCCGAGGGCGGGGTGAGCGCCCAGCGCTCGTAGCCGTCGACCTTGACGCGCGCCAGGCCGAAGCCGTCCATGTCGATCGCGAGCTCGACCTCGGGGTGGTCCTCGACGGCGTCACGGCCCTCGATCATCCAGTCCGTGAACTGGTGCACCATCAGGATCTTGGGCGGCAGGCTCTCCTCCCGCACGAGCCTGGCGAGCTCGCGCTGGACCTTATTGACCTGCTCGGCCGTGATCGAGCCGATCGCGAGCCCCGGCCCCACCCCGAGCCGCTCCGTCGCGAACTCCGGGTCGAGGGCGACGTGCACGAACGGCTCGCGCAGGAAGGGCGCCAGCAGCCGC
Organism: Tepidiformaceae bacterium; assembly: GCA_965221735.1. Lineage (GTDB taxonomy): Bacteria > Chloroflexota > Dehalococcoidia > Tepidiformales > Tepidiformaceae > UBA2991. The sequence goes on along the minus strand of OZ244910.1, from coordinate 1,283,482 downwards.
ACCTCGGTCAACGGGTCGCTCCAGCCGATCTGGGTGTCGAGGAAGAGCAGCAGGCCGTGCTCGCGGGCGGCCTCGACGTACTCCGCGATGCGCTCGTGGGCGAGGTGGCCGAGCCAGTCCCCCTCGGGCGTGGGCCAGACCTGGGCGACGCCCACGATCAGGTGATAGGCCCCGATCGCGCCGCGCTGACCGTTGAGCTCGTCGTAGCGCTCCGCCCAGACGGCGATGCGCACAGCCACCTCGGCGGGCGTCGCGTGACCGAGCACGCCCATCGCGGGGACGTCGGGATGACCGTAGAAGGAGACGATCTGGGGTGGATCGAGAACGGGCGTGACGGGCGATGAGACGAGCCAGCGGCCGGGTGCGAGGCCGGCGGGGAGGAAGCGCTCAGCGGGGAGCAGGCGCGCGCCCCAGGCGCCCTCCGGGGACTCGCGCACCTGCAGGGCGACCTCGACGCTCCCAGAGGCGAGGCGCCGCGCGTTGACGCGCCACTCCAGTCCTTCCAGGGCATGGGGCGCGGTCCAGTGCCAGTGTTCGGGCTCGGCGTCCGCGGGCAGGAAGCGCCTGCCGGGGGCGATGCGGCCGCTCCAGCCCCCGGCGCCCGAGCGGACCTGCAGGGCGACTTCGATACGCCCGCCGGCGAGCGCCTGCGCCGCGACGCGAACCTCGCTCGCCTCGGTATCGGGTGGCTCCTGCGCCCCAGCGGGAGCCGGCCCCCAGGCCAGGGCGGCGACGAGCGCCAGCGTCGCACCCGGCCACCAGCTCACACGCAGCCGGAGCCCCCTACGCCGCGCTGTCCGCGCCGCCGCTCCAGAGGCGGCGGGCGGCGCCAAGCGCGAGGACTACGTAGAGGGCGTCCATCGCGGGGAAGTAGACGAGGTGGGAGGTCACGGCCGCTCCCGTCTCGCTGTCGGGATTGAGGGTCCAGAACCAGCCCCAGAAGAAGAACATCGGCAGCACGATCGCGCCGTAGAACGCGAGCCGCGAGCGCAGGTAGCCGACCGTGGCGCGGTCGCCGTCCCCGAACGCGCGGTAGGAGCGGAAGGCGTCGGCGATGATCACCACGACTCCCACCGCCATGAACCAGTTCAGCACCTTCCAGGCGGGATACTCGGGCGAGCCGTCGTGGAAGAGCGGCGTCAGCATCAGCAGGAAGGCCACGGCGAGCGCCGTCGCGGCGAGATAGAGCGCCAAGCCGCGTTGCGCCAGTCCCGGCATCACGGCTCTACCTCCCCGCGATCACGCATCTTCCGCCTCACTCTGCGGTCGCCGCCCTACTCATCGAGCAGCGCCGCGCGCTCGGCGGCGCCAAGCAGGCGGTAGCGCTGGTAGGCGCCCCAGAGGATCATCGCCGGCGGAACGACGACGATGGCGGCGATCAGCGCGTAGGCGATCGTGATCGCGGTCACGATCCCGAACTGCTGGAAGGGCGTCAGCGAGGAGAAGACCAGCACGCCGAAGCCGAGCGCGGTGGTCAGGGCCGAGCCGAGCAGCGCCGAGCCGGTCGTGCCGAGCGTGCGGCGCGCGGCCTGTTCGGGGTCACGGGAGTGCTCGAACTCCTCCTCGTAGCGGTGGATGATGTGGATCGTGTAGTCCACCCCGATGCCGATCGAGAGCGCCGTGATGAGGGCCGTGATCACGTTGTAGGGGATGCCCGCGAGCGCCATCGTGCCGAGCACGCAGAAGAGCACCATCACGATCGGCGCGACGGCGATGAAGCCGAGCTCCGGGCGCCCGTCGGTGATCCAGAAGAAGAGCGTGAGGATAGCGAACGCGGCGAGCACGGTCGTCGCGATCGCCGCCGTCTGGCTGGAGGTCATCGCGTCCACGACCTCGAGGCCGATGATCTCGCTCGAGGTGGCGGTAATCTCCTCGTCGCGCCCGAACCACAGCCCCTCGATGTCGGCGACCATCCGCCCCGCCCGCTCCTGGTCGCGCGTGAGCGCGTCGAAGCGCACGAGCAGCGTGTCGGGGGCATCGGGTTCGACCACGGCCACCTGCGCGAAGCGCTCGGGGTCGAGGGCCGCGAGGCGGTCGTAGATGGCCTGCACCTGGAGCGCGTCGAGCCGGAACCGGTCCGCTTCCTCGGTCATGGCGGCAAGCCCGGCGTCGTAGGCGGGGTCGTCGGGGCCGTCGTCCGTGATCCAGTCGAGCAGCAGCGCGCCGAGCGAGGACTGGATGCCGCCGACCACCCCTTCGGGCCGGCGCAGGTCGTCGTCGAAGGCGGCGCTGAAGTCGAGGATGTTGCGGATCGTGCGGTCGTCCGTCGCCTCCGCCTCGATCAGCACCTGGACCGCGTCGGTGGAGCCTCCGAAGGCGTGGTCGAGCGTCTCCACGTCGCGGATCGCGTCGCCGCCCCTGGGCAGGAAGTCTCGTGAATCGAAGACCGTCTCGATGCCCGTGGAGGCGATACCCAGCAGCACAGTGACGGCGCCCACGACCACGAGGAAGGGCGCGGGCCGCCGCGCGAGCTGGCCGCCCAGCGCCTCGACGGCGGGGCCGACGCCGGGAATGGCGCCCGAGACCGGCCTGGCCGCGGGCAGCCCGCCGCGCGCCTCGCGGCGCCCGTCGATGAGCGCGCGCGCCGAAGCGAGCAGCGCCAGCATCACGACGAGACCGGCGATCACGCCGACGCCGGCGACCACGCCGAAGTCGCCGTTGGCCGGGATCGGCGAGCTCAGGTTGGTGAGGAAGGAGACGACCGTGGTCACGGCCGCGAGCGAGAGCGGGATGACCACCGAGCGCAGCCCGAGGCGCGCCGCCGCGCGCGCGCCGTGGCCCGCGCCGCGCTGCTCGCGGTAGAGCCCGACGGTCTGGATCGCGTAGTCGACGACGAGCCCGATCAGCATCACCGGCACCATCGTGGTGAGCGTGTTGGGCGCGCCGATCAGGCCGGCGCCGTTCGGGCCGAGCCAGCCCTGGGCGCCGAGCACCCAGACGATCGTGAGCACGAGCCCGCCCACCGAGAGCACGAGGTCGAGCAGGGAGCGGGTGAAGAGCAGCAGCAAGGCGGCGATCACCCCGAGCGCGATAACCATGATCACGGTCATCTCGGCACCGGTGGCGCGCTCGGTCTCCTCGGCCGTGGTGGCCGCGGAGAGGCCGCTGCCCGCGAGCGGTCCCGAGCTGTCCCGGGTGATGTCGCGGATCGCGAGCTCGACCTCGGTCAGCGCCTCCTCGTCGTCCGCCGTCTCGCCGTCGGCGTCGGCGTCCGCGCGCAGGCGGATGGCGGCGATCGCGACCGCGGCGCCGTCGGCGTCGGTTCCCACCAGCCGCCCAAGCGGCAGCTGCGCCGCGGCCCCGTCGACCTGCTCCTGCGAGAGCGAGGCGAAGTCGTCCGTCCCCAGCGCCTGCGCGAACAGGAAGGTCGGGGAGACGACCGCGCCGGCCGGCGCCAGCAGGGGCTGGACGCGCGGGTCGGTGGTGGCGTCGGTGACGGTCTTGTGGATCTGGGCGAGTCCCGCCGGCGTGAGCGCCTCGCCCCGGAAGAGGAGCGTCGCCGAGACCGTCTCCTGCGACCTGCCGAAGAGCGCGTCGATCGTCTCGGTGGCGATGGTGACGTCGCTGTCCTCGGGCAGGAAGACGGTGTTGTCGGCCTGCGGCGCCAGCCGCGTGACCCCCGCGCCGAGCGCGATCGTGACGGCCAGCAGCACCAGCAGCGTCGCGACCGGCCGCACCGTGACGAGCCAGCTCAAGCCGTCAAGCACTCGCGTCATTGCGCGTACCCTCCCTCATCCATCGCGGTTCTGGTTGGATCGGGGCTGCGACCCCACGGGGAAGGAGCCACTACCATGCATGGACCGGACCAGGACGATCCCACGGGCAGCGCTCGCCGCGAGGCCCTGCTCGACCGCGTCGAGCGCGCCACGGAGCTGCCGCTCATGATCCTCTCGTTCGCGCTGCTGCCCCTGCTCGCGGCGCCGCTGCTCTGGGAGCTGCGGCCCGCCTCGCAGGCCGTGGCGCTCGCCTGCAGCCTGGCGATCTGGGCCGTCTTCGCCGCCGAGTTGCTCATCAGGCTGACCATCGCCCCCCAGCGCGGCCGCTATCTCCGGCAGCACTGGCTCGACGCGCTCGGCGTGCTGCTCCCGGTCGCCCGCCCGCTCAGAATACTCTGGATCGTCCGCTACGGCTCGCGCGCCTACCGCCGCCCGGTGCGGTTCGCGCATGTCGACTTCCTGGGCGCCTACGCGGTCGGCCTCGTGCTCCTGATCGCGACCATCGTGACCTCGCTGGAGCGCGGGCACGACTCGCCCGTGGAGTCGTTCCCGGACGCGCTCTGGTGGTCGATCGCCACCGTCACGACGGTGGGCTACGGCGACATCGTGCCGGTGACGGCGGCGGGGCGCGCCTTCGCCTACGTGCTGATGCTCGGTGGCATCGGCCTCTTCGGCGCGCTCACCGCCAACCTCGCCTCGATGCTGTCCAGGCGCGAGGACCCCTCGCTCGCCGCCCTCGCCTCGCTCCGGGACGAGGTGCGCGAGCTGCGCGCCGCACTCGAGCGCTCGCGCCAGCGCGACGATGCCGGGTAGCAGGGCCAGTCCGCCTGCACGCAAGCACGGGACCGAAAGCCTCCGGTCGTGGGATTGCTGACCGGCTGGCGACGGGGTCTGTTCGAGGCAGTATCGAGGTCTTTCGGCGATCCGCGACGCCGCCCATCTACTCGGGAACCAGCTTCAGCGCTCCAGTCCCGGCGGTTGAAGCGGTTCCCGCAGAGGGCCTATGGTCGCGCAACGAGCGCGCTGCGCCGACAGAAGGAGTATGGACGAACATGACGAGTATGACCTTTTCGGGGAACAAGACGGCTGGCTGGGCGATCGTCGGAGGACTCGCGCTCCTCTTGATCGCGCTCATCCTGTATCCGGGAGGCTGGGTGGTCGATGCCACCAGTTCGCTGGACTTCCAGTCCACGATCGACGCCATGGTCGAGAACGACAACCTCTCCCACGCGGTCTTCTTCGCCGTGATCATCGCGTGCCTGGCGATCTCCTACGGCCTCTTCTGGTTCTGGCGCCTCAGCGACTCCGGCGACGCCCTGCTGCGCTTCGGCATCCTGCTCAACCTCTTCCACTACGGCATCTACATCCTGACGATGGGGATGCGGCACATGCTCGTCGCGATCGCCCAGCACCAGGGCGACATCGAGGTCGACGGCGTCGCCGCCAGCGCGGCGCAGATCAACGACTACCTCGTCATGCTGCAAGCCACCAGCGGAGGCCTCCACTACGCGTTTGCCGTGGTGTCCTCGGTGAGCGGCGTCGTCCTCGGGCTCGCGCTCGCCAGGCGCTTCGGCGCCCTGAACAGCTACGCCGCGGCCTGCTGGGTGTTCTGCCTGGCTGGAGTGGCGGGACTGCTCAACGCGGTCATCGGCCAGCAGGCCGAGGTCGCGCCTGCGGCCTTCGTGGCCACGAGCAACATCGTCATCTTCATCGCGGCGCTCGCGCTCCTCGTCATCGGCGTCGGCGTCCTGCGGGGCGAGCGCGAGCTCGTCCCGGACGGGAGCTGACGCTCACACCTGACAGCCGGAGCGCCGGGACTGGCTGTCAGCCTGTGCGGGGCCGCGCAGCGATGCGTGACGCCCCCACCCTGCCCGGCCCCTGCACGTCTCCACCGCCTCGCATCTGTGGAGACGTGCAGAATCAGCTTCGATCCCGGCGGGAACCCGCTGCGGCGCGACCCTACTGGCACGCCTCCAGGCCAAGCTCGTCCAGGTCGTTGTCGGCGATGTCCAGGAGCGCAGCCGGAATGCATCCGGCCATCTCGTTGCCGGAGAGATACAGCAGCGCCAGGTCGGGCAGGCCGATCAGGTCGGCGGGGATCTCGCCGCTCAGCCGATTGCCGTCCAGGTGCAGTTGCTCCAGCTTGAGCAGGTTGCCCAGCGCGGGCGGAATCTCGCCACCCAACCGGTTCTCGTCCAGCCGCAACTGCTCAAGGTTGGCCAGGTTGCCCAACTCCGGCGGGATCGGGCCGCTCAACTCGTTGCGGGTCAAGCCTAGGAACGTCAGCTCCGCGAGGTCGCCCAGTTCCGCCGGAATCTCGCCGGTCAGCATGTTCTGGTACAGGATCAGGTACTCGAGGCTGGCGAGGCCGCCCAACTCGGCCGGAATCTCGCCAGACAGCCGGTTCCGGTTGAGGTACAGCCGCTTGAGGTTCCGGAGGCTGCCCAACTCCTCCGGTATGCCTCCGGTCAGGCGGTTACCGTGGAGATACAGCAGTTCCAGCTCGGAGAGGTTGCCCAGCTCCGGGGGAATCTCGCCGGTCAGGTCATTGTCGGAGAGATAGAGGCGCTCCAGCCGGGCGAAGCTGCCGAACGCCCGCGGAATCTCGCCGCTGAGACGGTTCCCGTCCAGCCCAAGCACGACCAGGTTGGACAGGTTGTTCAACTCGACGGGAATCTCACCGGTGAACTGGTTCTGCCTCAGCCACAGGGACTTCAGGTCCGTGAGCTTTCCCAGCGCGCCCGGGATCGTTCCGGTCAGCTCGTTCTCGTCGACATCGAGGACTCTGAGGTTGACGAGGTTCCCCAGCTCCACCGGGAGCGTGCCGGTCAGCTCGTTCCGCCACAACTCCAGGTTGGTCAGGTTGGTCATGGCGCCGAGCTCGACGGGGATCGGACCGCTCAGCATATTGCGGTTGAGCGACAGGACCCGCAGCTCGGACAGCCCGGTCAGGGCGATGGGAATCTCGCCGGTCAGCTCGTTGCCGTCGAGGTCCAGCACGTTGAGCCTGGCCATGCCGCCCAATTCTCCCGGGATCTCGCCGCTGAGCTCGTTGTCCGCCAGCCGGAGCACGCGCAGGTCGCCCACTCCGGCCAGCTCCGGCGGTATCGTCCCGGCCAGGTCGTTGTTCCCGAGGTGCAGGGCGCGCAGCCTCGAGAGCCCGGCCAACTGCGCGGGAATCGTCCCGGCCAGGTCGTTGTTGTCCAGGTTCAGCACGAGCACGCAGCCGTCACTGTCCGTGGAGACGCCGAACCACTCGTCGATGGGGGCGGTATCGCTGAGCCAGTTGAGGCTGATCCGCCAGTTGGGGCCGTCGGTCGCCTCGTAGAGCGCCTGCAGCGCGTCACGGTCGCTGGCGCACGCCGCCGGTCCTCCGGGCAGCGTCGCCAGCTCGGACCATGACGACCACCGGGGCTCGCCGTAGCGCTGTTCGCTGCTGCCGACGATGAACCAGTACGACGCGCCCGGCGTCAGCCGCCTGACGGTGTGCGAGGTCTGGCCGTCGTTGGCCACGCTCACCGAGGTGAACGCCGCACGCCAGTCCTCGCCGGTCGCCACGGCAGCCTCATGGTCGGCTCGGGAGACCCAGCCGATGCGGTAGTAGTCCGCGTCCTCAACAGCGTTCCAGGTCACGATGACCTCGCCGGGGTGGAGTCCCGCAACGACCTGCGGCCGTGCCTGCGCGGTTGGGTCGGACTGGGCCGCTGCGGTCGTGACGCCGATAGCGATGATCGCGGTCAGGAGGGCGGTGAATAGCAGTGCAGCGATGCGGCCGAGCGGTCTCCGCCCGCCCGACTCCGTGCCTGTGGGATGCGCAGCCATGATGCTCCTCCGCAGGTCTGGGGCGAGTGTAGCGCGCACCCTGTCGGGCCGCGAGGTGAAGGCGGAGGCGAGGGCTGCTGCGGGCGCAGGCAGTGCAGAGCAAGCGCCCACCGGCGCACCCAGACATCTTCTCCGGCTCGCATGTTCCACCGCGAGGAACCATGCTGCCCTCACCCCTGTGGCGGATCGACTTGGAACCTGCCGCCTTCCACATGTCGCCGCGGGCGGCGTAAGGTTCGGGCCGTGGTTCCCCGGTCCGGGACGAATGAGGGAGGGACCCCATGGGCAAGCGAGTGAGCGGGCTGTTCACGGCGGTGGGCGCTGGCGTGGTGGTGGGGGCCGTCGTCGGCCTCGTGGGCGAGCTGATCGCGGATCCCCCCTCGGTCGTCACGGGGATCATCGCGGGTGTGCTCGCCAGTCTCGCGGCAGGGGCGGCCTTGGTGAGGCGATAGTTCAGCCGCTGGCGGAGGACGGGGGTGTCTTGGCTGACGCCCTCGCCGGGCCGGAACGAGACCATGCGGTAGGGTCCGGCGCCGTGCGGCGCGAGGCTCTGAACGAGTTTCCCGACCGGGCGGTCGGCCACTCACCGTCGCGGCCACACGAACTTCGCGAAGCCGACGGCGATCAGGATCACGAGGCCCACCTGCGTCCACGAGGCGGCGATGCCGACGCAGACGGCGGCTCGCCACCATCCCGGAGCGAGCGCCAGTCCGAGAAGTGCCGTGCCGATGCCGCAGAATATCAGCGGCGGTACGAGGTACCACGCCAGGCCGAACGGACTGCCGGCCACGACGGCACAGGCGCCACTCAGCATCAGCAGGTCCGCGAGCCACATCCGCATTGGCAGTCTTCTGGGGCGATCCGGAACCCGCGCTCCATCGCGAGCGCGAGATCACCCGGCGGCGCGCGCTTGTCCGGATTCGGACCCCTGAGCATGCGAGCCCACTACGGTCTCGCCGCCGCGTGCATCACGTTGAGTATCGCGCTGCGTCACAGGTCCTGTCCGCACGCAGCTCCAGGACGGCGCATGCTGCACGCCCGCGAGCGTGGGAACGGCGAATCGGGAGCCGTGCGGCGAGACCCCTCAGCGGCGCCACTCGGCGATGTTCCAGAGGTCGCTGTCCCAGGCGTTCGGACGCACGCCGCGCAGCGTGTCGACCTGCGCCGACACCGACCCGCGGTGCACGAGCGGGATGGCGGCGTAGCCCTGCACGAGCAGGTCGTTCAGCCGCTTGACGAGCGCAGCCCGCTCCTCCCCGTCCGTCGCCCGCGCGAGCTCCCCGTACAGACGGTCGTACTCCGCGCTGCACCAGCGCGCGACGTTGCCGTGGGACCAGTTGTTGTCGCGTTCCGCGATGTGGTCGCAGCGCTGCGCCGAGAGGTACTCCTGCGGGTCGACGCCCGGGCCCGTCGTGTACATCTGCACGTCCGCGAAGAAGCGCCGGTACGAGGTGCTGGAGCAGGTGGAAGGTCTTCGTGTTGCGCGGCGACCGGGTCAGCCGCCGCCCGCGCAGCGTCTTCGCCCGCTCCCACGTCTCCTCGTCGACGAGCGGCGGGAAGGGGACGCCGATCCAGGCGTCGCGGGGCTGGGCGTGGACGCGCGTACCGGCGTCGGTGGCCGTGTGGCGGGCCTTGCCGTACCACCAGGTGCCCCGGTAGGCCTCGTTGCGGAGGATGCGGTTGATCTGCGTCGCGTGCCAGCGCGCGCCGGGCAGTAGGCCTCCATGTCGCCAAGCTGCTCGGCGAGGGAGGTCTTGTCGTCCTCCGCCTGGCTCTTGTCGGAGACGCGCGCGTAGATGGCGGCGCGAGGGGCTCCGGGCTGGCTGCTGGTGTTCGTTCGCGGCATGGCTTTGCTCCTCCCAGAGACGGAACGACCCGCCACCTGCCGGGGCGGGTCCGCGAGCGGTAGCATGCGGCTCGCGTCACCTGTTCGGTCAGGCGGCGTCACGGCCCGGGGCGTGGACGCGCCGCCGGGCCACCTCGTCCCTTCAGCGTAGCGGGGCTGCGGCGAGGCGGTCAAAGGCCCGCTCCCCTTCTCCCTACCGGACCTCCGGGCGCTCCCCGTCGCCCGCCTGGGATGCGGCGCGGGTCGCGTGGTCGAGCAGGATCGCGGCGAGCCGGCGGAGCCGCCGTTCGGCGTCGGGGACGGACCGGTACTCGATACGCACGACGCGCGGCTCCCGGCCACCCTGGTGGCCGGGTCTCGTGCGCTCCCGCTGCTTCGCCGATTCCATCTCGTCCGACCTCGTAGGCCCGTTTCCACGGGCAGAGCGTGGTGGGCGGGAGCGCCGGACGTAATCCCGTGAAAGACACTGCATCGATGCAGTGATCGGCACTTGTTCGCCCGTCGCCGCCCATGTCCAGGGATCGAGTCTGTGGAGCGCGACGGCGCGGCGGAATGCCTCGTAACGGGGGCCATGCGTGACCGCTTTTGCGACATGAGCGGGAAATCGAGCGTTCGATGTGGCAGCCGTGTAAGGAGAAATGACGTTGGTAACGGCATGGGGCAGGGCCGGGAACCCCAGTGTTTCCAACGGAAAACGGCCCCTACAGGACGTGACGGGCGGGAAGTCATTGTCCATAGCGCGTTCCACTCCGATGGGTCAGAAACCCCGCGATTTGGGTCAACGGGCGCACCTGCGGACGCGCGCCGATGGGTCAGAAACCCCGGGAAATGGGTCAACGGGACACATCGGCGCAGGCGACATCGGCCCGCGGTAAGCGGCGGCGAACATATCACCGATGAAGTCCCCTGCAGGGGACTGTGTTCCCGCGCCGGGTGGGTTTACATGTCAGTGGGCTGTACAGGGAAAAGAGGCTGGTTGCAGAAAGGCAATCAGGTTCGAGAACCCTTGCGGTACAACGGAAAACGGCCCCTACAGGAAGGCAATCGTGAAGATTCAGCGTGTAGGCCCCGTTCCAGCGGGAAAAGAGGGCACATTGACAAAAGGCAATCGCCAATTGGTGGCCGGCGGCAGGCCCGAGACCGTCGGCGAGGAGACGACAGACGTGAACACTGAAGGTCGGGGGGCCGGCGCCACGAGCCAGACCTCCCCAGGCGACGATGAGCGGCAGCTGCTGGCGTCGCTGCGGGAACTGGTGGACCGCGTCGGACCGGTGAAGGCAGCGGACGCGCTGGGCGTGACCTACCGCACGGTGACGCGCGCCATCGAGACGAACACGCTCACCCGTCGCATGGAGGACGCGCTGAAGCTCCGCCAGTTCGAGGCCGGTGGGGCGATGGCGGAACCCGTGACGCGGCGGCTGGACGCACTCGAGCGGCGTCAGGATGAGCTGGAGGCCGGCCTGTTGATGCTCGCCCGCGAGGTGGGAGCGCGGTCGGCGAAGGTCGCGGGCGACTCCGAGGAGCTGCGCGACGCGCTGCCTGCGCGCGACCCCGAGGACGAACCTGAAGGACCGGGGGAGCGGAAGCCGGACGCGACGCCCGCTGCGGCGGGCGCGCCACAGGCGGTCATCGGCCGCCCGCGACGTGTCGGCGGGCTCCCGCTCGGTCACCCCGAGGTCGTGACCGTGGATCCCGTGCCGGATGAGGAGTTCGACTATGCGGAGGCCGCGCCGCTCGTCGTCGAGTGGCGACAGGCGCGCGCGGCCTTTCTCAGTCACGGCTCGAGCCGCGTGGAGCGCGCCAGGGGCGGGGTCCGCATGTGCGAGCTCGAGCTCCTCCTGATCGGCGACCACGAGTTGACGCTCCCGCCGTGGACGTACCCCTGGGACGAGACCCGCCGGCGCGACGAGTTGCTCCGGGCGAAGGCGTCCCTGGTTGGCGCCCGGTGGGAACTGGCGCACGCGCTGTTCTGGCGCTGGGTGCGGCTCGTGCTCACGCTTGGACGCTGGCGGAGATAAGCGGGCCTCGGCAGGCACCGCCCGGGCGAAGGACGCCAACGCAGGCGGTACCTGCCACATCCGCGCGCAGTGAGGACTGCGCCATCGACAATCGCCGCGCGCCCGCCGTCGAAGGCCGGGCCGTATACTGCGTTCGCCCAGCGTGAAAGGCCCTGAGTGTGAGTGCGAAGATCGATCTCGAACGCCTGCTGTCCGCCTGCGCAGACGACTCGTTTGATGACGGTATCCGGATTGACGCCGACCTTGAGCCCCTGTCTGGGGCTGGCGGCTTGGTGAAGCCCGCGGTCTACGAGGGCGGGAACTACCAGTTGGACCGCCGCTGGGCGTCTCCCGGCGATGAGGAGGCCACTCCCGTAATCGTGATCGACAACGTGCCTTCCCAGGCCAACCGCCTCGAGCAGGCCCTGCGGCGCGACCGCGAGGCGAGTTCGCTGCCCGAGTTCGTGCTGGACTTGTCGGAACTGGGCAACCTGCCCGCGCACTTGCCTCGGTCGCTGTCGAGCCTCGACTTCCCGCACCGGAATGCGGACGCGTATCTCCGTGACGCCAAGCTGGGTGACGCGGACTTCATCAAGACCCCCGAGGGGCAGGCCATCTTCGGCGCCACCGCGCAGGAGTGCGGACCGCTGATGTCGTGGTTCCCGCAGGCGCTGCTGTACGGATTCTGGCAGTCCCACCTGGGCAGGAAGCGCCACAATCACAAGCACGCCCGCGCCTGGGTGTCGGAGATCATCGGATGGCAGCCGGCGTCGACGGAGACCAGAGTCCTGGGGCTGAAGGGCGACCCCCTGAACCTGAACACCGACGAGGTGGTCACGTCGAACCCGGACGATCGCACCCTGTGGGACATCGGCGGGGCGGAGAAAGTCGAGGGGGGCAAGAGGGACAGGCTCTCCGAACTCGGTCATGGCCAAGTGCCGTTCATGGGGACCGATGCGGCCGCGTCGGCTGTCTCGTTCCAGCGCGTGACGCAGCGAGCAACCGTATCGTTCGCCCAGCTCCGGCGCGTGAGTCTCGGGCGCGATGCGTCACGGGAGCGGGATGCGGCAGCGCGAGCGCTCCTCGTCGCCCTCGGGCTCCACGCGCACCAGCTCGCCTTCGGCCACGCTTTTGCGCTCCGCTCCGGCGCCGACCTGCGCCCGGCCGCGACGACCGTGACGTGGCTCGGAAGCACCGGGGACGAGACGTGCGACATCGGCGGCGCCAGCGCAACGCGCGACCTGCTGGCGACCGCCAGGACGCACGCTGAGTCGGTCGAAGTGCCGCTCGATGGCTGGGGGCAGCCGCCGACGGTGTTGCGGCCCGGCGGCGCCCTGGCGAAGGCGATCCGCTCGACCTGGCCCCCTCTCGGCGACTGATGTTCTCGGTCTCGGTCGAGTTCCTGCACGGCACGTTTCGCGGCGACCCCGACGGTACCGCCAACACGGGCCAGCTCCGACACGGTGAGTGGCCGCCGTCGCCCTCGCGCCTCTTCGCGGCATTGGTGGCCGCCGACGGGACGGGAGACGCGTGCAGAGTCACCGACGGCGCGGAGCTGGAGTGGTTCGAACGGTTGCCGCCGCCGGTCATCCATGCCGACCCGGACCCGGTCCACCAGCCCCTGCGGCCGAGGTTTGTCGTCCAGCATGGTGGCGCCCCGGCGAAGGGAACGCACCAGGAGTACGTGGGCCGCTCGGGCGCGGCCAACCGCGCAGGCGTGCGCGTTGCCCCGCGCTCGGCTCGTGTGGTCTACGAGTGGGACGTGACGCCGCCGGAAGCCACGACCCTTGAAGCGCTTCGACTCCGCGCCGCGCGTGTGGGGTACCTCGGCTCCGCAGACTCGCCGGTGCGCACGCGCGTCGCGACGGAACAGCTGACACCTCCAGCGGAGGCCGGAGCGTTCGTTCCCGATCGTGGGGGCGGCAGCCTGATCAACGTGACCCAGGAGGGCGATCTCGCCCGCTGGGACCGCCTCCACAGGCAATGGACCGAGCGAGGCGCATCCGCCGGCCGGTCGCAGTCTCCGGCGCTCAGACATCCCGTCGCGTACCGCTCACCGCTGCTGGAAGAGCAGCAGGATTACGGCGAGGTAGTGTCGTGGCTGCGCCTCGATACGGCTGTCTCCGGCCGGCACGTGTCGGCGCTGACCACGGCCTTCAAGGCGGCCGTACTCAGCCGGTACCAGGAGCTGTACGGGGAGCCTCCGGCAGTGCTCCACGGGCATGGGTTCAGCGGCATAGGCTACGAGCTCGCCCGCTACCTCGCGCTCCCCGATGTCGGCTTCCAGCGGTCGCGGGGGCGCATCCACGGCCTGGCGCTGTGGCTGCCCCCAGGCTGTGACGCGACGGTGCGACGTATGGCCCGCGACGCGGCGTTCTCGGTCCGGCGGCTCAGGGGTCGCGGGGTCGACGTCGCGGTGGTCCCCCGAGACGACGAAGAGCGTCCCGTGGCCGCCCACCCGGACCGGTGGCTGCGAGCGTCACACGGCTGGGCGACCGCTGTACCGGCGATCCACGAGCGCCGTCGCCGACTCGACCTCGCCGAGATCGCCCGCTGGTGCGAGCACGCGGGGCTCCCTGCGCCCGTCGCCTTCCGGTCGGCGCGCACGCCCCTCGTTGCCGGGGCGATCGACCTCGCGCCTGTGGAGGTGAACAGGCCCGGCAGGCCAGCGCTTCCCTACTCCCATGTGAAGCTGCGGTTCGAGCAAGCGATTCCGGGACCGGTCGTGATCGGCTCCGGGCGGCAGCGCGGGTTCGGACTCTGCGTCCCACTCGATGGCCGGGCTTGACCGGCGAACACAGAGCGCTGGAACGATGACGGCTCCCGCACCGAGCTTCGCCGACTTCTACCGGGCCATCCACGGGCGCGCGCCTTTCCCGTGGCAGGCGCGGCTGGCCCAGCAGGTCGCCGAGACGGACAGATGGCCTGAGCAGGTGGGCGTTCCAACCGGACTCGGCAAGACCGCGTGCCTGGACATCGCGGTGTGGTGGCTCGCCACGCAGGCGGACCGAGACCCTCAGCGGAGGACCGCGCCGACCCGCATCTGGTGGGTCGTGAATCGCCGCCTGCTGGTGGACTCGACGCATGAGCATGCGGAGGAGCGGCTCGCGCGAATGCTCCGGGAGCCCGATGCGAGCGGACTCACAGGCGAGGCTCGCGAGGTCGTCGCTGCGGTCGCCGAGCGCCTCCGCTCCCTCTCCGCCGATCCAGGCGCGCCACCGCTCGATGTGATTCGGCTGCGCGGCGGGGTCGCGTCGCGGACGCCCGCTGATCCTCGCAGCCCACGGTCATCCTGTGCACGTTGCCGATGTACGGCTCACGGCTCCTGTTCCGGGGCTACGGGTCGACGCGTTCGCTGCGTCCGATAGACGCCGCGATGGCGGGAACCGACAGCTTGATTCTCCTGGACGAAGCGCATCTGGCCCCACACCTGCGGACGTTGATCGATGCACTCGCCGAGTGCACACCTGGCGCGGAGGCCCTGCTCGGAGAGTTCCGTTCGCGCGCGAGCATCACGGCCCTCACAGCGACCGGCGACCCAACCGGCGAGCGGTTCGACCTCGACGAGGATGACCTGGCGAACTCCACCATCAAGCGGCGGCTGCACGCCGTGAAGCCGCTGGAGGTTCGCACGTTCGAGCAGGGCGACACCGCCCGGCTCCTCGCGGAAGCGGCGCGCGACCTGCTGGCGCAGGCCCCGCAACCTGCGTCCTGCCTGGTCTTCGCCAACACCCCGAAGACGGCGCGGGACGCGTTCGAACGCCTGCACCGGGAGGTGAAAGACGCCGAGCTGCTGTTGCTGACCGGGCTCAACCGCGAGCGGGAGGCTGAACGGATCCGGGCATCCCTCCTCGATCCCGCTACCGGCATGGCTGCGACGCGCCCTGCGGACCGCGCCCGCGAGCGGCACCTCGTCGTGGTCGCGACGCAGACCATCGAGGTCGGCGCGGACCTCGATGCGGAGTACCTCGTCACGGAGGCGTGCGGCGTGCGCGCGCTCACGCAGCGGCTAGGGAGACTGAACCGCCTCGGACATCATTCGCACGCGCGGGCGGTGTACGTGCATGCACCGCCTCCGAAGCGGCGAGGCAGGGCGAGCCGCGGGCAGGAGCCCGCGTCCTGGCCCGTCTACGGCGAGGAGCCCGCACAGGTGCTACAGCGCCTGGAGAGCGCATGCGCCGACGAGGACGACCGCACAGTGAACCTCCCGCCCGCGCGCGTGGCCGAGGTGCTGGGTGCGCCGGGCGACGATCCCGGCCGGGCGCCGGAGGTGCTGCCGGGGATTCTGTGGGAGTGGACGAAGACCACCACCCGGCCCGACGGGGAAGCCCCCGTGGAGCCCTACTTCAGCGGCATCCAGGGGGCCGAGTACTCGGTGTCCCTCATCTGGCGCGTCCACGTACCGGACGAGGGCCAGCGGCTGTGGCCGCGAGCCAGCGATCGTGAAGCCTTGGACGTCCCGATACGCGAAGTGCGGGAGGCATTGCAGGACGACGAAGCCGTGCACCGGCTCGCGCCCGACGGCATGACGGTGGAGCCGACCAGCGCCGCGGACCTGCGTCCGGGTGACCAGATCGTCCTCCCCGCCGACCGCGGCCTGCTGGATCGCTTCGGGTGGAACCCGGCCGCATCCGAGCCGGTCGTGGACGCATCTCTGGTGGGACAGGGCTTGCCGCTCGACGCGAAGGCGATCGGGCGGCTGTGCGGCGTCGACGTGGGGCCACAGCTGGAGATCGCGCTCGGGGAGGATGAGCAGGACGAGATCGATCAGTCCGAGCGCGACGAAGCCGTGGAGGAGGTCGTGGCTGCGCTCCGGGCTGCCGAATCGCCGCCCGGATGGGATGACGGGGAGTGGGTCGGGTTCACCGAAGCACTGCGTCAAGCCGTTGAACGTCCGCGACGCGAAGTCGCCCGGCTGCGGGTCGTGGCGCCGGAGTCCCAGCGCCCCACCAGCGACTTCGGCAGCGAAGACGACGAGATGTCGCTGACTCTTGAAGCGGTCCAGCTGGACGAGCACGGCCGGGCGGTCGGAGCCTTCGCGCATAGCATCGCGGTCTGCATCGGTCTTCCCGCGACGCTGGCGGAGGTCGTGGGACACGCCGGAGCGCTGCACGACATCGGCAAGGCCGACCTCCGCTTCCAGCGGTGGCTCGATCCCAAGGGGGAGCACGCCACCCTTATGGCCAAGTCGACTACGGCCCGCCATAGCTGGGAGGTCACCCGCGCCGCGTCTGGATGGCCTCGAGGAGGCCGCCACGAGGACCTGTCGGCCCGCCTCGTACGCTCATGGCTGGAACAGCACCCCGCCTGGAGTGATCCCGACCACCGTGAGTTGCTTCTCCACTTGGTGGTCAGCCACCACGGCAAGGGCCGGCCGCTCTTGTCGCCAGTCGACGACGGCACGGCCGTGAACGTGTCTGCCGTGGTGGACGGCGTGTCGGTCGACGCGCCCGCCGACCTCGCCCGCGTGGACTGGGACCAGCCGCGCCGCTTCAGGAGGCTCAACGAGCGCTTCGGTCCGTGGGGGTTGGCGTTGCTGGAAGCGATCGTGCGCCTGGCGGACTGGAGAGTGTCCGCCGGCGGCGACACGTCGCGGGATGCATCCCGATGACCCAAGTAGCGTGCCCAGGCTGGCGTGCATCGTGGGTCAACGCCTGGCTCGCGGCGGTGGGCGCCACGGTCCTCGACGAGCGCATCCGGTTGCGCTGGACGACCGATGCCGAGCCCGTGGCGGTGCTCTCGGCCGGGCAGGCCGACCCGGTGGCCGCGCTCGTCGAGTCATGGCCGGATGCGAAGTCGCTGTCCCAGTTGCCGATCGCGGAGGACTGGCGGGATGCCGCCAGGCTCCAGCGGAGGGTGCCCGTCGAGGCGTTCGCGACGCGGACACGCGCTGCTCGGAGCGACGAGCACTCGTGGACGCTCTCGTCCACGATGACCGATCTCTCCGTCGACGAGCGCGGCGAGGTCGCCCACGCACCGTTTGACCCCGCAGGACCCGGAACCGTCAAGTGGCTGCATCAGCGGCTGCTCAAGGTCCATGGCCACGTGGACGATCCTGGGGCGAGACTCCGGGACTCGCTGATGGGGCAGGCTGATCGCGTGAAGGACAACGGACTGGGCTTCGACCAGACGCGGCTTGGTTCCCTACAGGATGCGACCGACCGGTGGGTGGATCCAGCGGTCGAGGTGCTCGCCTTCTTCGGTCTCGCCCTCCTTCCGGTGCGGGGGCAAGGGGCCGAGAAGCAGCACGACCGATCCGCGCGGCAACGAGGCTGGCGAGAGTATGACGGAAGCGGGGGGCGGCGCAGCTTTCACTGGCCCGCGTGGGGCCAGCCGCTCGACCGCCACGGCATCGATGCGCTCCTGGACGCATGGAATCCAGAGCGAGAAGCCGGATGGGCAAGGCTCGGCGTGCACGCCGCGTGGCGAAGCGTCCAGTTCGAGCGCAGAAGCTCGGCGGACTCGACACGGGCGATCGGATCGGAGCGGCTATGACCCCGGAACCGGTCGTCCAGATCTCGGCGATCGAGCACTTCGTGTATTGCCCGCGGCAGTGCGCCCTCATCCACTGCGACGGCGTGTGGAGCGACAACGCCCACACCGTCAGGGGGAACCGCGCCCACCGCCGGGTCGATAGCGGAGAGCATCGCCAGGAGCGGGGGAAACAGGTGCTCAGGGCGATCCCCCTCTGGTCGGAGGAGTTGGGACTGTCGGGTCGCGCCGACGCCGTCGAGGTGGCGGGCGATGCGGTATGTCCCGTCGAGTACAAGGCCGGCGTTCGGCACGGCGCCGCCGCGGACCTGCAGCTGTGCGCGCAGGCGCTCTGCCTCGAGGAGATGCTCGATGTCGAGATACCGCATGGGTACGTGTGGTACGGCGGACCGCGACGACGCATGCAGGTGGACTTCACCGAGGCGGTGCGCCGGGAGGTGATCGAGGTCATCGAAGAGATTAGAACCCAATTGCTGACGTTCAAGCTGCCCGAGGCGCCCAACGACGCGCGCTGCACCCAGTGCCACCTCCTGCACCACTGCCTGCCGGAGCTCTCCAGCGCCCCGCGACGGGTGAACCGCTACATGGAGAACGTCGTCTTCCGATGAGGTACCTGAACACCGTCTACGTCAGGAACCACCGCGCACGAGTGCAGCACCGCCGGGGATCGCTGCTCGTCTCTTCACCGGAGGGCAGCCAGCGCGTTCCGCTCGAAGCGGTCGACGCCCTCGTCGTTCTGGGAGGCGCTCAGATCACCACGCAGGCGCTCGATGCGTGCGTCCGGCGCGGCGTGCGCGTCGCGGCGCTCCAGATGAGCGGAGCGATGCGATTCGTCGTCAACGGTCCGACCAGCGGGAACGTGCACCTGCGCACGGCGCAGTTCGAGGCGGTGATGGACGATGCGCGGTCGCTGGATGTGGCGCGGGCGGTGGTAGCGGCCAAGCTCCAGAACAGCAGCACGGTCGTCCGTCGGTGGTCGCGGGACGAGCAAGCCCCGGCCGCGGCGGAAGATCTCGCCGCCCGGGGCGAGCAGATCCGGGAGCGGATCGCCAGGCTGGCGGGAGCGGAGACCGGCGACCACGTACGGGGCGTCGAAGGCGACGCGGCCAGGATCTACTTCCGCGCGGTCGCCCGAGCCTTGGCGTCCAGCGACCTCAAGTTCTCGGGAAGGACACGCCGGCCACCACGGGATCCCGTCAATGCCCTGCTCGGCTTCTGCTACGGGATGCTTGTGACGGAGTGCATCGGCGCTGCGGAGAGCGTCGGCCTCGACTACCAGATGGGATTCTTCCACCGCCCCCGCGCCGGACGACCGTCGCTCGCGCTGGACCTTGCCGAGGAGCTCCGGGCGCTGACGGATCGCTTCGTCGTGACCCTCGTCCGCCGCCGACAGATCGGCCCGGGCGACTTCGACCACACGCCGGGCGGCGGCGTCTACCTCAGCAGCGACGGACGAACGCGGCTGCTCGAAGCATGGGAGCAGCACAAGGAGACGGAGATTCGCCATCAGCTCCTGGGTCGGCCGGTCGAGCGGTGGGCGCTTCCCTCGGTCCAGGCCACGTTGCTCGCACGGCACCTGCGCGGCGACCTGCCGGCGTATCCTCCGTTCGTGCTGCCGTGAACGATGGACGTCCTCATCACCTACGACATCGCTGACACCGAAGGGGCCGGAGGCGTGCGGCTCCGGCGGATCGCCGACGTGTGCGAGAAGTACGGTCAGCGCGTGCAGTTCTCGGTCTTCGAGTGCCGGCTTTCCGCGACGCGGCTGGCCCGCATGATCGGCGAGGTCGCGGACGTGATCGACCACGAGCGGGACTCGGTGATCGTCTACCGCTTCCCCGGCAAGATCGACGACGCGACGCTGCGCCTCGGGCGAACTCAGGGACGGAAGCTCGGACAGCCGTGGCTGCTCTGACCGGCCTGCGAACGTCCAGTGATTCGCCGAGTCAGCGGTGATCTGACGTAGAATCAGGGGCATGAACGGCCCGGACTCCACATTATTCAAGGCTCTCGGAGCGGCAATACTGCGCAATCCTCGCTATCGGTCCCTCCCCTGCTAGGATTAGCAGTGTCGCCGGGGTTCGAACCCCGGCCTTCGTTGAGCGGACCCAAACGCCGCCGAGGTCGACGACGAGTATCTGGTGTCGCCGGGGTTCGAACCCCGGCCTTCGTTGAGCGGGCTTGACCATGACGTAGGGCGGGTCGTCCTCGGCGTGTGTCGCCGGGGTTCGAACCCCGGCCTTCGTTGAGCGAGTCCGGGGCCAGCTCAGAATCCGAAGGAGATTCAGTGTCGCCGGGGTTCGAACCCCGGCCTTCGTTGAGCGGGGAAGGAGATGCTCTGGCTCATCATCGGGACGCCCCGTGTCGCCGGGGTTCAGGACGGCCCTTTACGGATTCCCTGCTTTAGTCGCACCGATAGCGGCCGTTCATCGCCGCTGAGTGCTCGTGGCGCGCTCGTGGCCTCTCTCGAGATCGTCGGCGCGCTACGTCGCAATCGCCGGGCTCGCGGGCGAGGGCGATCCCGAATAGGTGACAGCGAACACCATCTCGGAGAGCCAGCGGCGGAACGACTCGTTGTCGCTGAACTGCTTGAACAACTCTGTGTGGTCGGCGAGCACGTCAGTCATGGCGCGCTCGAGGGCCTTGTCGTGCTCAATCCTGGCGTTCTGTCGGTCGGAGTTGGCCATCGCGTTCTGATACGCCCGGTCCTCCGCGACCTTCCTCGGCAACTCCTCGGCGATCACCTTCTCGATCTTGTCGTGGTCCTTCCACTCGATGTTGCCGAAGCGGTCGTTGAACTCTCTGAGGATGTTGGAGAGCCGGTCCATTTCCGTCTCGGGCTTCTGGCCTCCGCCCTCGGTCGGAACAGGGCCAATTTCGGCATCCTCGTCCGGCAACTGGATGTCCCGCACCGCCTGCTTCTCGACGCGGTAGCTGTCCATGTCGATGGCGTCGAGGATCCCCTTGGAGAGATCGTCTTCGATTGGGGCGGGCAGTTTGGGTACGAGGAAGGTCAGGAAGACCGAGAGCCTCTCCCAGTCTGGGTACGTGTACGGCAGGATGGCCGCCAGGAAGTCGTAGGTTCGGAGGAAGGCCTTCGCCTTGCCCTTGAAGTCGACTTGACCGTCCTCGTCCAGCTGCTCGCGGTAGACGGCGACGCAAGCGTCGAGGATCGGGTCGAGCCGGTCGCGTTCCGCTCCCGAGAGATACCGTTCCACCAGATCGTCCACCTGCTCGGGGGCGTAGACCTGATAACCGTCGAGGGCCGCCTTGAGGTCGTGCAGCCTATCCGGATCGGTCTCCTCGGCGAGGATGGTGGTGCGGTAGTAGTCGGCGAAAGCCGTCTGGATTGTGTCGGCGTCGTTGGCGAAGTCCAGCACGAAGGCGTCGTGCTTCCGGGGGTGGGCGCGGTTGAGGCGTGACAGCGTCTGCACGGCCTTCACACCGGAGAGCTGCTTGTCTACGTACATCGTGTGCAGCAGCGGCTCGTCGTAGCCGGTCTGGAACTTGTCGGCGCAGACCAGGAACCGGAATGGCTCCTCTCGAATCCTCTCGGCGATCAGGTTCGAGGAGAAGCCGTTGAGGGACGCCTCCGTGACCTTCGCGCCTCCGTACTCGTGCTCGCCCGAGAAGGCGACGATGGCACCGTACGGGCTCTTGCGCTCCATCAGATAGCTGCGGATCGCGTCGTAGTAGCTGATGGCCCGTTGAACGCTGCTCGTGACGACCATCGCTCGCGCCTGGCCTCCGATTCTCTGAAGGCCCGCCACCTGCTCGTGGAAGTGGTCCACCATGATCTCGGCCTTCAGGCGGATTGCATGGTCGTTGTCTTCGACGTAGCGGCGCAGCTTCTTCCCGGCCCGCTTGGTGTCGAACTCGGGGTCTCCTTCCACCGTCTTCACCAGCCGGTAGTAGCTGTCCACGGGCGTGTAGTTCCGGAGGACATCAATGATGAATCCCTCCTGGATCGCCTGCTTCATGGTGTAGGAGTGGAATGGCGCGTGCCGGGTCCTCGCGCCCTCGGTCACGGGGTCGCCGAATATCTCCAGGGTCTTGTTCTTGGGCGTGGCGGTGAAGGCGAAGTAGCTGGCGTTGGGGAGCAGCTTCCTGGACTCCATCAGCCGGTTGATCGTGTCCTCGGTTGTCTCGTCCTCGTCCACCACGCCCGCCTTCCCGAGGGCCATGGAGACCGACGCCGATGTCCGTCCGCCCTGACTGGAGTGGGCCTCGTCGATGATGAGCGCGAACTTGCGCCCGCGGTGCTCGTCACCCATCGCGTCGAGGATGAAGGGGAACTTCTGGACCGTGGTGATGACGATCCGCTTGCCCTCCTCGAGCAGTGCGCGGAGATGGGCAGCGTCCTGGGCGTGGCCCACGACGGAGCCGACCTGTGCGAACTGCCTGATGGTGTCGCGTATCTGCCTGTCGAGGATCCGCCGGTCCGTCACGACAATCACCGAGTCGAAGATGTCGGCGCCGTCTTGCTCCAGCCCGATCAGTTGGTGAGCCAGCCAGGCGATGGAGTTTGACTTGCCGCTGCCGGCCGAGTGCTGGATGAGGTATCGGTGCCCGACTCCACGCTCCGAGGCGTCGACCAGCAGCTCCCGCACCACGTCGAGCTGGTGGTAGCGCGGCCACAGCTGCTCGCGCCTCTTGCGGCCGGTCTTCTCGTCCTTCGTCTCCACGATCTGGGCGTAGTTCTCGATGATGTCGGTGAGGCCGTCACGGGTGAGGATCTGCTTCCACAGGTAGTCGGTCTTGAGGCCGTTGGGGTTGGACGGGTTGCCGGCGCCGCCGTCCCAGCCACGGTTGAATGGCAGGAACCACGACGCCTTGCCCTGCAGCTGGCTGCAAAACTGCACCTCGTGGTCGTCCACGGCGAAGTGGACGAGGCAGCGGCCGAGCTCGAAGAGCTTCTCCCGCGGGTTACGGTCTCGCTTGTACTGCTCGACGGCATCGGCGACCGTCTGCTTGGTCAGGCTGTTCTTCAACTCGAAGGTGGCGACGGGCAAGCCGTTGACGAAGAGGCACAGGTCGAGAGCGAGCTGGGCCTCGTCACGGCTGTAGCGGAGTTGCCTCGTGACACTGAACCGGTTCTGCCCGTACCGGACCCGCGCGGCCTCGTTCCCCGGCGACGGGGAGCCGTACATCAGATCGATGCGGTGCGGTCCGTGGCTCACGCCCTTCCGCAGCACGTCGACGGTCCCGCGCTTCGTGATCTCTCCCTGCAGCCGGGCCAGGAACTTGCGTCGCGCCGGGCCGTCCGTTTCGAGGTCGAAGGACTCCGCGGCGGCGGGCTGGGTGGCCTGCAGAAAGGCGGCGAGCTGGACAAGGTCGACGCAGTACTCGCGGTCGTAGTCCCGTGGCTCTCCGCAGATCCAGCCTGCGTTGTAGCTCGCCGGACGCTCGTGGAGCGCGCTGCCCTCTGGCGGGTCGCAGGGCGCTCCCGTCAGCGCTGCGCAAATGAGGCGCTCCAGCCCCTTCTCGCTCGTGTCAGTTGTCGTGCGAGCGGGACGGCCGCGCTGATCGTCGCCCGGCCGGTAGAACTTGCCGCGAACCGCGTTCGACCAGTCGAGCGTCTCGGGCGCGTCCGACAGATCGATCTGATCGTCGGGGAGGGCCTCAAGGGCCTGGAGTTGGTCCCTCTGGCGCTGCGTCAACTCAGACATGCTCTTCTTCATAGAGTTGCCGCTCGCGCGGGGTCAACTTGCGCGCGGAGATGATTCGCCCGACCTCCTCGCCGGTCCCGGAGTCGGTTTCGGGAGAGGTGTGCACGACCATGATCAGCGTTGTCCCCGCCATTCCCATGGTCCGCCATCGCTCTTCGTCCCGGTGCGGATCCGGGACGGTCGCGGCGAGCGGATCGCCGAAGACGAGGATGGCGGTCTCGAACTCGATGCCGTGGTCCCGAAGGTTGGCCCGGTTCTTGTTCAGATCCCATTCCCAGATCAACGAAACCGCCTCGCCCCGTGAAAACACCGTAGCCACCCGTGGTAGTCGGGTCTACCAGGTGGCTTCGCACACCCTTGACGGGTACTGTGATGTTCCTCATCGCCGCATGCTCACAGGGACTGCGTTTTGAGTATAGGGCGTGGCTCCGCCCCTCGCTGATTGAGACTAGCCCGGCAGATCGGAGGCTGAGCCCTCACGCGGAATAGGGACTTCCCTGAACTCGCCCGGGCGCACTTGATTGATGGCTGTACGAATCTCGTCCGTTCGCAGGCGTACGTACGGCCATGCCGTCGACAGCAGGACAACCACGGACAACCGTCGGCCAGCGAGGTTCTGCTGGTAGCGCATGTTCTGGTCGGTGGTGACGAGGACGTCGTAACCCTCGTCCTCCGCCCGCGCGATCAGGTCTCCGTTGCCCAGCTCGGACCAGACTCGCTCCGCCACGGTGTCGATCTCGTGGTCGCCGAGGTGCCGCCGGAGGGGAGCAGGCGTGCCTTGATCGAACAGGATCCTCACGACTAGGCGGGCACCCGGAGGGCCTTGGCCTCGTGATCGAGGACAGCACGCACCTGCCACTCCTCGACGCCCGGGAACCAGTCAAGGAACTCTTCCACCGTGGCCCCGCTCGCGAGGTTCTCGAACAGGGCCGAGACAGGCACCCTCGTCCCCGTGAAGATGGAGGCGCCACTGACCTTGCCGGGCACGCTCTCAACCGCCGGGCAGTTCTCCCAATCCGTCATGCCGTTTACCTCGCTCTCTACTGCCAAGTCCTCCGCTGGCTCTTCGGGAATGCCGTCATCGTCATCGAGGAAGCGGGAGGAGCGCCCTCGAGCCAAGCGCCGGCGCGTCTTCCTCGTCCGGCAACCGCGCCGCCGCCTCGCGCACATCCAGCTTACCGGTCACCACGTCGGCGACGAGCCGTGTCCGGTACTCCTCCATCAACTCGATCTGCCGTCGGGTGCGGGTGATGGCGGCGTCAGTGCGAGACGCCGTCTCGTTCAGGTACTCAACGATGGCGGCCTGTTCGGCCAACGGCGGGAGCGCCACCGGGAAGTTCTGCAACATGGGGAGCCGCAAGGACTCCACGGTCGCCTTTGCGGTTCCTTGCAAGACTTCGTTCCGGAGCATCGCTCGGAAATAGAAGAAGAAGAACTTCCCAGACAGTCCTCGAAAGTCACTGAATTTATAGACTCGTTGATGGTAGTCGAACTTCCCGTTGATGTAGTGAAAGACCTTCCCGACTCCTGCCCCATCGCCAGCAGTCAGAACAGCCTCCCCGTCGAAGGCCCACGTGTCGATTCGTTCCACAAGTTGCGAGCGGACGAAGAGAGGGTACTCACCGTCGTCTACACGATTGGCGGTGTCACGGCTGCCAGTGCCGATTGAAGCAAGCGACCTCAGCCGCCGGACCTCCCAGTGCTCGGGAACGTCGCCGAGCCAATCCACGCGGGAGGGATCGAGACGCACATCGGGGTCGAGACCCCTCGTGACAGCCCGGGCGATGATTGCCTGCCGCTCCTCCTCCAGCAGTTCGATGAGCCTCCGCTTGGCGCTGACGTAGAGCTGGATGTGGCGGTCCACGTGGTCGAGGTAGCGCCCGATGGCCTGCTGCTCTGGAACCGGCGGCAAGTGCACTCGGGTCTCAAGAAATCTATTGTCGTAGAGGCGCAGGAATCCTGCAGTCCCGGTTCCGAGGCCGGTCGCCTCCTTCCGAAATTGGGCTCGATAGTAGAAAGTTCGACAAACCTCACTGATGAACCGCATCTGGACCGGATGCTTCTTTCGGAAAACAGAGTAGTCGGGACTGATCAGGCCATCGAGTCCTGAACGAAAGATCAAGCCATTGTTCGCCTGAAGGCGATTAACCACTAACTCATCTACTTCGACCAACTTGAACCCTGCGAGGGACGCGGCCTGCGGGGGACGTGTGAAGTGCTCGGCGTAGACCACCACGCCATGATCACGGCGCAGCGACAGGAGTGTCTCCTTCCCTGTGTCCGACCTCCGGTCAACCGGCTGCAGGATTGTCTTCAGTCGGCGGCACTCCCAGTGCTCGGGAACACTACCGAGACTCTCGACGCCTGAGGGTTTCATTGTCGGATAGGGCTTCAGGCCGGTGATCATGGGTCCATCACCCTACGATCTCTGCGAGCAGCCCATCCGTTTCCTGCTCGATGCTCAGGATGTCAGCGCGAATCTCATCAAGCGAGCGCAGCGGCTCGGGCTTGTGGAAGTAGCGGGTGAAGCTGATCTCGTACCCGATCTTAACGCTCGACGGCATGTACCAGGCGTCCGGCGTGTATGGGAGCACCTCCCGTTCCATGAAGGCATCGATGCCGCCCTCGTGGAGCAGCGGCACCTGTTCGGTATCGCGCAGGTCGGCGTCAGGCTCGTGCTCGACGACAGCTGGCGTGCCGTCGACGGTGACGGGGAAGAGGCCACGCAGCGGGTCGGGCTCGACTCCCGGCTTGTGAACACGCCTAATGACCGGCGGTGCGGTCTCTGCGCGCTCGTTGCCGTCCTTCAGCGCTTTGATCTCCTTGGCGGTATGAGCCCGGTTCGGGTCAGCGCCCGCAAGGCGCAGCGGCCGTTCAACGGTGACCTTCCAGTAGCCGAAGGCCTCGTTGGGGAAGATCTTCGACTGCTCCGTCTCCTCGAATGCGATGAAGGTGTCGCAGATGCGCTGGATGTCCTCGTCCGAGAGTTCGCAGTTCTTGCTCCCGAGGTTCCGGCGTAAGGGCCGGTACCACGGCGTCGCGTCGATGAGTTGCACATGGCCGCGTCGACGCGCCGCCTTGCGGTTGCTGAGGATCCAGATGTAGGTGGCGATGCCGGTGTTGTAGAACATGTTGAGTGGCAGGGCGACGATCGCGTCGAGCCAGTCATTCTCGATGATCCAGCGCCGGATGTTGCTCTCGCCCTGTCCGGCGTCTCCGGTGAAGAGCGAACTCCCGTTGTGCACCTCGGCGACGCGGCTGCCGAGCTGCGTGTCGCGCTTCATCTTGCTGAGCATGTTGGCCAGGAACATCATCTGGCCGTCGCTGGAGCGGGTGATCAGCGAGTAGTCGGGATCGCCGTTGTGCTCGACGACGAAGCGGGGGTCCGTGATGGCGGACTTGCCGCCCATGCGCTGCAGGTCGGTCTTCCAGCTCTTGCCGTAGGGCGGATTGGAGAGCATGAAATCGAACTCGCGGGCGGGGAACCCGTCGGACGACAGGGTGGAGCCGAACTGCATGTTGTCGGCCTCGACGCCCTCGCCCTTGAGGATGAGGTCGGCCTTGCTGATGGCGTAGGTCTCAGGATTGACCTCCTGCCCGTACAGATGGACGGAGACCTCCTTGCCGTGCTCGGCCGCGAGCTGGGTCAGTGTGTCCTCGGCGACTGTCAGCATCCCGCCGGTGCCGCAGGCGCCGTCGTAGACCAGGTAGGTGCCCGACTTGACCTCCTCGGCCACGGGTAGGAAGACGAGGCGCGCCATGAGCTGCACCACGTCACGCGGGGTGAAGTGCTCGCCAGCTTCCTCGTTGTTCTCTTCGTTGAAGCGGCGGATGAGCTCCTCGAAGACCGTTCCCATGCTGTGGTTGTCGAGGCCCTCCAGGCGTACAGAGCCCACCCCGTTCAGTACCGGGCGGGGGCTGAGGTTGATGGAAGGGTCGAGGAACTTCTCTAGGAGGAAGCCCAGCGCGTCAGCTTCGACGAGCGTGGGAATCTGGTTGCGGAACTGGAACTTCTCGAGCACCTCCTGGACGTTCGGCGAGAAGCCGTCGAGGTACGCCTCGAAGTCGGCCTGGAGCTGCTGCCGCCTCCCCCGCGATGTGAGGTCGCGGAGACGGAAGGGCGAGGTGTTGTAGAAGGCCTCACCGGACGCCTGCCGCAGCGCGCTGTCCTGATTGGTGATGCCGGCGGCGTCGAGTTGCTCCTTCATGCGGAGCACGTCGTCCTTGGTTGGTTCAAGGACCGCGTCGAGCCGTCGGATGACCGTCATGGGTAGGATGACATCGCGGTACTTGCCCCGGACGTAGACATCCCGCAGCACATCGTCCGCGATGCCCCAGATGAAGCTGCTGATGTTCAGGGTGCTCACGCGGCTCAAGCCGTCCCTTCAGGACTCCTCGGGCTACGATAGGCCGCGCCGCCGACCTCGTCCAAGGGGTTGGTTGCAGCGACTCGTCGCCGTGCGGCTTGAGCTGGTTCTACTGATCACGCCCTGAGCGT
The DNA here is from genome assembly GCA_965221735.1 of Tepidiformaceae bacterium. Lineage (GTDB taxonomy): Bacteria > Chloroflexota > Dehalococcoidia > Tepidiformales > Tepidiformaceae > UBA2991. The sequence continues at coordinate 1,255,442 of OZ244910.1, read as the reverse complement.
ATCCTTGGATATACAGCTGCGCCCCAGTCTCCCCCAGCCGGTTCTTTCACTCCTCGCGCCCGCTGCGGCGCGTGTGCAGGGTCTTTCGAGAGTGTCGGTCGCCGTACCGCGAATGTGAGGATGACAGTGGACTTGATGGCGATTGGCGAAATCCTCCTCAGCGTGGCTGTGCGCAGTGCCGTGAGCGGTGGCATGCGTGCGCTCCTCGCCCAGAATCGCAGCGCTGCGGACACCGCGATCGACGAGACCTGCGAGCAGTACCCGGAGATGGAGTTGAAGCCGTCGCTCCAGCGCTGGATCGCAAGCGCTGCGTTCGACACCGCGTTTGCTCGGCTCCAGGCAGGCGAGCGCGGGTTCGAAGACGAACTTGTGCGGTCGTTCATTGAGGTCGGCGACTTCTATCTTCCAGACGACGAGGAGCGGGACGAGGTTGCTCGCCAGGTAGTCACGGCGTTCCTGCGCAATATCGTGGCGAAGCTGTACGAGGGCGAAGAGGGCATCCCGGCGCTCGCGAGTCGAGGGGAACGACAGCACTCCGAGACTCTGCACGCGATCGAGCAAGCGAAGGATGAGTTGCTCGCCGAGTTCCGATCGGCTGCGGCGGCAACGGTAGCTGTTCCGACCGACCGGGATGTCTCAGCGGATTCCCAACACCGTGAGGCCTCAGTGCAGGTCAACTCGGCGCGCAGCCTCCTTGAGTCCGGGAAGGTGACCTCGGCGCGTGCAATCCTCGACTTGGTCAGGCAGACGACCGAGGACCTCCCTGACGACCTTCAATATCGTGTGCTCACGCTGTTGGGCTCTTGCGCACTCATCGCGGAAGCGGTTGAGGAAGGCTGCGCGTACCTCGAGGAAGCCCACCGCTTGCGGCCAGACGACGCAGCGGCGCTCGCGAACGCTGCGGTGGCGGCCGGGCTTCGTGGCGAGCCGCGCCTCGCCATGGACTTGGCGCGGACCTCGCTCGATTTGGAACCCCGAGATTCGCACGCGGCCGCTGTGCTACTGGGGGCGCTCTGGAAGGCCAGCGAGGTCGATCAGATGGAGGAGTTCGTCGCCGCTGAGGCGTGGACCGCGGATGATCCGCGATGCGTCCTTGCGCTTACCCGGATTCGGGCCGAACAGCAGCGCTTCGGCGAGGCGATCGAGCTTGCCCGCTGGCTCGTCGATCACGACGCTGACGATCCCGAGACGCACATTGTGCTGGCCGAGTGCCAGATGCTCGAGGTGCAGTCTGGCTTTGCCGATCAGCCCCTCGCCGAGTGCCGTGCGGCCGAGGCGAGCGCGACCAAGGCACTCGCGTTGCTGGAGGGCACGGATTTGGAAGCTCGCGTGCAGCACGCCCGGAGCATCCGGGCTGGGGCGCGGTTGTTCGTTGGAGACACCACCGGGGCCATGGCCGATGTCAAGGCTGTCCTGCGGAGACACCCGGGCGATCCCACCAGCCTCTATGACGAGGGTCTGATTTTGCTTGAAAGGAACGACTTTCCCGGGGCGCGCGCCACGTTCGACTCTATTGAGGATCCCGGCACGCGAGCGAAGGCTCTCGTGCCCCATGCCGCAGCCACGCTCTGGTCGGGCGACCAACCGGGGGCGGTGGCGCTCCTCCGCGGCAGCTTCACGCTCCATCGGCGCGAATGGGATGACATCGGCAAGGCCGAGTTGCTCGGCGAGGCCGAATACGCCCTCGGTAGTGAGGACTCGGTTGGACCGCTCCTCAATGAGGCGTTGCAGCGGCGGCCCGAAGACCCGAGGCTCTTGCATCTTGTCGCTCGGCGCCATGCGCTTCGCGGCGAGGGCGCTGCGGCCGAGGCTTCCTTCCTGCGAGCGATCCAGCGGTCGGGCGAGTCCGACCGCACTAAGGTCAGGCTGGGGCTAGCCGCGTTCTACAGCCAGCAGGAGCGGTACTCCGACGCGGCGGACGCGTACGAGCAGATCGTGGACGGGGATGTGGTGCATCCCGGCGCGACCGAACTCCTCCGGAACCTCCAGAACGGCAAGCGGCTGCGTGAGGCGCTCGACTGGGCGCGGACAATGCGCGAGCAGCATCCACATCCTCCAAAGTCCGCGCTGGACACCGAGGCTCAGATCCTGAACTACGTCGGCGATGTGAGCGCGGCGGCAGACCGCTGGGCCGCCATCTGCTCACGCGATGACGCCACCCCACAGGACCAACTCAAGCTCGCTTATTCTCTGCTCTGGTGCGGTGACCGAGAAAAGGCGCTGGCGACCGTCCGAGACATCGACCCCTCGGAACTCCGTAGCGAGCCTCAGGACCTTCTCGGGCTGGCTCAACTCAAGCGGCTCCTCGGCGAGTCCGAGTACCTGAAGGACGCTTACGCGGCAAGGCGTTATGGGATCGGCGACGCATCAGTACACCTTGGCTACTTTGGCCTGTTCATGAGCAAGGAAGACGAGTTGGACACCCCGGAGACGGTCGAGCCCGGATGCGCCGTGCTGCTCCGGCGGGACTCTGGCGAAGAGTGGTGGCTCATCCTCGAAGAGGGTGAGGAGCGCCTCTCGGATCATGACTTGCGCCCGGGCGAGGATCTTGCCGTTGCGCTTCTGGGCCACCGTCGCGGCGATGCGGTCCCGCTCCAGGAAGGCGTCGGCGAGCTGTCCGTTGCGGTCGTCGACATCCAGAGCAAGTACGTCCGTGCGTGGCAGGAGACTATCTCCCAGTTCCCAGAGCGGTTTCCCGGAAATACCGACATCGCGAGCGTCCCGGTGGCTCTGGATGATATGACCAGCATCTTCAGCGTCGTCGATGACCGTGAACGGTTCGCTCGCGAGCTACAGAAGCTGTACCGCGACGATCAAGTACCGTTCGCATTCCTCTGCGCCTACCTCGGCCGCCCTGCTCCGGAGGTGTGGCAAGCGTGCACGGCAGGCGAGGGGCTTCGCATCCGGTTCGGGGCCGGTGCTGAGGCCGAGGCAGACCGGGCGAGGATTGCGCTCTGCAAGTCCAACGACATCGCGCTGGACATGTTGGCGTTGCTTACCATCCATGAACTCGGGCTCGTAGAGCACATCCGTCGCCGGTTTCCCCGCATCACCGTGCCTCAGGCGGTAGTCGATGAACTGCGGCAACTGGTCTACGAGGCGACCTTGCCAAGGCGGCCCCAGGGGCAGATGGGGAAGAACCTCGACGGTTCGTACTCGTGGGTCGAACTATCCGACGATGAGTGGGCCGAGCAAGCAGCGTTTGCCCGATCGCTCCGGGAGCTCGCCGAGTCGTTCGAGTCCATCCCCTCGTACCCCATCCTTGATGCCGATCCGGAAACCCTCGAACTGTTTGCGGACGCTCTGGGGCACGCCGGCGTGGCTGCGATCTTCGCGGGCGGCGAAGATCCGCACGGTCGACCCCTTCTTGTCTCGGACGACCTTGGGCTAGCCACCCTTGCCAGCGTGTTCGGTGCCAAGGCAGTGAACACACAGGCAGTGCTTCTGGAGCTGCGCCGATCGGACGAACTGACGGACAAGCAGTACTCGGCGTTCGTCGCGCACCTCGCTCAGCTGCACTACCGGTTCGTGCGGGTCGAGGCCGCTGACATCCATCGCCTGCTTGAGGCCAACGGTTACCTGACGGACGACGCGTCCCGAGCGTTAATCGCAACCTTGGAGGGTCCAGAGTGCTCTTTGGAGTCTGCCTTTCGAGTGGTATCGACGCTGATCGCAGCGATCGGGCTTCGACACCCTCCGAATGAGGCACTCATCATCCCCGCACTGCTCGCAGCTCTGCACCGCGGGCGGGAGATGACAACGGCACTGTTGGAGTGCAGAACCGAAATCGACCGGCGGCTGCACACAGTCCCGCCGGTGAGAGCGCGTGTCGTATCGCTTGTTGACGACTGGATCGCCGTGTGGGTCGGCAACGCAAGAGCCCCCGGTAGCTAGTGCGCAGACTCCCTGTCGAGGCTATGGGTCACGACAGGCCGCCAAGGAAGCACGGTGGTGGTCAACCCACTGGACGAGTGCATCACGACGACATTCAGCGTGCGGACGCACTTTCGGGGTGGCCGTCAGACGCCCACTTCCAAGTCTCGAATCGTTCTACTCGCCTCGCGCAGGTAGGGTCACGGCCCACGAGTAGCGCAGCGTTTGGTGTTGATTGGAAAACCGGTAACTCGGCCCCGGACCAAACGATGAGAGCGCAGGGCAAGGCGAGGCCTGACTTGCAGGCAGTTGATCCGCTCTCGGCGGGGTCAGGGTCGCCAACTCGCCCCAGTTGCGCTCGATTGGCAGGGTGCGCTTGTGGCCGTGTCTCCATGACATCGGTAGCGCCGATTCCTCCTGAGTTCGATACCAATTTGACCCCCAAGCGGCACGCGTAATGATCGCCCTGCGCCCCCGCGCAGCCCCCTGTCGCGCGGGTGCGGGCGGCTGTCCCCGAGGGGGCCCGCTTGCGAAGCCGCTTGAGGGCGGCCCCAGACATCCTTGCCCGCCAGTTCGAGCCTCACACGCGCGTATCGCTGGCGAGTCAGAGGGCGCGGAGAAGCGCCCGGCGACCTTTCCGTAGTCACGAAAGTAGGCGCTCTGACCGGCCATCGTGTAGCAGGCTCCCTGAAGTCTACCCTCGGGCTTTCCCGTCAGCGCGCCCATCCCTGGCGGTCACATCGCGTGAGCTCGCGACCAGCGCAGCGCTCACTCGACCAGGGCCAAGATCACGCAGCCGTGCTCGTCCAGCAGGTCGCTGGTTTCCTCGGGAAGGTCCCAGTAAGCTTCACGGAGGCCCCAGCTGAGGGGCAGGCCTCCCATGGGGATCGTGTAGACCCGAACGGGGCCCGCTGCCGCCTCCACCTCCAGTTCGGCGAGCGCCTCTCGCAGGGCGTCAAGGGCGGCGGCGTGAAAGCGCCCTAGCCCGCCGGGCGGCGGGAGCGCGCGCAGTCGCCACTTCTGCGCCTGCAGATCGCGCCTGGCCTCGTTCACCGTCGGCCACTCGCGGTAAAACACCACCACTTCATGCCCAGGTCGTTGCCCAAACTCCCAGCGTACTTGGTCATTGACGCAGACCCGCTCCGCGTAGGCCGCGAGCACGGCCACCCTCCACTCGTTGCCGGTGAGCGCGCTCCAAGCCGCACCCCCGACGGCGACGGCCAAGAGCGCGAGCACCGCGACCCAACTCAGCCACGTTCGCATCACGCTCAGCATGCCACACGCAGGGAAGCCTCGCGGGTCTGAGCGATACCTGTCGGGGCGTGGCACCCGCTAGCGCCCCCTACAGACGCCGCCTACCAGCTCCCCGCCCAACTGGCCTCCTCGACCCGCGTCAGCGACGCCACAATCTCGTCGAAGACCGCGTGCACCGCTGCGCTTCCCTCGGGCGGCACGACGACGCGCAGGACTTCTTCGCCAACGTCCTCAATGGCGCCCATGCCGCCGGACTCGGGGTAGACGCGCTCGAGGGCGAGCACCAGGAATGAGCCGCTCTGGAGGTCGAGAAGCGTGGTCAGCACCAGCCCCACGGGTTCGCCGACACTGATGCACGTGAGCCGGGGCAGGCAGTACGGCTCGCTCACCCACAGGCGGACGCCGGCGGGAACGGTGATCGCGAACGCACCGCCGCGGCCCGCCCGCAGGCGCACCTGCGTCTGGCCGTCGTCCCCCACCAGCCGTCCCTCGCCGGGGAAGGCGGTCGGAGACACGGTGGCGGCTGCCGAGGCGGCGGTCGTGACGGGCGACGCGGTGGCCGCGGGGTTGCCAGCATGCCTGGTCGGATCGGTGGCGACGGCAGAGACCTGGTTCGGCGTCGAGGGAATCATGGTGGCGGATGCGACCGCTATCGCGGACGTGACGGTGGACATCGGGGCGACGAGCGGTGTGGCTGCCGGAGTGGCTCGTTCGTTGTTCTCGTTGTCACCGCACGACAATGCCAGCAGAACGGGTACCACCGCCAGCAATGCGAGGAGGCCGCGCAGCATACAACATCCCTCCCACGAGAGCCTTTAGCGCTCGGCGAGAGCGGCGTTAAGCATAATCTTCACGACCGCATCGGGATAGGCCGCAGGCCTTGTCCGTCGGTAGGGGTCACCGGTTGTTGCTCCAAGGGATTAACCGGCCAGCCTGAAGAGCGTAGCACAGACGTTCGCCTAGCTCTCAGCGGTGCAGCCCTCTCGGGTGCGGGTTCCTGAACTACCGCACGCTCGCAGTGGACCCTACTCGCACCCGGCGGAAGACACCGTCTGGTGCGGTGCCGTGGTCGTTCTCTCCCCAACTCCGTTGGGGCTCCAGCATCCTGCAAGAAAGAGACCCCAGACGATGCGAAGACTTCCATCCCAGAAGGATGGGATTTTCTGTGCCTACGTCCCTGGTCCGAGGGGCTCAGCCCGCATCAATACCTCGAACGTCTAAGATCGAGTCCAGGCCTTTCAGGTCCGCTAGATCGGTAAGTTTATCCAGAGAAATGTTAGGCCCTAGCTTTACGAGGATAGGCTTGCGGTCATTTTCACCGAATTGACTGGACCCTGGAAAACAACTTCCGGATCCTGTAGGTCCGTCAGGCCCGGTGTATTGGGGGAGGATATGTTTAGTGCGAAGTAAGAAACGTGTTGATTCAGGTATTTCATCGAAGACACGTAGTCTCGCGCAATAGCAGCGGGAGAAGCCATGCTTACTCGGTTAGGACCGACGTTAGCGCCCAGCACGCAGGAGCCGCTTTCTGTCTGCATGCGGCCAAGGTTATGAGCCACTTGCCTTGCCCCAACGCTAGGGAAGCCTAGGCTGTTAAGCAGCGTATCGCGGCTGCCGACTCGTACAATCCTCGGCCTGTCGTTCCCAGTCTGCGGCTCAGGGGTTACCGTACCTATTTCCACGTGGCTGAAGCCTAGCGCCGACAGGGCAGCGGCCACTTCCCCGTTCTTATCAAAGTCGGCAGCCAGCCCGACTGGCGTCCTGAAGAGGAGCCCTAGGCAGTCCACTCTCGTGGCTGGGGCAGAGAAACTCGCAAACCGTCGAAGGGTCGAAGTTGCACCAGGGAGTCTGTGAAACAGCCTGAGTGCATCCAGCGCGTGTTGGTGCACGCTCTCGGGGTCAAGACGGTTTGCAATGGGGTTGAAGACTGTCCGATACAAGACTTCAGATCCTTCGGCGCGTGTCCCTCGCGGCCGCAACGGCGAGCGTTGCGCCTAGCGCCGGGACAAGGCTGCTCACAATCGGCGCCTCACCGATAGTGAGTCGGCGGCAGGCGAAGGAACTGCAGTTGGACGCACCGCCCCTCACCAAAGGAATAGCGAATCCCCTCCAAATACCTAAGCGGTTCACCCCAAGCGTGGAAGTCATCGGACGGGCAGCTTCCTATCGCGGCTGCTTCTGGATTACCTCCGTGCGAAACCACCAATGCGCTACCCCCTTCCGCCAGATCAGCGGCGATCCGCGACAGCAGCGTTGCCTGAGCAAGCTATGGTTATAAGTCCCCGATCATTGACGAATAACGCCCCAGTTCGATACTGTGAGTTCATCTACTCCCCGTCCGCTGGACCGGGACTTCGGTCCCGTCCCCGGGCGGGTGTTTTCTTCCATGCGCACCCTCGTTCTCATCGACGGCCAGAATCTGTTTCACTTGGCGAGAAGGGCTTGGGCGCCCTCCCCGCCCGACCCCACATCGCCCTATGCCTGGCCAAGCTACAACGTGAAGGCGCTAGCGGATGCCCTCGTGGCGAGAGTGCCCGGACGGGCAACGACCGAGATCCGGTTCTACACAGGCGTTCCCAACGCTTCCTCCCAGCCCTTCTGGCACGGCTTCTGGTCGAACAAGCTCCGCCATCTCCGCAACACGGGCATCCACGTGTACCGGGGCAGGGTCAACGAAGCCGGCCAGGAGAAGGGCGTGGACGTCAGCCTGGCGCTGGACCTCGTGCAGGCTACCCACGAACGCAGGTATGACGCTGCCGTCATCGTGAGTCAGGACTGGGACTTTGGGCCTGCCGTACGACTCGCGAAAGTGGTCGCACATTCACAGGGACGCGACCTTGTCTTCGAGTCCGCTTTCCCCCTCGGGCCGGGAAGCTCTTCGAGGAGAGGTGTTCCTGGCACTACCTGGGTGCCGATCGACCAGGCCACCTACGATTCGTGCCGCGATCCGAGGGACTACCGGCGGCGACGGCTTTGAGGGGCACAGTGCCTTGCCCCCGCTGGAGGCGCCCTATTCGACCAGATCATCGATTCCGTACGGCCGGTCGACTAGCGATCGGGCGGGGCTCTTACTGACTCCTTCTGGGAAGGCGAGCCGAGAGTTGTCCTGATCGACGAGGGCACGAAGACTGGACGGGCCTGCGGAGGGCGCTATCTTCTCCACGTGGAGTCCGAACCAGGAGAAGAGCGAGATGCCCAGGCACCGCCCCGCTGAAGAGACTGCCCGTCTCGGCGACGAGCTTTACGAGCGGGCCATCCGGCCCCACGTCGAGCTGTCCCGTCACGGACAGATAGTAGCCATCGATGTGACGTGTACAGGGAATAACGACAGTTTGCAAAATGCAGAACCCTGTCGTGAGCCCATGAACACAGGGGATTCCGGGGGATGCAGCCCGAAGGCGGTGACCGTGCCTTTGGCTGTGAATGACCTCCAAGCCCGGGATGCGAGCCTGACCGCGGCGTCGCTATCGGCCGATGACGAGTGGCTCGACGCGGCGTTGGCAGCGAACCGCATCGCTCTTGGCACCCACAGACAGGAGAAGTGGCGGGAGTTGAAGAGCGCCTTGGCGCATGTCGCCTTGAGCGACGAGCCAGACCGCGATCTCGACTCCACGCTCCTGAACCTGCTTAGGGGCATCACCTCTAGCCGCGAGAGACAGCTGTAGCGATGGTTCTCACCCCCCGCGTCTGGATACCGATCGTGGCCGTGCTCACTGGGGCGGCCGTGGCGCTTGCGATGCTGCTCGTCGTGCACAGTGGCGACGACACTCCCGTGACGGTCGTCTGCGAGCCGGGCACCCCGGGCTGCGAGCTGCGGTCGGCTGTCCACTGGCACGCCGACTTCGCGCTCTACATCGGTGGCGAGCGGTACGACTTCGACCAGGACCGCTTCTTCTCGACCGAGGGGGCGGAGCTGAGCGGCAACGCCCACATCCATCCGCCCCGCCCCCACGTCGTGCATGTCCACCGCGAGGGGACGACCTGGCGCGAGTTCTTCACCTCTATAGGCTTCGAGCTGTCGGACAGGTGCCTCACCACCCCTGAAGGCGAGCAGTTCTGCACCTCGCAAGCGGAGCACCTCTCCTTCGTCCTAAACGGCGTAAAGGTTGACGGGCTCGCCTTCCAGGACATCACTGACATCGACCGCGCCCTCATCTCCTTCGGCAGCGGGAGCGAAGAGGATCTGCAGCGCCAGTTTGCGGCAGTGACGGACGAGGCCTGCATCCTGTCATCCCTCTGTGCGGAACGAGTCCCGCCCGACGGCCTCGAGGAGGAACCCTGCACAGGGTCGGGCTGCTACTAACGAGAATCGCATCGGGCCATCAGCACAGGGCCCACGCCTGGCATCGGGATCGTGTACGTCAGTGTGGCCTCATCACCCGCAACCTTGATGCCCTGCACGAAGTTGCGGAGGACGAGGGCCAGCGCCTCCGCTCCTCGGCGACGCGCTCGCCCATCCAGCCGAGTATCGCCGGCAGATTCAGGTGCGGGGTGAGCCTCGTCGCCCTCTCGACCCCCGCGCCGCACTGCTGCCAGACCTTCGCGCTCGCCTCTCGCTCGAGTACCGCACCCGCGGTCGCGACGAACGACGTGTCGTGCTCCGTCGGGTGCCCGAGCGCGCGCAGGGCGCGGCGCGCGTCCTGGTCGGAGTGGGCCAGCACCAGCGAGAGCCGCGGGCGTTCCTGGTAGTCGAGCCGCGTCATGCTGCGCAGGCGGTAGCGCAGGTTGGCGGGCGTCAGCAGCGGACCCTGCCGCAGCAGACCCAGCGTGCGCCCGCCCTCAAGCGTCACCAGCGCGTCGTAGGGACCGCTGCGGTAGTGGTCGACGCGCACGGCTCCGCCCTCGGGGTCCGCCTCGGCGATGCGCGCGGCGACCTGGTAGCTGATGGCGATGGAGTCGAGGCGTTCGGCCAGCAGGCGGAACCACTGGCGCGAGACCGGTGCGGTGCGCAGCAGGTCCTCTCCGTCCCCGCTCGTCTCGCGGGCGGCGTCTATGCCCTCGGCGGTCGGGAACCAGCGCCGCTGGGGGCGCTCGCCCAGCTCGGCGAGGCGGTGCGGTCTCCAGTCGGCGAGGCCGCGCCGGCGCAGCGTGGTCAGGCGGTCACGCAGGCTGGAGGCGGGCTCGCGCGTGAAGCTGGCGAGCTCGGAGACGGTTGCAAGCGGCGTCGCGCAGAGGTCGAGCAGCGTCTCCCGGAGGCGCTTCGGCAGGTAGTCCCGCCGCGGCGCGCGTTCGTAAGCCGGGAGCGGGCGTGCGAGCAGCACATGCGTGGCCGCGTCGACGGCGTCGAGGTCCGGCCCCACGCGCTCGAGCACGGCCCGCGGCAGCGCGCGGCCCGCCTGGCCGCGTTCGAGGAACCGCCAGAGCGTGTGGCGCGAGAGCCCGAACGCCGCCGCCGTGTCCTTGCGGCCGTGGCGCTCGATGTGCGCGCGCAGGTAGTCGCCGATCGCGTCGGCCAGTCTCGGTTCCACCGCTTCGCCCCGCCATGCACCATCCAGCGTACATACGTGCTGTACCCGGGTCACCTCTCGAGAGTCGGCCCTTTACGTCCGCGCGCCCCGGGGGCGCTCCCGGTTGCCGCGCGACTCGCCGTTGGCGGCATGTCCACCGCTCCCCTTCGAGCCGCTAACAGCGTGGCCGTGGTGGCCGAGCGCGCGCCGCGCGATGATGCGCGCGAGGGCGCGCAGGCCCTCGATGCGGAGCCGCTTCTGCTCCTCGCTCAGCGCTCGCTGCGTCTTCACGCTTGTCCATCTCCCGCTGGCGCTGCGCCCACCCCGTTTCGCCGCCCTGTGACCACACGACGGGCGTCTTCGCGTACTCCAGCGTCGTCGACCAGGGGCAGCGCGACCATCCAACAAAACGAACTTCATCGCTGATATGTTGGGCCGGGTCGCACGGCGCGCGAGCAAAGCTAGGCCTGAGACTGGCGCAGAGTGAGGGGCCATGACTCGACTGATCGGCGTCAGCGCCTCCTCAGTCCGAATTGCGGGACACCGGCCCGTGCTGGCCGCGCTGGGTCTGCTCGCCGTCGTGGTCGCTTTCCTCACGATGACTGCGGACGCGGCGCAGGCCGCCGGCTCGGTGCGGGTGGAGGTGTGGGTCTGGCAGCACTCAGAGAATGCGGCCGATATCCGCGTCGGCGCGCGCCCGGCGGACGGCTCGTGGCCCGCGCCTGCGATGCTCCCGCTGGCGCTCGACGATGTGAGTTCGAGCGGACGCTACCGCTACGGCGACATCGCCATCGACGTCGAGTGGCGAATCGGCGCGGCGCCGCTCACGGTGCAGGTGCGCGTCTGGCAGCACGTCGAGGACGAGCGCGACATCCACGTCAGCGCCCGGGGCTCGCCGGGCTCGTGGCGCACGCTCGGCACCGTCGCGCTGGCGCTCGACGCCCGGGATGGTCCCGACGACTGCTGCCACGCGGGCGGCGTCACGATCGAGGTCCCGCTGCCGACGGGAGAGACGCGAGCGCCGCTCCGCTACCGCTTCGACCCGGCGGGGGAGGCGACCGAACCGGGCAGCTATGCCTTCCTCACCGCCCCGGTCGCACAGGAGATCACGACCTACGAGGGATTGCGGCATGACGCCGCCAGCGTGGTCATCGAGGTCGACGAGAACGGGGAGTGGACCTACACGTTCTACACGGAGCCGCGCGCCTCTGTGATCACCACCTACGAGGGACTGCGCCGCGACGCCGCCACGCTGCGCGTCAACGCCGCCGCGGCGGACGGCCCCCCGGCGCAGAGCCTCTTCGGCACCGTGGAGGCGGGTCACGTGATCGAGTGGTTCCACGCCCGGGACTGCTTCGTGCGCTACCGTGTCACGGCGGTCTCGGAGGCGGGCGAGGACGCGCCCATCCGGGAGTTCGGGGTGCGCCCGGAGACCTACGTCTTCCAGGGCTGCCAGTCGGGCTCGCTGCCTGCGAACGGGACCACCGCGGCGTTCAGCGCGGCACCGGAGCTGCCTCTGGAGCACCTCGGCGGCCTTTCGTTGGGGGATTATATACCGTAGTACCCTAGCGGGCCGCGAGCTGCGCCAGCAGGTACTCCTGCGGGCGGTCTCCCTTCACCCGGTTGCAGTGCGAGCACAGCAGTTGCAGATTCTCGATGTGATCCGTCCCGCCCCGCGAGCGCGGGACGACGTGATCGACCTCCAGATGCCGGAACTCGAAATGCGTGCGGCAGCCGCCGCAGCAGCCCTCCTGCTCCCCGTAGAGCACGTGCGCGTTCTGGCGGTAGTTCTTCGGCGCGTCGATGTCCGTGCGCCGGGGAACGTCCGTCCGGGTCGTCACGAAGCCCTCGTGAAAGAGCGCCCCGATGCCGAGCGGGGGAGGCTCGCGCAGGCGCTCCTGTACGAGCTCTGCGGCCTTGGGGCTGATGTCGATGCCTACCCACTCCCGTTCGAGGTTCTCGGCTGCTACGAGGGCAGTGGCGCAGCCACAGAAGGGGTCGAGCACCACGTCGCCCGGATTCGAGGAGGCGCGGATGATGCGGTCGAGGAGGGCGAGCGGCTTCTGCGTCGGGTAGCCCACCCGCTCCCGCGCCCGTGAGCCGATGGGCCGGAGGTCGGTCCAGAGGTCCTGTAGAGGCACGCCTGGCATCTCGTCTAGATAGCGCCGGTAGCGGGGCATCCCCGATCCCGCGTACGCCAGCCGCCCCTCCTCCGCAAACCGGCGCATGTTGTCCCGCGAGTAGGCCCAGAAGCGACCGTTGTAGGGCGGGATGCCCCGGTACTCCCAGCCCTCGCGCGGACGCCTGTACTCGTCCGTGAGGTCGGCTTCCCACTCCCCCCCTGCCGGACGCTTGACGCGCCACTCGTAGCGGGTGTTTCCCCCCGGTCGAGCCGCCGTGAGGTTGTCCGCCTTGTAGAGTCGCCCGTCCCCGTCCTCGTGCCGGTAGAAGTTCCGCACGTACTCCGGGTCGTACTCCGTGTAGACGGGATTCCAAGTCCAGCGCTCGCCCCGCACGTAGCAGAGGATCACGTCGTGAATCCTGCCGTGCTGTGCCCGCCCTTGCTTCGTGTCGCTATGGGCGCTCGTGCGCTTCCAGACGATCTCCGAGAGGAACGCCCCCCCCCCGAAGATTGCATCGAGCAGGAGTTTCAGGTAGTGGCTGGCGGTCGGATCGCAGTGCAGGTAGAGGCTCCCCGTCGGCTTCAACACGCGCCGGAGTTCGAGGAGGCGCACGGCCATCATGGTGAGGTAGGACTGCATCCCCTTCCCGCTCGTGCGCCCCGCCGTATCGAGCAGGTAGGCGATGCCCGGCTCCTCGTCCGCGACCAGCCCCATCCACGCCACGTCGAGGTCGGAGAGCGACCACGTGTCCTTGAACGCAGCGCCCGCTGCCTTGCTCCCCACGGGGGCCGCGTACTCGCGGTTCGAGTTGAACGGCGGGTCGGCGTACACGAGGTCGACCGTCTCGGAATTCATGCCCCGGAGAACGTCCAGATTGTCGCCCGTCCAGATGGTGCGCCCTTCCCAGTTCCGGGCGCTCATGATACAATAGTACCCACGGAGGACGAGCCATGAAGGCACCAGGAAAGGCCAGCCGGACGGGGATCACGCTCACCGATCTGATCCGGATGTTTCCCGACGATGCGACCGCCGAGGCGTTCTTCGCGGCGGAGCGCTGGCCTGCTGGCGTGGGCTGCCCCGCGTGCGGCTCCGTGAACGTCCAGACGGGCGCGAGCCACCCCACGATGCCCTACCGCTGCCGGGACTGCCGCAAGCGCTTCTCGGTCAAGACCGGGACGGTCATGGAGGGCTCGAACCTCGGCTACCAGACGTGGGCGCTGGGCGCGTACCTCCTCACGACGAACCTCAAAGGCGTCAGCAGCATGAAGCTGCACCGCGACCTCGGGATCACCCAGAAGAGCGCGTGGCATCTGGCGCACCGGCTCCGGGAGGTCTGGGGCGAGAACGGCGCCAGCTTCACCGGCCCGGTAGAGGCGGACGAGACGTACGTAGGCGGCAAGGAGGCGAACAAGCACGCCTCGAAGAAGCTCCGCGCTGGTCGTGGGCCGGTCGGCAAGACCGCCGTGGCGGGCGTGAAGGATCGGGCGACCGGCCAGGTCTCCGCCGCAGTGGTCGAGCGTGTGGACGGCCCGACGCTCCGCTCCTTCGTCTGGGAGCGCACGGCGGAGGACGCGACGGTCTACACGGACGAGGCTCCCGCCTACCGTGGCCTCCCCCGCGCCCACGAGTCGGTCCAGCACTCGGTCGGGGAGTTTGTGAGGGGGCAAGCCCATACACAGGGAATCGAGTCCTTCTGGGCGATGTTGAAGCGGGGCTATCACGGGACGTACCACCAGATGTCGGCCAAGCACCTCGACCGCTACGTGACCGAGTTCGCGGGTCGTCACAACGACCGCGAGGCCGACACGATAGACCAGCTCCGCCGGATCGTGCGCGGCATGGTCGGCAAGCGCCTCCGGTACTCCGAACTCACGGCGTAGCATCCTTCCTCCTCCGGTAGCGTTCGCGCTGCCAACAGGGGTTGCTGCAGAAGCGCGTCCCTCGCCGCTTCCCCAGCAGGGGCGCGTCCCAGTCACGGGCCTCGCACACACGGTCGTCTTGCTCTCGCCACAGCGCGCGTAGGAGCGCGCGGCGCTCTATCTGGTAGGCCCGAAAGTAGGCCGAGCGGTCAGCCACGACCGGCTAGCGTGCGTGGGCCGCTGGGTCCTGCACGTGCTGGCGCATGTCTACCCGGAGTTCACGGAGTTCCGAGACGAGCACGTCGAGCCGCGCTTCCATCCGGTCGAGGCGCGACTCCATCCCGTCAAGGCCGGAGACGATGCGACTCTCGAAGCGGTCCATCTGGTCCTGCAAGCTCTGGATGTCGGCGTAGGTGGCGGGGTCGTCCGGCTTCCGTTCCGTGGCGGTCACGGACGGCGCTCGGCAGGCTGGGGCTGGTCCTTGGGCTTCTTCTCGGCTGGCATCCCGTCGCCCCGGAGCATGGCACGAATCAAGTCACGGGGCGCGGCGGGAATGCGCAAATCTTTCTCGGTGGGCATGGATTCGGTGCCTCCTGTCCTCCCCGAAGATACCGCGCCCGGCGCTCGCCCGCCAGACTTATGGCAGGGTACTACGGTATATAATCCCCTTTCGTTGACCGCGCCCGTGGTCCACGGCATCTTCCAACTCGTCCCCGCCGGCTGGACCGGCGCCACGCAGCCGGTGGGCCCTCGATTGCCGCGGAGCCCCACGATCCCGGAAGCCTACACCACGAGCCTGGCCGAGGCGCGCACGTTCCCCCACTGGCGCGAGCCGGACCTGCCGGAGGGCTGGACGCTGAACTACGCCTGGAGCGGAGATGAATCGGAGTCAGGGTACTTCAGGGCGTTCTATGACGGCTCCCGCCTCGAAGTTTCCGCCGACGGAATAGGCGCGAGGTACTCCTCAAAGCCAGCCACCTGGACCTACACCAACGACCGAGGCGACCAGACCGGCGTCCGCGAGCCCTTGCAGATCGCAGGCCGGCCCGCGCGGGTGCAGCGCAGCGCCACCGACGCGCAGTTCCGCATAACGGTGCAGGTCTGGGACGAGGCGACAGGCGTGCTCTACATGCTCCGGGGATCCCCCGACATGGCGACGCTGATCGCGTTCGCCGAGAGCATGTTCGAGTAGCGCTGCCAGAACCGCAGGCGGAGCGTCACCGTGCCCAGCGCGCAGTCGCGCACTGCACGAATGCCCACTGCGAGGCCAGCCCGTCGGTGCGCAAGTCGTGAGCTCGAGCCGCACCGGCCGCTTCCTCGGCCTCTCCGCCTATGAGAGAATCCGTCGGGGGCGTACCAGTGCATGACAGCCGCCGTTTGGCGCCAGTCCACCGCGTTGCCCCGCTCCTTGCGGGTCTCGCGGCCGCCCTATCCTTGGCCTGCAATGGCGGCGACGAGGCGATGGGCGAGACCGCAGTCCTCACTCCGCGGACGGCGAGTGAGGTGCCAGCTGAAAACGCTCAGGACCGAAGTGCCGCCGGACCCCCCACCCAGGCGCCTCGGCCGGCAGCGACGCCGACAAGGGCCGCCACCCCCGTCAATGCAGGCGACCAGGCTCCGCCGGAGACTCCCGCCACAGCGGTCAGTCACGCCGATGAGCGCTACCTGCGCGCCCTCTGCGCGGCCGACGCCGAACTCCAGCGCAATATAGGCTGGTACGAAGCCCGGCGCGAGACGCTGGGCCTCGACCTCGACTCCCAGGACGCATTCGGCGAGATTCTCGGTCAGTCGATCTGGAGCTTCGCCTTCGCCATGCGCGGCATCAGGCCGCCCGACGATATCGCGGAGTACCACGCCTTCGCCCTAGCCCGCTATCAGGCGCTCTTCGACCGCGCGCCCCAGCTCAATGAGGGCGAGCGGTCGAAGGGCAGCATTGGCCTCATCCATGAGGTGCTGGAGCTCGCCGAGGACGCGCCCGTCGTCGCTGTGGAGACGCTGGCGCGCCTCGGTCGCATCGCCGGCGGCCTGCCCGAGTGCGCAGACTCGATCATCCTGCCATCGTTTCTCGGGAGGGCGGCAGCTACCGGAGACCAGGTTTCGCCCCTACCAAACGCGACGGCGAGCCCGCAGCCGTCGCGGCCTCCCTGCGAACACATCGACCCCTCCCCCGGGGCGATCGAGTTCGAGGGTGACTTCTCACCAGAGCAACGCGTCAGATACGCAGCCGAGATTAGGCGGGAGTACGAGAGCGTCGCGTGCTTCTTCTCCACGCACTTCGGGCTGGTGGCGCCGCCATTGACCATCCGGCTCGCGGCGTCCGACGCGCCGGGTGCGAGGGGCTTCGCGTACGGCGGGGGCGTCATCCACCTGCAACAGGACCGCAGGCCAACCACCGTCACCGAGGTGCGCGGAGGGACGGTGACGATGGAGCCTGATGAGCTGGGATTCGTGCGGGTAATCGCGCACGAGTACGTCCATGCGCTCCAGTTCCAGATTGACAACGCCGACTGGGCGCCCCTTTGGATTCAGGAAGGCGCGGCGTGGTATCTCGACGCACTCCACGATCGAGTGAGCGGACGTCACGACTACTTCAAGAGCCGCCCCTACCTCTGGTGGATCGCCCGAGATTGGAGCGGCTCACTCCGCAGCATGGAGCAGCTGGATTGGCACGCCGGGGTCGGCTTCCTCGCTGTAGAGCGTCTCGTTGAGCGGGCTGGCGAGGAGTCCCTGTTCGACTTCTATCGGCAACTCGCTAATGACCCGGACTGGAAGTCGGCGTTCGAGGCCACCTTTGGCCTGGCCGTGGACGAGTTCTACCGCGACTTCGAGTCGTGGCGCGCTGAAGCGGTACCTCCATGGGCATTTTTCTCGGGCGTGGTCTCCGGCCCCGACGGCAATCCCGTGCGGGGCGTTCGCGTCAGCGCATTTCGATCGCTCCCCGGCTCCCTTGTAAGCGCTACCGACGCTTGGATTGTCCCCGTTGGCGTGAGTCAGGACGACGGCACGTTCCGCACCATTGCCGAACCCGGCCTGACGGTACTCGTCGTCGCAACCGAAGCTTGTGGGGAAGTTGCGTTCGTCGACAGCGAAGGAGGGCTCACCCGCGATCCTGACGCCGCGCACCAGCACGTGATCGAACTCGAGGGCGTATCAGGCATCGAAGTGCGGCTGCCGCGAACTCCCGAAACCCCTTGCGCGCCCGAGGACGCTGACTCGTGGGACCCGATAGAGGCCATGGGCTGGCGGCGCTAGACGGATCAACCACTGTCCGCAGCGATGCGGTGAGCAGACGCTCGACCCCGCATCCGTCGTCCGAGTCGGCCAGCCAACGCTGCACGAGTCACCGCATCGCGAGTTCAATCGTGTTGGTTGGCGCCTTCAAACTGCTGGGCGCCGCCGATCGCGACTGCCGGACCAGCGCCTGCGCGCTCTCCAGTCCAACATGTCGATGCTCGGCTGCCGCCCCGTCACGGGAAATGCTTCCCTCCCCCAGGGGTTGCGACATTCCGCATGCACAGATGGTGCTTGCGCCAGCGCACGCGAGATGGCACACGCTGAAGGCAGGAGCGCGATACGCGCGAGTCCCCGTTCGGCTCGTTCGACGAGGCTGCCGGTGTAGCCTCCGGCACTGGCCGTGAAGGAGTCAGGCGAGTTCGACTGCTGGGGAACAACGAATACGGTGAGAGCAATCCTCCCCTAGCCGGTATTAGCCCGGCTGGTCGCATCTGATGCGTGCTCTCTCCGGTTCTCTTGTTGGGTCGCCCTGGAGCTTCAGAAGCACATGCGGCACTCGCAGAGCCGAGCGCCGCTGGCGAATCCCGTAAGGAGATATCTGAACACCCCGTGCAGAGTGAGCGGATTTGACGCTGGGGTGCGAAACCAGGGGAAAAGGGCCAGCGCGCCACTGAGCGCAACAGGGAGCCCGCGCCCCCCCCAAGCGGTCCTTGGTCGTTCATTCACAGCAGGCTATTCAGCAACTACGGCACCCGCCTCAGCGAGTCCACGATCTGGTCGAACAACGCCCCCACGTCACGGGCGGACTTGTCATCGTCGCCTGGAAGAGTGATCTTCCAGATCACGTTTGTGTAGGCGTCCGCGACCAGGAGTTCACCCCCCAGTGTGATAAGCATGGCCACGGGCTGGAAATCCGGATAGTTGACCGAATCCCGATCAGCGACAATCGTGGCCTGCCCGTCAGGCGTGATCATGACCACCCGGCCGTACTTCCGGTCGGCTGCGTACAGCGTTCCGTCCGGGGCCAGAGCCATAGCAGACACATACCAGGAAAACACGCCACCGTAGGTGGTCGGAATGTCCTCGAACACCATGGAGGCAGTTCCATCCCCTGCAGCCTTATGGATGGAAGTCCTTTGATTTTCATGAGTCGCGAAGAACAGGATGCCCGCCTCGTCCAGCACGAACGCGTCGCTGAGAACGGTGGGCTGGTCCAGTACATCCGACAACTCGCCGGTCGGGGAGAGACGTAGGAGCTGCCAACCGTGCGTGGTGGATTCGTGAAACAGGAGATTCCCCGCAGCATCAAGGGCTAAGCCATGAGGATCAGAGAAGGTGACTCTTCCACTCTCGACCGTCTCCACCGCACCACCGGGCGGGAGGCGGCGGATGAGACCGTTGCCGGTATCGGTAACGTAGATGGTGCCATCGCCGCCCACGACCACAGCTTTCGGGTAGGAGAACTGCGCCTCATGGGGTGGCTCGTCGCGACGGCCGGATCCATTGCCGCCTGCCAAGGTGGACACAACCCCTGCGGGAGAGATTCGGCGAATCGCGTGGTTGTCCGTGTCGGCGACGATCACGCTTCCGTCCGCAGTGAGCGCTAATCCTCCGGGAGAACTAAAGAGAGCCTCACCTGCCGGACCATCGGCGAAACCGCTATGCCCGCTGCCCGCGAAAATGGCAACCCGAACCCCCTCCAGTCTCGGGATGAGCAGCTCAGCCAGTGTCGTGCCGGAAAAGCTCCCGTCCGCCTCTGGGAGAACAACCCTCACCACACTGTCGGCCTGATCCATCACGACCAGCGCTCCCCTAGGTGACAGGGCAAGCGCCCCGGGCCCGTTGAAGGTAGCCTCGCCGCTGGGCCCGTCAAGGTAGCCGACTTCGCCCGTGCCAGCTACCGCCAGGAGCTGATTGAACCCCAGGACTTTCACGATCTGGTGGCGCCCGGTGTTGGCCAGGTATATCTCCCCCGCTGGGGTCACGCCCATTCCCCGTGAGCCAGCCAGTTGCCCGCCAAGGTTTGGCGGGTAGCCCCGGAACAGCGTTGACACCTGGCCGGATGTATCGATCTTGCGAACGAGAGAGTGAGTTCCCTTCCTGTCGGGAACGTAGGGGTTCTCGTCGAGGACGTACACGTTCCCCTCGGCGTCCACATCAATGTCCTGCAGAGAGGCGAATTCGGCATACTCCCTGGGACCGTCCTTCCAGCCTAGGCCGCCATTCCCTGCGACCGTAGTCACCCACCCGGAGGGCGAGAGGCGCCGTATCTGGTACTGCTGAATGATGTAGAGGTCGCCGTCTGGGCTGAGGACGACTCTGTGGGGTCCCAAGAACAGGGCCTCATCGGCGGGCCCATCCCGGCTCAGCCATGGCCCTTCTTCAGGTTGGTCGCCACCAGCAATGGTCGTCACCATCCCCTCCACTGTGATCTTGCGGATGCGGTTTCCCCAGCTCTCTGCAACGTAGATACCACCCTGTGGCTCGATGGCCACATCGCTGGGCCCGTCAAACTGCGCGGTCTCAGCCGGACCATCCCGTGTCCCGGCCCCGTTGCCGCCAGCGATCGTCGTCACCGTCCCGTCGGGGAGAACTCGGCGGATCGCATGGTTCCGGAAGTCCGCCACGACACGCTGCCGTCGCGGTCAACCGCCAGACCACTGACAGCCTCCTCCAGCCACCCGAACCTTGCCCCGACACCCTGCCCATCCTGGAACCCGCGGACCCCTGCGCGACCTGCCAGGGACAGCACGTGCCCGAAGAGTGGGACCTGGAGGCCAATGTCGCCGAAGCGGAATCGGCCATCGCCGCTGAAGCCGTCATCAAGGAGAAGACGGACGGTGCCCAGGGTGTCCCATGAGCCGTTGGCCGAACGCGCGCTGATCCACAGGCGTCCGCTGTCGGCAACGTCCTGCCAGAGTCGCACCTCCACAGCTACCGGAAGCGCTTGGTCTGGCAGGGCCACATGAATATCCATGTCACCAAAGCGGTACCGTCCGCTGGCGCTGAGACCGTCGTCGAGCGCCAGCGGGACCATGCCCAGTTCCCGCCACGAACCGGTTGCGGACCGCGCGCCGATGTGGATGTCGAGTCCGTCGCCCGTGTTTTGCCAGACCCGTAGCTCGACTCGGACACGGGAACCTTCGTACTCAGCCGCTCCAGCACTTCCCACCGTCGCGAGCGTGAGCACCGCAATCATTGCGGCGATGGCTATCTTCCGACCCTGCATACGCCCCCTGTCGCTCAATCAGCATACGCTGCCGTCTTCAACGGTCGGCGTCCTCGGCACGCTGCTCGCGGCGCACAAGGCCGGGACGCTCACGGGCGAGCCGGCCACCGCGGAGCCAGCCGTGGTGCGTGTGGACGATGCGCTGCGGCGGGTCGAGGCGACCGAGGCGCAGCTCGCCGACGCGCTTGAAGCCGTCGAGCGGGAGCGCGCACGGGCGGAGGCGCTCGAACGCCGGCTGGAACTGGTGGAGGAACGACAGGCCGACGAGCCGACCACGGAGCTGTCGGCCAGAGCACCCGAGGTGGAGCCGCAGGACGGAGCGCCGGGCATCGAGCAGGAGGCGGCCGCAGGGGGCTCAGGGGCGCCCGCAGCGGCGCTCGTGAGCCGTGGCTCACATCGGGCCGGCGTGGTCACGCTGGAGCCCCTCGAGGGCGAGCAGAACGCCCTCGGCGAGGCTACGGCGCTCGTCGCCGAGTGGCGGCGCCTGCGTGGAGAGGAAGCGCGACAGGGGAGCGCCGTCGAACGGGCGCGGGCCGAGGAGCGCCGCTGGGAGATCGAGATCGAGCTGATCGGGGAGCACGGGCTCGCGCTGCCGCCCGAGACCGAGCCACTGCACCCCTCGCGCCGTGACGACCACCTCCGCTGGCGCAGGATGGCGCTCCGCCGCGCGCGGCGTCAGCGCCGAGCGGCTGCGCCTGTTCCGCCGCGTCCTCACCCTCGGCATCTGGCGGCGGTAGCAGGGCACTCAGATAGCGAGCACCAACGTGATGGTGCACACGTTCTTCGGGCGACACGTGGTCGTGGTCTGGGCGTTCGCTATAGTGGTGAAGGCGGTTTAGCCGCAGTCTGTGCGGACGGAGGCACCCCAGAGTCCTATGACCACAAATCGGTGTACGTCGTACTGGCTGCCGGGGTTCGACAACGACGACATCGACCCCGACGAAGTGCTCCAATCGGCATTCGCGTGGCTTGGAACGGAGCCGTGCAGCGGCGAGAGACTTGTCGTCATGAATACCCTCGGCATAACCGAGAACAGGCCATTGCTTGCGCGAGCCTCGGCACCCTACACCGTGATCTCACCCAGGGCGAGGCGGCGAATTGGGGCAGCCCCCCGAACGGGAAATGTCGTTCTGGCGATCTGGCCCTCACATGAAACCCTTGAGTTGGCTGAAGGCCTAGCACGAGATGGCTCCCTCTGCGTGGTTCCAGGCTCATTGGATGACGCAAGTCCTTGGATCCGGCGGACATCCGCTCGTGCCCTCTGGAACGTCGCCCCTCCGACGGATGACCTTTCGCAGCTCGACGAGCCGGTCCGTAGCGTTATCGATTCGATAATTGGTTTTGATGGCCACAACGACTTCCTAGGAGCTGGCGGCAAAGAACAAGCCATCCGCAGGCTGAGGACCATGATCGGCGATGGGCACCGCCCCGATCCATCCGCGATCGAGAACTACGTGCTAGCGCGTGGCACACGGAGCTTCAAGGGCGCACGCCGCTTGCGCGAGTGGTACGAGGGATTGCTTCAAGGCCGCCGGTTCTACGACTACGCTCGCCGACCGATTTAGGCGCGATTCACGTGCCGTCTCCCCGTGCGGTAGCACTCGTGGGTTCAGGGTTCATGAGGCGGTAGCCTGACAACGGCGACGATGCCTGTGAGGCGACGGACCACTGCGCACTATTTCGCTGACGTGGGGCCGCAGATGCGTGGGCTGTCCGTGCTCCGATAGCAGCAGTAGCGTCCCAGGCAGGGTGGGGGTGAGGCTCGCATCTAGGCGAGCGAACGCTACGGCGTTCGCTCCTGCGAGCGATCTCCGCGCTGCCGCGCATCGCCCTACAATGGAATCGCAGCGACGCATCGGCCCGGAGCCGGGACTGGCTCCGGCGTTGCACGACTGGGGGACGCGGTGACCGACCGATTCTTCGCATCTCCCGTCCTCAACTCTCCGTACGAGTATCCGTTGAGTCACTGGGCGCTGGATGAGAACCGCCAGCCAACCGGGGCCGTCGTCGACCAGCGCCGCCCGGCGGCCTACGTCACGGCCGTGCCCGTGCCGAGGCGGCAGCGCGGCGCGCGGCAGCGCGCCATGGTGCTGGACGAGGGCAAGGGCCTCTCAAGCGAAGACCAGCAGTACGATCCGACTTCGACGATCAACCTGCTGCGGCGGCACGTCGACCGCTGGCGGGCACTGCCCGAGTCCGGCTGGGGCGTCACGCCCGAGACGGCGCGCCTTCTCAGGCACTGGCGGCACCACGACTTCGGCGGGATCCGTCCGTTCTTCTGCCAGGTCGAGGCGGTGGAGACGGTCATCTGGCTGACCGAGGTCGCGCCCGCCCAGCGCAGCCGCGAGGTCCGCGGGATTCTCGAGCGGCTCGATACAGCGAATGAGCAGGCGAATCCGGGACTCGCGCGCCTCGCGCTCAAGCTGGCCACGGGGTCGGGCAAGACGACCGTCATGGCGATGCTCATCGCGTGGCAGACGGTGAACGCGGTGAGGCGGCCGAACAGCCGCAACTTCACGAAGGGCTTCCTCGTCGTCACGCCCGGGCTGACTATCCGCGACCGCCTGCGCGTGCTCCTGCCCAACGACCCCGGCAGCTACTACCGCAGCCGCGAGCTCGTGCCGCGCGCGATGCTCCCCGACCTGGAGCGCGCGCGGATCGTCATCACCAACTACCACGCCTTCAAGCGGCGCGAGACGCTCGACCTCTCCAAGGGCGGGCGCGCGCTGCTGCAGGGGCGCGGCCCTGAGATCGAGTCGGTCGAGAGCGAGGGGCAGATGCTGCAGCGCGTGATGCCCGAGCTGATGGGCATGCGCTCGATCATGGCGTTCAACGACGAGGCGCATCACTGCTACCGCGAGAGGCCGGGCGAGAGCGAGGAGGGACGACTCACTGGGGACGACCGGCGGGAAGCCGAGAAGAACCGCGAGGCCGCGCGCCTCTGGATCAGCGGGCTCGAAGCCGTGCACCGCAGGCTCGGGCTCAAGCGCGTGGTCGACCTGTCGGCGACGCCCTTCTTCCTGCGCGGCTCCGGCTACGCCGAGGGCACGCTCTTTCCCTGGACGATGAGCGACTTCTCGCTGATGGACGCGATCGAATGCGGCATCGTGAAGCTCCCGCGTGTGCCGGTCGCCGACAACGTCGCCGGGGCCGACGTGCCCGTGTACCGCAACCTCTGGGAACACATCCGCCCGAGCATGCCGAAGCGAGGCCGGGGCCAGGCAGGCGATCTCGACCCGGCTGCGCTCCCCATCGAGTTGCAGACCGCTCTGGACGCGCTCTACGCCCACTACGCCGAGACCTTCCGGCTGTGGGAGGAGGCAGGCGTCGAGACGTCGCCGTGCTTCATCGTCGTCTGCAACAACACCGCGACGTCCAAGCTCGTGTACGACTACATCTCCGGCTACCACCGGAAGAGCGAGGACGGTTCCGCCACCCTGCAGCAGGGGCGGCTCGAGCTGTTCCGGAACTTCGACGAGCGCGGCAATCCCCTCGCACGCCCGCGCACGCTGCTTATTGACAGCGAGCAACTCGAGTCGGGCGAAGGGCTCGACCGCAGCTTCCGCCAGGCGGCCGCCGCCGAGATCGAGCGCTTCCGCCGCGAGCAGGTGCAGCGCACCGGCGATCGCGCAGCCGCCGAGACGCTGAGCGACCAGGATCTGCTGCGCGAGGTCATGAACACCGTCGGCAAGCCGGGCCAGCTCGGAGACTCGATCCGCTGCGTGGTCTCCGTCTCGATGCTGACCGAGGGCTGGGACGCCAACACCGTGACGCACGTGCTCGGGGTGCGCGCCTTCGGAACGCAGCTGCTCTGCGAGCAGGTGATCGGGCGCGCGCTGCGCCGGCAGCGCTACGACCTGAACGAGCAGGGCCTATTCGATGTCGAGTACGCCGACGTGCTCGGCATCCCCTTCGACTTCACCGCGAAACCCGTGGTGGCCCCGCCACAGCGCCCGCGCGAGACCGTGCAGGTTCATGCCGTCTCGCCCGAGCGGGACCACCTTGAGATTCGCTTCCCGCGCGTCGAGGGCTACCGCGTCGAGCTTCCGGACGAGCGCCTCGATGCGGAGTTCACGGAAGACTCGACCTTCGTGCTCACGCCGGAACAGGTCGGCCCGACGCGGACCCGCAACGAGGGCATCATCGGCAAGGGCGTCGACCTGAGCCTCGTGCAGGCCGGGGACATCCGCGCCGCCACGCTGCTCTTCCACCTCACCCGTCGCCTATTGGAGACGAAGTGGCGCGATCCCGGCGGTGAGCCGAAGCTCCACCTCTTCGGGCAGCTCAAGCGCATCACGCGCCGCTGGCTCGACGAGCACCTCGTCTGCAAGGGTGGGACCCACCCGTCGCAACTCATGTACCAGAGCCTCGCCGACGCGGCCTGCGAGCGGATCACGGCCGGCATCACCCGCCGCTTCGCGGGCGAGCGCCCGGTCAAGGCCGTACTCGACCCGTACAACCCGACGGGTTCGACCAGGGACGTGCGATTCAGCACGTCGAAGCAGGTTCGCTGGCTCACTGACCCCGACCGCTGCCATCTCAACTGGGCGGTCTGCGACAGCGGCTGGGAGGCCGAGTTCTGCCGGGTCGCCGAGTCGCATCCGCGGGTGCGCGCCTACGTCCGGAACCAGGGCCTCGGGTTCGAGGCGCCCTACCGGCGCGGTTCCGAGCCCCACCGCTACCTCCCCGACTTCATCGTGCTTGTCGACGACGGACACGGCGACGACGACCTGCTCCACCTCGTGGTAGAGATCAAGGGCTACCGCGGGGAGGACGCGAAGGAGAAGAAGACGGCGATGGAGACGTACTGGGTGCCGGGCGTGAACCACATCGGCGGGTACGGGCGCTGGGCCTTTGCCGAGTTCACAGACGTGTATTCGATGGAGGACGACTTCGCGAGCGAGGTCGAGGTCGGCTTCAACGGGATGATCGAGAGCGCCACACGCGAGGCCGCTGCACCGGTGACCAGCGGCGAGGTGCTGGCCATCCTGCGGGAGCACAAGGCCGCCCTCGCCGAGCGCTTCGGCGTCGTCGACCTCTCGCTCTTCGGGTCCACCGTCCGGGGAGAGGCGCGCGCTGACAGCGACATCGACGTGCTCGTGCGTCTCGATGACCGCCCCGGCTGGACGCGCTCGTTCGACCTACAGGCCTACCTTGAAGAACTGCTCGGTCGGCGCGTCGACTTGGTGCTGGAGACCGCCCTGCGCCCGGAGTTCCGCCCGTCAGTCGAAGCGGAGGCGGTTCGTGTCTGAGCGGCACTGGGATGTCTACATCCGCGACATGCTGGAGTGTTGCGCGAAGATCGCGACCTACGCCGAGGGACTGGAGCGCGCCGCCCTCTTCGCCAACGAGCTTGTGTACGAGGCGGTGCTCTGGAATCTCACCGTGCTTGGTGAGGCGGCGAATAACGTCCCCGAGCCGGTGCAGGAAGCCCACGAGGACATTCCGTGGCACGCCATCACCGGGATGCGGAACCGCATCGTGCACGGCTACGGCGCCATCGACGAGGACACCGTCTGGGGGGTCGTGAGCGAAGGCATCCCCGAGTTGACGCCGCGACTCCGCTCGCTCCTCGGGGAGATTGGCGATGAGGAACCGAACGATGCCACGTAGGAAGCGCGCACGGAAGCAAGTCGAGACACTCGTCCACGACGAGGCGAAGCGGACCAACATACCCACCGCCGAGTACAGCTCCGCGATGGAGGACGACGACCGCAGCCCCATCGAGGTGGCCTACGAGCGCCGCAACCGCGACCTCGACCCGCAACTCGTCTGGCGGGGCAAGGACGAGCAGGACCTCTCCGACCTCGTCGTGCAGGCCCCACCGCTCTACATCCAGGAGAAGGTCCATCCCAAGGCGCTCATCGACGACCTGACGCGGCGCAGCCAGCGCGACCGCGACGAAGAGGGACGTGCCACCGAGGGTTACCAGCACGATCTGTTCGACGACTTCAATGGGCTACCCGAGGGCGCCGACCGCACGGACTTTTACGAGCACGCCGCCAACTGGTCGAACCGGATGATCCTGGGCGACAGCCTGCAGGTCATGGCCTCGCTGGCGGAACGCGAGGGTCTGCGCGGCAAGGTCCAGTGCATCTACATCGACCCACCGTCCGGGATCAGCTTCAACTCGAACTTCCAATGGTCGACGACGAGCCGGGACGTCCGCGACGGCAAGCAGGACCACATCACACGCGAGCCGGAACAAGTGAAGGCCTTCCGCGACACGTGGCGCGACGGAATCCACTCCTACCTCTCCTACCTACGCGATCGCCTTGAGGCCGCTCGTGACCTTCTTGCCGACTCGGGATCCACATTCGTGCAGATCGGCGACGAAAACGTTCATCGGCTGCGGGCGGTGATGGATGAGGTCTTCGGAGAGGATAACTTTGTAGCCGAGATAGCCTTTAACACAACTTCTGGATCGACCTCTCTCTACTTGGCCAATCCCAAAGACTATGTTCTTTGGTACGCGAAGTCCCGGAATGCCCTGAAATTCAGGAGGCTCTTTGCCCCGCGCCCGTTCGATAGTGAGAACCCTGGCCCATTTCGGATTGTCGAGACCGGAGGTATCAAGTCTCCTCTTGCAAAGTTCCTACAGGATGGGGGTCAGCTGTCGGATCCTGATGTGCGCCTGTTGAGAATGGGAGACACCACATCTCAGCGCCAGGGGCGCCCCGCTGGTGAAGGGTCAGCGATGGGATTCACTTTCAACTTCGAGAACAGGGAGTTTCGGCCTTCAGGCACGAGAGGATGGAGTACCACTCAAGAAGGGCTGTCGCGGGCAGCAAGAGCGGGACGACTCCACGCGGGCGGATCGTCCTTGAGCCTCGTGCGATATTTTGACGAGTCTCCCTTCTACCCTATCAACAGCGCTTGGGACGACACCGGAGGGACTCTCGGAGCGGAAAAGACATACGTTGTGCAGACCAACGTGCGCGTAGTGGAGCGCTGCATGCTGCTCACTACTGACCCCGGCGACCTTGTCCTAGACCCAACCTGCGGCAGTGGCACGACGGCCTACGTTGGTGAGCAGTGGGGCCGTCGCTGGATCACTGTCGACACATCGCGCGTGGCCCTCGCTCTAGCGCGCACCCGGATCATGGGTGCCCGATATCCGTACTACCTACTTACTGACAGTGAGGAGGGCAAGCACCAGGAAGCAAACCTCACAAGAACGGAAGCGTCGGCCACTCCAACACATGGTGACATCCGACAGGGATTCGTGTACGAGCGTGTACCCCACATCACCCTGCGCAGCATCGCCAACAACGCTGAGATCGACGTGGTCTGGGAGCGGTTTCAGCAAGAGATGGAACCCCTACGGGAGCAGTTGAACGCAGCGCTCGGCGCGTCGTGGGAGGAGTGGGAGGTCCCTCGCGACCCCGAACATGGGTGGCCAGCAGAGGCTCGGACCTTGCACGAGCAGTGGTGGGAGCACCGAGTCGCGCGGCAGAAGGAGATTGACGCTTCCATCGCTGCGAAGGCGGACTTCGAGTACCTCTACGACAAGCCGTACATGGACAACCGCAAGGTGCGCGTAGCCGGACCGTTCACGGTCGAGAGTCTGTCGCCCCACCGAGTGCTCGGGGTCGACGAGGACGACGAGCTGATCGACGGCCTGGCCGAGCAGCCCGCCGGCTACGACGAGCCGAAGGACTTCGCCACGATGATCCTGGAGAACCTCGAGACCGCAGGGGTCCAGCAGGCGCACAAGGAGGACCGCATCTCGTTCTCCTCGCTCACGCCGTGGCCGGGAGAGCTCGTCTGCGCCGTCGGTCGCTACACGGACGGCGGCTCCGGCGACAACGGCGCCGGTGGCGCCGAGAAGCGCGCGGGCATCTTCATCGGACCGGAGTTCGGCACCGTGACGCGGCCGGACCTCGTCGAGGCGGCCCGCGAGGCTGCCGATGCCGGCTTCGACGTGCTCATCGCCTGCGCCTTCAACTACGAGGCGCACGCCACGGACTTCAACAAGCTCGGGCGCGTCCCGGTCCTCAAGGCGCGAATGAACGCCGACCTCCACATGGCCGCCAACCTGAAGAACACCGGCAAGGGCAACCTCTTCGTCATCTTCGGCGAACCTGACATCGACATCCTCGACGCCTCCGGCGACGACGGTGCCGAGCCCGGGCAGGTCAAGGTGCGGGTGAACGGCGTCGACGTCTTCCATCCCAACACCGGTGAGGTGCGCAGCGACGGCCCCGAGGGCATCGCGTGCTGGTTCATCGACACGGACTACAACCAGGAGAGCTTCTTCGTGCGCCACGCCTACTTTCTCGGCCAGACCGACCCGTACAAGGCGCTCAAGACGACGCTCAAGGCCGAGATCGACGAGGAGGCGTGGGAGACGCTGCACAGCGCGGAGTCACGCTCGTTCGACAAGCCGGAGTCGGGGCGCATCGCCGTGAAGGTCATCAACCACCTCGGCGACGAGGTGATGAAGGTGTTCCGGGTGGGCTGATGCGATCAGGAACCATGGAGGGGCGGACAGGCCGCTAGCGCGGCGTTGAGCACTTAGCCCAGCTTGTCGACACACAGCCAATTGTGGCGCCCGCACCGCGTGAGGAGGCGAGAGAGAAGGCGCTCGGCGGCGGCCTCTGCGGAGTTCGTTAGCCAACTGTGCGGTGGTCGCGTGGCACACGCGCTGTAGGCGGTGATGCGGGCCGCCAAGGAACATAGGAGCCAGTCTCCCACTGGCAGGGCCCGCGCCGATGCGCGATCGGCAGCAGAGACCATCGGCTCCTTGACCTCAGCCTCCCCGTCGGGTGCGAGCCGCGACCAGCGCTGTCCATACGTTGGAACAGCGACGGCGCAAGCGACTACCCAACATCCGAGTCAAGATGCTCTTGGTTCTTTCTCCAAGATTCCTTCGTGATCGGGAGCGGGTTCCTCGCAGCGTCGCGATCGACGCGCCTGAGAAGGTCGACGATCGGCCGAGCGGGCGGAGTTGCCTCCGTCTCCGACGAGATAGCAATCTCTGCCAAGTGCTGGGCCAGCCTCGGCTTGTTCAAGTCTTTTCCAGTGCGATCGTGGAACAGCTTCGAGAGCTGGTTCTCTGGCCACTGCGAGCGCACGGCCTCCACTTCCTCCGGAAGAAACTGCACGCTCTCGTTCGCGACGTTCGTCAACGCAATGGCGATTTCAACATCGTCGAAATTGTCCAACTCGAATGTCCGCTCCCATACTCGGATGTGGTCGTATGGCATCGCCCGGCTACGGACCTCGAACCGCGATGCTTTGCGCCTTGCGGACTCCTTGAGGTTCCTCGCCTGCCCTTCGTTGTCGAGCATGATGTACGCGAGTGTTTGGTGCTCGTGCAGATAGTCCACAAGCCAGAATATCGCGTTGTATCGGTCTGATGTCTTGTTGCCGGTGGCACTGTCCACACCGCGCAGATTCACGATCTCAACGCCGCTCACGCCGTGATGCGCACCGAACAGCCCCCGAAAGATTGCCTTGACGAACACGACCTCGGATTCACCCTCCACAAAGAGAACGGCCTTGGGTTGGGGGTTCAGGTCGTATTGGTTCACAACGTACTGGAGGTATTCGCGTGGATCGTCCCGGACATCGAGCTCCGGAATGTGTGACACCACCATGCCGAACATCTCCTCTGGAGGCCCCAGGTCGGACGCGTAGAGCTCGCGATGCAGGTGCCTCAGCATGTCGGCGCTCTGCCGATACAGCTCCGCGCGCAGGGCGTCACCTCGCAGTTTGTCGCGCTTCCCCTGGTTGACGAATCGCCGGAGGTCGGACCAGTCCCACAGTGGATCGCAGTTGCGCATCGCAACCACCATCTCCTCGTAGGCCCGTTGTAGCGAAGGCTCATCGAGTCCGAAGGGTTCGATGAGACGAGTCGGGTCCCAATCCTCGCAGTAGCTACGCCATTCCCAAGAGTGGCTGCTGAACTGCATCCACCTGCTCAAGTGGGTGGTCCTACCCACTGGGATGGTCCGCTTGTTTCCGAGCGCGTGCGGAAGGTAGCGGTTGGAAATGACCTGGCAGAGAATCGGGAGTGCCACGAGCAGGGGTTCGGAGCAAAGCCGGGTGACGCTAGCGGCTGCCTGGTCCCTTAGCCTTCGGAACCGGTCATTCCAATTCACGTCGCCCGCATGTGCCCCCGCATACTCATCCAGCCGCAGCGTCTTGGTCGTGTCGTGCAGCACTCGCTCCAACGCCCAGACCTGAAACTCCGAATAGAAGGCCATTGACGACAGATCGTCGATGCCAGAAAGTCCATGCGTGGTGCTAGGCGCACTGGTGTCCACGATCCAACCTGCCTCGAAGTCGGACGCAGTCGGTGCTCCATCGAGATGAAGGACAAGGTCTTCGTCATCCGGGCCCATGATGCGAATGATGGGGGTGAATACCCGCAACTCCTCGAACCGAATAAGCAATTCCTGCGAGACCGGCACATTACGCTTCGCGCAGAATTTGACGAAGTCATCTCTTGGCAAGAGGGGCCGCAGTCGCATCGCTACGTCGTCGAGAATCATCTGGCCGGGGCTTGCGGGCACTTGGAGCACGCCTCGATCCTAGCAGGAGCGCTGGACGAGGCTGTCGCCCCGCTCGTCGGCCCAACTTCGATGTACGCCTGCGTCAAAACGGAGACACGGGGTGCCCTCGCCCTGTTAGAGGTCTGCCCGCTTGCGGAGCAGCCTCCTCGACAAGTCCTCTCACTGCTCCCGGGAGTCCCGGCGGTCCGCAGTAGGCGGTCCGGGACCTCGCCAGCGAGGAATTGCACGCATTGGTCGCTACGGTACCAGCGAGAACCGCAGAGTGAAGGTTCTCGATCTTGTCCAGTCTGGTGGCTCTGTCGGGACGCGAACTCTGCAAGGCGAGAGGGAGTCTCGCCAGCCCCTTCGCACACTGGGCAGTAGCGCATGGGAGCGCACTACCAGCCGCACCGATAGCGCCAGGGGTAGCGTGCTTGAAGACCTGGACTGGAGTGGAAGGCCAGCATCCGTAGTCCTCAAGGAGGGCGGGTGCCACCCGGTGGCCTTTCGGCGCCTTCCACACTAGGTTCCTGAGGGGTGCAAGCGTGCACCCCCCTGCAGGCAGTTAACCGCGGGCGTCATCGCGCTCACACTCGGTTGCCCTCACCACATCAGCGGAGGGCAACCATGCAAACCCACACCCCCATCCCAGAGTCCAGCAGGCGGCGGCCGGCGCTGCTCGTGACGGTCCTGCTGTCGGCAGCACTGCTGACCGCCGCCGTCGCCATCCCCACCGCCCTCGTTCTCGCCCAGGACCCGGCCAGCGACGAGGTCGTCTTCGTCAACGCGAGCGAGGATCCCGTCGAGCGCAAGGGCGACGGGCGCTTCATCGCGCGTCCCGTCTTCAGCACGCAGGTCGGGCCCCTCTACTACGGGGTGCGCGACCCCGACACGGGCGAGTTCCTGACAACGATGTTCCGGGTTCAGGGAGGCGAGAAGGACCGCAAGGACGGCTGGGAGTACTCCTTCGAGTACCCCTTCGAGGATGGCCAGGTCGAGCTCGACAAGGAGCGTCCCTACCTGCTCGTCATCCTCGCCATCAAGAACGGCGAGCCGTACCGCTTCTACACGGCCATCCCCGAGCACCGACCCGGCGGCATCTGGAACAAGATCCTGAAGGCGCTCGACCCCAGGGAGTGGGGGCGGGCGATCGCGGGCTGGGTGATCGAGGGGACGCACGGCGTCCTCTGCGGGGTGGTGGAGCAGGCCACCGGCGAGGACGCCGACCGCTGCCGGGACCAGTAGGCATGCCCGACATCATCAGCGGCACCCCGGCGGAGATGACCTACCTGCACCCCATCGTGCGCGAGGCGTGGATGGTGGTGTGGGCCATCACCTCGGCCATGCTCGTCGCCATCCTCGGCTGGATGGGGCTGAGCTTCACCATCCAGGAGCACCTCGGCCAGGCGCAGGCGGGCTGGCGGGAGATGGTCCCCCGTCTCCTCCTCGGGCTCGTGGCGGCGGCCACGAGCCTCTGGTGGTGCGGCCTCGTCATCGACGTGGCGCACGCGGTCTCCAGCTTCGTGGCCGCCTCCCTCGGCCTCAGCGCCGGAGACTTGCTGCGTTCATCCGCGCAGACCCTTCTCACGGCAGTCGAGGTGGGGAGCGTGGGCATGGCCCTCCTCCTCGCCCTTCTCTACCTCGTCTACGGCTTCTTCGTTCTCTACGTGCTGCTCCAGCTGGTCATGCGGCTGGCGCTCATCGACCTCCTGATCGCGCTCGCGCCCGCCGCCCTCGGCCTCTGGATCCTGCCGCACACGGCGGGCTGGGGCCGTCACTGGCTGCGGCTCTTCATGACGACCGTCTCCCAGCAGGCGATCCAGCTGATCGCGCTGGCGATGGGCTTCGGGATGCTGAACCTCCTCGCCGAGATCGCCGCTTTCGAGCCGATCCAGGATCTCGTCTGGAAGCTGCTGCTGTCGCTCGCCTTCGTCTACCTGGCGACGCGCGTGCCCGCGCTGCTGGGCAACGCCGGCACCTTCGACGCCTGGCTCCACACCCTCCACTTCGGCATGTCCCTGCCCGGGAGCATGGTTCGCTCCGCGCGCAGCGTGGGGATGCTGGGTCGGGGGGTGATGGGCGCGGGCCGCACGGGAGCAGGAGCAGCCACGGCCGCTGCCGGGGCAGCTGGCGCCGCGGCCGGGGCGGGTCTCGCCGTCGGGGCGGGAGCCGTGCGCTCCGCCGCCGAGACGGCCACCCCCGGAGAGGGCAGCGGCGCGGCGGGCATGCCCAGGAGCGCCGCCGAGTAGCCGAACGAATCACCACCGACCGGTGCGGGACCACCGCGCCGCTCACCACTCGAGGAGAAGAGAGAAATGTGCCGCTAGCGCGACGGACAGGCCCCACCGGCAACGACCACCAGACACCGCACAAGGAGTTGCGAAGCAATGGAAGACCTCGTCCAGACCATCTCCAACATCGTCGGCATCCTCCTCGGCCTCGTGGGGGCCGTAGGCGTCGGCTTCTTCATCTACGGCGCCTATCTCTACCTCACCGCCTCGGGCGCGCCCCACCAGATGGAGCGCGGCAAGAGCGCGATGATGACGGCCCTCGCCGGCATCGTCCTGGCGATGGTGGCCTTCGGCATCGTCGAACTCGTGATCGGCGCCGTCGTCGACCCGGCCGTGGACATCGGCGACATCCCCGACCCCAACGCCGACCCCAACGCCCAGTCGGGGACGTAGCCATGCAAGCGCATGAAGTCCCCACCCATGTGCAGGCCGAGGACCGCGTCCTGCTCTGGTTCACCTTCCCCCAGATCGTCGCCCTGACGGCGGTCGCGGCCCTCGCCTACGGGCTCTACAGCTTTGCCCCCGGCCCCTTCGGGGTGAGGCTGGCCCTGGCCATCCTGCTCGGGCTGACGGGCGTGGCCGCCATCGCCGGCAGGATCGGAGGCCGGCGGCTGCCCCTCGTGGTAGCCGACCTGCTCCGCTTCTGGCTGGGGCCGCGGCGCTACGCCGGGTCTCCCGCCGAACTTGTGCGGAGCGAACCGCCCCCACCGCCACCGCCCTCGCCCAACCCGCTCCAGCTGCTGGTGAAGCGCACCCGGCGCGGACTCCGGAAGCTCCGCAAGCGGCGGCGGCGGGGCGAACGAAAGCCGTTCCGCGCGCACTGCCGCTTCGGCAAGCGCCTCTTCCGCCGCAACGGCGAGAGCGGCAAGCGCCACGACATCCGCCTCCTCGGACGGCGGGCGGGGCTCGCCCTGCTCGCCCTCTCTGTGGCGGCGACGACGGCCGTCGGGGTCATGGCTCTCGCGTCGCAACCCGCCAGCGCGGATGGTCATGACCAGTGGTTCGAGGAGGAGGTGCTCATCCCGGAGTCCATCCCCGGGCAGCGCCTCTTCCTCGAACGCCTCACGGTCTACGGCGACCGCGCCGGCATCGCGCTACGGGCGTCCACCGACCTGCAGGTTCACGTGCGGGCCTACGGCAGCGACGACGGGCAGACCCTCGTCTACCAGGCGACGGAGAGCCTCGTGACGGGAGAGCGCCGCGGCTGGGATTTTCCTCTCGATGGGGAGTTCCCGTCGGTGACGGTCTCCTGGCAGGACGGATTCGGCGAGGCGGGTGCAATGAGCCTCGAGGGGGGGCAGCTTCCCTATCCCCTGCCCTTCATCGAAGGAGAGCTCTGCTCCCTCGCGGTGACGTCGCTCTCGTGGTCGCCGGGCCGCATCGAGGGCAGCGTCTCCTCGCGGTGCGCGGACACGGTCGAGGGGCGGGTCGAGCTGCCCGTCGCCTCCGGCCACCACGAGGCCTCCGTGACGGCCCTCATCGAGGCCTCGGTGACGGATCTCTCGGGGACCCTCACCGTCACGTCCGGCACGTGGACCGTGACCGCGGGCCTCGCCCCGAACGCGAGCACGACCTTCCGCCTTCCCATAGGAAGCGGGGAAGGGATCCGGGCAGTGGCCATCGAGGCCGTCCTCGAGGCGACCACGACGGCTCCACTCCCCGCGCTGGTCGAGCTGGTCCATCACCCCGAGCGCACCGAGCGGCTGACGGAGACGGCATCGGTCACGATCCCCGCCTTCGGCGACAGCGTCACCGAGACCATCACGGTCACCGGCGAGGACGGGGTCCCCGCGATCCACAGCGTCACGGCCAGCTGCTACGTCCCGGAGTCGACCGTCCGCCAGGACGTCGTCTTCACTGTCGTCCACGAGGAGCACGTGCGCGCCGAGGTGGTCGCGCGCGCTCCCCTCGTCCGCGCCCGGAGCGAGTCCCTCGCCCTGGCGCTGAGCGTCGCCTCCGACGAGCCCTACCGGCCCCTGGGCGCCGATGAGCCCGACGACGAGGAGGAGATCCTCTCCACCCAGACCGCCGTCAGTCCCGAGGTCCTCCAGTGGCTCCTCGGGGTCATGAACGGGCAGTAGCCGTGCTGAAGAGAACAGCAACGGTCCTGCTCCTCGCCGGCGTCGCGCTCCTCTCGATGGGCGCGGCGCCGGAAGAGGAGCAGGCGATGCTCGAAGCCTTCAACGGGGCGCTCACGGGAATGGCCTACGCGGCCGCAGGGCTGGCCGTCTTCGCCATCGCCTGGGCGGGTGTCGTCCTCATGGCAGACGGAGCGGAGGGGCGCTCCGGGCGGGCTCGCACCGCCGTCGTCATGGCCGTCGTCGGACTCGTCCTCGTCCTCTCCGCGAAGGGCATCGCCCTCGCCCTCCTCAACGGCGTCATTCCTTCCTTTTGAGGCTCCCTTCGGGAGTGCCTTTCCGGAAGGACCGTCCTTTTCCTGACCGACCCGTCACCGCACACAAGGAGAACGAACCATGCGAACACCCGCATTCATGCGAACCGCCCCGCCCGTCATCGGCGGCAGTACGCCGCCAGCACCCGAACCGAAGCCGCCGCTCCCGCTGCCCCTCTGCTTCCTCCTCTCCCACGTGGAGGAGGAGGCGATCGTGCGCCTCGACGGGGAGCGGGTCGGCGTCTGCGAGGTGCTGGGGCTGGAGCTCGACGAGCCGAAGCTCGGGGCCTTCGCGGGCGCTCTCAACGCCCTCGCCTTTCCCGTCCAGCTGCTCGTGCGCCAGCACCCGCCCGACCTCGGACCGCTGCGCACCGCCCTCAGCGACTCCCGGCCCGAGGACCTGCCACCGCAGACCGCGGCGGCGGCGGAGTCCCTGCAAGGGCTGCTGGGCGAACTGGAGACCCGGGACGGCGTCCTCGACCGCCGCTTCTATGCGGCCTGCGCGGAGGAGCACGCGGAGGAGCTACAGGGGTTGCTCGTGCGGGCGGGGCTCTCCGTCCATCCCCTGCGGGGCCGCACCTTGCGGCGGCTGCTCGTCGCCTCCGCCCTCGGCGGCACCCCCTCCGACCGTGACGAGGTGCGTCCCGCCCGCATCGAGGTCAACCGCACCGACATCCGCCTGGGGAAGGGGCTGGCGAGGTCGCTCCACCTCGGGCGCTGGCCGCGCTCGCTCGCCCCCGGCTTCCTCCAGGGGCTGATGACGGCGGGAGTGCCCATGGACCTAGCCCTCCACCTCGGCCCCATCCCCGCCGAGCAGGCGGCCAGGACGCTGGAGTGGCAGAAAGTCCGCTTCGAGTCCGCCCAGAGCCTTTCCCTTAACAAGGGGAAGACCCTCTCTTCCGAGGCCGAGATCGCCCTCGAGGACGTGACCCGCCTGCGGGACGAGGTGCAGCGCGGGCGGGAGCGGCTCTTCCACGCCTCGCTCTCCCTGACCCTCCATGCGCAGGACGACCACCTCCTCACGGAGATGACGCAGCGGGCGAAGGGCCACTTCGGGGCGACCCTCGGGAAGCTCGACACGCTCGCCTTCCGCCAGCGCGAGGGTCTCCTCTCGACCCTGCCCCTCGCCCTCAACGCCGTCGCCGCCTGGCGCACGCTCGATACGTCCTCGCTGGCGCGGCTCTTCCCCTTCTCGCCCCCGGACCTCGACACCCGCAGCGGCACGCTTGCCGGCATCGACCTCAGGGCCTGCGCCCCCGTCGTCTACGACGCCTTCGATGGCACCCACCTCAACGCCAACACGGCCGTGCTGGCGAGGTCCGGGTCGGGAAAGTCGTTCGCGACGAAGCTGGGGGTGCTGCGCGGACTGATGCGGGGCGTCGTCGCCTACGTCATCGACCCCGAGGGCGAGTACGCCTCCATGGCCCGCGCCGCGGGCGGGCGCGTCCTCTCCCCGGGCGTCTCCGGCCAGGGCCTCAACCCCTTCATCATCGAGCGCCGCGACGGCGAGGAGCTGCTGCAGCGCATCGGCAGCCTGCGCCGCCTCATCGAGGTGATGGTGGGCGAGCCCCTCGGGGCGGAGCGACGCGCCGCCCTCGACCACGTCCTCGCCGCCTACTACGCCGAGCCCCGCGAGGGCGCTGGCTTCGGGGACTTCTACCGATTCCTCCAGGAGAGCGATGCAGACCTCGCGAGGCTGCTGCGGCCCTTCGCCACGGGCAGCCTCCGCCACCTCCTCTCCGACGAGGGCGACGACCTCCTCGCCAAGGAGGCGCTCGTCACCGTCTTCGACCTGCACCTGCTGGAGCCCGAGCTGCGGCCCGCCGCGGCGATGGTCTGCACGGAGACCGTCTGGGCGGCCGCCGCGCGCGACCCGAGACCGCGGTTGCTGGTGGTGGACGAGGTCTGGTCGATCATGCAGCACCCCGAGGGCGCGGCCTTCATGGTGTCGATGGCGAAGCGCGCCAGGAAGCACCGGCTGGGGCTGCAGTTCATCACGCAGGACGTGCAGGACCTCCTCAGCGAGGACTCCTCACGCGCGATCACCGGCCACTCCGGGCGCGCCCTCCTCCAGAACGCCGCCTTCAAGCTCCTCCTCCAGCAGGATGCGGCCGCCATCAGCACCGTGGGCGACGCCTTCGACCTGCCGGCAGACCTGCAGCGCTGGCTACTGTCCTGCCAGCGCGGCGACGGACTCCTGCTCGCTAGGGGCAACCGCTTCCCCATCCGCATCGAGGCGACTCCCGAGGAGCACGCCCTCATCGAGTGGCGCCCGGGCAGCGGTCACTGATCCGAACACACAGGAACGAGAGGAGCAGAACGATGGGGTTCCTTGAGTAGCTGCCTTCCCGGCTCCGGGAAGGCTCGTACGCCGCGGAGCCGTGAGCGGCCGGGGGTTGGACGCGATCTCCACGGCGCACCGCGACATCCCGAACACACGAAGAAGGGCACAACCCTCATGGGCGCCTGCCACGACGCTCTCGCCCTTCCCGCGACGCCTCCGACCCCCACACCCAGAAGGAGTACCCCATGAATCCCATCCACTGGCTCTTCCCCCGATCCATCCCGAAGCCCCCCGTCCTGCTGGCGGTGACCCCGCCGCGGACGGGCGAACACACCCTCCTCGGCGTCGAGAACCTCCTCCAGTCGATCGCCGTCCCCGAACCCTTCGCCCTGGAGCTGGCCGGCGACGCCGCCGGCGTCACCCTCATGGCCCGCTGCCGCGACGGGGAGGTCGTGCGCGGGCAGATCGCCTCCCACTACCCCCAGGCCCGCATCGAGGAGGTGCCCGAAAGGGAGGACCCCCTGCGGCTCGGCGAGGGGGAGCAGGCGTGGGGCCTGACCCTCACCTCCACGGGTCCCGACTACGTGCCCCTCCGCACCTTCCGCGACGGCGACCTCCTCGACCCCGGCTCCGATCCCCTCCTCGCCCTGCTCGGGGCGCTCGCCGCCCCGGAAGAGGGCGAGCGGGTGGTGGCGCGACTCCTCCTGCGTTCCCTCGACCCGGACTGGTCGCAGCCCCACCAGGAGCTCGCCTACGGGCAGGTGGCCGCTCAGCGCCCGGCTCCAGCGTCCACGCCTTCATCGCGGGGCGCTTCGGGTGGCCCGGAGCCCCTCGCCCTTGCCGTCCTCGCCGTCGTCGGCCTCGTCGCCTTCAAGGGCTGGGACTGGGTGCAGAGCGGTGAGCCCCTCAAGGCCGCCCTCCTCGGCTTGGGGGCGCTCGGGGCAAGCATCGCCGGCCTCTGGGTCTGGAACCGCTGGAAGGGCGGCGGTAGTCGCGTTTACGACCCGGCCCTAATCAAGGAGAAGGTGTTGCGCGCGGCCTTCGAGGCGCGGATCGAGGTCACCGCCATCCTGCCTCCCGGCGGGAAGGAAGAGCGTGCCCGGGAGCTGCTGAAGGGGGTGGCGGCCGCCTACCGTCACTACGACCATCCCGCCGGCGCGCGCTTCAGGGTGGGCAAGGCGCGGCCCGTGCCGGCCACGCCCTCCCTGGAACCCGCCCCGCCCGGTCTCTTCGGCAGGAGGAGCGTTCTCGGCGTGCGTGAGGTCGCCGCTCTCTGGCATCCGCCCGGGACCGGCGACGAGGCGCCCCTCGTCGAGCGCTCGGGCGCGAAGGCCCTGCTGCCCGCGGTCAGGAACGTCAGCGGCGGCGCGCTCGTGGGGGAGACCACGGCCGGCGCGCCCCGGGAGATCCGCTTCCCCGACGACCTTCTCCACAGGCACCACCTCTACGTGGCGCGCACGCGCATGGGCAAGTCGACCCTCATGCAACACCTCGTCGCCCACAAGCTGCGCGAGAAGGCGGCCGGTCGCGACGGGGACGCCATCATCGTGGTCGACCCTCACGCCGACCTCGTGGCCGGCATCCTCGACCAGGTCCCCGAGTCGCTCGTCGAATCGGTTCGCCTCATCGACCTTGCCAGCGAGGGCTTCCCCGGCATCAACCTCCTCGACACGCGCATCTTCGCGGACCGCGACCGCACGGCCGACTCGGTCGTCAGGGTGGCGCGGGGACTGTGGGATCAGTGGGGGCCGCGGATGCAGTCCATCCTCGAGCAGACCGTCAAGACCCTGCACGAGGCCAACACCCACCTTGAGCCGGAGGAGCAGTACACGATCCTCGACGGCCTGCGCCTGCTCTCCGACGAGCAGTTCCGCAGAGACGTGCTCGCACTGGTGACCGACTCGTACCTGCTGGAGTGGTGGGCGCGCGACTTCGGGGGCTGGCGTCGCGAGTACCGGGCCGAGGCTCTCGCGCCGGTGCAGACGCGCCTCTCCTACTACGCCTCCTCGAAGCGGGCGCGCGCCATTCTCGGGCAGCCGCGCTCCACCATCGACCTGCGCCGCACGATCGGCGAGGGCGGCATCCTCCTCATGTCGACGGCGCAGGGAACCGCAGGGCGCGATGTGGCCGCTCTCGTGGGTGCATCCCTCCTCAACCTCGTCGACGCCGTCATCCGCGAGCAGGAGCGCCTGCCCCTGGCGCAGCGGCGGGGCGCGCTCGTCGTCGTGGACGAGATGCAGTCCATGCCGGGCGTCGACTACGAGTCGATGCTGTCGGAGCTGGGCAAGTACGGGGCGAGCTTCGTGCTCGCTACCCAGAGCCTGGCCAAACTCGGGGATCTCTCCCCCACCATGAAGGACACCGTCCTCGCCAACGTGGGCTGCCTGGCGGTCTTCCAGGTGGCCGGCTCGGATGCCCGCCAGCTGGTGTGGGAGCTGGACCGGGAGCGCGTCTCCGAGGACGACATCGTCTCCCTGCCTGTCCACCACTGCTACGTGCGCGCCACCGTGGGCGGCGAGCGCATGCCCGCCTTCTCCATGCAGGTGAAGAAGCCCGCTGCGGGTGACCCCGGCATCGCCGCCCGCATCCGCGAGGCGGCCCGCACCTACACCGCCTCCGCCGCGGAAGTAGCTGCCAGGGAGGCCCATCACGCGGCGGGACGGGTGGAGGAGTACCAAGCGCGACGAGCGGCGCTCGAGGGCGGCGACCCGTCGCCCCCGCCACAGGACAAGCGGCGCAGGCGGAGGAGCAGACGGCCCCGGGGCGATGGCGCGTCCCCGGAGGGCGTCGCCGGAGGGGAGAGTGAGACGTGAGGGCGGCGGCCTGCGAGGGGGCGCTCCCGCGCCGGTTGGCGGGCCTGGCGCTCGCGGACCGGCCGGCGCTCGCCTCCCTCACGGGTTGGTCGCAGGACGCCGCTCTGGAGGAGTGGGGACCTCCGGGGCGCGCCTCGCGAACGACGGGCGAGGGGGAGTCCCCGCAGCGGGAGCCGGTGGTGCCGTTCCCGGCACGAAACGAAGAAAAGCCATGAGGCTGTACTACCTCGACGAGCGCGAGAGCGCCCGCTACCACGTCCGCTCCGCCCTGGGGGTCGACGGCGAGCGCTGGAACGACCTCTTCGGGGATGTCCGCGCCTGGCGGCAGGAGCTACGGAAGCGCTACGACATCGCTCCGGCGGTGGAACTGCTGCCCTTCGACCTGCTGGTCCTGCGGGAGGAGCCGGGCGGCGGGGGACGCGACGGCTGGGTCTCCCCCGAGGAGGGTGCGGACATCTTCCGTGGCGGCCTGCGCCTCCTCGAGGAGGCTGCTTGCCGGGTTGGCGGGGTCGAGCTGATCAACGTCTGCCTGGAGAAAGGGGCGCGTGGGCGCACGGACGAGGTCAGCCTCGGCCGTCTCCTGACCCGCATCAACACCTCCGTCGCCGGCGCGGGCCGCCACGCCTTTCTTCTCTTCGACCAGGTCCACGAGGAGCCGATCACGCGGCTCTACCGGCGCCTGCGCGTCCACAACCCCATCCCCAGCCGCTACGAGGTCTGGGGGGACGGCTCGCCGACCCGCAACATCCCCCTTGCGCGCATCATCGGCGGACCCGCCTTCCGCAGCGCCGGGGACGATCACCTGCTGCAACTGGCGGGCTTCGTCGCCTGCGCCCTCCTGCTCCAGGAGCAGGGCGCAGGGGCAGGCGGGGGGGACCTCGATCTCGAACACGCCTTCTCCACCCTTAACTGCGTCCTCAACCGGGAGGCGTCGCGGCGAGACCGGCAGGGGGTGGTGAGGCGGTGAAGATGGCGTCCCTGATGAGTTCCCCTGGGGTCGATGTCCCGGGACACTCGCGCTGATTTTCGGCTTGCAGCCGTAGGCGGCGTAGAGTTCTGTGGTGAGTCCTCAAGCGCGGATGCGCGGGGAACATCACCGACTCCAACTGGCCCCCTCAACAACAGTCTGCGGGACGCTCACTCATCGCCCGGCGATTCCAGGCGTCCATTGACGTGCCGCCTGGAGGTGGGGCCTGCCCGGTTGGTGGTCAGGGCTTGTAGAGCGAGCCCCATGCAGTTCATCCGGACCTTCGGGATGAGCGCCAGAAGGTCATCGTGACGTTACGAAATTAACCGGTAGCATCGCTCTTATGTCAGCGCTTTCCACTATCGGCAGGACGGATCGATCGGGCCCACCCCGCGGGGGTTCGTTCACGCACCCCCTTAGGAGCGGACGCGATGCACTGCCGTCTCGACGACCCTGAACTGACGGTAGTGACGGTGATAAGATGGGGGAGCCACTGTCAGAAGCGGGTGTTGTGATGGTCATCAAATTCGAACTGCTCGAGGAGCGACTCCGTGACCTGGGGCGAGAAGCCGGCGATGAAGATCTCGAACGCGCCATGGTGATGACTCTGTCGCGTCGGATTCGCGGCGAAGACTCCTGGCGAAGGTTCTTCGAGCACGTTGTCGCCGTCTTGCCGGAGGAGGAGTCCGATCTGCTGGATGCCGCCGCCTCCCTTGCCGCGCGGCATCACGCCCTCGAGGACGACGAGTCCCGGCTGCGGAGCTGGCTGGCGCTGTTCGCACTGCGCAGCGACCTCGTCCGGCAGCTGGGCGGAGAGCCTCGCCAGGTGCTGGACGAGGCCGGCCAGGCCCTCATGGCTCAGGCGCGGCTCCAGGGGGAAGCAATCCAGACGATCTGGCGTGAACCCATGCTTGAGCCGAAGGACGCCGCAGTCGCTCTTGGAGCAAGGGCGGCGAACCGCGAGAAGGTGCGGCAGTACCGCGAGCGTTCCTGGCTCCTGGGGTTGCTCGCCGGCCGTGGCTACCTCTACCCGGCATTCCAGTTCGATCAGGAACGGCGCGACATCTTTGCCGAGGTACGGGCTGTGAACGAGCGACTCGAAGCCGCGAGCGACCCCTGGGGCGTGGCGTCCTGGTGGATCTCCCAACATGCACGCCTCGGCGCCCGGCCGGCAGACCTGGTGGGAACCCACCGTGGGGACGATCTCGTGGCTGTTGCCGGAGCAGGCACCGAGCTGGTCGGGTAGGCGAGCTTGTCGCCCAACCAGCCGCCTCCTCCACGGTACGCGGGAGAACCGTCGAGGTTTCTGCTTCCCGCTGGAACGAAGCTGACGCGCCTCCACAGCAGCACCTTCGCTGTCACGCAGTTCAATCCGACGCTCGCCCTCGACGACCTTCAGGGTGGCCGGTTCGACGCCACCCCGGATGACGGGTACGCATTCCTGTACGCCGCCGAGGACGACCTCACCGCCGTCTCGGAAGTGCTGCTCCGCGACCTTCCGGCGAATGAGTACGGGGCGCGGCTGCTCCCCCGTGCCAGGCTTTCGGAACTGAGCATCAGCTGGCTGCGGGCGACGGCCGATCTGGAGCTGGTGAGCCTCCGTTCAGGTCAAGATCTGGCTGCGGTCGGCCAGGACGCGTGGCTGACGGCCTCGCCCGCCGCCGACTATGCGATGACGCGGCGGTGGGCCTCGGTCATCCGGGGATGGGCGCCCCGGGCGTGCGGCCTG
Organism: Tepidiformaceae bacterium; assembly: GCA_965221735.1. GTDB lineage: Bacteria > Chloroflexota > Dehalococcoidia > Tepidiformales > Tepidiformaceae > UBA2991. The sequence continues at coordinate 1,211,448 of OZ244910.1, read as the reverse complement.
ACGTGGCGCTCCCACCGGGAACCCGAGGGGTTCGCGTACGTGTTCTTCGCAGACCGCTGTCCTGAGGGCTGCTTCGAGGAGGTCACGGACGGCCTGCCCGTTCCTCCCGGAGACCAGAGCCTCGACGCCGGGCCGGCGCGGCTCTACGTGGAAGGGCTGCTGGCTTCGTACCACGTCGCGTTGATGTGACCCTGCGGCGTGAGGGGGTGGTCACCCGTCTTCCTGCATTGCTGTGTAGGACCGGTGAGGCGGAAGGAGCGTTCTGACTATCCCCGGACGAGTTCAACAATGGTCGGGAAGACCACCCCGGTGATAATCGCGAGTGCGACCGGGATCGCGTGCGACCCTAAGATGTCTGGTGGTTCCTGGACCACCGATTGCGTTCGGGCGAAGCGGATGTCGAACTTGGGTGGCTCCCAGGCTCCGTTGGCCTCGACCCTGCGCTTGAGCCAGTACCACGCACCTGCAGAACCGAAGTAAGCGAGAGCGACCGCCGTGGCGAGCCAGGGGTAGTCCGTGACCAGACGGCCGAACCCGATCCACGCGGCCAGAGCACCCGCCAAGCAGCGATTACCCAACCGTCGCTGATGGCGCTGGCCATCCTCTTATGCGTCCTCGCCCAACTGGTCTGGGACGCCCTCTCGAAGATCGAGGCAACTTCATCCACGCTACTCTCGCAGCGCTCTGTGTTCCCACTGGAGCCTGAGACTCGGATATACCAAGGGCCCCGTTCCCCAGAGGACGTACCGACGATGGCCAGAAAGGACTCCCCATCCAGCCCGTATTCGCTCACTTCCAACTCCAGCCTTGCCGGGTTCCTCACCTTCCCGTGGACCTCAAGCAATTCCTGATACGAATCAGCCACCGCATCCGCCGACCGCATACCCTCCTCCCCCTGCAACTTCCAAGCCACCTTGGACATCGGCGAGGAGAGAATTCGCTCGATCTCTTCGAGGTCGTCCCGGAAGAGGGTTTCCAGTAGGGTGAAGCCAGTCTTCCCAACTCCGAGTCAGTTCTGCCAAAAGGTCTTTCCCGAGAATAGCTATCGCCTGGGGATTCTAGAGGAAGGGCTTCAGGTTCGACCATCGCTGCAATGGCAGTGTTCTCGACTCTTCGAGTCTGCTGGTAGTTGCCCGCCCGGCCCCGTGAACTTTAGGTCGGTATCGAGGAGGGTTCGCTTGTGAACCCCCTCCGAGGCAGTTCCACCCGGAAGCCTCGCTCCCAATACTGAAAGCGCAGGAGCCGGAGTGCGGCCAGGTCTGGGCTGCTCTCGCTGTGTATTCCCCAGCAGGGCCGCCGCGGCTCCCGTGCGACCACCCTGCCTTGCGAGCGGACAAGATGAAGAGCACGCCGGACCAAGGGTCACATGCCGCCGACCGGGACGAGACGCTCGAGTCCGGCCTGCGGATGATCGCGCGCCTGATCGCACGCGCCCACCTGCGGCGCCAGGGCGCCCTGCCTTCCGCTGGCGCCAGCCCGGACGCGAGCGACGACACCAGCGGAACATCCTCCCCTCGTCGTGAGCGTGAAGGCGCCCAAGAAAAGCCGTCGTCGAGTTCGGACCCCTCGCCAGAGTGAAGAGCGCCGGCGGCGGCGGGAGGGTGGCGGTATGATGATGGTATCCTGTTAGATACTTTGATTTAGGGTCGGCACTCGTCCCCGACCAGGAGGCACGCATGCCGAGGGTGGAGTTCCAGCCCTGGCCCGTGGCGGATGCGGCCGCTGCCCTGAATGCTGCCCTCGAGGCCGACGACCTGGGCCAGGTCACGGCCACGCTCGGAGAGATCGCTCGCGCGAAGAGCATGCGCCAGGTGTCGGCGGAGACGGGACTGGGACGGGAGAGCCTCTACAAGTCGCTGACCCCCACGGGCAGACCGGAGTTCGCCACCGTGTTCAAGGTGCTTCACTCCCTCGGCCTCGGCTTGCGTGTCACTCCCATTGAGGACGCGCGATAGCCACCACCCACCAGAACAACCACAGCAGACACATCACCAACACAGAGAGGAAGACCGCATGAAGCAGCCACCAGCCCCCAAGCCCGCCGCCCTCTACGCCCGCGTGTCCAGCGACCGCCAGGACGTCGATCTCTCCGTTGCCGCCCAGCTGCGGGCGCTCCGCGACTACGCCGAGAAGAACGGCTACCTCGTCGCCCGGGAGTACGTCGACGAGGCGGAGAGCGGCCGTGTCGCGGACCGGCCCCAGTTCCGCAAGATGTTGGACGCAGCCAGCGGGCCGAATGCTCCCTTCGAGGAGATCCTCGTCTGGAAGTTCTCCCGCTTCACGCGCAAACGCGAGCACGCCGTCGCCTTCAAGTCGATGCTCCGCCGGCGCGGCGTCCGGGTCGTCTCCATCACCGAGCACGCCGATGACTCGCCCACGGGCAAGCTGATGGAGGCGATCATCGAGAGCGTCGACGAGTTCTACTCGGAGAATTTGGCCCAGGAAGTCGTCCGGGGGATGCGCGAGGCCGCCTCCCGCGGCTTCTTCCTCAGCCCCAAGGCCCCGTTTGGCTACAAGCGGGTGAAGGTGCAAGACGGGATGCGGGAGCGCCCGACCCTGGAGGTCGACCCGGCGGCCGCCCCCCTCGTGCGGGAGATCTTCGAGAGTTCGCTGCGAGGGAACGGCCTCAAGGAGATATGCCGCGACCTCAACGAGCGGGGCACCACGAAGAACGGCAAGCGCTGGCAGAAGAACGGCCTCTACTACTTGCTCACCAACGAGGCCTATACGGGAACCGCGGTCTGGGGCCGCAGGGTGAAGGGCCCGAAGGCTCCCGATCCCGTGCGCGTGGAGGGCGCCTGGGAGGCGCTCATCTCGAAGGAGCTGTTCGACAAGGTGCAGCAGGTTCTGCGGGAACGAGCGCCGGCGAAGCAACGGCCGGCGCGGGTGGGGAGCAAGTTCCTGCTCAGCGGCCTGCTGCGGTGCGGCGTCTGCGGCAAGCCCTACACCGGACAGGGAGCGAAGAGCGGCCGCTTCGGCTACTACGTCTGCGGCACGCTGCTGCGTGAGGGCGCGGGAACCTGTGAGGCTCGGTACCTGAACGCGGGCAGGGTGGAGGAGTTCATCGTGGCGAAGATCAGGGAGCGCATCCTCACGGACGAGACCATCACGGAGCTGGTGATGCGGGTGGCCGAGGAAGTGGACGCGATGGCAGGAGAGCTCGGTGAGAGGCTGGAGGCAATCGAGGCGGAGCTTGCCGATGTGGATGGCAGGCTGCGGCGGCTCTACGAGGCCCTCGAGAAGAGCGATCTCACGCTAAAGGCGCTGTCGCCGCGGATACTCGAACTGCGGCACCGCGAGGACCAGCTCGCGGCAGCGCGGGAGGAGGCTGCTGCCCACCTCGCGCAGCGGCGAGTGGAGTTGCCCACCACCGAGGAGATCAAGGGGTACGTCGCTGACTTCCGCAGCTTCCTGTGCGAGGGCACGATCCCCGAGCGGAAAGCGCTCATCCGCAACTTCGTGAAGGGCATCGAGGTGACCGGCAACGAGGCCAGGCTGACGTACACGGTCCCGATGCCCTCGGATGGCGTGACCAGCGAGGAAACCCCGGTTCTCGATTTCGTCCAGTCCGGCCTACCACACTTGACGGTAGACAGTACCGGCCCGCCGAGAGCCACATCCTCGGCCTCCTCCCCACGCAGGGGGCTGTCCCCGGGCATCGGGATCGCGTAGCGCATCGTGGCGGCTCTCGGAGCCACGGCGATCTCCTTCACGAACGAGTGGATGAAGGTCTTGGACTCGGTCAGTCCACTCGTCCCGAGGGACTCCCGCATCTCCTCAGCGTGGGCCGTGATCGTCTCCACGTCGTCCAGCACCTCGCGCCGCTCCGAGAGCTCAGCCCGCGCCTCCGCTGCCGCCTCCTCCAGTCGCTCGCGGCGTTCCTTGTGCTCGCGCACGCGCGGCAGCACGTCGCTGATGTCCACCTCGGTCGTCTCCATGAGGTGGTAGAGCCGGTCGAGGCGCCGGCGCACCTCGGCGAGTTCCGACTTGATCGTCTCGAGCTGCGTGCGGCGCTCACTGGCGACAGCGTCCATCTCCTCGTCGACGAGGCGCACGAGGTCGCGGATGTTGGACTCGGTGAGGACGTTCGCGCGGAGCTGGTCGACGACGACCTGCGCGAAGCGGCGCGCGTTGAGGCGGGGGGCGTCGCAGGCGCCCCGGCCGCGCTTCAGGAGCGACTGGCAGACGTAGTAGGAGAACTTCCCGCTCTTGGAGTCCTGCCCGGTGAGGGCGCGCTGGCAACTCTCGCACTTGAGGAGCCCCGAGAGCAGGTACGAGCTGCCGACGCGGCGCGGGTGGGCGCGCGCAGGGGCGCGTGAGCGCATGAGCGACTGCACGGAGGAGAGCGACGCCGACGCCGACGCGCCGGGCAGCGACCCCGGTGAGGCTGATCAGCGAGAGACTGTAGGAGGAGTTCGCCATCGTGGGGAGCGTGCCGCAGAGTCCGGCGAAGAACATGCCGATGCCGTTGACGCTGACCATGCCCTGGATCTGGCGAAAGTCGATGGCCTTCGGCCGGCGGCGGGAGCCCTGCTGAATGACCACGCCGTCGCTGATGGTCTTGAGACCGAGCACCAGCGTAAGAATCGCGAAGGAGGGCAGGAGCGCCCAGAACTCCTTGCCGGGGGTGAAGTCGAGGCCCACGGAAGGCACGTCGGGGAACCCGAACCAGGCGGCGTCCGCGATCCGGTCCCCGTCGAGGACACCGAAGGCGGCGGCCACGGCGCAGCCGGCGATGATGCTGATGAAGGGCGCCACCAGACGCCAGCGTCCACGGGCGCGCAGGGTCACGATCACGGACACGAGGAGCGTCGCCACGGCGATGACCGGGCCGGCCGACGTTGGCGCGCCGGCGGGCAGATCCTGGACGCTGTCGAAGGCGATGGGCAGCACACTGACGGCGATCAGCATCGTCACCGTTCCGGAGACGACGGGCGTGACGATCCGGCGCAGGGTAGGCAGCCACCAGGCGAGCCCGATCTGCACAAGGCTGCACACGACCAGCAGGCTTGCGAACGTGGCCGGCCCGGCCGCTTCGATTGAGGCCACCATGATCGCGATGAACATGGCGGCGGGCCAGGCGAGCACGACGTGGCCGGCGCCGAACCGCCGCAGCTGGATGGCCTGGAACGCCGTGATCGACGCGCAGATGAGCATCGCGGCGAAGACGCTCCAGCTCAGCCAGCCGTCGTCGAGCCCGGAGGCGCGAATGGCGATGGCGACGTTGAGCACCGTCGGCGCGAGCACGAGCGCGGCGCCCTGAAAGCCGACCAGCAGGGCGATCCCCGGGGGGGCAGCCTCCTCGGGCTCGAAGCGGATGGGCTGGTCAGGGCTCGCAGCAGTCACTGGTCAGCCAATCGTCCGACGGTTCGCCACCGGGACGCCTCCTGCCGGTCCTCGGCGGCGACCGCGCGGAGTGTGTCGCCGCAGGTCTGGCCGCCACAGCATAACGACGCCGCCACGCCAGCCGGCGCACTCAAGCCAGGGCTCTCCTTGCCGTGACGGCGATGAGACGGACAGGGATAACTGTGCAGGGGCCGGCGTGCGGCGGGTATCTTATGCGGGCTTCAAGTCGGAAACGGGAGGCACCGTGATAGCCAGCGACAGCCTTCTTCGAGCCACGCGCTCCTGTTCCCTCCGCACAGGCGGGGCGAGCTGGTTGCTGTGGATCATGGCGGCGCTTGCGGTGGTCGCGCTGGCGGCGTGCGGCGGCGGGGAGGACGAGCCACCCCCGCCCACGGAGGCGCTCTCGGCCGAGCACCAGGAGCTTGCCACGTACCTCAGCGCACGGACCATGGAACTCTGGGACGTCTACAACACGTACGTGCTCGAAGACCTCAGGCAGTTCTACGAGGAGAGCTACTGGGCGACCGAGAGGATGGACCTCGAGCGCAACATGGAGCCCTTCGCGAGTCGTGGCACCGTCTTCGAAGCAGAGGAGACATCCCCACCCCGGGAGATCGAGCCGGGGAAGTGGGAGGTCAAGCACACGGCGCGGTTCGGCGGGAGCTCAGTCAAGATGAAGTTCATCTATGAGCAGTTCGACGGAGAGTGGCTGCTCACCTATGCGGAAGTGGACTAGCCGGGGCGAGGGACGCTACGGAGCGCGCGAGGCGGCGCGCCGACGCTTGATGTACGGGTGTATGAGGAACGCCGCGATTCCGCAGGCGGTCGCGAAGCCAATCACAGCCGCCATCACGACACCAATGGGAGCGGGGGTGAACCACTTGAGGGCCATCCCCCCGAAGATGATGACGCCACAGTTGCTCAGGCTGATCGCCAGCCCGGTAAGCAGCCGACGCCGGCTCAGGTCGGCTTCCAACTCCATTGAACCGGCCAACTTCGAGTCGAGCCACTTCTCAAACGAATCGAGGCGCTTCTCCAGTGAATCGGGCCATTTCACTTCGGTTGTCCTGGGTGGGCGCCAGCGGACATCGGCACAACGGCGCCTGCGCTCATCCTAGCCGACAAGGCATCCCCACGCGGGCGAGTGACTCCTAGTAAATCCCCGGCACGATGCGGTAGGGGACCTTCTCCTGGTACTCGGTCCACTTCTCGGGGCCGTATTTCTCGGCGCAGGCGCGGTCGTCCTCGACCTGGCGCCAGGTGAACATGGAGATGACGAAGACCGCGTAGGCCCACGACCAGGCGACGTCGAAGTGGCCGAAGGAGAGGCCGACGGCCAGCGCGAAGAAGCCCTCGCCCATGTAGTTGAAGTGGCGGGCGGCGCCCCAGTAGCCGCTGGTCAGGATCTTGCGTTCGCCGGCCTGGATGTAGCGGGGCTCGATGATCCCCAGGAACTTGCGGTCGGGCCAGCGCTTGAAGGTGTACTTCTGCATGTTGGCGCCGCGCGAGATGCTCCACCCGACCAGGAACAGGCCGGAGGCGCCGATGATCCAGACGTACGTCCAGGCAGTGCCGAAGCCGGGGTCGGGGTAGGCGGCCATGCCGTAGAGCGGGACGATGAAGAGCCAGCCGTAGACGACGACGTCGCCCCAGAACATCTTGAAGCCCATGCGCTCGTGGATGAGGTCGAAGGTGTAGAGCTGGACGCGCTCGAAGACGTGGTAGTCGAACACGTAGAACGTGAAGATGGCCGCGTAGACGAAGACGCCGAGGTTGACCTCGTTGGTCGGGCTGAACTGCTCGTAGTGCCAGGCGGCGCCCGACATGGCGTTGATGCCGAGCATCGTGCCGCCGACCACGTAAAAGGTCATCTTCAGGTCGAGGCGGTCGTTGAAGAACCTGATCTCCTGGACGCGGCCAAGGTAGAAATCGATGATCGGGTTCCTGTTCCCGACCTTCGGCTGGGTGTACACCGCAAAGGCCGTGAAGAGCAGGGCGAAGCCGGTCCCGCCGGCGACGGCGTAGAGCGAGGTCCGGTAGAAGAACTCGCGCTCGAGCCCGGGGATGACCTCGAAGCCCCACACGAGCACAGCGACGACGAAGACAAGGAGGCCGTTGAGGCGGTACCTGCGGGGCTCGCCGGTCCGCTCGTCGACGGCGTATCCGGGAACCCACCTGCCCGGAAGGACGAGGGTCGCGATGGCGAACGCGACAAAGATCGCCAGCGGTGTGAAGAGCCCGGCGATCTTCTCTCCCGTGGACAGTTCGAAGAGATGCTCGATGCCAAGCCACTCAATCATCGCGGACTACCCCCAGTGCATGGACTGCAGGGTAAAGAACTGAGGCCAGGCGCGCTGTAAGCCAGACGACCCCGGAGCACGTCCCGGGGCGACCTGAGTGACGCGGCCGCCACGGGAGTTGAGCGGCTTGCCTAGAATGGCGGCGCGATGGCCGCTTCAGCACCCGAGCACCCGCGTTACGAGGCCGACGACAAGCCGCCCCTGCTGAGCTCGCTCGGCTTTGGCCTGCAGTTCAGCCTGATCGCCTCGGCGACGCTGCTGGTCACCCCGGTGATCGTCGCGAATGCGGCCGACCGGGGCGGCTCGTACGTGACGTGGATGGTGTTCGCGTCGCTGGTGGTGGTGGGGCTCTCGACGATCATCCAGGTCCGCAGGCTCGGGTTCGTGGGGGCAGGCGCCGTGCTGCCGATGTTCACGGCGGCCTTCGCCATCCCCTTCTGCATCACCGCGCTCGTGGACGGCGGGCCGGCCACGCTCACGACGCTCGTAATCGTGTCCGCGATCGTCCAGGTCGTCGTCTCGCGCTGGCTCTTCATCCTGCGCCGCTTCGTGACGCCGACTGTGGGCGGCACGGTGATGATGATCCTGTCGATCACGCTGGCCTCGGTCGTGTTCGACCTGCTGGACGACGCCACCAGCGCCGATCCCGAGGAGGCGTCGCTGACGGCGCTGGCGACGATGGTGGTGGCGGCCGCGCTGATGCTGCGGGGCTCGGCGTTCCTGCGCTTCTGGGGGCCGCTCGCGGGAATCGTGGTGGGCTGCATCGTGGCGGGCGCGCTCGGCATCTTCGATACGGGCCGGATCACGGCGGCGAACTGGGTGGGCGTCCCGAGCGAGGCGCCGGGACTAAGGCTGGACTTCAGCGTGGACTTCTGGACGCTGGTGCCGGCATTCCTGTTCCTCGGGGTGATCATCGCGATCCAGGCGAACGGCGCCGCCATCGCGATGCAGCGGGTCGCCTGGCGCGACAACCGGGCGGTCAGCTTCCGGGGCGTGCAGGGAGCGGTGGCGGGGGCCGGCGCAAGCAACCTTCTCGCGGGGCTCGCCGGCACGGTGCCGAACGCCGTCAACCCGGCCATGGTCTCGTTCACGCAAATCACGGGCGTGGCGGCACGGCGGGTGGGCTACTTCATCGGCGCGATCCTCATCATCGTGGCGTTCCTGCCGAAGGTTTCGGCGGTGCTCAGCAGCATCCCGGGGCCCGTCATGACGGGGTACCTGATCATGGTGACGGGCGCGCTCTTCGTCGAGGGCGCGCGGACGGTCATCCAGAACGAGCAGAGCCAGGAGAAGATTGCGGTCGCGGGCGTGTGCTTCTGGATCGCGGCCTCGTTCCAGTTCGAGCTGTTCCACCTGCCGGACATCGGAGCGGTCGGGAACGCGCTGCTGAAGAGCGGGATCACGACGGGCGGGCTCGCCGCGATCGTGATGATCCTGTACCTGGAGCTGACAAACCCGCGGCGGATGCGGTTCAAGTCGCAGCTGAACGTCGACGCCCTGCCGGAGCTGAACGAGTTCATCACGAGATTCGCGAGACGCCGGGGGTGGGACTCGGCGATGCAGGAGCGGTTGACCGCGGTCGCGGAGGAGACGCTCCTGACACTGGCGCCGCTCGATTTGAGCCTGGGCGGTGACGAGGAGGAGGAGAAGCCCGAGGACGAGCGGCAACTCGTGGTGCTCGCCTCGAGCGAGGGAACCACGGCGGACCTCGAGTTCATCGGGGGCGGCGCGGGAGCCAACCTGGAGGACCAGATCCGGCAGATCCAGGAACACGACTCGCTGACGGCGGTCGAGGAGGAGCTCTCGCTGGTGCTGCTCCGGAGCTACGCCGAGTCGGTGACGCACCAGCAGTACCACGATACGGATATCATCGCCGTCCGGGTCGTCCCGCCAGGGGCGGGCTGACGCGCGACTCCAGCGACGAACAGGAGGCTTGCGATGGCCGCAATCGACGACCTTCTGGAGAACAACGCGGGCTACGCCGCACATTTCGACCAGGGCGACGCACCCTCGCCGCCGGCACTGAGGCTGGCCGTGGTGGCGTGCATGGACGCGCGCCTCGACACGCACGCCTTGCTCGGGATCGGCGTGGGGGACGCGCACGTCATCCGCAACGCGGGAGGCGTCGTGACCGACGACGCGATCCGGTCGCTCACCATCTCGCAGCGGCTCCTGGGCACGACCTCGATCATGCTCATCCACCACACCGGGTGCGGCATGCTGACCTTCCGCGACGACGACGTGAAAGACGCAATCGAAGCCGACACGGGCATCCGTCCGTCGTTCGCACTGGAGGCGTTCCCGGACCTCGACGGCGACATCCGGCAGTCGATTGCGCGCATCAAAGCGAGCCCCTTCATCCCGAACACGGACGACGTGCGCGGGTTCGTCTACGACTGTGCGACAGGGAAGCTCAACGAGGTCAGCTAGCCCGCGACGAGCGGATGCGGTTGACCGCACTCACCACAAGGGACCGGCTTTCTCGTATGCTTCCGGCCTCTTGATATGACGTCTCGTGGTCCCCTCGCCATGCCAAGAGTGAGCTACAGCCTCGACGCCCTTCGCGGCGACCTCTTCGGGGGGCTGACGTCCGCGGTCGTGGGGCTGCCGGTGGCGCTCGCCTTCGGGGTGGCATCGGGGCTGGGCGCGGCGGCGGGGCTCTACGGCGCGATCGCGGTCGGGTTCTTTGCGGCGGTGTTCGGGGGAACGAAGTCCCAGATATCGGGTCCAACGGGGCCGATGTCGGTGGCGATGGCGGTCATCGTCACGATGCACGCGGACACGCTCACGGAAGCCCTCACGATCGCGGTCATGGCCGGGATACTCCAGATCCTGCTGGGGATGCTGCGGATCGGCCGGTTCGTCTCGTATACGCCCTACTCGGTGACTTCCGGATTTATGTCCGGTATCGGGATCATCATCATCCTGATCCAGATACTGCCCTTCGTAGGACACAAGGGCGCCGAAGGCGGGCCGCTGGCGGCGATCCGGGGCTGGCCCGATGCGTTCAGCGACATCCACCTGAGTGCGCTTGGCATCGCGCTCGCCACGCTCGTCGTGGGGGTCATCTGGCCCTCGAGGTTCCAGCGGTACTTTCCGCCGACCCTGGCCGCGCTCGTCGTCGGGACGGCACTGGGGGTCCTCTGGTTGAGCGACACGCTGGTGATCGGCGACATCGGGCCGGTGCCCCGGGGCCTGCCGGACTTCGGTTTGCCGACGTTCGATCCGGGCTTCCTCGCAAGCGCCGTACAGCCGGCCATCACGCTCGGGCTGCTGGGCTCCATCGACAGCCTGCTGACTTCGCTGATTGCCGACTCTATGACACGGACACAGCACAACCCGAACCGGGAGCTGATCGGGCAGGGGATCGGCAACGTGGCGGCGGGACTCTTCGGCGGGCTGCCCGGGGCGGGGGCGACACCGGGCACGGTGGTGAACCTGCGGGCAGGCGGCAGAACACGGGTCTCGGGGGTGGTGCGGGCGGCGATCCTGTTAGCACTGGTGCTGGGCCTCGGGCCGCTCGCGGAGGAGATTCCCCAGGCCGTGCTCGCCGGCATCCTCGTGAAGGTCGGCTGGGACATCATCGACTGGCGGTTCCTCACGCGCCTGTTACGAGTCCAGCGGGAGCACCTGCTGGTGATGTTGATCACGCTGGCGCTCACGGTCTTCCTCGACCTGGTGACTGCGGTCGCGATCGGCCTGATCGCGGCGGGCATGGCCAGCGCCCGGCAGTTCGAGCGGCTGCAGCTCGACAGCGTGGTGTCGGTGCCGCTGCTGGACCGCAGCTTCTTCACCGGCGACGAGAGCCCGAGCGACATCGACGCGTTCTCCGCCCGCGTGGGGCTCGTCGCGCTGCGGGGGACCTTCACGGTGGCTTCCTCAAGCAAGCTGATCAGCACGATCAGCGTGGACATCCGCGACCACGAGGTCGTCATTCTCGACTTCTCGGAGACGGTCTACGTGGACGACAGCGCAGCGCTCGTGGTCGAGCAGATGGTCGACACGGCGATCTCGCAGGACACGGAGGTCATCGTGATGGGCCTCAAGGGGTCGTCGCGGAGGGCGATGGATTCGCTGAACGTGCTGGACCGGGTTCCCGAGGACCGCTTCGCCGCAGACCTGGACGAAGCGAGGGGAATCGCCCACCGGCTGCTGGCCGTTCGCGAATAGGTGAGAGATTCCCCCGCCGACGCCTGGCTGCCCGGCCGGCCGAAGCAGGGAGTATGATCAAGGTCATCCGAAATTCATACCAGGTTGATCATGCGAATCTCCGAACGTGGCCAGATCACCATCCCCAAACCCCTGCGGGACCGCTTCGGCATGAACCACAACGTGGAGGTCGAGATCACGCCCACCGACGAGGGGCTCCTGATCCGCAAGCGCACGGGGGCGGAGCACCCGGTAGACCGGGTCAGTGGCATCCTTGACGGAGTGCGCCACGAAGGTATTCCAGACGACGTTGACGAGTACATCGAGGAGATCCGCGGCAGGTGATAACGGCGGTCGATACGAACGTCCTTCTCGACCTGTTCCTGTCTGGCTCAGCCTTTCACGCCCAGTCCCGTGAGCGAATAGCGGCGGCCTACGAGGCGGGAGCGGTCATCGTGTGCGACATCGTCTATGCGGAGCTGGTTCCGCGCTTCCCGAGCCGCGCAGCCCTCGATGACGCTCTGCGCGAGATCAACGTGCTCGTCTCGCCCATCGACACGGCCATCGCCTACGAGGCAGGGCAACGCTGGGCGCGCTATCGCCGGGCCGGCGGGCCGAGGGAACGCATCCTCCCGGACTTCCTGATCGGAGCCCATGCGATGGCCGCAGCCGACGCTTTCCTGACACGCGACACCCGGTTCTACGAGACGTACTTCCTCGAGCTGCAGGGCTCCTAGGACCCCTGCGCATTGAGGACCGCCTTGAGATTTCCCGGTCGGGATGTGTATTCTTGTTACACACTTTCCAGCCGGAGTCACAGGATAGCCCGAGTCCAACTGGTGATCCCTGACGAGGACCGCGATCGGTTCATGCATCAGGCGCGTCGAGAAGGCATGAGCTTCAGCGCGTGGTTACGGGCGGCCGCCCGCGAGCGCCTGGAACGGAAGCAGCAGACCAGGGTGTTCGAGTCCGAGGCTGAAGTCGAAGCGTTCTGGCGCAAATGCGACCAGCTTCAGGGCCCCGGCCGCGAGCCCGACTGGGAGGAAGTCCTCGAAGTCATCAACACTTCGCGGAGCAAGGGCCTCCCCTCTACGTGATCTTCGTAGACGCCAACGTCTTCATCTACGCGGTCGGTACGCCCCACCCCCTGAGAGAGCCTGCACGGGAGTTCCTTGCCGAGTCCCGTCGCAACGGGACGCCACTCTGCACATCGGCCGAGGTGGTACAGGAGTTGACGCACTTCTACTTGCCGTCGGCCAGGTACGAAACGCTCGATGAGGCCTTCGCCATGATCGCGGGTTTCAGTGTTGACGTGTGGCCGCTGGAGTTCGAGGACGTGACCCTCACTCGCCAGCTCCACGACCGCTACCCCCGGCTGTCGGCGCGGGATCTCTGTCATCTTGCGAGCTGCCGCCGGCGCGGCGTGCGCGAGATCAAGACCTTCGACCGAGGCCTCGGCGCCGTCGCCGAAGCAGCTGACGGCCCTCGCGCCGGGTAGACCGGAGAGGGCGACCCCGCGCCGAGGCCCGTTGGCGGGCGCTCCCCTAGGATCGCGGGATGGGCGAAGCCGTCATCGAGGTACGGGGGCTGCGGAAGCGGTACGGCGAGATCGAGGCCGTGCGCGGGATCGACCTGCGCATCGAGCGAGGCGAGGTGTTCGCGCTGCTCGGCCCGAACGGAGCCGGGAAGACGACGACGGTCGAAATCCTCGAGGGGCACCGCTCGCGAACGGCGGGCGAGGTGAGCGTGCTCGGGTACGACCCGGGCCGGAACGAGGTCGCGCTAAAGGAGCGCACGGGCATCGTGCTGCAGCACACCGGCCTCGAGCCGTACCTGACCGTGTCAGAGACGGTCGACATGTTCCGGGGGTTCTATCCGCAACCCCTTCCGCGGGACGAGGTGCTGGAGGTGGTGGGGCTGGAGGAGCAGCGAGACCAGCGCGTGCGGCGCCTCTCGGGGGGACAGCAACGTCGGCTCGACGTGGCCGTGGGACTGGCGGGAGACCCGGAGCTGCTGTTCCTCGATGAGCCGACGACGGGGTTCGACCCGACTGCCCGTCGCGGCGCCTGGGCGATGATCCGGAACCTGCGCGAGCTCGGGAAGACGGTGCTGCTGACGACGCACTACCTCGACGAGGCGCAGGCGCTCGCCGACCGCGTGGCGATCATGGTGCGGGGCGAGATCGTGGCCGAGGACACGCCCGCGGGGCTGGTCGCGGCGGACGCGGACGCAGTCATCCGCTTCCGCGCACCGGAGGGAACGGCGCTGCCGGAGGGCCTGGGGCTGCGCGACGCGGGGGAGGGGCTCACCGAGGCGCGCACGGACAACCCGACGCGCGAGCTTCACGCCCTCACGAGCTGGGCGCTGGCCGAGGGGATCGCGCTGGAGGACCTGACGGTCAGCCGCCTCTCCCTTGAGGACGTGTTCCTGCGGCTGACCGACGAGGGTGACGGCGAGGTGGTCTCGTGAAGCCGGTAAGGCTGGTGCTCCAGCAGATCAAATACCAGGAGCGCGCCTTCCGGCGGAACCCGGCAGCGGCGTTCTTCACGATCGCGTTTCCCCTGATCTTCCTCGTCATCCTCAACGTCATCTTCGGGGGCAACGACCTCGACATGGGGGATCGCGTCATCAGCGGGGCGACGTTCTACATCCCCGCGATCGCGGCGCTCACGATCGTGAACTCGTGCTACACATCGATCGCGATGAGTTGGGTGTTCGACCGGGACGGGGGCGTGCTGAAGCGTGTGCGGGGGTCGCCGTTGCCGCCGTGGGCGTTCCTGTTCGGGCGCATCGCGCACGCGGTGATCCTGATGCTGGCCCTGCTCGTGCTCGTGGTGCTGTTCGGGTGGCTGTTCTACGACGTCGACGTGCCGCAGCAGACGATGCCGGCCGTGCTGGTGACGCTGGCGGTGGGCGCATTCTCGTTCTGCGCGATGGGATTCGCGATCGCCTCGATGGTCCCGAACGCGGACGCGGCGCCGGCCGTCGTGAACGCGTCGATCCTGCCGCTGCTGTTCATCTCGGACGTGTTCATCCCGCCGGACGCGGGTACGCCCGCCTGGGTCGAGCACGTGAGCTCGGTGTTCCCTGTGCGGCACCTCTCGGAGGCGCTGCAGACGGGCTTCAATCCCTTCGAAACCGGGGCCGGTTTCGAACCCGTGCATCTCGGCGTCATCGCGGCTTGGGGCGTGGCAGGGCTGCTGGTCACGTTGCGGTTCTCCTCGTGGGAGCCGCGCGTCTGAGGCGCTGCTAGCATCCACCCTCCAGAACACAAGGAGCGGACGATGGACATCTCGTGTGCGTTTCCGGCGAACAGCGCGGCGGTCGAGCAGGCCGTCCTGGCCGAGGAGCTCGGCTACGAGCGGGTGTGGATCTACGACTCGCCCGCGCTCTACCACGACGTGTGGGTGACCCTCGCGCGTATCGCGGAGCGCACCGAGCGCATCGGGCTGGGGCCGGGCGTGCTGGTGCCGCACCTGCGCCACCCGATGACGCAGGCCGCCGCCATCGCCACGCTCGACGAGCTGGCACCGGGGCGGCTGGCGGTCGCGTTCGGCGCGGGCTTCACGGGAAGGCTCGCGATGGGGCAGCCGATGCTCTCGCGGCGCGACTTCGAGCGCGGTGTCCGGCAGGTGATGGCGCTGCTTCGAGGAGAGGTGGTCGAAGTCGACGGGGCGGCGGCGCAGATGCTGCACTCGGACGGCTTCGCACCGGAGCGGCCCATCGACGTGCCGGTTCTCGTGAACGCGCAGGGGCCGCGCGGGCAGGCATTCGCGCACGACATCGAGAGCGGCGTGACGGTGAGCTTCCGGCCCGTGCCCGGTTTCTCCTGGTGCGCCGTGCTGAGCACGGGCACCGTGCTCGACGCGGGCGAGTCGCCGCGGTCAGAGCGCGCGTTCGAGGCGACGGCGCCGTCGCTGGCGGTGCGCTACCACGGGACGGCCGCGCGCGGGCAATCGCTCGACGCGTTCCCCGGCGGGGAGGACTGGGCGGCCTCGATCGCGGAGGTCGCGGAGGACGTGCGGCACCTCGAGATCCACCGCGGACACCTGGTCGAGCTGAACGAGCACGACCGCAAGGCGCTCAGCGCCGAGTCGGAGGCGCCGGCACAGCTGACGGGCACGGTCGACGAGATCGGCGAGCGGCTGCAGGCGCTGGAAGCAGGTGGCGCGACCGAGCTGATGTGGCAGCCGATGGGCCCCGACATCGAACGCGAGCTGCGCGCCTTCGCGGCCCTGCTCGGCTAGCCGCGGTGGTTCGCGGCGCACCGCCGAGCCTGTAGGCTGGCGCGGTCATGTTCGAACCCGGAGTAGTTCCGCCGGAAGACACGACAGCGCCCAGGCTCTGGATGCTCGTCCAGCGCGATCGCGTGCTGTTCCGCGAAGTCGACGCGGCGCTGGCGGAGCAGCGGGAGGCGGACCGCCTCCCGCGGACAGGGGCGGCGCACTTCATCGGTATGCTCGAGGGGCGACCCGTCTGGGCTGCGGGGGTGGAGGACGAGGCGGAGTCGGGTACGGGCTGGCACTTCTGCGACCTCTTTTCCGTCTACGGCATGACCGACGAAGAGATGTGGATGGCGGCGGGACGGGCCGTGCAGATCGTCGAGTGGGAGCGGATCAACCGCTTCTGCGGGAGCTGTGGCGCTCCCAACGAGCCGGTCGCCGGCGAGCGCTCGATGCGCTGCCCGCAGTGCGGCCTGCTGCGCTTCCCGCAGCTCTCGCCGGCGATCATCACGCTCATCCACCGGGGCGACGACGTGCTGCTGGCACGCAGCCACCGCTTCCCCGAGGGCCTGTACAGCGCCCTCGCCGGGTTCGTGGAGCCGGGCGAGACGGTCGAGGGGGCGCTCCTGCGGGAGGTGGAGGAGGAGGTCGGGCTGCGCGTGAAGAACCTGGAGTACCGGGGCAGCCAGCCGTGGCCCTTCCCCAACTCGCTCATGCTGGGCTTCTTCGCCGAGTACGAGAGCGGCGACATCGTGCTCGAGGACGACGAGATCGCGGCGGCGGACTGGTTCCCGGTCGATGCGCTGCCGAACATCCCGGGCCCGATCAGCATCGCCAACCGGCTCATCACGTCCTGGGTCGCGCGCAAGACCGCGGGCTAGCGAGATGCGCTACGCGGCGCTCCTGCTGGCAGGCGTCATGGCCCTCGGGGTCACGTTCGTCGTGACGGTGCAGGCAGGGCAGGGAGAGTCCCAGCCCGAGGCAGCCGCCGTCACCACGGCTGAACCGCCTGTCGAGACCGCGGAGACAGCCTCGCCGGAACCGAAGCCCGAGACGCACCGGGCCGTCATCCCCGGCCTCGCCGGCGACTGGACGCCTGGAACGGTGCTCGGCAAACGTCCCCGACCCGTGCCTGCTCCCCATCACACAGCTCACCGTGACGAGCGCGGACGGCGAGTCGTCGGTGACCCTGACGGTCGAGATCGCGAACCGGTCGGACCAGCACCAGCGGGGCCTGATGTTCCGCGAGTCGATGGACGAGCTGGCGGGGATGCTGTTCGTCTTCCGGGGGGACCGGACGGGGGGCTTCTGGATGCGGAACACGCTCATCCCGCTCGACATCGCCTACCTGGGGGCGGACGGCACGGTGCTGGAGATCGTGTACGGCGTGCCCCTCAGCCTCGAGAACCTCACGCCATCGCAGCCGTACCGCTACACGCTCGAAGTCAACGGCGGCTGGTTCGCGCGGCAGGGGTTCGGCGTCGGCGACAGGGTCGCGATTCCGGCCGGGGTGGAGGCGCGGTAGGGCTAGCCGGCAGGCGCCATGTCGGCGGTGAGGCGGGGGAAGAGAGGCCTGATGTTCTTCGAGGCGATCGCGTCGAGCTCGTCCCCGGTGAAGCCGGCCTCGTTGACCAGGAATGCCATCGCCTCGTCGACGTCCGCCTGCGAGAAGGCGGGGTAGTCGGTGCCGAACACGATATGGTCGGTGTCGGTGACCGTTCGGAGGCTGGGGAAGGCGTTGGGGTGGCAGGTCACGGCGACGTCGAAGTACATGCGCCGGAGGTAGGCGAGCGTGCCTTGCGGGGCGGTCGTTGTGAAGGGCTCGTCGCCATCGGAACGGGCGACGCGCCCGGCGATGTAGGGGAAGCAACCGCCGCCGTGGGCGATGACCCAGGTCAGGTTCCCGTAGCGCTCGAGGGCGCCGGAGGCGAGCAGGCTGCCGATCGCGCGTGTGGTCTCGACGGGGAAGTCGACGACGTTGGGGGACAGGTTGGGGATGCCGATGTGCGACCTGGTCGGGTGGAGGTGGATGACGACGCTCCGCTCGTTCATGGCGGCGAGGACGGAGTCGAAGCGCTCGGCGCCGATGAGGTCGGGGCCGACGCCGCTGGGGAGAAGGACGCCGTCCATGCCGAGGTCGTCCAGGGCGCGGTCGAGCTCGGCGCGGGCGGCATCGGGGTCGACGAGCGGGAGGGTGGCGAAGGCGCCGAAGCGGTGCGGCCAGCGCCGGGCGACGCCGGAGAGGTAGTCGTTGGTGGCGCGGTGGAGGGGGACTGCTGCTGCGGGGTCGCTCACGTCGGCGACGAAGATGGTTGGGGTGAGCACGGCGGCGGCGATGCCGCTGGCGTCCATGGCGGCCATCGCCGTCTCGGGAGTCCAGGCGCCGGCCATGGGGATGCCAACGCGGGTGGCGGCCTCCGCGATCTCAGCCGAGGGCACGTGATGGTGTACGTCGATGAAGCCGTCCACGGCGATCCTCCAGGGGCGTCCTGCCGCCCGCGCCCAATCGTAGGGGAAGCGGTCGTAGCGGGCGCGGATGAGTGACCGGCGGCGCTTCTGGTAGCCTTGCGCCTTCGGAGGAACGGGAATGCGAATCGGCGCGATGATCGGCGGGCGGCAGGATCTCGAGGGCCTCGTGGCTCGCACGCAGGAGTTGGAGGCGCAGGGATTCGACAGCGTCTGGATGCCCAACGTGTTCGGGCTCGACGCCATGGCCGCCTTCACCGTGGTCGGCCGCGAGACCGAGCGCATCGAGCTGGGCACGGCCGTCGTTCCGACCTACGCCCGCCACCCCGTGACGATGGCGCAGCAGGCGCTGACGGTGCAGGCGGCCTCGGGGAACCGGTTCGCGCTGGGCATCGGGCTCTCGCACAAGTTCGTGGTCGAGGACATGTGGGGGCTCTCGTTCGAGAAGCCGGCTCTGCACATGCGCGACTACCTGGAGGCGCTCCTGCCGCTGCTGCGCGGGGGCGAGGTGAACGTCGAGAACGACAGCTACCGCATCCACGCCACCTACGGAGTTCCCGGCACGGAACCACCGCCGATCCTGATCGCGGCGATGGGGCCGCGCATGCTCGCGCTGGCCGGATCGGTGGCGGACGGCACCAGCCTCTGGATGACGGGTCCCGACACGATCGAGGGCTACATCGCGCCGGCGCTGCGGGAGGCGGCGGAGCGGGCGGGGCGGGAGCAGGCGCCGCGCATCATCGCGGCCTTCCCCATCGCGCTCACCGACGACCCCGACGACGCCCGCACGCGCGTGGGGAGGATGCTCGCGGGCTACAGCGGGATCCCCTCCTACCGGGCGATGCTCGACCGGGAGGGCGCGGCCGAGCCCGAGGACGTCGGCATCCTCGGCGACGAGCGCGTCCTCGACGAAGCGCTCGACCGGCTGGAGGCGATGGGCGTGAGCGACTTCTCCGCGTCGATCATGCCGGTCGACCCGGAGGCGGAAGGGCGCACCGCCGCCTACCTGCTCTCGCGGATGGCCGGGGCGTAGCGGGCGACATGCAGTCGAAGGTCGTCGGGAGCTTTGCCGAGGCGGTCGCGGACGTCGCGGACGGGTCGAGCATCCTCGTGGCGGGCTTTGGCGAGCCGGGATCGCCCCACAACCTCATCGCGGCGCTGTACGAGCAGGGCGCCTCGGGCCTGACGCTCATCGCGAACGGCGCGGGGATGACCCGCGACGACGGGGTGATCACGACCGGCAACCTGGTCGAAGAGAAGCGCGTGAGCCGCGTCATCCTCGCGTTCACGGCCTCGACGCACCCCTCGCGACGGACCCCACTCGAAGAGCTGAACGAGGCAGGGGAGATCGAGGCGCAGATCACGCCGCAGGGCACGCTCGCCGAGCGCATCCGGGCCGGCGGCGCCGGCATCCCCGCCTTCTTCACGCCCGCCGGCGTGGGGACGGAGGTGGCGGAGGGGAAGGAGCACCGCGAGTTCGGGGGCCGGACGTACGTGCTTGAGGAAGCGATCGTCGCGGACTACGCCCTCATCCGCTGCTGGAAGGCGGACACGTTCGGGAACCTCGTGTTCCGGCGCTCGCAGCGCAACTTCAACCCGATCATGGCGATGGCGGCCGACTGCACGCTCGTGGAGGCGGAGGAGGTCGTGGAGGTGGGTGAGCTCGACCCGGACCTGATCCACACGCCGGGCATCTTCGTTCAGCGGGTCGTGTCCATCCCGGAGGCGGGCGGCATGCTCAACGCGCCGCCACTCGCCATGTTCAGCGGGAGGCCGCGGTCATGAGCACCGAGGGCAAGCGGCTGTCGCGTGACCTGATGGCGGCGCGGGTCGCGGCCGAGTTCGAGGACGGCTGGGTCGTGAACCTGGGCGTGGGCATGCCGACGCGCTGCTCCGACTTCGTGCCCGAGGACCGCACGGTCATCCTCCACTCCGAGAACGGCGTCATCGGCTACGGGCGGAACGCGACGGTCGAGGAAGCTACGCCTTATGTGGTGAATGGAGGCGCGCAGCCGGTGCTGCTCACGCCCCTCGCATCGATCGTGCACCACGCCGACGCGTTCGCGATCATCCGGCGCGGCCTGCTCGACGTGGCTGTCCTGGGCGCGTACGAAGCGGCCGCCAACGGGGACTTCGCGAACTGGCGCATCAGCGGACGGAAGGGCGGCGGCATCGGCGGGGCGATGGACCTCGCGGTGGGCGCGAAGCAGGTGTTCCTGCTGCTCGAGCACACGACGCGCGACGGCCGCCCCCGCCTGCTCGACCGCTGCGCCCTCCCGCTGACGGCAGCGGGCGTGGTCACGCTCGTGATGACGGACCTGGGCCTCTTCGAGCCCGCCGGCGACTCGTTCCGCCTGCGCGAGATCGCGCCCGGCTTCACGGTCGA
This sequence comes from Tepidiformaceae bacterium, assembly GCA_965221735.1. Lineage (GTDB taxonomy): Bacteria > Chloroflexota > Dehalococcoidia > Tepidiformales > Tepidiformaceae > UBA2991. The sequence continues at coordinate 1,190,578 of OZ244910.1, read as the reverse complement.
CGACGTGCAGCAACTCACGGACGCGCCGGTCGTGGCCGCGCCCGACCTGTGCGAGGTGACGGTCTAGGTCGCGAGCGTGCCGGGCGGGCGGTAGACAGCCCGGCGAAAGCGCGTTCTCATACAGGCAGGCCCCCGTAGCTCAGGGGATAGAGCAGTGGTTTCCTAAACCATGTGCGCAGGTTCGATTCCTGCCGGGGGTATACGTTCTGCCACGACTCGGACGCACAGGCCAAAAGCACGGCCTCATCGCGCAGCCGCTCATGCCGCATCCGTGCGGCGCGCCTCAGGGAATCACCAGTTCCCAGCCGACCGCGAGATTGGTGCAGTTGGCGTTGATCCGCGGGTTCGCCTCGAGCAGCGCGATGGTCGTCACGCCATGGTCCTGGGCGATGCGCCAGCACACGTCGCCGGGCTGGACGGTGTAGGTGGCCGCGGTGGACGCCTCCGACGGTGGCGGTCGCGTTGGCTGAGCAGCGGGCGCCGGCTGAACCGTTGGCGTCTCCTCGGGCTCCGCCCTGCGCGTTGCCGGGACGGGTGGCGGCCGGGTGGGCGCAGGGTCCGAGACCACCGTCCCCCGTACGGGCGGAGCCGTCGCGGGCCCTTCCGGCGTGCAGGCGCCGAAGACGAACGCCATCGCCACGAAGACGGCGAGGCCGAGCGGGAGAGGTCCATGAGTCGAACGCATCATGGACCAACCCTAGGTCGCGATCCTTCGAATTACCCCACCCGTTTCAGGGAATTTCGGGGGCCGATTCCCTAGACTTCTTCGAGCGGATGCCATGTGCGGCAGGAGGGTGAGCGATGACCGACACGCAGACGACTGGGAGCGCAGAAACCATGTCCGCCCTCGACAGGCTGGTCGCCAAGGCGGAGATCTACGACGTCATCATGCGCTACTGCCGCGGCGTCGACCGCAGCGATCCCGAGCTGGTGAAGTCCGTCTACCACGAGGACGGGTACGACGACCACGGGGCCATGTTCCAGGGGCCCGGCTGGGAGTTCTCGAAGTTCTTCGCACCGCGCGAGGACGGCGAGCCGAGCGCCTCTCGAGCGGTGCACTTCATCGGCAACCACTACGTGGAGTTCCAGAGCGCCGACGTCGCTTTCTCGGAAGCGAGCTTCGTGACCTACAGCCACTCGCCAACCGATGAGCACAACGCCAGCCTGTTCACGTTCTGCGGTCGCTACATCGACCGCTTCGAGCGACGAAGCGGCGAGTGGAAGGTGGCTCACCGCATCTGCCTGCACGAGTGGAACCGGGTCGAGCAGTTCCCCTCCGACCCGCCGCATTCCGTCCGGGATTTCGCAGCCGCGTTCGTGCAGGCCGCCGGCGCGCCGGACGACGCGACCTACCACTGGGAGTGGCTCGACAAGCCGGGGGCGCGTCCCGGCGCCAACCCCACCGACCCGCCCGTCTTTCCCGGGCGCGGTACGGGGCCCCTCATCGCCAGGGAGTAAGCGTCGACTGCCTCCCCCTGCCGCTCCTCCGCGGTTGACGAATGGAACGTATGTTCTATAGGGTGCCCGGTGCAGCGCTTCGCTGCCCGACGAACGCTTCCGGGGGAACGCCTTGCGGATCGCCTGCGTACTCATCAGCCATCTCAGGGCCAGGGTCGAGCTGAGGCGGCAGCCCCACCTGCGGGGAAGCGCCGCCGTGATCGTCGACCGCTCCGGGACAAAGCCGCTGGTGGTGGACGCCACCCCGGAAGCCTCGGGGGTGGTCGCGGGGATGACGCTGGAGGAGGCGCTCTCGCGGTGCCCGGACACGACCGTGCTGGAGGCGGACGAGCCCGCCTACCGTCGCGTGTTCCAGCAGGCGCTCACGGCCCTGCAGGGGGTCAGCGACCGGGTAGAAGGGGCGGAGTTGGGCACGGCCTACGTGGGACTCGACGGCCTTGAGGCGCTGCACGGCGGCGAGACAGCGCTCGTGCGCGCCCTGCGGGAAGCCATCCCCCGCGACCTGTCGCCGCGGATCGGCGTGGCGGAGGCGAAGTTCCCGGCCTTCGTCGCGGCGCGCACGGGGAGGGGAGCGGAGACGGTCACGGTCCCCGACGACGCGGCCGCCTTCCTCGCGCCCCGCTCCATCGGCCTGCTGCCGCTCCCACGCGACGTTCGCGAGGGACTGATCCGCTTCGGGCTGCACACCATGGGGGCCGTCGCGGCCATGCGGCGGGATCTGCTCATCGACCAGTTCGGGAACGAGGGCCGGCGCGCCTGGGAGCTCTGCCAGGGCATCGACGACCGCCCCCTGCTCCCCCTCGAGAGCGAGGAGGCGGTGGTCGAACGCATCTCCCTGCCCTTCGCCTCCACCTCGCTGGAGCTGGTGCTGGCGGGGATCGACACGCTGCTGAAGCGCGCCTTCGCCCGGCCCGTGGCGCGGGGGCGCTACGCGAGCCGGATGGACCTGGCCTGCCTCCTGCACGGGGCGCCCCCGTGGGAGAAGACGTTCCACCTGCGGCAGGGGGTGGGGAGCTGGGAGGGGGCGTCACGCGTCGTCCGGCGGCAGCTGGAGGACGACCATCCCGAGGCGCCGGTCGAGGAGCTGCTGCTGGAGCTCTCGGGGCTGGGCGAGGGGGCGGGGGAGCAGGCGGGCCTCTTCCCCGACGTGCGGGAAGGTCGCGAGCGACGCCTGGCGGAGGTCGAGCGGCAGCTCCAGGAGCGGCTCGACGGCAGTCCCGCGCTCTACCGGATGGCGCCCATCGCGCCCTGGCACCCGGCCCCGGAGATGCGCGTGCTGCAGGTGCCGCTCGATCCCTCGGGCCGGGATGCGATCCGGCCGACCGCCCTGCCCACGCCGGTAACGGTGGAGGAGGGGCCGGACGGCCTGCCCGTGGCCGTGCGGCTGGAGCGGGGGTGGCAGCGGGTGGCGAGCATCGAGGACCGCTGGAACTTCGACCTCTGGTGGCTGCCGGCGCCGATGAGCCGCGCCTACTACCGCATCAGCCGCGAGGACGGGCGGCAGGTCACCCTCTTCCGCGACCAGCGCGAGGAGCGCTGGTACCAGCAGGCCTGCTAGCCGGAGCCCCTCCGTGGCCGCGGGATACGTCGAGCTGCACGCGCGGAGCTTCTACTCCTTCGGAGAGGGCGCCTCCCACAGCCACGAGCTGCTGGCGCGGGCGAAATCGTACGGCTGCACGGCCCTCGCCCTGACCGACGCGAACCTCTGCGGGGCGCTGGAGTTCGCGCGGCTGGCGAACAGCCTGGGGGTGCAGCCGATCACGGGCGGGGAGCTGACCCTGGAGGACGGCTCGCGGCTGGTGCTGCTGGCGAAGACGCGCGAGGGCTACGCGAACCTCTCGCGGCTGTTCACGCTGGCGAACGCCGTCGACCGGCGGGAGCCGCGGCTCGACCCGGCGCATCTGCCCGGGCACGCCGAGGGCGTGCTCGTCCTGACCGGAGGGCGCGACGGACGGCTCGCGCGGCTGGCGCGGGAGGGGCGGCAGCGGGAGGCGGGGGAGCTGCTGCGTCGCTACCGGGAGTGGTACGGACCCGACTCGGTGTACGTGGAGCTCCAGCAGAACTTCCTGCAGGGCGACACGGCCCGCAACCGCGAGCTGGCAGAGCTCGCGCGGGAGGCGGACGCGCCCCTGGCGGCGACCAACGACGTGCTCTATCACGACCGCGAGCGCTACCGGCTGCAGCACGCACTGGCGGCCGCCAGACGGAACACGACGATCGACCGGGCGCTGCCGTTCATCAAGCCGAACGACCACTTCCGCCTGAAGCCGCCGGCGGAGATGGCGCGGCTCTTCCGGGACTACCCGCAGGCGGTTGCGAACACGCAGCGGATCGCGGAGCAGTGTCCCTTCAACCTGAGCACGGACCTGGGCTACACCCTGCCCGAGCCGCCGGTGCCGGCGGGCCACACGCCCGAGAGCTACCTGCGGCGGCTCTGCGAGGAGGCGGCGCGGCGGCGCTACGGCGCCCTCACGGAGCGGGTGCGCGAGCGGCTGGACGAGGAGTTCGGGCTGATCCACCGCCACCGCCTGGCGGGATTCCTGCTGCTCTACCGGGAGATTGCGCGCCTGGGCCGGCTGATCATGGAGGAGCGGGGGCTGGCGCATCCCGACACGCCCCTGGAGGAGCGCCCGCCGGGACGGGGGCGGGGCTCCTCGGTGGCGCTGCTGGTGGGGTACCTCATCGGCATCAGCCACGTCGACCCGCTGCGCTGGAACCTGACGCTGGAGCGGTTCATGCCGGAGGACATGAACACGCTCCCCGACATCGACCTCGACTTCCCCCGCGCCCTCCGCGACGAGCTGATCGCGCGGGTGCACCAGCACTTCGGGGCGGAGTACGCGGTCCTCGCGGGGGCCATCGCCACCTACTCGCTCAAGGGGATCATCCAGGACCTGGGGAAGGCGCTGGGGCTGCCGCGGGAGGATTTGCGGCTGCTCTCGAAGCAAGTTCAGTCGCACGACGGCGGACTGCGAGACGTGATGCTGGCGCTTCCCGCCTTCCGCGAGCGGGTGGACGCGCCCGGCTGGCGCGAGCTGACGGAGCTGGCGCCCCAGCTGCTGCACGCGCCACGGGGACTGGGCCAGCACGTTGGGGGGATGGTGCTGAGCGACAGCCCCATCCCGGGGATGGTCCCCATCCGGGACGGGGCGATCGAGGGGCGTTTCATCATGGACTGGAACAAGGACAGCGTGGCCGACGCCAACTTCGCCAAGATCGACATCCTCTCGCTGCCCGTGCTGGACCAGATCGAGGAAGCGCTCGACCTGATCGAGGAGCGGGAGGGGACGCGACCCGACCTGAGCCGCATCGACCCCGAGGACCCGAACGTCTACGACCTGATCAACGAGGGGCGGGCGAAAGGCGTCTTCCTGCTGCAATCGCCCGCGCAGCTGAAGATCGCGCAGCGGCTGCTCTCGCGAAACCTGCTGGACCTGGCCTACCAGGTCGCGCTCATCCGGCCCGGGGTGGGGGTGCAGGGGAGCGCCGTCTCGAAGTTCATCGACCGCTACCGGCACGGGGCGGAGTGGACGTACGACCATCCGCTGGAGGAGCGCGCGCTGGAGCGGGGCTACGGCGTGATCGTCTGGCAGGAGCAGGTGGTGCAGCTGGTGATGGACGTGGCGGGCATGACCGCGGCCGAGGCGGACGAGCTGCGGCGGGCCTTCGCCCGGCCGCAGAGCGAGCACCTGATCGCGATGCAGTGGCAACGCTTCCGGGAGGGAGCGCTGCGCCAGGGCGTCCCGGAGGAAACGGCCAGCACGATCTTCGCGAAGATCAACGGGCACTACATGTTCCCGGAGTCGCACTCGCACGCCTTCGCCATCAGCGCCTACCAGGCGGCCTGGCTGAAGCGGTACCACTCGCTCGAGTTCTTCGTGGCGCTGGTAAACAACCAGCCGATGGGCTTCTACCCGCTGGAGACGCTAAAGGAAGACGCCCGCCGCTTCGGCGCGCCCTTCCTGAATCCCTGCGTGAACCGCAGCCAGGCGAAGGCCGTTCCCGACAACGGCTGCGTGCGGCTGGGCCTGCACATCGTGAAGGACGTGGGACAGGCGGCGGCGGATCTGATCGTGGCGGAGCGGGAGCGGCACGGTCCCTACACGGGGACCGGGGACCTGGTGCGCCGGGCCGGCGTGAAGCCGCGGGCGGCGCAGTCGCTGGTGGAGGCGGGGGCGTTCGACGCGATCGAGCCGAACCGGCGGCTGGCGCTCTGGGACGCGGGCCTCTCGACGCCGCCATCGCGGGGCGGGCAGCGCGCGTTCCCGGCCGCGAGGGCGGCGGGCGCGCCCGACCTCGCGGACCTGAGCGAGTACGAAAAGATGACAGGCGAGTACCGCACGATGGGGGTCTACCCGCGCGGGCACCTGATGGAGTTCGTGCGGCCGGCGCTGCCCCCCGGAGTGCTGCCCTGCGCCGAGGCGGAAGGTCTGCCCGACGGAACGGCGGTGCGGGTCGCGGGGTGGCCCATCGCGAGGCAGCACCCTCGCGGCAAGGAGGGGACGGTCTTCGTCACTATCGAGGACGAGAGCGGGGAGGTGCAGGTCATCCTCTGGCCCCGCGTGTTCGCGCGCCACCGCAAGGAGCTGCGAAGCCAGGTGCTCCTGATCCGGGGGAAGGTCTCGCGCCGGGACGGGACGATGACCATCACCGTCTCACACGTGGAGCCGGTCGGCACGGGCGTGCCGATGCCGGAGGCGCACGACTGGCACTGAGCGAGGCGCGGCGCCTCGCCGGGGCTAGCGCGCCGGCACGGGCGCGGGGTCTTCGGCCTTGCGCACGTTGACCGGGATGGCGCTCATCACGGGGATGCCCGTGATGGGGTCGAAGTCGCGCTGCGTATCGGAGAGGCGGCCGGTGTTGGCGCCGAGCTCGCGCACGCGCGCGTCCTCGGTGGGGGCGTCGCCCCACGCGTGCGCCATCGAGATGACGCCGGAGCGAACGTCGTCAGCGGGCTCGACGACGCCGTAGATGGCGGCGCGCGCGGACTCGATCTCGACGAGGTCGCCGGCGGCGAGGCCGAGCTCGGCTATGTCGATCGGGTTCATGTAGGCGGGATTGCCCTTGTTCTCGTACTTGCGCATGAGCCGGGGGATGTCGCGGCCCGAGGAGTTATACGATTCGAGCATACGGCGGCTGACGAGCCGGTGGGTGAACTCCTCACCCTCGCGATAGCCGCCACCCTCGAAGTAGGGCTCGGCGCGCACCTCGGCGAGCTCCGCCATCATCTCGGCGCGCCCGACATCGAGGCGGGGCGAGCCGGGACGCTTGGGAAGCACGCGGATCTCATCGTCCTCGAAGATGTGGCCGTGGGGGTACTTCTTCACCTCGTCGAGGGGGATGCGGGAGCCTTCGCACATCCACTCGAGGAGCTGGGAGGTCGTCGGCTTGTTGTCGATATCGACCTCGCCCCAGCCGGTGCGCATGGGGATCCGCATGCGGTTGGCGAGCCCCCAGAAGAACTCCCACTCCTCGATCACGTCCGAGCCCTCGGGGGGGTCGATGAGCCTGGGACCGTACTGGGCGTAGGGGGCGGGGTAGCCCTGGGCGAAGCCGAAGACGCCGGAGAGGGCCTCGTTGGGGAGGGTCGTGTCCTCGCGCTCAAGCGAGAGTTTGGGCGCGATCACGTAGTGGGCGAGCTTGGAGGTCGCCGACATCTTGATGTCGAGCGTGACGAGCAGGTCGAGGGCCTGCATGGCCTCGTAGGTGCGGAGCTGGTCGGGCCAGGCGGCCATCGGGTTCGAGCCGATGCAGATGAGGGCGCGGACCTGCCCCTCGCCCGGCGTCAGGATCTCCTCGGCGAGGGCGCTGGTGGGTGGCCCGATGGCGGTGATGGGAAGGTCGCGGATGCGCATCCGCTCGCGGGCTTCCCAGTCGGTGCTCTCCTCAAACGCCTGGGCGACGTAGTCCTTTGGCTTGCGCAGCACGGGCGGGTTGGGGACCTGCTCACCCTCGCGCAGCCAGCGTCCGCAGACGGTGTTGATGGAGTTGATGAGGTACTCGGTGATGTTGGCGTGTGGGGAGAAGTCGGGGCCGGTGCCCGAAGTCACCGAGCCGCGCTTGCCGCTCGCGAAGATGCGGGCGGCGCGCTCGACGTGGGCGGCGGGCACGCCCGCGCGCTCCTCCACGTAGTCGAGGTCGAAGGGGTCGACGGCCTCGCGCAGCTCCTCGAGGCCCTGCACGTTCGCGGCGACGAAGTCACCGTCGACGAGGCCTTCGGTGAGGATGACACGGAGGATGCCGGCGAGCAGGGTAGGGTCTTCGCCCGGCTTCACCTGCAGGAAGACGTCGGCCTTCTCCGCGGCCTCGGTGCGGCGCGGGTCGATGACGATGAACTGCATCCCGCGCTGCTTCGCCTCGTGGAGGCGCTTCGCGGGGTTGTACTGGGGGATGCCGCCCCACATGGAGATGGTGGGGTTGGCGCCGATGAGCATCCAGACGTCGGAGTCGTCGAACATCTGGGGGCCGGCGCCCCAGTTGCCATGGTAGGCGCGGGCGATGGGCTTGGCGGGCTGGTCGATGGTGCCGCCGGAGTAGGTCATGTTCGAGCCGATGCCGGCCATGAAGGCCCCGGTGAACTGGCCGGAAGAGGGGAAGGAGAAGCCGTAGGTCCCGCTGAAGGTGGCGACGGAGCGGGGGCCGTGCTCGGCGAGGATGGCCTGGAGCTTGTCGGCGACTTCCTCGATGGCCTGCTGGTGGGGGACGTCGTGGTAGGTCCCGTCGGGGGCGCGCTTCTGGGAGTGGAGGAGGCGGTCGGGGTGGTAGTGCTGCTCGGGGAGCTGGCGGCCCTTGATGCAGGTGAACCCCTGGTACATGGGGTTCTTGGCATCGCCGCGCACCTTGATGGCGCGGCCGTCCTCGATATCGACTTCGATCGCGCAGAATGCGTGGCAGAATCGGCAGAAGGTCTGCTTCGTCTCGACGGCCATGGGATCCCCCGGAGCGCTAAGGCGCTGCCGGAACTGTAGCCGAGCGCAATCAGCCTCGCCAGCGGGAACGCAGATGCGTTCCCGCCGGCTCAGTGGGGCGGGACTGCGCCTGTTGGCGCGATACGCCTAGTCCTCGTCCTCCGGAATGAGCTCGCTCTCACCCCGTATCACGCCGATGCCGATGACCAGGAGGGCAATCGCCGCGACGAAGAGGACGATGTTGCTGGCCATGATGAAGGCCTCGGGGTCGATCTCAGCCTGCTGGCCGACGACGACGTTGACGAGACCCGCCACCCCGGCGAGGGCGAAGACCCAGCAGGCCGCTGCGGTGGCGTTCATCGAGCTGAAGCGCCTGGCAAGCCCGATCCCCACCAGGATGCCGCTCACCGACGAAATCGTGACGAAGGCGAAGTGGAGCCCTCCGCTGGCCGCATGCAACACCAGCATGAGTTCCGGCGCCCCTGCCGGATCCGCCAGTGCCTCGGCGTGCTGCGAGACCGCAACGAGTAGGTGCCGCACTCCCATCGTCAGGATGTAAACCCCGTAGTGGAAGAGGTTGACCAGGATCCCGAAGCGCAGCATGGAGTGGCCCAGGCTTCCCGAGGGCCCTTGCAGCCGCCAGAACGAAAACAGGCCGTACGAGATCAACAACGAGCAAAGGATGATGACGAACGACACCGCGTGCGTAAGGTTGTCGTGGTCGGCATATGCCTTAAGCGTCTCATTGAAGTCGAGCGGGTCGCTCGGGTCGATCAGCCAGCCGCCCGGGTAGAGGAGCAGGGCGATGATCATGACGACAAGCCCTAAGACAATGGCCGTCCCGGGCGCCTTTTTTGCGGAGCACAAGCTACTAAGTATGTTCATGGAATCCCCCTTGCGCGTCCCCCGACTGCGCAAGGTGACACTAGCCGCCTGAGAATCGCCTTTCAACTGCCGCGAGCAAGCTGTCAAGTGGTTATGTCCGGGCCTCCCCTCACCCCCTGGCAGGGGCTAGACTCGCCGCACAACCAGACCCCGCCAGGAGGGACACCATGCAGGCCGAGCCGTTCGAAATCGCGATTCCCGAGGAGAAGCTGGAGGACCTGCGCGAGCGGTTGCGGCGCATCAACTGGGCGCCTGACCTCGGGAACGAGGGCTGGGCCTACGGGGTGAACGGCGACTACCTGCGCGAGCTCGCCGACCACTGGCTGCATCGCTACGACTGGCGCGCGCACGAGGCGGAGATGAACGCCCTGCCGAACTTCCGCGTCGAGATCGAGGGAACGCCGATCCACTTCGTGCATGTGCGGGGGCAGGGGCCGAACCCGATGCCGCTCATCCTCTCGCACGGCTGGCCATGGACCTACTGGGACCTGCGCCACGTGATCGGGCCGCTGAGCGACCCGGCCGCCCACGGCGGCGATCCGGCGGACGCCTTCGACGTGGTCGTGCCCTCGCTACCGGGCTTCGGCTTCTCCACGCCGCTGACGACACCGGGGATGAACTACTGGCGGACGGCCGACCTGTGGGTGACGCTCATGCGGGAGGTGCTCGGCTACGACCGGTTCGGCGCGCAGGGCGGGGACTGGGGAGCGCTCATCACGAGCCAGCTCGGGCACAAGCACGCGGAACACCTGATCGGCATCCACCTGACGGACGCGATCATGCTGAACATGTTCACGCACGACCGTCCGTGGGTGCTGGGCGACCCCGGGCTGCCGTCGATGCCGCCGGGCGAGGCGCGGACGGCGACGCTCAACCGGCTGCGCTACTACTCGGCGCACTTCGCGGTGCACGGGCTCGACCCGCAGACGCTGGCCTTCATGGCGCACGACTCCCCGATCGGGCTCTGCGCCTGGATCCTCGAGCGGCGCCGGAACTGGGGCGATACGAACGGCGACGTGGAGTCGCGCTTCCCCAAGGACGACCTGCTGACGACGATGATGCTGTACTGGGCGACGGACGCCTTCGTGACGTCGGTGCGGTACTACTACGAGGCGGCCTGGAACCAGTGGCAGCCGAGCCATGACCGCACGCCCGTGGTGGAGGCGCCGACGGGGATCACGTTCCACGGCCCGGGGGCGTTGCAGGAGCCGAGCGCGCAGCAGCGCGAGTACTGGAACGTGGTGCACGTCGACCACCACCCGGCGGGCGGGCACTTCGCGCCCGCGGAAGAGCCCGAGGCGATCGTGCGCGGCATCCGCGCGACCTTCCGGGGGCTGCGGTAGGGGCCGCTAGCCGGCGGCCCAGGCGCGCGCTTCCTCCGACGCCACCCAGTGGAGGGCGTTGTGGAGGAGCGTGCGGAAGCCTTCGCTCTCGTAGCTGCCGGGGCCGTCGCCGAGGTAGGTGGCGACGACCGGGGAGTTGCCGCTCTTCTTGGCCCAGACGACGAGGTTGCTGCCCTCGGGGTGATCCCAGCGGTCCTTCTCCTCCTGGGGCGCCATGGGCGGCGGGTTGAAGTGCTCCTGCACCATGGGGAAGTCGGTGCGCATGAGCGGCAGGACATCGGGCGCCGACTCGAAGACCTTCGAGACGAGGTAGAGTTCGTCCTGCACATCAAAGCCGTCCTCGATGCCGGCGACGACGGGGTGGCCGGCGGCGGCGGGGTCGGGCGTGACCTTGCCGAGGACGTTGCCGCGCGGGTCGGCGCCGCCACCGCGGTAGCCGGAGCCGGGGGTGAGCTCGCCGTAGACCTCACCCTCCCGCAGGAGGAAGGATGCGCCATGCACCTCGCGCCAGGCCGGGAAGGCCGGCCACTGCACGAGCGCGTGGTTCATCAGGAAGATGCCCTTCCCGCTCTGGAGGAGGGCAGCGATGCTCTGCTGGTACTCCTCCGGTGCGGGCGAGAAGTCGACGCCCCACATGTCGTAGAAGCAGACGGCGTCGTACTCGGCCACGTTCTCGGGACGCAGGAGCACCTGCGCGGCCGGCTGCTCGACCTGCGTGGTGAGCAGCTCCGGGTTGTCGTCGAACATGGAGTAGAAGCCGTTGTAGTTGAAGCCGTGACCCTTGGTCACGAGCAGTACCTTCACTGCCATGGGTTCGCTCCTTGTGCTAGCCGGCGGCCCAGGCGCGCGCTTCCTCGGTCGCGACCCAGTGCAGGGCGTTGCTGAGGAGCTTGCGGAAGCCGGGGTTCGCGTAGCAGTTGGGGCCATCGCCGATCTGCATGGCGATGACCGGGGAGTTGACGCTCTTCTTGGCCCAGACGACGAGGTTGCTGCCCTCGGGATGGTCCCAGCGCGCCTGCTCCTCGGCGGGAGCGAGCGGCGGCGGGTTGAAGTTCTCCTTCACCATCGGGTAGTCGGTGCGCATGAGCGGGAGGATGTCGGGCTGGGACTCGAACCGCTTCGAGGTCAGGTACAGCTCGTCCTCGATCGTGAAGGGCTCGACGCCATCGAGGACAGGGTGGCCGGCGGCGCCGGGGTCGGCGGAGACGGTGCCTTCGGGGTTACCGCGCGGGTCGACGGCGCCGCCGCGGTAGCCGGAGCCGGGAGTCATCTCGCCGAAGACCTCGCCCTCCGTCAGCAGGAACGAGGTGCCGCTGACGTCACGCCAGCCGGGCCAGGCGGGCCACTGCACGATGGCGTGATTCATCATGACGATGCCCTTCCCGCTCTCGAGGAGGGCGGCGATGCTCTCCTGATACTCGTCGGGCGCGGGGACGAAGCTGGCGCCGCCGTCGGGGCTCTCGGTGCCCCACATGTCGTAGAAGCAGACAGCCTCGTACTCGGCCACGTTCTCGGGGCGGAGCATCACCTGCGCGGCGGGCTGCTCGACCTGCGTCGTGAGCAGCTCGGGATTCTCATCGAACATGGCGTAGAAGCCGTTGTAGTCGAACGGGTGGCCCTTCGTGACGACGAGCACCTTGACGGACATGACTCGCTCCTTTCGGCGGCGCGACTAGCTGGGAATGAGGTCGTAGGCGTCGAGGATGCGCTGGAAGCGGGCCTCGACGGCGGGCTGGGTCTCGGGGTGGCTGACCACGTACAGGTGGTTGCCCCGGATCGCGTTCAGGACCTTCTGCGCGAGGTCCTCGGGCTCGAGCATCTCCTGGGGGACGCTCTCGCCGGGGAGCGTCGAGCGGAGGGGCTCCCCTGGGGCAGGCTCGGGGCCGCCGAACTCGTCGGGGCGGTTACGGCCGGCCTCGACGATGCGGGAGCGGACGCCGCCGGGGCAGATCACGCTCACGCCGATGTTGTGCGGTTCGAGGTCGAGCGCGAGCGCCTCGGAGATGCCGACGACGCCGTACTTGGCGGTCGAGTAGGAGGAGATGCCCGGGGTGGCCGGAGCCACCAGTCCCGCAATGGAGGACGTGTTCACGATGTGGCCGCCCACGCCCGCCGCCACCATGCCCGGCAGGAACGCCTGGATGCCGTAGATGACGCCGTAGAGGTCGACGCCGACGACCCAGTCCCAGTCGTCCTCGGTCATGTCCTGGGCGAGCTTGAAGGTGACAACGCCGGCGTTGTTGCAGAGCACATGGCAGCCGCCAAAGGCGTCGTGCGTGGCGTCGGCGAGCGCCTGCATGGAGGCGCGGTCGGAGACATCGTTCTGGACGGCGATGGCGCGCACGCCGTGCTCCTCGACGGCGGCGACGGTGCCGGCGGCGGCATCCATGTCGACCTCGCCGATGACGACGTTCATGCCTTCCCGGGCAAAGGCGACGGCCAGCGCCCGGCCGATGCCGCCACCTCCTCCGGTGATGACAGCTGTACGACCGCGGAACTCTTCCACTCGGCACCTCCTGGCGGAGCGGCAGTCTACACGCTGCCGCGAACGGCGTCTGAACGTAACGACAGGCTCTTACAGGCCGCCCCGGGCTATTATGAAGGGGATGGTCCACGCGCCCCGGAGTGCCCTGTGATTCCCCGTTACTCGCGGCCCGAGATGGCCGCCATCTGGAGCGAGCAGGCGAAGTTCGAACGCTGGCTCGAGGTCGAGATCGCCGTCTGCGAGGCGCGCGCCGCCGCGGGCGACATGCCCCTGGAAGCGGCAAAGCTGATCCGGGCGAACGCCACCTTCGACGTCGACAAGGTGAACGAGTACCTCGCGGTCACGCACCACGACATGACGGCCTTCCTGCAGTCGGTGGCGGACTCGCTCGGGGAAGAGTCGCGTTATGTCCATTTCGGGCTCACGACGAGCGACGTCTGGGATACGGCCACCGCCCTCCAGCTGCGGGCCGCGAGCGACCTGCTCATCGCAGGCGTCGAACGGCTGACGGCGGCGCTCGAGAACCTCGCGCGGAAGCACCGCGACACGCTCTGCCCGGGGCGGACGCACGGCGTGCACGCCGAGCCGACGACGTTCGGGCTGAAGGTAGCGGTGTGGGTGGCGGAGATGCGACGCAACTGCGAGCGGCTGCTGGCCGCCCGCGAGACGATCGCGGTGGGGGCGATCAGCGGGGCCGTGGGCACGCACGCCTCCATCCCACCCGAGATCGAGGAGGCGACCTGCACGACGCTCGGGCTGGGCGTGGAGCACGCCTCGACGCAGGTCATCCAGCGGGACCGGCACGCGCAGTTCGTGAGCGCGCTCGCGCTCACGGGCGCCTCGCTGGAGAAGTTCGCGACGGAGATCCGGGGGCTGCAGCGCACGGAAGTGCTGGAGGCGGAGGAGCCGTTCGCGGCCGGGCAGACGGGGTCGAGCGCGATGCCGCACAAGCGCAACCCGGAGAAGTGCGAGCGCATCACGGGGCTGGCGCGGGTGCTGCGCGGCTACGCGAACACGGCCATGGAAAACGTGGCGCTGTGGCACGAGCGCGACATCAGCCACTCCTCGACGGAGCGCATCGTCTTCCCCGACGCCTGCCTCGTGCTGGACTACATGCTCGCGCTGTTCACGGACATCGCAGACGACCTGGTGGTGTACCCGGAGCGGATGCGCGAGAACCTCGACGCCTCGTACGGGCTGGTGTTCTCGCAGCGGGTACTGCTGGAGCTGATCGAGACAGGCCTGAGCCGGCAGGACGCATACGGCATCGTGAAGCGCAACGCGATGGTCGCGTGGCAGGAGCGTGAGCCGTTCCTCTCACTGCTGCTGGCAGACGAGGACGTGTCCTCACGCATCGGCGAGGAGCGGCTGCGGTCGCTGTTCGACTACGGCTACTACCTGCGCAACGCCGGCTCGACGTTCGAGCGGCTCGGGCTGGCGTGACCGACGGGTCTGAACAGCAGCTCTCCCGGCAGCCCGACAAGCCGGGCGTGGGGGAGACGCTGAGCGCGGCGGCGGCGCTCATGCGGGACCACCCGCGCGAGACGATGCTGCCTTTGCTGGCCGTCCAGGGCCCCCTCGTGATCGGGACGATCGTGCTCACGATCGTGCTCTACAACAGCGTGTTCCTCGACGAGGTCTACCCCCGAGGGGGAATTACGGGCGCCAGCGAAGGGGGGGCGCAGGTCTTCGCCCTCGTGGTGGTCGTGGCGGTCGCCGTGGTGCTGGGACTCATCGGCCAGGGGGCGACAATCGTGTCCGTGGCCGCGGTCGCGCTGGGGCGCCCTTTCTCTCTCAGCGAAGCGCTCGATCCAGCGTTCACCCGCCTGGGCGGCCTGATCGCGCTGACTATCATCTTCGCGGTGGTGGGCGCCCTCCTCGCCCTGACGATCGTTGGGCTGGCGGTCATCCCGTTCCTGGTTGCGCGCTTCGGCATCGCCTACCAGGTCTACCTGCTGGAGGAGACCGGGCCGGTCGAGGCGCTGACGCGAAGCTGGCGCACGATGCACGGCAACATGCTGCGGCTCCTCGGGATCGTCGTCGTCGGGTTCGTGCTGGTCGTGCTCATCGGCCTGCTCGTGCCGGTGAGCCCCGGGCCGGAGTCGATGAGCCGCGGCGGACGCATGGCGATCGACGCCTTGATCCAGATTTTGCAGGGTGGCGTGGCAATTCCCCTGACGGCGTTTGCCCATGCCGCCGTAACCCTCTATTACCTGCGTATCCGGGAGGAGAACCCATGACCGACGTTGTGCTTCAGACCGATCTGCCCGCCCCCATGAAGCGCGGCAAGATCCGCGATCAGTACGACCTTGGCGACACGATGCTGATCATCGCCACCGACCGCATCTCGGCGCTCGACCTGGTGCTGCCGACGGGCGTTCCCCGCAAGGGGGAGGTCTTAACGCAGCTCTCGGCGTGGTGGTTCGAGCGCATCGGCGAGGTGGTTCCGCACCACTTCATCGCCGTCATCGATGCCTCGAACGCGGAAGAGCTGTTGCCATTCCCGCTGCCGGAGGACTGCTACAACCGCTCGATGCTGGTGCGGAAGGCGCAGCCGTACAACGCCGAGTGCATCATGCGGGGCTACATCTCGGGATCGGGCTGGCGTGAATACAAGCGTGACGGCTCGGTCTGCGGCATCCAGCTTCCCGAGGGGCTGACGGAATCGGACCGGCTGCCGGAGCCGATCTTCACACCCTCGACGAAGCCCGAGGTGGGCCACGACGAGAACATCAGCTTCGAGCAGATGGAGGAGATCGTGGGCTCGGAGCCCGCGAACGCGATGGCAAAGCGCAGCCGCGCGGTCTACGACTACGGCCACCAGGTCGCGCTGGAGCGGGACATCATCATCGCCGACACGAAGTTCGAGTTCGGGCAGCGGAACGACGAGACCATCCTTATCGACGAGGTCCTGACGCCCGACAGCAGCCGCTTCTGGCCACTCTCGGAGTACCGGCCGGGCGGCTCGCAGCCGAGCTTCGACAAGCAGCCGGTGCGCGACTGGCTCGTGGGGACGGGCTGGAAGGACGGCGACCCCGCGCCGGAGGTTCCGAACGACGTGGTCGCCGCGACCACGGATCGCTACCTCGCGCTCTACAGGGCGCTCACGGGGGAGGACCTGCCCGCGTGAGCCGCTTCCTCGCGTCGATCGCGGTGACGCTGAAGCCGACGGTGAACGACCCGGAAGGGCTCACGATCGCGTCGGCGCTGCACAACCTGGGGTTCGCGGGGGTGGCGGGCGTGCGCTCAGGCAAGCTGTTCGAGGTCGCGATCGAGGCGGCGAGCGCCGATGAGGCGCAGTCGCTGGCGGAGGACATGTGCACGCGGCTGCTCGCCAACCCGGTCATCGAGCGGTTCAGCTGCGAGGTGGCGGAAGAGGAACCGGCCTAGGCGCTCCCGACGGGGGACGTGCCCGCGGGCAGGTGGCCGGCGTCGTTGTGGCGGCGCACGATGAGCCGCCCCTCGGGGTCGCGATCCAGCTCGGTGATGCCGCAGTTCTTCATGGGGAAGCGCGCCCGGCGGTGGCCAGGCTCCACGACGCCGTGCATGCGGAGGGCCGCGTTGAGGGCGGACATGATCACGCCGCCGTGCGTGACGGCGATCGTGCGGCCCTCGAGGGCCATCAGCTCGGTCACGACCTCGCGCACGCGCCCGTCAAAGGCGGGCATCCCCTCCTCGCCGGGGAAGAGCGGAGCCGACTCGTCGTCGTTCCAGAAGCGCCAGCCGGGGTGACGCTCCAGCAACTCCCGAATGGTCAGCCCGCTGACCTCGCCGAAGCCGTACTCCATCAGGCGGTCGTCGGTGGTCACGGGGAGGTCGAGCGCGCAACCGATCGCGTCCGCGGTGGCGGAGGCGCGGAGGAGGGGGCTGGAAACGAGGCGGTCGGCGCCACCATCGGAGCGGAACCGCTCGGCGACGGCGTTCGCCTGCACGCGGCCGAAGTCCGTCAGGGGCTTGTCGAGCTGACCCTGGATGAGGCCCTCGACGTTGCCCTCGGACTCGCCGTGCCGGACCAGGAGCAGGGTCACTCCGTGAGGCTCCGGTAGAGGGCGGGCAGGCGGCGAGGGAGGGACTCGATGTCGCCGACGACCTCGTAGCCCATGTCCTCGCACATCGTCTTCAGGTAGTCGTGGCCGGCGCGGTCGACGGTGAGCGCGAAGGGCGTGATGCCCTCGCGCTTGGCCTCGTTGAGGGCCTGCTTCGTGTCGTGGATGGCGTATTCCTTCTCGGTGCGGTCGCGCCCGTAGCCGTGGTCCTGGGGGCGGCCGTCGCTGAGCAGGACGAGGATTCGCACCTTCGCCTCCGTCTCGCTGAGCTTGTGGATGGCGTGGCGGATGGCGGGCCCCATGCGCGTGGAGCGGATGGGCGTGACCTTGTCGATGCGCTTCTTGGTGGTCTCGCCGAACTGCTCGTCGAAGTCCTTGAGCACGTAGAACTCGACGTTGTCGCGCCCGTAGCCGCTGAAACCGTAGATGCCGTAGTCGTCGCCGATGGTCTCGAGCGCGGTGATGAGGAGGACGGTCGCCTCCTTCTCGAGGTCGATGATGCGCTTGGGCGGGGCGGCGAGCTCCTGGCGGCGCTTGGTGACCCACCAGCTGAGGTACTTGCGGGGGTCGTCGTCGGAGTCGTCGTACTGCTGGTCGCGGCGCGCGATCTCCTCGTCCGTGGAGGCGGACATGTCGAGGAGGAAGGCGATGGCGACGTCGCGGTCGACCTTGTTGCGGCGCCAGTAGATCTTGTCGGAGGGGCTGACGCCGGTGCGGATGTCAATCATCCACTCGATCGCAGGGTCGAGCTCGACGTCCTCGCCGTCGGAGAGCTTCTTGATCTTGCGGAAGAGCTCGGGCTTCATCAGCTCGAACTGCTTGCGCGTCTGGGCGACGAGGGCGGCGTACTCCTTCAGCGTGTCCTCGTAAAAGTCCTCCTCGCCTTCCTCCAGGTCCGCCTCCTTCACGGCGCACCAGCGGGGCTTGTAGTCCTGCGCGCGGAAGTCCCACTCGTCGTAGTAGTAGGTGGTGACGATGGGCGCGAGCGGCTCCTCGCCCTCCTCGGCGCCTGTGCTGAGGTCGCTAAGGGGCTGATCGGACTGGGCGTCGCTGTCCAGGGTGGGGGTGCCGGCCTCTTTCAGGAGGTTGGAGAGGAACATGCCGGTCGTGTTCTGGAGGTCGCCTTCGAGAAGGGTGTCGAGGTCGATCTCGGCGCTCTTCTCAAGCAGCTCCTTGAGCTGCTCCTCGGTGAGCTGGTCGGGCGAGATCTGGCCGGCATCGCCCAGCTCGGCGTCGTCGCGGAGCTTCATGAGGAGCTGGACGAGCTCGGGCTTGAAGTCGCCCCGGAAATCGATGTCCTGCGGGCTCTCGTACTCGACATCGCCCTCCTGGGGCTCGCCCATCTCCATCGAGGCGCCCTCGCCGCCGAGGTCGCTCATGTCGAGCTGGAGCGACTCCTGGTCCATGTCGGGGAGGGAGTCCCACTCCTCGTCGCCTTCTTCGCGCTCGTTCTTGATGCTCATGGCGAGCTGGTAGAGGCGCAGCGTCGCCTCGGCCGTGTCCTCGATGCTCGCGCTTTCCGCCGCGAGTTGCTGGAGCACGGCGACGCCGTTCGAGACGGCGTCCCGCTGGGTGGCGGGCCAGCGCACGGCGTCGACGCCATCGAGGCTGACCCGCACCAGGTTCTCGACGAACGCTTCACGGAGCGGGAGCTCGCTGACTTCGGGGCGGCGATCAAGCTCCTCGCGCTGCATGCGCGCGAGGGCGCGGCGGATGCCGGCGTAGTTGCGCGTGATGGCCGCGTCGATGCGCGTCCCCTCGGCGATCTTGTGGATGTCGCTCGCGAGCGTGCGGTCGGGGAACAGGTCGAAGAAACGCTCGACCTCGGTCGTCGGATTCGCGCCCGGCGCCTCGCGAATGGTGGGGCGGAGGTCCTCGAAGAGCGTGGAAGGCCGGTCGAAGCTGAACGCGAAGCTGCCGAACTCGAGGCGCGCCGCCTGGTGCGTCGTGAAGACCTTCACGGCAGCGAAGTTCTCATCCTTCCCGCGGTAGAGCTCCATCACCTCCGGCAGGTAGATCGTCGTGCCGTCCGTGCTCGCGCGCTCCTCATCGACCCAGCCGATGCCCTTCTCGGTGAGGACGGCGGATGCATGGATGCTGATGTTCGTGCCGGTGAGCGCCTTGGCGTAGAGGCGGAGCACGTCTCCGACCTTGGAGAGTTCGATGCGCGCCGAGAGGGTGTCGAGGATCTCCTCGCCGCGGCTGGACTGGAGGCGGAAGTAGGCCTCGCCGCCCTCCTTGCTGGAGGCGAGGATGCCGAGGCCGTGGTTCTGCCAGGCGGCCAGCTCGTCGATGCGGACCTTCTCCAGCACCTCGGGGGCGTTGCTGATGAAGTCCATGGCGGCGTAGGCGGAGTGGGGCGCGAGCTGCTCGGCGAGCTCGATGACGGGGCCGTGGTCGTCGGGCTCGACCTCACCGAGGGCGTGGGCGGCATCCTCGAAGTACTGGAAGACGGAGCGGCTGTGGTCGCGGGCGACCTGCGCGGCGAGGGTCAGGTAGCGCTCGCGCACGGGGCCGTGGACGCGCTGGATGAGGGGCACGCCGCGGTCGAAGTAGAGGCGGGAGTCGGCCCAGCTCGTCTGCGCCAGCTCGACGCCGAAGGTGAGGAAGGGCATGCGGTCGCCGCCTTCGAGGCGGCCCAGCACCTCGGGGGCGGAGGTGAGGCAGGCGGCGGCCAGCTCGTAGGAGTGGCGGGCCAGCTCGTCGAGGAAGAGCACGAGGCGTCCGGCGTGGCTGACGCGGATGGTGCCGAAGAGGTCCGGCCCGGCGTCGTAGAACTGCGCGGCGAGCGAGGAGCTCTTCCAGTTGCCCTTGTAGAGGCGGCGGCCGAAGTCGGCCCACTGGGCGAGGTGGTTGGGTCCGATGTGCGTGAGGGTGGCGGGGGCGCTGCGGAGGAAGGAGACGGCCAGCGGGGCCGACTGCTCCGTGAGGTCGCTGGCCTCGCGGGCGAGCTGTTCGTACGTGTCCCAGGGCGTGGACTCAAGGAGCTGGGGGCCGGCCTTGAAGTACTCGGCGGCGGATTCCCAGGAGCGCAGGCTGATGGCCATGAGGTCGAGGCCACCCTGCGACCACGCTTCGAGCTGGGTGGGGGTGAGGCGCGGTTCGAGGGCGTGCAGGCTGGTCTCGTAGGACTCCAGCAGGGGCTCGGGGAACCCGTCGAAGCGGGAGCGGTTACGGGCGATCAGGCTACCGGCGACGGTCATGAGGCACCCCCCGAGGCGAGCACGCGCGAGGGCCGCGCGGGATCCTCGTACTCGTAGAAATGGACCTCGTCGCCGGCGGTGTCCCAGACGGCGCAGGAGAGGCGGTAGTCGTTCCCGGGGTGGCGGGCTTCGCCGACGGAGCCGGGGTTGATGACGAGGGTGTCTCCGAAGCGGGCGGCCATGGGGACGTGGGTGTGGCCGGTCACGACGACGTCGTGCTCGAGCGTCTCGGTGCGCTGCCAGATGGGGTCGTGGGGGTAGTGGTACTCCCAGCCGCCCCAGGGCGAGCTGTGCGCCATGAGGAAGCGCTTCCCGCCGACCTCCGCGTCCACCGAGTAGGGCTGCTCGCGCAGCCACTCGACGAGGTCCTCGCGCACATGCTCCATCGAGCGGGCGCGCTCGCCATCGCGGCCGAGAATGATCTCGTCGTGGTTGCCGAGGACGACGCGGGCCTCACGGTCACGCAGGAGTTCGATCGTCTCGTTCGACCAGCGGTACTGGTAGACGGTGTCGCCCGCGCAGAGCAGCTCGTCGATGGGCCCCATGCGGTCGAGGGCCGCCTGGAGGCCGGCGACGTTGCCGTGCACGTCGGAGACGATGCCGATCCTCACGCCACCACCTCGCGCGCGCGACGGGGTCCGCGCTTCCCTGGATGCTCCGGGCGGGGAGCCGTGGCGATCACTCGAAGATCGATGTCACTACCTCTTCGATGCTGCGCTGGACTTCGAGGTCGTCGGTGAGCGCCCAGGTGACGCCCACCTGGGCGGCGCGGCGCGGTTCGATGCCGCGCTCGATGAGGCGGCCGGCGTAGATGAGGAGGCGTGTGCTGACGCCTTCGCTCAGGCCGTGCTCCTTCAGGTTGCGCACCTTCTCGCCGAGCTTCGCGAGCTCGATGGAGACGGCGAGGTCGACGCCGGACTCGTGCGAGATGATCTCCGCTTCCTGCTCGCGCGTGGGGTAGGTGAACTCGACGGAGATGAAACGCTGGCGGGTCGAGTGCTTCAGGTCCTTCAACGCGCTCTGGTAGCCGGGGTTGTAGGAGATGACGAGGAGGAACCCGTCCGCCGCCTCGACGACCTGGCCGAGCTTCTCGATGGGAAGCAGGCGGCGGTAGTCGGTGAGCGGATGGATGAGGACGGTCGTGTCCTTGCGGGCCTCGACCACCTCGTCGAGATAGCAGATGGCGCCGGTCTTGACGGCGCGGGTGAGCGGACCATCAATCCAGCGCGTGCCGTCGGTATCGAGCAGATACCGACCGACGAGGTCGCTGGCGGTGAGGTCCTCGTGGCAGGCAACGGTGACGAAGGGGCGCGGGCCCTCGTCGTCGAGGGGCGCCTCGCCACCCTGGGAGATGTGCGTCATGGGCCTGCCAAGGCGCCACGACATGTACTCGACGAAGCGGGTCTTGCCGCAGCCGGTGGGGCCCTTCAGCAGGACGGGGATGCGCTGCTCGAAGGCCGCCTCGAAGAGCTCGATCTCGTCCCCGAGGGGGAGATAGTACGGCTCTTCGCGGACGGTGAACTCCTCGGCGGCGAGCACGAGCCCGCCGGGGGCCATGACTTCGGTGGTGGTGGGTGCTTCAGCCAATCGTCTGCCTCTCTGTGCCGGTGCGCGCGCGGAGCGCCTCCCAGGCGCCGCGGATGCTGTCCGCGAGCTCCTCGCGCGTGCCGTTGTTCTCGATGACCACGTCCGCCACGGCGATCCGCTCCTCGTTGGAGAGCTGCGAATCGATGCGGGCGCGGGCTGCGGCCTCGTCGAGGCCGTTCCGCTCGGCGAGCCGGGCCACGGCGCCGTCGGCTTCGACGGTGGTGACCCAGATCTCGTCGACCATGTCCTCCCAGCCGGCCTCGAGGAGGACGGCCGCCTCGAGCACGGCGATGCCCGTGCCCGCGACCTCGAGCTGGGACAGCTCCTCGGAGGCGAGGGCGCGGATGCCGGGCCAGACGATGTCGGTGAGGCGCATCATCATCTCGGGCTTGCCGAAGACCTTGCCGCCGAGCACGCGCCGGTCGATGGTGCCGTCGTCCGCGACGAGGTCGTCGCCGAAGGCGGCGACGACGGCGGCGAACGTGCCGGTGCCGGGCTCGTAGGTCCGGTGACCAAGGATGTCGGCGTCGATGACGGGAACGCCCTGCTCGCGGAAAAACTCCGTGACGGTCGATTTCCCGCTGGCGATGCCGCCAGTCAGGCCGATAGTGTGCACGCGCTCACTCCCGATCGAGGTGGGGACTTTCCCAAACAGTGAGGATACGTGGGAGGGGCGAGGGGGGGCAAACCCGGGAGCGCCTCAGGCGGGCACTGGGTGGGAGGTGGGCGATCAGCGGCGTTCCCGGTGTAGCATGGGTTCCGTGCTACCATGCTAGAGTGATCGTCTCGTTCAAGGCAGGCGGGACCGAGGATATCTTCAACGGGCGAACGACTCGACTGGCACTGCGCACATATCCCCAGGCGATATGGAGGGTCGCCCAGCGAAAACTGGACCTCCTCGACTCCGCAACCAGCCTCGGCGATCTCCGAGCACCGCCCGGCAACCGGCTCGAAAGGCTCAAGGGAAGTCGTTGGGAACAACACAGCATCCGCATCAACGACCGCTACCGTATCTGCTTTGTGTGGACCGATCCTGGACCGGCCAACGTCGAGATTACCGATTACCACTGATAGGAGACTGAGCCATGGTCCGTATTCCGACCGACCGGGAACCGACGCATCCGGGTGAGGTGCTGCTCACCGAGTTCCTGGAGCCCCTCGGGTTGACCCAGCGCGCACTGGCGAGCGCGATCGACGCGCCGTACCAGCGGGTCAACGAAATTATCCGCGGGAAGCGCGGAATCACGCCCAGCACCGCGTTACGGCTCTCCAGGTTCCTCGGTGCATCGCCAGACTTCTGGATGTCCCTGCAACTCCGGTGGGATCTCTACCACGCCGAGCGCGCCGAGCGCGTACGTCTCAAGGCCATCGAGCCGCATGACCACGCCGCCAGTCTGCTGGACCTGCCGGCCCGCTGACGGCAACGGCGTCCCGAACGGCCCAGCTCCCCGGACGGCCCCGGCTCCTCAGGCGGGGACGATGCGTATCCGGGAGCGGGGGGCAGAGCGGTCGCAGGTGGGGCAGTGGTAGACGACGTCCACGCCGTGCCCGCAACGGTGATCGACGATGCTGAGATCGTGGTCGGTGTGGCGTTCGCCCCAGCTGGCCAGCGCGCCGACCACGACGCCGAGCGAGTGGCCCTTGGCCGTGAGCAGGTACTCCGCGCGGGGCGGGTGGTCGCTGTAGAGGCGGCGTTCGACGAGTCCCTCGGCTTCGAGCAGCTTGAGGCGGGAGGAGAGGACGCTGGCCGTGATGCCCTCGACAGAGCGGCGCAGGTCGGTGAAGCGCTGGTCGCCCTTGAGCAGGTCGCGCACAACGAGCAGCGTCCAGCGGTCGCCCACGAGATCGAGGGTCGAGGCGACGGGGCAGCGGACGCTTCGCGAGGTCATGCAGCCTCCAGTGGGTTGTGACGAGCTACCGAGTCGTATTGTACTATCGAGTACCGGCCCGGGTCGATGAGCGGGCCCCGGAGTGTGCATGCACGAAACGACCGAGGCTGTGCTGGCAAGAGCGCTGGCCGGTGTGAGCCCCACCCACGACGAGGCTCTCGCCCTTGCCTCCGAGACCGACCTTGCCGCCCTGACGGTGGCGGCCGGCGCGCTCCGCGACCAGGCCCACGACCACGTCATCTCCTACTCGCGCAACATCTTCATCCCGCTGACCAAGCTCTGCCGCGACGTCTGCCACTACTGCACCTTCGCCCAGCCCCCGAAGCGGGGCGAGCGCGCCTACATGAGCATCGACGAGGTGCTGGAGATCGCGCGCGCCGGAGCGGCGGCAGGCTGCACGGAGGCGCTCTTCACGCTGGGGGACAAGCCCGAGTTGCGCTACAAGGTGGCGCGCGAGGAGCTGGCCGCGCTCGGACACGAGACGACCATCTCCTACCTGGCCGAGGTGGCAGGAATCGTGGCGGAAGAGGCGGGCCTCCTGCCGCATGCCAACCCCGGCGTCATGACGCGCGAGGACATCGCGCTCCTGCGGGACGTGTCGGTGTCGCAGGGGATCATGCTCGAGAGCATCTCGCCACGGCTGCTCCAGAAAGGCCAGGTCCACTACGGCTCGCCGGACAAGGATCCGGCCGCGCGCATCGAGACGATGCGGCTCGCGGGCGAGCTCCAGGTGCCGTTCACCTCGGGCATCCTTATCGGCATCGGCGAGACCAGGCAGGAGCGCATCGAGTCGCTGCTGGCCCTGCGCGACGTACACCAGGCGCACGGGCACATCCAGGAGCTGATCATCCAGAACTTCCGGGCCAAGCCCGACACGAAGATGGCAGACGCGCCCGAGCCCGACTTCGACGACCTGCTCTGGACGCTCGCGATGGCGCGCATCCTGTTTGGGCCCGAGATCGGCGTGCAGGCGCCCCCGAACCTGATGCCCGAGTCGTACGGGAAGCTGGTGGCGGCGGGGCTGAGCGACTGGGGAGGCGTTTCGCCGCTCACGATCGACCACGTGAACCCGGAAGCGCCCTGGCCCCAGCTTGAGGAGCTGCGGCGCCAGACGGAAGCGGCGGGCCACCACCTGGCCGAGCGCCTCGCGGTCTACCCGAGCTACGCGAAGGACAGCGACCGCTGGCAGAGCAAGAAGATGGCGACGGAGGTGCTGCGCTCGATGGACGCGGACGGGTTCGCACGCGAGGGCGAATGGGCGCCCGGCGCCGTGCTCGAGCCGCCCCCGGGCTACACCTTCCCGCGCGAGGAACCCGTCGCGATGCCGCCCCACTCGCCCGTGCCGGCGCTGGTGGCGAAGGCGAAGCGGGGTGAGGAGCTGGAGGAGGGGGAGATCGCGCGGCTGTTCGAGGTGCGCGGCCCCGAATTCGACTACGTCTGCGCCGCCGCCAACGAGCTGCGCGCCGACGTGTCGGGCGACATCGTCCGGTACGTCGTCAACCGCAACATCAACTACACGAACATCTGCTACTTCAAGTGCCAGTTCTGCGCATTCTCGAAGGGGAAGCTGAGCGAGAACCTGCGGGGTAAGCCGTACGACCTGGGGCTGGACGAGGTGGTCCGGCGCGCCCGCGAGGCGTGGGACCGCGGCGCCACCGAGGTCTGCATGCAGGGCGGGATTCACCCCGACTACACGGGCGAGACCTACCTGCAGATCTGCGAGGCAGTGAAGGACGCGCTGCCCGACATGCACGTCCACGCCTTCTCCCCGCTGGAGGTCCACCAGGGCGCGGAGACGCTCGGCATCCCGGTGAAGGAGTTCCTGGGACGGCTGCGGGACTCGGGCCTGGGCACGCTTCCCGGCACCGCCGCCGAGATCCTCGACGACGAGGTGCGCGACACGCTCTGTCCGGACAAGCTGAGCACGGACCAGTGGCTCGAGGTGGTGGGAGCGGCGCACGAGGTCGGGTTCACGACCACGTCGACGGTCATGTACGGGCACATCGACGGACCGGTCTCGTGGGCGCGGCACCTGCTGCGCCTGCGCGAGCTGCAGGCGCGCACGGGCGGCATCAGCGAGTTCGTGCCACTGCCGTTCGTCCACATGGAAGCGCCCATCTACCTGAAGGGTCGCGCGCGCAAGGGCCCGACCTGGCGCGAGGCGATCCTGATGCACGCGGTCTCGCGGCTGGCGCTGCACCCGCTCATCACGAACATCCAGGTGTCCTGGGTGAAGATGGGCAGCGAGGGCTCGAAGGCGGCCCTGCTGGCGGGCGCGAACGACATGGGCGGCACGCTCATGAACGAGAGCATCAGCCGGGCGGCGGGCGCGAGCCACGGGCAGGAGATGCCGCCCGAGGCGATGGACGAGCTGATCACGAGCATCGGGCGGCTGCCCCGCCAGCGCACGACCACGTACGGCACGCCGCCGGAGGAGCGCCGGCGCTCCTCCTACGGTGCGGACGAGCTGACGCCGATCGTGCTGACACCGGTCAAGAAGTACGCGCGCTCCCGCTAGCCGTCCGCGGGCGGCGCCCAGCTCACGATCCCGAGCTTGCCCGGATCCTGCGTGAATCTGACGTTCTCGCCCTCGTACTCGACGTGATCGGGGAGGATGGCGCGTAGCTTCGCCTCCTCGGGGCTGTCCTCGGCGATCCAGAGTTGCTGGCGGAGGAAGCGCAGCACGCCTTCCTTGTCGCCGTAACCGATGGCGTCGTACTCGGCGAAGGAGACCTCGAAGAGGCGCTCCCGGGCGAGCTGGAGCGCAAGGAACTCCGGCAGGGCGGGAAGCGGGTCGCGGGGCTCACCGTGGACCGCCTCCCAGAAGGGATTCGCGCGCGAGGGCGGCGGCTTGCTCAGCATGACCGCGACGCAGAGGCGGCTCGCGGCCGCCTCCATCGCGTCGAGGAACGGTCCGAAGTCCTCGATGTCGTAGCCGACGTGCGAGATGAGCGCGACATCGGCCTGCGGGGGGTCGGCTGCGGGCCAGCGGCTGTCGACAACGCGAACGTTGTCGATGCCGTGCTCGGCCATCCCTTCGGCGAGCACCTCGCGCATGCCCCCGGAGGGCTCGATGGCGATGACCTCGCGGGCGTGGAGGGCGAGGGGCAGGGCGTAGCGCCCACCGCCGGCGCCGATGTCGAGGACGGTCTCGTCGGGCCGGACAATGGCGCGCAGGGCCTCGACGGTGGCGTCGCCCTCGCGGTGGGGGTCGGCGCGGAACATGGCGGCGATGGGGGCGTAGTAGTCGTCTCGCGGAGGCATGGCCTTGCGGCGGCGCTCGACCTGCTCGCGGTTAAGGCGGACGCGGTCGGCCCAGGCAGCGAGGGCGGCGGCGGGGTCGGGGCGGAGGGGGTCGCTCATGGCGCGCAGCGTGGCACATCCCGTGGGCCCTCGCCAGACGGCGCGTGCGTGCTAGGCTTCCCTCACAACGCACACGAGAGGCAGTTCCTGTGGCTACGAAGGACCCGCGAGAGCCGTTCACGAGGCTCTCGATCGAAGAGGCGAAGGACAAGCTCGACAGCGGCGACGCCGTGATGGTCGACGTGCGGGACCCGCACGAGTACGTCGAGGTACACGCGAAGGGCGTGCGCCTGATTCCCGTGAACACGGTGATGGGCGAGCTGGACCAGATCCGCGAGTTCGCCGGGGACAAGAAGGAAGTGCTGTTCATCTGCAAGATGGGCGGCCGCAGCGCCCTCGCCGCCGAGTACGCGACAGCGGCCGGGCTCGACGACCTGGAGCTGTTCAACGTCGAAGGCGGCACGGACGCCTGGGCGGAGGCGGGGTTCCCGACGGGGGACTAGTCAAGCTCGATAAAGCCCCGGTTTGCGGGCCGAGCCGGCTTCAGGTCGGCGCTCATCTGTGCTATGATCACGTTGGCGTTGTGTGTCCCGCGCGCCGTCCCAAAATCCTGTACCGGGGGTACCTGTCAGCCGCATGAGCGACGAAACGTTGACCGACCAGACTTCTTCCACCAGCGCCGACGCGATGATCGGCAGCGTCCTCAGCCGCCTCTCGAGCGGTGATTTCGACGAGCGCCGCGACGAGGAGAACGACCTCTCCGGGAACACGACCGCGACGCAAGAAGACGAAGAGAAGGACGAGAAGGATCCCGACGAGAGCGAGGAGGAAGAAGAAGAGACCGTCGCGCTCCTGACCGAGGAGTCCGAGGGGATCGACGATCCCGTGCGGATGTACCTGCGCGAGATCGGCAAGGTCTACCTGCTTACGGCCGACGACGAGAAGCACCTGGCCCGCCAGATGGAGGAAGGCATCCATCTGCGCGACATTGAGCGGGCGTACGTAGACGCCTTCGGGCATCCGCCCTCCGCGTCGCGCGTGGCCGTGACCCTGCTCGAGCAGTTCACGGAGCTGCTGCCTATCTACAAGGCGGCGCTCTACTACGTGGATCGCTACGAGAAGGTGATCTCGGGGCAGACGCCACCCGAGGGCAGCGAGGACGAATGGCCGCCCAAGGAACCGAAGTGGCGCGACGCCGAAGGCATCAAGCTGATGCGCGGCACCTACACCGAGGTCATCGGCGACGACCAGTTCCGCGGACTGATCGACCGGGAGATGGAGCTCCCCTTCCGCACGTACTGCATGAAGCGGCTGCGCAAGGACGAGGAGACGATGCACCACGCTATCGTCTCCCTCTCCATCGTGACCCACATCCTCACGCCCGACCTGTTCTCCCAGATGGCGGAGGAGGCCGGGGGCGAGGATCAGCTGCTGCCGCCGGCCGAGGGCCTGATCGAGAAGATCACGTCGCTCGAAGACCGGCTGCGGTACCACTTCGACACGATCAAGCACAACGGCGACAAGGCCGAGCGGCGCCTGACGGAGGCGAACCTGCGCCTCGTCGTGTCGGTAGCGAAGAAGTACATCGGGCGAGGCATGTCGCTCCTGGACCTGATCCAGGAGGGGAACATCGGCCTCATCCGCGCGGTCGAGAAGTTCGACTACCGCAAGGGGTACAAGTTCTCGACGTACGCGACGTGGTGGATCCGGCAGGCGATCACCCGCGCCATCGCGGACCAGGCGCGCACGATCCGCATTCCGGTGCACATGGTGGAGACGATCAACAAGCTCGTGCGCGTGAGCCGGCGCCTCGTGCAGGAGTACGGCCGCGAGCCGACGAGCGAGGAGATCGCCCGCGGCATGGTCGAAAGCTCCAAGCAGGACACGGCGCACCAGTTCTCGCCGGAGCGCATCCGCGAGATCCAGAAGGTCTCGCAGGAGCCGGTGTCGCTGGAGACGCCCATCGGCGAGGAAGAGGACAGCCACCTGGGCGACTTCATCCAGGACGAGCGGGCGCTGGCGCCCGCCGACGCGGCCAGCCAGCAGCTGCTGCGCGAGCAGGTCGAGGACGTGCTCGCGACGCTTACCAGCCGCGAGCGGCGCGTGCTCCAGCTCCGTTTCGGGTTGGAGGACGGGCGCAGCCGGACACTGGAAGAGGTCGGGCGCGAGTTCAGCGTGACGCGCGAGCGCATTCGCCAGATCGAGGCGAAGGCGCTCCGCAAGCTGCGGCACCCGAGCCGCAGCCGCAAGCTGAAGGATTACCTCGACTAGCGAACCCGGACGCCGATCCGGCAGCCCTTACGCCGACGCCGCCTCCCGCCAGAGGCGGCGTCCTGCCGCCAGCCACAGCATGACGCCAACGGAGTCGACGAGGAGCCAGATGACCGGCTGAGCCTGGGCGGAGTCGCCGTAGACCTGCATGAGCCAGGACCAGGCGAGCAGGAGCGCCTGAACGCCGCCGATATAGAAAAGGCCATTCGCCTCAAGGTAGGCGCGCCAGTTGTTGGCCTCTGGAAGCGCCGCATCGTGACGGCGCTTCCAGAGGTAGGCGAGGAGCAGGACCAGGAGCGAGCCCGCCATCATGAACGGGTCGTAGGCTTCCCAGTAGGTGAAGTCGGGATCGTGGTCGGGCTGGTAGAAGGGCGTGATGATGAGGTGAATGGCCGTCGCGCCCGCCAGCAGCAGCAGGTACAGCGCAACGACGCGCTTCGCGACGGCCAGGTTCTGGTCAGTCACGGGTTCCAAAGGGCGCATGGGGCTCGCGCCAGAGCTTGATCGCCACCTCGACGGCGAGGATGGGCATGGCGATATCGATCACAACCCAGAGGAACGCGACGGGCTCAAACCCGCCCTCGCCCCACTGGCTGGCGAACCAGTTGTTCAGGAAGCCGAGGAGGAGGGCGACGGCAATGTGGAAGCGCCCGTTGGCGACAAGCTTGTCCCAGGTGGTGGCATCGTCGGCCAGCGACCTGGTCCCGACGAAGGTAACCAGGACGAGGAGGATGGCGGCGACGGCCATGAACCAATTGAGGATGTCCCACACGTCGCTGGCGTCGGCCAGGTTCCCCTGGCCTGCGTAGAGCGGGGCGATGACGAAGTAGGCCCCCACGGCCAGGCCCACGAGCAGCAGGTAGACGGCAAAGAGTCGGTGTACGGCTGCCATTCGGATACCTCCGTGGCGTGGTTCTCAGGGGCCAGGGTCAGGCGTTCGCTTCCCGCCAGGAGCGGAGCCCGTGCACCACGAACAGGATGGGCAGGGCCGTGTCGATCATGTGCCACGTAACCCAGCTGGCGCGCTCCGGGTAGGCGCCCCACTCAACCCAGAACCAGGCGGGGAAGAAGGCCAGGGTAAGCGCCACCATTGCGTAGAAGAGGCCGTTCACCTCGACGTACTGCCGCCAGGGGACGTCGTCCCCGGAGGAAGCGTCGAAGGCGCGCTTGCGGAGGTAGGCTCCCGCAACGGCGAGCACGAGGCCGATGGCCATGAGCCAGTCGAGCACCTTCCAGACGGAAAGGTCGGGGTCGTGGTCCTCGTAGAGGGGGAAGATGACGAACTGGACGGCTACCGCGAGACCGACCAGGAGCAGATAGACCGAGACGAGTTGCTTGAGCGCTCCGGGCATCTTTACCTCCTGTGCGGGAACCGTACCACGCGCATACAGTCAGCACGCTTACCGGCTTCGGGGGCTACCCTGACACCTCGCGGCGGGCCCCGCAGCGAGGCCCGGCTGGAGGTGTCATGCCAGATCATCCGAGGCTCATCGGCAGCGAGACGGTGTTCGAGGGGCGGCTGTACGACGTACGCCTGGAGACGCTCCGGGCGCCGGAAGGGCACACGTTTCGCCGCGAGATGGTCTACCACCCGGGGGCGGTCTGCATGATTCCCGTCGACGGCGACGGGCGCCTCCTGCTGGTGGAGCAGTACCGCCACGGGGCTCGCACGCGGCTGCTGGAAATTCCGGCGGGGACGCTCGAGCCGGGCGAGGATCCTGCCGAGACGGCGGCGCGGGAGCTGCGCGAGGAGGTGGGCATGCGGGCCCTCGAGGTGGCGCCGCTGGGCGGCTTCTGGATCGCGCCGAGCTACGCGACGGAGTACATCCATCTCTTCCTCTGCACCGGCCTCACACCCGACCCGCTGCCGGGCGACGAGGACGAGGACATCGAGGTCGTGCGGCTCACGCGGGAGGAGGCAGTGGCGGCAGTGGACGAGGGGCGCATCATCGACGCGAAGTCGATCGCGGGCATCCTGCGCTGGGAGCGGCTCTCGGGGCGCAGAAGCTAGCCGCCGACCTCGCGCCAATAGCGTTCCAGCGCCGCAATGTGGTCGCGGGGACTCTCGAGGCCGGCGTTCATGGTGCGCATGGAGACGTAGTCGACGCCGGTCTCGCGCCAGCGCTCCACCTCGGCGGCCCAGTTCTCGGGGCCGTCGCCGTAGTTCATCATCGCTTCGAAGCCGAAGCCGGCGGGATCGCGACCCTCGTCGGCGAGGTAGCCCCGAATGGTCTCGACCGTGGCTCGCGCCTCGGGGGTGCCGCTCCCGAACATGAACCCGTCGCCGAGGCGGGCGGCGCGCTTGAAGGCGGGCTCGGTAAAGCCGCCGAACCAGACGGGGATCTGCCGCCCGGGGAGAGGCTTGAGTCCGGCGCGGTCCACACGATGCCACTGGCCCGTGTAATCGATGACGGGGTCGGCCCAGAGCCGGCGCATCAGGTCGACCTGCTCTTCCTGGCGCTTCCCACGATTGGTGAACTGCTCGTTGAGGGCGTCGTATTCGACGTAGTTCCAGCCCGTGCCAACGCCAAGCCGGAGGCGTCCTCCGGAGAGGATGTCGACCTCCGCCGCCTGCTTGGCGACGAGAACCGTCTGGCGCTGGGGCAGGATGATGACGCCGGTGACGAGCTCGACGCGCTCGGTGATGGCGGCAAGGTAGCCGAGGAGCACGAAGGGTTCGTGGAAGGCGGATTCGTGCGTGTAGGGGCCCCACAGCTTCGGCTCACGCTCGGGGACAGCGCCGATGACGTGGTCGTAGACGAGGATGTGGGAGTAGCCGAGGCCCTCGGCCGTCTGGGCGAAGTCGCGGATGACGGACGGGTCCGAGCCGATCTCCGTCTGGGGGAAGATGGCGCCGATCTGCATGCGAGGCTCCCTCTGTCGTGGAGTGGCGTGAGTCTACGCGAGCCCCGGAACGACGGTGCGAACGGGGCGCACGCGATCCGGCTTACTCGTGGCCCGACTCTTCGCCGTCCATCTCCCCGTCATCCATGGACTCGTGATCCATGCCGCCTTCTTCGCCGCCGAACTCCTGGACGTGGACCGTGATGGTCATGCGGCCCGCCCGCTCGAACTCGAGGACAAGCTCGAAGGTTGTACCGGGCTCCGGGATGTCGTCGACGCCCAGCACCATGACGTGATAGCCGCCCGGCTGGAGGCTGACGTGGCCGCCGGGGTCGATGGCGATGCCGCCCTCGACCTGCTGCATCATCGAGCTCCCGCCTTCGGAGACGACCTCGTGGACCTGCGTGTCGTCTGCGATGGCGGCGGAGGCGCCCACGAGCCGGTCGCCGGCGCCCGTGCTGCGTAGGTCGAAGTAGACGGCGCCGACGTCCGTCGTGGTGAACCGCGCGCGGGCGTTGCTGACTTCGATGGCGCTGCTGTCCGCACTGTCGTCGCCACAGCCGACCAGAGCGCCGAGCGCCAGCACCACGAGAGCCCCAGCACCGAGTCGCCAACCCTTTCGCACCAGGGTCACGAGGGCTCCTGCCAGCCATGCTCGGCGAGGAGGGGCAGGTCGTGACTCATGATCGCGCGGAGGCCGCCCCCCTGCAGGAACGGGTAGACGATGTGTCCGAGGTTGTCGGGCGTGTAGGCGATCAAGATGGTCGGGTGGTTCACGACGTAGCGTCCGTCGCCGATGTCCCGTTTCGTGATCTGGGGCATGCCGAGGAAGGTGAGCAGCGACGACAGCGTGTCCGGTTCGATCGTGAGGCCGATGAAGCTGGCGTCGAAGAGGTCGAGCCAGCGGCGGATGGCGGCTGCGTCGTCGCGTTCGGGGTCAGTCGTGATGAAGACGACGCGGATGCGCTCGACGAGCTCGGGATCCATCTCCTCCAGCACCTTCGAGAGTTCGAGCAGGTGGGTCGGGCAGATGTCGGGGCAGTGGGTGTAGCCGAGGTAGAGGAGCGTCAGGTAACCCTCGGTTTCGGCGAGGAAGTCGAAGGGTTCGCCGTTCGTGTCGGTGAGGACGACGTCGGGCTTGGGGAGGGGCGGCGTGGCGCGGGCGCCGCGGTAGATGAACTCAGACGCTTCGCGTGCGCCGGAAGCCGCCTGCGTGGCTTCGCCCCCGTCGTCGGTCTCGACGGCCCGGGGCGGGCCCTCGACCTCGAACGGGGCCTCGTTGCCGCCATCGGCTCCGCCGCACGCCACCAGAACGACGGCCAGCAGGGACGTCACGAGCAGGGCCGGCAGTCTCAAGCGCTTCACTTCCTACTGCCCCTTCGGCACGAACGGGCGCCACTCGTTGCTGGTGTCGGCGGCGTCGAGGCGGCGGCCGACGCGTTCCTCGTGCGAGGCCCACTGCCAGGCGACGAGGAGGAGGGCGATGAGCCCGAGCGCCTCGCCGGCGATAAACATGATGGCGCCCGCGATCTGCTGGTCCAGCAGCGGGCCCGGTCCCCAGGCGCGTGGAATGGTCGCCAGCTGCTCGTAGATGACGTTGTCGGGCTCGTGGAAGATGAGCCCGAGGAAGGCGTGGATGGGCACAAGCGCGAGCAGGTACACGAGGCGCACCGGGTAGGAGAGGTTCCAGCGCGTGGGGTTCCCGCCGACAACCGGCCACCAGTAGTGCAGTCCCGCGAACAGGAAGATGGCGTAGCCGACGAAGTGGAGGGGGGCGCTCTCGAGGCTCGCCTCGAAGGCGGGTGTGACGTACCAGAACAGGGGGACGGCGGCGAAGAGGAACACGCCCACGAGCGGGTGCGTGAAGGCGCGGAAGGCTCCCGAGTGCAGCACCGGGTAGATGACACGGCGGCGCCGCTCCTTGCCGGAGGCGATCAGCCAGAGCGTCATGGGCGCGCCGAGGAGGATGAGGGGCGGCGCGATCGTGATGAGGATGAAGTGCTGGACCATGTGCAGGGTCAGGAAGGTTCCGTCGTAGGCGGCGATGGGGCCGAAGACGGTGAACAGCACCAGCCCAAAGCCCCCGAGGTAGGCGGCCACGCGCGCATTCGAGACGAGCCGCCGCGCGTGGGAGGCCTGCGCCCGCTGACGCGTGCGCAGATACCAGACGGCAGCGAGGGCGATGAGGAAGATGGGAATGGGCTCGATGGCGAAGGTGAAGATGGCCCGGGGGAACTCGGGCGGCGGCACCTCAGCCCATGTGCAGACCCAGATCCAGCCCGTGCCGCCTCCATCGCCGGCGCGCAGGGCAATCGTGGCGACGATGCTCGCGGCGAGCCCGCCGAGAACGGTCAGGAACAGCGCCCGATCGGTCGAGTAGAGGGAGGTGAGAGCCGTCGCCTTCATGGTCGCCATTGCCACCGGCTCCTGTACATCCAGCCTACCGCCTTGTGATTCTTCTCACAATGAAGGCATTGCCGTCACCGCGGGGGACTGCCGGCGACGACGCCGGAGGCCAGGAGCGCGGCGTACTCGTCTCCACTGTAGCCGAGGAGGTCGCGCAGGATCGCCTCGTTGTCCCGGCCGAGCGTGGGGGCGCCGTCGAAGCGCTCGACGGGCGTCTCCGAGAAGCGGATGGGGAAGCCGGGGAACTCTCGCGTTCCCGCGTCGGGGTGGTCGATGGGGACGATCATGTTGCGGGCGCGCAGGTGCGGGTCGGCGACCATCTCCAGGTTCGACAGCGCCGGACCGGCGGCAATACCGGCCTCCTGTAGGAGGGCGGCTACTTCGTGCGCATCGCGGGAGCCGGTCCAGGCGGCGATCTCTGTGTCGACGGCGTCGTGACGGCGGCGGCGCTCGGCCTCGGCGCGCAGGGCGGGGTCGGCGAGGGCGGGGCGGTCGACGAGCGCCACAAGCGCCTCCCAGGCTTCGTCCGACTGGACCGTGATCGCGACCCAGTTGTCGTCCCCGCGGCAGGGGTAGACGCCCTGCGGCGCGAAGGCCGGGGAGCGGTTGCCCCGCCTCCGTGGGGGTTCGCCCGCGGCAGAGGAGGCGACGACAAACTCGCCACCGATGGAGACGTACGACTCGAGCTGCGAGAGGTTCACGTACACGGGCCGGCCCGTGCGGTCACGCTCGCGGAGGGCGTCGAGGAGGGCGAACGTGCCCGTGAGACCGCCGATGCCGTCGGGGAAGGCGGCGCCCTGCTTCACGGGGCCGCCTCGCTCGTAGCCGGTCGTGGCGGCAAGACCCGAGTGCGCCTCGAGGATCGGTCCCCAGGAGCCGCGGTCACGGTAGGGGCCCGTCGAGCCGTACCCCGACATGGAGATGCGCACGATGCGGGGGTTGATGGCGGCGACCGTCTCGTAGTCGAAGCCGAGACGGTCGAGCGCGCGAGGGCGGTAGTTATCGAGGAGGATGTCGGCCTCGGCGAGCAGGCGGCGGAAGACCTCGCGCCCGGCCTCGGCCTGCAGGTCCAACGCGAGGGAGCGCTTGTTGCGCTGCATCTTGTTGAAGGGGCCGTTGCGGTTCCAGGGCCGTTCGCCCGGGTCGGCGTCGGGGAAGATGCCGGCGCGGTAGGCGGGCGGGGGTAGCTCGCCCCAGCGCCAGCCCTCGGGGGCGCGCATGGGCGACCCGTCCGGCCGGAGCCCGTTCCCGCGCGCGCCGGGGTGCTCGACGCGTATGACATCGGCGCCGAGGTCGGCGCAGAAGCGGGCGGCGAGCGGTCCCGCCCAGGCGATCGAGAGCTCGACCACGCGCACGCCCTCAAGCGGCAGCGGCGGGGGAGAGGGAGCGGTCGATGGCGGCCGGGAGGGGACGGGAGGGTCGTCGGGGGACAGATCGGCGAGAACTGCCTTCGTGTCTTCGCCGAGTTCGGGGGCGCCGGGGCGCCCTTCACTGGCAACCGGTCCGCGCACGGGAAGCGAGGGCGCGACCACCCCCTCGCCGAGGTGGGGCAGCGGCTGCCAGAAGTCGCGGTCGGCCAGCTGCTCGTCGTCCTGGACGCTGAGCACATCGAGCACCGGGCTGGTGGGGACGTTGCACTCCTGCAGCCGCTCGACGATCTCGCGCCGGGGACGCTCCAGCAGCCAGGGCAGGATGATGGCGTCCAGCTCGCCGGCGTTGTCGAAGCGGTCGCCGCCGGTGGTGAAACGCTCGTCGTCGAGGAGCTCGGGCATCTCCAGGGCGAGACAGAAGCCCTCCCACTGGGCCGGGCTGGAGACGGCGATGCAGACGGCGCCATCCTTGCAGGGGAGGATGCCGAGTGGGTGGAACGACTCGGCGTGGCGGTTCCCGGAGCGGCGCTTGCGGACGCCCTGGTGGGTTGCGAGCACGATGCTCCACTGGTGAAGGGCCGTCATCGCGTCCATGGCGGCGACGTCCACGAGCTGGCCCCGGCCGGTCTGCTCGGCCGTGCGCAACGCCGCCATCGCCCCGACCGAAGCGGTGAGGCCGTTGACGTAGGCGCACCACGGTCCGCCGGCCTGGAGCGGCTCGCGGTCGGGGTCGCCGGTGATGGCGGCGTAGCCGCTCATCGCCCAGTCCACGAGGTCGGAGGAGCGCCGATCCGCATGCGGCCCGGTCAGTCCGAAGGGGCTGCAGACGACCGCGACCAGACGCGAATTCAGCGCTCGGAAGCGCTCCATGCGAGCCGCGACCACCTCGGGTGTCTTGCCGGCCTGGACGTCGACCTCGTCGATCACGATGTCGGCGTTCGCAACAAGGCGGTCGAGGTCGCCGTGGGCGAGGACGGCGGAGCGCTTGTACATCCCGAGATACTCGAAGAGAGCCGAGCGCCCGTCGGGAAGCAGGGGATGGGCGGAGCGGAGGGGGCTTCCCGCGTCTGGCTCGCAGGTCACGACATCCGCCCCGGCGCCCGCGAGGAGCCGCCCGCAGTACGCGGAGGCGACGCCGCCTCCCAGCTCGACTACGGTGACGCCGTCCGCCACGCGTTCAGGGGCGGACGGGGCCCTTGGGCCCGAGGTTGCGCCGCAGGGTCTCCTGGGCGCTCTCGATGAAGCGGCAGACGATGGGGCGCGTCTCGCGCGGGTCGATTATGTCGAGAACCTCGAACGCCTCGGCCACCTTGAAGGGAGAGCGGCCCTGCAACAGCCGCTCCTCGATCTCGGCGCGCCTGGCCTCGGGGTCGTCGGCGTTCTCGATCTCGCGACGGTAGGCGGCGGCGACACCGCCCTCGATGGGGATCGAGCCCCACTCGCCCGAGGGCCAGCCGAAGCGCATCTTGAGTGCGTCGGGGCCGCCGAGGCAGGCGGCGGCATCGCCGGCCATGCCGTACGACTTGCGCACCTGGATCGCGATCGAGGGGATGGATGCGCTGGACCCAGCCACCACGGCGCGCATCCCGGCACGCATGACGCCCTCGCGCTCGGAACGGGAACCGATCATGAAGCCGGGCACGTCGACAAAGAGCACGACGGGGATGCTGAAGGTGTTGCAGAGATCGACGAAGTGAGTCTGCTTGTCGGCGGAGTCGGCGGTCATCGCGCCCGCATAGACCTTGGGGTCGTTCGCGATGACGCCCACGGGGTAGCCGTCGAAGCGGGCGAAGCCGGTGATGAGGCTGCGGCCAAAGGAACGGCGCATCTCGAAGAACTCGCCGTTGTCGACGACGAGCTCGATGAGCCGGCGCATGTCGTACCAGCGCGTGCGGTCGCGGGGAACGATGGAGAGGAGGGCTTCCTCGCGGCGGCCGGCGGAGTCGCCGGTCTCGACGCGAGGCGGCATCTCCCAGACGTTCCGGGGCATGTAGCTGAGGAACGCGCGGATCTGGCGGAAGGCGTCCTCCTCGTCCTCCGCCTCGTTGTCGACGACGCCGCTGGTGCGGACATGGACGCCGACGCCTCCAAGCTCCTCCTTGGTCAGGTCCTCGCCGATGGCGCGCTTCACGACGGGCGGTCCGGCGGCGAACACCTGGCCCTGACCTCGCACCATGACACTGAAGTGCGAGAGCACAGCGCGCCCGGCCACATGGCCGGCGGATGGGCCGACGATGGCCGAGCAGACGGGCACCTTCGAGAGGAGCTCGGCGTCGCGGGCCCACTGGTTCCCGTCGGGGAGGTGCATGCGCCCGGCGTCGTCATAGCTGCGGGCGGAGGCGCCGGCGCCGTCGGCGAACTGGATGAGGGGGATACGGCGCTGGAGGGCAGCAGGCTGCAGCCAGCGTCCCGGGCCCTTCCCACCCCCGCCAGAGCCACCGCGCACGGTGAAGTCCTCGCCGCCGACGCAGACCTCGCGGCCGTCGACGGTGCCGAGGCCGAGCACGTAGCCAGCAGGGATGAAGTCGGTGAGGCGGCCGCCGGCGTCGTACTCGCCCGTTCCGGCCATGCCCCCGACCTCGAAGAAGGAGCCGGGGTCGAGGAAGCCGTCGATGCGCTCGCGGATTGTGAGCTTGCCCTGGGCGCGCTGGCGGGCGACGCGTTCCTCGCCGCCCATGCGGCCGGCCAACTCGCGGCGCCGCTCGATCTCGTCGACGGAGTCGGACCAGGATGCGCCGGCGTCCTTGCGGGACTCAGCCTCGGTAGCCATCGTCACCTCCCCGAACGGTGTCTCGCAGGCTTTCGACCCACACGCAGTGTACGCCGCCCGCCACCCCCGGAATCGCCCCGCGACCGCGTACGTGGTAGAACGCATCCGGCACAACAACGGCCCCGGAGAGCTGACATGGACATCAACGGACTGAGCGCGATCGTGACGGGCGGAGGATCGGGACTGGGCGAGGCGACGGCGCGCGCGCTGCACGCCCGCGGCGCGAAGATTGCGATCCTCGACCTGGGGAGTTCGAACGGCGCGGACGTGGCCGCCGACCTCGGCGGCATCTTCACGGAAGCGGACGTGACCAGCGACGAGCAGGTCACGCAGGCGGTCGCGGCTGCGGCAGCCGCGCACGGCGGCGTTCACATCCTCATCAACTGCGCCGGCATCGCGACCGCCGACCGCACGGTCGGACGGGAGGGGCCGGCCAACCTCGAGCTCTTCACACGGACGGTGAACATCAACCTGATCGGGACGTTCAACGCGATCCGGGTGGCGGCGACAGAGATGGTCAAGAACGACCCGAACGAGGACGGCGAGCGCGGGGTCATGATCAACACCGCATCGGTGGCGGCGTTCGAGGGGCAGGTCGGGCAAGCGGCCTACTCGGCCTCGAAGGGCGGCGTCGTGGGGATGACCCTGCCGATCGCGCGGGACCTCGCCCGCGACGGCGTTCGCAACAACACGATCGCGCCGGGGCTCTTCCTGACGCCGATGCTGCTCGGCCTCCCCGACGCCGCGCGAGAGGCGCTCGCGAGCGTGACCCCCTTCCCGACGCGCCTGGGCAAGCCGGAGGAGTACGCACAGCTGGCCTGCTCGATCATCGAGAACCCGATGATCAACGGCGAGACGATCCGGCTCGACGGGGCGCTTCGGCTGGCTCCACGGTAGGGGAGCGGAGAGTCCGTGACAGACAACGCTAGTCGGGCCTACTGGACATGGCTCCTGCTCACCGATCTGGCTGCACGCGGTGGCGGCTCCACCGCCTACGGCGGCGATTGGCCCGGAAGGATCACCTACTCGCTCTCGCAGCACGAGTAGGCGGAACCGCAGCAGAAATCGGACCGACCGTGCTGGAAGAGATCGCCAGTTACTGCGAGCAAGAGAGTCTTCCGCCGCTCACGGGGCTCGTGGTCGGAAAGGACTCAGGCAAGCCAGGCTCCGGTTTCCGGCAGCCAGACCAGATTCCAGCTATCTACACGTTCCGGTGGGAGCGGGTCGAGAACCCGTTCCGGTAGATCCGAGCCCTTGAGCGGGCAGTTACACTGCCGATATGGCCAAGTCAGGGTCGTTTGGCGACCCGAATGCACAAGGCACAACGCCACGTCCACCGCCACCCCTTCCAAGTACGGATCCGACATGGGACATCCACAGAGTATGGACTCCGCGCGAAGCGGCCCATGGCTTCATGCGTTGGCTTGTTGACGCAGTCGGATGGCCTGTCAGGTCACAGCAGCGACAGCCGCCGAGAGGTACCAGACGGGAAGCAACACGGCCACCGGACCCCGGGATGAAGATAAAGAGTGGTGGTTGGCGGCTTGACTAGAGCCCTGGTCTAATCGTCCAGTACACCTACCGCCTCCGCAGACGGACGACCGGGATCTGGCGCGGGTTGGCGCGCTCCTGGTACTCGGTGTAGGGCGGGTAGGCGGCCGCAGCGATCGCCCAGAGACGGTCGCGGTCCTCGCCCTCGACCACCTCGGCGGTGACGGCGATGCGGCGGGTGTTCACGCGCAGCCACGCCTGCGGGTTGGCGACGAGGTTCGGGAACCACCAGGGATGCGCGGGCGCGCCTCCCTTGGAGCCGATGAGCACGAAGTCGCGACCATCGCGGAAGAAGAAGAGGGGCACGGAGCGGAGGTCGCCGCTGGTGCGGCCGATGGTCGTGAGCATGGCCGTGGGCACGTAGGGCACGCCGCTCTGGCGGCTGATGTGCCAGCTCACGACCGACAGGCCGAGGAAGCGCACGAGGAAGCTCTCGACCGGGCGCAGGATGTTGAGGCGGGTGAGGATGTTGAAGAGCACGAGTCAGCCTCCCGGGAACGGAGCGGGCGGCCCGAAAGCCGCCCGCTTGTGCTTGTTGCCGTGCGGTGGGGTCAGTTGGCGGCCGAGGCTTCCCTGCGGGCGCCGCCGCCGGGCCTCGGGGCCGCGCCCTCGCCCTGGTAGATGCCGGCGCCGCTGACCTCGCGCCAGTGGGTGTGCGCGAGGGTGTGCATGATGAAGACGGCCTGCTGGGCCGTCCACAGACCCTGCGCGTCCTGCGTCTGGTTCACGGCTTCCTTCGTGATCTTCAGGCCGAAGGAGGGCTTCTCCGCGATCTTCCGCGCCAGGTTCTCGACGTAATCGCTCAGCTCCTCGCGGGGAACCACTTCGTTCACCATGCCCGCCTCGTAGGCGCGCTGGGCGCTTACCCAGTCGCCGGTGTAGAGCATCTGGCGGGCGAGACGATGGCCGAACTCCCAGGGATGGGCGAAGTATTCGACACCGGGGATGCCCCACGCGACAACGAGGTCGCGGAACTCGGCATCGTCGGAGGCGATGATGATGTCGCAGACCCAGGCCAGCATGAGGCCGCCGGCGATCGTCTTGCCCTGGACCTCGGCGATCATGGGCTTGGGCAGGTTCCGCCAGCGGCGGCACATCTGGAGGTAGATCTCCTCCTCCTTGGCCATCGCGCCCTCGGCGCCTTCCAGGTCGAAGTTGGCCCACGTGCCGACGGGACGGACATCGTTGAAGCCGAGCCCGGTGCCGCCGCGCATGTCGTGGCCGGAGTTGAAGTGGGGACCTTCGCCGCTGAGGATGATGACCTTCACCTGGTCGTCCTGGTTGGCATGGTCGAAGGCATCGTTCAGGTCGCGCGTGAGCCGCAGGTCCTGGGCGTTGCGAGCCTCGGGGCGGTTCATGCGGACGCG
The DNA here is from genome assembly GCA_965221735.1 of Tepidiformaceae bacterium. Lineage (GTDB taxonomy): Bacteria > Chloroflexota > Dehalococcoidia > Tepidiformales > Tepidiformaceae > UBA2991. Next base: position 1,148,892 of record OZ244910.1, on the reverse strand, counting down.
CACGATCTCGGGCGTCAGGTTCTCGTAGAGAACGGTCTGGTACTCAGGCATGGGGGGCTACCCTCCGTGGAAGTGGGGTGAGTATACGCGCCTCGAATACGCACCGGAGCGACGACGGCTCAGATCGTCTCTTCCGACTCGCCGACATCGGCGGCATCGCCGCCGCCGATCTCCTCGCCGACGGCGCGGATGGCGCCGAACTCCTGGCGGAAGGCGTTGTGCACGGCGCGCGTCTCGGTGCAGTGCAGCACGAAGCGGGCGCCCTCGCGCAGCCACTTCGCCGACAGGTCCGGGGTCTGGTGGTGGATCAGCACCGGCACGTTCGCCGCCCCGCAGGTGGCGATGATGGTGCGCAGAGCGGCCTCGTAGTCGGGGTGGTCGTACTGGTCGGGAACGCCGAGCGAGATGCTGAGGTCATTCGGGCCGACGAAGATCGCGTCGACGCCATCGATCGCGACGATGTCGTCGAGGGCCTCCATGGCGGGGACGCTCTCGATACCGACGATGCAGACGCTGTTTCGGTTGCGCCGCTCGAGGTACTCGCGGGAGGCATCGCTGGGGAACTCACCCTGCTCGACGACGCGGCGGACGAGCTCGCCCTTGAGGGGGCGCCACTTCGTCGCGCCCACGACCTCGCGGACCTCGTCAGGCGTCTCGCAATAGGGGGCGAGGACGCCCTGGGCGCCTGCGTCGAGGGCCATGGTTATGTAGTGGGAGCTGGGGATGGGGACCCGCACGATGGGGACGACGTCGACGCTCGTGAGTCCGGCGAGGAGGTCGGCGATCTCGCTGCGGCCGCGGGGGGCGTGCTCGCTGTCGATGATGACGTAGTCGAGGCCGAGGCCGGCGATGGTCGTGGCCCAGCGGGGGTTGCGCGCCGCGGAGAGCATCGTCCCGTAGACGATGCCGCCGGCGCGGGTCTTCTCCTTCAACTCTGCACCGTTCATCGCCGCCTCCGGGGTTCGTGTGGTGGCTAAGGGATACGAGGTCGGCGAAGGGATGGCAAGGCGTGGCCCGCAACGGACGGGCGTCCTAGGATGCCCCGCTGGAGGGAACCCCATGAGCAGTCTGCCCATTCCGATGACCGCCGAGGACTTCACGCCGGACTGGCTGACCGATGCCCTGCGCTCCAGCGGGACGCTCCAGGACGAGCGCGTGACGGCCATCGAGACGACCCCGGTGGGCGAGGGAGCGGGATTCCTCGGCTCGCTGGCACGGCTTGCGCTCACCTACGACCGGCCCCGCCCGGGGGCGCCCGCCACGGTTGTGGCGAAGTTTCCCGCGCTCGTGGAGATGAACCGGGAGCTCGCGCTCCAGTACCAGGTGTACGAACGGGAGGCGCGCTTCTTCAACGAGATCAAACGCACCATCACGGCCATGCCGACCCCGGAAGCGTTCTACGCGGACATCGACGAGGCGACGGGCAACGGCGTAATCCTGCTCGAGGACCTCGACGGGAAGCTCCGGGTGGGCGACCAGCTCGCCGGCGCCTCGCTGAAGGAGGCGGAGCAGCTCATGGCCCAGATCGCCGACCTGCACGCGACCTGGTGGGACCGGGCGGACGAGGAGACCATCGCGTGGGTGCCCGCCTTCGACGGGCCGGTCTGGGCGATGACGGCGCAGACGCTCCCCAGCCTCTGGCCCACCTACCAGGAGCTGTCCTCCCACCTCCTGCTCCCGGGCATGGCGGAGATCATCGAGCGGACCTGGGACGGACTCATCTGGCTGGGGCAGCAGCTGAGCCGGGGGCCGATGACGCTCGTCCACGGCGACTACCGGCTCGACAACATGTTCTTCCCGGAGCGCGAGGGCGACCCCATCACCATCATCGACTGGCAGCTGATGTCGCGCGGACGCGGCCCCTACGACGTTGCCTATTTCATGAGCCAGAGCATCGACGTGGAGCTGCGGCGCGAGCACGAGCGCGCGCTGGTGCGCCGCTACCACGACGGACTGGTGGCCGGTGGCGTGCGTGACTACTCCTTCGACGACTGCTTCGAGGACTACCGCACGGCGGCGCTCTGGTGCGTGATGTACCCGGTCGCGATGGGCGGCGGCATGGCCAACAACGAGCGCGCCGTGGAGATCGCGGCCGAGGTCTCGAAGCGCTCGTTCAACACGATCCTGGACCTGGACGCGGCTTCGCTGCTCCCGAGCTAAGCGCCGCAAGCCGGACGCCACCATCCACCACCTGTATCGGAGCGTTCCCCATGAGTGACCTTCCCATCCCCCTGTCGGCGGAGGACTTCACCCCGGACTGGCTGACCGCCGCCCTGCGTTCAACCGGAGCGATCGAGGACGAGCGAGTCGTCGCGGTCGAGGCGAAACCGATGGGCGAGGAGTTCGGCTTCCTGGGATCGCTCGTGCGGCTGTCGCTGACCTACGACCGGCCCCGGGAAGGCGCCCCGGCGACGCTGATCGCCAAGTTCGCCGCGCAGGCGGAGTTCAACCGGGATTTCGCACGGCAGTACGGGATTTATGTCACTGAAGCGCGCTTCTTCCAGGATCTGCAGCCTTCCCTGAGGGCGATGCCGACCGTGCGGGCGTTCTACACCGCCTACGACTCGGCCGTGGGGGATGGCGTAACCATCCTCGAGGATCTGCAGGGCAGGTACCGCGTCGGCGACCAGATGACCTCGCCCTCGCCGGCGGAGGCAGAGCAGGTGGTGACCCAGTCCGCCGGGTTCCACGCCACGTGGTGGGGCAAGGCGGACGCCGACGAGCTTGCGTGGATCCCGAAGACCGATGGACCGGTCTGGCAGATGGCGCCGGCGACGCTCCAGGGATTCTGGCCGGTGTACCAGCAGAACTTCGGCCACGTGCTGACGCCCGACCTGGTCTCGGCGGTGGAGCGCACGTGGGCGAACATGGACTGGGTCTTCAAGCGTTTCGCGACGCCGCCGGTCACGGTCATCCACGGGGACTACCGGCTCGACAACATGTTCTTCCCCGAGCGGGAAGGCGACCCCATCACCGTGATCGACTTCCAGTTGATGGCCCGCGCTCGCGGCCCCTACGACATCGCCTACTTCACCAGCCAGAGCCTCGACATCGAGCAGCGACGCGCAACGGAACAGGACCTCGTGCGCCGCTACCACGACACGCTCGTGGGGGCAGGCGTGCGCGACTACTCGTTCGACGACTGCTTCGAGGACTACCGGCTCGCGATTCTCTGGTGCGCCGTGTTCCCGATCGGGATGGGCGGCGGGCTGGCCGGAGACAGCGAGCGCCACCTCGAGCTGGCCACGGAGGTTTCGCGCCGCTGCTTCACGGCGATCGCGGACCTGGACGCCGTCTCGACCCTGCCGAACTGAGTCAGGCGCCGGCTGCTTCGAGCGCTCCCTCAATCTCGCCGAGGTGGGCCTCGACGTGCATGGTCATCGACATCAGGACAAGGTCCGACATCTGGATCTCGTTGGGCATGATGGGGAGCTTGACGGGCCGCGCCAGGGTGTCGTCGTCGAGACCGTCGATGCCGGTGACCGCCTCTTCGTAGGCGGCGTGCATCTCGTCGAGGATCTCGGAGGCGGACATGCCGGCGCGTTCGGCGATCTGCTGGGCGTTCATCGCCTCGCCCTCGTCGGCGGGCGGCGGCTCGGCGCCGGATTCGGCCATGGCGGTCACCATCTCGATGAGGGGGAGGGGATTGGCGCGGGCGGCGAGGTGGCTGAGCGTATCGCGGACGTTCCAGTCACCCTCGGCGAGGGGCGCCTCCGGCGCGGCGATGATGCGCTCGCGCAGGGCCTCGCCGCGGGCGTCGGCGTTCCGGATTGCCTGGACAATTGCTTCACGAGTCGCCATCTACGAATCCCCTGACACCAGACTATTAGACGTTCGACCAATTCTGGGGGCTGGACGTAGCGGACGCCAGCATGCGAGTTGACGGTCCCGCCGGTGATTCTGAGAATCGCCCGATGCCTCATCCCGACCGAATCACCATCGTGGGCGCCTCCCTGGGCGGCCTTCGCACCGCGCAGGCGCTGCGCGGGCGGGGCAAGTTCGAGGGGACGATCACCCTCATCGGGGCCGAGCCCCATTACCCCTACGACCGGCCGCCCCTTTCGAAGCAGGTCCTCGCTGGCGAGTGGGGTCCGGAACGCACGCTCCTGGACCCGCCCGACAAGGTCGACGAGCTCGGGCTGGACCTGCGGCTCGGCGCGCGCGCCGAGGGACTCGACCTGGAGGCGCGCGAGGTCGCGCTGAGCGACGGCGAGCGCGTCGGATTCGACTCGCTCATCATCGCGACGGGCGCGACGCCGCGGACGCTCCCGAACACGCCCGACCTCTCTGGTATCCACACGCTCCGCACCATCGACGACTCGATGCGAATCCGCGCCGAGCTGGCGAACGGGCCGCGGGTGGCGGTGGTGGGAGCGGGGTTCATCGGGGCGGAGGTCGCGGCCGTGGCGCGCAGCGCCGGGCTCGAGGTGACACTCATCGAGGCGCTGCCGGCGCCCCTGGCGCAGGCGGCCGGGGTGGAGGTGGGAGAGGCGTGCGCGGCGATGCACCGCAGCCACGGCGTCGACGTGCGCTGCGACACGCTCGTGGCCGGTTTCGAGGGCGGCGAGCGGGTCGAGCGGGTCCTGCTCGCCGACGGCTCGACGGTCGAGGCGGACCTGGTCGTGGTCGGCATCGGGGTCGCGCCGGAGACGGGCTGGCTGGAAGGGTCGGGCCTGGAGCTGCGCGACGGCGTCGTCTGCGACGCCACCCTGGCGGCGGCGCCGGGCGTCTACGCCATCGGCGACGTGTGCCGCTGGTACAACCCGATCTTCGAGGAGGAGATGCGGGTCGAGCACTGGACGAACGTGATCCACCAGAGCCGCCAGGTGGCGCGCAACCTGCTGGCGGAGCCGGGCGAGGCGCGACCGTTCGCGTCGGTGCCGTACGTCTGGTCGGACCAGTACGACGCGAGCATCCAGTCGCTGGGCCACCCGAAGGCGGACGACGCGGTCACGGTGCTGCACGGCTCGCTGGAGAGCCTCGAGTTCGTCGCCGGCTACGAGCGGAACGGCATCATCGTGGGCGGCCTGACGTTCAACATGCCCCAGCAGCTCTCCTCGTACCGCCCCCTGATCGAGCAGCGCACCCCCTGGGCAGCCGTGCTCGAGCACGCCCAGGCGATGGGCTAGGAAGGGGCGCGGCGGCGCGGGTATCATCGCGACGCCATCGGGAGGCCGGGCATGGACCTCGCTGAGCTCTCCGAACGCCTCGTGCCGTTCTGCCGCGAGCACCTCGGCGACCCGGACGTCGTCGTCTCCGACGTCGAGACGATGGCGGGGCACGCTGGCTTCTCGTTTGGGTTCACGGCCGCGTCGAAGGGCGTGTCGAAGTCGTACGTGCTGCGCGTGCCGCCGCCGAACGTGCGGCGCGTGGGCACCGCCGACGTGATCCGGCAGGCGCGCGTGGTCGACGCCATCCGGGACACGGACGTGCCCGTGGCGAGCGTCATCTGGTCGGGCGAGGACGAGCGCTGGTTCGGTTCGCCTTACTTCGTCGTGAACAAGTTCGAGGGCGACGTGCTCCGGAACGAGTGGGGGCAGTCGCTCTCGTACGAGCAGATGCGTCCCGTCGCGGCCCAGGCGATGCGCGCGCTGGCGTCGCTGCACCTGCTCGACTGGCGCGCGTACGTGCCCGACGACGGCCCGCCGCTCGAGCTGGAGCCGGACGTGACGCGCTGGGACCGCTTCTACGAACGTTCCGGCGACATGGACCTGGTGGCGCTCGGGCCGGCGGTCCGGGAGAAGCTGCTGGAACGGCTCCCGCAGACGCCGCGGGCGGGCATCTTCCACGGTGACTTCCAGTGGTCGAACGTCCTCTACAGCTTCGACGGGACGCTGCAGGCGGTCATCGACTGGGAGCTGTGGGGCGTGGGCGCGACGCTGAACGACATCGGCTGGGTGATCACGTTCGCGGACGCGGCAGCGTGGAAGGACGGGCTGCGGCTGAAGCTGCCCAGCCCCGACGACCTCATCGCCGAGTACGTCGACACCTACGGGAGCGACCCGGGCGACATCGCCTGGTACCGCGCGCTCGGCGCCTACAAGTTCGCCATCATCAGCGGCTTCAACCTGTACCTTCACCGGACGGGGAAGCGCCCGGACGAGTCGTGGGAGGACACCGCCCTCTCGGCGCCGTTCCTGATGCGGCGCGCCCTCGAACTGCTCGACGGGGGGTAGGCGCCATGCCAGGCCCGCTCGACGGCATCCGCGTGCTCGACTTCACCCGCCACCTTGCGGGGGCGGGATCGACGCGCATCCTCGCGACGCTCGGGGCGGAGATCCTGCGCATCGAGTGGCCGCACCCGCCAGCCCTCGACTTTCTGCGGCTCTCGGGCCCGCACGCCGGCGGCAGACCGGGGATGAACCGGGGCGGATTCTTCGCGCAGGTCAACGTCGGCAAGAAGAGCGTCGCCATCGACATGTCGACGGAGGCGGGGAAGGAGATCGCGCGGGAGCTGATCCCGCACTGCGACGTGCTCGCGGAGAGTTTCTCGCCGGGGGTCATGAAGCGCTGGGGACTCGACTACGAGGCCGTGCGCGCGATCCGGCCGGACATCATCTACCTGTCGGCCTCCGGGTTCGGGCAGACGGGTCCGTACGCGGGCTATCGATCGGTGGGTCCGACGGCGCAGGCGTACAGCGGCCTGACCGCGACCTCGGGGCTGCCCGACCGCGAGCCCGCGGGCTGGGGCTTCTCCTACATGGACCACATGGGCGCGGTGATGAACGCAGCCGCCATCCTGATGGGCCTCGAACGGCGGCGGGCGACGGGCGAGGGCGAGTTCTTCGATGCGGGGCAGAGCCAGCACGGGTGCGCGCTCCTCGGGCCGATGCTGCTGGATGTCTCCCTGAACGACGCGCAGGTGCGCCCCAAGGGGAACCGCGACCTGTACGGCAACTTCTGCCCGAACAACGCCTACCGCTGCCGGGGCGAGGACTCCTGGCTCGCGATCTCGGTGCGGGAGCCGAGCGAGTGGGCGGCGCTGTGCGAGGTGATCGGCGCGGACAATCTCGCGGCGCGGCCGGACCTCGCGACGCTGGAGGGAAGGGTCGCGCACGAGGACGAGATCGACGCGCGTATCGGGGCGTGGACGCGGGAGCGGGACGCGCGCGAGGCCATGGTGGCCCTGCAGGAGGCAGGCGTGCCCGCCGGGGTCGCGCAGACGGTTGAGAACAAGGTGCACCACGACCCGCAGCTCGCCTTCCGCGGGCTCTACACGACGCTCGACGACCCGGTGCTCGGGGAGAAGCGGTACGAGGACATTCCCGTGACGATGAGCGGCTTCGACGTGGGGGTCAGCAGCCCCTCGCCGTGGCTGGGGGCGGACACGCGCGACGTCCTGCGCGACCTGCTCGGGTACCCGGAGGAGCGGCTCGAACAGTTGAAGGCGGACGCCATCATCGACGACGCGATCACGCTGGAGGAGGCTGAGGCGGTATGAGCGGCACGCTCAAGCACCTGACGGTCGTGGAGCTGGCGGGGCCGCGCACGGAGTGGTGCGGCAAGCTGTTCGCGCAGGCGGGGGCGCGGGTCGTGCTGGTCGAGCCGCCGGGCGGGGCGGAGACGCGGGGCTACGCGCCCTGGTTCCAGGAGCGGCGGGACAGGGAGTCGAGCCTCCACTTCTGGCACTACAACACGGACAAGGAGAGCGCCGTCCTCGACCCGCACACGGAGGACGGGCGCGAGGCGTTCCTGCGGCTGCTGGCGGAGGCGGACGTGCTGCTCGACGGCAGCGAGCCGGGTGGGTTAGCGGAGGTCGGACTGACGCGCGAGGCCATCGAGGAGGCGAACGACCGGCTGGTCCACGTCGCCCTGACGCCCTTCGGGCAGGAGGGGCCGATGGCCTCGTGGCTCGGCAGCGACCTCGTCCACCAGGCGCTCGGCGGCCAGATGATGATGAACGGCTACGACGACATGCCCGCGAGCCCGCCCGTCAACGGGCAGGGGAACCAGGCGGGGCACATGGCGGGAAGCTGGGCCTTGATCGCGGCGCTGGCGGCGCTGCAGGCGGGGAAGGGCACGTTCATCGACCTCTCCGTTCACGACGCCTGCGCGGGCATGACGGAGAACGCCCTGCCCCAGTTCGACTACACGGGGAAGGTGGTGACGCGACGGACGGGGCGCCACGCGAGCATCGCGCCGACGCCCGCGTGGCAGCACCGCGCGGCGGACGGACGCTACATCAACGCGCAGCTCGTGAACGTCAGCCCGCGCGCCTGGGAGGGGCTGGTCTCGTGGCTCGACGAGCACGGCATGGCCGAGGACCTGACCGACCCGAAGTACTTCGTACCGGAGATCTTCCGCGAGGAGGCGGACCACATCTCGGAGGTGATCGGGAGGTTCGTGGCGACGAAGACGGCGGACGAGATCTTCCACGGGGCGCAGGCGCGGGCGCTCATCTTCAGCGCCATCCTCAACCCCGAGGACCTGCTGGAAGACCCCCACCTGGAAGCGCGCGACTTCTGGATCGAGCTGGACCACGGCGAGCCGGACGGCGCCCTGCGCTACGCGGGGAGCGCCTTCGTGGCGCAGAACTCCGAGGTACGCCCGCGGCGACGGGCGCCCCACCTCGACGAGCACGGTGACGCCGTCCGCGGCGACGGGGCGGACCGATGAGTGGCGGGGATGCAGTGGTCACGAAGCCGGTGCCGGTCCCGGACGAGCTGACGGCGCCGTTCTGGGAAGCGGCCAACCGGGGCGTGCTCGCGATCCAGCACTGCGCCGCCTGCGAGCGCTACGTCCACCCCCCGGAGGCCGTCTGCCCCTACTGCCAGTCGCCGGACCTGTCGTTCCGCGAGGTGAGCGGCCGGGCGCGCGTCTACACGCACACGGTCGTGCGGGACAACATCACGCGCGGCTTCGCCGAGGGTGAGCCGTACGTGATCGGCATCATCGAGCTGGTCGAGCAGGAGCGGCTGGTGCTGGTCGCGAACGTCCTGGGCGTGACGCCGGAGGAGGTCGAGATCGGGATGCCGCTGCGGGTCACGTTCGAGCGGCTGACGGACGACATCGCCCTGCCGCAGTTCGAGCCCGACGGGGAGGCCTGAGCGTGGACGAGTTCTCGGGACGGTCGGCGATCGTGGGGCTCGGGTATTCGAAGCTGGAGCGGCGCTCGCCGCGGCCGCTGGCGCACTTCGCCCGCGAGGCGGCGGAGGCCGCCATCGCGGACGCCGGCCTCCGCGTGGAGGACATCGACGGGCTGGGCACGATCCCCAACATCGCCGCCTACGGCAACACCGGCGACCTCGAGGGCATCGACATCGTGACGGTTCCGAACATGGTGCAGATGCTGGGGCTGGAGCACGACATCCGCTGGCACGTCCAGACGCCGGGGCTCTGTCCCGACACGATCATGGCCGCGGGGGCGGCGGTCGCCTCGGGTGCGTGCACCTACGCGCTGGTGTGGCGAGCTGTGAACGTGCCGAAGGGGCGCTACAGCGACTTCTCGCGGGAGAAGGCGTACGGGGGCGACCAGTTTCGCGCCCCCTACGGGTTCAACATGCCGGCCGCCTGGCAATCGGTCGCCCTGCGGAAGTACATGCACGACCACGGCTCGACGCGCGAGGACATGGCGGCGTTCGTCGTACAGAACCGGGAGAACACGCAGCTCAACCCGAAGGCGTACTGGCACGGCACGCCCCTGACGGTCGAGGACTACCTGGAGGCGCCCATGGTGGCGGACCCGTTCTGCCTCTACGACTGCGACATTCCCGTGGACGGGTGCGTGGCGGTCGTGCTCGCGAGCGCGGAGCGGGCGCGGGACCTCCGGCAGCCGCCCGCCTACATCACCGGTCACGCGCAGACGACGTGGCCGACGCGGGGCGGGTTCACCGACTCGGAGAACATGTGGGAGGGCGGGGCGGCGATGGGCGAGAAGCTGTGGGCCTCGGCGGGACTGGGGCCGGACGACATCGACGTGGCGCTGCTGTACGACGGCTTCAGCATCTTCCTGTACGTCTGGCTGGAGGCGCTCGGGTTCGTGGGTCGCGGCGAAGCGGCCAGCTACATCGCCTCGGGGGCGACGGCGCTCGACGGGGATCTGCCGCTGAACACGTCGGGCTGCTCGCTGGGCGAGGGACGCCTGCACGGGATGGCGCAGATCAGCGAGGCGGTGCTGCAGGTCACGGGGCGTGCGGGCGCGCGCCAGATCGAGGGCGCGGCCCACACCGTCGCCACGGTGGGCGCGGGGACGCTCGCCAGCGGTGGACTCATCTTCAGCAGGGAGGCGCGGGCATGAAGTTCGGCACGGTCATCCACGGAATCCGGGGCGAGGCGCTGATCGCGGCGGCGCAGAAGGCGGAGGATCTCGGTTTCGAGTCGCTCTGGCGGCCGGACCACCTCATCTTCCCGACGGAGATGCCCTCGACCTACCCCTACGCGGAGGACGGGCAGGCGCCCCTCGACCCGCGCTGGCCGTTCATGGACGGGCTCACTGTGTTCACGTACATCGCCTCGCACACGACGACGATCCGGTTCGGGACGGCCGTCTTCATCCTGCCCCTGCGCGACCCGGTGTCGACCGCGAAGACCGTCGCCGACCTCGACTACCTGACGCGGGGCCGCGTGCTCTTCGGGGTGGGCGCGGGCTGGCTGGAAGAGGAGTTCGACATGGTCGGGCTCGACTTCCACACGCGCGGGGCGCGCATGGACGAGTGCATCGCCGTGCTGCGGGCGCTCTGGACGGAACCCGAGCCCGAGTTTCACGGCGAGCACTACGACCTCGGCCCGGCCGCATTCGAGCCGAAGCCGTTCCAGAAACCGCACCCGCCCATCCTCGTGGGGGGCGAGACGCCCGCCGCCCTGCGTCGCGCGGCTCGCCTCGGCGACGGCTGGTATGCGCTCCGGCACACGCCCGAGAGCGCCCGCGAGCACATCGCGAGGCTGACTGAGCTGCGCGAACAGTACGGCCGCGCCGGCGAGCCGTTCGACGTGACGGTGAACGGTTCGCCGTCGATGACGCGGGAGGAGGTGGAGGCGCTGGAGGAGGCGGGGGTGAACCGCATCGTGGTGACCCTCTGGCGGTCCTCCCGCGACGCCATCCCGGCCCTCGAGGAGTTCGCGGAGCGGCTTTTCTAAACCCGACCGCAGTCTTCGGGCCCAGGCATGTTCTCGCCGCGAGGAGGGCAGAGCGCCACACCAGGCTCGGTGGAGCGCACTCCCAACGACAGGAGCGGCAGGGTGAAACCGCCCTCGTGCTACACTCTGGCGAGCGCCATCCAGCGGCCCCACGATGAAGATCTTCGACGTTCACATCCACTTTCCGCGCGACTGGGAGAAGCCCGACGCCGACCCGGCGCCCATCATCGAGCGCCTCGCCGAGGTCGCCACCGCGGCCGGAGTCACGAAGGGCTGCGTCCTCACGGGCGGGCGCTTCGGGCCAGGTTACGAGCGCGGCATCGAGATCCTGCAGGGGTATCCCGATCTGTTCGTGCCGGTGGCGATGATCGACCCTGAGGTGATCGGCCGCGACGAGGTCGAGGAGCTTCACGCGATGGGCTACCGCGGCCTGAAGCTGATCGGCGTGGCGCGCCGCTACGACGAGCCCGACTATCTGCCCACCTACGCGGCGGCCGAGCGGCTGGGGATGCCGGTCCTGTTCCACCTGGGCGTCATCGGCGGGGGCATCGACTACTCGATCACGCATCCCCGGCGCGACCCACAGGCGGCGGCGATGTACCGCCGCATGCAGGAGATGCGCGGCCGCTGGCCGATGCGCGACGTCTCCGCGGAGCGCATGTCGCCGGTACACCTGGACACGATCGCGCAGCGCTTCCCCGACCTGCGCATCATCGGCGCGCACCTGGGGAACCAGGGCAACTACGAGTTCGCCACCTCCGTGGCGCGCTGGCGCCCGAACGTGGCCCTCGACATGAGCGGCGGCGAGACGATCGAGCGGCACGCGGTCGAGTTGAATCTGATCGGCGGCGAGATCGGCATCGAGAAGCTGGTGTTCGGGTCGGATTGCGGCATGGACGACATCCGCGAGCACATCGACCGCTTCGAGGCGATCTACGACGAGCTGAAGCTGTCGGAATCGGACCGCGAGCGCTTGTGGTGGCGCAACGCGGCGGAGATCTACGGGTTCGAGGAGCCCACGCTCGCGGAGGAGTAGGCGCTGGAAGCGGAAGCCCGGGCCGAGCCACGAATCGCTCCGCTGAGCGCGACGGGCCGCGCCGTGGTGCTGGGGGCACTGGCCATGGCGGGCCTCGCCGCCTACCTCAACTTCCGGCCGGAACAGCACTGGATCCTGGCCCTCACGGCGCTCATCGCGGCGGCGGGCGTCGAGAGTGCGGTCCGCTCCCACCCGGACTGGCGCGGAAGCGCTTTCGGCTCCCTGAGCTACGCACTGCTGCCCCTGCTGGGAGTGCTCGGCGCGGGGCTCTTCATCGACGAAGCGGTCAGCGGCTACGCGCGGCTGGTGGCGGGGCTGGCGGCGGGCGCCGCGACCGGGCTGCTGCTGTACGCGGAGTACCACGCGGTCTCCCCCACCCGGCCGCTGTTCGGGCCGATGCGGCTCGTGCTGGCGGTGGTCACGTACCTGGTGGCGCTGGCGCTCTTCACGGTGTTCTTCACGCACGACCTGAACCTGCCCGCATCGGCGGCGGCGGTCGGGGTCCTCAGTTTCGCGCTGGCGCTCGACCTGCTGCGGGAGAGCCGGGGGCGGGGCGCATCGTCGCTGCTGGCGGCGCTGGCGATCGGCATCTCCCTGGCGGAGCTGCGTATCGCCCTCTACTACTTCCCGCTCGACGACCTGCTGACGGGCGCGCTCATGATCATCGGGTTCTACGTCGCGACCGGGCTGGTGCACCACCTGCTCGACGACGACCTGACGCCTTCGACGATTGCCGAGTACCTGGTCGTGTCCGGGGTGAGCGCGGCGGTCGTCGTGGTCGCGCGGCAGTACCTGTAAGGGGTGGCGACGCTGCGCATCTGCTCCTGGAACGTCAACGGGCTGCGCGCCGCGCTGCGGACGGGCGCGTTCCAGACGTGGCTCGAGGAGACCGCGCCGGACATCGCCGGGCTGCAGGAGGTGAAGGCGCGCCCCGAGCAGGTCAAGGAACAGCCCTGGCTCGAGGCTGGCTACGAGGCCACTTGGCATCCGGCCGAGGAGGCCGGGTACAGCGGCGCCCTGCTCCTGACGAAGCAAGCTCCTGCCGACCTGCGCCTCGGGCTGGAGACGCCCGAGTTCGAACGCGAGGGACGCGCCATCGAGGCGGACTATGGGGAGTTCGTGCTGCTCACCTCCTACTTCCCCAACGCCGGCCGGAAGCTCGCGCGGCTCGACTTCAAGCTGGCCTACTACGAGGCATTCCTGGAGCGCGTCGTCGCGCTCCGGGACGAGGGCCGGAGCGTCGTCTTCATGGGCGACCTGAACGTGGCCCACGGCGAGATCGACGTGGCCCGCCCCAACGAGAAGGAGACGGGCTTCCTGCCGGTCGAGCGCGAGTGGGTCGACCGCGTCATGGAGAGCGGCTTCGTCGATACGTTCCGGGCGCTGCACCCCGAGCAGGCGGACGCGTACAGCTACTGGGATCCGTGGCGGGAGCGCCGCAAGCGGAACATCGGCTGGCGCATCGACTACGTGTTCGTGAGCGAGGACCTGATGCCGTCGGTGCGGAGCGCGTTCATCGAGCACGAGATGCTCGGCTCGGACCACTGCCCGGTCGGCATCGAGCTCGACCTCTAGCGGGGAGAGGCGCGGGCGGGCTCACGGGCCCGGCTCAGCGTCTCGCGCACGAGGAAGAGCATCACGACTCCGCCGGCGAGCCCGATGGCGCCCGTCACCGCGGCTGCAGCGTCGAGCGTGAACAGGTCTTCGAGCCCGCCGATCGCAGGCGGCGCGGCGACCGCTCCGACGTCCCCGACGAGGCGCCAGAGCCCGAGGAACTCTCCCGCGGCATCGGGCGGGGCAAGGTCGGCGCCGAGGGTCATGACGGCGCCGCTGCCGAGACCGTTGCCGAAGCCGGAAAGCAGTCCCACCAGCAGGAACGAGACGAAGCCGGCGGTGAGCGGCATCAGGAGCAGGCTGGCGGAGAGCACGAGCAGGCTCGGGACGATGACCCACTTCCGTCCCCAGCGGTCCATGACCATGCCGACGGGATAGAACATGACCATGTCGATGGCGGAGGCGAGTCCGAAGATGAGGCCGATCTCGAAGGGCTCGAGGCCGAGGGCTTCCCTGCCCCAGACGGGGATGAGGAACTGGCGTCCGTGGCGGATGAGCACGAGGGTGATGGCGACCGAACCGGCGACGATGAGGCTGCGGCGTTCGGCCAGGGCGACGCTGCGGAGGCTCACGGGAGGACGCTCGGGGGTTCCGGCATCGCCCCCGCGAGGCTCGGGAAGGCGGGTCGCCACGAGCAGGGCCGCGACGCCGACCACCACGGCCTGGGCGAAGAAGACGGTCTCCAGCCCGCCGAACTGGGCGATCGCGCCACCGACAATAGGGCCCGCGAAGAAGCCGACGCGCGTCACGCCCCCGACGAGCGAGAGGGCGCGTCCGCGGTACTCGACAGGCACGGTCTCGGTCATGTAGGCGAGGCGGGAGACGTGCCAGAGGGCGAAGGCGACGCCATTCAGCAGCGTGAAGAGCCCGAGGGTGACGGGACCGGTGCTGAACCCCATGGCCGCCGCCGTGACCGCCGTCAGGACGACCCCGGTGGTCATGGTGAGGCGGCCTCCGAGCCTGCTGGTCAGCAGGCCCGAGGGGACATCGCCAATCATCGAGCCGGCGCCGCGGGCGGCGAAAATGATGCCGCTGAGGAAGACGCTCGCCCCGAGTTCGTCGGCGAACTGGGGGATTGCCGGGATGATCATCCACTGCCCGATGCCAAAGAAGAGGGCGGGCAGGTAGATGCCGCCGATCAGCGAACGCAGGTCGAACGACTGCGCCTGACCGGGGATGACGCGCATTGGGGAAGCCTACGCGGGCGGGGCGAGGGTAGGAGGGGGATCGTGTACGCTTCGAAGGCCTTGTCGGGGCGTGGCGCAGCCTGGTAGCGCACTTGACTGGGGGTCAAGAGGTCATCGGTTCAAATCCGGTCGCCCCGACCAGCAAAACCCCATACGCCGTATAGCGAAATTCGCCGCCCAGCCTTTCCGGGCCGGGCGAGAAACCGTCGACTACGAACCACTAAACGTCACGCTCCCATAGGTAAACCGGGAGCGCTCCTTTATCGGGAAATAGAGCTCCTTTGTGAGATACCTCCTATTCGGTCGCGCTGGTCGCCGTTGTGCTCGTGGGCGGCGCCGCCGCCTGCGAAACAGAGGAAGGGGCGCGCCCCCCGGCAGAGGCGCCGGCGGCTACCACGCCCCCGGGGACCGAGGCTTCCGAGGCGGCGGATCGCACGCCGACATCCGCCGCAACCCCTGCTCCCGCCTCGACCCCAACGTCACGGGCAGCGGCAGCGGCAGCGGCAGAGGTCGCGACGACGCACATCGTGCAGGCGGGGGACGTCTGCTGGCGCATCGCTCAGGACTTCGGGATCTCCACGTCGCGGCTGCTGGAAGCGAACCCCAGGATCGACGAGAACTGCAGCAACCTCAGGGTGGGGTGGGAGCTGGTCATCCCCGGGGCCGGCGCGGCCGGCTCCGCTCGGGAGGAGGCGGCCGCCACGTCTTCAACGACGGCACGGGCAACCGCGACGCGGGCAACGCGGGCGTCCTCGGAGGAGCCGGAGTGGTGCGACGACCGCCCTTCGTGGTCGGGGGAGGCACGCGATCTGCTGAACGGCGCGAAGGGCTTCTACAGCCTCGATGCGCTCAACGGCGACGGGCATCGAGACCACGTGCTCCCGTGGTCGGTGCTCTGCGAACTGGTGGACAACGAAGCCGAGGCTCGCGCCGCCTACAGCGACCTCCGCAACCTCGTTCCGACGGTCGGGAGCGTCAACATCGCGAAGTCGGACGACCTCGCGCATGAATGGCTTCCGCGGTGGCGGTCGCTCGACGCGGCGGGCCATGACGCGAACGCGTGCGAGTACGCGACGCGCTACTGGGACACGGCCAGCCGCTACGGGCATGTGCTCAGTTCGGCTGAGACGCGCTCCCTCAGCGAGGCTTGCTCGTCGACCGACACCTCGGGCTCGACTTCGGACCCCACTCCCACGCAGGCCTCCGGCACGCAGGCGGAGCGCACCTACGCATCCTGCGAGGCAGCGGAAGCTGCGGGTGAGCGCAGGCAGCAGGGCTGCAGTCGGGGGGACTGCCCCGGCGGGGGCAGGGGCTTCCCGGCGGCGATGGTGCCAAGCGCCCGGGACGGGGACAGCGACGGAGTTGTCTGCGAGGAGTGACCCGCCCTCTGGCGAACCTGTCCGCGGCAGCGGGTGCGCTCAGGCGGTCGCAGGCTCGTAGCGCTCGACCTTGATGGCATCCTCGTGCAGGCGAGCCTGCGCGAGGTCGTACGCAGTCTGGAGGCGGAGCCAGAACTCGGCGTTCGACCAGCCAACCTTCTCGAGGCGGATGGCCATCTCCGGGGAGATGGCGGCGTGCCCGTTCAGGACACGCGAAAGGGTGTGCCTGGCCACACCAAGCAACTCGGCGGCTTCGGTCACGCTGAGGCCCAGGGGCTCCAGGCAGTTCAGCTTGATCCCGAGGCCCGGATGGGGTGGATTCTTCATCGGCATGAGTCGTCCCCTTTAGTGATAGTCCACGAGGTCGATGTCGTACACGTCGCCTTCTTCAAAGCGGAAGATAATTCGCCAGTTTCCAGAAATGGAGATGCTCCAGAACCGCCTCAAGTCGCCCTGCAAAGGATGAAAACGGTACCCGGGGAGAGCGAGGTCCGAGGGCACCCTTGCGGAGTCGAGGTATGCCAAAGCGGCTTGAATCCGGCTAACCTGGTTGGCGCTCACCCTGCTTGCATCCCCCCGCTCGTACAGCCGCTTGAGACCGCGGTGGCGAAACGACCGGATCACACCCTAACTGTACCTCGTACCGGTACAGCGCACAACCTCTGGCTACAGCCCCAGCGACTCCGCGAGCGCCTCGACGGAGGCGATGATCTCGCCGCGGGTGGCGTCGGGGTCGTCGGCGGGAACCATGAGGCCGCGCGGCATGGGGACGAGGCGGTGGACGCCGGCCTCGGCGAAACGCTCGACCGTCTCGCGGTCGAGGCGGCCGCGGGGCGTGATCGTGATCTCCACCGGCCCGAGGCCGTCCGGACGCTCGACCTGCTCGGCGGTCTGCTCGAGGGCCTGGATGACCGCCGAGGCGCCGTCCACATCGAGCATGAAGCCGTACCAGCCGTTGCCCTGCGTGATAGTGCGGCGGAGGGCGGGCGGGGAGGAGCCGCCGATGACGATCGGGGGGTGCGGTTGCTGCACGGGGTGGGGGTACGACTGGATGCCGGAGAACGAGGTGAAGCTCCCCGAAAACTCGGGCTTGTCCGAGGTCCAGAGGGTGCGGATGACCTCGATGTGCTCGGAGGTGCGGGGGCCACGCTCCTCGAAGGGGACGCTCATGGTGTCGAACTCCTCCTTCACGTAGCCGACGCCCACGCCGAAGATGAGCCGCCCGCCGGAGAGGACGTCGATGCCCGCGAGCTCCTTGGCGAGGACGACGGGGTTGCGCTGGGGAAGGAGGAGGATGCCGCTCGCGAGCCTGATGCGCTCCGTGGCGCCGGCGACGAACGCGAGCGTCGCAATCGTGTCGACGATGGGGGTGTCGGGAACGACGGGGGAGGGAGGGCGCTGGGGGTCGATGGCGACGACGTGCTCGCCCGTCCAGAGCGACTCGAAGTTGGCCGCCTCCGCCGTGCGTGCGTAGCGCAGGACGGCCTCGCGGTCCGAGTTCAACCCTGCGTTGATGCCGTAGAGCCCGATCTTCATTGCCTGCCTCCCGAACGTGCGCGTCCGGCGGGATGATACGCGCCCGATCGCTTCCGGCAGGTAGACTCGCGGCGGCGACCAGCCGTGCCAGGAGGCCCCATGCCCGACCGTGAACCCCTCGATGTGCTCGATGCGATCCACACGACGCGCGCGCAGCGATTCCTGAAGCCAGACCCCATCCCCGAGGACGTGCTCTGGCAGATCCTCGACGCGGCCATTCGCGGCCCGACCGGCGGCAACCAGCAGGGCTGGGGCTGGGTCGTGATCCGAGACCCGGCGATCAAGCAGCAGATCGCTGAGGTCTACTCGGAGCGCCTGCTCTCGGCCTACGGGTACGGACGGGTGAGCGACGAAGAGCTGGGCACGGGGCGGATCACGCGGGGCGGGGTCGCGGAGGGCGAGGTCGGGATCGACCAACGCAACCGGCGGGGGGTGGTGCACCTGGCCGAGCACTACGCCGAGGTGCCCGTGATCGTCGCGCCTGTCATGCAGACGGCAGCGCGCATGGATGACAACACGCGGCGCGCGGGAGCCGGGCTGGGCGGATCGATCTACGGCGCGATGCAGAACCTGATGCTCGCGGCACGGGCGTTCGGCATCGGCAGCGTGCTGACGTGGACCCTGGACGAGGGCACGTTCTTCCGCGACCTGCTCGGGCTTCCGGAAAACTCGTTCGTCATGGGCCTGATCCCCCTGGGCTACCTGGACAAGGGGCGCTTCTCGCAGCCTCGGCGGAAGCCGCTGGGCGAGGTGGTGCACTGGGACCGCTGGGGCGAGCAGCAGGACGCTCCGGAGTCGGGCCGCTAGACGCGCTCGACGATTCCGGGGAGCACAGTCCCGATGCCGTCGCGAAGGATAGCGGCGGCCGCCGGGTCGTACGGCGTCTCCTGCGCGTTGAGGATGACAAGGCGCGCCCCGCTCTGGAGCGCGATCTCGGGCAGCGCCGCGACGGGGTAGACCGTGAGCGAGGTGCCGATCGCGAGAAAGAGGTCGCAGCTGGCGGCGGCGAGCTGGGCGCGCTCGAGGTCCTCGGCGATGAGCGCCTGGCCAAAGGAGATGGTCGCCGATTTGAGGAGGCCGCCGCACTGCTCGCAGTGCGGGTCCTCATCGCCGTTGCGCACGCGGTCCAGCACGACCTCGATAGGGCCGCGATCGCCGCAGCCGAGGCAGGCGTAGTCGCGCACGGTCCCGTGGATCTCGACGATGCGCTCGGGCGCGGTGCCGGCAGCGTGGTGGAGCCCGTCGATGTTCTGCGTGACGAGCGTGTCGAGCTTCCCCTTCCCCTCCAGGGCGGTGAGGGCGTAGTGCCCGGCGTTCGGCTCGGCGTTGTGCATGGGGCTGTCCGCGCGATTCGCCCAGGAACGGACGCGGTGGTCGCGGTCGGCAACGTAGTGCTGGATGGTGGCGGTGCGCTCGGCGGCGGGGTTCTTCGTCCAGACGCCGTCGGGGCCGCGGAAGTCGGGGATCCCGGACTCGGTCGAGATGCCGGCGCCGGTCAAAATCGCGACCGACCGGGCCTCCCGCAGCCACGAGGCGACGGTATCGACGTCGGTCTCGCTCATGGCGCGAGCCTACCGGAATCTGGCGCCTCCGGGCATCGCACCGTACGCTGAGAACCGGCGCCTCCCGGGGCGCCCTCCGAGTCGATGAGAGCCACCCGCAACCTCGCCTTCATCACCTGTGCCGCCACGCTGATCCTGATCGGGGTCGGAGTGTACGTGCGCGCGACGGGGTCGGGGCTTGGCTGCCCCGACTGGCCGACGTGTCACGGCGGGATCGTGCCCCCGCACGAGCAGGAAGCGCTGATCGAGTCGACGCACCGCTTCGTGGCCGCCTTCGTCGGGATCCTCGTGATCGCGACCGCGGTCCTCGCCTGGCGGCACTTCCGCGGAGCGCCGGCGGTGCTCTGGCCGGCGATCGCGGCCGTGCCCCTGGTCGGCATCCAGGGCGTCATCGGGGCGATCACGGTGTGGGAGGAGCTTCCCGCCGAGATCGTGGCGACCCACCTGCTGCTGGCGATGGCGATCCTGACGGTGATGGCAGCGACGGCGCTCGCGATGTTCAACGAGGTTCGCGGCGGCATCCCGCCCGAACAGCGTGCCGCCGCCTGGCGTGTCGGGCAGCGGGCGATCGTGACCCTGGTGTTGTTCGCGGCGGTGGTGTGGATCGGCGGCTACCTCGGCGAGAGCGGCGGCTCGACCGCCTGCGAGGGCTGGCCGCTCTGCAGCGGCGGCGTCTTCCCCGGCGCCGACGACCAGCAGATCACGCACATGGTGCATCGTTACCTGGCGGCCCTGCTGCTGATTCCCCTGGTGTGGCTGATCGTCGCGGCCTGGCGTGAGCGCGGGACGCTCCGCTGGGGGATGCACGTCGCCCGCACGGCAGCGGTCGTGTACGCGGCGCAGGTGGCGATCGGCGCCCTGAACGTGCTCTACACGTTCCCGGACGCGCTCACCGTAACGCATACCGTGCTAGCCTCCTTGCTGTGGCTCGCCCTGTCGGCAGCAGCGCTCCTGGGATACTCCGCGCAGGCGGCGCCGCGCGAGCGCGCCCCGACGGCCCCGGTGGAGGCGCCGGCATGACGGCGCTGGCGGTAGCCCTGCGGGAGTCGAGCCGCGCCTCGGCGACCATTCGCAGTTATGTCGCGATCACCAAGCCGCGCATCATCCTGCTGCTCCTGATCACAACGGTGCCGGCGATGGTGGTGGCCGAAGGCGGCTGGCCCTCGACGGCGCTCGTACTCGCGACGCTGGTGGGCGGGGCGGCCTCGGCCGCCGGGGCCAACGCGGTCAACTGCTGGTACGACCGCGACATCGACGCGCTGATGAGCCGGACGCAGTCCAGACCGCTCGTACGGGGGGAGATCCCGCCGCTCAACGCGTTCGTCTTCGGACTTGCGCTCGGGGTTGGCGCGTTCGCCTTCCTCTGGGCGACCACGAACCTGCTGGCGGGCGTGCTGGCGTGGGCGGCGTTCCTCTTCTACGTGTTCATCTACACGGTGTGGCTGAAGCGGCGCTCCTCGCAGAACATCGTCATCGGGGGCGCGGCCGGGGCCTTTCCGCCGATGGTGGGCTGGGCGGCGGTCACCGGGGATCTCTCCTGGGCGCCGGTGATCATGTTCGCCATCATCTTCTTCTGGACGCCCCCGCACTTCTGGGCCCTGGCCCTGCGGATCGCGCCCGACTACCGCGACGCGAGCGTGCCGATGCTCCCGGTGGAGGCCGGCGAGGTCGCGACCCGGCGGCAGATACTCGCCTACTCGATTGTGCTCGTCCCGCTCACGCTTTCGCTGCTGCTTACCGGCGAGGTGGGCTGGCTCTACGGCGGGGTTGCGGGAGCAGCCGGTCTGGGGTTCGTTGCGCTCGCGTTCGGGCTCTGGAAGTGGCCGGATCGGGTGCCGTCAATCCGGCTTTACACGTTTTCGCTGGCATATCTTGCGGCGATCTTCATCGTTATGGCCATTGACGTGGCCATCCTCGGGTAATCTACGCACACCGGCGGCCAAACTTACGCAGGAGTCGACCACACCCATGAACCAACTGAAACCTCTGATCATCGTGGCGCTGGCAGTATCACTGACGGTATCTGCTATCAGCGCGGTGTCGGCGCAGGGGCCGTCGAACCCCCCGTCGGCGTTCCGGGGAACCGTTACGAGCCCCGACGGGCCAGTCGCAACAGGGCTGGCTGTCGAGGCGTACGTCGGAGAGACGCTCTGTAACAACAGGGATAGGGAGACTTACTCGACTACCTCTGGCGTGACCGAGTACTTTGTCGCTGTCCTCAGTGATGCTTCGCGCGGCTGCGACGGCGAGATTCGCTTCGCAATTGGAGGCCGCGCCGCGACCCAAACCGGCAGCCACGGCGGAGGCGCCATCACAAGGCTGAACCTGACACTCGCAACAGCGGCGCCGGAGTCAGTCACAGTTGACGTCACGGTGTGGCAGTCGCTGCGCACGGGGAACATCTTCGTGAGCACGCGCCCTGAAGGCGCGGGCTGGACCACGCACAACACGCCCGTCGACCTGTCCGCGCTAAGCGGCAGCGGGAACTTCTACCAGGGCACTCCGGTGCCAGTCGAGGTCGATCTCGGTGGCGGGACGACCGTGAACATCGACGTGACCGTCTGGCGCTCGGTGCGGACGGGCAGCCACTTCGTCAGCACTCGTCCCGAGGGCGCGGGTTGGACCACGTTCAACACACCGATTGACCTGTCGCAGCTGAGCGGCAGCGGGAACTTCTACCAGGGCACCCCCGTGACGGTGGAAGTGGACCTGCAATAGCGAGTCCCAGCCGGCAGCGGCACACCGAGAAGCCAGGGCTTTTGCCCTGGCTTCTTCACTTCCGGCCACAGACGCGCCCGGGACAAGCTCTTGCAACCAGTCCCACGCGTGACACACTCGGGGGAAGGAGCCGCCGTCAGGATGTCACCGAACCAGCACGTGGATGTCGCGATCGTGGGTGGGGGCGTGATCGGGGTGGCGATCGCGTACTTCCTCGCGCAGCGGGGCGTGCAGCCGCTTGTCATCGAGGGCGCCGAGGTTGCCTACGGCGCAAGCGGGAAGTCGGCGGGGCTGTTGTCGCCGGGCCTGCCCCACGACGATGACCGGACGGGGGCTCTTCCCCCACTCCTCGCACGAAGCGTGGCGCTCCACCGAACCGTGGCGGAGCTGCTCGACGGCCCCGGAACCTACGACTACACGCCGTATACGACCTGCCTCGTCGCGCAGGATGACGACGAGGCGGCCGACCTGCTTGCTCGCGCCGAGCACCTGAGCGCCGAGCCCATCCCACACCCGCAGATCGCCGAGCGTTGCCCATGGCTGGACAGGCCCGTCTCGGGAGCGCTCGCGCAGCCCACGGCGCAGATTGACTCGGCCAAGTTCACCGCCCGGCTCCTCGAGAGCGCGCAGAGCATGGGAGCCTCGCTGCGCATGGGGCGGGCGGTGGGGCTCGTGGGCGGAGCGGACTACGTGGACGGCGTGGAGCTGGAGGATGGCGTCGTCACGGCCGACGCGACCGTGATTGCCCTTGGCCCGTGGTCGTTGCGGGCCGCGGCGTGGCTGGACCTCCCCGTACCTGTGCGCCCGCTCAAGGGCCAGATCGTGCACCTGGAGCCGTCGGTCGAGCCTCCGCCGGGAGGCTTCTCCGACATGCACGGGCACTACGTCGTCACCCGCCCGACCGGCCTCGTGCACATCGGCGCCACCGAGGAAGAAGAGGGATTCGACGCGGAGCCGACGGAGGCCGCGCGCGATTACGTACTCGGCAGGCTGTCACGGTTTACGTCCAGACTCGAGGGGATGCGGGTCGTCAACCAGACGGCCTGCCTCCGTCCCGTGTCGGGCGACGGCCTGCCCATCATCGGCGCGGCCCCGGGGCGGGAGGGTGCATACGTGGCCACCGGGCACGGGCGGAAGGGCATCATCCTCTCGCTCGCGACGGGGGAGGCGATGGCCGAGCTGATCACGGAGGGGCGCAGCAGCGAGGTCGACCTGACGCCGTTTGACCCGGCCCGGTTCGGAGAGGACCAATAGCGGCGCGCGCGGACCTCAGCTGGGCCAGCGTCCTCGCCTGGCGCATGCAGCGGCAGCATCTCGTCTCCAGGCGCCCGCGCGATGAGTTGCTCGCGGTGGTGGGGGCAGTGGGTGGGCTGCAGGCGCAGATGGCCTCCAGCGCCGAGCTGGCGGCCTGGGCAAGGGTCGACGGGGTTCGTCCGGGCGACCTCGACGTGGAGCTGTGGGAACGCCGCAGCCTCGTGAAGACGTGGGCGATGCGGGGCACGCTCCACCTGCTGCCCGCAGCCGAGTACGGCCTCTGGCAGGCGGCTCTCGACACGTACGACCACTACCTGAAGGGCGCCTGGCTGCGGGGTTTCAAGATCACCGCCGAGGAGCGCGACCTGCTGCTCGACACGGTCCGGGAGGTGCTTGGCGGGGAGGCGCTGACGCGCGACGAGCTGGCCGAGGCGGTGGCGGAGGCATCGGGTTCGCGGGCGCTCGGGGAGAAGCTCGGGGACAGCTGGGGCGCGTACCTGAAACCGGCCTCGTTCCGGGGCAGCCTCTGCTTCGGTCCAAACAGCGGCCGGCACGTGACCTTCGTCAGTCCAGCGGCATGGATCGAGGCAGCGGCGGGTCCCCCACCGGAGGAGGCGCTTGCCGAGGTGACGCGCCGCTACCTGCGCGCCTACGGACCGGCGACGGCCGCCGAGTACTCGCGCTGGTGGGGTCCACGCCGCCCGGCGCAGGCCACCCGATACTTCCGCGCGCTCGGGGACGAGGCGGTGGAGGTCGACATCGAGGACCAACCGCACTGGGCCCTCGCGGCGCAGGTTGCGGAGATGGCAGGCACAGCGGCGTCGGGGGCCGTGCGGCTCCTGCCCGCCTTCGACCCGTACGTAATCGGATCGGCCCGGGACGTCCCGGCGATCCTCCCGCCGGAGCACAAGGCGCTGGTGCACCGGCCGCAGGGGTGGATCTCCCCGGTGCTGCTGGTCGACGGGCGTATCGAGGGGGTGTGGTCGCACGAGCGGGCGCGAGGGCAGTTGTCGGTGCGCATCGAGCCGTTCGGGGAGCTTCCGCACGGGGTGAGCCAGGGGGCGGAGGCGGAAGCGAACCGCCTCGCAGCCTTCTTCGGCGACGAGCTCGCGCTGGAGTGGGGTAGCTGACCAACGGGCCGGTGGGGCGTATGCTCCCACCTTCGTGGCAACCATTGTCTACATCGACGGCTTCAACTTCTACTACGGCGCCGTGAAGGGCACGGCCCACAAGTGGGTCGACCTGGAGGCGGTCTGCCGCCGCCTGCTACCCCGCGACGACCTCGCGAAGATCCGCTACTTCACCGCGCGGGTGACTGAACGTCCGGACGATCCCCAGCGCCCGGTTCGGCAGGCAGCCTACCTGCGCGCTCTAGCGACGAATCCGCTCATAGAGATTCACTACGGGCACTTCGTCACGCGGCCCACGCGCCTTCCCCTCGAAAACCCCACGGGACCGGAACAGGTGGTCACCGTTTTGCGAACCGAGGAAAAGGGTTCCGACGTCAACCTGGCGTCGCACTTGCTGGCCGATGCGTTCACGGGCCGCTGCACGACGGCCGTCGTCGTAACAAACGACTCGGACCTCGCAGAGCCGGTCCGCATGGTTCGCGAGGAGTGCGGCATTCCGGTGGGCGTGATCAACCCGCATCGATCAAGCAAGCGCTCGCGACGGCTTGAGGGCACATTCTTCAAGCAGTTCCGGAGGAAGATCCTCGCGGAGTGCCAGTTGCCACTGACGCTCCGCGACCGGAACGGCGTGATTCAGAAACCGGACAACTGGTAGAAACGCAGAAGCCCGCCGAAGCGGGCTTCGCACCCAGCCACCGAAGCAACTGGGGGGGTAGAGAAAGTATGCCCGTAGGTTGTACGTGGTGTCAATAGTGGCGGGATACACGATGGCGCAGGCTCGCGCGCCCTAGCTCTCGCCGTCCTCCGGCTTCACGATGCCGCGGGTCCAGAAGGGGTCGAGCGCCTTCAGAACCTCGCGCTCCTGGTCGCCGGACATGCGCTCGGGGTCGGGCTCCTCGCTGCGCTTCTCCTTGCCGGGCAGGACGGGAGCGGCGCCTGTGTCTTCCGGCCCCCAGCGCATCTTCGCCGCCTCACGGGCGAGTCGCGCAAGCTCCTTTACAGAATCGGATTCGGCCACGGCCTTCCTCGCGTGCTACTTCGCCTTCTCGAAGTTGAGGTGGAGATCCCACAGACCCAGCATGATGCCAGGCTGGTGGCGGAAGTCGTTCTTCCCGGGGGTGAACGAGATGCCGTCCAGGCGCTCAAAGAGCCGCTCCCAGGCGATGTTCTGCTCGAGGCGGGAAATTCCGGCGCCCGGGCAGACGCGGATGCCCTGGGAGAACGTCATGTGGCGGCCGGTGTTTGGCCGCGAAAGGTCAACGTCGGCGGGACAGGGGTACTCCTCGGGATCGTGGTTGGCGGCCCCGTAGCGGAGGTGCAGGATCGAGCCCTTCGGGATCGTCACGCCCCGGAGTTCCACGTCCTTCGCGGTCATGCGGGTCGAGAGGCCCTGGGTGGGGGCCTGGATGCGCATGCCCTCCTCGACGAAGAAGCGGATCTTCGAGCGGTCCGCCTTGAGCGTGTTCCACAGCTCGGGGTCGCGAGCGAGGAGCTCGGCCTCGGCGGCGATGGCGTACTGGGTCGTCTCCAGGCCACCGATGTGCATGCCGAAGACCACGCCAACGACCTCGGAGTCGGTGAGCTTGCGGCCCATGTACTCCACCTGCGTCAGGAAGGACGTCATGTCGTCCTGGGGGTCCTGACGCTTCTTGGTGACGTGGCTCTGGACGTACTGCATGAAGTCACCGAGGTCGCGGGCGTTGTCCGCTTCCTCCTCGTCGCTCATGAGGTTGCGGTGGCCCTTCCCGTACACAAAACGGCGCACCTGCGCCTGGCCCCAGATGCGGAGCTGCGGCATGTCCTCGAAGGGGAAGCCGAGGATGGTGGTCATCACCATCTGCGGAAGGGGGGCGGCGAACTCCTCGACGAAGTCGATCTCGGCGGGTTCGCGATCGATCCAGTTGTCGATGAGCTCGTCGACGAAGCGGGTGACCATGGGGCGATGGCGGGGGGCGCCGGTCGCGCCGACCCAGGGGTCGGTGAGCTGGATGCGGTGCTGCTTGTGCAACTCCATGTTGGGGCGGAGGGTGTTGCGGGCCATCGCGTCGAGCAGGACGGAGTGGTCGTCCTCTTCCACGACCTCGAGGCCTGCGCCGCCGTAGGAAGGCTGGGGGAAGGTGTAGGGATCGCGGATGATCATCGCGATGTCGTCGTACTTGGTGATGATGAAGCCGTCGGTGCCGGGAGTCGTGCCCTCACCAGGGATGCGCATGACGGGCGCTTCCTCGTGGAGGATCTTGTAGGAATCGAACCAGTGCTCTTGCTGGCCGGGCTTGAAGAGGTCGATCTCTTCCAGATTCACCGGACACTCGGCGACGGCGTCGATCATGTCCTGGTACATCGTCTCGGTCATGAGGGTCTCCCGTGTGTTCGAGTGACCGCACGCTCCGCCCATGCGGAGGCCGCCCTCGCGTCTGCCGCTAAGCATACCGCGCCGGTGGGGATTGGGGGATGCGATCAGACCACCGCGATGGCGTCGACTTCCAGCAGGAAGCCAGGCTGGAAGAGGCCGGATACGTAGAGCAGGCTGATCGTGGGAGGAGTGGCAGGCATCCCCCAGACACGCTGGAAGGCCTCGTAGGCGGGGAAGGCGGAGTGCGGCTCAACCAGATAGATGGTGAGCTTGACGATGTCGTCGATGCCCGCGCCGGCGGCGGCGAGGGCGGCCTGCAGGTTACGGGCGACCTGCTCCGCCTGGACCGCCACATCGCCCTCGCCGACAACGTTTCCGTCCACGTCGACAGCGTTCTGCCCGCCGACATAGACGGTGCGATGGGCGCAATCGACCGCGATCGCCTGGGAGAAAGCGGGGTTGCGGTGGAGCGTCTCGGGGTTGATGGGGGTGATGGTCATGGCGCTTCCCTTCTCGATCGCGCTCGGCCCATGGGCAACAGGGTCGAAAGGAGGCCCGGACGACGGAGGTCGCCCGGGCCTGAGGCGTCCAGCGCGAGGCGTGGCTAGCTCACGCTGGCGGCGGGCTGCTGCTCGCCTCGCACGAGCTTGCCGGGGCGAGCGCCGGTGTCCTCGCCGTCGCGCATGATGACCTCGCCGCTGACGATCGTGGCGACGAAGCCCTCCGCCTTCTGAATGAGGCGGCGGCCGTCGGCGGGCAAATCGTGCGCGAGCTCGGGGGCGCGCAGCTGGAGGCGCTCCAGGTCGATGACGTTGACGTCGCCCTTCATGCCGGGGCGCAGGACGCCACGGTCGTGGAGGCCGTAGAGACGGGCGGTGTCGCTCGTCATCTTCTTGACGGCGAACTCGAGGGGCAGCCCCTCGCCGCGGGAGCGGTCGCGGGCCCAGTGCGTGAGCATGAAGGTCGGCATGCTCGCATCGCAGATGACGCCGCAGTGGGCGCCCGCGTCGTCGAGCCCGAGGGCGGCGCGCGGGTGTGTCAGCATCTTGCGCACGACCTCGTAGTCGAACTCGGTGTAGTTGAGGGTGGGGGCGAAGAACATGCGCTTGCCCTCGTCCTCGAGCATCAGGTCGTAGAGAAGGTCGTAGGCATCGCGACCCTCGTGCTCGGCGATGGCGGCGACGCTGTCCTCGCGGCGAGGCTCGTAGTCGAGCGGCTCTTCCATGGGGAAGACGCGCGCGAGGTCGATGAAGGCGATGTCCTGGCGAGCGGCGCCGAGCTCCTCCATGAGCTTCGCCTTCACCTCGGGCTTGCCCATCTCGGCCGCGATCTCCTCGATGGGGGTGCGGCGGAGGTGGTGGGCGTCGCCGGCGCCGAGCTTGTAGTGACCGCTGATCTCCTGGAAGGTCGGCGCGTTCACCCAGGGGTGGTTCGTCTGGAGGCCGAGGAGGACGCCCGGTGCGCGCGCCGTGACCTGCGGGTAGAGGTCGGCGCCCTCGGCGACGGCCTCCTCGGAGAGGTCGAACATGCGCTTCCAATGGTCCGGCTCGGCGTCGAGCTGGACGAGGGCGAAGGTGATGGGGCGGCCGGTGGCGGCGGAGACGCGCCGCATCCAGGCGACCTCGAGGTCGGGGAGGTTCATGTCGTCGCCGGTCACGCCGGCGGGCGCCAGCTCGAAGACGCCGGTGCCGGCTTCGGCAAGGGCCTCACCGAAAGCCATCATCTCGTCCTCTTCGGCGAAGGTGCCGGGGACGTTCACGCCGTCGATGGCGCGGTGGACGATGGTACGGGAGGTGGAGACGCCGAGCGCGCCGGCCTCGATGCCCTCGCGCACGAGCTGCTTCATCTCGTGGATGTCCTCGGGGTTGGCGGGCTCGTTCATGGCGCCGCGCTCGCCCATGACGTAGGCGCGGACAGCGCCATGCGGCACCTGCGTGCCGACGTCGAGGGCCTTGGGGAGCGTTTCGAGGTAGTCGAGGTACTCGGGGAAGGTCTCCCAGTTCCACTGCATGCCCGCGGAGAGGGCGGTGCCGGGAATGTCCTCGACGCCCTCCATGAGGCCGATGAGCCACTCGTGGCGGTTGGGGGCGGCGGGGGCGAAGCCGACGCCGCAGTTGCCCATGACGACAGTGGTGACGCCGTGCCAGCAGGAGGGCGTGAGCAGCGGGTCCCAGGTGATCTGGCCGTCGAAGTGGGTGTGGATGTCGACGAAGCCGGGGGTCACGATCTGACCCGCTGCGTCGACCGTCTCTCGGCCCTCGGCCTCGATGCGGCCGATGGCCGTAATCTTGCCGTCGTCGATGGCGATATCGCCCTGGAACGGAGCCTCTCCCGTCCCGTCGACAATGGTGCCGTTGCGAATAACCAGATCGTGCATGGAGCGCCTCCCGGGGCGGGCACAGACACTCGGCGGCGTCATGCGCCCTATCGCGGCTAACGTTACTGAATAGGGGATAGGCCTACAAGGAGTTCGCGCCGCGATATACTGCTTGCATGGTCACACGGACGCAGGATCACAACGAGACGGGGCGCGCCTGCCTCGCCCGCGCGCGCGACTACCTCGCCGAAGACGACCTGCTCCAGGCATCGGAAAAGGGCTGGGGGGCAGCCGCACGCATGGTCAAGGCCGTCGCCGAGCAGCACGGCTGGTCCCACAACGGCCACCGAGACCTCTACTCGGCCATCAACCGCCTGGCCGCGGAGACCGATGACCCGCACCTGCGAACGCTATTCGACTCCGCGAGCGCTCTGCACGCGAATTTCTACGAGGGTTGGATGCCGGGCGAGATGGTTGCCGCAAGTCTCGACCAGGTCTCTGAGCTGGTGGAGAAGCTGGACGCACTCACCGGCAGCGCTCCCGAGTAGGCCGCCCGCGTGATCCGCTTCGCCTCAGCGCGGGAGCGGTGGCTGTGGCTGTGGACGCTGGCCGTGGTGGCAGCGATCTTCGCCTCGCTGGGGGTCGGCGGGCAGCTCGCGGAGGCACTCCGCGACCTCGAAGCGCTCGACGAGGCGCTCCAGGTCGGGCTGTTCCTGCTATGCATGCTCCTCGTGGGCACGACGGCCGTCCTGCAGGGCGTGTGGACGCGCCCGGGCCGGCTGGAGCTGGCGGTAGCGGCGGGCGTCGTGGCGGTGTACATGCTGGTGTTCCTCCGCATCGCAGTCCTGGAGGAACGCTCCCACCTGATCGAGTTCGGGGTGCTGGGCGTGTTCGTGTACGCGGCCCTTGCGGAGCGGGCCGGCCAGGGCCGGCGCGTCCCTGCGCCGGCGGTGCTCGCCATCGCCGGGACGTCGGCAGTAGGCCTCCTCGACGAGTGCCTCCAGGTGTGGGTCCCGAACCGGGTCTTCGACCCGTGGGACATCCTCTTCAACGTGCTGGCGGCGTCGATGGCGGTGGGGGCGAGCGTCGCGCTGGCATGGGCGCGGCGGCGGACGGGGCGGCACGAGCCCTGATGAATAGCGGGCACGCCCCACCCCACCGGGTCCGGCGGTGGCGCTTGCGCGCCTTCCCTCGTTAAGCTCCCCCCGTCGGCCCTGCGGCAATAGCCGCGGGGCGTATCACCATGGATACCTGGAGGGGTGTGATGAAGCTGGAAGGCAAGGTCGCGGCGGTTACCGGGGGGACCCGGGGCATCGGTCGGGGCATCGTGGAGGCGTTCCTCGCCGAGGGCGCGAGCGTGGTCATGAACGGACGCAGCGAAGAGAAGGGCGCACGGGCGCTGGAAGAGTTGAACGCGGGCGACAGGGCCCACTTCATCGCCGGCGACGTGACCGAGGAAGCGACCCTCTCGGGGCTCGTCGATGGGACCGTCGAGCGCTACGGGCGGATCGACATCCTCGTGAACAACGCGGGCGGCAGCTCGGGCTTCGCGCCGGTTGCCCAGATGGAGAACGAGCCCTGGGACCACACCATCAAGTGGAACCTCTCGTCGACGTTCTGGGGAATCAAGCACGCCTTCCGCTACATGATCCCGCAGGAGAGCGGGCGCATCATCAACATCTCCTCGCTCGAGGGGAAGCACGGCAAGCCGGGAATCTCGGCCTATGTCGCGTCGAAGCACGCGATCAACGGGCTCACGAAGAGCGCGGCCCAGGAAGTGGGCACGACGGGCGTCACCGTGAACGCGATTTGCCCGGGCCTGATCGAGACGGACATCCTGCTCGACAGCGGCGCCGAGGCGGCCGCCTCGATGGGGCTGACCTACGACGAGATGGTGGAGCAGTTCTCCAGCGAGTCGGCGATCAAGCGCATGAACACCGTCGAGGAAGTCGGGGCCGTGGCCGTGTTGCTGGCATCCGATGTCGGGTCCGGCATCACGGGCGCGCTCTGGTCGGTGGACGGCGGGACGGCCGCCTACTAGCGCCCGGCCAAGCTTCAGGAGGGACACCAGGATGAGCGACGAGCTTCACTGCAGCTGGGACAGCCATCACGACCCGGTGCACGGGAACTACACCACGGCGAACGCCGCCGAGGTGCTCCCGGGCGTTACCAAGCCGCTGGCCGCCGACATCTGGCGGGAGTGGGATTATGTCTGGAACTACGGGGTCATGGAGGAGCTCGGGACGACCGATCTGCTCGAGATCCCGAAACCGCCCGTGGCGACGACGCTGCCCTTCATCGGGGGCCGGTTCGTCATCAACTTCGGGATAAACATGGCGTTCACCGCCCTCTACTCGGTGGGCGAGGGAAGCGACTTCCTGAAGCAGTTTCTCGAGGGCGGCGAAGAAGAGTTCACGAGCGAGGCCCACGGGGATGAGGAGCGCGCCATTGCGGCTCGCACCGCCATCACCGGGAAGTGGGAGAGCTCGGTCGAGATTCGGGACCGGAACCGCGAGATCACCAGGAACGCGTACCAGGAGTCGCTGGCGCGCGACTGGAGCGCTGCCAGCGACGCCGATCTGATCGAGGCGCTGGACGCCGGCACGGAGCTGGCGGGACGCATCTTCATCGCGCACTACTTCAACTCGGTGGGGGGCGGCGAGTACACGAGCGTGATCGGAGCGATCCTCGACGAGCACATCCCCGACCATCCGCCCGAGTGGGCGAACACGATCACGAGCGGGCTCACGGACGTCGAGAGCGCCCTCCCGGCCAAGGCGATCTGGGACCTGAGCCGCTTCATCGCGGCGCGGCCGGCGCTGGCGACGGAGTTCGCGTCGCTGACCCCGGAGGGGCTGATCGCGAACCTCGCGAGCCCGCCGAACGAGGACTGGCAGGCGTTCGCAGCCGAGTACGCGGAGTTCATCAAGGAGCTCGGGTTCCGCGGACAGAACGAGACGAACCCCTCGTACCGCACCTGGAACGAGGCGCCGAACTTCGTCCTGAGCAGCATCCAGGCCGACCTGAACGCCGACCCCAACCGCGATCCGCATGAGCTGGAGCGGAAGCAGGCGGCTGCCCGCGAGGCAGTCGAGCGCGAGATCGAGTCGAAGCTACCGGCAGAGGTGCTGGACGAGTACCGGCACGCCCTGCACCACGCGCAGACGATGAACCGCGGCCGCGAGAGCAGCAAGGCGAACTGGGCGCGGGCCTGCCGCACGCAGCGCCCGCCAGTCATGGAGCTCGCCGGGCGGCTGGTCGAGCGCGGTATCCTCGACGAAGCCGACGATGTGTGGTTCCTGCGCCTGCCGGAGCTTCGCGAGGCGGCCGAGGGCAACCTCGACGCCACCGAGGCGAAAGCCAGCATCGCCAGCCGCAAGGACGAGTTCGCCGTGATGGAGCAGCACGAGCTGCCGGTCATGTTCGAGTGGCCGGTCGAGCTGATCCCGAAGGAGGCTGCGGCGCCGGTCACGTCGGCGAGCTACGAGGGGCTGGGCATCAGCCCGGGGCAGGCTTCCGGCAAGGCGCGCGTCATCGAGAGCGCCGAGGCTGCCGTGAGCACCATGCTCGAGCCGGGGGAGATCCTGGTCGCGCCGGTGACGGACGCCGCGTGGACGCCGCTCTTCATCCCCGCGGCGGGGGTCGTGGTGGAGACGGGCGGCATCCTGAGCCACGCGGCCACGGTCGCGCGCGAGTTCGGGATTCCGGCGGTCGCCCAGATCCGGGGCATCACGTCGCTCATCCCGGACGGGGCGACGGTCACGATCGACGGCTCGACGGGCACGGTCACGGTGGAGCCATAGGAACTCCTTTCAGGCGGCGGGCCAACCGGCTCCACCGCCTGCTTGCCTCTCCAACACCCTCACCTTAGCGTGAGGGTGTGCGCGCCCCGCGCACCGGAGGCCCCTTGGCGCAGTCGACGACCACGACCCGCGCCGCGTCCCTTCTCCGCTCCAACCCCGTTACCGCTCGCGTAGCGTCGCTGCCCACGTTCGCCTCGTTCGGGGAGCGCGACTTCCGCTGGTTCTACCTGGCCATGCTCGGCCAGATGGCAGGGATGAACATCCAGCTCGTGATGCGCGGGTACGTGGTGTTCGAAATCACGGGCTCGTTCGCGGCGCTGGGCGGGATCGCGCTCGCTTCTGCGCTCCCGATGCTCTTCCTCGGGGTCCTCGGCGGCGTGCTCGCGGACCGCGCGCCGAAGAAGGTCGTGCTCCAGGTGGGGCAGTTCGTCTCCGTCCTGAACGCCCTCGTGGTGGGCATCCTCATCCTGACGGACACCGTCGTGCTGTGGCACCTGTTCGCGGCGGGCGCCCTGCAAGGGGTCACGATGGCGCTGATGATGCCCGCACGCCAGGCGATGATCCCCGAGGTCGTGGGGCGCGACCTGCTGATGAACGCGGTCGCGCTCAACTCGGCGGGCATGAACCTGATGCGGGTGCTGGCCCCGGCAGCCGCGGGCTTCCTGACCGCGGCTGCGGGCGGGGGCGTGATCGGAGCGGGGCCGGTCTACATGGTCATGGCCGGCACCTACTTCTTCGCGATGGTGACCCTGGCGATGTTGCCTCGCCAGGAGGCCGCCTCGAGCGGGTCGGCGCGGGGCGGGCTGGGCGATCTGCGTGACGGGTTCGCCTATGTGCGCCACGACCCGACCATCCTGATCGTTCTGGCCGTGACACTGCTGAGCGCCTTCCTCGCGATGCCCTACATCCAGCTCCTGCCGGGCTTCGTGAAGGACGTGCTGGGCGGCGGCCCCGTCGAGCTGGGGCTGCTGACGGCGATCAGCGGCGGTGGCGCACTGTTCGGGGCGCTCGTCATCGCCTCCCTCCCCGAGCGCAACCGGGGGCTGTTGTTGCTGCTCAGCGTGATGCTGCTGGGGGCGACCCTGGTGCTGCTGGCGGGATCGCAGGCGTTCTGGTTCGCGGTGATCGCGATCGTGTTCGTGGGCATCGGCACGGCGGGCCGGCAGGCGTTCAGCCAGATCCTGCTGCACTCCTACGTCGAGAACGAGTTCCGCGGGCGGGTGATGGCGCTGATGATGCTGCAGCCCGGGATGATGGCGCTCGGGGCGTTCGTCATCGGCGTGGTCGCGGAACGCGCGGGCATCGACATCGCGATGGGGGCGCTCGCCATCGGCCTGGTGGGCGTTGCAGCCCTGCTCATGGTGGTGTCGCCGCGGCTGCGGCGGCTACAGTAGCGAGGCGAGCTACTCGATCTCGCCCCGCGCCCACCGGGCCGTGCCCTCGCGGCCGCTGATGTCCATGATCTCGACGCGCAGGGCCTGCGGGCTCGACAGGTAGGCCCAGCTGTTCAGCCGCCCACCGGGGCCGATGCCGGCGGCCTCGATGGCCTGGCCGAGCCCCTCCAGCCGTTCGATCTCGGCCTCGACATCGTCGACATGGACGCCGATGTGGTGCAGATGCGAGCCGGGCGTGAGCGCCCAGATCGAGTCAGGGACGGCCTGCAGCACCTCCAGGAAGAGGGGGCCTTCCTGCGAGTAAACGACCGAGAGGTTGAGCGTGCGGTCGCCGCGCGAGTCTCGCACGGGGAGCTCAAGGTGGCGGGGCGTGGTCCAGGAGACCCCGTAAACCTCGCCCACCTCTTCCATGCCGCGCTGCAGATCTGAGGCCACGAAGGCGATGTGGTGGATGTCCTCGTAACGAATCACCGGTGACCCCCTGCCTGCGTCCCTAGCCACCACCGCCACCGCCGGCAACGGCGGAGACGATAAAGAGGATGACCTGGATTGCGATGAAGATCGCCAACAGCTTCGACCACCAGGGGAGCCCCATGAAGAAGTCCCAGGCCGAGTCGGAGCGCTGCTGGCCCGGGGGACGCTGCGGCCGCTGGCCGGGACGCCCCATGGGGTCGCGCTCGCGGTCGCGGTCGCGGTCGCGGTCGCCGAGGTTGGGGAGGTCGTCGAGGGGGGAGGGCGGTGGTTCGCGCCTCGAGATCGGATCCTCGCGCGGCGGCGGAGGGGGAGGTGGCGGCGGCGGAGACGGCGGACGGAAGGGGATGGGCTCGTTGCGCATCTGGCCGCAGCCGACGCACTGCATGCGCTTGCCGTCCCCGTCGAGAAGACGCCAGGCGTGGATGCCGAAGATGTGGGCAAAGCGCTCGGGGAGGGTGGGCATCCCGAGGGTGGCGCGGTGGCCGGAGGCGGGCGCGGCCTGGGGCCGGGGCGGCTCCTGCCGCGGAGTGGGGCCGGCGGCGGCGGGAGGGACCTCGGCCGTGGCTTGCTCCGGCTCCGGCTCCGGCTCCGGCGCGGGGGCGGCGGGGGGCGGCTCGGGGGCCGGGGCGAAGTCGCCCTGCTCAAGGGCGGCGGCGAGGGCGCGGCGGCCGTCCTCGGTCGTCTCGCCGTCCTCGGAGATGTCGTTGGGGAAGCGGGCGCTGACCGTCGCGATCTGCTCGTCCGTGTACTCGCTCAGGTCGTAGCCCCGCCAGCGCATGGTCTCGCGGATGCGGCGCACCTTGGGCGAGTCGGTGCTCGGACGAGCGCGCTTGTCGCCGCCGCCGAAGCCGAGGGCGCGCGTCAGACGGCTCATCGGGAAGCCCTCCAGCCACATCGGCAACGTACGCTGCGCCGGTAGTCGGCGTTCATCTGTTCATTGTCTACAAAAGCGCGCCTTTTGTCCCAGCGCACCGGGCCAACAGGCCTTTACCGAGGCAAAACGGGGCCGACCTCAGCCTCGCGTGTGGTATGCGCGCTCGAACTCGTACCAACCCGAGCCCTTGACCCGCAGGGGAGTGTGATCCATCGCGGCGGACGCCTCGTTGTGCTCGGCGCGTCCTTCCCAGGCGTTGGGATCGCGCTGCCACTCGTTGAGGACGCGCTCGGCTTCCTCGTAGCTCTCGGCGTCGATTTCGTAGATGGCGATGTACTCCGACGGGATGTCGATGCCGACGTGCCCACCGCGCAGCTTGTAGACGGTGCCGCTGAGGAAGTTGGGACAGAGGGCGGTGTCGTAGATGTGCTGCCCAAGGTAGAAGTCATCGAAGGCTTCCTGGTCTTCGGGGCTGGTGGGTTCGACGAGGCCGATGAGGATGAAGCGCGCCATGGGGGAACCTCCCTGGCAGGAATGGCGGAACGGTAGCACGCGCGCAGGCGCGGCGGACAACGCCTATCAGCGGGCAAGCATTCGCGTACGATGGCGCTTCGTCCATGCAGACCCACCTGCCCGTCGTCACGCCCCGCGAAGCCCGGCCACGTGGGAGTGACCCCGCGTGAGCAACGTCGCCTCTGCCGTCACGATCTCGGCGAGTGAGGCGCGTGCCCTGCAGGCGAACGTCTGGAAGTTCTACCTGTTCCGGTTCTTCGTCGACTTTCAGCTGTGGCTGCCGATCTGGGCCGTCTACCTGATCGAAGAGCG
Source organism: Tepidiformaceae bacterium (assembly GCA_965221735.1). Taxonomy (GTDB): domain Bacteria; phylum Chloroflexota; class Dehalococcoidia; order Tepidiformales; family Tepidiformaceae; genus UBA2991. Next base: position 1,112,360 of record OZ244910.1, on the reverse strand, counting down.
CGGACTCTCGCTCACCCAGCTCACCGCGCTCGACGCCCCTTTCTGGATCCTGCTGATCGTGCTGGAGGTGCCGACCGGCGCGATCGCTGATCGCTACGGCCGGAAGGTTTCCCTGAGCTACGGGGCGCTGACGAATGCGGTTGCCGTGATTGTCTTCGGCATCGCGACGAACTTCGGCGTTCTGCTGGTGTCCTACATGGTGTGGGCGGCGGCCTTCACGCTCTACTCGGGCGCCGACTCGGCCTTTGTCTATGACTCGCTCCGGGCAGTGGGCCGGGAGCGCGACTACACGAGGCTGTGGGGGAGGGCGCGGGCCATCCAGGCCGTCGGCGCCATCCTCGGCCTGCTCATGGGGGCGATTGTGGCGCACTACACGACCCTCTGGATCCCGGTCGTCGCGAGCGGCGGGCTGATGGGCGTGGCCTGGCTGGTGAGCTTCTCCTTCAAGGAGCCGCCCCGCTTCGAGGAAACCGAGGGGCAGCCGAGCTACTTCACCGTGGTGAAGGATGCCTTCAGCGTGGCCTTCGGGAGGCCGTCGGTGCGCTACATGATGCTGTTGACCGCGGGAGTGATGGGTGTGGGGGTGAGCATGATCATCCTCCAGCAGCCGTTCCTCTCCGAACACGAGATGCCCATCTGGTCCTTCGGCCTCTTCCTCACGCCGGGGCAGCTGCTCTCCATGGTGGGCGCGCTCGTCACCTACCGGGTGCTGACGCTGTTAGGGGTGAGCCGGATCATCATCCTGATGCCGCTCGTGGTGATGACCACGGCAGTCGGGCTGGGAGCCATCGACTACGTGGCGGCCTTCGCGTTCTACCCCCTGACGACGACGATGTTCGCGATGAGCCACGTCGTCATCTCGGACTACCTGAACCGGCGCATTCCCAGCGCGAACCGCGCCACCATCCTCTCGATCCACAACATGATCTTCAGCCTCGCCGTCGCAGGGATGGAACCCCTGCTGGGTTGGCTCGGCGACACCTGGGGGCTGCCTGTCGCCTACCGCATCGCGGCCATCATCGTGGCCGTGCTGGCGGGGCCGCTGCTGGCGCTGTGGCTGCGAGCGCACCGCAAGGAGCACATCCCCGGCGACGAAGTCCTGGGGCCTCCCGAGCCGCAGCCTGAACCGGAACCCGAGTCGGAACCGGCGCAGCCTCCCTAGGCTTCGCCGGCCGCTTGCATGGCCGCCCAGCGTTCGCGGGCGAGCACGAAGATGTGCTTGTTGCCGGTGGTCCAGGTGACGTCGAGCTGGCAGCGGCGGATGCGCCAGCCGTCGTCGGTGCGGACGAGGGTGTTCGTGTAGTAGCCGCCGAGCGTGAGCGTGTTGTCACCCTCGGCGTTGGGGAGGTAGTGCTGGGCCTGCATGTAGGAGACGCAGGTCGCCTCGTCGCCCCCTTCGGCGAACGTGATGACGTGGTTGGTGCTGATGTGCTGGGTCGCCTGGAAGCCGCTGAGACCGGCGCGGACCCCCGCCGTCCAGTCGTCGCCGCTCATGGTGGAAGGCTCGCCGCCGCTCCAGGAGGTGAAGTCGATGTCGACCTCGTCGGTGAAGCACGAGCGGTACGCTTCCCAGTCGCGCATGTCGATTCCGGCGGCGTAGCGCAGGACGGTGTCGCTGATGGCCTGGCGGTCGAGGAGCGTGCGGAGCGCGTCGTCGCTCATGGAGAACCCCCTGGTGGCTGGCGGCTAGGGATTGGTGGGGAGTGTAGCGAGGCGTTCCGCCATCTGCTGGCGGACGAGGCGGCGCTGGACCTTGCCTGAGGCGGTGGCGGGGAGCACGTCGAACCGCTCGATGACGGCGGGAATCTTGTAACCAGCGAGGCGGCTGCGCAGGAGGGGCTCGACGCGCCCGAGCTCGACCGGCAGCTGCGCGACGACCGCGGCGACGACGCGCTGGCCCCACTCCTCGTCGGGGACGCCGACGACGGCGGCAGCCTCGATGCCGGGATAGGCAAGAAGGGCGGCCTCGACCTCGGCGGGGTAGACGTTCTCGCCGCCCGAGACGATGACATCGTCGCGACGATCGAGCACGGTGAGAAAGCCGTCCCTGTCGAGGATGCCGATGTCGCCGGTCTGCAGCCAGCCATCGGCGAAGGCGCGGGCGGTCGCATCCGGGTCGCGGTAGTAGCCGGGGGTGACGGCGGGACCACGGATCAGGATCTCGCCGGCCTCGCCGGTGGCGGCGTCGACGCGCACGTCGGCGGAGAGGAGGGCGCGTCCGGCAGAACCGAGGTGCGACATCGCCTCCGAGGGGGCGAGCGTGGTGACCTGGCTGCAGGCCTCCGTAAGGCCGTAGGTCTGGACGACGGGCAGGCCGCGGGCGGTCGCCCGCTCCAGCAGCGTAGGCGGGACGGGTCCGCCGCCAACGAGCACGGCTCGCAGCGAGCCATCGAAGTGGCGGTCGTCGGCGTTGAGCATGCGGCGAAGCATCGTGGGGACGACGGAGAGAAGGGTGATCTGACCGGAGCGCACGGCCCTGTTGACCGTGTCGGGTTCGAAGTGGGTGTGGAGCTCGACGGCCGTGCCATAGATAGCGCTTCGGACAGGGATGGAGAGGCCGCCCACGTGGTTCAGGGGCAGGCAGGCGAGCCAGCGATCGGAAGGGTCAAGGCCGAGGTTGAGGGCGGAAGCGCTCGCGCTGGCCCAGAAATTGCCGTACGTGAGCATGACGCCCTTCGCGTTTCCGGCCGTGCCCGAGGTGAAGACGATGCTGTGGCAGCTGTCCTCGTCGTGGGCGTCGACGAAGGAGGCTTTCTCCGGCACGGGCGCGAGGGGCATGCGTAGCGGGAGGGGCGAACCCGCGAGGGCGGCCGCCTCGGTCGCGAGCGCCTCGTGGGGCTTGTCGCAGAGCACGACGGCGGGTTCGGCGTTGCGGAGCTGTTCGGCGATCTCGGCAGCAGTGAGCCGGACGTTGAGCGGCACGAAGATGGCGCCGGTGAGGCTGGTCGCGTGCATCGCCACGACGAAGTCGCGGGAGGTGCCCGCGACGATCGCGACCCGCTCGCCGGGCCCCGCCCCAGCGGCAGCGAGGGCGCTTGCCTGGCGAGTGGCGTATTCGTAGAGGGAGGCGTAGCTAAGCCCCCGCCGCCGACCGCTGGAGATGGCGGTCACGCGCGGGAGAGCGCGGGCGCGATGCGTGAGCCAGTCGGGGAGCATCGCGCTCATGCGGACACCCTCTCCCAGGGGCCGGTGGCGAAGCGGTCGAGCTCATCGTCGTCGAGCTCGACGCCGAGGCCGGGGGCGTCGGGGAGCAACAGCGCACCCCGTTCGGGGGCGGGGCAGCCGCGCACGATGTCGCCGGCGAGCATGGGCAACGTCGCGAGGCCGCAGGCGGGGCGGGGTTCGGGGAGGAGCGCGGCGAGGTGGGCGGCGAGGGCAGTGCCGATACCCGTGTCGAACGTCGTGGTCAGGATGCAGGGCACGTTACGGACAGTGGCTTCGCCGAGCATGGCGAGCGCCTCGGCCAGACCGGTGCGCAGCGGCTTGATGACGACGGCGTCGACCGCGTGTGCGTCGAGGAGGCCGCAGAGGTCGGCCAGGGAGCGGCAGGACTCGTCGGCGGCGATGGGGCTGGGGCCGGCGGCGCGCACCCGAGCGAGGCTGGCAAGGGCGTCGGGGCCCGGGGCGACCGGCTGCTCGCAGAGTGCAGTCCCGTGGTCGGCGTGAGCGGCGAGTGCTTCGCCAGCCTCTTGCTCGTTCCAGGCGCCGTTCGCATCGATGCGCAGCTCGGCTTCGGGACCGATGGCGCGGCGGACGGCGCGGAGCCGCTCGCCGTCGGCAGCAGCGTCTCCTCCGACCTTCACCTTGACGGTGTGGAAGCCGCAATCGAGGGCGGCGGCGGCTTCCCGGGCGAGGGCATCGGGGGAGCCGGCTCCGAGAAGCGCGTTCACGGGGATGGGAGCGGGCGAGGGGAGCGCCAGTCCCGCCTGATCGGCCAGCCAGTGGGCGAGGGGCGCCCCACACAACCCGGCAAGCAGATCGGCGAGGGCCGTCTCGACACCGACATCCGCACCGGCGAGCCGCTCACCGGGCAGAGGCCACGCATCGGCCGGCGACCCGCCCACAAGCGTCCTGCCCACTTCAGCTACCCGCGCGGCGAGGGCACGCACGCTCAGACCCTCGGCAGGCAGCGGTGCGCTCTCGCCGAGGGCCACCGCGCCGTCGGTGGTCTCGATGCGCACGACCAGACCCTCGCGTTCGGTCAGGTCACCCGCGCCGGTCGCGAGGGCGTCCCGCAGGGGGATGCGCCAGGGGCGCCAGCGCACATCGGCGATGGGCCCGGCGGGGGTCATGGCCGGCGCGGAAACTTGGCCATGTCCGAGTAGGCGGGCTCGCGCTTCTCGATGAAGGCGTTGCGGCCTTCCTTGCCCTCGTCGCTCATGTAGAAGAGCAGCGTCGCGTTGTGGGCGAGCTCGGTGATGCCGGTCATGCCGTCGAGCTCGGCGTTGAAGGACGACTTCATGAGGCGGAGGGCGAGGGGGCTGTGGCGAAGCGCCTCGCGGGCCCACTGGACACCCTCGTCCTCGAGCCGGTCGAGGGGGACGACGGCGTTCACGAGGCCCATCTCGAGGGCCTCCTTCGCGTCGTACTGGCGGCAGAGGTACCAGATCTCGCGGGCCTTCTTCTGGCCGACGAGGCGGGCGAGCTGCCCCGCGCCGAAGCCGCCGTCGAAGGAGCCGACACGCGGCCCGGTCTGGCCGAAGCGGGCATTGTCGGCGGCGATCGTGAGGTCGCAGATGACGTGGAGGACGTGCCCTCCGCCGATCGACCAGCCGGCCACGAGGGCGATAACGGGAATGGGGATGGAGCGGATGAGCTTGTGCAGATCGGTGACGTTGATGCGGGCGACGTCGTCCTCGCCCACGTAGCCGCCGTGACCGCGGACGCGCTGGTCGCCGCCGGAGCAGAAGGCGCGTCCACCCTCGCCCGTGAAGAGCACGACGCCGACCTCGGGATCCTCGCGGGCCTTCTGGAAGGCGTCGATCAGCTCGAAGACGGTCTCGGGACGGAAGGCGTTGTGGACCTCGGGCCGGTTGATGCTGATGCGAGCCACCCCCTCGGCCTTCCCGTAGAGGACGTCCTCGTACTCACCTGCCGGCTCCCAGGCTACCGCCATGTCGCTGCTCCCTCGCGCCTTCCTCGAGGAAGGCTGTAATCGTGCGAGCGCAGTATGCCGCTTTCTCGATGTGTGCGGCATGCCCGGCGTTCGGGACGCGGGCAGCGCGGGCGGCGGGCATGGCGTCCGCCATCTCACCGGCAATGTCGGCGAACTTTGCGTCCCGCGCCCCCGCCAGCAGCAGGGAAGGCGCTTCGAAATCGCCGAGACGGTCGTGGAGCGAGGGCTGTGCGCCCGTTCCCATGCCGCGAAGGCTGTTCGCGAGGCCGTGCGCATCATTCGCGAGACGGCCGCGACGGATGGCGAGGCGCATCCCCACAGGGAGTCGCTGCTGGCTCTCGAAGAGGGGCAGGGATTCCCAGTGGTCGACAAAGGCGGGCACGCCGTCCTGCTCGATACGGTCGGCGAGGGCTTCATCGGCGGCGCGTCGGGCGGCGCGTTCCTCGGGGTCGGCGAGGCCGGGGGAGGCGCCGATGAGCACGAGCCGGTCGACGGCCTTCGGGATGGCAGCTGCCACGTAGAGGGCGAGGCGGCCGCCCATCGAGTAGCCCAGCCAGGAGCTCCGGCGGAAACCGAACGCGAGCATCGCGGCAACCGCGTCCCGGGCGGCGCGGTCGATGGCGTAGGGAGCGAGGTCGTCGGGCTTGCCGGAGCCGCCGTGCCCGACGATGTCGACGGCGAGCAGGGTGAAGCGCGCGGCCAGCATCTCGGCGAGCGGTCCCCAGCTCATGGCGGAGCCCGTGAACCCATGAAGCAGCACGAGGGGCGGGCCGCTGCCCCAGCGCTCCACGTTCAGGGAGTAGCCGCCGTCGACGGGGACGAGGGTCATGACCAGGCCGCCTTGTTGGCCAGCGCCCACGCCTCCTGGTGCATCTCGAGGTTGCGGACGCGGTCGGTCCGGACCTCGACGATGCGGACGCCTTGACCCGACCCGGCGACCGCGTCGCCGAGATCGGACCAGTCGCCGATGACCCGGTGGCTCGCGCCGTAGGCGCGGGCCGCGGCGGCGAAGTCGATGTCGCTGGGGGTCGCGAACCACTCCTCGAAGACGTGCTCGTGGGCGGCCTGGGGGAGGTAGTGGAAGATAGCGCTGCCGCCGTTGTTGAGCATGACGATGGTCAGGTCGAGCCCGTGGCGCATGCCCGCCCAGAGACCGTTAAGGTCGTGGTACAGGGAGATGTCGCCGATGAGGAGGGCGACGGGCCCCTCTCCGGCGGCGGCGTGCCCCAATGCGGACGAGACAACGCCGTCGATGCCGTTCGCGCCGCGGTTGGAGGCGACGGCAAGCGCCTTGTCGTCGCCTGCGAGGAACGAGTCGACGTCGCGGACGGGCATGCTGTTCCCGGCGAAGATCGTCGCGCTGGCGGGGAGCGCGCGCTGCAGCTCGACGACCGCGCGGCCCTCGAACGGGTCCGCCGCAGCCAACGCATAGGCGTCGAGCGACTGGCGGGCGCGGGCATCGCGCTCGCGCCATGGCGAGAGCCAATTGCCGTTAGCTTCGCGCGAGAGCTCCTCGCGCAGGGCGTTCGCGGCGGAGCGGGCGTCTGCGGTCAGGCGCTGGGTTGTCACGGCATTCGGGTCGCGGAAGGAGCCGGGGAGGTCGCAGAGGATGTGGGTCGCGTCGCTGGCGCGGGCGAGGAACTGGTTGAGCGCCTTCGAGGTCGGGGCCGCGCCGAAGCGCAGGACGCAGTCCGGCGCGAGCGTGCTGGCTCGAGCATCGCGGAGGAAGGCGTCGTACGCGTCGAGGACGTGGGTGCGGTCATGCCCGCCGGTGCGGAGGCCGCTGAGGGGATCGGCGAGGAGGGGTGCGCCGAGGGCATGGGCAAGCGCGGCGAGCGGCTCGGCGGGGAGGCCGCCACTCTCAGGACCCGCGACGAGCAGGGGCCGTTCGCAGCGGTCCAGGGCCTCGACCGCCGCCTCGAGCGCTTCGGGACGGGGGGTGATGGGGGGAACCGGCGGAAGGGGACCGGGCGGCGGGGTCGAGACGGGGGAGGGGTGGGTAGCGGGGGACTCGATCAGGGGCTCGTCGAACGGGACGTTGAGGTGGACGGGACCGGGCAGGGGGCCGAGCGACGCCTCGACAGCGTGAGTGGCGGCCTGAGCGAACACCTGGGGGGACGCGTCCGGCGAGCCCGGCGCGGGGAGGTCGCGCTCGTGACGCACGCTCACGCTGTACAGGCCGACCTGGTCGATGGTCTGGGGGGCGCCGACGTTGCGGAGGTGGGGCGGCCGGTCGGCAGTGCAGACGATGAGGGGAACCCGCGAGAGGTCCCCTTCGACGACGGCGGGGTGGAAGTTGGCGGTGGCCGTGCCCGAAGTGCAGACGAGCGCCACCGGCCTGCCGCTCGCGCGGGCGAGCCCGAGCGCGAAAAAGGCGGACGAGCGCTCATCGAGGTGGAGCCAGGGGCGGATCGCGTCCTGCTCGGCGAGGGCGACGGTCAGGGGAGTGGAGCGGGAGCCGGGGGTGACGCAGGCATCACGGACGCCGGCAGCGGCAAGGCCTTCGACGAGGGCGCGGGCGGCGGCGGTGTTGGCGGCGGCAACCACCGCTATTCCCCGCGCAGGGCCTCGAGCAGGGGACGGAGCTTCAGCTCGGCCTCGGCGAGCTCACGATCGGGGTCGGAGCCGGCGACGACACCGGCGCCGGCGTAGAGCAGCGCTTCGCGGCCGTGCAGGAGGGCAGCGCGCAGGGCGACCGCGAATGCACCCTCGCCGTTCATGTCCATCCAGCCGATAGGTCCGGCGTACCAGCCGCGGTCCATGCCCTCGAGCCGGGCGATGGCGTCGAGGGCGGGCTCGCGGGGCGAGCCGCCGACGGCAGGCGTGGGGTGCATCGCGAGCAGGGCATCGAGCACGTCGACGCCGGGGGCGGCGCGCCCCTCGATGAGCGTCTGCAGGTGCTGGATACCGGCCATGCGGAGGATGCGGGGCGTGTCGGGCACGGAGAGTTCGGCGCAGAGGGAGGCGAGCGTCTCGCGGGCCGCGCGAACGACGAGCTCGTGTTCGCTGCGCTCCTTCTCGCTGGCGATGAGGACGCGGGCCAGCTCCTCGTCTTCCTCCCCGTCCCGGCCGCGGGCGGAGGTTCCCGCCAGGCTGAGGGCGCGCACGCGGCCCTGCTCCAGCGACACGAGCAGCTCGGGGCTGGCCCCGACCCAGATGGAGTCGCCGAGCCGGTAGCCGAACACGTAGCAGCTCTCGTAGCGGTCGGCGAGGGCGGTGAGCGTGGCGGAGACGTCGTGGGGGGTGGGGGAGTGGCAGCGCGCCTGCAGGGCGAGAACGACCTTGCGGTAGCGGCCATCGGCGATCTCGCGGAGGGCCTGCAAGACGGCGGAACGCCAGTGGGGAGCGTCGGGGCCGGTGCGCTGGTACCGGGGTGGTCCGGCGGGAGGGCGGGAGGGCAGGGCGACGCGGGCGATGGCGCCCGCCACCGCAGCCGCGACGTCTTCCCGTGTCTGCTGCGGGCGGACGGCCAGCGTGAGGGAGGCGCTGACCTGCCCTCCGTGGAGGGCGACGATGACCTCCGGGAGGACGAATCGCCAGGCGCCGAAGGCCTCCCAGGCGTGCTCGAGGTGCGGGGCGCTCGCATCGAAGCGCGCGCCACCGAAGAAGCGGGGTCGGGCGAGGGGGTCGATCTTGCCCGCGCGATGCTCGTCGGCAGCCTCGCGGAGGGCGGGGGCGGCGGCCGCAAGCGGGGCACCCGCGGCCGAGCCGAGGTCGAGGGCGCGCCCGAAGCTGAACAGGTGCAGGTCTTCGGAGGGCTGCTCCCAGGACACCGTGGCGGCGGCCCGGAGCTGCTGAACGCTCCACGCCGCGGCGCTGCCGAGCAACTCCACGGGAAGTGCGACGGTAGCGAGCCCGGCTCCATCGCGGCGGGAACGCAGGCCGAGGAGTTCGCCCGCGAGATCGAGGGCGGAAGTGTGGGAAGGGGCGGTCTCGATCTCAGTCACGCGCCCCCTCCAGGTCTGTTCATCGCTTCCGCCCGATCTCAACGCAGGTGGGCGTTCCGCCCATGCGGTGCGTGCCCTCACGGACCAGCGACGCTGTGAAGCGGCCGCGCGAGGCCGACGAAAGTATACGGCGTACCCTTCCTACGGCGGCGCGCGAAACACGGCAGCGCGGTATGCGCGCGCGGCGTACGATCCTGCGCGAGCTCCTCCACCGGGGAGCCCTCTACATCAACCAGCGAGTTCCCATATGCACCGTCTCCTGACCATCCTGCTCGGACTGGCCCTGCTCGTCGCATTCGCCGCCTGCGGCGACGGCGAGGAAGGCGACCAGGAAGAGGTTCTCACGCTCCTCTACTGGCAGGCTCCGTCCCTGCCGGGTCCCTACCTCTCGGGAGGCTTCAAGGACCGGGATGCTGGCGCCATCACGCTGGAGCCTCTTGCCCACTACGGGCCCGACGGGGCCCTGGTTCCGGCCCTGGCGGAGGAGATCCCGACGGTCGAGAACGGGGGCGTGTCGGCGGACCAGCTTTCGATCACCTGGAAGCTGAAGGAGGGGGTGAAGTGGTCGGACGGCAGCGACATGACCGCCAAGGACGTGGTCTTCACCTGGCGCTACTGCACACATGAGGCGACAGGATGCACGGCCGAAGATGCGTTCACGGGAGTCGCGTCCGTGGAGGCGCTCGACGAGCACACCGTCCGGATCACGTTCGAGGAGCCCACACCGTACCCCTACGACGCCTTCGTGAGCGCGGGCACGCCCATCATCAGCGCCGCGCAGTTTGCCGATTGCGTGGGGGCGGCCGCCAGCGGGTGCCAGGACGAAAACCAGGGACCGCTGGGGACGGGCCCCTACCGCATCGTCGGGTTCACACCCGAGGTTGAGGCGGTCTTCGAGCGCAATCCGCACTGGCGGGGCGAGAAGCCGTACTTCGACCGCGTCGTGCTGAAGGGCGGCGGAAGCGCGACCGCGGCAGCGACGGCCGTCCTGCAGTGGGGCATTGCCGACTACGCCTGGAACCTGCAGGTCGAGCCCGGGTTGCTCGCCGAGCTGGAGGCAGCAGGCTACGGCACCGTGGTATCGGCGTTCTCCGAGCTGGTCGAGCGCATCGTCGTGAACCAGACGAATCCGGATCCCGCCCTCGGAGATAACCGCTCGGAGTACCTGGACGGCGAGAATCCCCACCCATTCCTCTCCTTCCAGCCGATCCGCCAGGCGATGTCGATGGCGATCGACCGAGACCGGCTGACGGAGCTGTACGGATTCGCGGGACGGCCCGAGTGCGACCTCATTGCCGGACCCGCGCACTACGTCTCGGGCGCGAACGATGCGTGCCTCACCCAGGACATCGCCGGGGCGAACGCGCTGCTGGACGAACACGGCGTGGTCGACAGCGACGGGGACGGCATCCGGGAGCACAACGGCATACCCCTGCGAATCACCTACATGACCTCGACCAACGCGATCCGGCAGGCCACGCAGGAGCTGGTGCGCGACTGGTGGCGCGAGATCGGCATCGAGACGGAGCTGGTTCACTTCGATGCCGCCGTCTATTTCGGCAGCGACCCGGCGGCCGAGTCGTACCGGCGGTTCTTCGCGGACGTGCAGATGTACGCGACCGGCGGCGGGCTCGAGCCGCAGAACTACCTCTCCGACCAGCGCTGCTCGCACATCCCCGCACGGGAGAACAACTGGGCGGAGGGGAACGTCGCGCGAGCCTGCGATCCGGAATACGACGCGGCCTTCGAGGGGCTCCCGCAGCTCCCCATCGGGGCGGAGCGCGAGGCGCTGGTGAAACGGCTGAACGACCTCCTCGTGCGAAGCTATGTGGAGATACCGCTCGTGAGCCGCGGCATCGTCTCGGCGCACGCAAACACGCTGCAGGGCGTCAGGTTCAACGCCTGGGACAGCGAGGTCTGGAACATCGCGGAGTGGCGCCGGTAGAGCCCACGTCGTTGGCCACGCGCGCGATCGCGACGCCGATCGGCGACCTCACGGTCGTCGCGTCGGCGCGGGGTGTGCGGGAGGTACGGTGGGGACGCGAGGGTGACGGCGGAAGCCGCCCGGAACCGCGAGCGAGGGAGCACCTGGAGCGGGCCGTCAGCCAGCTCGGTGAGTATTTCCGTGGCGAGCGCCGGGAGTTCGACCTTACGCTCGACCTGGTGGGAACGGAGTTCCAACAGCACGTCTGGAGTGCGCTGGCGCGCATCCCGTTCGGGGAAACGCGGAGCTACGGCGTCATCGCCGGCGAGGTGGGGCGGCCGGCGGCGGCGCGGGCCGTCGGGGCGGCGACGGGACGGAACCCGGCGCCGGTCATCGTGCCCTGCCACCGGGTCCTTGGGGCGAGCGGCTCGCTGACCGGCTTCGCCGGGGGCCTCGACGCGAAACGGGCATTGCTCGCACACGAGGCAGCGGTCGCGGGGGCCGAACGCAAGGGAAGGCTGCCAGGCTTCTGAGGCTGTCGCCGGAACTGCTCGACGCGGCCGTGGCGCCTCGCTAGGCTGCGGGCATGGGCCGTCGTAAGGGACGCAAGCGCCGCTCCCGTCGGGATCGGGAGAGCCTGGGGGCCGAGGCGCTGCGGCGGTCGGAAGCGCGGCGCAAGCGCCGGCGTTCCGACGACGACTTCTTCGCCGGCGCGGTTGCCGCCTCGCCACCGGATCAGGACCTGAGGGCGCTCACCTGGCAGCCCGGGCCACGGAGCCTCATGGCGGCGGTGCGGGAGGACCTCAATCCCGGTGCGAAGACGGCCCTGACGTGCGAGAACTGCCACGAGTTCGTCCCGGGCGACACCGGGCGGGGGCGCTGCCTGCACCCGGGAAGCGGCGTGCTCGCGCCCTGGCCCGACACCGAAGCCTGCCAGTTTCACGAGGTTCGCCGCCGCCGGTAAGGGCGCCGATCGGGGCCTTGAGCCTGCTCACCTGGTAAACTGTTATGGTGCGTTAACAGCCCCAATATGTTGTGGCACCTGTATTGACAGGCCCCCAAGATATAGGCGATGATGCGCATCCAGCGAGAAAGGCGTTAACACCCGTTAACAGTTCGAAGTCGTTATGCGCTGTCCCTTCTGCCACTCGGAAAGCTCCCGCGTTACGGACAGCCGGGGAACCGGAAACGCCGTGCGCCGGCGGCGCGAGTGTGCGGACTGCGGGGAGCGCTTCACGACTCTCGAGACCGTCCTTCGCTCCACCGTGCAGGTGGTCAAGAAGGACGAGCGTCGGGAGGACTTCGATCGGGAGAAGCTGCTCGCCGGATTGCGCTCGGCCTGCGCCAAGCGCAACGTCTCCGCCGACCAGCTCGACGCCGTCGTGGCCGACATCGAGGGGCGCGTCACCCGCGACGGGCGCCTCGAGGTGCCGTCCTCGGTCATCGGCGAGCTCGCCGTCGATGCGCTGAGGCGGATCGACCATATCGCCTACATCCGCTTCGCCTCCGTCTATCGCGCCTTCGCCGACCTTGATTCGCTCAAGGACGCGCTCCAGGCGCTGGACGAAGGGCGCGTGCCCACCTTCGATGAGCGCACCCAGCAACTCGCCTTCCCCGAAGACGCCGCACGGGAGGAGCCGGACTCGGAAGAGCCCGCGCCAATCCTGCGGACGGTGGGGTAGCGATGGAGGTTGCAACCCGGAGCGAACGGCGCTACGCTTCCCGCCCCGAACAAACGTTCTAGCCCTAGACTCGCCACCTGGACCCTGCTGGAGGACATCATGGTTACCACTTCCGAGCCCACTCCCGACACCGGCGCCGGTTTCGCCGCGACTCCACTCTCGGAGAACGCCGTCGTGGTCATGGAGCGTCGCATCGTGGCGCGCGACGACAAGGGCGATCCGATCGAGACGCCCGACCAGTGCTTCCAGCGGGTGGCGCGCAACCTCTCGCAGGCGGAGTTGCGGTACGGCGGCACCGAGGCCGATCGCGCGGCCTCCGAGCAGGATTTCTACCGCCTGCTCTCCTCGCTCGACTTCCTGCCTAACTCGCCGACGCTGGTGAACGCGGGGCGCGACCTGCAGCAGCTCTCGGCGTGCTTCGTGCTGCCGGTGCCGGACTCGATCGACGGGATCTTCAAGGCGATCCGCGATACGGCCGTCATCCACAAGTCGGGTGGCGGCACGGGCTTCGCCTTCTCGCGCCTGCGCCCGGCGAACGACCGCGTACGCAGCACGATGGGCGTTGCCAGCGGTCCCGTGTCCTTCATGACGGTGTTCGACTCGGCGACTGAGGCGATCAAGCAGGGCGGCACGCGGCGCGGCGCCAACATGGGCATCCTGCGCGTCGACCACCCGGACATCGACCACTTCATCGAGATGAAGGCGGACATGACCACGCTCACGAACTTCAACATCAGCGTGGCCGTGACGGACGACTTCATGACGGCGCTGGAGGAGGGCGGCGACTACAACCTGATCAGCCCCAAGACGGGCGAGCCCGTAGACAAGCGCAACGCCCGCGAGATCTGGCAGACGATGGTGGAGAACGCCTGGCAGAACGGCGACCCGGGCGTCATCTTCATCGACCGCATCAACGGGGGGCGGGCGAACCCGGTCCCCGGCCGGGGACCGATCGAGTCGACGAACCCCTGCGGCGAGCAGCCGCTCTACTCCTACGACTCGTGCAACCTGGGCTCGCTCAACCTGGCCCACTTCGTGGTCGGGGACCCGGGGGCAAAGGCGGTCGATTTCGAGCGGTTGGGCTCGACCGTGCACCGCTGCGTACACCTGCTCGACAACGTGATCGAGATGAACCAGTACCCGATCGAGGAGATCGAGGAGACCTCGCTCGCCATCCGCCGTATCGGGCTGGGGGTGATGGGCTGGGCGGACATGCTGCTCGAGCTACGCATCCCCTACGACTCCGAGCAGGCGCTCGCGCTGGCCCGCGAGGTGATGGGCTTCATCCAGCACGAGGCGGACGCGGCCTCGCACAACCTGGCAGCCGTACGCGGCAACTTCCCGGACTGGGGCCAGTCGATGTACGGGCCGGGCGGGGGCGAGGGACCGATGCCCCTGCGCAACTCGACCCGCACGACGATTGCCCCGACGGGGACGCTCAGCATCATCGCCGACTGCTCGGGCGGCGTTGAGCCGGTGTTCGCGCTGGCCTTCGTGCGCTCCCACTACCTCGACAAGGACGACCCCACGAAGCGGGTCGAGCTAAACGAGGTGAACGAGCACTTCGAGCGTGTCGCGCAAACGGAGGGCTTCTACAGCGACGACCTGATCGACTTCCTGGCCCACGGCGGCCACCTGGCCGAGCGCACGGACGTGCCCGACTGGGTGAAGGAAGTGTTCGTGACGGCGCACGACATCGCCCCCGAGGCGCACGTGCGCATGCAGGCGGCGTTCCAGGAGCACACCGACAACGCCGTCTCGAAGACGATCAACTTCCCCAACGAGGCCACGGTCGAGGATGTCGCCACCGCCTACCGGCTGGCGTACGACACGGGCTGCAAGGGCATCACCATCTACCGCGACGGCTCTCGCGACCTGCAGGTGCTGAAGCACGCGGGCGAGGAAGAGAGCGAGAGCGAGGAGGCCGCGGCCGAGGCGATCGCCGCCGCCGAGGCGCTGGTGGCGGAGAAGGGCCGGCCCATCCGCCGGCGCCTTCCCGACGAGCGCCAGTCGATCACACACAAGTTCCGCGTGGGGGAGCAGGAGGGGTACATGACCGTCGGCCTCTTTGCAGACGGCACCCCCGGCGAGCTCTTTGTGAACGTGAGCAAGCAGGGCTCGACGGTGATGGCGTTGATGGACAGCCTCGCGATGCTGACGAGCTACGCGCTCCAGTTCGGGGTGCCGGTCTCCGTGCTCGCGAGCAGGATGCAGGGCAGCCGCTTCGAGCCGAGCGGCCCCACCGGCAACCCCGAGATCCCGATCGCGACGAGCATCACCGACTACATCTTCCGCTGGCTGGAGCTGAAGTTCGGCGACAGCGAAGCGGCGGTGCAGCCGACGCTCATCCCGCCGTATGAGGTCGTCGAGAGCCGGGGCGTGGACGAGCCCGTGTTGTCCCACGGCGACATGGTCCCGAGCGGGGTGGGCTGCCCCGAATGCGGCTCGGTCCTCGAGTACGGCGAGGGTTGCCTCGTGTGCCGGAGCTGCGGCTACACCAAGTGCGGCTAGGGGGCGCTCCGGTCCCTCGCGTGCACGGGTAAGATCGAGCCCGTGAGCGCAGTTGCCCTGCAGCGAGACCTGGAAGCGGGCGTCGAGCGTGTGCGCGAGCGCATCGCCCGCGCCTGCCAGCGAGCGGGTCGAGACCCTGACTCCGTGACGCTCGTGGCTGTCAGCAAGGGGCAGCCGGTCGAGGCTATCCGGGCGGCGTACGCCGCGGGCCTCCGGCACTTCGGCGAGAACCGCATCCAGGAGGCCGTACCCAAGATCGAAGCGGCTCAGGGCGCCGGCGTCGAGGCGACCTGGCACCTCGTGGGGCACCTCCAGTCGAACAAGGCGAAGACGGCCGCCTTGGCCTTCGACGTCGTCCACTCGGTCGACTCGGCGCGGCTGCTGGCGCGACTCGAGGCGGCGGCGCCCACACCGCGCGACGTGCTCCTCCAGGTCAACATCGCTGCCGAACCGCAGAAACAAGGGGTGGCGCCCGAGGAGGTCGAGGCGTTGGTGGAAACGGCGCGCGAAGCGGCCAACCTGCGCCTGCGCGGCCTCATGACGATCGCGCCGATGGCCGCGGATCCCGAAGAGGTACGGCCGGTATTCCGCCATCTGCGGGAACTGGCCGACCGCTTCGCGCTGACGGAACTCTCGATGGGGATGACGGACGACTTCGAGGTGGCGATCGAGGAAGGGGCGACGCTCGTGCGGGTGGGGCGCGCCATCTTCGGGGAGCGCACGACGTGACGGTCGCGATCGTGGGGGGCGGGGTGATGGGGGAGGCCATCCTGGCCGGCGCGCTCGACCGGGGCGTGCTCGAAGCGAGCGACGTGACGGTCGTCGAGCTCATCGCCGAGCGCCGGGAAGAACTGGCGGCTCGCTACGGCGTGGCCACGGCGGCAGCGCCCGGCGACGCACTCACGGCCGCCGAGCTGGTGCTGCTGGCGGTGAAGCCACAGGAATTCCGCAGCCTCTCCGGGAGGCTGGCGAGCGATGCGCTCCTCATGTCCATCATGGCGGGCGTACGCATCGCAAGCCTCGCGGAACACTTCGGGCACGACCGGATCGTTCGCGCCATGCCGAACACGCCCGCCACGATCAACGCCGGCATGAGCGTCTGGGCCGCGACCGATTCGGTCGACGAGGGACAGCGAGAGACCGTGCGCGGGCTGCTGGGCGCCATCGGACAGGAGCTGTTCGTCAACGACGAGGGCAAGCTCGACATGGCCACGGCGCTCAGCGGCAGCGGTCCCGCCTACGTGTTCCTGTTCATCGAGGCGCTCATCGACGCGGGTGTGGCCATCGGACTCACAGCCGAGGAAGCGGAAGCGATGACGATGCAGACGCTCGCGGGGTCCGCCGCCTACGCGCAGGTCAGCGACTTCCCGCCGGCGACCCTGCGCGAGCGCGTCACCTCGAAGGGGGGCACGACGGCGGCCGGGCTCGCGGAGCTGGATCGCGGGGACTTCCGTGCGCTCATCGAGGCGTGCGTGCGCGCCGCCTGCGAACGCTCGCGCGAACTGGGGGCAGCGCAATGAACCCGGTCATCGCCGACCTGTTCCGGGCCTTTCTCTACATCCTCATCGTGGCGATCCTGGCGCGGGCGCTGCTGACCTGGTTCCCGATCTCGCGCGGGAATCCGTTCGTTCGGTTGGTCCACCAGATCACGGACCCGCTGATCGACCCCCTGCGCCGCGTCATGCCGCGCACGGGGATGATCGACCTGAGCCCGATGGTCGTCATCATCCTGCTCTGGCTGATGATCTGGGTCGTCAACCGCGTCTCGAACTGACGGCGATGCTGAGGGCCGTCCTGTTCGACCTCGACAACACCATCCTCGACCGCAGCAGCAGTCTCCGGTTCCACCTCCGCCAACAGGCCGGGCGGCTGCCGAACACGTTCGCGAACATCTCTTTCGACGAGTACGTGGACACCTTCATGGCGTTCGACGACAACGGCTATGCGGAGCGAACGGCGGTCTTCCGGGAGGTCGCACGCAGCCTCCACCTGCCCGCCGGCACAGGCGATGCCCTGCTGAACGACCTGCAGGCGCATTTCCCGAACGAGTGCGTTCCCTTCCCGAAGGCGCACGACGTGCTCGCTGCGCTGCGGGACAGCAGTCTCCGCCTGGGGCTCATCACGAACGGCGCCGCCGTGTGGCAACGGCGCAAGATCGACAGCCTGGGAATAGCCAGCTACTTCGGCGTCATCCTGATCTCGGAGGCCGAGGGCGTTCGGAAGCCGGACCCGGAGATCTTTCGGCGGGCAGTCAATGCGCTTGGGGTCTCTGCCGGGGAGGCTGTGATGGTCGGTGACAACCCGGAGGCGGACATACAGGGTGCAAAGTCGTTCGGGATGAAGGCCGTCTGGAAGCGGGACGACTACTGGGATCCCCCGGAGGTCGCCGATGCGGTGATCGACAACCTCGAGGAGTTGCCGCGGCTCCTCGGCGACCTCTCGTGAGACTGCGCTAGACGACGATGTTGAGCAGCTTGCCGGGCACGTAGATCACGCGGCGCGGCTCCTTGCCCTCGACCCAACCCTGCACCCGGTCGCTGGCCAGCGCGCCGGAGAGCGCGGCGTCTTCACCCGCGTCGACGGGGAGGGTGAGGTGGTCCCGCACCCGGCCGTTGACCTGCACGACGATCTCGACCGTCTCCTCGACGACGAGTGACTCGTCGAACTCGGGCCAGGCCTGCTGGTGGACGCTGAACGGCTTCCCCCCATGCTCCCAGAGCTCCTCGGCGATGTGGGGAGCGAGGGGGGCCGCCAGCAGGATCAGCGTCTCGACGGAGCGCTCCCAGGTGGCTCCGTCGACGCCTCCCGACTCTCGCGCACGCGAGAGCGCGGTTGTCAGCTCCATCAGGCGGGCGATAGCGGTGTTGAAGCGGAACTCCTCGATGTCGGCGCTGACGTCGCGGATGGTGCGGTGGGTGGCGGCGACGAGCTCCCGTGACCCGGCTCCGTCCCCGGCTTCGGGAGGGGCTTCGGTCGCCACGGACCAGAGGCGGTTGAGCCAGCGCACGATGCCGGGCATGCCGCTCGGGTTGTAGGGGCCGCCCTGGTCCCAGGGCCCCACGAACATGAGCTGGCAGCGGAAGGCGTCGGCGCCATGCTGGGCGACCAGGTCGTCCGGGGCGACGACGTTGCCGCGGCTCTTGGACATGCGGTTGCCGTCAGGTCCGAGGATGACGCCCTGGTTGAAGAGGCGTTTCATCGGCTCGTCGCCCTCGACAATGCCCATGTCGCGCGCCGCTTTCCAGAAGAAACGCGTGTAGAGGAGGTGCATGACCGCGTGCTCGGCGCCGCCCGTGTAGAGGTCGACCGGGAGCCACTGGCGCATCGTCTCCGTGGAGAAGGGGCGCTCGTGGTTGTGGGGGTCGACGTAGCGCATCTGGTACCAGCTCGAGCACATGAAGGTATCGAGCGTGTCCGTCTCGCGGCGACCGGAGCCGCCGCACTGCGGACAGTCAACGTTGACCCACTCCTCGATCTGCGTCAGGGGCGACTGGCCGGTCGGCTCGAAGTGCACGTTGTCCGGGAGGACGACGGGCAGGTCGCCCTCGGGCACGGGGACCACGCCGCAGGAGTCGCAGTGGATCATGGGGATGGGCGTACCCCAGTAGCGCTGGCGCGAGATCAGCCAGTCACGCAGGCGGTAGGTGATAGCGCCGGTCCCGGCCCCTTCGGCCTCGGCGTGGGCGATGACGGCGGGGATGGCCTCGCTTGCCGGAGTCCCGTCGAAGGGACCCGAGTTGATCATGGCGCCGCCCTGGATGAACGCCGCCTCGAGGGGTGCGTTCACATCGATCTCGGGGTGGTCAAACACCGGCACGATGTCGAGGCCGTGGTCGCTGGCAAATTCGAAGTCCCGCTCGTCGTGCGCGGGGACGGCCATGATCGCGCCGGTCCCGTAGGTGACAAGCACGTAGTCGGCGATCCAGATGGGGATGCGCTCGCCGTTGAACGGGTTGATGGCGTAGGCGCCGGTGAACACGCCGGTCTTCTCGCGCTCGGTGGAGAGCCGCTCGACCTCGGCGACGCGTGACGTGGCGGCGACGTAGGCCTCGACCGTCTCGCGCTGCTCGTCGGTGGTGATGCGCTCGACGAGATCGTGCTCGGGGGCGAGCACCATGAAGGTGGCCCCGTAGACGGTGTCGGGACGCGTCGTAAAGACGGTCAGGGGCTCGTCGACACCCTCGACATCGACGGGGAAGCGCAGGTTGGCGCCCTCGGAGCGACCGATCCAGTTCCGCTGCATGGTGGTGACGCGCTCGGGCCAGTCCATGCCGCCGAAGTCGAGCAGCTCCTCGGCATAGGCGGTGATGCGGAAGAACCACTGCGTGAGGAAGCGGCGTTCGACGGGATCGTCGGAGCGCTCGCAGAGGCCGTCGAGCACCTGCTCGTTGGCGAGCACCGTCTGGCAGCCGGGGCACCAGTTGGCGGCGGCCTCGGCGCGGTAGGCAAGGCCGCGCTCGTACAGCTTCAGGAACCACCACTGGGTCCAGCGGTAGTACTCGGGGTCGCAGGTCACGATCTCGCGTTCCCAGTCGAAGCTGGCCCCCATCGAACGGAGCTGCTGGCGCATGCGCTCGATGTTTCCGTAGGTCCACTCCTTCGGGTCGACGCCGCGCTGGATAGCGGCGTTCTCGGCGGGCAGGCCAAAGGCGTCGAAGCCGATGGGGAAGAGCACGTTGTACCCCTGCATGCGGTGGAAACGGGCGAAGGAGTCAGAGGGCGTCATGGCGTACCAGTGGCCCGTGTGGAAGTCGCCCGAGGGGTAGGGGAACATCGTGAGCACGTACCAAGGCGGGCGCTCGTCGTCGTCGCGGGCATGGTCGATGCCGTCGGCTTGCCAGCGTTCGCGCCACTTCGGCTCGATGGTGTGCGGGTCGTAGCGATCTGCCATGAGGCTCCTCGTTCAGGGAGAGGTCCCGGCCCACGACGGGTCCGGGCGGGATGAACACGGGGACAGGTGGGGGGAGGCCTCGCCGGCTAGGAGCCGCGAGGCCGTCGAAGGGCGAGCCTGGAACCGGGCCACTTCGAGTGCATCGTGTTGACGATGGTAGCGAAGGCCGCCGTGAGCGTCATCCCGCGTCCCTGGGTGCGGGCCGCTTCGGGTAGTGCGCGACGAAGAGCGTCTCGAAGTCACGCTCCGGGGAGCAGGTCTGGCAGGTGAGGTACCAGACCCAGATGGCGGCGGGATTGCGGCCGTAGCGCTCCCGGGCCATGTCGCGGGTTTCCTTCACGAGCGTCCGCATCTGGCCCCAGGGGGCGGCCATGAGGCGGGTGAAGACGACCCCGCCGGGCGTCACGATGTCACGACGGGAGGCGTCGGCGTCCTCCACTTCCATCATGACCGTGCGGCGCAGGCGTCCGGGACCCATGAGGAGCATGGCATCCTCGGGGACGTTGCCGGCAGCCTCGGCGCGGGCGACGAGCTTGCGGCGCTGGCCCCAGAAGCCGATGGGCACGCCGAAGACGGCGGGGATGCCGATCTTCGCGAAGGCGATGTCGCTCCAGTCGCTCTCGACCTCGTGCCACTCGTTGCGATCGAGGCGCGGACAGTCGCAGGGCTCGGGACCATCAATGGGGGACGGGCGGCTCCTGCCGACCTGTTCGACGGGAACGCGCCGGCGCTCCTCGGTCATGACGCGCCGGACGCGAGGGTGCGGGCCACGGCGACGAGCTCCGGGCGCTCGGCGAGGGTGGCGGCGGAGATCACGACGACGGAGTCGATGCGTCCTTCCCGCTCGACCTGCGCCTCCAGCCAGGCCTCGCCCACGGCGCGGGCGGCGGCGGCGCGGAAGTCGGGGCCATCCTCGGCGGAGGCGGCCTGCGCGAGCGCTTCGGCGGCGGTGTCCTGCAGGAGGACGGCGACCTCCCGGGCGGGGCGCCGGGGCCAGTCGAGGACGAAGTCGGCCTGGGTTCCACCCCAGAGCTCGGCGCCATCACCGGGGCCGTGGTAGCTGATCGTGGTCGTGCCGGATGCCGCGCTCACTCTGACGCCTCCTCGCGGGGCTGGGCGATGCGGAGGGCCTGGGGCAGCTGGTCGAGCAACTGCTGGCGGGCCTGCACGCGCGTCTGCAACCCCCAGATGTCGATGAAACCGACCGCCGATGCATGGTCGAACGCATCCTCGCGGTCGTAGGTGGCAAGCGCCCGGTCGTAGAGCGAGGACTCGGCGCGGCGGCCGGTCACGGTGACAGCGCCGCGATGGAGGCGCAGGCGCACCTGCCCGCTCACGAAGCGCTGGGTGCTGGCGGTGTAGGCGGCGAGATCCTGGTGGTGGGCGCTGAACCAGAGGCCGTCGTAGATGAGCTCGGCGTACCGGGCGGCGATCTCGCGCTTCAGCTTCAGCTGCTGCTTCGAAAGCGTCATCGTCTCCAGCGCGCGGTGGGCGGCGAAGAGGATGGTCGCGGCGGGCGCCTCGTAGATCTCGCGGCTCTTGATGCCGACGAGGCGGTCCTCGATGTGGTCGACGCGGCCGACGCCATGTTGGCCACCCAGGTCGTTGAGGCGCTCGACGAGGGCGACGGGGCCGAGCGCCTCGCCGTCGACGGTCGTGGGGAAGCCGCGTTCGAAGCCGATCTCGACGTCGACGCCCTCGGCGGGGGCCTCCTCCGGAGCGGTGGTCCAGACGTAGGCCTCGGGGGGCGGCGACGTCCAGGGGTCCTCGAGCACGCCGGCCTCGACGCTGCGGCCCCAGATGTTCTCGTCGATGCTGAAGGAGCCCTTCACCTCCCAGGCGAGGGCGATGCCGTGTTCCTGGAGGTACTCGATCTCCATCTCGCGGGACATCGCCTCCTCGCGCGTAGGGGCGACGATGGCGAGGGCGGGGTCGAGGGTGCGGATACCGACATCGAAGCGGACCTGGTCGTTGCCCTTGCCGGTGCAGCCGTGGGCGACCGCGACGGCCCCCTCGTCGTGCGCGACATCGACGAGCAGCTTGGCCATGAGCGGCCGGGCGAGGGCGGTGGCGAGGGGGTAGGCGTCCTGGTAGAGGGCGCCGGCTGCAAGGGCGGGGAAAGCGAAGTAGCGGAGGAAGTCCTCGCGCGCGTCCTCGACGATGACCTTGGCGGCGCCGGCTGCGAGGCCGCGCTCTTCCAGCACGGCCTGCTCGCGGCTCATGCCGACGTCGATGTTGAGAGCGACGACGTCGTAGCCGCGCTCCTTGGTGAGCCAGGTGATCGCCGTCGTGGTGTCGAGGCCGCCGCTGTAGGCGAGAACGAGTTTGGGCACGCGGGCCTGCCTTTCGGTCGAATCCCCCCAAGCGTAGCGCGCCCGCCGCTCGTGCGGCAGTCAGGCAACCTTGCGGAGCACCGTCCAGGCCCCGATCGTGCTCGCGAGCGCGACCAAGACCAGCACGAACACGACCACGCCGAGCGCCGTCGGGAGCGAGCCGGCCAGCGCGAACGGGGTGAAGGCGAGGCCGATCGCGCCGGCGGCGACGCTTCCCAGCACAAGGGTGGCGGGGGGAGCGATGGCGGCATCAGCGGCCCGGGCGGCAAGCAGCAGTCGCAAACCCACACCCGCGACACCGACGGACGTGAGGGTGCCCAGGGCAAGGAGCAGACCCATTACGAGGTCGCTAACTGGATCGCCTCCTCGAGGATGTCGCAGGCGCGGTCGATCTCGTCGTCGCCGACGATGAGGGCGGGCATCAGGCGGATGCGGTCGGGGCGCACGTTGTTCACGAGCAGGCCGCGCTCGCGGCAGAGCGTGACAACGGCGCCAGCAGCCTCGCTGGAGAGGCTGACGGCGAGCAGGAGGCCGCGTCCGCGCACTTCCGTGACGGCGGGCAGGCTGTCCTCCATCGCGCGGAGGCGGGCGACGAGGCGGTCGGAGGCGCGGCGAGCGGCGGCGAGCACATCGTTCTCGAAGATGTGGCGGAGAACGGCGACACCGGCGGCGGTGGCGACGGGGTTCGCGCCGAAGGTCGTTCCGTGGTCGCCGGGAACGAGGTGGGCGGCGAGCTCCTCGCGGGCGAGGACGGCGCCGATCGGCAGGCCGCCGGCGAGGCCCTTAGCGACGCACATGATGTCGGGCTCGATGCCGTCCTGCTCGTGCGCCCAGAGGGTTCCCGTGCGGCCGATGCCGGACTGGATCTCGTCGAGGATGAGGAGGAGGTTGTTCTCGTCGCACCAGTCGCGCACGCCCTGGAGGTAGCCGGGAGCGGGCACGTTCACGCCGCCCTCGCCCTGGATGGGCTCCATGAGGACGGCGACGGTGTTGTCGTCGGTGGCGCTCTTCAGGGCGTCGAGGTCGTTCCAGGGAACGTGCGAGAAACCGGCCGGCATCGGCTCGAAGGGCTCGCGGTAGCGGGCAGTGCCGGTCGCTGCGAGAGCGCCGAGGCTGCGCCCGTGGAAGCCGTCCTGCATGGCGATGATGCCGTGCTTCCCGCCCTGCTCGTCGTGTCCCCAGCGGCGCGCGAGCTTGATGGCGGCCTCGATCGCCTCCGCGCCGGAGTTGCAGTAGAAGACGCGGTCGAGGGGCGAGTTCTCGACGAGCAACTCGGCCAGCTCGATCATCGGGGTCGTGTAGTAGAGGTTGGAGACGTGGATGAGCTTCTCCGCCTGGGCGGCGGCGGCGGCGGTTACGGCGGGGTGGGCGTGGCCCAGCGAGGTGACGGCGAGCCCGCCGACGAAGTCGAGGTACTCGTTGCCCTCGCTGTCCCAGACGCGCGAGCCCTCGCCGCGCTCAAGCACGATTGGCTGGCGGCCGTAGTTCTGAAAGACGTACTTGCTCTCGCGCTCGATCCAGTCGCTCATGGCGGTGGGGCTCCTGTGGGGGTGAAGTTGGGGTCGGGATGGGGATTGTACGCCGCGCCCGTGTACGGGCCTTGCGGTCAGGGACGGGCGGGCGGGAAGACGGTGCCGAGGCCCTCGCGACCGAGGAGGGCGCCCGGGACGCGCCCGTCGATGATGTGGCTGGGAACGCCGAGGTCGGCGGCGAGCAGGCAGGCATCCGTCTTCGGGATCATCCCACCGGAGACGACGCCGGACTCGCGTAGGTCGCGCACCGTGGCGGCGTCGAGCTCCGGGACCACGGCGCCGTCCTCGCCTCGGACGCCCTCGACATCGGTCAGGAAGACGAGTTCGCGGGCGCGGACGGCGCTCGCGATCCAGCCTGCGGCCTCGTCGGCGTTCACGTTCACGAGCTGGTCGCCACCCTCGCCGGGGACGTATCCGACGGGGCTCACGACGGGCACGAAACCGGCGTCGCGGAGGGCGAGCACCGCCTCGGGATGTGCGGCCACCGGCGTCCCGACGAAACCAAGCTCAGGGCGGCGCTGCTCGCACTCGAGCGTGCGTCCATCGGCGCCCGAGATGCCGGCGGCGCGGGCGCCGGCCGCGTTCAGGGCGGAGACGATGCGCTTGTTCACGAGACCGGCGAACACAGCCACGATGACGGGCAGGGCGCGCTCGTCGGTGGCGCGCAGGCCGTCGATGAAGCGACTCTCGATACTCATCGCGTCGAGCCAGCGGCTGGCCTCGGCGCCGCCGCCGTGGACGACGATGGGGCGCTCCCCGGCGCGGTCGAGGGAGGCGATGTCGTGGAAGGTCGTGTCGGCGTCGCCGAGCGTGCTGCCACCCACCTTGATGACGAGGGGGCCCGGGTCGCTCACGTCGTGTAGTCGGCGTTGATGCGGATGTAGTCGGCGCTGAAGTCGCAGGTCCAGCCGGTGGCGCTCGCGTCGCCCGCCCCGAGGGACACTTCGATCGTGACCTCGTCGCCGGACATGGCGCGCGAGACCTCGGCCTCCTCGTAGGGGATGGGCACGGTTCGCTCGAAGAGCTGGTGCCCGCAGACAGCCACGGTCACGGCCTCCTCGACGATGGCGACCTCGGAGCGCCCGATGACACCGACGATTCGGCCCCAGTTGGGGTCGGCGCCGTGGACGGCGGTCTTGACCAGGGGGGAGGTGCCGATGTCGCGGACGAGGCGGCGGGCATCGGCGTCCGTAGCCGCGCCATTGACGGTGATCTCGATGAGCTTCGTGGCGCCCTCGCCGTCGCGGGCGATGGCCTTCGCGAGGTGGATACAGACAGCGTCAAGGGCCTCGCGGAAGGCGTCGAAGTGCTCGCTGCCGGGCGAGATTGTTTCGCCGCCGGCGGCGCCGTTCGCGAACAGGAGGACGGTGTCGCTGGGGCTGGTGTCGCCGTCGACAGTGATGAGGTTGAAGCTGCGGTCGGCCGCCTCGGAGAGGGCGGCCTGCAGGGTCTCACGACCGATGGGGGCGTCGGTCGTGAGGTAGGCGAGCATGGTCGCCATGTTCGGGTGGATCATGCCCGAGCCCTTGGCGCAGCCACCGAGCGTGTACGGCCCGAAGGTCACGGAGCAGTGCTTGGGCACGAGGTCGGTCGTCATGATGGCGCGGGCGAAGTCGACTCCTGCGTCGCCGGATAGCTCGACGGCCTCGATGCCCGCTTCGATCCTGTCCATGGGCAGGTAGTGGCCGATGACGCCCGTGTGGCAGACGAACATGGCGTCGGCGGGGATTCCCACCTTCTCCGCGGCCAGCTCCGCCATGCGGTAGGCGTCACGTACCCCGCGCTCACCGGTGCTGTCGTTGGCATTGCCGCTGTTCACGACAACCGCCCGCCCCTCGCCGTTCGCGAGCCGCTCACGGTCCACATCGATGGCAGCGCCGTGGAGGCGGGTGACCGTGAAGACACCCGCCGCCGTGGCCGGGAGGTCGGAGAGGAGGATGCCGAGGTCGAGCTTGTCTTCGCCGTAGGTCTTGATGCCCGCGTAGGTAGCGCCCGCGCGGTATCCGGCGGGGCTGGTGGCGCTCCCGGTTGGGTCGATCTCGATGCTCACGGGTAGAGGGCCGGGCGATCGAGGCCCGCCTGCTGGGGCAGGCCGAACATGAGGTTCATGTTCTCGATGGCGCTGCCGGCGGCGCCCTTCATGAGGTTGTCGAGCACGCCCACTGCCACGAGGGCGCCGTTACGCTCGTCGACGGTCGGGTGCACAAGGCAGTCGTTACTGCCGTAGGTGTGCTTCGTGTGCGGGGGCGCGTCGGTCACGGAGGTGAAGGGCGCATCGGCGTAGAAATCGCGGTAGAGGGCGAGCGCCTGCGCGGGCGACACATCCTCCGCAAGGGGGGCGTAGCAGGTCGAGTGGATGCCGCGCGTCATCGGGACGAGGTGGGGCACGAAGGTGACCGCGACCTCCGGGCCTTCGCGCAGCCGCGAGAGCTCCTGCGCCATCTCCGGCTGGTGGTTGTGGTTCGCGACGCGGTAGGCGGAGACGTCCTCGTTCACGTCGCTGTAGCTGAAGCCGCCGCCCGTGCCCCGGCCCGCGCCGGAGATGCCGGACTTGGCATCGACGAACACGCGCGGCTCGACGATGCCGGCCGCGACGGCGGGCGCAAGGGCGAGGATGGTAGCAGCGGGGTAGCAGCCGGGGTTCGCGACGAGGTCGGCGCCGGCGATGTCGGTCGCGTACAGCTCGGCGAGGCCGTAGACGGCGCGGCCGAGGAGGCCCGGAGCGGGGTGCTCGGCCCCGAACCACTGCGCAAACACCGCGGCTTCGCGCAGGCGGAAATCGGCGGCGATGTCGATGACGCGCACGCCCTGCTCGACGAGCGGGGCGCAGGCCTCGGCGCTCGCGCCGGTGGGCAGCGCGGAGAAGACGACATCGACCCCAGTCTCGATCTCGCTCGTGATGGGGAAATCGGCGTAGGCGGCGAGGTGGGGGAAGGCCTCACCCAGCTTCTGCCCGGCGAGGGAGCGGCCCGTCGCCGCGACCAGCTCGGCCTCGGGATGGTTCCAGAGCAGGCGCGCCGCTTCCATCCCCGCGAAGCCGGTGACATTGATGATGCCTGCCCGAACCGTCATATCCGCATTGTCTCGCCTGTTGCGGGCATGCGCGAACGCACGTCACGCAGGCTCGGTAGGATGCCGGACATGCCGCTCGACCTGACCTTCATCGGCACGGGGAACGCGTTCGCGGCGGGCGGCCTCTGCTGGAACGGCTTCCTCGCGAACGGGCGCTACCTCTTCGAGGCGCCGCCGACGGCGCTCATGTCGCTGCATCGTGTCGAGGCCGACCCGAACGCGGTCGAGGCGGTGGTCTTGAGCCACCACCACGGCGACCACTTCCTCGGCCTGCCCTTCCTGCTGCTGCACTGGAAGCACCAGGGGCGCCAGACGCCGGTCACGATCGTGGGGCCGCCGGAGACGGAGCGGCTGGCGCGCGAGATCGGCGGGACGGTCTATCCGGGCCTGTTCGAGAGCGACTTCGGGATCGAGTGGCGGGAGGTCGCGGCCGGCGACTCGGCCACGGTGGGGAACCTCACGGTCGAGGCGGTGGCGGTACAGCACGACGACCGGCTCTCGCTCAACCTCGGGTACCACGCCCGGCTCGAGGGCGAGCGCTTCGCCTACACGGGCGATACGCGCCTCTGCGACGCCGTCCGCGACCTGGCGCGGGAAGCGGACGTGCTCGTGGCCGAGTGCGCCTCGCGCGACATTCCGATTCCGATTCACATGAACCTGGTGGACGACATCCCGGAGGTCCACGCAGCCCTCTCCGAGACGGCGAAGCTCGTGCTCACGCACGTCACGCCGGACGTGGAGACGGACCTGGCCCGCACGGTGGTCGCGAAGGACTACGAGACCTACCGCTTCTAGCCGGCGGGCGGCACCCCGGAAGGGCCTGCGCTAGAATCGCCGCCATGGCACATCGACTGCGCGGCGCGGCCGCCATCACCGGTCTCGGCATCACGCCCATGGGGCGCATCTACGGCAAGAGCTCGACCGACTTCGCGGTCGACGCCGTGCGCCTCGCCATCGCCGACGCCGGGCTTGAGAAGTCCGACATCGACGGCCTGCTCATCAACGCCGGCATCACGGGGTTTTCCGGCCAGGGCGTGAGCCTGCAGCTCCAGAACGCCCTGGGAATGGGCAACCTCCGCCTCCTGAACCACATGAACGCGGCCGGTTCGACAGCGGCGCAGATGGTCCAGTACGCGACGATGGCGATCGACGCGGGCATGGCCAGGCATGTGATCTGCGTGTTCGCCGACGCGCCCCTGCAACAGGGGGGCTCCTCGGCGGCGGCTTACGGCAATGCCGGCCGCCGGGCGGGCCCGACCGGCATCCTCGGGCTCTCGGCCGGGGCGGGACACTTCGGGGCGAACACCTCGTACGCGCTGGCCGCCCGGCGGCACATGTCGCTCTACGGCACCACGCAGGATCAGCTCGGGGCGATAGCCGTGGCGGAGCGCTCGTGGGCAACGATGAACCCGCACGCGAAGATGCGCGATCCGCTCACGCTGGAGGAGTACCACGCCTCGCGCTGGATCGTGGAGCCGCTGCACCTGCTCGACTGCTGCCTTGTCTCGAACGGAGCGGTCGCGGTAATCGTGAGCCCGCCGGACGAAGCGAAGGACATGCCGCAGCCGCCCGTGTACGTCCATGGCATGGGCCAGGGACATCCGGGCGACAGCCGTCGCGCCGGCGACTCCCCGGAGACGGAGACGGGCGCGCGGTTGGCCGCGGAGACGGTGTTCCGCATGGCCGGCGTCGGCCCCGGGGACATCGATGTCTGCGAGCTGTACGACTGCTACACCTACACGGTGCTCGTGACGCTGGAGGACTATGGCTTCTGCGAGAAGGGCGAGGGCGGCGCCTTCGTTGAGGACGGCAAGCTCGGTCCGGGGGGCTCGCTGCCGACGAACACGGGCGGCGGGCAGCTCTCCGCGTACTACATGTGGGGCATGACGCCGCTGAGCGAAGCGATCATCCAGGGCCGCGGCCAGGGCGGGGAGCGCCAGGTCGAGAAGAACGACCTCATCCTCTCGACGGGCAACGGGGGGGCGCTGAGCTACCACGCCTCGCTCATCCTGAGCCCGCACGCGAACTGAGGCGGAACGCGATGGCCGACACCCCACCCGTGAAGCCCGTCTCCCAGCCCGATGAGCTGACGGAGCCCTTCTTCGCAGCCGGCGAAGAGGGCCGCCTGCTGCTCGCAACCTGCGACATGTGCGGCGAGATGCGCCTCCCCACGTCCCCCACTTGCCCCACCTGCCTGGCCGAGGGGATCACCTGGAAAGAGGTCAGCGGTCGCGGGACCGTCTACACGTACGGCATCATGCACCAGCGCTACCACCCCGCCTGGGAGCCGGACCTGCCCTACAACATCGCAGTGGTGGAGCTGGACGAGGGGCCGCGCATGCCCGCGAACATCATCGGCGTCCCGAACGACGAGATCGCCGTCGGCATGGCGGTCGAGGTGGCCTGGGAGCACGAAGGGGAGGCGCCCGTCCCCCGCTTCCGCCCCGTGGCCTGACCCCCATGTCGCAGGGGGCACTCAGCATCGTCCTCTGGGCGACCGACCTGAACGGCTTTGCCGCGTTCCTGACCGAGGTTGCCGGCGCGACGCTGGAGACACGCCACCCCGGCTTCGCGGCGCTTGCGCTGGAGGGCGCGCAGATCCAGCTGCACTCGGATGAATCGTATGCGGGCCATCCATGGCGTGAGGCGCTCGCCAGCGAAGGGGCGGCGCGGGGCATCGGGGCAGAGGTGCGGGTGCGCGTGGACGCGGTCGACGCGCGACATCGCAAGGCGATCGAGATGGGCTACGTCACCATCCAGAGCCCGCACGACGACGGGACCGGGCGAACCTGCCAGATCATGGGGCCGGACGGGTACTTCTTCACCTTCTGGGAGCCGCAGATCGGCGGAACGTAGGGAGCTACCAGGCGGTCCAGCCGCCGTCGACGAGGATCGTCTGGCCGGTCACGAAGTTGCTGGCGTCGCTCGCGAGGAAGATGACGGCGCCTGCCAGCTCGTGCGGCTGTCCCCAGCGGCCCATGGGCGTGCGATCCTCGATGAACGCCTTCCGCTCGGGGTCCTCGTAGAGGGGACGGGTCAGGTCGGTCTCGAAGTAGGTCGGGGCGAGGCCGTTGACCTGGACCGAGGCATCGGCCCACTCGATCGCGAGCACCTTCGTGAGCTGGTCGATGGCGCCCTTGGAGGAGGCGTAGGCGGCCTGGTTCGCCAGGGCGACGCTGCCGAGGATGCTGGAGACGTTGATGAGCTTCCCGGAGCCCTGCGCGACGAAGTGGCCGCCCGCTGCCCGGGCGCCGTTGTAGTAGCCCTTCAGGTTGACCTGGAGCACAGAGTCAAATTCGTCCGGGGTCAGCTCGAGGGCCGGCTTGCGAACATTGGTGCCGGCGTTGTTCACGAGGATGTCGAGCCGGCCGAGCCCCTCGAGGGCGGCGGCCACCATCGCTTCGCACGCCTCCGGGGAGGTGACGTCGGTGGGAACGGCGATGGCGCGCCGGCCAAGCGCCTCCACCTCTTCGACAAGCGACTCAAGCTCCGAGCCGGTGCGGCTGGCAAGAGCCAGATCAGCGCCGGCGGCGGCCAGCGCGAGGGCCATCGTGCGGCCGAGGCCGCGCCCGGCGCCCGTCATGATGGCGACGCGCCCGGTGAGGTCGAAGAGCTGCGTACCGCGCAGCTCGGGGCGGTCGTTCGCCGCGCTCATTCGTAGCGGAGGGCCTCGGCGACGGCGACGCGCGAGGCGCTCTGGGCGGGGAACCAGGTCATGATCATCGAGGCTCCGAAGGCGATTCCGCAGATGACGATAAGTTGGAGCCAGGGAACGATGAAGTCCGCGCCCTCCGATGCCTCGCCGATGCCGCCCGAGGTGAAGAGGACCCAGGAGAGGGAGACCCCGAGGACGGCCCCCAGGATGATCCCGGAGAGGGCGACGAAGCCTGACTCGAAGACGAAGCTGAGGGCGA
The DNA here is from genome assembly GCA_965221735.1 of Tepidiformaceae bacterium. Lineage (GTDB taxonomy): Bacteria > Chloroflexota > Dehalococcoidia > Tepidiformales > Tepidiformaceae > UBA2991. Next base: position 1,081,438 of record OZ244910.1, on the reverse strand, counting down.
CCATCGAGCGCTGGTAGCCGATGGCGCGGAGCATGCCGATCTGCTGGCGGCGCTCGACGACGGCGCGGAAGGCGATTACGCCGAGGGCGGCGATGCCGATGATGAGGCCGAGCCCCATGAATCCCTGGAAGAGCAGGAGGAAGCCCTGCGAGGCGGCGCGCTGGTCGTCGAGCAACTTCTGGAACGACTCGGCCGAGGCCTGGGGCAGGCCCGACTCGATGGCCTTGGCGAAGGCCTCCTGATCGATCCCGTCACGGGTCTTCAGGACGAAGCGCTGGGAGTCGGAGTCGGGGAAGGCGGCGACGACGGTGTCGCGCTGCACGACGATGGCGGTCCAGAAGATGTCCGCGGGGTCGTCCATCTGTCCGATGACGGTGACGGTGGTGTTGAGGTCGGTGCCGGGCGCGTGGAGGTGCAGGGTGAACGGTTCGAAACCCACACCCACAAGCGCGGGGTCGAGCCTGAGCAGGTCGAACTCGGAGAAGTCGCCCCCCTCGCCGGTCAGGTTGCCGGGGATGACGGCAAGGGTGGGATCGGCGGCGACCGCGGCCCAGACCTCTTCGTCAGTCGCGTAGCCGGCGGCGCGGCGCTTGAGCTCGAACTCGTTCGTGGCGAAGAAGGCGGCGTCGGCGCCGATGACGGTGTAGGTGCCGGCAACGCCCGGACCGGACGGGGCATCGACGAATATCTCCGTCTCCCCCGCGGAGGCGATGCGCTGCTCGCTCACGGCGACGATGGGCGTGGTATCGACGCCGTTCTGCTGCAGCGTCGCGACAAGGTCATCCGTGCGGTTGTTGCTGTTCACGAAGACGATCGTGTCGAAGCCGCCCTTCGCATCATCGGAGAGGAAGATGTTGTCGAAGTTGTCGTTGACGGTGGAGAACATGACGAGGGAGAAGGTGATGAGGCCGATCATCATGATCGTCATGCCGGTGCGCATGCGGGCCGTGAGCGGGTAGGCGACGGCGGTCTTGACGGCGGGCACGATGCGTCCCAGCCGCGCCCCCAGGGTGGCGATGGGCGGGAGCAGGATATCGGCGTTGTAGACGACGAGGAAGGTGCCGCAGGCGACCATGACGATGCCGCTGAGGAAGAAGAGCTCGGGGCCGCCCTCGAGGTCGCCGATGATGAAGTCGAGCGCGCCGGCGGGCGACACGTACCAGAAGGCGAGCAGCAGGCCGGCAAGGATCGTGAACGAGACACGCTCCTGCATGCGGAAGTAACGGAGCGTGAAGGCCGCCCAGCCGAAGGCCAGCGAGATGCCGGCGGCGAAGAAGAAGTAGCTGTCGGAGGAGAAGGCCCACTCCATGAAGAGGGCGGCGAGGCCCAGCCCCACGACCCCAAATCCGGCTCCCCAGGCGATGGGACGATCGCGATCCTGGGAGGCCACCAGGAACAGTCCGACGGGCGGCACGAGGATGCCGAGGACGATGAGCGGGAGGCCGACGGTCGGATCGCGGTCGCGCATGATGCGAACGATGAGGAGGGCGACGAGGTAGAAGGGGATGAGGGGGACGAGCAGGAACGGCCAGAGGGGTATGCGCTGTCCGGCGATACGCTCGTGGCGGGGCGCGCCGAAGTTGTGCCGGCGCAGGACGTACACGTAGGGACCGATGAGCCCGAAGATCAGGGCGATCGTGAGCAGGGGCGCAAGGTCCGGGAGCCGGTAGAGCGCGAACACGCTGACGGCGATGGCGCCGCCGGCAACCGCTGCGTTGAGCACCGCGCGTGCGTAGCCGCGCCAGGTGGCTGCCTCCGGATTCATGGCGATTGGCTCGGGCAGGTCGCGGATGGCGGAGACGATGTTGAGACGGCTCGCGCGCACCGCCGCGAGGAAGATGATGATGAAGGTCGAGATCACGCCCAGGCAGAAGGCGACGACGAGGCTGCGCGGCGTGAGGTTCGTCCGCAGCTCCAGCCCCAGGCCCGATTCGGCGAAGGCGTTGATGAGCGCGACCATGCCGAACGTCACGAAGACGCCCGCCACGAGGCCGACGATGGCGGCGCCGAGGTCGTAGCCCATGCCCTCGGCGAGGAAGGACTCGACGAGGTGGCGGCGCTTGGCGCCGACCGCGCGGGCCATGCCCATCTCCGGCTTCCGCTCGGCCGCGAGCATGATGAAGATGAGGAAGATGAGGAGGATGCCGGCGGCGATCGAGAAGAGCCCGAAGATGATGAAGATGGTGGTGAAGAGGCTGCCAACCAGCTTCGCGATCTCGATCGCGTCCTTCTTCAGCGGTTGGACCTCATACGGCGTGCCGTCGATGACCTCGTTGAGCTTCTCCTCCACCACATCGGAGCGCTCCAGCCCGTCGCGCACGCCGCCCGCGTTCGTAACGACGACGGCATAGGCAATCCCGTCCAACTCGAGGATCTCGGAGAGGAAGTCGAAGCTGACCGTGCCACCCGGGAACTCGGAGGCGCCGACGTTGAAGGTGCCGCTGAGGAAGCTGTTGGGCGCGATCGCCGAGACGACGACCTCGACCGGGTAGCCGCCAAGGAGCAGCACGAGCGTCTGCCCGACCTCCGCATCGATCTCGCCGGCAAGGTCTTCGTTGACGACGATCTCGTTGCCGCTGACCGTGACCACGTTCCCGTCAAGGTCCCGGAGCGAGCCAAACGGCCCTGCCGCCTCGGTGTCGTAGGCGACGATGGTGGCGCCGGCCTCGTTCAACCCGGTGGCCGTGTTGATGACGGGGAGCGTCTCCAGGAGGATCGGCAGGAAGCCGTCGATGTCGGGGTCGTCGGCGAATCGCTCCTCCCAGGCGGCAACCTCCTCGAGGGGAATGACACGCTCGTCCTCGGGGCGCGGGCTGCCTTCCTCATCCCAGACGATGAGCATGTCGGTCTCGCCGGTGAGCTCGTAGATGTCGTCGGTGACGGTGCTCGACACGGTGTCGCCCGTGCCGAAGGCGACGGTCATGATCACGGTCGCCAGCATCAGGCCGAAGATGATGAGCGTGGTCTGGGCGCGCCGGCGGGGGATGTTGCGCAGGCCCGTCTTGAACATCACGGGGTTGCGCACCGCCACGAAGGCCAGCAGCAGGAAGATGAAGGCGGTGATTGCCACCACCACCCCGGCGATCGTGTTCATGGAGACGCCGAACAGTTCTTCCATGGAGCCTTACGCGGGAGACCCGGCGAGGGGACGGATCGCCTCTTCGCGTTCGATGAGGCCGTCGGCCATGTAGATGGTGCGGTGGCAGCGGGCGGCCACCTCGGGAGCGTGGGTGACGATGACCTGCGTCTGGTTCGCGTTCGCGTTCAACTCGACGAGGAGGTCCATGATGCCGCCGGCGGTGGTCGAGTCGAGGGCGCCGGTGGGCTCGTCGGCCCAGACGATGGAGGGGCTGTTGACGACGGCGCGGGCGACGGTCACGCGCTGGCGCTGACCCCCGGAGAGCTGCGCCGGACGGTGTTCCGCGTACTGGCGCAGCTCCACGCGCTCCAGCGCCGAGAGGGCGAGCTCGCGCGCCTGGCGGGGCCGCGTACCGGAGACGATGAGGGGCAGCTCGACGTTCTCGACGGCGGAGAGGACGGGCAGAAGGTTGTAGGTCTGGAAGACGAAGCCCATGCCCTGCGCGCGGAACTCGGTCTTCTCGTTGTCGGCCATGCGTGCGATGTCCTCACCGTTGATGAGCACCTGGCCGTCATCGAAGGCGTCCAGCCCGGAGAGGCAGTTCAGGAGGGTCGTCTTGCCGCAGCCGGAGGGGCCCATGACGGCGACCATCTCGCCCCTCGGCACCTGGAGGTCGACGCCACGCAGCGCCTGGACCTGCACCTCACCGGTGTCATACGTCTTCGTGACGCTTCTCGCGTCGATGACCAGATCCGCCATGCTGCCGTCACTCGTCATACCAGCTCCACCTGGCGCCACTCGCGGACGCGCTCCGTCGAGCGTGGCCCACTCATGTCACCCGAGCAAGTTTGGGCGCCCTTCGAGGGTGCGCGGACGGCGGACGCGACGCACAATGTGCGCGGGAGCACGTCATGAGCGACGCCGAACAGGAAACGCCAGAAGTCGCGCCGGCGCACACGGACGCGCGGGCGGAGTTCAGCCCGTCCGATATCGTCCTGGCCATCGCGCTGGGCGCGGTGGCCATCATCGCCGGCACGGTCCTGGGGCTCGTCTACACGACCTAGCCGATACGTCCCCCGCTTCACGTAAGCGCCCGGTCGAAGGTCGTTGCGGCGCGGTATGATCGAAGCATGAACGGCGCCCCCATCGCCCGCGGCGACCCTCTCCTGTTGCGCGTCACCAAGTACGACGGCGAGGCGCACTGGATCCAGCACCTGCGCGTCCTTTCGGACGACGGGTCGCTCGTGCAGGCGCACGCCTCCGCGGGGAGCCCAATCTTCACGAGCCGCGGCGAGTTCCGCTCCCGCTACGAGAGCTACGTCCACTTCTGGCGGGACCGCTGGTACAACGTCTTCCGCCTGGCCGAGCCCGGCGAGGAAACGGCGCTCTGGTACTGCAACGTCACCACGCCGCCCGAGTTCGAGGACGGCGAGATCCGGTACATCGATCTCGACCTCGACGTGACGGTGCGGGCAGGCGGAACGATCGAGCTGCTCGATGCGGACGAGTTCGAGGAGCACCGGCTGAAGTACGGCTATCCGCCCGAGGTCGTGGAACACGCCCAGGCGGCCGTGGGGGAACTGTCCGAGCTCGCGCAGCGCCACCAGTTCCCGTTCGACCTGTAGGGCGCGGCTCCCCCCGTTGGGCGCAAGGCGATACGCTTAGCCGGTGACTGACACCACGACACTGCGGGACCGCGTGGGGGCGCTCGTCGCGGGGGCGACCCGGGCGGCGATCGAAGCGGGCAGCCTTCCGGACGTCGCACTGCCGGACGAGCTCGTCGAGCGGCCTCGCGACGCGAGCCACGGCGACTACGCCAGCTCCCTCCCCCTGCGCCTCGCGCGCTCGGCGATGATGCCGCCGCTGGCCATCGCCGAGGCGATCGCCGAGCACCTTCCCGCCAACGACGTTATCGACGCGCCGCACGTCGCGCCGCCCGGCTTCATCAACCTGAGCCTGGCCGAGCACTTCGTGCAGGGCGAGGTCAACCGCGTCATCGAGCAGGGTGCGGCGTTCGCCGACAGCACGATCGGTCGGGGGAAGCGGGTGCAGCTCGAATTCGTCTCGGCGAATCCGACCGGGCCGCTACACGTGGGGAACGGCCGGGGGGCGGCCATCGGGGACACGCTCGCGTCGGCGCTGGCGGCGGCGGGGTACGAGGTCGAGCGCGAGTATTATGTGAATGACGCGGGCACCCAGACGGACGTGTTCGCCGAGACGCTGTACGCCCGTTACCAGCAGCAGCACGGTCGCGACGTGCCCCTTCCCGAGGGCGGCTATCCGGGCGAGTACATGGTCGACCTGGCCACGCAGATGCGGGAGCGCGAGGGCGACCGCTTCCTCGCGGCGCCGGGCGAGCCACCCGCGGCGGGCGTCCGGGAGATGGGCGTTGAGCTCATCGTCGAGCAGATCCGGGACACGCTGAACGCGTTCGGCACGACCTACGACCGCTGGTTCAGCGAGCGGTCGCTCTACGAGCCCACCGCGGACGGTGACGCCTCGGCGTATGACGCGGCCCTCGCGATCCTGCGCGAGCACGGCCACCTCGCCCAGCGCGAGGGCGCGCTCTGGCTGACGTCGAGCGACCTCGGCGAGGACAAGGACAACGTGGTCGTCCGGTCCGACGGGCGCCCAACCTACTTCGCAAGCGACATCGCCTACCACTACGACAAGTTCCTGCGGCGGGGCTTCGACCAGGTGATCAACGTCTGGGGGGCGGATCACCACGGGCACGTCTCGCGCCTGGAGGTCGGGACGGAGGCGGTCACCGGAAAGGGCGACGCCCTCCACCTCCTCCTCTACCAGCTGGTGACGCTGAAGCGCGGAGACGAGATCGTGCGGCTCTCGAAGCGGGGCGGCGAGATCATCACCCTCGACGAGCTTGTCGAAGAAGTGGGGCCGGACGCCGCCCGCTTCTTCTTCCTGCTGCGGGCGCCCAGCTCGCAGATGGAGTTCGACCTGGACCTCGCGGTGAAGCAGTCGAACGAGAATCCCGTGTACTACATCCAGTACGCACATGCGCGGCTGGCGAGCATCCTGGACCGGGCAGCGGGCGAGGGACACACGCCCGAGGGCGGGGACGTCGCGCTCCTGACGGCGCCGCACGAGCTGGCGCTCGTGCGGGAGATGCTGCGCCTGTCGGAGGTGATCGAGCTGGTCGCGACGACCTACGAACCCCAGCACCTCGCGCACTACGGCATGGAGCTCGCGACCTCGTTCCACGCTTTCAACGACGCCTTCCGGCAGCAGGGCGACCCCAGCCTGAAGGTGATCACGGACGACGCGGCGCTGACGGCGTCACGCCTGCGGCTGGTGCTGGCCGCGAAGATCGCGCTCGGCCGCGTGCTGGACCTGATGGGCATGACGGCTCCGGAGCGGATGTAGCGAGTCAGGCCAGCGGCGCGCGCTCGTCGGGAGCGCGCGGGGCGACGATGTAGCCGGTCAGGTCGCCGAGCGTCTCCCAGCGATCGGGCTCCCTCCACAGGAGCCACGCGGCGAGCGCGCAGGTCAGACCGTCGAGGGTATCGTCGAGGCGTTTGAGCGCTGCTCCCTTCGCACCCATCGCAGTCTCGGGCGCGAGGATTCGCCGGACCTTCTCGTTGTCGAGGACGCCCGGCGCCTCGCGCTCCAGCACCTCCCGCAGGTGGCACTGGTACTGGCGCATGACCTCGCGGCGGAAGGCGACACTGCGGCCGCCCTTCGGCTTGTAGGGCAGGCGTTCGCTGAGGCCGAAGAGACGCACGTGGACCGTGTGGGGAAAGACCTCGACGGCGTACCGACCGCTCTCGCCGCGCAGCAGCGGGGCAGGGTCGAGCACGAAGCCGCGCTCGGCGAGCGCCTCGCCGAGGTCGATGCCGGCGGTGTAGCCCTGCCGCACGGCGTAGTGCGCCTGGTGGGGCGAGGCCTTGTAGCGACCGAATCGACGCGCAACCTCACGTTCGGCCCAGCGTTCGGCGGTGTAGAGGAGGGGCGCGTCGATGGTGACGACCACGGGCCCCTCGACAGCCGCCAGTTCGCCGACAAGCCGCTCCGTATCGCACACGGCGGCTTCGAGGCGCGTGCAGCGGAGGTCGTCGGGCGTCTCGCCTTCGAACCAGCAGATGCCGCTCTCGCGGTGGGAGGTCCACGCGAGGTCGAGCCCGATGAAGGTCGGCATGGCGCTTCACCCTAGCACCGGGGGCGGGAGGGTGGCACGATCGCGCGCCGGAGGGTGCATGGCGGAGCTCATTGAGGCGCTGTCGGGAAGGCGGGCGCGACGCGCGTTCGACCCCCGCGCGGTTGCGGCGGAGACGCAGGAACTGCTCTGGCGGGCGGTGTCGGTCGCGCCCAGCCACGGCAACGTGCAGTCGGCGCGGCTGCTGGTGGCGCAGGCGGAGGCAGCGCGCGACAAGCTCGTTGCCGCTCTCTCCGAGGGCAACCGGAACTGGGCGCCGGCGGCGCCCCTCCTCGTCGCGCTGGGCTCCGTACCGGACCACGAGCACGCCGAGTCGTACGGCGAAGAACGCGCGCTCTGGTCGTTCCACGCGGGCATCGCCGCAGGGAACCTGATGGCGCAGGCGACCGCGCTCGGGCTAATCGCGCACCCCATGGCGGGGTTCGACGAGGCGGCGGTCCGCGATGTCTTCGGCGCTCCCGAGGAGTTGCGGGTACTGGTCGTGTTCGCGATCGGGTATCCGGGGCCGGTCGAGTCGCTGCCCGAGGATCTGCAGCGCCGGGAGCAGCGGGAGCAGCGCCGTCAGCCGCTCGACCGGCTCGTCGCGGTCGACAACTGGGGGGCGGGGAACAGTATGCCCACGCGCGATCCCTCGCGGGGCGGGCGGCGGAGTGGCAAGCTAGAACGCTAATGTCAGCGATCACCGATCTCGGGGACACGTACGTCGAGGAACTCGCGGCGCTTCACCCCAACGCCGCCACGAGCCTCGGCATCGCCGGGCACGAGGACGAGCTCACGGACTACTCGGTCGAGGGGTTCGAGGCACGCGACAGGCTCACGCGGGACACGCTCGCGAAGCTCGAAGAGCTGACGGACGAAGCGGACGGCGACCGCATCCTGCGGGAGGTGATGCGCGAGGCGCTCACGGTCGACGCCGAGCTGCACGAGACGGGGGACTACCTCGCGGGACTCAACGTGCTGGCATCGCCGATGCAGGGGCTCCGGAGCACGTTCGACCTCATGCCCACAGAGGGCGAGTCGGACTGGTCGATTATCGCGCGGCGGCTCGCGCGGCTTCCGGAAGCGCTGGCCGGTTACCGCACTACGCTGGAGGCGGGGCTGGCAGGGGGCCGCACCGCCGCCCGGCGGCAGGTCGAGGCGTGCGTGAAGCAGTGCGAGACCTGGTCCGGCAACGGCGACGGTGGCTTCTTCGCGGAGTTCGTGGGGCGCTCGGGGAACGTGTCCGAAGGGCTGCGTCGCGACCTTGACGCCGCGGCCGTCGCGGCCGCGGAGAGCTACCGCTCCTTCGGCGTCTTCCTGCGCGACACCTACCTCCCCCAGGCCATCGAACGGGACGGCGTGGGCGAGGAGCGGTACGCCCGCTACTCGCGCTCCTACAACCGCTGCGATCTCGACCTGCGCGAGACCTACGCGTGGGGCTGGGACGAGATTCACCGCATCCAGCGCGAGATGGAGGAGGCGGCTGAGGAGATCGCGCCGGGCGAGGGCGTCGAAGCGGCCAAAGAAGTGCTCGAAACGGATCCGGACCGCGCCATCGAGGGGGTCGAGCCGTTCCGGCAGTGGATGCAGGACCTGCAGGAGCAGACGATCGCGGACCTGAACGGCACGCACTTCGACATTCCCGAGAAGCTGCAGCGCCTCGAGGCGATGATCGCGCCTCCGGGCGGCGCGCTGGCGATGTACTACACGAGCCCGTCCGAGGACTTCTCGCGGCCGGGGCGGACGTGGTACCCGACGGGCGGGAAGACGCGCTTCCCGCTCTGGGGCGAGGTCTCGATTGCATACCACGAGGGCGTCCCGGGGCACCACCTCGAACGCGGTAACACGCGCCTGCTCGACCTGTCGCGTTTCCAGCGGCTGATCGGCGACTGCTCGGGCTACGTCGAAGGCTGGGCGTTGTACGCCGAACGCCTCATGGGCGAGCTTGGCTACCTGGAGGTCCCCGACTACCGGATGGGGCTGCTGGCCTCGCAGGCGCTGCGGACCGTTCGCGTCATCATCGACATCGGGATGCACCTGGAGCTTGCCATCCCGGATGGACAGCCGTTCCACCCCGGGGAGGTCTGGACGCCGGTGCTGGGCGACGAGTTCGCGAGGACGAGGAGCCACTTCCCGCCCGACTTCATCGCGAGCGAGATCGACCGCTACCTCGGGCTCCCGGGGCAGGCGATCAGCTACAAGGTCGGGGAGCGCTACTGGCTGGCGGCGCGGGAAGAGGCGCGCCGGAGCCTCGGCGACGCGTTCGACCTGACCACGTTCCACCGCGAGGCCCTCGCGATGGGGCCGATGGGGCTGGGGCTGCTCGCGCAGGAGAGCGCCCGGCTGGGGGACGGCGCATGACGGTGCGGCGAACGGTCGGCGGCGCGCTCATCGTGGTGCCCTCGCTCCTCTCGGGGGTGGGCATCGCCTTCATCCTCGCCGCCATCCTCGTGAACCACCAGATCATCCAGGACGCCTTCATGATCGTGGGCGCGGTGATGCTGTGGTTCGACTTCTTTGTGACGATGGCGATCATCCGCTACTCGCTGCGCAGCCTCGACCGGCGCATCGCCGTCATCGAGCAGCGCGGTCAGGACGAGGAGGACTCGTAGCGGCCGCTAGATCGTCAGGCCGCCGAGGCCGAGGATGCCGCGCGCGTATTCGATCTCGCCCACGTGGCGGTAACCGTGGCTCAGGCAGACGCCGTTCAGGCCCTGCCAGAGCGACATCTCCCCGAGCGGCTTGATGGTGACGGTGCGGGTGTCGAACTCGTCGGGCGACATGGTGGCGAGGTAGTCGTCGGTGGCCTGCCAGACACGGGGCTGGTACTCGCGCCAGCCTTCGAGGTCGTTCAGGACCATGGCCTTCGCCTCCTCCTCGGGCATGCCCGTGCCCTGGGAGGTGCGATGGAGGCCGAAGCGCTGGTCGTAGCCGCCCTCGAGCCAGACGGTGGGCCTGCCCTGCGCGATGAAGTTGACGATGTTGTCCTCGGTGCGGACGTAGTGCCAGAGGCTGAAGAAGGGGCTCAGGCCGCCCTCGGCCGGGCGGAAGTTGAGCTGCTCGAGCGTCATGTCGCCGATGGCCTCGTCGAGGAGGGCGTGCATCGAGGTGAGTCCGGTGCGGAGGATTTCGAGTGGGGTGGTGCTCATATGGGCCTCGTGGAAGGAAGTGGGGGCGATCGTGCCTGCTCGCGGCGGCGGTGTCCAAGTCGCGCCGCTAGACTGCGCGGCGGAGGCGCATCGGTGTCCGCAGAGTCAGAGTCCCGTCCCTACCCGCCCCTCGCGCCCTACCTGACGGTGAGCGACGCGGCGGCGGCCATCGCGTTCTACGTGGAGGCGTTCGGCGCAGAGGAGATCGAGCGCGCGCTGACGCCGGATGGGCAGAAGGTGATGCACGCGGAGGTGGCGGTGAACGGCGGACTGATCATGCTCTCGGACGACTTCGCCGAGAGTCCCCAACAGGGGACAACACCCGAGGCGCTGGGCGGGAGCCCGGTCACAATCCACCTCTCGGTGGAGAACGCCGAGACGCTGTGGGAGCGGGCGGTGGCGGCGGGCGCGGAGGTGACGATGCCCCTGGAGCGGCAGTTCTGGGGCGCCCTCTACGGGCGGCTGCGCGATCCCTTCGGGCACGAGTGGTCGCTGATCTCGGAGATGGCGGCGGTTTCGGACGAAGAACTGCGCGAAGGCGCGAACGAGGCCTTCCCCGAGCACGCCGGCGACTGACGCCTCCCCACCACCCCAACGGAGGCGCGAACCCTGTAGCATTGCGCGTCCCATGCCGGATGAGTACAGCGCCATTCGCCAGCTCGCCGAGCGCTACGTCGACGCCGTCAACCGCCGCGACCAGGACGCATGGCTGGCGACGTGGGCGCCGGAAAGCGTGTTCGATTACGGGCGCGACGATCCGCCCCGCGGCCACAACGCGCTGGCCCGCTTCTGGGACATGTCAGTGGAGGGGATGGAGGTTCTCATGTCCGTCACCTCCGGCGTCGTTGAGCGCGTCGAGGGCGACACAGCCAAGGCACGGTGGTACCACACGGAGTACGTCCAGCGGGGCGAGGCTACACCCCTGACCGGCCTGACCCTGTACGAAGACAATGTTGTGCGTATCAACGGGGAGTGGCGCTTCGCGCTGCGAGAGCACTACGTGCTCTTCAGCGCCGAACTGGAGGGATCCTTCTACCCCTACGAGCGGCGATAGCACGATCAACAGCGGCCCGCTGGCGCAGCGCGCGCAGGGCGAAACCAAACAGGAGAAACGCAATGGGTAAGCCAACAGTCGAGGACTACACCGCCATCCGCATGGTGGCCGAGCGCTACGTCGATGCGGTCAACCGCTTCGATGCCGAGGCGTGGGGCCAGACCTGGGCGCCGGACGGCGAGTGGAACGTAGGCGAGGTCCACAAGGGCCGCGAGGTAATGGTGCCGCTCTGGACACAGATCATGGGCAGCATCCCCAACGTCTACATGCACGTGTACTCGGGCGTCGTCGACGACGTGACGGGCGACACGGCGCGGGGCCGCTGGTACATGGGCGAGTTCCTGAACATGGCCGACGGCTCGCGCTCGATGAACTCGATCTGCTACGTGGACACGTACACGCGCATCGACGGGCAGTGGTACATCCAGACGCGCGAGTTCCAGGCGCTCTACCGCGGCCCGGCCGACCTGAGCGGCGAGTTCGCGAAGATCGCGGTCCCGGTCTAGGCGCTTCCGGACCACCACTCCGCAGGCAGCGGTCCAGATGAGGATCGCTGCCTCGCCGTGTCCGACGCTGCCGCAAAACGGCGATGACAAGCTCTGAAGGCCGCAAGACGATCTACCTCGCGAGCCCGTACGGGTTCTCGGAGCAGCAGAAGACGCTGCTGCTGCCGCAGCTCGTCGGGGCGCTGGAGGGGCTGGGGCTGGAGGTGTGGGAGCCGTTTGCGCGGAATAACCAGGTCGACCGGGCGCAGCCGGACTGGGCGTGGCGCATCGGGCAGGCGGACTTCGAGGACGTGCGCGAGGCGGACGCCATTTTCGCGGTCGTGAACGGGGCGCCGCCGGATGAAGGCGTCATGGTGGAGCTGGGGATGGCGATCGCGCTGGGCAAGCCGACGTTCCTGTTCCGCGACGACTTCCGCCGCGTGACCGACAGTGAGCATTACCCGCTCAACCTGATGCTGTTCACGGGACTGCCGCGCGAGGGGTGGCAGGACTGGTACTACGAGTCGGTCAAGGAGCTGGCGAACCCGGACAGGGCGCTCGCGCGCTGGGCCCGCGACTGACTCCGGCCAGGGCTACGGCTTGCGGGCCTCGATGAGGTATTTCGCCGCGTGGAATCCCAGCTCCTCGCCCGCTTCCAGTCGCTCCTGCAGGGCGAGCAGGTACGGGAGGTGGGTGCTCACGGTGAAGCCGGGAACTTCCCAGGGAGTGGCCTTCAGGTAGTAGACGATTGCGCCCACGTCGGCGAAGACCAGGCGGCCCTCCCACTCCTCAAGGGTCTCGATGGCCAGACCGGCCGCTTCGAGCAGGGGCGCGTACTTCTCCGGGGTTGCGTCGGGCCACTGTGGGGCGGCATCGAAGGCGGCCTGCAGATCCCAGGCCCACATGCCGTGCACCTGCTGCGTGAGGAAGGAGCCGCCCACCGCGAGGATGCGGGCGACCTCCGGCGGGTTGAAGGCGGCGTGCCGGTTCAGGACGAGGTCGAACTCGCCGTTCGCGAACGGCATGGACGCTGTGTCGGAGAGCGCCACGCGGACGACCGTCGCGCCCCGGGGTGACAGCCGTCCGGAAGCCAGCTCGAAGTTCGGCGGGTAGTCCTCGGTGGCGACAACCCTCGCGGGCCAGTGGTCGCGCAGGCTCAGCAGCTTCTCGCCGCCACCGGTATCCATGTCGAGCACGGACTGGGAGCGCGCCATGAGCTCGGCGGCGCGGTCGAGGTACGACCAGGGCTCGCGGCCTTCGTCCATGCCGCCGTGGAGGTGGGAGAAGTCCCAGCCGGTGAACGGCTCCTGCTCTTCCCGGAGCCAGTGGTCGATCAGTTCGTCCCGCGGCGTGGTCGTGGGCTGCCCCTTGTCTAGTAGAGCATCCGCCCTTCGATCTGGGCGGTCGTGATCCAGACCTCGATGTCGCGGATGGCCTGGGCCATGGCCTGACCGATGAGGTCGAGCTTGCGAACCTGCTCGATGCGGGGCGTGACCTGCTCCAGCTCACGCTTGGAGAGAAGCTCGCGGAAGATACGGCAGGCGTCGACGAGGCAGATGATGACGACGTCGCGCGGGTCGGGGATTTCCTCGCTGAAGAGGATGCCCATGATGCGCAGCTTCACTTCGCGCTCGGCCTTGCCATCGACCATGGGGTAGCGGCGCGAGCGGAAGACCCAGAGGAAGCGATCATCCTGGCGCTCGAGGATGCCGCCGTCGACGAGGCGCTTCAGCGCCTCTTCGCGAAGCTCGGGGGCGCGCTGGGCGACTTGCTCGACCCAGTAGCGGGGATCGCGGGTTTCGTCGGCGGCGATGTCGGCGAGGGTGGGGTCGAGGAGGCTGTCGCCAAGAGGTGTGGAGTCGACCAGGATGAGGTTCTCGAGGTCGGTATCGATGCGGTTCTCCATCGCCAGGTCCATGAGCACGGCGCCGGCGATGGCGCGGTCCATCGACCAGTTGGGGACGTGGACGAAGGTCCCGTCCTCGTCGCGGAGCAGGAGCAGAATGATCTCTTCGGCGAATCTCAGCATTACGGTCTATGGCCTCCCTGACGCGGCAATGCTACACGGCCAGCATGATTGGGTTCGGGGAGGCGGGTGTAAGCGGCCTGACGGGGCGGGGCGCTACTAGCTGGCCGCGCCCAGAACCTCCACCCGGGCGTGGCACGCGGGCACATCGGAGAGCGCCGAGTCGCACGTCAGGAAGGGGGCATCGAGCGCTTCGGCAAGAGCGAGGTAGAGGCCGTCGTAGATGGTCACGTTGTCGCGTAGCTCGAAGGCACGGGGCAGGAGCCACCCGTGGGCGTACCGCGTGATCGGGAGGACCGCCAGCTCCCGCAAGCAGTTCGTGGCCCTGCTGACCGTCATCTCTCGCTGCATCGACAAGCGCCTGAAGGCTTGAGCGACCTCAGCATCCAGCAAGTGGGGAGCGCTCACCAACTCCCCACTTGCGAGGCGCTCGCGCAGCTCGTCGCCCGCCACCCCCCCACGGCCAATGAACATGTCGACCACCACGGAGGCGTCGGCGATGATCACCGCGCGTCACGTTCCGCCCGAATGATCTCGGCAGCAGTCTCGGTAGTCTGGATACGCTCCAACGACCCTATTCTCTCCATCAGTTCTTCGATGTCGGGCGCCTCGAGGGCACGTTCGAGCTGACGCAGCAGGTAGGCAGAGAGGGTCATGCCGGCACGGGCGGCGCGGACCTTCGCCTCCCGATGCACGTCATCGGGCACGTTGCGGATCTGAATCATCTTGGACATGCGTTCCACATTAGCACATGTGCAACGCATGTCCGGCTCCGGCGGACGCGATCCGGGGTGGCGCTCAGTCCGGCTCGTTCCCGGAGCCCTATTGCGGGCGGGAGGAACGGAAGCGATAGGCGATGGCGCGCACGCGTTCGTAGATGACGGTCGTCGTTGCCATGTCCCGCGCCTCCCCCGGAGAGGGAAAATCCTCGGGCATGACGACGAACTCGGGATAGGCCTCGATGCCGAGCTCGCCGGCGTCCTGGCCGAGCTCCTCGACTTCCGGCGTGACTCGCGCCTGCACCGTCAGGGCCAGGGCCTGCCAGAGCACGAACGAAACCACGAACACGAAGGCGCCGATGGCGGCAATGCCCGCGATCTGCGCGCCGAAGTCGCCGCCGGCGGCGATGCAGACGGCGAGCGTGCCCCAGATACCGGCGAAGAGGTGGGCGGGAACGGCGCCGACGACATCATCGAGCTTGAGCTTCTCCAGGGCCTTGATGCCGAGCGTGCAGATCACGCCGCCGATGGCGCCGATGATGATGGCCCACCAGTGTTCGGTGATCTGGGGGCCGGCGGTGATGGAGACCAGCCCGGCGATGGCGCCGTTGAGCCCGGCGATCAGGTCGATCCGGCGGAGGACGAAGCGCGAGATCGCGAGGGCGGCCATGACTCCGGCGGCAGCGGCGAGGTTCGTGTTGACGAGCACATGGCTCATGGAGACGGCGTCGAGGGTGCTGGCGAGGGCGAGCTGCGAGCCTCCGTTGAAGCCGAACCAGCCGAGCCAGAGGATGAAGACGCCGAGGGTCACGACCAGGACGTTCGAGGGCGGCGTCGGCCGGACGCTGCCGTCGGCGCGGAACTTCCCGAGCCGCGGGCCCACGACGAGGATGCCCGCGAGCGCGGCCCAGCCGCCGACGCCGTGCACGATGGTCGAGCCGGCAAAGTCCTGGAAGCCGAGGTCGGCGAGCCAGCCGCCGCCCCACGTCCAGGCGCCGACGATCGGGTAGATGACGGCGGTGAGGGCGAGGGTGAAGAAGAAGAACGGCCACATCTTGACCCGCTCGGCGAGCGCGCCGGAGACGATCGAGGCGGCGGTTGCCACGAAGACCATCTGGAAGAACCAGTCGGACATGGTCGCGTAGGACTCGTCCGCGAGGACGGCGTCAGCGGTGGCTTCGCCTTCGAGGAGGGCGAGCTCAACGTCGGAGGCCTGGTAGAGCAGGTTGAAGGAACCGATGAAGTCGCCGACGACGTCGACGTACATGAGGTTGTAGCCGATGACGAAATAGGCGAGGCCGGCGATCGAGTAGATGCCGATGTTCTTCAGGCAGATCATCGAGGCGTTCTTGGTGCGGACGGAGCCGGACTCGAGCATCGTGAATCCGGCGCACATCCACATCACGAGCGCGCCCCAGATGAGGAAGGCGAAGGTGTTGAGGACGAACTCGGTTTCGCCGTCGACGGCGGCGGCCTGGGCAATGGCGGGACGGCCAAGGAAGATGGCGGCCGCGCCGATGGCGGTTATTGCAAGGATGATGGCCGGACGGCGATAGAGGCGGAGTTTCGCGGCCATGCACAGGCCTCCCAGACACGTCGGAAACGTGCCGGGAGCCTACACGAAAAGCGAATATCCCCGGAGTGACCCCGCTCACGCCGGAGGAGAGCACCAGCCGCTAGCGGGGATTCCGCACCGCCAGGTGGCGATTGCCTTCGTAGCGCCCGGCCTGGACCTCCCAGATGCCCTTTGCCGGCCGCTGCGGCGGTGTCTCGAAGAACGGGCGGACGTGGTCTTGCATCATCTGCTCGATCACGTCCGCATAGGCCGGATCCGCGACCACGTTCCAGTTCTCGTCGGGATCCTCCTGGAAGTCGAAGAGCTGGACCGGCTCCTGCGTGTCCTCGAAGACGACCAGCTTGTAGCGGTCGGTGGCGAACATGCCGAACCCGTAGTTCTCGCTGTGCGCGACCTCGCGGGTCGGGCCGGCGCCACTGCCGTCGACGTGGCCGATGAGCGAGTTGCCCTCGTTGCCGGGGAGCGGCGCGATGCCCGTGAGAGCCTCGATCGTGGCGGTCACGTCCACGTGCTCGACGATGCCGTCGACGCTGAGCCCCTCCATCCCGGCGGGGGGGCGGATGATGAGGGGAACGGTGGCGGACTGCTCGTAGAAGAGCATCTTCCAGAGCATCCAGTGGTCGCCCATCATCTCGCCGTGGTCGGCGGTGTAGATGATCCAGGTGTTGTCGAGGATGCCCTTGCGTTCGAGGGCGTCGACGATGGCCCCGACCTGGTCATCGATAGCGGTGATGTTGGCGTAGTAGTAACGGGTGAGGAGCTCGACGATGTCGTCGGTGAGCCCCTCCCACTGGGCCGTCGTCTGAAGCCAGCGCATGAGCGTGTGGAGCGGTCCCGACTCGGGGACCTGCGGGGGAATGCGCTCGCCGACGGGGATCTCGGTCCTGCGGTAGAGGTCGACGTACTCGCTGGGCGCATCGTGGGGCTCGTGCGGCCCGGGGAACCCGACCCACTGGAAGAAGGGCTCGTCGCGGTCGTACCCGTCGATCCAGTCGACGACCTGCTGACCGGTCCACGTGTCGAGGTAGGCGTCGTTGGGCAGGGGCGTTGACTCGGGGAACCACATGGGGAGTCCGAGGTGGTCGCGCGTCTTCTTGGGGTAGGCGCGCAGGTGGAACCACTCGCCGTACATCTCGAAGAGGCCCCGTTCCTTCAGGTGGTCCACGTACTCGCAGTCGAGGCCCATGACCCCGTTCTTCTCCGGCCCCGGGTGCGGCTCATCGAAACCGACCGCTCGATAGCGAGCCGTCACGCTGGGATCGGAGACCATGTCCGGCCTTCCGCAGACGAGCGTCTCGTCGGCGAAGAGGTGCATCTTGCCGATGCAGCTCGTGTAGTAGCCGGCCTGCTGGAGGTGCTGGGCGAGGTTGGGGATGTCCTGGGTCATGTCCCAGTCGTTCTCGAACACGCCGTGGTCGCGGACGTAGCGGCCCGTCAGCAGCGACCAGCGGGCGGGCATGCACAGCGGCCCCTGGCAGAAGGCCCGGCCAAAACGCGCGCCCTCGGCCGCGAGGCGGTCGATGTTGGGCGTGCGGATGATGTCGTTGCCGTAGCAGCCGAGCGCGTCGGCGCGGTGCTGGTCGGCCATGATGACGACGATGTTGGGCCTGGAGTCAGCGGGCATGGGAGGTTCCTCCTGGGGTGTGCGGGCGCTCCATCAGCGTGATGGCCGTCATCGACGCCTCTGGTACGGGCTCGATGCTTCGTTGATCGCGTCGGAGAGGAGGTTCAGGCAGAAGAGGAGCAGGGCGAAGACGGCGCCGGGGCAGACGGCATACCACCAGGCCTCGCGCAGGTACTGGCGGCTGACGTTGAGGAGGCCACCGAGCGAGGGCGCGGGCGGGTTGTCGCCCAGCCCGAGGAAGCTGAGAGCGGCGGTGATGAGCACGGCCACCGCCATCAGCAGCGCCATCTGCGTGAGGAGGGGCGGGAAGGCGTTGATGGCGATGTGGCGGAAGATGATGCGTTGCGGGCTGGCGCCGAGGGCCTGGGAGGCGAGGACGTAGTCCTTGTTCTTCTCGGCGAGCATCTGGGCACGCGCCAGCCTCGCGAAGGCGGGGATGGTGAAGAACGCGATCGCGATGCCGATGCTCCTCACGCCGGGCCCCAGGATGTTGAGGATTGCCAGGGCGGCAAGCAGGCCGGGGAACGCGAGCAAGGCATCGACGATGCGCATGGCAGCAGCTTCGGCAAGCCCACCGAGGAAGCCGGCGAGGAAACCGACGGTCACGCCGATGGCCGTGCCGATGGCTACGCTGATCAGGCTCACCGCGAAGGAGGCGCGCAGCCCGAAGAGGGTGCGCGAAAAGAGGTCACGGCGGAGCTCGTCGGTGCCGAACCAGTGTTCCGTGGAGGGAGCGAGGAAGCGTCCGGCGGCATCCTGGGCGATGGGGTCGTGCTGGGCGACGAGGGGCGCGCCAACAGCCCCGACAACCAGCAACACGAGCCCGACGATGGCGATCGCGCCCTGGGGGTTGTGAATGATGCCGTTGAGGGTGGCGAAGAACAGGGACTCGCGCGTCTTGCGTCCCCACCAGGAGAGCTGAAGCTCGGCGTCCATCTGGGCCGCGCTCATCGTCCGCGCACCCTGGGATCGAGGAAGCCATAGGCGATGTCGGCAGCGAGGTTGGCGGTGATGAACACCGACACGAGGATGATGAGCGTGCTCTGCACGACAAGGTAGTCGCGGGCCTGGATGGCGTTCACCATCAGGCGGCCGAGGCCGGGGCGAGTGAAGACCTGCTCCACTATCACGGCGCCCCCGAGGAGCCCTCCGACCTGCAGGGCCATGACCGTGACGACCGGGATCATGGAGTTCCGCAGGGCGTGGCGGACCACGACGCGGCTCTCGGCAAGCCCCTTCGCCCGCGCGGTACGGACGAAGTCGTTGCCCATAACTTCGGAAATGGTGGTGCGCGTGTAGCGAGCGAGGACTGCCGCCACCCCGACCCCCGTTGCGAGCGCGGGCAGGGTGAGGTGGCGGAGCGATTGCACGGGGTCGTCGAGGATGGACACCTCACCAAACGTGGGGAACCAATCCAGCCGAACGCTGAATATCCAGAGCATGATGATGCCGAAGAGGAACCCGGGGATGCCGATCGTCACGAGGGTGTAGCCGGAGAGCAACCAGTCCCACCCCGAGCGGGGACGGATACCTCCCAGGATCCCCAGGGGTATGCCGACGACGACGGCGACGATGTAGGACGCGACGGTCAACTCCAGCGTCGGCGGGATGGCCGTGCGGAGCATGCGGGTGACGGGGAGGCCG
Organism: Tepidiformaceae bacterium; assembly: GCA_965221735.1. Classification (GTDB taxonomy): domain Bacteria; phylum Chloroflexota; class Dehalococcoidia; order Tepidiformales; family Tepidiformaceae; genus UBA2991. The sequence goes on along the minus strand of OZ244910.1, from coordinate 1,061,929 downwards.
CGGGCGAAGGAGACCCCGAGGTCGCCCTGGAAGATGTCCCCGAGCCAGCTGATGTACTGCTCGGGGAGCGAGTCATCAAGGCCCAGCTGGCCCCGGAGCCGCTCGACATCCTCCTGGGTGGCGTCCTGGCCCGCCAGGAGTTCTGCAGGGTCCCCGGGGACGAGGCGGAGCATCAGGAAGACCCCGATGCTCGCCAGCACAAGAACGGGAACCGCCTGCAGAACGCGGGCGAGGACGTAGGCGAGCAAGGTTTACCCCTCGAGCCAAACCTTCGCCAGATTCGGCTGCTCGAAGATCGTCACGAAGTGCTCGTCGTACCCCTTGACGTTGGCGTTGGCCACCTCGATTCGCTGGTTCGTGTGGACCGGCAGGAGCCAGGGGTCTTCGAGCCACATCCGGTTGAAGCGGGCGTACTGCTCCCTCGCCTCTTCGCCGAGCGGGTCCAACCGCTCGAGGTTGGCGATGATGTCGAGGTAGGTCTCCGTCTCGTAGTAGCTCGGATTCCCCATGCGATACGGGAACGTCTGCTGCATGGTGGTGAGCGGCGAGAGGTTGGAGAACTTGTGGGGCGCGACCCACAGGTCGACGAAGCCGCGCTGCCGCAGCTTGCCGACCCAGGCGCCGATCTCCTGGGTGATGATCTCGACATCCACGCCGATGTCCGCGAAGTTGCTCTTCAGGATCTCGGCGGTGACTTCCGTGCCCGGGATGGGCTCGATCATCAGGGGCTCGTCCTGCGACCAGCCCGCCTCCTCAAGGATGGCGCGGGAACGGTCGGGCTCGTAGAGCTCGCTCTCGAGGTCGGGGTCGAAGGCCGGCGAGGAGCTCGGCCACGGCTGTGCCGTAAGGTCGCCGAAGCCCTCGCGCAGCTCCTCCGTCATGCGCTTGCGGTCGATGGCGTAGAGGAGCGCCTGGCGCACGCGCGGGTCCGCCAGCTTGGGGCTGGTCGTGACACAGCCGACGTAGACGATGCCAGCCTTCGGGGCGAGGAAGCCCTGCCCCGTGCGCCTGGCGACCGAGGGCGCCACGCCGAGCGACCAGTCGATGTCGCCCGCCTCGAGGGCGAGGCCCAGCGACTCGGCATCGGGGAAGTTCTGCAGCTCGATGCGATCCACGTACGGACCGCCCTCCACGGCGCTCTGGTGCCAGCCGCGGTTGGCGACGAAGCTGGCGCCGACATCGGGCGTCCACTGCTCGAAGGCGAATGGGCCGGTGCCCTGGACGTTCTGGCCCTCCTGCAGCTCGCGGTAGGTGTCCTTCTTCGTCACCAGCAGCTGGGCGAAGAAGTCGGTCATGTTCGGGCGGGGCTTATCGAACTCGAACTCCATCGTGCGCGAGTCGACCGCCTCCCAGCGCGTGAGAGCCGCGGCGAACGAGCTGATCTGGAAAACGCCGGTGATGCCCCAGGGCTCCGGGTCGAGCATGACCTCGATGCCGTGGAAGACATCGTCGGTCGTGACGGGCGAGCCGTCGTGGAACTCCAGGTCGGGTTTCAGGGTGACCGTCAGCTTGCTGCGGTCGTCGTTGTACTCGAAGCGCTCCGCCAGGACGGGGAACGGATCGAGGCTGTCCCGGTAGCGGACGAGCGGCTCGAGAACGGAGAAGTAGGGCTCGTTCTCCCAGGTGAAGGAGTACGGGAAGCCCGTGTTCCAGATGAAGGTCGGGGCGGAGCCGCGGAGCGTCCCGCCGGTCTGGGGGCCGCCCTGCTGGGGCGCCTCGGTGGCAGCCGCTTCGGCCGCTTCGGTGGCCGCAGCCTCGGTTGCGGCCGCCTCGGTCGCCGCAGCCTCGGTGGCGGCGGCTTCGGTCGCTGCGGCCTCGGTCGCCGCAGCCTGGGTCGCCGCGGGTGCGGGCGCGGGCTCGTCGTCGTCGTCGCCACAGCCCACCAGGGCTGCCGCCCCGAGGCCTGCCGCGGCTGCGCCGCTCCCGGCCAGCAGGGCCCGGCGGCTTACTCGTCGATCCTTCAGGTAGGTCATGGCTTTCCTCTCCACAGGCAGGCGCCTGCTTCCAACTCCACTTCGAGGCAGTCGCCCCGTCCCCACATTCCTTGACTCGGAACGTCGAGTGGCGGGATTCTACGACACCGCGCACTCTGGGGCAGGGAATCCAGCGGCGGCACGGGGAGGCGAGGGTGACGCACGAACCGGGAGACGCCTGCTGCACGCCCAGCACGACCTCGTGGGCGCCCTCGCGGTCGGACTCCGCGCCCGGGGAGGCCGAGCGGTCGAGCCGGCGCGCCGAAGCGGGCGGCATCCGGCCCGAGCCCGCGCCGTCCAGCAACGGGGTCGTCGAACTGCCGGGCGGCTCCTTCCTGATGGGCACAGCCGCGAACGGGGCCCCCGACCACGACGGGGAGGGGCCCGTGCGCGAGGTGACGCTCAAGCCGTTCGCCATCGACGCCCACGCCGTCACGAACGCGCAGTTCGCGGCCTTCATCAAGGCGACGGACTACGTGACCGAGGCTGAGCGCTTCGGGTGGTCGTTCGTCTTCCGGCGGCACCTCTCGCGACAGATGGCGCGGCGCCTGGAGAAGACGAACGCGGTCGTGCAGGCGCCCTGGTGGCTGGCCGTGCCCGGCGCCCGCTGGGATCTGCCGGAAGGCCCCGGCCGCGACCTCCGCAGCCGCGAACAGCACCCCGCCGTGCACGTCTCGTGGAACGACGCGCAGGCGTACTGCGAGTGGGCCGGCGCCCGCCTCCCGACCGAAGCGGAGTGGGAGTACGCCGCCCGGGGCGGGCTCGAGCAGGCCGTCTACCCGTGGGGCGACGAGCTGGAGCCGGGCGGCGAGCATCACTGCAACATCTGGCAGGGAACCTTCCCCGACCACGACACGGGCGCCGACGGATTCACGGGAACCTCTCCCGTCGACAGCTTCGAGCCGAACGGCTACGGGCTCTACAACTGCTCGGGGAACGTCTGGGAGTGGACGGCCGACTGGTTCAGCCCGGACTACCACCGGCAGGAGGATGCGGCCACGCGCGACAACCCCGCCGGGCCGCCCGCGGGCACGCATCGGGTGCAGCGGGGCGGGTCGTTCCTGTGTCATGTGTCGTACTGCAACCGCTACCGGGTAGCGGCGCGCACCGGCAACACGCCGGACTCCTCGACGGCCAACTCGGGCTTCCGATGCGTCCGGGACCTGTAGGGCGGGGCGCCGGCGCTAGCGGACGAACGTGTCCACCACGAGCCACGCCACCACCAGCAGGAGCGTCGTCGAGAGGACTCGGAGGATGACGGCGCCGCGGACCCTCGAGGCGACGCGGGCGCCGGCCTGGGCGCCGACGACGGCGCCGATGGCGATGAACCCCGCCTCGGCAAGGTGCTCATCCAGGTGGAGGCCGCCGGTCACGGCGTGTACGACCGTCGCCTCGAGGGCGATGAGCGCGTAGGCGAACTGGCTGGTGGCGGTAGCGATGTGGACGGGGAAACGCAGCACGATCGTCAGGAGCGGCACCTGCAGGACGCCGCCGCCGGCGCCCAGCAGGCCGGAGACGAACCCCATCGCCCCGGCGATCGAGAGGCCGTGCCAGAGGCGGAAGGTGTAGAAGAAGTTCTGCCCCTCGCGGTCCCTGATGCGGCGGGAGATAGCCCCGCGGCCCGTGATCGGCTCACGCAGGACGGTGGCCTCCCGGCGCAGGATGAGGTGCGTCGCGACACCAGCCAGCGCCACCGCGAACACGACCACGAAGACGTCCCGCGGGAGGATCCCCACGAGCAGCGCGCCGCCCAGCGCTCCCGGGATGGCGGCCAGCGCCCACCAGATACCGCTACGGAAGTCGATGCGCTTCTGGTAGGCGTAGGCGATGGCGCCGGAGGTCGCGTTCGCGAACACCGCCGCGAGCGAGATGGCCGTAACCGTGGCGGGGTCGCGTTCGGGGTAGGCGAGCAGCAGGATGGGGACGAGGAGGAAGCCCCCTCCGGCGCCGATGATCGCGCCGAACACCCCCACGCCCAGCCCAAGCAGGACGAGCAGGACCGCCTCTAGCACGCCGGGCTCCAGGCGACATGCCGCCCCGCACGGTCGATCGCGCTACCGAACCCGGTGGCGGACGGACGGCGGACGCGAGTCACAGCCGCACGATACCCCTGCCGCCCCGGCTACTTCCGCTACTGGGCGATGACGCGGCCCCGCAGCTCCGCCTCGCGATCGAGGGTCTGCGACCCGAGCTCGATGCGCACCGCGGCGATCACTCCGGGGAAGGCAAACGGCACCTCGTAGTCCTCGCTCACGGGCGTATACAGGTCCTGCCCGACATCGAGGCCCTCGATCGCGAACATGCCGCCGAGCGTCGCGGGGAGGTCCCCGCTTCCCACCTGGCGGCCGTTGATCGTGAGGACGGCGGATCCCTGCAGCTCGCCTGTCTTGGTGAAGTCGAGCGTCACCACGGACTCGCCGATCGGTACCGCCGTGTCGGAGACGATGCGGTAACGCTCGCCGACGTAGCTGTACTCGTGCACGAGGCGGTTGTCCTTGATGAACAGGGAATAGCCGCCGGTGATCCCACCGTGGGCGACGAGCACGCCCTCGTCGGCCTCGCTCTGGCGCGTCAGCTCGACGGTGATGGTGTAGTCGCGGTTGCGGACGTCGGCAGCGGCATTCGTCGGCGTGTGGGCCATGCCCTGACGGTAGACGAAGCTCGTGCGGTCCTGGGGAGAGCCCTTCTTGGGCGGCGTGCCCCGTGCTCCGCGGAGCCCGTCTTCGAGCGGCAGCACGTCGTACTTGGCCGCCTCGATCCACCAGTGCTCGATCATCTCCTTGAGCTTCTCGGGCTCCGACTCAGCGAGGTCGTTGCACTCGGAGAAGTCCTCATCGAGGTGGTAGAGCTCCCACACGTCCTCCTCGAAGGTGGTCCCCGGCGCGTGGAAGGTGACGGCCTTCCAGCCGTCGTGCCAGATGCCGCGGTGGCCGAACATCTCGAAGTGCTGGTTGCGCTTGCGCGTCGGCTCGTCGCCGGAGTCGAACGTGTAGAGCATGCTCGTGCCGTGGATGGGGAGCTGGGGAACGCCCTGATGCATCTCCGGCGCCTCGACCCCGAGCACTTCCAGCACCGTGGGCACGATGTCCGAGATATGGTGGAACTGGGGACGGATCGCCCCCGCGTCCTTGATGCGATCGGGCCAGTGGATGATGAGCGGGTCGCGGATGCCGCCGCCGTGGGTGTTCTGCTTGTAGCGCTTCAGGGGCGTGTTCCCCACCTGCGCCCAGCCCCACGGGTAGTTCGTGTGGGACCTGGGTCCGCCGATCTCGTCGATGTTGGCCTGGTTGTAGCCCTCGTCGGCCGGAATCTGGTTGTAGAACCTGCCCTCGTTGAAGACGCCGAGAGGGCCGCCCTCCTGGCTGGCGCCGTTGTCCGAGACGACAACGAAGAGGGTGTTGTCGAGCTGGTCGATCGCCTCAAGGTAGTCGGCGAGACGCCCGATCTGGTGGTCCATGTGGTCGAGCATGGCCGCGAACGCCTCCTGCAGGCGGGCGCGCACGGCTCGCTCGTCCTCGGAGAGGTCGTCCCAGGCGGGGACGCCGTTGTTGCGCGGGGCCAGCTGCGTCCCCTCGGGGACGATGCCGAGCTCGAGCTGCCGCTGGAACCAGGCCTCACGCGTGGCGTCCCAGCCCTGGTCGAACTTGCCGCGGTACTTGTCGAGGTACTCCTGCGGGGCCTGGTGGGGCGAGTGGCACGCTCCGAAGGCGACGTACAGGAAGAACGGGGAGGTCGAAAGCGAGGTCTGGTCGCGGACGAACTCGATGGCCTCGTCGACGATGGCCTCGCTCAGGTGGTAGTCCGGGTCGGAGGGCGAGGGGATGTGGCGGTTATCGAGGATGAGCTCGGGGGCGAACTGGTCGGTGAGGGCATCGAGGAAGCCGTAGTAGCGCTCGAAGCCCTTGCCCAGGGGCCAGCCGCTGAAGGGCCCAACGGCGGAGCCGTCGGCCATGGGCGCGAGGTGCCACTTGCCGAAGGCGGCCGTGTTGTAGCCGGTCTGCTGGAGCATCTGCGCGATGGTGGCGGCGCTGGGGGAGATGGCGCCGCGCGCGCTGGGGAAGCCGGTGTCGTAGTTGGAGATAGTGCGCATGCCGACGGAGTGGTGATTCCGCCCCGTGAGCAGGCAGGCGCGCGATGGTGAGCAGATGGTGGTGGTGTGGAAGTTGCGGTAGCGAAGCCCGTTGGCCGCGAGCCGGTCCATGTTGGGCGTGTCGATCGAGGAGCCGTAGCACCCGAGGTGACCGAACCCGACGTCATCGAGCATGACGAAGACGACGTTGGGGCTGCCCGGAGCCGGCTTCGGGGGCTCGGGCCACCACGGCGTCGACTCGCTCGTGTAACGCCCGATATGACCCTGGAAATACGGTTCGCTGCTCATCGCTCACACCTCGGCTGGCTGGGAGCGCCTTCCTCCGGGGGAAAGCGCTTCGTGGCACAAGTTCGCGCAGTATAGCGGCAGCTCCCGGCGAGGCGGGGGAACAACAGCGCCGGCGCCGGAGCGTCCTCCTGCTCCGAAACGTGGCAAGCCAGCCGACACTCAGCGGGGAGCCGCTTCGCTAGAATGACGGACCATGAGCCGTGTCCTCGAGAGGCTGAGCTGGCTGGTCACCGTACGCCCGTACATCACGATCGCCATCCTCCTCATCATTACCGTTGTGATGGCTGCGGGCGCCGGACGGCGCGCCGAGGTGATCGAGGGCGCGGCGCTGGCGTTCCTTCCCCCGGGCAACGCCGTCGCGAACGCCATCAACGAGATCAACGACCTTTTCTCCGATACCGGCGACGTGAGCGTTGCCACGATCGTCTTCCGCGGTGAGGCGCTCACCCCCGCCGGTCTTACGCAGATGGACGCGCTGGTCGAAGAAGTCGTGGGCGACGAGCAGGTGGGTGGGCTCCTGGCGCCGGGGGACTCGGTGGTCGCGCCCTCACTCCTGATCCGGGCCGCGCTCCAGGTCGACGGGTTCGAGTCGGTCACGCAGGCGGAAATCGACGCCATTCGCGGCCTCCCCGAGCTCCGGGAAGCGTTCGGTTCCCTGACGGGAACCGACGCGGACGGCACGCCGGTCGCAATCGCCACCCTCCGCCTGATCGACACCGACGACGAGCGGATCGTGGACGCTGAGCGGAGAATCAGCGACCTGGCGGCCGGAGACGAGGGTCCGCTGCAGGTGAGCAGCCTCTCGCCCGTGGTGATCGAGGATGAGTACAAGGAGGCCACCGAGTCGGGGTTGATCCCCCTGATCGGGCTCGCACTCCTGCTGATCCTGGCCCTGATCCTCCTCTTCCTGCGCACGCTCTCGGACCTGCTGCTCACGCTGGCGGGACTGCTGATCTCGCTGATCTGGGTGATCGGCGCCGAGGGCTGGCTGGGACCGGACGCGCTGGGGCTCATCGGGCCGCCGAGCTCGCTCACGGCGATGGTCCCGATCATCGTGATCAGCCTCACGGTGGACTACGCCATCCAGACCGTCTCGCACTATCGCGAGCAGCGAACCGCGGGCACGCCCGTGGTGGAGGCAGTCAGGACGGGATTGCAGAACGTCACGATTCCGCTGGTGCTGGCCGCCGTCACCACCGTCGTGAGCCTCCTGGCGAACCTGTTCTCCCCGATCTCGGTCGTGGGCGACTTCGGCATTGTCGCGGCCCTGGGCGTGGGGTTGAGCCTGATCGTGATGCTGACGCTGATCCCCGCCACCCGCACGATCATCGACCGCCGGCGAGAAGCGCGAGGGAAGCTGACCCCGCCCCGGCCGGTCGCGAACGCGCTGCCCGGCATCGGGCGCCTGGCCGAGGTGCTGGGCACATCGGTCGCGCGCAGGCCGGCGCCGTACTTCATCGTCGTGCTGGCGATCACGGTGGGGTTCGGATTCGCCGCTACGAGGCTCGAGAGCGGTTTCGACATCCGCGACATCCTGCCCAGGGGCGGGACGGTCCTTGAGGACATCGAAACCCTCGAGACATCCGTCGGCGGCTCAACAGAGATGGCCACGGTCCTCGTGAAGGCCGAGGCCACGGACACGCGCACGTATCTCAACCTCCACGACCTGCGGGAAGCCTTCGATGACGAGGAGCGCCGGCCGCGGGCGGCGGCGGGGCCCATCCAGGTCTCGTACGAGCTGATCGTGCGTGACTGGATCGATGACAGCGGCGAGCCAGGCGACAAGTACGACCCGGAGCTGGCGGCGCTCTTCCACGAGGCCTCCGCCGGGGTGGAGCTCGACCCGGACCTGTTGCAGGAGTTCCTCGACAAGCTCAAGGAGAGAGACCCCAGCGTTGCCCATGCGCTGGTCGACGACCCGGACGGTGTCGATTCACTGCTGGTCCAGTTCCCCGCGTATGCGGGCGATCCGCATACGACGAGGGCGCTCCAGGAGGATATCGAGCGGCTCTGGTTCGGTGAGGACGGCACCGTTACGGCCACGTCCGCGAGCATCGTCTCGATCGCGGTCACGGACGAGATCACCAGCCGTCAAACCGAGGCGATCAGCACGACGATCGCGATGGCGTTCGGCATCCTCGCCATCTTCTTCTGGGTAACGCTGCGGCAGCCAGTGCTGGCGTTCATCGCGGTGGCCCCGGTGGTGTTCGTGCTCATCTGGGTGCTGGGCACGATGGCCCTGATCGGCATTCCCTATACGCTGATCACCGCGATCATCACGGCGCTCTCGGTCGGGATCGGGGTGGACTACACGATCCACGTGATCCATCGCTACCGGGAGGAGTTCGCCCACCTGCGCAATCCCGAGCAGGCGGCCATCCGCACGCTGGCGACCACGGGATCGGCGCTGCTTGGTTCGGCGCTGACAACCGCCCTCGGCCTGGGCGCACTGGTGCTCTCGCCCACGGTCGCATCCCAGGAGTTCGGGATCACGGCGGCGATCACCATCGCCTACGCGCTCATCATCTCGATCGTGCTGGTGCCACCGGCGATGACCGTCTGGGGCGCCTACCAGAACATGCGGCTCCGTTCGATGGTCGAGCGGGTCTGGGAAGAGCTGGACGAAGCGATCGAGGGCGTGCACGAGCAGTACGAGCAACGGCAGGACTCGTCGTCGTAGGCGCCAGGGGCTAGAGGGGCTTTCGAGCCAGAAAACAGTACAGCGGTGTGAAGATCCCCGTCTTACCGCCTGCGACGTAGGCATCTGCGGTCCGATCCAACAGCCGGACGACTTCCGCGGAGCCCGCCGGAAACAGCCGCACCGCTTCGGTCAGCTTCAGTCCTGCGATCATCGCCTTGCGGCCCCATGGGAGCCTGCGCAAGGCGCCCTCCAGCGTTCCCTGCCGGCTCTCCATGGGCTGATACCAGGGGGTGGATGGTCCTTCCTGGACATCCCGGTCCACACCTTCGATGACCTCGAACCCAACCGCTTCAAGCGCGTGATTCACTTCCGCAAACGTCGCGATTTCGTTCAGCGCAATGCCGTGCATGAGCTCTTGCTTGATGGTCTGGTGGCGGTTGTCGTTCGGATCGAACCTCTCCGTCAGACACATCTCCTGTCCCCAGAAGAGGGCTCCGGGTTTCAGGACGCGGAAGATCTCGGCGAATGCGCCTTGCTTGTCTGGCGCGTGGCAGGTGGACTCGATGGCGTAACCCCGGTCGAAGGCGCCGTCCTGGATGGCGCTCATATCCATGAAGCTGCACGTCTGGTAATCGACCATGTGGTCGAGCCCCGCCTCAGCGGTCAACTGTTTCGCCATTGCGAGCTGGATTTCGTTGATGTTGATTCCGGAAACGCGGACATCGGCCTCGCGTACCACCCGGCGCATCGGACCGCCGACTCCACATCCGACATCGATTACGGTCATACCCTGTTGCAACTCCAGCTTGGAGATCATCAACCGCTGATGCCGTGCTTTTGATTCCTCCAGGCTCTCAGAGGGTTTGAGTGGTGCGAAGTGCAGGGATTCCCCCCAGCCCCAGACCATGAACGCCGTGCACAGGTCGTAATACTCTTTCGCCGTCTGGCTGTGGGAGTAGTCGCTCGACCCATCAACGCCCATCGCCGCGAGGTCAGTCCACTTGTCGAAGTCTCGCACGCGACCCGTGACGTCGGAGCCGCGGTAGGAGCGGTTCAACTCTTGCAGGAGTGTCGTTAGCTGCACTGCGCGGCGTTCTCCCGTGCCTGTCGTCCGTGGCCAGCTGACAATTGCCGAGCGGAGTCCGAAGAGAACCAGCGCGTCAGGCTGGGATCTCGCGGCGCTGTTCGGTGATGTGGAATTTCGCCTTGCCCCCGAGGGAGAGCGAGGGGAACGGGTTGATGGGCGCCTGACCCTCCGAGGGGGTCGCCTCGATCGTGAAGTAGTGCGCGAGCATCAGCAGGTTGATCGACAGCTGCAGCTCCATCCAGCGGGATCCGAGGCAGGTGTGCGTACCGAGGCCGTACGGGGCGTAGCCGGGATGACGGTGCTCATCCCGCGGCGGCAAGTAGCGGTCGATATCGAACGTGAACGGATCAGGGAAAATGTCCTCCATGTAGTGGGAGGCCGACTGGGCGATGTTGATCCGCGTTCCCTCGGAGATGTTGTAACCCTCCACCACGCAGGCGTTCATCACGTTCCGAATCGACACCGGGACGATGGGGTACATGCGCATGGACTCCATGATGAGGCGGTGCGTGGTGTCGATCACGTCCGTGCTGATGTCGCGGCCTTCCGGATCGCCGTTCTCGAACAGGGCGTCGGCTTCCTGCCGGATCCGCTCGTAGAGATCGGGGTGCGTTGCCATGTTGTAGAGGGCGAAGCTCAAGCCGTCGCCGAGGTACACGCTGGCAATCAGGGGCGCGGAGAGCGCGAACCGCAGGTTCGATCCGGGGAGGAACTGGGGGTCGCTGGCGTGCAGGCTGAGCAGGTCGTCCGCGAGGTCGCGAGGACACCCCGCCCGCTGGGCGGGGGTATGCACGGTCTCGACGCGCTCCAGCAACGTGTCGATGGCGGCCGCGTGGCGCTTCATCCCGGGCGTGCTGAGCAGGAACTTGGGCAGAACCTTGACGAGGTGCGTCATGAGCGCTCGTTCTTTGAACTTGATGAGGTCGCCCATGAGATCCTGGGACTCAACGCTGATCATGAGGGGTGAGAGCTCGGCGTTGATCAGCGAGCGGCAAAACTCGCTGCCCGGATAGGACTCTCCGACCTTCCAGGTCGCCATGTGCCCGCGGGTGTCGCGGTAGAGGCTGTCGAGCTGACCTTCCAGGCGCGCGCGGGAGTAGCCGGGCTGCAGGGCCTTGCGGAAGCGGAAGTGGTCGGCCCCGTCGAGAGCGGGCAGGATTCCGGAAGCGCCGTAGATCTTCTCGAAGTCGTTGAGGTAGTCCCTGGCCCTCAGGTGCATACGCCCCTGGCGGTGGGCCCAGCGATTGGTCTCGGGCCCGGCCAGGAAGATCATGGGCTCGACGAACGGCGGGCGTAGCTCGAATACGGGGCCGTACTCTTTCGCGAGGTCCGCAAAGAGGGCGGGAAGGTTCCCCTTGCGGGCGTTCCCATTGCGGATGAGCTTGTGCATCGGCACCCTGGGGATTTGCCTCGTCAGGGCGGGGCGGCGCAGCAGGGGGCCGGCAACGGTCTGGCCAACGGCATCGACGATGGCGCGGGCGATCAGGTCGAGCCTGCAGATGAGTTCGATCCGCTCTTCCGTCTCGTCATCCAGCTGGAACATGAAGCGGAGAACATCGACCGCGTTGACGAGGGCGATGATGATGACGTCCCGGGGGTCGGGAATCACATTGTCGAAGATGACCCTGCTGATACGGGTCCTGACGAACTCGGCAGCCGTCCCGTCTTCGGACCCGCCGAAAACATCCGCGTGGCGGGCGGTACGGGACAGGGTCCAGAATTCGCCATCGTGGTGTTCAAGGATCTTCAGGTCGACCAGTCGCTCCAGCGTGAGGTCGATGATCGACTCCGCCCGGGGAGCGAGCCGCTCGATCCAGTACTGGGCGTTGCGCTGCTCCGGCTCGGCGGCGATATCCTTCAGGATCGGGTCCAGGATCGGGTCACCTGTCTCCGTGCTGTCCAGCAGGATCAGGGACTCCACATCGGTATCGATGCGAGAAACGAGGGACAGTTCGGCGAGCACGGCGCCCACGACGGTGCAGTTCAAGTCCCAGCCAGGTACCTGGTGGAAGTAGCCGCTTTCCTCGTTGAGGAGCATCAGGAGGAGCTCCTCGGTCAGGGTCAGGGTCTGAGTCGTGGGTTCTGCTTCAGCGAGTGTCATGAGCCCCAGTCCATCGCCCGATTACGAGCCTTTTGAGGGCCGAAATTCTCGCAACGAGCTTCTAACAGTGTAGCCCAACAGATGCGGACAGAGGCAATCACCTGGCCGGTAGACTACGTGAGCGAGCGCACCATTGGACCGGCGCCGGGGGATGAGCCAGACGGGAGACTTTCGTATTCTGGATGGAGAAAGCGGGCCGGGATCAGCCGTCAACGGACGAGGCGGGGTCAGGGGGTAGGGATGCAGGCCGAGCTGAAGGGGACAGCGCTGCCCTCCCCGTTTCCCGAGGGCTGGTACTTCGTCGAGAGTCGCAAGGCGATCGAACAGGCCGGGCTCATGCAGAAGACCTGGATGGGCGAGCAGATCGTCGCCTGGTGTAACGAGGACGGGCGAATCTGCGTCGCCGAGTCGGTCTGCCCGCACCTCGGGTCCGAGCTCGGGCCGGCCGCCGGGGGACGCGTCTGCGAGGGCCGGCTGGTCTGTCCCTTCCACGGCTTCGAGTTCGACGCCACCGGACAGTGCGTGGCCACGCCCTTCGCCGCCCCACCGCGATCGGCAAGGCTGCGAGTCTTCGAGACGCAAGAGATCGCCGGGATGATCTTCGCCTGGTCGGGGATCGAGGGGCGGCCGCCCCAGTGGGGCCTGCCCGAGGACACGTTCGACCAGAACGGCTGGAGCGACCTGCACATGCAGAGCCTCCGCTTCCCCGGCCACCCCCAGGAGACGACGGAGAACTCGGTGGACATCGCCCACCTGCGCTACGTCCACGGCTACGACAACGTGGACCGCACCCACCCGGTCGGGGTGGACGGCCCCCTGCTCGTGAGCCGCTGGGACTTCAGGAGCGTGCGGAAGATCGCCGGGCTCTTCAGGCTCACGCTCGACTTCTCGGCTCACACCCGCGTCTTCGGGCTCGGATACTCCTACGTGGAGGTTCGCGAACACTCGATCCCGATGGATATGCGCCTGTGGATCCTGGCGACGCCCATCGACGGGACGCTCATCGACCTCTTCATGCCAGTGCAGGTGAGGCCGGCGGCTACGCCGAAGCGGCGGGTGGCCGGGGCGGCATTCCTTCCGAACAGGCTGCGCGGCCCGGTCATCAACAGGTTCATGGCCTCCCAGCAGCGGATCGATGTGCTCCAGGACGTGACCATCTGGAGCCGCAAGCACTACCGCCCGCGCCCGCGCCTCAACCGTGCCGACGGCGAGATCGGCCTCTTCCGGGAGTACTGCGCCCAGTTTTATCCAGACCCCGGCGAGCGCGACGACCCGGCTCGACGACCGGAAGCAGGGCTAAGCTTTCCGGAATCGCCAGCCGTAGAGGATGCTCCCGTAGTAGTTGAATGAGCGCCTCGCGGCGTCATCCTCGAACGGGTAGTCCGCACCGAGCTGCCGGGCGGCGGCGAGGCCCGTCGCGAAGCAGGTCTCCTGGGCATTCACAAGGGTGTGGGCTCCGCAGTGCCACGTCCGCCGCCTGCCCTGGATGAAGCGGAAGATGTTGACCGTCAGCGCTACGTGGCGAACGTCGTGGACGATGTGCTGGAACCACCACCGCTTCACGATCTTGCCTTCGTCGATGGGGCTGATCGGGTTGTAGGTCACGAGGCAGGGCTTGTCGGACTCCTGAGCCCACGGCTGCTGGTTGTGCATGATGTAGGTGATCTCGTAGTTGTCCGGCCTCGCGCCGTACTGCTCGATGTAGTTGCTCCGCGTCGTAAGGGGATGCGTCTCGTTGTCGGGGAGGACGGAGGCATCGGAGTGGACCACCGTGTGGTTGTGGAGCTCGCTCTCGTAGCGGACCGACGAGAGGATGGAGCGCTCAAGGAAGGTGGGCTGGTCGAGGAGCATCAGGGTCTGGTTGGCGTTGCAGGCGAAGATGACGTCATCGAACGTCTCCCGCACGCCATCCGCGTCCTCGACAACGACGCCCCCCTTTTCCCGGTAGACCTTCTGCACGGGCCGGTTGAGGGAGATCTTGTCGCGGAAGCCGGCCGATAGCTCTTCGTAGATGCGGCGGGTTCCCTGGTCCCACGTCTGCATGGGCGTGGCGGTCTCGATGTCGAAGAACTCGAGGTAGCGCGAGAAGAGCGCGGCGGGCATGTCGAAAACGTTCGTCGCCATCAGGAAGTTGACGAACATCGGCTTCAAGACCTTGTAGCGGAAGTCGCCGGAGAAACCGCCCAGGTTGAGCACGGTCCCCATGGTTATGTAGTTGAACGGGTTGAGGGCGTTCAGGAATTTCGACTGCCTCCGGGTCAGCCAGCCGAACTGGTGGAGGCGCCTGAGGATGCGCTGGAATTTCGCAATCTCGGGCTGCAGCTGCTCCCGGATGTCGGAGTCAAAGTCGTGCGCGTAGAGGCGGCCCTGGTACCTGACGCTGTAGTTGAACCTGGTATCGACGAGGTCGATGCCGAAGCGCTCCATCAGCAGCACGATGTGGTGGTAGATGGAGGGGATACAGGCGGTGACGGAGATATCGAAGGGGACGGAGCCGCCGCCGTCCTGGGGCATGTCGGCTGTGATGGCGTTCCCGCCGACCTGGTCCTGGGCCTCGAACAGCCGGAAGTCGAAGCGATCGGCGTGATGATTCAGCGCCCAGGCGGCGCCAAGCCCGGAGACGCCTCCGCCGACGATGGCAATTCGCCGCATGTCCATCCTCACTCCGGCCTGCGCCTGCGCGCCGTCGCCTCCCCGAGGACTACTCCTCCTCCGGGAGCAGCACGATGTGGATATACCGGTCGTCGAGCAGGTAGCGCCGGGCAGCGGCTGCGACCTCCTCCAGCGTCAGCGCCTCCAGCAACTCGTCGAAGCCGTTGATCTCGCCGAGCGGCTCACCCCGCCGCGTCGCGTCCCGGATCTGGCTCAGCCAGAAGCCGTTCTCGCGGAGCTGCTCCTCGCGAGAGGTCCGGAGCTGCTCCTTGGCGGAGTCCAGGTAGCTCTGCTCGCCACCATCCCGGAGCCAGGCAACTTCCACCGCGACCTCTGCGGTCAGCTCCTCCACACGGGCGGGGTCGCTGCCAAAGAGGATGTACAGGATGTACTCGGAATCGGGCATGAAACTGATGCTTGCGCCGACGCCGATGGCGTACGTGCCGCCCAGCTCCTCGCGCACGCGCTCGCGCAGGCGGGTGCCGAGGATTTCGCCAGCCACCGTCGCCGTGAGCGCTTCCTCGCGGGTCCACAGGGCGTCTCCCGCGTAGATGAGGATTGTCCTGCTACGCGGTTCGATGCCCTTGCGGACGACGTGCTCCTCCACTCCCGGTGGTGGGTCGACGTCGTGGTCGACCCACGTCTCGACCCGTCCGGTGGTCGGGAGGCTGGCGAGGTAGCGGGAGGTGAGGTCCCGCAGTTCATCCCAGTCGAAGGCGCCAACGAACACGAAGGTCGCATCGCTGAAGTCCGCGAAGCGCTCGGCGTAGACCGCCCGCACCCGCTCGAGGTCGAGCTCCTCGAGGAGGTCGAGGGTGAGCGGCCGGGCCCGGTGGTGGTTCTGTGCGAGGACTGTGTTCGCCTTGTCGAAGAACGCGGAATCCGGGTCGGTAGCGCGAGTCTCGGCGCTGGTGCGCAGCCTCGTCTCATACGTCGAGAAGTAGTTCGCATCGAACCGGGGTTCGGTCACGTACAGCGTGATCAACTGGAACAGGGTCTCCAGGTCTTCGGGTGAGGCGTTCCCACCCAGCCCTTCGAAGAGCGCAGTGATGTAGGGCGTCACCGATACGCGCTTACCGGCCAGCAGCTTGTCGAGCGTGACGCTGTCGTGCAGGCCGACGCCGCTGCCGGAGGCGATGTCGGCGGCGTAGAGGGCGGACACGTGGTCCGCATCGGAGACGAGGGAGTGGCCACCCGGGCTGAAGGCCGTGAACAGCACCTCGTCGTTCTGGAAGTCGGTCTGCTTGGCGATCACGGTCACACCGTTCGAAAGGGTCCACCGCACCGCATCGATCGACTCGACCTCTTCCTCCGCGGTAATGCTCCCGGGGGTCGGGAGCGTTGCCATGAGCGGGAGGTCGTCGAAGTCGTCCTCGTACGCCTCAACCTGGAGCGCGTCGGCGCCCTTCAGCTGCGCGGACATGACCGCGCTCAGGACTTCGTCGGAGCTGGCCTCGGGATCCTCGGGCCGAAGGACGAGCAGTACGGTGTCCCGGGTGTCCGACCAGGACGCCCCCAGCAGATCGACCTCGCCCAGCGAGACCTCCGGAATCAGTCGCTGGTACAGCTCCCACTCCGCCTCTATGCCCGGAGCCGGGATCCCTGAGAGGAAGTGGGTGCGGTACTCGCTTGCCAGCAACTCCGAGTCCCGCTGGTCGCGCTCCTTGTAGAGGCTCTCCACCGATCTCAAGAGGTTGACTTTCTCCCGGGCCAGCTCGGAGGCGGTGAAGCCGTGCTGGCGCACGCGCTGCAGCTCCTCCAGCAGGGCCGCGAAACCCCCCTCGATGCCGTCTGGCTCGGTCACGACCGAGAACTGCACAATGTCGGTGGGCCTTACAAACGATCCCTGCGCGCCTCCCGCCCACAGCCAGGGAGGATCGGCGGCCTGGCCGCGCTCGAACAACCGCGCGTTCAGCATCAGGAAGGCCAGCTGCTGGGTTACGGAGCGCTTGAACCACGCAAGATCCTGGCCGGAGTCAGGGTGCATCTTCCGCACCAGGATCAGTTGCGTACCGGGTGCCTCGGGGTCGGTGAAGATGTCGATGCGCGGTTCCTCGTGTCCCGGAACCTCGAACGCGGGCAGGGTCGTCGGTGGCGCAACGGCCGCCCGCTCCTGCTGTGCTTCCCCCTCGTGAGGTGGTGCGAAGTGCTGCTTGATCTTGGCCTCGATGAGGGCCGGGTCGAGGTCCCCCACCGCTACCAGGGCCATCAGCTCGGGCCGGTACCAGCGCTCGTAATAGGCGCGCAGTTGCTCAACCGGGGCCGTCTCTACGACCTCAGGCAGGCCGATGGGGCTCCGCTCGGAATAGCGGGAGGCGCCGAACAGGGCCTGGTAGATGCCGTCCCGCCAGCGGGAATCGAAGCCCTGGCCAAGGCGCCACTCCTCGAGCACGACGCCTCGTTCCAACTCGACCTCCTCGGGTTCGAAGCTGATGGCGTAGGCCCAGTCGCTGAGGATCTGGAACGCCTTCTCGAGGATCTCGGGATCATCCGTCGGGATTTCGAGGAAATAGACCGTCTCATCGTAGCTCGTGTATGCGTTCAGGTGGGCGCCAAAACTGGATCCGATGGACTCGAGGTAGTCCACGATCTCCTGCTTGGCGAAGCGCTCCGTGCCGTTGAACGCCATGTGCTCGACGAAGTGGGCCAGTCCCCGCTGCTCCTCCTCCTCGTGCACGGACCCGGCCTTGACGACGAGCGACAGGTGCAACCGCTCGCGCGGTTCTTCGTTGCGCCTGATGTAGTACGAGAGCCCGTTGCTGAGGGTTCCCCGCACCACTGCGGGATCGAAGATGAGGTTCCCGTCGGGACCGATGACCTTAGGCGCGGGGGTGGCGGTTGGCTCCGGTGCGGGGACGGGGGTGGGGGTGGCGGTCTCCGCCACCCGGGTGGCCGTCGCCGTCACCACCGTCGACGCGGGCGTGGCGGTCGGCGTGGGTTGATCGGGCGTGGCGGTGGCGGTAGCCGAGGGCTCGGTGCCGGGGGAGTCCGAGCCGCATGCCGCCAGCGCAACCGCCAGCAAGGCGACGCAGAGCAGGACTACCGCCGACTTCAGGGTCACGTCGTTCTAACTCGTTTCATGAAGTGCGTCCGCCGGAGCACATGAACGGAGGTCGACGGGCGAACGCTGCTGGCAGCATTCTTCCCAACCGGCTGGCTACGCGCAGCCTGTGGGGTCCAGCCACGAAAGGGAGCGACCCGGTCGGGAGTCTCTCGCTCGCCGTCAGCCGCAGGAAACGGCCTAGCCGCCGCCAGCCGAGCCCTGGGTCCAGATGTGGTCGATGCGCGTGCGATGGATGAACCACTCGCCATCGACCTTCTTGTAGACGTCGTTGTAAACGCCGACGAGACCGACGGGATTCGGGTTGTCGCCCATGCCCAGGTCGAGCAGGAACCAGCTTCCGGTCGCGCTGTCCGGGCCCGTGAGCTGGACCCAGCCGTTGGTCGTCGCGTGCATGAACGAGAAGGGCTTGGGGCTGTGCCCGGCGACCTCCTTGTACTGCCTCCGGATCTCGTCGCGGCCGACCCAGTCCCCGTAAGGCAGGTCGTCGCTGAATTCGCAGACGGCGTCTTCCGTGAAGAGCATCGCCATTTCGTCCGTGCGGTGGCTGTCGAAGAGCTGCGAGTAGAGCACCCGCAGCTGCTTGATGGCTTCGATCTCGAGATGCTCTTCGAGGGTTGGTGGCTTCACGCCCATGGCAGATCGCTCCCCTTGAGATGTGCTGCTCAGGATACCGCCGTCGGGCGGGGGCTAGCCGCCGGTGACGGAAAGCGTCGCGCCCGTGACCCAGGAGGCGGCGGGGGAGGAGAGGTAGACGACGGCGGCGGCGACGTCCTCGGGCTCGCCGATGCGCTGGAGAGGCAGCATCGCGCCGAGCCCCTGCCGCAGCTGTTCCTCGCTCATGCCGGTGTACTCGATCATCACTTCCGTGGGGATGGGGCCGGGCGAGACTCCGACGACGCGGACTCTCGGGGCCAGCTCCCTGGCGAGCGTCATGGTCAGGCTGTTCACGCCGAACTTGGCGGCGGCGTAGGGGCCGTTCATCGGGGACGGCTGCGTGGCGGCAGCGGAGGAGATGTTGACGATCACGCCGCCCTCTTCGCCCATGACCCGGCTTGCAGCCCTTGCACCCGCCCAGACGGACTTGAGATTGAGGGCGATCTGGTTGTCCCAGGCCTTCTCGGGGGTGCCGAGGATCGTGCGGGCGGTGCGGTCCTGGGCGCCACCGACGTTGTTCACCCAGATGGTGAGCTTGCCGAACTCGGCGACGGTGGCGTCGGCGAGCGCCTCGATCTGGTCCACTTCCAGGAAGTCCGTGGTCCGCGCCAGCGCCCGGCCGCCCGCGTCCCGGATCTTCTCCGCGACCGCCTCGATCTCGTGTGTCCGGCGCGCGGCCAGGACAACGGCGGCGCCGGCCTCCGCGAGGCCGACGGCGATGCCTTCGCCGATACCCCGTCCGGAGCCCGTGACCACGGCCACCTGCCCATCAAGTCGAAAGAGGTCGAGGATGCTCACATTTCCCTCGTTCCCGTCGGCCCGCCACTGACGGCCAACGTCTGGCCCGTAATCCATTCGGCCGCGGGCGAGCAGAAGTAAACCGCAGCGGCGCCGATGTCCTCGGGTTTGCCGGCGCGGCCGGCAGGCAGCTGCGAGCCCATGTTCTCGACCGCGGCCTCGTCCACCTTCATGGTCTCGAAGAACATCTCCGTGGGGACCAGGCCGGGAGCGATGCAGTTGACCCTGATCTTCTGCGGGGACAGCTCCATCGCGAGGGTCTTGGTCATGTTGATCATGGCGGACTTGGTCGCCGCGTAGGGGCCGGCGCTGGGGGAGGCGCCCCAGGCGGCAACCGAGGAGATGTTGATGATGTTGCCGCCCTCGCTCATCTGCTCGGCGGCGGCCTTCGCTCCCCACCAGGCGGTCTTCAGGTTGAGGTCGACGAGAGTGTCCCAGACGTCCTCCGGGGTATCGACAAGGTTGCGCTGGGTGCGGTCGAGATTACCGCCCGCATTGTTGACCCAGATGGTGAGCTTGCCGAGCTCGGCGACGGTTGCCTCGGCGAGGCGGTCGTTGGCGGGCCAGTCGAGCACGTCCATCCCCACGGCGAGAGCCCGCCGCCCGAGCGCCCGGACCTCTTCGGCCACGGCCTCGACCTCATGGGTGCGGCGCGCCGCGACGGCGACATCGGCGCCGGCCTCGGCGAATGCCAGGGCGATGCCGCGGCCGATACCGCGGCCTCCGCCGGTGACGACGGCCACGTGTCCATCAAGCCGGAACTGGTCGAGAACGCCCACGCCGGGATCCTACGGGATTGACAGCCGGCGGGTACGACACGGTCAGCGCGAGGGCGTCTGGTACCCCCGAGAGGACTCGAACCTCTGCCTTCGGCTCCGGAGGCCGACACTCTATCCGCTGAGCTACGGGGGCCCGGCGACGGTCGATCCTAGCGCGTCGGGGACGCTCCCGCACCGGCCTCGACCGCTCGGGTGGGAGTGCTACGATCGGGCGGCACTTCGCGTCGTACCTCTGGAAAGGAACCCTCCGCCATGCCCATCTACGAATTCCGCTGCTCCTCATGCGGGAAGGTCTTCGACCGCAAGCGGCCCGTCGAGAAGGCCGGCCAGGGCGCTCGCTGCCCGGAATGCGGCAAGAACGCGCAGCGCATCTTCGGCGCGGCGATCATCGGCGTGGGCGGTGGCGGCGACGACTTCGGCGACCTCGGCGATCTGGCCGGTATGCCGGACATGGGCGGGATGCCCGATATGGGTGGAGGCATGCCCGGTATGGGCGGCATGTCCGGCATGGACGGGCTCGACATGGGCGGCGACCTGGACTTCTAGGCCCGGAGTACGGACCGCCTAGTACGCGTCGCGGCGGGAGAAGATGCGCCGCGGGTTCTCCACCATCATCGCGTTGATCTGCGACTCGCTGACGCCGCGCTGGCGCAGCGCCGGGAGCACGTCGTTGCTGATGTGGAGGAAGTGCCAGTTGGGCGCCCACTCCCGGGATGACGCCCGCGGCATCGTGTCCATGAAGCAGTTGGTGTCGTGCGAGAGGACCATGCCCTCGGCGTATCCCATCTCACAGAGCCTGACGATCGTGTCGACGCGGCCCTCGGTGTTGAGGGTGCGGTCGATCCCGAAGCGGTCCATGCCGATGACACTGCCGCGGTCCATGATGCGGCTCAGGTAGCCGGTGTCGGCGCTGTCGCCGGAGTGGCCGATGACCACACGGGTGAGGTCCACGCCCTCGCTCTCGAACACGTCCTGCTGGGCGAGGCCGGACTCGGTGGAGACATCGGTGTGGGTGCTGATGGGAACGCCGGTGCGGCGATGGGTGCGGGCGCCCGCCCGCAGCATGACCTCGTTTTCCTCGTCGACGGTGGGCTGGGTGGCGAGCTTGATGACGCCGGCGCGGACGTCGCTGCCCTCGATTCCCTGCTCGATGTCGCGCACGAAGAGGTCGGCGATGGCGTCGCTGTCCATCTGCTTGAAGAGGTTGGGGGGCTGCCGCCAGACACCGGTGCACATGACGATGTTGAGGTCGACCTGGCGGGCGACCTCCGACACCATGCCGGCGTCGCGGCCGAGGTCGATGGTGGTCAGGTCGACGATGGAGTCGATGCCGGCGGCCTTCAGCTCGCGAAAGCGCTCCACGGCGTTGGCGAGCTCGGCGTCGCGGTCCCAGAGTTCGGGCCAGGCTTCGTACACGCCCGGCGAGCGGATGAACACGTGCTCGTGCATGAGGGTGGCGCCCAGGTCGGTGTGCTCGATGGCGCCGGCGGCCGTGGGGATGGTGACCATGCCTGCCTCCGTGACCGAGTCGCTGGCGGGCGGCAGTATACGGGGCGGGGGAGGGCCCATGGACCCAGCGATAGCGGAGCTGGTGGCAGCCGACCAGATTCCCTACTGGTCGCTGCTGGGCATCGAGCTCGTGGAGGCCGAACGCGGTCACGTGACGCTCCGAATCCCGATGCGCGGGGAGCTCGCGACGCGCCGCCCCGACGTGATGCACGGGGGCGCGATCGCCTCCCTCATCGACGCGGCCGCGGGGTCGGCCGTGGCAACGCTGCGCGATCCGGAGGACGAGACCTGGGCCGGTCACGCGACGACCGACCTGAACGTCTCGTACCTGCGAGCGGTGCGTGGAGAGGCGCGGGCCGAAGGGCGGGTGCTGCGGGCGGGCCGCACGACCGTGTTCGTGTCCGTGGAGGTGCGGGACGAAGCGGGGGAGCTGGCAGCGGCGGGACGCGTGACCTACGCGATCGCACGGCGTTCCTGAGCACGGGCAGACGGCGCGTTTGCTATCGTGAGGGTGCGGCCCCGGCATGGGGCGAGGAGGGTCGCCGGTGGGTGCGAAGGACTTCCGGAACCTGACGGATATGGCCGAGCTCGACTCGCTGTTCGAGCGCTCCCGCGAGGGCGACGTCGTGCTGTTCCTGCACGACTACTGGTGCCCCATCTCGAGCCGCGCCTATGACGAGATGTCGCTGGTGGAGGGCGAGATCGCACTGATCGACGTGGCCGAGGGACGCGAACTGACCCGCTCAGTCGAGACGCGCACGGGCGTGAAGCACGAGTCGCCCCAGGTCCTCATCCTGCGAGATGCGAGGGCGCGGTGGGCGGCCTCGCACGGGAGCATCACGCACGAGGCGGTGGGCGAAGCGATCGGCGGTTCGTAGGGAGGGGCGGGGACGGAAGGCGGTCAGCGCGACTCGCGCAGGCTCTCGCTGCTGCGGTCGAGTGCTTCGAGAACGGAGCGGATGTCATCCTGCAGCCGCTCGATGACGCTGACAGCGTAACGGTCGGCGTCCTGCAGCTGGCTGGCGGCGGCCTCGGCGGCCTCGCTCAGGTGGGCGGCGGCGGTGGCGTCGGCATCGGCGACCGTCTGCCGGGCGCGCGCCTCGGCATCCATGATGATGTTCTGGCTGCGCTGCTGCGCTTCCTGCACCACCGAGGTCTCGCTCACGAGATGGGCGCGTTGCCGCTCCGCCTCCTCGATCACGGCCTGTCCGTGCTCCTTGGCGTCGCGCAGGAGCTGCTCGCGCTGTTCCAGCACCGTGGCGGCCTGGCGGACGTTGTCGGGGACGGCGAGGCGCAGCTGATCGACGAGGTCGAGGATGGCGCGACGCTCGACCACCAGGTTGCCGCCCACGGGCAGGCGGCGGGCCTCCACGACCAGGGTCTCAAGACGGGCGATGAGATCGAGGAGTTCCACAGGGGCCTCCCTCGGTCAGGCCTGGAGGCCAACCCGCTCGCGAATGGCGGCGCGCACATGGTCCGGAACCAGGCCGTCCACGTCGTAGCCGAGCTGAGAGACCTCACGCACGCGGCTGGCGCTGACGTAGATGTACTCGTGGTTGGTCATCAGGTAGACGGACTCGATCGACGGAGCCATCTTGCGGTTCATGAGGGCCATGTCGAACTCGTACTCAAAGTCGCCGCCGCCGCGGATGCCGCGCACGATCGCGACCGCGCCGCGCTGCTTGGCGAACTCGACGGTGAGGCCCTCGAGCATCTCGACCTCGACGTTCGGAAGCTCCTTGACGGCTTCACGGAAGAGCTCGATGCGCTCCTCGCAGGTGAACATGGCGCTCTTGTCGCGTCCGCGGATGACGGCGACGATCACCTGATCGAAAAGGCCGGTCATGCGCTTGACGAGATCGAGGTGCCCGTTGGTGACGGGATCGAATGCACCCGGGAATATCGCGGTTTTCATTCACCCTCCGACGCCATGAAGAACGCCACGGCGGTATCGCCGTAGACCCGCCGGTCGGACAGTGTCAGTCCGAGCGGGCGTTCCGGAGGATTGTATCGGCTCCGATGCTCATAGACGACCAGACCGCCCGGGGCGAGCAGCGCGCCGACCGCGCTGAGCGTGGGGAGCCCCTGCTCAGAGTCGTAGGGCGGGTCGAGAAAGATGAGGTCGAAGGGCCCCTCGGCGGCATCGAGGGCGCCCGGCAGAGCGCCCCGGACGACCGACCCCCGTTCGGCCATCTCCGCGCGGGCGAGGCTCTGAACGATCGCGCGGGCGGACGAACGGTGGTTCTCGACGAAGACGGCGCGGGCGGCCCCCCGGCTGAGGGCCTCGATGCCGAGGGCTCCCGTACCGGCGAACAGGTCAAGCACGGCGGCATCCTCGATGCGCGTGGCGAGCACGTTGAAGATGGCCTCGCGCACGCGGGCGCTGGTGGGTCGCAGGCGGGCGCCGCCCGGCTCGGCCAGCTGGAAGCCGCGCAGGGCGCCGCCGGTGACGCGGACTCGCGTCTGCGGCACTCAGGGAGCCTCCTCGGGCTCTTCGGTTTCTGCCGGGGGAAGGGCGAGGAGGATGCGGCTCTCGAAACGCTCGACACCGTCGCTGAGGGTGAGGGTGACGGTGTAGGAGCCGGCCTCCAGCGGGGTCTGCCAGGTGACCAGGCCGCGATCACCGCCTACCAGGCTGCCGGCCGTGACCTTCCACTGCGGGAGGAGATGGGAGTGGCTGGGCTGCAGGAGCACGGGCTGTCCGGAGGCCACGAACGGTTCGACGGCGGTCCAGATGTTGCCCAGGAAGTCGTTGTCGCTGGAGTCTTCCACCGCGAGACCGCCGAGGTTGAAGACGCTTACGAACTCGAGCTTGAAGCCGGCGCTGAAGGAGTTCTCGAGCCAGACGGTGCGGCCGCCGTTGAGCTTGTAGGTGAAGGCGACGGTCGCGGTTTCCGCCTGCCAGCGCAGGCCGCTCAGCCCCTCGTCGCGGTCGATGTTGACGCCGACGATCTGGACGTCGCCGCCCGCCGCCAGGCTCTCGCTGCGGATGGCGAGCTTGCTGGCGATGGTCATCGCCTCAGCAAGGGTGAGGGGGCGGATGCCGTCCCCCGACTTCTCCGAGGCGTAGGGCGTGATCGTGAGGATCACCTTGCCGGGGTCGACCAGGGAGGTGACGTGCTCCAGCACCTCGGGCATGTGCAGGCGGTACGTGCTCTGGTCGCGGACCGGGGCAATCTTGATCAGGTCCGCCGACTCGCCGAGCGCGGCCCAGTCGTACGCCCCCTCGTCGATGCGGTCGATGCCCCTGAGCGGAGCGGGGAGCGTGAGGGTGAGGGTCTTGCCCTGGGAGTGCAGCCCTTCGGCCAGCTCGGAGATGAAGAGGGTGAAGGACGTGCGGTGGTCGGCGCGCAGATCCAGGTAGGCGATGTCGATACCGGAGAGGCGATGGGCGGCGACCCGCTGGAGGATCTGCTGCACGTGGTTCGTGCGATCGGCCCCGGTCGACAGGATGTTGTCGACGCTGGGAACCGTTCCGTCGATCTCGGTGGAGGCGGAGATGACGGGGTAGTGGACGGCGGTGGTCGGGGGCCGGGGGCTGGGCTGGCCCCGGAGGGAGCCATCGGGCGCGGGCGTGAAGTCGAGCGTGTGGACGACGGTCGCGAGAAGGGCGGCGGTGGGGTGGAGGGTGTCGCCCGGCGCCAGGTAGGCGACCACCTGACGTCCCTCGTTCAGCCGCCGGAACACTGCGAGGAAGCGCGGGGGATCGGCGAAGATGCCCGTCGCGCGCTCCCCGGCCTCGTCGAGGGCGGCGCTGGCGACCGGCTCCCATATCTGGCTCTCGGCGTTGTAGCCGTAGAAGCTCAGGCCGCGGCCATCCGTGGTGGGGACTTCGAGCGGGATCGTGATCTGCAGGTCGAAGCCGCCGGGGAGGGGTTCGGCGTTCGGGTTGCGCTCGAAGATCCTGCTGTGCAGGTCGAAGTCGGCGGGGATGTCGATGTCGGATGCGGTGGCCTCGCAGTAGGCATCCGTGCACTCTCCGGGCGAGCGACCGAAGAAGAACCAGATCAGCACGCCGACGGCGATGACGGCGATCGCGATGACGGCGAGGACGACGAAGCGCAGGGGCGAAGGGCGGCGGCCGTCGGAGAAGGCCGAGCGCTGCACCGCTCCCCCGGCGTAACCGCGGCGGGGGCCGGGCCGGATCACGGCGTCCCACCCGCGCGACACGCCGGGCGAGCGCAAACCGAACGATCGAGCGCGAAGGCAAGCACGGGAAGCATCAGGGGCGATTATCGCCTACCAGCGCCCAACATCCAGAGCGGGGAAGGGGCAGGCGCCGGTGCGGTATACTTGTTTTTCCGCGAGCGGCCTCCCTGGAGGCGGCTCGCGTTCGTAAAGGCAACGAATCATGTCACAAGATCCAGTGCCGATGACCGAGGAAGGCGTGGCCAGGCTTCACGAGGAGCTTGAGGGCCTGAAAGCCGATCGCAAGACCGTCGCGGACCACATCCACAAGGCCCGCGAGCTGGGCACGAGCCAGAACGACGCCGAGTACGACAACGCGAAACAGGAACAGAGCCTGCTCGAAGGGAAGATCCTCAACCTGGAGGATCTCCTGCGGCGGGCGGTCATCATCGACGAGGAAGGCGCGCATCACGCCTCGCGCGTGGTCGTGGGGAGCGGCGTGAAGGTGCGCCAGGGCCGCAAGACCCTGCACTACCAGATCGTCGGTCCGCCGGAAGCGAACGCCGCCGAAGGCCGCATCTCGAACGAATCGCCCATTGGCGCGGCCCTGCTCGGGCGGGCCAAGGGCGACGAAGTCGAGATCGCGGTGCCGAGTGGCGTCATCAAGCTGAAGGTGCTCGAAATCGACTAACGGAGCGGCGTCACGGGTACATCCGGAGAGGGTCGCCAACCGGTGGCCTTCTTTGCTGTAAGAAGAGGACTGGGGACGAGCATGGGCGAGGAACAGGGGACGCAGGAGTCCGGGGCCGCTCCCACGGGAACGGGGGCGGAGAGCCTTCGCGTGCAGCGCATCGAGCGCGCGGAGCAGCTTCGCGCCACGGGCCACGATCCCTACCCCCCTCGCATCGAGCGGACGCACACGAACACCGAGGTCGACGACCTGCTGGAAGGCGTGGGCGACGGCGAGGAGCCGGACCTCGACCCGGTCGCGATCGTCGGGCGGGTGGTGGCGCAGCGGGGCATGGGCCGCGCGAGCTTCCTGGACGTGCTGGACGGGAGCGGGCGTCTGCAGGTGCTCGTCCGCCGAAACGTGGTCGGCGACGAGGCCTACGAACGGTTGAAGCTGCTCGACCTTGGTGATTTCGTCGCGGTGCAGGGCTCGCCCATGCGCACACGCACAGGGGAAGCGACCGTGGGCGCGACCGCGTGGCAGGTGATCACGAAGGCGCTGCGGGCGCCGCCGGAGAAGTTCCACGGCCTGACCGACGTCGAGATCCGCCAGCGCCAGCGCTACCTCGACCTGCTCGCGAACGAAGAAGTACGGGACACGTTCCGGGTGCGGAGCCAGATCGTCGCCGCGGTTCGCCGCCGCCTCGACGAGCGCGGCTTCCTCGAGGTGGAGACGCCGGTGCTGCAGGAGGAAGCGGGCGGCGCGGCAGCGCGGCCATTCGAGACGTATTCCCAGGCCCTCGGCGAGGCGCGCGCGCTGCGCATCAGCCTTGAGCTGCACCTGAAGCGCCTGCTCGTGGGCGGGTACGAGCGCGTCTACGAGATCGGGCGCATCTTCCGCAACGAGGGGTTCAGCCAGCGGCACAACCCCGAGTTCACGATGCTGGAGCTGTACGAAGCGTACGGCGACTACGGCACGATCGCGACCCTGCTCGAGGAGCTGGTCAGCGGCGTGGCGGAGGAGGTGCTCGGGACCACGACGGTGCCCTTCGGCGGGAACGAGATCGACTTCAGTCCGCCGTGGCGGCGCATCGGCTATCAGGAGGCGCTGAGCGAGTACGGTGACCTCGACCTCGGCGCCTTCGGCGACACGGAGGCGCTGCGGGAGGAGCTGCGGCGGCGGGGACTCGACGCGCCGGCCGAGGCGAGCCGCGGCAAGCTGATCGACATCGCCGCCAGCAGCCTGGTCGAGCCGCACCTGGTCCAGCCGACGTTCCTGCTGGACTACCCCATCGAGCTCTCGCCGCTGGCGAAGCGGAAGGCCGGTGTGGAGGGTGTGGTCGAGCGCTTCGAGGCGTTCGCCGGCGGCTTCGAGTTCGCGAACGCCTACTCCGAGCTGAACGATCCGGTCGACCAGCGGGAGCGGTTCGAGGCGCAGCAGGCGCTGCGGCAGGCGGGGGACGACGAGGTGGAGCTGGCGGACGAGGACTTCCTGCTGGCGCTCGAGCACGGGATGCCGCCGGCCGGCGGCCTCGGGTTCGGGATCGACCGGCTGGTGATGCTGCTCACGGGCCAGACGAGCATCCGCGAGGTCATCCTCTTCCCGCAGCACCGCAGCCTCACGGGGCAGGACGAGGAGTGACGGAACCGGTCGAGCGCCACCACACCAGCACCGCGTACGTGGTTGCGGGGGACAAGACGCTCTTGCTCTGGCACGCGGGGCTTGGCATGTGGCTCCCGCCCGGGGGACACAGCGAGGCGAACGAGGACCCCGTGCAGGCGGCGCTGCGCGAAGCGCGCGAGGAGTCGGGGCTGGAGGTGGAGGTCATCCCGCCGGCCGACCTGCTGGCCGTCAGCGAGCCCGAGGTGCTGCCGCCCCCGGCGGTGATCCTGATCGAGGACATCGTGCGGGACGATCAGCCCTTCCACCAGCACATCGACCACGTCTACTTCACGCGCGCCACCGAGGCGGTCGACCACGAGGCGGCCATCCCGCACGGCCCGTGCCGGTGGGTCGATCGGGAGACCCTGACGGACGCGTTTTCGCTCCCCGCGCCCGATGGTAGGCTCGTGGCCGTGGCGGAAGACGTGCGACTGCTCGGGGTACGGGCGCTGGACGCGGCGGCGGAGGCGGGAACGCGATGCTGAGCGCCCAGTTCATCCGCGAGAACCTCGAACAGGTCAGGAGCGACATCGCGGCACGGGGCGCAGACGCCCCCATCGACGCGATCCTCACCCTCGACGAGCAGCGGCGCGCCCTTATCGGCGAGGTCGAGGGGCTGCGCGCGGAGCGAAACACCGCGAGCAAGGCGATCGGGGCTACGCGAGACGCCGACGAGCGCGCCGAGCGCATCGCGGCGGCGCGGGCGCTAGGAGACCGGCTCGACGGGCTCGAAACGCAACTGCGGGAAACGGAAGCGTCGCTGCAGGACGCGCTCTACGAGGTGCCCAACATCCTCGACCCAACGGCTCCGAAGGGGGCCGACGAGAGCGAGAACGTGGTGGTCGACACGGTGGGGATGTTCCGGGAGTTCGACTTCGAGCCGCGCCCGCACTGGGAGGTGGGGGAAGCGCTCGGCGGAATCGACTTCGCCCGGGGCGTGAAGATGTCGGGCACGCGCTTCTTCGTCCTGCGGGGGGCGACTGCGCGCCTCCACCGCGCGCTGACCCAGTGGATGATCGACTGGCACGTGGACGCCGGCTTCGAGGAGCACTACCTGCCCTACATGCTCACGGAGGAGTCGTTCCTCGCCTCGGGCCACCTGCCCAAGTTCCGCGAGAACCTGTACCAGGACACCGAAGAGGACTACCTCTTCATTCCTACCGCCGAGGCGCCCTTCGCGAACCTCTACCGGGACGAGATCCTGGACCCCGATGTGCTACCACTGCGTTATGTCTCGCACACGCCCTGCTTCCGGCGCGAAAAGATGAGCGCCGGACGGGAGACGCGGGGGCTGAAGCGTGTGCACCAGTTCGAGAAGGTGGAGATGTTCTCGTTCTGCGAACCGGAGCAGAGTGGCGCCGAGCTCGACCTGCTCGTCTCACGCGCGCGCTCCATCCCCGAGCAACTCGGCATTCCCTACCGCGTCCTCGAGCTCTGCAGCGGCGACCTCGACTTCAAGGCGTCGAAGGGCTTCGACGTCGAGATGTGGGCGCCGGGGCAGGAGGAGTGGATGGAGGTCAGCTCGGTCTCGAACACGTTCGATTTCCAGGCGCGCCGGGCGAATGTGCGTTACCGACCCGAGGCCGGGTCGCGGCCCCGCTTCCCGCACATGCTGAACGGCTCCGGACTCGCGCCGGGACGGGCGCTCATCGGGGTGATCGAGAACTACCAGCAGGAAGACGGCTCGGTGGCCGTGCCGGACGTGCTCCAGCCCTACATGGGCGGGATCACGCGAATCGAGCCGGAGGCTTCGGCCTAGCTGCCGGCCTTATCGGAGACCGCGCCGTTGGCGCCGGCCACCGGACCCTCGAGCACCTCGTCGATGAGGCCGTATTCCCTGGCCGCCTGCGCGTCGAGCCAGAAGTCGCGGTCGGTGTCGCGCTCGATGCGCTCCATGGGCTGGCCGGTCTGCTCATGGATGATGTTGCGGAGGATGGCCTGCAGGCGCAGCGTCTCCCTGGCCTGAATCTCGATGTCGGAGGCCTGGCCCTCGGCGCCTCCCATCACCTGGTGGAGGTGGATGGTGGCGTTGGGGAGGGCGGTGCGCTTGCCCTTGGCGCCGCCGGTCAGGAGCACCGTGCCCATGCTGGCCGCCAGGCCGATGCAGACGGTGGCGACATCGGGGCGGATGAGCTGCATCGTGTCGTAGATGGCGAGGCCCGCGGTGACGCTGCCGCCGGGGCTGTTCACGTAGAGGGTCACGTCCTTCTCGTCGTCCTCGCGGTCGAGGTAGAGGAGCTGGGCGATGATGATGTTCGCGACCATCGCGTCGATCGGCGTGCCGAGGAAGACGATGCGCTCCTTGAGGAGAAGCGAGTAGATGTCGTAGGCGCGCTCGCGGCGTCCATCGGACTCGATGACGAGGGGCATGATGTCGCGGATGGGGTCAAGGCTCACGTGGGCACTCCCGGCGGTAGTCCCTCCAGTTTGCTAGGCGCGATCCGTGCGAACAATCCGGGCGGCCGTGCCCGAGCCGGACGGGCAGGCTAGACTGGCGCCATGAAGAAGTGCCCCGCCTGCGGACACGAGAACCTGAACGTGTACGGCTACTGCCAGGCGTGCGGCCGCGGGTTCGCCGAGCTTGAGGATTCGGGGAGCGCCGACAAAGGCCCGAATCCGCGCGTGCAGGCGTTCCTGAACTGGCTGCGCGGCCGCCGCCCGACCGCCGCCTGAGCCGGCCTCCGTCCAGCCGACCCCGCCTCCTCTGCTAGCCTCGTCAGCATGTCCTCCGCGCGGGAACGGCACGCACGCATCGCCGAGGGGTACGACCGCTGGGCTTCGGCCTTCGCGCGCGCGGGCGAGGGGTTGTCGCGGGATTGGTTCGACGAGCCGCAGCGGCGGTTCCGCGATCTCCTGGAGCCCGGGGCGCGCGTCCTCGACGTGGGGTGCGCCTCGGGGCTGGAGATGTCTGATCTCCGAGGGCTGCAACTCGACCCCTTTGGGCTGGACCTGTCGCACGCGCAACTGCAAATGGTGCGGGAGCGGCTTCCCTCCGCCAGCGTGGCAAAGGGCACGGCGATCGCGCTGCCGTTCCGGGGCGGGGCCTTCGATGGGGTGTGGGCCTCGGCCTCGCTCCCGCACCTGGCGCGGGAGGAAGCGCCCCGCGCGCTGGCGGAGATACGGCGAGTCCTGTGCGATAGCGGCGCCTTTTACGCCTCCGTTCAGCGGGGCAGCGGTGAGGGGTGGATGCGCGGCGACGCGGTCGGGACGGACCTCTGGTACGCGTTCTTCGAGGAAGGGGAGTGGCATGATCTCTTGACCGATGCGGGCTTCTCCATCCGCTGGTTCCACGCGTCGGACGAAGGGAACACGCAGGCAGGCGCCACAGGCTGGATCAACAGCCTCGCCGTTACGTCATGAGCAGCTGGAAGATCGGATAGCGGCTCCGAACAACGGGCGTAAGATTGCGCCCATCGAAGCCACCCAGGGCAGGGGGAAGACATGGACGAAGGCGTACTCCGGCAGACCGTCGCCGACCTGGTCGCACCAAGCAGGGGCATCCTCGCCGCCGATGAGAGCACTCGCACGATCAAGCGCCGCTTCGACTCGATCGGCGTGGAATCGACCGAGGAGAACCGGCGCGCCTACCGCTCCCTGCTGCTGACCACGCCCGGCGCGGGCGAGTACATCTGCGGCGTGATCCTGTTCGAGGAGACGCTGGGGCAGACCGACCGCGAAGGCACCCCCCTGCCGCAGGTAGCCGCGGCTGCCGGCATCGTGCCCGGAATCAAGGTCGACAAGGGAACCGCTCCCCTGCCGGGGGCTCCTGGCGACCTGATCACGGAGGGGCTGGACGGCCTCGCGGGACGGCTCGACGGGTACAAGGAGCAGGGCGCGCGCTTCGCCAAGTGGCGCGAGGTCTACAACATCACCGACGAGCTTCCGAGCGCCCTCGCCGTCTCCGCGAACGCCGAGGTGCTGGCCCGCTACGCGCGCACCTGCCAGGAGGCGGACGTGGTGCCGATCGTCGAGCCGGAAGTGCTGATGGACGGCAGCCACACGATCGAGCGCTGCGCGGAGGTGACCGAGGCCGTGCTGCACGCGGTGTTCGCGGCGCTGGACCGGCACGGCGTCCTGCTGGAGGGCATCGTGCTGAAGCCGAACATGGTCCTGCCCGGCAGCGACAGCGGCCGCAAGGCTTCGCCCGAGGAGGTCGCGGAGGCGACCCTGACGGTCTTCCGGCGGGCGGTGCCGGCGGCGGTGCCGACGATCAACTTCCTCTCGGGCGGGCAGTCGGCGGTCGAGTCGACGGAGAACCTGAACGCGATGAACACGGCCGCGGGCGAGAAGCCGTGGGCGCTGAGCTTCTCCTACGGACGCGGCCTGCAGGCGCCAGCGCTGGCGGCCTGGGGCGGCAAGGTCGAGAACGAGTCCGCCGCGCAGGCGGCGTTCCATGAGCGGGCGCGGCTGAACGGCCTCGCTCGCGACGGCCGCTACGAGGGCGAGCCGGAGGCCTCGGCGGCGGGCTAGCGCCCGCGGCTCACGCTCCTTGGCTCAGGAGCGTTGTGATCCTGGCAACGCTCGCCACGAGCCCTGCGGTTGTGGCGATCCCTTGGACGGAAGACCACGCCGCTTGGAGGACGCCCCTCGAAGGCTCCGCCTTGGCTAGCTGCGCCTTCATTGCGTCAATGTCCGCGATCACTTCCACCTTCTGCTGATCGCGAAGCTCTTCACAGGCAAGTAGGTCAGCACGAAGCAACTCCAAGGCCTCGTGTAGGTCGCTGTTCTTCTTGTTGACGACATTCCCATCGCCAACTTGAACGACGCTGTCGAGCGCGGTGATATTCACGCCAGCCAACGGCTCAGGCCGACTGAATACGGAGGAACCACCCTCAACCTTGTCGATCCCCTTCGCAGTGACCTTGTACCAAGTCTTCGTACTGGGCTGGGCCGTTCCCGCTCTCGTTCGAAACTGCCTCTCTTCAGCTACTTCCTCAACCCACCCGCTGTCGATCAGGTATGTGAGGTTCGACATCACTTGGGGCTGCGTGAAGCCATGCCTCTGCTTTAGCTCCTTCTTGACGTCGCTAATGGTCACGTGCGAGCCCCTCTTGCCCTTTTGGCTCGTGGCTTGTGCGTTTCGATCGTAGAAGTACTGAAGGATCGCTTCACGGATGCTGTCGTTCGGATTCACTACCGGGTCTCCTTATGGCGGCGGGACAATCACCATACCATCCCGCCGTGCGTATTGCGCAGGCGCCCAAGCGCTTCCTCAGATTTGCCGCGATGCAGAGAGCGGTAAGCGACCGCTCGCAGCGCCTATAATCGGGGCAGTCGCAGGGAGCACGACGGGAGGCTCGCGATGACGGCCACGGCGACGCGCGACAGAGAGGCCGACCGGCTTTACGCCCGGCTGGGCGAGAGCATCCTCGGGCGCGACCAGCACGCCACGCGGCAGACGCTGCTCGATCTGCTGGCGGCAGGCCGCGACCCGGTCGAGATCCTGAGCGAGACCGTGCGCACGCACGGTCCCTACACGAACGTGCCGTACCACCAGCGCGTCGACGGCGGCGTCATGCGCTTCGTGAACAACGACCACTGCATGCTGAGCTCGCGCACGAGCCTGACCCTTCCCCGCTACCTCCCACCCGAGCTGAAGCACCTGCCGATCGCGCAAACGCTCTGGTACGTGCCCACTGGGCTCGACCCATGGAACCAGCTCATCGGGCGGATGCCCGGGCACTACGGCCGGCGGACCTACAAGCCGGTGCCGGGCGTCGAGCCGCCTCCGCCGGAGCGGCACTGGGAAGACCAGGAGCCGCTGCACATCGAGGGCACCTTCGAGGAGCGGCTGAACGAGTGGCTCACGCTGGTGGAGCGGGGCGAGGTCGTGCGCGCCTACCGCGTGTTCCTGGGGCTGTTCGAGGAGACGGAGCGGCGCAAGGAGCTGCTCGCGCAGCTCGTGTTCGCGGGGCTCATCGACGTGCAGGGGCGGTTGCTCTACAACCGCTCCTACACGACCGGCCACAAGGCCTACCGCGCCCGCGCCACAATCGAGCTGGGGCAGGCAGTCGGCTGGGAGAACGCCCACCACATCCTCTACGCGGGCGTGCTCGACGTGGCCGTGGGACCGCGCTGGCACTCCGAGTACGAGATGGCCTGCCAGGTCGAGCTGTACCGGCTGCGCGAGGAGCTTCCCGGCTCCTCGATCGACCCGACGCCGGGCGCGAACCGCGACGCCGAGCTGTTCGCCCAGGAAGCGCCGCTCTCGGAACCGGAGGCGGAGGGGCTGATCCGGGCGCTCACGACCATGCCCGAGCCGGACTACATCGAGCACCTGGTAGCGCTGCTGCTGGCGGGGCGGGGCCCGCGCCAGATCATCGACACGATCCAGGTGGCGGCGGCGAACGTGCTCCTCGAGACGGTCGTGCCGGACGAGTTCTCGATGCCGCAGCACGCCTACGAGTACACGAACACCGTGCGCTGGTTCTACGACACCTTCGAGCACCCGCACCGCACGAAGCTGCTGTTCGTGGCGGGCTCGTTCGTGAACCAGGCGGCGCGCTGGATCGCGAACCTGAAGGGCCACGGGCGACCGCTCATCGCACCGCCGCGGGGCTCCGCCTCGCTTTCCGGGGACCAACTCCTGTCGCGGCTCGACGACGCGCTCATGGCGCTGAACAAAGAGGAAAGCGTGGCCTGGACGCAGGCCTACCTCGATGCCGGATTCGGGCGTTCGCCACTGGTGCAAACGCTCACGACCGCCGCCGTGAAGCACGGCAACGACCCGCACAACCAGGAGATCGGGCTCTGCCTGGCCGAGGACTACGGCCACTCGACCTCGTCGCGGCGGGACACGCTCCTGCTGGCAAGCGCCTGGCACACGGCGGGGCACCGCAAGTACGGCGACTCGCTGGAGTCGTACCGGCGTTTCGCGGAGGCGATCGGAGTGAGCGCGAGCGGGGAGGGACGGGGCGAAGGCGACCCCGAGGAGGCGGTGCTCGACCAGATCGAGGAGCTTCCGGAGACGGCCTCGCCCGGACAGTAGCACCCTACACAGGTCTGGCTCGAACGTTCAGAATAGGCCCGCCTGCCGCGGGAACATTCTGACGCCCGCGCCGGTGGAGGGAGCGCGTGTCGCTTGGGCGACTGGGCAAGCCGCTGAGGTACGCAGTCGGCATCGCCGTCAGTCTCTTTCTCGTCTGGCTGCTGCTCCGCGACGTGCATCTCGGTGACGTCGCGAGGACGCTGCAGAAGGCGGACCTGCGCTTCCTCGTCCCCATCGCGCTGGTGTTCTTCACGCGTTACTGGCTACGGGCGATCCGCTGGAAGATCCTGGTCGGGCACCTGAAGTCGGTGACGACGCGGCGGGCCTTCCCGCGCGTGATCCTCGGGCAGGCGGCCAACATGGCCCTGCCGTTCGGGCTGGGCTACGTGCTCATGATCCAGGTAACCGCGCGCAAGTTCGGCATCGGCCGGCTGGAGTTGCTGGGGGCGGAGTCTCTGGAACGGATCATGGACGGCTTCGTGTTCGCCCTGCTCATGGCGGTCGCCATCGCGACGCTCACGATCGGCGACAGCTCACCGGGCTGGGAGCGTTCATGTTGTTCGGGACTCCCGCGGGGATCGCGCTGGCGTGGTTCCTGACCCGGGACCGGGGAAAGCCGCCTTCGGCCATCGGCTGGCGCGGGTTGCTCGCACACCCGCGTGTCGAGCCGTTCCTGACCGGCCTGCGCTCGGTGCAGAGCTTCCGCCAGACATCGAACGTGCTGGTCCTGACCGCGGCGATCTGGATGAGCGAGGCGCTCCTCTACTGGGCGGTGGCGGCCTCGCTCGGCATCAGCCTCAATTTCCTCGTACACGTATTCGTGGTGGCGGCGGCGAACATCGGCGCGGGCATTCCGCTGGCGCAGGCGAGCGTCGGCCTCGCCTTCCTCGCGAAGGAGGCGCTGGTGGCGCTGGGCGAGACGCAGGCGGCGGCGCTCTCCTATGCGGTCGGCGTGGAGGCGATCATCATCCTGCCGGCGATCCTGCTGGCGCCGCTCGCCGCATGGGACATGCGGCTGAGCTGGGGCGACGCCATCCCGAAATTCGGCGGCCGCACGCCGGAGCCCACGGTCGCCATCAACAGGGTGCGTCGCGCCCTCGAGGGGCAGTGAGTCCGATTCGACCCGGCCCGCGCTTCGACGGCGCGCTCTTCCAGGAGCTGGCGGACCCGCTGCTCGCCGCCGGGGAGGTGGAGGAGGGCACGATCATGGGCTTCCCCTGCTTGCGCACGAGCAGCGGGGAGTTCCTGGCGATGGCCGAGCACCGCTCGGGCGACCTGATCGTGAAGGTCCCCGCGGACAGGGTGGAGGAACTGGTCGAGGAGGGGGCGGGGCTGCCATTCGCGCCGGCCGGGCGGCGGTTCGGCGAGTGGGTCCATGTGCCTAGCCGCGACGCTGAGCTATGGCAGGCGCTCCTCGACGAGGGCCGCGCGTTCGTCGACGGGAACTCATCGTGACCGCCTCCGTCACCTTCCCGGCAGAGGCGCGCGACTTCCTGCGGGAGCTGCCAACCCACGACAAGGCGTGGTTCGATGCGAACCGGCCCGCCTACCAGTCGCTCATCGCGGAACCGGCGAAGGCGCTGGTCGAGGCGGTTGCGACAGACCTCCGGAACGAGCTTTCGCCAGCGATCGTGGGCGTGCCTCGCGTCAACGGGTCCATCTCGCCCATCAACCGCGACATCCGCTTCTCCGCCGACAAGACGCCCTACAAGGACCACCTGCTGTTTCGCTGGTGGGAGGGCGAGGAGAAGAAGACCGCGCCCACGCTGTTCGTGCGGCTGGCGGCGGACGAGGTGGGGTTCGCGACGGGGGTCATGCTGCCGGCACTGGACCGCTGGCGCGAGCTTGTCGACGCCGAGGCGACGGGCGCGCCGCTGGCCTCGGCGGTCGCGGCACTGGTGGCGGACACGGGCGCGGATGTTGCCGGCATCGAGTACAAGCGCGTCCCGAAGCCGTACGCGGCGGACCACCCACGTGCCGACCTGCTCCGCTGCAAATGGCTCCAGGTCCGCTGGATGGAGCCGTTTCCGGAGGATGGCCCCGACTTCGCTCCGTGGTGCGCGCGACACCTCCTGCGATGCGCCGACGTGCACCGCTGGCTGGTCGAGCACCTGTAGGGAGCACCGCCACCGCTACTCCGCGGGCGTGATGTCGACGTGGAGCTCCTTCAGGCCGCGCAGGACGAAGCCGGGCAGGTGGCTGAAGTCGTTGGCGCCGGGCACGAGGTCGAAACGCTCGACGCGGTCGAGCATGGTCTCCCAGGTGATGTTCTGCTCGAGGCGCGAGAGGCCGGCGCCGGGGCACATGTGCTCGCCCTGCGAGAAGGCGACGTGCTTGGCGGCGTTGGGGCGTTCGAGGCTGAAGTCGTCGGGTTCGGGGAACTCGTCGGCGTCGCGGTTGGCGGCGGCGAAGCGAAGGTGGAGGACCGAGCCGGCGGGAATCTTCACGCCACGCAACTCCTCGTCCTGCGCGGCGATGCGGAAGAGCCCCTGCGTGGGCGATTCGAGCCGCAGCACCTCCTCGACAAAGAAGCGGACGCGCGAGCGGTCCTCCTTGAGGCGAGGCCAGAGGGACGGATCCTGGGTGAGCAGCCAGAGCGCCGAGGTGAGGGCGAAGGTCGTGGTCTCGTTCCCACCGATGTAGAGGTGGCTGATGATGCCGACGATCTCGGCGTTCGTGAGGGGGCGTTCGCCGTCGAATCTGGCGCGCGCAGCGAGGTGGGAGAGCACGTCCTCGCCGGGGTTGGCGCGGCGCTCGTCGATGAAGCCGTCGATGTACTTCTGGAACTCGACGCCCCTCTCGGCGAGGTACATCTGCTCCTCGTGGGTCAGACCCATCTGGAAGGGCATGACCCAGGCGTTCGACCAGACGCGCAGGTCGGGGATGTCCTCCAGGGGGAAGCCGAGCATGAGCGTGATCACGCGGACCGGGAGGGGGACGGCAAAGTCCTCGACGAACTCGACGCGTCCCTTCGCCACGACCTCGTCGACGAGCTCCTCGATGGTGGCGGTAATCATCTCCTGCTGGCGGGTGGCGCCCGCGGGCGAGAAGAAGGGGTCGACGAGCTCGCGGTAGCGGCGGTGCTCGGGGGGATTGGTGCTGAGGGGTTGGATGCGGGGGTAGCCGTGCTCCTCGTGGTAGGCCTTGGCCTCGTCGCTCATGAGGAGGCCGTGGCTGCCGGTGGCGTTGTGGGGGAAGCGATCGGGGTTGCGCACGATCCAGGCGATGTCCTCGAACTTGGAGACGAGGAACATGTTGCGCCCCGGGATAGGGTAGACGGGGGCCTGGTCGAGGATGGCGTGGTAGGAGGGGTACCAGTCTTCCTGCGTCTCGGGGGAGAAGAGGTCGACGTCGTCGATGTTGAGGGTCATCGGCTGCCTCGGTGGTCGGTGGTCGGTCGAGTGTACAGGCCCCGAATCAGGCGGGGAGCGGTTCGAGCGTGCGCTTGAGCCAATCGAGCATGGTGTCGGCAGCCTGCTCCCAGCTGGCCTCCAGCATGATGTCGTGGGCGGTGTCGGGGATGAGGGTGAGGTCCGCGCGATACCGATCGGCGGTGCGGCGGAGGGCGGACTCGGGGATGAGGCTGTCGCCGCCGCCTGCGAGGATGAGGA
This sequence comes from Tepidiformaceae bacterium, assembly GCA_965221735.1. Lineage (GTDB taxonomy): Bacteria > Chloroflexota > Dehalococcoidia > Tepidiformales > Tepidiformaceae > UBA2991. The sequence goes on along the minus strand of OZ244910.1, from coordinate 1,023,234 downwards.
TGGGGGTGCGGCAGATGGGTTCGGCGTCGGGGCGGGTTATCAGCATCTGTAACCAGGAACGGAACGATTCCCGGCCGAGTCGGGACCAGTGCCGTTGCAGGGTGTCGCCATCGATGTCGGGGGAGAAGAGGAGACGCCGGGCCCGCTCGGGGGTGGCGAACATGGTGTAGGGCTCCATCGAGAGGAGGAGCCTCAGGCTGAGCAGCGGGTCCTGCCAGGACATGCGCGTGGACGCGGAGAGCATCCCGACGGCGGGGGCGGGGGCGACCAGCACGGCGCCCGGAGCCTGGTGGCGTTCGAGGTACTTCTGCACGACGAACCCGCCGAGCGAGTGGCCGATGACGACCGGCTCGCGGGGCAGGTCCGCCGCGACCTGCTCGACGTCGGCCACATAGCCGGCGATGGAGGTCCAGCGGAGGCTGCCCCGGATCGCGCTCGCGCCGTGGCCGCGCAGGCTCAGGGCATGGGCATCGAAGCCGCGTCCGGCGAAGTAGGGGAGGAAGTGCTCGTCCCAGCACCAAGCGGCGTGGCACGAGCCGTGGACAAAGAGCAGCGGCGGGTAGCCGGACCCGCCCTTGGCCTTGCGGGCGATGACCTCCAGATCAAGCGCCATCGGGCCTCCGGGCTAGTCCGTGTCGAATTCGACCCACAGCTCCACGGGAGAGCGGAAGCCGCCGGAGCCGAGGTTCGGTGAGGTGACGCCGGGGTGCGTGGGGAATTTCGGGCGCGGGTTCTTCATCGCCTCGAGCAGGCGCGTGGAGGCGATGATCGCCTCCTGGCGGGCCATGGCGTACCCCATGCAGAAGTGCTGCCCCATGCCGAAGCCGAGGTGTCCGTGCTTGCCGTCGGGGTAGCGGCCGGAGCGTAGCTCGCGGCCCATGTGCAGGTCGTCACGGAAGATGTCGAAGGTGTCCGGGTCCTTGAAGACGCGCTCGTCGCGGTTCCCTGCGCCGAGGAGCAGGGTGATGCTCGCGCGCTCGGGGATGACCTCGCCGTGGAGCTTGATCTCGCGCGTGGTGTAGCGGTACTGGAAGTGGACGACAGGGTCGTAACGCATCATCTCGGTGAAGACGTTGGTCCACAGCTCCGGGGTCTTCTTCACCTCCTCGAACTGGTCCGGTCGCGTGTAGAGCATGTGGTACCACATGAGCGCGATGGCCTTGTCGGTCGTGTCGCCGCCCGCCGCCAGCAGGAGGGCGATGAAGCCCTTGATCTCGTCGGCATTCATGCGCTGGCCGCGGAACTCGGCGTGGACGATGCGGGAGACGAGGTCCTCGCCGGGAGCGTCCTCGGCGCGACGGATGAGCGGGTCGAGGTAGTCCCACATCTCGTTCCGCGCCTGCATTCCGCGAGCGAAATACTCGCCGCCGAAGCCCAGCCCCTCGATGAGGTGCTGGTACCAGCGCACGAACGTGTCCTCGTCTTCGCGCGGCAGGCCGAGCATGTTGGAGATAACGCGGATGGGGAACTGGGTCGTGAACTGGCTGACCAGCTCAACCTCGCCGGTCTTCGCGAATCCCTCGGCGATGTCGTCGGCCGACTTCGCCCAGATCTGGCCCATCAGCTCGCGCGCGATCTGCTCGATGAATGGGAGGAAGGTCTGGAGGCGGTTGCCGACGAACTGGTCGGCGACGACGTTGCGGAGGAAGCGGTGCTCGTCGCTGTTCCCGTACTCGAGGATGTTCGGCCCGAAGACGTGCTTCGTGCCGAACTCGTAATCGCCCCTGGGGTCGTACTCGGCGCGGTCGAAGTCGTCGTTGTTCTGGAAGATGGAGACGATGTCGTCGTAACGGGTGACGACCCAGTTGTTGTGGAAGAGGTCCTGGTAGGCAGGGTGGTGGTCACGGAGCCGCTTGTAGAGCGGGAAGGGGTCCTTGATGTACTCGGGGCTGTCGAACTCCTGGGGCTCGATGGCCAGCGCAAGCTGCGCCTTGATGGCCTCTTCCATCGTCATGGACTCTTCGGCTGCCGTCATCGTCGTCTCCCGGAATGTGGATGTCGTGCGGCCAAGGCTACCGCATCGGGGACGGCCCTTGGGAGGGGCGAAAGGGGCGCGGTTGCTACAATCGCGAGAGGCCGCGAGCGGGAGTAGCTCAGCGGTAGAGCGCCTGCCTTCCAAGCAGGATGTCGCGAGTTCGATCCTCGTCTCCCGCTCCAGCTTCTTCGAGCCTCCGTCGGACGATTGGACCAGGAGATCCTGATGGCAAGACGTGAGCACTGGACCGCCGAGGACATTCCCGACCTGACCGGCAAGGTCGTGGTGGTGACGGGCGGGAACAGCGGCATCGGCTTCGGGGCCGTGAAGGCGGTCGCGCGGAAGGGCGCGGAGACCATCATCGCATCGCGATCGCCGGAGCGGGGGCAGGCGGCCCTCGACGCACTGAAGGCGGAGATTCCCGACGCGAAAGCCGAGCTGATGCTGCTCGACCTGACCAGCCTCGCCTCGATCGAGCGGTTCGCCACGGAGTTCTCGGAGCGCTACTCGCGCCTGGACGTGCTGGCGAACAACGCCGGGATCATGGTGATCCCGTACGGGAAGACGGAGGACGGGTTCGAGCGGCAAGTCGGCACGAACCACCTCGGCCACTTCGCCCTGACGGGCCGGCTGCTCGACGTGCTGGTCGCGACGCCGGGGGCGCGGGTCGTGAACGTGAGCAGCCTGGCCCACAAGCGCGCTGGGCTCGACCTCGACAACCTGCTCTACGAGAAGGGCGGCTACAGCGAGTGGGGGGCCTACGGCCGCTCGAAGCTGTTGAACATGCTGTTCACGTACGAGCTCCAGCGGCGTTTCGAGCGAACGGGGGTCGACGCGCACTCGCTGGCGGCGCACCCGGGCTTCTCCGCCTCGAACCTGACCGGCCACATGGCGGATCGATGGCACCTGCGGATAGCGCTTCCCATCTTCAACAAGCTCATCCAGGGGCCGGACATGGGCGCCCTCCCCACGCTGCGGGCGGCCACGGACCCCGAAGCGACGGGCGGCCAGTACTACGGTCCCGGGCGGCTCAACGAGACGACGGGGCATCCCGTGCTGGTCGAGGCGTCGGCCGAGGCGCACGACGAGGCGGACGGGAAGCGGCTCTGGGAGCTGTCGGAGGAGCTGTCGGGCGTCCAGTTCACGGCGCTGGAGGCGGAGGGGAGCGAAGGCTGACCGCTCGCCCGTCCAGCAGCCGCGGGGGCATGCGGACCTGCTCTTCCAGGATGCGATTGGGCAAGGCAGCACTCGCGGGGAGGCGGCCTTGAGTCTGCGATCCGTTCGCGCTCTCGTCGCTGCGCTCCTCGTTGCACTTGCGGTCTGGGCTGTGTCGACGCCGGGAGTCACCTTCGCGCAGGACGAGGCGCCCACGGTCACGACGAGGTTGTATCCGGGCTGGAACATGGTGGGCTGGGTCGGGAAAACCACAGCGGTGGGCGACCTCTTCGCGGCCATCCCGGAACTCCAGCAGGTACGCAGATGGGACACCGAGGCGCAGCGCTACCGGCGAGCGACCCGGACGAGCACCGGATACGGGATGAGCCGGGTCACTGGTGGACAGGGGCTGTGGGTGGAGATCGGCGGTGAAGCGGCGGTGGACTGGAAACGCCCGGTCAGCGACCGGTACGTCCTGCTCTCCCTGGAGGCGGGCCTCAACCTCGCGGGCTGGACGGGGAGTGACGGCACACCGATCGAGGAAGCGTTCAGGCGGTTCGGCGACGAGGTTCGCGCCGCATTCCGGTGGGATGCGGAGACCCAGCGATTCGACAGCTACCTTCCCGGCGCCGGCGCATTCAACACGCTCGGCGAGCTGAACCGCGGTGACGCCATCTGGGTCGAACTGGCTCGCGAGACACGCTGGTGGCAGTCGGAGACGGGGAACACGCACTTCACCTTTGGCGAGGGCGTATCAGCCGAGCGCCAAGGAGAGGTCCAGCGGGCGCTGACGAACGTGATCGGGTTCTTCGCGGAGCGCTACGGAATCGAGCCACCGCAGTTCACCCTGAGCACCGGTGAGGGCTCTCCCAGTGCCGTTACCACCACGTTTGCCGGCACACCGCCTGCAAGTCGCGTCGTCTTCAGCACGCTTCAGATTGCCAACCACCTCGTGGGGGATGAGCTGGAGAGCACGCTGGCGCACGAGTACTACCATGTGCTTCAGCACAACTTCGCCCGATACCCCTATCCCCCTTCGTGGATGACCGAAGGGGCGGCGACGTATGCCAGCGGAATCTACGAGGTGTCCCAGCTGGACCGAGACGGTGGCAGCATCCGGCAGTACTGGCTGCTCGCCTCCGTACCCCGGTACAAGGAGCTCAGACATCTCCAGGACGTCAAGCCGTCATCTGCCGAATATGGCGAGACCTACAACCTGGGCGCGATGGGCATGGACTGGCTGGTCGGGCACTCAGCACAGCAACCGGAAGCGGCGGAGAACCTGCCTCCCGAGGGGTCGCTGCCGCTGGCAGAACAGGCAGACCACGACTCGTACCTGGAGTACTACCGGCTACTCGCCTCTTCCGACGGTTGGCAGGAAGCATTCGCCGCCGCCTTCGGAATCAGCCCCGGGGATTTCTATCCGGAGTTCGAGCGCTATCGCGAGGAACTGGCGAGACCCGTCACCGTGTTCGTCGGCGACGTACCGCAGACCGCGCGAGAGGCGATCGAGCAGGAGGTCGAGGGAACATACCGGTTCCTGACGGAGCGGCTGGGGGCGCAGCGTCTGGCCTACCTCGTGTACATCGCAGCGGACGAGGAATCAGGGCGCGCCGCCTTCGGCGCGCTCTCGCGGCAGGGACTGGTCGGGGGTTCCTACGCGTGCTCGCTCCGCAGCTCCCTCCGCTTGATCTTCCACGTCGAGGACTGCCCGGCCGGCTTGAACCACCGCTCCTATTTCCTCGGGTACTTCGACGTGCTTCGGTCAAATGCACCCACAGGTCCATACTGGCTCGCGTTCGGAGCGCCCGACTACGCGGCTGCAGCCTACGAAACCAGCACCGGGGCCGCTTCCTCCGATGCGGAGCTCGCAAGGCAAATCAGGACGGTGCACGAGGCTTCGGCGACCCTGCACCAGATCGAAGACCACGACGGCTGGACTTCCGCGGGCACCGACAGTCCGGCGCTTGCGTTCATCGCGGTAGACCTGCTGACGCAGATCGCAGACGAACAGGCGGTCATGGAGTATTTCCGCCTCTTGCCAAGGGGAGAGCCCGAGGATCCAACGTACGAGGGCGCGGGAAGCTGGCAGGCGGCATTCGAGCAGGCCTTCGGCCTGACCATCGACGACTTCTACCGGCAGTTCGCGGAGTACCGGGCCGAGCTATCGCAGCACTGACGCCGACGGGCCAGGTACAAACTTCCAGCGTGGCCGAGGAAGACGCGAACGTGCGACACTCGCGCGCATATCGCCCGACTGGCGACCAGGAGCAGGCCGTGGCACTCGAACCGGGCCCGATGCAGGTCATCCATAACGCCTTCACGACCAAGGAAGAGGTGCTCGAGGACATCAAGCGCCTCGACCTCTGGCCGACGACCTACGTCTCGGAGCGGATGGAGGAGCTGCCGCTCCACTGGCACGACGTCGACAACTGCGGGTACGTGCTGGAGGGGCGCAGCTACGTGCTCAACGAGCACGGCGAGCGCTTCCCGCTCGGCCCCGGGGACAAGCTCGTGATCCCCGCCGGCGCCGTCCACGCAGAGGGCGCGGTGAAGGAGCGAATGGTCTACATCGTCGGCATCTCGGAAGCGGCGAACCTGTTCGAGGTGCTGGAGCTTCGTGATCCGGCCGAGAGCCCCCTCGCCCGGAAGGCAAGCTGACCGGCACATGGACAGGCGCCCCGCGTTCGGGCTGAACCGCTGGGACTGGACCTCCACCGAGGCCTTCGTGGCCGACATCCAGCGGGGAGAGGAGCTGGGCTGGGACTACGCGCTCATCCCCTGGAACCCGCTCTCGCGGCGCGACCCGTACATGGAGCTGGCGATCGCGGCGGGGCGCACGTCGCGCATCAGGCTGGGGCTGCTGCTCGACAACCCGGTCCTGCACCACCCCGCGGTTTCGGCGAGCTCCATCGCGACGCTCGACATCCTGTCGGAGGGGCGGGCGCTGCTTACGCTGGGCGTGGGCGACACGGCCGTGCGCTGGCTGGGGCTGCGCCCCGCGCGCATGGCCGAGCTGGAGGAGGCGACGGTGCTCGCCCGGCGGCTGCTTGCGGGGGAGGCGGTGGATGTGGGGGCGGTGCGTCCGGCGGAGCTCGGGCACGCGAGGCCGGTTCCGGTCTGGATCGCGGCGGGCGGGCCGAAGACGATCGAGATGGCGGGTCGCGTGGCGGACGGGGTCTTCCTCAGGGTCGGACGGCACCCGGCGAACCTGCGAACGGCAATCGAGCGGGTGCACGCGGGAGCGCGGGCGGCGGGGCGGGACCCGGACGAGATCGGCATCGGGCTCATCTTCCACACAGTCATGAGCGACGAGCCCGAGGAGATTCGCGCGACGGCGCGGTCGATGGCAGCGGGGTACTACGAGTACTCACCGGCGCTCTTCGAGATTCCGGGGCTGCCCTGGGACGGGCCCTCCGTCGAGGAGCTGAAGAAGCAGGTCTACCCCGACTTCCACCACGCGCCCGACCTCGTCGAGTCCGGCAACCTCGTGAGCTTCCTCGACGACGAGACGGCGGATTCGTTCGCGCTATTCGGCTCGGCCGACGACATCGCGGGCCAGATCCGGGCGGCTATCGAGGCCGTCGGGCGGGTCGACATCGTCGTGCCGCACCCGGTCCCGATGCCGGTTCCGGGCGCGCCGATCGCGCGGTCGGTTCCGCCCGCGCTGGCGGGAGCCGACTACAAGGCCTGGTTCGCCGCCGAGGTGATGCCGCGGCTGTAGGCGCCCGCTCCACGCAAGCGCCATATCGCGATGCAGTTAGAAGCTATTGCGGGGCGTTCTGGCACGGCGTAGCCTGCCTGCCAGCGGCTTCGCACCCCTGGATGTCGTGAGCGCAGGCGCGCCCATAGCCAGAAGCCGGATTCGACGGGGCCACAGAGTACGGCTCCCTCACGGACCGTGAGCGAGCCACCCCGGCACTGAGCCCAATGGGCATGGAGGGAACGGCATGGCTGACAACTACTGGCGACGACACTGGGACCGGAAGCGAGTGAGCCGCCGTGCGCTCCTGAGGGGCACGATCGCGGGGGCGGCGGGGGCTGGCGCGCTCGTCGTCGTGGGCTGCGGCGATGATGACGATGACGACGAGCCGGCTGACGAAGCCGTTGCAGAGGCTACGGAAGCCGTCGCGACCGAAGCGCCGACGGAAGCTCCCACTGAGGCTCCCGCGGCGGGCACTGTCCCTACCGACGGCGGGCAGTACAGCTTCCACCGCGGCCTCGATGGGGCAACGCTGGACATGCACCGCGAGCTCTATCCGAACCGCGGCGAGATGCTCAGCCTGGCCTACAACCAGCTGGTGTCATGGGACGACATCGAGGCGGCGACGATCCGGGGCGAGCTCGCACAGGGCGTACCTGAGCAGCCGGACGAGGTGACCTACACCTTCCAGATTCGCGACGACGTGAAGTTCCACGACAAGCCTCCCGCGAACGGCCGGGCGATGACGATGGAGGACATCCGCTGGAACATCGAGCGTCAGCGCGAGCGCAAGCTGGCGGACGGAACCGAGACCGAGGACTTCTACCGCTACAGCGCCCTCTACTCGCACGTCGAGAACGTCGACTACATCGACGACACGACGTTCACGATCACGCTGAACGCTCCGAGTGTCCTCTGGCTCTCGGAGATGTGCGACCGCTTCAACGTCATCAACGATCGCGAGACGGCTGAGGCGATCGAGCTCGACTTCGCCGTGACCAATGCCGAGGTCATCCTCGGAACGGGGCCATACGTGTTCGAGGAGTACAACCTCGACACGCGAGCACGGGCGCGGCGCCACCCCGACTACTTCCTCAAGGCCGCGGGCGAGGAAGTACAGTACTTCGACGAAATCATCTACACGCCGATCGCTGATGCCCAGGCGATCCGGCTGGCGTTCGAGCAGAAGCAGCTCGACATCATGCAATCGACCAACGACGTCATCTCCGCGGTCGAGGCGGCGCAGCCCGACGCGGTGCGGCTGTCGGTGGGCGAGCCGAACAGCAACCTGGGCCTGACGTACCCCTATCTCCAGAGCGAGGGCTGGAACAACAAGGACATCCGCAACGCCATCTTCATCGCCACCGACCGGGTGTTGAGCGGGCAGCAGTACTTCCAGGGCGTCGCTCGGCCGAACCCACCAGTGCCCTGGCCGTTCCAGGACTGGGCGCTCACGCAGGAGGAGCTGGCGACGACGCCGGGTTATCGGGAGAACAAGGAAGAGGACATCAAGGAAGCGCGCGCCCTCTGGCAAGCGGGCGGAGGCGAAGCCATCGACCCGATGTGGTTCGAGATGACCATCATCGACGTCCAGGACCAGGCCATCAAGGAGTGGTGGCCAGCCATGATGAACGAGAACCTCGGGACGGATAAGTTCTCCCTGCATACCGTGCCCGTGGGCACGCTCCTTCAGTACCTGCTCGACCAGGGCTCGGGAGGCTACCTCGGCGGCTGGACGCAGTGGCACTCGCCCGACCCGAGGCAGCGCTGGAAGGGCCTCTGGGGGATCGAGGGCAACATCAACTTCTACAAGACCACGACTCCGGAGATGGAGGAGTTGATCGCGGAGATGTTCGCCGAGTTCGATACGGAACGCGCAAAGGAGATCCTCAGGGAAGCGCAGCGCTTCACGCTCGGGGATGGCGGCACCGGACACATCCCGATCTCCGGGTCGCTCCGCCAGTACCTGCACTGGCCATACCTGCACGGCGCCGAGCCGGGGTTCCTCGACTTCGAGAAGAAGCTTGGCAGGCGGGCATGGCTGGACCAGACCGATCCCACGTACGCGGGCAAGCCCACCTTGTAAAGTGAGCCTGCAAGCGTCAAACGGCCAGCGGAGGTTGGGGCATGGCTGAGTTCGATACCGTCATCAAGGGCGGAACAATCATCGACGGGCTGCGGACGCCGCGCTACGTGGCCGACATCGGCATCGCGGACGGGCGCATCGCCTACATCGGGAAGCTGAACGCCTCGGATGGAGAGCGCGTGCTCGATGCCCAGGGGCTGATCGCGGCGCCGGGCTTCGTCGACCTGCACACGCATTACGACGGTCAGGTCTACTGGGATCCGTACTGCTCGATCTCGGGCTGGCACGGGGTGACGTCAGTCGTGATCGGGAACTGCGGGTTCGGCTTCGCGCCGGTGAAGCCGGACGACCGGGAACGGGCGATGCTCTCGCTGGCGCGAAACGAGGCGGTCCCGTTGGAGTCGATGCAGGAGGGGATGCCGTGGGACTGGGAGACCTACCCGGAGTTCCTCGACAGTCTTGAGCGCACGCCGAAGGGCGTGAACCTCCTGAGCTACGTCGGCCTTGGCCCGTTGATGATGTACGTGATGGGCCTGGAGGCGGCGAAGAACCGGCAGCCGACCGAGTCCGAGATGGCGGAGATGTCGCGCATCCTGGAGGAAGCGATTAAGGCAGGCGGATGCGGGTTCTCGGCGCAGGTGCTGGGACCGGGGAGCGGCCAGCGGGACTACGACGGCACGCCGATGATCACGGACACGATGGCGCCCGAGACGCTGCTCTCGTTCGCAGAGGTGCTGGCCAAGTGCCGCGCGGGCTTCATCCAGCTCACCGGCGGCAGCATGGAGCTGAACGAGCAGCTCGCCGAGGTGAGCGGTCGGCCCGTGATCTACAACCTCATCCTGGCAATGGCGCAAGACCAGCACGGAAACAAGATGGAGGGGCACCACAAGACGATCGCATGGCTGAACGAGGCGAACGCGCGCGGCAATCGGGTGTACGGCCAGGCGGTGACCGTGAAGATCGGCTACGAGTTCACGCTCGAGCACTGGAACATGTTCGATACGCATGAGCTCTGGCGGGAGATGACGCTCGGCACGGTCGAGGAGCGAATGGCGAAGATGGGCGACCCCGAGCGCCGGCCGGCCCTTCGCGCGGAGTACGACGAGGGGAAAGGGCCCAGCGCGCCCGGCCGCGACGAAGAAGCCGAGGTCGACGGTCACGTCGGCAGGGGTCTGGCGGTTCTTACCGTGCAGGAAGTCGAGGATCCCTCCCTGGAGCACCTGGAGGGACTCACTGTCGGGGAGATCGCGAAGCAAAGCGGCAAGCACGTCGTGGACGCCTTCCTCGACCTGGGCGTGGCCGACAACCTCCAGACGACGTGGGTGACGCCGCCAGAGGAGACCGATGTCCAATCGATGAGCGAGGTGGCGAACTCGCCCTTCGCGCTTCCAGGGGTTTCCGACGGGGGCGCGCACACGAAGTTCCTGGCGATGGGCGTGTACCCGACGGAGATGCTGTCGGAACTGGTTCGCGATCACGAGATCATGGACCTTGAGCAGGCGCATTGGCGCCTGAGCGCCTACCCGGCGCAGGCCGCCGGATTCAAGGACCGGGGCTGGATCAGGGAAGGTTCGCCGGCGGACATCGTGATCTACGACCTGGAGGACCTCGGCATCGGGCCGATGGAGAAGGTCTACGACCTTCCCGCCGGTCAGTGGCGCCGCGTGCGCCGGGCCGAGGGCTACCGCTGGATCCTGGTGAACGGCGAGGTGACCGTGGAGGACGGGGAGACGACAGGGGCCACACCGGGCCGCCTCATCCGCCACGGCACAGGGTAGGCAGCAGGCGTGACGCATAGCGCCCCGGCCTCGCACCGGGGATGCCGTGCCAGAACCCTCGCGGAGCGTGCCCCGTGACGCAGTACATCGCGAGACGCCTGCTCCTCAATCTCGTTGTCATTCTGATCGTGATGACGTTCATCTTCATCACGCTGCGCATCCTTCCGGGCGATTTCGCCGCGCAACAGGTTTCAGACCAGTTCTTCGCAGGTCGGGGTGGCGACCCCGATGAAGCCCTCCGCCTGGCCCGTGAGCGCCTGGGGCTTCACGACCCCATCCCGGTCCAGTACGGGAAGTTCCTTCGCGACCTCTTCACCGGGGACTTCGGGACTTCGTTCCGGACGGGAGACTCTTCCCTGACCTCGGTGCGGGCAGCGCTGCCGTATACGCTTCAACTCGGCCTGATGTCGGTGGCTATCGCGCTCATTCTGGCGTTCCCCGTCGGTATCGTCTCGGCCCTGCGACAGGACTCCTGGCTTGACGGCGGCCTTCGTCTATTCGCGGTGTTCTTCCTTGCGGCGCCGCCGTTTTGGATTGCCACGCTGGGCTCGGGTTGGTCACTCCAGTACGACATCCTGGAGTTGAACGTGATTGCGCACCCCGGCATCTGGGAAGATCCCTGGGGGAGCATCCAGCTCATGATCATCCCCAGCCTTGCCGCCGGGCTCGGCTTTGGGGCGATCCTGATGAGGTTCCTGAGGTCCCAGTTGCTCGACGTGCTCCGCCAGGACTACGTGCGAACGGCACGAGCGAAGGGCCTCCAGAGCAGCGCGGTCATTGCCCGCCACGTACTCCGCAATGCGCTCATCCCGATCGTGACGATTTTCGGGATTTCCCTGGCCGCCCTGGTTGGCGGCAATGTCATCCTCGAAACGATGTTCAACATTCCGGGTATGGGGAGGCTGCTCCTGGAGGCGCTCCTGATCCGGGATGTGCCGGTTGCCCAGGCCATGGCCCTTCTGCTCGTCGTGGGGGTGGTCATGATCAATCTCCTGGTTGACCTCAGCTACTTCCTGATCGACCCCCGAGTCACGGTAGGGGCTGCCGAATGACATCGAGCGTGGGACTCGAAGAGCGCAACCTGGAGGTGGCCGGCCGCGAGGAGGAGCGGTCCAGGCTGCGGGAAGCCGTGGCGGGCTTCGGACGATTCGTGCGACAGAAGAAAGTCGGCGCGATGGGCCTCGGCATGGCCATCATCTTCCTGGCGCTCGGAGTGCTGGGCCCGTACATAACGCCGTACGACAAGGACGAGGCGTTCAGCGAAGTGAACCCGAACTACGACCGCAGCAGCACGGACCCGGAGAAGATCAGCCCGACCACGCTCCTGCGGCTCTCGAACCCCAGCTGGGAACATCCCCTTGGGACCGACGACAAGGGCCGTGACTTGCTGACACGGCTGCTCGTGGGAGCGAGGCGCGCGCTCTACTTCGGCTTCGCTTCGGCAGCCATGGCGACGGTACTCGGGGCAATCATCGGGGTTGCATCCGGTTACTTCGGTGGCCTCGTGGACCTGGTTCTGCAGCGACTGGTCGACGCCATGATTGCCATCCCGGGCCTCATCTTCCTGCTCCTTCTGATCCAGATCGGGGAGGTGACCCTGTTCAGAGTCATCCTCGCCTTATCCATACTGGGATCATTTGGCGCCGCCCGGGTTGTGCGGTCAGCGGCGCTATCCACGCGCAATGAGGTGTACGTGGAGGCCGCGAGGGTCGTAGGCGCCAGTCACTTGCGGATAGTGGCTCGCCACCTGCTGCCGAATATCGCGGCGCCGATCATCGTTATCTTTTCGATCTCCATCGGCACCGCAATCCTCGCCGAGGCCGGGCTCTCCTTCCTGAATCTTGGGGCGCCCGGTCCCAGTTGGGGGAAGATGGTGGCGCAGGGGCGCCTGACGTTCGACTCGCAGCCTGTCATGAGCATCGTGGGCGGCGGCGCCATCACCTTCACCGTCGCGGCCTTCAACCTGCTCGGCGACGCGATGCGCGACGTGCTCGACCCGCGACAACGAGGAACCTGACACCGCAACGGCCGGATGGCGCAGGGACGCCAGTGCTACCCTTCGCGCACGGCAACAGGCAGGAGGAACCAGATCATGCCGAAATTCGTGCTCATCGGGCTCTGCGAGCCCACAGGTCCGGACGCCCAGGAGGCGTTCGACGAGTGGTTCGTCAACCAGCACATCGAGGACACGGCCAAGTGCCCGAACTTCATCCGCGGGAGCGTGTTCAAGCTGAGCGGTCCGCACGGGAACGGCGAGACCGTTTCCGGCTACCTTTCCCTCTACGAGGTGGAGGCGGACAGCTACGACGAGGCCGAGACGACGCTGAACGCCTGGCAGCGGGACCCGGACGCGTGGGAAGGCCGCAAGGTCCACCGCGAGACGGGCGAGAAGCTGGGCGGCATCCCGATCGCGGTGAACGGCTCCGGCTGGTACGAGCTGATCGACTACTGGGACGGCCCCAAGGCAAGCGCGCGGTGAACGCTGCCCGATCCGGGGTCCGCGCATGACCCGTCCGGGCGGCATGAGCCGCGAGCAGATCGAGGCGTTCCTGGCGGAGCCCCGCAACGCCATGGTGGGCGCCATCCGCAAGGACGGGCGCCCGCAGATGACGCCGAACTGGTTCCACTGGGACGGTTCGCGGTTCTACGTCTCGACGACGAAGGCGCGGCGGAAGTACGAGAACTTCAGCCGCGACCCACGCGTGCAGCTGGCGATCGACGACGCGACCGGATTCCGCACCGTGCTGGTCGACGGAACGGTCGAGCTGCGCGACGACCACGAGGCGGTGTTCGAGCAGTTCAAGGCGATCCGCGCGAAACACAGCCGCGAGCAGAACGACGAGGACTTTCTGGAGGAGTTGCGGCGGGACGAACGCGTCCTGCTGGTGATCACACCCGACAAACCGATCGACGAATGGACCTCGTGGGGTCCGCCAGGTTAAGGAGCAACACACGAATGGTTACCCCCCAGGAACTGTGCGAAATCGAGGAGATCAAGGAGGTCCGCTACCTCTACACGCATTACTACGACGGGCAGCGGGTCGAGGAGCTCGCGAACCTGTTCACCGAGGAAGCCGTGTGCGAGTTCGGCGAGGAGTACGGCGGCGACTGGGTCGGCCGGGAGCAGATCTACAACAACTACAAGAACTTCATCGAGGGCGAGGGCGATGACCCGCACGGGGTCATGCATGCGGTCGTGAACCCGTGGATCCGGCTCGCGGACGAGACGACGGCGCACGGCCGCTGGTACTTGCTGGACCTGCGCACGACGGAGGGCGTGGAGAATCCGCTCATCCTCTTCGGCATCTATGACGAGACGTACAAGAAGACGGATGACGGCTGGAAGATCGCGCGCACGCGGATCGACTTCCTCTGGCCGCGGAGGGAATACCAGCCGAGCGCCAACCTGTAGGAGGTTCGACGGTGGTGACGCCCGAGGAGCTCTGCGAGATCGAGGAGATCAAGAACCTCCGCACCCTCTACGCCCACTACTACGACGGGAACCGCGTGGACGAGCTCGTGGCACTCTTCACCGATGACGCCGTGTGCGACTTCGGAGAGAACTACGGGAAGTGGGTGGGGAAGGAGGAGATACAGCGGGAGTACGCAGCGGCGGCCGCGAGCGGGCGCACGGACTACGGCATCCTCCACAACGTAATGAACCCGTGGATCCGTCTGGTCGACGAGACGACGGCGCGGGGCCGTTGGTACCTGATCAACATTCGCTCGACGGTGGGGGAAGAGAACCCCCTGATGCTGTGCGGAATCTACGACGAGACCTACAAGAAGACCGGGGACGGCTGGAAGATCCAGCGGACGCGGATCGACTTCCTCTGGCCACGCCGGGAGTACGCCGGCAGCACGGACCTGTAGGGAGGCCCGGCAAATGGTGGAGTTCTGGACAACCTCGATGGGCCTGCCGCCGGTGGTGGTGAAGGCCGCTACCCACGCGGAAGCGCAGGGCTGGGACGGCATCGGCGTGCCCTACGCCCCCACCATGGCCCCCGACCCGTACGTGGTGCTGTCCACCGTCGCGGCGGCAACGAGCCGCATCAAGGTGGTCACGTGGGTCGCCACGCCCGGGTCGCACACGCCGGCGGCCGCTGCCGGGTCGATCAAGACGGTGCAGGCCGTGTCCGACGGTCGGGCGGTGCTCGGGCTGGGGCGGGGCGACTCGGCGATGGCCTACCTGGGCATGGCCCCGGCGCCGGTCAAGTTCTTCGAGCGCTACGTGAGCCGTCTCCGCAACTACCTGCAGGACAAGCCGCAGCCGTTCGACTACGACCTCGACGGCGGCGGGCACTTCCCCCCGGTCGACCGGCTCGGACTCGTGTCGACGGCGACCGAGGCGAAATTCGGGCTGTTCATGCGGAACATCCCCCCGGTGCCCATCGACCTGGTCGGCACGGGACCGAAGGTCCTCGGCATCGGGGCTCGCCACGCGGACCATGTGACGACGGCTGTTGGCGGCGACCCGGAGCGGGTCGCCTGGGCGCTCGGCGTCGTACGCGAGGCCCGCGAGGCGGCGGGCGTCACGCGCCCGGTGAACCTCGGGGCATGGGTGCCGGTGGCGGTGACCGATGACCTCGCTGCCGGCCGCCGCATGCTGAGCGGCAACACCACCTCCATGGCGCGCTTCACGGCGATGTACGGCAAAGCCGTGGCACCGGTTTCGGATGCAGACCGGGAGGTCTACGAGACGGTGCACGACAACTACGAGCTGCACGGCCACTTCCGCGAGGGGTCCCCCCAGTCCAGGGTCGTGCCCGACGAGTTCATCGACCGGTTCGCGGTGATCGGGCCGCCCGAGGTCTGCATTGAGCGGCTGCAGGCACTGGTCGATCTGGGCATCGAGCGATTCGTGATCTCGGGCCCTTCGGCGCTGGTCACGCCGGACCTGGCGGGGGAAGCGGCCCAGCGTTTCGAGGAAGAGGTCATGCCGGCGCTGCGCTGAGCAACGCCCGGCAGCTCAACTTGCGGACCTACCGCACGGAAACGGCCCGCCGATGGGCGGGCCGTTCTCTCGTCCGGGAAGCTGTCGGCCGAACGGACGGAGCCGTTCGCGGGTCTAGCCGGCCAGGTCGAGGGACATGATGAGGAGGTCGCGGGGAAGGCCGCGGCGATCGGTCACCCAGCCGTGCAGGGTGGCCTCTTCCGCGAACCCGAGGCGCTCGAAGGCAGCCCGCGCACCACCCTGATCGACCGTCATCTGGGCCGTGATCTTGCGCGAGCCGAAGTTCGGAGCCGCTTCAATGACGTCGCGCACCATCCGACCTCCAAGGCCACTACCGCGATAGTCGCTGGCCACGATGACGCGTACCTCGCCGACGTTCCGGGTCCAGCGCATAGGCTCGCCGTGCAGGGAAGCGTACCCAACGATCTCGCGGGTGTTGCGGTTCTCCGCGACCAGAACGAAGTCGATGCCGTCCTGCACGTTCCGCACCATCGAATCGACCACGCCGCTGCTGGAGATGTCCTCCCGCAGGAAGAGCAGGTCGTCGTGGGGAAGCGCGCGGGCGAACTGGAGGAAGGCGCCCCGGTTCGACGGACTCAGATGGTGCAGTTCCACCTCGCGTCCGTCGGCAAGGTTCCAGGTGACGGGATAACGCGCCCGGATGTTGGGGCGCTCCTGCAGGCCTCGGCGAATGCGGTCGGCCTCGGTGCGGCGGAGGATCTCCTCCTCCTCGCGCGTGAAGCTCTCGCCGCAGGTGTTGCAGCGGTAGCTGCTGGCCTTGTCCTCAATGCCCATGTTCTCCGGAGAGTCCCAGTGCGGCACAAGGAGGACACACTCACAGGTCTCCGAACCTTGCTCGGCTACCTGGGTGCTGCTCGACTCATCTTCTCCACGTCGAAAGAACCGCATGTCTACGCTCCCGTTAATGGAATCGGGTCCAGCCTACTCTTTTTCGGCGGGCGCAAGGAGGGGCGCGGTCGGCCTGCCCACATTCAGGGGGCCGCGGCGGCCTCAGCTTCGGCAACGCCGGCGGAACGCTCCTGCTGTTCAATCCTGGGGAGCAGGAGGAAGCCGAGGAAAGCGAGCGGGCCGGCAATGGCGAACGCAGCGATGATGCCGATCTTGCTGTCGCGGAGGAGGTCGGGATCGGAGTAGGCGAGATCGCCGACGAAGAGGGCAACGGTAAAGCCGATGCCGGCGACAAGACCGATGGCCCACACACCTCGCCACGTCACGCCTGTTGGGCGCTGCGCACCACAGACGACGGCGATCCATGTCGCCAACACCAGCCCGGCCGGCTTCCCCACCACGAGCCCGATGATGACGCCCCAGGTGACGGTGCTGGTGAACGCATCCGTGAGCGTGCTGGGATCGAGGCGGACGCCCGCGTTGGCAAGTGCGAAGGCAGGCACCACCAGGTAGGCGACCCACGGATGCAGGTGGTGCTCAAGGCGGTCGACGTGCGGCACTGCGTTGCTGCTGAGGTCGCTGAGGCTGAGGAGTGAGTCGACCACCTGGTCGTGACCGAGGGGTGTCTCCGGATCCTCGTCCCCGGCGCGGAAGCGTTCGAGGAGCTGTCGGGCGGTGCGAACGAAACCGTCGAGGGGCATGGGCGGGCGCCAGGGGGTGAGGAACCCGAGGACGGCGCCCAGCGTCGTGGGGTGCACACCCGAGTCGTGAATGGCGGCCCAGGCGACTACCCCCATCCCGGCGAAGATGAACATCTTGCGCAGGCCGAGGCGGTACACGACGAGCATGAGCGCGACGACCGCAGCCGTCAGCAGGAGCTGGTCGACCTGAACATCGTCGGAATAGAAGAAGGCGACGACCACGACGGTCCCGATGTCGTCGACGATGACGAAGGTGAGGAGCATCGCGCGCAGGCCCAGGGGGACGCGTTTCGCGAAGAGCATGGCGATGCCGAGGGCGAAGGCGACATCGGTGGCCATGGGAATCGCCCAACCCTCACGGGCATCACCCGGGGCGTCCTGGGTGACGAGGAGGAAGATGGCCAGAGGCAACAGCATGCCGCCGATGGCTCCGACAATGGGGGCCGCCATGACTCTCGGGTCGGAGAGCTCGCCGATCGTGATCTCGCGCTTCACCTCAAGGCCGATGAGGAAGAAGAAGAGGACCATTCCCACTTCGTTCACCCAGAAGTGGAGGCTCCCTTCGACAGCCCAGAAGGCAAGGTCGACCCCGAGATGGACATCCAGCAGGTCCTCGTACGCGTGGTGCCAGGGCGAGTTCGCCCAGACGAGCGCCACGATGGCGGCGACCATGAGGAGGACGGCGCCCGCGCTTTCGGTCTGGACGAACTCCTGCACGGGGCGAACGAAGTTGGTAAGCGGCCGCCGGGGGAGGCGCTCGCGCGGATCGAACCTGCGGAAGACGCCTCCGAGCATGCACCTAGGGTAGTTGGCGGCGGCCCGAAGCGTGCGATGGCACACATCGTCACCCGGCATATTGACCCGCCTCTGGCCGATCGCTAGCGTGGGCGCCGAGCCCCACGCGCCACGCCGTCCCCTCCGGGCTCCCCCGGGTGGACACGCGGCGGGCAGCGGCCGGGAGGTACCCGATGAAGATCTCGATGTTCCACCTGATGCCCCACCGGGAGCTGCCGGACGACTTCGAGGAGCGCTACCACTCGGTCTGGGTCGACCCGCCGTTCCACGAGCTGGCGACGCCGGAGCGCGTGGGCGACTACTACAACTGGACGCTCGACGAGCTGATGCACGCGGCCAACCTCGGCTTCGACGGCATCTGCGTGAACGAGCACCACCAGAACGCCTACGGCTTCATGCCCGGCCCGAACGTGATGGGCGGGGCGCTGGCGCGCGCGACCCGTGGCCAGGACGTGGCCCTGGTGCAGATGGGCGCGACCCTGCCGACGACGAACCCGCCGATCCGGATCGCGGAGGAGTACGCGATGCTGGACTGCATCTCCGGCGGGCGGCTGGTAGCGGGAATGCCGCTGGGAACGGCGATGGACGCCAACATGGGCTACGGCATCACGCCGATCGAACAGCGCGAGCGCTACTACGAGGCGCACGACCTGATCCTGAAAGCGTGGCAGTCGCGGGAGCCGTTCCCCTTCAACGGGAAGTACACGCAGCTGCCGATGGTGAACCTGTGGCCGCGGCCCGTTCAGCAGCCGCATCCGCCCGTCTGGGTTCCCGGCATGGGCAGCCTGAGCACCTGGGAATTCGCCGCCGAGCAGGGGCACTGCTACTGCTTCCTGAGCTACTTCGGGCACGCCCGCGGCAAGGCGGTGATGGACAGCTTCTGGGAGTTCATGGACAGCAAGGAGAAGGAGCTGAACCCGTACCGGGCGGGCTTCCTCCAGCTGGTGGCCGTCTCGGAGACGGACGCGCAGGCGGAGAAGGACTACGAGAAGCACATCAAGTACTTCTTCGAGAAGTGCCTGCACATCGCGCCCGAGTTCACGCCCCCGGGGCACCAGGACTACCGAAGCCTCGAGAACAATCTTCGACGGATGCTCTCGCAGCAGATGACGGAGCAGCAGCGGCTGAGCGATTGGTCGTTCAAGGATTATGTCGACAATCAGTACGTGATCTCGGGAGGTCCGGCATCGGTGCGGGACCAGCTCGAGGAGCTGATCAAGAGCCTGCGGGTGGGGAACCTGATGCTGCTCCTGCAGATCGGCTCGATGCCGCATGAGCTGGCGATGAAGAACATCCAGCTGATGGCCACCGAGGTGCTCCCCCACATCCGCCACCACTGGACGGACGAGTGGGAGAACAAGTGGTGGCCGGAGAGCCTCCGCGGGGGACGGCAGATGAACGCCGAGGCCGAGGTCGCGGCCGTGGCGGGTGGCTCCTGATGCCAGCGGTCAGCGAGCGCGAGACGAAGGTCTGGCAGGGCAAGGTCCAGTCGCGCGCGCTCGTCGCGGGCGACGGCCCGCCGCTGGTCTTCTTCCACGGGGCCATGGGGCTGACGTGGGACCCGTTCCTCGACGCGCTGGCGGAGTCGTTCACGGTGTACGCACCCGAGCATCCCGGCACGACCCCGGGGGTGCCGGACGCGATCAAGCCGATCGACAACCTCTGGGACCTGGTCCTCTCCTACTACGAGGTGTTCGACGAGCTGGGACTGGAGAGTCCGGCGGTGGTGGGCCACTCGTTCGGGGGGATGGTGGCAGCGGAGGTGGCGGCGACGAATCCGTCGCGCGTGAGCCGCCTCGCGCTCATCGACCCGGTGGGGCTCTGGCGCGACGACACGCCGGTGAAGAACTGGATGGCCACGGCGCCGCAGGACCTCGGCCCGCTGCTGTTTGCCGACCCGACGGGTCCGGCGGCGCAGCTGATGGCCACGCCTCCCCCGGACCCGGAAGCGGGCATCCAGATGGCGCTGCGCACGACCTGGTCGCTGGCGTGCACGGGCAAGTTCGTCTGGCCCATCCCGGACAAGGGGCTGAAGAAGCGGCTGCACCGCATCACAGCGCCGACGCTGATCCTCTGGGGCGAGCACGACGGCCTCGTCCCGCCGGTCTATGCGAGCGATTTCGAGCAAGCCATCCCGGACGCACGCGTCGAGCTGATCGCGGGGGCGGGACACGTTCCGCAGATGGAGCAACTGGAGCAGACCGCAACAGCCGTGAAAGGGTTCCTGGGCGGGTAGGGATCGATGGGGACGTACATCCTGCGACGGCTGCTTCTCGTGCCGGTGACCCTGTTCATCCTTTCCTTCGGCACGGCCATGGTCATGCGGCTCACGCCCGGCGACGTGGTCGACTACCGGCTTCAGAACAGCTACACCCCCGAACGCGCCGAAGCCCTGCGCGAACAGCTCGGGCTGAACAAAGGCCCCTTCGAGGCGTACTTCGACTGGATATCGAACGCCTTCCAGGGCGACTTCGGCAGCTCCTTCATTAGCGCCACACCGATCGTGGACGAGATCAAGCGGCGCTTTCCCGTGACGATCCAGCTGGTGGTCCTCACGGTGCTCGTGCAGGCGATCATCGCGATTCCCTTCGGAGCGCTCGCGGCCGTAAGACAGAATGGCTTGAGCGACCACTCCATCCGCATCATCAGCGTCGTCGTGCTCGCAGTCCCGAGCTTCGTGATTGCCGTATTCGCCCTGAAGTTTCCCCCCATCTGGTGGGGCTGGTTGCCCCCGTTAGGCTACGTGCCATTCCTGGAAGACCCGCTGCGGAACATGCAGGTCTACTCGATCCCCGTTGCCGTGGGAGCGCTGGGCCTGATGGCGACCCTTATCCGGCTCACCCGCACGGAGATGCTGGAGGTGCTGCGGCAGGACTACGTGCGCACTGCGCGCTCGAAGGGTCTCCAGCAGATGACCGTGGTCCGGCGGCACGCGCTCAGGAACGCGCTCATCCCGGTCGTCACCGTCCTTGGACTCTCCTTCGGCGGGGCGCTCGGCGGGGTGGTCATCATCGAGCAGATCTTCAGCCTGCCGGGGCTCGGCCTGTATGCCCTCAACGCCGTCCGGCAAGAGGACTACCTGGTCGTGCAGACGTTCGTGGTCTTCTCCGGCTTCATGTTCGTGATGGTCAACCTCGTGGTGGACCTGGTGTACGCATGGCTCAACCCGAGGATTCGGTACTCGTGACGGGATCCACGGCCCTCGCCACCGATGTGGAAGACACCTACGCCCTGGCGGCCCGTCCGGGGGTCTGGCACAGGCTGGGGCAAACGGCCCGCTCCCAGCCCGTGGGGGTCTTCGGTCTCTTCCTCACGCTGGTGGTGGTGGTGATTGTCATCTTCGGGCCGTACCTCGCCACGCACGAACCGGATGCCGAGACGACGAATCTGCTGGCATCGCCGTCGGGCGAGCACTGGTTCGGCACGGACCTGAAGGGACGTGACTACTTCTCACGCACGCTGGCAGGCGGACGCATCACGGTGACGATCGCGGTGGTCTCGCTGGCGCTGGGGACAGCCGCCGGCACGCTCATCGGCATGGTGTCGGCCTACGTGCGGTTCCTCGATCTCCTGCTCCAGCGACTCATCGACGCAATCCTGGCGCTCCCGGGCCTCTTCCTCATCCTCCTGTTCATCACCGTGTTCGGGAAGGAGGTCGAGATTCTCATCTACGTGCTTGCCCTGTCCGTCACCCCTCCTCTCGTGCGCATTGCACGAGCGGCCACACTCTCAACGCTGACGAACCCGTACGTCGAGGCAGCGGAGGTCGTGGGCGCTTCCTGGCTTCGCATCCTGCTGCGGCATGTGCTGCCGAACATCACGCCAACAGTGGGAACCATCTTCGCGGTCGGCGTCGGAAACCTGATGCTCGTGACCGGGGCGCTCGGCTTCCTCGGCCTGGGCGTGCAGCCGCCTCAGTCCGAGTGGGGCCAGATGGTCGCGGATAGCCGCCAGTACGTCGCCAGCGCCTCACACCTGTTCATCTACCCGGCCATCGGCCTGGCCCTCGCCGTGCTGGGCGTGAACCTCCTCGGCGACGCGCTACGTGACCTGTGGGATCCGCGACTGCGAGGAACGACCTAGGCCGCCCCTACTCCCGCAACAGCGAAGAGGCCGCCCCGACGGGGTGGCCTCTTCAGTGTGCGGTGCGGAGTTGATGTGTTGCTACGCGTCCTTCCAGAGGCGAGCAAAGTTGAAGGTTAGGCCAGCCGGAACGGGCTCGGCGTGGCCGTGGACGTAGCTGCGGGACACCGGCCAGAACACCAGCTGGGCCGTGAAGGCCTGGGGCGAGTGCTCGATGAGAGCCAGCGACGCGTCGCGGATGGCGTCCGCCCGCGCCTCGGGGTCGAGAGTCGCGCGCTGGATCTCCAGCAGGCGGTCGACCTCGGGGTCGGAGAAGGCGGTCCGGTTGAACGGGGCGCCGGTATGGAACCGGTGGTAGATGTAGGTATCGGGGTCGATCCCGCCGACCTCGAGACCAATGTTCATGATGAAGTTGCCCTGTGCGCGCTCGGCGAAGTAGTCGGCGCTGGTAGCCGGCTCGAGCTCCAGGTTGATGCCGAGCTGCTCCACGTCCGCCTTGATGCCGGTGGCGTGACAGGGGCACTGGATGGGCGTGTTGATGGTGATGGTCTCGTCGGCGCCAACCCCCACGCCGGCGGCGTTCATGAGGGCGATCGCGTCGGCGATGTCCTGGTCCTTCTCCTCGCGCCAGCCCGGCATCTGGAGGAGCTCCTCCTCCGTGAAGGCCTGGGGCACGAAGTTCTGGGGCACGGGGCCCATGAGCACGCCACTGCCCGGACCGAGGGGGTTGGCCGCGATCTGGCGGTTGATGACCAGGTGCACGGCCTGGCGCACACGTGGGTCGTTGAAAGGCGGCTTCTGCGTGTGCATGTGCGTCTCCGAGATGGCGGAGTGCAGCTTGCGGTACACGTCGATGCGGTCGCCCATCTGTCCCTGGAGAGACTCGGCCTCGGTCAGGCTCAGGCCGGTCGTGAAACTGACCAGGTCGACCTCGCCCGTGATGAAGGCGCCCTCGTAGGCCTCGCGAGAGAGCGCGACGAGCTCGATCCCGTCGAGGTAGGGCAACTGCTGGCCGTCCTCGCCCATCTCGAAGTAGTTCGGGTTGCGGTCGACCTTGGCGTAGACGCCGGGGTCGAACGTGTTGCGGATGAAGGGGCCGGTGCCGAGCTGATTCTCGTAGAGCTTCATGCCCTCGTCGCCGACGGCTTCCCGCTGCTCACGGTTGACCATGAGGACGGGGTCGTCGGCGAGGAAGCGGAGCATCGGGGCGAAGGGTTCCTTCGTCGTGACGCTGAAGGTGAGGTCGTCGATCACATCGATGCGGTCGACCTGGTCGAGCTGACCCTGGATGAACTCGGCGTTGTCCTCGTTGAAGCGGTTGATGCCGAAGGCCGCGTCCTCGGCGGTGAACTGCCGGCCGTTTGCGGGGGGCAGGTCGTGCCAGTGGATGTTGGGATTCAGCTTGAAGACGTAGGTGAGGTCGTCGGGCTGCTCGGGGAGCGACTCGGCCAACTCGGGGTTCACCCGGCCCGTCCCGTCGTAGTTCAGGATGCGGTTGAAGGTCCGCCCCATCGCGATCGCGTACGTGGTCGCGTGGTTCGTGATTGCCGGGTCGTACACCTGGTCGCCGGTAACGGGGCTGGCCAGCGTCAGAATCCCGCCACGCGTGATATCGGTGCGAACGGGCGCGGCCGTAGCGGTGGCCTCGGCGGCAGCCTCGGTCGCCTCGGCGGCAGCCTCGGTGGCGTCTGCTGCGGCCTCGGTCGCCTCGGCGGCAGCTTCGGTCGCCCGGGCGGCTGTCGCTGCCGGAGCGGAAGGCTCGTCGTCATCGTCGTCGCCGCAGCCGATCAGCAGAGCCGTGGCGGCCCCACCCCCTGCGAGGGCAGTTCCCGTCAGGAACGCCCTGCGGGACAGGGGACGCCTGCGCATGTACCTGGTCCAGTAGTTCTCGGCCATATTGCCTCCTTGTCGGTCGGGCCGCCGCGTGCGGTGACGGGCATTCTATGGCATCGCGCAATGCCCGTGACACGGAGCGGGGCGCCCGATGGGCGCCCCGCGCTGGTGCGTTGCCGATGACGTTCTGTCCTAGGCGGAGCCGTGGCGCAGGAGCTTGCCGCTCGTCGCGCCCGTGCATTCGCCGTCGACGAACGTCTCCTCGCCGTTGACGATGATGTGACGGTAGCCCTCCGGCTTCCGGACAAGGCGCCAGGCGCCCGCCGGGTAGTCGTACGCCTTCTCCGTCTCGCCCATCTGCAGCTTCTCGAAGTCGTAGATGACGATGTCGGCGGGCGCGCCCTCGCGGATGGTGCCGCGGTCGCGGAAGCCGGCCGCCAGCGCCGGGTAGGCGCTCAGGCGCCAGTGGGCCTGCTCAAGGTCCATCACCTCGTTGTCGCGAACGAGGAGCGCCAGGAACTCGGTCGGGTAGCGGCCGAGGGTGATGAACTTCGTGTGGGCGCCGCCGTCGGAGACACCGGGGAGCGCGAACGCGGAGTTCGCCATCTCCCTCATGGCGTCCATGTCGTAGGGACGCGGGGAGGTGACGAAGAGCGCCTTCATGTCGTCCGCGAGGGCGATGTCGAGCATCGCGTCGATGACGTGCTGGCCACGCTCCTCGGCGGCCTCGGCAACGGTCAGGCCGGTGTACTTCTCAAGCTCCGGCGTGTGCACCTCGCCGATGATGAGGTCGTCCATGGAGAAGACGACGCCCTGGCCGGTGCGCTCGGAGTCGTCGTACTCGGCCTTGGCGGCGGCGCGACGCTCGGGGTCGGCGAGCTTGGCGGCGCGCTCGGGCACGGTGCCGAGCGTCATCTCGCGCCAGACGGGGCTGGTGTCGAAGAGGTTCCACTCCTCGAAGGTGAACTGGAAGTTGTTCTCCGAGGTGAGGGCCTGGCCGAAGACGCGTGTGCCGCGCGCGTTGCAGTCGTCCAGCCACTGCATGGTGTCCTTGTACTGCGGCATGGCGACGCCGTGCTGGTCCATGGCGACGGCCAGGACGTTGTAGATGACGGGGCGGCCGCTCTCGTCGGCGAGGGTCTCGGTGAGTTCGCGGGAAGCGCCGATGCACTGGATGAAGCCCCGCCCGACTTCACGCAGGACGCGGGCGAAGGAGACGAGGTCCTGCTCCTTCATGAGGTTCGTAATCATCAACGTGCCGTCGTAGTCGCGCTGCACATCGTTGTCGCCGAACTGGCCGGACCAGCCGCAGCCGCCGGCCTCGAGGCCCTCGATCATGAGGCGGCGCATCTCCGCCATCTCCTCATCGTTGGCGGGGCGGCCCTTGGCCGCCTCAAGGCCCATCACGTACATCATGAGGGGGTTGAGGGGCATGTAGCTGAGCACATTCACGCCCTTGGGGATGCGATCGAGGCTGTTGAGGAACTCGGGATAGGTCTCCCAGTC
This sequence comes from Tepidiformaceae bacterium, assembly GCA_965221735.1. GTDB lineage: Bacteria > Chloroflexota > Dehalococcoidia > Tepidiformales > Tepidiformaceae > UBA2991. Next base: position 997,756 of record OZ244910.1, on the reverse strand, counting down.
CCAGGGCATGCCTTCCTGCATCGACTCCAGGGGCACGGCCTCGTTGCGCGACATCGTCAGCATGGCGCGGTCCTGATCCTCGGGCTTGCAGGGCGCGAAGCCGAAACCACAGTTCCCGATGGCGACCGAGGTGACGCCGTGCCAGCCGGAGATGGAGCAGTACGGATCCCAGAAGATCTGGGAGTCGTAGTGCGTGTGCAGGTCGATGAAGCCGGGAGCGACGTTCAGCCCGGTGGCATCGATGACCTTCGCGGCATCGGATGAGTGGATCTTGCCGCCGATCGAAGCGACGTGACCATCCTTGATGCCGATGTCGCCGTTGAATCGTGGCGTGCGCTGGCCGTCAAAGACCGTCCCGTTCTTGATGACGGTATCGAATTCGGGCATGGGTTCCCTCCCGAGGGATAGACGTAACGCAATCCTACCGCCGGACCTTCCGCGATACCAGCATTTTCGCCGCCTGCGAAGGCTTCCCGAGCGGGTTGAGAGGCGCTTGTCAGGGCTGCTCGGGCGTGGCTATCGTGCGGCACCACCAGCGACCTGCGCCCGGGGGCGCCGTCAGGAGCGAAACGATGGGTGACCTTTCGGTCCACGAAGCGATTTTCACGACGCGGAGCATGCGTCACCTGAAGCCCGATCCGGTGGCGCGCGAGGACCTCGAGTACATCATCGAGGCGGCGACGATGGCGCCCAGCGCGGGCAACACGCAGATGTGGGCCTACGTGGTCGTGACCGACCCCGAGCAGATCGCGAAGATCGGCGCGGCCTACAAGGACGTGGGCGACCGCTACATCCGCGACGGCGTGCTCGCCGACCCCGACATCACCGCAGACCGCCAGCGCGTCTACTCGAAGGCGATGCACAACGTCGAGCACCTGGACGAGTCGCCGGCGATCATCGTGACCTGCCTGCACGGCCGCGCGCCCGACAACTCCGACGTCTCCTCGGGCTTCTTCAGCTCGACCTACCCGGCCGTCCAGAACATCCTGCTGGCGGCCCGCTCCCGCGGTCTGGGCACGGTGCTCCTGACGCTGGCGACGGACTACACGCCGGTCAGGCCCGAGGACACGGCCGAGGTCCGCGACGTGCTCGGCCTCCCGGAGGACGTCACGATCACGGCGCTGATCCCGGTCGGCTACCCGAGGGGTCCGTGGGGCCGCCCCTGGCGCAAGCCCTGGCAGGAGGTCACGCACTGGGACCGGTGGGGCGGGTAGGGCAGCACTCTCCCCAGGTACCGACCGGATGGTGGCAGCCTCCGCCGCGGAGTGCGATCATGCGGCCAGCCTGACCGGCGCGGCCTGCGCCGAGAGGAGTGCGCGATGTCGATGACCCACCACGGGACCACCGAGGTTCCGACAGCGCCGGCGCAGTGTCCGGTGAACCATGAGGAGATCGACCTCTTTGCGGCAGGGTCGCAGGAGTGGTGGTTCGAGGCGTACCGGAAGCTCCAGGAGGAGTGTCCGGTGATTCGCCTGCCGGGCGAGGGCCGCGAGCCGGGGACAGACGCGTTCATCCTGACGCGGTACGAGGACATCGCGCGGGTCGCGCGAGACCGGAACCTCGTGCTCGGTCGCGAGGACCAGGCGATGCAGGGGAACGGCAACAGCCCCCTGCAGGAGGAGATCTTCGAGGAGGCTGGCTTCGGCGACGCGTTCAACGCGCAGCAGGACCTGCGCTCGAGCGATGAGCAGGCGATGCGTTACAAGCGCCTCGTGACCGACCCGTGGGTGGGGCCGGAAGGGGCGCAGCGCCACCAGAAGATGGCCGAGGCGGCCGCGCACCGGCTGATCGACAACTGGATCGAGGCCGGCGAGGTCGAGTTCGTGAAGGGCTTCGCGGCGCCCCTTCCCCAGGTCGTGATCACGACCATCCTCGGGCTTCCGCTGGAGGACATGCCGATGCTGCGGAAGATGGAGGAGGCGCAGGTGCGCCGCTTCGTCTACGGCAGGGGCGTGAACAGCACCATGAGCGACGAGGACGAGGTCGAGAACGCGCGCGAGCTCGTCGCCTTCAACGCGTACCTTGCGGAGCAGATCCAGGAGAAGCGTCGCAATCCCAAGGACGACATGATCTCCTACCTCACCCAGCTGGAGTTCGAGGGGAAGCCGTTCAGCGACGGCGATATCACGAGCGTTGCCCTGCTGATGCACATCGGCGGAAACGAGACGACGCAGTACGCGCTGACAGCAGAGGCGATGCTGCTCGCACAACATCCTGAGTTCGTCGAGGAGCTGCGGGCGGACCGGACGAAGGTGCGCTTCTTCGTCGAGGAAGCGCTTCGCCTCTACGCGCCGACGCAGGGCCTGACGGCGCGTACGGCGCGCGTCGACTTCGAGATGGGCGGGGTGAACATCCCGGCCGGGTCGACGCTGCACCTGCGCTTCGGGGCGGGGAACCGCGACCCGGAGCACTACCCGAACGCGGACCAGCTCGACCTGACGCGACCGCACGCCGGCCGGCACCTGACGTTCTCGCAGGGGCCGCGCTCCTGTCCGGGAGCGGGACTCTCGCGCATGGAGCAGAACGTGGCCGTGAACGCCCTGCTGGACCGGCTGGAGACGATCGAGCTGAAGGACACCAACGACTTCGAGCACCAGCCGGGCATCATGCTCGGCCTGTACCACCTCGACCTGGCGTTCACGAAGCGCCGGGCCGCGGTCACGGCGTAGCGCCGGGATGGTCGACGGGTACAACCCGCTTTCGGACGAGGTCCGGGCCGAGCCGAGCGTCGCCTACCACCACCTCCTCGAAGAGGAGCCGGTGCACTTCTTCGAGGCGTTCGAGCCGCCGTTCTATACGCTGTCGCGTTTCGCAGACGTGCAGGGAGCGCTGCTCGATATCGAGACGTACTCAAGCGAGTGGGGGCAGGGGCCGCGCCACAGCCCGCCGGGGGGGATGCTCTCGAACCCGCCCCAGCACACCTTCTACCGGGGACTCGTGCAGCAGGCGTTCACGCCGCGGGCGATCGCCGAGTGGGCGGACCGGATCGTGGAGATCTCGGAGGAACTGCTCGACAAGCGGGTCGACGCCGGCAACTGGGACATGCACGACGACTACGCCTTCCCCCTGCCGGTGATCGTGATCGTGGAGATGCTGGGCGTGCCCGGTGACGACCTGCAGAAGTTCAAGTACTGGTCCGACATCACCGTGGAAGCGATGGGCGCGGAGGATCCCACGCCCTGGGCGGCGGAGATGGGCGAGCTGGCCGCCTACCTGCTGGGCGTCATCCGAGAGCGGCGGGAGAACCCGCGCGACGACCTCATCAGCGAGCTTGTGACGGCCGAGCAGGACGGCAAGGGACTCACCGACGAGGAGCTCCTCGGGGTCGTGAACCAGCTGTTCGTGGGCGGAAACGAGACCACGACGTCGCTCATCACGAACATGGTCTGGCGGCTGCTGCAGGACCGACCGCTCTGGGAGCGGTTGGTGGCGGACCCCAGCCTCATCGACGCCGCGGTCGAGGAGAGCCTGCGCTTCGACCCACCCGTCCTGGGCCTCTACCGAACCACGACGAAGGACGTGGAACTCGAGGGAGGGGCGATTCCGAAAGACGCAAAGGTGATGATGCACTACGCCGCCGCGAACCGGGATCCGGAAGCGTTCCCGTCGCCGGACGAGTTCTCGCTGGACCGCGAACGGAACAGGCACCTGGGGTTCGGGCTGGGCGTGCACTTCTGCCTGGGGGCGCCGCTGGCGCGGCTGGAGGCTCGGGTTGCGCTGCGCACGCTGCTGCAGCGCTGCCCCGACCTGCAGCTCCTGGGGGACGGCGAGCGGATCGCTCCGTTCTTCCTGTGGGGAAGGCGCCGGCTCCCGGTCTCGGGGTAGGGACACCCGCAGCCCTGTAGCATCGCCCGAACGTGGCATCCCTTTCCGAGACGAAGGCTGGACCTGTCGAGGTTTCGATCGAGGGCGGGCGGGGTCTCTCCCGCTCGACCTTCGCCGTATTCCGGCAGAAGCCGTTCGCCCTGCTGTGGGCAAACACGATCACGTTCGCCCTCTCGCAGGCGATCCAGATGTTCACGTTCGCGTGGCTGGCGCTCGACATCGCCGGCGACGGGGGCGTGGAGCTCTGGGCCGGCTTTACGGCACAGTCAGGCACGGTGGTGGGCCTCGTCATCGCCGCGCTGGGCCTGCCCGTCCTCTTCTTCGGTCTCTACGCCGGCATCCTCACCGATCGCATGGACCGACGACTGCTGCTCTTCGGCACCCAGATAGGCGGAATCGCGCTTGCGGCCGGCGCGGCGACTCTCGTAGCACTGGGATCCCTGAACATCTGGGGAATCTTTGGCCTAGCGTTCGTGCTGGGGTGCACCACCGCCTTCGGGATGCCGGTTCGGCAGGCGATTGTGCCCTCGCTGGTCTCCCCCGAACGGGTCCTCAACGCCGTCACCCTGATGAACGTCAGCGCACAGGTAGCGCAGGCGGGGGCGGCGGTCAGCGGGGCCGTTATCGCCTTCGGGGGGATCGAAGCGGCATTCGCGGCGCAGGCAATACTCCTGACGCTCGGGCTGTTCGCGTTGATCCCCATCCGCGTGCCCAACGTCAGGGGCGGCACACCACGACGAATAGGGGAAGACCTTCGTGAGGGCCTGTCCTTCGTGATCCACCACCCGGGCATCCGCACGCTCATGATCGTGCTGCTCGCAACCGCCCTCGCGATGGCGGGCACGTTCCAGGCGCTCCTTCCCAAGATAGCGCTTGACGAACTGGACGCGGGCCCGTTCAAGGCCTCGATGCTCTTCACGATTATGCTGTTCGGCACGCTGATCACGTCCGTCGTGCTGGCCTCGTTCCGGCGGGTCGACCGGGCAGGGTTCTATTTCCTCTGCACGCTGGTGGCGGGCGGTGTGCTGAACGTCGCGCTGGGCCTTGCGCCCTGGTACTCGATGGCCCTGGTGATCATGTTCATCACGGGCTTCAACGCCGGGATTTTCATCAACCTGAACATGGCCCTGGTCCAGGCGCACACGCCGAACGCGATCATGGGGCGGGTGATGAGCATCTACCAGATGTGCATGGCGGGAGCGATGCCGATCGGCGCACTCATCGCGGGACCGATGGCGGATGTCGTGGGCGCACGCTACTGGTTTGCCATCGGCGGCGCGCTGCTCTTCCTGCTCGGCGTCGCCGTTATCGCGACGCAGCCGGCCCTGAGGCGGATGAGCTCGGCGCCCGATCCGGCGGGCACGGCAGCGGCAATGGGCAGGTAGCGCTGCCACGTGACGACGGCTGCCGCGACCCGCATGGCGGCAGTCCGGGCGCTGTAGCATCGGCGGTACGTGGGTTCTGTCTCCGAAACAGCGGCGGACCCGGTAGCGGTTGAGCACGAGGGCCGCGGGCTCTCGCACTCGACGTTCGCCGCGTTCCGCTCGAAGCCGTTCACGCTGCTGTGGGCGAACACGATCACGTTCGCGCTCTCGCAATCGATCCAGCAGTTCACGTTTGCCTGGCTGGCGATCGAGATCGGGGAAGGCGGCGTACAGCTCTGGTCCGGATTCACGGTGGGCGAGGGCGCCGTGCTCGGGTTCGTCATCGCGGCGCTGGGCCTGCCCATCCTCCTCTTCGGGCTCTACGCCGGCATCCTCGCGGACCGGCTGGACCGGCGGTTGCTCCTCTTCGGGAGCCAGGGTGCGGGCATCGCCATCACGGCCGGGGCGGCCACGCTGGTGGCGATGGGCTCGCTGAACATCTGGGGCGTCCTCGCCCTGGCGTTCGTGCTCGGCTCCGCCGTGGCGTTCGGCATGCCCGTACGCCAGGCGATCGTGCCGTCGCTCGTGCCTCCCGAACGCGTCCTGAACGCCGTGACCCTCATGAATGTGGGAGCGCAGGTCGCCACGGGCGGCGCGGTCATCAGCGGCGCGGTCATCGAGCTCGGCGGCATTTCCGCGGCCTTTGCGGCGCAGGCGGCGCTGCTGACGCTGGGGCTGATCGCGCTCATCCCCCTGCGCGTTCCCACGGTGCGAGCGAACATCTCCCGACGAATGGGTGAAGACCTGCGGGAGGGGTTCACCTTCGTGGTCCACCACGCGGGCATTCGCTCGCTCATGATCGCCCTGCTGGCGACATCGCTGGTGATTGGCGGAGCGTTCCAGGCGCTGCTCCCGAAGATCGCCGTCGACGATCTGGATGCGGGGCCCTTCCAGGCCTCGATGCTGTTCACGGTGATGCTCGGAGGGACGTTGATCACGTCCCTCGTGCTCGCGTCGCTCCGGCGGGTGGACCGCGCCGGGCTCTACTTCCTCATGACGCTGGTGGTCGGCGGCTTCCTCAACATCGGGCTGGGGGTGGCGCCGTGGTACACGCTGGCCCTCGTCATCATGTTCGTCACGGGGTGGAACGCGGGCTTCTTCACGAACTTGAACATGGCGCTCGTCCAGGCGCACACGCCGAACGCGATCATGGGCCGCGTGATGAGCATGTATCAGCTGTGCATGGCGGGAGCGATGCCCCTGGGCGCCCTCGTGGCCGGCCTGATGGCGGACGTGGTGGGGGCGCAGGAGTGGTATGCGATCTGCGGCGTGGGGCTGCTGCTGCTGGGCGTCGTCATGGTCACCACGCAGACCGACCTGCGCCGCATGAGCTCGGCGCCCGACCCGAAACGGGATGCGGTGGCGGGCACGGTCGGCCGCTAGCTGCCGAGAGAAGGTCCAGGGACCGTCAGCAGATCAATGCGGTCGACTGCCGATGGATGCGGGCAAGCTTGAACGCTTCGAACTACGAAACGACGAAATACACCGCCCCCTCGCGGACCCAGGTGTCGGCGCTCTTGCCGACACGCTTGGCGGCACGGGAGATGCGGAGCGCGAGACCACGAGTCGTTTCGCCCTCTTCAGGAGTGAGCTTTCCCGCTTCATCGGACTTCACCGAATTGACGTAGTCCTCGTACTGCCGCATTCGGGCAGTAAGTCGGCCCGTCTGCTTCATGGGACCTGGAGCAGCCGATGCCTTTACGGTTGAAAACTTCACCATTGCTTGAGTCTCCTGCGAATTGTGCGTCACAGAATAGCAGTACAGCTTGAGAAGTTCACACTCGCAGGTCGTTAACAGACACACTGTATTGCCCGACCGCACTGTATTGCCCGATGAGGGCGCAGCGACAACACTCGAACAAGAAGCGTCACTTCAAAACTCGGTGTTCGTGCCACTGTAGCCCTGGAGGGCGACCATGCGGGGGCGCCGGGGGCGTCCGGTGCCCGCAGCGCTTCACGCGGCCCCCCGCGAGCCGTAGGCTGCGCGGCGATCGGAGGTCAGGATGAGCGTCGCCGCGAAGGATGTCGTTGCACGAATGGCGGAGGCGGCCAGCGACTGGCTGGACTCCCTGCCGGAGGAGTTGCGGTCGGCGGCGAACCCACCCTTTGCCGACCCGCGCCGGGAGGTCTGGTACTACACGCCGACGAACCACGAAGGCGTTCCCATGGCCGACCTGAACGTACGGCAGGTACAGCTCGCGCACCGGCTGCTGGCCTCGGGCCTGAGCCTGCCGGCCTACCGGCGAGCGACGGTGATCATGAACCTGGAGGCGTGGCAGGACGCGCTCGGCGGCTGGCGCATCCCGAGGGGCTCGATGCGGGGAACGATGCATGGGCAGGACCCGGCGATGTACTTCGCGATGGTCTTCGGCGAGCCGGGAAGCGATGCCTGGGGATGGCGCTTCGGGGGGCACCACGTCTCAGTGCACAACACGATCGTGAACGGCGAGATCGTGTCGGTGACGCCCACGTTCTTCGGGGCGAACCCGCACGAGGCCGACCTGAGCGACTACCAGACGTTGCGCCCCGTCGCGGGCGAGGAGGACATTGCGCGCGAGCTCGTGCACAGCCTCGACACGGAGCAGCGGTCTCTTGCGATCATCTCGAAGGCGGCGCCCTTCGACATCGTCCAGTCGAACCGCTCGCGGGTGGAGGACGGGGCGCAGCCGGAGTGGATCTCGATGGTCTTCAACGGGTTGCCAGACCAGGGGACGGCCGATCGCCTCACGATCATGCAGGACGACCTGGACAGCCGGCAGGCCATGACGGACGCCGACCGGGCGGCGGCGCGCTACTCGCTCACCCCCAAGGGGCTGGCGGCCGCGGGCATGTCGCAGGCGCAGCTCGCGATCCTCGAGGCGCTCCTGCGGGAGTACACGCAGCGGCTTCCCGAACCGATGGCGGCAGCCGAGCACGAGCGCCTCATGGGCATCCTTCCGGAGCTGCACTTCGCCTGGGCCGGCGGAATCGAACGGAAGCAGCCGCACTACTACCGGCTCCAGGGACCGCGCGTGCTGATCGAATACGACTGCGTCCAGAACGACGCCAACCACAGCCACACCGTCTGGCGCGATCCGGAGGGCGACTTCGGGCGCGACCTGCTGGCGGAGCACTACGCGGCGGCGCATTGATGGGTGGTCGGTGATCGGTGGCCGGTGATCGGTTCCCGCCACCCACCGGCCGCCTGCCAGGGACCACTGAGAAGCGAACACGAACCACCAGGAGAACACGATGAGCGAGACGACCCAGAGGACGCCGGACGACTTCAACTTCCTCGACCCGGAGGTGCAGGACTGCCCCTACGAGGCGTACCAGGCGCTGCGCGACCAGGCGCCGGTCTACCAGGACCCGCACACGGGCCAGTACGTGATCTCGCGCTTCGAGGACCTGCGCGAGGTGCTGCTCGACACGGAGAACTTCGGGAACGGGGGGAACCGCGCCGCCCAGGAGGAGGCGAGGCCCCAGCTGACCGAACGGCAGATGCGGATGCTCGCCGTGTACGAGGAGAACAACGGCTGGCTCCCGGAGCCGACGCTGGCCGCTCGCGACGACCCGAACCACCGCCAGATGCGGAACATGTTCGACAAGGCGTTCCGCCCGGGGAAGATCAAGCAGCTCGACCCGTTCGTCGAGAGCGTCGCGAACCGGCTCTTCGACGCGTTCGTCGAGGACGGGCACTGCGACTGGGTCCACCAGTTCGCCGTACCGCTGCCGCTCATCGTGATCGGGCACCAGATGGGCGTGAAGGAGGAGGACATCTGGCTCATCAAGCGGGCCACCGATGCGTGGGTGCGCCGCTTCGGCCAGATGGTGAGCGAGGAGGAGGAGAAGGAGGCGCTCGAGCTGGAGATCGAGGCCCAGCACTACTTCAAGAAGGTGTTCGACCGGCTGCGGGAGGAGCCCGACGACACGCTCCTCTCCGACCTGGTCAACACGGAGATCCCGGAGTGGGGCCGCACCCTCACGGACGGCGAGCTGCAGTCGGAGATGATGTCGGACACGTTCGTGGGCGGCTCGGAGACGAGCACGAACGCCATCGGCGAGGGCGTCAAGATCCTGATCGAGCAACCGGAAGTCTGGGAGCAGCTCAAATCGGACCCGGACACCTACCTGCGCACGTTCGTGGAGGAGGTGCTGCGGCTGGAGTCACCGGTGCAGATGCTGGGGCGGGTCGCGCTGAACGACGTGGAGATGCACGGCGTGACGATCCCGGCGGGGGCGTCGATCGGGACGCGCTACGCCGCCGCCAACCGCGACGAGCGCCGCTTCGAGTGCCCCGCGGACGTGGACCTGGAGCGCAAGAACCCGATGGCCCACCTCACGTTCGGGGCGGGCATCCACTACTGCCTGGGCGCTCCGCTCGCGCGTCGCGAGCTGTACTACAGCTTCAAGACGCTCGTGGAGCGGGTCGACGAGATGTGGTTCGCGCCGGGGAAGAACGACTTCAAGCACCACCCGCACATGTTCCTGCGGGCGCTGAAGGAACTCCATATCGAGTTCAAGGCGAAGTAGATGGCCTGGATCTGGCCGCGCCTTGCGATTCTCTTCGGTGGACTGGCCCTGCTCCTCGCGGGGGCGCTGGCAGCGTGCGGCGGGGAAGAGGAGCCGGGGCCCCTGAAGGTCGGCCTGATGCTGTCCTTCGGCGACAGCCCTTCCGAGACGACGCTCGGGCGGCAACGGGCCTTCGATCTCGCCATCAAGCACATTAACGAGGGTGGCGGCGTGTTCGGACAGCCCGTGGAGGTCGCGGTGGGCGACGCTTCCGCGCCCGGCGGGCCGGCAGCGGAAGCGCGCCGGCTGATCGAAGAGGAGGGCGTCCACGCCATCGTCGGACCCAGCAGCAGCGCCGACTCGCTCGCGGTCATTGAGGTCACCGGACCAGCCGGCATCCCGACAATCAGCCCGTCGGCTTCCTCGCCCCGGCTCAGCACCGCCAGCGACCGCGACTTCTTCTTCCGCACGGTCCTCTCCGACATCGCCCAGGGGCCCATACTGGCGCAGCTCGCGCTGGATCGGGGATACGAGCGCGTGGGCCTGCTCTACCGCGATGACGCGTGGGGGCAGGGACTCGCCAACACCTTCCAGGAAGCCTGGAGGGGCGAACTGATCGCCGTCGCGGTCGCGCCCGACCAGGAGAGCTACCTCTCCGAGCTCGAACGGAGCGCAAGCGGAATTCTCGAAGCGCTCGTCCTCATCACCTTCGGGACGGAAGGGGCGATCATCGTGCGGGAGGCGATCGAAAACGGGCTCTACGACCAGTTCGTGTTCGGCGACGCACTCCGGCGTCCCGAGCTCATCGACACGGTCGGCGGGGCCCACCTTGGCGGCATGTACGGGGTCGCGGGCGCATACCTTCGTGACACGGCCGCCGCCAGGGCCTGGGAGGCAGCGGCGCTCGCGGAGTACGGGGAGGTTCCCGAACTCACCTACATCCGCCAGACCTACGACGCCACCATCGCCATCGCGCTTGCGGCGCAGGCCGCCGGGAGCGTCGACGGCGCCGCCATTCGCGACGAACTGCGGGGCATCGGGGCCGCGCCCGGCGAGACCGTGATCGCGGGGCCCGAGGGTGTCGCGAAAGCACTTCGCATCCTCGGGGACGGCGGGGAGGTCGACTACCAGGGGGCGGCCGGCACGCTCGACTGGGACGAGAACGGCGACCTCAGCCGTGGCGCAATTGGCATCTGGCGCTTCACCGCGGACGGCGCCATCGAGGACGTCGACGTGGTCGTCTACGAACGCTGAGGGAGAGCAAGGCAGAAGGGAGTAATCATGCGAATAGGGATATCGGTGGCGACGGCGCTGCGGGCGCCGGACGCGCGGACGGGCGGGCGCTGGCTCGTCGAGCGGGCGGCGGCGGTACAGGAGGCAGGGCTCGACAGCCTCTTCGTGGGGGACCACCACAGCACCGCCCCCATGACCTACTACCAGAACGTGCCCGTGCTTGCCCGGATGTTGGCGGAGTGGGGCGACCGCCCCGCGGGGGCGCTCTTCCTGCTACCGCTCTGGCACCCGGTGCTGCTGGCCGAACAGATCGGGACGCTGGCGGCGCTGCACGAAGGGCCGTTCGTGATGCAGTGCGCCATCGGGCCCGACGACAACCAGTTCCCGGCGTTCGGCGTGAACGTGAAGCACCGGCCGTCCCGCTTCGAGGAGTCGCTGGACATCATGCGGCGGCTCTGGGCGGGTGAAAGCGTCAGCTCGGAGGGCCGCTGGCAGATTGCCGATGCCCGCATCAGTCCGGTCCCCCCGGACGGCGTGCAGGTCTGGATCGGGGCCGTGGCGCGGAAGGCCGCGGACCGGGCGGCGAAGCTCGGCGACGGCTGGCTGGCCTCGCCCGGCCTGACCCCGGAGCAGGCGGCACGCCACTCAGCGGAGTACCTGGAGCGCCGCCAGATCCACGGGCACGAGGACCCGGGCGTCGTCGCCATCCGGCGCGACGTGTACGTGGGCGAGAGCGACGAGGAGGCGGAGGAGACGTCGAGGCCGATCGTCGAGGCGGGCTACCGCGGCCTCGACCCATCGGCGCTGGCCATCGGCAGTCCGGAGACGGTGGCGGCGGAGTTCCGGGCGCTCGAGGAAGCGGGCTACACGGACGTGATCGTGCGCAACCTGATGCCGACGCAGGAGCACGCGCTCGGCTCGATCGCCCGGCTGGCGGAGGTGCGAGCCAGCCTGGCCTAGGGCTCAATCAGCACCCGGTTCTGCGCTCACTGGCCCGCGGGGGCGGGATCGCGTAGCGTGCGCGGGCACTCTGAACGCACGGAAGAGAGACCGATGACCATCCACACCGGCAAGCCTGTCATGCACCACCTCGGGTTCGTCGTGAAAGACGCCGACGAGATGGCGAACACGTACACGAACCTGCTGGGCGCCGAGTTCCGCCTGATGCCTCCCTACATGGTCCACTCGATGGCCGGCGAAGAGGCCGAGCTGCGCGTCTACTACGGCGCGATCGCCGGGAGCATCGCCGAGATCATCCAGCCGGTGCGGGGCGACACGCCCCACCAGCAGTGGCTCGACGAGCGGGGCGAAGGCGTCCAGCACCTCGGCCTGTACGTGGACGACGTGGTCTCCGCAACGAAGGACCTCCTCGAGAAGGGCGGCGAGATTCGCTGGGTCTACCCGAACGCGGGCGTGGTCCAGCTGAACTTCGACAGCTCCATCGACGAGATCATGGGCGAGACGCTTCCCGGGAGCCTGACGTACCTGCACGCCGCGGGCGGCGGACCCATCCTCGAGCTGCTCGGTCCTCCGATTCACACCGGCGTCGTCGGTGGCGCGGTCGCGGGTCTCGACGACTACTGGGAGACGACCTTCCCGCCGGTGGAGCCGCTCCAGCAGGGGTAGCCCCCCGCCGATCGACTACTCCTCCGTTTCGCGCGGCTTGAACGTGTCCTGCGTGAGCGAAGCGACCTCGGCTTCGACGATGTCGGCGTGCTCGCGGAAGGCCTTTGCGGCGTCGGTGAGGGCCGCGTTGTAGAGGTCGGGGCCGGCCAGGTCGAGCACAAAATCGAGAAGGAAACCGGCGGCGAGCTCGCCTACATCCTCGTCGCGCTCCTCGAGCAGCCACGCCTGGAGCTCGCGCACCATGGCGCGGCGACGGCGGGCATCGATGCGTTCCGACAGTCCGCGGCCCTTCTCCGCCATGCGACCCCCTGGCGCTAGGGTAACGGCCTTCCCCCAAAGCGCCGAACACGCTGGCTATACTCGGTGGAGATGCCTTCCCTGAAGATGGTCCGGCGCACCTTCCTGCTCATCCTGATCGCGGTCGGGATCGGGGTGGCGTGCGGCAGCGACGAGCCGGAGCAGGGCGCCATCCACCTGCTGGAGATCGATGGCGGCATCGGCCCGATTACCGAGCGCTACGTCGACCGCGGCATCAACAAGGCCGAGGACGAGGGCGCCAGGCTCATCGTGATCCAGATGGACACGCCGGGCGGGTTCAGCTCGTCGATGCGCGAGATCGTGCAGCGCATCGAGGCATCGAACGTGCCGGTTGTCGTGTACGTGTCGCCCTACGGGGCGCGGGCGGCGAGCGCGGGGACGTTCATCACGATGGCGGCGCACGTGGCCGTGATGGCGCCGAACACGTCGATCGGCGCGGCCTCGGCGATCAACGCCGACGGCAGCGACATCGAGGGCACACTGGGCAAGAAGATCGAGAACGACGCCGTCGCCTTCATCCGCGGTATCGCGGAGCTGCGCGGCCGCAACGCCGACTGGGCCGAGGAAGCGGTCCGCGAGGCGGTCGCGGCCACGCAGACCGAGGCGGTCGAGCTGAACGTGGTCGACTTCGTGGCCAGCGATCTCGACGAGATCCTGGAGCGCATCGAGGGCACGACCATCGAGCTGAAGCCGGGGCTGCTGGTGACCCTCAACGGGCTGCCGGAGGCGGCGCGGGTGAACACGAGCATGACCGTCTGGGAGCGCATGCTGGAGCACCTCGCCAACCCGACGCTTGCGACCATCCTGATCTCGCTGGGCATGATCGGGCTCTTCATCGAGCTCACGAATCCCGGCGTGATCTTCCCGGGCGTGGCGGGCGTGATCGCGATCGCGATCGGCTTCCTCGCCCTGGGCGTGCTGCCGGTCGACACCATCGGCCTCGTTCTGATCGGAATCGCGCTCCTCTTCTTCGCACTGGAGCTGTTCGTACCGTCCGGAGGGATCCTCGCGGGGGGCGGGCTGGTAGCGCTCGTGCTGGGGGCGATCATCGCTTTCCGCGACACGCCCACGGAGCTCCAGCCGAACCGCATTGTCGTGGGCATCCTGGGGTTCCTGCTGGTGATCGTGTTCGTCTCGATGGCAGTCGGGCTGGCGCGGATGCGAAAGATGCGTTCGGAAACCGGGGCTGGGGCCCTTGTCGGTAGAATGGCGATCGCACGTACGCCGCTTACACCGGACGGCATGGTGTTCATCCAGGGCGAGCGCTGGCACGCGGAGTTGGAAGACGGCTCCGCCGCAGAGGGCGAAGAGGTGCGCGTGGTGAGCGCAGACGGCCTGAGGCTCAGGGTACGGAAGGAGAACCACCCATGACCCAAGAACTGCCACAACCCGAACAAATCGAGCAGGAGCCACCGAGCAGCCTGCTCGCATCCATCATCCGCGTCTTCCTGCTGGGGTTGAGCGCGGTCCTGCTGGTTCCGCTTCTGCCCTTCCAGGTGCGCGTGGTCGCGGAGTACGAGCGGGGGGTGATTTTCCGGCTCGGGCGCCTGCAGGGGGCGAAGGGGCCTGGGCTCTTCGTGCTGCTGCCGTTCATCGACCGGATGGTGAAGGTGGACCTGCGCACGATCACGCTGGACGTACCCTCGCAGGACGCGATCACGCGGGACAACGTGACGGTGCGGGTCAACGCGGTCGTCTACTTCCGGGTGGTCGAGCCGACGATGGCGGTCGTGCGCATCCTCGACTTCGTCCGCGCAACTTCGCAGATCTCGCAGACAACCCTCCGCTCCGTCATGGGGCAAACGGACCTCGACGGCCTGCTTTCCCAGCGCGAGGAAGTCAACCAGGAGTTGCAGACGATCATCGACGAGGAAACGGAGCCGTGGGGCATTAAGGTCAGCACGGTCGAGGTGAAGGACGTGGAGCTGCCGGAGCAGATGCGGCGCGCCATGGCCGCCCAGGCGGAGGCGGAGCGCGACCGGCGCGCGAAGATCATCGCCGCCGACGGCGAGTTCCAGGCCAGCGAGCGGCTGCGCGAGGCAGCGGACGTGATGGCCCAGCAGCCAATCACGCTGCAGCTGCGCTACCTGCAGACGCTCGGCGAGATCTCCGTGGAGAACAACTCGACGATCGTGTTCCCGCTCCCGATGGACCTGATCCGCATGTTCATCGAAGACGGGGACGACGACGACGACGAGTAGCGAGCAGCATCACTCTCCGGGACGAACGGAGACATCGGCGGCGAGCACCGTGAGGCGCTCGCCGCCGTCGCGTTCGACGATGAGCGCGCCATCAGGGGCGATGTCGAGGGCGCGGGCCTCGTAGGCGCCCTCCGCCTCCTCGACCGTGACCAGGCGGCCGAGCACGAGGCTGACCGCGCGGTAGGCGTCGACGAGGTCGCGCTCGGAAGCGTCGATGGTGGCCTCGAGCTGATCGCAGATGCGGGCGAGGAGCGACTCCCGGCCGACTTCGCGGCCGAGCTCGCGGGAGAGGCTGGTGGCGCTGTCGCGCAGGGCGGGATCGGCGGTGGGGTCGGCGTTCACGTTGATGCCGATCCCGGCGTAGGCGGTCAGGCCGCCGGGGCCGGTCTCGCCGTCGATGAGCATGCCGCATAGCTTGCGCTCGCCGACCCAGATGTCGTTGGGCCACTTGATGCGCGCGTCGACGCCCTCGTGGGCGCAGGCGCGGCAGACGGCGAGGGGGACGGCGAGGGGGAGGCGGCCGTAGGCGTCGCGGGAGGGGCGCAGGACGAGGGTGAAGTAGAGGCTGCCGCCGGGAGGGCTGAAGAAGCCACGCCCGCGGCGGCCCCGGCCGGCAGTCTGGGACTCGGTAAGGATGAGGGCGCCGTGGGGCGCGCCCTCGGCGGCAGCGGAGCGCGCGAGGTCCATGGTGGAGGGAGTTTCGAGGACGTAGCGGAAGTCGCGGCCGAGGGCGGCGGTGTGAAGGGCGGCAGCGAAGCGCTCAGTGTCGAAGGGTGGAGAGGCAGCCATGGGATCCCGGGATTGCGGGTATGAAAAAGGGGCCTGGCGGCAATCGCACCGCTCAGGCCCCGTTCGTAGCTCAACGCTTTTCTAGGAGGAGGTCACCTCCTGCGCTAGATGGGGTTGGCTACTACTGTGGTCTTCCATGCGCATCACCTCCTTCCTTGCGACTCACGATAAAGGGCCAGTCGCCCGGTGGCTAGAGGTGGAGGTTTGGGAGGCCCGCGCTTCCGCGAGTGGGAGAGCACCGGTATTCTGAGCGGGCTCGCGGCGCCTGACGCTCTGCGTCAAATCTATGCGTTGCGCAGAAAGGGGCGGACCTTGGTCACGCCCGTCACGATGAAACAGCTCCTCGAAGCCGGTGTGCACTTCGGCCACCAGACACGTCGCTGGAACCCGAAGATGCAGCACTTCATCTTCACGGAGCGCAACGGCATCCACATCATCGACCTGCAGCAGACGGTTACGCGGCTGGACGAAGCGATCGACTTCGTGCGCGAGGTCGTCGCCGGGGGCAACGACGTGCTCATCATCGGCACGAAGAAGCAGGCCCGCGAAACGGTCGAGCAGGAGGCGCAGCGCGCCGGCCTGCCCTACGTGAATAACCGTTGGCTGGGCGGCACGCTCACCAACTTCCGGACCATCCAGGCACGCATCCGTCACATGCGCGACCTCGAGGAGCGCACCGAGCGCGGCGAGTTCGCGCGGCGCGCCAAGAAAGAGCAGCTCGACATCGCCAACGAGATCGAGCGGCTGAACCGCTACTTCGGCGGCATCAAGTACCTGGACCGGCTTCCCGGGGCCGTCTTCGTCATCGACACGATGAAGGAGGCGATCGCCGTGGCCGAGTGCGACCGGCTGGGAATCCCGATCGTGTCGCTGGTCGACACGAACTGCGACCCGGACCCAATCGCCTACCCGATCCCGAGCAACGACGACGCCATCCGCGCGATCAAGCTCATCCTCGGCAAGATTGCCGACGGCGCGATCGAGGGCCGCGCGGCCCGCGAAGCGGGGGTCGGCGCGGAGGCGTACAGCGAGGAAATGGCGCAGCTCGCGGCCGAGCAGGAAACCGCGGCAGCTGAGGCTGAGGCTGAAGCGCCGGCAGCAGAAGAACCGGTCGCCGCGGCGGCCGTCACGGCATCAGAGGAGCAGACCACTGGCTAGCATCTCAACGGCGATGGTGAAAGAGCTGCGCGACGCGAGCGGCTCCGGGGTAATGGACGCGAAGCGCGCCCTGGAAGAGGCCGACGGCGACATGACGCAGGCGGCCGCCATCCTGCGCGAGCGGGGACTGGCGGCCGCGGCGAAGCGCGCCGAGCGCGAGACCGGCCAGGGGGTCGTCGACACCTACATCCACGCGGGCGGCCGCATCGGCGCGCTCGTGGAGGTGAACTGCGAGACGGACTTCGTGGCGAACACGGACGAGTTCCGGGAGCTCGTCCACGAGATCGCGATGCAGGTCGCGGCGATGAATCCCGCCGTGGTCTCGGCGGACGACCGCGAGCCGGAGCTTGAAGGCGCCGACGACGAGGTCGCCCTGCTGAGCCAGCCGTGGGTGAAGGACGCCTCGAAAACGATCTCGGACCTGGTCCAGGATTCGATGGCAAAGACGGGGGAGAACATCCGCGTGCGGCGTTTCGCACGCTTCGAACTCGGATCGTAAGAGGGGGAGCCGTGACCGACGCGTACCGGCGCGCGCTCGTAAAGCTCAGCGGTGAGGCCCTGATGGGCGACCGCGAGTTCGGCATCGATCCCGACACGATCACCGACCTCGCCGGACAGATTGCGCGCGCCTCCGCCGGGGGCGTCGAGGTCGCGATCGTCGTGGGCGGCGGCAACTTCTGGCGGGGCCAGTCGGCGGCCGAGACGGGCATGGACCGCGCCACCGCCGACTACGCGGGGATGCTCAGCACGATGATGAACGCGCTCGCGCTGCAGGACGCGCTGGAGCACGCCGGCGCGGAGGTTCGCACGCAAACCGCGCTGACGATGGCGCAGATTGCGGAGCCCTACATCCGGCGCCGGGCGATCCGGCACCTGGAAAAGGGGCGGGTGGTCGTGTTCGCGTCGGGGACGGGCAACCCGTTCATGACCACGGACACGGCGGCGGCCCTGCGCGCCATCGAGGTCGACTGCGAGACGTTGCTGATGGCGAAGAACGGGGTGGACGGCGTGTACGACGCCGACCCGGCGACTTCGCCGGACGCGACGCGGTTCGAGCGCTTGAGCCACCTCGAGGCGATCCAGCGGCGCCTGCAGGTGATGGACAGCACCGCCCTGAGCCTCTGCATGGAGCACGAGCTCCCCATCGTCGTCTTCGACGTGCGGGCGAAGGACAGCATCTACCGGGCGCTCAACGGAGAGCGCATCGGCACGACCGTGAGCGCGGGAGCGCTCACCGAACCCGCCCATCCCGGGTAGAACGAGAGCAGACGCATGGCCGACCCAGACGAGATCATGCTCGACGCGGAGATGCGCATGGACGGCGCCGTGGAGGCGTTCCGTCGTGAGCTTGCCGGCGTCCGCACGGGCCGCGCCCACCCCAGTCTCATCGAGGGGCTGCAGGTGGACCACTACGGGCAGACGCAGCCACTCAACCAGATCGGCACGATTAACGCCCCCGAGGCGCGGCTGCTGACCGTGCAGGTGTGGGACGCAGGCGCCGTCCAGTCGGTCGTGAAGGCGATCCAGACCTCGGACCTGGGGTTGAACCCAAACATCGACGGGCAGCTCATCCGGCTGCCCATTCCCCAGCTCACCGAGGAGCGCCGCCGCGAATTCGTGCGGATGGTCCACCAGAAGGCGGAGGACGCCCGCGTGGCGGTGCGCAACGTCCGGCGGCACACGCACGACGACCTGCGCAAAGGTGAGCGCGAAGGCGACATGACGCAGGACGACCTGCGCGACTACGAGAGCGACCTGCAGAAGCTGACCGACTCCCATACCGACCTGATCGACGAGGCGATGAAGCGCAAGGAGGAGGAGCTGCTTGAGCTATAGGCTGGGGCAGCGCGCGGGGACGGAACCCCGGACCGCTCCCGGGGGCGACCGCATATCGTCGCTGACGGGTGGGCGCGTGCCCGGCCACATCGCCATCATCATGGACGGCAACGGGCGCTGGGCCACGGAACGAGGCCTGCCGCGCGCCGCCGGACACCGGGCGGGGGCAGAGAACATCCGCCGCGTGATCGAGCGGTTCGCCGAACACGATGTGCGCTACGTCACCCTGTTCGCCTTCTCGACCGAGAACTGGAACCGGCCCGCGAGCGAGGTGTCGGTCATCTTCCAGCTGATAGACCGCTTTCTGAAGCGGGAGCTGGTCAACATGCAGCGCGATAACGTTCGCATCCGTCACTTCGGCCACCTGGA
The DNA here is from genome assembly GCA_965221735.1 of Tepidiformaceae bacterium. Taxonomy (GTDB): domain Bacteria; phylum Chloroflexota; class Dehalococcoidia; order Tepidiformales; family Tepidiformaceae; genus UBA2991. Next base: position 978,486 of record OZ244910.1, on the reverse strand, counting down.
GCAGCTCCCGGCGGCGCTGGCGGTGCGAGTGGAGGAGGCGGTGGCGGTCACCCGCGGGAACGACGGGCTGATGCTGAACATCTGCCTGAGCTACGGCAGCCGGGACGAGATCGTGACCGCGATCCAGCGGATTGCCGAGGAGGGCATCCCCGCCGGCGAGATCGACGAGGAGACGGTGTCGTCGCACCTGCTCACCGGCGGACTGCCGGACCCGGACCTCGTCATCCGAACGGCGGGCGAGCAGCGCATTTCGAACTTCCTGCTCTGGCAGAACGCCTACGCGGAGCTCTACTTCACGTCCGCCTACTGGCCGGACTTCGGGCGAGAGGACGTCGACCTGGCGCTCGCCGAGTACGGCCGCCGCAAGCGGAAGTTCGGCAAGCTGCTGCCGGAAGACCTCGACGCGTTCGAGGACGCCTAGTGCGCATCCCCCGCAATCTCGCCCTTCGCCTGGCGACGGCGGCCGTGGGCATGCCCCTGCTGCTGCTGGTCATCTGGGTCGGCGGCTGGCCGTTCGCCATCGTGGCGGGGTTGATCACGCTGGGCGGCACGATCGAGTTCGCCCGCGCCTGGCTCATGCCCACGCGCCCGTACCGGGACATTGCGCAACTCGGCCCCTTCCTGCTGGGACCGGCGATCGTGGTGGCGGGCGTTCACGCGGACGAGCGGTTCCTGATCGCGGGAGCGTTGCTGGCGGCGCTCTTCCTGGGCGCAGGGTACTCGCGCTCGAACCTGTTCGGACCCCGGAAACCGCTGCGGGTGATGGGCTGGGCGATCATCTACCCGGGCATCATCTTCTCGACGATCGTCCTGACGCGGGATCTCGACCAGGGCCGGGACTGGGTGCTGCTGCTCGTGCTGACCACGTTCACCGCCGACACCGGCGCCTACGCAGTCGGGTCGCTGTTGGGGCGGCACAAGCTCTGGCCCGCCATCAGCCCGAACAAGACGTGGGAGGGCGCGATCGGCGGCCTGGGAGGAGCGGTCCTGGCCGTCTGGGTGCTCTCGACGTGGTTCGACCTCGACCTCCACGTCGCCGCAGCCGTCGGGCTGGGGCTCGGGTTGGGGGTAGCGGCCCAGGTGGGCGATCTGACCGAGAGCTGGATGAAGCGGAAGGCCGACATCAAGGATTCGTCCGGGCTGCTCCCCGGACACGGCGGCCTGCTGGACCGGCTCGACTCGATCACCGCCGTCGCGCCGGTCGTCTACCTCGTCGCGAACTTCACCTGACCGAAACGCGCCGGCCTGCCCGTTCCGGGCGCTCGCCTAAGATAGACCCATGGCTCCCGAAGCACCCTTCGAACCGCAGCACCACCAGGTCATGGCGAACGGCCTGCGTATGCATTATGTCGAGGGTGGCGAAGGCGAGCCGGTCGTCTTCCTGCACGGATTCCCGGAGTGCTGGTACTCCTGGCGGAGTCAGCTGCCGGCGCTGGCCCCCGACTACCACGTGATCGCCCCCGACCTGCGGGGCTACCACGAGACCGAAGCGCGCCCTCCCTACGACACGGAGACGCTCCAGCAGGACGTCCTCGCGCTCATCGGGGAGCTGGGCGAGACGAGCGCGCACATCGTGGGTCACGACTGGGGCGGGGCGATCGCCTGGCAGCTGGCCATGAATCACCCGGAAGCCGTCCGTTCGCTCGCGATCCTGAACATCCCGCACCCGGTCCTCTCCATCAAAGGCCTTGGAAGCATCGCGCAGCTGCGGCGGAGCTGGTACATGTTCTTCTTCCAGCTTCCCTGGATTCCGGAGCAGTTCCTGACCCGCAACGGGTACCGGCAGCTGGCGAACACCCTCCTCCAGGGGATTCCTCCGGGGGAGGAGCGCAGCGCGGACCTGGCCTTCTACCGGCAAAGCTGGGAGGAGCACGGGCTGAGCGGGGGCATCAACTGGTACCGGGCCCTCTTCAGGAGTCCGCGACGCCTGCCCAACCCCGTGCCCATCGTCAAAGCGCCGACGACCATGATCTGGGGCGAGGAGGACTTCGCCCTGGGCAAGGAACTGACCGTGGGAACGGAGCGCTTCGTGGAGGACTTCGAGTTGCATTACCTGCCGGGGGTGGGGCACTTCGTGCAGCAGGAGGCGCCGGAGCGAGTCAACGAGCTGTTGCTGGCGCACCTGGAACGGGCGGGGGGCAGCTCGAATGGCTGAGCAAGACCCCGCGCGCACCCTGCGTAAGCCAACCATCACGGACTTCGTAGCCGAAGGGGAGGAAACCCCGATCCTCCTGCGGCCGCGCGTGCTGGCGGGTATCGCGGTGGTGTTCCTCGCGCTCGTCGCGGCCTACTTCATCCTCGCCGACGTCTTCGACATCTCGCTGCAGTTCGACGCCGAGCCGCTGCAGGACTGGGTGGAGCAGTGGGGTGTGTGGGGCCCGATCGCGTTCATGGCGGTGATGGCCTTCTCAGTGCTGTTCGCGCCCGTCCCGAACGCGCCCATCTTCATCGCCGCGGGACTCGTCTGGGGTCCGGTGCTGGGGACCGTCTACTCGATGATCGGGATGATGTGGGGCTCGGCGATGGCGTTCTGGGTGGCGCGCTGGCTGGGGCGCCGCCACCTTCCGAAGCTGGTGGGGAGCAAGGCGGCAGCCAACATGGACGCGCTCTCCGTCCGCATGGGCGGGCGGCTCATCTTCTGGGCGCGCATGCTGCCGGTCGTGAACTTCGACTGGATCAGCTTCCTCGCGGGGCTGACGGCGATGCGCTTCTGGCGGTTCTTCTTCTTCAGCTTCCTGGGTATGCTCACGCCGACAACTGTGGGCGTGGTCGCGGGCGACAGCCTCGGACGCGACCTGCGCATCACGCTGGTCATCGTGGCGGTCTGGGTGGCGGCCATCATCCTGAGCGGGCTCTACCTCTGGTGGCGGCGGCGGCAGGCGCAGGAGCCGCCCCCGCCGGCAAAGCCGCTGGCGGAGGGCCAGTCGGGACAGTAGCCCGGGGGCGCTACTGGAAGCGGTGGGGGAGCGGGTCGACGCGGGGCGGCAGCGCGATCTCGTGGTCGAGCCAGATGCCGATGTTCTCGCCCGTGCGCCCTTCGGGGCCCTCCTCCAGGAGGTCAACGAGGAGGCCCGCGATCTGCTCGGGGCGCATCCAGCGGTCGAGGAGCTCCTGCGGGGGCGTCATGCCGAGGGCGCCCCGGATCATCTCCGAGTCGGTCGCGTCCATGCAGAGGGCGTTCACGCGCACCCCGTCGGCTTCGAGCACGCGCGACCACGCCTGTGTGAAGCCGTTGATCCCCCACTTGGAGGCGTCGTAGACATCCATCCGGGTGCCGCCGCCGGTGTTGTAGCCGGGCGGCGGGCAGATGTGGTCGGTGGCGATGTTGACGATGTTGCCGCCGCCCATCTCGACCATGTGCGGAGCGATGGCGCGTCCGCAGAGGAAGACGCCCTTGAGGTTGGTGCCGACGAGAGCCTCGAAGTCGTCGATGGCCTTCTCCCAGGGGTCGACCGGGTAGGTGGCCCGCCAGATGCCCGCGTTGCTGACCATCGTGTGGATGCGCCCGAAGCGCTCGATGGCGGCATCGACGAAGGCGCGGACGGCATCGGGGTCGCTGACGTCGGCCTCGGCGGCCATGACGCCGGCGCCTTCCGCCTCGAGCTCGGCGGCGAGATCGTGGACGGCGGGGTCGATGTCACAGAGGGCGAGGGAGACGCCCTTGCCCGCGAGCACACGGGCAATGCCGTTGCCGATGCCGTGGGCGGCGCCGGTGACGATGGCGGCCGTGCCTTCGAGGTCGCTCACGAGGCGCTCACCGGCTCGAGGGGCCGGTAGAAGGTGTTCCCGGCCTCAGTCCACTCGGTCACGATCTTCATGAAGTCCTCGCCCATGGGGTCGAAGCCGCGGATGAGCATGGTGCCGCGCCGGATGGTGAAGTCGTGTGGCGCGAGCTCCCCGGCGCGAACGTAGTGCGGTTCGGCGTCCTCAGCGTGCCCCCGCTGCGAGAGCCACCACGCGAGGGTGAACTCGGCGCGGGCTTTCTGGTCGGCGGCGGTCGGGAGGGTCTGGGCGGCGCGCACCTCTTCCGGCGTCATCGCCGGACCCTCGCCACGCACCCAGGCGCGCAGCCGTACCAGGTGCGCCTCGGAGTCGATGCCGGTCATCTCCTTGAACTGGTTCGAACCGAAAGCGACGTCGTTGGGACGCGCGATGCGGCCCTCCTCGTCGATCCAGAGGATGGTGGGCACGTTGATCATGCCGTAGAGGTCGGCTACCAGGTGCTCGGTGTCGATCAGGCTCGGATGCGCGGGCTTCGCCGCCTCGATCCACTCGCGCGCGTCGTCCGGCGAGCGCTCGATGGCGACGGTGATGACGGTGAAGGCCTCGTCCTTGAGCTCCTCGTAAACGGACTGCCAGACCGGCAGGTCGTAGCGGCAGCCTCACCAGGAGGCGTAGGCGACGAGCAGTACCTTCTTGCCACGCTGGTCGCTCAGGGAGTGCAGGTTCCCGTCGAGGTCGGGGAGGGTGAAGTCGGGCGCCTCCAGCGAGTTGAGGGCGTCGCCGCGATCGTGGTGGGAGGCGCCGAGGGAGGCGACAGCGTGCTTCTCGTCGGTCACGAGGGGGCGCTGGAGCGCGCCGGCGAGGACGCGCAGATCGAGGCCGTCGCCGCGAACGAGCGCGGACTGGTCGACGGGCACGCAGACGACGCCGCGGCAGAGGCCCTCGGGCTGGAGATCCCAGCCGAGAGTCTCCTCGAGGGCTTCGGCGGGGATGGTGGGGTTGGCGAGGTCGGCGACGGGGATCTCGTCGCTGCGGCCGTCGTGCAACAGCGTCAGGGTGGCGGACATGGCATGGCTCCCGGAAACAGCAGGTGGCCGGATTCTACGGGAGCGAGGTCATGGGCTGTCCTTGAGCGGGCGGTAGAGGGGGTTGCGCGTCAGAACGCTCTTGATGGCCAGCTTCAGAAAGGCCAGGCCCATGGGGTTGAGGCCGCGGGTGCGCATGGAGCCGCGCCTGATGGTGATGTCGTGCGGGGCGAGTTCGCCGGCGCGCACGTAGTGGGGCTCGGCATCCTCGTCGTGGCCTTCCCGGGAGAGCCACCACGCCAGCGTGAACTCGGCGCGCGCCTCCTGGTCGGCGGCGGTGGGGAGATCCTGGTGCTTGCGGACCTCGGACGGCGTCAGGGCGGGGGCTTCGCCGCGCACCCAGGCGCGCAGGCGTCTGAGGTGCCGTTTGGAGTCGAGGCCCGTCAAGAGCTTGAACCTGTTGGAGGCGAAGGAGGCGTCGTTGGGGCGGGCGATGCGGCCTTCCTCGTCGATCCAGACGACGGTGGGGACGTTGATCATGCCGTAGAGGTCGGGCACGAGGTGCTCGATGTCGATGAGGCTGGGGTGCTGCGGCCTGGCCTTCTCGATCCAGGGGCGCGCATCGTCGGGTGACCGCTCGATACCGACCGTGATGACGGTGAAGCCCTCGTCCGCAAGCTCCTCGTACACGGACTGCCAGACCGGCAGGTCGTAGCGGCAGCCTCACCAGGAGGCGTAGGCGACGAGCAGCACTTTCTTGCCGCGCTCGTCGCTGAGGGAGTGGAGATTGCCACCGAGGTCGGGGAGGGTGAAGTCGGGAGCATCGAGCGAGGCCAGGGCCTCGCCCCGGTCGTGGTGCGAGGCGCCGAGGGAGGCAACGGCGTGCTTCTCATCGGTGACGAGAGGGCGCTGAAGGGCATCGGCCAGCACGTGCAGGTCGAGGCCGTCTTCGCCAACGAGGTCATCCTGGTCGACGGGGATGCACATGTAGTCCTGGCAGAGACCTTCGGGCTTCAACTCCCAGCCGAGCAGGCTCTCGAGCTGGTCCGGGGGGATAGTGGGGCGGGCAACGTCGGCGACGGAGATCTCGTCGACTCGTCCATCGTGCAGCAACGTCATCGTCACAGGCACAGCGACCACCTCCAGAGCCTGGAGCCAGCCAGATTCTACGGGGCAGATTCTGAGGGCGGTGTAAGCGAGACATGGCGGAGAGGGTGGGATTCGAACCCACGGTGGGTATCAGCCACGCCCGTTTTCAAGACGGGTCCCTTCAGCCACTCGGGCACCTCTCCTCGTTCGATTGTAGTGCGGGATGGGCGGAGCGGGAGTTAGCAGTCACCATCGGAGAGTGCTAAACTGCCGGAGTCAGACTTCCGCTCAACCTGGACGGACCCGCGTGCCCACCTACGAGTACCAGTGCGATTCCTGCAAGCGCAGATACGACCTGCGAGAAGGGTTCGACGCGCCGAGCAGCCACCCGTGCGAGCGCTGCGACAAGGGCACGGCGAACCGCGTGCTGCACGCGCCCACGGTCGTCTTCAAGGGCAGCGGCTTCTATGTGAACGACAGCCGCAAGTCGGAGAAGAGCACCAGCTCGAGCGAGAAGACGATGAGCCTTCCCAGCGGCGACTCCGGCAAGAGCGACAGCAAGGGCAAGAGCGCGAAGTCCAGCAGCAGTTCCTCCTCGAAGGACTAGCACCTCGTGCGCGCCCTCGTACAGCGCGTGAGCCGCGCGAGCGTGCGCGTGGACGGCGAGGCTACGGGCGCCATCGAGAACGGCTTCCTCGTCCTGCTGGGCGTCACCCACGGCGACGACGAAGCGATAGCGGATGCGCTCGCCCGCAAGGTCGCGGGGCTGCGGGTGTTCGAGGATGCGGACGGGAAGATGAACCAGGACCTGGCGGCCACCGACGGGGCGATGCTGTGCGTCAGCCAGTTCACCCTTTACGGGAGCGTGCGGAAGGGCCGGCGGCCGTCCTTCACGGAGGCAGCGGAGCCGGAGCGGGCGGAGGCGCTCTACGAGCGCTTCTGCGCCGCGGTCGAGGGCGAAGGGGTGCGCTGCGAACGGGGACGCTTCGGCGCGCACATGGAGGTCGAGAGCGTGAACGACGGGCCCGTCACGCTGCTGATCGACAGCGCCGACCTGGAGCGCCCGCGCCGCGCTTGACCGGAGCGGCGCGGCGGGGAGAGTAGGTCCATGACCGTATCGACGCGGATGAGCCGCTACTTCCTGAAGACGCTGCGGGAAGCGCCCGCCGAGGCGGAGCTGCCAAGCCACCGGCTGCTGCTGCGCGCGGGCCTCGTGATGCCGCTGGCGGCGGGGCTCTACTGCTTCACGCCGTTCGGGTGGCGGGCGATGCAGCGGGTCGAGGGGCTGGTTCGCGAGGAGATGAACCGGGCGGGGGCGCAGGAGCTGCGGCTACCGGCCCTGCAGCCGGTCGAGCTCTGGGAACGATCGGGGCGGAACGAGACCTTCGGGGGCGTCCTCTACCGCGTCTCGGATCGGCGGGACCGGGACTTCGTGCTCGCGCCGACGCACGAGGAAGCGGTGAGCGCGCTGGCGGCCTCGCAGGTCCAGAGCTACCGCGACCTGCCCGTGACGCTCTACCAGTTCCAGCAGAAGTTCCGGGACGAGCCGCGTCCCCGCGGCGGGCTCATCCGGCTGCGCGAGTTCTGCATGAAGGACGCCTACAGCTTCGATCCGGACTGGGAGACGCTGGACGAGTCGTACCAGGCGATGTTCGACGCCTACGCGCGCATCTTCGCGCGGGCGGAAGTGCCCGCGGTGCCTGTCGAGGCGGACTCGGGCGCAATCGGGGGGAAGGACAGCCAGGAGTTCATCTACCTGAACGAGAACGGCGAGGACGAGGTGCTGCTGTGCTCCTCGTGCGGCTACGCCGCGAACGCGGAGAAGGCGACGTTCCGGGCGGAACCGCCGGTCGCGGCCGAGCCCGCGCCGGTCGAGCGCGTGGACACGCCGGGGGTCGGGACCATCGCGAGCCTGGCGGCTTTCCTCGGCGTGGAGGAGCGACAGACCGTGAAGGCCGTGTTCTACGCCGCCGACGGCGAGCCGGTGTTCGTCGCCATCCGGGGCGACCTCGAGGTGAACGAGACGAAGCTGCGGAACCTGCTCAAGGCAGTCGAGCTGGAGCCGATGGACGACGGCGCGGTGGCACGGCATGGGCTGGTGGCGGGGTCGGCCTCGCCCGTGGGGCTGGAGGGGATGCGGGTGGTGGCCGACATGAGCGCCACGGAGGCGGTGAACCTCGTCGGCGGGGCGAACGAGCCGGACGCGCACCTGCTCAACCTGAACCACGGCCGCGACTGGACCGCGGATCTGGTCGACGACATCGCCCTGGCCGAGGGCGGCCACGGCTGCTCCAGCTGCGATGGCACACTGGACGTGCGGTCGGGCATGGAGCTCGGGCACGTCTTCAAGCTTGGTTCGACCTACGCCGAGGCGCTCGACGTTCGCTACCTCGACGGCGAGGGCGAGCGGCATCACGCGGTGATGGGCTGCTACGGCATCGGGGTCGACCGGCTGCTCGCGGCGATCCTCGAAGCGAATCACGACGAGGACGGCATCATCTGGCCCGAGACGCTGGCGCCGTTCGACGTGCACGTGGTCGTGCTCGGGGGCGACAAGCCGGAGGTGGCGGAGGCGCTGAGCGAACTGGAGGCGGCGCTGGAGGCAGCGGGGCTGGAAGCGCTCGTGGACGACCGGGACGAGTCCCCGGGGGCAAAGTTCAAGGACGCGGACCTGCTGGGCATGCCCGTGCGGCTGACCGTGAGCCCTCGGGCGCTCGGGCGGGGCGGCATCGAGCTCGAGGCCCGGGCCTCGGGCGAGCGTGAAGTCGTGCCGATGGGAGAGGTCGTGGGGAGGATTCGGGCGGGTGTCGCCTAGGCGCTTGCCTTGCCCCTGCCGGGTGCGCTTCCTACGATGGCCTGGACGCTGAGGTAGCTCAGTTGGTAGAGCACTGCGCTGAAAACGCAGGTGTCCCCAGTTCGATTCTGGGCCTCAGCACCACCCTTCTCCTCCCAAGAGCGTTCGACTAATTCGCCGCGGGCGTGAATTCTCGTTCACGCCTGCCGCGACGGTCCAGTTCCCCGAACTCGATCTCGGCCTCACGCGTGCTCGTGTCCATGCGGCGGAGAGCCGGACTGAGGGAGAGGAAGACGATTGCCAGCACCATCATGAGCCCGGACGAGAGGGCGACGACGATGGGCGCCCCGTACTCCTCGGCCAGCCAGCTGATAGGAAGGGTGGCGAGGGGCGTCAGGCCGAAGGACATCATGAGCAAGCTCATGACGCGGCCGCGGACGTAGTCGGGAATGAGCACCTGGATGGCGGTGTTGTTCAGCACCATGAAGATGGTCACGAAGATGTCGGCGAGCAGAATCACTGGTAACGCTATCCAGATCCACGGGCTGTATGAGAACAGAACGAGTGTGGCTCCGAACGCGAGAATGCTGGCCATCATGAGGCGTAAGCGGCGGTGGGAATCCCCGCTCCAAGCGATGTAGACCGAACCCAGCAGTCCACCTACGCCAGCCGCTGCGTTGAGCAAGCCCAGGCCCGCCTCTCCGGCATTCCAGACATCCTTGGCGAAAACGACAAGGAGAGTCTGGAAGGGCATCGCGAGGAGGGTCGGCACCAGGCCGAAGAGGAGGAGCACCCGCACGGGCGGGTGGCGCCAGACGTAACGGAAGCCATCCGCCATGTCACGGAACACCGTGCGACGCTCCTCGGTGTCGTCGGGGAAGGAGGGGAAGACCCGGAACATCGCGGCGAGGCCGACCACGTAGAGCGCGAGGGCGATGCCCCACGTGCTCGGGATTCCAATCAGCGGGATGAGCCCGCCCGCCGCCACCGGGCCGACGATCCGGGTGAAGTTCATGCCGCCCATCTGGAGGGCCATGGCGTTGCCGAGACCCTGCCTGCCGACGACGTTCGCGATGATCGCCTGGCGGGCGGGCATCATGAAGGGAAAGAGGGCACCGAGAATGCCCGTGAGCACAAGGAGGTGCACGAACGTCAGCTGATCCGTGAGCAGGAGAAAGAAGACGAGCGCCTCGTCGATGATGACGGCGGTCTGGACGAAGAGGATGAGCTTGCGACGGTCCACGCGGTCGGCGACGGCGCCACCCAGGGGCGAGATGACCAGCATGGGGATGGCGACGACGAAGTTGACGATGCCGAGGGCGAAGGCGTTGTCATCGGTGAGGTCGTACGCCAGGACGGAGCGCACGAGGAACTGCGCCATCATGGCGAACATGAAGCAGATGTTGCTGATGTAGAGCCAGCGGAACTGCTCGTAGCGCAGCGAGGAGGTCAGCCGGTCCCAGGACGAGGTGTAGTGCGCCTCGACCACGTGGACGCCGGAACGGGACACGCGAGGGCCCTCCGCCACGATTCTAGCGGCTCGCCCGGAGCGACTGGCCGGAGGGAACTATGTCCAGGTTCCCTTCCAGTCCGGGTCGCGCTTCTCGGCGAAGGCGCGCGGTCCCTCGACGGAGTCGGGGGACTGGCGGCGGCGGGTCTCCCATGGGAAGAGCGCCTGTGAGGCGTGCGGGAGGGCCATATCGAGGCCGCGCATGGCCGTCTCCTTGGTGGAGCGCACGGAGAGGGGAGCGCAGCTGAGGATGTCGGTGACCCAGCGGTCGACGGCCTCGTCGAGCTCCACCATGGGGACGACCTCGTTCACGAGGCCGAGCTCGTAGGCGCGCTGGGCCGTCATGTGGCGGCCGGTGAGCATGTGCCCCATGACCGCCTTGAGGGGACCCTGGCGGGGGAGGCGGTGGACGCCGTTGGCGCCGGCGATGAGGCCGACCTTGGGTTCCGTCAGGCCGAAGCGCGCGTGCTCGGCGGCGACCACGATGTCGCAGGCCAGGGCCATCTCGAAGCCGCCTCCAAGGGCGTAGCCGTTCACCCGCGCGACGATCGGCTTGTAGAGGTCGAAGCGACTGGTGATCCCGCCGAAGCCACCGCGCGGCCAGGCCTGGCGCGGACGCTCTGAGGCGGGCAGGCGCGACATTTCGGCGGTGAACTTGAGGTCGTTGCCGGCACTGAAGGCGCGCGAGCCCTCACCGGTGAAGACAGCAACCCAGAGGTCGTCGTCGGCAGCGAAGTCATCCCAGACTTCGTTGAGCTCGAGGTTGCCATGAATGTGGAGCGAGTTCATGACCTCCGGGCGAGTGATGGTGATGTAGGCGACACGGTCCTTCTTCTCGTAGCTGCAGAACTCCACGCTGGCGACCTCCGGAGGTATGGATGGAACTCTACCGCCCGCAGGGCTAGCGCGCCGCCGCGCCTCGCTACACTGGACCTCGTGTCGTTCCTCATCGGGCTCGTGTTGCTGCCGTTCTTCGTGTGGTCGTGGATCAAGCACGACGCCGACGAGGACGCGGCGGCGGCGCTCTCGATCGCGGCATGGATCGTGATCGGCGTGAGCGGGATGGCGGCGATCTGGTACGCGTTCGGGTAGGGCGTCGGCACCGCTGGCCCGCTCCCCGGACGCGCGAGAGAATGGGAGCCCATGCCCGCCCTGACCGACGATCTCGAGGCCGCGAGGCTGCGCATCTACACGCTGCAGGACGGGGCAATGCGCGCCCAGGCGCTCGCCTTCTGCCTGCGTAGCGGCGTCTTCGAGCGCCTGTCGAGCGGGCCATCGACCCCGGACGACCTGGGGCTGGCGCCTCGCGTGGCGCCGGCTCTGCTCGCCTTCCTGACGAGCCAGGGGCTTGCGGAGCGCGACGAATCGGGGCGCTTCCGGGCGACACCGGCGACGGAAGCGTTCCTGGTGCGGTCGAGCCCGCGGTTCGCGGGCGGACGGTCGCTGCTATTCCAGGGCTTCCACGAGCAGATCGGACGGCTCGGAGACGCCCTCGCGAGTGGCAAGCCGCTGGCAGAGGCGGGGCAAGCAGACCTGTTCGGGGGCTTCGACGAGGAGGACCAGCGCTGGTTCGCCGAGGGGATGCTCGCGAACGCCATCGCCGGAGCCGGACGGCTCCGGTGCGAGGTCGACTTCTCACCCTTCCGGCGGCTGCTGGACGTGGGGGGCAGCAGCGGCGGCTACAGCCTCGCCCTGCTGGAGGCGCACCCGTCGCTGGAGGCGACGATCTTGGACCTGCCGGCCATGCGCCCGCTGGCGGAGGAGCGGATCGCCGCGCACGGGCTCGGTGACCGCTGCCGGTTCGTCGCCGGGTCGTTCTTCGACGACCCGCTGCCGCGAGGCCACGACGTCGTGTTGCTCGCGAACATCCTGCACGACTGGGAGACGCCGGAGTGCCGGCGGATCCTGGCGGCTTGCCACGACGCAATCGCATCAGGGGGTACGATCGTGGTCGTGGAGCCGATGCTGGCCGAAGACCTGTCCGGGCCCGACCACGCGTCCGTCAGCGGCCTGACGATGGCGATGCTCGGTGGGGAGAACCGCACGCAATCCCGTATCGGGGAGTTGCTGGAGGAGGCGGGATTCGGCGACGCGTGGCGGTCGGCTATCGGGGAGCAGAACAGCGTGGTGACAGCGCGAAAGCGGGGAGGGGACGCGTAATGCTGAAGGCGCCGATCTCACCCTACGTAGTCGCCGGGCGCATCCTTTCGATTATCGGGATGTCGTTCTTCACAGCCGCGGGCATCCTGTTCTGCATCGGGGGTTTCTGGTTCTGGGGACTGGGGGCGCTCATCGGCTTCATCCCCTTCTTCGCGCTCATCGTGGCGGTGGAGCGGTACTCGACCAAACACGGACTGATCGGCCCTGAGCCAGACCCGCCCTTCGACGAGGAATAGGGCGGGAATCGTCCTGGCCGCGCTGGGCATCGTCGCGCTGCTGGCGGCGTGCGGCGGCGAGCCGAAGCTGCTCGCCGACCAGGTGTGCGGCGAGGCCGACCTGCCCGAAGGGTTCGAACGCCTGACGTTCGGGAACCTCTCGCGGAGCGAGATGGGCCGCGAGGTAGGGGCGGCGCCACTGGAGGCGGCGGGAGTCGACGGGGGCTATTTCGCTTATTGGAAGGAGCGCCGCGACAGCCTGGAAGATGAGCCGGCCGTCGAGATCGTCTGCCAGGTGGTCGCCTTCGGAGATGGCGGGGAAGCTTCGCGTTTCGTGGAGGACCTGCCGGCCAAAGCGGACTGGCTGAGCGTCACGGTCGCGGGTATCGCGCTGGCGGAGGGCACGGGCCTCACCGAGCTGGCGGCGGAGGGGGCGCGGGCGTTCCGGCTCGACGAACCTGACGGGCGGGTTCGCTACGCGGTGGTGGCCGCTCGGGATCGGTTCGTGCTGAGCGTCCACCTCGGCGGTGCGGAGAGGAGGGTGTCGGTGGAGGAGGCGGCCGCGATTCTGGCGGCGACGGGTCGCTAGACCACCAGCAGGATGGCCGGCACGACGACGATGACGCCGAGGAATCCGGCGAGGCGGCTGGGTCGGGCCGCTATCCAGCGCTCGCTGCGGAGGATGGCGATCCGGTAGGGCTTGTAGAGCGCGGTCAGGACGACGACCGCGACGAGCGCGGTCGAGGCGACCTGCGCGAGGACGACGGCGACGGCTGCCTCGCCGCCCACAAGGACGCTGGCGGCGAGGGTGTCGACAAAGGTCGCGATGTTGGCCCCGAGAACGTACGGAATGATGTGCTCGCGGCGGACGTAGCCGCGCAGGGCGAGGGGCACGAGGACGGTCAGGGAGACGGCCACGCTGAGGGTCGTGAGCGTGATGATGACGCCCATCAGGAACATCAGGGGGCGGCGGTTGAGGACGTCGAGGCGTCGGCGGATGCCCTCGGCCTCCCCTTCAAGCTGGGGAAGGGCGCGTTCGAAGACGGCGAAGGCGAGGAGCAGGACGGCAGCGCCGGCGACGAACACCAGCAGGCCCGGGAGGAAGGAGTCCAGCCATCCCGTGACGGGGCCGAAGGCGGCGTCGGTGCCCTGCAGGAGGGCGTCGGGGGCGGAGGGCATGGCGCCATCGAACCAGCCGAGGTGGAGGGCCAGGAAGCCAAGCGCAACCGCCGGGCCCTGCGTCGTGAAGGTGACGAGCATGGCGACGATGCCGATGGCGACGCCGTCGCCGCTACGGCGGCCGAAGCGGAACGCGAGGAAGCCGACGGCGAGCACGACGAAGGACGCGCCGAGTCGCGAGCCGGCGACGACGGCGAAGGCCTCGGTGGTGTGGAAGACGCCCTCGGAGAGGAGGGTCACGCCGATGGCGGCGACGGGGGATCCGCTGAGGACGACGTAGGCGAAGAGCCACCCGAAGCCCAGACCGTTGGCGACGCCCTCCGCGTTGATGTCGGAGAGGAGGGGGACGAGGGAGCCGGCGCCGGCGCGCGTGATCTCGAGGGCGAGAGCAAACAGCGCGAGCCCAGCGACGGCGAAGGCCACGCGCGCGAGCATCGCCGGGCGCAGCCAGAGGAGGCTGCGCGCAGCGGGCGGCGCGTCGCGCACGACGGAGCGCGCCCGCTGCATCACCTCAGCCGCTCCGGGCGCTCTCCATCAGCACAGCGGCAACCTCGGGGCGCGTGAACTCGACGGGGAGATCCTCGCCGTTGGCGAGCATCTCGCGCACCTTCGTCCCGGAAAGGAAGAGGCGCTCCTCGGGCGTGGCCGGACTCGTCTTCGTCGTGGCCATGGCGCCACTGCGGAGGCACCAGAAGGCGTGTTCGAAGAAGAGCGGCTGGATGCCGAGCGCGTCGAGGTCGATGTCGTCGAAGATGCGCTGGGCGTCGTAGGTGCCGTAGTAGTTGCCCACGCCGGCATGGTCGCGCCCGACGATGAAGTGGGTGCAGCCGTAGTTCTTGCGCATGATGGCGTGGAAGATCGCCTCGCGCGGACCGGCATAGCGCATGGCCGCCGGCAGCACCGAGAGCTGCACGCGGTCCTCGGGGAAGTAGCGGTCCAGCAGCACCTCGTAGCACTGCATGCGCACGTCGGCGGGGATGTCGTCGTCCTTCGTGTCGCCCACGAGGGGATGGATGAGGGCGCCGTCGACCCCTTCGAGCGCCACCTTGATCAGGTACTCGTGGGCGCGGTGGATGGGGTTGCGGGTCTGGAAGCCAACGACGGTGCGCCAGCCGCGCTCGGCGAAGGCGGCGCGGGTCTGGGCGGGGGTGAGGCGGTGGTCGGGGAAGTTTCCGTGGTCGGGGAGACGCAGGGCCTTGACGGAGCCGCCGAGCACGAGGTCGCCGGAGGCGTAGACCGCGGCGACCCCCGGATGGGCCTCGTCAGTGGTGCGGTAGACCTGCTCGGCCAGGCGGGTCTTGTCGCGCCGGTAGACCTCCTCGATATCGATGACGCCGAGGGGGAAGCCCTCCTGGTCGCGCAGGTCGGCGCGAACTCCGGGGGTCAGCTCGCCGGCGCGAGCCTCGGGCACGGAGAGGGTGACCGGCATCGACCAGGGGAGGCCGTTCGCCAGCGTCATGTTCTCGACGACGGAGTGGTAGTCGGCCTCGCCCATGAAGCCGGTAAGGGGGCTGAAGCCGCCGTTGGCAAGGAGCTCGAAGTCGGCCAGGTGGCGGGAGTCGAGCTCGATCGTGGGGAGGTCGGCGACCTCGCGTCCGAGCTCCACATGCTCTTCTTCATCGACGAGCAGGTTGACGAGGGTACCGCCGTACGGTTCGCCGAGGTTGCTCATGACTGCGCCTTCCCGATGAGTCCGCGGGACTCGAGGTAGTCCAGGATCTGCTGGAGACTGTTTGCTTCGGAGTCGACGCCGGTCTCGCAGCGCACCTCGGGGGAGGGCGGCTCCTCGTAGGGGTCGTCGATGCCGGTGAAGCCCTTGATCTCGCCGGCGCGGGCCTTTGCGTAGAGGCCCTTCACGTCGCGCGCCTCGCACTGCTCGACCGTGGCGGCGGCGTGCACCTCGACGAAGACGGCGCCGTCGCCCTCGGTCATGGCGCGGTTCTCGTCGCGGATCTCCTGGTAGGGGGAGATGGCGGCGGTGATGACGCCAACGCCGTTGCGGGCGAGGAGGCTGGCGACGAAGCCGATGCGGCGGATGTTCGTGTCGCGGTCCTCCTTGCTGAAGCCGAGCCCCTTCGAGAGGTTGGTGCGAACGATGTCGCCGTCGAGAATCTCGACGTTGCGGCCGCGCTCACGCAGCGCCGGGGCGAGCGCCTCGGCGAGGGTGCTCTTGCCCGAGCCCGAGAGCCCGGTGAACCAGATGACGAAGCCCTGATTGCTCATTGGCTGTACTCCAGACGCATTGGTACTTCTCCCTGCTTGTGGTGGTGGCGCCTGCGCGCCGGATGCTCATCAAGAAGGCGGCCCCGGGGCCGCCGTTCGGTGGTGGTGGACGATGGCCGGCTCAGGTGTGGAGTCCGCACTCGTCCTTGTCGAAGCCTTCCCAGCGCCCCTGGCGGCCCTGCTTGCCGGGCACGGTGCAGTTGAAGCAGCCAATGCTGACGAAGCCATGGTCGAGCAGCGGGTTGTAGGGAACGTCGTGTTTGGAGATGTAGTTCCAGGTGTCTTTCTCGGTCCAGCGAGCGAGCGGGTTGATCTTGACGAGGCCGAACTTCTGGTTCCAGGCGATGATGGGCACGTCGGAGCGGCCCTCGGACTGGTCACGCCGGAGGCCGGCGATCCAGGCGGTCTTGCCTGCGAGGGCGCGCTGGTTGGGCTCGACCTTGCGGAGGTCGCAGCAGAGGTCGGGATCGCGCATCCAGAGGGCGGCGCCGTACCGGGCGGCCTGCTCTTCGTGGGTCAGTTTCGACTTGTAGACCTGGACGTTGGTGAGGTCGAGGGCGGCGGTGGCGCGCTCGCGAGTCTGGTGGGTCTCGTCGAAGAGGTAATCCGTATCGAGAACGAAGACGTGGACGTTGGGCTTGAGCTGGGCGGTCATGTGGAGGATGGCCATGCCCGTGGGGCCACCGAAGCTGGCGCCGACGGAGAGGCCATCGCCGAACGTGTCGACGGCCCAGCGCACGACCTCCTCGGGCGTCGCCTCCTCGAAGCGCTCGTTGAGCGCCGAGATGGCGGTGTCGTCGAGGGTGGCGGTGAGCGACACGAGAAGGGGCTCCGCGTAAAGCTGAGTTCGTCGCTCAACAATATCAACAACGTGACTTGCCAGCAACGACGGGGCGCGTGCTACATGCTACAGTCGCTTCACACACTCCCAGCCCGCGATGGCCGGACCCGAAGGGTCTGCCGCGAAAGGACAGCGTAGATGCGCGCAGTCGAGACTATCGTCCAGACAAACGCTCCCGGCAAGGTTCTGCCGATATTGACCGAGGAGCTCGACGACTTCGAGACCGAAGCGACGCGCTTCCTGGCGGGCGGCTACGAGGAAGAGGCGGTCTTCCAGGGTTACCGGCTGAAGCAGGGCGTCTACGGCCAGCGCCAGGCGAACGTGCAGATGACGCGCGTGAAGCT
This sequence comes from Tepidiformaceae bacterium, assembly GCA_965221735.1. Lineage (GTDB taxonomy): Bacteria > Chloroflexota > Dehalococcoidia > Tepidiformales > Tepidiformaceae > UBA2991. The sequence continues at coordinate 961,383 of OZ244910.1, read as the reverse complement.
CCCCTTCGGCGGGGTGACGCCGGAGCAGATGGACGCCTTCGGGGAGCTGGCGGAACGGTTCGCGCCGCTGCGCAAGGGGCACATCACCACCCGCCAGAACTTCCAGTTCCACCACATGCCGCTGGCGCGGATGCCGGACGTGCTGCGCCTGCTGGCGAGCGTGGGGCTCTCGACGCGCGAGGCCTGCGGCAACACCGTCCGCAACGTGACCGCCGACCCGTGGGCGGGCGTGACCGACGGCGAGCTGTTCGACGTGACGCCCTACGCGGGCGCCTTCGCACGCTTCTGGCTGCGCAACCCGCTGACGCAGCTGCTCCCGCGCAAGTTCAAGGTCGCCTTCAGCGCCGACGACGCGGACGTGGCGATCACGGGCATCCACGACCTCGGCTTCATCCCGCGCATCGAGGACGGGGTGCTCGGCTTCAAGATGGTCTGCGGGGGCGGGCTCGCGATCATGCCGCGCGAGGCGATCGTGGTGCGCGAGTTCGTCTCGCTGGACGAATACCTGAAGGTGAGCGAGGCGGTCATCCGCATCTTCAACGCGGCGGACATGCTGCGGAAGAACCGGGCGATGGCGCGCATCAAGGTGCTCATCGACCGGATCGGGGCGGACCGCTTCCTCGAGATGGTGGACGACGAACTGGCCCAGCCCTGGGCCCAGCGCGACTTCAGCCCCGAGCGGCTGCTCTTCCTCGACAACGAGGAGGGGCGGGCGCCGGCGCGGCGCGACTCCTACGGGCAGCCCGGCGACGACGCGGCCGCGTTCACGCGGTTCGTCTCGGCGAACGTGAAGGCGCAGAAGCAGCAGGGCTTCAGCACGGTCGAGATCAAGATCACGCGCGGCGACCTGACGCCGGCGCAGTTCCACGGCATCGCCGACCTCATGCGCGACTACTGCGGCGGCAACGCGCGCACATCGGTGCAGCAGAACATGGTGCTGCGCTGGGTGCGCGACGAGAGCCTGTACGAGGTGTACTCGCGGCTGGTCGAGCTGGGCCTGGCGGAGGCGGGCGCGGGCACGGTAACCGACGTGGTGAGCTGCCCCGGCACGGACAGCTGCAAGCTCGGCATCACGAGCTCGATGGGCCTGAACCGCGCCATCCAGGAGCGCGTGACGGACCTGGCCGTGGCCGACCCGCTGGTGGAGAAGCTGCACATCAAGATGAGCGGCTGCCCCAACAGCTGCGGCCAGCACCACCTCGGCAACATCGGCTTCCACGGCGCCGCCATGAAGGTCGACGGCCACCAGCTTCCCGCGTACCACGCCTTCATCGGCGGAGGCTACGAGGAGGGGAACGGGAAGGTGCGCGTGGGCACGCAGCTCAAGCTGCGGCTGCCGGCGAAGCGCACGCCCGACGCCGTCCAGCGCTGGCTCGAGCTGTACCGGCGCGAGCGCGAGGACGGCGAGGAGTTCAACGACTACTTCGACCGCGTGGGCAAGGTTCCATTCGAGGAAGTGGTCCAGGACCTGACGATTCCGGGCGAGTTCTCGGACGACAACCGCGAGATGTTCATCGACTGGACGAAGTTCGAGCTCTACGTGCTCGAGCGCGGCGAGGGTGAGTGCGCCGTCTAGCGACCTAGCATCCGGGGAGGCGCAAGCTCATGGAAGGGCTGGATTTCCGGCGACACCGGCGGCTGCGTAGCTCGCAGGCGGTTCGTGGGCTGGTCCGCGAGACCGAACTAACGCCGTCGCACCTGGTAGCGCCCCTCTTCGTCGAGGAAGGCCTCGACGGGCGCGCGCCGATCCAGGCGATGCCGGGGCAGTCGCGGCTGGGGCTGGCGGTGCTGGTGGAGGAGGCACGTGAGCTGCGCTCGGCCGGCGTGCCCGCCGTGCTCCTGTTCGGCATTCCCGCCGCCAAGGACGAGCGCGGCTCGGGCGCGTACGACGACCGGGGCGTCGTGCAGGAGGCGATCCGGCGGCTCAAGGACGCCGTCCCCGAGATGCTGGTGATCGGCGACGTGTGCCTGTGCGAGTACACGAGCCACGGGCACTGCGGCCTGCTGACAGACGAGGGCGAGGTCGACAACGACGCGAGCCTGCCGCTGCTGGCGGACATGGCCGTGAGCCTCGCGGACGCGGGCTGCGACATCGTCGCGCCGAGCGACATGCTGGATGGCCGCGTGGCGGCCATCCGGGAGGCGCTCGACGGCTCGGGCCGGAGCGACACGGCCATCCTCTCGTACGCAGCGAAGTTCGCGAGCGCGTTCTACGGGCCGTTCCGGGAGGCGGCGGACAGCGCGCCTGCTTTCGGCGACCGGCGGGGCTACCAGATGGACCCGGCGAACGCGCGCATGGCCCGCGACGAGGCGCTCACGGACATCGACGAGGGGGCGGACATGGTGATGGTGAAGCCGGCGCTCCCCTACCTCGACGTGCTGCGCTCGGTGCGGGAGGCGGTCGACGTACCGGTCGCGGCCTACAACGTGAGCGGCGAATACAGCATGCTGAAGGCGGCGGCGGCGAACGGCTGGATCGAAGAGGAGCGTGCGATTGACGAGGCACTGACGTCGATCCGTCGCGCGGGGGCGGACATCATCATCACGTACCACGCGAAGGAGTGGGCCCAGAGCCGCTAGCCGGAAGTCTGGCTCAGTCGGCGTCGAGAGCGGCGACGGCGCCGCTCTCGATGGCGTCCTCGATGGCATCCCCGGAGAGGCCCGCCCACGCGAGGATGTCGCGGGTCTCGGAGCGGAAGGGAGCGGGCGTGGGCGCGGGGGCGAAGCCCGCGTCGTCGAGCTTGAGGGCGTTGCCCAGCACGGTGAAGGGCCCCGCTTCGGGGTGGTCGCGGTGGATGAACAGGTCGTTGGCGGCGGCCTGCTCGTTGTCGATCAGCTCGGTGGGGAAGCGGACGCGGGAAACGGGGATGCCGGCCTCGCGCAGGCGCCCCTCCCAGTGGTCGGTCGTCTCGGATGCGAAGAGCGCCTCAATCTCGTCACGCAGCTCGGTGTCGAGGGCGTGGCGCTGCTCCTGGGGGAGGCTGGGGTCGAGGGCGGGGTCGTGGAGCCCCATGACCTCCATGAGGCGTCGGCGCAGTCCCACGCTGGGGCAGGCGATGGCGATGGCCGAGTCCTTCGTGGTGAAGGTGCGGTAGTAGATGCTGACGAGGCGCGCGACGCGGCTGCTCGGCATGTGCGTGGCCTGCTCGGCGTAGGGCATGCCCTCGGCCCGGGCCCCGGCAAGCCAGTCAAGGTAGGTGGCGTGCGTCTCGCCGTCCTGATCCTCGACGCGGATGAGGAGGTTGTTCTGGAGGATGAGGGCGGACATGAGCAGCGAGGTGTCGACGCGCCCGCCGCGGCCGGTGCTGGTCCGCCGGTAGAGGGCCGAGGCGACACCGTAGGCGAGCAGGGCCGCGCACATGAAGTCGGAGATGGGCGAGCCCTCGGCGATGGGGCGGCCGTCGCGCATGCCGCCGTTCATGGCCATGAGGCCGCTGTGCGCCTGCACGACCTGGTCCATGCCGGCGAGCCCGGCGTCGGGCCCCCTTTCCCCGAAAGCCGTGACGTTCCCCACGATGATGCGGGGATAGCGCTCGGAGAGGCTGTCGTAGTCGAGGCCGAACTGCTGGGCGAGGCCGGGGCGGAGGTTGGTCAGGACTACGTCCGTCTTCGCGAGCAGGGCGTCGAGGATCCCGGCGGCCTTCTCGTGGCGGAGGGAGAGGGGGAGGGAGTGGGTGCCGCGGTTGCGGGCGAGGAAGTGACGGGTGACGTCGCCCCAGCGGTAGCCGGTGTGGCGGGAGGCCTCGCCATCGAGGGGCTCGATCTTGATGACGCGGGCGCCCCCGTCGGCCAGGAGCTGGGCGCCGTAGGGGACGGCCACGAACTGGCCGAACTCCAGCACCGTGATGCCGGCGAACGGCTGCTCGTCGCTCACGAGTCGTCCTGCTGGGGTCGCTTGAAGTAGAGCATCTCGCGGAACACGAGCTGGGTGCCGACCCAGTTCTCGACGCGCGCGTCGGAGACCATCTCCCAGCCCGCATCGCCGAGGTCGCGGAGCGCTTCGGCGAGGTCGTTCGTGCCGTACTCGCGGTCGTTCTCGGGCTGGTGGCTGAAGTTGGCGACGATGGGCTGCTCCATGCCGCTGACGACGACGCGGGCGTACTCCCAGCGAGTGCGTTCGGTCACGCCGGCACCCCTTCGGGGGGCGGCGCATCCCAGAAGTTCTCGAGCTCGCCCTGGGGAAGGCCGCTGACGGGCTGGTAGGCGCCGCGGTGGAGGAGGCGGAGAAAGTGCTCGGGACTCTCGACCGTCTCGTCGAGCTGGATGCTGAAGTAGCCGATGCCCTGGTTGGAGTGGGCGTCGGAGCCACCGGTCCCCGGCTTCCCCAGCACCTTCGCGACCTGCAGGGCGAAGTAGTTCTCGCGGGGCGTGTTGCAGCCGTTCAGCACCTCGACGGCGTCGACGAGCTGGAACACGGGCAGCTTCGCCGCTTCCTCGGGCGTCATGGTGAAGGCGGGCTTCCCCTGCCGCTTGAAGTGGACGGGGTCGAAGAAGTGGCGGAAGGGGTGGGCGACGATGAGGTAGGCGCCATGGTCGTCGGCGACCTCGCGGAGGCGCTCAAGGCGGCGGATGCCGCTCTCGTAGCCGCGCAGGCCGACGGCGATGACGTGGCCCATGTCGGTCGAGACCTCCATGCCGTTCGAGATGAAGGTCTCGGGGTGGGCCTTGCGGAAGGGATTCAGGTCCCAGGACTCCCACATGCGGTCGTGTTCGGTGATGTTCACGCCGGTGAGCCCGATGCGGTTGGCCTCGGCGATGAGGTCCTCGGGGTCGAGCATGGAGTCGGATGCGCCACGGGTCGTGTGCAGGTGCATATCGACGATGGTGCCGGCCACGTGCGCCTCCGCGCTCGTGAACTTCGGTACAAGCGCGCCAGCTATCTTATCGGCCCGCCAGGTGAGGCAGAAGCCAGCCGAACAGGCCGACGCAGGGAAGGCCCAGCCCCACCCACATCCACCAGAGGCGCGTCCAGAGGATGCTGAGGAGCATGACGGGCGCGATCGAGAAGACGACGGCAATGATCGTGAAGACGGCGCTCGGGCTGGCGAGGCCGTCCGGCTGGGCGCCGAGGTCGGCGACCTCGTAGATGATGGCGGCGACGAGGCCGACGAAGACCCAGCCCAGCACCGAGGCGGTGAGGATGGGAACGAGAAGGAGGGGGCCGGCGACGTCCCGGTCGACCCAACGCTGAAGGACCTCGGTGTCACGCGCGCGGAACACGAGGTAGGTGACGGCGACGCTGGTGAGCATGGCCATCACGTATCCCGCCATCGCCCCCGCGATCAGCGCCGCCATAGCGAACCGGCCGTGGTCGTGGGGATGATCGTGCAGTCGAGTCCTTCAGCGGCGCTCCTCACGCGCTCCGTCTGGTCCTCGGGACCGATCCAGAACAGGGTCGGGCCGGCGCCTGCGAGACGGATGGCCTCCCCCGTCCTCGCCTCGAGCTGCTCCCAGAGGCCGGCCAGGCCCGGGAAGCAGTCGAAGGCGACCCGCTCGAAGCTGTTGTAGAGGTCGGCGCCCGTGATCTCCACGGGCAGGCGCTTCGCCAACGCCGAACTCACCGTCGGTTCGTCCACCAGGCCGTCGCGGTCGAGGGCGCGGAAGAGTGTGGCGGTCTTGTTGGGGAGGGTGTCGGGCGGAGTGAAGAGCACGACGCCGTGCGGGGGAAGGTCGGGGAGGGGGGTGACGCGCTCGCCGCGACCCTCGACGAGCGCCGTGCCGCCCGCAAGGAAGAACGGCTCGTCGCTGCCGACCGCAGCGGCGGCGGTCGCGAGCGCGTCCTCGGTGGTATCGGGCCAGTGACGGGCGAGCAGGCGGAGGGCGGTAGCGGCGTCGGAGGCGCCCCCGCCCAGCCCGCCGGCGGCCGGGATGCGCTTCACGATGCGGATGCGGAAGGGTTCGGGCTCACGCCCGAGGGCGGCGGCGAGGGCGTCGATTGCGCGCCAGGCGAGGTTCTCGGGCCCGGCCGGGGAGCCGCCGGCGAACGGGCCGGTGCTCTCGATGGAGGTCGCAGTCGCAGGCTGCAGGGTCACCTCGTCGGCGAGAGCAAGCGCCTGGAGGATGCTGGAGAGGTCGTGGTAGCCATCGGGACGAGTGCCGCCGATCTCGAGAGTGAGATTGATCTTGGCGGGAGCGAGGCCGGTCAGCGTGTCAGGCATGGGGAGCCGGGGCCTCGAAGGCGTCGAGGAGGGCGAGCCACTCCGGGATGTCGAGGGTCTCGGGGCGGCGGTGGGAGTCGATGCCAGCCGCGTCGAGGGCGGGGCGGACGGCGTCGGGTACATGACCGGGGGCGCGGGAGAGGGCGTTGTGGATCTGCTTGCGGGGGTTGCGGAAGGCTCCCGATACGAGCGCGAAGAAGGCCTCGTCGCGCTCGCCCGGGACGAGCGGGGCCTGGCGCAGCGTGAGGCGAACGACGGAGGAGTGGACGGCGGGGGGCGGGTCGAAGGCGATGGGGGGGACATCGAAGAGCGGTTCGGCTACGGCGTGGTTCTGGACGGAAATGCCCAGCAGCGAGAGCTTGCCGGGGCTGGCGGTGATCTCGCGGGCAACCTCGCGCTGCACCATCACGACGAGCTCAGTCGCGCGGGGGCGGCCTTCGAGCAGATGGCGGATGATGGGGTTGGCGGCGAAGTAGGGGAGGTTCCCGACGACCCCGAAGGGGCGTCCGGCGGGAATGACCTCGGCCAGGTCGAGGATGCGGGCGTCGCCCTGAACCAGCGTGAGGCGTTCACGGCCGGCGAAGCGCCGGCGGAGGTGGTCGAGCAAACGCGGTTCGATCTCCAGCGCGACGACCTCATGGCCGGCGTCCAGCAGGGTTCCGGTGAGCTGGCCCGTGCCGGCGCCGATCTCGAAGAGGACGCCGCCCTCGGGCACCCGCACGGCTGCCGCGATGTCGGCCAGCACGCCGGTGTCGGTCAGGAAGTGCTGGCCGAGCGCCTTGCGGGCGCGCGGTCCCCGTGATCGTGGGCTCATGGTGCGATGGTAGGCCGGGCCGCGCGGGTCAGTCGAGGATGTAGATGTGGACGTAGCCGGTGTGCCACGGCTCAGGCGGATGGCCTTCGGGAAAGCCGAGGTCCACGTCGTAGCCGTTGATGAGCCCGCCGGTGTCGGCGGCGAGGCACTCACCGTAGCCGGGCACGTAGAACCTGGTGCCGAGGGGAATGTAGTCCGGATCGACCGCGCAGATGCCGTACTCAAGGGGGACGCCGGTAAAGGTGATGCCATAGCCGGGATGCCCCGGAGGCGCCCACCCGTGCGTGGCGTTGTACCAGGTGGCCCACACGCGCAGCTTCTCGCGGTAGGGTCCGGTGTAGTCGTCGACGACGACGGGAGAGACGCCGTCCTCGGCCACCGGGCCGCGGAGGCGCTCGCCGGAAACGGGTTCCGACACGACGAGGGCGGAGTGCGGCGTACGGGCGATTTCGGCGCCGTTCTCGTAGGTCACTTCCTCCCAGACCCGTACTTCGCCGGGCGTTCCCTCGATGACGCGAACCTCGCCGGGCGCGAGCGTGTGGTCGTCGCGCCAGTGGATGGTCGGCGGGGTCTGCTCGATGTACTCCTCGACGACCTTCTCGACGAAGAGCACGACGAGCTCCATGTCCGGGGTCACGGCCGCATCGAGGCGATGGGAGATGCGATCGTGCTCGCCCAGCTCGACGCCGAGGTGGGTGAGCACGTCCTCCACCCGCTCGGCGGCGATCCGCAACGTGTCAACCTGGCCGCCGATATTGACCGTGATCAGGACCCTCGCGGGGAGGGCGGCAACGGCGCGGAAGAGCGTCTCCACGTCGGGCGGGGACGAACTCTCGATGGGCCTCCAGGCGTTGGGGTCGACGAGCACGCTGAGGACGCGCCGGGCGGGCACCGCCTCAAGCACCGGGGCCACCTCGGCTCCCGGCGGAGACGCCGCCGCAGCGCTCGAGTCCGTGACGGGCTCCTCCGGAAGGGCGCGGACGATCTCGATGCGCAGGGGCTGGCTGTCGGAGGCAGCGGAAACGGACCCGGGGGCGAGGCCGTTGAGCTCGTGACCCGGGTCGGTACGGGAACCTTCGACGTAGATCCGGTCGCCGTCCCCGACCTCGACGTTGGCGAGGGCGAGGGCTCCGGCGACGGTGCGGGCCCTGGTGCGCACCTCGATACGGGCGCCATCGGCGTGAACGACCACGGGCATGGCCCGCTGGACCGCGAGAGCGGCCTGATCGCCGCTGCGGGCGACGAGGACGCGGTCGCCGGGGCCGAGATCGAGAGCGGCAGCCGAGAGCGCTTCCTGCTCGTCGCCGAAGGTGGAGCGCACCTGCACGGTCGTGTCGCCCGTCACCAGGGTGAGGTTCTGGATGGGGAAGAGCTGGAAGGCGAGCACGACCAGAAGCGCGACCACCAGCATGGCCGCGGCGTGCCGGCGACCGCGACCGGAACGGGAGTACTCGATGGGATCAAAACCGCCGAAGGGCCGCCCGATAACCGGCGGGGACTCGATGGCCGGGCGGGGGCGAGGCAGGCTACGGGCCAAGGGCACCCCCTCCCCTGTCGCCACCCGTTTCCGGATGGCCGGCGAAATCCGGCAGCGACCGTGCACCCGTCGTCGAAGTGAATGCCAGGCTTGCACCGCGCGAGCCAGCTCGGACCCGGTGATTCTGCGGCGCCCGGAGCGTTCTACTTATGGCTGCTTCCTTCCGGACCTGACCAGGTTCGTAGTGCTCCGCCGCGCAGGACCAGATCGTCAACGCCGCTTTGCGAAGGCAGTCCCCGGAGAGACGACCCCTCGGACGGGAATTCAGCCCCGCTGGAGCGGTTTGCGGGTTACAGGGCACCGCTAGCTCCCCGCCTAGCACGGCCGGGCGCGTACCGTACGGAACAACATCATACGGGTCAACGGAAACGGTATTCAGGCCGATCCGTTCGAATCTTCCCGCGGGCTAATGACGACGAGCTCGGCGCCTTCCTCGACCTGTGCATCGACCACCGCGCCGACACGCTCGACCACACCGGCGGCGGGCGCGCGGAGCTCGTTGTTCATCTTCATCGACTCGATGACGACAAGAACCTCGCCGGCCTCGACCTCCGCGCCCGGCTCGGCGCGAACCTCGAGCACGTTCCCGGTCATGGGCGCGTTGATGCGCACGATGCCGTCGCTGGCGGCGGCTGCCGCGGCGGCCATGCTGGCGGCGCGGCGACCGCGTCCGATCTGGATGTGGTAGGTGCGCCGGCCGATGGTGACGTCGACGGCGCTGCCGCGGCGCTCGATGTAGAGCTCAACCGGGTGGTTGTCGAGCATGACGACGTGCAGGCCGGCGCGCACGTGCTGCATCTCGGCGAACTGCCACTCGCCATCGGCGTGCAGGCGAACTCGCGCCGCGCCGCCGCCGTTCAGGCGTTCCAGCTCAGCCTCGATCGGCTGGTCGTCGACCTGGATCAGATACTTTTCGGCCATCGTCCCATCGCTTGCTGCCGCCAGGCGGACGGCGTCTGGCGCTGATTCCGCGCGTCGGCGGCGGTCACCAGCGAGCGCCCCTCGCCGGAGAGGGTGAGGAGGGCGGCAATGGCGGCCGCCTCGCGCAGTGGCTCCTCGGAGTGGCGACCCTCGACCTGGTGGCGGTCGAGGAAGTCCGTATCGAGCCGCCCCTCGATGAAGGCGGGCAGATCGAGAATCTCGAGGAGGTAGGGGATGTTCGTGGCGACGCCGACCACGCGGGACTCCTGGAGGGCGCGGATCATGCGGGTGCGGGCATCCTCGCGGTCGGTGCCCCAGGCGGTCACCTTGGCGAGGAGGGAGTCGTAGTAGGGCGTCACCTCGAACCCGTCGTGCAGGCAGCTCTCGACGCGGATGCCGGGGCCGGCGGGTTCACGGGAGAAGACGATGCGCCCCACCGACGGCAGGAAGCCGTTCTGGGGGTCCTCGGCGACGATGCGGCACTCGATTGCCCAGCCGCGCATGATGAGGTCGCTCTCGTCGTACGGGAGCTCAAAGCCGCTGGCGACGATGATCTGGTCCTTCACGATGTCGACGCCGGTCGTCATCTCGGTCACGGGATGCTCGACCTGGAGGCGGGCGTTCACCTCGAGGAAGTAGTACTGCTCGTCCTCGGTCAGCAGGAACTCGACCGTTCCGGCGCTTCGGTAGCCCGCAGCGCGGGCAACGCGAACGGCCGCGCGATTGAGGGCACGGCGCAGCTCGGAGCCGACGACGACGGACGGGGTCTCCTCGATGATCTTCTGGTGGCGGCGCTGGATGGAGCACTCGCGCTCGCCCAGGGGAATCACGTTCCCAAAGGTGTCGGCGATGATCTGCACCTCGATGTGGCGGACGCCCTGCATCTGCTTTTCCAGGTATAGCGTGCCGTCGCTAAAGGCGGCCTCGGCCTCGCGGCTGGCCAGGGAGAGAGCGCGGGTCAGATCTTCCTCGCGCTCGACGAAGCGGATGCCGCGCCCGCCGCCGCCCGCCGCCGCCTTGATCGCGATCGGGTAGCCGATCGCGCGCGCGAGAGCGGGGGCGTCGTCGTGCGACTCCAGGGGATCGGTCCCGGGCACCACGGGCACGCCCACGCTAGCCGCCAGCGAGCGCGCGGCGTTCTTGTCGCCAAGGAGGCGGATGGAGGCGGGCGAGGGACCGATGAAGGTGAGCCCCGCCTCCTCGCAGGCTTCGGCGAAGCCGGCGTTCTCGGCGAGGAACCCGTAGCCGGGATGAATGGCGTCGGCGCCACAGGCGGTGGCAATGTCGAGGATGCGCTCGACGTTGAGGTAGCTCTCGGACGCCTCGGGCGGGCCGATGAGGTAGGCCTCATCGGCATAGCGCACGTGGCGGGAGAGGCTGTCCACCTCGGAATAGATGGCCACCGAGGTGATCCCGAGGTCGTGCAGGCCACGCACGATCCGCAACGCGATCTCTCCGCGGTTGGCGATCAAGACCTTCTTCAGCATCCAACCCTCTCTTGCGCAAGGCGCCGGGCCAATCAGCTTAGCGGTTTGAGATGAGCGCCGAAACACGCAGTCCTTTTCCCTGTCTGTGGTCCCGCCGTGGGCGAGGACGTACGCTGAGGCCATGAACGACCACACTCTCCGCGTGCTGGAGTTCGACAGAGTGCGGGCGATGCTGGCGGGCGAAACCGCCTTCAGCCTGGGCCGGGAACTGGCGCTCGCGCTGGAGCCCGAGCGCGAGCACGAGGCCGTCCTGACGCTGCAGGCCGAGACCGCGGAGATGACGAACATCGACCAGATGGGGCTCGACGTGCCCCTGGGGGGCATGCGCGACCTGCGACCGCTGGTACACGCGGCGACGATCGGGCAGGCGCTTGAGCCCACCGATCTGCAGGAGGCGGCGGGGTCGTTCGACACGGCCCGGCGGGCGCGCCAGCTCGCCGAGCGCCTCGCCGAGCACACGCCTCGCATCGCGGCGATCGCGGAAGCGATCGCGGACTTCCGGTCGTTCGTCACCGAGGTGCAGCGCGCGATCACGCCCCGGGCGGCGGTGGCCGACGATGCAAGCCCGGAGCTGGCGGCGGTTCGCCGCGAGCTGCGGGTCGCGCAGGGGCGCCTCGAACAGCGAGCGAGGACCGCCCTGGGGGACGCGGTGCGGCGGGGCGTTGCCCAGGAGGAGCTGCTCACGGAGCGGAACGGGCGCATGGTCATCCCCGTGAAGGCGGACTTCCGCGGGCAGCTTCCCGGCATCGTCCACGACGTGTCGTCGAGCGGGGCGACGGTTTTCCTCGAGCCGATGAGCGTCGTCGAGACCGGCAACGAGGTGCGCGAGCTCCAACTCGCCGAGGAGCGCGAGGAGCGCCGCGTGCTCCTGCAACTCTCGGCGATGGTGGGGGAGCGCGAGGACGAGGCGCTGGCAACGCTGGAAGCGATGGCACGGCTCGACCTGCTCCGGGCGAAGGTGCTGCTGGGGAAACGGCTGGGCGCCCACCTGCCGCGTGCGGACGGCGACGACTCCTGGCTGGGCCAGTGGGGCGAAACGACGCTCGTGCGGGCGCGGCACCCCCTGCTGCACGGCGACGTCGTGCCGATCGACCTCGACCTGAGCGAGGAAGAGCCGGGGTTGCTGATCACCGGTCCGAACACGGGCGGCAAGACGGTGGCGCTGAAGACGGTGGGGCTGCTCACGCTCATGGCGCAGGCGGGTCTGCCCGTCCCCTGCGACGAGGGCAGCCGCTTCGTGACCTACGGGGCGATCCACGCCGACATCGGCGACGAGCAGTCGATTGAGCAGTCGCTCTCGACGTTCTCGTCGCACATGCGGACCGTGGGCGGGATCCTGGAAGCGGCAGCGCCCGGAACCCTGGTGCTGCTCGACGAGCTGGGTGCGGGCACCGATCCAGAGGAGGGGGCGGCGCTCTCGCGCGCCGTTCTGGAAACGCTGCTGGACCGCGGCTGCACGATCATCGCGACAACGCACCACGGCGAGCTGAAGACGTTCGCGCAAGAGGAGCCGCGCCTGCGAAACGCCTCCGTGGAGTTCGACCTGCAGACGCTGAGCCCGACGTTCCACCTCACGATCGGGCTGCCGGGACAGTCGAACGCGATCGCGATCGCGCGGCGGCTGGGCATCGACGAGGGTGTGCTCGATCGAGCGGAGGAACGGGTCGCGCCGGAGACCCGGGAATTGGACGGGCTGCTGGACGAGGCGCGCCGGGAGCGGGCGGGCGCCGCCGAGGCGCGCAGCCGCGAGGAGGAAGCGCGGCGCGAAGCGGAAGAGTTGCGCCATCAGCTGGCCGAGCAGCACCGCACGATCGAGTCCGAGCGCGAGACGATCCTGGGGCGGGCGCGGAGGGAAGGGGAGGCGCTGGTCGCGCGGGCGCAGCGCGAACTGGAGCGCCTTGAGCGCCGCGAACGGGAGCGCACGGTCGACCGGGAAGCGGCGGAGCGCCTGCAGGCGCTCGACGCGGAAATCGAAGCGGCAGGCAAGCAGGCGACGGAGCGAGCGACCGCCTGGCTCGACTCGGTCTCGCCGGGCGACATCGTTCGCGTGCGGGACATCCCGCAGCAGGGGGAGGCGGTGACGGGCGTGGGGGCGGACGGGCGCGTCGAGGTGCGGTTCGGGTCGATGCGCATGAAGGTGTCGGTCGACCGGATCGAGCGGACGGAACCGCAGCTCACGACGCGCGGCAGGGCGACGATTGACCTGCCCCCGGCGACATCGGTCGCGGTCGAACTCGACCTGCGCGGTCAGCGGGCGGAGGAGGCGGTCCTGAACTTCGAGGGGCACCTCGACGAGGCGTTTCGGGCGGGGCTGCCTTCGATCCGCATCATCCACGGGAAGGGCACGGGAGCGCTGCGCGCGGCCATCCGCGAGGCGCTCGCCCGCCACCCGCTCGTGCGTCGCTACGAGACGGCGCCGCCACGGGAAGGCGGCGACGGCGTGACCATCGCCGTGCTGGCCGGCTGACGATGCCGCGGCAACGAGACACCCGAGGACTGCAGGCGTCGCTGGGCTTCTCCGCGGGCGAGCGGGCCGACGCGCCGCTCGCGGCGCGGATGCGGCCACGCACGCTCGAGGAATTCGTCGGGCAGCAGCCGGCGGTGGGTCCGGATGCGCTGCTCGGACGGGTGGCGACGGGCGCGACGCTGCCGTCGATTGTCCTCTGGGGGCCGCCGGGGTGCGGGAAGACGACGCTGGCGCGCATCCTCGCGAGCGAGGCGGAGGGCGAGTTCGTGGCGCTGTCGGCGGTCGCCTCGGGGGTAGCGGAGCTGCGCCGGGTCATCGGGGAAGCGCAGCAGCGCCGGGACGCCGGCGTTCGCACGGTGCTCTTCATCGACGAGATTCACCGGTTCAACAAGGCGCAGCAAGACGTCATCCTCCCGTATGTCGAGAACGGCACCGTCACGCTCATCGGGGCGACGACGGAGAACCCGTCGTTCGAGGTGGTGGCGCCGCTGCTGAGCCGGGTGCGGGTGGTGCGGCTGGAGGCGCTGGCGGAAGACGACCTCGCCAACATCGTCGAACGGGCGCTCGGGGATGCGGAGCGGGGGCTGGGATCGCTGGGGCTCGCGATCGAGCAGGACGCGCGGGAGGCGCTGGTCGAGGGCGCCCACGGAGACGCGCGGGCGGCGCTGAGCGCCCTCGAGATCGCGGCTGACTCGGCGCGGCGCGACGGCCGGGAGCGCATCGGGAGCGGGGACGTGCGGCGAGCGCTGCAGGAGCGCCGCCCCTACTACGACAAGGAAGGCGACTACCACTACGACGCCATCTCGGCGTTCATCAAGTCCGTGCGAGGGTCGGATCCGGACGCGGCGGTCTACTGGCTCGCGCGGATGGTGGAGGCGGGCGAGGACCCGCTGTTCATCGTGCGGCGCATGGTGATCCTGGCGGCGGAGGACATCGGGCTGGCGGATCCGCAGGCGCTGGGCGTGGCGACCTCCTGCCAGCAGGCGGTGCACTTCATCGGCATGCCGGAGGGGTTCCTGCCGATGGCGGAGTGCGCGCTCTACCTGGCGCTCGCGCCCAAGAGCAACACGGCCCTGACGGCGTACGCGCGGGCGAGCGAGGACGCGCGGCGCACCTCGCACCTGCCCGTTCCCCTGCACCTGCGCAACGCGGCCACCGGGCTGATGCGGGAGATGGGCTACGGCTCCGGCTACCGGTACGCGCACGACGAGCCCGACCATTTCGCGGAAGGCGAGCGCTACCTGCCCGAAGAACTGGGCGAGACGCGGTACTATCACGCGGGCTCGCTGGGAGCGGAGGCGTCGCTGGCCGACCGCCTCGCCCGGCAACGGGAGCCCGGGGAGGAACGCTCTGACAGCAGCAGCGATTCGGGTTGAGGTTTTGCACACGCGCGGGCAGTCGCCGGGAGACGAGGCCGAGGAGAACCTGCGCCTCGCCATCGAGGCGACGGGCGTCGCGGTCGAGGTCACGTACACGGAAGTGCTGAGCCAGGAAGATGCCACCGTGAAGAAGTTCCTGGGTACACCGAGCATCCGCGTCCAGGGAATCGACGTGGAGTACGGGAACCGTCCGCCGGAAGAAGTGCAGATCGGGACGCGTTACTACAACACGCCGGAGGGCTGGAAGCCGTTTCCGCACGCCCGCCTGATCGCAAACGCGATCCTGGAGGCGCACAACTCACAGGAGGGCGGCTAGCCCTCGGGGGTCGTGGCCTCGCGGGCAGGCGAGGCCGCGCCGGCGTATTCGGCGAAGCGCCCCTCGCTGTCCCAGAGCAGCCACCACTCGCGCTTGGCCTCCATGCGAAGGAAGCGCTCGTTGCGGCGCAGCACGGTCTCCGTCTGGCGGAAGCCGGCGCGTTCGAACGAGCGGCGGGCGCGCTCGTTCCACTCGAGCGTATGCAGGTAGATGCGCCGCAGCGGCAGCGACTTCCAGGCGAAGCGAAGGAAGGCGACCGTCGCCTCCGTGCCGAGCCCGGAGCCACGATGCTCGGCGGGTCCGATGGAGATGCCGTATTCGGCCGTGCCGGAAACGTGATCGGCGTTGTAGTACATGAGCGCGCCGATGTGCTCGCCCTCGACCGTCTCGATGGCGTAGGCATGCCGGGCCGGGTTGGAGAAACGCAGGTCACGCTCGAACTGCTGGACGTACTCGCGGTAGGAGAGGATGAGGGGCGGGGTTGCGTCGTAGCGGGCGACCTCGGGGTCGCGGCGCCAGGCGTACTCGGCCGGGGCGTCCTCGATGCGCTTCTCGCGGATGCGGAGGCGGGGCGTTTCCGCCACGACGACGACCGGCTTGGCCTCGCTCATGCGTCCGGCTCCAGGATCGCGAGCGCCTTCTCGAGGATGGTGCGCTCGGTTGCGAAGGTAATCCGGGTGAGGGCCTCGCCGGCCGGGACCCAGACAACATCGTCGTACTCGTGGTCGCGGTGCGCGAAGTCGCCACCACTTGGGGTCATGAGCCAGTGGTGGACGTGCTTGTGATAGCGGCGGCCGTCCTGGGAGAACCAGTAGTCGATGACGCCCACCTTCTCGCCGAGCACCACCTCGAGGCCGGTCTCCTCGGTGACCTCGCGGAGGGCGGTGGCCACCAGCGTTTCGCCCTTGTCGGGGGTGCCCTTGGGGAGGCCCCAGCGCCGGTCTCTCGCCTGGTAGCCGATGACGACCTCGATCGTTCCATCCGCTTCCCGACGCCAGACGACGCCCCCCGCGGAAACGGAGTCGATGACGGGCAGGCGGCGGGCTGCGCGCGTGCTCATTCTTCGAACTCCGCGTAGTCGCGCTGGACCGCGGAGGCCGCCTCAATGGCCTCGGCGAGGACGTCCTCCCAGCCCTCGGGCGCTTCCCCGGCGAACTCGCGCAGGTACTCGAGGGCGACCTCGCCGCCGATCTCGCCCGTTGCCGCGATGGCCGCCTTCGCCACCTCCTCTTCGGCATCGAGGAAAAGGTCGGCGAGACGGTCGACGGCGTCTTCCGAGTCGATCTCGCCGGCGGCGATGACGGCCTCGCGGCGGAACTCGGGATCGCCCGATTCGAACTGCTCGAGCACGTATTCGAGCCAGTCCTCGCGGGCGGAGAGCCCCATGGCGCGCACGGCGGCGAGCCGCACCGTCTCATCGTCGCCGTAGTAGGCCTCCAGGACGAGACCATCGATCCATGGGAGCGTGAGGGGCGCCAGCGACTCAAGAGCGCTGGCGCGGACGGCGGGGGCGCGGGCGGAGTCGGACGCCGCGGCGCGGAGGCTCTCGACCACGGCCGCACCCTCGCGCTCGGGGAAGTGGCCCAACTCCAGGCGCATCACGAACTCGCCGAGGATGTCGGCGGCGCCGGCGGCCACCTCCTCGTCGTCGTCGTCGCGAAGGACGGACGTCAGGAGGCGGGCGGTGGTGCGGTGCGCGGGCTCGCGCAGGGCCTCGACGGCGGCGCCGCGCACCTCGGCCAGCGGGTCGGCGATGGCCACGCCGGCAAAGCGGGAGAACTCAACCTCCACGCTCTCGTCCGAGAGGCGCACCGCCTCGGTGATGAGCCGGACGCGGGTGTCATCGGGGATGCGGGGCCAGGCATCTTCGAGCGCCTTCACCTGCTCGCGGTCGAGGTCGGAGAGGACGGGGAGCTCGGAGGGGAGGAGGTCAGCACCTCCGGCGAGCCGTTCAAGCGCCTCGTTGAGCTCGGCGAGCGGCGTCGAGGAGCTGGTCATGCCTCTGATGGTACACAGCGGTTCAGGCCTCGGCGCGAAGGTCGCGGGAAAGGAGCGCCTCCAGGGCGTCGGCGACCGAACTCTCGCCGGAGATGACAGCGTTGACCTGTTCGGCGATGGGCATGTCGAGGCCGTGGCGGGCGGCCAGCGCGAGGGCAACCGGCGCGGTGGCGGCGCCCTCGACCACCCCGCCGGCAGCGTCCATCGCCTGCTCGGGCGTGTCACCGGCGGCGAGGCGCTCGCCGAAGCGGTGGTTGCGGCTGAGCGGGGAGTAGCAGGTCGCCATGAGGTCGCCGACGCCCGCGAGGCCGAGGAGGGTCGTCGCCGACGCGCCCTCGGCGACGGCCAGGCGGGTGATCTCGGCGAGTCCGCGGGTGGTGAGGGATGCGAGGGCGTTCGCGCCAAGGCCGAGCCCCGCCCCCACCCCCGCCGCGATAGCGACGACGTTCTTGAGCGCCCCACCCAGTTCGACTCCGACGAGGTCGGCGGAACGGTAGACGCGGAAACGGGAGGTGCTGAGGGCGCGTTGCCACATCTCCGCCTCCGCTTCTCCGAGGGAGGCGACACTGGAGGCAGCGGGAAGCCCTGCGACGATCTCCCGGGCCAGGTTGGGGCCGGAGAGGGCGGAGATGCGCTCGGGGGGCCAGCCACAGGTGGCGAGCACCTCGCTCATCCGCAGGAGGGAGCCGTGCTCGATGCCCTTGGCCGCGCTGAGCACGGGAACTTCGCGCGAGAGCGCAGGGTGCTGCGCCGTCGCGCGGAAGGACTGGGCGGGCACGGCGACGACGATGCCATCGGGAGTCGCAGGGGCGTCGTCGATGGGGCCGATCTGCACGGCAGCGGGCAGCTCGAAGCCGGGCAGGCGCGCGAGGCCGCGTTCGCGGTCGACGGTGGCGGCCTCGTTCGCGGTGCGAGCGAGGATGGTCACCTCGGCCCCGCCCCGGGCGAGGATGCCCGCGAGGGTCACGCCCCAGGAGGTCGCGCCGGCAACGACGAAGGCAGGCACGGGTCAGCCGCTCGCGGGCTGGTCGCCGCCCTGGCCGAGCTTCGGCTCGGTGCCCGCAATCAGGCGGCGGATGTTGGGGATGTGCATGTAGTAGAGGAAGGCGACCATGCCGAGGGCGTACCAGGCGATGACGTCGTCGAGCCTGCCGGCAAGGGCGAGTCCGCCGGTGATCCCCACCGCTGCGACCCCGCCGACCAGCGACATGACCGAGGCCATGCGCGTGAGCGCGAGGGCGATGACGCCCGCACCCAGCATCGCCAAAGCGAGCAGGGGGACGACGCCGAGGAGCGTACCGAGGGCGGTCGCGACCCCGCGGCCGCCGCGGAAGCCCGCGAAGACAGGCCACACGTGCCCGAGCACCGCCGCTCCTCCCCCGGCCATCGCGACGCCCACGTCGTCGAACAGGAAGCGGCCGATGACGACGGGCGCGGCGCCCTTGCCCACATCGACGAAGAGGCCGAGGGCAGCAGGGATGGGGCCGGCGGTGCGGAGGATGTTGGTCATGCCGGTCTTGCCGCTGCCGAACTCGCGGACATCCTTGCGCAGCCAGATGTAGCCGAGCACGAGTCCCGTCGGGATGGAGCCGAGGGCGTACCCGATGGCGATGTTGCCGATGTACTCGCCGATCATTCCGGCTCATCTTCCTCGTTGGAGCCACGGAAGGCGAACCGGATGGCGGTGCCCTCGAAGTCGTGCGCCTCGCGCAGGCAGCGCTCGAGGTAGCGGCGGTAGCTGAAGTGGAGCAGCTTGGGGTCGTTGACGAACACGACGAAGGTGGGCGGGTCGACGGACGGCTGGGTGGCGAAGCGGATCTTGAGACGCTTGCCGTGGACGACCGGGGGGGCGTGGTCGCGGAGAGCGCGGCGGAAGATGCCGTTCAACTCGCCGGTGGGGATGCGGCGGCGGCGCGCCTCTCGCGCCTCGGCGGCCAGGCGGAGCAGGTCGGGCAGGCCGGCGGCTTCCTCAGCGGAGACGAACGTGAACATCGCCCAGGGCAGGAAGCGGAAGCGCTCGCGCATGGCGGCGAGGAGTCGGGCGCGGTCCTCCTCGGGGCTCTCCCAGAGGTCGGTCTTGTTCACCGCCACGACAATGCCGGTCGAGGCTTCCTGGGCGAGGCCGGCGATGTGCGTGTCCTGGGCGGTGACGCCCTGGGCGCCGTCGATCAGGACGACGGCGACGTCGCAGCGGGCAAGGGCGGCGGTGGCGCGTATGACGGCGTGGCGCTCGACGCCCTGGCCGCGCTTGCCGGGGCGCCGGATACCGGCGGTGTCGATGAGCGTGAAGGCGCCCTCGGGGGCGTCCAGGTCGGTGTCGATGGCGTCCCGGGTCGTGCCTGCGACCTCGCTGACGATGACGCGCTCCTCGCCAATGAGGGCGTTCACGAGGGTCGATTTGCCGACGTTGGGCCGCCCGACGATGGCGACGCGGACCCGATCCTGCTCCACCAGGGGCGGGGTCTCGGGGAGGCGCTCGACCACCTCGTCGAGGAGGAGCCCGACGTTCAGGTCGTGCAGGGCGGAGACGGGGAGGGGAGGACCGAAACCGAGCGTCCCCGCCTCAGCGGCGGCGACGACCTCGCGCGATTCGTTGTCGGCCTTGGTGGCGACGAGGATGGCGGGGGCCTGGCCGCGTCTCACCGCATCGGCCACGTCGTAGTCGCTAGCGGTGAGGCCGTCGCGGGCATCGACGCAGAAGAGCACGAGGGTGGCCTCGTCGATGGCGGCGTTGATCTGGGCGCGGATAAGGTCGGTGTAGTCGCCTTCGTCCTCGACCTGGAACCCGCCGGTATCGAGCAGCAGGAAGGGCCGGTCGCGCCATTCGACCTCGGCCTCGAGGCGGTCGCGGGTGGTGCCGGGCTCGTCCTCGATGATGGCGAGCCGTTCACCGACGATGCGGTTGAAGAGGGACGACTTTCCGACGTTGGGACGGCCCACGATGGCCACGCGGGGGAGGTGGGCAGAAGCGATCACTGCCCGGCCTCGTCCTCTTCGGCAGCCTCGTCCGACTCGGCCTCTTCGTCAGTCGCGGGCTCCCCTTCTTCGTCGGGTTCGTCCTCGGGAGGGGCGACCAGCTCGACCCAGAGGGGAGCGACGGAGACGAGCTCGATCCCCTCGGGCACGGAGACCTCGGGCTGGTGACGGGAGAACCTGGGCGGGGCCCCGGCGAGGGAGACGCTCGCGGTCACGTCGTCCAGGCCGAGGCGGGCGAGGTCGGGCTCCAGCCCGGCGAGCCGCACTTCCACGAAGTACACACCAGCGGCAAGCTCCAGCCCTTCAGGGGTATCGCTGAAGGTAGGAACGACGCGCAACACGCGCCATCCCTCCTGTGGGTCGATGGTGACCGTGATGAAGACGGTCTCGACATTCGCGGACACGCCCAGGGGCAGGTCGAGATCGCGGCTCTCGATGACCTCGGCGATGGCGCCGCTGACATCGGCGTCCTCGACGACGAAGACCGACAGGCTCTCGACGATGTCACGCGGACCCGTGACCTCGATGGGAGAGGGGCTGACGGCGACGTCGGTAACGGTGTAGCCGCGCGCGGGGGCGCCGGTCGCCCCGCCGAGGACGGCGATCTGGCGCGTCAGCAGCGCCTCCTCGACCGGTACGGTGACGCGGGCCCGGTTCCGGGAGAGGGTGACGGTGACGCGAGAGCCGTCGCTCGTTCGCGGAACAAGCTCAACGTTGAAGGTCTGGGTGTTCTGCAGGCCCGCGATCGAGACGGTCGCCTGGATCTCGTCGACCGAATCCACCAGCTCCTCCCTTCCCGTGATCTCGACAAAGGGAGGATCGACGGCCTCCAGGCCCTGGCGGAAGCCCGAGGGAAGCTCCCCGGTGATGACGACCGTCACGGGAAGCTCCCTGCTGACGGTCGCGACCACGGAAACCTCGACGGTGCTCGGCTCAGAGCGGATGACGCGGACTTCGCGCCGCTCGGTCGTGACGGTGACGGGAAGGCTGCGGACGTCACCGGCCCTCACCTGCGCGGCGTCCACGACCGCGCTGAAGTCCGCGGCGCGCAGCTCATCGACATCTTCCTCACGGGCCTCGACGAAGACACGGATGGCTTCAACTTCGCCCACGATGAGGCCGCTCGGGACGTTGACCACCTCCACGGGGATGGGGGCCTGGTCCTCGGTCGGGACGGTGGCCTCGATGCGCGGGTTCTCGACGTCCTCCACCAGGAACCAGATGGCGAAGGACAACACGAGGCTGAAGATGGCCAGGAGCCAGTTGCGGAAGATGGCCACGACCGCGGCGACCGCGAGCGTTCGCGCGGTGAGGAGCAGGGGCCGCAGGCGAACCCAGAGGTCACTCATTCGTCACGCGCTCGAGCCCGGCATGCTCCTGGTGGTCGCCGTCGGTGTTGCGCGCCATGCGGCGGTGGAGCTCCTGGGCGAGCATGACGCCCCGCGCAACCCGTTCGAGGCGGCCGCCCTGGCAGATACTGACCTCGCCGGTTTCCTCGGAAACGACGACGGAGAGGGCGTCGGTCTGCTCGGTGATGCCGGCGGCGGCACGGTGACGCGTGCCGAGCCGGCGCACGTTGCCGCGGACCTCGTCCGCCAGAGGCAGCTCGCAGGAGGCGGCGACCACCCGGGCGCCGCGAACGACGGTGGCCATGTCGTGCAGGGGCGAGTTGGGGAAGAAGATGCCCTCGATCAGCTCGGCCGAGACGCGCGCATCGACGGGGACACCAGTCTCGACGACGTCCTGCAGGCCCGTCTCGCGCTCGAAGACGATGAGGGCGCCGTGCCGTTCCCGCGCCATGCGCGTGGCGGCCTCGGCGACGGCGTCGATGGTGTCGTCCGTGGGGTCGTGGGCGAGGAGGTCCTGGATACCGGTACGGCCAAGCAGGTCGAGGCCACGCCGGATCTCGGGCTGGAAGATGACGGCCGCGCCCACGATGAGGGCGACGAGGCCGTTCTGCAGGATCCAGTTGACGGCGGTCAGGTCGAGGGCGAGCCCGAGGATGACGAGGACGAGGATGAGGCCCACCGCACCGCGCAGCAGCGTGATGGCGCGCGTACGGCTCAGCAGCCGGAAGGCAGCGAAGATGGCGGCCGCGATGAGCAGAACGTCGATCGCCGCCGACCAATCAAACTGATTGAGGACTTCGCGGGCTTCCTGGAAGTCCATGGTTCATCGCTCGCGGCGCGCACGCGCCGGCCTCCCTCGCAATCATAGCGAACGCGCCCACGGCCAGAAGTTCAGGCGGAAGGCCCCTCGACGAGGCCAAGCAGGAAGGCGACGACGGCCACCTGCGCCCACACACGGTTCTCCGCCTGGTCGAAGATGATCGAGTTGGGGGACTCCATCACCTCGTCGGTGATCTCCTCGCCGCGGTGGGCGGGGAGGTCGTGCATGATGAGCGCGTCCGGGGAGGTGCGAGCGACGAGCGCCTCATCGAGGCAGTACCCGACGAAGTCGATACGGCGCTGCTCCGCTTCGCGCTCCTGGCCCATGGAGATCCAGGTGTCGGTGTAGAGCGCGTCGGCGCCCGCAGCGGCTTCGTCGGGGTCCGCCGTGAGCAGGAACGAGCCGCCGGTCTCGCCGGCGCGAACCTGCGTCTCGGTGAGCAGCGCCTCGGGCGGGCGATACCCCTGGGGCGTCGCGAGACGCACGTCCATGCCGAGCGACGCGGCCGTCACGATGAGGCTCGAGGAAACGTTGTTGCCGTCGCCGATGAAGGCAAGGGAGTGGCCGCGCGTGTCACCGAAGCGCTCACGCAGGGTGAGGAGGTCGGCGAGGGCCTGGCAGGGATGCTGCTCGTCGGTGAGGGCGTTGACCACGGGGATGTCGGAGAAGCGCGCGTACTCCTCGACGATGGACTGCCCAAAGGTGCGCACGGCGACGATATCGACGTAGCGGGCGAGTACGCGGGAGACGTCCTTGATCGCCTCGCGCTCGCCAAGCCCCACCTCCTGCGGGGCGAGGTAGAGGGTCTCGCCGCCGAGGTGGTGCATCCCGACCTGGAAGCTGACGCGGGTCCGCAGGGACGGCTTCTCGAAAAGGAGCGCGAGGTGCTTCCCCTCGAGGAGCTTACGAGGACGGCGCTTGAACTCCAGGGCGGTCTCCAGCAGGAAACCGATCTCGGCAGGTGTGAGGTCGGCGGAGTCAAGCAGATGTCGTGTCATTGAACGAGTGTTGGGGAGCGACGGCCAACGGACAATGATCGGGCAGGCGGGCTGCGGGGCCCGTGTCGCAGGTGTTTGGTACGATCGAAGGACCGCAGGGGTGTAGCTCAGTTGGTAGAGCATCGGCCTCCAAATCCGAGTGTCGCGGGTTCGAGTCCTGCCACCCCTGCCAAACCCTCTTCCTGAGATCGGGAAGTGTGGCGGTCTGAGCGCTTGCCGCAGGCTGGCTCGCTGCCTACGATCGATGGTCTGGGCCCAGGTGGTGGAACCGGCAGACACGCTGTCTTGAGGGGGCAGTGCCCTTTTGGGCGTGTGAGTTCAAATCTCACCCTGGGCACCAGTTTTTTCTCGCGGCGCCGTGGCCAAGTGGTAAGGCAGAGGTCTGCAAAACCTTTATCACCGGTTCGATTCCGGTCGGCGCCTCCAACCCTTCTTCCACCATCTATCGGGCGTGAACGCACAGGGGCCGCTAGAATCCGGCGAGCCCACGCCGAGGACCGCCCATGACCTTCGCCGAGACCATCGCCAGCGCTCGCGCCGAGAACCGCACCCTGCTCTCCGAGGTGGAGGCGAAGGCGGCATTGGGCGACGCGGGGATTCCCGTGACGGCGACCACACTGGCGCAGACGCGCGAGGAGGCGGCCGCCCAGGCGGAAGCGATCGGCTACCCCGTGGCGCTGAAAGTCGTCTCCCCGAACGTGGCGCACAAGAGCGATGTCGGGGGCGTGGTCCTCGGGCTCGAGAGCCATGAGGAGGTTGCGGAGGCGTACGACGAGATCATCCGCTCGGTGCAAGCGGCCCAGCCCTCGGCCGTGATCGAGGGCGTCTCCGTGCAGGAGATGGCCTCGCCCGGAGTGGAGGTGATCGTCGGCGTCACGACGGACCCGCAGTTCGGGCCGGTGATGATGTTCGGGCTGGGGGGGATCATGGTGGAGGTGCTGGGCGACGTCGCGTTCCGGCTGGCGCCCCTCGGCGAAGGGGACGCGCGCGACATGATCGACGAGATTCAGGGGCGGCAGGTGCTCGACGGCGTGCGCGGGCAGGCGCCGGTCGATATCGCCGCGATCGAGGCGATGCTCGACCGTGTGTCGGGGTTCGCCGCGGAGCACCCGGATGTGGCGGAACTGGACCTGAACCCGGTCATCGCCTCCCCCGAGGGCGCGATCGCGGTGGACGCGCGCATCGTGCTGGCGGAGGCCTGAGATGTCGGTTCCGGGACACCCTCTGGACCGCATGTTCAACCCGAAGACGGTCGCCATCATCGGCGACAAGGGTCCGAACTACATGTGGCTGCGGAACAACCAGCCCTTCAAGGACCGCGGCGGCAACCTCTACTCCGTCCAGATCGACGAGAAGGAGATTCCCGGCATCGAGGAGCTCGGGATCGAGAACTTCCGGGCGCTCACGGATATCCCCGAGCCGGTCGACTACGCGCTCGTGGCGGTTCCGCGGCACGTCTCGCCGTACGTGATGAAGGACCTGATCGAGGCGGAGGTGGGAGGCGCGGCGTTCTTCACGTCGGGCTTCGCGGAGACGGGCGAGGAGCTGGGCGTGAGCCTGCAGGCGCAGCTCACGGAGATGGCGCGCGAGGCGAACTTCAACGTGGTAGGGCCGAACTGCATGGGCCTCTACCTGCCGCGCGTGGGCGTGCGCTTCAACCCGGACGTGCCGGTCGCCGACGACGGGCGGGTCGGGTTCGTCTCGCAGTCGGGGACGCACAGCATCATGTTCAGCCTGGTGATGGGCGCGAACGGGATGCACCTGAGCCGCTGCGCCAGCTTCGGCAACGCGATCGTGCTCGACATCAGCGACTACCTGGAGTACCTGACCGAGGACCCCGAGACGGAGGTCATCGCGATGTACGTCGAGGGCGTGAAGGACGGGCCGCGGTTCGTGAAGGCGCTGCGGGCGGCGACGGCGCGCAAGCCGGTGGTGGTGTGGAAGGGCGGCCAGACCGACGCGGGCGCGCGCGCAACGATGTCGCACACGGGCTCGCTGGCCTCGCCGCACGCGGTCTGGCAGGGAATCATGCGGCAGTGCGGCGCGATCTCGACGAACAGCCTCGACGAGACGGTCGACGCGGTGAAGGTCCTGCTCGACGCCAAACCCTCGACCGGCAAGCGGATGGCCCTGATGGCGATGACAGGCGGCCAGTCGGTCTCGATCACGGACGCCTTCGTGGGGGAGGGATTCGAGGTGGGGCGGCTGAGCGAGCAGTCGTACGAGGAGCTGTCGAGCTTCTTCAACATCATCGGCGGGAGCTTCCAGAACCCGCTCGATATGGCCGGCACGGTGCAGGGGAAGCGCGAAACGCTGGAGCGCATCCTCGGCATCCTCGACGCCGACGACAGCGTGGACGCGCTCGTGATGGAGCAGTCGGCGATGTTCGGGGCGCGGCAGTGGAAGGACCACCCCGAGCGCATCGAGGACCTGGTCGACACGCTGGCGAGCCACATCGAGCGCTCGGCGAAGCCGTTCCTGATGGTGATGCACCCCGCGCACGAGGAGGCGTTCGTGGCGGAGGTGCGGCTGAAGTTTGCCGAGCGGCGTATCCCCGTGTTCGCGAGCTTCGAGCGGGCGGCGGCAGCCGCCGCACGGGCGCTCCCGCAGGGGACGCGCTCCTAGCGCTCGGGACAACCCTCGCAGCGAGGCAGCGAGTGGTGCGGCTCACGCGCCACGACACCGGCGGTCGCGAGGAGCGCGCGCAGACGCCAGAGCGGCAGCCCCATGACCGAGCAGTAGCAGCCGTCGAGCGCGGCTACCGTGGGCACGTCCTCGTCCTGGATGGCGTAGGCGCCGGCCTTGTCGAGCGGGCGCCCGCTGGCGACGTAGGCGGCGATGGCGTCGTCGTCGAGTTCCCCGAGCGTGACGTGCGAGGCGCTGACCTCGCTGGCTGCGCCCCCCGCGGAGACGACGGCGATTCCGGTCACGACGAGGTGCGCCTTGCCGCGGAGTGCACGCAGCATGGCCGTCGCCGTCCCGTCGTCGCCGGGCTTGCCGTAGGCGCGCTCGCCGTCGTGAACGATGGTGTCGGCGCCGATGACGGCGACCCCCGGGTGGCGTCGGGCGACGGCCGAGGCCTTCTCGCGGGCGAGGCGGCGAGCGTCGGCGCGGGGGTCGTCGGTGGTGCGCTCGTCGAGGTCCGCGGGGTCGACCGTGGCCTCGTCGAGGAGGGCGCGCAGCAGCTCGCGGCGGCGGGGCGAGGCTGAGGCGAGGACGACCGGAGCGGGCACGCTACTCGGCGGGGCGCGTCAGGCGCGAGACGCACTCGATGTGGGCGGTCTGCGGGAACATGTCGATGGGGGTAACGCGTTCGAGCCGGTAACCCGCATCGGTGAGGCGTCGCAGGTCGCGGGCGAGGGTGGTGGGATTGCAGGAAACGTAGACGATCGTCGGAGGCGCGAACGCGACGAGGGCTTCAAGCACCTCGGGGGCGCAACCGACGCGGGGCGGATCGAGGAGCACGACATCGGGCTCTTCGGCCAGCCCGGGCAGGAGCTCCTCCACCTTGGCGCGGCGGAACTCGACGTTCTCGATACCGGCGAGGTTGACCTCGGCGTCGCGGAGTGCGGAGGGCGACTCCTCGATGGCGATGATGCGCTCGAAGCGCCCGGCGAAGATGGCGGCGAAGGTTCCCACGCCGGCGTAGGCGTCGATGAGCAGGCGGCCCTGCGCTGGAAGCTCCGAGGCGACGAGCTGGACCAGCTTCTCCGCCTGGGCGCTGTTGACCTGGAAGAAGGACGAGGCGCTGACCCGGAAGCGCCGCCCGGCGAGCTCCTCGACGTAGTGATCCTGGCCGCTCTCCTCGGGAAGCACCTCCAGGGCGGGGGCGACCAGGGTGCTGCCGGTGGCGGCGTTGCGTCGCAGCTGTATCTGGTGCACGCCTCGGGCGTGCCCCTGGAGCTGGGGGAGAACCTGGTTGACCCAGGGGTCGGCGATGGGGCACTTCGTGACCTTGAGCAGGCCTCGCCCCCGACGATGGATGAAGCCCGCGTCGCCGAACTTGCGTCCCGTGGAGAAGCGCATGTGGTTGCGGTAGCCCCAGGGGTCTTCGGCGCCGACGACGGGGCTCACGGTCACGTCGGGGAGGCCGCCGATGCGTGCGAGCTGCTCCCGCACGACGCCCTCCTTGGCTGCGAGCTGGGCAGGGTACTCAAGGTGCTGGAGCTGGCAGCCGCCGCAGTCGCCGAAGAGTCGACACTCGGGCTCGGCGCGGCTGCGGGAGGGTTCGAGTACGTTCGTGACGACGCCTTCGACGTAGTCCTTGTGGATGCGCTCGACCTCGACCTCCACGAGCTCTCCCGGAGCGCCGAAGGCGGCCATGAGCGCCTTGCCGTCGGGGAGGCGGGCGAGTCCGCGCCCGCCCGCGACGATGCGCTCGATGCGCACGGTGTGGAAGCGGTCTTCCTCGGGGATCTCCTGCCTGCGGCGCCGGCGGCGAGCCATGGAGCTAGCGTAGCGGCGGGCCGGGGGAGGGGCGAACGGCGCTAGTCGAAGGCGCCCGCGGCGGCGAGGTCGGCGATGCGCTCATCGTCGTAGCCAAGGATCTCCTTGAGGATCTGCTCGGTGTGCTCGCCGACGGCTGGCGGCTGGCCGATGCGGGCGGGCGTGCGGGAGAGCCGGAAGCGGGAGCCCTCGACCACCGACTCGCCGTGCAGGGAGTGAGGGACGCGCACAATGTGGCCGCGGTGCCTGAGCTGCGGGTCATCGACGGCGTTGCTCGCGCGGATGACGGCATGGGCGGGGACGCCCCCGGCCTGCAGGCTGGCCTCGGCCTCTGCGGGAGTGCGCTCCGCCGTCCAGGCCGAAATCGCGGCATCGAGCTCGTCCTGGGAGGCGCGGCGGCCGGCGAGCATCGCGAAGCGGACATCGCCGGCGAGGTCGGGGCGGTCAATCACGGCGCAGAGGCGCTGCCAGTCGGCGTCGTCGCGGACCGCAATCGCGACCCAGTCGTCGTCGCCACGGGAGGGGTAGACGCCGTGGGGAGCCATATCCGGATCGCGGTTACCCATGCGGGTGAGGGCGCGGCCGTTGAGCTGGTAGTCGAGCAGATAAGGACTGACGAACTGGACGGAGCTCTCGACCTGGGAGTGGTCGATGTACTGGCCTTCCCCGGTCCGGCGGCGGTGATCGAGGGCCGCGAGAAGCCCGGCAAGGAGGAAGCGGGGGGCGATCGTGTCGGTGTAGGCGCTGAAAGGCCCGGCAGGTGAGCGATCGGGGTAGCCGGTGAGGTCGATGAAGGTGGACACGGCGGCGCCCATCGTGCCGAAGCCGGAGACATCCGAGAGGGGGCCGTCCTGCCCGAACAGGCAGCTGCTCATCATGATCAGGTCGGGCTTGATCTGGCGCAGGGAGTCGTAGTCGAGGCCCCAGCCACGGAAGGCCCTGGGCGCGAAGGACTCGGCGACGACGTCGGCCCAGCGCACGAGGTCACGGGCGATCTGGCGGCCTTCCTCGGTGCTCAGGTTGAGGGCAAGGCCGAGCTTGCCCGCGTTCATGTTGTCGAAAAAGAGGGAGTTCTGGGGAGCGAACTGCCCCCCACGGAAGGGCGCCATGCTGCGTCCCGCCCCGGGACGCGACGGCGTCTCCACGCGGATGACGGTGGCGCCGTAGTCGGCGAGCACGCGGGTGGCGGCGGGTCCTGCCATCACCCACATGAAGTCGAGAATCTTCAGCCCCTCGAGGGGGAGCGCTGCCGGCGGTGGATCGGCAGGCGTGGAAGACACGGGGCGGGGTGGTTCGGCGAGCACCTCGGCGGTGTGCGCGCCGGGGAGGGGCGGGGGGCGGTCGTCGGGGTACGGCCAGGCGGAGAGGCGGACGGAGGGGCCGGGGTGGCGCGCCTCGCGACCGGCCACGGGCAGGGCGCGCCAGTAGTCGCGCGCCTCGAGCTGCGGGTTCTCGATCACCTCGGGGACGGTCGCGACGGGCAGGATGAGGAGGCGGCGGCGCTGGGCCTCCAGCATCAACTCGGCCTTGGTCTTCGTCCTGAGGAAGGCTTCGACAACGCTGATGATGCGGTCGAATTCCGAGTAGGGCTCCTCGCCCTGCTGCAGCAGCGCGGCGTAGGCGATCCAGTCCTTGTCGCGCGTCGCCTCGTCGCAGGCGCCTTCCTCGCAGATCCACTCCATGAGGCGGCGGGTGAAGGGGCCGACGGCCTGGCCGAAGAAGAAGGTGAGGGAGACGTAGCCGTCCTTCGCCTCCCAGATGAGCCTGAGCGTGACCGGCCCGATGACAGCGCCGCCGGCCACGCGCACCGTCTCGGGGGCGCCGGCGGCGACATTCACCAGCTGGCCGAAAGCCCCGAGGTTGAGCGCCTGCTGGGCGGACACGTCCACGTGCTGGCCGCGACCGGAGCGCGCCCGCTCGGCGAGGGCGATGAGGGCCGCGCCGGCGGCCTCGCCGGCGCCGTGGTGCCAGGCCTGGGGAGCGGTCACGCGGACGGGCGCGGCATCGGGATAGCCGGCGATGTGCATCGTCCCCGAGGCGGCCGCGACAACGAGGTCGGTCGCGGCATAGTTCGCCTTCGGTCCGTCCTGGCCGAAGGGCGTGATGGAGACGTAGACAAGTCCCGGATTGACCCCGGCAAGGTCCTCGTAGCCAAGGCCGCGAGCGGCCATCGCGCCCGGGGCATCGGATTCGATCAGGACGTCGGCGGAGGCAACGAGCCGGCGCAGCTCGGCCTGGCCGTCCGGGGAATCGAGGTCGATCTCGATGCTGCGCCGGTTGCGGGCGTAGGCGGCCCAGAAGAGCGACTGCTCCCCCTCCGGAGCGGTGTCCAGAAGCGGTGGAGTCTTGCGCGCGGGGGAGCCTCCGGGCGGCTCGACCAGGATCACGTCGGCGCCGAGGTCCGCGAGGATGTAGCCGCAGAGCAGCCCGCGCTCGTCGGAAAGGTCGAGCACACGGTAGGGGCCGAGCATCGCGGGATGGTAGCAGGGGGGCCCGGATCGAGGGAGCGGAAGCTCAGGAGAGGCGCTGGCAGGGGGCGCAGCGGCCGTAGAGCTCGGCGCTATGGCCATCGAGTTCGAAGCTGGCAGTCTCGGCGTTCTGCTCGATGGCTTCGTCGAGGGTGGGGTCGCTGAATTCGGTTACCGAGCCGCATTCGCTGCAGATCAGGTGGTGGTGGTGGCGGCCGCTGCGGGAGCGTTCGTAGCGGATGCCGCCGTCCTCGAGCGGGACGCGGCAGACGATGTCGAGCTCCTGGAGCAGTTTGATCGTGCGGAAGACCGTGGCGCGCCCGATGTCGGGGAGTCGTTCGCTCAGCTCCTCGATCGTGAAGGGGCGGTTGGAGCCGGCAATGGCATCCAAGACGGCGCGACGGGGAGCGGTCAGCCGATAACCGGTGTCCTCCAGACGCTCCGTGGACTCCTGGGTAGTGCTCACGGTAGCAATCGTAGGTTTGGGCCAGACGGGGTGTCAACGCACACGAACGAGACGGGTCTGAGCCTCTTGAGACGGAGTCGCCTTGACACCGTAAATCGGTCGGTACATGATACGGGGTCGCATTGATACTTACACTCAACAAGGGAGCGCCCGATGGGACTGCCGCACCTCAAGGGACTTCGCACCGCAATCGTCACACTGCTCGTGGGAGCGGCATTCGTCGCCGTCGCCTGCGGGGGTGACGACGATGGGGATGGCGAAGGTGCGGCGCTCTCGGTCATAGCGTCCACGACGATCGTCGGGGACCTGGTCGAGCAGGTCGGCGGCGATCGGGTTGCGGTCGAGAGCATCGTTCCCTCCGGCGCGGATCCCCATACGTTCACCCTCTCACCCAGTGACATCCGCAAGACAGCCGAAGCGGACCTGGTGGTGATCGTCGGAGCTGATCTGGCTGCGATGGAAGACGACCTCGAGCGCATCACCGAGGGCGCGGTGCTGGAACTGACCCACGACATGGACCTGCGACCGTTCCCCGAGGGGTTGGCGCACGCCGAGGACGATCACGAAGACGACGACCACGGTGAGGAAGAAGGCGAAGGCCACGACGAGGACGAGGACGACGACCACGGTGAGGAGGAAGACGAAGGCCACGACGAGGACGAGGACGACGACCACGGTGAGGAAGAAGGCGAAGGCCACGACGAGGACGAGGACGACGACCACGGTGAGGAAGAGGACGAAGGCCACGACGAGGACGAGGACGACGACCATGGTGAGGAAGAGGGCGAAGGCCACGACGAGGACGAGGATGACGACCATGGTGAGGAAGAGGGCGAAGGCCACGACGAGGACGAGGACGACGACCACGGTGAGGAAGAGGGCGAAGGCCACGACGAGGACGAGGACGACGACCATGGTGAGGAAGGCGAGGGCCACGGCGACGAGGGAGGACACGGCCACGGCGCCTTCGACCCGCACTTCTGGATGGACATCGACTTCGCGATCCAGGCCGTCGAGGCGATCCGCGACGAGCTGTCACGTCTCGATCCCGACGGGGCGGACCACTACCGGGAGCGAGCCGATGCCTACATCGCGGAGCTGCGAGAGCTCGACGAGGAGATCCGCGAGCAGCTGGCCGAACTGCCGGAGGAGCGCCGCTACCTCGTCACGTTCCACGACGCCTACGGGTACTTCGCGGACCGCTACGGGCTGACGATCCTGGGCTTCGTCGTGGAGGGTCCGGAAGAGGAGCCGAGCGCCTCCGCCCTCACGGAGCTGGTGGAAAGCATCACCGATCTGGGGATACCCTTCATCTTCACCGAGCCGCAGTTCAGTGCGCGCGTGATCGAGCAGATCGCCCGCGACACGGGCGCAACCGTCCGCACCATTCCGTCCGGGGGCCTGGCCGAGGAGTATCCGACCTATGTCGAGTTCCTCCGCGCCATCGCCAACGGCATCGCGAAGTAACGGAGACATGGTTCCGGCCATCGAGGTCAAGCACTTGACGACGGGCTACCGCGGGCATACGGCCCTGGAGGACGTATCGTTCTCGATGCCGCCGGGAAAGTTCCTGGGGCTGCTGGGGCCGAACGGCTCGGGGAAGAGCACGCTGATCAAGACGCTGATCGGGCTGCTCGACCCTTGGGAGGGCGACGTCCGCGTGCTGGGCGAGACGCCACGGGAAGTCCGCCGGCGGGTCGGCTACATGCCACAGGCGGAGGACATCGACTGGACCTTCCCGGCAACGGTGAGCGAGGTCGTGGCGATGGGCCTCTACCGCAAGGCGTTCGGGCTGAGCCGCTTCCGGCGCGGGTCGGAGGAGAAGGACCGCATCATGGCGGCGCTCGAACGGCTCTCCGTCGACCACCTCGCCGACCGGCAGGCGGGCGAGCTGAGCGGCGGGCAGCAGCGCCGGGTGCTCTGCGCGCGGGCCCTCGTGAAGGACCCGGAACTCCTCCTGCTGGACGAGCCCACGGCCGGGCTCGACGCGCGCTCCGAGGAGGAGATGCTGGACCTCCTGAGCGAGCTCGCCGCCGACGGCGCGAGCATCGTGCTCTGCACGCACGACATCGGATGCGCCTACGACCGCTGCGACCTCACGCTGTTCCTGAACCGGAATGTCATGACCTACGGGCCTCCCGCGATCACGATCACCGAGGAGATGCTGAATCGCACCTTCGAGGGACACGTGCTGGTGATGGGCTCGGGAGGAAGCCGGCTTGCGCTGGCGTCCCACGACCACCACGACCACGGAGACGCGCACGCGGACCACGAGCACTCCCAGCACAGCCACGCCCTGCACGGGCACGACGAGCACGGCCGGGTCTAGGGCCGGCCATGGAGTGGTTCATCGACTTCTGGCAGGTCGAGTTCGTGGAGTGGTTCGAGGACCCCTGGCGGATCAAGCTTATGCGGCGGGCGCTCGTGGCCGGCGTGCTGGTAGCGCTGGCGTCCTCGGTGGTCGGCGCCTTCGTCGTGATCAAGGGGCTGGCGTTCCTGACGGACGCGGTCGCACACACCTCGCTGGCGGGGGCGGCGATCGCGTTCCTGGCGGGCGGGGGGTCGATCGCGATTAGCCTGGGGGCAGCGGGGGCGGCGGGAGTGACGGCGGTGTCGGTTTCGCTCCTGACACGCGCCCGCCTGCGCGAGGACACGGCCATTGGGTTGCTGTTCGCGGCGCTCTTCGCCTTCGGCGTGCTGCTGATCAGCCGGGCGAGGAACTACACGCTCGAGCTGAACTCATTCCTGGTGGGCAACATCCTGACGGTGCCCTCCGAAGACGTCATCGTGATGGGAATCCTGTCCGGCATCGTCGTCGTGCTGATTGCCATCTTCTACCGCGAGTTACTGTTCGTGGCCTACGACCCCACGATGGCGGCGGCTGCGGGCGTGCCGGTGGCCCTGGTGCAGACCGGGCTCTTGATGCTGGTGGCCCTGGCAGCGGTGGCGGCCTTCCGGCTGGTCGGGGTGGTAATGGTGATGGCGATGCTGGTCGCCCCGGCGGCGACGGCGGCGCTGGTGGTCCGCCGGGTACCGCTGATCATGCTCGTGGGCGCCGCCTTCGGCGTGCTGGCGGTGGTCGTAGGGCTGTACCTCTCGTTCTACGCGAATGTGGCCGCCGGACCGTCGATCGTGGTGACCTCGGTCGTGTTCTTCTTCGTGGTGTTCGCGCTCTCACCACGGGGGGTCGGGAACTCCGTCCGGCGCTCGCTGCGGGGGCTCCTGACAACCTGAGCCAACCCGTTCGAGGCCGTGCTAGGCTACCGCGCGCACGGAGCAGCGCCCGCGCCCGCAAGGAGGCCCCTCATGGCATCGACCGCACCGCTGACCGTCGAGGAACTGCTCGAGGTCGAGGCGATCAAGCGCGTCCGCATCCTCTACTCGCACTACTTCGACATGGCCGACATCGACAGCCTGATGGACCTGTTCACGGACGACGCGGTTTGCGAGTTCGGGCCGAACTATGGCGGCGACTGGGTCGGCAAAGAGCGCATCCGCGCCGGCTACGAGGAGTTCAGCGGCGACGCGGGCCAGTTCACCGGCGCCATGCACGCCAACACGAACGAGTGGATCGAGCTGACGGGACCGGACACCGCGAAGGCGCGCTGGTACCTGCTCGACCTCTCCCTGAGCGGCCCCGCGGACCAGAACCCGCTGATGCTGATGGGCATCTACGATGACGTGTACCGCAAGGTCGACGGCGAGTGGAAGATCGCGCGCACCTACATCGATTTCGTCTGGCCGAACCGGCAGTACCGCGGCCCGCGGGATGGCTGACATGGCAGACGCCGAAGCCCTGCGCGACCTGCTGGAGCGCGACGCCATCACCCGGCTGATGGTCCGGTACGCGGACCGCATCGACGCGAACGACCCCGTGGGGGCCGCCGCTTGCTTCGCCCCGGACGGGCTCGGCGTGTACTGGGGCGACTCCCGCGGGCGAGAGGCGATCGCGGAGCGGCTCACGGGCATCCTCGCGGGCTTCCACGCGACCAGCCACCACCTCACGAACGTGCAGATCGAGCTGACGGGCGAGACGACGGCGCGAGCGCAGTCGTACGTGTACGCGTTCCACCGCCTCAAGGGCAGCATGGAGCAGATGCACTACTGGGGACGCTGGGTGGACGAAGTCGAGAAGGTGGAGGGGGAGTGGCTCTTCGCGCGGCGGGAGGTGGTTGGAATCGGGAGCTTCACGCCCGGCGTCGAAGCGACGCCCGAGGACCATCCGGGGCACCCGGGCCGGCTCTAGCCCTCGTCCCACTCCCCGGCGGGCGCGGACTCGATGCGCTCGGGGCAGTGCGTCTTGCTGATGGGGCAGTAGCGGCACTCCTGCCAGCTGGGGACGCGCATGGCGCCCTCCTCGGGACCGCCGAGGATGTTGAGGA
The DNA here is from genome assembly GCA_965221735.1 of Tepidiformaceae bacterium. Lineage (GTDB taxonomy): Bacteria > Chloroflexota > Dehalococcoidia > Tepidiformales > Tepidiformaceae > UBA2991. The sequence continues at coordinate 926,401 of OZ244910.1, read as the reverse complement.
AGTACGGGAGCTGCTCGAGGATGTCGTCTGCCTGGCGCTGGTCGAAGTTCCTGACGGCGCCGTCCTCATAAACGAGGCGGCCGCGGAAGCGGCGCTCGTGGTGCTCGTCCAGGTTCGACTGCGGCAGGAGCGCCATCGGAATCAGGACCTGGAACTCGTGCCAGTCGTGGGCCCTGCCGGTCTTGGTATCGAGGACGATGTTGTCGTGCTCACCGAGGGCCACGAGGTCGGGCTTTCCGCCAACCACAACGTCGAGCGAACCCTCGTGGCGATACGTGAAGCGATTCTGGTTCTCGCGCTTCACGCGGTAGCCCTCATCGTTCAGGGCGCGGTGGGTTTCCCGCAGCAGCTTCGTGTGGCGGGCGCGGTACGCCGCCCAGTCGGTCTCGTCCGGAACGCGTTCGTAGTCCTGCCAGTTGGCCTTGAACCAGACGGCCCACTCGCAGGTGTTCTGCCCGCTCATCCACTGGGCGAGCCAGGTCAGCCAGACGTAGGAACCGTCCCTGCGCTCGGCCACGGGCCGGCGCCTAGGACGCGGCCGCGCTCGGGAGGACGGCGTCCTCGAGCCCGCGGGGCACGCCGGGCACCTCCACCTTCTGGATCTCGCCGAGGATGTGGTCGAAGCGCTCGCGCTGCTCGGGCGTCTTGACGGGCATGCCGAAGCCGACTCGGCTGGCGTACTCGCGGTTCTCGCGGATGAAGTTCGGCAGGTTGTCGTAGGTCGAGGTCTGGGCGAATCCGCGGAGGACGTCTTCCGGAATGACCTGCCGCATCTCGTCCCACTTCCCAGCCAGCGAGAGGGAGTGGAGCTGCATGCCGAGGTCCTTCCAGCCGTGAATCTCGAAGACGTCGTGGTAGCTGCGGGTCGAGCCGTAGAAGGAGATGGGCTGGCGCAGCGCCTCGAGGCCCTGCTCGATCTCGGACTCGGTCTCGCCGAAGACCGTGAAGCCGCCGCCGGAAAGCTCGATGTCATCCCATGTGCGGCCGGAGCGGCGCAGGCCGATGGCGATGTTGGGGAGGACCACCTCGCGCATGTACTTGTCGGTCATGAAGCCGTGGGGGTAGACGCCGTCGGCGACGTCACCGGCCGCGCGGGCCATGCCGGCGCCCACGCAGGCGAGCATCACCTTGGGGGCGGGGTATTCGATGGGGCCGGGGTTGAAGTTGGGGTTGATGAGCGTGAACTGGTAATGCTCGGTGACGTGGTCCGGCTTCTCGCCCGTCTGGAAGGTCTTCCAGATGGCCTTGAGCGTCTTGATGTAGTCTTTCATGCGCGGGGCGGGCGGCACCCAGGGAACGCTGAAGCGGCGCTGGTTGTGGCCCTTCACCTGGCTGCCCAGGCCCAGGGCAAAGCGACCCTTGCTCAGGTGCTGGATATCCCAGGCCTGCATCGCGAGGACCATGGGGACGCGGGGGAAGGCGATCGTGACGGAGGTGGCGATCTCCAGCCGCTCCGTGGCATTCGCCGCGAGGGTGGCGGCGAGCATCGAGTCGTGGGCGGTTTCCGCCACGTTGGCGAAGTCGAAACCGAGTTCCTCGGCGCGCCTCGCGCCTTCTGCTGCATCCCCGATCCAGCCACCACCGAATCCGCTTCCAACCTTCATTGCCTCGTGTCCTTTCGATCGGCCCCGTCGCGGGGCGCCGACCGCGAATTGTACGCAGGACGGGGCTTAGTGGCGGCGGCGGCTCTTGGTGCGGGCCCGGGCGCGCTTGCGGCGGGGGGAGGGAGTGGCAGGAGGAGGCGAGTCGAGCAGCGCGGCGATGGCGGCCAGTTCCTCGGGCGTGTTGGCGTTGCGGAAGCTACGGAGGTCGGGGTCGACGCGGGTCAGCCGGTCCTCGCCGAGGGCAAGCACGTCGAGGCCTGCGAAGGCGTCGATGACCCTGTTACCGCCGCCCGCCAGCGCCGCCTCCGCAGCGGCCAGGCAGGGTTCGCGGCGATAGGCGGCAGTGAGCGGCTGCTGGAAACCCTCAATTTCGGGAAGGACGGCGTCATGGTCGCCGAGGGCGTCGATGATGCGCTCGATGACGGCGGTGCGGAGGAGGGGAGCATCGCACGAGGCCGCGAAGCAGACGGGGGCGGCCGCGACGGCGAACCCGGCCGCGAGACCGGCCAGCGGCCCGCGCTCGGGCTCGCGGTCCTCGACGACGGTCGCGGGGACGGCGGGGTGCATGGGGGGAAGGGTCTGGCCGGCGGCGGTGACGATCACGATCTCGTCGACGACGGGCGCGACGGCGTCGCGCACCCACTGGAGGAGGGGGCGGCCGCGCAGGTTGGCGGAGGCCTTGTCGGAGCCGAAGCGGCGGCTCAAGCCGCCGGCGACGATGATGCCGGTCACGCCTTCGGTCATGGGCTCAGGGTACGCGAGGGCGGCTCGCTATGATGGCGCGATGCGGCTCTTCCGGCGGCGGCCCCTGATCACGGAGGAGAACTACGGGCGGCTGATGACGTCGTTCGGGCGGACGGTGGACGCGGACCCGATGGTGGCGGGACCGGCGGAGGCTCTGGCGCAGCGGGTCACGCGGGAGCTGGCGGCGGAGGCGGCAGCAGCGGACGAGAAGCTGTACGGCGGCGCGGCGGCGTACCACCTGCGCCTGCTCGCAGGAGCGTGGATCCTCGCCGGGGAGGGCGGGATACCCACGGAGACGGCGGAAGTCTTCGAGGAGGCGGTGGCGTGGCGGTTCGGGACGCGCGAGCTGCCGGAGCGCCTGGGGAAGCTGGCGCGGGGCGAGGTCGAGCGGGACCTGTCGCTGGACGAGCCCGGCGGCTAGCGCTCGCCGTCGAGGGTGGCGAGCCAGGCGCGACCACGGGGCGAGAGACGGTAGCCGACCTCCAGGCTCTCGGTGAGGCCAAGCTCCTTGAGCTTGCGCACATCGCGCTTGAACGGCTGGGCCTCGCGGCCGAGGGAGGCGGCGAGGTCGGGGGCGCGCACGCCGGGTGACGTTTCGATGAGGCGCAGGACCGTCTCGGTCCAGGGGCCGCGGCGGCTGGACCGGTCGAAGCGGTCGAGCCGGGCGGCGATGGCCGTGACGGCCTCGTCGTCGAGGGCCTCCTGCTCGCGGAGGGCAACGCGCGGATCGTCGCCGGAGAGACGGAGAGCGACGCGATGCACGTCGCCCTCGGAGCGCCGGTTGAGCTCGGCGATGAGGTCGTCCCGACCGCCGTAGCCAGCGCTGCGGGCGTCGGCGCCTGTTATGTCGGCTTCAGCGATGGCATCGACCGCGTCGATGGCGAGGACGCCGATGGCGGTACGCAGCTCGCCGCCGGCGCGCACGGTGGGGCGCTTCCAGCGGCGGAAGGCAAGCGTGATGCGGCCTTCGGCAATGCCCTCAAGCGTGTCACGCTTCAGGAGCACGGCCGCCCAACCGTCCCGCTACTTGGAGGCGGCAGCCGCCGTTGCGACGCCTGCCTCGACGCCGTTCTCGGCGAGCAGCGCATGTATCTGGCGGGCATGGGTCACGATGCGGCCCGCCTCCTCGCGCACGGCCTGGCGACCGTCGCAGAGGGCTTCCTCGGGGTTGCAGTGGATGTCGAACTCGAGGCCGTTCGCGCCCGCCGCCACGAACCCGTAGGAGACGCGCTCAACGAGGGAGCGGTCACCGGAACTGTGGGAGGGGTCGGCGATGAGGGGCAGGTGCGACTTCTTGCGCACCTGCGGGATCATCGAGATGTCCGCTGCGAAACGGGTCTCGGACTCGAACGAGCGGATGCCGCGGTAGCAGAGGATGACGTTCGGGTTACCGGCGCCGGTGTGGTTCCCCGCCCGGTCGAGGCCCGACATGATGTAGGCGGCAGCGCAGAGCCACTCGTTCAGGTCGTTGCCGAAACCGTGCTTGAGCACGACCGGAGTGCGGATGCGGGAAAGCTCCTCGAGGAGGGGCGAGTACTGGGCGCTGCGGGCCCCGATCTGGATGACGTCGATACCGGCCTCGAGGAATGCGTCGAGGTGGCGCAGGTCGATGAGCTCGCAGACGACGGGGAGGCCCGTCGCCGCCTTCATCGACTTCACGATTTCAAGGCCGCGGGCGATTTCGAGACCGCGGTAGTCGTAGGGGCTGGTCCGGGACTTGTCGACGAACGCGCGGAGGATGTCGATGCCGGCGTCGCGGGACATGACGGCCGACTCGACGGCCTGCTCCTCGGTCTCGATGGCGCAGGGGCCACCAAAGATGGTGAGGCTCCCGCCCCCCACGAGCGTGCCGTTTACGTCGACGACCGTGTCTTCGTGGTGGAAATTGCGGCTGGCGTCCTTGTACTTCTCGGTGATGCGGATGACGCGGTCGACGCCGGGAAGCTCGGTGATTCGACCCTCGTCGATGATGCCGGCCATGCCCTTGACGCCGATGACCAGGCTTCCGGCCCCCACCATGGTCTGGCACTGGAGACCGTAGTCGCCGACGATGCGGTCGATTACCCGCTCGGTCTGTTCATCCGAGGCGCCTTCGACCATGTGGATGATCATAATTTCGAGGTTCTCCATCCATTTTCGAACGCTCATCTTCCTACGCGCGCGGTCAATAGACCAGCCTTCACAGGATTTGCCGCAGGCGACGGGGCGCGGGGTTCAGAAGAGGAGTTGCGTGAGGCGGCGCTGGTATTCGCGCACGAGCGTGCTCTCGAGGCCGAGGATGTCGAAGACGGCGAGCACGGCCTTGCGGGCGGCGTCACCGGCGAAGCGCCGGTCGAGACGAACCGACTCGAGCAGCTCGTCCAGGGCTTCTTCGTAGCGTCCGAAGGCGGCGAGCATCACGCCCCAGCGGTAGCGGGCGCGGGGATCCTCGGGGTCGAGGCGGGCTTCCTGCTCCAGCTCCGCGGGGTCGTGCTTGCTGGAGAACTCGGCGAGGAAGATGTGGTGGCGGAGGGCCTTGGCGCGGCGATCGCTGCCGGCGCGCTCCAGCAGCTCCTCCGCCCCCTCGCGGTCGTCGCGCTCGAGGAGGATGGCAGCCAGGCCGGTGAGGGCGTCGGCGTTCTCGTCGTCCTCCTCCAGCATCTCGCGGTACCGCGCCTCGGCGCCGGCGAGGTCGCCGGAGGCGGCGAGCTCCTCGGCCTCGGCGGCGGCCGCCTCGGCGGGCGAGGTCACGAGCTGGGCGAAGAAGGCGCGGACGTGCTCCTCGGGGAGGGCGCCGGCGAACTCGCTGGCGACCTCGCCATCGACGAACGCCTTGACGGAGGGGATGGCCTGGATGCCGTGCGCGGTCGAGATGAGAGGGTTGCGGTCGGTATCGAGCTTGGCCAGCAGCACGTCCTCGCCGAACTCGGCGGCGACCTGCTCGATGATGGGGCTGAGGACGCGGCAGGGGCCGCACCACTCGGCCCAGAAGTCGACGACAACGGGACGGTTCTTCGATTCCTCGATGACGGCCTCGGCGAAGGTGTCGTCGGTGACTTCGAGGACGGGAGAGGGAGCGGTCATGGGGATGCCTCCGGGTGCTAGTCGGGGATTGGCGGGAAGGTCTCGTCGAGCTGGCCGCCGAGCTGTTCCGGGGAGCCGGCGGGAAGCTGGCAGACCATGTTCTCGCAGAGCCAGGCGGTGGCGCCGCCCTCGGGGGATTCGCGGCCTTCGAGCAAGGGGATGCCGTTGGGCTCGGCGGCCGGGGCGAAGGCGAGACCGGGAAGGTAGCGATCGGCGACGGTGCGCTCGAAGGGCGCGCGCGCCCCGGACGCGCCGACGATGGCGAGCTCGCGCGGCGGGGCAGCGAGCAGGTCCATGACCTGCAGGGTCGCGCCAAAGCCGGTGGCGGCGTTGAGGATGAGCCCCTGGACACCACCAACAACCTCGCGGGCGATGGCTTCGCCGTCGGTGCGGAGGCCGTAGCGCTGCAACATGAGCGCGAACTGGGCGGTGGAGGCGCCGGCGCTGGGCGTGGCCTGGTCGAAGCGCGGCTTCTGGCGGAAGAGCAGCTCCTCGGCGCCTTCGGCCGTCTCGAAGAAGGCGCCGCCCTCGTCGTCGTGGAAGCGGGCGACGACGACATCGAGGAGGTCGTTCGCCCAGTCGAGGTGGTCGCGGTCGCCCGTGAGCTGGTAGAGCTCGATGAGGCCGAGGCCGTAGTAGGCGTAGTCCTCGAGCATGCCCTCGATGCGGGAGACGCCGTCCTTGTAGGTATGCAGGAGGGCGCCGTTCGACCACATGCGCTCGCGCACGAAGCGGGCATTGCGCTCGGCAATCTCGCGCAGGTGCGCGTCATCGAAGACGCGGGCGGCCTCCGCGAAGAGAGCAAGCGCGAGACCGTTCCAGGAGGTCAGCACCTTGTCGTCGGTCTGGGGCGGGATGCGCCGGGAGCGTGCCTCGAAGAGGGTGCGCCGCCAACCATCGATGCGCTCAGCGGACGTATTCGCGCCGGGGAAGGGGTCGGTGCGGCGGGAGAGAACATTGCGGCCGATGAGCTCGGGGTTGTGGGGGTCGTAGAAATTGCCCTCGGGCGTGACGCCGAAGATCTGGTTGAAGGCTTCCGCGTCGTCGCCGAGGAGGCTCTCGGTCTGGGCGGTGGTCCAGAGGAAGAACTTCCCCTCGATGCCCTCGCTGTCGGCGTCCTGGGCGCTGTAGAAGCCGCCTTCCTCGTGGAGCATCTCACGTTCGAGGTAGGTCAGCGTCTCGCGCACGACGCGCTCATGGGCGGAGTCGCCGAAGAGCTGGAAGGCGTGCAGATAGACGCGGGCGAGGGCGGCGTTGTCGTACAGCATCTTCTCGAAGTGGGGCACCAGCCACTGGACATCGACGCTGTAGCGAGCGAAGCCGCCGCCGATCTGGTCGTACATTCCGCCGCTGGCCATGCCCCAGAGGGTGCGTTCGAGCATGGCGCGGATGTTGGCGTGCTCGGGATCGCCGGGGCGGGCGGCGCGCGACAGGAGGAACTCGAGGTTGGCGGGAGCGGGAAACTTGGGGGCGGTGCCGAAGCCGCCCCAGACTTCATCGGCGGAGCGCAGCATCGCCTGCACGGCGCTGGCGGTGACGGTCGGGTCGAACGCTTCCTCGGGAACGGCGCGCGCGGACGCCTCAGCGAGCTGGTCGCTGATCGACTCGGCGGAGTTGACGATGTCCTCGCGGCGCTCGTCCCAGGTGGCGTTGATGGTCTGGAGGAGGCGGGGGAAGCCGGGACGGCCGTGGGCGTCCTCGGGAGGGAAATAGGTGCCGGCGAAGAAGGGCTTCTTGTCGGGCGTGAGGAAGACGGTCATGGGCCAGCCGCCCTGCCCGGTGAGCGCCTGCACGGCGGTCATGTAGACGCCGTCGATGTCGGGGCGCTCCTCGCGGTCGACCTTGATGTTGACGAAGTGCTCGTTCATGACGCCGGCGATCTCGTGCGACTCGAAGGACTCGTGCGCCATCACGTGGCACCAGTGGCAGGTGCTGTAGCCAACGGAGAGGAGGACGGGCTTGTCCTCCTCGCGGGCTTTCGCGAAGGCCTCGTCGCTCCAGGGATACCAGTCGACGGGATTCTCGGCGTGCTGCAGGAGGTAGGGGCTGGTTTCGCCCGCGAGACGGTTCGGCATCGAAGGTAGTGTACGTGGGCCTCGCCTTTGGCGATTGCCCCGATGGAGCGGCGGCCCCACAGTGGGGCAGTGCTGGAACGGGAGCTGAAGGTGGCGGTCGAGGCGGCGCGGCGTGCGGGCGGCGAGGTCGCGCGCATGCGGGAAGAGGGGCTGCGGTACGGGCGGAAGGGCGGCTACGAGCTCGTCTCGGAGGCCGACATCCATGCTGCGGAGATCCTGCACGAGGAGCTCACGGGGGCGTTCCCCGACGACGGCTGGCTGAGCGAGGAGCATCGCGACACGGCGGAACGGCTCGACCGGGAGCGGGTCTGGGTGGTCGACCCCATCGACGGGACGCGGGAGTACCTGCAGGGCCACCCCGAGTACGCGATCTCGGTGGGGCTGGTGGTGGGAGGGCGGCCGGCGCTCGGCGTCGTACACAACCCCGCGACTGACGAGATGCACGCGGCCGTCTGCCCGGACCCGGTACCCGAGCCTGTCCCGCGCGAAGGGCAGGAGCGGGGCTACCTCGCGCTCGTGGGGCGAGGCGAGGACATGCTGGGAGAGGTGCCGCCGCTCCCGGGTCAGGCACGCACGCGAGGGGTCGGGAGCGTCGCCTACCGGATGGCGTTGGTGGCGGAGGGGCGGGGCGACGTGGTGGTGACCTGGTACGCGCGGCAGGAATGGGACGTGGCGGCGGGGGCGGCGCTCTGCCTGGCGAAAGGGCTGGTCGTGACCGACGTGGCCGGCCAGCCAATCGACTTCAACCAGCCGCGACCGCTCGTGCGGGGGCTGCTCGTAGCGGAGGCGGGGCTGCACGCTCGCATCAGCGAGTACTTCCAGCGGCTCTCGCGGTAGGGAAGCGCGCGACGGGCTAGGATGCGCGCGGAGGCACTGGGATGAGCGTACGCATCGGGCTGGGGGCGGCGCTGCTGCCGGAGACGACTCCGAAGTCGTTCTTCCGCTGGGTCGACCTGTGCGAGGAGAGCGAGGTCGACTCGATCTGGTTCAGCGAGCGGCTCGCGGGGCCGCAACGCGCGCTCGAGCCGATGACGGCGATGGCGGCGGTCGCGGGGGCCACGACGCGGATCAAGTTCGGGATGAACGTCGTGCTGCTGCCGCTGCGCGACCCGCTGGTGCTGGCGAACGAGTGCGCGACCATCGACTACCTGAGCGACGGGCGGCTGCTGCCGGCCTTCGGCGTGGGTGCGCTGAACGCGCCCGAGTGGCGGGCGACGGGCCGCGAGCCACGCGGTCGCGGAGCCATCGCCGACGAAATGATCGACCTGCTGGTGCGGCTGTGGGAGGAGGACGACGTCACGTTCGAGGGGGAGCACTTCCAGTACGAGTCGGCGTCGATCGCGCCGCGGCCCGTGCAGCAGCCTTTGCCACTGTGGATCGGGGGGAGCAGCGACGCCGCGATCAAGCGGACGGCGTTACGGGGGACGGGGTGGCTGGCGGGCATCCAGACGCCGGCGCAGGTGGCGCCCGTGGTCACCAAGATCAAGGCGGCGGTGGCGGAAGCGGGGCGGACGATCGACGAGGACCACTACGGGGCCGGGTTCCCCTTCCGCTTCGGGAGCTGGGACGACGAGCCGATCGCGCGCACGGCGAAGGCGTACAGCCGCTTCGCGGCGCTCGACCCGGAGGCGCTGTTCGCCGTGGGCCACGCGGATGACATCGTGGCGCGGGCGCGGGAGTACGTCGCGTGCGGGATCAGCAAGTTCGTCCTGCGCCCGCTGGCGGACTCGGACGCGGACGCCTACGCCCAGACGCAGCGGCTGATCGAGGAAGTGCTACCCGCCGTCCACACGGGGTAGCTGGACCATGAGGCTCATCGTGTTCGGCGCGACCGGGGGCGTGGGACAGCCTGTGTGGAAGCGCGCGCTGGAACAGGGTCACGAGGTTACGGCCTTCACCCGCTCTCCCGGAAAGATCGACCCGGGCGCCGGCGCGCGCATCGCGCAGGGCGACGTCATGGACGGGGATGCGGTCGCCGAGGCCGCGGCCGGCCACGACGCCGCGATAGTCGCGCTCGGCGCGAACGGGCTGCGCGACAGGACGACGCTCACGGCCGGTACAAAGAACGTGGTCGACGGCATGACGCGACATGGGGTCGGGCGGCTCGTCGTCCTGTCGGCCGCCGGAGTGGGCGAAAGCTGGGGGCAGGTCCCGCTCCTTTCGCGGGTGGCATTCCGGACGTTCCTGCGCAACATCCTGGCGGAGCACACCGCGCAGGAGGCGATCGCCAAGGAAAGTTCGCTGGACTGGACCATCGTCCGTGCCGCCGTCCTCAACAACGACCCGGCCTCGGGCAGGGTGGTCGCAACCAACGAGGGGAAGATCGAACGGATCAGCCGCCTCGATCTCGCGGAGTTCCTTGTCCGGGAAGCATCCACGGGGACCTACAGCGGGCAGGCCATCTCCGTCACGTCGTAGCGGGACACTACCCGCCGTCCACACGGGGTAGGGGCGGAGGCGCGGGGGGCGGAGGCGCGATCCGGAAGTAGTAGCAGTCGTCTTCCTCGCCGCCATCGGCGATGGCGGCGTTCGCGCCGAGCACCGCGACCACGTCTTCGCGGCCGGCGAGGGCGATAAGCCCGCCGCGCTCCCAGGCGGGGACGCGGGCGGTCTTGAGGATGCCGCTGACCTTGCGTCGATGGCCGCGATACTGCATCCGGTCACCGGTGGCGAGGGCGCGGAGGCGGAGGGCGCCCTCGATGCGGTCGGCGGGGACGGCAGCGGAGGGAGGCGCGCCCGCGTCGTCCGGGAAGGGGTCGGTGGCGGCCTGCAGGACACGCTCGCCGGCGCGGGTGATGCCCGGGATGTTCACGAACTGCTCGTCGAAGGGCTGGTCCCCTTCGTCACCTTCACCCGAGAGGCGCACGAGTCCAGCGGAGACCTCGACCGTCAGGCCCCCGAAGGCGACCAGGCCGGCGCCGCTCGACAGGACGTCGTCGAGGTTGCGGAGGCGGGTGCGGTTGGCGTCGGCCTCAGCCCTGATGAAGGTCGCCTCGCGTTCGAGGATGAGCAGGCGGGCCTCACTGCCGAGCGAGCGGAGCGCGTCGAGGTCGAACACGACCGCGCCGGGGGCGCGGTCGCGGGGCTGGGCGAGGTCGGCCTCTCGCTCGACGGTGCGAAAGAGTTCGCGGGCGCTTTCGGCGAGCCCGAGGATGGCGGCATCGACCGAGGGGTTCTCCTCGCGCAGCTGCGGCAGGACCGTGTGGCGGAGGCGGTTACGGGTGGCGTGGAGCTCGGCGTTGGTGGCGTCCTCGCGGTAGTCGATGCCGGCGGCGTTGCAGACGGCGACGGTGTCCGCGCGGGCGAGGGAGAGGATGGGGCGAATGAGCCGCAGGGATGGCATGCCGGGGAGGGGAGCGGCCGGCAACATGCCCCGCATTCCGCGCACGCCGCTGCCGCGCACGATGTGATGAAGCACGGTCTCGACGTGGTCGTCGGCGGTGTGGCCGGTGGCGACTGCGCCCGCGCCCTGGCGCTCGGCGGCAAAGGCGAGGAACTGGTAGCGCAGCTTGCGGGCGGCCTCCTCGATGCCCATCCGCATCTCCCCGGCGGCGAGGGGAACGTCGCCCTCGCCGGTCATGCAGGGCACGTCGAGGCGTTCGCACAGATCGGTCACGAAGTCGCGGTCACCACCGGACTCGTGGCGCAGGTGGTGGTCGAAGTGGGCGGCGACGACCTCGAAGCCCTGCGCTTCGCCCAGATCGCGCAGGAGGAGAAGGGCGGCGACGGAGTCGGCCCCTCCGCTGACGGCGACGACGACCTTCTCCATGCTGCGGAAGAGCTGCTCGCGCTCGGCGAAGCGCCGGACGCGCTCAAGGGGCGAGGGGGTGTGGTCGGGCACTACCTGGGGAAGAGGCGCTCCCACCACTCGCCAGAAAGGTCCTGGTCCGAGGGGGGAGGAGGGCTGAGCACGACGAACGCGGTCTCGCCCGCGCGGATGTAGCCAAGCTCGCGGCGGGCGGCCTGCTCAACGTAGGCGTCGGAGACAACGTAGTCGTACACGGCGAGGAGATGGTCACGCCTGGACTGGAGATTCTCGATCTCGGCGAGCGCGGCGTCGTGGTCTTCGTTCTGCTGGCGCTGGCGGACGGTACCCGACGAGGCGGTGTAGACGAAATACCCGGCGAGCAGCAGACAAACCAGAAGAAACAGGGTTGTCTTAGTGAACACCGGGATAGGCATGTGACCAAATTAGGCTTGCGGCGTTCAAGATTCAAGCGCGGTCGTTCGGGTCCCAGGAGAGGTGGCGGCGGTCGTTCAGAGAGCGGAGGGAGGCCTGGCCGGCCCGAAGCGAGAGCGTGGAGACGGAGGCGAGATCGACGCTGAAGGCCCGAAACACCCCGATCTCGAGGCCGAGCAGGCGGCAGATGAGGAGGCGCAGCACGAAGTTGTGGGAGACGGCGACAACCCTGTGTTCGTCGGGGAGAGCGTGCAGTTCGGTGACCAGTGGTTCGAGCCGAGCGGTGACCTGCGCGAGGCTCTCGCCGCCGGGCATGAGCACACCGGCAGGGTCGGGCCGGCGCCACGCCTGAAGGAAGTCCGGGAAACGCGCTCGCATCTCGGCGAAGGGGAGGCCCTCGGTCTCGCCGACATCCATCTCCGTCAGCTCCTCGCGGACTTCGAGGGGCGCGCCCGTGCGCTCGGCGAGGCCGCGGGCGATGGCGGCGGCCCGCGTGAGCGGACTGGTGAGGATGCGGTCGGGGGGTTCGGACGAGAGGCGTTCGACGGCGGCGGCGGTCTGGCGGAGGCCGAGGTCGGTGAGCTGCGCGTCCTCGCGCCCGAGCCCGAGGCCGTCGCGGTTGTGGGCGGTCTCGCCGTGACGGACGAGGGTGAGCCTCACTCGTACTGCCCCTTCTTGCGCCAGGCCTGAAGCGCGGCCGAGGGCTCCTCCAGCACGAGCCCCACGCGCACGTAGCGCTCGGCCGTGGCCGTCGGGAAGAGCGCGGCGACGAGCTGCTCGGGGCGCACGGTCAGCTCCTGTCCGCAGCTCAGGCGGGCGTCGATGACGGCGCGCTGCTCGCTCGTGTCCACCCGGAGGGAGGCGACGCCCGCGCGGAGGTCGTACTCGCGGGCTTTCTTCCCCTCGCGCTCCTGGCGCCAGGGGAAGGTCTCGGTGGCGAGGAAGGCGTTGACCGACTCGACGGCGTGCTCGGGCGTGACGCCGTCGAGGGCGAGGTGGTAGTCGGCCCAGGTCAGGAGGGTGGGGAGGGCGGGGAGGCCGAGGGCGACCTCGCTCGCCTCGCGCAATTCGAGGTCGGGAGTGGACTGCGCCGAGAGGTCTGCTGCGAAGACATCGAGGGGGACGCGCTCCTGGAGCAGCACCTCCATGATCTCGCCTTCGCCGATGAACCCGAGGGGGAGGGGCGCCGCGAAGGCGATCTTGGGGTGGGGCGTAAATCCCTGCGAGTAGAGAAGCGGCAGGCCGGCGCGGCGGATGGCCCGTTCCCAGTAGCGGAGCACGTCGAGGTGGGAGATGTGGCGCACGCGCTCGCCCTTGCGGAAGCGAGCACGGATGCGCTGGCGGGCCTCGCTCACACGAGTTCGCCCTGCTCGACAAGCTGTTCGGCGGCCGTGTGGGGATCGAGGCCGCGCCCCGCAACCTGGGCGACCAGCTCACCGAGGGTTTCCTCCGAGGTTCCGCGACGGATCCGGTCGAGGAGGATGCGCTGGGCGACGGAGAGGACCTGGTGGCGCGCCTCCTGGCGGCGGTGCTTCTCAAGCTCGCCGGAGCTGTCGAGCCAGGCGCGGTGCTCGTCGATTGCGTCGACGAGCTCGGGGACGCCATCGCCGGTGGTGGCGACGGTCGAGAGGATGGGGATGTCACGGCCCTCGCTCGGGGCGAGCGAGAGGAGGGCGCGGAGCTGGCTCACGAGCACGTCGGCGCCGGGGCGGTCGGCCTTGTTCACGACGAGCACGTCGGCGATTTCGATGATCCCGGCCTTCAGCGCCTGGATGTCGTCGCCCGTGCCTGGGTTGTTGACGAGCACGGTCGAGAGGGCGGTGCCGGCAATCTCGACCTCGTCCTGGCCGGCGCCGACGGTCTCGATGAAGACGTAGGGGAAGCCGAAGGCGTCCATGACGGCGACAACGTCGTCGATCGTGGGGGCGAGGCCGCCCAGGGCCCCGCGGCTGGCCATGCTGCGGACGAAGACGCCGGGGTCGAGGACGAGGTCCTGCATGCGGATGCGGTCGCCGAGGATGGCGCCCTGGGTGAAGGGGCTGGAGGGGTCGACGGCGATGATGCCGACCTCGTGGCCGCGCTTGCGCAGCTCGGCGGCGAGAGCGCCCGTGAGGCTGCTCTTGCCCGAGCCGGCGCTGCCGGTGACCCCGATCGTGTGGGCGCGTCCGGAGCGCGGATAGAGCCGGCGCAGGTACTCGCGCCCCTCGGGCGTGCCGTTCTCGACGCGCGTGAGGATGCGAGAGAGGGCGCGGCGCTCACCCGCGAGGAAGCGCTCGATCAGGTCGCTCACCCGGATGAGGCGTTGTCGTACACGAACGACACGATGTCGCGGGTGTTGGTGCCCGGGCGAAAGATGGCGCTGAAGCCCATCGCCTCAAGGGCGTCCGTGTCTTCCTCGGGGATGATGCCCCCGCAGAAGAGGGTGACGTCGTCGAGTCCACGCGACCTGAGCTCCTCGACGATGCGAGGGAAGAGCTCGAGGTGGGCGCCCGAAAGGATGCTGAGGCCGACAACGTCGACGTCTTCCTGGAGGGCGGCCTCGGCGATCATCTGCGGGGTCTGGCGGATGCCGGTGTAGATGACCTCGCAACCGCCGTCACGCAGGGCGCGCGCGACGATCTTGGCGCCGCGGTCGTGGCCGTCGAGGCCCGGCTTGGCGATGAGAACCCGGATCTTCTGTCCGGTTTCGTCCTGGGCGGAGGTCTCGGGAGATGCGGTCATGGTGCTGCTCCTCTGTGTCGTGGGGTCAGGATCGCTCGACCAACTGCAGGTTGACGCCGAAGGACGAGCGGGGTGAAACGAAGGCGACGCCGCCGTTGGCATTGCCGACGCGGGCGCCGCCATCGCGCAGGTTGGCGACGGCGGCTTCGGCAGCGGGTACGGCGAGCGAGAGGAGGAACGAGCCCTCGCCTCGCTCGGCGGCGAACTTTGCGACAGGGCCCTCTTCGGTAGTGGGCCGGATGAACTCGAGGTGGGCGTTGCCGGCGAGCATGAAGGCGTTCTCGATGCCGAGAGCGTCGTTCTGGCCACCGAGGGCGGGGTCGAGGGTGAAGCCGAAGTGGCGCTCGTAGGTGGAGGCGGCGGTGGGGATGTCCTGGACGACGATGCCGATGTGGTCGATGCGCTTCGCGAGCGCGTCGTCGCTGGGGCCGACGTGCGACTCCTCGACCGGGGTCGCGTACTCGATGAGGACGCCGTGGTTCGACCTGGGGTGGAGGAACCCGATCATGCCGGCGAGGCCCGCGCGGGGCGCCTCGTCGATGAGCTGGACGCCCGCCTCGGCGGCGACGCGAAGGTCGGCGCCACAGTCGTCGGACTCGAAGCAGACGTGGTGCATGCCTTCGCCCCGGCCCTCGAGGAAGCGCGCGACGCCCGTGTCGTCGCGGGTCGGCTCGAGCAGCTCGATCTCGGCGGTGCCGCAGGGCAGAAGGACGCCGCGGACGCCCTGGTCCTCGATGACGCGGTCGACGCTGACGGGCAGGCCGAGGGCGTCGCGGTAGAAGCCGAGCGCATCGTCGGCGCTGCGGACGACGATGCCTACGTGGTGGACCTTGCTGAGCATAGGGCTCCTCTTGGTGCTAGCTGTTTCCGGCGGCGCTGGTTTCGCGCACACCGGGCATGCCGGCGAGGTAGGCGGCGATGATGTGCCAGTGCTCCTTGTCGTGGTTGGCAACGACCTGCAGGAGCTGGTTGGGAACGCGGCCTTCCTCGCCGATGGCGGCGTCGTCGAACTGGGCGACGGTGGCGAGCAGGCGCTCGCGTCCCGCCTTGAGCTGTTCGAGGACGCTCCAGAAGGTGAGGCTGCGCTTGCGCTCGACGTGATCCTGGTTCCAGGCGTCGGTGCGTTCCTCGTCGAAGTCGAGGATGGCGGCGCGGCGCCCCTCCTGGATGTCGAGCAGGGCGCTGACGACCTCCGCCTCCCAGCTGGCGACGTGCCCGATGATGTCCTTGAGGGACCACTCGTCGATCATGGGGCGATCGATGTCGCGGATGCGGCAGGTCTCGATGTTGCGCAGGAGCTGGTTGCGCTCCAGCTCCAGCTCGCCGAGCAGGCGGCGGCGGTCGTCCACGTAGCTGCGGGTGTCGTCCTCGGCCATCAGACGACCACGATCTCGCGGTACTCGCCCCAGGCGCGGCGCAGGGCGTGGCTGATCTCGCCGAGCGTGGCGCGCGCCTCGACGGCGGCGACGATGAGGGGCACCAGGTTCTCAGTGCCACGGGCGCCCTCTTCGAGGGCGGCGATGGCGGCATCGGCGGCGGCGTTGTCGCGCTCGGCGCGGAGGGCCTGCAGGCGCTCGACCTGGCGCTGGCCGATGGAGGGGTCGACGCGCAGGAGCTCGGGCGGCTCCTCGCCGGTCACGGTGAAGTCGTTGACACCGACGATGACGCGGTCCTTCTCCTCGATCTCGCGCTGGTAGCGGTAGGAAGCCTCCTGGATCTCGCGCTGCTGGAAGCCCTGCTCGAGGGCGGCGGGCGCGCCGCCGAGATCCTCGATGGTCTTCAGGTAGTCGCGCGCCTCGGCCTCGAGGCGGTCGGTCATGGACTCGATGTACCAGGAGCCGCCGAGCGGGTCGATGACGTCACCGACACCGCTCTCGAAACCGATGACCTGCTGCGTGCGGAGCGCGATCTGGACCGCCTTCTCGGTGGGCAGGGAGAGGGCTTCGTCCATCGAGTTCGTGTGCAGCGACTGGGTTCCGCCGAGGACGGCGGCGAGGGCCTGGAGGGTGGTGCGCACGATGTTGTTCTCGGGCTGCTGGGCGGTGAGCGTGGCGCCGCCGGTCTGGGTGTGGAAGCGCATCATCATCGAGCGGGGGCTCTTCGCCTCGAAGCGCTCCTTCATGATCGTGGCCCAGAGACGGCGCGCGGCGCGGAACTTGCACACCTCCTCCAGCAGGTTGTTGTGGCAGGCGAAGAAGAAGCTGAGGCGGCCGGCGAAGGCGTCGATGTCGAGGCCGGCGGAGACGGCAGCATCGACGTAGGCGATGCCGTTCGCGAGGGTGAAGGCGATCTCCTGGGCGGCCGTGCAGCCCGCCTCGCGCATGTGGTAGCCGGAGATGGAGATGGTGTTCCAGCGGGGGACGTTCTCCGAACAGAAGCTGAAGACGTCGGTGATGAGCCGCATGCTGGGCGTGGGCGGATAGATCCACGTCCCGCGGGTGATGTACTCCTTGAGGATGTCGTTCTGGACCGTGCCCCCGAGCTTCTCGAGGGGCACGCCCTGCTCCTTGCCCACGGCGATGTAGAGGCCGAGGAGGACGGCGGCCGTGCCGTTGATGGTCATGGAGGTCGTGACGCGGTCGAGCGGGATCTCCTTGAACAGCGTCCGCATGTCGTCGATCGAGTCGATGGCGACGCCGACCTTGCCGACCTCGCCCATGGCCATGGCGTCGTCCGAGTCGTAACCGATCTGGGTGGGCAGGTCGAAAGCGACTGAGAGGCCGGTCTGGCCCTGGTCGAGGAGGTAGCGGTAGCGCTCGTTCGACTCCTCGGCAGTGCCGAAGCCGGCGTACTGGCGCATGGTCCAGAGGCGCCCGCGGTACATCGTCGGCTGGACGCCGCGGGTGAAGGGGTACTCGCCGGGGAAGCCGAGGTCGCCGTTGGCGGAGGCGTCCTCGGGGGTGTAGACGGGGTCGAGGACGGTCTCGCCGGTGGTGCGGAACGACTCGGCGCGCTCGGGGTTGCGCTCGACCGCCTTGCGGTACGTACCGTCGAGCCACTCCTGCTTCGATTGGCTGGCCATTTCGCTCTCCGTGGTCCTTCCGGGCATGCCGCCGCTTGCGGAATCCGCTGCGAATTTCCGCGCACGGCAGTATATCCCGACCGGCGGTTATGGTGGCTGGGCGCGTTCATGGGGGCGAGGGGTTCGGGCAATTAAGCCAGGTGGCCCAGTGATCACCAACCCTGTGGCTTCGTGATCACTCCAACGTCGTCGTCGAGGGCCTCAGGGAGTTGGCTCCGTCGTAGGTGGCTCTTCCAGAGACGCCTCACATAGGTGGCGGAGTCAGCAAGCTCGGCAGGACTGGGTGTTTTCGAGTCCGGGTTGACGAGGGTGACACGAAGCCCGAGGCCGTCCCGCACATAGCGCATGGCGCCAGCGAAGTCTGCGTCGTTCGAAACGACTACAGCCTGCTCGTACTCCCCAGTGAAGCCGTCCACCAGGAGGCGTGTAGCCAGATTCACGTCCGATCCCTTCTCTTCCGAGTCTCTTACGCGGACATATGCGGGCAATCCCGGTATGGCCTCCGCCAACGGCCGCCGCTTGATGCCAGACCGAAAGGATCCGTAGTAGATATCGACGCCCGGCAAAGTCTGCAAGGCTCGCAGATAGATCAGCTGGCGCCGAGGCTGATTGGGATTGCCGGGACGGGCATCGAGACGCGCCGTGAAGTAGGAGATCCGCCGGACATCGTCCTGGGGAAAGAGGGTCTCGGATAGCTTTCGCAAGTCGAGCCACCGACAAGGCCCGTCCTTGAGAGCGCGGAAGTACAAGTTGAAGCCGTCGACATAGACGTTGGTGATCAACCGTCAATCCCCACAAAGACAGAGACCGCCACGAGGGCGGTCTCGACCCTACCGGCGAAGCGATAAGGGTGGTAGCTAGAGACTACACGATCCCCTTCTGTACCGCAATGGATGCCGGGAAGACTCTTGCTGGCGCTCCCAGAACTGCGTGCTACGAGCGTCAACGCACCTGGCGGAAGAAGGCGCGGATGTCCTGCAGGAGGTGGTCGGGTTCCTCGAGAGCGGCGAAGTGGCCGCCCGCCGGCATCTCCGTGTAGTGCACGAGGTTGTAGGCGGCTTCGACCCAGTGGCGCGGCGACTTCAGGATCTCCCCCGGGAAGGCGGCGAAGCCGGTCGGGACGGCGATGCGCTCAACCGGCGGTATGCGGCCACCAACGCCCTCGGCGCGGGCCTCGTAATAGATACGGGCGGCCGACGCGATGCTGTTGGGCGCCCAGTAGAACATGATGTTGGTCAGCAACGTGTCCTTCGAGTAGCGCGACTCGACATCGCCGTTGCAGTCGCTCCAGGAGCGGAACTTCTCCGTGATCCAGGCGGCAATGCCCGCGGGGGAGT
The DNA here is from genome assembly GCA_965221735.1 of Tepidiformaceae bacterium. Lineage (GTDB taxonomy): Bacteria > Chloroflexota > Dehalococcoidia > Tepidiformales > Tepidiformaceae > UBA2991. The sequence goes on along the minus strand of OZ244910.1, from coordinate 907,655 downwards.
CGGCCTGGGCGATGCCGAGGGACTGGGGTTTGGTGCCCTGGACGTTGCTGTAGCCGGTCTCCTGCGCCTGGAACGCGCGGCGCGACGCGAGTCCGGCCTCGTCCGCCTCGGTGGGCGGGTCGGGGGGAGCGGCGAGGGCCATGTTGAGGTGGATGCCGCTCAGGTTGTCCGCGTGGGCCGCGCCCAGGCGCGTGCTGATGATGGCGCCCCAGTCGCCGCCCTGGGCGCCGTAGCGCTCGTAGCCGAGCTCGGCGGTCATGAGGTCGTCGAGGGCGGCGGCGATGCGGGAGGGGCCCCAGCCGCGCTCCGCGGGCTTGCCGCTCCAGCCGAAGCCGGGGATGGAGGGAATGACGACATCGAAGGCGTCGGCGGGGTCGCCGCCGTGGGCGGCGGGGTCGGTGAGGGGCCCGATGAGGTGGAGGAACTCGAACATGGAGCCGGGCCAGCCGTGCGTCAGGAGCAGGGGGTGCGGGTCGGGGCCGTTGCCACGCACATGCCAGAAGTGGATGTCGACGCCGTCGACCTCGCAGAGGAACTGGGGCCAGGCGTTGAGGGCGGCTTCCTGGGCGCGCCAGTCGTACTGGCTGCGCCAGTAGTCGCAGAGCTCGCGGACGTAGGCGACATCGGCGCCGTAGTCCCAGCCAGTGTCCGGGATGGCGTCGGGCCAGCGGGTGCGGCCGAGCCGGTCGCGGAGGTCGTCGAGGACGGAGTCGGGGACATCGATACGGAAGGGTCGTGGCGGCATGGGGGGACTATAGCGGGCGGGCTGTTGGCCGTTGGCTCTGGGCTCTTGGGGGCTGGGGTAAATCGGGGGCCTTCCTGCTACGGTAGCGCCATGCCGCGCGCACGGGACATCTGGTCGGGCGTGCTGGCAACCCTTGGCGCGCCCATTCTCCTCTTCTCAGTCGCCTGGCTGGCACTTGAGGATGAAGGGTTTGGCGCCTCGCTTGGTACCGCTATTGCCGGCTCGATGCTCATCGCGGGGGCTTTGGGCTCCAGTGGAGAAGAAGCCCTCCTGAGAGGCATCTGTGGGTACCTGTGCTGCTCGCGCTGGCCGCCGCATGGGCCACGCACTACTTTGTCGTGTGGTATTTCACGTTCGAATAGAACTAAGTCCCGGGGCGCTCTCTCCTCAGCCGGGAAGGGAGACGAGGGCGCCCGCGACGGTTTCGTAGAGGTCGCGGTCGACGCCCTTCGAGGCGCCGGTGAGGTCGGTGAGGGGAGCGAGGCGGATCTCGTTCGCCTGGAGGACGGTGGCCTGGCCCCAGCGGCCGTCGTGGACGGCGTCGATGGCGGCGATGCCGAACCGGGTGGCGAGGACGCGGTCGTAGGCGGTGGGCGTGCCGCCGCGCTGGACGTGGCCGAGCACGGTGAGGCGGGTCTCGAAGCCGGTGCGGGCCTCGATCTCGTCGGCGACGAGGCGGCTGATGCCACCGAGCCGCACGTGGCCGAAAGCGTCGCGCTGGTCCGTCTGGGTGATGACTTCGCCGCCCTGCGGGCGGGCGCCCTCGGCAACGACGACGATCGAGGCGGAGACATCGCGGTTGTGGTGCGCGAGCAGTCGCTCGCAAAGACCGCTCATGCTGAACGGCTCCTCGGGGATGAGTATCTCGGTGGCGCCCCCGGCGATCCCGGCGTAGGTGGCGATCCAGCCGGTATCGCGACCCATCACCTCGACGACCATGACGCGGTGGTGGGACTCGGCGGTGGTGCGCAGCCGGTCGATGGCCTCGGTGGCGGTCTGGACCGCGGTGTGGAACCCGAAGGTGACCTCGGTCACGCCGAGGTCGTTGTCGATGGTCTTGGGGACGCCGACGACGCGGGCGCCTTCGGCAGCGAGCTTCCCGGCGACACCGAGCGTGTCGTCCCCGCCGACCACGACGAGGGCGTCGACTCGCTCTCGTTCGAGGGTGGCCCGGACGGCTCCGGCGCCGCCCTCGTTGGCGTAGGGGTTGGCGCGCGAGGTTCCCAGGATCGTGCCGCCGAGGGGGAGGATGTCGCGGCAACTCTCGGCGCTGAGGGCCATGACGTCGCCCTCCATGACGCCCGCCCAGCCGTTACGGAAGCCGACGACCTCGTCGCCGTACCGGCGCTCGCCCTTGGTCACGACGGCGCGAATGACGGCGTTCAGGCCGGGGCAGTCGCCCCCACCGGTCAGGATTCCCACACGCACGGCTGCACCCTCCCTCCGAGAGGTCTGCAACGACCGTAGCGCGGAACGGTGAACGGGACGAGCCGCTGCGGCTCGCCCCGGTTACGAGCGGGGGAAGACGCGCGGGGCGGCGGCGCTTCAGCTAGGCGAGTCCGCGGGCCTTGAGCTCCTTCTCGAGGCGGACGGCGTCGGAGCTGAGGGGAGGGCCCTTCTTGTCGTCCGGGAGGACTCCGGCAGTGGCCATGCCCATCTTGGCGCCATCGAAGGTGATCCACTTCTCCGGCACGAGCTCCATGACGACGCGCAGGGGCGAGTCGAGGCTCTTCTCGAAGGCGGCGGCCTGCTCGGGGTCGGCCCCGGGGCGGAAGGCGAGGGCGTGGTAGAACCAGTCCTTCGTCTCGCGGTCCTCGTACATGACGCAGCGGCACTTGGCCGTGATGGTCTTGCCGGGGCCGAGATGCGTGCCCGTGCTCGTGAGGACGACGGAGCAGCGCGGGTCGCGGCGAAGGGCGGCCATGCGATGGCGGTGGGCGGCGGCGGTCATCCAGAAGGAGCCCTTGGCCCAGACGACGGCGTGCATCACGCCCACGGGCCAGCCGTCCTTCGTCGACCAGTTGAGGACGGCTTCGCCGACGGTGTTCAGCAGCTCTTCCTTGACGTCGTCATCGATGGGGTAGATGGAAACGGTTTCGTGATCCTTGGTGGGGTCGGGCGCATAGGCATCGTCAGCCATGGGGTACCTCCGGTAACTGTGCGCGCACGTTGCCCGCCGCGACGCTCCGTGTCAACGGCCGGGGGAGGACTGGCTCCTGGCCCTGGGCGTCGCTCCCAGGATGCGCTTGCGCAGGCGGATGTTGCCGGGCGTCACTTCGACAAGCTCGTCGTCGTTGATGAACTCGATCGACTGCTCCAGGTTCAGGAGCCTGGGCGGAACCAGGCGCAGCGCCTCGTCGGCGGCGGCCGCCCGCATGTTGGTGAGCTTCTTCTCTTTGGTGACGTTCACGTCCATGTCCGTTGGCCGGGCGTTTTCGCCGATGATCATCCCCTCGTACACGGGCGTGCCGGGAGCGATGAATATCTCCCCGCGTTCCTGCAGGTTGAAGATGGCGTAGGCGGTTGCGGTTCCCGGACGGTCGGCCACGAGGGCGCCTGTCAGGCGGCCGGCGATGGGGCCGTTCCACGGCTCCCACCCGGCGAAGAGGTGATTCATGATGCCGGTGCCACGAGTATCGGTGAGGAACTGGGAACGGAACCCGATGATCCCCCGTGTCGGGATCAGGAACTCGAGCCGGACTCGGCCGCTCCCGTGGTTCACCATGCGGGTCATCCTGGCCCGACGGGCGCTGAGCTGCTCAATGACGATCCCCTGGTACTCCTCCGCCACGTCGATGACCAGTTCTTCGATCGGTTCCTCGGTCCGGCCCCCTCGCTCGCGGGTGACGATGCGGGGACGGCCGACCTGCAGCTCGTAGCCCTCGCGCCGCATCATCTCGATGAGAATCGAGAGCTGCAGCTCACCGCGGCCTATCACCTGGAGTTGGTCCGCCGAGTCCGTGTCCTGGACGCGAATGGAGACGTTGCTCACCAGCTCGCGCTCGAGACGCTCACGCAGCTTGCGGGAGGTGACGTGCTGGCCGTCCTGCCCGGCGAGCGGCGACGTGTTGACGCCGCAGATCATGGAGACGGTCGGCTCGTCCACGTGCATGGGCGGATAGGGCCGGGGATCGTCGGGCGCGGTGATCGTCTCACCAATGGTGATGTCGTCGATCCCGGCAAGGCAGATGATGTCCCCGGCTGCCGCCTGCTCCACCTCCGCCTGCTCGAGACCGTCAAAGACGAACAGCCTGGTGACCCGCGTCTGCGCGACTGTGCCATCGAGCTTGGACACGGCTATCTCGTCGCCCAAGGCAACGCGCCCGTTGACGATTCGTCCGATCGCGATGCGGCCGAGGTAGTCGCTTGAGTCGAGATTCGCGACCCGCACCTGGAGTGCGGCCTCCGGATCGCCCTGGGGCGGAGGCAACTGCTCGACGATCGCGTCGAGCAAGGGACGCAGGTTCAGCCCCGGCTCGTCCGGATCGAGGCTGGCGACGCCGGCGCGGGCATTGGCGTACACGACGGGGAAGTCGATCTGCTGCTCCGTCGCTTCGAGGTCGATGAAGAGGTCGTACACCTCATCGAGCACCTCGGCGGGCCGTGCATCCTTGCGGTCGATCTTGTTGATGACGACGATGGCGGGGAGACCGTGTTCAAGGGCCTTTCCCAGAACGAAACGGGTCTGGGGAAGGGGGCCTTCCGAGGCGTCCACCAGGAGCAGGACGCCATCAACCATCGTCAGCGTGCGCTCGACCTCCCCACCGAAGTCGGCGTGGCCCGGCGTGTCGACGATGTTGACGATGCAGTCCCGATGCCGGATGGCCGTGTTCTTGGCCATGATGGTGATGCCGCGCTCGCGCTCGAGATCGATGTTGTCGAGCGCTCGCTCCTCCACCCGCTCGTTCGCCCGGAAGACGCCGCTCTGGTGCAGCATGGCGTCGACCAGCGTTGTCTTGCCATGGTCCACGTGCGCGATGATGGCGATGTTGCGCCGCAGGGCGTTGGCGATACCGGACTCGGCGAGCGCGGTCACGGGGCGCCGGGCTCCGAAACAGCAGTCATGGTCCCCCCGCAGGCATTCAGCTCAGGTTGGATGGTGGGCCCACCGCGGTTTGTCACGCGGGCATCGGCTCGTCCATGAGCCGGGGTTTGTCAGCCCAACCACCGAGCTGATTGTCCACACCGGCGGAGTAATGGGCGACTCGCGCGGATTAGTCCTCGCTGAAGGCCGGGATGACTTCCTGGGCCCAGGCCTCGAGCGCCTCCCAGTCGAGGGGCGGGCGGATGGCGATGTTGAGGAGGTCGCAGCCGAGGTCCTGGTACTCGGCGACGAGCTCCTTCGCTTCGTCGGGGGTGCCCATGATCAGTCCCCGCTCGCGCCAGGTGTCGATGGCGCCGCCGAAGACCGTGCGGGCGTGCTCTTCGGCACGGGGACGGGCCGCCTCGTTGGCGGCGAGGTGGAAGCTAAGGTTCACGCTCTTCTCGATCTCGTCGAAGTCGCGGTTCTCGCGGTCGCACGCCTCTTGCAGGACACGGGCGAGATGGCGGAACTGCCAGGGGGTCAGGTAGGGGCCGTTCCAGCCGTCGCAGAGGCGGGCGATCATCGGCAGGGTGCGCTTGCGCCCGACGCCGCCGCCCCAGATGCGGAGGCGATCCTGCAAGGGCTTGGGGTTGCAGCAGGCATCTTCGAGGGTGAAGTGCTCGCCCTCGAAATTCACGTGGTCCTCCGTGAGGAGGAGGCGGATGACCTGGATGCCCTCCTCAAGGATGTCGAGGCGTTTTCCCAGGGAGGGAAACGGGATGCCGTAGGCGCGGTACTCGTCCTCGTACCAGCCGGCCCCGATGCCGAGCTCGATGCGGCCGCCGCTGAGGTGGTCCATGGCGGCGAGGGCGTTGGCGAGGACGGCGGGATGGCGGTAGTTCATGCCCAGCACGAGCGAGCCAATGCGCAGGTTCTTCGTCTCGCAGGCGAGGGCGGTCATGATGGTCGTGCCCTCCCAATAGTCGCCGTGGTTCTCGTGCACGAGGGGCGCTTCGTAGAAGTGGTCGGAGGCGTCGATCCAGTCGAAGCCAGCGGTATCGGCCCAGGTCCAGAGGCGGCGGAGCTCCGCCATCTCGATGTTCTGCTGGATCAAGTGAACGCCAAACCGCATGCCATCACTCCTTGATGGTCCGGCAGTCTAGCGAGTTCCGTTGCGCCGGGAGCGGCTACGATGCGCGCGCGGGAGGACGTCATGACCGAGATCACGCACCGGTTCGTGGAGACGAACGGCATTCGCATGCACATCGCCGAGGCGGGGGAGGGGCCGCTGGTGGTGATGTGTCACGGCTTCCCGGAGTCGTGGTACTCGTGGCGGCACCAGCTGGTGGCGCTGGCGGAGGCGGGGTTCCACGCGGTCGCTCCCGACCAGCGCGGCTACGGCCAGACGGACGCGCCGGAGGCGATCGACGCCTACACGCAGCTCCACCTGATCGGCGACATCGTCGGGCTGCTGGACGCGCTGGAGGAGGAGCACGCGGTCATCGTGGGGCACGACTGGGGCGCGCCCGTGGCATGGAACACGGCGATCCTGCGTCCCGACCGGATCCGCGGCGTGGCCGGGCTGAGCGTCCCGCCGAACGCATGGTCGGGGAAGATCCCGCCGACGGAGGGGATGAAGCAGCGCTTCGGGGACACCTTCTTCTACCAGCTCTACTTCCAGGAGCCGGGCAAGGCGGAGGCGGAACTGGAGGCGGACGTGCGCACAACGATGCGAATGCTGCTCTACACGGCGTCGGGGGACTGCCCACCGAACCCGGCCGCGGCAGCGCTGCCGAAGACAGCCGGATTCCTCGACGCCATGCAGGATCCCGGCGACGACCTGCCCGACTGGCTGAGCGAAGCCGACCTCGACGTCTTCACGGGCGAGTTCGAGCGCGCGGGCTTCCGCGGCGGTTTGAACTGGTACCGCAACATCGACCGCAACTGGGAGCTCATGGCGCCCTTCAACGGGAAGCTGGTCACACCGCCGTCGCTGTTCGTGAGCGGCGACCGCGACCTCGTGGTGTCGCTGATGGGGCCGAACTGGCGCGAGCAGATGCAGCAGGCGGCCCCCAACCTGCGCGACGCCGTCATGATTCCCGGCGTGGGCCACTGGACGCAGCAGGAAGCGGCGGAGGCCGTAAACGAGGCGATGATCGCGTTTCTGCGGGGGCTGTAGCGGGGGACGCTACTCCTCGCGCTGGTGGCCGTTCGATCGGGGGCAGACGTGCCCTTCCGGGTCGATGGGCGCGCCGCAGAAGGGACAGGGCGGACGACCCGCGGCTACCACCTCGGTGATCTGGGCGCGCAGGCGGCGGGCGGTGTCGAAATCGAACTCGATCGAGATGGCCTCACCTTCGGCTTCGGAGGCGCCCTCGGCGGCAACGACGACGATGTGACGCGTCTCTTCGTTCAAGCCGAGGGAGAGGCGCCCGCCACGGACGTCGAGGTCGAGGTTGGCCTGCAGGGGAAAGACGGGATCGAGCCCCCTCGGACCCGACGGGTCGAGGTCGACCTCGGCGTGCTCGAGCGTGGTCTCGATGGCCTCGCCGATGGCGGTCAGCTGCTCCTTCTCCATCCAGACGAAGGCGTAGGCGCCACCCTGGCTGATGGCGCGCAGGCGGAAGCGGCGCTGTCCCGGCTGGCCCACGGCATCGGCGGAGAGGTGCTGGACGGGCCCGAACTCGGTCAGGGGCATCGCCGCCGATCCTACCGAGAGGGCGGGAAACGCGCTTACCGGGCGGGCGGCGCCTGCAGCCCCCTGGCATTCGCCTGCTCCAGAGCCGCCCGCAGCTCGGGGCCGGACCGAAAGACGTGGCCGTGGAACCCGAGCGCCCGGGCGGCATCGACATTCTTGGCCGTGTCATCGATGAAGAGACACTGCTGCGGCTCCGCGCCGGTCACCCGGCAGACGTGCCGGAAGACCTCCGGGGCCGGCTTCGCCCCGCCGAGTTCCCCCGACACGAGCAGCAGCTCGAAGTGTTCGAGCTCCGGTTGCATTGCCCGCACGACCTGCCAGTAATCCCGGTCGACGTTGGAGAGCAGCACCAGCCGGTAGCGCCTCGACAGCGCTTCGACAAGCGCCGCCATGCCGGGGATGGCTTCGTGGTAGGGGTCCAGCCAGGCGGCCTCGAACTCCGCACGGGACAGCGTGAGGCCATGGGTTTCGACGAGCTCGCGGTGGACCTGGGGCAGCGTCGATTCGCCGGTGATGATGTCGAGGCGCGCGGTGAGCTTGTGGAGCCGCTCGAAGGCGTCGGTGGGGTCGGCGCAGTGGCGCGCGAGGCGCGCGACCACGAGGTCGTCGTCGAAGGAGATGAGGACGCCGAAGAGGTCGAAGACGAGGACTTCGATCGCTGAGTCGCCGATTCGCATAGGGGGTGCGGCCGACCCTACTGCGTGGGGAGGGGCGACTGCCACCAGCCGGGACGGTGGCTGACCTCGATGCTCACGACCCACTTCACCCAGTTGTAGCCGCGGCGGCCGGGGGCGACGAGCCGCACGGGGAAGCCGTGGCCCGAGCTGAGCCGCTCGCCGCCGACCTGCGTGGCGAGCAGCAGACGCGGGACCGTGCCCAGTCCGAAGCGGCGGCTGAAACCGGTGGCGGAGGTGACAACGACGCTGTGGGCATCGTCGGTGAGGCCGGCGCGCTCGAGGACGGCGGAGAGGGGGACACCGTTCCAGTCCTGCACGGTGTACCAGCCGCCGGTGCAGTCGAGGGTGGCGCGGCGCGTACGTTCGGCGAGGGCGGTCAGTTCGTCGTAGTCGAGGGTGAGGGGTTGACGCACCTCGCCCCGGACTTCGAGGCGCCACTCGTCGACGGGAATGCGCTGGCGGTTGTCGAAGAGCCAGTTGGTGACGGGGTGGGCGTTGCCGGTGAAGCTGGCCTCCTCGCGGGAGCCGGTGAAGCGCCGGTCGGGGCCCGAGTGGGGGGCGGCGGCGGCCAGGCCCCGGGAGAGCGCGAACCCCGCTCCTCCGACGGCGAAGAGTCGCAGGACGGCGCGGCGGCTGGCGAAGGCGGCAGCAGGTCGTCGCGGCCAACGCAGCAGGACGTGCAGGGCGAAGAACGGCACGAGCGCGAGGCCGAGGATGGTGTGCAGCACGAGCGGCCGCATCTCGCCGTACCAGGGGACGAGCAGGGTCCCTCGCCCGACAACGAGCCACCAGAGGCCGGTCAGGAGGATGCCCAGAAAGAGCACGCCGAGGAGCGCGGGCGCGAGCGACCAGAGGCCGGCTCCGCGGCGGGCGAAGGAGCGCACGACGATGCGCCACTTCCACACGAGCAGGACGACGATCGAGAGCCCGCCCGCGCTGTGCAGCCAGAAGACCCAGCGACCCTCGGGACTGCCGGCGAGGAAGCTGGCGAGCCCGGACACCAGCTCCAGCAGAAGCAGGAAGAAGAGGGCGAGGTTGGTGGCGCGGGCGTTCATGGCATCCCCTGCCGCATCGGGGAGGTCCCGTCCAGCGTACACCGGCGCGGGCGGGGACCGAGGCGAGATCGCTACACTGCGGGCATGCAGCAGAACGATGTGGCCGCGCTCGTGGCCGAGCGGCGGGAGCGAGCGGCCGAGCGCTGGAACCTCGACCGGGGCGTCGTGCTCGTGCCGGCGGGGCTGATGCTGCCGATCGCCGGCACGGACCAGTTCCACGAGTACCACGCGCACCCGGAGCACCACTACCTCTCGGGAGTGGGGCAGGCGGGCGGGGTGTTGGCGTTCGACGCGGGCGAGGGCTGGACGCTGTTTGTGCCGCAGCCGGATGCGGCAGAGCGGGTGTGGACCGGCGACGGACCGTCAATGGCGGCGGTGGAGGAAGCCTCCGGACTGGAGCGCGTGCAGCCCGCGTCCGAGCTCGGGGGGTGGCTGGAGCGGCGGCGGGGCGAGCCGCTGGCGGTCATCGGCAACGACGACATCACGCTGCGGGGGGCGGAGTACGGGGTGGAGTCGTGGGCGGGCCTGGAGTTTGCACCGGACGAGGAGGAGAACGAGCGTCTTCGTGCAGTGGTGGCGGAACTCCGCCGCGCGAAGGACCCTCGCGAGCTGGCGCTGATGCGGCAGGCGGCTGACGCCACGCACCTCGGGCACATGGCGGGGCTGCACAAGGCGCGGTCGGGGATGTCGGAGCGGGCGCTGCAGATCGAGATCGAGGTCGAGTTCTTCCGGGCGGGGGCGGAGCGCACCGCCTACGGGTCGATCGTAGGGGGTGGGCCGAACGCCGCGACGCTGCACTCCACGCCGACCGCCCGCGAGTTCGGCGACGGCGAACTGATCCTGGTGGACGCGGGGGCGGAGGTGGGCGGTTACGCGAGCGACGTGACGCGCACGTACCCGGTCGGTCCTCGGTTCGAGGGCGTGCAGCGCGACCTGTACGCGCTCGTGCTGGGCGTGCAGGAGCGCGCGATCGCGGGGGCGCGCCCGGGGATCGAATACAAGGACCTGCACCTCGCGGCAAGCGTCGAGATCGCGCAGGGGCTCGTCGACCTCGGGCTGCTGCGGGGTGACGGAGAGGGGTTGGTCGAGCGAGACGCGCAGGCGCTGTTCTTCCCGCACGGGCTCGGGCACATGCTGGGGCTCGCGACGCACGACGCGGGGGGCTGCCTCGAGGGCCGGATGCCGAGCGAACGCCCGACGCTGCGGTACCTGCGGGCGGATCTGCCCCTGCAGCCCGGTTATGTCGTGACAATCGAGCCGGGCATCTACTTCATCCGGCCGCTGCTGGAGGATCCGGCACTGCGCGAGCGGTACCGCGACGACGTGGACTGGGAGCGGGTCGACGGGATGCTGGATTTCGGCGGCATCCGCATCGAGGACGACGTGCTGGTCACGGAGGCGGAGGCGGAGGTGCTGTCGGCGGCAACACCGAAGTCGCTCGACGCGATTGAGGGGCTCCGCGCCGAGGGGCTACAGGCGTGACCGCTCCATACGAGCGCATCTCGATCGAGCAGGTCGCGCGCTACCCGCGGCCGGGCATGGGCGGGCCGATGCGCTGGTCGTTCACGCCGGACGGCAGCGGCATCACCTCCCTCGCGAGCGAGGACGGCGGGCTCGTCCGCAGCCTCTGGCTGTACGACATCGCGACGGGGGAGCGGCAGGCGCTGGCGGGGCCGGCGGGCGGGGGCGGGCCGATCTCGCGGGAGGAGGAGCTGCGCCGCGAGCGTGCGCGCCTCCGCGACGTGGGCGTGACCGACTACCGCTTCGCCACGAAGGCGTCGGAACGCACCATCCTGCTGCCGGGAGGCGAGGGACCGCGACTCATCGCGGGGGATGGGGAGCCGGTTGCGATCGCGGGGGCGGAGGGGGCGATTACGCCACGGCTGACCAACGACGGCACGCAACTCGCGTTCGTGCGGGAGGGGGAGCTGTTCGCGATGCCGTCGGGGGGCGGGGAAGCGCGGCAGCTCACGAGTGGTGCGGATGACGGCTTCACGAACGGGCTCGCGGACTTCATCGCGCAGGAAGAATTCGGGCAATCCGACGGCTTCTGGTGGTCGCCGGACGGCTCGCGCATCGCCTTCGTCGAGGTCGACGCGCGGCACATTCCCGACTACCCGATTGTCCACCAGGGGCAGGACGCGCTCGACACCGAGCACCACCGCTACCCGTTCGCGGGGGCGCCGAACGCGCGCGTGCGGCTGGGGGTTGTGCCGGCGAAGGGCGGGGAGCCGGTCTGGATGGACCTCGGGGACGAGGACGACATCTACCTCCCGCGCGTGGTCTGGCGACCGGACGGGGTGCTGGCGGGCATGGTGCTGAACCGCGCGCAGACGGAGCTACGCCTGCACCTGTTCGATCCCGAAACGGGAACGGTGCTGCGCACGCTCGAGGAGCGAAGCGAGCCGTGGCTGAACCTTGGCGACTTCCGCTTCCTCGATACCGGCGAATTGCTGTGGTCGAGCGAGCGGACGGCGTTCCGCCACCTCTACCTGTACGACGCCGACCTCAACGAGTCGCGCGAGTTGACCGCGGGGGAATGGGTGGTAACGCGCATCGCGGAGGTGGACGAGGCTGGCCGGGCCGTGTTCTTCAGCGGGACGCGGGAGGGGGCCGTGGAGCGGCACCTCTACCGGGTGGGGCTGGACGGCGGAGAGGTGGAGCACCTGACGAGCGAGGCGGGGGTACACGGCTGCGTGGTCGCCCCGGACGGGACGACGTATGTCGACACATTCTCGTCCCGGGAACGGGCAGCCGTGACGACCCTGCGCCGCACGGACGGGGGCGAGGTGCTCGCAACGCTGCACGAGGAGCCGGGCATGACCGCCTCCGGGCAGGGGCTCCGGCCCCCGGAGCTGCGCGCGATGGCAGCCGCCGACGGCACGCCCATGTTCGGCGCGCTCTACCGGCCGGAGGGGGAGGGGCCGCACCCGCTGGTGGTGTCGGTCTACGGCGGGCCCCACGCCCAGCGCGTCCTCGACGACTGGGCGCTGACGGTCGACCTGCGGGCGCAGTACCTCGCGCAGGCGGGCTTCGCCGTGCTGGCGGTCGATAACCGCGGGAGCGCCAACCGCGGGCTCGCGTTCGAGGCGCACCTGCACCGGCGGATGGGCACGATCGAGGTGGACGACCAGGTGGCCGCAGTCAACCAGGTGGCGGCGGAGGGGCTCGCCGACCCGGAGCGGGTCGGCATCTATGGGTGGAGTTACGGCGGTTACATGACCTGCATGTCGCTCATGCGCGCGCCCGAGGTGTTCCGCGTGGGGGTGGCGGGAGCGCCGGTCGTCGACTGGGACGGGTACGACACGGGGTACACGGAGCGGTACATGTCGACGCCCAAGGACAACCCGGATGGGTACCGCGACGGGGCGGTGACGACGCACGTGGGGGGCCTCTCGGGGAAGCTGCTGCTGGTCCACGGGATGGTCGACGAGAACGTGCACTTCCGGCACACGGCGCGGCTGATCACGGCCCTGACGGCGGCGCAGAAGCCGTACGACATCCAGATCTTCCCGGAGGAGCGCCACATGCCCCGCGACGCGGCCGGGCTGGAGTACATGGAGCGGCGCCTGGTTTCGTACTTCGAGGAGCACCTGCTGGCGTAGCGGGGCGGGGTCGCCCGGCCTATCCTCTGCGGGACCTTCGACGCGAGGAGTGAGCGATGCCGTACGCCCGACCGGAGCTGCTCGCCGAGCCGGACTGGCTCGCGGAACACGCCGACGACCCGCAGGTGCGGATCATCGACTGCGCGACGCTGGAGGCGTACCGCCGCGCCCACATCCCGGGGGCCGTCCACCTGCCCGTTCACTACTACATCAAGGAGCAGGGCGAGCGCGAGGGCGGCGCGGGCATGTTCGTGATGCCGCCCGACGACTTCGCAGCGCTCATGGGGAAGCTCGGGGTCGATGCCGGCACGACGGTCGTGACGTACGACGACAACAACGCGCTCGTGGCGGCGCGCCTCTGGTGGGTCTTGAACTACTACGGCCACACGAACGCGAAGGTCCTGAACGGGGGCTGGCACCGCTGGCTGACGGAAGGGCGTCCGGTCACGTTTCACGCGACGCGCCCGGAGGCCCGCACCTTCGAGTCGCGCCCGGTGGCGTCGCTGCACGCGAGCGCCGAGGACCTGATCGCGGAGCACGACTCGGACTCGTGCACGGTGTTCGACGTTCGCAGCGACGGGGAGTGGGACGGGTCGAACTCGCGGGGGAACAAGCGTGTCGGGCACGTGCCGGGGGCGAGGCACCTCGAGTGGACGGACCTCGTCGAGCGCTCGGACACGCGCCGCTTCCTGCCCGCCGAGGAGATGCAGCGGCTGCTGGAGGAGGCGGGGGTGGCGCCGGGAGCGCGCACGATCACGTACTGCCAGGGGGGCATCCGGGCGGCGCACTCGGCCTTCGCCCTGACGCTGCTGGGCTACGACGACGTGCGCGTGTACGACGGCTCGATGTATGAGTGGGCAAACCGCGAGGACACGCCGCTGGTCACGTAGGAGCGGCGGGGGGCGCCGCTAGATCGCGGCGGTCTCGGGCTCTTCCGCCTCAACCTCGGTGGAAGCGGCAGGCTGAGCATGCAGGAGGGCTTCGAGGGTGAAGCCGAGGTCGGCGGCTTCGCAGAGGTGGCTGCAGTAGGTCATCTTGAGGGACGCGCTCGAGGACCGGCGCCAGTCGTAGCGGAGGCCGCAACGGACGCACGTCTTGATGTGCTCCAGGTTCATGCCCTCGCTGCCGGGTCCAATCGCGCCACTCATGGCAGTACCTCTTCCGGGGCCGTTCTCCGACCCGCCTGTCCAGCGTAGGCGGCGGTTCCCGAAGGCGCCAGCGAAAACGGAGCCGGTTCGTTACGGGATGTTTTCAATCTTGCGGCTGACGGGCGAGCTCGCCCAACCGCCCAGGACCGCGGAGAACTTCCCGGCCTCGCTGCCCGCCACCACCATGTGGATGAACTCGGGACCGCGGAACTTCGAGTAGAGCTTGTCGAGCTGCTCCCCAGTGGGTCCGTCGGGACCGAACTGGGAGGGCTCAATGCCGCCCGCGTCGGCGTTGGCGAGGCGGTCACGGAGGGGCATGCTCGTGACCTCGAGGATGTAGTCGCGGACCTGCTGCTTGCTCCACTTGTCGCGCCAGATGGTGTCGGCGTGCTCGGGGCAGACGACGAAGAGGACGTGGCCGGTGGGGGTGCGGGGGTTGCCGACGGCGGCCATCGTGAGGCCGAGGATGCCGGTGAGCGCACGAGCGGTGCGGGCGGTCTGGTCGACCATGAGCTGGGGTCCGCTGGTGGCCGGGAAGACTGTGACAACACTGTCGTCCGGCTCGAAGCCCTTCTCGACGTGCATCGGCTCCCAGGGGCTGCGCTCCTCCCACTCGGCGAAGGCGAGGGTGTATTTCATGGGCGTGCCGAGGGTGGAGCGTTCGGTGCCGCCCGGCTTCGCGCCGCCGACGTTGCGCATCACGAGTCGCACGGCGCGTCCGATAGCCGCGTTCGCGCGGGTCCCCTGGCCGAGCGCGCCGAGCCGCATGTTCATGCCGATGTGGTGGCGGATCGGCCCGTTGACGACGATCGCCGGGGCGGCGCCCATCGTCGTGGCCCAGACGCCGTGGGCGTTGAACTCCTCGGTCACGCACGCCTCGATGGCGGTAATCACGACGGGCAGGTACTCGGGCCTGCAACCAGCCATGACAGCGTTGATGGCGACCTTCTCGACGGTCGCGGGGGCCAGGTTCGGGGGAACGACGGCGACAACGTCCTGAGCGTCGCGGGTGGTGCCTTCGAGCATGCGCATGACACGCTCCGCGGTGGGGGGGACGACGGGGAGGCCGTCGGTGAGGCCCTGGTCGAAGAGGAACTCGTGCAGGTCGTCGCCGGCGCCGATGTCGATGCGGCGGGCGCGGAGAGGGCTGCCCTCCGCCTCGGCGGCGAGGCGCTCGGCGATGCCGGGCTCGACCGAGCGTGAGCCACAGCCGGGGCGGGAGTCGGGGTACTCGTCCCAGCCCGGGTCGGGGGCATCGACGCCGGCGATGGCGGCGAGGTCGCCGAAGAGGTCCTGCCAGTCCTCGCGGCCGAAGCCGATGAAGCGCTTCTGCTCGGCCCCGTCGGGGCCGGTGAGGATGAGAGTGGGGACGGTGTCGAGGTCGTAGGCGTAGGAGGTGTGCAGGGCGCTGTCGTCGAGCATGGGGGCGGTGAGGCCGTGGCGGTCGACGAGAACGGCGTTGCCCTCCGCTTCCTGGCCGATGGCGAGGACGTCCACGGCCGCACCGAAGGCCTCGTGAGCGGCCTGGATAAGGGGCATGGAGAGGCCGCAGGTGGGGCAGTCCTCCTTGACGAAGGCGAGGAGGGAGGGGCGGCCGGAAGGGAAAGCGCGCTCGCGGCCGTCGCCGTCGGTGAGGGTGAAGGCGGGAAGCTCGGACATGGGGACTCCCGTGCTGAGGTCGGGCGCCATTGTAGGGCGGCGGCAGGGCGCGTGACCGCCGCCCCTGCGTTCGCGAGAATAGGGCGAGCCGGTGGCAAGGCCGGACAGAAGGAGGCGCGGATGATCGGGACGGAGGCATTCGACCGGTTCGTGAGCGAGAACCGCTGGGCCGTAATCACGACGGTGCGGAAGAGCGGGCAGCCGAGCAGCTCGGTGGTGGCGTACGCGCGCGAGGGCGACACGCTGGTCGTGAGCACGACCGCGCCCACGCTCAAAGTGAAGACGCTGGAGAACGACCCGCGCGTCACGATCACGGTGTTCAACGACGCAGCGCCCTTCAACTTCGTAACGGTCGAGGGGCGGTGCGACATCGAGCGCGAGGGGCTGGAGCACGCCACGCACCTCGTGTTCGAGAACATCAAGGGCTCGGGCTTCACGGAGCCGGAGGACCTGCCCGCCTGGCTGGAGTCGCAGCGGCGGGTGATCCTGCGGATCCACGCGGAGCGCGTCTCCGGCGTGATTCGCTAGGCGAGCGGCGACACAGGAGGAAGCGATGCCGATCACGTTGGAAGCGGGCGACACAGCCCCCGACTTCGAGCTGCAAGACCAGGACGGGAAGACCCACCGCCTGCAGGACTATCGCGGGAAGACGGTGGTGCTCTACTTCTACCCGCGGGACAACACCCCGGGCTGCACGAAGCAGGCCTGCGGCTTCCGCGACAACCACGAGGACATCGGGGCCGAGGGCGCGGTCGTGCTGGGAGTCTCGACGGACAACGCGGCCTCCCACACGAAGTTCCGGGAGCAGTACGACCTGCCCTTCCCCCTGCTCGTGGACGAGGACGCGAAGGTCTCGACGGAGTACGGCTCGTGGGGCGAGAAGACGCTGTACGGGCGGAAGAGCATCGGCATGACGCGGTCGACCTTCGTGATCGGGCCCGACGGCACGTTCACGAAGGTCTGGAAGCGGGCGAAGGCCGCCGACAACGCAGACGCCGTCCTGAAGCTGCTGCGCGGAGCCTAGGCCGGGAGGACGGCGTGACGGACCAGCCGGCGGGCGGCGGACGCGAGGGCGTCGAAGGGGTCGCGGGGGGCGACGGCCCGCGGCGCGGGGCGCTGCGGGGCTCCCGCACCTGCGTCATCGCCGACCACCCGCTGGCTGCTGCCGCCGGGCAGCGGGCGCTGCACGAGGGCGGCAGCGCCGCCGACGCAGCCGTCGCGATGGCGGCCGTGCTAACGGTCGCGCAGCCGTTCATGAGCCACCTCGGCGGGGATTCATTCGCAACCGTGTACGACGCGGCGACGGGCGCCGTCGAAGCGCTGAACAGCTCGGGTCCGGCGCCGGCAGCCGCGAACGCAGCAGCGTACCGCGATCTGGGCGGCATCCCCGACACGGGAGCGCTGGCGGTCACGGTGCCGGGGTGCGTGGCGGGGTGGGGTGCGCTGCACGAGCGGTACGGACGGCTGTCATGGTCGCGGGTGCTGGAGGATGCGGAGCGCATCGCGCGGGAGGGATTCCCTGCGTCGCGAGCGCTGGCGCGGGCGGTGCAGGTGGGGAGAGAGCGTGTCTATCCGGCAGGGGCGTTCAAGGCGAGGTTCGGGCACGTGGCGGGAGACGGCGGGCAGCACGTCCTGCAGACGGAGCTCGCGGCGACGCTCGCCACGCTGCGCCAGGGCGGGGCGGCGGCGTTCTACGAGGGCGATGTCGCGGATGCCTGCGTGGCAACTCTGAACGGGCTGGGGGCCGCGTTCACACCGGACGACTGGCGCGCCCCCGCCGAGTGGGTGACGCCCGTGTCGGTCGAGTTCGGGGGCCTGCATGTGCACACACAGCCGCCGCCCTCGCGCGGGCTCGTGACGATGCTCGCGCTGAAACGGCTGGCGCGCTCGGAGGGCGGCATCGGGACGCAGGTCGAAGCGCTGCGGGAGGCGTTCGCCGCCGTCGACGCCGAGGCGGGCGACCCGCGTGTCACAGGCTTCGACGCGGCCGCGCTGTTGCGGGCGGGCGGGGCGTCGGCACGGGCGGGAGTCGCCAGCGGCGGCGATGGCGACACGACGGCGCTCCTCGTGATCGACGGGGAAGGGAACGCGGTCTCGCTGATCCAGTCCGTGTTCTCGGCCTGGGGGAGCGGGGTGCTCTCGGCGAGCACGGGGGTCGTGTTCAACAACCGGATGCGCGGCTTCAGCATCGAGGAGGGGCATCCGAACGAGCTGGCGGGCGGGAAGCGCCCCATGCACACCCTCCACAACTACATCGTCACGTCGATTCCCGACCTGCCGCTCGCGGGGGAGGCCTCCGGGCCGCGCGACGGGGACCTGGTCGCCGTCGGGGGGACGCCTGGCGCGCACCGCCAACCGCAGACGAACGTACAGGTGCTGGACGCGGTCCTGCGCGGCAGTGCCGACCCGCAGGACGCGCTCGATGCGGCCCGCTGGGCGCTCGACACGGACGGGACGCTGTACGCGGAGTCGCGCACTCCCGACAGCCTGGGGGAGGCGCTGCGGGCGGAGGGGCTGGCCTTCGAGCCGCTGGCCGCGTGGGACGGGTGGACGGGTCGGGCGTGCCTGGCGGTGGTCTCGGGCCAGGGCATCGCCGCTGCCCACGACCTCCGCGGGGAGGGGCTCGCCATCGTCGGCTGAGCTAAAGGGAACACCGCCGTAGACTTCCGCGGCGGAGGGTACCCATGGAGGCTCAGCTTGAGCGATTCATTCAGCAAGAGCGGCCGGAAGCCGACTCGGTGCGGGTCGAGAATTTCCAGCTGCTGGCGGGCGGTTACTCGCAGGAAACGTACAGCGCCGACGCCGTCGTCGAGAGCGGCGGGAGCACGGAGACGCTTCCCCTGATCATCCGTCGCGACCCGCCCCCCGACCAGGACATCCTGCCGACGGACCGGCGCCTGGAGTTCCAGATCACCCAGCGGGTGGGGGAGCGGACCGGCATCCCGGTTGCGACGCCCTACTTCCTCGACGAAGTAGGCGCGGCGCTCGACCGCCCCGCGATGGTCATCGAGCGGGTTGGGGGAACCGCGGACCTGACTCCCCTGTTCGCGCCCGGCAACGAAGACGAGCTGGAAGCGGTGGCGACGGACTTCTGTGAGCGCATCGCCGAGCTGCACGCGACCTCGCTCGACGTGCTCGACCCGGAGGGCGACTTCCGCGATGCGCGGGGCGTCGGCATCGATGCGTCGAGCTGGGAGTCGTACATGACCAGCTCGATCGACTTCTTCATGGAAAGCTACAAGCAGATCGCGTTCGACCCGCTACCGGTCTTCTTCGACATGTACGCGAGCCTTCCGAACCAGTTGCCGAAACCGGTGCCGCTGGCGATGTGCCACGGCGACTACCAGCCCTCCAACTTCCTCTACGAGAACGGGCGCATCACGGGCGTCATCGACTGGGAGGCGGCGCACGTGGGCGACCCGCGGGAGGACATCGGCTGGCTCTACCAACTCTCGCGCATCACCGGCTTCGACCTGGCCGGCAGCGTGAAGGCGGACGGCGGCTTCCTGCAGCACTACTCGAAGCTGAGCGGCATCCCCATCACGGAAGAGGACGTCGGCTTCTTCCAGGTGTTCTCGTCCGCAGCCCTGGCGGCGCCGATCCTGGACGCGGTGCGGCGCGGCCTCGACGGCGAGGCGCAGAACTTCCTGAGCACGTACATGCTGCAGCCGCTGGTCTCGGCGCAGCCCGGCTACTGCATGATCCTCGGCTACCCCGAGGCGGAGGAGTAGGAGCAATGTTCACGAATCCAAGTTCGCCCCGGGTGCTGGAGTTGATCCGCGAGAGCCTCGACCGCGACGTCATGCCGGAGCTGCAGACCAACGCGGCCAGGGTCACGGTGCAGATGATCCAGCAGATGCTGCTCTCCGTTGAGCGGCGGCTGCCGGTGGAGCAGCAGTGGATGGCGGACGAGTGCGGGCGCATGGCGCGCGTGCTCTCCGAGACGGCCGAGGCAGCCGCCGCGCGCGACGGCGAGTCGGCCGACGGGCTGCGCGCCATCGGCGAGCGTGTGTCGGCGGCGCCGGAGTTCCCGGAGATTCCGCCGTTCGCGGCTATCAACGAGAGCTACGGCGAACTGAGCGAACTGCTGACAGAGGCGATCGGCCACCTGCACAAGCTCGACGGCGAGGGCTGGGAAGACGCTCCGGGGCACATCCAGAAGCTTCGCGCCTACCTGCAGCTCCGCATCAACCGGGACATGCAGGGCATCTTCGCGATGGACGCGGGAGGGCTCCTGGGCCGCGGCTAAACCTTCCGGCGAGCGTGTGCGGCTCAAGGGTGCGACGATCGGGAGCGATCGCCACCTGGAGGCCGCACCATGACCGTCACCCGCCGCGTTACCGTCGAACGGAACCGGCTGCGCTTCGCCGCCGCCCACTTCGCCACGTTCCTGGGGGAGTGCGAGCCCCTGCACGGCCACAACTACGACGTGATGGTCGACGTCGAGGGCGAGCTCACAGAGGACTCGTGGGTATGGGACTTCGGCGACCTGAAGCGGCTGACGAAGGCGATCGCCGACGAGCTCGACCACAAGTTCGTGCTCCAGCTCGAGAGCCGCATGCTCACGATCGAGGAGGGCGAGCAGGACTGGGAGATCTCGTACGAGGGCCAGCGCTACGTCTTCCCCAAGTCGGACGTGGCGGCGCTCCCCATCGACAACTCGACGGCGGAACGGCTGGCGGAGTGGTTCGCGTTGCGCCTGCGGGCGGCCCTGACCGAGCACGGGGCATCCAACATCAAGCGGCTGACGGTCGGCATCGAGGAAATGCCGGGGCAGGCCGGTTGGTATACTGCCGAATAGGCTCACGAGGGACTCCCAGGGGGTAGAGGGACGCTGATGTCGGTGGATTGGGACAAGACGATCAACGAAATCCTGGCGGGCACGCTCGCCTGCCAGGCCTGCGACGCGCTCGGCGACGAGATGATCGTGGGCTACACGCGCAGCACGGACGCGGCAGAGTTCGCCGCTCGCTGCCAGGACTGCACGGACAAGACGGACTGCGACGCGCGCAAGCTGGTGGTGGTCTGCGAACCCTGCGCCAATCGCTACCGGGTGAACGGCCAGCTCATGACGGAAGCGGGCTGGATGGGCGTCCAGCTCGACGAGTGCCGCCGCAACCTTGAGGAGTCGCTCGACTACCTCTCGACGTACTGGAAGGAAGAGGCGGAGATCGAGTTCGCGGACATGTCGCGCAAGCTCGAAGAGGTGGACCCGGACACGTTCCGGGAGGAGGACGGCTGGCGCGCGCGCATGGAGGAAGAGTACCTCCGCATCCATCGCTGGTTCCGCGACCACAACGTGCGCGTTCCCGACGCGGGCTGGCGGAGCCAGTACGTCGAGGACGTGGTCGCCCTGGGCTACACCTCCCGCCTGGGCGATTGATCTTCCAGGCCGGCTCCGACGGCCGCCTCGGAACAGTTAGCGCCGCGATGGGTGAAGCTGCGGGCCCCGGGTCATAGGTAGGGCCTTTGCTATACTCGCGAAGCGCGCGGAAGTAGCTCAGTGGTAGAGCGCCTCCTTGCCAAGGAGGAGGTCGCGAGTTCGACCCTCGTCTTCCGCTCCACGCCTTCTCCGCCGCGGTCCATCCTTGACCGGGCGCGCGCGACAGGTCTACGGTCAGCAGCAGCCGAAGTGGCGGAATTGGCAGACGCGACGGTCTCAAACACCGTTGGGCGTTAAGCCCGTGCCGGTTCGAGTCCGGCCTTCGGCACCAGCCTCACGCACCCGCGCTCTGCCGAGTGGTGTAACGGTAGCACACGGGCCTTTGGAGCCTTTGGTCGGGGTTCGAATCCCTGCTCGGCAGCCAACTTCAAGGCGGCGTGGACTTCTTCCTCCTGGGCGGGCTTCGATCGGGTAGCTCGGCGAGAGCATGGGTTCATCCAACGTTTACCGGCCTGTCATGTCGTCGCAACACCCATCGCCGACCGTGAAGGGCGAGGTACGGCGTCGATGGCGAACAAGATCGAGGCACTGAAGCAGGCGAAGGACGGGCTCGACGTGTTTCCCGACCTGCTTCGATATGCGCGGGAAGGGCATTCCGCCATAGACCCGGACGACTTCGAACGCCTCAAGTGGTACGGGCTGTTCTACCGCAAGGCGACACCGGGTTACTTCATGCTCCGGCTGCGGATTCCCAACGGCGTTCTCACGAGCGAGCAGATGGCAGCGATCGGCGAGATCGCGAATCGCTGCGGACGGGGTCAGGCTGACATCACGACCCGGCAGAACATCCAGCTGCGGTGGATCGAGATCGAGGACGTGCCCTGGATCTTCCAGCGCCTGTCCGCTGCCGGTCTCACCTCGCAGCAGAGCGGCATGGACAACGTTCGCAACGTAGTGGGATGCCCTGTCGCCGGCCTCGATCCCAACGAGTTGATCGACAGCCGCCCGCTCGCGGTCCGGCTCCAGCAGGCGATCATCGGGCACAAGGCCTTCAGCAACCTGCCGCGCAAGTTCAACCTCGCCATCACCGGCTGCCGGGACGACTGCATTCACGCCCAGACCCACGACCTCTCCTTCGTTCCCGCCCTGGCCGGCGACAGTCAGACTGCCGGCTTCAACGTCCTGGTGGGCGGGGCGATGGGTGGCCGCGAGCCCATGTACGCCCAGCCCCTGGACGTCTTCGTCGAGCCGGGGAACGTGGTTCCGCTGGCAACCGCCGTCCTCGAGGTCTTTCGCGACCACGGTCCTCGCGAGTCCCGGCGGACCTCGCGCCTGAAGGTGCTTCTGAAGGAGTGGGGAATAGAGCGCTTCCGCGAGGTGGTGGGCGAACGCTCTGGGCGCCCGTTGGAGCAGGCAGGCGTGCCGGCGACCAGGCGGGACGGTGGCGACCACATTGGCGTGACCGCGCAGAGGCAGCCGGGACGACGCATCGTCGGCTGCCTGGTCCCGGTCGGGAGAATCACGGGGGACCAGCTGATCGAGTTCGGTCGCCTGGCCGGCAAGGACGGCGAGGGGGAGCTGCGGCTTACGGTGCAACAGAACGTCCTCATTCCGCATGTGCGCGAGTCCCGCCTGGACGCCCTCCTGGCGGAGCCGTTTCTGGAGACGTTCAGCCCCGAACCATCGCCCTGGATGCGCTCGGTCGTCACCTGCACGGGGACGGAGTTCTGCCACTTCAGCCTGATCGACACGAAGGGCGAAGCGCTCAAGCTCGCTCGCGCCCTCGACGCGCGCTACGAGATCGACGCGCCCGTCCGGCTCCAGATGTCGGGCTGTCCACACGCGTGCGGGCAGCACCGGGCCGGCGAGATCGGCCTGCTGGGCAGCCGCGTCCGCCGGGACGAGGCGATCGTTGACGCCGCGGACCTGTTCGTGGGCGGGAAGCTCGGGGAGGACGCCGCCCTCGGCGAGCGGGTCACCACGGGAGTGCTCGTCGACGACCTCCCCGAGACCGTAGCCGGCGCCCTGCGGTCGTTACGCGGCAGCGAGGCGGTGCGCGTTCGCGAATCCGGCTCCGAGGCCGCGGGCTAGCCGGCGGTGCCGGGAGAACGCGGCGGCACGGACTGGCTCCGCTCCATCTGCTGCTACTGCGGGACAGGCTGCGGGGTCCTGGCCCAGGCCCGCGATGGGGTGGTCGCGAAGGTCAAGGGCGATCCCGACCATCCGGTGAACCGGGGGCGGCTGTGCGCGAAGGGCGCCCTTCTCCCCGCCATCTTCGAGTCAGAGGACCGCCTCCTGCGGCCGGCCATTCGCGGAAGCAAGGGTGGCGCCCTCGCCCCCGCTTCCTGGGATGAGGCGATCGATCGCGTGGCCGGCGGCATCCGTTCGGCAATCGAGCGGCACGGCCCGCATTCGGTCATGTTCTACGGCTCGGGCCAGCTCCACACGGAGGACTACTACCTCTTCGGCAAGCTCGCCAAGGGCTACATCGGGACCAACAACCAGGACACGAACTCGCGTCTCTGCATGGCCAGCACGGTCGCCGCCTACAACCTCGCCTTCGGGAGCGACTCGCCCCCGGCTTCGTTCGCGGACATCGAGCAGGCGAACACGTTCCTCATCCTCGGGGCGAACATCGAGGCCTGCCACCCGATCCTGTTCGATCGCATCAAGGCGCGGAAGCGCCGCGGCGGCGACGACGTCAAGGTGATCGTCGTCGATCCGCGGCGCACGCGCACCGCCGAGATTGCCGACCTCTACCTGCCGGTCAAACCGGGGACCGACGTTGCTCTCCTGCAGTCCCTGCTTTTCGAGGTACGGCTCGCCGGAGGGGTGGACGAAGCGTTCATCGCCGAGCACACGAACGGCTGGGATGAGGTGGCGGCCTCGCTCGCAGGGTGGTCCGCCGAGCGCGCCGCCGACCTGACGGGGCTCGCGGCCCAGGAGATCGTCGACGCCGCACGGATCATCGCTTCGAACGGCCCCGTCCTCACGCTGTGGACGATGGGCGCGAGCCAGAGCACGTCGGGCGTCGACAAGAACCTCGCGCTGATCAACCTCTCGCTCGCGACTGGGAACATCGGCCGCCCCGGCGCCGGGCCGTTCTCGCTGACGGGGCAGCCGAACGCGATGGGAGGCCGGGAGGCGGGCGGCCTCGCGCCCACCCTGCCCGGCCACCGCCTCGTCGCCAACGCCCGGGACCGGGCGGATGTGGAAGCGGCCTGGGGAGTGCCTGCCGGTTCGATTTCCTCGCGTCCCGGGGTGACCGCTTCGGAGATGGTCGAGGCGCTGGAACGCGGTGAGCTGAAGGTCGTGTGGGTGGCGGCTACGAACCCCGTCGCCTCGCTTCCGAATAGCGAACGCGTACGCGCCGCCTTCGCGGAGGCCGAGCTGGTGATCGTCCAGGATGCCTACCACCCCACGGAGACGGGCGAGCTGGCCGACGTCCTCCTGCCCGCGGCGCAGTGGTCCGAGCGCACCGGCACCATGACGAACAGCGAGCGCCGAATCTGCCTCCTCGATGCGGTCGGGGAGGCGCCCGGGGAGGCGCTCCCGGACTGGCAGATCATCAGCCGTGTCGCCACCGCCCTCGGATACGGGGAAGCGTTCTCGTACAGCGGTGTCGAGGAGATATTCGCCGAGTACCGGGAGCTCACGCGGGGACAGGATCTCGACATCACGGGTGTCAGCTACGAGCTGCTGCGGGCCTCCTCGGGCGGGATCCAGTGGCCCCTTCCCGAGGGAGGCCGCGAACGCCCGCGGCTCTTCGAGGGCGCGCCCTTCGCCACGCCGGACGGCCGCGCGCGCTTCCACGTTCCCACGTATCGGGAGCCTGACGACGCCCTCACCGAGCGCTATCCGCTCTCGCTCGTGACCGGGCGGGTGAAGGACCAGTGGCACACGATGACCCGCACGGGCGACGTGCCCAAGCTCAACAAGAGCGAGGTCGAGCCCGTGCTCGAGATCCACCCCGCGGACGCCCGTCCCCTGGGCGTTCGCAACGGCCGGCCCCTCCGTGTCAGCTCCCGCCGGGGCAGCTTCGAGGCACGCGCCCGCGTCGACCGGAGGGTGCGTCCGGGCACGGTCTGGGCGCCGTTTCACTGGGGCGCCCTGCGGCACGAGGGTGGGCCCGTGAACGCGGTCACCAGCGAGGCTTTCGACCCGCGTTCGAAGCAACCAGAGCTGAAGTTCGCCGCCGTCCGGGTGGAACCGCTCTAGTCACCGCTATCTCCTCCGGTCGCCGCACCCGACCCGGCAGCCCGCCGGTGGAGGCCTGCGCCGCGTCCTCTACGAGCCGTCACGAAACATGCCTGGCACGAAACGCGGGCGACACACCGTGTTCTCGCGGAGTTCACCTGGTTGCAAACAGCCTTAAACGCGGGGCTCCTACCGTTTCCCAAGACCGAGACCGGTTTCAGTTGGAGGCATTACTTGGACACAGCCCAAATCCGGAACAAGGCGTCCCGGATCGACCTGTTCAGCCTGAAGAGCATGCAGATGCGCACGTTCCACATGACGTGGGCGGCCTTCTTCCTCGCCTTCTTCGGGTGGTTCGGCATTGCGCCACTGATGGCCGTCGTGCGCGAGGATCTCGACCTCTCGAAGGCCGAGGTGGGCAACACGATCATCGCGTCCGTCGCGATCACGATCATCGCCCGGCTTGTCATCGGCTACCTGAGCGACCGCTACGGCCCGCGACGCACCTACACGGGGCTCCTGCTCCTGGGATCCCTGCCGGTGATGGGCATCGGGCTCGCGCAGAGCTACGAGACGTTCCTGCTGTTCCGGCTGGGCATCGGCGTCATCGGCGCCTCCTTTGTCATCACGCAGTACCACACCTCCGTCATGTTCGGCCCCAATATCGTGGGCACCGCGAACGCCACCACAGCGGGCTGGGGAAACCTTGGTGGGGGCGTCACGCAGATGGTGATGCCGCTTGTCCTGACCGTGGTCGTCGCCATGGGGGTGGGGGAAGCGCTGGGCTGGCGGGTGGCGATGATCGTGCCCGGCATTGCACTCTTCCTGACGGGTATCGCCTACTACCGCGTGACCCGGGACGCCCCCGATGGGGACTTCCGCGACCTGCGCGCCAGCGGCGTTCTGCCCCAATCCGATGAAACGAAGGGGGCGTTCTGGTCCGCTGCGCGAGACCATCGCGTCTGGGCGTTGTTCCTGATCTACGGCGCCTGCTTCGGCGTCGAGCTCACGATCAACAACGTGGCCGCCCTCTACTTCCATGACCGCTTCGGCATGGGTGTGGGACTGGCGGGGGTGGTCGCGGGGCTCTTCGGACTGATGAACATCTTCGCCCGGACGACGGGGGGCTTCTTCGGCGACCGCGCCGGAATTCGCTTCGGACTGCGGGGCCGCGTGCTGTTCCTCGGGGGAGTGCTCCTGGTGGAGGGCATCGCCCTGATGTTCTTCTCCCGCATGGACGCGCTCCTGCTGGCGATCCCGGCCATGCTCGTCTTCAGCGTCTTCGTACAGATGTCGGAGGGGGCGACGTTCTCGGTCGTGCCCTTCATCAACCGCAAGGCGCTGGGGACCGTGGCCGGCATTGTCGGCGCCGGGGGCAACGCGGGCGCGGTGGCGGCGGGCTTCCTGTTCCGCATGGAGAGCCTCGCGTTCCAGGACGCCTTCCTCTACATGGGCGTGGCGGTCGTGGCAGCGTCGAGCCTGGTGCTGGTGGTACGGTTCACGCCGAGGGTCGAAGCGCTGGAACGGCGGCGGCTGCGCGAGGTGCTCGCGGGCCGAACTCCCGGTGCGGGACCGCTCCCCGAGGCAGCTGTCGAAGGAAGTGCGGGCGGCAAGTAGGGAAGGCGTGCGGGCACGCATGGTTCCCAGGAGGGGTCGCACCCGCCCGACTCCTCCGTTCCGGCCGCCCCTTCTATGGCTCGAAGCCGGCCTCGCGGATCAGCTCAATGGTGCGTTCCAGGCTTGTGCCCAGCCGGTCGAACTCGCCGAGGTCGACGGGACCCGGTGGCTCGGAGTTGACGCCTTCGAGCTCGAGCCCAACGGCAAGCGGGTACTCGAAGTTGGCCTGCCCGAAGTACTCCTGCGCCACCTTGCTCGTGAGGAACCGAATCAGCTTCTGGGCGACATCCTTGTCGCCAGAGGCTGTCGCGCCGATGGCAGTGGCGATGGTGACGCCGCCGGGGTCGCCGTCCCTGAAGTGGTGGTTCTCGCTGGGAGTCGAGGGATCCTCCACCTGGATTCGCAGGTTGTAGTAGTGATTGACGAGCCCCATCTCGATCTCGCCACGGGCAACGGCCTGCACGATCGAGACGTTGTTGGGGTAGACGGGCGCGCCGCCGTCGTGAAGCGCCGTCAGCCAGGCGAGAGCGGCATTGTCGCCATCGGACAGGCGGAAGAGGGTGAAGAAGTCCTGGAACGAGCCGTTGGTGGGCGCCAGCGCCACGCGCCCGAGCCACTCTTCCTCGGTGAGCTCGTAGATGGACGTGGGGAGGTCGGCCGGGTCGAAGAGATCCTTGTTGTAGACGAGCACACGCTGGCGCCCTGTCAGTGCGACCCAGTAGCCGGACGGGCTGGAGGGGGCGAGCCCGAGGACATCGCCGTCCAGCTCGGCCAGCAGGTCTCGCTCGGCGAGGAACCCGATCGGACCGGGGCTCCTGGAAATGAACACGTCGGCGGGAGTCCGGGCGCCTTCTTCCTGGAGGAGCAGGGCGAGGTCGGTGGAGCCGCCGTAGCGCACCTGGACATCGATGCCCGTTTCCTCGGCGAACCGCTCGAGCAGGGGGCCAATGAGGTTCTGGCTACGTCCCGAATAGACGGTGATCGTCTCATCGCCATCGGAGCAGCCCATGGCGACGACAGCGCCAACCACGAGGGCGAGCAGCAGGGTGAGGGGAATCCAGACCCGCCTGATGGGTGCAGTACGGCGCGCGGCTTGAGTGGTTGACACAGTCACATCCTGCGTGAATTAGTATCACCTAAGTTTCTTCAATAGGCGAGACGCAATATTGGACTATGTTCGCACGGGGTGCAAGAGCCTGTTGGAGCACTTGGCCGCGAGTCAGCGGGCTACCCACCCTGCCCGCCATCCACACGCGCCGCAGCTCCTCACCGGGCACTCCCGGCAACCTCGGCGATGCCCTGTCTGCGGGCAGGGTCAGCGCGGGTCGAACTCGACGTGCAGGTCGGCCACTGAGCGGATACTGCCGTCGCGCTTGCGGGCCTTGATGACATCCAACTGCTCGCCCGAGAGGCGCGGCTCCTTCATGACCCTCAGCAGCTCCTGGGCTCCGACGACCGCCTCCCGCCGGGCGAGCTGGTAGCCGATGCAGAAGTGCCGGCCCAGACCGAAGCCGAGGTGGCCGAAGAGCCCGTCCCGGAAGTAGCCGGCACGCAGGTCCCGTTCGGAGTAGAGGTCACCACGGAACGGATCGAACGTATCGGGATCCTCGAACACCGCCTCATCGCGGTTCCCTGAAGCGAGCCAGCACCGCACGACGGCCCCGTACGGGATCTCGACGCCCGCGAGCTCCACGTCACGGGTCGCGCCCCGGTCCTCCCGGTGAACGGGCGGGGAGTGGCGCATGGTCTCGCTGAAGTAGGCGTCCAGGAGGGAGTGGTCGGCTTCGAGCCGGGACACCAGCTCGGGCTCCTGGAGCACGTTCCACCACATGTTCCCCATGGCCTTGTCGGTCGTTTCGCCGCCGCCTGAAAGGAGGAGCGAGACGAAGGTCTTGATCGCCGGGTCGGGGACGCCCTCGCGGATGAGCCGCGAGGTCAGGTCCTCGCCGAGGTTGCCGCGCCGCGCCTCGAGGAACGGCGTCATGTACTCCTCGTACTCGGCTCGCGCCTTGAGGGCCGTTGCGCGCGTGTCGTCCGCCCAGCCCATGCCCATCATGAACTGGCGGTACCAGCGCTGGAACAGGGCGAAGTCGTCCATGGGCAGGCCGAGCATCGTCATGATCACGCGGATCGGGAGCTGGCTCGTGAACTCCTGCGTGAGGTTGACGTGGCCGCGGTCCGCGAACGTCTCGACCAGCGAACGGGCCACGTCCCGGACGATGGGGGTGAACGCATCGAGCTTCTTCCCGACGAGCGCGTCACCGACGAGGTTGCGCTGGGCGGCATGCTCGGCGCCGCCGAGGCTCAGCATCGTCGGCCCGAGCACGCCGTCGGTCTCGTAGCTGTGGGGTCGGGTGCCGAAGGCCTCCTCGTCCCGGAAGACCTCGACGAGGTCCCAGTAGCGCGTGACGTGCCACTGGTTGTGCAGCCGGTCGTGGTAGACGGGGTGGTGCGCACGCAGCCGGCGGTAGAGGGGATGTGGGTCTGCGAGGAAGCCGGGGGAGTCGAAGTCGCTCGCGTCGATGATGGCGTCGTCCGGGGTCGACCCCTGAGCTGAAGACGTGGTCAGCGACATGGCTTCCTCCGTCCGTTCGCGCCCTGCGACAGGACCGCGTTGGCCGTCCCCCTTCAGGGCTGCGGATCTCCGCACAGTGTGCGCCATTTCTGAGCGCTCCGGCGCTGCACTGGCCCCTTGGGTCGCTCCCGGGCGGCATAGAATGGGCCGTACGCCGGTTGCGATCGGGGTTGGCTGGAACGGTCGGCGAACCCGGCGGAGGGAGTTCTGAGCCATGACCACCGCTTCGGCACACGATCAGAAGATGCTGAACGCCGAGATGGCGTGCCCGATGAAGGTCGAGGAGGTGGACCTCTTCGCCCCCGGGTCGCAGGAGCACTGGTACGACTCGTACTCCCTGCTACACGAGGAATCACCCGTGCTCCGTATCCCGGGAGGCGGGAAGACCCCCGGTACCGATGCCTACGTGATCACCAAGTACGCGGACATCTCCCGCATCATCCGGGACCCGGAGACGTTCCCGCCGTCCCAGCTGCGACAGGCGAGCGACGAGGCCACGGAGATCTTCCGCGACACCGGGTACGGCACGCCGGCCGACGCACGGGAGTCGCTGCGCCCGGACCTTGAATCCCACAAGCAGCACCGCCTGCAGCTCACCGATCCGTGGGTCGGGCCCGTCGGCGCCGACCAGCATGCGGACATGATCCGGGCGCAGGTCGACACGCTGCTCGACGGCTGGGAGCACCGGACCGGGGCAGAGCTGGTGACCGAGTTCGCCCAGCCGCTCCCGCAGCGGGTGATCACGACGATTCTCGGACTGCCGCTGGAGGACATGCCGAAGCTCAAGGCGTTCGAGGAGGCGCAGGTCCGCCGTTTCGTCTACTTCATCAACCACAAGGACGAGCTGCCACCCGCGGAGGAGGTCGAGAACGCGCAGGCCCTGGTCGAGTTCCAGCAGTATCTGAAGGAGCAGGCGGACGAGAAGCGGCGCAATCCCGGGAGCGACATGCTCACCTTCCTCACCCAGGTCGACTACGAGGGGCGCAAGCTGACAGACGCCGAGATCGTGTCGGTGGCGTTCGGGATGCACATCGGCGGCAACGAGACGACGCAGTTCGCCCTGACGTCCGAGTGGCTGCTGCTCGCCCAGAACCCCGGGGTCTGGGAGGAGCTCAAGCGCGACCGCAGCAAGGTGCGCTTCTTCGTCGAAGAGGCGCTGCGCGTGTACGCACCGACCCAGGGCAGCTCAAGCCGTCTGGTCGCGCGGGACGTCGAGTTCCAGGGGGTGAAGATCCCGGCGGGCTCGCTCCTGCACGTGCGCTACGGCGCCGGGAACCGGGACGAAGAGGCATTCCCGCAGGCTGACAGCATCGACCTGGCTCGCCCGAACCCGGGCCGCCACCTCACCTTCTCGCAGGGGCCACGCAACTGCCCCGGCGCAGGGCTCTCGCGCCTGGAGCAGAACCTGGCGGTGCACGCCTGGCTCGATCGCTTCGAGTCGATTGGCCTTGACGAGGAGAAGAACACCTACCGCCACATTCCCGGCCGGATGTTCGGCCTGATCGACCTGCACGTCACGTTCGAGCCGGCGAACGCGAGTCGCTGACGCCTCCGCCGGGGCAGGGCCTCAGAACACCGCGACGGGATTGACGGCGCTGCCGGTGCCGCCTTCGAGGCGGAGGGGCTGGATGCTGAGGAAGAACTCCCAGCGGTTGAGTCGTTCGCAGGTCCGGGCGAGGCCCTCGAGGTCGCAGTTGTCGATGAGGTGGAGGCCCATGGCGACGATGCCGATGAAGTGGACAGGCACGGGCAGGGCCTCGTAGCCGGGTGAGCCAGACTCCTGGGCATTGTCGGCGCCGATGACGGCGACCTCGCGTTCGTGCAGCCAGGGCAGGGCAGCCACGTGCCAGCCGCCCGCGGCAGACGGGCCCTCCGGCTGTTCGCGCTGGCGGCGGCCCTTGCCGGTGCGGAGGAGGACGATGTCTCCGGTTCCGACACGCACGCCCTGGCGCTGTTCGGCAGCCTCGAGGTGCTCGGGGAAGACGCCCTCGCCGGGGTCCAGCCAGGGACGTCCGTCGAGGGCGGGGATGTCCATGAGGACGCCACGCGTGACGATACCGTCGCCCAGGGCGGTGACGGCGTACTCCTCGGCGCCCTTCTGGGCGGTGACCAGATCGGCGGGCTTGCCGTTGTACATCTTGCCGTCCCAGAAGATGTGGCTGAGGCCGTCGAGGTGGGTGATGGTGGCGCCGTGGAAGGCGAAGCTCATGACCTCGAGGGCAGAGCCGCCGCGGCCGAATTCGAGGGGGTCCTTGCCGCTGGCGACCATGTAGCGCTGGGGCACGCCGAACATGTGGTCCGGGCGGGGGGTGGTCTCGATGTCCCAGGCGCAGGAGACGGCGACGCCCTCGCGAATCAGAGCGCCTGCCGCACGGCGCTTCTCGGCCGTGATGTAGTTGAGGGCGCCGAGCTGGTCATCGGGACCCCAGCGGCCCCAGTTGGAGAGCGAGTCGAAGTAGCCGAGCACCTCGGACTGGGTGGGGGGATTCTCCTGGCTGGCCACGCGGTCCTCCTCTCGGGGGGAGTGGCGGCAGGGTACCCGTTCCACAAGCGCCAGGTAGCCGCGATCTTCCCCCCTCGCGGCGAAGATCGTTGGAATGGGAACAGCTGGCCTCGGTCCAGAAATTAAAACTGGCGGTAGGCGCGGTGGCGCATGACGATGCTCTGGATGATGCCGAGGCCGAGGAAGAGGGTGAGGAGGGAGCTTCCGCCCTGGCTCACGAAGGGCAGGGGGAGGCCGGTGACGGGGAAGATGCTGAGATTGACGGCGATGTTGATGTAGGCCTGCATGAGGATCGTGATCACGATGCCGGCGGCTATCAGCTGGCCGGGAATGTCACCCGCGATCTGGGCGGCGCGTATCCCTCGCATCAATAAGAGGATGAAGAGGGCGAAAAGGGCCATCGCGCCGACGAAGCCGAGCTCCTCTCCGAGGACGCTGAAGATGAAGTCCTTGGTCTTCACCTTGAGGAAGTCGAGCTGGGTTTGCTCCCCGTTGGTGAGGCCCTTGCCCAGGAGCTGTCCCGAGCCGACGGCGATCTGCGACTGGATGGGGTTGTAGCCGGCATCGAGCGGATCCTCTTCCGCATCGAGGAGCACGGAGATGCGTTCGATCTGGTAGTCGGCCACCGTGAAGGTCCAGAGGAAGGGGAGGACGGCGAGGAAGACGGCTCCGAAGAAGAGCATGTGGCGGCGCTGGATGCCGGCAACCACGACCATCCCGAGCCAGATGGCCGCGAAGATGATGGTCGTGCCGAGGTCCGGCTGGATGAAGACGAGCAGCAGGACGGGCGCCGTGATGGCGAGGGAGCCACCGAGCACGCGCAGGTCCCGCGCATCGCCCCCCTGCTCGCTGAGGAAGCGGGCGAGCAAAAGGATGGTGGCGAGCTTGGCGAACTCGGAGGGCTGGAACTGGATCGGGCCGAGCGCGAACCAGCGGGTCGAGCCGAAGTCCGTCTGGCCGATGGGGATGAGGACGAGCAGGAGGATGATGGAGGCGCCGTAGAGCCACCAGGCGTAGTGCAGGAGCACGTGGTAGTCGAAGCGCGAGATGACGAACATCGCGCCGATGGCGATAAGGGCGAAAATGCCCTGCCGGACGACAGGGTTCTCGAGGCTGGCGGTGGGGCCGTCGTAGGACCCGAGGCTGCCGCTGTAGATGAGCACGAGGCCGTAGCCGACGAGCGCGAGCGCGGTCAGGGCGAGGATCGCATCGAAGCGGTCCCAGGCGCGTAGTGACCCTTCGACCCCGAACCGGCTCATGGTTCCACGTTCTCCAAGAAGTACCCGATGATGTCGGCAGCGGTGGGCGCGGCCTTGGTGCCGCCCACGCCGAGGTCGTAGAAGACGGTCACGACGACCTGGGGGTTGTCGTAGGGGGCAAAGCCCGTAAACCAGGCGCGATCCTTGGTTTCGCCGTCCTCCGGGTCGATGAACTCGGCGGTTCCGGTCTTGCCCGCGACGAGGGTGCCGGGAAGCGCCGCGAGGCGGGCCGCGCCGTCGATGACGGACTGGCGCATCCCCTGGCGGATGACGGTGAGGTGCTCCTCATCGACCGGTACGCGCTCCCGCGACGGCTCCGTGGTCGAAAGGAGCGTGCCATCGGGGCCGAGAATCTGGCGCGTCACATAGGGCTCGAGCAGGTAGCCGCCGTTGGCGATGGCGGCGGTGGCGACGGCCATCTGCAGGGGCGTGGCGGTGACGTCGCCCTGGCCGATACCCATGAAGCAGGTGTCGGCGAGGTACCAGTCGCGGTCCTCGGGGTTGAAGAGGGGCCCGCTGCGGACGCGCCGCTTCCACTCGGGGCTGGGGATGACGCCCGGGGACTCCGTGCTGGCGATATCGAGTCCTGTCACCTGGCCGAGGCCGAAGCTGCGGGCGTAGTAGCCGAGGACGATGGCGGACTGCTCGGTGTTCGCCCCGAGTCCCACGATTCCCTCCTGGGGAATCCCGCAAGAGGCCATGTAGAAGTAGATGTTGGACGACCACGAGATGGCCCCGACGAGGTCGATCTCGCCATGCACGCGCCAGTCGTAGAAGTAGTACGGCTGGCCGTCTTCTCCGATGAACTCGAGCACGCTGCTGTCGACGTCGCGACTCGTGTAGCGGGTGATGTTGCCCTCCTGGAGGGCAGCGGCGGCGGTGATGATCTTGAACGTCGAGCCGGGGGCGACGGGGCTGAGAGCCTGGTGGAGGAGCGGTATGCGGGGATCGTCGAGGAGGGCCTGGTACTCCTCGCCCGGGTCGGGCAGGGAGAAGATGTTGTTGTCGTAGGTGGGGACGGAGACGATGGCGTAGATCTCGCCTGTGACGGGACTCATGACGACCGCGGCGGCGGTGGTCGCCTCGCCCATCGTGTTCGTGAGGAGGTCGTACACGTAGCGCTGCAGGTCGGAGTCGATCGAGAGGAGGATGCTCCGGCCCCCTTCAGCGTCGGTGTGTTCAAGGGTGGTGATGAGGTCGCCCTGTGCGTCGACCTCGGTAATGGACGTGCCCGGGTTCCCGCGCAGGGCGGACTCGTAGCGGGCCTCGACGCCGACCTTGCCGACGACCTCGTTGAAGGCGTAGCCGTCCTCCTGGAGCACGCGCCACTCGTCCGGCGACTGGGGACCGACATACCCGAGGATGTGGCTGAACTCGGGCCCACCGGGATAGACCCGTCGCGGCTCGACGGAGAGCGTGACGCCGGGAAGGTCGGCAGCGACCTGCTCGAGCATGAGCGCGGTCTCCCGGTCGAGGGCGCGGGCGATGGGAAGGGGGAGGTCGCGCTGGCCACGCTCCTCGGCGGCGGTGACGGCTTCCTCGATCTGGAGCGCGGGGATGCCGAGCAGGTCCTCGAGGTACAGGTAGAGGCGATAGCGGCTCCCGGGCTCCTCGGGGAGGAAGCCGGGGGTGATGAGCGCGGTGAACGAGCCGCTGTTCTGGACGAGAGGCTGCCCGTTTCGGTCGAAGATAAGGCCGCGGGTGGGGGAAACGCTCTCGACGATGATGCGGTTCAGCTCCGAGCGCTCGGCGTACTCGGCGCCGTCGACGAGCTGCATCTGCACGAGGCGGGCGCCGAGGACGAGGAAGAGGACGACGACGGCAATGCGCAGGACACCGACGTTGCCGTGCGGGCGGTTGCGGCTCAGGCCGGGGTCGACGCGCCGGTCTCCGATAGCGCTCACGGCTCAGAACCCTGCCTGCTCGAGATCGAGAGAGCGCACCGGCCAGCCCACCCAACGGCAGAGGGCGTACACGACCGTAACGACGGCCGCATCAAGGACGGCGCCGGTGAGGAGGATGTCCGTCACGACGGGGCCGACGGCCAGGCCGGCGCCGGACGTCACCGCCACGGCCGAGAAGACCGCTCGCGCCCAGACGCCGGCGGCGATCACCATGACGAGCACGAGCGCGTACGGCGTCTGGGGGATGGCCCGGTGGCGCTGGATCCAGGCGGCGCAGGGCAGGAGGGGCAGGTAGGCGACCACGAGCCACTCGAACTCCACATTCGTGGAGAAGCCAAGGAACAGGACGAGGATGGGCAGGCCGATCATGACAGCGTAGGGCCCGGCGAAGACGGCCAGCAGCAGCAGCACGACGACCGGCAGCTCGACGACGGCGCCGAGGAGGGGGAAGAGCGGAGCGACCGCAACCTGCGCGAGCACCGTTGCCAGCAAGAGCACGACGGTGAGGAGGACACGCATCACTCACCCACCTGGAAACGCGCGGGCGTGAAGCTGGTCATCACGAGGACGGTGCGAGTGGTCGAGATGCGGACCGTGGTCTGGAGGCGGACGGTTGGGAAGGGGTCCTGCGAATCGCCGAGGATGTCGGTGACCTCGCCGATGGGGACGTCGGGGGGATACGCGCCGCCGAGGCCGGAGGTGACGATGGTGTCACCGATGGTCACGTCGCCTTCCACGAGCTCGAAGTTGAGGGCCCCGCCGTTTCCCTTGGCGATGCCGTCGGCAGGGCTTCCGCGGACCTGTGCGGCGACGCTGCTGCGGCTGTCGGTGAGGAGGCGGACAAACGAGCTCGAAGGGAGGGCTTCGGTCACGGTCCCGATGAGCGTTCCCTGCACGGAAAGGACGGGATTGCCCTCGGCCACGCCGTGGTTGGTCCCTCGATCGATGCGGAGCTCGCGCGTGAGAGGCCCCTGAATACGGCTGAGGACGCCGGCGGCGAGCCGTTCGGCTGAGGGGTCGGCAGTGATGACGCCCAGGGCCTCCTCGAGCTCGGCCAGCCGAAGGCTGTCGGCGCGCAGGGCGGCGTTCTGGTTGCGCAGGGTCTCGTTCTCGCTGAGGAGGCGGCGGTTCTCTTCCTGCAGCCGGTCGACGTCGCCAACGTCGCTGAAGAAGGTCGCGACGGGACTGAAGACCGAAGAGGTCCCCTCTTCGAGGGGGCCGGTGGCGCGCAGGAAGACATCCTGGACGGGATCGAGGAGGCCGGCGCGCCCCACGACCGCGAGCAGAACGGCGAGGGCGACCATGGCCCCGACCCAGTAGCTGTACCGACTGAAGATCAGCATGCGGCGACCGTTTCGAGGCTTACCGCCGCGCCCTTCCCGAGTCGAACTGCTCCTGCACCGTGCTGCTCGCTTCGATCTCGTCGAATATCGCGCCGGCGCCGCGGACCACGCAGAGCAGGGGGTCCTCGGAGACGTAGACCGGGAAGCGGGTCTCCTGGCTGATTCGGCGGTCGAGGCCGCGGAGCAAGGCGCCGCCGCCGGCGAGGGCGATTCCGTGCGCCATGAGGTCGCTGACGAGCTCGGGAGGTGTGACCTCAATGGAGGAGCGGACGGCTTCGACGATCTGGCCGACGGAACCGGCGAGGGCATCGCGCAGCTCGATCGTGCTGACATCGACGGCCTTGGGAAGGCCGGTCGCCTGGTCGCGGCCGCGCAGCGTCACGGACTCCTCGGTATCGAGGGGCGCGGCGGAGCCCGCGAGCTTCTTCACCTCCTCGGCGGTGCGCTCTCCGATGAGGAGGTTATGCACCTGGCGGGCGTAGGCGACGATGCTGCGGTCCATCTCGTCGCCGGCGACGCGGATGGAGCGGCTGACGACCATCCCGCCGAGGGAGATGACGGCGACCTCGGTGGTGCCGCCACCGATGTCGACGACCATGCAGCCAGACGCCTCCATGACGGGGAGGCCGGAGCCGATGGCGGCGGCGAGGGGCTCCTCGATGAGGAAGCAGGAGCGGGCGCCGGCGCTGAGAGCGGCGTCGTGGACGGCGCGCTTCTCGACCTCCGTGACGCCGCTGGGGATGCCGATCACGACGCGCGGCTGGGCAAGGAAGGAACGGTCCTGCACGGCGCGGATGAAATAGCTGAGCATCCGCTCCGTCACCTCGAAGTCGGAGATCACGCCATCGCGCAGGGGGCGGACGGCGACGATGTTGGCCGGGGTGCGGCCGACCATGCGCTGCGCCTCCTCGCCGATGGCGAGGATGCGCTTCGACGTGCGGTCGATGGCGACGATCGAGGGCTCGATGATGACGATGCCCCGTCCGCGGACCATGACGAGCGTGTTCGCTGTCCCCAGGTCGATAGCGATGTCGTGGGACAGGAAACCGAAGAGGCGCGAGAAAGGGCCGAGGATTGCCAAAGGGACCGGTCCTGTCGCAGGGGAAGCCTGCGTTCGCGAGTTAAGTGCCTGGGGTCAGTATAGGGCAGCCGGTCCAGCCCACCGGTGGGGCCTGAGCCTCAGGAGACGGTGGCCAGACCCTCGACGTGGACGAAGAGAAAGAGCGCCTCTTCGTGGCGGGCCCAGGCGCGCCAGCCGGCGGCGATCCGCTCAAGGTGGTCGCGGGTGGCGAGACCGTAGGCGAGCGCCTGCTCGGCGAGGGCGGAGCTGGTCACGCGCTCGGCCCAGGAATCGCCCCAGTTCAGCACCTCGGCGGGGTCTCGCATCATGGCCACGGTGGTGGTGACGTCGACCTGCTCAAGGCCGGCGCGGGCGAACCAGGAGGGGATGCGGCGGCCGGCGTTGGCGTCGGCCCCGTTGCGCCGGACGACCTCCGTGTAGAGGGCGCGCCACTCTTCGATGCCCTCGGTCCGGGGGTGGCAGATCATTGTCTGGTAGTCGGAGTCGCGGGCAGCGACGAAACCACCGGGGCGCACGACGCGGCGCATCTCGCGGAGGGCGGCGGTGGGGTCGGCCAGGTGCTGCATGAGCTGGTGGGCGTAGGCGACGTCGAACGAGGCGTCCTCGTAGGGGAGGGCATAGACGCTGCCTTCCTCGAAGCTGAGGTTGGGGGCGTCGCCGGTGAGCTCGCGCGCGGTCGCGAGGACGGAGGGCTCGGCATCGATGCCGACGACCTCGCCCGGGTCCACGTACTTCACGAGGCCGGCGGTGATCGAGCCGGGGCCGCAGCCCACGTCGAGGAGACGCATCCCCGGCTGCAGCCGCGGGATGAGGAAAGCGGCCGCCTCCTCGGCTGTCCGGCGGCTGTGCTGGGACACGACGGAGGCGTGATGGCCGTGCGTGTAGGTGTCCCTGGGCCCGGCGTCGCTCATGGTCGCGCCATTGTGGACGGTCGGGGGCTTGGGGTCAGGCGTCGCCGGCAGCGGCCTCGCGCTCCGCGCGGAAGCGCTCGACGGCGGGTGGCCCCTCATCGAGAACCGCGAGGTACTGCTCCTCGCTCAGGAGCAGCGTGCCGAGCTTCTTGGCACGGGTGAGCTTGCTCCCCCCGGGGTCGGCGCCGGTCACGAGGAAGGCGGTCTTCTTCGAGACTGAGCCGGTCACGGATGCGCCCGCGTCCTTGGCGCGGGCTTCGGCGTCGCCGCGGGTCATCGAGTCGAGCTTGCCGGTGATGACGACGGAGAGCCCGGCGAGCAGGTCGCTGGCCGGCTCAACCACGTCGCCGGCCATGTTCACGCCGGCTTCCCGCAGGCGCCGGACGATGTCGCGGTTCAGGTCGCGCTCGGCCCAGCGGGCGATGCTGCGGGCGACGACGGGCCCGACGCCCTCGACCTCCTGCAGGATCTCCTCGCCCGCGTCGAGGATGGCGTCGAGGTCACCAAACCGCTCGGCGAGCAGGCGGGCCGTCTCGGATCCGGTATGGCGGATGCCGAGGGCGAAGATGAGGTTGGGAAGCGGGCGCTCCTTGCTCAGGCGGATGCCCTCGATCAGGTTGGCGGCGTTCTTCGACCCGAAGCCGCGGTCCTCGATCCGCAGCCGGGCGAGTTGGGCAACGCTGGGTGCGACGCCGCTCTCCTCCCAGGAGGCCGCAAGGTCCACGTTCCGTTCCCGCCAGCCGGCGATACTGCGGGCCACGACGGGCCCGATGCCCTCGGCCTCCTGGAGCGCTTCCTCGTCCGCTTCGAGGACGGCGGCAACGCTCCCGAAGTGGCCCACGAGGGTGGCCGCGCTCTTCTCGCCGACCGTCTGGGGAAGGGTGAGGGACTCGAGCTGCTCGGCGGTCAGGTCGTAGATACCGGCGACGTCGTTCACGAGACCCTTGCGGAAGAGGACATAGGAGAGGCGCTCGCCCAGCCCCTCGATGTCCATGGCGCCGCGCGAGGCGAAGTGCTCGACGAGGCGGACCTGCTGCTGGGGGCAGGCGAGGTTGGGGCAGTAGGAGTCGGCGGCGTCCTCCTCGCGCTCGATGTCCGTGTCGCAGGCGGGGCAGGTCTCGGGCATGGCGAAGACGCGCTCGCTGCCGTCACGAAGGCTCACGACCGGCGCCACGACCTGCGGAATGACGTCGCCGGCGCGCTGGACGATGACGGTATCGCCGATACGAACGTCCTTGCGGTGGATGTCCTGCTCGTTGTGGAGCGTCGCCATCTGGATACGGGCCCCGCCGACGACGACCGGCTCCAGCACGGCGAAGGGGTTGAGCGCACCCGTGCGCCCGACGTTGACGGCGATGTCGAGCAGCTTCGTCGTGCGCTGCTGGGGCGGGAACTTGAAGGCGACGGACCATCGCGGCTCGCGCCCGACGACGCCAAGGCGATCCCACTCCTCCGTGTCGTCGATCTTGATGACGACGCCGTCGATGTCGTAGTCGAGGCGCTCGCGGCGTTCCCCCCACCAGGAGACGCGCCCGGAGACCTCATCGAGGTCGGCGTGGCGCTGCGCGTCGGGGTTCACCGGGAAGCCGAGCGAGGCGAGCCACTGGAGCCGATCGATCTGGCTCGCGGGCAGGGGGCCGTCGCTCCAGCCGACCTGGTAGACGTAGAGAGACAGGGGGCGCTGGGCGGTGACCGCGGGGTCGAGCTGGCGGACGGCGCCGGCGGCGGAGTTGCGGGGGTTGGCGAAGAGCGGCTCGCCGCGTTCCGCCCGCTCGGCGTTCATGCGCTCGAAGCCGCTCTTCGTCATGTAGACCTCGCCGCGCACCTCGAAGGCGGAGGGGAAGTCGCCCGTGAGGGCGAGGGGGATGGTGCGGATGGTGCGGAGGTTGGGCGTGATGTTCTCGCCACGACGGCCGTCCCCGCGCGTGGCACCCTGGAGGAAACGTCCCCCCTCGTACGTCAGGGAGATGGCGAGGCCGTCGATCTTCGGCTCCGTGGTGAGGGCGAAGTCGTCGCGGCCGGCGCGCTCGGCGGCGCGGCGGTGCCAGTCGGCCAGGTCGCTGGCGCTGGAGGCGTTGCCGAGGCTGAGGAGGGGGGCGCGGTGCTCGACCGTGGAGAACGCCTCCAGGGGGGCAGCGCCGACGCGCTGGGTGGGAGAGTCGGGGGTGATGAGCTCGGGGTAGGTTGCTTCGAGACCGCGCAGCTCGTTCAGAAGCTCGTCGTACTCGCCGTCACTGATCTCGGGCGCGTCGAGCACGTAGTAGCGGTGGTTGTGGTGGTTGATGCTCGACCGCAGCTCCTCGCTGCGGAGTCGCGCCTCGTGCTGGGAGTCAGCCATCGGTCTCTCAATTTTACCCGCCCGACACGGGTTCTCGGCCATTCAGCGCGACTGGTGACGATAGCGATACGAGGCCGCACACTGACCTCATGGGCGCCAACCCCTTCCTGGTCGTGGTCGACTACGACGCCGGCAACCTGCGCAGCGTCGAGCGGGCGCTCGGGCACGTCGGCGTGAACGCGACGATCACGGCCGACTGGGCCGACCTCGCGCGGGCGGACGGCGTCATCCTTCCCGGCGTGGGAGCGGCCTCCGACACGATGGCGAAACTCGGGGAGCGCGGCCTGACCGAGCCGCTGCGCGAGTACGTCGCCTCCGGGAAGCCGTTCCTGGGCGTCTGCATGGGGTTGCAGGCCCTGCTCGACCACTCGGACGAGGGCGGCGGGCAGGAGTGCCTGGGCCTGCTGCCGGGGACCGTGCGCCACTTCGGCTTCGACCACCTGAAGGTGCCGCACATGGGCTGGAACCAGGTCACATGGCTGCGCGAGCACCGCATCACGGCGGGCATCGCGAGTGGTTCGTACTTCTACTTCGTGCACAGCTTCTACCCCGACCCGGCCGACCCCGACCTGGCGCTGGGCGAGACGACCTACGGGCTGACGTTCCCGAGCGTGCTCGCGAGGGAGAACATGGTGGCGACGCAGTTCCACCCCGAGAAGAGCGGCGAGGCGGGTCTGGCGATCTACGCGAATTTCGCCGGGTGGGTGCGCGAGGCGGCGTGAGCTTCGAGGTGATCCCGGCCATCGACATCCGCGGGGGGCGCTGCGTGCGCCTGCTGCAGGGCGACTACGACCAGGAGACGGCCTACGCCGACGACCCCGCCCAGGTCGCGCGCGACTGGGAGGCGCAGGGCGCCCAACGGCTGCACGTCGTCGACCTCGACGGCGCGCGCGAGGGGCGCCCGGTGAACCGCGCGGAGATCGCGGCGATCTGCGAGGCGGTCGCGATCCCGGTGGAGGTGTCGGGAGGGCTGCGCACGATCGAGGACATCGACGGCGCGGTGGAGCGGGGGGCGAAGCGTATCCAGCTCGGGAGCGCCGCCGTACGCAACCCCGACCTCGTCAACCAGGCGGTCGAGCGCTTTCCCGGGATGCTCGTGGTCGCAGTCGACACGCGCGCGGGAGAGGCGCTGACGGAGGGGTGGCGCGAGGGGTCGGGGGCGGACGCGCTCACGCTCGCGCGGGAGATGGTGGAGCGGGGCGCGCCCCGCATCATGGTCACCGACATCGCCCGGGACGGAGCGCTCGAGGGGCCGAACGCCGATCTGGCGGCCGAGTTCGCGGCCGCGCTGCCGGTGCCGGTGGTGGCGTCGGGCGGGGTCACGACGACGGACGACCTGCGGGCGCTGGCGGGAACGGGCTGCGAGGGCGCGATCGTGGGGAAGGCGCTTTACGAGCGGCGCTTCACGCTGGCGGAGGCTCTGGAGGCGGTGGCGTCGTGCTGACGAAGCGCATCATCCCCTGCTTCGACGTGGACCGCGGGCGCGTCGTGAAGGGGGTCTCCTTCATCGAACTGCGCGACGCCGGCGACCCGGTCGAGCTGGCCAAGCTGTACGACGCCGAGGGCGCGGACGAGCTCGTGTTCCTCGACATCACAGCTTCCTCCGACAACCGCGCGACGGTGTACGACATGGTCTCGGCGACGGCCGACCAGGTGTTCATCCCTTTCACCGTGGGCGGGGGCATCCGCACCACGGTCGACATGAAGACGATGCTGGAACTGGGGGCGGACAAGGTCAGCATCAACACGGCGGCGGTGAACAACCCGGACCTCGTGAACGAGGGCGCGTACCGCTTCGGGAGCCAGTGCATCGTCGTCGCGATCGATGCGAAGGGGGTGGGCGACGGCTGGGAGGTCTACACGCACGGGGGCCGCACGCCGACGGGCATCGACGCGATCGCGTGGGCGCGGGAGGTGGTGGAGCGGGGCGCGGGCGAGCTGCTCGTGACGAGCATGGACACCGACGGCCACCAGAGCGGCTACGACATCCCCATGCTGCGGGCGATGAGCGAGGCCGTGAACGTGCCCGTCATCGCCTCCGGGGGCGCGGGCGGTCCCGACCACATGGCGGAGGCGCTGACGGACGGGAAGGCGGACGCGGTGCTGGCGGCGAGCATCTTCCACTTCGGGACGTACTCGATTCGCGAGGTGAAGGACGCGCTCGCGGAGCAGGGGATCGCGATGCGGCCCGTCGCCCCACGCGACTGACCCCGGAGCGCGAGCGCAGGGCCTCCCTCAGGTATGCTCGAATCATCGAACACCCCGTTCCGGAGCCCACGCATGCCCCTCACCTTCGACGAACACGACCGTATCCCCGCCATCGTCCAGGACGCCGAGACGCACCAGGTCCTGATGCTGGGCTGGATGAATCGCGAGTCGCTGGACCACACCTTCGCGACGGGGCACGTGACGTTCTGGAGCCGGAGCCGTGACGAGCTCTGGGAGAAGGGCGCGACGAGCGGGAATTTCCTCAATTTCGTCAGCCTGCACAAGAACTGCGAGGACAACTCGCTGCTCGTGATGGCGCGGCCCGAGGGGCCGACCTGCCACACCAACAACGTGACGTGCTACTACCGCGAGGTCGACCGCGAGCACGACTTGCCGTGAGCGGCGCCTGGTCCCCGGGCAAGCCCGACTACACGGCGCTCGACCTGCCGGCGCCACCCCCCGACCGCCCCTACGTCATCGCGAACACGGTGATGTCGGTGGACGGCAAGAGCGTGATCGAGGGCACGGAGCAGGGCATCGGGTCGGCAGTGGACCAGCGCCTCATGCGGGAGCTGCGGGTGAACGCGGACGTGGTCCTGAACGGGGCGGGGACGCTGCGCGCCAGCGGCACCTCGTCGCGGCTCGGGGATGAGGCGCTGGAGGCCATCCGCATCGAACGCGGGAAGCCGCGGGTACCCGTCGCAGCGGTCATGAGCCGCGGGGGCGACCTGCCCCTGGAGCGACCGTTCTTCACGGCGCGCGACTTCCCGGCCGTTGTCTATCTCTCCGAGGTAGCGCCGGAGGAACGTCGGGCGGCGATCGCGGCCACGGGCCGTCCCGTCGTGACGCTTCCGGAAGGGCGCGAGTTCGCGGGAATGCTGCGTCACACGCGGCAGGAACTCGACGCCGGCGTCCTGCTCGTCGAGGGCGGTCCGACTGTCTACGCGGGGCTGTACGCACTCGACGCCATCGACGAGGCGTTCGTGACGCTGGGGCGGGTGGTGGTGGGCGGGATTGACACGCTGACGGCAGTCGCGGGGGAAGCGTTCACGCGGGAGACGGCGAAGCGCCTCGAACTGCTGTCGGCGCACCCCAACCGGGAGACGGACGAGGTCTACCTGCGGTACCGGGTGCGACGCTAGCGGGCCACCGCCGGTTCGCGGCTGGCGACGTGAACCTCAAGGCGAATTGCCTCCCGCTCCTGCAGGCAACTGATGACATCGAAGAGGTTGCGAGCCTGCGGGTTGCCAGCAGGGCCGAACATCCGCATGAGGCTTTTGGGCGACTTGTGAACGAGGCCACCAAGCTCCTCGAAGCCGATCGTCGCGTTGATGTAGTCGCGCACCAGCGCCCTTCCGGTC
The DNA here is from genome assembly GCA_965221735.1 of Tepidiformaceae bacterium. Lineage (GTDB taxonomy): Bacteria > Chloroflexota > Dehalococcoidia > Tepidiformales > Tepidiformaceae > UBA2991. Next base: position 863,364 of record OZ244910.1, on the reverse strand, counting down.
TCGACCTCGCCACTGAGCATGAGCTCAACGCTCTCGCGCAGAAGCGCTGCCCGGAACTCCGGGTCTCGATCTGCCCGGGCCTTGATGGTGTCCTTGAAACTTCGCGTCAAAACCACTGCTCTATGCCCCTCTCCTATGCCGCGCCGTGTATTCACCCCAGAGCGCCTGTGCCTCTTCGATGTCCCTTGATTGCCTTTTCTTCGTCCCGCCTCCGAGGAGGATGATGAGCGTGTCCCCTTCACGACCGAAATAGATGCGGTAGCCGGGCCCGAAGGCAATGCGCCGTTCTAATACCCCTGCGCCGACCGACTTCGTATCCCCAAGGTTGCCTTGCTCCATCCTCCCGAGGACCACCGTGACCTTTGCCGCCGCGATGGCATCAAGACCGTCGAACCACCTGGCGAAGTAGCTGCGCCCGCGCTCATCCATCAACTCCTTGATTTCGATCACGTCAGGCACAACCCGTTGCCGTCCTCAGTATAGGAACGTAAACGTTACCTTAGCAAGTCCTCCTGAGAGCCGAGCTACCGCGCCACGGCTGCTTCGGCTGCCTGTGCCGGCGCCTTCCGGGTGCGCTTGCGCTTCGCCTTTGGCCTGGGGAGGGTGCCGGCGGCTTCGAGGAGCGGGTGGAGGTAGCGCCCGGTGGCGCTGTCGGGGTTGCTCGCGACGGCTTCGGGCGTGCCCTCGGCGAGGAGCTCGCCGCCACGATCGCCGCCGTAGGGACCGAGGTCGATGATGTGGTCGGCCGACTTGATGACGTCGAGGTGGTGCTCGATCACGACGACGGTATTGCCGCCGTCCGCGAGGCGCTGGAGCACGTCGAGGAGGTGGTGGACGTCCTGGAAGCTGAGGCCGGTGGTGGGCTCGTCGAGGACGTAGAGGGTCTTGCCGGTGGAGCGGCGAGCGAGCTCGCTGGCGAGCTTGATGCGCTGGGCCTCGCCGCCGGAGAGGGTGGTCGCGGGCTGCCCGAGGCGGATGTAGCCGAGTCCGGTGTCGTCGAGCGTGCTCAGGATGCGCCTGACGCGGGGGAAGCGGTCGAAGTGCTCGAGCGCCTCGGCGACGGTCATGGCGAGGACTTCGGCGATGTTCTTGCCGCGGAAGCGGATCTCGAGGGCCTCGCGGTTGTAGCGCTGCCCGTGGCAGACCTCGCAGGGCACGGTCACGTCGGGGAGGAACTGCATCTCGACGAGCTTGTAGCCATCGCCGGAGCACTCCTCGCAGCGCCCGCCCTTCACGTTGAAGCTGAAGCGGCCGGGCTTGTAGCCGCGGGCGCGCGCCTCGGGGACGGAGGCGAACAGTTCGCGGATGACGGTGAAGACGCCGGTGTAGGTAGCGGGGTTGGAGCGGGGCGTGCGGCCGATGGGCGACTGGTCGATATCGACGACCTTATCAAGGTGCTCGAAGCCCTCGATGGCGTCGTGCCGACCGGGGTGCTGGCGGCCGTTCTGGAGGACGTTGACGGCGCGCTTCACGAGGATCTCGGTGATGAGCGAGGACTTGCCGGAGCCGGAGACGCCGGTGACGACGACGAACTTCCCTAGGGGGACGGCCACGTCCAGGTCCTTGAGGTTATTCTCGCGAGCGCCACGGATGACGAGCTCGGTGCCGTGCCCCTCGCGCCGGGTTTCGGGGGTGGGGATGGTGCGGCGGCCGGAGAGATAGGCCCCGGTGATGCTCTCTTCGCAGTCGAGGATGGTGGCCATGGCTCCCTCGGCCACGACGTTGCCGCCGTCGCGCCCGGCCTCGGGGCCGAGGTCGATGATGTGATCGGCGGCGCGCATCGTGGCCTCATCGTGCTCGACGACCATGACCGTGTTGCCGAGGTCGCGGAGGCGTTCGAGCGTGCGGATGAGGCGGTCGCCATCGACAGGGTGGAGGCCGATGGAGGGCTCGTCGCAGATGTAGAGGACGCCCATGAGGGCTGACCCGATCTGGGTGGCCAGGCGGATGCGCTGCGACTCGCCGCCGGAAAGGGTTCCCGAGGCGCGGTCGAGCGTCAGGTACTCGAGGCCGACGTCGATGAGGAATTCCAGCCGTGAGCGGATCTCCTTGAGGATCTGGCGGGCGATGGTCTGCTCGCGTTCGCTCAGGGACGTGTCCGCAGCGGCGAGGGCGTCGAACCAGCGCAGCGTCTCGCTGATGCTGCTGTGGGTAATGTCGACCACCGCGCGCTCGTCGATACGGACGCCAAGGGCTTCCGGGCGGAGGCGCTGGCCGTCGCAGCCGGGGCAGGGGACGGCGCCCATGTAGCGCTCGATGTCGCTGCGGACGTAGTCGGAGTCGGTCTCCTTGTGACGGCGCTGGAGGTTGTTGATCACGCCCTCGAAGCGGGCGTCGTAGTAGCGCGTGCGGCCGTAGTCGTTGGTGAAGCGCAGGCGCAGCTTCTCCTCGCCGCTGCCGTAGAGGATGACGTTGAGTTGCTCCTCGGTGAGCTCGCGGATGGGGGTGTCGATGCCGAAGCCGTACTCCTCTGCGACGGCTTCGAGGAGGCGCTGGTACCAGGTCTGGCCGCCACGCGACTTCGCAAGCGGCTCGACGGCGCCCTCGGCGACCGACTTCGTGCGGTCGGGGATGACGAGGGCGGGGTCGACCTGCATCTCGACACCGAGGCCGGTGCAGCGCGAGCAGGCGCCGTGAGGGCTGTTGAAGCTGAACGTACGCGGTTCGATCTCGCCGAAGGAGAAGCCGTCGTAGGGGCAGGCGAAGTGCTCGCTGAAGATGCGCTCCGGAGCTTCCTCCTCGTCGCCGCGGGTGACGGTGGCGACGTGCATGACGCCCTGGCCTGCGGTGAGCGCCGTTTCGACGGACTCGGCGAGGCGCAGGCTGGCGCCGTCGCCCTCACCGGGCTCGGGGACAACGACGCGGTCGACGACGACGTCGATGTCGTGGCGCTTGTTCTTGTCGAGTTCGATGGTCTCGTCGAGGTCGCGCACCTCGCCGTTGATGCGGACGCGGACGAAGCCCTGGCGGCGGGCCTCTTCGAGGAGGCCGACATGCTCACCCTTCTTCGCGCGCGTCAGGGGGGCGAGCAGGAGCAGGCGCGAGCCGGGCGGGTAAGCGAGCGTCGCATCGACGACTTGCTGGACGGTCTGGCGCTCGATGGGGCGGCCGCAGGTGGGGCAGTGGGGCCGTCCGACGCGCGCCCAGAGGAGGCGCATGTAGTCGTAGATTTCCGTGACCGTGCCGACGGTCGAGCGGGGGTTGTTGGAGGACGACTTCTGGTCGATGGAGATCGCCGGCGAGAGGCCGTCGATGTGATCGACGTCGGGCTTCTCCATGAGCCCGAGGAACTGGCGGGCGTAGGCGGAAAGGGACTCGACGTAGCGGCGCTGGCCCTCGGCATAGATGGTGTCGAAGGCGAGGGAGGACTTGCCCGAACCGGAGAGGCCCGTGATCACGACGAGCTTGTCGCGCGGGATCTCAACGTCGATGTTCTTGAGGTTGTGCTCACGGGCGCCGCGCACGGCGATGTGGTCGAGGGGCATGCACCTTCGATTCTAGCAGCGGCCACCCAACCGATCGCCGCCGGCGCTACTGCGTCTGGGTCAGGTCCACCTCGTAGGCCTGGAGGACGGCGATCTGGCCGCCCTGGAACTGGAAGACCGCGTAGGAGCCGGTCGTCGGATCGCCGTTCGGGGTGAAATTGATGGGGCCGCTGACGCCGACGTAGTCGATGTCCTCCCCGGCATCGATGAGGGCGACGCACTCCCCGTAGGAATCGCACTCCGTGCCGTCGTGCGTGAGGCCCGCGATGGCCTCCATGACCGCGTCGCCGTCCGTGCCGCCGGCGATCTCGGCCGCGAGGGCGAGGAGGACGACGCAGTCGTAGGACTGGGCGGCGAAGTTGACGTTGCCGTCGGTCACATCCGAGATGCGCGTATTGAATTCGTCGCTGCCGGCGACGCCGATGAACTTCATGCCGTCGAGGACGGTCGGGTCGTTCGGGTCGATGAGCTGCCAGAGGAACGGGTGGAAGAGGGCGTCGCCGCCGTACTGGATCTCAGGACCGTAGCCGGCCTCGATGAGCCCGTGGACGATGCTGGTGCCGTCGAAGAAGAAGCCGATGTTGATGATGGCGTCCGGTCCGTAGGCGGCGACTGCAGCGACCTGGGAGTCGAACGTGGTGGAGCCCGGGTCGTAGAGGATGACCTCCGCCTCGGCGCCGATCTGGCCGAGTATCTGGGCGACGAGGCCGCTGATGGCCGTGCCATAGTCGTCGGCGCGGCCGACGATCGCGACGCGCGTGCCGCCGTCCTCGGCGACCACCTGGGCGATGATCGGGGCGACGGCGTGGGCGGGCGGCACGGTGCGGAAGAAGTAGGCGGCGTTCTCCTGCGTGCTGAGGGCGGGGGACTGGGCGGAGGGTGTGCACTGCGGCACGCGCTCGTCGAAGAGGGCCTGGATGACGGCCTGCGTGACGGCGGAGGTGGCGGGTCCGACGATGACCTCGGCGCCCTCGCCCAGCAGCCGCGCAGCGGCCTCGCGGCCGGTGGCGGGGTTGGTGGCGGTATCGGCGGTGGTGGTCGTGACGTTGCCGCCGGCGGCGTTGATGTCGTCCACGGCGAGCTTCATCGCCTCGATGGCGGGGGCGGCGAGGGGGCCGACAGCGCCCGTCTCGGGGAGCAGCAGGCCGATGTGGAGCGCGACTCGCTCGGGGGCGGCCTCCGTGGGGGGTGGCGCCACCTCTGTCGCGGCCTCCGCCGGCTCGGGCGTTGCGGGGGGCTCGGTGGGGGTGGGTTCCGCCGGCTCGGTTGTCGCGGTGGGCGGTGGCTCCGTGGGGTCGGGGGCTTCCGTCGCCTCCGGAGTGCTGACCGGCGGAGCAGCGTCGTCATCGCCGCAGGCTGCGACGAGCAGCGTCCCGAGGACGGCGAGGGGAATCAGAAGCGCGAAGAACTGCCAGCGATGCTGCATGAGACGGTACCCCTGTTTGGAGAGACCAGTCTGTCACCGACGAAGGTGCGCCGGCGGTGACTCGGCTTACCTCTCGTGAGGCCACCGCCCAGCACCCGTCCCCGGCGGCAAGGGCGGTCAGCGCTTATCTTGTGGAGCCGTGCCCCCGTTGCTCACGCCTGTTCAAGAACAGTTCGATTCTCTTCGGGAACGAGTCTTCCATGGCTGGTGGATGGTCGCGGGCGGCTTCCTGATCCAGACCACGCTCGGCCTGTTCATGTTCCACGCGTTTGGCTTTTATGTAGAGCGCCTGGAGGAAGAGTTCAAGTGGAGCAAGACGACCTTCTCGCTCGCGTTTGCGATGACGCGCATCGAGAGCGGGGTGCTGGGACCGATCCAGGGATGGGCGATCGACCGCTTCGGTCCACGGATCATGATCCGCATCGGCATCGCGACCACGGGCCTCGGGTTCGTGCTCTTCAGCTTCGTCGACTCGGTCACGACGTTCTTCCTGACGTATTTCCTGATCGCCGTCGGGGCGAGCATGGCCGGCTTCGTGACGCTTGTCGTGGCCGTCGTCAACTGGTTCGAGCGAAAGCGGTCGATGGCGCTGGGGTTGATGTCGGCGGGCTTCTCGGTGGGAGGCCTGCTCGTCTTCCTGGTCGTGCTCGCGATGGACGAGTTCGGCTGGCGGGCCACTTCCCTGGTGGCGGGAGTCGTCATCTTCATCGTGGGTCAGATCGTCGCCAGTTTCATCCACCACCGGCCCGAGGATATGGGCGAAACGATCGACGGCGAACCGGTCCCGGAAGCGCCCGCAAGGCCGGCGCCGGGGAGCGGTCCAGTGGTGATCCCGGCCAACGAGGACTTTACGACGGGCGAGGCGTTGCGCAGTCCGAGCTTCTGGTTCATCTCGATCGGACACGGGGCGGCCGTCCTCATCATCGGGGCGTTCATGGTCCACCTCGTGCTGCACCTGGAGAACCTCGGGTATTCGGCCTTTACGTCGAGCCTGATCGTGCTCCTGATGACGGCCTTCCAGTTCGTGGGACAGGTGGGCGGCGGCTACCTCGGGGATCGGCTGAACAAACGGCTGATCCTGGTGGGCTGCATGGTCGGGCACGTCGTCGCGCTTCTGCTGGTGACGTACTCCGTGGGCTTCTGGATGATCGCGCTGTTCGCCATGGTGAACGGCATCGCCTGGGGAACGCGAGGACCGATGCAGCAGGCGTTGCGGGCGGACTATTTCGGCCGCCGGGATTTCGGGAAGATCATGGGATTCTCCTCCCTGATCGTGATGTTCGGGATGATGTCGGGCCCGATCATCGCCGGGGCGATGGCGGACGCGTTCGGCGACTACGAGCGCGGCTTCACCGTGCTGGCCGTTATCGCCGGGCTGGGGACTATCTTCTTCGCGATGGCGGGGCCGCCCAGCCACCCAACCGGGCCCATCTGGTACAGGCGATGGCCCCTTGTGCGGCGCCTGACCTTCCAGGAGCGACTGGCGTAACTTCCGCGGGCGGGCGCTAGAATCACGCCACCCTCGCGACGGGAGACGCCCCATGGCCACGGAGACTGCCAGCCCGGTCACACTCGACACGCTCATTGCCGAACGCGACATCACGCGCGTGCTCATGCTCTACGCACGCGCCATCGACCGCATCGACCCCGAGCTGCTCAAGAGCTGCTTCCACCCCGACGCCGTCCTTCGCTACGGCGACGACACCACCCCCGAGGCGTTCGCCGCGAATGCGCCGAACGGCCTGGGGGCCTACCGGTTCACGCAGCACCGCGTGGGCAACGTGATCATCGATGTGGAGGGCGACTTCGCCTGGTGCGAGTCGTACTGCCTGGCGAGGCACCGCATCCCCGGCGACGAGGGAAAGGTCGATGTGGACTTCCTCTGGGGCGGGCGCTACGTCGACCGCTTCGAGCGGCGCGACGGGGAGTGGCGCATCCTGCGGCGGACGGTCGTGCACGACTACACGCGGTTCGACCCGGTGACGGAGACGTGGCCGGGAGCGCCCGCCTTCACGCAGGGGCAGCACTCGACGGACGACATCGTCTACCAGCGGTAAGGGGGCGGAGCCGTGCGGCTCGTCCTGCTCGACGCGACCTACGAGCTGTTCCGCTCGTACTTCGGCGCGCCGCCGCGGACCGCGCCGGACGGGCGGCAGGTGGGCGCGGTCGCGGGCATCGCGGCGAGCACGCTGGCGCTCCTGCGGGAGCAGGAGCCGCTGGCCATCGCGGCGGCGACGGATACCGTCGTGCACTCGTTCCGGAACGAGCTGTACGCCGGCTACAAGACGGACGCGGGCGTGCCCGAGGACCTGCTGGCGCAGTTCCCCCTGGCAGAGGACGCGCTCGAAGCGCTGGGCGTGACCGTCTGGCGGATGCGGGAGTTCGAGGCGGACGACGGGATGGCCTCGGGTGTGGCGCGCTTCGCGGACGAGGCCGAGCAGGTGATCCTCGCCTCGCCCGACAAGGACCTGGCGCAGTGCGTCGACGGCAACCACGTGGTCATGCTCGACCGGCGCAAGGACGTGATGACGAACGCCGAGGGCGTGCGCAAGAAGTTCGGCGTCGGGCCGGAGTCGATCCCCGACTACCTGGCGCTGGTCGGCGACGCAGCCGACGGCTTCCCGGGGCTGCCGGGGTGGGGGGCGAAGTCCACAGCGACGGTGCTCGCGCACTACCTTCACCTGGAGGCGATCCCGGAGGCGCACGGGGACTGGGCGGTGCAGCCGCGCGGGGCGGGCCGCCTGGCGAGGTCGCTACGGGAGGGTCGCGAGGAGGCGGCGCTGTTCAAGGAACTGGCGACGCTCCGGAAAGACGCGCCCATCCCGCAGACCTTCGCTGACCTCGAGTGGCTGGGCGTACCGCGGGAGCCGTGGCGGGCATTCTGCGAGGAGCTGGGGCTCGGGGAGCTGCGCTCGCGGCCGCACCGCTGGCTGGTCTAGGCGCCTAGCTCAGCGCCTCGAGCCGCTCCTTGAGGGCAGCGAGGAAGGCGCCTGCCTCGGCGCCGTCGAGGGCGCGATGGTCGAAGCTGAGGGCGACGTTCATCACGGAACGAATGGCGATGGCGTTGCCTTCGACGACGACGGGCCTGCGGACGACCCGCTCCATCGTGACGATGCCGATCTGCGGGTGGTTCACGATCGGATTCGAGGCGATCGAGCCGAAGGCGCCCGTGTTATTCACCGTGAAGGTGCCGGCTTCCATGTCCTCGATGCGAAGCTTGCCGGCATGCGCGCGCGCAACGAGGTCGTCGATACGGCGGGCAAGGCCGGCGACGCTCAGGTCGCGGGCGTTGGGCACGACGGGGACGACGAGGCCGCGCTCGGTGGCGATGGCGATGCCGAGGTTCACGCGGCGGTAACGGCGCAGCTCGTCGCCGTGCCAGCGAGCGTTCAGCTCGGGGAAGTCGGTGAGGGTGTGGGCGACGGTGGAGGCGAAGTAGGGCAGGTAGGTCAGGTCGACGCCCGCGAACCGCTCACGTTCGCGGGCGCGCAGGTCGACGAGCCCGGAGACATCGGCCTCGACCATCATCCATGCCTGGGGCGCCTCCGCGGTGGAGCGCGCCATGTTCTCGCCGATCTTGCGGCGCGTGGGGGAGAGGGGGACGACGTCGTAGGCGTCGGAGGCTGCCACGGTCGCCACCTCGGGTGGGGGAACGACCTCGCCATCGGGAAGGGGGAGGCGCGCCGCCGCAGGCGGGATACCGTCCGCAGCGGCGGCTTCGCGCTCACGCTCGTCGATGAGGGCCTGCACGTCCTTGCGGGTCACGCGACCGCCCCGGCCGCTGCCAGCGATGGCGGCGAGGTCGATGTCGTGCTTGGCGGCGAGTCGCTGCACGACCGGGGAGTAGACGCCCGCGCGGCTCTCGTCGGCGACGGGCGTCTGCCCGTTGGCTTCGGCAGAGACGGGCTCGGCGACAACGGCGGGGGCGGCCTCGGGGGTGGCCGAGGCGGCCTCGACGATAGTGCAGAGCGGGGCGTCGACGTCGATGGTCTCGCCCTCGGGCACGAATATCTCGCCGAGGGTGCCCTCGAAGGGGGATGGCAGCTCGGCCGCGACCTTTTCGGTTTCGATCTCGCAGAGGGATTCGTCGAGGGCGACGCTGTCGCCGGGCTGCTTCAGCCACTGGAGGACGGTGCCCTCGGTCACGCTCTCGCCGAGCTGCGGCATGGTGACGGTGGCCATCAGTAGGCCGCCAGGTCGCGGGCGGCGGCGGCGATCTTCGTGCGGTCGGGCATGAAGGCCGTCTCCATCGCCTCGTGGAAGGGGATGGGGGGAATGTCGGGGCCGGCGAGGCGCCGGATGGGCGCGTCGAGGTCCTCGAAGGCATGCTCGGCGACGATGCCGGCGATCTCGCCGCCAAGCCCGCCGGTCAGCGTGTCCTCGTGGACGATGAGCACCTTTCCGGTTGCGCGCGCCGCTTCGAGGATGGTCTCCCGGTCGAGCGGGTTGAGCGTGAGCAGGTCGACGACCGTGCACTCGATTCCCTCGCCGGCAAGCTCTTCGGCGGCGGCGAGCGACTCGTGCAGCATGAGGCCGTAGGCGAACACCGTCAGGTCGTCGCCGCGGCGGGTGACGCGCGACTTGCCGATGCGATCCTCGGCGGGGGCGCCCTCGACCTCCTGGCGGATCAGCCGGTAGGTGCGCTTGTGCTCGAGGAAGAGCACGGGGTTGGGGTCGGCGATGGCGGCCTTCAGGAGGGAGCGGTAGTCGGCGGGGAACGAGGGCGCAACGACCTTGATGCCGGGCATGTGCGCGTAGTACGCCTCGATGCTCTGGGAGTGGTGCTGGCCGCCGTGGACGCCGCCGCCCCAGGGCGTGCGCACCACCATCGGCAGGTACTGCTCGCCACGGGTGCGCCACGACCAGCGGGAGGCCTCGCTGCAGAGCTGATCGAAGCCGGCGTGAATGAAGTCGGCGAACTGGATCTCGGCGATGGGGCGCTGGCCGTAGTGGGCGGCGCCGATGGTGATGCCGATGATGGAGGACTCGGCGAGGGGCGCATCGAGGACGCGGCCCGGGTACTTCGCCGAGAGGCCATCGGTGGCGCGGAACACGCCCCCCGCCTCGAGGTCCTCACCCAGCAGGAACACGCGCTCATCGGCGCCGAGCACCTCGTCGAGCGTCTCGCGGACGGCTTCGAGCACGCTGACCTCAGCCATCGTCGCCCTCCCTGTAGACGAAGCCGTACATGTCCTCGGGCACGGGATCGGGCTGGTCGAGGGCCCACCTGGCAGCAGCGCGCACCTCGACCTCGACCCCCGAGTCGATGGCGTCGAGGTCCTCGGGCGGGAAGAGGCAGTCCTCCTCGACACGGTTGCGGAACAGGGCGATGGGATCGCGGCTGGCCCAGTTCTCCAGCTCCTCGCGAGGGCGGTAGCGCCGGTGGTCGTCGTCGCTGGAGTGCGCCCACATGCGGAAGCACTTGGCCTCGATAAGGAAGGGGCCGGCGCCGCGCCGCGCCTGGTCGACGGCCGGGCGCACCGTCTGGTAGACGGCGATCGCGTCGAGGCCGTCGACGACGGCGCTCTGGATGCCGTAGGCGGAGGCGCGGTCGGCGACGTGGGGGACGGGCATCTCTTTCTCCGTTCGCTCGGAGATGGCGTAGCCGTTGTTCTCGACGAAGAAGATGACGGGGAGCTTGTGGATCGCGGCGAAGTTGAGCGCCTCGTGGAAGTCCCCGCGGCTGGTGCTGCCCTCGCCACAGCTGGCGAAGGCGACGATCGGGTCGTTGCGCATCTTCGCCCCGAGGGCGACGCCGACGGCGTGCACCAGCTGTGTCGCGACGACGCTGGACTGCGTGAGCACCCGTCGCCTTCCACTGCCCCAGTGCGACGGCATCTGGCGGCCGAAGGAGTTGGGGTCGGCGAGCTTGCCGAGGGCGTTGAGCATCGCCTCGCGGGCGGTCATGCCGAGCACGAGCATGACTCCGAGGTCGCGGTAGTAGGGGGCGGCGTAGTCGACGCCGGCCTTGAGGGCCATGCCGGCTCCCACCTGCGCCGCTTCTTGTCCGGCGCCGGCAATGACGAAGTCGGCCCGTCCCTGGCGGTTCAGGGTCATCATGCGCTCCTCAAGCCGCCGCGAGAGGAGCATGTAGCGGTAGATGGCCTCGAGCTGCTCTTCGCTGAGGAGGTAGTCGTCCAGCATCTCGCTGGAGCGTGGGACGCGTGTGTGGCTGGCGGTCATCGTGCGCGGATTCCTTCCGAATCCATGCTAGCAGGGTGGTGTCATGGGGGCTGTGGGCTGTTGGGGAGGTCAGGCGCGTTCGATGTCGGTGAGCGCGAAGTCGTCGCCCTTGTAGAGGAGCGGCTCGCCGGCGGTCTCGGCGAGGGCGTAGGCGAAGCAGTCGCCAAAGTTGAGGGCAGCGGGGTGGTTTCCCCTGCCGTATCGACGCCAGGCGTCGCGGGCGGCGCGGGCGTGCTCGACTGTGACCGACACGAGCTCTACGGACGCCCTCTCCAGGTAGATGTCGAAGCGGCGTGCTGCGGCGGCGCCCCTGCGGCCCTCCACGACCATCGCCGCCTCGAAATAACTGACGGCCGACATCCGACAAGGGGCAGTGAAGGCAATGCGCTGCTGGAAGCTCTCGGCCTCCGGCTCGTCGAACAGGATCGCCACGACAGCCGACGTATCGATGATCACCTCGGCAGGCCGTGCTCGTCGTACAGGTAGTCGCCGTGGGTGACGGAGAGTTCCTCGCCATCGGCGAGAGGCGGGCCAATATCCGGCAGGGCTGCTATCTCTTTCGCGATAGCGCGCATCCCCGCGAGGCGCGCCTCCGCCTCACGCTCGTGACGCTCGCGATCGATGCACTCCCGGAGGGCCACCGTGATTGCGCCCGTCTTGGTCTCACCGATCAACGCGGCAAATTCTTCAGCGAGGCGGCAGGTCTCTTCGTTCTTGATGTTGAGGCTCACCGAAACCCCCAAGGGTAGAAACCCTCAACACATTCTACCCTTACCCCACCCTTCTTGCCCTCTCAAACCAGTCCGCCATTCCATCCAGGCGCCGTCCCCTATGCTTGCGGCATGTGCGGGCGGTTCACGATGACGGTGGACGATGTCGAAGCGGTGGCGGTGGCGTTCGGGGTGGGGTCGGGGGAGCTGCCGCCGATCCAGGCGCGGTTCAACATCGCGCCGACGGACGAGCACTTCGTCATGCGGATGCGGCGGGAGGACCGGGAGCTGTTGCCGGCACGGTGGGGGCTCGTGAAGTACGGGTCCAAGGACCGGAAGCAGGCGGCGCGGGGCATCAACGCGCGCGTCGAGGGCGTCGAGACGCGGCCGCTCTACCGGGAGGCGTTCCGCAAGCGTCGCTGCATCGTGCCCGCGGACGGGTACTACGAATGGGTGGGGACGAAGGAGAATCGCCAGCCGTTCTGGTTCCACCGCCCGAATGGGGAGCTGCTGGCCTTCGCCGGGCTGTACGAATGGTGGCGCCCCACGCCCGAGAGCTGGGAAGCGACCTTCACCATCCTGACCTGCCCGCCGAACGAACTCGCGTCCCGCATCCACGACAGGATGCCGGTGATCCTGCCGGAGGATCGCATCGACGAGTGGATCTTCGGGGGCGAGCGCGAGCCGGAGGAGCTGAAGGCGATGCTGGGGCCGGCGCCCGAGGACTACCTGGTGGTGCGTCCCGTCTCGCAGCGGGTGAACAGCGTGCGCAACGACGGGCCGGACCTGGTCGAGGAGCTGACCTCGGAGACCGGCGAGCAGCTGGACCTGTTCACCGGAGCGTAACCGGGCCGCAAGGCCGCCCGTGGTTGACAGGCGGGCGACGCCCTATCATGGGCGCCACAGGGTAGGGATACCGTTCCGGGTGAGTCTGAGCGCCGCGACATGCGGCGGACCCGGGCGGCGCGGCGGCTTCCTTTCGTCGTTGTCGTGTTGGAGCATGTGCCCGCTGCCCGGAGGAGCGCGAGCGAGTGAGTACAGTCGAACGTCCCAGGACCGTCGGTGAACTGCGAGAGTCGGGCTACCGGCCCATGCCCGTGCGCGAGGAGATGCGCAAGAACCTGATCGCGCGGATTCGCTCCGGGGAAGAGTTGTTCCCCGGCGTGTACGGCTACGACGAGACCGTCATCCCGCACATCGTGAACGCGATCCTGGCGGGCCAGGACATCATCTTCCTGGGCGAGCGGGGACAGGCGAAGTCGCGCATCATCCGCTCGCTGACCGCCCTCCTCGATGACGCCTACCCGGTGCTGGCGGACTGCGAGATTCCCGAGGATCCATTCGACCCGATCACAACGCAGGGCGGTCAGATCCTCGAGCAGCAGGGCGACGACGCGCCGCTGGTCTGGCTCGACCGGAGCCAGCGCTACGGCGAGAAGCTGGCGACGCCCGACATCACGATCGCCGACCTCATCGGCGAGGTGGACCCGATCAAGGTGGCGGAAGGGCGCTACCTTTCGGACGAGCTCACGATTCACTACGGACTGGTGCCGCGCACGAACCACGGCATCTTCTGCATCAACGAGCTGCCCGACCTCGCGGAGCGCATCCAGGTCGGCCTGCTGAACATCATGGAGGAGCGCGACGTCCAGATCCGGGGCTACCGCGTGCGGCTGCCGCTGGACGTGTTCGTCGTTGCGAGCGCGAACCCCGAGGACTACACGAACCGGGGACGCATCATCACGCCGCTGAAGGACCGCTACGGGGCGCAGGTGCGGACGCACTACCCCCAGCGGATCGAGCACGAGATCGACATCGTCGAGGCGGAGCACCATCCGGTACCGGCCGACTTCAGCGTCTCCGTACCCTCCTACATGAAGGAGATCATCGCGGAGATCACCCGGCTTGCGCGGCGCAGCCCCGACGTGAACCAGCGCTCGGGCGTGAGCGTGCGGGCGAGCATCGCGAACTACGAGAGCATGCTCGCGAACTCGCTGCGGCGAGCGATCGTGAACGGCGAGGAAGAGGCCGTTCCGCGCGTGAGCGACCTGCCCTTCGTCGTGCCCACGCTGAGCGGCAAGGTGGAGCTGGAGACGATCGAGGACGGCCGCGAGGACCAGATCATCGAGAAGCTGATCCAGGGCGCGGTCGTGGCCGTGTTCAACCGGCTCTACAACCTCGCGGACCTCGAGCCGATCGTGACGCGCTTCAAGGCGGGCATCTCCGTCGAGGTCGGGGAGATGACCTCAAGCGAGGACTACAAGGGACTGTTGAACACCATCGAGGGCCTGGACGAGGCGCTCCAGATCGTCGAGGCCGGTTCGCCCGGCGAGGTAGCCGCCGGCACCGAGTTCATCCTTGAGGGGCTGCACCTGAACAAGCGGCTGAACAAGGACCGCGTCGGGGCGAAGATCCAGTATCGGGGATGAGCTGGCGCATCGACCCGTTTCCGGAAGGTGGCCCCCTGTTCGAGGGGGCCATCGCCGTCTACGCGGCGGCGTTCGCACCACCTCCCTACAGCGACCCCGACCGCGGCGAGGAGATTCGCTACCGGCTGCGCCGTCTCCACCGCGACCGCGACGGCTTCCGGGGGTTCATCGCGCTCGGTGAGCCGGAGGAGCCCGGCGTCCCCGAGCATGGCGTCGTGGGGATGACCTACGGGTACCGCAGCCTGCGAGGCCAGTGGTGGCGCGACGCCGTCGCGAGGGAGCTGGACCGGAAGGGGCGCAAGCGCTGGCTGGGGAACGCCTACGAGCTGGTCGAGATCGCCGTGCACCCGGACTTCCAGAGCCGGGGCATCGGCGCGCTCCTTGTCGAGGCGCTACTGGCAGGGCGGCCGGAGAAGACGTGCGTCCTCAGCACGCGCACGGATAGCCGGGCCCACGAGCTCTACGGCCGCCTGGGGTTCGAGGTCATCACGGAGATGACGTTCACGCCGGGGGGCGCGCCGTTCTACGTCATGGGGAAGGTGCTTTGAGCAGGCGCGATTCCCCACGGCCATCGGCTATGCTGAACGCATGGCACGGGAAGGCCCGGCGCAAACGGAAGAGGAAGGCCTCGAACTGATCGGGGATCCGGAACAGCTCGCGCGTGAGCTGGAAGCGTTCTCTCGCGCCGCACGGCGATTCCATACCCGCCAGGACTGGTTCCGGGAGCGCTATGCGGGCCAGTGGGTTGCCGTCTACGAAGAGAAGCTGCTCGCGGCCGAAACCAGCGACGGACTGTTCGCGGAGATGGACCGAAACGGCATCCCGCGTGACGCAGCCTACGTCCGCTTCGTCACAACCGAGCAGCACGCCTTCATCCTGTAGCGTGACACTGACTGGCTGGTTCCTCAATCCTCACGAGAGTCCGTTTATCGAAAGCCGGGTCAGCTTTCCCCGGCTGGGGTATCCGCAAGCGTGTTCTTCCTGGTGGATACGGGAGCCGACTTCTCGCTGCTGATGCCAGACGATGCCACCAACCTCGGCATCGACTTCGCACAACTTCCACCCTCGACAGACATGGTGGGAGGAGTAGGCAGCGGCGTGCGTATCTTCCGTGAGGAGAGCGTCCTCCGGTTCGCGGACACGACGAACTTCTATGTCTATCGAACTGACCTCGCCCTGGCGGACCCAAACGACAGCGGCCCGGGCATCCCCTCGCTGCTGGGGCGCGACATCCTGAATCGCTGGCTCCTGCGCTACGAGGCGCCCCGCAACGTGCTCGAGGCCGAGGTTGACTCGGCCGACCTGGTGCTCCCGCGCGGTCGCTAGCGGACCCCGAATCCCCTAGACCGACAGGCGCGTCGGATTCTCCAGGACCGTCTGGATCTCCTTCAGGAAGCGGGCGCCCTCGGCGCCGTCGCTGACGCGGTGGTCGGCGCTCAGCGCGAGCGTCATCAGCTGGCGAACGGCGATGGCGCCGTCGACGACGGCGGGACGCTCGCTGACGGACCCGGCGCCGAGGATGGCGGCCTGGCCGGCATTGATGATGCCGACGAGGACGTCGATACCGTAGGCGCCCAGGTTGGTGATGGTGAAGGTGCCGCTCGAGTACTCCTCGGCGCGGAGCTTGCCGGCGCGGGCACGCTCGACGAGCGCCTTCGATTCCTCTGCGATCTGCGGGAGCCCCTTCGCAGCCAGGTCCAGCAGGGCGGGGGCGATGAGGCCCTCGTCGAGGGCGACGCCGATGTTGATGTCGACCTGCTGGTGGTACTGGATGCCGTCGTCCGTAAAGGAGGCGTTGAACTTGGGGTGGCCCAGGAGGGCGACGGCGCAGGCCCGCACGATGAGGTCGTTCACGCTGACCCGCTGGGCATCCTCAAGCACGAGGTTGACATGGCGGCGGAAGGACATCGCCTCGGTCATGTCGACGTCGACGGTGAGGTAGTAGTGGGGTTGCTGCTGCTTGGCGTCGGTCATGTTGCGCGCGATGGCGGCGCGCATGCGGGAGAGGGGCTCGACGCGGGCGGGGTCGGCGGGAGGCGGGGGCGGAGCGGGGCGCTCGGGCTCGACGGTGGGCACGCCGGCCGGAGCGTGGTTGTCCCGGGCGGCGATCGCGGCCTCCACGTCGCGGCGGAGGATGCGCCCGTCGGGGCCCGAGCCCGTGACTTCGTCGAGGTCGATGCCCGCGTCGCCGGCGATGCGGCGGGCGACGGGGGAGACGCGCACGCGGCGTGAGCCGAACGTCTCGTCGATGGCGTCGGCGTTGGCGGCGGCAGCAGCGACGGCGCGGGGCGTGGGCTTCTCGGCCGGCGAGTGGCGCTCGACCTCGGGCATCTCCTCGTCGGCGTCGCCGAGGAGGGCGATGACCTCGCCAACCGGAACGACGTCGCCTTCGGCGGCAACGACCTGGCGGAGGACGCCTGCGTCGAAGGCCTCGAGCTCGACCGTGGCCTTGTCCGTCTCGATCTCGGCGATGATGTCGCCGCGCTCGATTGTGTCCCCGGGCGCCTTAAGCCAGCGCACGAGGGTGCCTTCGGTCATGTCGGCGCCCATCTGCGGCATCACTACTTCGAGAGCCATGCGCGCGCCTCCTAGAGCATCGCCAACACCGCCTCGACCACATCCTCTTCGGAGGGCAGGGCGGCGTATTCGAGGTTGCGGTTGTAGGGCATGGGCACGTCCTTGCCGGCGACGCGGGCGACGGGCGCATCGAGCCAGTCGAAGGCGCGCTCCATGATCTGGGCGGCGATCTCGCCGGCGAAGCCGCCGAACTTCCAGTCGTCCTCGACGACGACGGCGCGGTTCGTGCGCCGCACGGAGCGGATGACCGAAGACATGTCGAGCGGGCGGATGGTGCGCAGGTCGATGACGTCGGCGGCGAGGCCGTGTTCGGCGGCGAGCATGTCGGCGGCGCGGTAGCACTGGTGGACGCTGCCGCTGTAGCCGACGAGCGTGACGTCCTTCCCGGAGCGAACGGTCGCGGCCTGGCCGAACTCGACGAGGTGGTCGGGGTCGTCGGGAACCTCGCCGCGGGCGCCGTAGAGCGCCGTGTGCTCGATGAAGACGACGGGGTTGGGCTCGCGGAAGGAGCGCTTGAGCAGGCCCTTGGCGTCGCCGGGGAAGGCGGGGCAGACGACGGTCAGTCCAGGGAAGTGCGCGAACATGCCCTCGAGGCTGTGGCTGTGGGTGGCCCCGAGCTGGCTGCCGCCGCCGCTGGCCATGCGCAGGACGAGGGGCACGTTCACCTGGCCCCCGCTCATGTAATGCAGCTTGGAGGCGTTGTTCACGATCTGGTCGAGGGCGACGAGGCTGAAGTTGATGGTCATGATCTCGACCATGGGGATGAAGCCCGCGAGGGCGGCGCCCACGCCCGCGCCGACGATGCCGGACTCGGAGATGGGCGTGTCGCGGACGCGCTCGGGACCGAACTCGTCGAGCAGCCCGCGGGTGCAGGCATAGGAGCCGCCGTAGGCGCCGATGTCCTCGCCCATGAGGAAGACGCGCTCGTCCCGCAGCATCTCCTCCCGCATCGCCTCGCGGATGGCGTCGCGCATGCGCATCTCCGTCATCCGGATTCCCCCTCGTACTCCTTCGTGATGTGGTCGTAGAGGGTGTGGAGGCCGGGTTCGGGGCTCGCGTCGGCGTAGGCGACGGCCTCGTCGACCTCGGCGTCAACCCGGGCGACGAGCGCCTGGTAGGTGGGCTCGTCGATGAAACCGTCGGCGATCATCGAGCGCTTGAGGCGCTGGATGGCGTCGCGCTTGCGGTACTCCTCGATCTCCGCCTTCGTGCGGTAGAGCTCGGGGTCCGCCATGGAGTGGCCGCGGTAGCGGTAGGTGAGCGCCTCGATGAAGTAGGGGCCGTTCCCCTCCCGCACATGGGCGAGGGCAAGCTGGGTGGCGGAGTAGACCTCGAGCACGTCCATGCCGTCGATGCGAACGCTCGGCATCCGGTAGGACGCGGCGATCTTGTAGACGTCGTTCGCGAGGGAGTCGTCGAAGGGAACGCCCATGCCATAACCGTTGTTCTCGCAGAACCAGACGACCGGGAGCTTCCAGATGGCGGCGAGGTTGAGGGCCTCGTGGAACTCGCCTTCGCCCACGCCTCCGTCGCCGAAGATGCAGAGCGTGGCCCAGTCCTCGCGGCTCATGTGGGCGGCGAGGCCGAGGCCGGCGGCGATGGGCATGTGGCCGGCGACGATGGCGTAGCCGCCGAGGAAGTTGCGGTCGACGTCGAAGATGTGCATCGAGCCGCCGCGGCCCTGGTTCGTCCCGCCCACGCGCGCGAACAGCTCGGCCATGATGCGGTTGGCCTCGACCCCGCGGGCGAGGGCGTGGCCGTGGTCGCGATAGTGCGTAACGATCTTGTCGTCGTCGCGGAGGGCGTTGATGGCGCCCACCGCACAGGCTTCCTCGCCCGTGTAGAGGTGGAGGAAGCCGCGGATCTTGCCGCGCGTGTACATCTCGGCGCACTTCTCTTCGAAGCGCCGGATAAGCAGCATCTCGTGGAGGAACCGCTGCTGCAGATCGCCGTCGGGGGGCTCTCCCACCATGGTGGGGATGGCCTGTCCAACGCTCACAATTGCATCCTCTTCACGCCCACTAGCAGTTCAGTGTAGGCGACGAGCGGTAACTGCGCGCTTACCGAGGGAGGTGCGGGCCGCAGGGGCAGGCAGGCGCTAGACTCGCCGGGTGGACCGCGAACTGGAGGAGCTGACAGGGATCGCGCGGAGGGCCGCCGCCCTTGCGGGGGATGTCGTGATGCCCCTCTATGAGCAGCGCCTCACGGTCGAGTTGAAGGCGGACGGTACGCCGGTCACGGAGGCGGATCGGCGGGCGGAGGAGGCGATGCGCGAGCTGTTCACGCGGGAAACGCCGGGGTTCGGGGTCCTGGGGGAGGAGCAGGGCGAGTCGCCGGGCGACGGGCGCCACCGCTGGGTGATCGACCCGATCGACGGGACGAAGAGCTTCATCCATCACGTGCCGCTGTTCGGAACGCTGGTGGCGCTGGAGCGCGACGGCGAGCCGGTGGTCGGGGTGGTCGCGTGCCCGGCGGTGGCGGAGACGGCATGGGCCTGCCGGGGTGGAGGCGCGTTCCTGAACGGCGAGCCAGCGCACGTCAGCGACACCGACGCGCTGAGCGGGGCGACGGTACTGACGACCTCGTCGGCGAGCCTGCAACGGAGGTCGCCCGACGGCTTCGCGCGGCTCGCGGAGGAGGCGGGGCTGCTGCGCTCGTGGGGCGACTGCTACGGCTACCTGGCGGTGATTGCGGGCCGGGCCGAGGCGATGATCGATCCCGTCGTGAACCCGTGGGACATCGCGCCCTTCGCCGTGCTCATGGGGGAAGCGGGGGGGCAGCTGACGACGTGGGAGGGAGTCGACGGAGCGGGGAAGGACGCGGTCGCGACGAACGGGCGCATCCACAAAGCGCTGCTGGACGTGCTAGCGGCGGGAGGCGACGGGGCCTAGGCGCCCGCGACGACCTTCAGGGCGCGCACGCGGCCGGGCTCGTCGACTTCGCCGACACCGACGAAGGAGCCATCGGCGCCGTAGAGGCGCGCGAGCGTAGCGGGGCGCAGGAAGCCGCCGCGCGTCCAGGCGGTTTGGCCGCTGCGGAGCTGCTCGGCGTGGCTGGTGGTGAGGATGGCGGCCGCGCTCTCGGCGACGCCCTCGTCGGCGGGGCGCACAACCTCGTCCAGCTTTCCCGCGCCGGCGAAGGCCCCGAGCGCCTCGACGGGCACGGCCTCACGGACGGTGAAAGGGCCGCTGCCGGTGCGCCGGAGACTGGCGAGGTGGGCGCCGCAACCGATGGTCCGGCCGATGTCGCGGGCGAGGCTGCGGACATACATGCCCGGGCCACAGTGCACATCAACCCGGAGCCTGTCCGAGGCGATGCGTTCGAGCGCGAGGGAGGTGACCCGCACGGGGCGGGGCCGCAGCTCGGGCGTCTCGCCCTCCCGGGCGAGGGCGTACGCGCGCCGGCCCTCGACCTTGACGGCGCTATACGCGGGAGGCGTCTGCATGATCTCGCCGGTGAACCGGAGCGCGAGCGCATCGAGGTCGAGGTCGCCCTCGGGCACCTCGCCGCTGGCGGTGGGGGCGCCCTCGGCGTCGTCGGTATCGGTCTCCTGGCCGAGGGCGATCTCGCCTTCGTAAGCCTTCTCGCTGGCCATCATGTACTCGACAAGGCGAGTAGCGCGCCCGAGGCAGAGCACGAGCAGCCCCGTCGCCATCGGGTCGAGGGCGCCGGTATGGCCGATACGGCGCTGCCCGGTCAGCCGGCGCGAACGGGCGACGACGTCGTGGCTGGTCCAGCCGGGCTCCTTGTCGATGAGAACCACACCGGTAAGCCCGGAGTCGCCCTTGCGGCGCCTGCTCACGTTTCGGAGTCGGGTCCGCGGTCGCGGGCGAGGTCGGCGATGGTCGACGCGAGACGGGCGCCCCGCTCGATGGAAGGGTCGAACTGGAACGTGAGGGAGGGGGTGCGGCGCATGCGCAGCCGGCGGCGCAGCTCCCGTTCGAGATAGGCGGAAGCGCTCCGGAGGCCGGCGAGGGCGTCGTCGCGCTCCTCGGCGCTCCCGAGGTGGGAGACGAAGACGGCGGCCACGCGGAGGTCGGCGCTCACCTCGACCTCGGTGATGCTCAGGAATGCCCCTTCGAGACGCGGATCCTTGAGGTTCCGCTGGACGAGGTCGCTGATCTCCTCACGGAGCAGCTCGCTGACACGGCTCGTGCGCCGGCTCATGGCGTTTCCATCCGGGCCGCGCTAGTTCACGCGCTGCTGGTGGTAGAACTCCAGCACATCGCCCTCTTCGAAGGCATCGAAGCGTTCGAGGACAATGCCGCACTCGAAGCCCTGCTGCACCTCGCGCACATCGTCCTGGAAGCGCCGCAGGCCGCCACAGCTCGTGTCGGCGACCTCTTCGCCGTTGCGAAGGACGCGAACGCGGTCACCCCGGAGAAGGGTGCCGTCGGTCACGTAGGAGCCGGCAATCTGACCGACGCGGCTGGAGCGGAAGAGCTGCCGGACCTCGGCGGTGCCATCGACCACGCGTTCGTAGACGGGCTCGTAGAGGCCCTCGAGCGCCTGCTCGACGCTCTCGAGGAGCTGGTAGATGACTTCGTAGGAGCGAATCTCCACGCCGTTGATCTCCGCCTGGCTGGCGGCGGACGGCTCGGTGCGTACGTTGAAGGCGAGGATGATCGCGCCCGAGGCGCCGGCGAGCATGACATCGGACTCGCTGACGGGGCCGGTCGAGGTGTGGATGACCTTCACCTTCACCTCGCCGGTGCCAAGGCCCTGGAGGGAGCCACGGATGGCCTCGGCGCTGCCCCGTACGTCGGTCTTGAGGATGAGGACGAGCTCCTTGACGTTTCCGGCGCTGACCTCGTGGAAAAGGGTGTCGAGGGTGACGTGGCCGCGACGGGCGCCGGACGCTCCCTCGGCTTCACGACGGGTCTGCTCAACGATGCGCCGGGCGGCCCGTTCGCTCTCGACCACCTCGATGGCGTCGCCGGCGGCGGGGACGTCCTCGAGCCCCATGATGCGCACGGGGCGAGCGGGACCGGCCTCCTTGAGGCGCTCGCCGCGCTCGTCGAACATCGCCTTCACCTTGCCGCTGATGAGGCCGCTGACGAGCGCGTCGCCCTGCCGCAGGGTGCCGTTGCGGACGAGGACGGTGGCGAGGGGTCCGCGCCGGGAGTCGAGCTCGGCTTCGACGACCGTCCCCGTGGCGGAGCGATCGGGATTGGCCTTGAGCTCCTGGATCTCGGAGACGAGGTCGATGGACTCGAGCAGGTCGCCGAGACCGGCGCCGGTGGTGGCGGAGACGGGCACGGCAAGGACATCGCCGCCGTAGTCCTCGACGACGACGCTCTGCTCGGTGAGCTGCTGCTTGACGCGGTCGGCGTCGGCGGCGGGGAGGTCGGTCTTGTTGATGGCGATGATCATGGGCACGTCGGCGGCGCGGACGTGGTCGATCGCCTCGATGGTCTGGGGCATCACGCCGTCGTCGGCGGCGACGACCACGACGGCGACGTCGGTGATCTGGGCGCCACGGGCGCGCATGGCGGTGAAGGCCGCGTGCCCCGGGGTGTCGATGAAGGTGATGGGGTTCCCGCCACGCTCGATCTGGTAGGCGCCGATGTGCTGGGTGATACCACCGGCCTCGCCGGCGACCACGTTGGTTTCGCGGATGGCGTCGAGCAGGCTCGTCTTGCCGTGGTCGACGTGGCCGAGGATGGTCACGACGGGGGGACGGGGCGCGCCCGCGTCCTGGCCTTCCTCACCCTCCTCATCCTCGCGGACGGCGGTGGCGACCGCTGCGGCGGCAGCCTCCGGGGAAGGCGCGATGCCGAGCTCGGACGAGACGATCGCGGCTGTCTCGTAGTCGATCGTGTCGTTCATGGCGGCCATGACGCCGTGCGTCATGAGGCGCTTGATCGCCTCGATGGGGGAGATGCCCAGCCGCTCGCTGAGTCCCTTGACGGTGATCGCCTCGGGGAGGGTGACGGTGCGCGGACCGGACGACTGTCGGGTGGTCATGCTTCCTCCGCGCCCGTGTCGGGAATGGTCTCGAGGTACCGCCGAAGGCCCTCGATATCACCGGAATTCGGGGACATTCGCAGGGCCTTGCCTATGGTAGCGCCTCCCAGGGCGAGCTCCCAACAGGAACGGTTGTGGCAGAGGTAGGCGCCCCTGCCGGCAAGGCGTTGGCCGGGCGATTCGACGGCCACGCCGCCCTCGGGGGAGCGTACGAGGCGCACGAGGCCCCGCTTGCCGGCGACTTCGCGGCAGCCGATGCAGGTGCGCTGCGGCTCACGACGGGCGACTGCCATGGCGGGCCTCAGTGGATCCGGCCGGAGTAGTCGATGTCGTCTTCGAACTCGTCTTCTTCTTCGACGCGCGGTCCGCGGCGACGGCGGCGCTTGGGCTGGTCCTCTTCCTCGCGAGTGGGAAGCACGTCCTCGGCGAAGCGGATGGCGGTGGGGCGTTCCTCGGGCACGACCAGCGTCGGCACCTGGTACTCCTCGCCCTCCTCGTCGTCGAACTCTTCCTCGCCGTAGTCCTCGGCCTCGCGCGTCTCCTCGTCGGGGATCTCCATCTCCGCAAGGGCGGCGGGAAAGGCGAGGTCCTCCTCCTCGGAGCCCTGGGCGGCGGCAGCCGCCTCTTCGGCCGCGGCGGGCGTGGCGACGGGCACGGCAGCGGCCGGGCGCGGCACCTCGATCTCGATCGGGGGCAGCGGCTCGTCGGGAATCTGGAGGATGTCGAGGTCCGGCTCGGTGCCGGGCGGGAAGGCGTCGAAGGCGGCGGGCGCCTCGACGATGGCGGCACCTTCGGTCTCGCGCTCGGTCCCGGTCTGGCTGCGGATGCTGATACGGAAGCCGGAGAGCTTGGCCGCGAGGCGGGCGTTCTGCCCTTCCTTGCCGATGGCGAGGGAGAGCATCGAATCGGGAACGACGATGATGGCCTCGCGGGAGTCCTCGTCAAGCTGGACATCGACGACCTGCGCCGGGCTGAGGGCGTTGGTCACGAAGTTCACCGGGTCGGGATCCCACTTGATGATGTCGACCCGCTCGCCACCCAGCTCGTTGACCACGTTCTGGATGCGGGAGCCGCGCATGCCCACGCAGGCGCCGATCGGGTCGACGCTGGCGGCGCGTCCGTGGACGGCGACCTTGCTGCGATGGCCCCCCTCGCGGGCGATGGCCTTGACCTCGACGCGGCCCTGCGAAATCTCGGGCACCTCGACCTCGAGGAGGCGGCGGAGCAGGAGGCGGTGGCCCCGGCTGACGATGACCTGGGGTCCCTTGATCTCGTCGTTCACCTCGAGCAGGAGCACCTTGACGCGCTGGCCGGCGCGAAGGTGCTCGTTGCGGACCATCTCGCTGCCGGGCAACAGGGCCTCGGTGCCGCGACCGATCTCGACCGTGGCCTGACGGGACTCGACACGCTGAACGGTGGCGAGCAGGACCTCGCCCTGCTTGTCCGCGTACTCCTCGTAGATCGCGCCGCGCTCCGCCTCGCGGAGGCGCTGGAGAACGACCTGCTTGGCGGTCTGGGCGGCGATGCGGCCGGCGTTCTCGGGCGGCTTCACCTCGAACTCGAGCACGTCGTCGATGCGCGCGTCGGGCTTGTAGCGCTTGGCCTCTTCGAGGTCCATCTCGAGGTTCGAATCCTCGACATCGCGCACGACGGTCCTCTGGATGAAGGCGCTGATATCGCCCGTCTCGCCGGAGATGCGGACGTGCACCTCGGGGCCTTCCTCGCCGTCACGGCGGTAGGCGGAGGCGAGCGCGGCTTCAACGGCCTGGAAGATCACCTCGCGGGCGAGGTTCTTCTCCGCGGCCAGCTGGCTGATCGCAAGCAGAAAGTCGTTCTTCATCGTTGTTCAACAAAAAAGGCGGGCAACGCGCCCACCTCTCCCTAGGGATTGGCCTTCATCACTATAGCAGACGTGCGGTTACCGGGCTCCCGAGCCGGTGCGCGGCGGCCGCGAGACGCGGGCGTGCAAACCGCCCACTTCGCGGATGCGCCGGTCGGCCAGGGCGATCGCCTCGTCGAGGGGCGTGCCGCCGTTCTCCCGGGCGCGCTCAAGGAGCTCGATGACGGTCGCTTCGATGCCGTCGACGCGGCGGTTGGCGCGTTCCAGGCGGTACTCGTGGCCGACCTCCTCGGCAAGGTTGATGACCCCGCCGGCGTTCACGATGAAGTCGGGGAGGTAGAGGATGTCGCGGGCCGCGAGGTCGGCGGCGAGCCCGTCGCCGGCGAGCTGGTTGTTGGCGCTGCCGACGATGGCCGCGCACCGCAGCTCGGGAATGGTCTCGGGGTTGAGGGCGCCGCCGAGGGCGCAGGGCGCGAAGACGTCGCACGCGGTGGCGTGGATGGCGTCGGGAGCGGCGACATCGGCGCCGATCTCCTGGGCGAGGGCCTGCAGCGCCTGCTGGTTGACGTCGGCGATGGTGAGGTGGGCGCCGCCCGCGGCGAGGAGCCTCGCGAAGGCGCCTCCCACCTTGCCGACACCCTGGATGGCGACGTGCCGGCCGGAGAGGTCGGCGGAGCCCCACAGCACGCGAGCGGTTCCGCGCATGGCGGCCATCAACCCGCGGGCGGTGACGGGGGAGGGGTCGCCGGAGCCGCCGGTGTCGCGGGAGGCGCCCGTGACGTACCCCGTCTCGCGGGCAATCACCTCCATGTCCGCGGTGGTCGTGCCCACGTCTTCGGCGGTGACGTAGGCGCCGCCGAGCGACTCGACGGCGTGGCCGTAGGCGCGCAGCAGGCGTTCGGACTTGCAGGCGCCGGGATCGCCGATGATGACGCCCTTCCCGCCGCCGTGATCGAGCCCGGCGGCGGCGTTCTTGCGGGTCATGGCGCGGGAGAGGCGGAGCGCGTCGGCGAGGGCATCCTCCTCGCACTCGTAGGGGTAGAAGCGGGTGCCCCCGAGCGCTGGTCCGAGAACGGTAGAGTGGACGGCGATGATGGCCTTCAGGCCCGACTCGCCATCCTGGGCGAAGAGGATGCGCTCGTGACCGTCCTGCTCGACGGCGCCGAATACCTTCATGGCTTCGATGGTAACGCAGCGTCGGGCAGGGCGCGTGGGCGCCGGTAGGGCAGGTAAAGGCATGTCGATCGAGGCGATTGCGGCGGAGATCGAGCGGGAGCTGCGGGCACAGGGCAACCCTCGAGTCGGGCTGGGGCAGCAGGCCAACCGCGAGAAACACATCCCCGATCCCCCGGGCCCGCATATCAAGCTCGAGTACCTCGGGACGCGTGTTCCGGTAGTGCGCAGCACGACGAAGGCGGCGCTGCGGGCGCACCCGGTGGCGGACCGTCCCGCGCTGGTCGCACTGGCCGAACGCCTGTGGGACGCCGGGGTCTACGACCTGCGGCTGGCAGCCATCGATGCCCTGCGGGTGCGCATCACGCTGCTCGAAGCCGGGGACCTGCAGACGCTGGAGCGGTTCGTCCGCGAAGCGCAGACGTGGGCGCTGCTCGACACGCTCTCGATCAGCGTGCTCGCGCCGCTGGTCGAGCGCTACCCGGAGCTGGTCGCGACGCTGGACCGCTGGGCGGAGGACGAGGACTTCTGGGTGCGCCGCCAGGCGATGCTGAGCCTGCTGCCCGCGCTGCGGCGGGGCGGCGGCGACTGGGAGCGGTTCACGCGCTACGCCGACGCCACGCTGGACGAGCGCGAGTTCTTCATCCGCAAGGTGATCGGGTGGGTGCTGCGCGAAGTCAGCAAGAAGCGCCCGGCGCTGGTGGTGGAGTGGCTGGCGCCGCGCACCGGTCGCGCATCCGGGGTGACCTTCCGGGAGGCGGTCAAGTACCTGCCACCGGAAGACAAGGCGCGGCTGACGGCGGCCTTCCGGGAGGGGCGGCCGGCCTAGCCGTCAGTTGGCCTCGGTGGCCGTTTCGAGGAAGGGCCTGGCGTTCATGGCGACGCCGCGGTGCTCCGGCTTCTGCAGGAGCGGGTCGCGGGCGAGGACACGGCGGGCCATCTCGCGCGCGTCCGTCAGCAGGTCGCGGTCCGTGACGCGGGCGACGCGGAGCATGCCGTTGCCACCGCTCTGGGCCATGCCCCAGGCCTCGCCCTCCCCCCGCATCTCGAGGTCGACCTCGGCAAGCTCGAAGCCGTCTGTCGTGCGCTCGATGGCGCGGAGGCGGTTCTGCGCGTCCGGACTGGAGTCTTCGTCGCTGCTGAAGAGGAGGCAGTAGCCTTGGCGGTCTGAGCGGCCGACGCGACCGCGGAACTGGTGGAGCTGGCTGAGGCCGAAACGCTCGGCGCCCTCGATCACGATCGTCGTCGCGTTGGGCACGTCGATGCCGACCTCGACGACGCTGGTCGAGACGAGCACGTCCGTCTCGCCGGCCCCGAAGCGGCCCATGACCTCGTCCTTCTGGCGGCCCGACATGCGCCCGTGCAGCAGGTCGAGCCGGTAGGCGGCGAGGGGGCCGCTCCGCAGGCGTTCGAACTCCTCCTCGGCCGAGCGCACGTCGAGCACCTCCGATTCGTCGACGAGGGGGCAGATGACGAACGCCTGCTCGCTCGCATCAAGGCGCTCGCGGAGGAAGCCGTACGCCTCTTCCCGCTCGGTAGGCTCGACCCAGGAGGTGATGACTGGGAGGCGGCCGGGAGGGAGCTCGTCGATAGTCGAGACCTCGAGGTCGCCGTAGGCGGTGAGGGCGAGGGTGCGGGGGATGGGAGTGGCGGTCATGACGAGGAGGTGGGGATTCGCGCCCTTCTGGCGCAGGCGCGCGCGCTGGTCGACACCGAAGCGGTGCTGCTCGTCGACGACGGCGAGGGCGAGGCGGGGCATTTCGACCGCCTCCTCGATGATGGCGTGGGTGCCGATCACGATGTCGGCGCCGCCGTGCGCGGCGGCGTCGCGAACGCGCTTCTTCTCGGCGGCGGTGCGGGAGCCCGTCAACAGGGCGGCACGCAGCGGACGCTGGTCGAGCCAGTCGGGCGCGAACATCCCCTCGAAGGCGGAGTCGCCGCCGCCGAGCAGGGTGGTGAGGGAGCGGTAGT
This sequence comes from Tepidiformaceae bacterium, assembly GCA_965221735.1. GTDB lineage: Bacteria > Chloroflexota > Dehalococcoidia > Tepidiformales > Tepidiformaceae > UBA2991. Next base: position 835,603 of record OZ244910.1, on the reverse strand, counting down.
GCTGCTCGGCCAGGATCTCGGTGGGGGCCATGAGCGCCGCCTGCCGGCCTGCGGCGACGGCGGCGAGCATGGCGGCGAAGGCAACGACGGTCTTGCCACTGCCCACGTCGCCCTGGAGCAGCCGCAGCATGGGCGCCGGATTCGCGATGTCGGCGAGGATCTCGTCGAGGGCGCGCCGCTGGGAGGCGGTGAGGCGGAAGGGAAGAGAGTCGAGGTAGCCGTCGAGATGGGCACCGAATTCGAGCTCGGGGGCGTGCTGGTCGTGCTGCCAGGCGGCCCGGCGCTGGAGCACGGCCACCTGGATGGCGAGGAACTCGCCCAGGGCGAGGCGCTGGCGGGTGGTCTCGACGTCACGCAGCGTCTCGGGGGTGTGGAAGGCGCTGACGCACTCGCCGAACGGTTCGAGGCCCTCCTCCTTCGCGAGCCAGCCGGGGACGGGGTCGGGGAGGCGGTCGGCGAGCTGATCGACGGCGTGGCCGACAGCGCGACGGATGGTGCGCTGTCCGAGGCCCTGCGTGCCCGGGTAGATGGGGAGGAGGCGGCCCGGACGCATGAGGTTCGAGTCGAAAGGCTCGTACTCGGGCGGGTTCGCCATCTGCAGGCGTCCCCGGTAGACGGTAACGGCGCCGGAGACGGCGAACTCCTCGCCCTCCTTCAGCCCGCGGTGGACCCAGGGCATGTTGAACCAGACGAGGCGGAGGGAGCCGGAGCCGTCGGTGATGACGGCCTCGCTGCCGCGCACACGCCTGCCGTACCGGAGCTGGCCAGACTTGAGGATCGTGCCCACAACCGTCTTGGGGAGGCCGTCGGCTTCAAGATCGGAGATGCGGCGGACGTCGGTGAAGTCGCGGAAGCGGCGGGGGAAGAAGAGGGCGGCATCGCCGGCATTCGTCACGCCGAGCTTCTCGAAGCGCTCGGCGGCGCTCTTGCCGATGCCAGGCAGGCGCGTCACGGGGTCATCGGGGGCGAGGGGACGTTTCCGTCCGCTTGCGGCAGAGCGCGCCGGGACACCATCGCCAGCCTCGGAGCCGGCGGCGGGGATGGCCCGTTCCAGCCACTTGCGGCGGCCCTCCTCGGTCAGGCCACGGTAGCCGCCGCCTCGCTGAAGGCCGCGGATGCGTTCGTACAGGGGATGGCCGCGGGCGATGACACCGTTGTCGACCATGCGAATGAGCAGCGTGTCGAGGCCGCCGGTGATTTCGCTGTTCGCGGCGCCCTGCTCCAGCTCGCGTTCGAAGACGGCCCGGAGACGGGAAAGCTCGGTCGCGGAGGAGGGTGGAGAAGGGGTGGCGGCCAACCCTACGGGCTCCGCCGCACCGTGCAGATGCCAAGGGCGTTCGGTCCAAGGTAGGCGCCGACGGTGGGTCCTGTCTGGATGACGTCGATGCGCGTGTGGGGAAGCTGCGGCGTCACGTCGTCAAGGAGCTGCCTGGCGGGGGTGTCGTCGGTGGAATAGATGACGAAGAGCCGCTCGATGGTCTTGTCCTCCAGCACGACCTCCTCGATTCGCTTCACCGCCTTCGAGCGGGTGCGGACGCGGTCGAAGGGGGCGACCTCGCCGCCATCGATGTGGATGAGCGGTTTGATCCGAAGGGCGGTGCCGACGAAAGCGCCGGCGCGACCGATTCGGCCGCCCTTCTGCAAGTACTCAAGCGTGTCGAGCGTGACGACAACATGGGCGCGGTCCATCACGCTGCGAGCGGCGGCGGTCACTTCCTCGAGCGGCGCGCCTTCACGGGCGCGCTCCGCCGCGGCCTCGACGACGGCGCGCAGGCCGACGCCCGCGGTATAGGAGTCGAGGAGCTCGATGCGCGTCTCCAGCTCGCTCGTCTCGCTGGCGATGGAGGCGGAGTTGAGCGTGCCGGAGAGCTTGGAGCTGACGTGGATGGAGGCGATGTCGTTCCCTTCCGCCGCAACCTCGCGGTAGACGGTGGCGAAGGCTTCGACGCTGGGCTGGCTCGTCTTGGGGAACTCGCGCGCGGTCGTCAGGCGCTCGTAGAACTCGGAGGGGGTGATGTCGACGCGATCGCGGTAGACATCGTCGCCGAACGCCACAAGGGCGGGAACGACCCTGACGCCCAGCTCCTCGGCTTCGGGGGGGCTGATATCGCTGGTGGAATCGGTCACGACCTGAACAGCCATATGGATCACTCCCCTACACAGTCGGAGTATACCCGGCAGGGCCTGCGGCTGGCGCTGCCGAGCGCATACAATCCGGCCATGCGCAGCGTGCAACTCGCCCCCTCGATCCTGACGGCGGACTTCGGGCGGCTCGCGGAGGAGGTGCGGGCGGCGGAGGAAGGCGGGGCGGACCTGCTCCACCTGGACGTGATGGACGGGCGTTTCGTGCCCAACATCACCTTCGGCCACGCGCTGGTCGAGGCGCTGCGGAAGGTCACCTCGCTGCCCTTTGACATCCACCTGATGGTGGCGGAGCCGGAGCGGCAGGTCGGGTTCTACACCGAGGCGGCGGCGACGGTGAACGTCCACATCGAGGCGACCGACCACATTAACCGCGTGCTCGACCTGATCCGGAAGGGTGGGGCGGAGGCGGGGGTCTGCCTGAACCCGGGCACACCGCTGGCGGCGATCGAGGAGTCCCTGCCGGAGGTGAACCAGGTAATGGTGATGACCATCAACCCCGGCTGGGGCGGCCAGACGTTGATCCCCTCGCAGCTTGAGAAGGTGGCGCGACTACGGGCGCTGCTGGATGAAGGTGGTCACGCCGCTCGCATCGAGATCGACGGCGGCGTGAAGGTCGAGAACGCGGCGGCGTGCGGGGCGGCGGGCGCGGATGTGCTCGTCTGCGGGAGCAGCGTCTACAACGATCGGTCGAGCGTGGCGGAGAACCTGGCGTCGCTACGCGCGGCGCTGGCCGCCGGGAGCTAGACGCTCTTGGAGAGCGTACGGAGACAGCGGGCGCAGATGTTCAGACGCTTCCACTCACCGTCGATGAAGACCCGCTGCTTGTTGATGTTGGGGCGGAGCATGCGCGGCTTCTTGGGCGCCTTGCGCTCCCAGCGCCCACCGTGGCGGTGGCGGATGTGGCGACCGAAGGTGGTCTTCTTGTCGCAAGTGTCGCAGGCGCCGCTGGCCATGGAAGGCACTCCCCTGGAAAGCTGGGAACCGATGCTAGCACCGGTTCCCGCTAGCAGCCATACGGGACCGGAGGGGCGAACGGCATGAGCGGCGAGACGCTGAGCGGGGCGGACCTGCGGGCGGCCATCACATCCGCGTCGGACTACCTGACGGCATCGGCGAAGGCCGTCGACGCCATCAACGTCTACCCCGTGCCGGACGGCGACACCGGCTCGAACATGGCGGCGACGCTGCGCGAGGCGTGCGACCACATGCTCGCGCTGGAGGAGCCGCTGGCGGCGGGGCAGGTGCTGGCGACGTTCGCGCGGGGCGCGCTCTACGGGGGGCGGGGGAACTCGGGCGTGATCCTGTCGCAGTCGCTGCTGGGGCTGGCGAAGGGCGTCGGGGAGGTAGAGGAACTGGAGGGCGAGGTTCTGGCGGAGGGGCTGCGGGCGGCGGCGGCGGCGGCCTACACGGCGGTCTCCGAGCCGGTCGAAGGCACGATGCTGACGGTGCTGCGGGCGGCGGCGGGTGGGGCAGAGGGGCGCTCGGGGGAGGGCGTGCTGGCCACGCTCGAAGGGGCGCTGGCGGAGGCGGAGCGGGCGGAGGCGGAGACGATCGACCAGCTCCCGGTGCTGCGGGAAGCGGGGGTCACGGACGCGGGCGGGGAGGGCGTCTGCGTGGTGCTGCGGGGACTGGTGGCGGCGCTGCGGGGCGAGCTGCCCCCGCCGGTCGCAATCCCGGACAAGCCGCTCGCGATGCTGCCGGGCCACATCGACGACGGGTTCGGGTACTGCACCGAGTTCGTGCTGGTGTCGGGCGAGCGGGAGGTGGATGTGGAGGGGCTGCGGCGGCACACCGGGGCCGAGGGGTACGGGTCGGTCGTCATCGTCGGGGACGAGCAGGCGCTGCGCGTCCACGTGCACACGAACGAGCCGGAGCGGCTGCTGGAGGAGGCGGGAACGTTCGGGGAGCTGACACGCCCCAAGTTCGAGGACATGAGCGCGCAGCACGCGCGCTTCCGGGAGGAAGGGAGCGGCGAGGGGCTGAAGGTGGGACTGCTGGCGCTCAGCAGCAGCGCCGGCTTCGACGAGGTGTTCCGGAGCCTGGGCGCAAGCATCCACCGGCTGGAGGCGATCGTGAAGCCGGCGGCGGGCGACATCGCGCAGGCGGCGGACGCGCTCGGACCGGCGGACGTGATCGTGCTGCCCAACCACAAGAACGCGATCCCGGCAGCCGAGCAGGCGGTCGAGCTGGCGCGCTGCAACCTGCATGTGGCGCCCTCGATCTCGCTGGCGCAGGGGGCGGCGGCGGCCATCGCCTTCAACGCGCTCTCGACGGCCGAGGAGAACACGGAGGCGCTGACCGAGGCGCTCGAAGCGACGCGCTCGGTCGAGGTAACGCGCGCGGCGGCCGACCGCACCGCCGACGGGGTGGACGTGCGGGAGGGGGAGGCGATCACGCTCGTCGACGGGACGCTCATCGGGGCGACGGACGACCCGGTGGAGGGGCTGCTGGCGGGGCTGGCGGAGGCGGAGGCGGAAGACGCCGCCATCGTGACGGTCTACGTGGGGGACGAGTTCGATGGTTCTCGAGACGAACTCACGGAGCGCATCGAGGCGGCGTTCGAGGACATCGAGGTGGAGGTGGTGGAGGGCGGCCAGCCGCTCTACGAGCTGGTGGCGGCGGTGGAGGCGTAGGAAAACCCTAGCGGCGTTCCTTGATGCGGGCGGCTCGGCCGGTGAGGCCGCGGAGGTAGGAGAGGTTCTTGCGGCGGACCTTGCCGCGGCGCACGACCTCAATCTTGTCGAGGCGGGGGCTGTAGAGGGGGAAGGTGCGCTCGACGCCGACGCCGCTGGCGATCTTGCGAACGGTGAAGTTCGAGGCCATGCCCTTGCGGCGCTTGCGGATGACGACGCCGGCGAAGACCTGGATGCGCTCCTTATTGCCCTCGACGACCTTGGCGTGGACGCGCACGGTGTCACCGCTGCCGAAGTCGGGCAGGTCGTCGCGTGGCGTGGCGTCGGTCAGGGCATCAAGTTCGTACGACATGGCGGCGTCCGTCTCGGAAGGCGTGAGGGCATACGGTAGGACAGACGCCGTTTATGGCCAACGGCGGCGGCTAGCGGCCGGTGCTGCCGTGGCCGCCGGCGCCGCGCTCGGTTTCCGGAAGCTCGTCACGAAGGGCAAACTCGATGTCCGCCAGGCGCGTAATGACGAGCTGGGCGACGCGGTCGCCGTGCTCGACGACGTAGCTGATGTCGGGGGCGGTCGTGTAGAGCGTGACGAACGCCTCGCCGCGGTAATCGGCGTCGAGCGTTCCGAAGGTGCCGATAACGCCGTGGGTGGCGAGCCCGCTGCGGGGGCGGAATTGCGCGTCGAGGCCGGGCGGCACGGCAATGGCCAGCCCCGTGGGGATGCGAACGGGCCGGTTCCCGACCCTGACGGGGCCGTCGGGGAGACAGGCGTAGAGGTCGTATCCGGAGGCGTGTTCGCTGGCCTTGTGGGGCAGCCGGGCGCCTTCGCGCAGCAGCTTGACCTCGATCTCCTCCACCAGTCGCCTTAGCGGAAGAGGTCGCGCTCGGCCTCGCGGATGATGTCGGTCATCGAGGCCGTGTCGTCGGGTTCCCAGGGGTAGCCGCGGATAAAGGCGACGGGCACGCGGCTGAGGTTGCCCTTCACGAGCTCGCCGGCGCTGGCCAGCTCGTCGGCGCGGCAGACGGCCTGGACGAGGAACTCGTGGCCGTGGGGGTCGTGCTCGCCGATGTAGCTGATGACGGGGTTGATGCCGGCGATGCCGATGGCGACATCGACCTGGGCCTCGCGCCAGGGGCGGCCGAAGGTGTCGGAGATGATGACGGCGACCTCGTGGCCGAGCTCGCGGAAGCGGGCGCGCAGGCCGCGGGCGCTGGCGTCGGGGTCGACGGGGAGGAGGACGGCGCGGCCCTTCGCCCCGGAGCTGGACTGGTCGACGCCGCTGTTGGCGCAGACGAACCCGTGGCGCGTCTCGGTGATGAGCACGGGGCCGACCTGGCGGACGACGCGCTTCGACTCCCGCAGGACGAGCTCGACGATGCCGGGCTCCTTCTCCCAGCGCTCGGCGAAGTCGCGGGCGAAGGGGGAGGGCTCGACGGTATCGAGATCGACGGCGCGGCCCTCGGACTTGGAGACGATCTTGGAGGTGACGATGACGATGTCGCCATCGGCGAGGGGTTCTTCCCGGGCGGCGGCCGACTCCACGATCATCGCGGCGAGGTCGTCGCCCTCGGTGATCTCGGGAAGGCCCTCGACGGCGATGACGGAGACGGCCACGTCGGTCCTCCTCGATTCCCTAGACGCCGGCGATGCGGACGCTGGTCTGCGTCTTGTGGACGCGATTGAGGTTGATGAGCAGCGACGTGAGCATCTCGACGTAGCGGCTGTTGCTGAGGGCGCCGCCGTCGACGCCCCTGACGCCGTCGATCTCGTCTGCCAGGGCCATGACGACGGCCTTCGCCTCCTTGTCGTCGCCGCAGACGAGGACGTCGGCCTCGACGGGCTTGTCGAGCTCCATGAGCTTCTCGGCGCTCATGTTCTGGAAGGCGGAGACGACGCGGGCGTTGGGAAGGGCGGCGGCGGCTTCCTCGGCGGCGCTGTTGCCATCGACATCGAGGGCGACGGCGCCCTTCCCGCGGACGAACTCGAGGGGAGCGACGACATCGCAGACGATGGCGCCGTCGAGAACGCCGCCGATGGCCTCGAGGGTGGGGGCCTGGCCGCCGTAGGGGAAGGTGAGGAAGACGACGTCGGCGCCTGCGACGGTGGCGGCGTTCTCGCCGCCGCTGACGGTGGCGCCGGGGACGGCCTCGGCGATCTTGGCGGCTCCCTCTTCGCCCCGTTCGGTGGAGCGGGAGCCGATGGCGACGTGGTGGCCGGAAGCGGCGAAGCGGATGGCGAGCCCGAGGCCCTCGGGGCCCGTACCGCCGACGAATGCAAGTTTCATGGCTGGGGAGTCTAGCGGAAGTCGGGTGGAAGGGACGGGCGAGGCCCGGTAGTGTCCACTGCGCAGTCGCTTTCGCCGGCCCTTACGGGCCAAGGCGGTTGCTCTGCTATACTCGATTCCGAGAGCAAGAAACACCTTCTCTGAGCGGCCTCCTTGCCGCCAGGAGTTCCCATTTTGTACTCCCGCTGGATGCGCAACGGCTTCATCTGGCTCCTCGTGGTCGTGGCCGCGATCGCCATCGGTTTCGCTTTCTTCTCGGGTGGTGACTCGAAGCAAGAAGTGCCGTTCGGACAGGTCGTGCAGGACATCGAGGGCGGCCTCGTCGAGACCCTTGAGGTCGACGGCCGGGACATCAACGCGATCTACTTCCAGCACATCAACGGCCAGCCCCTGGAGAAGAAGTCGAAGGTGGCAGAGAACACCGACATCGCCACCTTCCTGCGCGACAGCGGCATCTCGCTGAGCGGCGCGTCGCCGGGGCGGCTGAATGCCGTCAACCTCGAGTTCAAGGAGAGCGGCGGACTGGGCCCGTGGCTGGGACTGCTGCTGAACCTCTTCCCGTTCCTGCTGTTCGGCGCCTTCCTGCTGCTGATCATGCGGCAGGCGCAGGGCTCGAACTCGCAGGCGATGAGCTTCGGCAAGAGCCGCGCGCGGCTCTTCACGGGCGCCAAGGTGACGGTCACGTTCATGGACGTGGCGGGCGCGGATGAGGCCAAGGAAGAGCTCGTCGAGGTCGTCGAGTTCCTGAAGTACCCGGAGAAGTTCGCCGCGCTGGGCGCGCGCATCCCCAAGGGCGTGCTGCTCGTCGGCCCGCCGGGCACGGGCAAGACGCTCCTCTCGCGGGCGGTCGCGGGCGAGGCTGGCGTGCCGTTCTTCAGCATCTCCGGTTCGGAGTTCGTGGAGATGTTCGTGGGCGTGGGCGCGAGCCGCGTGCGCGACCTCTTCGAGCAGGCGAAGAAGAACGCGCCCTGCATCGTGTTCGTGGACGAGATCGACGCGGTCGGGCGCCAGCGTGGAGCAGGGCTGGGCGGCAGCCACGACGAGCGCGAGCAGACGCTGAACCAGATCCTCGTCGAGATGGACGGGTTCGATACGGGCACGAACGTGATCGTGGTCGCCGCCACGAACCGGCCCGACATCCTCGACCCGGCGCTGATGCGGCCGGGCCGCTTCGACCGCAAGGTCGTGCTGGATTCGCCGGACGTGAAGGGCCGGGAGGCGATCCTGGGCGTCCACCTGAAGGGGAAGCCGATCAGCGACGACGTGGAACCGGCGACGCTGGCGAAGTCCACGCCGGGCTTCAGCGGGGCCGACCTCGCAAACCTCGTGAACGAGGCGGCAATCCTCGCGGCGCGGCGCAATCGCAAGACGATTGCGATGGAGGAGTTCGAAGAGGCGGTGGACCGCGTGATCGCCGGCCCGGAGCGCAAGAGCCGCGTGATGAGCCGGCACGAGAAGCAGCTGACGGCCTACCACGAAGGCGGCCACACGGTGATCGCGCACTTCCTGGACAAGCACGACCCGCCACACAAGGTCACGATCGTTTCGCGGGGCATGGCAGGCGGATACACGCGCTTCCTGCCCGACGAGGAGACGCACTACCGCACGCGCGACATGTTCAAGGACCAGCTTTGCACGGCCCTGGGCGGCCACGCAGCCGAGGAGCTCATCTACGGAGAAGCCTCGACGGGCCCCTCGAACGACCTGGAGCAGGTGACGCGCATCGCCCGCTCGATGGTGACGCGCTGGGGCATGAGCGAGCGGCTCGGCCCGCGCACGTTCGGGCGCAGCGACGACCTGGTCTTCCTGGGCCGCGAGATCTCGGAGACGCGCAACTACTCGGAGAAGATCGCCGAGGAGATCGACGACGAGGTGCGCCGCATCATCGAGGAGGCGCAGGCGCGGGCGCGCGACATCCTGCGCGACAAGCGCGACGTGCTGGAGAAGCTGGCGACCGTCCTGCTGGACGTCGAGACGCTGGAGGGCGAGGAGCTGACGCGCCTGCTCGAGAGCGACCCGAACGACCCCTGGCCGCCGCCCGACCTGGAGAAGAAGGACGAGCCGCCGGCGGAGTCCCTCGACGAGGAGCCCGCCGATACGCCCACGTTCCAGCCGACTCCCAAGCCGGGGCTCGCCTGGGAAGGCGGCGCGCAGGCGACGACGGACGGCGGCGGCGGCAAGTAGCCCCCTCCGCGACCGCCGGGACACGTGAGCGACGACGACGAACCGCGACGGTGCAGCGCATGCGGCGCGGAGATCGACGAGGACTCCGACAGCGACCTGTGCGTGGACTGCATCATCGCATCGGAGGGCTGACAGGCTGCCGGAAGAGTTCGCAGCAGTCACTCTCTGGCCGATTCGCGCGGGGCGCGAAGTCGCAGAGTCCGTATGAGGCGTTGACCCTACGGGGGGCCTTCCTAGACTGAACTTTCCCCGTCAGAGCGGGAACGAGCGGAGCGACCAGTGCAGGCGATCGTGCGAGCCGGCGGACACCAGTTCATGCTCACGGAAGGGCAGGAGTTCGACGTGGGCAGCCTCAAGGGCGAGCCCGGCGACACGATCGACTTCGACGTGCTGCTGCTGATCGACGGCATGGACGTCGAGGTCGGCGAGCCGACCGTTCCCGGAGCATCATTGACGGCGCGCATCGCGCAGCACGGCAAGGACCGGAAGCTGCGCTTCATGAAGTACAAGAACAAGGTGCGCTACCGGCGCACGCTCGGGCACCGGCAGCCGGTCACGCGGCTGGTCGTCGAGTCGATCACGAAGGGGTAGGCCATGGCGCACAAGAAGGGCCTGGGCAGCACCAAGAACGGCCGCGACAGCAACAGTCAGCGGCTGGGCGTGAAGCGCTACGACGGCGAGTACGTGACGCCGGGGACGATCATCCTGCGGCAGCGTGGCACCCGCTTCCATCCGGGTGAGAACGTGGGACTTGGCCGCGACCACACCATTTACGCGAAGGTGGAGGGCACGGTGAAGTTCAGCCCCCACGCCAAGGGACGCCGCAAGCGCGTGAGCGTGCTCGTACCGGCGGGCCAGGAGTAGCGCGGTGAAAGCCGAGATTCATCCCGAGTACGTCGACGCCGTCATCACCTGTTCGTGCGGCCACCGTATCGAAACCCGGGCCACGAAGGACCAGATGCACATCGACGTGTGCAGCGAGTGCCACCCGTTCTTCACGGGCGAGCAGCGCATCGTCGACACGGCGGGCCGGGTTGAGCGCTTCCAGCGCCGTTATTCGCTCGGCGACCCCTCGTAGAGCGGCATCTCTCCACCGGGCCGGGACTGATGCGGCCCAGCAGCGCCACCGGCCAGCCCCGAGGCAGAGGCTAGCCGCCCCATGAGCGCCGCCCCCCAGCGTCCGGACGTGTACTACGGCGGCCAGGCCGTGATCGAGGGCGTGATGATCCGCGCGCCACGGCACATGGCCGTGGCCGTTCGCCACCCCGGCGGCGAGATCGTGCGGCACTCGGAAGAGCTGACCGGGTTCACGACGGGACCGCTGCGACGGGTACCGCTGGTGCGGGGCGCCGTCGTGCTGTGGGAGACGCTCTCGCTGGGGCTGCGCGCCATCAACTACTCCTCCCGCATCGCCCTCGACGAGCCGGACGAGGACGGCGGGGAGGCGGCAGCCGCCGCTCCTCTCCCGGACGAGGAGGAGCCGTTCACCGATGCGGCGATGTGGTTCTCGATGGCGATCGGGATCATCTTCGCGATCGCCATCTTCTTCGTGGGGCCGGTGCTGCTGGCGAACTTCCTCGAGTCGCAGGGGATCGCGCGGGCGGGGGTGGTCGGGATCGAGGCGGCGGTGCGGCTGGTGCTGTTCGTGGCCTACATCGCGCTCATCGGGCTGATGCCCGACATCCGGCGGGTATTCCAGTACCACGGCGCCGAGCACATGACCATCCACGCCTACGAGGCGTCGCGGCCGCTGGAGGTCGCGGACGTCCGGAGATTCCCGAAGGAGCACACGCGCTGCGGGACGAGCTTCCTCGTGGTCGTCATCATGATCGCGCTGGCGGCGTTCCTCGTGTTCGACCTGCTGGTGGACCAGGGCATCGTCGTGCGCATCCTCTCGCGGGTGGTGCTGCTGCCGCCGATCGCGGGGATCAGCTACGAGGTGCTGCGCTTCGGAGCGCGCTTTGAGTCGAACCCGCTCGTGCGGGCGATGTTCGCGCCCAACATCGCGCTGCAGGCGCTGACGACACGGGTTCCGGAAGACGACCAGATCGAGGTCGCGATCGCGGCCTTCGAGACGGCAGTGGAGTCGGCGGCCGAGGACTAGCGGGGCGCCTTCTGGCGCGCACGGGCGGTGGTCCGTACTGTTGCGCCATGGCGGCGGCAACCTACCGAACGGGCGAATTCGACATCGCGGTCGTCTCCGACGGACACATCAAGCTCGACGGCGGGGCCATATTCGGGCTGGTGCCACGCATCCTCTGGGAACCCGTGGTCGGCAGCGAGAGTATCGACGAGCAGCACCGCATCCCGCTGGCGCTCAACTGCATGCTCGTGCGCCACGGCGGCAACGTCGTGCTGGTCGAGACGGGGATGGGCACGAAGTACACGGAGCGTGAACGCGAACGCATCTGGCCGGGGGAATACGGCACGCTGCTGGATGAGCTGGCGACGATCGGCGTCGCTCCGGGGGACGTGACCCACGTCGTCAACACGCACCTGCACACGGACCACTGCGGCTGGAACACGCTCGAACGCGACGGGAAGGTGAGGCCGACGTTCCCGAACGCGCGGTACTTCATCCAGGAAGGCGAGTACGAGGCGGCGATGCACCCGAACGACCGCACGCGCGCGACGTACCTCGCGCCGAATTTCGAGCCGCTGGAGCGGACGGGGCAACTCGAGCTGGTGGACGGGGAACGCGAGATCCTGCCCGGCATCACCTTCCTGCCGACTCCGGGGCATACCGCCGACCACGCTTCGGTCGTGCTCAGTTCGCGCGGCGAAACGGCCATCTACACGGGCGACCTGGTGCACCACGCGGTGCAGGCCGAGCGGCCCGCCTGGATCGCCGCCTTCGACATCTTGCCGCTGGTCTCGCTCGAGACGAAAAAGCGCCTGATGGAGCGGGCCGTGCGCGAGAACGCGCTGCTGGTCTGCGTCCACAACGCGTTTCCGGGGGTGGGGCGCCTGACCGAGGTCGACGGGCGGCGGCGCTTCGTCGAGGAGTGACGGAAGCAGGCATCAACCGGCTGGCCCTGCACGCGGTCCACGAGTCGCTGGGCGCAACGTTCCGGCTGCGTGCGGGCTGGCGGCTCCCCGAAAGCTACGGCGACAGCGAGGACGAGTACGCGCGCCTTCGGTCCAATGCCGTCGCCTTCGACCGGTCCGACCGCACACGGCTGCTGGTGAGCGGCACGGATGCCGGGGCGGTGCTGGGGGCAGTCTTCGGGGACGCCGCGGGGGAGCTGGAAGAAGGGCGGGCGGTGCGGGCGGCCTCGCTCGACGCGCGCGGCCGGATCGCGGACCTCGTGCTGGTGGCGCGGACGGGCGGCATCGCCTACATCGTGATGGGGGAGCCCGGCAGGGGCGCCGCGACGATGGCGATGCTGGAAGACGCGGTGGGAGAGGGGTACGACGTCGCCATCCAGGACCGGACGGCGATCACGTGCCTGGTCGGGATAGCGGGGCCGGGGGCAGCGGAGGCGGCGGCGCAACATGTGAACGAGGGTCTTCCGCCACGGCTGCCCTCGATGCACGCGTCCCCGTTCGAATTCCACGGCTACCGGGCGCTGGCGATCCGCACGAGCAGCGTCGGCGAGGACGGCTTCGAGCTCATGGTCGCCCCGCCCGTGGCCGAACACCTGCTGGGGTTGCTACAGGCATCGGGAGTGGGGTTGGCGGGGGCGGGGGCACAGGAGATCGCGCGCATCGAGGCGGGCGTTCCGGCCTTCACGCCGGATTTGGAGACCGGGCTCACGCCGGCAGAGGCGGGACTGAGCGAGGTACTGGGCCTTCCCTCGGACGAGCCTGCGCGCGTGCTCAGCGCGCTCCTGTTCGAGGGGGCGGAGGTGCCGCCAGTGGGGACCCCGGCGCTGGCGGACGAGCAGGTCGTGGGGGAGCTTCGCAGCTGCGCGCGGTCGTTCGCCCTTGACGCTGCGGCAGGACTGGCAATACTCAATCGGAACCGGAGCCACCCAGGCACAGCGATTTCGGTAGGCGGCGCACGCGCGCTGGTCGCGCAGACGCCGCTCTACCGGCGGAGGAAGACGTAGCGATGCCACTCGGCGACATCCCCATGCCCAAGGTCCCGATCCCGGAGGTTCATTTCCACGGGAAGACCGAAATCATCCTCGGGCGCGACTGGCGCTCGGAATACGTCGAGGAAGAGGAGTCCCTTCCCGACGACCGGCCCGCGCTCTTCGGCTACGCGTGCGTCGTCCGCGGCGACTACGGCTACGTGACGGAGCCCGACGAGGACGGCGACGGCTGGCGGGTCGTGGAGGGCGAGATCCTCGAGGGCGAAACACCCGAGGAGTTCATCGCACGGGCGGCGCGTGAGCAGATCGGCGCCACCATCTCGCAAACGCTGCTGCTCGGCTATCTCGACTGCGAGGCGACAAGCTACAACGAGCAGTACGAGACGCACTTCCGGTCCCTGCGGCCCCTGTACGTGGCGGTGGCGAGCGAGGTAGGCCCGATCCCCGAAGGCTCCGGCTACCACCGGCGCCGGTACCCGATGAACCAGTTCCAGAACGAACTGCGTGTTCGCTACCCCTCGCTCCACCAGCACTTCACGAAGGGGCTCAGCCGCTACATGATCCTGGAGCGCACCGGGAAGCTGGACAGCTAACCCCGGCTATTCGTCCTCGTCCGCGATCTCCCAGGCGGCCTGCACGGTGACCGTCACCGCGGACGTGCCAGGCTGGATCGACGTGCCGAAGCTGGCGTCCGCGGCGAACTCGGCACGGGGCGCCAATCCCACAAACGGAGCCGCCCAGCTGGTCTCGATGACGGTGATGATGGGGCCGAGGGTGACCCCGGTGAGCTCGGCCAGCTGCTCCGCCTTGGCTCGGGCGTCGGCGACGGCGAGCTCGCGGGCCTGCTCGGCGAGGGCTCCGGGATCGGCGTGGGAGAACGAGATGCCGTCGAAGCGGACGGCATCGCCGCCGGCAGCGGCAATGGCGTCAATGAGGTCGCCGACGGCCTCGACATCGCGAATAGTCACCTGGACCGTGTTCGAGAAGACGTAGCCCGTCACGCGCGGGGTTTCATTGCGGTAGTCGTACTCGGGGTAGACGTAGAAGTTGACGGTGCGGATGTCGCTGGCGTCGACGCCCCGGTCGCGAAGCGTGGCGATGACGGCATTCGCCGCCTCGGCCGCGCCCGCGCGGGCCGCTGCAACGGTTTCGGCGCGGACCTCGACGCCGGTGCTCACGGTTGCGATGTCGGGCTCGGCGGGGACCTCGCCCGTACCGTTCACGCTGATGGAACGCACCTCCTCGCCGCCTTCTTCGACGGATGCCTCGAAGCAGGCCGAGGCCAGTACAAGCACCGCCGCCACGGCCACGAGGGAGACGAGCATTCGAGTGCGTTTCATCCGGGCCTCCAAGGCTCGCACTCGTTGCGAGCTGCACCGAGCGTAGGCGACCGGAACGAGACGCGCGACCTGTTCGTAAGGACAAGTGATAGGCTCGGGGGGTGCCTTCCGCAGACGAACGCGCTCCCGGCTCCCAGCCGGAGGAAACGCCCGCACCCGACGAGTCCGCGCCCATCATCGGCGGGGGCCTGATGCCGCCGGTGGCGGAAGCGCGCTCCGCCACGGGCCGGGAAGTCGCGGCCAGCGAGCTTCCGGCGCTGGAGGCGGAGGCGTTCCTGGTGCCCTCGTGGACGGAGGGGGTGGCCGTGCCGGCAGTGGCGGAGAAGCCGGACCGCAGCCGCAAGCTGATCCGGGAGATCATCGAGACGGCGTTGCTGGCGCTGCTGGTGTTCCTTGCGGTGCGCGCGAGCCTGCAGAACTACCTCGTCGAGGGGTACTCGATGTTCCCCACCCTCGACCACGGCCAGCACATCCTCGTGAACAAGCTGGGCTACGCCGAGATCAACATGGACCGGCTCACGGACTTCATCCCGTTCGTCGATGCCGAGGCCGGCGACGTGCGAGCGGTCTTCGGAGGGCCCGGGCGGGGCGACATCATCGTGTTCGAAAGCTCCGCGGGAAGCGGGAACGACCTCATCAAGCGCGTCATCGCGTTACCGGGCGAACGCGTCGAGATCGTGCAGGGCAGGGTGTACATCAACGGGCAGTTGTTGGAGGAGCCGTACATCACGGAAGCATGGAGCGACACGCGCCCCGAAATCCTCATCCCGGCGCGCCACTACTACGTGCTGGGAGACAACCGGAACAGCAGCCAGGACAGCCGCAGCGGGCGGATAGGGCTGGTGCCCCGGGAACGCATCGTGGGGAAGGCGCTCCTGCGCTACTGGCCGTTCGACTCCTTCGGGCTGGCTCCGAACGGCGGCGCGGAGCTGACCGGGGCAGCGGCGCCGGCGCCATCGCAACCGGCGGAGCCAGACGAGCCAGAGGAGCCGGCGGAACCGTGAGCGAGACACTTCGGGAGCAGCTCGAACAGCGCGGCGCGATGCTGAAGGGGCACTTCCAGCTCGCGAGCGGCCGGCACGCCGACACCTACATCGAGAAGTTCCGCATCCTGCAGTGGCCCGACGTGACCGGCGAGCTCTGCGCGGAGATGGCGGAGCGGTTCGCCGACGCCGGGGCGAACATCGTGGCGGGACCGACCACGGGCGGGGTCATCCTCGCGTTCGAGGTGGCCCGGCGGATGGGGCTGAAGGCGATCATCGCGGAGCGCAAGGAAGAGGGCCAGGGGCGCGAGTTTCGGCGCGGGTTCGAGCTGGGACCGGGCGACCGCGTGCTCGTCGTCGACGACGTGCTGACGACCGGGGGCAGCGTCCGCGATACGGTCGACGCCGTGCGCGAACGGGGCGCCGAGGTCGTTGGGGTGGGGGTCATGGTCAGCCGGGGCGCCTCTCCCGACTTCGGGGCGCCGCTTCACGCCTGCCTGAGGGTGGAGGTCGCCTCCTGGGAACCGGAGTCCTGCGACCTCTGTCGCAAGGGCGTGGACCTGGTCATCACCTGAGTCGCCGGTGGGGTTGGCAGGGTTCGTAGAATGGGCGCATGCAGGAAGCCCCCACCAGCAGCGACCGGTTTCTCCTGAAGGCGCTGGGGGAAGCGGCGGGTGAGCTGCGTGGCTTGCTCTGGTCGACAAGCGAGCGGCAAGCGCGAGAGCCGGGGGAGGGGCAGGATGAGGGGTGGTGCCTGCTCGCGATCGCGTTTCACTTGCGCGAGGTTGAGCGGGAGACGACCGAGCAGTTCGAGACGATCCTGCGGCGACCGTTCGCGCCTATCCGCAACATCGACCTCGACAACATCCCCTTCCCGGAGGACTACCAGTACGTGAGCATCGACGAGGCGATCTCGGGCTTCTCCCACGCGCGCCAGGACACGTCGTACTCGCTCTGGGGACTCCCGCAGACAGAGTGGGAGCGGACGGCTATGCATCCCTACCGGGGCGAGGTTGCGCTCATCGACCTGGTGCGCGACCTCTACAAGCACGACCTCGAACACCTGTGGCAGGCCCGGCGGATGCTGGGCCTCGACCCGATTCCGCGCCGGTGACGCCGCTGCTGCGGGCCGTCCCGCCGGCGGCATGGGCGCTGGCGGCGGACGGCGAGGCCGAGCACATCGCCTTCTTCGGCGGCGACCTCGAACGGCTGGCGCTCGCCACGAGCGCCCTCGGCCTGGGATTGACGGTGGCGCAGGAGACGGGCCGGGTGGCGGCAAGCGCGGCCGACCTGGGGCGGCTGGCGGCCGAGCTGGGGCGGCGGGGGAGCGTGCTCGCGGCGCCGCTGGCGCGCTACCTGGCGCCGGTGGGGCGGTGGCGGGCGGGGCCGCACGAGCTGGCGCTGGATCAGCCGCTCGTGATGGGCATCGTGAACCTGACCGACGACTCCTTCTCGGGGGACGGGGTGGGGACGGACGTGGGGGCGGCGGTCGCGCACGCCGAGCAGCTGCGTTCGGAGGGGGCGAACATCATCGACGTGGGGGCGGAGACGGCGCGGGCGAGCCGCCCGCAGTTGGAGGCGGAGGCGGAGGCGGCGGTCGCGGGGCCGGTGGTGGCGGCGCTCGTGGGCGAGGGGCACCTCGTCTCCATCGACACGTACAAGCGCGAGGTGGCGGAGGCGGCGATCGAGAGCGGCGCCGCGATCGTGAACGACATCAGCGGCCTGACGCTGGGAACCGACGCGGCGGAGGAGGCGGCCCAGGGCGGGGCCGGGTATGTGCTCAACTACAGCTACACCGTCCCCAAGCACCGTCCCGACCCCGCGCCCGTGTACGACGACGTGGTCACGGAGACGGTGGAGTGGATGGCGGAGCGGCTGGCGGCGCTGGAGGCGGCGGGGCTGGAGCGGGAGGCTATCGCCATCGACCCCGGGATCGCTTTCGGGAAGAGCCACGACGAGGACATCCAGGCCCTGCGCCGCCTCTCCGAGCTGCGCACGGCGGGGCAGCCCCTGCTGCTGGCCCACTCGCGCAAGAACTACATCGGAAGCGTCTCGGGCGGCGGTCCGGAGGACCGCGACCTGGAGACGCACGTCACGACGGCGCTCGCGTACGCGCAGGGCGCACGCATCTTCCGCGTGCACGACGTCGCGGGCACACGCCGGACGCTGGCGATGGCAGCGGCGATCGTGTCGGCGGCGCCGGGCGCGTTCGCGCCGGACGAGGGGAGCTGGCCGTGGGCGGCGGGAGCGACGGCGCCGGAAGCGATCGCGCAGAAGGCGCTCATCGACGCGCCACCGGGGCAGCGCTGGTAGGGGCGGAGCGCAAGCAGCACGAACGCAAGGCGGCGACACCGTATCGTTCGCTCCGTAGCTGATAAGAGACAGAGGCCACCTCGTGGACGCCGACACATTGACACTGCAAAAGCTCTTTCAGAAGGACGTGCGCTACCTCATCCCGAGCTTTCAACGCCCATACGTGTGGGAACAGGATGAGCAGTGGGAGCCGCTCTGGGACGACGTTCGCAACACGGCAGAGCGTTATCGCGAAGAGCGCGTGGTAGCTAACTCCGGCAGCGATGCCAAAGCCGTCGAGAGAACCCCGGCTCACTTCCTCGGTGCCGTGGTATTGCAGCAGGAGCCCTCCGACTCGGCTGAGTTCGAGAAGCGCCTTGTGATAGACGGGCAGCAGCGCCTCACGACGCTTCAACTCCTCCTCGACGCCACCCAGGAAGTGTTCGAGGATATGGGCCTTCCGCCCTCAAAGCGCCTGTCCAAGTTCGTGCGCAACGACGAGGACCTGATTGGCGGCGATGAGGACCACATCTTCAAGGTCTGGCCGACCCTGACTGATCGCGACGCCTTCCGTTACGCGATGCACAACCATCTGCCGAGCGATCAGTACGAAGAGTCCCGGATCGTCCAGGCGCATGATTTCTTCAAGCTCCAGGTGCGGGAGTGGCTCAAAGGCGACTCAGCGCCAGAGGAGGAACTGGCGGACGCCCTCCTGGCGGCGATCTCGCGCCTTCTCCAGCTTGTTGTCATCGACCTGGATGCGCACGACAACCCCCATATCATCTTCGAGACGCTGAACGCCCGGGGAACGCCTCTCCTCCAAGCGGACCTGGTGAAAAACTACATCCTGAGTGAGGCGGGAGGGGAGGCGGATGATCTCCACACGAAGTACCTCCGCGAACTGGAGAGCGCCTGGTGGCGAGAGGATGTGCGCCAGGGGCGCCTCGTGCGTCCGCGCGTGGATGTGTTCCTGAACTACTGGCTGGCCATGAAGCTTGCAGAGGAAGTCCAGGCCGCCAACGTGTTCTCTGTCTTCCGCAAGTACGCAAGCAGTCGCCACGTTGCAGAAATCGCTGCGGACATTCGAAGGCTTGCCGAGACCTACTACACGATCGAGAGCACCGACGACGGCTCCGTTTTCGGGAGGTTCCGATACCGATGGGACGTCATGCAGGTAGGCGCGCTAACGCCAGTCCTGATGTGGCTCCTTTCGTCCGGTGTACCAGAGCCCCGTCTCGAACGCTGCCTGCGAATCCTCGACAGTTTCCTGACCCGACGGATGGCGTGCCGAATGACGACCAATGGCTATACCAATTTGTTCCTAGCGCTGCTCCGGCACCTGAACGAGAAAGGGCCTGATCGCGCAGATGATGCCCTCCTGGAATTCCTCGCCAGTCAGACAGCGTGGGCGAACCTCTGGCCAACAGACCACGCCCTTGAAGAACAGTTCGTCACTTCCCCCCTCTACCGGTTGCTGACGCGCGGGAGGCTGCGGCTGGTGCTTGAAGGTATCGAAGAACAGCTACGATCGCCCAAAGCCGAGAGCGAGCATGCGCCACGCGGGCTCACCATCGAACACGTGATGCCGCAGGGGTGGCGCAAGCGCTGGGAACACCCATGCGACGAAGGCGAGGCCGCCGAGGCCGCCGAGGCCGCCGAGCGGCGAGACCGCTTGATCCACTCCATCGGCAACCTCACATTCGTGAATCAGAAGCTCAATTCATCCCTCTCCAATGCGCCGTGGCAAGAGAAGCAGCCGGAGCTCGACAAACACAGCACCCTGTTCCTCAACAAGGAACTTCTCGAGAACGCAGATGCCGTTTGGGACGAGGCTGCGATTGAAGCACGAGCGCGACGACTGGCGCGGGTTGCGGCAGAGGTCTGGCCGCACGCAGACAGCATCTAGCGCCTCGCGCGTTCATGCGCGGGCTGTATGCTCGGCGCGGTGAGTTCGCCGCAGCGGGGTCCGGCTTCCAACGCGTTCAACGAGGCGTTCCTGACGGGGATCGAGGGCACGACCGAGATCGTGCTCGTGCGGCACGGGCAGCAGTCGGTCCCGAACCTGCCAAACGCCAAGCTGGGGGACAGCGTCGATGCGCCCCTGAGCGACCTCGGGCGGGAGCAGGCGCGCCTCGTGGGTGAGCGGTTCGCCACGGAGCGGGTCGACATCGTGTACTCCAGCGGGATGCGGCGCGCGTTCGACACGGGCGTGGCGATCGGGGGTCACCACGGCCTTGAGCCGGTCGTGATCGACGACCTGCGCGAGATCGGGATGTTCCGCGATGTTCCGCGCGACCAGACCGCGGCGGAGGCGCTGGGCATCGACTACCTGGCGGGGCTGCGCAAGCGGATGGCGCGGGAGCGGTCGTGGGATGTGTTTCCGCTGACGGAGCCGAGCGCGGAGTTCCAGAAGCGCGTGGTGAACGCCATCGAGGGGATCATCGCGAGGCACGACGGCGAGACGGCGCGAGTCGTGATCGCCTGCCACGGTGGCGTGATCAACGCCTACACCGGATACGTCATCGCAACAGACTTCGACATGTTCTTCCGGCCGGCGCACACCTCGGTGCACGTGGTTCTCGCCAGGGGACACAACCGGGCGCTCCAGAGCCTGAACGACACCCATCACCTGCAGACGGCCGAGGGCAGCTTCGTCACCTACTAGGGCGCGGGCGCGAGTCAGCCTGTTTCGTAGCGACGGCGGGCGCCGGCCGTGTTCATGCGGGGCGGATCGAGGGTGATGTCGCCCAGGCCCTTCTCCCGGAGAGCTTCCCGCACGCGCTCGAAGTGCTCGGGGCCGTTGACCTCCAGGAGCAGGTCGATGAGGGCGACCTCGACGGGGAGGCCCGGAGCCTCCCGGTCATGGTTCACCTCGAGCAGGTTCGCGGCCTCGCCGGCGATGGCGCCGGTGATGGCGGCGAGCTCGCCGGGAACGTCGGCGATTTCGATGGTGAGGTGGCGGTAGCGCCCGTCCTCGACCAGGCCGTGGCGCACGATTGAGCCGAGGCGGTTGATGTCGACGTTGCCGCCGGAGAGGACGATCGCCGTCTTCCCACGGGGGCGGTAGGCGTCGGAGAGAAGGGCGGCGACGCCGAGGGCGCCGGCGCCCTCGACCAGCAGCTTCGAGGTCTCGAGGAGGAACACCATCGCGTGGGCGATGGCGGTATCGCCGCACGCGATCATCTCGTCGACGTTCTCGCGGATGAGGGCGAAGGTGCGGTCGGATGGCCCCGCGACGGCGACGCCGTCGGCAAGGGTGCCGGCGTGGGGCACGCTGCGGACCTCGCCCGCCGCGTACGAGCGGCAGATGCCGTCCATGGCGGCGGCCTGCACCCCGACGATGCGGACATCCGGGCGGAGCGACTTGATGGCCGTTGCGACACCGGCGAGGAGGCCGCCGCCGCCCGCAGGGATGAGCACCTCGGCGACGTCGGGCACCTGTTCGAGCAGCTCGAGGCCGAGCGTGCCCTGGCCGGCGATGACGGCGTCGTTGTCGAACGGCGGCAGGTAAACCAGGCCGTCGCGTTCGGCGATCTCGCCGGCGTGGGCGCGGGCCTCCTCCAGCGACTCGCCGTGGAAGACGACGCGGGCGCCGTATCCCTCGGTGGCGGCCGCCTTCACGAGGGGGGCGCCCTCGGGCATGACAACGGTCGCGGCGATACCGGCCGCCTGCGCGGCCAGGGCGACTCCCTGGGCGTGGTTGCCGGCGCTGGCGGCGACGATCCCGCGGGCGCGGTCCTCATCGGACAGCGAGCGGATGGCGTTGAGGGCGCCGCGAATCTTGAAGGAGCCGGCACGCTGGAGCTGCTCGCACTTGAGCACGATGGGGACGCCCGTCAGGCGTTCCAGGGCGCGGGCGGGCCAGACCGGCGTCTCAAGGACGCCTCCCGCGATCACGTCGCGGGCCGCTTCGATGTCGGCGAGGGTAACGGAGGGCGCGGCGGTCATCGCTTGCTCCAGATCGTGCGGCGTTCCCAGCAGTGGGCGCAGACGATGGCCATCTCGGCATCCTGGCCGGGGCTGGCGGAGGGATACAGCTCGTCGGAGAGGTGCTGGAGACAGAAGCGGCCGCCGCACTTCGAGCAGTCGAAGGAAGGGCTACGCGAGCAGCCATCGAAGCCGCAGCAGCCGTCGCGGTTGCGGAGACGGACGCCGCGGACGTACTCGTGGTGGCCCGGGAGATCGTCGTGCTTGGCGGTGCAGGGAGGGCGAACGCAGACCGCATCGTAGCCCTCGAGGACGTAGGCGTGCTCCTCGCAGATGGGGCGGGCGCAGTACTGGCAGGTGTCGCGCGAGGGGCGCTTGCAGCGCCGCAGACGACCTCCCAGCGCGCAGCGATCCCCGGGCATGAAAGCACCGTACCGGGTTGCGCAGCGGCGGGCCACCAGAGGCCACGGGAACCGGTTTACGCCCCGAACGGGCTGGTCTATCGTTCACCGCGCCAATTTGGATTGAGGAGACGGCATGAGCGACGAGACGCAAGAATCGTTGATCACGGACGAGATGCGGGCATCGATCGGCAGGGAATCGGAGCCGACGACGCTGGAGGTGGACAAGACCTCCGTGCGCATGTTCGCGCGGTCCGTGGGGTACACCGACCCGGTCTACTACGACGAAGCGGCGGCGCAGGCGGCGGGCTACCGGAGCCTGCCCGCCCCTCCGGGGTACCTGGGCACGCCGGTATTCGACCCGAACAGGCGCAGCGCCCGGCCCCAGCAGATGCTGGAGCCGAGCCGCCCGCTGAAGCGCGTACTGAACGGCGGCACGGACATCGAATACCTGGCCGACATCTGCGCGGGCGACGTGCTGACCTCGGTGAGCGCAACCTCTTCGATCGAGGAGCGCCAGGGACGCCTCGGCGAGATGCTGATCACAACCACGAAGACGACGTACCGGAACCAGGACGGCGAGGTTGTCGCCATCATGACCGGCACGGGCATCCGGTACTAGGAGGACCACCATGGGCGCAAGCTGGGACGAGGTTCGGGAGGGGATGGAGATCCCCACGCTGGAGAAGAACTGCAGCACGCAGCAGCTCGTGCACTGGGCCGCAGGCTCGGGCGACTTCTACCAGATTCACTACGACCACAACTTCGCGGAGGCCACGGGGCTCCCCAACATCATCGTGCACGGGGCCCTGAAGCACGCCTTCCTCGGGCAGCTCCTGCACGACTGGGTGGGCAACGAGGGCCGCGTGAAGCGCGTGGGCTGCAGCTATCGCGGCATGGATTTCCCCGACGAGGACATCCACTGCAAGGGCGTGGTGACACGAAAGTACGAGGAGAACGGGGAGAAGCTCGTCGACCTCGAGATCTGGACGGAGAACCCGGACGGGCAGAGGACCTCGCCCGGAAGCGCAACCGTCCGCCTGCCGTAGGAGCACACCATGGCGAATCTGCTTGAAGGCCGCGTCGTCGCGATGACGGGGGCGGGGCGAGGGATCGGGCGCGCAACCGCGCTGCTGGCCGCTTCGGAAGGAGCGCGCGTCATCGTGAACGACCCCGGGGTCAACCCCGACGGAAGCGGGCACGACGACGACCCGGCGGCGCAGGTGGTCGCCGAGATCAAGGACGCGGGCGGCGAAGCGACGGCAAACTTCGCCGACGTCTCCTTGATGGAGGGCGGCGAGAGCGTCATCCAGACGGCGCTGGACGCCTACGGGAAGCTCGACGGGCTCATCAACTTCGCGGCGATCCTGCGCGACCGCATGGTCTTCAACATGACCGAGGCCGAGTGGGACGACGTCATCCGGATCGACCTGAAGGGGCACTTCACGACGACGAAGCCGGCGGCGGTGGTGTTCCGGCAGCAGCGCTACGGCCGCATCATCAACTACTCGTCGGTGTCGGGCCTGCAGGGGAACTCGGGACAGGCCAACTACGGCGCCGCCAAGGCTGGCGTCGCGGGGCTGACGCGGGTGTCGGCTCGGGACCTCGGTCGCTACGGCGTGACCGTGAACGCGATCGCGCCGGGCGCGGCCACGCGCCTGACGGCCACCGTGCCGGACTCGGCGCGGCAGATCCGGCAGCAGCGGGGAATGACCTCCGGCGGCGGCCGGGCGGCGGAAGCGCAGCGCCAGGCGGCGCAGGCCTCGGGCATGCGCGGCCCGGAGATGGTCGCGCCGATGACCGTCTACCTGCTGCTCGACGAGGCGTGGAACATCAACGGGAAAATCTTCTCCGTGGCCGGGGGGCAGGTGGGTCTGCTCAACGAGATCTATCCGCCGGTGCGGCAGATTTACAAGGACGGCATGTGGACGCTGGACGAGCTCCGCACGCTGGTGCCGGCGCAGCTCATGGCGGGCATTCCCAACCCCGCGCCGCCACCGGACGACCTGGAGGTTCCGGGCCGGTCCTGAGCCGTCCCGACTCCCGACTCGCTACCGGGCGCCCTAGGCGCCCTGGCTGGCCTGGATGTAGCGCACGACGCGCTCGTAGTCGGGCGCCTCGATGCGGCCCGAGTAGCGCAGGTAGGTCGCAATCTGGTCGAGCGTGAGGATGCTGACGAGGTTGATGCCCCGCGCCCTGAGCGCGGCGCGCCCCCCCTCCTGCCGGTCGATGAGGGTCACGGCGTCGTGGGCGACGAGGCCCGCCTCGGCGAGCGCGGCGGCCGTCTGGATGATGCTGCCACCACCGGTAATGAGGTCGTCGATGATGAGGCAGGACTGGCCGCGGACGTAGTTCCCCTCGATCAGGTCTTCCTTCGCCGTCCCGGGCGGGTGGATGTAGATCATCGGCGTGTTGACGTGCAGCGAGAACGCCGTCGCCACGTGCAGGCCGCCGAAGGGAACGCCGGCGACGAGGGTGAAGGGCTGGACCTGGGGATGGCGCATCGAGACGAGCGCCTCCAGCTTGAGCCGGATGATGTCGGCGCAGCGCTGGAGGGCGTGGGGGCTGCTGATGAGCTTCCGTAGGTTTATGTAAATCGGGGAGTCGACCGTGGTCCGGCCCAGGGTGAAGTTGCCGAACTCGACGGCGCCGAGCTCCCAGAGCTCTTCCGCAAGCCAGAGGTTTTCGGTGGCTGGTTCGTCGCTCAGGGCGAGGGCCTCCCGGCTGAGGTGATCGAATGACGCGCCGCCCCCTGTTGTCCGCGACGGGACGGGCAGTGTCAAGCGGGGCGGGGGTTGGGCGGACGGTTGACGGGGTTCGGGGGCTCCTCCCCGGCGAGGACGGCGATGATGTTGCGCGCCGCCATCTCCGCCATGCGCGCCCGCGTCGCGTGGCTGGCGCTGCCGATGTGGGGCGTGATGACCACGTTGGGGAACTCGAAGAGGGGGTGGTCAACGGGAAGCGGCTCAGGCACGGTCACGTCGAGAGCGGCGCCGCCGATGGCGCCCGCTCGGAGCGCCTCGACAAGCGCGTCCTGGTCGACGACACCACCGCGGGAGGTGTTCACGAGGATGGCGGTCTCCTTCATCGCGGCGAACTCGGGGGCGCCCATGAGCGCCTCGGTCTCGGGACCGTAGGGGACGTGGAGCGTGACGAAGTCGGAACGCTCCAGCAATTCGGGGAACGGGACGCGCTCGATACCCAGCTCCCGCTCCACCTCGGGCCGGGGCGTGCGGGTAGCGGCGAGCACGTTCATACCGAAGCCACGAGCCCGGCGGGCGACGGCGCGGCCGATCTCGCCGAGGCCGACGATGCCGAGGGTCGCGCCGTAGGGGTCGGGACCGAGGAAGTCGGTCGGCGACCAGGTCTGCCAGCCGCCCGCCCGCGTGTCGCGGTCGCTGAGAACGACGTTGCGGGCGGCGGCGAGGAGGAGGGCGAACGCGAGGTCGGCGGTGGTCTCGTGCAGGACTCCGGGGGTGTTCGTGGCCCATACGCCGGCGGCGGCGGCGGCTTCCGCATCGACGTTGTCGTAGCCGACGGCCATGTTCGCGACGACGCGCAGCCCCGGAGCAGCATCAAGGAGGTCGGGGCCGACAGGGTCGGTCACCAGAACGAGGGCGGCGTCAGCTCCCCGGACGCCCTCGCGCAGGGAGTCGGGATCGGGCGGGAAGTCGCCGGGCCAGACGGTGACGTCGTGCCCGGCTTCCTCGAGCATCTCGATGGCGCGTCCGGGCACACGGCGGGTAACGAAGACGTGGCTCACGAGAGAGATTCTAGGGGCCACACGCGCTGCGACGGTCTGGGCTCGGTCAAGACGCTACGATGGAGGGACGACGAAACAATCGCCGCCCACGGGGCGGAAGCGGGACGGAGCGCAGCATGGGAAGCAAGGAAATCGCCGCCCTCATCGACATCCTGGCGCGCGAGAACGAGCTGGGAACCGACAGCCATGTGCTGGGCAGCTGGACGATCAGCTTCGACAAGACGAAGGGCGCGTTCGTGTTCGACAAGTGCGAGAACGACGGCTACTGCGAAGAGCGCCCGAGCGTGATCGGGGTCGGCGGCGACGTGTTGGACCCCGGAGGGCCGCTGTTCTAGCCAGGCAGCGGGGCGTCCCAGGGAAGGGCGCCGGCGCGGGGGTCGAGGACGATCCTGACCTGCCCGTCGGCGACGACCGCGATGAGGTCGTAGCCGGAGTAGAGCGTCGGGTCCATGCCGCGAAGGGTCAGCGAGACCTTCTCCCCGGCGAGCTCGGTGGCGGCGGCGAGGATGACGAGGGCGCGGGCGTCGGCGGGCGCGGGTGAGAGGCCCTGCGCTTCGCGCAGCAGCTTGCGGAGCGAGCGGCGAAGGCCGGCGCTGGCCTCATCGTTCTCGGCGACGGGCGAGCCGATGACATAGGCGCGGTCCCCCGGAAGGCGGTTCGCCGTCCAGACATCATCGGTGTGGATGACGCAGGAGTCGTCGACATCCGGCTGACCGGCGGCGAGGACGACCCGCTCGATGAGTTCGGTGCGCTCCTCCTCGGACTCCGGGAGCCGGTGCAGCTCACCGGCGTTGAGCTGGAAGGAGCCGGCGACGCGGTTCGTGAACTGCGCCCAGAGCGGCGCAAGCCCTCCGAGCACCGTGACGACGGAGCCGTCGAGGCTGGTGCGGCGCAGGTAGAGGCTGACGCCACGACGGACCTCGAGGCGGTCTCCATCGACGGCCACCGCCTCGTTGGCAGCGAGGGCGAGCTGGCTCAGGCCGGGCTCGCCAACGGGAAGTTCCGCCCCGCGCGGCAGCCAGAGTGCGTACGGCAGCCCTTCGAGATCAAGGCGCTGCTCGATGGCGGCGCGGGCGGCCTCGAAGGGGAGGTCGGCATCGCCGTAGACCGAGTTGAGGAGCGTGCAGGCCAGCTCCCAGCGACGCCCGACCTGGATGCGGGCGCTGCGCAGGGCCTCGCCCTCGGGCGAGCGCTCGCCGACCCGGGTGCTGCGCGCATAGCGATGACCGAACCAGTCGAGGAACAGCAGCAGGGCCGCTTCGCCGGGGTCGGAGGGATAAAGGCGGTCCGGCACGGCGGGGCGCTAGGCCTCGTCGTCGGCCCCTTCCGCAGGGGTCTCGGCGCCTTCCTCGCCCTCGGCGATTTCGCCTTCTTCGCCCTCGAGATCCTCGTCGCCTTCCTCCTCCTCGCCTTCAATCGTGAGGCGAGGCGCGTCCACGGTGGCGACGCCGATGTCCGAGGCGGCGAGCACCTCGACACCTTCGGGCACGTTCAGGTCGCCAACGTTGAGGCTGAGCTCGAAGCTGACGAGGGAGCTGACGTCGATCTCGATCGCCTCGGGGATGTCGAGCGGCAGGCAGCGGATGGCGACCGTCTCCAGGTTCTGCAGCAGCGTGCCGCCGAGGTCGGTGACGGCGGGAGCCGTGCCCACGAGGCGGATGTTGGTGGTGGTCTGGATCGGGTGATTCAGGTCGACCTGGTAGAAGTCGACGTGGATGGGGTCGCCGGTGCCGCCCTCGCGGTCGAGGCCGCGGACAAGCACGTGGCGGGAGTCCTGCTCGCCATCGATGGCAAGCTCGAACATGCTGCGGATGCCAGCCTGGCGGATGGCGCGGCGGAAGTCGCGGCTGTCGAGCTGGATGGCGGTGGACGCGACGCCGCGGCCGTAGACGTTGGCGGGCAACAGTCCTTCACGACGAAGGCGCTTGACCTTCTTGCCGAGCACGGTGCGGCTGGCTGCGGAGAGGGTAAGTCGGTCGGGCATGGCGCCTCCTGGGCGACGCGCTTGATACGCGCCTACGCGCTCACTGACCGGGGAGCGGTGACCGGGTGGTGGTTCAGGCGGGCTTCAGCTCGTTGATGCGAGCGCGGACGGCGTCCTTGTCCTCGAACCAGTTCGCGTTGAGGGCGGTGTACTCGGTCTCTTCCTCGGGGACGTCGTCCTCGGCGAAGATGGCCGTCACGGGGCAGGCCGGCTCGCACGCGCCGCAGTCGATGCACTCGTCCGGCTGGATGTAGAGCATGCGGTCGCCGTCTTCATCGAAGTAGATGCAGTCGACTGGACAGACCTCGACGCAGGACTGGTCCTGGACATCGATACACGGCGTCGTAATGACGTAGGTCATGCTCTTTGATCCTCTCGGCTTCTGCTACGGGCCGCCCTCAGCGACCGCAACGCATAGTACAACCCGTTCCGGTATGTGTGAAGCGAGGCGCAATCAGGGGTTCGGCCGCTAGCCGCTCACAGCGGCAACGAAGGGCACCGGGTCGCCGGTACGCAGGTCGACGGAATAGAAGCGCCCGGCCTTGATTTCCTCGATGAGCTGGCGCTCGTCCTCGATCTCGCGTTCGAAGTAGGTGGCGCACTTGCCGATGTCGCCGATGGCGTGGGAGTCGGTGCCGGCGGTGCCGGGCATCTCGAGGCGCTCGCAGAGGCGGCGGGAGAACTCGTTCTCCTTGTCGCTGCCGCGGCCGTTGAGGGACTCGAGCGCGGTGCAGTACTCGTAGGCGGGGTTGCGGCCGGCCTTCTCCAGCGCCGCTTCGTACTTGTCCTCGCTGCTGGTGAACCAGGGCATCTGGCGGCGGTAGGGGTGGGCCGCGACCATCACGCCGCCGCCCTGCTCCACGTAGTTCGCCAGTTCGGGGGCGCGATGCATGCCGAAGACGTAGCGGTCGATGCCGAACGTGAGGATGTGGCCGTCGTCCGTGCTGATCTCGACGCCGGCGAACACGGGGAAGTTGTGCTTGGCGCGCATCTCCTCCACCTCGCGCTGGTCCCAGACCGTGTCGTGCTCGGTGAAGCAGATGGCGTCGAGGCCGGCGGCCTTGGCCCGAACGACGAGGTCGTCGGGGTTGAGCACGCTGTCGTGCGACTTGGGCCAGGTGTGGGAGTGAAGGTCGACAAGCATGGCCGGGCGTGACTCTACCACGTTCGGAGGTTTCGCTTAGCGTAGGACGTGCGCAACTCGCGCGAGGATGGCCAATGCGGCTGCGACGGGCCCTGCGGCTGGGACGAAAAAAGGCGGAACCGGCCGCCTGGTGCGTCGTGGGCCTGGGCAACCCCGGCGAACAGTACAGCCGCAACCGTCACAACACAGGCATCTGGACCGTGAACGAGCTCGCGCGACGGCTCGGGGTGAAGCTGAAGGCCGAGGGCCGCTCCATCCGCATCGGGTACGGCGAGATCGCGGGTGAACGAGTCGCGCTCGTGCGTCCCCGCACCTACGTGAACGAGAGCGGGCGGGCGGTGGACCAGGCGCTGCGGGCGTGCGGAGCGGAGCTGGAGCAAACGATCGTCATCTACGACGAGCTCGACCTGCCCCTGGGGGCGGTACGGCTGCGGGAGGGCGGGGGCGCCGGCGGACACAACGGCCTGAAGTCGATCATCGCCGAGACCGCGGCGGACTTCGTGCGGGTTCGGATCGGGATCGGGCGGCCGCTGGACGGGGGCGAGCCGACGCGCGATCCCGACCTCGTGGCCGACTACGTCCTCGCGGACCCGGTCGGGAAGGAGCGGGCGACGCTGGAGGAGACGACGCGGCACGCGGCCGACGCGGTCGAGGCGATTGTCGCGGAAGGGGTCGATCGGGCGAGTTCTCGCTTCAACCGGCGGGCCCCGGGCAGCGGGCCTGACGCGTAGCGGGGAGCCGTGTAGATTCGCTCCCGGCCCGCCGTACCGACGGCGGGATCGTTTTGCACACGGAGAGAGAAGATGGCTGGACGGCTCGAAGGCAAGGTGGCGATCGTGACGGGCGCGGGGCGCGGAATCGGACGCGGTGAGGCGCTGCTGCTCGCGGAGGAGGGGGCGAAGGTCGTGGTGAACGACCTCGGCGGCTCGGAGGCGGGGGAGGGAGCGGATGCGCGTCCGGCAGACGAGGTGGTGGCGGAGATCGTGGCCGCGGGCGGCGAGGCGGTCGCGAACTACGACTCGGTGGCGACGATGGAAGGGGGAGAGCGCATCGTGCAGACGGCGCTCGACAGCTTCGGACGGCTCGACATCCTCATCAACAACGCCGGCATCCTGCGCGACCGCATGGTCTTCAACATGAGCGAGGCGGAGTGGGATTCGGTGATCGCGGTGCACCTGAAGGGTCATTTCACAACGACGAAGCACGCGAGCATCGTGTTCCGGCAGCAGCGGTCGGGGCGCATCGTGAACACGGGATCGGAATCGGGCCTGGGAAACATGGGGCAGGCCAACTACGCGGCCGCCAAGGAAGGGATCGTGGGGCTGACGCGCACGCTGGCCCTCGACCTGGGGCGGTACGGCGTGACGGCGAACGCGATCCGTCCGCGGGCGGGGACCCGGCTGACGCTCTCGCCGGAGTTGCGCGAGGCGATGCAGCGCGCCCGCGCCTCGCGCCAGGGCGGGGACGGCGGCGGCAGCGAGACCGGGGCCGAAGAGGCCGTCTCCCAGATCGACGCGCTCCCGCCGGAGATGGTAGCGCCGCTGGTGGTCTACCTGTGCACGGACTCGGCGGCGAATGTGAACGGCCGCGACTTCGTGGTCGGCGGCGACGAGGTTTCGCTTATGACCATGCCCACGAAGCAGGCGACGATTCACCGCGAGGGGGGCTGGGATCTGGCCTCGCTCGAGCGGGTCTTCCCGCGGGTCATCGGGTCGGAGCTGACGAATCCGGCGCCCGCGCAGCCTCCGAACACGGGCAGCTAGCGCACCTGTCGGCCGGGGGCGCGCGGTGTCGTGCTGCCGTAGGCTCGGGCCATGGCCCCGGAGCGGATCGTCTCGCTGGTCCCGAGCCTGACCGAGCTCGTGTGGTGGTTCGGCTGCGGGGATACGTTGCTCGGGCGCACGCGCTTCTGCGAGGAACCGGCAGGCGAGATCGAGGTAGTCCCGAGGGTGGGCGGAACGAAGAACCCGGACGTCGAGGCGATCGTCGCGATCGAACCTGACCTCGTGATCGCGAACCGCGAGGAGAACCGGCGCGAGGACGTCCAGGCGCTGCGTGACGCAGGGCTGAACGTGATGCTGACAGACCCGAACAGCGTGGAAGAAGCGCTGGCAATGATCGCCGGGATGGGGGAGGTGCTGGGGCGGGAGGTGGAGGCGGCAGGGCTCGTCGGGGAGGTGCGGGCGGCAGTGGCGGAGGGGAGCGGGGAGCGGCCGACGGCGCTCTTCGTGCCGATCTGGCGGAACCCGCTTATGGGGCTCGCGGGGGACACCTACGGCGACTCCGTCCTGGAGGCAGCCGGCGCGAGGAACGTGCTCGCGGACCGGGCGCGCTATCCCGAGGTGACGCTGGAGGAGATAGCGGCGCTCAAGCCGGAGGCAATCCTGCTGCCGGACGAGCCATACCGGTTCAACGATGGGCACATCCCGGAGTTTTCGGGGATCGCGCCGACGGCGGTCGTCGATGGGAAGCTGCTGTGGTGGTACGGACCGCGCATGCCAGAGGCCATCCGCAAGCTGCGTCGGATCGTGCGGGAACTGGTCGCGTAGGGCTCGCTAGCGGCCCTGGAAGTTTGGCTCGCGCTTCTCGACGAAGGCGAGGCGACCCTCCTTCACGTCCTCGGTCTGCTGCATGAAGCCCTGGTAGAAATTCTCCATCTCGGTCTGCTCCTCGATGCCACGATGGAGGCTCTCGCGGACGAGCTTCTTCGAGACCTCGACCGCGACGGAGGGCCCTCGGGCGATCTCGCGGGCCAGGGCGCCTGCGCGGTCCATGAGCTCCTCGTGCGGCGCGACCTCGCTGACAAGGCCGATCTCCTTCGCCTCCTCGGCGCCGACCATGCGGCCCGTGTACATCATGCGGAGGGCGTGCTCCATGCCGACGCGGCGGGGCAGGAGCCAGCTCGCGCCCGAGTCGGGGACGATGGCGCGCTTCACGAAGATGGCGCTGAACCGCGCCTCGGTGGAAGCGATGCGGATGTCGGCGGCGAGGGCAAAGGAGAAGCCAGCGCCGACGCAGACGCCGTTGACGGCGCAGACGCTGGGCTTGTTTGAGTTGTAGAGGTAGGCCGGCCAGAGCATCGTGCTGCGGGTGATGCCGGCTCGCCCCGGAAAGGGCCGCTCGCCGCGGGTGCCACCGCGGGCGGTGAGGTCGGTGCCGGAGCTGAAACCGCGGCCCGCTCCCGTGATCAGGATGCAGCGCACGTTGTCATCGTCGTTGGCGATGGCGATGGCCTGCTCGACCTCGGCCAGGGTATCGAGGCTGATGGCGTTCAGCTTCTCGGGCCTGTTGAGGGTGAGATGGGCGACCCCATCGTCATCGACTTCCCAGAGGATGTCCTCGAATTGCATGCTCGGCCTCCGCGCGGCGATTGGCCGCTAGCGTACGGGAGCACGCGCGTGGGGACTATGGCAACACCGTCACGCGCAGTCGCATCTGCGGGTGGTAGTCGCAGGTGACGACGTGCTCGCCGGGGGTGGAGAAGCTCCAGACGAAGATGTCGCCGGCTTCCATGTCGGGGGAGCGCGCCGACTTGTCGAAGACGAGGTTATGCACGGCCGTCTCACCGTTCCAGAAGTAGATGCGCTCGCCCACGCGCACCTGCAGCTCTTTCGGGGAAAAGGTGAGGCGGTCCTGGGAAACGAAGGGCGCGTCGGGGGGGACGTCCCTCGGGGCTGGAACGCCGGGGTCGGCGCAGGCCACGAGGGCCAGGGCGGCGGCAGTCGCGAGGAGAACCCGAAGCACGGAACGATTGTGACGCAGGCGGGCGCTGCGGGCAGATCACGGGAGGCGCACCGTGCATGGTGCGCCTCCCGGCTTTTCGCGAAATCCGACAGACCCTAGGCGAGGTCGAAGCGATCGAGGTTCATCACCTTGGCCCAGGCAGCCACGAAGTCGCTGACGAACTGCTCCTGACCGTCGTCGCAGCCGTAGACCTCGGCGAGAGCCCGGAGCTCGGAGTTCGAACCGAAGACGAGGTCCACCCGCGTGCCGGTCCACTTGAGGTCACCGGTCTCGCGGTCGCGCCCCTCGAACACATCGTCCGAACCGGACGACGGATTCCAGTCCGTGCCCATGTCGAGCAGGTTCACGAAGAAGTCGTTGCTCAGCGCGCCCGGCCGGTCGGTGAGGACACCGTGGGCCGACTGCCCGCTGTTCGCGCCGAGAACCCGCAGGCCGCCCACCAGGGCGGTCATCTCGGGGGCGGTGAGGTTGAGCATGTACGCGCGCTCCACCAGGAGCTCTTCCGCGGTGCCCTCCTGCCCGTCCTGGATGTAGTTGCGGAACCCGTCGAAGGTGGGCTCGAGGACGGCGAACGACTCTTCGTCCGTCCACTCCTGGGAAGCGTCGGTGCGGCCCGGCGAGAAGGGAACCTGCACGTCGTGGCCGGCGCTCGCGGCAGCCTGCTCGACGCCGGCGCACCCGGCCAGGACGATCAGGTCGGCGAGGGAGACCTGCTTGCCGCCGGACTGCGAGCCGTTGAAGCCGGCCTGGATGCCTTCCAGCGTCTCCAGCACGCCCGCGAGCTGGGCCGGGTCGTTGACCTCCCAGTCCTTCTGGGGCGCGAGCCGCACGCGCGCGCCGTTGGCTCCGCCGCGCTTGTCGGTGCCGCGGAACGACGCCGCCGAAGCCCAGGCGGCCGAAACCAGCTGGGAGGCGGACAGGCCCGAGGCGAGGATCTGCGCCTTCAGGTCGGCGGCGTCCGCATCGTCGATCAGCTCGTGGTCGACGTCCGGGACGGGGTCCTGCCAGATCAGCGCCTCTTCGGGAGCCAGGGGCCCGAGATAGCGGCTGCGCGGTCCCATGTCGCGGTGAATCAGCTTGAACCAGGCCCGTGCGAAGGCATCCTCGAACTCCCCGGGGTTCTCGAGGAAGCGCCTCGAGATGGGCGCGTAGTCCGGGTCCATTCGCAGCGAGAGGTCCGTGGTGAGCATCATCGGCGGGTGCTTCTTCGCGGGGTCGTGGGCATCCGGCACGGTGGCGACGGACCCGGCATTCGCGGGCTGGTACTGCGACTTCCCACCCGGGCCCGTGATCAGCTCCCACTCGTGGTTGTGCAGGTTCTCGAAGAAGTTGTTGTCCCACTGGACGGGGTTGTTCGTCCAGGCGCCTTCGAGGGCGCTGGTGACCGCGTCGTTGGCCATGCCGCTGCCGGCGCCGTTCGTCCAGCCGAAGCCCTGCTCGTCGATGCTGGCGCCCTCCGGTTCGGGACCGACGAGGTCGTCGGTGTGGGCGCCGTGCGCCTTGCCGAAGGTGTGTCCACCCGCGATCAGGGCGACCGTCTCCTCGTCGTTCATGGCCATGCGCTTGAACGTCTGGCGAATGTAGCGGGCCGCGGCGAGGGGGTCCGGGTTGGCGTTCGGGCCCTCGGGGTTCACGTAGATGAGGCCCATGTGGTCGGCGCCGAGGGGTCCCTGCAACTCACCGTCGGCATCGTGGCGCTCGTCGGCGAGCCACTCGCTCTCGGCGCCCCAGTCGGTCTCGTCGGCCTCCCAGACGTCAGGGCGTCCGAAGGCGAACCCGAAGCTCTTGAACCCCATGGACTCGAGGGCGCAGTCACCGGCGAAGATGATCAGGTCGGCCCAGGAGAGGCTGCGTCCGTACTTCTGCTTGACTGGCCAGAGCAGGCGGCGGGCCTTGTCAAGGTTCGCGTTGTCGGGCCAGCTGTTGAGGGGA
Organism: Tepidiformaceae bacterium; assembly: GCA_965221735.1. Classification (GTDB taxonomy): domain Bacteria; phylum Chloroflexota; class Dehalococcoidia; order Tepidiformales; family Tepidiformaceae; genus UBA2991. The sequence continues at coordinate 800,812 of OZ244910.1, read as the reverse complement.
GCGAAGCGCTGGTGGCCGGAGCCTCCACCGCCACGGCCGTCGCTGATGCGGTAGGTACCGGCGGCGTGCCAGGTCATGCGGATGAAGAGCGGGCCGTAGTGGCCGTAGTCGGCCGGCCACCAATCCTGGGAGGTTGTCATGACCTCTTCGATGTCCTGCTTGAGCGCATCAACATCGAGGGTCGCAACCGCCTCAGCGTAGTCAAAATCCTCGCCCATCGGGTCGGACAAGGGGGAGTTCTGGCGGAGAGCCTTCAGGTTCAACTGATCAGGCCACCAGTACTGGTTCGAAGTCATGTTGCCCTCGCTGTGAAAGTCTTGGGTACGGCCCGGCATCGCGGGGCCGTTACAGGCGAAGCGCATTGTAGCCCTGAACCCTCAATCCCGCGAAGGGCGAGGGGCGGTTCGCGCCGCCGGCAGGGCATGTGACGCCCATCGCCGAGGAGAAGCGCGGAAATGTATACTCGCTCAAGCAGCCTGACCGTTCTCGGGGACGGGGCTGCGCGAGGGGAACCGTGTCCAACATCCCGTTGCAGACGTGTCCGCGGTGCCTGGGGCCGCTCTCGGCCATCAAGGGATCGCGCCTGGCGGTCTGCCGGCGCTGTGGCTACAAGGACGACTGCTGCTAGGAGTTCGGTGAGGGCCGGGGTGTCAGGCGTTGCTGACGCCGGTTACGCGGAACTGGATGACACCGGACGGCACGGAGACGCTGACCTCGTCGCCGGGGCGGCGGCCGAGGAGCTCCTTGCCGACGGGGGACTCGACCGAGATCTTTTGGTCGGCGGCGTTGGCCTCGCGCGCGCTGACGAGCTTGTACTCGATGTCGCGCTCGTTATCGAGGCGCGTGACCTGGACGGTCGAACCGATGGTCGAGCGATCGTCGGCGGAGTTGCCCTCGCCGACGGCGACAGCGCGGCGCAGGGTTGCATTGATCTCGCGGCGGCGGGTCTCGTTGAAGGCGAGCGCCTCGCGGGCGGCCTCGAGGGGCGCGTTCTCGCGGAAGTCCTTGTCCTCGCGGGCGAGGGAGATGGCCTTCACGAGGGCGGGCACTTCGTCTTCGAGCTTGTCGAGCTCCTGCTGCAGGTTGGTGATGCCTTCGGCGGTCATCTCGATGGGCGCTTCGTTGACGGCGTGGGCAACGGTGGCGCGACCGGCGGAACGGCGCAGGCGGATGTGCACGCCGTAGTTCTTCTCGACGTAGCTCCGCTTTTTCAGGTACTGGAACCAGGCCTTGAGGGCGGCCACCCGCTTGGGAGCGGCAGGGTCCGAGATCTGAATCTGCGACTCGGCGTAGGACTCGACGCGGGCGCCCGTGAGGGCGGCGACGGTGGTCTCATGGCCGGCGTGTTCGACGTAGCGACGGACGAATGGAGAAGCGTTGTTGTGGGCTTCCGGCGAGAGCGTTCCGAGGTATTCCTCAAGCGCCTCGCCTAGCGTTATCGAGGCACTGGCCCCCGGCTGATTACTCATGGGAGGATCGTACCATGCACATGCGCAACGAACCGGCGCATTCCCGCCTAAATCCGGGCTTTTCGCGATGCTAGCGTGGGAATCCCTGCCTGAACTCTTCCCCGACCTGGCCGAGCCGGAGCGCTGGCTGCCGCTGCTGCGTCGCCACGCCCGGTTGCTGGCGGATTCGCCCGTCCAGACGACGACCGTGAAGGGCGACGAGGCGGTCGCGCGGCACTACGCGGAGTCGCTCGAGGCGTACCGGCTGTCGGGCTCTCCGGAGGCGGGGGTGGTGGTGGACGTGGGGAGCGGAGGCGGCTTTCCCGGACTCGTGATCGCCGCCGTCGCGCCGGAGGTGGAGGTCCACCTGGTGGAGGCGCGGCGCAAGCGGACGGACCTCCTGGGGGAGATGGCGGAGGCGCTGGGGCTGGGGAACGTGAGCGTGTACGGGGAGCGGGCGGAGGAGACCGGGCGGGGGACGCTGCGGGAACGTGCGGACCTCGTGATCGCGCGTGCGGTCGCGCCCCTGCCGGAGCTGCTGGAGTACACGGCTCCCCTGGCGGCGACCGGCGGAACGATCGCCGCGGTGAAGGGATCGAAGGGGGAGGCGGAGCTCGCGGAGGCAGGGGCTGCCCTGGCGGCGCTCAACTGCGAGCATGCGGGCACGGAAGGGATGCGAGGGGAAATCGCGGGCCAGATGCGCGTACTGCTCTTCCGGAAAGTGGGGGCGACGCAGGCGCGGTATCCGAGACGGCCCGGCATGCCCCGCAAGCGCCCGCTCGCGGCATCCTGAGCAGCAGGGAGGGCCTGTGCTAGAGTGCGAAGCCGTCCGGTGGGGATATTTCCCCCGACCGATCCTTCGCGTTCGCTTCAGAGAGGGGCTGCGCGAGCGAGGGGGTAGAAGCGCCTGAAGTTCCTGAATTTCCTCTCCAGCGCCCTGCAGCGGGCAGCAGACCGGGTCACCGGCATCGATCCGCGACCCGGAAAGGTCGTGCTGGAGCGGCTCGTGCGCATGGTGTTCCTCGATACGGGGGTCTTCGAGGAAGTGCGCGACGACGAGCGGGAGCTCGGTTCGGCGCTGATCGTGGCGGGCGGGGCCTGCCTGCTCGCGGGCCTTGGCGCGTGGCTCCACTGGGAGGGCGCCAACTACACGCCCCCCAATGCGTTCATCAACTCGTTCCTGCTGGGGTCACTGTTCCTGGCGGCGATGTACGGGGCGGCGGCGCTCCTCATCTACGTGCTGATGGTGCAGTTCTTCCGTGTGCAGGTGGACCTGCTGGCGATCGTGCGAACGATGGGCTACGCAGCGGCGCCACTGGCGCTCTCGATGGGGATGTTCCTGCCAGTGCTGTACCCCGTGTTCGCGCTGATGCCGCTGGCCCTCCTGCTGGTGGCGATGATCTACGCGGTGCAGGCGGCAACCGGGGCGGAGCCGTTGCAGGTGGTGGTTTCGTGCCTGGTTGGATTCGGGTTCATGGTGCTGGTGCTGGGAGTGGTGGCAATCTCGTCGTCGGGGCCGGATGCGCCGATCGGGGCAGGGCAGTTCGGGCTCTACTACGAGTTCTGACGCGCCCGCGCCGGCGAACGGGAGGCGGGCCTCTGCTAGGCTGAACCGGATGGTCTACCTCGATCACGCCGCCACGACGCCCCTCCGACCGGAGGCGCGCGAGGCGATGCTGCCCTTCCTCGGCGAGCGGTTCGGCAACCCGAGCGGCCACTACGAGGCGGGACGGATCGCGCAGCAGGCAGTGGATGACGCACGGGATTCCGTTGCGAGCTGCCTGAACGCGAGGAACTCCGAGGTGCTCTTCACAAGCGGGGGCACCGAGGCAATCAACACGGCGATGGTCGGCATCGCCTACGCGATGCAGCGGGCGGGCGCGGGCTCACACGTGGTCACGACCGCGATCGAGCACCACGCGGGGTTGCACGCGGCCCAGTTCCTCGAGGAGATCGGGTTCGAGGTGACGACACTCGGATGTGACGGGTTCGGGCACGTCAGCCCGGCCGAGTTCGAGCGGGCGCTTCGCCCCGACACGGTGCTGGCGAGCGTGATGCTGGCGAACAACGAGGTGGGGACGATCGAGCCGATCGCCGAGCTGGCGGGCATCCTGCGGGAGTACGCGGTGCGTCAGCGGCACCGCGTGATGCTGCACACCGACGCCGTGCAGACGGCGGGCTGGACCCCCCTGGACGTGCAGGCGCTGGGGGTTGATGCGCTGAGCCTGTCGTCGCACAAGTTCGGGGGGCCGAAGGGAAGCGGGGTGCTGTATCTGCGGCGGGCCACGCCGTTCCACGCGCTCCTGCTGGGCGGCGGCCAGGAGATGCAAAAGCGCGCCGGCACAGAGAACGTGGCCGGCATCGCGGGGACGGCGAAGGCGCTGGAGCTTGCGAGCACGAACGTCGCGGGGCGGTCGGCGCGCGTACGGGGCCTGCGGGAACGGCTGCGCGAGGGCGTGCTGGCGGCGGTTCCGGACGCGGAGACGAACGGTTGCCAGGAGAACTGCCTGCCGAACAACCTGAACATCTCGTTTGACGGCATCGAGGGGGACGACCTGGTGGCGCGCCTGGACGCACGCGGAATCGCGGCGAGCACCGGCAGCGCCTGCTCGAACGCGATGTGGGAGCCATCGCACGTGCTGCTGGCGATGGGCGTGCCCATCCGGCGGGCAGCAGGGAGCGTGCGTTTCAGCCTGGGAGAGGGCACCACGCAGCCGGACATCGACACCGTCCTGGAGGCGCTACCGGGGGAGGTGGAGCGGGCGCGGCTGTCGGCGGTGGCTGCGCGCTAGGACTCTAGGAACGGTCGTTGCGCAGGGCCTGCTCGGCGGCATCGACGGCGGCGGCGGCATCGGCCTCGTAGCGGGCGCGCTCGATGGCGGCGCAGTGACGGCAACTGTCCTCACCACCGACGAGCCGGAAGAGCAGGTGCAGGTTGTGGCGGCCACAGGGAGGGGGCTCGCGACGCAAGCGACCCCGAGGGCGGGAGGTCCCTTCCCCGGGGTCGGCGGGGGAGGAGCGGACATCCGTGACGGTGGCGTCAACGACGCGGTTGCGCTCGGCCATGCGCATCGCGATCCAGGTACGCAGCACGAGTCCTGTCAGGGCCACAAGGCCAGGAAGCAGCAGCAGGAGCAGGAACCTCACGATTCGATCGTAGCGACTTCCGGCGGGCGCTGCTACGAGATGATCGGCTCGGGCTCGGGGACGACGGACAGGCCCCCGCGGGCGGCGGCGAGATCCTGGAGGCTGCCAAAGATGGTGACGATGTCGCCGAGGCGCAACTCGGTGCGCCCGTTGGGGATGACGGAGTCACCCCCGCGCGTGACGAGCACGACAAGGGTCCCGCGAAGCTCCGGTATGGCCTGAATCTCGCGCTGCGCGGAGGCAGACGTGACGACCACGCGGGCGACCGTGACGTCCTCGGCAACCTGGGCGAGCACGTCCTGGAACATCGGGCCGGCGACCATGCGGGCGAGCTCGGACGCGACCGCCTCGGACTGGCTCACGGGCACGACACCGAGCTTCTGGAAGGCCTCAAGGTTGGCGACGTCGTTCACGCGCACGAAAACGGATTCGCAATTGAACTTCGAACGGGCGAGCTGGGCGGCCAGCAGGTTGCGGGCGTCATCGGGGGTGGCGAGCAGGAGGGCCTTCGCCTCGTTGAGGCGGACTTTCTCCAGGACAGCCGTGTCGGAGATGTCGCCGATGAGGACCTCGAGGCCCTCCTCGCGTGCCTGCATGACCGCGTCCTCGTCGGTCTCGACGACGAGGACGGGCTCGCCCGAACCCGCGATCAGGGTCGCGACACGCCTCCCGACCTCGCCCGCGCCGGCGACGACGGTGGTCATTGGCTGGACCCGGAGGAGGCGCGCGAGGGTTCCCGCATAGGCGGATTGTATTCCGATGGTGAGAAGGATGACGACGAAGACCATGGCGACAAGGCGGGACGCGTCGCTGCCGGCGAGGGAGCTCGCCTCGACGGCGACGACCCCGGCGAGGGAGGCGGCAACAACGCCACGGGGAGCGACCGCGGAGAGGAAAGCCTGCTCGCGCCAGTTGAGGCCCGAGCGGATGCTGGCAAGCACGATGAGGAGCGGGCGTCCGACCAGGGCGAGGATGGCGACGACGATGAGTCCCTCGGGCCAGAGGCCGGTGAGGTCGTCAATGCTGATGCCGGCGGCGAGGAGTACGTAGACGCTGGCGATGAGCCAGACCGTGACCGACTCCTGCAGGTCATCGACGCGCTCGCGCTGGGGGAGGCGAAGGTTCCCGATGGCGATGGCCATCAGGACCATCGCCACCAGCCCTGACTCGTGGGCGAGCGACTCGGCCACGGCGAAGGCGGCAACGGCGGCGCCGATCACGAACAGGGCCATCTCGCGGCCACCGAGCCGCTTCACGGTGCGCGACAGGAGCCAGACGAGGAACGCGCCTCCCGCACCCACCGCCAACCCGATGAGCAGGCGCTCGATCACCCACCAGGTGGGACCGGCAACGTGGAGCGTCTCGGCGAGGACGATCTCGAGGAGGAACAGCGTGAGGAGAGCGCCGAACGGGTCGATGATGACGCCCTCGCTGGCAAGGATGTCGCGGAGGCGGTCGTCGACGCGGATGGAGCGCAGGAGGGGGGTGAGCACGCTCGGTCCGGTGACGCTTACGAGGGCGCCGAAGAGGAAGGCCATGCGCCAGTCGAAATCGAGGAAGACCCAGGCGGCGAAGGCGCCGACCGTAGGGGTCACGAGGAGCCCGAGCACGATGATGTTGCGGACGACGGGCGCGAGGGTGCGGAGGGAGGCAAGGCGAAGCGCCGTGCCTCCCTCGAAGACAATGAGGGCAACGGCGAGGACGACGACGATGCGGATGAGATCCTCGAGCTCGTGCGAGCGGACGATGTTCAGGCCGTCGCGGCCGAGCAGGAGGCCCGCGGCGAGCAGGAAGAGGGGCAAGGGGATGGGGAAGCGGCGGGAGATGATCTGACCGAGCGCAGCGGCTCCGGCGATGGCGGCAGCCGCCCTGAGGGCGACATCAATCTCCACGAATGCGGAGTGTACGCGAGGGAGGATTACAGACGGTTGCGGAAGGCGATCCAGGCAGTGGGGACGAGGATGGCTGCCGCCCAGAGGTAGCCGCCCACGACATCGCTGGTCCAGTGAACGCCGAGCCATACGTTGGCGAGCCCACCGAGCGCCAGGAAGGCGACAGCGACTCCCGTAACCGCGGCCCGGACTCCTGCGGTGAAGGGGAAGGCAAAGGCGGCAGCGGCGAGGAAGCCGTAGAGGAAGGTCGGGCTCATGGTGTGGCCGGAAGGGAAGCTGGGGCTGGTGAACCCGGCGCGCAGATCGACCAGGTCGGGCGACGGACGAGGCCGGTCGACGATCTCCTTCACGCCGAACTGCAGCAGGACCATCACGGCGAGGCCGGCTGCAAGCACAACAGCGAGGCGGCGGCGTCCCGCAAGCCAGGCAGCTACCGCAAGGACAGCGCCGATGGTCACGATGAACTCGGTGCCGCTAAGGAAGCGGAGGATGTCGGCGAAGGGCTCGCCGGGGAAGGGCCAGCCCTGGACGGTGCGGGTAGCGGAGAGGTCGCCGGGGAGGCGGTCGTTGAGAGCGGCGAAGATGGCGAGGGCCACGGCGGCAGCCAGCACGACGCACCAGAGCGCCGCGACGCCGGGATGGGGACGGAGTGCCCGCGGAATCGCTCTAGCTGATGGCACTCAGGCTGGCGAACCGCTGGCGGTGGTGGGTGTCGACCTGCTCACGGATGCGGGAGATGAGGCCATCGAGCTGCTCGGCGAGCTGGCCGAGGCGGTCGGCTGCGGACTCCAGCTCGAGCAGACGCTGCTTGCCCTCTTCGTCGACCTGGAGCCAGGGGGCAACGGTGTTGACGAAGCGGTGCGGCTCGCGGGGCAGGCTCAGGTCGCGGGCCCACTGGTCGGAGAGGGCGAGGGCGAGGCGGAGGTAGACCGGGAAGGTGGCGCGGGCGGTCTCGAAGGCGGCCTTGAGCTGCGCGTCGGCGGGGTCGTAGGCGTCGTCGAGGAACTCGATCTCGCCGTAGGGGTAGGGGCGGGGTTCGAGCATGCGCACGAGACGGAAGCGGTCGCGGCCGCGGGTGTCGAGCTGGAAGCGCCCGCCCGGGAGTTCGCGGTGTTCCTCGATGACGGCGGTCGTGCCGACGTCGTAGGGGACGGCGGAACCGCCAACCTCGCGGCCGTGCTTGATGAGGACCACGCCGAAGACGCCGCCGCTCTCGAGGAGCTCGCGGGCCATGGTCTTGTAGCGCTCCTCGAAGATCTGGAGGGGCAGCTCGTGCCCGGGGAAGAGCACCGCGCGCAGCGGGAACAGCGGAATCTCGAGACTCGCCACGGGGGCAGTGTACCGGGCAGGGGAAGGGCTGGGGAGCGCGGCGAGGCGGCCTAGATGGGGGTCTTGACCTGGATGCGTGACACGACGGTGGCACCGCTAGGGACGGGCTCGTCGGTGAGGATGTCGTCGAGGTCGCGGCTGCGCCCTTCGGAGTCGTCGAGGCCGTAGCCGTGGATGTAAACATTGGGCACGAGGTAGGCCCACCAGTCGGGCAGGCGCCACAGCCTCGGGTCGATGTCGGCCTTCACGCAGAGGGTCGTGCGCATCCCCGGGATGGCTTCGAGGAGCTGGAACGTCCGACCCGTGTCGAAGAGCGTGTCAACGACGAGGTTGTAGTCACGCAGGACGTGGGTGGGGATGGGGTCGGGGTCCCTGGGGCGAACGTGGGTGATGCGGCAGGCGCGCCCGTGGTCGCGTTCGAGCACGGCGGCGAGGTCCGCCGAAAAACGGCGGGCAGCCGTGTCGACGCAGACGATGGGGATCTCGCCTTCCGGGAACCCCTCGGCGACCTGGGCGGCGAGCGCGGTGACGCCCTCCTGAATCTGCTCGCGTGTCAGGAGGAGCGTCGCTGCCACTACTCGATACCGGCGAGCTGCTTCGCGTAGTTGAGGGTGCGGCGACCGTCGTAGGCGCGGGCGATCATGAGCTTCTCCGCTTCAAGCGAACCCTCGGCGTGGATGGCCAGGACCGCATGATAGCCGCCGAAATCGCCGGTGGTGAGGTCGCTGACCATGTTCATGGCGCGTATGCGCGCCTCGCCGTCGACACCCTCACGTCCGCCAAGGTAGTGGCGGAGGAGGTCGCCGGTCTCGGCGCTCTCGAAGTCCTCAAGCCCGGGGGCGGTGACGAGCGAGCCGCCGGCGATGTCCTGCACGTGCTGCAGGGCCTCGTGGTAGTGGTGGGCGAAGTGGTACTTGGCGATGTTCGTGGTCATGGCGTCGGGGGCGTAGATGCCTTCCTCGTCGGGGGCGCCGCGGGCGGCGGCCATCTCGATGAGGGCACGGACGGTCTCGGCATAGCTGACGAGCCAGACGAGCTTCTCGCGGATGTGCCCGGCACGGGTGATGCCGTTCATGTCGGCCATGAGCTGGCCGGCGCCGACGAGGGCGTCGACGAGGGGGAGCTTGTAGGAGACCGCGGTGAAGCGGTGGTACTCGACGAAACCGAGGGCGAGGGGGGCGGCGAACTCGTGCTCGCCAGCGAGGAAGACGCGCTCGTTGGGCACGAACACGTCGTCGAAGATGGTGGTCGTTTCCATCATCTTGCGGTCGGCGCTGAGGGGGTTCTCGAAGCTGTTCTTGGCCCAGCCGCCGTAGGGACTGGCGACGAGCTTGAGGCCGGGCGTATCGGGCGGCACGGCGAAGGCGACGGCGTAGTCGGCGTCGGCCTCGGACATGGCGCGCGTGGGGAGGACGATGACCTCGTTCACGTTGGTCGTGCAGCTGGTGTGGGTCTTGGCGCCGCGCACGACGATGCCGTCGGGGCGGCGGTCGACGATGCGCAGATAGTAGTCGGGATGGGGCTGGCCGCCGGGTCCGGCGGAACGGTCGCCCTTCACGTCGGTCTGGGCGACGGACATGGTCAGGTCGTTGTCGCGGCAGTGGCGGTAGAACTCGTCCACGCGGGCGCGGTAGGAGGTCTCGCGCGCCTGGTCGACGGCGCGGGTGATGCGCATCAGGCCAAAGAGCGCGTCGCTCCCGATCTCCTTCACGAGGGGCACGAGGGTCTTGCCGCGGGCGGTGGAGGCCTCGATGAGCTGTGAGCGCTTGAGCAGGTCGTCGTTGCTCTTCGGGACCTTGAAGTAGCGGGCGTAGGGCTCGTCCTCGTCGTCGATGATGGTGAGGTCCTTGAACTCGGGCTCCTCGGCCATTTCGTAGTCGACGCAGGCGTGCTTCGCGGCCTTGGAGATGACGGGATGGGTGGTCACGTCATCGACGCGCTCGCCGCGGTAGTAGACGGTGCGACCGTCCTTGAGCGATTCGAGGTATTCGGCCGGCGTGCGCAGTCCCATGGCGTTCGTCTCCGTGCGTGGTCAGATTGGCGGGCTCGGGCCCGCAGAGTGAGTGCGAGCGGTGATGATACGCGGGGGCGGGAGTAGGGGCGGCTCCTAGGCCAGGACGCCCTCGACCAGGAGTGCCGCTACTTCTTCGTCGCTGAGCTCGAGGATGCGGCGGCAGACCTCGTCGGTGTGCTGGCCGAAGAGGGGCGCGGCCCACTGGTGGAAGCCGGGCGTCTCGCTGAGGCGCGCGCAGGGGCCGTCGTAGGCGCTGCGGCCCGTCTCGGGGTGGTCGACGTACTGGTAGTACGCGCGCTCCCGCATGTGCGGGTCCTTGTCGAGGATGTCCTGCGCGTTCTGGACGACGCCGGCGGGGACGCCGCGCGCCTGGAGGTCGGCCATGACGTCCTCGGCGCGACGGTCGGCGGTCCAGAGGCTGACGAGGGTTTCGAGGGCGTCCTCGTTGGCCTTGCGGGCCTCGTGGGTGGCGAAACGCGGGTCGCTGGCGGACCCGACCTGGCCGAACGCATCGCAGGTGGCGGCCCAGTGGTCGTCGGTGTGGCAAGCGATAGCGATCCAGCGGTCCTCGGAGCCCTCGGAGGTGGGGTCGTCGACGCAGCGGAAGACGCCGTGCGGGGCCGCGACGGGGCTGCAGTTGCCGGTGCGGGTCTGGACGACGCCGTTGGCCGTGTAGTCGAGGATGGCCGGGGCGAGCGCGTTCACGACGGACTCGATCTGGGGCATCTCGACGAGCTGCCCCTCGCCCGTGATGTCGCGGTGGCGGAGGGCGGCGAGCAGGGCGAAGGCGAGGTGGCCGGGGTTCACGACGTAGTCGGGGTAGTTGGTGCCGATGCCGATGGGCGGGTGGTGGGGGAAGCCGGACAGCTCGCTGATGCCGGTGATGGGCGTGAGGACGGCGCCGAAGCCGAGGAAGTCGCGGTGGGGGCCGGTCATGCCCTGCATGGGCGCATAGCCGGCGACGATGCGCGGGTTGGCCGCGGAGACGTGCTCGTAGAGGAGGTTCCACTTCTCCAGCACGCGCGGCGTGAAGTTCGTCAGGAAGATGTCGGAGCGCTCGACGAGACGGTAGGCGATCTCCTGGCCGCGCTCGGAGTTCAGGTCGAGGAGGAAGCTGAGCTTGCCGGCGTTGAAGTTGTTGAAGTAGCCGGAGGCGTTGTAGGTGTCGGCCATCTTGGAGCCGTCCTCGTTGAGGGCGACGGGCTCGACGATGCGGAGCGAGTCGATGCGCGCCTCGGACTCGACGCGCACGACCTCGGCGCCGAAGGAGGCGAGGGTCTGGCCGGCGATGGGTCCGGCGCCGAACCAGGAGAAGTCGGCGACACGCACGCCCTCAAGGGGGCGGGCGGGGCGGCTGGGGGAGGTGACGGGGCGGGCGGGCGTGGCCTGCCAGGCGGCATCGTCGTGCTGGCCCAGGGTGGGTGGCGACGACACGGCGGCGGGGGAGGCGGAGAGGCGGTAGGGCGGGCCGGGGAACTCGACCTCGCGCGAGTCGACGGCGAGGGGCTGGTACCAGTCGCGGTCGCGCAGCTGGCGGTTCTCGACGAGGTCGCGCGGCGTCGAGACGAGTCCGACGAGCAGGCGGCGCTTCTGGCCTTCCTCGTACGCCTCAAGGGCGGTCATAGTCGCGAGGAAGTCCGCGAAGACCTGGTTGATGTGCTCGAGCTGCCCGGCGGCATCGGCGGCCGAGTCGGGGTCGGAGAGGATCTGGGCGAGGAAGCGCAGGTTCATGCCGTGGACGAGCTCGGCGTAGGCCTCGTCGTTGAGGTCGTGCTCGAAGCCGGCGTCGTCCATCCAGGCGACGACCTCGGGGAAGTCGGCGCCGCCCGGGGCGGTGATGTAGGCCATCACGTACCCGGCCTTCGTCTCGTACACGCCGACGCCGGGGATGGGCATGCGGAGGAGGCCGAGGGGGCCGGTGCGCACGCGGTTCGTCTTCTGGAAGTCCCACATCATCATGGCCGTCTCCATGGGCAGGGAGAGGGACTCCTGCACGGAGACGTCGACGTGCTGGCCCTGGCCGGTGCGCTCGGCGTGGTGGAGCGCGACGAGCGTCCCCTGGGCGGCCTGGATGCTGGCGCAGATGTTGCCCTGGTTGCCGTAGATGAGGTTGGGCGGGTCCTCGGGCTGGCCGGCCAGCGTCATGACGCCGCCCATCGCCTGGCCGACGATGTCGCTGTAGGCATAGCTCGCGTGGGGGCCGGTTTGGCCGAAGCCGGTTACCGACGTGTAGACGAGGTCAGGGCGCTCGCCGCGCAGGTCGTCGTACCCCAGACCGACGGAGGCCATCGAGCCGGGCAGGTGGTCCTCGAGGATGATGTCGGCGCCGAGGGCGAGCTCGCGGGCGCGGGCGAGATCGGCTTCTTCGTGCAGGTTGAGTGCGAAGGAGCGCTTCGAGGTGTTCTGGGCCCAGAAGGCGATGCTGGCGTCGGGTCCGGGCTCGCCATTGAGGAAGGGCGGGGTGCGGCGCTGGTCCTCGCCGCCGGGGGGCTCGATCTTGATGACGTCGGCGCCGAGGTCGGCGAAGAGCTTGCCGCAGTAGGCGCCGATCTCGTCGGTGAATTCGAGGACGCGGACGTTCGCGAGCGGGCCGTCGGACATGGCTATGCCTCCACGCGGGCGGTGACGGTGGCGGGGAGGCGGTCGCTCAGGATCTCGACCGTCTCGCCGATGATCTCTTCCATGATGACGGAGGCGGGGCGGACCTCGTTGAGCATGCCCGCGATCTGGCCGGCGGCGTTCATGAGCAGGTCCTCGCGTCCGGCCTGGCGGAGGGAGTGGGCGACGTCGCGGATAACGATGCCCTGGACGCCCATGGGCAGGGCGCGGATGCCGCTCGCCTCCCACGCGTCGATGAGGGGATTGCGGATGTTGCGCATGGTCTTGCCGCTGTAGAGGCGCGTGATCTTCGTGTCCTCCTCGGTGGCGTCGAGGATGCGCTTGAGCTGGGCCGGTGGCTGGTTCGCCTCCTCGGAGACGAGGAAGGCGGTGCCGACCCAGACGCCGGCTGCCCCGGCGGCGAGCATCGCGGCCATGCCCCGGCCGCTGCCGACGCCGCCCGCGGCGATGACGGGCACGGGGTCGATGGCCTCGATCGCCTGCACCACGAGGGGGAGGGTGCCGATGCGGCCTGTGTGCCCACCGGCCTCGGTGCCCTGCGTCACGACGGCGTCGACGCCGGCGTGGGCGACGCGTTCCGCGTTCTTCACGTTGCCGACGAGGGAGAGGACGACGGTGCCGTTCGCGTGGAGCCGGTCGATCCAGGGAGCGGGGCTCCCAAGCCCGGCAGCGAAGACGGGCACCTTCTCCTCGATCACCACCTCCATCTGCGCGTCGGACATCCCCCCACCACGGCCCTGAAGGGTGGGGCGGGTCTCGGTCTCGACGGGCGGGGCCTCGAGCCAGGGGACGTCGAGGTCGGCGAGGATGGCCTTGAGGCCGTCGCGGACCTCGGGGGGGACGAGGTCGCGGGGGTTGGCGGGGGGAGGCTTCTTCGCGGCCTCGCCCATGTAGTTGGCGGGCAGGAGGAGGTCGACGCCGAAGGGCTTGTCGGTGAGCCCGCGGATCTTGTTGATCTCCTCGCGGAGGCGCTCGGGGCCGTAGCCGCTGCCGCCGAGGACGCCGAGTCCGCCCCCGTTCGAGACGGCGGCGGCAAGCTCGGCCGTGGCAACCGGTCCAACGATGCCGCCGGCGACCGGACCCATGCCGGCGAGGATGAAGGGGTACTCGATGCCGAGCAGATCACAGAGGGCGGTGCGGAGGACGGGACGGGCCATCGGGCGCTCCAGCGCGAGAGTGCGGGCAGTATAGCCGGGCTCGCGCCACGGTCCCGCGGCAGGGGGCGCCTATAATCGCGGCGTGGCTGGCAACGGCGCGAAGCCGCGCCTCGTGATCCTCGACTCGCACGGCATTCTCTACCGCGCGTTCTTCGCGCTGGGCTCCGTGCCCAACCCAATGATGAGCAGCAAGGGCGAGCTCACGTTCGCGACCTACGGGTACGCGGAGTCGCTGCTGCGGGTGTTCGACCAGCTCTCGCCGACGCACATCTGCGCGGCCTGGGACGCGAAGGGCAAGACATTCCGGCACGAGGCGCGCGAGGACTACAAGGCGACCCGCCGCGAGACGCCCGAGGATCTGCTGCCGCAGATGGCGCGCGTGCGCGAGATGCTCGATGCGTTCGCGATCCCCGTGTACGAGGCGCCGGGCTTCGAGGCGGACGACGTGGCGGGCACGATCGCGACGAAGACGGCCGCGGAAGGCGTCGACACCTGGATCGTCACGCTCGACACGGACCTCGTGCAGCTCATCCGGCCCAACCTCAACCTCTTCATGTTTCGCCCCTACCAGCGCGACACGGTCGTGTACGACGTGAAGGCGGCGAGCGAGCGCTGGGGTTTCAGCCCGCCGTTGATGACCGACTTCAAGGCGCTGCGGGGCGACACGAGCGACAACATCCCCGGCATCAAGGGGGTCGGCGACAAGACGGCGGCGAACCTGATCCGGCAGTTCGGCTCGGTCGAGGAGATCTTCGCGCGCTTCGACGAGATCTCGTCGAAGTCGGTGCGGGGGAAGCTGGAGGGGAAGCGGGAGGAAGCGCTGGAGAGCAAGGAGTTGGTCACGATCCGCACGGACGTCGAGTGCGGCTTCGACTTCGACGCCTGCGAGGCGACCGACTACGACCGCGAGAAAGTGGTGGCCTTCTTCCGGGAGCTGGAGTTCCGCAGCCTTATCGACCGGCTGCCGGAGGCCGACGGCGACGGAGAAGAGGCGCCCGCGCCCGAGGCGGAGCCGGGCGAGTACGCGAACGTCACGGACGAGGCGGGGCTGCGCGAGCTGGCGGCGACGCTGCGCGACTCCGGCGGATTCGCGCTCGGCGCGCTCTCGACAACGGGGGACACGGCGCACCCGCTGCTGCTGGGGCTGGCCTTCGCGACCGAGCCGGGCCGGGCGTGGTACGTGCCCATCGGGCACGCGCCGCGGCTGGACAGCCCGAGCGACCAGCTTTCGCTCGAGGACTTCCGCGAGACGCTCGGGCCGCTGCTGGCCGACGCCTCGCTGCCGAAGACGGCATACGGGGCGAAGTATCTGCTGCACCAGTTCTCGCGCGCGGGGATGCCGCTTCGGGGGGTCACGCACGAGGCGAGCCTGATGGCGTTCCTGCTGGGGGAGACCTCGCAGGCGCTGGAGAACCTCGTGAACGAACGCCTCGGGGTGGAGCTGCGACCGTGGACCGCGCTGACCGGCACGGGGCGGAAGGCGACCCCGCTGGCGCAGGTCGACCCCGAGTCGGCAGGCGAGCTCGCCTGCCAGCAGGTGGACCTGCTGCTACAGGTCGTGCCGGCCCTGGAGGCGCAACTCCGCGAGCGGGGTCAGTGGGAGTTGTACGAGGAGATGGAGCTGCCACTGATGCCCGTGCTGGCGGAGATGGAGACGGCGGGGGTCGGCATCGACATCAGCGTGTTGAGGGACATCTCGGACTCGCTCATCGGGGACATCGAGGCGGCGGAGAAGGCGGTGCACGACCACGTCGGGCGCGAGTTCAACATCGGCAGTCCGCAGCAGCTCAGCGACATCCTCTTCCGCGAGCTGGAGCTGCCGCCGACACGCCGGACGAAGCAGGGCTACAGCACTGATCAACGGGCGCTGGAGGGACTGCGCGAATCGCACCCGATCATCGACCAGATCTTCGAGTACCGGCAGCTGACGAAGCTGAAGTCGACCTACCTCGACGCGCTGCCGGGTGCCGTCTCGCCGGAGGACGGGCGCATCCACACGGACTTCCAGCAGACGGTGGCGGCGACGGGACGGCTGAGCAGCACGAACCCGAACCTGCAGAACATCCCCGTGCGCACGGAGATGGGGCGCGACATCCGGCGCGCGTTCGTGCCTGAGGGGTACGACGACCCCGTCTACGTGGCGGCGGACTACTCACAGATCGAGCTACGCGTGCTGGCGCACATCACCGAGGACACGGGCCTCATCGACGCGTTTCTGGCGGACGCGGACATCCACCAGGCGACGGCAGCGAGCGTGTACGGGGTGGAGGCGGCGGACGTGACGCGGCAGATGCGGGACACGGCGAAGATGGTGAACTTCGGCATCGCCTACGGGATGGGGTCGTTCGGCCTGAGCGACCGCACGGGGATGACGCGGGAGGAGGCGGAGGCGTTCATCGACGGCTACTACGCCAACTTCCCCGGCATCAAGGCGTGGCAGGAGCACGTGCTGACGACGACGAAGCAGCAGGGGTACGCGGAGACGCTGTTCGGGCGGCGTCGCTACCTGCCCGCCATCCACAGCACGAACTTCCAGGTTCGGAGCGCGGCCGAGCGCGAGGCCATCAACATGCCAATCCAGGGGACGGCGGCGGACATCATCAAGGTGGCGATGATCCGCATCGCGGAGGCGGCCCGGGAGCGCGAGCTGCGCAGCCGCATGATCCTGCAGGTCCACGACGAGCTGATCTTCGAGGGGCCGTCGGACGAGGCGGACGAGGTGGGGGCGCTGCTGGCGGACGTGATGCCGGCGAGCATCGAGCTCAAGGTGCCGCTCAAGGTGGACCTGAAGCGCGGCCGGACCTGGGCGGAGCTGTAGATTCGGCTAACCCCCGCCGATCGCCGGGACGATGGTGACCTCGTCGTTGGGGGCGATGGGCTCAGTGAGGCCGTAGCGGAAGGCGTGGCCGTTCAGGGCAATCGAAAGCTCGGGGCGCACGCGGTTGTCCTCGACGGCGCGCTCGTAGAAGCCGGGGCAGCGGACATCGATCGCGCGGAGCACCTCGCCGAGCGTGGCGCCCGCGACCTCGAGGGTCGCGGCGCCGGCGCAGAGCGAGCGCAGCGGCGACGGTATGAGAACCGTCGCCACCGGACTACTGCAGGTTGTGGAGCTCCTCCACCACGCGACGGGGGGAGATGGGCAGCTCCGTGAAGCGATGCCCGGTGGCATCGTGGACGGCGTTGGCGATGGCCGCCAGCGGCGGCACGATCGGCACCTCGCCCACCCCGCGGACGCCGAAGGGGTGCCCGGGGTTGGGAACCTCGACGATGATCGTGTCGATCATCGGGAGATCGAGGCTGGTGGGCATGCGGTAGTCGAGGAAGGAGGCGTTTTCCATGCGCCCGTCCTCGCCGTAGTAGTACTCCTCGTTGAGCGCCCAGCCGATGCCCTGGACGACACCGCCCTGCATCTGGCCCTCGACGTAGGCGGGATGCACGGCCGTGCCCACGTCCTGGGCGATCGTGTAGCGGAGGATGTCGACCTTGCCGGTGTCGGGATCGACCTCGACATCGACGACGTGGACGCCGAAGGCGGCGCCGGGGCTGCGGGCCACGACGCTGCCGCGACCCTGGAGCGGGCCGCCGGTCTCCATCTGCTTCCCCGCCAGCTCGGCGAAGGTCATCGTCTTCTCGCTGTCGGAGGTGTGCCGGAGGGCGCCGTCGGCGTACTCGACGTCCTCGGCCTCGCACTCCCAGAGCTGGGCCGCGCGGGCGACCATCTGCTGCTGGATGTCGAGACCGGCCTCGTACACGGCCTGGCCGCTGGCGTAGGCGGTGCGCGAGCCGCCGGTCACGTCGTTGTGGCCGACGGAGTCGGTGTCGACGACGGTGGGGCGGATGCTGTCGTACTCGATGCCGAGCGTCTCGGCGAGCTGCATGGCGAGCGAGGCGCGGGTGCCGCCGATGTCGGTCGAGCCCTCGATGAGGTTGACCGTCCCGTCGGGGTTCACGGAGGCGACGACGGACGACTGCATGCCGGCGTTGAACCAGAAACCGCCGGCGACGCCGCGACCACGGTTGGGCCCCTCGATCGGGGAGTTGTAGTGGTCGGAGGCCTGGGCGGCCTGGACCGTCTCCTCCTGCCCGATGCGGGCGTGGGCGACGCCGGTGATCATGCGGGTGCCCTCGTGGGCGCTGTTGCTCAGGCGGAACTGGAGCGGATCGACGCCGGTCTCGCGGGCCAGCTCATCGATCAGCTGCTCGACGCAGAAGGAGGCGTTGGGCGCGCCCGGGGCGCGGTAGGCGGCCACCTTGGGCTTGTTCACGACGACGTCGTAGGCATCGACCTTGAAGTTCTCCACCTCGTAGGGGGAGAGCATGCACATGGCGCCGGCCATGACGGGCGAGCCGGGGAAGGCGCCTGCCTCGAAGGCGAGGCTGACCTCGGCGGCGGTGATCTTGCCGTCCTTGACGGCGAGCTTGCCCTTCATGTGGCCGCCGCTGGTGGGGCCGGTGGCCTGGAACACGTCGGTGCGGTCCATGGTGAGCTGGACGGGGCGGCCGCACTTGCGGGAGAGCAGCGCCGCGACCGGCTCCAGGTAGACGCCGATCTTCCCGCCGAAGCCGCCGCCAATCTCCATCGGGATGACGCGGATGCGGGAGACGGGAAGCTGGAGCAGCTCGGCGAGCGCGCCACGAACGGCGAACGCGCCCTGCGTGCTCGTCCAGACGGTCAGGGTGCCGTCGGAGTTCCAGTTGGCGGTGCCGTTGTGGGGCTCGATGTAGCCCTGGTGGACCATCTTCGTGTCGAACTCGCGCTCGACGACGACATCGGCCTCGGCGTAGGCGGCCTCGACATCGCCGCCCTCGAAGCGGTTGTGAGCAGCGACGTTGCTGGCGCCCTCGGACTCCTCGCCGGTCGGGGTCTTGGTGTGGCGACCCTCGTCGAGCAGCGGGGCATCGTCGCGCATGGCGTCCTGCACGTTGAGGACAGGCGGCAGCACCTCGTACTCGACCTTGATCGCCTCGATGGCGGTCAGGGCGTCGTGCACGTTGGTGGCGGCGACACCGGCGACGGCGTGGCCACGGTAGAGCGCCTTGTCGGCGGCGAGCACGTTCTTGCTCATGTCGGAGGCCGTCGAGGCGCCCTCGCCCATGTCGAGCACCTTGTCGGCGACGACGGGCAGGTCGCTGTGGGTCACTACCGCGAGGACGCCGGGCATGGCCTCGGCCGCGCTCGTATCGATGGAGAGGATGCGGGCGTGCGCGTGGGGGCTGCGCAGGACCGCGCCCTGGACGAGGTCGGGAAGGTGGATGTCGGCGCCGTAGAGCGCCTTGCCCGTAACCTTCTCGACGCCGTCGGGGCGGATGGGACGGGTGCCGATGACCTTGTAGTCGGGCTTCTCGGTGGTTGTCATGCGGAGACCTCCTCCATCTCGGACGCCTTGAGGACGGCGCGGACGATCTTGTCGTAGCCGGTGCAGCGGCAGAGGTTGCCGGCCAGCCAGTGGCGGACGCGGCCTTCGTCGGCATCCGGCTCGCTATCGAGCAGGGCCTTGGCGGCGACGATGAACCCGGGGGTGCAGACGCCGCACTGGAGTGCCGCCTCTTCGAGGAAGCACTGCTGGAGCGGGTGCAGGGTGTCGCCCTCGGCGACGCCCTCGATGGTGACGACCTCGGAGCCCTCGGCTTCGACGCCGAGGACGCAGCAGGAATTCACGACGCGGCCGTTCATGAGAACACTGCAGGCGCCGCAGTTGCCGTTGTTGCAGCCTTCCTTGGTGCCGGTCAGGCCGAGCTCGTCGCGCAGGACCTCGAGCAGGCTCTGGCGCGGCTCGCAGAGGAAGTCGATCTCCTCGCCGTTGAGGGTGGTCTGGATGTGGGTGCGACGGGGCATGGGCTAGGCCTCCCGGGCTCGTTCGAGCGCCCGGTCGAGGGCGCGGTAGGTGAGGACGCGAGTGAGATGGACCCGCTGGGCGATGGAGCCGCGCATGTCGGTGATGGGCGTGGCGGCATCGGCGGCGATGTCGGCGGCGCGTGCGAAGGTGTCCTCGGTCGGCGTCTCGCCGACGAGGGCGTCACCGGCAGCAGCGACGTACAGGGGTACGGGCGCGACGGCGCCGACGGAGATGCGGGCGCCTTCGATGCGATCCCCGCTGGCATCGAGGTCGATGCGGGCGCCGACGTTGACGACGGCGATGTCCATCTCGTTGCGGGGGATGAAGCGGTGGAAGAAGGAGCCCGAGTTGGCGGGCTGCGTCGGGATATTGATCTTGATGATCAGCTCACCGGGCTCGAGCACGTTCTGGCCGGGGCCGGTGAAGAAGTCCTCGAGGGCCAGTTCCCGCGTTCCACCGGCGGAGCCGAGGGTGAGCGTGGCGCCGAGCGCGATGAGGGCGGGCACGGTGTCGGCGGCGGGGCCGCTGTTACCGATGTTGCCGCCGAAGCAGGCCCGGCTCTGGATCTGGATGCCGCCAACGAGCGTCGCGCAGTCGATGACGCAGGGCAGGCGGCTGACGATCTCGTCGTCCTCGTAGATCTCGGCGAACGGAACAGAGGCTCCGATCTCGAGGCCGCCGTCGTCGGTCCAGGCGTAGCTGGTGAGTTCGGGGATGTGCTTGACGTCGATGAGCTGGTCGACCTGTTTCCGGCCTTCACGGAGCTGGACGATGATGTCGGTACCGCCAGCGAGGAAGGCCGAGGTCTTGCCGTTCTGGAGGGCGGCGTACGCCTCGCCGAGCGAGGAGGGCGCCAGGTAGTCGATCTCCTTCATGAACAATCCTTCGGAAGACTGAGCGACCGGAAGCCGCCCGCACGGCGCACGATCATAAGGGTGAAGCCCTATGTTGTCTGCGAACGGCCCCGCGGGCGGGCGGTCAGGGGGAGGCCTGCGCCTCGCGCCAGGCCCGGAGAGCGGCGGGCTGGTTCGTGATGATGCCGTCGACACCGGCTTCGGCGAGGCGGGCCCAGTCTGCGGGGGTGTCGGCCGTCCAGGCCCAGAGCTGCAGCCCATGGTCACGCGTGGCGTCCGAGGCGTGCGGCCCGACAACGGCGTGGAAGAGGGAGATGGCGCCTACTCCCTGCTCGACCGCGCGGGCACAGAGCGCCTTCAGGCCCGCGCCGCCCATCGGCGCGACGATGAAGGCTGCTTCGATCTCCGGGGCAAGCGCGCGGGCGCGCTCCACGAGGTCGTGGTCGAACGAGTGCAGCGCAGTCCATGACTCGGCGCCATGGCGGCGGATCACCGCGAGCGTGGCATCGAGGAGAGCGGGGCCCTCCTCGGGATGGTCGGGGGCGACCTTCAGCTCGCACATGACGTTGATGCGGCCGGCGACGAGGTCGAGCACCTCATCGAGGGAGGGGACATGCTCGCCGTCGCCGGCATCGGCGCGGGCGAGCTCGGCAAGGGGCACACCGGCGACGGGACCGGAGAGGTTCGTCGTACGGTCGAGCGTGTGGTCGTGAAGGAGGACGGGGACA
Organism: Tepidiformaceae bacterium; assembly: GCA_965221735.1. GTDB lineage: Bacteria > Chloroflexota > Dehalococcoidia > Tepidiformales > Tepidiformaceae > UBA2991. The sequence continues at coordinate 779,787 of OZ244910.1, read as the reverse complement.
CCGCCGGCGCAAAGGTGGAGGTCGATCTCCATGGCGGCGGCGCTTTCCAGCGACGCGCGAACACCGGCGAGGGTGTTCGCCGGCGCCTCGCCGGCGGCAGCGGCGTGCGCGATGACCAGCGGCGCGCTCATGACGCCCGGGAGGATACCCCGCAGGCGTGCGAGACTGTACGGATGGCCGACAAGTGCCTGTTTTGCGCCATCGTTGCGGGCGAAGCCCCCGCCAGCGTCGTATGGGACGATCCGCTCGCCATCGCGTTTATGGACCTGCGCCAGCCCAATTCGGGCCACGTGCTCGTCATCCCACGGAGACACATCGCGGACATTCTGGAACTGGACGACCACACTGGCGCCTCTCTGATGGCGGGAACGGCGCGCGTGGCCCGTGCAGTCTCGAAGGCCTTCTCACCCGACGGCCTCAACGTCTGGCAGTCAACAGGAGAGGCAGCGGGTCAGGAGGTGTTTCACCTGCACCTGCATGTGATGCCGCGCCGTACCGGCGACACACTCTTCCGCCCGTACACGGAGCTTCCGCCTCCTGCGCCCCGCGACACACTGGACGCGCTGGCGGCCCAGGTACGGGGGCAACTGGCGGAGGGCGCGTGAGCACCGGGGCCGCCCCCGAGACGGGGCCTCGCAACCCCTTCGTCAGCAGGGACTACCGGGCGTGGCTGACGGCCTCGGTCGTGACCGCGCTCGGCGTCGGCATCCAGATCGTGACGGTGCCGCTCTTCATCCGCGACCGGGTGGAGCCGGACGAGCGGGCGGCGGTGATCGCCGGGGCGCTCATCATCCAGACGCTGCCGGGCGTGTTCCTGACGCTCCTCGGCGGTGTCGTCGCGGACCGAGTCGAGCCGCGGCTGCTCCTGTTCCGTGCAACCGCGGTGGCCGCGACGGTCTCCGCCGTCTACATCGTGCTCTCGGCGGCCGAGGTGACGATCGTCTGGCCGGTGTTCGCGCTCTCGGCCATGGTCGGCGCGGTGGCGGCCTTCGAGCAGCCGGCGCGGCAGGGCGTCCTGCCCCAGATGGTCACGCGGCCGCAGCTCCAGAACGCCGTGATCCTGGGGAATGTGGGGTTCCTCGCGGCGGGCCAGTTCGCGGGGCCGGCGCTGGGAGGGTTCGTCGGCGGAGACGCGGGGCTGACCGCCGCCTTCGCGCTGGAGACCGGCCTGCTGGCGCTGGGAGCGCTGCTGTTCCTGACGCTTGGCCGCTACGAGCCGCGGGTGGCCGAGCGACACGACGTCCGAAGCGAACTCATGGAAGGCCTTCGCTACGTACGCCGCTCGCGCAACATCATCGGACTGCTGGCGCTGGCGGCAATGCCCGGCATCTTCTACGCGGGTCCCCTGACGGTGAACATGCTCCTGGTCGTCGAGGACGTCCTGATGCTGGAGGACCGCTGGGTGGGCATCCTCTTCGGGACGTTCGGGGCGGGAATGATCATCAGCTCGGCGCTGATGACCCTGCGGCCTCTCCCCAGGCGGGGGCTGCTGCTGGCGCTTTCGCCCATCGCCGGCGCCCCCTTGCTGGTGCTGTTCGGGTTGAGCGAGACGCCCTGGCTGACGGTCGCAGCCCTGCTCGCAATCGGGCCGCCCGCGGCCATCTTCACGAACCTGAGCCTTGCCCTGCTCCAGGAGCAGACCGACGAAGCCGTGATGGGACGCGTGATGGGCGTCTACTCGCTGATGTTCGTGGCGTCCGCGCCGATCGGGTACGCGCAGACCGGGCTCGTCACCAGCCTGATCGGGCCACAGGCGAGCATCGTGGCGAGCGCAGCGGCCGGCGGCGTCGCCGGAATCGCGCTGCTGATCTGGCTTCCCGTACGGAAGCTGCGTTGAGCTTCGGCGCCGCTAAAGCTGGATGATGGAGCGACCCGAGATGTGGCCGGCGGCAAGGGCGTCGGTGGCCTCGTTGATCTGGTCGAGCTCGTAGCTGGCGGTCACAAGCGCATCCAGGTCGAGGTCGCCCTCCTTGTACCAGCGGATGAACATCGGGAAGTCGCGGTCGGGGCGGCAGGAGCCGCCGATGCTGCCGATGTACTTCTTCTCGTTGATGAGAAGGTCGCGCGCGTCGATCTCGACGTTCGTCTGGGGGACCCCGACGAGGACGGCCATGCCGCCCGTGCGCACGCCCATCACGCCGGGGCGGGCGGCGGGCAGGATCTGCTCCATCGTCTGCTTCACGCCGATGCAGTCGAAGGCGTAGTCGACGCCCGCGAGGGGCCGGCCCATGAAGTCGAACTCGGTGTCACTGGTAGTGAGGGCTCGGACCTGCTCGACGGCGTCGCCCTCGGAGGCGTTGACGCCGATGGTGGCGCCGAACGTCTTCGCGAACTCGAGCTTCTCGTCGCTCAGGTCGACGGCGATGATGGGGTCGGCGCCAACGACGGCGGCGGCGACGATGGCGGAGAGGCCCACGCCCCCCACGCCGAAGACGGCGACGCTCTCGCCCTGCTTCACGCCAGCAGTGTGGTAGGCGGCGCCGGAACCGGTCATGACGGCGCAGCCGATGATGGCGGTGACGTCGGTGCGGACGTCCTCGGGCATGGAAACGATGTACTGCTCGTCGGCGATGGTGTGGTCGGCCCAGGTGAAGACGCCCTGGGAGATGGCGGTGGAGCCGTCCTCGAGCTGGAGGGAGATGGGGTCGGGGCGGCGGCCCAGGTCGGGGCTGCGCGGCACCCAGGTGACCATCACGCGGTCGCCCTCCTTGACGTGCGTGACCTCGCTGCCGGCGGCAACGACGGTGCCGGTCGACTCGTGACCGAGAAGCTGGGGAGCGGGCCGGGGGCCGTGCATCTGGTGGAGCTGGGAGTGGCAGATGCCGCTGGCGAACTGCTTGACGACGACCTGATGGGGTCCGGGGTCGGGCAGGGCGATCTCGTCGATGCGGAGGGGGCCGGGCTCGGAGGGGCAGACGACAACACGTGCGTCGGTAGGCATGGGGGGCGCTCCTTCTGCGGTTGTGGCGGCGAATCTTACCGGTCCGCCCCGATCAATTCGCCCCACGGTCCGCGCGAGGGGCGGGCGGGAGCGTGGGGGGCGCTTCCCGTATCATCGGCGCCCTACGACCTCCAAGGGGTGACCAGATGGCAGAAATCGACGGCGCGACCGTCATCGCTCGCAGCCTCAAGCAGCAGGGCGTCGACTACATGTTCGGCGTGGTGGGATTCCCGGTAGCCGGCATCGCGGCGGCGGCCCAGCGCGAGGGCATCCAGTACTACGGCTTCCACAACGAGCAGGCGGCGAGCTACGCCGCGGGCGCCGTCGGCTACCTGACGGGACGCCCGGGCGCGTGTCTGACGGTGTGCGGGCCGGGGATGATCCACGGCATCGCGGGCCTGGCGAACGCGTGGTCGAACACGTGGCCGATGATCCTCATCGGCGGCGCGCCGGACTCGTACCAGGACGGGCAGGGCTCGTTCCAGGAGGCGCCGCAGGTCGAGGCCGCGCGTCCCTTCGCGAAGCTGTCGCGCCGGGCGGAGCGCATCGAGCGCGTGCCCTACTACGTCGAGCAGGCGGTGCGCACGAGCATGTACGGGCGTCCCGGGGCGGTGTACCTCGATTTCGCCAACGACGTGATCACCGCGCGGGTCGAGGAGTCGGATCTCGAGTTCAAGGATCGCTGCCCGGACGCGCCGCGCACATACGCCGAGCCGGGCTCGATCGATGCGGCGGTCGACGCGCTGAAGTCGGCCGAGCGCCCGCTCGTCATCGTCGGCAAGGGCATGGCCTACGCGCACGCCGAGGACGACGTGCGGGAGTTCATCGACAAGACGCAGCTCCCCTTCCTGGCCTCGCCGATGGGCAAGGGCGTCGTGCCCGACGATCACCCGCTCTCGGTGGCGCCGGCGCGCTCGTACGCGCTCCAGAACGCGGACCTCGTGTTCCTGATGGGGGCGCGGCTGAACTGGATCATGCACTTCGGCCTGCCGCCGCGGTTCAACAAGGACGTGCGGGTCGTGCAGATGGACATTAGCGCGGAGGAGATCGGCACGAACGTGCCGACCGAGGTCGCGCTGGTAGGCGACGGCAAGGCGATCACGAGCCAGCTGAACGTCGCGCTCGAACAGGAGCCGTGGACGTACCCGCAGGAGACCACGTGGTGGACGGGCCTCTCGGCCAAGGCGGAGGAGAACCGCCAGGCCGTGGCCGCCATGGAGATGGACGACTCCGAGCCGATGGGCTACTACCGCGTGCTGCGGGCCGTTCGCGAGGCGATCCCCGAGGACGCGATCATCGCGAGCGAGGGCGCCAGCACGATGGACATCGGCCGCACGGTGCTGCCGAACATCGTTCCGCGCTCGCGCCTCGACGCGGGCACGTTCGGAACGATGGGCGTGGGCGTGGCCCAGGCCATCGCCGCCGCCGCCGTCCACCCGGACCGCAAGGTCGTGGCCGTGGAGGGGGATGCGGGCTTCGGCTTCAGCGCGATGGAGGTCGAGGTGGCGGTTCGCTACAACCTGCCGATCACGTTCATCGTGGTGAACAACAACGGCATCGGCGGCGGACCCAGCGAGCTCGACCGGGAGAACATCCCGCCGGGCTCGTACATGCCCAACGCTCGCTACGAGAAGATCATCGAGGCGTTCGGGGGCAAGGGGTACTTCGTCACGACGGTGGACGAGCTCGACTCGACCCTGCGGACGGCTGTGAACGACCCAACGCCCTCGATCGTGAACATCATGATCGACCCGAAGGCGCAGCGGAAGCCGCAGCCCTTCGGCTGGCTCACGCGCTAGCCAACGCAAGGTCACCATCAAGAAGGCCGCCAGCCTCCTCGGGCTGGCGGCCTTCCTGGTATCACGATGTCGGGGCGAAGACCTTGAAGCGGACAGCCCGGTACGATGCCGCGTCGGGAGGTGCGCGTATGACTGACGTTGATGCGGGGCTGCCGGACTTCTCGGCTATGACGCCGGAGCAGGTGACGGGCGCGTGCGAGGACGCCATCGCGGCGTGCGACGCGGCCGTCGACGCGATCGTGGCGACACCCGATGGGGAGCGCACGTTCGCGAACACGCTGGGGGCGCTGGAGGCGGCCACGGATGGGGTCGGGCAGGCGTCGGGACAGTACGCCTTCATGGCGTACGTGGCGTCGGACGACGAGCTGCGGGAGGCGGGGAGGGCCGCCGAGGAGCGCATCGAGAAGTACCTGGTCGACCTGTCGTTCCGGGAGGACCTGTACGCGGCGATCAAAGCGTACGCGGGGCGGGGCGAGGCGCTGGGGCCGGACGAGCAGCGGCTGCTCGACTTCGAGCTGCGCGACTACCGTCGCAACGGTTTCGAGCTGCCGGAGGCGGAGCGGGCGCGGGTGCGCGAGCTGAGCGACGAGCTCGTGTCGCTGGGCGTCGAGTTCCAGAAGAACATCAGCGAGTGGGAAGACGGCATCCTCGTCTCGCGCGAGGAGATGGAGGGGCTGCCGGAGCCATTCGTCGACTCGCTCCAGACTGAGGAGGCGGACGGGGAGACGCGCTACCGGGTGTCGCTGGACTACCCGGACTTCTTCCCGTTCATGGGGAAGGCGCACTCGTCGGAGCTGCGGCGGGCGCTGTTCGCGAAGGAGCAGGTGAAGGGCGGCGACGCGAACGTGGCCGTGCTCGAGAAAGCGCTGGGGGCGCGTCGCGAGGCGGCCGGGCTGCTCGGGTACGACTCGTGGGCCGCGTACGCGCACGAGGTGTGCATGTCGAAGGAGCGGGAGCGGGTGGCGTCGTTCCTGGCGGACCTGCGCGAGCGTCTGACCGTGAAGGCGGAGGCGGACGTGGCCCTGATGGCGGAGGTGAACGGAGGTCCGGTCAACATCTGGGACTGGCGCTACTGCCACGACCAGCTCCTGCAGACGCGCTTCGCGGTCGACGACTTCGAGGTCGCGCAGTACTTCCCGCTCGACGCCTGCCTGGAGGGCCTGTTCGACGTCTGCCAGAACCTGCTGGGCGTACGCTTCGAGCCGCGTCCGGATGCGCCGGTCTGGCACGAGGACGTGCAGGCCTTCGACGTGTACGAGGCGGACGGCGACGAGGCGTTCGCGCGCTTCTACATGGACCTGTTCCCGCGGCCGAACACGTACGGTCACGCGGCGGCGTTCACGCTACGGGGCGGGCGCGTGCTGCCGGACGGCTCGTACCAGAAGCCGGTGAGCGCGATCGTCGCGAACTTCACGAAGCCGTCGGCGGAGGCGCCCTCGCTGCTACGCCACAGCGAGGTGGAGACGCTCTTCCACGAGTTCGGGCACATCCTCCACCAGACGCTGACGCGGGCGACGTACGCGCGCTTCAGCGGGACGCGCACGGAGCGCGACTTCGTGGAGGCGCCCTCGCAGATGCTGGAGCACTGGGTCTGGGACCGGGAAGTGCTGGCGAGCTTCACGCGTCACTACGAGACGGGCGAGCCGCTCCCGGACTCGCTGCTGGACGCGATGCTGGCGGCGAAGACGCTGAGCTCGGGCGTGATGATGGTGCGGCAGCTCTACTTCGCCCACCTGGACCAGGCGTATCACGCGCCGGGATTCGAGGGGGACAGCACGGCGGCGACGCGAGACCTGCACGAGATCACGATGTTTCCGTACACGCCCGACACGCACTTCCAGTCGGGGTGGGGGCACCTGTTCGGGTACGACGCGCGCTACTACGGCTACCTCTGGTCGCACGTGTTCGGGGACGACATGTTCACGCGCTTCGAGGACGAGGGGCTGCTGAACCCCGACCTGGGGGCCGAGTACCGTCGCACGGTGCTGGAGCGGGGCGGCTCGGTCGACGGCGACCAGCTCGTGCGCGACTTCCTCGGGCGGGAGCCGAACTCGGACGCGTTCCTGCGGGGTCTGGGCCTGGAGGTCTGACGAGGGGTCCCGGGCCACCCCTCCGCCTGTAGACTCGCCCGCGACCAGACGGGGAGGGTGTCATGCAGGAACTGAACGGCAAGGTCGCGGTGGTGACGGGCGGCGGCAGCGGCATCGGACGGGCGATGGCCCTCGCGTTCGCGGACGAAGGGATGGACGTGGCCATCGCCGACATCGAGGCGGGGCCGGCGGAGGCCGTGGCGGAGGAGGTGCGGGCGAAGGGCCGGCGGGCCATCGCCGTGACCTGCGACGTGGTGGACATCGCCTCGGTGCGAACCCTGGAGGAGAGGACGAGGGCGGAACTGGACGGCGCTCACGTCGTCTGCAACAACGCGGGCGTCGTGGCGAACAGCCCCACGGCGGAGATGTCGGACACGGACTGGAGCTGGGTGCTGGGGGTCGACCTCGACGGCGTCGTGAACGGCATCCAGGCGTTCCTGCCGGGCCTGGTCGAGCAGGGTGACGGGCACATCGTGAACACGTCGTCGATGGCCGGCCTGATCCCGCTGGCAGCGCCGGGCATCATCTCGTACACGGCCGCGAAGTACGGGGTGATGGGCATCACGGAGACCCTGCACGGCGAGTTGGAAGGCACGGGCGTGGGCGCCTCCGTCCTCTGCCCGGGCATCGTGAACACGCGCATCGGCGAGTCGGCGCGCAACCGGCCGGACGCCGATGCGGCTCCAGCCCGGCCGGCGCCGCCGGCGGAGCTGCCACCGGACTTCGAGCCGCCGCGCATCATCGGTGGGGAGCTGATCGAGCCGGACGTCGTGGCCCGGCGGGTGGTCGAGGCGGTGAAGACGAACGAGCTCTACATCGTCACCCACCCGGAAACCCGCGGACCCGTGGAGGAACGCTTCGCCGCCATCATGGCGGCGTACGACCGGGCCGAGGAGTTGCACGGGAGCCGGTAGCCCAGTCGCGAAAGCGGCTGCCACCCGCTCCATCCGTGTCCGGCCTGTAGACTCGCGCGCGACCAAACGTGGAGTGAGTCATGCAGGAACTGAACGGCAAGGTCGCGGTGATCACGGGCGGAGGCAGCGGCATCGGACGGTGCATGGCGCTCGCGTTCGCCGACCAGGGGATGGACATCGCGATCGGCGACATCGAGCAGGGAGCGGGGGAGACGGTAGCGGAGGAGGTCCGCGCGAAGGGGCGGCGGGCCATCGCGGTGATGTGCGATGTGACCGACCTCGACTCGGTGCGGGGGCTGGCGGAGGCGGCGAAGACAGAGCTTGGCGCGTACCACGTCGTGTGCAACAACGCAGGGGTGATCTCGGGCGGCCCCACGGCGGAGATGAGCCCGGCCGAGTGGGACTGGGTGCTCGACGTCGACCTGCAGGGCGTGGTGAACGGAGTCATCGCGTTCCTGCCGGGGCTGGTGGAGCAGGGTGAGGGCCACATCGTGAACACGGCGTCCATCGCCGGCCTGGTGCCGATGGCGGCCCCGGGCGTGATCAACTACACGACCGCGAAGTACGGGGTCGTAGGCATCACGGAAACGCTCCACGACGAACTCGCGCCGGCGGGGGTGGGCGCCTCGGCGCTGTGCCCGGGAGTCGTGAACACGCGCATCAGCCAGTCGGCGCGCAACCGGCCGGAGGCGGCGGGCGGCCCGGTATCGGAGGAGGACATGGGGCCACCGCTCGAGTTGCCTCCGGGGATGGAGATGCCGCGCATCATCGGCGCGAACGTCCGGGAGCCGGAGGAGATGGCGGCGCGGGTGGTCGAGGGCGTCAAGAACAACGACCTCTACATCGTGACCCACCCCGAGACGCGCGAGGCGGTCGAAGAGCGTTTCGCGGCCATCATGGCGGCGTTCGACAAGCTCGAGGCCTCGCTGGCGGAGTAGCGGGGACGTGGCGAACGCGGCCGAGTCGACGCTGGAGGCGCTCTCCGACCGGGCGCGGAGTCTGCTCCAGGGCGCGCTCGACATCCACGTGCATGCCGACCCGGATCCGTACGCGGACCGCAAAGCGGATTTCGCGGCGACTGTGGCGCGGGCGCGGGAGGCGGGGTTGGCGGGGCTCGTGCTGAAGAGCCACGAGTATCCGACCCAGCCGATCGCGTGGACGCTCGACCGCGAGTTCAGCGGGATCGACGTGTACGGCGGTGTCGCGCTCGACTGGGGCGTCGGGGGGCTGAACCCGGAGGCGGCGTCGATCACGCTGCGGATCGGGGGGAAGGTGGTGTGGATGCCGACCTTCGACGCGCTCCACTGGCGCGGCTACCGTCCGGGCGGCTTCAACAGCCCGCAGGAGCCGATCACCGTGCTGGATGAGGACGGGAAGCTGCTGCCGGTCTGCCACGACATCCTCGACGTGATCGCGAGCCACGACGCGGTCCTCGCGAGCGGGCACCTCTCGCCCGAGGAGACGCAGGCGATTCTCGGCGAGGGGCTGGCGCGGGGCATCCGGTGCGTGATCACGCACGCCTCGTTCTGGACGCCGATCGAGGTGCAGCAGGAGATCGTGTCCAAGGGCGGCTACATCGAGCAGTGCGCGATCGCCATCGCGGGGGAGGACGGGGAGGAGGCGTGGCCGGACCTGCTGCGCCAGGTGCGGGAGGTCGGGCCGGAGCGCGTCATCCTGTCGTCCGACCACGGCCAGGCGTCGAACCCGGAGCCGGCGGCAGCGCTGGGGCTCTTCGGGGAACGCTTCGTGGAGGCGGGATTCAGCGAGGCAGCAGTGCGGCGGATGCTCTCGGAGAATCCGCGGGCGTTGCTGACAGGGTAGCGGCCAGGGCGTTCACGGCTTCACCGACCACTACTCCACGGGCATAGTGACAGGGCGGGTCATATTCCCGAACGTCGGGAGCCACGAGGAGTGCTTGCCCGGTCCGCCGGCGACGATGACGTGGATATGCTCGGGACCATCGGCAATTGGGGCGAGGGCGTCGCGCTCGAAGAAGGGCACGGGGATGCCCTGTTCGGTGTGCTCCTGGATGACCTGGAAGAGCTCGTCGGAAAGCTCGGCGAGGGGGTAGCGGGCGTGCTCGAAGACGTAGCGCTGGATGTCCTCGCGGGACCAGCCCTCGGCTGCGACGGTGGCGGCGTGCTCGGGTCCGAAGGCGAGCACGGGCGAGCCTCGCGAGAGGATGTTGTTGCTCCCCGCCTGTGACATGGAGCCGGCGATGGTGAGCATGATGCCGAGAGCGGTGTTGCTGCCGTGGTCCTGGATGTTGTGCGGCCCCTCGGTGCCGAAGACCGTGACCGCGTTGTCGCCCGGCTCGAAGCCGCGGGTGGTGTGGAAGGGAGGCCAGGGGCTCTCCTCGAGGTTCTCCGTCGCGCAGAAGGCGAGCTTGGCGGGAGTCGCCTGGGTCGACCGGTCGCCGCGTCCAGGCCACGCGCCCGAGACCGTGAGCTGGATGAGCCGGAGGGCGCGCCCCAGGGTCGCGTTCGCCGCGAACCCGGGCCCGAAGCAGCCGCTTCCCGAGTGGATGCCCAGCTCGGCGGCAATCGGCCCACTGACGAGCAGGAAGAGGGAGACGGGATGAGTCGTCGCGTTCACCCCGGAGAGGTTGAACTCCGGGTGGGCGATGGCCCGGACGGCGGCGATGAGCACCGGCATGTGCTCGGGGACGCAGCCCGCCATGACGGCGTTGACGGCGATCGCGTGGACGGTGGCCTCGCCGCGGCGGGGCGGCAGGATGCCGATGACCTCGAGAGGGTCGCGGTCGGCGCCGGCGAGCATCGCCGCCACGCGTTCCTCTGTCGGCGGGATGATGGGGAGGCCGTCGGACCAGCCGCGGGCGGCGAACTCGCGGCTGACGGCGGCGATGTCGTCCGGCAGCTCGACCGTGGAGCCGGCGCGGCCCGTACCGAGCTCCTCGACCTCGAGAGTCGCGGTCAGCTCGGTGAGGGAGTCGCCGCTGCTCACGCGCCGTTCCCGAGGAGGGCGGCGCGCAGGGCGGGCGTGGCTTCCAGCGCCTTCTCCCGGACGGCGTCGGGCTGGATGCCGCCGAGAGGGTGGGGAATCACAATGTAGGGCAGCTCGGGCGCGCCGCGCTGCTCGGCCTCCAGCTTGAAGAGCCCTTCGAACGCGTCCGTGACGATGGTGACGGTCGGGACTCCGCGCTTCTCAAGGGCTATCGAGGCGTAGACACTCCACGCCGTGCAGGACCCTCAGTCGGATGACCCGACGACAACGAAGTCGCACTCCTCCACGAGCGTGGCCATGGTCGCGCGGCTGGCAGGTCCGGCGACGGGCTTGCTGCCGGTCGTGGTCGCCCCAAGGTCAGACGCTGTGCGCAGGTTGTCGACCATTGATTCGAGCAGGAGGCGGGCGTTCGCCTTGCGGTTCTCGAGGACGCCCGGACGGAGGCCGTCGAGGTCGGCGGGGCGGGGCGCAGCCTGCTGGGCGACGACGCGCGCGTGCCCGCGGGGGTCGAAGACGGTGATGGTGGAATCGGACACGGGGACTCCCTCCCTGGCTCAGAGCCGGTTGGCGATGAGCTCCATGATCTCGTCGACTTCGGGGAAGCGGCCGGTGGCGTTCTTCGACGAGACGACCTCGCCGTCGATGGCCCACTCGAAGCAGCCGCCGCCACCGGGGATGAGGGCGAAGCTGGCGATGTCGTCCTGGAGGGCGGCGAGTATCTCGCCCGCCATCCACTGGGCGCGGGGCAGGTAGCCGCACTGGGCGCAGTACTCAAGGGTGACGGCGAGGCCCTGCTCGTTCACGGGTTCGGATTGTAGCGGGTTCGGGAATCAGGTCAGCGTTTCGAGCAGGGCGGGGAAGGCGGCGAGGGAGGGGATGGCGAGGTGGCCGGACGGGGCAGCGGGGCCGACGAGGACCGTCCGGGCGCCGACCTCACGGGCGGCGTCGAGGAACGCGGGCGTGTCATCGAGGACGAGGGCGCGGGCGGGGTCGACCCCGGCGAGGGCGAAGGCTCGCTCGTAGTAGGTACAGGAGGGCTTCATGGCATTGACGAGGTCGGCGCCGACGAGGACACCGAAGTGGTCGAGTATGCCCATGCGCGAGAGGTAGCCTTCCATCTCCCAGGAAGGCTGGTTCGAGGCCGTGTGGAGCGTGTAGCCGGCCCTGGCAAGCATGGCCACGGTTTCGGCGGCGCCGGGGAAGGCGGCTCGGGCCCTGCGTGTGATGTAGAGCAGGGCCTCGCGGGCGAGGTTCGAACAGGCGTCACCCTCGGGAGGCGCAACCCCGACGTGCTTGCACATCGCCACGAGCCACGCGGTCTCGTACGCGACAGCTCCCTCGGCGTAGGCGTTGTCCACGGCCATAACATCTTTGTGGGTGTCGAAGACCTGTTGGAACGTCTCGCGGTTGGCTTCAGCCCAGGCGGCCGGTTCGCCGCCCAGGCGGGGCGGGAAGAAGTCGGCGACGAGGCGCTGAAACTCAGGCGCTCGCCGGGAGTTGTCGTTGAGGACGCCGCCATCGTCGATGAAGAGGGTGTAGTCGGGCACCCGTTCGATGGTGCGGAGGGAGACGGACACGGGCAAGCGTCGCTATGCTGCGTCGCGCACGAGGAGGCGAGCGATGGCACTGCATATCCAGAAATCGGACGAGGGCGACACGACCGAGCGCACAGAGCTCTCCATCTTCGAGGGCGGCCAGGTCTGGGGGCGGGGGCTATCGGGCTCCGCATCCGAGCACATCAACGTGTCGGTGGTGCACTTCGGCCCGGGCGCGCGCGCCGGCTGGCATCGCCACACCAGCGACCAGATCCTGTACGTGGTCTCCGGCATCGGGAAGGTGGGCGACCGCGAGGGCGAGCACGTGGTCAGCGCAGGAGACTGCGCGGTCGTGCCCGCCGGGGAGGACCACTGGCACGGCGCCCACGACACCGGCTCGCCCATGTCGCACATCACCATCATGCAGGCGGGGTCGGAGACGACGGTTCTGGACTCCTAGTGACGGGCACGCGCCCGGATTGGCTCTCGGAGGACCTCTATCCGCTTGAGAGCCGCTTCTTGGCGGCCTCCGACGGGCACCGGCTTCACTACGTCGATGAGGGTTCGGGGCCGGTCGTCGTGTTCGTGCACGGCAACCCCACGTGGTCCTTCGAGTTCCGGCACCTCATCGAGGGTCTGCGGTCGGAGTTTCGGTGCATCGCTGCCGACCATGTGGGGTTCGGGCTTTCCTCCCGCAGCAAGCGCCAGGACGATCACCATCCGAGGGCACACGCAGAGCGTCTCACGGAGTTGCTGGAGCACCTGGAAGTCAGGGACGCCACGTTGTTTCTGACGGACTGGGGCGGCCCGATCGGGCTGGAGTTCGCCTGCAGGCAACCTGAGCGGGTGGGAAAGCTCGTCATCACGAACACGTGGTGCTGGCCGGTTTCCCGAGACCCCCACTATCTCTTCTTCAGCTCAATGATGCGGAGCCCGCTCGGACAGTTGCTTATCAAGCGGTTCAACGCCTTCGTGGACCGGGTCATGCCGATGGCGATGGGGAACAAGGCGGCGCTCACGCCCGAGGTGATGGCTCACTACCGGAACGCACAGCCAGCAGGGTCACGGGACGCTTGCGCGGCGTTCCCGGGCCACATCATCGGGGCAACCGACTGGCTGCGGTCGGTCTGGGACGAGCGGGCTACGTTCACGGGCAAACCTGCTCTCATCTTCTGGGGGTTCAAGGACATCGCGTTCCGGCGGAAGGAACTGGAACGGTGGAAGGTCGAGCTTGCGGACTTCACACTGCATGAATTCGAGGATTGCGGGCACTTTCTGGCGGAGGAAGCGCCGGAGCGTATCTTGCCCGAGCTGCGGGCGTTCCTCTCGAGGAGCTAGCTGGAGGAAACATGGAGCCGCTGGGGGGAAGGCATGAAGTCACGGCGGAGTGGCTGACTGGGGCGCTTCGTGAGGGAGGTTACCTGACGCAGGGTCGGGTGTCGGCGGTGGAAGTGAGCACCGAGGGCATCGGGATCGGCTACATCAGCGAGACGGTGCGTCTGATCCCGACGTACGAGGGAACGGACGGGTTGGCCCCGGCAAGCCTTGTGGCGAAGTTGCCCGTTTCGGTCGACTTCCCGGAGTACCTGAAGCCGTGGGCGGGGCAGGCGGTCGAGACCGAGCTGCACTTCTACCCGGAGGCGAGCGGCGACTGTGCCGCGCGGGTTCCTCGCTGCTACGGGGCGGCGTTCGAGGGATGGCGGTCGTATGCGCTGCTGCTGGAGGACTTGAGCCGCCTCGAGTCGATGAGCCAGCTGGACTCCGGGCCGCGCGATCGGGCGGACGCGATCGTGTCGATGCTGGGAGCGCTGCACGCGCAGTGGTGGGAGAGCGACCGGCTGCGGGAGGCCTCGTGGCTGCCATCCTCGGAACGGCAATCCGAGCTGAACACGCCACTGGTGGAGGGCGGCTGGGAGATGTTCGCGGAGCAGGTCGTGCCACGGGTCGACCCGGACTTCCTGCCGGTCGGGGAACGGCTGGTGCGCGACTTCGCGCGGATCTTCGAGCGGGGAGCCGCCTCGGCGGCGACTCTCGTGCACGGCGACTTCCGTATCGAGAACTTCCTCTTCGGGAAGCCGGGTACGCCGGACGAGGTCGTGTTCATCGACTGGCAGCTCTCGGGGTACGGGTCGGGGTTGCGGGACATGGCCTACTTCGTCTCGCAGGGGTTCGACCCGAACGAGCGGCGCGAGGTGGAGGGCGACCTGATCGCGGCGTATCACGAGTCGCTCGTCGCGCACGGCGTGACCGGCTACTCGCTGGCGCAGTGCCACGAGGACTACCGGTTGGGGCTGCTGTGGAGCATGTACGCGCCGATCATCGGGATGATGGGGATGGCCGAGCGGGAGCCCCCGCCCCCGGATGCGCCGCTGGAGGAGCGTCAGGCGTTCGACGAGATGATCGAGACGGGCGTCGCGCTCGTGACGGTGATGGCGGAGCGAAACATCCTGGCGGTGATGGACACGAGGGCGGGCGAGCTGCTGGACGCTTGAACGGAAGGGCCGGCAGCGGAAACTGCGCACGTTGACGCGGAACCAGCGAAGGAGGGTCGCATGGAGCCGATCGCGGACAAGTACGGGATCACGGCGGAGTGGCTGACGGAGGCGCTTCGCGAGGGAGGCCATCTCAGCGGGGGACGGGTGAGCGCCGTCGACGTCGCGGACATCGGCGTGGGGCGGGGCTATATCAGCCAGGCGGTGCGGGTGACGCCCACGTACGAGGAGGCGAACGGGGATGCCCCGGCGAGCCTCGTGGCGAAGGTTCCGACCTTCGTACAGGTTCCCGACTACCTGACGCCCTGGACGGGGATGATCATCGAGACGGAGATCGACTGGTACCGCGATGCGAGCGGGGAGTGTCCGGCGCGCATCGCGACCTGCTACGGAGGGGTCCACGAGAACCGGACTTCGTACGCGCTCCTGCTGGAGGACCTGGGCGACCTCGGAACGCTCAGCCAGACGGACTCGTGCCCGCCCGAGCAGGCGCCGCTGGTGGTCGAAACCCTCGCCCGCATCCACGCACACTGGTGGGAGAGCGCACGGCTGCGGGAGTGGTCGTGGCTGCCCTCGACGGAGCGACAGTCGGGGATCAACGCGCCGCTCGTGCAGGGCGGCTGGGAGGCGTTCGCGAAGCGGATTGCCCCACGGGTCGACCCGGCGTTCGTCCCTGTTGGCGAACGCCTCGTGCGCGAGTGGGGCACGCTGTACGAGCGGGGAGCGGCTTCGGGGGCGACGCTCATCCATGGCGACTTCCGCATCGAGAACTTCCTGTTCGGGGAGCCGGGCGCGGACAACGAGCTCGTGCTCCTCGACTGGCAGCTTGCGGGGTACGGGTCGGGACCACGCGACCTTGCCTATTTCATCGCGCAGGGTTTCGACCCGGAGAAGCGGACAGCCGTGAGCGACGACCTGGTGGCGCTCTATCACCGGAAGCTGGTCGAGAACGGCGTGACCGGCTACTCGTTCGAGCAGTGCATGGACGACTACCGGCTGGGACTGCTGGCGAGCATGTTCATCCCGCTCATCGGGGTACGGGGTCTGGAGGACCTCCAGCCCCCACCACCGGATGCCAGCGCGGAGGACCACCAGGCATACGACGACCTGGTCGTGGCGGCGGAGGGACTCCTGCTGCTGATGGCCGAGCGGAACATCACCGCCATCATGGAGGCAAACGCGGGGGAGTTGCTCGGGGTTTAGCCCGCTAGGCCTTCAGCCGGCGCTCGTACAGGTCGAAGACAGTGCGCCAGACGCTCTCGGCCGCGCCCTCGACGTAGCCCGGCCGCTCCGGGAAGCAGAAGCCGTGCTCGGTGCCGGAATGCGTCTCGATGGCGTGGGGCACGCCGTTCGCTTCGAGCGCCTTGCTCAGCTCGGGGACGACGTTCTCGGGGACGAAGGGGTCGTGCTCGGCGAAGCCGAGGTAGAGCTCGGCCTTGATCTGGTCGGCGAGCAGATGGGGCGAGTCGTCCTCGTCGGTGACGATGCCGACGCCGTAGAGCGAGGCGATCGCGCCGAAGCGGTCGGGGAAGGTTCCCGCGGCGGCGACCACGAAGCGACCGCTCATGCAGTAGCCGATGGCGCCGGCTGGACCGTCGACGATGGGGTTCGAGTCGAAGTAGTCGAGCCAGGCTTTGGTGTCGCTCATGACCATGGGCATCTCGAGCGTTCGTCCGGCGGCGAACATGCGCTCAATCTCCTCGCGGCCCTTCGAGAGATCGAAGTTCTGCGGGCCGAGGCGGTAGAACATGTCGGGCAGCAGGCAGAAGTAGCCCTCGCCGGCGATGCGGCGGGCGAAGTTGCGCAGCTCCTCGCGGACACCGACGACGTCCATGTAGAGGATGACGGGAGGGAAGGGGCCGTCACCGTCGGGGTGGACGGCAAAGCAGTCGACGGCGCCGTCGGGTGTCGTGATCTCGACCTGGAACTCGTCCATGGCTGGCTCCTGTGCTCTAGGTTCCGGTGAAGTCCGGGGTGCGGCGCTCGGCGGTGGCGCGGACGCCCTCGCGGAAGTCGTTCGTCTCCCGCAGCCAGTCCTGCTCGACGAGCTCGTGGTCGGTGGCGATTCGGACGCGCTCGGCGAGGCCGCGGCGCATGGTGCGGCGGATGGAGCGGACGGCGAGGGGCGCGGAGCCGGCGATCTCGGCGGCCATCTCGCGCGCGGCGTCACGAAGCTCCTCGATGGGGGCAAGGGCGTCGCAGAGGCCGATCTCGAGGGCCTCCTCGCCCTTCACGCGACGGCCCGTGTAGAGAAGGTTGAGCGCCTTCTGCTGCCCGACCAGGGCGGGGAGGGTGACGGTGAGGCCGAAGCCGTGGTGGAAGCCGAGGCGCGCGAAGTTGGCCGCGAAGCGGGCCTCGGGGGCGGCCACGCGGAAGTCGGCGGAGAGCGCAAGCCCGAGGCCGCCGCCGATGGCGGCGCCCTGCACGGCGGCGACGACGGGCGTCTCCGCCTCGAGCAGGCGCACGGCTTCCTGGTAGAGGTGGCCGCTGCCGGTGCGGCGGGAAGGCTCGGCGTCCTCCGCTTCCGGGTCGGGAGCGGGAGCGGCGAGCTGCGCGCCGGCGCAGAAGGAGCGTCCCTCCGAGGCGAGGACGATGGCGCGCACGTCCGGCTCCTCGTCGAGGGCGTGATAGGCGCCGGCGATGGCGCGGATCAGGGCGACATCGAAGTAGTTGTGGGGCGGGCGGTGGATCTCGACGGTGGCGATGTGCCCGTCGATGTCGACGGAGACGTCGGGGGCGGGATTGGGGACGGACATGGCTCCCTCCTGGCCGGGCAACGGTAACGAGCGGCCCCGCACGGGTCGAGGGGCGGGGAGGGCGGGGACTCTGGTACCATCGGCGCGCTCGCGCAGGCGAGCGATAGACCGTTGCGCGTCGGCGCCATACACGGGGACAGGTTCGGGTCCAGCACCCCACAGCAAGGCGGACGGAACCGTGACAACCGAGCACCAGCCACACACCGACGGCGAAGCGGCAGTCGCCGTTCGCAACGTCTACAAGGTCTTCGGGGGGAACGAGGACGGGGCGCTGGCGCGCGCCAGGACCGGAACGACCAAGGAAGCGATCCAGGAGATGCACGACTCGGTGCTGGCGCTCGCCGACGTGACGTTCGACGTGAAGCGGGGCGAGCTGTTCGTGGTGATGGGGCTCTCGGGGTGCGGCAAGTCGACGCTCGTGCGCTGCATCAACCGGCTGATCGAGCCGTCGGCGGGGGAAGTGTGGCTGGGTGACCGGGAAATCACGGCAATGGACCAGGAGGAGCTGCGCGAGCTGCGCCGGAGCGAGGTGGCGATGGTGTTCCAGCATTACGGGCTGCTGCCGCATCGCTCGGTGGTCGAGAACGTGGCGTGGGGGCTCGAGGTGAACGGCGTGGAGAAGCGCCATCGCCGGGAGCGGGCGGAAGAAGCCCTGGCGGCAGTCGGGCTGAAGGGGTGGGGCGACCGCATGACCGACCAGCTGAGCGGGGGCATGAAGCAGCGCGTGGGGCTGGCGCGGGCGCTCGCGCAGGACGCCCCCGTGCTGCTGATGGATGAACCGTTCAGCGCGCTCGACCCGGTCATCCGGCGCGAGCTCCAGGAGGAGCTGGCGAAGCTGCAGGCGGAGCTGCACAAGACGATCATCTTCATCACGCACGACCTCGACGAGGCGGTTCGCATCGGCGACCGGATCGCGATCATGCGCGACGGCGCGATCGTGCAGATGGGAGAGCCATCGGACGTGGTGCTGTCGCCGGCGAACGACTTCGTGCGGGAGTTCACCCGCGATGTGCGGCTGCAGTCCATGGTGACGGCGGCCTCGGTGATGCGTTCCCCGACAAGTACGGCTCGTGCGGAGCAGATGGCCTCGCAGGTGCTGGCGGCGCTGGAGTCGGAGGGACGCATGCACGCCCTGGTAGTGGACGAAGAGGGGCGGTACTCCGGGAGCGCGGACCTCCTGTTGCTGCGGCACTCGCTGGATGAAGGGGACAGACCGGTAGGGTCGCTGAGGCTGGAGAAGGAGGGCGCCGTCGTCGAAGAGACGGTGCTGGATGAGCTGGTCCCGCACGGACTGCGTTCCGACCACCCCATTCCGGTCCTCGACAGTGGCGGCGCCCTTGTCGGGGAGATTGCCCTCGATGCGCTGGCACGGGCGATGGCGGGAGTGGCGGATGGAGAGATGGCAGAGACGCTGGGGGAGAGGGGGTCGGGGTGACGGGGAACGCACCTTCCGGGGAAGCCGCGCCAGGCGCCTCCGCGCTGGAGGCCATCCGTCGCCGCCTGGAACTCCCGGGGCTGAGCCGGGGGCCGCGCTGGCTTCGCAGGGCGCTGTGGCTGCGCTGGCTGGTGGCGCCCGCAATCCTCGCGATCGTGCTGTGGGCGGGGGGCTGGGACTGGGCGGGGGACTTCCCGGCGGACGTGGGT
Source organism: Tepidiformaceae bacterium (assembly GCA_965221735.1). Classification (GTDB taxonomy): domain Bacteria; phylum Chloroflexota; class Dehalococcoidia; order Tepidiformales; family Tepidiformaceae; genus UBA2991. The sequence continues at coordinate 760,652 of OZ244910.1, read as the reverse complement.
CGCGACGTGGGTCGCGAGATCGACAACGTAATCGACTGGATGACGACCGAGCTCGATGTGATCTTCGACGTGATCAAGGAAGTCGTGCTGACGGTGCTGGTGAACATCGAGGACTTCCTCCTGTGGCTTCCCTGGCCCGCTTCCATCCTGGCGATTGCAACGGTCGCCTGGCGCACGGCAGGGGTCTGGGTCGCGGCCTTCTCCGCGGGTTCGCTGGTCCTGATGGCGTCCTTCGGGCTCTGGGACAGCACCATGGAGACGGTGGCGCTGATGCTGGTCACCGTGACGCTCTCGATCGCGATCGCAGTGCCGCTCGGGGTGTGGGCATCGCAGAGCGACCGGCTGGACAAGCTCCTGCGGCCGATCCTCGACGGGATGCAGACGATGCCGAGCTTTGTCTACCTGGTGCCGGCGATCGCCTTCTTCAGCCTCGGGAACGTGCCGGCCGTGATTGCGACGCTGATCTATGCCGTGCCGCCCGCGGTTCGCCTGACGAACCTCGGGATCCGGCAGCTGCCTGAGGAGACGCTGGAGGCGGCGGAGTCGTTCGGAGCGACACCGGCGCAACTCCTGCTGAAGGTGAAGATCCCGCTGGCAGCGCCAACGATCATGGCGGGCGTGAACCAGACGACCCTGATGGCGCTGGCGATGGTCGTCATCGCCTCGCTGGTGGGCGCCGGGGGGCTGGGTGAGGACGTCAACCGGGGGCTGGGGCGGATCGAGCCGGGGAACGCGTTCCTGGCCGGCTTGGGGATCGTGTTCCTCGCGATCATCATCGATCGCATCACGCAGGCGTTCGCCAGCCGTCAGCAATCGTCAATGGGCGCTGGTGGCGGCGTAGGATAGTTCCGTAGGCGGAAGTAGCACCCTCTAGTTGTCTGGCCACGTTAGGAGAGCGCCATGATCCTCAGGAAGAAATCCTTCTTTCTCACCCTGGCGGCGGTGGCTGCATGCTTCGCCCTGCTAATCGCCGCCTGCGGCGGGGGCGAGGACGAGAAGGAGCCGATCGTCTTCTCCGACCTGAACTGGCCCTCGGCCGAGATCCAGGCACGGGTGGCGGCCTACATCGTCGAGCACGGGTACGGCTACCCGACGGAGCTGGTTCCCGGCGACACGGTCTCGCTCTGGCAGGCGCTGGTGAACAACGACACCCACGTGACGATGGAAATCTGGCCTGCACAGCAGGAATGGCTGCTCGACGTGGAGGAGGGGACCCTCGTCGAGGTCGGATTGAGCCTGGATACCGGCTGGGAAGCCTGGGTGATCCCCCAGTATCTGAAAGATGCCAACCCGGGCCTCGTGTCTGTCGCCGATCTGCCCGACTACATGGACCTCTTCATCACGTCGGATTCGCAGGGTAAGGCGCGGTTCGTGACCTGCATTCCCGGCTGGGCATGCGAGCAGGTGAACGCGGCCAAGGTGGAGTCCTACGGGCTGACCGACGTTCTCGACGTTCTCAACCCGGGTTCGAGCGCGGCGCTGGCGGCGGACCTGGAGGCGGCCTACGAGAAGGGGGAACCCTGGCTGGGGTACATGTGGCACCCGACGCCGCAGTCCGTGAACCTGGACCTGTACCAGCTTGAGGAACCGCCGTACTCCGATGAGTGCTGGGCTACCACGAAGGCGTGCGCCTACCCGGAGGCCAGGGTGCTGATCATGGTGAACAACTCGTTGCCGGGGCGGGCGCCCGAGGTGGTTACGTTCCTCGAGAAATGGAGCTTCAAGGCTGCCGACCAGGTGGCCGCTGAACTCTGGATGGAAGAGAACAACGAGGACACCGATGCGGGCGCGCTGTGGTTCCTCCGTAACTACCGCGACGTCTGGAGTTCCTTCGTACCCTCTGAGATTGCGGAGAAGGTCGACAAGGCGCTGGAGGACGAGGGCTAGCAGCCCTTTCCAGTCGTGTCCGATGGCCCACCGAGGGTGGGCTACGCCATGTGACTTGCGGATAACCGGAATTCCGGTTACGGTTCGCGGATGCGAAGTGACGCGCTCGCGAACCAGCGCAAGATCGTCGAGGCGGCGACCCGCCTCATGGCCGAGCAAGGGCTCGAAGCAGAGCTGACCGACATCGCCCACGAGGCGGGCGTCGGGGTCGGCACGGTGTACCGCTGCGTCGGCAACCGCGACCAGGTGATTGAGACGATCGTGCGGGGGATGGTCGCCGAGACGGCGGCAAGCTTCGACGAAGCGGAGTCGGGCGACGGAAGCGTCGCCGGGCTCACTGCGCTGCTCGAACGGCTGCACCAGACCGTACGGACCTACGGGTGGGTTCATGCCGCGCTGATCGGCGGGCGCGTACACAAGGAGCTGCGGAGCGAGATGCGCGCGGTTGAACCCGGCCGGCGCTTCGAGCACCTGTACGAGCGCGCACAGGCCGGGGGCGGCCTGCGGGCGGACATCGAGCCAGACGTGGCCACCGCGCTCATCCTCGGCAGCCTTGCGCCCTGGTCGGCCCTGGCCCTCAAGGCGAAGGGCGATCCGCGGACCGCGGCCGAGGCCGTGCTGGCCCCGTTCCTCGCGACGACACCTGTAACGACGACAACGAACTCCAGGGAGGCAGACCGATGATGGGAATGGGCGGTGGTCCGCAAACGGCGGGAGGGGGACTCCCTCCGGGGATGTCGCTATCGGCGCGACGAAAGGCGCTGGTGCTTGCGGGCGTGCTCTCGACGATGTTCCTGGCGGCGCTGGACCAGACGATCGTGACGGTCTCGCTGCCGCGAATCGTCGAGGATCTGGGCAACCTCGACCTCTACGTGTGGCCCTTCACCTCATACCTGCTGGCCTCGACCGCGCTGGTGCCGGTCGTCGGGAAGCTCTCGGACCTCTACGGGCGGAAGCCGTTCATCCTGGCGGGCATCGTCATCTTCGTGGCCGGCTCGTGGCTATGCGGCGCGGCGGGGGACATGATTTGGCTGATCGCCTTCCGCGCCATCCAGGGCATCGGGGCCGGGCTGATCATGACGACCGCCTTCACCTCGGTGGGCGACCTGTTCGCGCCGAAGGACCGGGGACGCTGGATAGGTCTCTTCGCCGCAACCTTCGGGCTGGCGAGCATCATCGGACCGCTGGCCGGCGGGGCGCTCACCGACCACCTCTCCTGGCGCTGGATCTTCTACATCAACATCCCCGTCGCGACGGTGGCGCTGGCGCTGGTCACCTTCGGGATGCCGTGGTTCCGCGGCCAGGGCAAGGCGGTCATCGACTGGGCAGGGGCGGCGCTGATCGTTGGCATGGCCGCATCGCTGATGCTGGGCCTCTCCTGGGGGGGCAACCAGTACGGCTGGGGCGAAGCGCCGGTTGTCGCCTCCCTGGGAGCGGCGGCGGGCTTCCTCGTCCTGTTCCTGGTGCAGACGCGGCGGGCAGAGGAGCCCGTTCTGCCCCTTGGGCTCTTCCGCAACCGCGCCTACACGGTCTCGATCCTGGCGACGATGGTGCTGGGCGCGGGCATGTTCGGCGCGTTCCAGTTCCTGCCCCTCTTCCTCCAGGGGGTGCAGGAGGTTTCGGCGACGAACTCGGGGCTGATCATGATGCCTATGACGGCAGGGATGATGTTCGGATCGGTGACATCGGGGCAGTTGCTGAGCCGCGGGCGCGACTTGCGGATCATGGCGATCGTCGGCGGGGGCGCACTCCTCACGGCCTTCTACCTGCTCTCCACGCTTGAGCAGACCTCGGCCGCCTGGACGACCCGCGGCTACATGGTGCTGCTGGGCGTGGGCATGGGCTTCTGGATGCCGACCTTCCAGCTCGCCGTGCAGAACGCGCTCCCCCACCGGCTCCTCGGCACGGGGACGGCGTCGGTCAACTTCTTCCGCCAGGTCGGCGGCACCTTCTCGGTCGCGATCATGGGTTCGCTGCTCGCCAGCAGCTTCAAGTCGAACCTCTCGAGTGCGGTGCCGGCGCAGTTCAGCGAGCTGTTCTCCGACCCGCAGCGCCTGCTCAGTCCAGATTCCCTGGCGCTCATGCGGGCCAGTATCGAGCGGGCGAGCCCGGGTGCAGCCGACGGCGTCATCCAGAGTGCGCAGATCGCGCTGGGCGACGCGATTACGGGCATCTTCCTGATCGGCGTCGGGATCGTGGCCGTGGGCCTCGCGATCGGGCTCTTCATGCCACGCGTGCGCATGCGCGGCCGGGAGGAATTGATGGCAGAAGCCAGTGGCGAGAGCCTCCCGGGCGAGGACGCCTCCGAGGAGCCCGGCGGCTTCGGCGTCGAGCCGGAAGAGGCGGGCGCCCCAGGCGGCAAGTAGCTCCCCACGGTCCGCCCGAACACGAAGGGAGCCCCCTCTCGGAGGGGGCTCCTCTGCTTCCTGACGGCGAGGCCGAAGGCTACTTGATGCCCTTCTCCAGCAGCTCGGGGAGGTCTGCATCTTCGGTGTCGACGAGGGCGTCGACCCACTTGTGGAAGAGCTGGCCGCCGCCTTCGTTGCGTCCGAAGAGGGAGAACTCCTTGGCGCCGGTGGCGAGGGCCTTCTGCACGTGGAAACCGGTGTAGTAGTCCTCGTTGCCGACGACGTGGCCCATGAAGTCCATGTACTCCTTCAGCTCCTCCGGATCCTGCTCCTCGGGGGGCTCGAAGCGGAGGAAGTTCTGGATGGTGAAGGACTCACCCGGCGTCTTGCCGGGGAACATCTGCGACACCATGTAGCCGCTGCCCGTGCTGCCCGCGATGGACATGTTCGGGAAGACGGTCCAGACGCCGGCGGTCATGTCGTCGTAGCCCCACTCCGACTCGGGCGTGTCGGCGAGCTTCTCGTGGCCCTTGGGCGACATCACTCGCACGTGCGGGCCCCAGGAGTAGTAGTCCGGCTGGAAGGGGCCGTCCGGACCGAAGCTGTTCCGGTGGAGGATGGGGACGTGATAGAAGTCGCGGTAGCCGTCGTAGGCGACCTTCCAGTTGGGGCCGTCGAGCGGCTGGGACCCGACCACGTAGGCATCGTTGAAGGCGAGGTCGTCGAGGACGGAGTCGTAGCCGGCGAGGAAGGCGTCGATGTCGACGTCGGAGTCGGGCTTCAGGGTGACCCAGATCATCCCGGAGCGCTCGGCCGAGGGAAGTTCCGTGAGGCCGAAGCAGGACTTGTCGAGCTCGCCGAAGTTCCCTTCGTCGAAGACGGCGACGAGCTTGCCCTCAAGGTTGTACGTCCAGGCGTGGTAGTTGCAGCGGAAGACCTCGGTCTTGCCGACCTCCGGTTCCTCGACGATGAAGTTGCCGCGGTGGCTGCACATGTTGACGAAGGCGCGAGCTTCGCCGTCTTCCGCGCGGGTGATGAGCACGGGCACGCCCGCGACTTCCATCGAGCGGTAGGAGCCGGGCTCGCGCAGCTCGGAGGAGAAGGCGAGGGCCAGGGGCAGCCGCCGGAAGATGCGGTCGACCTCAGCCTCCCAGCGCTCCTGGTCGTGGTAGAGCGCGGTGGGGATCTTGTAGATCTCGTCGGCGAGGTCGATGCGGTTGTTCTGAAGGTTCTCCACCTCGCGGCGGGACATCTCCACCAACTGCTCACGGGTCATGGGGCACACTCCTGGAACCTGACCACCTGCGGGGGTGGCCCGAACGGCACAAGGATAACGCGGACGGCAGGGTTGCGCCCTTTCTAGTGCCCCGGCTCCTCGAACCAGCCCTGCACGATCAGCATGGCGACCGCCCCGCCGGAGCGGGCGGCGTCCATGGCCATCGTCGAGGCGATGGCGTCGCCGGCGGCCCAGACGCCTTCGACGTTCGTCTGCTGCATGGGGCTGACGGCGATGAACCCTTCCTCGTCGACGGCGAGGCCGAGGCTGCGGGAGAGCCGCTCGACGAGGGGCGCGGGGAGCGGTTCGGGACTCCAGAGGAGGGTCTCGACGGATACGGTTTCGCCGCCCGCGAGCGTGACGCTGGCGATCGTTCCGTCGTCGTGATTGATGGCCGTTATGTCGCCGCGGTGGAGCTCGAGGCCCTGGGCTTCGAGGGCGGCGGCCATCTCCCCGGGAAGGTCGATCTCGCCGCCGAGGAAGACCTTCACCTTGTCGGTCCAGTTGTAGGCAAAGAGGGGCGGGGTCGCCTTGGCGCCGGTCGAGGGCACGACGAGGCCCCAGACGCGATCGCGGTGCTCGTAGCCGTCGCAGAACGGACAGGAGATGACGGTGTCGCCCCAGCACTCGGCGAAGCCGGGGACGTCGGGGATGGCATCGCGGTGGCCGAAGGCGAGGATGACGTGGTGGGCGCCGAGCTTCTCGCCCTCGGCCGTCGTCAGGACGAATTCGCCCTCGTGATCGCGCTCGATGGTTGCGATCTCCTCCCGCCGGAGGGAGGCGCCGCCGACAGCGTCAATCTGCTCCCAGGCGGTGCGCGCGAGATCGGCGGGGAGCATGCCCTCGACGCCGATGAAGTTGTGGACGCCGTGGGAGGCGGCGTTGCGGGCGGGCGAGGGTGCGTCGAAGACGGCGACGGACTTGCGGGCGCGAACGAGCACGAGGGCGGCCTGCAAGCCCGCGGGGCCGCCGCCGACGATGGCGACATCGACCTTCTCCCCGGCAGGGTCGACGGTGGGGGGTTCCGACCGGGCGGGCTGGGGGGCGGAAACGGGCGGGGCGCCGGGAGCGCCTCCGATGGCCGCCGCCGAACCAGGGGCCACCTGCGGAGGCGTGGGCGAGTCCGATTGCTGGGCGTCGACGCCAAACTGGGCGAGGGCCATGGTGTTGGCCACGCCCGCGAACCCGTGCCTGTCCGCCACGATGGTGGCAGGCAGCTCGCTCAGGCCAAGCTGCTGCACAACCTCGGGGAAGGTCTCCGCCTCGATGACCGTGGCCTCGACCTTGTCTGAGAAAAGGGCGAGTTGGTAGGCGCTGGCGACCGCCTGGGCGCCGGCGGCGTGGCGCATCGAGCCGACGACGACGATGGAGAGCGTGTCGGTGAGGCGGTCGAGAACCTCGGCGAGGGCGGCGGGCGGGGAGGGTGGCGCGGGGAACACGGAGATGACCTCGACGAGCACCTCGAAAAAGAGGCCCTGGGGCAGACCGTAGTAGCGCAGGGGCGGGGCGCCGCCGCCGCGCCGGAGGAGGACGGCGGGGACGCGCTCCACGTTCCAGCTCTCGACGAGCTGGGGCTCGGCGTGGAACTCGTGCGTGACGAGGCGGAGCTTCGGGGAGACGCCGACGAGGTCCTCCAGCATCTCCTTCGTGGGGCCGCAGGCGGGGCAGGGGTTGCGGGGCGCGGCGCCGGGCACGATCAGCCCGCTCTCGCCCTGGTGGAAGTAATCGATCGTGACAGGGGCGGAGAGCAGCTCGAAGCGCTGGCGGAGGGCGGCGAGGACGTTCTCGGGGATCATGCGGGGCTCCCGACCGGGTCCGGGAATAGGACGCCAGTCTCGGCAGCGAGCTCCCGGAGCTGGTCCACGACGGCGCTATCGAGGGGGATGCCGTTGGCCTCGCGGTCGGCGCGCGCTTCTGCCTCCTTGTCGCCCGGGATGCGAACACGGTCGACGCCGGGGGCGGGGGCGATGGCGTGGATGCGGTCGGCGAGCTCGGCCATCTCGGCCCGGAACTCGGCGGGGTCGCGGAAGGCGTCGATGCGCCAGGCGGCGAACCACTGCCCCATGTGCGGCCGCGGCATGATCATCCCGAAACCGGCGCCGGAGAGGACGCCCGAGATGATGTCGGAGACGAGGCCGAGGCCGTAGCCCTTGTAGGAGCTGGTCTCGAGGGAGGAGCCGAGGGGGAGGAGCGCTCCGCCAGTGCCGAGGGCCGCGGGGTCGTGGCTGCTGCGACCCTCACCGTCGACGGCCCAGCCGGCTGGTAGGCGCTTGCCCTGGCGCCCGGCGATCTCAAGCTTGCCTCCGGCGACGGCGGTCGTGGCCATGTCGAGGGAGAAAGGCTCGCGGCCCTCGATGGGCGCGGCGAACGCGAGCGGGTTCGTGCCGAACGCGCGCTCGGCGCCACCGGCGGGGACGGCGAGCACGGGCGTGTTGCAGCTCGCCATGCCAATCAGGCCGCGGGCGGCGGCGCGCTCGGCGTAATAGCCGGCGGCGCCGAAGTGGCGTCCGTTGCGGATCGTGACCATCCCGATCCCGTTCGCCTCGGCACGGGCGATGCAGCGGTCCATGGCGTCGACGGCGACGACGACGCCCATGCCACCGTCACCGTCGAGGGCGAGGGTGGCGGGGGTCTCGCGCAGGATGCGGACCGTGGGCGTGGGATTCACGCGGCCGTCGCGCAGGCCGGGCACATAGCCGCCGTGCCAGGTGAGGTGGGCGATGCCGTGGGACTCGATGCCCTTCAGGTCGGCGTCGATGAGCACCTCGGCGGCGATGGCGGCGTCTGCCGCCGGCATGCCGAAGTGCTCGAGGGTGGCGGCAGTGTGGACGCGCAGGGCGGCGGCCTCGAAGCGTTCGCGGGAGTCGGGCATCCGCGTGATTGTCGGGGACGGGGGGCTGGAACGCGAGCGGGAACGTCTGGGTAGACTTGCCGCCGAGCCAGGAGGGCCGCATGAGGCAGGAGCCGATCCCGGTAGTCGTGTCCTTCCCGCTGACCGAGGGGACGCGGGCGACGATCGAGGGCGCTTCGCCGCTCGTGCGCATCCTCGACTACCCCGCGGAGCGCATCGCGCCGGGCGCGTTCCGCCCGCCGCCGACGGATGAGCAGGCTGGCATCCTGGCGCAGGCGGAAGTGCTGTTCGGCTCGCACCTGGACCCGATCGCCGTGCATGACGCGGCCCCGAACCTGAAGTGGTTCCAGGTGCTGACGGCGGGCCTTGATGAGCTAATCGCGCAGGGCATCCTCGAAAAGGACTTCGTCATCACGACGATGAGCGGCGTCGGGGCGGTGCCGATCGCCGAATACTGCATGGGCGTGATGGTGATGCTGGAGAAGGACCTGCACGAAACGATGCGGGACCAGGTGGAGCATCGCTGGAACTTCCACTTCGCCGGCCAGCTGAAGGGGAAGACCTGCGGGGTCGTGGGGCTGGGGGCGATAGGGCGGGAGCTGGCGCGGCGGGCGCGCGCGTTCGGGATGCGCGTCGTGGCGACGCGTCGCAGCGCGCAGCCGGGCGACTCCGACCCGGACGTGGATGTGCTGCTGCCGTCGAGCGAGCTGCCGCGTGTCCTGGCGGAGTCGGATTACGTCAATCTGTGCGTTCCCCTGACGCCGGACACGGACGGGATGATCGGGGCGAGTGAGCTGGCGCTGATGAAGCCCGACGCGTCGATCGTGAATATCGCGCGGGCGACGGTGGTCGACCCCGACGCACTGCTCGATGCGCTGCGGGCGGGACGGATCGCGGGAGCGGCGCTCGACGTGCACGACCCCGAGCCGCTACCCGAGGACAGCCCCTTCTGGGACATGCCGAACGTGATCGTGACACCGCACCGCTCGGGTTCGATCCACGGCTACTTCGAGCGCGCGGCGGAGTTCTTCGCGGAGAACCTGCAGCGGTATGTGCGCGGCGAACCGCTCGCGAACGTGGTCGGGCGGGAGCGGGGCTACTAGCTCCCGGGCACGGCGGCGGCGTTCCGCTCCCGCGCCCAGGCGTGCGCCTCCTCAGAGGCGACCCACTGGATCGCGTTCGAGAGCAGCTTGCGGTAGTTCGGGTTGTTGTAGGACGTGGGCACGTCGCCCGGCTGGATGTAGACGATCGGGCTGTTGTAGTGGTTCTTGGCCCACGAGACCATGTTGCTGGTCGGCGGGTGGCTCCAGTCGCCACGCTCGTACATACGCCGCTCGTGGACGACGAGGGCCGGCGAGAAGAAGTTCTTGTAGGTGAACTCGAAGTCACTGCGCAGGAGCGGGACGACGTTGTCCTCGAAGTAAGGGGCGAGGTAGAGCTCGTCCTGGAGCTCGAAAGACGGGTCGAGGCCCTCGACGACCGGATGCTCCGGCTCGACGACGGTGACGTTGTGGTTCACCGCGAGCAGGTAACCGGAGTCGGGCCACTGCTGGCCGCGGAGCTCGCCGGGGTCGTAGAAGAAGCGGCCGCCCACCATCTCGGCGTACTCCTCCCAGGCGGGCCAGGAGCAGATGTTGTGGTGGATCATGACCATGCCCTTGCCCTCGGTGAGGAGGGAGCGGTAGCCGTCCTTGAGGGACTGCGGCGGGTCGGCGTCGCCGATCCCGCGCCCGGGCATCGAGTAGTCGACGATGACGTCGTAGGGCGCGGCCGCATCGGCGTTGAAGAACGCCTGGGCGGCGGGCTGCTCGACGTGCGTCCAGGCGGAGATGGCGCCGTCCGCCTGGAACGAGTCGAACATCGAGAAGAAGGGTTCGCGCTGGAACGGGTGGCCCTTGGTGGCGAGGAGGACGTTGGGGGAAGTCATGGGGGAGCCTCCGACTGGTAGCGGGGTCAGTGTGCGCTCACGGGAAGGGCCTCGCAACGGGGGCGCGGGGGCTCGGTATCCTGTGCGCCGCGGCGCCCTGCAAGCGCCGGCGGAGGTAGCGGCATGGAGAAGCGGGTGCTAATCGCGGGAGCGTCGGGGCTGGTGGGGTATGCGGCGGTGCGGCACTTCGCGACGCTGCCGGGATGGGAGGCGGTCGGCGTCTCGCGACGGGTGCCGGCGGGGATCCCGGCGGAGGCGGAGTTGCTCTCGGTCGACCTGCTGGACGCGGAGGCGTGCGAGCGCGTCTTCGGGACGATGACGGGGGTCACGCACCTGGTCTACGCGGCGCTGCAGGAGGTGCCGGGGCTGATGCCGGGCTGGGTCGACCCGGAGGTGATCGAGCGGAACGCCAGCATGTTGCGCAACCTGTTCGAGCCGCTCTCGCGGGCGGCCTCCGGGCTTGAGCATGTGTCGCTGCTGCACGGCACGAAGGCCTACGGGCTGCACCACCCGAGCGTCGGGGCGAAGGGCGTGAAGGTGCCGCTGCGGGAGCGGGAGCCGCGCAAGGAGCACCCGAACTTCTACTTCGAGCAGGAGGACTACCTGCGAGCGCGGCAGGCGGAGGGCGGCTGGGAGCTGACGACGTGGCGGCCGACGGTGATCTACGGGGACGCGCCGGGGAACAACATGAACCCGATACCGGTGATCGGGGCTTACGCCGCGCTGCTGCGGGAGGAAGGGAAGCCGCTCGCCTTTCCGGGCAGGCCCGGCGCGCCGACGCTGCGGGAGGCGGTCGACGCGGACCTCGTGGCGCACGCGCTCTCGTGGGCGACGGAGACGCCGGCGGCGTGGGGCGGGACGTTCAACCTGACGAACGGCGACGTGTTCATGTGGGAGAACGTGTGGCCGGCGATCGCGGAGACACTGGGAATGGAGGCGGGGGAGCCGCGCGAGCGCTCGCTGGTGGAGGAGATGCCGAAGCAGCAGGACGAGTGGGCCGCCCTCGTCGAGCGGTACGGGCTGACCTCGCCTGCCGACCTCGTGGAGTACTGCGGTTACAACTCGCTCATTTACGCCGATACGGTGCTGGGAGCGCCCAACCGGCCGCCGCTTCCGATCCTGAACAGCACGATCGCGGTACGGCAGGCGGGGTTCACGGAGTGCATGGACACGGAGGACATGTTCCGCAAGTGGTTCTCACGCCTGCAGGAGACGGGCGCCATCCCACCGGCGTAGGGAGACTCGTCGGGGCGGGCGCCTACTTGAAGCGGTAGGTGATGCGGCCCTTGGAGAGGTCGTAGGGCGAGAGCTCGACGAGCACGCGGTCGCCGAGGAGCACCTTGATGCGGTAGCGGCGAACGCGACCGCTCACGTGGGCGAGCACTTCGTGCCCGTTGGCCAGCTCGACGCGGAAGACGGCGTTCGGAAGCGCCTGCGTAACGAGCCCTTCGACTTCGATGGATTCCTGTTTTGCCACGAGGCAACCGTACCAGACGGCGGGCGCTGGCGCTCGGCGGACGCGATTCCTAGACGGGAATCCAGTGGAGCTTGCCGTCGCGCTTCACCTTGGAGAGGCGGCCCTCCTCGAAGAGGTGCTCCAGGTGCGAGAGCGTCTCGCCGACGGCGGCGCGCTGCATGAACGGCTCGAAGTCGTCGAGCGTGCCGGTCGCCCACTTGACGCGGCCGGCCACGTCCCAGGCGGTGGCGCCGGCATCGACGCACCGCATCATCTCGTCGAGGCGCTCGCGGTGGTGGTCGTGGATCTCGTTCACGCGGCGCTTCAGCTCCTTGATGTCGAACTCGTGCGCGGGGAGGACGTGGTCGACGTCGAGCCTGGCGACGATGTCGAGGGAGCGGATGTAATCGCCAAGGGGGTCGCCGGCGCTCTGGGAGTGCATCGAGACGTTGGGGGTGATGGTGGGGAGGATGTGGTCGCCGCTGAACAGGAGCTTGCGGTTCGGCTCGTAGAGGCAGATGTGGCCGGGAGCGTGGCCGGGCGTCCAGATGACTTCGAAGTGGAAGTCCCCGGCGCTCAGGGTCTCGCCGCCGTGGACCTTGTAGTCGGGGGCGGCGGGCTGGACCTTGTCGAGCATGTCCATGGAGCCGCGGGACATCTCGGGCGCCTTCATCTCGGGCACGCCGTGCTGGCCCATGTACTTCTGCATCTCGTCGGTGAGGCCACGGGGCGCGTAGTAGCGGGAGGCGATGAAGTCGGCCTCGCGCTCGTGCATGATGACCTCGCAGTCGGAGACCTGCTTGAGGCGCCCGGACATGCCGTAGTGGTCGGGATGGACGTGCGTGATGACCAGCTGCGTGATCTCGGAGGGGTGGCTGCCGAACTCGCCCATGCCCTCCTCGAGGGCGGCGTAGGCGACGTCGGTGTTCCAGCCGCAGTCGACGAGCATGGTGTCGCCACCGTGCTTGATCAGGTAGGGCATGACGTAGGGCAGCCCCTTGGTCACGCGGGGGGCCTTCTCCAGCTCGACGCGGAGCTTCTTCGCCTCCTCGTACTTGTACTGGGGGAAGGGCGTAAGAAGCTGGTAGACGCCATCGAGAATCTTCATGGGGGCTCCTGGCAACGCTGGGACAAGCGGGGTGTTACGCGTTCGCGGGAGTCAGGATCGTACGGGGCCGTTCGCCCACACGCCACGCCGGACGACTCCGGCGGGTAAGCTGAGCGGCCAGCAATCCCGGGAGCGCCCGCAGTGTCCCTCACGATTCCCGAACGCCTGGACGACCTGACGCCCGAGTGGCTGACGGCCGCGCTACGCGAGTCCGGGGAGCTGGCGCCCACCGCAGTGGTGATCTCGGCCGAGCAGCACATCCTCGGCGAGGGCGAGGGGTTTCTCGGGGACATCGCGCGGCTGACGCTCTCGTACGAGGGCGGGGAAGGGCCGGCGACGGTCATCGCAAAGATGCCGAAGCTGGCCAATCGCGCGATGGGCGAGCTGCTGGGCGCGTACGAGCGGGAGAGCTGCTTCTACGACGAGATGGCGGTCGACCTCCCCCTGACGACGCCGCGGATGTACTACGGCGACTTCGACCGGGACCTCGCCTCCGAGCGACAGGAGGCGGCGCTGAAGCTGGCCGACCGGACGCCTCGCCTGCTCACGGGGCTCATGACCCGGCTGGGGATGTGGGTCTCGGGAAGGAAGAAGCGGCGCTACATCCTGCTTCTGGAAGACATCGGGGACGCAGAGCCCGGGGATCAGCTGACGGGCGTCTCGCCTCAGCGCTGCGCCACGGTGCTGGCGGCGCTCGCGCGGATGCACGCCGCCTACTGGGAGAGCGAGACGCTCCAGAACCGCTTCTGGCTGGTCCCCCTGAGCATCGACGCGCGCATCCGCAACGGGCTGTTCAAGGACTCGCAGCAGACCTTCCGGGAGCGGTTCGCCCACCTGATCGACGACCGGTTCGACCAGGCAATGGCGTGGACGCTCGAGCACGGCGAGGCGGCAGCGCGGAGCCTCGATCGCGGAGCACCGGCGACGCTGGTGCATTGCGACCCGCGGCTGGACAACGTGGCCTTCCGGGACGGCGAACCAATCGTGTTCGACTGGCAGCTCGTGCGGCGCGGGCCGGCGGCCTACGACGTCGCCTACTTCCTCTCGGGGGCGTGTGCGGACCTGACTCGCGACGACGAGGTGGATCTGCTGCGGGGCTACGCGGCGGCGCTGGCGGAGTCGGGGGTGGAGGGTTACTCGTACGAAGCGCTGGAGCGGGACTACCACCTCGGGCTGCTGACAGCCATGCAGACCCTCACGGCCACGGACATGATGGACATGGGCGAAGGGCGGGGGCTGCAATTGATGGCCGCCTGGTACGAGCGGCTCGCCGCGCGCGTGTCGGGCATCGACCTGGACCGGTTGAACGCGACGCTGGTGGCATAGGGGGCTCTGTGGACGGCTTCATTCCCGAACGGCTCGAAGACCTGACGCCCGAGTGGTTGACCGGCGTCCTTCGCGAGCAGGGCCACCTGGCCGAGGGGGGCGAGGTGGTGGCGGTGGAACGCGAGATCCTGGGCGAGGGCGAGGGGTTCATGGGGACCATCGCCCGGCTGCGGCTGTCATACGCGGGCGGCGAGGGACCGGCGAGCGTCGTGGCGAAGATGCCGCGGCTGGAGAACCGCGCGTTCGGGGAACTGGTGGGCGTGTACGAGCGCGAGAGCTGTTTCTACGAGGTGTTCGGGAAAAGCGTGCCGGTCGCGCTCCCGCACCTGTACTTCAGCGACTTCGACCGCACGGCGGCGTCCGACCGCCAGAAGGGGACGATGTCGCTGGCCAACCGCATCCCGGGGCGGCTGATGCCACGCGTGATACGGGTCGCGCTCTGGTCGGCGGGGCGGAGGAAGCGGCGCTACCTCCTGCTAATGGAGGACCTGGGGGACGCAGTGCCGGGCGACCAGCTCGCGGGCGTGGATGCGGCGGCGTGCGCGGTCGTCCTCACGTCGATCGCGAAGTTGCACGCCGCGTACTGGCAGAGCCCCGCGCTGGAAGACCGCTACTGGCTCGTGCCGCTGGCAGGCGACTCCCGCGTGCGCCACAGCATGTTCCTGGAAATGCGCGCCGTGTTCCGGGAGCGACACCCGGAGCTCTTCGACGATGAGTTTGAGCGAGTGGTGGGCTGGGTGAGCGAACACGGCGTCGAGACGATCGAGCGGATCCAGGGGGAGGCGCCGGAGACGCTGGTGCACGGCGACCTGCGCCTCGACAACCTCGCGTTTCGCGACGGCGAGCCGGTGTTCTTCGACTGGCAAGCCATCCGCAGGGGGCCGGCGGCATTCGACATCGCCTGGTTCCTCTCGGGGGCGAGCGACACCCTGACGCTCGAGGACGAGACGGAGCTGCTGAGGACCTATCACGCCGCGCTCGAGGAGAACGGCGTGAGCGGCTACGCGTTCGAGGTATTCGAGCGCCACTACCGCATGGGGCTGCTCACCACCGTGCAGACGCTTGGCCTGCTCGGGATCCTCGACCTGGGGGAGGGCGAGGCCCGTGGGGCGGAGATGGCCGGCGTGTGGGTCAAGCGCCTGGGTGAGCGCCTGGCCACGTTCGACTTCGACCGCGTGCTGGCCCCTGGCCAGCCCTGACTACAGGGGCCAGCGCTGGCTCGCCTCGTAGGCGTGGTGGATCGGGTGGTGGATCCAGATCTGGGCGACGAGCTCGGCCTTGGGCATGCGGTAGTCGCCGAGGGTGACGACGGTCGCGAGGTCGTCCTCGTCGAGGGTCTCGGCAAAGGAGGCTGAGGTCTCGGAGCCCTCAAGGATCATGGTTCCCAGCTCCTCGCGGGAGACCTCGGCCATGCGCTCGATCGTCTGGGCATTACCGGCCGCTGCGTCGTCGTTGCTGAAGGACTCGAAGGCGCCGGTATCGAGGGCGCCGTAGAAGCCTTCGAGAGCGCCCGCCCCGGCGGCGATGTGCCGGAAGGCGTCGGCGGTCGTCCACTCCTGGGCGAGCTGCCGGTCAAAGTCGGGGACGTGCTCGAGGGCGGCAGCGGCGCGCCGTCCGGCGAAGCGGATGCCCTCGACGAGTTCCTGCTTGCTGATGGTCATCGTGATCCTCCTGAGTGGTGCTGGTCTGCTATTCGCCCCGGTGGACGACGGCGATGGAGCCGGGCACGTGCCCGCCGTTGATGGCGATGGTCTGGCCGGTTATCCAGGAGCCGGCTTCGGAGGCAAGGTAGACGACCCCGGCGCCGATGTCGCTGGGACGGCCCATGCGGCCGGTCGGGAGCCGGTTGCCGTAGGCCTCCTGCTCCTCCTCGGTCATGGGGAACATGGCGGCGAACTGCTCGGTGAAGATGGGCCCGGGGGCGATGCCGTTGACGCGGATGCGGCGCTCGGCCAGCTCGCGGGAGAGGGTCATCGTCATGTTCACGACTCCGGCCTTGGCGGCGCCGTACACGCCCGTGTGAGGAGCGGCGTTGAGGGCGGCCCCCGAGACGATGTTGACGATGCTCGACCCGTCGGGCATGTGGGGGAGGGCGGCGCGGATGCCGAGGAATGCGGAGGTGAGGTTGAACTCGATCATCTCGTCCCAGTACTCGTCGGGGGTCTCGGCAAGGTCGCGGACGGCGCTGTCCTGGCTGCCGCCGGCGTTGTTCACCCAGACGGTGATCTTGCCGAACGCCTCGACGGTGGCGGCGACGAGCCGCTCGATTGCGGCCCGGTCGAGCACATCCGTGGGGACAGCGAGGCCGCGGCCGCCACGCGCCTCAACGCCCTCGACGACGCGCGCGAGGTCGTTCTCACGGCGAGCGGCTACGACGACATCGGCGCCGGCATCGGCCATGGCAAGTGCGATGCCCTCGCCGATCCCGCGGCCGCCGCCGGTGATCACGCCAACGTGTCCGTCCAGCCGGAAGTCATCCAACACGCTCATATCGCACCTCCGCGCGCAGGGTACGGCCCGGGAGCGGGAAGCGCGATTCGGAGGGCCTAGGCGTCGCGCTCGGCAAGGCGCCGGCGCTGAGAGTCTTCGCGCTCGGCGAGGCCCTCGGCGCTCATCCCGAAGATGTCGGGGGGCGACCAGCCGTTGAGCCCCGCATAGGTATCGATCTGGCTGCGGTGATGGACCTCGTGCTCGACGAGCATCAGCAGGACGCGCCAGCCGGCGAGCGTGCCGTCGCCCTCGATCAGGGGCACGCGACGCTGGAGCCACTCGTCCGGCGTGTCCTGGAGGCGCTCCTGGAGGGCGGCGGCGCTCGTCTCGAGGGCAGGCGCCCACAGGTCGGGGCTGGAGGTGTCGGGAGGCGGGGGCATGATCCAGCCCTCGTCGTGGTAGACGCCGACGAAGAAGCCGCGGGACCGGGCGATATGGGCGACGAGAGCGGGAATGTCCCAGGCGGCTTCCCCCTCACCCGCGGGAGGCTGCCAGGAGGCGGCCTCCGGGGGCAGGGCGGCGATGTCGCGGAGAGCGCGACGGTGAACGCCGTCGAAATAGCGGAGGAAACCGGCGACCGAGTCGATCATGAAACACCTGCCGTGGCATCGAAGATGGTCGTGTGGCGCATGCGTGCGAGGTCGCGCCCGTCCGGGCCACGAACGAGACAGTCGAACTCCACGAAGGGGCGGCCCTTGCGCTCGTAGACAGCCACGCAGCGCCCGCTCGTGACGACCTCGCCGCCCGCCGGCGCGGGGGCGAGGAACTCGACCTCGCTGCGGGTGTGGATGGAGCTGCTGATGGCGAAGTTGTGGCGCATGAGCGCCTCCGCGCGCGCTACCAGCCAGGCCGGGTGGAGGCGGGCCGCATCGCCCGAGAAGCGCGGATCGTCGGAGCGGTGGCTGAGCTGCATGTAGGCGCGCAGGGTCTCCGGGGAGGCATCGACGGCCATCGGGATCCAGTCGGCCCCGACAAGGGCGGGATCGACGCGCAGTTCGGGCTGCGGGTCGGGGGCGGGGGCGGGGTCCATGCGAGCCGGGGCGGCGAAGCCGGCGAGGGCGTCGTTCGCGCCCAACCCCACCTCCCCGACGACGCAGTCGACGCCGGCGGGGTTGACCATGCGGAGGGCAAAGGCGCCGCCGTCCTCGGGGGCGAGGACGACGCGGACGTCAGCGCCGGGATACACGGGCTGGCGGAAGCGGAAGCGCGCCCAACCCCGGTCGAGCCAGCGGTCACCCAGGGTTTCGAGGATTGCGGGGACGCTCCAGCCCCAGACGGTCGCGCCGGCGACGAGCGGTCCGGCGAAGCCGAGCTCGCGCGCGAAATCAGTGCTGTGGACCGGGTTGGCCATGGTCGCCGGGTCGTCCTCGTGGTCGAGGAAGGCCTGGAGCTTCCATTCACGGGTTCCCGCTGCGGTCACGAGGCGCCTCCGAAGTCGAAGGGTATCGGAAGAAACTGCTGAGGGGGCGATCCTTACGAGGATTCCGGTATTCTTCGCGGTCTTGCACCGTTTGCGCCTCCTGGCCATGCAACGTGGGGCGCCTGGGCCGGGCGATCCGTCCGCCACTCAGGCGCCTTTCGGGCGTACCCCGACTTCGCCGGACACGCCTGAACCCCCGCCTCAGCGCTACCTGCCGGGCCTCGACGGGATGCGGGCGCTGGCCGTCATCGCCGTCGTGCTCTTCCACTCCGCGCTGGGCATCGCGCCGGGCGGGTTCCTCGGAGTCGAGGTCTTTTTCGTCATCAGCGGGTACATCATCACGCGGGCGCTGCTGGCCGAACGGGCGAGCAGCGGGCGCATCGCGCTGGGGGCTTTCTGGATGCGCCGGGCGCGACGCCTGCTGCCTGCGCTGTTCCTGCTGCTGCTCGCTGTGGCGGCCTACACGGTCATCTTCGAACAGGGTGAGGCGGCAGGGCTCCGCCGCGACATCGCCGCGGCCCTCGCCTACGTCACGAACTGGGACCTGATCGTCGCGGGGGAGACGTACTTCGACTCGTGGGAGCGGCCCTCGCCGCTGCGCCACCTCTGGTCGCTGGCGGTGGAGGAGCAGTTCTACGTCGTGTGGCCCCTGCTGATGGCGGGCGGACTGGCGCTGCTGCGGAACCGGCTCACGCTGGCCCTGATTCTCGGCGGGGCGGGCGCCTCGGCGATCGCGATGGCGGTGCTGTACGAGCCGGGAAGCGCGGTCACGCGCATCTACTACGGAACCGATACGCGAGCCTCCGGGCTCCTCATCGGCGCGGCGCTGGCGTTCGTCTGGACCGCGAGGCAAAGCACGGGCAGGGGCGGCATCCGGGAAGCAGCAGGGATGTCGGCGCTGACGATCGCAGGACTGGCAGGGCTGGGGGCGCTCGTCGGGTTCACCCTGCTGGCGGACGGGGGCACGCCGTTCCTCTACCAGGGTGGTTTCGCGCTGGTGGGGGTGGCGACGGCGGCCCTGATCGTGGCGGCGACGCACGAGCACTCGCCACTGGCGCGGGGGCTGGGGACGCCGCTGCTGCGCTGGGCGGGGGTGCGCTCGTACGGCATCTACCTCTGGCACTGGCCGGTGATGGTCCTGACACGCCCCGGCGTCGACGTGCCGCTCGACGGCGTGCCGCTCTTCGCGATGCAGGTGGCGATCACGCTGGCGCTGGCGGAGGGGTCGTACCGCTGGGTGGAGAAACCGGTTCGCGATGGCGCCCTGGGGCGGCTGTGGAAGCAGCTCTGGGACGCCTCCGCGACGCCGCAGTGGCGGCGAGGAACGCTGGCGCTGGCGGGCACGGCGACGGCCGCCGGCGTGGCCGTGGTCGCGATCTTCCTGACGCTTGCGCCGGCGGAGGAGGAGCCTCCCTACTTCGCGTTCGTACGCCTGCGGCTGGTTAACACCGAGGTCGCGCCGGCGGAGCCAGGCTCGGCGAGAACGGAGACCGACCCGTACCGGGTGGTGTCGCTGCAGGGCCCGCGGACCGCTTCGCCAACATCGCTCCTCGACTCGGCCACGTCGCAGTCGGCGGCGGCGGGCTCAGTCGCTGCAGCAGCCGTGGGCGACCCGCTGGTCCTGGCCGTGGCGGCGCACGACGCGCCCGTACCGGCAGCGGCCGAGCAGGCGGCTTCGCTGGGTGCGCTGACGGACGCGTTCCAGTCGGCCCTTCTGGAAACGAAGCGCACCGCGCCCGAGGCCGCGGGTCTCGAACCAGCCGGTCGGGTCATGGCAGGAGACTCCAGCGACGTGCGAGTCACCGCGATCGGCGATTCGGTAATGCTCGGCGCCGCCCACCAGCTCGCCGAGGACATACCGGGCATCGACCTCGACGCCTCCGTGGGGCGGCAGGTTTCGCAGGCGATCAGGATGCTGCAGGAGCGGAAGGCGAACGGCCAGCTCGGGGATGTCGTGCTGCTCCACGTCGGCAACAACGGCACGTTCACCGCCAAACAGTTCGACCGGATCATGGAGGTCGTGGGAGCGGAGCGTCGCGTCGTGTTCCTGACGCTGCGGGTGAATCGCTCGTGGGAGCAGGGGAACAACGAGGTCATCCGCGAAGGGGTCGAGCGGCACGCGGGAGCGTTCCTGGTCGACTGGCGGGCGGCCCTGGAGGAGCGTCCGGAGGTGCTGTGGAAAGATGGCACGCACCTGCGGCCCGAGTGGGCGAGCTTCTACGTCGAGCTGCTGGAGCCGCACCTCCGTTCGTAAGCGAAGGGCAAGGAGAGACACCATGGAGTACCGAAGGATGGGACGCACGGGTTTGCGCGTCTCGACGATCTGCCTGGGGACGATGACATTCGGGTTCCAGACCGGGGAGCAGGATGCCCTGCGCATCATGGACTCGGCCTGGGACGCAGGGGTCAACTTCCTCGACACGTCCGACGTCTACCCGATGGGGAGCGAGACGACGGGAACGACCGAGGAGGTCGTGGGCACGTGGCTGGCGCGGATGCCCCGCGACCGGGTCGTGCTGGCGACGAAGTGCCGGGGCGCCACCGGACCGGGGCCGAACGACGTGGGCCTCTCGCGGCAACACATCCTGAGCGCGGTCGACGCCAGCCTGAAGCGCCTGGGGACGGACTACATCGACCTGTACCAGACGCACTTCCCGGACCCCGACACGCCCATCGACGAGACGCTGCGGGCGCTGGACGACCTCGTGCGGTCCGGGAAGGTGCGCTACATCGGGTGCTCGAACTACCAGGCGTGGGAGCTGGCGCGGGCGCTGGGGACGAGCGAGCAGCTGGGAATCGCGCGGTACGACTGCGACCAGCCGCGCTACAACATCCTCTTCCGGGAAATCGAGAACGAGCTCCTGCCCCTGTGCCGGGAGGAGGGCGTGGGCATCATCGCCTACAACCCGCTGGCGGGCGGCATGCTGACGGGGAAGTACGCCGGCACCGAGGACCTGCGCGAGCAGACGCGCTTCACGCTGGGGAACGCCGGGCCGCGCTACCGCGCCCGCTACTGGGACGAGGTGCAGTTCCGCGAGGTGGAACGCCTGCGGACGTACTTCGCCGAGCGCGACACGTCGCTGACGCACGCGGCGATCGCGTGGGTGATCGCGCAGGACGGCATCACGTCAGCGATCGTTGGGGCGAGCCGGCCGGAGCAGATCGAGGACTCGGTCGGCGGCGCGGATCTGACGCTGAGCAACGACGACCTCGCCTTCTGCGACGACGCGTGGTTCAACCTGCCGCGCAAGCGGGACCGGGCGGTGGCGCTTCGCTGAGGCTCAGGCGAGCTTCGCGCGGGCGGACCGGAGGCGGGCAAGCGCCTCGTCGCGCCCGAGGAGCGCCACGGAGTCGAACAGCGGAATGCCGCGCGGGGCGCCCATGATCGCCACGTAGAGCACGGAGACGAACTTCCGCAGCTTCAGGTCGAGCGTGTCCTGGAGCGAACGCAGGGCCGCTTCGACGGGTTCCGGCGCCCAGGCGTCGGGGGCGACGCCCCCGACGGCGGTGATGGCGGCATCGAGGGTGCGGCTCGCCAGCTCGGTGTCGCCCTTGATGCGCTCGGTCAGGAGTTCGGCTGGATAGTCGGGCAGACCGGCGAAGAGGAAGCGAGAGAGCCCGGCGACTTCGTCGAGGCGGGCGACCCGCTCCTGGAGGAGGGGGGCGGCGGCGGTCACGAGGTCGGCGTCGAGGGGGCGGGGGATGTTGGCGGGGAGGCCCCGGTCGAGCCAGCCGGCCACGAGGTCGCGCCAGGCGCCGGAGTCGAGGCCACGGATGTAGTGGCCGTTGAGCGCATCGAGGCGCTCGACATCGAAGAAGGCGGGGTTGGAGACGACGCGGTCGAGGGTGAAGGCGCTGGTGAACTCCTCGGGGGTGATGTGGGTGGTGTGGTCGTCGAGGGACCAGCCGAGGAAGGCGAGGAAGTTGAGGGTCGCCTCGGGGAGGTAGCCGTTGTCGCGGTAATCGAGGGCGGCCACGTCTCCGGATCGCTTGGAGAGCTTGCGGCCGTCGCGGTCGACGAGCACCGGGAGGTGGGCGAACCGGGGCGGCTGCCAGTCCATCGCCTCGTAGAGCTGGAGGTGGCGGGGCCCGCTCGCGAGCCACTCCTCACCCCGGATGACGTGCGTAATCTCCATGTCGTGGTCGTCGACGAGCATGGCGAGGTGGTAGGTGGGGAAGCCGTCGGTCTTGAGCAGGACGAAGTCGTCCTGGAGCGAGTTCTGGAAGGTGACATCGCCGCGGATGAGGTCGGGAAACGTGGTCGTGCCGGTGCGGTCCATGCGGAAGCGCAGGACGGACGGCTCGCTGCGGGCGCGCTCCTCCGCCTCCTCGGGATCAAGGGTGCGACAGCGGCCGTCGTACCCGGGGGCGCGGCCCTGCTTCTGCTGATCCTTGCGAAGCTGGGCGAGCCGCTCGGCGGTACAGAAGCAGCGATACCCGCGCCCACGCGCACGCAACTCGTCGGCGACGGCGTGGTACTTCTCGAGGCGTTCCGATTGGACGTAAGGGCCGTGCGGACCGCCGATGTCGGGGCCCTCGTCCCACTCGATGCCGAGCCAGCGCAGGCCCTCATAGATGTTCTCGACGGAGCCCTCGACGTAGCGGCTCTGGTCCGTGTCTTCGATGCGGAGGACGAACTGCCCGCCATTCGCCTGGACGAACGCCCACCCGAAGAGCGCCGTGCGCAGGCCGCCGATGTGCAGCTCGCCGGTGGGGCTGGGGGCGAAGCGGGTGCGAACGGGGCCGGTCATGCGGTCTCCTCGGTGCGGGTGGGGGCGACCGGCTCCGAGTAGGGCGCAGCCTGCGCGGAGAAGCCAGCGTCGTCGACGGCAGCGAGCATGTCGCGGGGGAGGGGCGCGGTCACGGTGAGCTCGCCGCCGGCGGGGTAAGGCACAGTGAGTCGCCAGGCGTGGAGGAGGTGCCGGGGGCCGGGGCCGCGACCGTACAGCTCGTCGCCGGCGACAGGCGCGCCGATGGCGGCGAGGTGGACGCGGATCTGGTGGGTGCGGCCGGTAAGGGGCTTCGCCAGGACCAGCGAGCGTTCGCGAGCGGCGGCAAGGACCTCGTACTCGGTCTGGGCGCTGCGGCCGTCGGACGCGACGGCCATGCGGCGGCGGTCGGCGTGGCTGCGGGCGATGTCGGCGTCGATGACGGCGCGTTCGCGCTGGGGGATGCCGTCGCAGAGGGCGAGGTACTGCTTGCCCGTCTCGCGGGCCTCGAAGGCGGCGCTGAGGGCGGTCTGGGAGGCGGGAGTCTTCGCGAGCAGGAGGACGCCGCTGGTGTGCTTGTCGAGGCGGTGGACGATGCCGGGGCGCTCGACGTCGAAGGCGGCAGCCTCGCGCGGGCAGTGCTCGACGAACCAGGCGGCGACGCTGGGGGCGCAGGGCTCGGCGGGGGCGTCGTGGACGAGCAGGCCGGCGGGCTTGTCGATGGCGAGGAGGTAGTCGTCTTCGAACAAGATCGGCAGCGAGAGGCCGCTGGGGGCAACCTCGCGGGGGGTGTCGGGGAGGGTCAAGGAAATCTGCGCGCCCTCCTGGACGTAGGTCGACTTGCGGGCGGGGGCGCCGTCGACGAGGACGTGCTCGTTGGCGATGAGGCGCTGCACGCGGGCGCGGCTCAGGTCGGGATAGGCGGCGGCGAGAACGGCGTCGAGGCGGCCCTCCTCGGTCACGAGGAGGTTGCGTCGCCTTCCGGGCCGGTCTGCGTCTGTGTCACGAGCGCCCATACGAGGATGATGACACCGATCGTAATGGCGGAGTCGGCGACGTTGAAGGCGGGCCACTCGGGGAACTTGATGAAGTCGGTGACTTTGCCGTCACCGACGCGGTCGATGAGGTTGCCGATGGCGCCGCCGAGCATGAGGGCGAGTCCGGCCCGGACGAGGGGACTCGCCATGCCGGGGTTGAAGAGGTAGACGGCGATGAGCGCGACCCCAACGACGCCCGTCACGATCAGCAGCGGTCCCGCCCCCTCGAGGATGCCGAAGGCGGCGCCGGTGTTGGTGAAGTGCACGATGCGGACGTTCCAGTCGGGGTCGGGCCAGGCGTCGCCGCGGTCGAGGCGAGCGCGGATGATCGCCTTCGTGACCAGGTCCCCCACGATGATGGCGGCGGCGAGCGTGAGGAAGCCGAAGTCGGCGCGGCCCAGGCGGGGGAGGGCGAGGCGGGGCATGCGGCCATAATAGGCGGCAGGGATGCTCCGCTCTCCCGAGTCCGAGACGAGGGATGCTCGTGGCCAAGACACTCGCCGAAAAGATGCACCTGCGGCCAGGCGAACGCGTCCTGCTGGTAAACGCCCCGGAGGGCCATGCCACCGCCCTCGACGCGCCAGCGGAGGTGGAGGTGGGCACCGCGCCCGAGGGAACCTTCGACGTGATCGAGGTGTTCGTCACGACGCGGGCAGCGCTTGAGGCGGAGGCGCCGATGCTAAAGGCGCTGCTGAAACCGGACGGCAAGCTCTGGATCGCCTACCCGAAAGGCACATCGAAACGGCTCGTCGCAGACATCAACCGCGACGACATCCGACGGTACGCGCTAACGGTGGGGCTGCAGACCGTCGCGCAGGTGTCGGTCGACGACGACTGGTCGGCGATCCGGTGCAAGGTGACCGGCTAGGCCAGCCCACCCCTTCCCGCGTTGACGCGCCTGCGCGGCCAACCTAGGCTGCGCGCGCTATGGCGAAGCACCTGGAAGGCAAAACGGCAATCGTGACGGGCGGGGCCGGGGGCATGGGCTCCTGGATCTGCCGCATATTCGCGGAGCAAGGGGCCAGAGTTATCGTGGCCGACACGGGGGCGGACGTTGAGGGGCGGATGGGGGTCGACCCGAGTCGTGTCAACGCCGTCGTCGACGAGATCACGGCGGCGGGCGGGGAGGCCGTGCCAGCCATCGGCGACGTGTCGGAGATGGACGTGGCGGAGGGGCTGGTTCGCACCGCCCTGGAGCGCTGGGACAAGCTCGACATCCTCGTCTGCGCGCACGGCATCCTGCGCGAGCGGATGATCTTCAACATGACCGAGGAGGAGTGGGACAGCTCGGTGAAGTCGCACCTGAAAGGGTGCTTCGCGCCGACCAAGTTCGCGGCGATCCACTGGCGCGAGCGGCGCGACGGCGGACGCCTCATCTACTTCACCTCGGGGGCGGGCCAGCGCGGGGAGGCGGGCCAGCCGAACTACTCGGCGGCGCAGCAGGGCAAGGTCGGCCTGATGCTCTCCTCCGCTCAGGCGCTGAGCCGCTACGGCGTCACGGCGAACTGCATCGCTCCGGCGGCCTCGACGCGTATGACCGACCGGGGGCGAAGCGTCGACCGCGAGGGCCCGGCGCCGAGCCTCTCGGCGGCGGGCACCAGGATGGACCCGAAGAACGTGGTGCCGGCGATCGTCTACCTCGCGTCGGACGAGGGCGGGAGCGTGACCGGTCGCGTGGTCGGGACGACCGGGCACGAGTTCACGATCTGGCGCGAGCCGTTCCGGGACCAGTCCATATTCTCGCAATCACCGTTCTGGGACATCGACGATCTGTTCGAGCAGATGCCGCGCACGCTGGCGGTGCACGACCTGAAGCCGCCCGAGCCGGCGTTCCCGTAGGAGGCGAAGCGATGGCGAGGCACCTGGAAGGCAAGACCGCAATCGTGACGGGCGGAGCCGGCGGCATCGGCAGCTGGGTCTCGAAGCTGTACGCCGAGAACGGCGCGAAGGTGATCGTGGCGGACACCGGGGCGGACGTGGAGGGGCGGATGGGGATGGACGCGAGCCGCGTCAACGCCGTCGTCGACGAGATCACGGCAGCGGGCGGCGAGGCCGTCGCGGCGATCGGAGACGTCTCCGAGATGGATATCGCCGAGGGGCTCGTGCGGACGGCGCTGGAGCGCTGGGGGAAGCTCGACATCCTCTGCTGCGCCCACGGCATCCTGCGCGAGCGGATGATCTTCAACATGACCGAGGACGAGTGGGACGGCTCGATCAAGTCGCACCTGAAGGGGTGTTTCGCGCCGACCAAGTTCGCAGCGATCCACTGGCGCCAGGAACGGCAGGGCGGCCGCATCATCTACTTCACGTCCGACGCGGGCATCCGCGGGAGCAGCGGGCAGCCGAACTATTCGGCGGCGCACGCGGGCAAGCTCGGCCTGATGCGCTCGAACGCGCGTGGGCTGAGCCGCTACGGCGTGACGAGCAACTGCATCGCGCCAGGGGCCTCGACACGCATGACCGACCGGGGTCTGGGACGGCAGGGCGAGGGCCCGCCGCCCAGCGCTTCCGCAGCGGGAACGGCCGGCGACCCCAAGAACGTGGCGCCGATCGCGGTGTGGCTGGCGTCCGACGCGGGCGCGGCGGCGAACGGGCAAACCTTCGGGGCGCGTGGGCACGTCATCACGCTCTACAGCGAGCCCGAGCGGGAGCGCCTGCTCCGCTTCGACGACCCGTTCATCGACATCGACGAGCTGTTCGAACTCTGGCCGGAGACGCTCGGTTCGGAGCCACTGGAGAGGACGCAGGCTTGGACCTGACCGCCGAGCAGCTCGCCGACCGGCAGGCGATCGTCGCGGTGATCGACCGGTATGCGACGTCGCTGGACGCAAAGGACTACGCGCGCTTCCGCACGTGCTTCAGCGACGACGCCATCGTGCATTACGGCGAGGCGCTGACGCCCGACGAGGCGGCGGCGTACGCGGAGGGCGTGCTCTCGCGGTACGCACACACGCAACACCTGCTGGGGAACTACGACATCACGCTCGACGGCGACCGGGCCTCCGCGCGCACCTACGTGCAGGCGAGCCACGTCTCCGACGAGGGCACCATCTGGGTCATGGGCGGGACGTATATCGACCGCTTCGAGCGACGCGAGGGCGAGTGGAAGATTGTCGAGCTCACGCTCGAGGGGAAGTGGTCGGAGGTTCGCACCATCTCGGCGTAGCATTCCCACAACCGAACCAGAACACGAAAGGAACGGCCATGGCTAAGGAGATCGACCTTCAGGGCAAGGTGGCGCTCGTCACCGGGAGCGGACAGGGCATCGGCAAGGGCATCGCGACGGTGCTCAGCGAGTGCGGGGCGACGGTCGTCGTATCGGACCTGAACCCGGACACGACGGCGGCAACGGCGGCGGAGCTGGGAGCGGCGGCGCTCCCGCTGGACGTGACCGACCAGGACGCGTTCGACGCAGCCATCGACCAGATCGTCGCCGACCACGGCAGCCTCGACATCCTCGTGAACAACGCGGGCGTCTACCGCGAGTACGGCGGGGGCATCGCCGACATCACGCCGGAGATGTGGCGCGTGCTCTGGTCGGTGAACGTCGACGGCGTGTTCTACGGCTGCCAGGCGGCGGCGCGCGTGATGCTGGCCGCCGGTAACGGCGGGCGCATCGTCAACATCGCCTCGACGCAGGCGGTCTCGCCGGGCGTGGGCGTGACCTACGACGGCTCGAAGGCGGCCGTGCTGCAGATCACGCGCGCGCTGGCGCTGGAGCTGGGGCGCACGGGCATCACCGTGAACGCGGTGGCGCCGGGCGCGACCTGGGTCAACCCGGGCGACCCGCCCCCGCTCGACCCGAACGCGACGATCCAGCTGACCGGCAACGGGCTCGCCGATGCGGTGGCGAACCGCATCGCCCGTATCCCGCTAGGGCGCTGGGCGAAGCCCGAAGAGATCGGGAACGCGGTCGCGTTCGTGTGCTCCCCGCTGGCGGACTACGTCAACGGCATCTACCTGAACGTCGACGGCGGCTGGCTGACCGAGTAGGAAACCGCTCGCTTCGCTCGCTGAGTGCAGCGCCACGCTAACGCGCGGCTGAGGAGAGCGCTCGCGCCCGCGTCGCTTGCTGAGGAAGGCGGCGGCTTCGCCGCCTGAGTGGGCGTTGGCGCAGACGTCATGCCCTGCCGGAGACTCGTTGCCACTCAGCGAGCAAAGCGAGCGCTCAACTCAGTGATGGCGCGAAGCGCCGAGCGCTCTTCTCAGGCGGGCGAGAGCCCGCCGCTCCACTCAGCCGCGCGCCAGCGCGGCGCTCTCCTACGGCAACCGCAGGAGGTGGTTGCCGCCCTCGACCGGGATGACCTGGCCGGTGATGTCGCCGAAGAGGTCGCTGGCGACCGCGAGCGTGACGTCGGCGCAGTCGTCGACGGTGGTGATGCGGGCGAGGGGGGTCTGTTCGATGAAGGACCTGGCGGCGGGGGAGTCTTCGGGGAGGTCGACGCGGGCCTCGTCGATAGGGGTACCGCCGCCGCCGTAGGCGTTCATGGCGGTGGGGACGAAGCCGGGGGCGACGGCGTTGACGCGCACCTGGTCGGGGCCGAACTCGCGGGCGGCGATCTTGGTGGCGAAGTTGATGGCGGCCTTGGCGGCGGAGTAGGGCGTGAGCCCGATGGGGATGGAGATGGCCGTGCTCGACGTGATATTGATAAGCGAGCCGCCGCCGGTTGAGGCCATCGCATTACCCATGTGCTTCATGAAGTAGATGAAGCCGAAGTACTGGATGTCGGCGACCTCGTGGAGCTCCTCCGGGGTGATGTCCTTGATCAGGTTGAAGCGGACGATCCCGGCGGAGTTGACGGCGATGTCGAGGTTCCCCCACTTGTCGATGGCGGCGTCGGCGAGGGCCTTGAGGTCGTCGTAGTCGCGACCGTCGCAGCGGATGGGGGTGGCGCCGATCTGGGAGGCGAGCTTCTCCAGGTTCTCCTGGCGGCGCGCGGCGATGATGAGCTCGGCGCCGTGCTCGGCGAAGCGCTCGGCGATGGCCCAGCCGATGCCGCTCGAAGCCCCGAGGATGATCGCCTTCTTGCCGTCGAGGAGTCCCATGCCGATTGCTCCCTGCCCGAGTCGCGGGCTACGGCGGGGAGTGTACGGGTGGCGCGGGTTAGGGGTCAGGGGCGTGAGTGCTGGTGACTGCACGACCGCGGGGCAGGTACGCGGGGCGCCCCCCGGCTCCCACGTACCTGCCCCGGCCTGTCAGTGGCTGGCGCCTCCAATGCCGACGAAGGCCACGCTCGCCGGCGTGCCCCCCACCTCCCACTGAGCGACGGTCGAGAAGGTGTCGAGGCTCACGCGCTTGATGAGGCCGTTCGCGGGATCGGTGATGACGAGGTCTTCGCCGATGAAGGTCATGGCCGGGCCACGCTCGGCTCCCGGTCCGAGAAGGGCGGCCTTAGTGACGAGTTCGCCGGTGTCGGCCTCGAAGACATGGAGGACACCGTCATCGGTGAAGACGTAGAAGTGCTCCCCCTCGGGCCCGAACGCAGCCGTGGACGACTCGTCCATCACGCGCGTGAAGGCGCCGGTCTCGGGGTTGATGAGCCAGAGACCGTCCTGGCCCCAGCCCTGCTCGGTGCGATAGGAGGCGGTGGCGAAGAACGTATCCGCCTCGCCGTGACCATAGACGGTGCCGATGCGGGCGTTCTCCTGCATCTCCTCGGGGTTCTGGAGGAAGACGTGGCTGAGGGTGTCGCCGTCCTGCTGGAAGAGGAGGACGCCGCCGATGCAGCCGAAGAGCGTGCCGGGCGCGCTGTGCGCCTCGCCATGGAGGCCAGGGCAAGAGCGGTTGCTGTCGTCGTAGATGACGTTGTCGTTGAGGTCGCGGACCTCGACGCCGACGGGGAGGGGGTCGTCGGCATCGTCGGGGTTCTTCGTGGAGACGATGAAGCGGTCGCCTGCGAGGGCGACGGCGGAGCCGTGGTGCGGCCCGGCTTCGAGGATACGGGGTTCGTAGCCGTTGCCAGCGGCGGCGAGGCCCTCCTCCCCGAAGAGGAAGACGTGGCCGTGCGAGTCGGCGAAGACGGCGACCCAACCGTTGACGGAGGTGTAATGGATGGGGAGCTCGTCGACGACGTCGAGGAGACGGGTGAGGGGACCGGTGACCAGGTCTTCGTGGTCACCGTGGGGAACGCTGTAGATGCCGCCGTCGAAAACATGAATGCGGTCATCGGCGTCCTCGGGACCGCGGGCGAGGACGAAGGCGTAGCGGCCGTCAAGGGCGCTGTAGACGCGGGCGCCGGGAGCAGCGACCTCGAAGGCGCCCTGGACAACAAGGCCCGAACTGAGGTCGATGACCGACACGTAGGGTGAGTCCGCGTCGGTGACGATGATGCGCCCGGCCTCGCTCGAGGCAACCATGTGGTCGTCATGGGCATGGTCGTCGTCCGCATGGTCGTCTTCGGCGTGGTCGTCCTCGTCCGTGTGGTCGTCCTCGACAACCTCGCGGGCGGTGGCGGGGGACTCGGTGGCAGGAGGCGGTTCGGAACTGGAGTCGTCACCACAGGCGACGACGAGGAACGCAGCGGCCAGGACGGCCGCAAGGGCAATCGGGAACTTCACGGGGAGGGAGCCTCCAGAGGCAGAACAGATTTCCCAGAGCCCCTCAAGGGCGCCGGAAGTTGAGACTCTATACTGATTGATACTTAGTATCAATCAGAGGCGGTCGACCCGCAGGGCACGGGCACGGAGCGGTAGCGGGTCAGCTGCCGTCGGGGTGGAAGATCGCCTCGATGGGTCGGCCGAAGAGGGCGGCGATGCGGAAGGCGAGGGGGAGGCTGGGGTCGTACTTGCCGGTCTCGATGGCGTTGACCGTCTGGCGGCTGACGCCAAGCTCCTCGGAGAGGTCGGCCTGGGTCCAGCCGCGCTCGGCGCGGAGCTCGCGCAGGGTGTTCTTCACAGCCGGCGCCGCCTGACGATGAAGTCACAGACGAGCCAGAGGGCACCCATGACCCCCCACACCCATGTCCAGCTGACTCGCGGGAGATCGACAGCCTGCTCGACAAAGCCGTAAATGAAGGTGATAACGGCGGCGCCGGCAAAGGCCAGGGCGATCGCCTCGAGGGTGATCCGCTGTTGAAGTTCGTCGATGCGCCTGTGGAAGCGCACCGCCGCCACAACGATGAGGGCGCCGGGCATCACGGGCAGCAACGCCACCGCGTAGCGCCAGCCTGCGTGCGGGTTTGCCTCAACGATGAAGTCGGCCAGGAAGAGGGCTGCCGCAAAGGCGACCATCGATCCGAAGAACTCGCGGTACCAGCGTCGACGGGCGGCATGCTGGTCGATGGGCATGGATCCCCCCTTCACAGCCAGCGCTTCCTCGCCAGGAAACCGCCGAGGAGCCAGAGCACGGCCATAACCGGCCAGACCCAGAACCAGCTGATTCGGTGGAGACCCGCCAGGTCCAGGAAGCCGTAGGTGAAGGTGAGGAGGGCGGTGCCGGCGAAAGCGAACGCGAAGGCCTCGAGGGCAATGCGCTGGTGGAGCTCGTCCATGTGGCGGTAGTAGCGCACGTACGCAGCGACCGTGAAGACCCAGGGGATCATCGGCGTGATGGCCACGGGGTAGCGCCAGGCCGCGTCCGGGTGCGTCTGGAGGACCGTGATGACGCCGGCAAGCAGACCCGAGTAGACGATGAAGGCAACCCACACCCAGCGGCTGTAGATTCGCTTGGCAACGTCCTGGTCCAACATGGGGCGCCTCCGAAGTCAAGTATCCTTGACACACGATAGGTTGTCAAGTTTCCTTTACAAACTCGCCTCTTGAACGTGATCGGTGGGGCCATCGCGGGCCGGGGAAACCGGGTAGACTGCGCGCACTTCTGACGGACGGTGATTTCGCGCATGAAGATCGGACTGTGCCTGCCCCAGCTCAACCCCCACGCGGACCGCTCGGCGGTCCTCGGTTTCTCCCGGAACGCCGAGGCGGCGGGCTTCGACTCGCTCTGGGTCCAGGACCACTTCATGGTCCCGGAGGACGGGCAGGTCGGGTACGCGGGCGGCCCCAAAGAGGTCAAGATGCCGGACCCGTACCGCTGCATGCTCTCGCCCATCGAGCTGCTGGCATTCGTGGCGGCGGCGACGGAGCGGGTGCAGATCGGGACGTCGATCCTGGTGACGGCGTACTACCGGCCACTTCTGCTGGCGAAGCGCCTCACGACGCTCGACATCCTCTCGGGCGGGCGCGTGATCGCGGGGCTCGGGCTCGGCTGGAGCAAGGACGAGTACGACCACATGGATACGCCCTTCACGCAGCGGGGCGCTCGCATGACGGACTTCGTGCGGGCGCTGAAGGCGAGCTGGCTGCCGGACCCGGTCGAGTACCACGGCGAATTCTTCGACATCCCCAGGTGCGATAGCTCGCCGAAGCCGATCCAGCGCAACGCGGCGGGCGAGCCGCAGATCGAGATCGCGATGGGCGGCGGCGGCAACCCGCAGGGTCAGCGCCGCATCGCCGAGCTGGCCGACGCCTGGAACCCGGCCGGCGCTCCACCCGAGATGGTGATGCAGGGCATGGCCGGGCTGAACGCCCTCGCCGCCGAGTACGGCCGCGGACCGCTGAAGAACTACATGCGCATCTTCGCCAACCCGACGATGCCGGGCATCGAGCCCTGGCATGGCGGCTTCTTCGGGCCGATGTCGTGGAGCGGCACGGCCGAGGACATGAAGCCGAAGGTCGAGGAGGCGAAGGAGGCGGGGATCGAGCACGTCATCATCGAGACAGGCTTCTGGGAGCCCTGCCCGAGCCCGCAGAACTGGATCGACCAGGTCGACTTCTTCGCACCGCTGGTCGAACTGGCGCACGACTAGGCGCCGGAGCGCGCTGAAGGGATACCGCCATGAGCCAGTACGGGCTGACGAACTTCGACGAACACCCCGTGCACCAGATCACGGAAGCGTTCGGTTCCGTCGCGGCGACGGACAAGCACTGGAACGACGGCCACTACATCTGCCTGTGCGACATGGACGGCAACATCCAGATGATCGGGCTGGTGCGCCTTTACACGAACAACGACGTGATCGATGGGTTCGTGTGCATTCGGCACAAGGGGAAGCAGCACAACATCCGCCTCTCGCGGCGGCTACGGTCGGACATGAACACGATCGGGATCGGCCCGCTGCGGATCGAGATCGTGGAGCCCATGGAGACGGTGCGGCTGGTGCTCGAGGACAACGAGCACGGCATCTCCTGCGACCTGACCTGCCGCTCGACGGCGGTTCCCTACGAGGACCAGCCGTCGTACGTGCGCGAGAACGGGCGCTTCACGCGCTCGCGGGCCGTGTACGAGGTGGTGGGGACGGTCGAGGGAACGGTGACGGTGGCAGGGGAGACGTACACCGCAACCCCGGACAGGTGGTACTTCTTCCGGAACCACTCGTGGGGGTCGATGCCGGGGCGGGGTGGCCCGCAGGAGCACGGCGCCCCCTCGCAGTTCCGGCGGGAGCGGACGCGGGCGCTCCGCCAGTGGGTCCTGTTCAACATGCCCGACCACGGCGGCTTCTACCAGACCATGGACCGCAACGACGGCGTTCGCCTTCAACAGGAGGGCGCCATCCTGCTGTCCGACTCACAGACGGAAGTCACCGAGGTCGAACACGACCTCGAGTTCTATGCCGACGGGCCCAAGCGGATAAAGTCCGGGAGTTTCGCCCTGACGGACGAGAACGGGACGAAGCGCGAGTACGAGCTTGAGGACCTGGGCTGGATCTACTGCCAGGGCGGGGGCTACTTCGGTGGCTTCAACGACGGCCTGGGACAGGGCGTCTGGCGCGGTGAGTATCATGTCGAGGGCGAGGTGTGGGACGCTTCGCACCCGCAGAAGATCATCGAGGAAGACGGCACGGAGAAAGAGTTCGACCACGCCTGGGCGGAGAGCTTCACGCTGCTGCGGAGCGGCGATGACGTGGGTCTCGCGCACTTCGAGGCAGTGGTCTTCGAGTAACGGACGGCAGGCGTACGAAGCCGGTCGCACGGAGGGAAGGCGATGAAGGCGTTGGTATTCGGCGGGTCCACGTTCGTGGGGCTGCGCACCGTGAAGGAACTGGCCGCGCGCGGTCACGAGGTGACGGTGCTGAACCGCGGCGTCACCTCGGTCGACCTGCCGCCGGGGACGGAGCGGCTCATCGCCGACCGGACGGACAACGAGTCGATGAAGGCCGCGCTCGGCGGCCGCGAGTTCGACGCCGTGTTCGACATCTCCGGGTTCGTGATGGTGGCCGGGAAATCGGACCTCGACTTCCTCATCGACCTGCTCGACGGGAACATCGGGCACTACGTCTACTGCAGCTCGATCATGTGCTACGAGCCGTCGGGGAACATGCCCTGGCCGGAGACGAACGCGTACACGGACCAGCCCCGGGACACCTACGGGGGATTCAAGGCGTACACGGAGAAGCGGCTGTTCGAGCAGCACCGCAAGACGGGCTTCCCGGTGACGGCCGTGCGGCCGGCGGCCATCTACGGGCCGAACAACAACATCTACGACATGGAGGCGCCGATGTTCCTGCGTCTCCTACGCGGCCTGCCCATCCTGATTCCGCACGAGGGGTTGGTCACCTGCTCGTACGGGCACGTGGACGACCTCGTGCGCTTCCAGATCGACATCGCCGGACAGGACGCGGCCAAGGGCGAGGCGTTCAACCTGACGAACGAAGGGGTAACGACGCAGTACTACGTCGAGACGCTGGCGGACATCGTGGGGAAGCCGGCCGACATCGTGTACATCCCCGAGGACAAGCTGCCGGAGATGGGGTTCAACTGGCGTCAGCCGGAGAACAAGCCGGTGTTCGGCCACCTCTTCGGGCGCATGCACCATTCCGTGCTGAGCATCCGCAAGGCCGAGACCCTGATGGGCTTCCAGAACGAGTACGACTTCCGCAGCGGACACGCCCACACCTTCGAGTGGTTCATGGAGGAGGGCATGGACTACATCGGTGAGAACCCGAAGGACCCGCTCTGGGGCGGCGGCTGGGACTTCGAGCGCGAGGCCGAGGCGGCTGCGGCCCTCCGCGGCGGCTAGCGCACAACCGCATGCCTGAGGCAAAACGGCCGACCGTCGACGAGGTGCTCGCGGGGGCGCTGCACACGATCGAGAACCAGCTTCTCCCCAACCTGGAGGACACGTGGGCGCGGGCGGCGGCGAGCCAGCTCATGGGCACGCTCGAGTATGCGCGGGGGCTTCTCGCCACCGACGAGCACGTCGACGCGCAGGTCGACGCGGTGGAGGCGGTCATCGCCGACCTGCTGCGGGACCACCCGGGCCTGGAGGCGGTGCTGGAAGGGAGCGGCGGCGAGACGCGCGGGTTCACGGTGCTGGACCAGGCGAGCCGTCTGCTGAGCCACGCGGTCGCGAACGACTCGGCCGAGGCAGAGGCCATCCGGGAGCAGCTACGACCGCTCATCGTCCAGCAGGCGACGGACACCCTGAACGAGACCATGCCGATGCTGATGGCATTTGGCGGGAGGCCGCGCCGTGTTGAACGTTGAGGTCGCGCGGCCCCAGATAGCGGCCTACCTCTCCGCCAAGCTCCCGTCGGACGGCGGCGTGGAGGTGGGTCCGCTGGAGCGCATCACGATCGGGCACTCGCGCGGGATGTTCCGGGTGAACGCGAGCTACCGGCAGGGCGGGGAGGCGGTGGAGCGGTCGTTCGCGCTGCGGGTGGAGCAGGCGGGGATGTTCGGGACGAACACGCTCGACGAGGTGCGCACGATGCGGTCGATGCGGGCGGCGGGGTTCCCCGTGGCCAACATCCGCTTCGTGGAATTCGACCCGGCCGTCATCGGGACGCCGTTCTTCGTGATGGACTGGGTGGAGGGCAGCAGCGGCCCGCCGAACGAGGCGGCGCTGCGCGACTACGTGACGAAGCTGCACGAGCTGCACCAGATCGACTGGCGGAAGAAGGAGATCCCGTTCGCGCGTATCCCCTCGGTGCCGGTCGACGCGGTCCACCAGCAGGTAGACCGCTGGATGGACGTTCATCGCTGGGGGCGGGTGCTACCGGAGCCACTGCTGGAAGAGGCGGCGACGTGGCTGAAGCGAAACGCCCCGGACGACCTGCATCTGACGCTGGTGCATGGCGACCCGGGCCCGCTGAACTTCATCCACAAGGGCGACGAGGTGCAGGCGTTCACGGACTGGGAGTTCTCGCACATCGGCGACCCGAACGAGGACTGGCTCTTCCTGGGCGGCATGCGGGGCCGCGGGGTGATGGAGCCGCCACAGTGGCGCGAGTACATCGCGGATGTGACGGGACACGTCATCACGAAGGAGACGTGGGCCTACTGGGACGTGTTCAACCAGTTCAAGGGGGCGTGCGCCAACACCTCGGCGCTTCGCATCTTCATCACCGGGGCGAACCCGGCGCCTAACATGGCGGCTATCGGGACGGCGCTGAAGCTCTCAATGGTTCAGCACCTCTCCACTATCATCGGCATGTCATACGCCCGGGAGGGCGAGTAAGGGAGACAGGAACATGGCGGGACAGCAAGAGATCGACACGGCAACCGAACTGTTCAAGGCGTGGAGCAGCGGGGATGCGGACGCGCCCGGCCCCTTTTTCGCAGAGGAGTGCATCCTGCGTGACATCGTGGCGGGCGAGGACAAGGTCGGCTGGCCGGCCATCCGCGAGTTCTTCGCGGGGGGCCTTGAGGGCGCTCCCGACCTGGCGCTCATCCCGGAGAAGTTCTGGACGGCCGACGACGGCGTGGCCTTCACGTGGCGCATGAGCGCAACCGTCACGCACGAGGCGTTCGGGGCGGAGCACAAGGGCAAGAAGTGGTACTCCGACGGGATGACCTACCTGGAGTTCGACGACGCGGGCAAGGTAACGCTGGAGGTGGACTACCACCACGGCGGCGCGATGCTGCGCTCGCTGGAGAGCCAGTCCTAGGCGTTCGAGCGGGTTCCGGGTTCTAGATCAGGCCCGAGCCGCGGAGGCGCGGGTCGAGCACATCGCGGACGGAATCGCCGAAGAAGTTGAAGGCGAGGACGGCGAGAGCGAGGGCGGCGCCGGGGAAGATCACGAGCCACCAGGCGAGACGGAAGAACGGGCGGTTGCTGGGTCCGAGGTCCTGCGCCCAGGACGGTGTCCCGGGCTCGAGGCCGAGGCCGAGGAAGGTGATGCCCGCCTCGGTGAGCATGGCGGCGGGGATGGTGATGCTCGCGGCCACGATCACGAGCGGGGCGAGGTTGGGGAGAATATGGCGGAACATGATGCGGCCGCCGGAGGCGCCGATCACACGCGCGGCCTCCACGTAGGTAACGGATCGCTCCTGGATGACATTGCCGCGGAAGAGGCGGATGGCGATGGGCGTGAAGGTGAACGCAATGGAGAACACGAGCGTCTGCACACTGCGATCGATCGCCGTTGTGAACATCAAGAGCCAGAGGATGCCGGGGACCGCGATGATGATCTCGATGAGGCGCGAGATGATGATATCGACGAGGCCGCCAAGGAAGCCGGCTGCGAGCGCGAGGATAACGGCAGCGGCAATCGTGACGGCGACAGCGCCGAAGCCAATGGTGAGCGTGGGGCGGCCACCGTAGAGCACGCGCGACCATACGTCGCGCCGGCTGCGGTCGGTGCCGAAGAAGTGGTCGCCGCTGGGCGCATCCAGTGCCGAGGCCTCGCGGATGGAGGTCTTGGGGTCGACGGTGTTGAGCTGCCCCGCGAACACGGAGCAAACGATCATGACAATGATGATGATGGCGCCGACCGTGCCGAGCGGCTGCGTGCGGACAAAACGGAAGAGGGCGGTGAGCGCCCTGCGGGCGGCATTCGGTCGCGCCTCAAGTCCGAGGGAGCCGGCGACTTCTTCAGCGGTGGTCATCGCGACGGCTCCAATCAGTACCGGATACGCGGGTCGACCCACGCGTAGGCGACGTCGACGAGCAGGGTGATGAGGAGGAACCAGGTGGCGAAGACGACGACCACCGCCTGGATGATCATGAAGTCGCGCTCACC
Source organism: Tepidiformaceae bacterium (assembly GCA_965221735.1). Taxonomy (GTDB): domain Bacteria; phylum Chloroflexota; class Dehalococcoidia; order Tepidiformales; family Tepidiformaceae; genus UBA2991. Next base: position 722,859 of record OZ244910.1, on the reverse strand, counting down.
GACGGCGGAGATGACCCAGAGACCCATGCCGGGGATGTTGAAGATGCTCTCCATGATGACGGAGCCGCCCAGCACCAGGCTGAACTGGAGCCCGATGATGGTGAAGAGCGCGATCATGGACGGACGGAAGACGTGGCGGGAGACGACGACGGACTCGCGCAGCCCCTTGGCGCGGGCGGTGCGTACCTGGTCGCTTCGCAGCACCTCGAGCATGGAAGACCGCACGATGCGGGCGATGGTGCCACCCCCGGCGAGAGCAATGATGAAGGCGGGGATAGCCAGGATCTGGAGGTGGGTGAGCGGCTCTTCCCAGCCGACCCAGTCGGGGGCGACGCGCGTCCCCCACCACACGGCGGGGAAGATCACCACGAGCGTCGCGATCCAGAAGTTGGGCACGGAGAGCCCCATAACCGCAAGAAAGCGCAGCACGTAGTCCGACATCGTCCCGGACCTCACGGCGGAGACGGCGCCCACGGGAATGCCGATCAGGAGGGTGAAGGCGATGGAGAGCAGTCCTATCTGGGCCGTGTTCCAGATTCGCTTGCCCAACTCCTCGTTGATGTGGGCACGCTGGGAGAGGGAGTAGCCGAAGTCACCGCGGAGGACGATGTCTCCCAGCCACTTGAAGTACTGGTTGACCTTGTTCTCGTTGAGGCCGAGCTCTTCCCGGACCACATCGAAGCACTGCTGGTCGAAGTTGCCGGCGGCTCCACAGCGGACATCGGCGGCATCGCCGGGGACCGCCCGCATGAAGATGAACACGATGATGGAGATGAGGACCAGGGTGAAGGGAACGAGCAGCAGCCGGCGGATGATATACGCCTGCATGACTCCTCCTTCCCTCCGTTCCCGGAACCTCCGGTCCCCGACCACACAGGCCGGGGACCGGGCGCTTGCTCAGCCGGCTAACCGGCGATCCACATGTTCTGGGCGCGCCGGTAGCCCATCGACGCGTTGTTGGCGATGTCCGGCACGGGCGGGACGTTCCGCAGACGCGCGCCCATGGCGTAGTACTGGACGGAGGGCACGGGCAGCGGCAGGACGCAGCAGAAGTTCGTGAAGATGTACCGCTGCATGTCCTGGAGGATCGCCTTGCGCTCCTCCGGGTCGACGGTCGCGCCCTGGAGGTCGTAGCGACCCTGCAGTTCGCTCCCGATCTCGTCCGTGACCGCGATGATTTCGTCGTCATAGAACGCCGAGAGGACATGATCGAAGGTATAGAGACCGCCGAAGATGGCGCCGTACCCGTTGGGCACGTAGTGGGTGAGCGCGTTGTAGTCGGGAATGGTGGAGAGCGAGTTCTCGCCGGCGATGAAGTAGTGCCAGATCTTCTCGCTCGGCGGCGCCGTCGCGATCGCCACGTAGGTGGCGAGGTCGGCGGGCTCAAGCTGGGTGGGAACGCCGAGGTTCTCCTCGATGCTCTGGGCGATGAACTCGATGTGGCGCGTGCTCGTGCCGAAGGTCGCGATGACGGTTACGAACCCGTCGGGGAAGACATCGTCGCCCCCGCCCTGCGCCCAGAGTGCGCGGGCGCGCTCGGGGTCGAACTGCTGGAGCTCGCGGATCTCGTCCTGTGGGAGCACCTGCGAGAACGCCGGCCCCACGGGCGCGCCACGGATGCCCTCGCCGTCGAGGACCACATCGATGTAGCCCTCCCAGTCGATGGAGAGGGAGACGGCCTCGCGGAGGAGCGGGTGCTGAGCCCACTTGAAGGCGTCGAGCTCCATGATGGCGTGGTCGTTGGCGGGACCTTCGATGATCTGGACGTTCTCCTCACCCTCGAACAGCTGCGCCTGGATCTTGTCGATACCTCCGAGGACATCGGCGTCTCCCGCCAGCAGGCGCGCCTCGCGGGCGGCCTGGTCGACGATGATGGCGTCCTCCCAGCGGTCGATGTAGGGAATTTCGTCGGTGAAGCGTCCGCGGGCGGTGGAGTGGCCGCGGTAGTTGGGGTTGCGGACGTACGTGTTCCCGGTCTCGTCGATGTTCTCGAACATGTAGGCGCCGGCGCCGGCGTTGGGGACGTCGTGGAGGCCACCGCCAGCAGCCTCGACCATCTCGCGGTTGACGATGGCCATGGCGCTTGACCCAAGCGACGGGATGGCGGAGGCCCAGGGGAACGCCAGGTTGATGGTCAAGGTCTGTGCGTCGGGGGTATCGAAGGAAGCCCCGCGATCGACGCCCATCCAGCCCCACTGCAGCTGGTTCACCTCGGAACCAAAATCGGAGAGGCTCGTCGGGAAACGGCTGTAGCTGAAGGCCACGTCCTCGGAGGTCAGATCGCGACCACCGGCGGCGTTGGGGTTGAACTTCAGGCCGTCCTCGAGGTTGAAGACGAGGGTGGTCGCGTCGGGCTGCTCCCAGCCGTTTGCAGCGTCGCCCCAGGCCTCTTCCTCGACCAGCGAGTAGCCGAGCAGGTGGTTGTACGTGAGCGCTGTCCAGGTCGGGTCGGTGACGGTGACCGAGGGGTCGAGCGTCGTGTTCTGGGCCGACTTCTGGTGCTGGAACGTCCCGCCACGCTGGATGGGGTCGGCGGCTTCGGTAGCCTCGGCCTCGGCGGCCTGTGCAGCCTCGGTGGCTTCCGCCTCCGCAGCCTGAGCGGCCTCCGTGGCCTCAGCGTCGGCAGCCTGCTCAGCCGCCTCTGTCGCGCGGGCGGCCTGGGTGGCCGCCGGGGCGGCACTGTCGTCGTCGTCGTCATCGTCTCCGCAGCCAACGGCTACGAGCGCGGCGGCGCCGGCGCCAACGGCCGCGCCTCCCGCGAGGACTCGCCGTCGCGAAACGCGCCGGCGCCAGTACTTTCCCCAATACCCTTCTGCCATTTCATCCCTCCTGGGAGCCCGGATATGTCGGGCCAATCACGGCATTCATAACGGAAGCCAATGCGCCTTTCAATAGCGCACGGGCCCGTTCTGGCGCTCGTCTCCGCTAGGCGTCGGCGAACCACATGTTCTGGGCTCGCCGGTAGCCCATGGAGCCGTTGTCCTTGAAGTCCGGCGGCGGCGGCACATTCATGACGCGGGTGCGAACGGCGTGCTGCTCGGTCGCGTTCACGGGAACCGGGAACGTGCAGCAGAACTGCGTCAGGATGAGCCGCTGGAGCTGCTGGAGGAGCCCGTTGCGCTGCTCCGGGTCGTGCGTGACGGACTGGGCGTTGTAGAGGTCCTGAATGGGCTTGCCGATCTCGTGGGTGATGTCGATGACCTCGGGCGGAATGAGAGCGGCTTGCGGGTGCTCGTGGGTAAACAGGCCGAAGGCGCCGCCATAGCCCGTGGGTACGTAGTGGGTGAGCGCGTTGTAGTCGGGAATGGTCGACAGGGAATTCTCGACGACGAGGGCGAAGTGCCAGATCTTGGAGCCCGGCGGGGCGGTGAGGCTGGAGACGTAGGTGGCGAAATCAACCGGCTCCAGCTTGACCCGGACCCCGAGGTTCTCCTCGATGCTCTGGGCGATGAACTGGGTGCCGCGGGTGTCGGTGAAGGTCGCGAGGAGGGTCGTGAGGCCGTCCGGGAAAACGACATCGCCGCCGCCCGCCTCCCAGAGCTGGCGTGCGCGCTCGGGGTCGAACTGCTGGAGTTGGCGGATCTCCTCCTGGGAGAGGACGGCGGGGAAGCGGGGGCCGACGGGCGCTCCCCGGATCCCGTTGCCGTCGAGGACGACATCGATGTAGCCATCCCAGTCGACGGCAAGGGAGAGTGCCTCGCGCAGCTGCGGGAACCGCGCCCACTTGAGGGCGTCGAGGGCCATCACGAGGTGGGTGTTGGTGGGGCCGCTGATGATGTTGACGCCATCCTCACCGCGGAGCTGATCGGCCTTGATGGCGTCGATGCCGCCGACGACGCCGGTAAGGATGTCGGCATCACCGGCGAGGAAGCGCGCCTCTGCGGCGGCCGGGTCCGTGATGTGCGCGTCCTCCCAGCGATCGATGTAGGGGGGATCCTGGGTGAAGCGCCCGCGGGCGGTGGTGTGCCCGGCGTAGTTGGGGTTTCGCATGTAGCTGTTCAGGCCGTCGAGCCCGCGGGACTCGAACATGTAGGCGCCGCCGCCGGCGTTGACGGTCTGTGTGAGGTTACCGCCGCTCGCCTCGACCACCTCGGGCGCGACGATGCCGAGCGCCGTGGAGCCAAGCGAGGGGATTGCGGACACCCACGGGTAGCGCATCTGGAGCCCGAAGGTGGTGGCGTCGGGCATATCGAAGCCGGCCATGAACGCGAACTGGAGCGGGTTGACCTCGGAGGCGAGGTCGGTGAAGGCGGCGGGGAGGCGGGCGAAGCTGTAGGCAATGTCCTGGGACGTGATCGGTCGTCCCTCGGCGGCCTCGGGGTTGAAGCGGAGGTTGGGCTCGAGGTTGAAAACGATGGTGAGGGGGTCGGGCTGCTCCCAGCTGGCGGCGGCGTCGCCCCAGGCCTCGTCCTCGATGAGGGAGTAGCCGAGCAGGTGGTTGTAGGTGATCGCCGCCCACTGGTAGCCGGTGATGGTGATGGCGGGGTCGTAGCCGGTATCGGAGAAAGCGCGCTGCACCTTCATCGTGCCGCCCGCCCTGGGGCCGGCGGCGGCCTGCGTGGCCGCTTCGGTGGCGGCAGCCTCGGTGGCGGCGGCGGCTTCGGTGGCGGCGGCCTCTGTAGCAGCGGCCTCGTCCGGCTCGTCGGCGGCAGCCTCGGTCGCGGCGGCCGTGGCGGCAGGCGCCTCGTCGTCGTCGTCGTCATCGCCGCAACCAACGGCCACAAGGCCGGCGGCTCCCGCAGCAACCGCAGCGCTTCCGGCGAGCACCCGGCGGCGCGAGATACGCCTTCGCCAGTACTTGCCCCAATACCCTTCAGCCATTTCGTTCCCCTTCCTCTATCGCGGGCCGGCATGCCGGCCGCTCGCTCGTTCCGGTCATTCTAGGCCCGGCGTCAACAAGCCCGGGTTAGGGCGCATGGCGGTAGGGAAGGGGTCCGGCTATGCTTGACCCTTCGCTCTAGCAGACAGGGGATCCCCGCGAATCCGGTGATCCCGAAGAGAGGCCCAGGACATGGATTTTCGAGACAGCGCGGCTCAGGCCGAGTGGCGCATCCAGGTGAAGGATTTCCTGCGCGACTACTGCCCCCAGGAGATCCGGGGCAAGTTCCCGATGGGGCGGCCCGAAGAAGAGAAGCCCCTGTGGGAAGCGTGGCGCGTAGCACTGGCGGAGCGGGGCTGGATCGCGCCGGCGTGGCCGGCAGCGTACGGCGGCGCGGGCATGAAGCCGATGGACCAGTTCATCCTCAGCCAGGAGTTCGCCGAGGCCGGCGCCCCCAGGCTGGGCGGCCTGGGTCTGATGATGCTCGGTCCAACGCTTATCGAGCACGGCACCGAGGAACAGAAGCAGCAGCACATTCCCGGCATCCTGAGCGGCGAGGTGGAGTGGTGCCAGGGCTACAGTGAGCCGGGGTCCGGGTCGGACCTAGCCTCCCTCCAGACGCGCGCCGTGCGCGACGGGGACGACTACGTGATCAACGGCCAGAAGATCTGGACGTCGCTGGCGCACCGCGCGCACTGGATGTTCATGCTGGCGCGGACCGACCCCGACGCACCCAAGCACCGGGGCATCACCTACTTCCTGCTCGACATGAAGACCCCGGGCATCACCGTGCGACCGCTCGTGAACATGACCGGCGGGCACGACTTCAACGAGGTGTTCTTCGAGGACGTGCGCGTCCCGACGCGGAACATCATGGGTGAGGTCAACCGCGGCTGGTACGTGGGCACGACGACGCTGGACTTCGAGCGTTCCTCGATCGGGACGCCGATCGGGCTGCGCCAGGCCGTCGAACGGAACCTGAGCTGGCTGCGCGAGCACAAGGACGAGATTCCGCAGACGACGTACGAGGCCAACCGCTTCGAGTGGGCGGAGCGCTTCATCGAGGTGCAGACGGCCACGATGCTGGCCTACCGCATCATCTCCATGCAGGACGCGGGCGAGATTCCGAACGCGGAGTCCTCGATCGCGAAGCTGTTCACGACGGAGCTGAGCCAGCGGATCGCCCGCACCGCCTCCCACATGGTGGGCATGTGGGGCGACATCTCCGACGAGAGCGGGCCCTTGCGGGGCATGCCGGGCGTCGGGTACGTCAACCAGGTCCGCGAGACGATCGCGGGTGGCACCAGCGAGATCCAGCGAAACATCATCGCGACGCGCGGCCTCGGGCTGCCACGCGCCTGACCGCACCGCGACTGCCAAGGAGCAAGGAACATGGCCACCGCAACCGAGTCGGAGACGAAAACGCTACTGGAGCGCGCGGACGCGATCGCGCCCATCGTGGAGGAAGAGCTTGACGAAGCGGAGCGCGAGCGGCGCCTGACGGACCGCGCCTTCGAGGCGATAAAGGACGAGGGCCTGCTGGGCGTCTGGGTGCCGGAATCGCTGGGCGGCCTCGAGTCCACGCCGCGCGAAGGCTTCGAGCTGTTCGAGAAGGTAGCGAAGATTCACGGCTCCGCCGCCTGGAACCTCTGGATCTGGTCCACGGGAGCAGCGCTCGGGTCGGCCAGCTCCGAGGAGTCGGTCGCGGAGTCGTACGCGGACGGCCCCGTGAGCGCGGTCGGGGCGGGGGGCATCTTCCCCTTCAATCCCGCCGAGGCCGTCGAGGGCGGCTACCGCGTGACGGGACGCTGGCCGTTCTGCAGCGGGTCGAGCCATGCGAAGTGGGTCGGCGGCGGCATCATGGTCACGGAGAACGGCCGGCCGCGAATGACGCCGATGGGCATCCCCGAGATGCGCTTCGTCAGCTTCCCGCGCGAGGAAGCGGAGATCGTGGACACGTGGCACGTGGTCGGACTGCGCGCCACGAGCAGCAACGACGTGGCCGTGGAGAACGCATTCGCGCCGGAGTACCGCACTTCGGCCTTCGGGATGGGAGCACGGCCCGGCAAGCACTTCCAGGGGCCGCTCTATCGCTTCCCCGTGATGGGCATCCTGGGAGCGCCCATCGGGATCGTCGCGATCGGTATCGCGCAGCGCGCCATCGACGAGTTCGTCAAGCTCGCCAAGACGAAAACGGTTCGCACCTCGCAGGCGCGGGTCAGCGACAACACCGTCATCCGGAGCGAGGTCGCGAAGGCGCACGCCGCGGTCCAGTCCGCGCGCTCGTGGCTCTACGAGATGGTCGACGAGACCTGGGAGACGGTCCTGCGAGGCGACGACGTGAGCCTCGATCAGCGGCGGGACCTCTCGCTGGCGGGCACGAACGCGACGCGCAGCGCCGCCTACGCCACGGATCTGATGCACACGGCCGCGGGTGGCACCTCCGTCTTCCAGACGAGCCCGATCGAGCGCTGCTTCCGGGACGTGCACGCGGCCACGCAGCACGCGGGCACCTCGCCGCGCAACTTCGAAACGCTGGGCGCGATGCTCGTGGGGGAGATGCCGGACAACCCGATGCTGTTCGCCTGAGCAGGCGCGGCGCGCTCAGCCGGCTGCGGCCGCCGCGCGCGTGGGCTCCTTCGCCCACTCGATGCCGCGGCGGAGGATCTCGTAGTAGGTGGGCTCCGTCCAGGCGCCCAGCTCGGGAACGGGCCACTCGGGAACGCTCAGGGGGGGATCCTGCATGTCGTACTTCGAGCGGCGGTGGCCGGGCGTGAAGTAGAGCACCTCGCCCTCGCCCACGGGGTGGAGGTACATCACCAGGCGGGGCTCGTCGTTGGGCCAGTCGTGCTCGTAGAACCCGGCGCCGCTATCCCCGGCGAAGCGCGTCTCCATGAGCGGAGTGATGTCGCCGTGATACTCGCACAGGTAGAGCTCGTCCTCGCACTGCCAGGGCTCGATGCCGGCCACGAGGGGGTGGTCCTTCGCGGACTCGCTCACGGTGATGGGGTAGGGCTCGATCGCGGGGTGGGCGAGAAACTGACTGCCGAGCGTCTCCATGAGGATGGGGTAGTCGCGCGGGCAGTGGACGCCGTCGTCCTGGAAGTCCATGACCGAGTTCGTGCCGTGGAGCGCGAACCAGCGCTTGCCGCTCGCGACGAAGTCGCGCACGACCTCCTGCTGCTCGACCGTGGGGTGGACGTCACAGGTGTAGCTGATGAGGAAGTCGGCGGCGGCGATGGCCTCGGTGTTGCTGTAGTCCTCGCCGACGCGGACGCGTACGTCGTCGTCCTCGTGGAGGAGCTTCAGGATTTCGAGGCGGGCGAAATTGATGTCGTGCCACTTGCCCCCGGTGATGAGGTAGGCGTCGATTCTCGGCATGGCAGCCTCCCGGGTGGGTGTGCGTGGCGACGGGGCGCGAAGAGTCCCGCGCCGGAGCGTGCCGGCGCGGGACTCCCGCTGTGCCTGGACTAGAAGGCGACGCGGCGGGTGAAGCCGCCGTCGACGACAACGTTGGTGCCGGTGGTGTGGCTGGAAGCCGGGCTGGCGAGGAAGGCGGCCACGTTGGCGACTTCCTGGCCGGTGCCCATCTGGCCGGCGAGCGTGTCGGGCTTGGTCTTGCTGCGCAGGGGGATGCCGTTCGCGATCATCTCGAAGAACGGCGGCATGGCCTGCTCGATGTTGTGCCAGGGACCACCCTCGAAATAGGTGGGGCCGGGCGAGACGACGTTGAAGCGGATGCCCGCGCCAGCGTGCTGCTGGGCGGCGAAGGCCGAGTAGTTCAGCAGCGCGGCCTTCATCGCGCCGTAGGCGCCGGCCGAGGTGGCGGGCGGCGGCGGGAAGGCCTCGACGGCGGCCGAGGTGCTGATGATGACGACGCTGGGAGACTCCGACTCGGTGAGGAACGGGACAGCGGCGTCGACGCCGTTGACCGTGCCCATCATGTCGATGGCGAAGTGCTCGTTCCAGAGCGTGCCGCCGCCGCCGGCGGAGGCGTTGCTGACGAAGATGTCGATGCCGCCGAGCTCGGCGGCGCTGGCCTCGACCCAGGCCTTGAGGGCATCGCCGTCACCGACATCGCAAGCGGCGCCGCAGACGTTGGTGCCGTGGGCCTTGAGGCCTTCGACGGCGGATGCGACGCGGTCGGCGGTGCGGGCGCAGATGGCGACATCGGCGCCTTCCGCGGCGAGGGTGTTGGCGATGAAGTTGCCGATGCCCTGGCTGGCAGCCGTGACGAGAGCCTTCTTGCCTTGCAGTCCAAGATCCATGGTGTGGGGAACCTCCCTTGTGTTGGGTGCGACCGGGCGGATCCATGGCCGCGGCCGCCTCGTTGGCAGGGCGCGATTCTAGAGAGTCGCGCCCTACACGGAAAGTGCGGGGGGATGGGGCGGCGCGCCTTTGTCCAGTGGGAGCGGTCCTGTACGATGCGCGGGCGCTCGGACGCCCGCGACGGCGTCTCTATCCCACTGTGCGCGGAGGCGGCCGTGGCCAACAGCAGCCAGGCAATGGAACCAAGCGAGGAGGTCCTGAAGGACCTGCATCTCCGGATGGTGCGAATTCGCCACTTCGAGGAAGAGGCGGGCAAGCTGATGGAGCAGGGCAAGTCCCCCGGGGCGCTGCACCTGTACATCGGCGAGGAAGCCGTCGCTTCGGGTGTGATGGTGCACCTCAGCGACCAGGACCAGATCACGAGCACGCATCGCGGCCACGGGCACCTGGTGGCCAAGGGCGGCGAGTTCAAGAAGATGTACGCGGAGCTGTACGGCCGGGAGACCGGCTACAACAAGGGCCGCGGCGGCAGCATGCACATCTCCAACGTGGATGCGGGCATGCTGGGCGCGAACGGCATCGTGGCGGCGGGCCCGCCCATCGCCGTCGGCGCCGCCTTCTCGAACAAGTACCTCGCCCGCGTCGAAGGGCGCGACCGCATGAACGTGGCCGTCCCCTTCTTCGGCGACGGCGCGACGAACGAGGGCGCTTTCCACGAGGCGGCGAACATGGCCGCCATCTGGAAGCTGCCGGTCGTGTTCGTCTGTGAGAACAACGGCTACGGCGAGTTCACCCCGCAGGCGGAGCACCAGGCAATCAGTGATGTCGCCGACCGCGCCGCCGGCTACGGCATGCCGGGCGTGATCTGCGACGGCATGGACGCGGTCGCGGTCTGGGAGGCCGCGGGCGAGGCGATCGAGCGCGCGCGCACGGGCGGCGGCCCCACGCTGGTCGAGTGCAAGACCTACCGCTTCGTGGACCATGTCGGCCTGCGCGGCATCGGCCTGCATTACCGCACCGACGAGGAGCTCGAGGAGTGGCGCGCACGCGACCCGATCCCGCAGCACGAGCAGCGGATGATCGAGATGGGCGTCATGACCGCCGAGGAGATCCAGGCGGTGCACGACGCGGTGATGGCGGACATCACGGAGTCGATCGAGTTCGCCGAGAACAGCCCGCTGCCGGACCCGGCAGACCTGCTCAACGACGTCTACACGCCCACGGCGGCGAGTTAGGAGCGAATCAATGACCGCAGCAGAGGCGCCCGCTGGGCGGCAGCTCGTTTACACCCTCGCGATCACGGAGGGCGTCCGCCAGGCGCTCCAGGAAGAACCGCTGGCGTTCATGGCCGGCGAGGACGTTGCCGGGGCCGGCAGCGTGTTCGGCATCTACCGCGGCCTGCTCGACGAGTTCGGGCCGGACCGCGTCATCGACACGCCCATCAGCGAGTCCGGCATCATCGGGCTGGCGGTGGGGGCCGGGGCCACGGGCCTCAAGCCCATCGTGGACATCATGTTCATGGACTTCATCGGCGAGTGCATGGACGAGATCGTGAACCAGCTCGCGAAGATGCGGTACATGTTCGGCGGCAAGGCGACGCTGCCGGTGACCGTCCTGACGATGTCGGGCGCGGGCATGAACCTCGCGGCGCAGCACTCCCAGAGCCTGGAGGCATGGCTCTGCCACACGCCGGGCCTGAAGGTCGTGATGCCGGCGACGGCCTACGACGTGAAGGGCGCGATCATCACCGCCGCGCGCGAGCCGAACCCGGTGTTCGTCGTGATGTGCAAGGGCCTGATGGCGCTTCCGGGCGAGGTACCGGAGGAGCCGTACACGCTCCCCATCGGCAAGGCCAACGTGCTGCGCGAAGGCGACAGCCTCACGATCGTGGCCCACGGACGGATGATCCACGAGGCGACGAAGGCCGCCGACATCCTCGAGGGCGAAGGCGTCAGCGCCGAGGTGATCGACCCGCTGTGGCTACAGCCGCTCGACACGGAGACGATCATCAACTCGGTCTCGAAGACGCATAACGCCCTCGTCGTGCACGAGGCGGTCCGCTTCGGCGGGGTCGGCGCGGAGATCGCGGCGCAGATCGCAGAGCTGGCTTTCGACTATCTCGATGCGCCGGTGGGCCGCGTGGCGGCGCCATTCTCGCCCGTGCCGTTCAGCCCGGTGCTGGAGCAGACGTACGTGCCGAACGCCGAGCGCATCGCGGCCGAGGCGCGGCAGATCCTCGGGACGGGGTAGCCCTGACGACCTCGCGCCCGCTCGGGATCGCCGCCAACCCCGCTTCGGGGAAGGACATCCGCCGCCTCGTTGCGCGCGCGTCGGTCTTCGACAACCAGGAGAAGCGCGCGATCGTGCGGCGCGCCATCGTTGGCGCGCTGGCGAGTGGCGTGCGCGACTTCCGCTACATGCCCGACACCCACGGCATCACGGCCGCGGCCGCCGAGGAGTTCGGCGACGAGGCCACCTTCGTCGCCGTGGAGGCGACGCACACCGCCAGCACGCTCGACACCATCCGCGCCGCTGAAGCGATGCAGGCGGAGGGCTGCGGAGCGGTCATCACGCTCGGGGGCGACGGCACGAACCGGGCCTTCGCGCTCGGCTGGACCGACGCGCCGCTCGTGCCCGTCTCGACGGGCACGAACAACGTCTTCCCGACCATGGTGGAGGCGACGGTCGCGGGCTCGGCAGCGGGGCTGGTCGCGAGCGGCCAGGTTCCGCTGGAGCGGGTCGCGCGGCAGGTGAAGGCAGTGCACGTCGAGATCGAAGGCGAGCGCGACGACATCGCCCTCGTCGACGCCGTACTGGCAGCGGACCGCTTCGTCGGCTCGCGCGCGATCTGGGGCGGCGAGCGCCTGCGCGAGGCAGTCGTCACGCGGGCGGAGCCGTCGGCGGTCGGGATCACCTCTATCGGGGGCTTGCTCGCGCCGCTAACGCCGGACGAGGACGAGGCGCTACACCTGAGCCTGGGGCCGGGCGAGGGGGGCGTCTCCCTGATCGCGCCGATCGCGCCGGGGCTGTACGAGCCGATAGCCGTGCGGTCGCACACCCGGCTCGCGCTCGGGGAGCCGGTCACCGTGACGGGACCGGGCGTCCTCGCCTTCGACGGCGAACGCGAGCGTGTGTTGAAACCGGGGCAAGCGGCTACACTCCGGGTAGCCCGGGATGGTCCTTGGGTCATCGATGTCCACGCGACGCTGGAGTATGCAGCGTGCGTGGGTCTGTATCGCAACGACGAGGCGGCCGGCGGCTCGCCAGAGGAACAGAAACTCCAACAGGACGGGGGATGAGATGCCAACCGAGATTTACATGATGAAGCTCGGCATGACGATGACGGAGGGAACCGTAGCCGAGTGGCACATCCCCGACGGGGGCGAGGTGAAGCTCGGCGAGGACCTCTACCGGCTCGAGACCGAGAAGGTCGAGATGGAGGTCGAGGCGGAGGCCGCCGGCATCGTGCGGCACCTCGTGCCGGCCGAGACTACCGTCGACCCGGGCGACGTCGTCGGCTGGATCTACGCAGCCGACGAGGAGATCCCGGACGTGCTCCCCGGCGCTCCCGCGGGAGGCGCGAGCGCAGCGCCCGCGGCGCCCGAGCCCGCAGCAGTAGCAGCCCCGGCGGCCGAGGCGGCCACCGCCCCGGCGCGAGCCGAGGGCGAGCGCGTGCCGGCTTCGCCGGCAGCACGGCGGCTTGCGAAGGAGCTCGGCGTGGACCTCGCGACCGTTACCGCGACCGGGCCGCGCGGGCGCGTGACCGAAGACGATGTTCGCACCGCGCACGAGGCGGCGGCAGCGGCGCCCGCAGCTGCTCCGGCAGGCGCCCCGGCGCCGGCCTCGCCGCTCGCGCGGAAGCGGGCGGAGGCGCTGGGCGTGGACCTGTCGACGGTGACGGGAACCGGCCCCGGCGGACGCATCACGAAGGAAGACGTCGAGGCGGCGGCAGCGGGCGGGGCGCCCGCGGTCGCACCAACGGCAGCAGCCGCCGCTCCAGCGGCGGCGCGCGAGGACGAGGTGATGGCGGTGCGGGGCATGCGCAAGGTTATCGCGGAGCGCATGTACGCGAGCCTGCAGGAGACGGCGCAGCTGACCATGGACATGGACGTGGCCATGGACGACTGCGTGAAGCTGCGCAGCCAGCTCATCGAGGAGTGGGCCGGCGATAGCGTGCGGCCCTCGTACACGGACATCGTGATGAAGGCGGCAGCGAAGGCACTGCTCGATCACCCGCGCATGAACGCGCAGTTCCTCGGCACGGAGATGAACCTGCGGGGCGAGGTCCACGTGGGCATGGCCGTCGCGCTCGACGAGGGGCTGGTCGTGCCGGTCGTGCGGCACGTCGACCAGCTCGGGCTCAAGGAGATCGCACTGGAGTCCTCGCGGCTGGCGGGGCTGGCGCGCGAGGGCAAACTCGGGCTCGACGACATGGCGGGCGGCACCTTCACGGTGTCGACGCTGGGCATGTTCGGGGTGGACTCGTTCACGCCCATCCTGAACCCGCCCGAGGTGGGCATCCTCGGCGTGAACCGCCTGCGCGACGACGTGGGCTGGGAGGGTGAGCGTCCCGTCCGGCAGAAAGCGATGACGCTGAGCCTGACGTGGGACCACCGCGCCCTCGACGGCGCCCCGGCGGCGCAGTTCCTGGCTTCGGTGAAGGACTACCTCGAAGCGCCGTTCCGGCTGCTGGTCTAGGGGAGGGGCACGATGGCGGAAACAACGTTCGATGTCGTAGTGGTGGGAGGCGGCCCGGGCGGCTACGTAGCCGCGATTCGCGCGTCCCAGCTGGGGTTGGAGACGGCCCTCGTGGAACGGGAGCACCTGGGGGGCATCTGCCTGAACTGGGGCTGCATCCCGACCAAGACGCTCCTGCACACGGCCGACCTCTACCGGGAGATGCAGGACGCGGAGCGCTACGGCCTGACAGCCGAAGCCTCGTTCGACCTGGACAAGGTCGTGAGCCGCTCACGCTCGGTGGCGCGCCAGCTCAACAGCGGCGTCAAGTTCCTGATGCGGAAGAACAAGATCCAGGTGTTCGACGGCGCGGCGCGGCTGACCGGCGGAGGCGGGATCGTCGTCGAGAAGGACGGCGAGACCGTGGCCGAGCTGGGCGCCGACAACATCATCCTTGCGACGGGCGCGCGGCCGCGTTCGCTGCCGGGCCTGGAGCCCGACGGCGAGCTGGTCTGGACGTACAAGGAAGCGATGGTCCCAACGATGATGCCGGATTCGCTGCTGGTCATCGGGTCGGGGGCGATCGGCGTGGAGTTCGCGAGCTTCTACCGGTCGCTCGGGGCGGAGGTGACGGTGGTGGAGGTGCTGCCGCGCATCCTGCCGGTGGAGGACGAGGAGATCTCCGCCTTCGCCCGCGAGGAGTTCGAGAAGCACGGCATCACGATGCACACGAACGCCACGGTGGAATCGCTGGAGAAAGGCGACAACAGCGTGACGGCGACGATCGCGACCGAGGACGGCACGGTCGAGGCGACCTTCGACCGCGCCATCCTGGCCGTGGGCGTGACCGGCAACGTCGAGGGTCTCGGGCTCGAAGCGACGGCGGCCACGGTCGATCGCGGGGCGATCGTCGTGAACGAGTGGCTGGAGACGGGCGAACCGGGGCTGTACGCCATCGGCGACGTGGCGGGGCCGCCACTGCTGGCGCACAAGGCGATGCACGAGGGCGTCATCTGCGTGGAGCGCATCGCGGGGCTGCCCTCGGCGCGCCCGATGGAGCGGCGGCGCATTCCCGGCTGCACCTACTGCCACCCGCAGGTCGCGAGCGTGGGCCTGACCGAGGCTGCGGCGCAGGAAGCCGGCTTCAGCGTCCGGGTCGGACGTTTTCCACTGGTCGGGAACGGCAAGGCGATCGCCGTGGGCGACACCGGCGGCATGGTGAAGACCGTGTTCGACGCGGACACGGACGAGCTGCTCGGGGCGCACATGGTGGGCCCGGACGTCACGGAGATGATCCAGGGGTTCGTCGTGGCCATGGGCCTGGAGACGACCGAGGCGGAGCTAATGGAGACGGTGTTCCCGCACCCGACCATCTCGGAGGCGATGCACGAGTCGGTGCTCGACGCCTACGACCGGGTGCTGCACGTCTAGGCTCTTCCGGTGCCGCCGAGGGCCTTCTCGCGGCTGTACAGTAGGGGCAGGACGCGATCGCGGAGGCGGTCATGGGCGCGCTGATCGACCACCTGAAGGCGCTCGCCGCGGACGGCGCGAGCATCGAGGACGTGACGGCCGCGGCGGAAGCTGAGCTGGCCGGCGGCGCGCTGCTGACGTCGGAGCTGGAGGACCCGGAGGGGGCAATCGCGGGGGCGGCCGTGGAGGCGGAGGCGCTGCACCAGGAGGTGCAGGGAGCAATCCAGCGGTTTCCGGCCAGCCAGAGCGCCGGCTTCCATCGCACCGACCTCGACCCGCGCGCGATGGCGGTCATCGCGACAATGGCGTACGCGCGCCGGGGCGGGGTCTACCTGCCGAAGGACCTGGAGGAGATGGTGGCCGAGGGGCGGGTGTCGGAGGAGTGGCACGCGCGCGAGTCGGTACGCATCCGCGTGCTGTTGACGATCCTGCCGATGTTCGTCTCGGCCATCGAGCGGGGAGAGCTGGTTCCGGCGACGTTCGCGGTCGGGATCACGGAGGTCGCGCAGCGGCTGGGGCGGGTGCGAATCCCGCAGGTTGCGACGACGTGACGCGGAGCGGCGTTGCGGCGGTGGGGGTCGCGGCCTGAGAATGCGCCCGTGACCTGGCTCAAGGCGGAAGACAGCAGCGCGCCCTTCGATGCGGCGCTGGGCCTGCGGCCCGAGCTTCGCGATCTGTACGCGGCCTTCTACGGCAAGCTCTGGGACGAGGAGCTGCTGCCCGCGAGCCTGCTCGAGCTGTGCCGGCTGCGGGTCGCGCAGTTGCACGACTGCGAGGCCGAGCTGGCCGTTCGCCACGCCGGCGCCGGGGTGAGTGACGCGCAGGTCGTCGCGCTCGCGGACTGGTCCGGCAGCGACCTGTTCAGCGAGCAGGAGCGAGCGGCGCTGACGCTGGCCGAGAAGATGCCCTGGCAGCACCACGACCTGACCGACGAAGAGTACGCGGATCTGAACGCGCACTTCGGCGAGTCTGGCGTAGTGGCGCTGACGATCGGCGTGGCGCTGTTCGATGCGAACTGCCGCCTGCGCCTGGCGCTGGGCACGGAGCCCGCGCCGGTCGAGGCGCCGGCGCCGGCCTCGAGCGAGGGGCCGATCTACTGATGTCCCGAAGGAGGACGCGATGTCGACCAAACCACGAGTGAATTCAGCGATACCGGGCGAGGAGGCCAGCTTCGGCACGGCGCTGGCGCACCAGCCGGGCCTGGCGGGCGCCTTCGGGATGCTCTACGGGACGTTCTGGAGCAAGGGCGCCCTCGACCACCGCACCAAGGAGGTCACGCGGATGCGAAACGCCCGCGTGACGGACTGCGGCTACTGAAAGAACGTTCGCTTCGCCGTGGCGCGTGAGCAAGGACTGACCGAAGACCAGGTAACGGAGATCGAGGACGGCTACGAAGAGTCTGACCTGTCCTCGCGGGACAAGGCGGCAATCGCCCTGACGGATGCGATCATCGGGGACCCCAGGCAGGTGACGCCGGAGGTGCAGGCGCGGCTGCGGGAGCACTTCAGCGATCCCGAGATTGTCGAGATGGCGCTGGGCGTGGGGCTCTTCATGAGCCTCTCCAAGGTGCTCATCACGCTGGGCATGGAGCCCGAGGAGATGGGCACGGAGATCGTGCCCACGCCGGGTTCGTACTAGCGCTCGAAGGGGCGGAACGAACGTGTTTCGCGTACCATCGGGGTACCTGTCCACAGGCGTCCGCGTGACCCACACGGGCGAAGAATCCAAGGAGTCAAGGCATGGTTGTTGAAGCACGAGTGAAGGGCACACCCCAGGAGAAAGCGCCGGAGCCCCTGCTGGGCACCGAGCTGATCCCGAAGGAGCGCTACACCTCGAAGGAGTTCATGGAGCTTGAGTGGGAGCGCATGTGGACGAAGGTGTGGAACGTCGCCGGTCGGGAGCAGGACATCCCCAACGTGGGCGACTACTTCACGACCGAGCTGGGTCCCGAGTCGTTCCTGATCGTGCGCGAGGCGGAAGACAAGGTCCGCGCGTTCTATAACGTCTGCCCGCACCGCGGGAATCAGATCCGCAACCCCGGCATGGGTCACGCGGAGTCGTTCCAGTGCGCCTACCACTTCTTCGAGTTCAACCTCGACGGCTCCAAGAAGTTCGTCCCGGACGAGGACACCTTCACCCAGGGCGTCCCCCAGGAGACGGCCCTCGTCGAGGTGCCCTGCGACACCTGGGCGGGCTGGGTCTGGTTCAACATGAACCCGGACGCGGAGCCCCTCGAGGAGTTCCTGGGCGTGCTGCCGGAGCACATCGACCCGTATCACTTCGAGAAGATGTACATCGTCCAGGACAAGACGATCGAGTGGGACACCAACTGGAAGGCCTCGGTGGACGCCTTCAACGAGGTCTACCACGTGCAGGGCATCCACCCGCAGATCCTGGAGTCGCTGGACGACATCCATGTGCAGATCGACCTGTACGAGCGGCACAACCGCTACCTGGTTCCCTTTGGGCTGCTGAGTCCCCGCTACCAGAACCAGGATGAGCTCACGCATGGACTGAAGCAGATGCTGCGCGGCGCCGGCATCGACGCGGATGAGTTCGATGGGACGCCGGAAGAGGTCCGCACCGCCATACAGGTGGCGGCCCGCGAGAACACCGAAGCGCGCGGGATCGACGTCTCAGAGCTGAACGACGACCAGATGACGGACGACTACCACTACTACATCTTCCCGAGCATCACGCTGAACACGCACCACACGGGCGTGATGGTGTTCCGGCAGCGTCCGCACCCGACGGACCCGAACAAGATGTACTTCGACCTGCAGAACTACGCGCGTATCCCGGACGGAGCGGATCCCCCGCCGCGTCCGGCGCACACGACGCACAAGCACGGCGAAATCTCCATCGGACTCGTCCTCGACCAGGACTCGTACAACCTGCCGCGCGTGCAGAAGGGGATGAACTCGCGGGCCTACAAGGGCCTGCTCATCAACTACCGCGAGCGGCGCATCCGCCACATGCACAAGACGATCGACGACTACATCTACGGGCCGGACCGCTAGGACCGGCGCGGGACCAGACCGGCGAGCCGCGGCCCATGGGTCGCGGCTCGCTTGCCTCACGGCAGGAGCACGAGCGGATGAGCGAGCAGACCGACAGCGAGACCCCCTTCACGCCCGTGGGTCCGGCAAACATGCTGAAGCCGGGCGAGAGCGCGATCATCGAGTTCGGAGAGGACTCGATCGTGCTCGTGCATCTGGTGGAGGGGTACTACGCCATCGAGAACCGCTGCTCGCACGACGACGGACCGCTCGGGCAGGGCAGGCTGGTCGGCTACGAGATCGACTGCCCCCGCCACGGCGCCAAGTTCGACGTACGCGACGGCGCGGCGAAGTCGCTGCCGGCGTTCCGGCCGGTCGCCTCCTTCCCCGTGCGCTACAACGAGGACACGGACGAGATCGAGGTCCAGTACAAGAAGCCCGAGCCGCCCTCGTACGAGGATCCGCGGGGGTTCAACTTCAACTTCACCTAGGAGCGAGGCCATGACGCACTCAGGAGACTGGCGGGAGGCCTACAAGGAACGGCTCTGCAGCGTCGAGGAGGCCATGGCCCTCATCGGCGAGGGCGACCTCGTCACGATGGGCGTGCTGACGCCCGGACAGCTGGGCGCGGCGCTGGCAGACCGCGCGGAGCAGCTGAACCGCCTGGACGTGCGCGCGCTGGCGCCGACGGAGCCTCGCCTCTTCGGGCCGGGACAGAACGGCGAGCGCGAGATCGAGCTGTTCATCGGGGAGCCGCTGCGGGCGGCGCACGACGCGAAGATCGCCACCTACCTCCCGAACACGTTCATGCTCGGGATGAAGGCGCACGACGCGGGCCGGGAAGAGGCGCGCCTTCCCGATGTGCAGATCACCTCGGTGAGCGAGCCGAACGAGCAGGGGTACGTGCAGTTCGGGGTGCACATGTGGACGCGGAAGTCGTACACGAAGCGCTGCGAGAAGACGATCGGGATGATCGACCCGAACATCACGCCCGGCCACGGCGACCTCTGGGTCCACGTGAGCGAGTTCGCCGCGCTGATCGAGGGCGCCATCGCGCCGGTGAACGTCGATGCCGTGCGGGAGCGGGTGGAGACGCAGGCGCCGGAGGAGAACCGCGCCGAGCTGCTGGAGCTGCTCGGGATGGCGAGCCTGGACCAGATCGCGCTGGCGGAAGGCATGTACCACATGCTCCCGCCGAAGATCGTGCGGCAGGCGTTCGGGCTCGCGGAGGTCGACGACGAAGCGCAGGCGATCGCGCACAACCTGGCGCCCCTGATCCGCGACGGGGACACGATCCAGGTGGGCGTGGGCACACCGAGCGCGCTCATGTTCAAGGCGGGCGCCTTCGACAACGCACACCACCTTGGCGTGCACACGGAGCTTGGGTCGCCGGGGCTGGCGCAGCTCTGGGCGCGCGGCAACATCGACAACTCGCGCAAGACCATCCACAGGGACCGCTGCGTGGCGGTCGCGTGGACAGGCTGCGACGGCGTGGACCTCGGCATCATCCGCGACAACCCGGCGTTCGAGGTGTACGACCCGAACTACCTGCTGAACCCGGCGCTGATGTCGCAGAACAGCCAGATGACCTCGGTCAACAGCGCCGTGGCGGTCGACCTGCTGGGCCAGATCGCGAGCGAGGACCGCTACGGCGGCCAGATGATCAACGGGACGGGCGGGCAGCCGGACACGCACATCAGCGCGGCGCTCTGCCCGGACGGACGCGCCATCACGGTGCTGCGCTCGACCGCGCTCGACGGCTCGCTCTCGAAGATCGTGGCGAAGCACGAGGCGGGCACGCTCGTGACGATCCCGCGCTACCTGGCGGACACGATCGTGACCGAGTACGGGGTGGCGCGGCTGCTCGACAAGAACCACCGCCAGCGCGCGGCCGAGCTGATCAGCGTCGCGCATCCCGACTTCCGGGCCGAGCTCCAGAAGCAGGCGAGCGAACTGTGGGGCGAGCTCGGCATCTAGCAGGCCAGCGGGCCTAGGGGCGCTCGAAGGCGCCACCCAGGGCGCGTTCGCGTGCGCGCCGGGCCTCGCGCAGCGCATCGAGGCGGCGGTCGACGCGATGCGACTGGCGCGCCTCGAAGCAGATCCAGCTCACGGCGATGGCGGCGAGGGCGACCAGGAACACGAGGCTTCCCCCCACCCAGAGCACGAGGATGGCGAGGCGCTGGTCCATCATGGGCGAGGGGCCCCAGGCAGGCGTGTTGGCCGCGAACGTCTCATGCACGGGGGTGTTGAGGCTCAGGAACATGCCCCCGAACAGCCCCTTGTGCGTCATCTCGACGGCGACGTAGAGGACCCGCAGGGGATGGCTCATCCGCCAGGGGACGGGGTCGGCGCAGAGGGCGGGCCACCAGAAGAGCAGGGAGACGGCGAGCAGGGAGAGCTGCTGCACATCGCGCACGAAGACGTTCTCGGCGGCATCTTCGGTGATGCCCATGAACTGCCAGGCGTAGGTAACGACGGCGAACAGGAGCCACGAGACGATGGGCATGGCCACGATCCGGGCCGTTCGCCCGCGGTACAGGCGGCGAAGCCGGGCGCGTCCGCGCGGGCCGCTCACGCGGAAGGCGAGCGTGAGCGGCGAGCCAAGGA
Source organism: Tepidiformaceae bacterium (assembly GCA_965221735.1). GTDB lineage: Bacteria > Chloroflexota > Dehalococcoidia > Tepidiformales > Tepidiformaceae > UBA2991. The sequence continues at coordinate 702,018 of OZ244910.1, read as the reverse complement.
GGAGGAGGGGAGGGGCGATCATCGTGAGGAGCAGCATCCCGGCGAAGTCGGTCCAGAGGAGCTGGTTGCCGTAGTGCTCGAGGGGTGACTGCGTGGCGAGGAAGATCAGCGCCAACCCCAGCATGAACGCGGAGAGCTGCCAGACACGGGGAGGGACGCGGGGGCGTTCCGCGCGCACGCGGAACCACGCAACTCCGTAGAAACCCGCGGCGGCAAGGAGCAGGCCGTACCAGGGCGCATCGAAGGCGAACTGCGCGATGACCTCGCCGAAGCCCGGGGCGGCGTCGCTCATGACAGACCCCCCACCAGCGTACGGGACCGATCAATAGTCACTGGCGTCGGTCCAGGCTCCGCGGACGGGATTCTGTGCGGAGAGACGGCTGCGTTCCTCCAGCAATTCGAGGATGGCGAGCGCCTCGCGGGCGCTCAGCACCTCGCCCGCTTCCTCGCGTAGCTGGGCGACCTCGGCGTCGATCGCGGCGAGCTGCTCCTCGAGGGCTTCCGGCGAGAGCGCTTCCTGACCGCCCTCGCCGCCACCGGCCTGCGGGCCGTCGGGACCGGGGGCGGGCTGGGTTTCCGGGGGTTCCTCGCCTTCGCCGGAGTCTCCCTCGGGCGGCTCGGCGGCCGTCTGCTGCTCCGGCGGGGGAGGAGGGTGGAGGAGGCGCCAGACGACCTCGAAGTCGCGACGGAGGACGTCGTCCCCGGGGGTAAGCAGGAGGCCCTCGGTGAACGCTTCGAGCGCCTCCTCCAGTTCGCCCAGGGCGAAGAGATGGTGGCCGAGGCTGGAGTAGGCGGCGGCCGCGATCCCGGCGTCGCGGTCGTTCAGGGCGCGACGGGCGGCGCGGACCGCCTCCTCGTAGCGGCCTGCCTCATCGAGGACGGCCGCCAGGTTCAGGGCGATGCGGCCATCCTGGGGATCCTCCGCCTGGGCCTCGTAGAGGAGTTCGATGGCGGTATCGAGGTCGCCACCTTCCAGGGCCTCCAGGGCGCGCTCGTTGAGGCTGTAAGCGGCAGTCGCGCAGGCGGAGAGGGCCAACGCCATCCCAACGACAGCGGCCAGCGCCGGAGCGGTCCGCCAGCGCGCGAAGGCGCGCCACTCGACCGCCGTTCCCAGCAGCACCAGCACGAGCGCCGCAGCCGCGAACCAGTGGAATCGCTCGATCGGAAGGGAGATGGTCGTCGCGTTGTAGGTCGCCTGATCCAGCCCGGCGACGCGGGCGCGTACGACCCCGGCAAGGGCGTCGGGGTCCGCGCCGAGGTAGCGGCCGCCGCCCGCCTGGGCGATGGCGCGGAGGCCGGCTTCATCGAGGCGCGTGATGACGGGTTCGCCCGAGTCGTTCAGGAGCGGCTCCATCTCGCGGCTGACGGGGTGGCGGATGGGAACGGGGCCGCCCGCAGGCGTGCCGACGCCCGCGACGAGCACGTCGATGCCGTCGGCGGCAAGCGCGGCGGCGCTGGCGGAGGGGTCCCCACCAAGGCTCTCGCCGTCGGAGACGAGCAAGACGAGGCGACCCCCGCTTGTCTCCTCGTCGAAGAGCTCGCGGGCGAGGTCGAGGCCGGAAGCGGCGCTCGTCCCGCGTTCGAGGAGCAGTGTGCCTCCCTCAACGGTCTCGACGACGGTGGCGGCGGCCTGCAGGTCGCTCGTGAGCGGGAAGCGAAGGCGGGCGTCGCCGGCGAACACGACCAGGGCGACGCGATCACCGCGGAGCCGGGTGAAGGTCTCGGCGAGGGCGGTGCGGGCGGCGGCCAGGCGCGAGGGCGCGACATCGGTCGCGCCCATGCTGCGGGAGACATCGAGGACGGCGACGAGCTGGGCGCCGCCGCTCTGGACGGTGGCGCTGCGCTCGCCCCAGCGGGGCTGGGCGGCGGCCAGGGCGGCAAGCACGACCGCGAGGACGAGCACAACGGTGGCGACGCGGCGCGGTCTCGGCGGTTGGCGTGTGAGGGCGGTCGCGGCGGTGAAGGCCCGGTTCGCCACCACCCACGCGAACGGGAGGAGCACGAGCGCGCCGGGGACCAGCAGCAGCCAGAGTGGACGGCCGAAGCTGAGGTCGCTCATGCGGGCGTCCTCCTCAGCCAGGTGCGGCCGAGCCCGAGCTCGCCGAGCAAGAGCACCGCGCCCGCGGCGATCAGCCAGAGGCCGAGCTCGCTGTGGCGCGCGAAGGTCTCGTCCCCCACGCGGCTCGTCTCCAGCGAGGCGATCTCGTCGTAGACCTCGACGAGGTCCTCCGGCGTCGCCGCCTCGAAATACCTGCCGCCGGTGTGGTCGGCGATGAATGCGAGCAGGTCCGCATCGATGGTCGCGGGGGAGAAGCCCGAGGGCCGGTCCCGGTCCTCGACGACGCCGATGGTGTACACGCGGATGCGGAGGGCAGCCGCGATCTCGGCGGCTTCGTCGGGGCTGATGGAGTCGGCGTTGTGACGCCCGTCGGTCAGGAGGATCACGATGCGGCTGGAAGCGCCGGACTCCTCCAGCATCGAGAGCGCGCTGGCAATACCCACGCCGATGCCGGTGCCGTCGGGGAGTAGGTCGGAGCCGAGGTCGGCGACGATGGTGTCGAGGGCGTCGTAGTCGAGGGTGAGGGGCGCGAGCGGGAGCGCCTCGCGCTGGAAGGCGACGAGGCCGACGCGGTCGTTCTCGCGGGTGGCGATGAAGCCTCGAATGACCTCCTTCACGGAGTCGAGGCGGGTGTTGTCGTTGCTGAACGGGTTGGTGGCCATACTGCTGGACACATCGATGGCAAGCGCGATGTCGACGCCCTCGGCGGGGACGAGCGTCTCGGCCTCGCCGATTCGGGGACGGGCGAGACCGACCACGAGCAGCAGGATGGCGGCGATGCGCAGGAGCGGCAGCAGCCGCCGGGCGCGGACGCGCCAGCCCGTGGGGGCGTCGCCCAGGCCGAGGGCGAAGGGCACGGCGATGACGGGTGGGGTCCCGCGCCAGCGGGCGATGGCGAGGGGTACGGCGACCAGCGCGAGGAGCAGCAGCCAGGGGTCGGCGAAGTGCATCAGCCGGTCCCTCCGATGATCTCGCGGGCGATCCGGAGGTCGGCCACGCGGCGCTCCACCGCGGGGCGGTAGCCGGCATAGACGACGGCGTCGCACTCCCGCAGCAGCTCGCGCGCCATGCGTTCCTCCCAGCCGTCGACACCGGCAGCGGCCATGCGTGTTTCCAGCTCGGCGGCCGTGAGGGACTGGGCGGGGAATTCATAGCGCTCGCCAAGGATCCGGCGGACGGCGCTGGAGATGGCGCGATAGGCGCCGGCGGCGTCGGTCTCGAGCAGCGCTTCGGCGCCGGCCAGGACCTCGTCGGCAGCAGGGGGCGGCTCGGGGGCGACCTCGTCCGCATCGACGGGCCGGTTTCGCCACCAGTGGCGGGCGAGCACGGCGGCCAGGGCGGCGATCACGACCGCGACGAACCCGCCGAGGGCGATCCCGGGCCAGAGCCAGACGGACTGCGCGCCTTCGATGGGGACGGGCGGCGGGAGGGGGGAGAGCGCCAGCGGCTCACCGGGCGAGAGGGTGGAGGGCACCTCAACGGTGAGGGTGGGGAGCGTGGCGGGGAGGGAGCCGGCGTCGGTGGTGACGACGACCGCCGGGCGGAAGGTCACCGAGCCGGGGGCGAAGGGGGCCACGAGCACCTCGATCTCGTGGTGCAGTCCCCCATCGATCGCCGTCGCGGATTGCGAGAGAACCCGCACGACACGGACATTGCCCCAGGAGCCGGCGGCCGGGTCGACTTCGACGACGGCGTCGGCGGGGGCGTCGAGCTTGATCGTGACGACGACCGGCTCGCCAATGGCGGCGAAAGACCGCGAGACGGTCGCCTCGGGATCTTGCGCGGAGGCGAGCGCGGGAACCGCCAGCACGGCGGCGAGCACGCAGAGGAAGGCGAGGCGTCTCACGCGACGGCCCGGGCGCGACGGCGGAAGAAGGCGAGGAGCGCACGCACGTAGTCCTCGCCGGTGACGATGGAGATCTCGTCGATGCCGAGCTCGCCGAAGAGGCGTTCGCGCTCGGCGTCGATCTCGCGGACGCGAGCGGCGTAGGCCTCGCGCACGGCCTCGTCGTCGCTGTCGACCTCGTAGGCGGGGCCGCCCTCGGCATCGGCGACCCGCACGATTCCGGCAGCGGGAAGCTGTCCGTCCAGGGGCTCGCGGATGCGGACGGCGATGATGTCGAAGCGGCGGGCGGCTGCGCGGAGGGCGCGGGCGTACCCCTCGGTGAGGAAGTCGGAGATGATGAAGAGGGTGGCGCGCCGGCGCTGAACGCCCGTCAGGTACTCGAGAGCGGCGCCGAGGTCGGTGCCCCGCGTCTCAGGCCGGGCCGAGAGGACCTCGCGCACGAGGCGCAGCACATGGACGCTGCCGCCGGCGGGCCGCAGGTAGCGCTCGGGGGCGCTGGCGAAGAGCAGGAGCCCGGCGCGGTCGTTGTTGCGGATGGCGGCGAGCGCGAAGACGGCGCACAGCTCGGCCGCGAGACTGGCCTTCGAGCGCTCGGCCGCGCCCGCGGTCTGCGAAGCGCTCACGTCGACGGCGAAGAGCACGGTCAGGTCGCGGTCCTCACGGTAGCGCCGCACGAGGGGCTGGCCCGTGCGGGCGTACGACTTCCAGTCGATAGAACGCACATCGTCGCCGACGACGTAGGGGCGGAGCTCATCGAACTCGATGCCGCGGCCGCGAAAGACGGCGTGGTACTCGCCCAGGAAGAGGTCGTCGACGAGGCGGCGGGCGCGCAACTCGATAGCGCGTACGCGCCGCAGGAGCTCGGTCGCGCCATCGATCGAGGCCGCTTCGTCGGACGCGGGCCGGGAGGGGTCGCGCCGGGGGCGCCGGAGCCGCGGCCACCACGCAGGCATGGCGGCCCTCAGGGCACCTCGATGGCTTCGAGGACGCGGTCGATGATGTCGTCGGTCGTGATCTCCTCGGCGTCCGCCTCGTAGGTGGTGACGATGCGGTGGCGGAGGACGTCGTGGGCGAGCGCCTTCACGTCGTCGGGCATGGTGTAGGCGCGGCCTTCGAGGAGGGCGCGGGCGCGGGCCGTGCGGGCGAGGGCAATGGTCGCGCGCGGAGAGGCGCCGTACGCGATGAGCGTGCGCAGCTCGGGGAGGCGGTAGGCAGCGGGCCGGCGGGTGGCCTGCACGATCTGCACGCAGTAGTCCTTGAGGGCCTCGTCGAGGGCGACGCTGTTGAGGGCGTCGCGGGCGGCGAGCAGCTCATCGCGGGTGGCGGTGGCGCGAACGGGCGGCGGGGCGCCTCCGTCGAGCCCGAGCTCCAGCACCTCGCGCTCCTCCTGGCGGGTGGGGTAGTCGACGCGGACCTTGAGGAGGAAGCGATCGAGCTGCGCCTCGGGGAGGGGGTAGGTGCCCTCCTGCTCGATCGGGTTCTGGGTTGCCATGACGAAGAAGGGGTCGGGCAGGGGGAGGGTCTGGCCGCCGATGCTGACCTGCCGCTCCTGCATCGCTTCGAGGAGGGCGGACTGAACCTTGGCGGGGGCGCGGTTGATCTCGTCGGCGAGGACGATGTTGGCGAAGATGGGCCCCTGGCGGATGGCAAAGTCTCCCTCGGCGGGGTTGAGCACCTCGGTCCCGATCAGGTCGGCCGGCAGCAGGTCCGGCGTGAACTGGATGCGGACGCCGGAGACGTCGAGCGCGTTCGCGAGGCTGGTGACGGTCAGGCTCTTGGCGAGGCCCGGCACGCCTTCGACCAGTACGTGTCCGGAGACGAGCAGGCCGATCAGGAGCCGGTCGATGAGCGCATCCTGGCCTACGACCGCGGCGTGAATCTCCTTGCGGACACGGGCGAGCGACTCCGCGGCAGCGGACGCATCGGGCGAGAGGGGTGGCTGGGCAGGGAGAGCCATCGACAGACCATTGTAGCGACAACGAGTGGCGAACCGGTCCTGGGGTGGGCCTAGTCGTCGGAGCGGCCGGAGGCGGGGGTGCGGTAGGGGGCGCGGGCGTAGGCGAGGGCGTAGACGCGGCCGGCGCCGTGCTCGCGGAGGACGCGAGCGCACTCGCTCGCGGTTGCGCCGGTTGTGACAACGTCGTCGAGGACGGCGACCGTGGCTCCCTTGAGGTCGGGACCGCGGTAGCGGAAGGCGCCGGCGACGTTCTCGCGGCGTTCGCCGGCGCTCAGGCCGACCTGGCTGGCGGTGGGGCGGACGCGGTCGAGGCGGCCGGGGGCGGGCGGCCAACCGAGGCGCTCGAAGAGCACCTCGGCCTGGTTGAAACCGCGCGCTCGCCGCCGCCGCGAGTGGAGGGGGATGGGGAAGATGGCGGAGGGCGAGAGCTGTGCGGCAACGGGATAGAGCGCATCGGCCATGTCCTCCGCGAGGGCGCGGATGCCGCTGAACTTGAGGCCATGCACGACGCGGCGGGCGGGACCAGTCATCTCGAAGGCGGCGCGCGCGCCGTCGAGGTCGCGCCAGCCGAAGCAGTCGGGACAGCGGCCCTCATCGTCGCGCCGCACACCGCAGCGACCGCAACGTCCGGGACCGCTCGCGGGCAGGAGCAGCGCGGAGCAGTCCTCGCAGAGGTTGTGGCCGAAGGCGGCGCAACCGACGCAGCGGGGCGGGTAGAGCAGGTCGAGGGCGCGGGAGAGCAGGGTAGCCACGGGCGGGGAGGATAACGCCGCCGGGGGGTGCGGGCGCTACACGCTACAATCCCCGGAATGGCTATCACGGTGCTGTTCTTCGCCTCGCTGGCCGATGCCGTCGGAACGCGCGAGCTGTCGCTGGCGCACGTCGCCGGGGATACGGTGGCGTCCGTGCGCGACCGGCTGGTGGCGGCGCATCCGCAGATCTCGGAGTTCACCGAGACGCTGCTGTACGCGGTCGACGAAGAGTACGCCGAAGAGGACGCGCCGGTGCCGGCGGGCGCGACACTCGCGCTGATTCCGCCGGTATCGGGAGGCTGATGATGCTGATCCGCGTGACGCCGGAGCGGCTCGACCCAGAGGAAGCGATCGAGGCGGTGCGGCGCGACGAAGCGGGTGCGGTCGACGTGTTCCTGGGCGTGGTTCGCAACACCAACAAGGGACGGTCGGTCGACCACCTCGTGTACGACGCCTACCCCTCGATGGCGGAGAAGACGATGCAGGAGCTGGCGGAGGAGGCGGTCGAGCGATTCGACCTGACGGACAGCGCCGTGCTGCACCGCACGGGGCGGCTGGAGATCGGCGAGACCAGCCTGCTGGTCGCGGTGAGCGCGGGGCACCGGGCGGCGACGTTCGAGGCGGGGCACTGGCTCGTGAACGAGGTGAAGCGGCGCGTGCCCGTGTGGAAGAAGGAAGTGTGGTCGGACGGGGAGGAGTGGATCGAGGGGCCCGAATCGCTGGGGATGGAGCGCGCGCCCGCCACGATGCGCGGCTCGTGACGAGCCACCCGCACGCGACCGGCCGCTTCTGCATGCAGTGCGGGGGCGAGCTGACGGAGCGTATCCCGCGGGGCGACACGATGACGCGGCTGGTCTGCGACGCCTGCGGGTTCGTGCACTACCTGAACCCGCGGCCGGTGGCGGGCACGATCCCGGAGCGCGAGGACGGCGCCCTGCTGCTCGTTCGACGTGCGATCGAGCCGCGGTTGGGATCCTGGGTGTTCCCGGGCGGGTTCATGGACGTGGGGGAGACGGCGGAGGAGGCGGCCGCGCGGGAGACGCGCGAGGAGGCGAACCTGGAGGTCGACGAGCTTTCGCTGCTGGGCGTGTACACGCGCACGCACGCGGGGGTGGTGGTAATCGTGTACGAGGCGCGGGCGCTGGGGGAGGGGTCGGCCGGGTCGGAGACGAGCGAGATCGGGTGGTTCGCGCCGGACGCCATCCCCTGGGACGAACTCGCGTTCGACACGACGCACTGGGCGCTGGGGGCGTGGCTGGAGCGGCGGGGCCTGGAGCGGCGGGCGGGCTAGCGGCGGCGGGGACCGCCGGAGCGGGGCGGGAGGTTGTAGGGACGGGCGAGGATGGCCACGTGCTGGCTCAGCTTCGGGTCGAGGGCGCGCACGGCAACGCGGGGATGGGCCTCGCGGAGCTCGTCGAGGGAAAGGGCGGCGGTGATGATGGTCGGGAGGCGCGAGGAGGCGCGGTAGTTCGCGATCTGGAAGAGCTTCTCGACGGCCCAGGACGAGCTGGTGTGGGGGCCGAGGTCGTCGAGGATGAGGAGCCCGGCGTTGCGGATGCTCTCGAACAGCTCGTCGTAGCCCGGATCGCCCCGGTTGGGAGCGAAGGAGGCGCGGAGGTGGTCGAGGAGGTCGGGGACGACGGCGAAGAAGGCGTCGCCGCCGTTGCGGAGGACGGCGTTCGCGACGGCCGCCGCGAGGTGCGTCTTGCCGCAGCCGCTCTCGCCGAGGACGAGCATCCAGCCCTCAGGGGCGTCGGCGAAGCGGTGGGCGCTCTCCCAGGCGGTCTGGAGCGACTCGTTCTCCTGGGAGGCGTAATTGGGGAAGCGCGTGTGGAAGTTATGGAAGCCAAAGTCCTCGAGCCGTTCCCGCGTCATGCCGCCGACCTGCCGGTAGCGGGCGAGGGGGGCGCCTCCTTCGAGGTCGAGGACGGCGCCCGAGGCGAGCCGCCGGGAGAGGCGTTCGTCGAGGGCATCGGTCAGGGAATGACAGGTGCAGACGGTGGGGAGGGCCGCGTTGTAACGCGCGTTCACGAGCTGGAAGAGCTTCTCGCGCGCCCACTCGCTGGAGGCGGCGGCGTCGATGTCGTCGAGGATGAGGAGGGGGGCGTTGCGGACCTGCTCGAAGAGGGTGTCGAAGCCGGGCTCGCCCTCGGCGGGCTCGTACGACGCGCGCAGGCCGTCGAGGAGGTCGGGGGTGAACATGAAGAGAACGGGCTCGCCGCGGGCGATGCGCTCGTTGGCGATGGCGGCGGCGAGGTGGGTCTTGCCCGAGCCGCTGGGGCCCTTCAGGACGAGCCAGCCGTCGGGGTCGTCCGCGTAGGCCCGAACCTGGGCAGCGGCGGCGGTCGCCTCACCCCGGAGGGCGTCGAAGGTGAAGCGGGTCAGGGCGCCGAGGTTGCTGATGCGCTCAAGGCGGGATCGGCGCACCTCGCCGGTCTCGTCGAGGATGCAGGAGCAGGGCTCGGCGCGGCCGAAGCGGGGATCTTCAAGCGCGCGCGCGCGGCGGACGAAGCCGGCCCCGCCACAGCGGGGGCAGGCATCGTCGCCGGGCTCGTCAGCGGTTTCGGGAGGCGGAGCCTGCGGTTCCGTCGCCGGCGTATCGACGGCGGCGGTCAGCAAGGCTTTGTCCAGACGTTTCATGGCGCTGGTTCCCCTCGGACCAGTTTTGGAGCATGCGCTCGATGTACTTCCAGTTCCGGATGTTCCGCTCGGCCGCCTCACGGAAGGCGGACTCGACCAGGTGCTCCGGGTACTGCTCGGCGGCGACGACGAGGCGTTCGGCAACGAGCGGCGTGATCGTGCCGACGTGCTCCTCGTACAGATGGAAGATGTTGGGGCGTCGGGCGGGCTGGGGCTCGTAGGCGATGGCGCCGGGGCGAAGCTCGAGGTCGCCGCCGCGGGCACGGGCCACGGCGCGGCGGGAGGCGGGGTTGTTCACGAAATAGACGGTCTCCTGGCTGCCGCTACCGGCAAGGTCGAGGGCGAGCAGGGCGCCGAGCTCAACGCAGGCGGCGAGCCCGCGTTCGAGCGCCTCGCGACCGCCGGCGAGCGCCTCGAAGGTCGAGGCGGCGTCCGGCAGCGCCCAGACCTGGCCGGCGGTGACGAAGCGGGCATCGCCCTGCTGCTCCTGCACGAGGCGGGCGACCCAGAGGAAGGCGAGCAGGTCGCCAGGTTCGCGCATGGCGGGCAGCACGGAGGCGAAAAACGTGTTGGGAATGGCCGTGGCCTTGCCGATGCCGGGGAAGCCCTCGAAGGGGGCGGCGTCGCTCACTGGTCGAACCCTTCTGGCGGGAGATCCTCGTCGTCCTCGCCCTGGAGGACCCAGTCCTCGAACTTGGCGAGGCGCTGGCGGAAGCGGAGCTCGACCGTTCCCGTGGGGCCGTTGCGGTGCTTGGCGACGATTACCTGGGCGACGCCCTGGGGATAGGCGCTCTCGGGCATCTCGGGGTGCTCGGCCATCCACTGTTCCCTGGTGATGTACAGCTCCTCGCGGCTGAGGAAGATGACGACGTCGGCATCCTGCTCGATGGAGCCCGAGTCGCGCAGGTCGGAGAGCATGGGGATGCGGGGGTGGCGCTGCTCGATGGCGCGCGAGAGCTGAGCGAGGGCGATCACGGGCACGTTCAGCTCGCGGGCGAGGCCCTTGAGCGTGCGGGAGATGTAGCTGATCTCCTGGACGCGGTTCTCGCGGCCGTTCCAGCTCGCGTCGGATTGCATGAGCTGGAGGTAGTCGACGATGACCAGGTCGACACCGTGGGAGCTGGCGAGGCGGCGAACCTTGGAGCGCAACTCGGCGACGCTGAGCGTGGGAGAGTCGTCGAACCAGATGTTGGCGCCGGCGAGCTCGCCGGTGGCGCGGATGATGCGGCGCTCCTCCAGCTCGGTCTGGCCGCCCAGCCGGAGGCGGGTGCTGTCGACACCGGACTCGCCCGCGAGCAGGCGAACCGCGAGCTGCTCGGCCGACATCTCCAGGGAGAAGAAGGCGACGTTCGCGCCCTGGTTGATGGCGGCGTTGCGGGCGATGCCGAGGGCGAACGACGACTTTCCGACGCTGGGGCGCGCGCCGACGATGATGAGATCCTCGCGCTTGAGGCCACCGAGCAGGTGGTCGAGGTCGCTGAAGCCAGCCTCGACGGCGGCAAGCTCGCGGCGCTCGGCGGCCTCCGCGTCCTCGTCGAGGTAGGCCTGGAGGATCTGGCCGATGTGGACGAAGTCGCGGAAGTTCTCGCCGCCGCGCAGGCGCTGAATCAGCTCCTCGGAGCGGGAGAATACGTCCTCGATCCCCGGAGGCGCCTCGTAGGCCATCTGAAGGATGCCGGTGGCGGCGTTGATGAGGCCACGGTAGGTGCTGTCGCGCTTGACGATCTGGGCGTAGAACTCGACGCCGACGCTGGTGGGGAGCTGGCGGATGATGTCGCCGAGGTAACTCTGGCCGCCGACCTCCTCGAGACGCTCGCGGCGGTCCAGCTCATGGGCGATGGTGATCTGGTTGATCGACTCGTCGCGCTCCCAGAGCTCGTTGGCAGCCTCGTAGATCCAGCCGTTCTTCTCGCGGAAGAAGTCGGGGGACTTGAGGATGGAGGAGACCTTCGAGATGGCCTCGGGATCGACGAGGAGGGCCGCGATCACGGCCTCCTCGGCTTCGACGTCGTGCGGTGGGAGTCGCTCCAGGAAGGGGAGGGTCATGCCGTCCGGAACGGCGGGGACGCGCCAGGGCGCGATGGCTGGTGGTGAATGCCTGTCCCCGCTCTTCCGCCCCCCTTTCCGCTAGCCGTCCGTGGTCTCTTCCGCAGGCGAATCGGCGTCCTGGGTGACGTCGCCGGTTGCGGCTTCCTCGGCGGCGGCGGCCGCGGCCGCTTCAGCAGCGGCGGCCTCGGCTTCGGCCGCGGCGAGGGCCTCTTCGGCCTCCCGCGCCCTGAGCTGTTCGACGATCTCCTTCGAGTCCTCGTCGGGATCCACGGTGACGGTGATCTCGGCGCTGACGTTACGGGTGAAGCGGATGGTCACGGCCTTCGAGCCGAGCTCGCGGATGGGCTCGGCGAGGAGGATGCCGCGGGAGTCGACCTCGAGGCCGGTGCTCTCCTCGATCTTCTGGGCGACGTCGCGGCTGGTCACGGAGCCGTAGAGGCGACCGGTCTCGCCGACGCGGGCCTCGAAGCTGACGGTGTAGCCGTCGAGCCGCTCCTTGTGGACCTCGGCCTCGCCATCGAGCTTGGCCTGGCGGCGCGCTTCCTTCTCGGCGAGGGAGTTCGCGCGCTGCAGGTTGGGGGGCGTGACGGGGCCGGCGATGCCCCGGGGAAGCAGGAAGTTACGGGCGAAGCCGTTCTTCACGACCTTCACCTCGCCGACCTGGGCGGTGCCCTCAACGTCCTCGAAAAACACGACTTTCATGGCTATGACCTCTGCGTCGTCCGCAGTCGGCCTGCGAGCGACGATAGTGAGGCGATCTTAGGTGCTCAACGCCCTACACCCCATCCGTGTGAAGCTTCCGGCGAGTGGCGCTGAAGGTTTCACTGGCCTCCCCGGCTTCTGTGAACACTTAACACGAGCCTAGTACATATGTTCGTCATGTCAAGCCCTTAAGCTCTCCCGGATGCACGACGGGGCGGCCCTGATCCTGCTGCACGGCGGCGCCGGGACCGGCGCCGCCGAGGGGATGGTGGCGCGCGCCCGTCTGGCGGCGGCGGGCGTGAGCGCGCGGGCCGCGCGCGACGGCGGGTTCGGGAGCGTTGTGCTGGCGACCGACGACGCCAGTATCGCCGGTGGCGACGGCTACACGGTCGACCACGACGCGCCCGGGGAGGCGTTCTCGCTGCGGGAGCGGGTGCTGGGGCTGGTGGGGGAACTGGGAGCGGAGGCGGTGGCGGTGATGGGGGCGGGAGCGCTGCCGCTCCTGACGGCGGAGGACTTCGCGGCGGTGCGGGAGGCGCTCGCGGGGGGCGGAAACGTGGCGGTGACGAACAACTTCTACTCGTCGGACCTGACGGCATGGTCGCCCGCGACGGCCATCGCGCGGGTGGGGGCGTTCGAGCGGGACAACGTGCTCCCGCGACGGCTGCGGGACGAGGCGGGGTGCGAGGTGACGGTGCTGCCACGGTCGGTGCGCACGGCGTTCGACCTCGACACACCCGCCGACCTGGTAGTGCTCGCGCTCAGCGAGGCGACTCCTGAGGCCATCCGCGAAGCGCTGCCAGCAGAGCAGTCGCTGCCGCTTGCGCCGTACCGCGCGCTCATGCCACTGCTCTGCGACCCCGACGCGGAGATCCTGGTGGCCGGTCGCGTGGCGAGCGCGACGTGGGCGCACCTCGAGCGGGAGACCGCCTGCCGCGTGCGGATCGTGAGCGAGGAGCGCGGCCTCGCGAGCGCACCCGGGGGTCACGCGGCCCGCTCGCTGGTGGGGAGGCTGCTGGAGGAGGTGGGGATGGAGCGCTTCACGGACGAGCTGGCGTCACTCGCAGACGGGGCCGTGCTGGATACGCGCGTCCTGGTGGCGCACGCAGGATCGCGGGCGAGCCGCGAGGACCGGTTCCAGAGCGACCTGCTGGCGCCGGAGCGCGTCACCGACCCGTGGCTCCGCGACCTGACGGCGGCGCTGGCGGCGGCCGAGACGCCGGTCCTGGCCGGGGGCCACTCACTCCTGAGCGGGGGGCTGATGGCGCTCGCCGACCAGGCCTGGCTGGAGAACGACCGGCGCCTCGGGATCGCACCGCCCGCGGGCTAGGCCGGAGCGGACCAGCCCTGCGGTCGGGACATCAGGTGCGTCCGCACCTCCCAGCGGCCGTTATGGAACCGCAGGTGCTTCTCGATGGCCTTGCGCTGCTCGCGCGGCACTCGCCAGAGCTGTTCGGCGAGGGGGCGGTCGTAGTGCCAGCGGGTCTCGGCGACCCTGAAGCCGAGCGCCTCATAGGCGCGGTGGGCGTGCTCGGCGAAGGTGTTGGTGGTGAGGACGAAGTCTGGGCCGGGGTACTCCGCCTCCAGCCACTCGATGAGCGCGGCCATCATGCGGCGGCAGACCCCGCGCCCCTCGTGTTCGGGAGGAACGTGCACGGCCCAGAGATACAGGCCGGCTCGGTCGTGCAGGTTCACTGAAACGCGGCCGACGGCGGCATCGCCTTCGCAGGCGACGAAGTGACGGTGGGGGCCGGCCTCGCGGGCGCGCCGCAGGTCGGCGCGGGCGCGGGCGGGGTCGCGCAGGTGGCCGAGATCGAAGGCGTGGAAGGGGAAGCCGCGTTCGCCCCACTGCGCGAGCTGCGCCAGCAGATCCTCGTCCCACGGACGCAGCTCAAGGCCGTCGCCGGCGATGGCCTGGGGATAGGTGGCGGTGCTGGTCGCGCTCATGCTGGCCGCCAAGGGTACGCCCATTGGCAAACCGTCAGCGAGTCCGGGGATCGCGAAGGGCGGCCCCGGGGCCGCCCTTCGGTTCGTTGCGCCGGTTCGAGCCTAGGCGTGAAGCGCCTCGGCCACCTCGGACAGGCCCAGCGACTCCAGCTTGGAGGCGGAGGGCTTGCAGCTGTCGGTGTCCCAATCGCAGGCGTTGAGGAAGTCGACCTCGAGCCGCTCGGTGTCGAGGTTGACACCCTCGAGCGGCCCGGTGTGCGTGGCCTCGTTGGTCTCGCCGGTGACGCGAGTGGGAACGGGGCGCTGGCGGGGGTTGCCGCCCTCGCGCACCTCGTAGGCCATGCGCAGGTTGGCGATGCGCTCGCCGACCTGCATAGCCTCGTCGATGTCCATGTCCCAGCCCGTGACGGCGTTGAACCAGTCGGGGATGTTCGCCGTGTTGGCGGTCATCATGATGAACTGGCACATCCCGCCGGCGTTCACGACATGCATGTACTCGCTCGCCGCCTTGTGGTGCTCGCCGCGACCGTTGTAGTCCTTCGAGTCCTGGGGGGCGGGTGGAATGCTGCCGACGCGGCGGTTGCCCTCGTACTGGGTGTGGCGACCCGGGGTCGGGTCGAGCTTGTAGGTCGTGTGGAACTCCGGCTGGAGCTTCGGGTCGTGCATCGGCAGCTCCTGGCCGCCGATGTGCATACCGTAGGCGTCGGAGCCGGCGCCGATCTTCTCGGCGGCGACCTTGACCCCGTCGGCGAGGACGTCGCCGATGCCGCGGCGCTCGCCCATCATCTTCGTGAGCTCGACGATGGCCTCGGCGTTGCCCCAGGTGAGCTCGAGGCCGTCGGTGTCCTCCTTGGTGAGGATGCCGGCCTCGTAGCACTCGATGGCGAAGGAAGCGGTAACGCCCGCGCTGATCACGTCGAACCCGTACTCGTTGCAGAGGTGGTTCAGGTAGATGAGGGCGTCGGGGTCGTTCATCAGGTTCATCGTCCCGTAGGAGGCCATGGCCTCGTACTCGGGGCGGTGGGTGTGATGCGGGTACGGGTACTTCTCGTTGGTGGACTCGACCGACTCGGCGCCGCAGGCGATGGGGCAGTGCCAGCAGCCGTACTTCTTCTCCATTTTCGGGTTGATCATGGAGCCGCCGTCGATCTGGCTGGAGACCTCCTGGGGGAAGTCCACAACACCGACGCCGCCCCAGTTCTTGACCGGGGAGTCGCCGTTGAGGGCGCTGCCGGCGGTGATGCCGGTGGTGCCGAAGTTCGAGAAAAAGTCCTTGAGCGGCTTGACCATGTCGTCCAGGTTGGCGCGGAGCATCTTGATGGTCTCCGGCGTCTGGGAAATGATCTTGCGCTCGGCGACGGCAACCACGGCCTTCAGGTTCTTCGAGCCCATGACGGCGCCGACGCCCGAGCGGGCGGCAAGCCGGCCGTGGTCGTTGCAAACGCCGCTGATGAGGGAAAGCGTCTCGCCGGCCTGCCCGATGTTGGCGACGCTGGCGCGCTTGCCGTGGCGGCCCTTGAGCTCCATCTCGCTCTCGATGGCGCCGGTGCCCCAGAGGTCGCTGGCGTCGCGAAGCTCGACGTTGTCGTCCTCGATGAGGAGGTAGGTGGGGCGGTCGGCCTTGCCGAAGAAGACGACGCCGTCCCAGCCCGCGAGCTTGAGGACGCCGCCGAAGTCGCCGCCGCAGTTGGCGTCGCCCCAGCCGCCGGTGAGAGGGCTCTTGCAGACGACCTGCCAGCGCTGCCCAAAGAGGGGCGTGCCGGTGAGGAGGCCGGGGAGCATGCCGAGCATGTTCTCGGGGGCAAGGGGGTCGACGCCAGCAGGGACGCGATCCCAGAGCATGCGCGCGCCGATGCCGTAGCCGCCGAGATACTCGCGATAGAGCGACTCATCGGGGTGTTCGATGTTGACTTCGCCGCTCGTCAGGTCGACGACGAGCATCTTGCCGTTGTAGCCGGTTTCGATGGCCCCGTTTCCGTTGGAATCAGCCATGAATGGGTACCCCTTCTCCGCGTGCGTGAGCGGGTCGATAGTGTGGGGCGGATGTTACGGGATGGGGAACGCGGCGCAATATGCTCTGGCCGGCATATCGCTAGAGAGCGCCGGCGAGGAAGGCCTGCAGCGCCTCGTTCGTGACCTCGGGCGCTTCCTCGGGGAAGAAGTGGCCTGCGTTCACGCGGCGGACGCGCAGGTCGGGGAAGTAGCGGCTGAACTGGTCGACGAAGGGATTGCCGCGGGGGATGGCGTGCTCGCGGTCGCCGCCCTCGGTGCCGATGCGCCCCGCCATGTACTGGCCGAACATCCAGAGGACGGGCGCTTCGAAGGTCTTGTGGCGGTCCTCGGGGCCGTAGTCGTGGGAGTCGCCGAAGTTGGGGTGCTGCTCGAGCCCTTCGGGGTGGAGCCACATCGCAGCGACGTCGCGCTCGCTCAGGGACTCGTACCGCTCGCCGTGGGGGGCAGCGGCGTCCTCGACGACGCGGTGGAAGGGGAGGCCGTAACGGTAGTAGGAGATAGCGTGGAAGTGGCTGAGGGGGTCGGCGAAGGCGCGGGCGTACTCCTCGATGTCCTCGGGAGTGGCCCAGGGGCTGGCGTTGGGGTTGGGCCGGGCGCTGGGCCAGGGGGACTGGGGACGGCCGGGGAGCGGCGGCTCGGAGCCCCCGGTGAAGATGCTCTCGATGAACCCGCGGTGGTGGGCAGCGAAGAACTCCTCCGGGAGGGGCTCGGCCTTGAACCAGTAGCCGTGCGCGCCGGCCGGCGCCCAGACCGTGCAGAGCGTATCGAGCATGGCCAGGCGAGTGACCCGCTCGGGCCAGTCGATGGCGAGCTTGAAGGCGATGATGCCGCCCCAGTCGTGGGCGACGACGGCGGCGCGTTCGATGTCGAGGGCGTCCATGAAGTTGACGATGTCCCGGGCGAGCATCGTGCGGTTGACGCGGACGCCCGGCTTGTCGGTGCCGCCGAACCCGCGTGTGTCGGGAGCGAAGAGGGCGTAGTCGCTGGCGAGGGCGGGGAACTGCTTGCGCCACTCGTAGGAGGTCTCGGGGAAGCCGTGCAGGAAGATGACGGGCTCACCGGTTCCCTGCTGGAGGTAGTGCATGCGCAGGTCGGCGGTCTGGACGTGCAAGGATTCCATGGCGGCCTCCGTGGCGGGTGAGTGCGGGGGGATCCTAGAGCAGGCGTCGCGCGAGCGTACGCGGCGGCGCCGGCCCTACCAGCGCTTCGACTCTTCGGCGTAGACGTGCGTCGGCAGCCGGTAGCTGATGCCCTCCTCGTCGTAGTTGGAGACATCGAAGAGCGTGGTGAAGGTGGCGTAGTCGCTGGTGCGGGCGCGGTTCGGGAAGAGCCTGCGCATGAGGGTGTCGTACCGCTCGTTGATGCGGAACCAGGCCATTACGCCGAACGACGTCGAGAAGCGCAGCGGTTCCGGCGGGTAGTTGAGTTGCCGGGCGAGTTCCTTCCCGATGAGGGCGCGGGAGACCTGGTACACGTAGCCCGACAGGCTGCGGCGCTCCTCCGACGAGGTAATGCCAGCCACAAGCGGCGCGGAATTGACCAGCGAGTTGGCGAGCACGACGGACTCGGTGCTCGGTTCGGGTTCGCACAGGAGCCCGAGACGGAAGAGCTCGAGGGCGTCCTCCTCGGTCGTGAAGAGGATCGAGTCGGGAATGCCCATGAGATGGCCGGAGTAGCGCCAGATCTGCATGAAGCTCCGGGCCTCCTCCTCGGTGTACCGGGCGCCGAGGCTCCGCATGTGCTTCAGGAGCCGCGCGGAGAAGGCGGTTATGGCGAATCCGACGTGCGCGGCGCTGAGGGGCACGCCCCACTCGTCGTGCTTCCAGTCCTCGGATTGGGCGAGCAGGCGCCTGACCTGGGCATGGACCAGCCGGACGCGAACGGAGAGCTTCCAGCCATCGCCCTGGCGCGTCATGCCGCCGGGGAAGAAGAGCTCGATCATCTGGCGGTTGTTCTGCTGCAGCCGCCTGACGCCCTGGTCGCGAAGCCGTCCGGTGATGAAGAACGACTTCGCGATGTTCGTCGAGAACCCCTCGACGAGGACTCCGCCGAGCATGCCGGCGAGCAGCAGCTTCGAGTTCTTGTGGAAGAGGCGGACTCCGGCGTCGAAGGACTCGAGGTCCACCCAATCCGGAGGGGTCTCGATGCTGCGGAAGAAGCTCTGGACCGTTGAAGGGGCGTCGCGGAGAACGTCCCATTCCTCGTCCATGCCTGCCTTGAGGAAGCGAAAGCCCTCGTCCGCGTCGATGGTGGCGAGCTCGGCCATCATCGCGTCGGCCTCGGGATCCCCGATCGTGGTGTGGGCGACGTACCTCTCAGCCAATTCCGGATTGACGTGACGGGCCTGCTCATAGCCCTCGATGTAGTCGGAAGGCATCGTCATTGGCCGGCCGACCCCTCGGAGGGACTCTCCTCGGCCTCAATGCGCAGGTCCGGTAGCCAGTTGAGCCAGGAGGGCAGGTACCAGTTGCGTCCGCCCAGCAGCTCCATGCTGGCCGGCACGAGAACGGAGCGGACGAGGGTCGCGTCGAGGAAGATGGCGACCGCAAGCCCGAAGCCGACCTGCTGATTGATGATGGTCTTGCCGGAGGCGAAGGCGCCGAACACGACGACCATGATGAGCGCGGCGCCGGTAATGAGCCCGGCGGTCGAGCGCAGTCCGTAAGCCACTGCCCCCGCGTTGTCCCCGGTTTCGTCGTAGCGCTCGCGGATGCGGCTGAGGAGGAAGACGTGGTAGTCCATGGAGAGGCCGAAGAGGATGGAGAAGAGGAAGAGGGGAATCCAGGCGTCGATGGCCTCCGCATGCTGGAAACCGAAGATGCCGCCGCTCTTCTGGAACACGAGGACCAGCAACCCGTAGGCGGCGCCAACCGAGAGCAGGTTCATGATGATGGCCTTGATGGGGATCACGATGGAGCGGAAGACCAGCATGAGGATGAGGAAGCTGATGCCGAGCACGAAGGCGAACACGATAGGCGTGTAGGTATCGACCACGTCGAAGATGTCGATCGTGAGCGCGGTTCGGCCGCCGACATACACCTCGGCGTCGACCCCGGAGAAAGCGGCGGGAACATACTCGTAGCGCAGGTCTTCGATCGCTTCGACGGCGGGACGCGCGCTCGATTCCCCGGGGGGCGCCACGGAGAGGAGGGCCAGATCGCCTGCCGGGTTCACGACCAGGCCCGACGGGAGAATCTGGTAGTTCAAGGCGCGCAGGCCCGCTATCTCTTCGGCGCTGAGGAGTTGCTGGGGCAGGAGCACCGTGAACCGTCCGTCCGCCGCAATCGACTCCTGGAGAGCGGCGATGGCTTCCTTCACCTGGGGTGAGTTGATGGCTCCATCAATGACGATCTCGGCGGGCGTGACCAGGCCGAAGGAGAACTCTTCCTCCAGCACGAAGAAGGCCTCGCGAGTCTGGGCGCCCTCCGGGAAGACGTCGACGCCGTTCAGGCCGGTGTCGATCTCGAAGTAGAAATAGGCCGCAGCGAGCATGGGCGCGGCGATCACAACGATGCTGACGACGGGGTACCGGACGACGATGCGCGTTACCCGCTCCCAGAAGCCGTCGTGCGGCTGTTCCTCGCCGCCGGCCGAGGGTCCGGCCGAGCGTCTGTTGAGGAACGGGAGGGAGAGCCGGTTCACGTTCGACCCGAGGAGGGCGAGCACGGCCGGCAGGAGCGTGAGCGTCACCGCCAGGGCGACCAGGACGACGATGATGGCGCCGAGGCCGATCGACTGGAAGAACGAAGCGGGAACGATGAGCATCCCGATGAGCGCGACGACGACGGTGAGGCCGCTGAAGAGGACGGTGCGCCCGGCGGTGGCGCCGGCGCGCTCGGCGGCCTGGATCTTGTCCAGGCCGCGGTCCATCTCCTCGCGGAAGCGGGAGATGATGATGAGCGAATAGTCGATGCCGACGGCCAGCCCGATCATCGTGATCATCAGGGTGATGAAGAAGATCAGGTCCATGACCTGGCCGATCAGGGCGGCAATGCCGAGGGCGATAGCGATCGAAACCACCGCCAGACCGAGCGGCACCAGGGCGGCCACGACCGCGCCGAAGAGCACCACGAGAACAATGAGGGCGATGGGAACGCCAAAGCGCTCGCCCTGCTCCAGATCCTCCTGGGAGAGCTCGTTCAACTCGTGGGCGATGCTGGCGGTGCCCACCGTGAGGACACGGAAGCCGTCGCCGGTGTTGGCATGCTCGACGACCTTGAGGACGTCGCCGGCGTTGTCCGTAGCATCCTCAATGGCCCCGGTC
Organism: Tepidiformaceae bacterium; assembly: GCA_965221735.1. Classification (GTDB taxonomy): domain Bacteria; phylum Chloroflexota; class Dehalococcoidia; order Tepidiformales; family Tepidiformaceae; genus UBA2991. The sequence continues at coordinate 681,789 of OZ244910.1, read as the reverse complement.
AGGACGAGGGGGAGGATGGCGGTCCTGCGGTCGCCAGACACGAGAGAGTCGTCGTTGCCCTGGTAGTAGTGCCTTGCCGTGGCGACGACATCGGGACGGAGTTCGCCGAGATCGGCGAACACCGTTTCAACCTTCTCGCGGAAGGCGGGGTCGTCCACGGTGAGGGAATCGGACTGAACGACCACGACCTCCGTCACCGGCTCGGGCACGGGACGGAGGCGGCTGTCGAGGAGAGTCGTGGCCCTGTCCGCCTCGACTTCGGTGGTGAGCGAGAGCTCGGTGGTGGTGGCGCTCCCGAGCAGCTCCCGAACCAGCACGAGACCGACGAGAACGGCCAGTCCCCAGAGGGCGACCGTCCACCAGGGCCTGCGGGCGCAGATACGAGCCAGGGTGTCGGTCACGAGCTGGCGACCTCCCTGGCGTGGAGATTTAAGGAAACGAGCGTGGCACGCGGCCGATGTTCAACACGGAAGAGGCGGACACTCATTGCTGCACTGCCAAAGCCCGTAACACGATCGCGCCACCCCTTCAGGGGCGAGCCGCATCACTCAGCTTACACCGATTCTTAACCTGACCATCAACTTGAAGGGAACGCTTCGGCCGACAGGCACAGCGGTTCCCCGGTATGCCACGGGAGCAAGGCCAAAGCGCCCGTACGCGCAGCCTAGCGCTTGGTGTACTGCGGGGCCTTGCGGGCGCGCTTGAGTCCCGGCTTCTTGCGCTCCTTCACGCGGGCATCGCGGGTGAGAAGGCTGGGGGCGCGCTTGAGCGTGACCTTGAGCGCCGGGTCGGCCTCGACGAGGGCGCGGGCGATGCCAAGGCGGATGGCGCCGGCCCAGCCGGAAACACCGCCACCTTCGCACTTCACCTGGGCGCTGAACTTGCCCTCGGCGCCGACGCGCTTGAGGGGAAGCATGATCTCGTCGCGGTGCATGTCGCGGTCGAACACTTCGTCGACAGGCTTGCCGTTGACGATGATGGCGCCGCCGCCCGGGTACAGGCGCACGCGCGCGATGGCCGTCTTGCGGCGTCCAGTGCCGTAGTAGTACTGCTCGGCCATTACTTCTCCTCGGACTCGTCTTCCGGCTCGACCTCGGCTTCCGCTTCTGCTGCGGGCTCGGCCTCGGCAACGGGCTCGTCTTCGGGGGCGTCTTCGGGGGCGTCATCCGCCTCGGGGAGGCCTTCGTCTTCGGCCTCGGCCATTGCGGCGGCGTCCGCCTCGGCCGCGGCGCGGGCTTCCTCGAGCTCGGCGAGCCAGGCGGCGACCTTCTCGGCGCGGGTCGGCCGCGGGGTCGGGGTCTCGGGCACGGAGAGGGGGCGCAGCCGGGGAGGCGCGGACGGGTTCTCGATGCTCGCCTGGAGCGCGTCTGCCTCGGCCTGGGCGGCCGCCTCGGCGGCGCGCTCCGAACCGGTGATCTGGGCCTGGTGGGGATGGTCGGGGCCTGCGTAGACCTTCAGGTGGCGGCGCATGCGCTTGCCCAGCGGCCCCTTCGGGAGCATTCCCCAGACGGAGCGCTCAAGCACACGCTCCGGCTGCCGCGCCATCTGCTCGGCGAAGGTGCGCTTGCGCAGGTTGCCGGGGTAACCGGAGTGGCGGTAGTAGACCTTCTGCTCGGCCTTGCGCCCGCTCAGGCGGACCTTGCCGGCGTTGATGATGATGACGAAGTCGCCGTCGTCGAGGTGGGGCTCGTAGGTTGGCTTGTGCTTGCCGCGAATGAGGGCGGCGACTTCGCTGGCAACGCGCCCGAGGGGGCGGCCGGCGGCGTCGACGACGTGCCAGCCCTTGGCGATCTCGGAGGCCTTGCGGCGCACGGTCGATGTCATGTTGCGTACCCCTCGTCATACCAGACGCGCTGCAGGCTCAGGCCGTGCGGCGGCGCCGGCGGGCCCACGGTGGCGGGCGCGGCGGCGGCGACGGCGTTCTCGAACTCTCCGGCGCTGATGGCGCCGCGTCCCACTCGCACGAGGCCGCCGACAATGCGGCGGACCATCTGCGGGAGGAAGGCGTCGGCCTCGATATCGAATGCGAGCAGGCACCCCGCCTGCGAGAAGTTGGCCTCGGCGACCGTGCGCACGGGCGAGCGGCCCTCCTCGAGGGGCCCGGCGCAGGCGCTGAAGTCGCGGCGGCCGAGCAGCGTTCGAGCGGCGTCCTTCATGGCGGCAAGCTCAAGGGGACTGCCGATGCGCCAGGCGGTGCGCCGCTGCAGGGGCAGCCGGACGGCGGAGTTGAGGAGCGAGTAGCGGTACCAGCGGCGTCGCGCCCAGCGCCTGGGGTCGAAGCCTTCGGGCACCTCGCGCACGTCGCGAACGGCCACGTCCTCCGGAAGGTGGGCGTTCAGGGCCCGCTCGACGGTTCCCGGCTCAAGCGCCGTGTCGGCGGAGAAGGCGGCCACCTGCCCGACGGCGTGGACCCCGGCATCGGTGCGGCCGGCCAGCTCGACACGCGTGGCGCCGCCAAAGAGGCGTTCGGCCGCGGTCTCGAGCTCGCCCTGCACGGTGCGGGCGTGGAGCTGGCGCTGGGAGCCGGCGAACTCCTGTCCGTCGTAGCTGACGGTGGCGGCGAAGCGGGTGGTATCGGACACGGTTACCGTTCCTCACCCTCGGCTTCGGGAGCGTCATCGGCCTCAGGCTCCTCCACCTCCGCAGTGTCATCGGACTCCGCGGTGGCTTCGGCTGCTTCGACCTCGTCGCCGGCGTCGTCGGTGTCCACGGCCGCTTCCGGCTCGTCGACCTCGGCGGTCGCTTCGGTTTCGGCCTCGGTCCCGGTCGCTGCGTCGGTCTCCCCGGCAGGCGGGGCCTCGGCGACCTCGATGGCTTCCTGGTAGTCGACGGTCTCGATGACCGCCATCCGGGCGCCGTCGCCCTTGCGGGGCTCAAGGCGCGTGATGCGCAGGTAGCCGCCGGGGCGATCGGCCATGCGAGGGGCTATGTCCTCGAAGACCCTCTCGACGACGTAGCGGTCGTAGATGTAGCTCAGGGCCTGGCGTCGAGCGTGAAGGTCGCCACGGCGGCCGAGCGTGATCATCTTCTCGGCGATGGGGCGTATCTCACGCGCCTTGGCATCGGTCGTGGTGATGCGCTCGTAGCGGAGCAGGTCCGTGACGAGGTTGCGGTAGAGGGCCTTCCGATGGGCGCTGTCGCGCCCGAGGTGGCGGCCCGCCTTGCGATGTCGCATGGCTACTCCTCGTCGTCCGCGCCGAGGAGGTCGTCGTCGCCGACTTCGCGGAGCGCCTCGCGCAGGGCCTTGCCGAGGGCGCCGAGGCTCTCCTCGTCGTCCTCCTCATCGAGGATGACGCTGGAAGGCGGGGGCGTCGGGGTGGCCGGGGCGGCGAGGTCGGGCACGATCTGGAGGCCGGGCGCGCTGCCATCGATGTAGTTCATCTCGATGAGGCGGTCGCGCAGCTCGTCGTACGACTTGTGCCCGAAGTTGCGGAGGGCGAGGAGTTCGTCCTCCGTGCGCTCGAGCACCTGGCCGATGGTCATGAGACCGCTGCGGCGCAGGCAGTTGTAGGCCCGAACGGAAAGTTGCAGCGCCTCGATGGGCGTGTGGTAACGCTCGGGGGAGATGGGGAGGCTGGTGGCGGGGGCGGGAGGCGCGGCCGCGGGAGCGCCGGGGGCGCCCATCGTGTTGAAGAGGGCGAACTGGTCGATCAGGATGCTGGCGGCCTGGCCGACGGCGTCCACGGGAGCGACCGTGCCGTCGGTCCACACTTCGAGCACCATGCGGTCGAAGTCGGTGGCCTGGCCAACGCGCACCTTCTCGACGTGGAAGTTGACCTTCCGCACGGGCGAGAAGACGGCATCGACCGGGATAACGCCGATGGGCATGCCCTCGACCTCGGTTGCGGGGGTGTAGCCGCTCTTGAGCTGGGCGTGGAACTCCGCGTTGATGCGGGCATCGGGGCCGTCGAGGGTGGCGAGGTGGAGGGAGGGGTTCACGACTTCGAAGTCGGCCGGAACCTGGAGGTCGCCCGCGGTGATCTCGCCCGCGCCCTCGGCATCGAGGGTGAGGGTGCCGGGGCGGTTGCTGAGCGCCTTCAGCCGGATCTCCTTGACGTTGAGGAGGAACTCGGTGCAGTCCTCCTGCATGCCGTCGATGGTGGAGAACTCGTGCTGCACCTGGTCGATGCGCACGGAGGTGATGGCGGCGCCTTCGAGCGAGCTGAGCAGGATGCGGCGCAGGGAGTTCCCAAGCGTCGTGCCGTAGCCGGGATCGAGCGGCTCGGCGACGAGGCGGGCGTAGCCGTCGTCCTCGTTCTCGATGGTCAGCTCCGGCACCGGCACAGGGGCCGGCGCGGGCGGCATGTCGAGCGGATCGAGAGGGGTTTCGAGTGTCATGGGACCTGCTGACCTGCCTAGCGAGAGTAGTACTCGATGACGACGTTCTCGTTGAACCGGTGGGTTTCACCCGGGACAACCTCGAGGGGACCGGCGACACGGGCGCTGAGGGCGCCCGGATCGACCACGAGCCAGGACGGGGGCGTCTTGGCGGCGATGGTCTCCTGGAGCACCTTGTAGTGCTCGCTGCGGGCGCCGCGCTGCGTGAAGCCGATGCTGTCGCCATCGCGCAACTGGGCGGAGGGGATGTCGGTCTTGCGTCCGTTCAGGGTGATGAGCCCGTGGCGGACGATCTGGCGCGCCTGGGCGCGCGAATCGGCGAAACCGGCGCGGTAGACCGCGTTGTCGAGGCGGCTTTCGAGGATGCGCACGAGGTTGAGGCCGGAGACGCCCGGGCGGCGCACGGCCTCCTTGTAGTAGCGCAGGAACTGCCGCTCGAGCACGCCGTAGGTGGCGCGGGCCCGCTGCTTCTCCCGGAGCTGGAGTCCACGGTCGCTCACCTTGCGGCGGCGGGCGGGACGGGGCCCCGGGGGGTTGGGGCGGCGCTCGAAGGCGCACTTGGGCGAGTAGCAGCGCTCACCCTTCAGGTAGAGCTTGTCGCCGCGACGGCGGCAGATTCGGCAGACGGGGCCGGTGTAGCGTGCCATTGCTAGACGCGCCTCCGCTTCGGAGCGCGGCAGCCGTTGTGAGGGATGGGCGTGACATCGCGGATGGCGGTCACGTCGAGCCCGGTCGCCTGCAGGGCGCGGATGGCGGCCTCGCGGCCACTGCCGGCGCCGCGCACGAAGACCTCGATGGTCTGCATGCCGTGCTCCTGCGCGCGGCGGGCGGCGGCCTCACCGGCGAGCTGGGCCGCGAAGGGCGTGCTCTTGCGCGAGCCCTTGAATCCGGTCTGGCCGGCGGTGGCCTGCGCCACGACGTTCCCGTTGGGGTCGGTCAGGGTAACGATCGTGTTGTTGAACGAACTCTTGATGTAGGCGCGACCACGGGGCACGGACTTGCGCTCGCGGCGCCTGGATCGGCGGGTTCCCTCGGGCATTCGCTCGTACTCCGGTTACTTCTTCGTGGCGGCGCGACGGCGGCCGGCGACGGTCTTGCGGGCGCCGCGGCGCTGGCGTGCGTTGGTGCGCGTGCGCTGCCCATGAACAGGAAGGTTGCGACGATGACGCTGGCCGCGATAGCAGTTGATCTCGACCAGGCGCTGGATGTTCTGGCGCACCTCACGGCGGAGGTCACCCTCGACCGTGAAGTTCTTCTCGATGAAGTCGCGGATGCGAACGAGCTCTTCGTCGGTGAGGTCGCGCGTGCGCGTTCCCGGGTCGACGCGGGTAGACGCCAGGAGCTGGCCCGCGCGGGTCGGGCCAATGCCATAGATGTAGCGCAACGAGATCTCGATGCGCTTCTCGTTGGGGATGTCGACGCCGGAAATCCTCGCCATGACCTAGCCCTGCCGCTGCTTATGTTTCGGGTTCTCGCAGATCACCATGACCCGTCCGTGACGACGGATCACCTTGCATTTGTCACAACGCCGTTTGACCGAGGCCCGAACTTTCATGATCGCCTACCAACCCTCTGGTGTCCAGCTACTGACGCACTCAGGGAAGGGTCAGCACCTCCGGGCGCTGCCCCTTCCGGATCGCGATGGTGTGCTCGAAGTGACAACAAAGGCTACCGTCCTCGGTGGCCACGGTCCATTGATCGTCCAGCTCGACCGTATGGCGGCTGCCGATGTTGACCATCGGCTCGAGGGCGAGGACGAGGCCGGGTTTGAGGGGCGGACCGCGGAAGCGGCGCCGGTAGTTCGGCACCTGCGGCTCCTCGTGCATCTGGCGGCCGACGCCATGGCCGGTGTACTCGCGCACGATGTAGTACTCATCCGGGATGGCGTCCTCGATGGCGGCGCTCACGTCGTTCAGGTGCGTGCCCGTCCCCATCGCCTCGATGCCGGCCCAGAGCGCCCCCTCGGTGACCTCCATCAGGCGCCGCGCCTCGGGGCTGATCTCGCCGACGGCGACGGTGATGGCGGAGTCGCCGACGAACCCCTTGTAGGTCGCGCCGAGGTCGAAGGTGACGATGTCGCCTTCCTCCAGGACACGGTCGCGGGGGATGCCGTGGACGAGCTCCTCATTGACGCTGGCGCAGAGGTTGGAGGGGTAGGGCGGCTTGCCGGCGGGATCGTAGCCGCGGAAGGTCTCGATGGCGCCGTGGCGCCCGAACTGTTCCGTGACGTAGGCCTCGGCCTCGAGGAGGTTGAAGCCGGGACGGATCATCTCGCGGATGCCGGCGAGGGTCTGGCCGACGATGCGACCCGCCTCGCGCATGACATCCAGTTCGGCTTCGGACTTGAGCATGATGGGCATGGGGGCTACCTGAGCGCTTCCAGGAGATCGGCCGTGACGGAATCGAGGTCGCGCTCGCCGTCGATCTCGCGGAGCACGTCCGCATCGCGGTAGTGGCCGATGAGGTCGGCGGGCGGCTTCATCTTCTCCAGGCGGGTACGGACCACGTCCGGGCGGTCGTCGTCGCGCTGGTAGAGCTCGCCGTCGCACGTGTCGCAGGCGCCCGCCTTGCGGGGAGGGTCGTTGCGCTCGTGGTAGACGGCGCCGCAGGCGCGGCAGATCCAGCGTCCGCCGAGGCGGGCGACGAGCTCCTCGTCCGGGACGTCGATCAGGAGGGCGTGGGCGATGGAGTCGCCACGGCCTTCGAGGGCCTCGTCGAGGGCGACGGCCTGCACCACGTTGCGGGGGAAGCCATCGAACATGGCGCCCTCGGCGGCGTCGGGGCGGGCGACGCGCTCGAGCAGCATCTTGATGGTGACCTCGTCGGGCACGAGCTCGCCGCGGTCCATGTAGCCCCTGGCAAGGGCGCCCAGCTCAGTGCCCTCCCGAATGTTCTCGCGGAACATGTCGCCCGTGGAGAGGTGGAGCAGGCCCGTCGAGGTGGTGAGGCGCTGGGCCTGGGTTCCCTTGCCCGCACCGGGAGGACCGAGAAGCACGACGAACATGGCTAGCGGATGAATCCTTCGTAGTTCCGCATGAGGAGCTGGGCCTCAAGCTGCTTCATGGTGTCGAGCACGACGGCCACGACGATGAGGAAGCCGGCGCTCGAGATGGTGAGGGCCTGGACATCGGTGGTGAGGCCGATGAAGAACGGGGCAACCGCAACCGCCCCGAGGAAGAGCGCGCCTCCCCAGGTGATGCGGGTCACGACCCGTAAGAGATAGGCCTCCGTCGGAGGCCCGGGACGAATGCCCGGGATGAAGGCGCCCTGTCGCTGGAGGTTCTTGGCGATGTTCTGCTGGTTGTACTGAACGATCGTATAGAAGAAGGCGAAGCCCACCACCAGGACGAACAGCACGAGCCAGTAGATGCCGGTGCCGCCGCCGCCCCGGCCACCCTGGAACTGGTTGACGAAGAAGTCGGCGACGGTTTCGACCCAGCCACCCGCACCGGAGAAGTAGCCGGCCACGACGGCGGGAAGGATGACGATGGAGAAAGCGAAGATGAGCGGGATCATCCCGGCCATGTTGACGCGCAGGGGGATGAAGCTCTGGCCCTGTTGACGGTACATCCGTCCTCCGCGGAAGGAGGATCGGGCGTACTGCACGGGCACCCTCCGCTGCGCCTCCTGGAAGAACACGATGACGAAGATGAGGGCGACGGCGAAGAGCAGGATTGCGGCGACGGCGATGATCGAGCTGGTCGAGATGTTGGGGACGAGGCCAGGGAGAACGGCGACGATGCCGCCGAAGATGATGAGCGAGACGCCGTTCCCGATGCCGTGCTCCGTGATGAGCTCGCCCAGCCAGACAAGGAACATGGTTCCCGCGCAGAGCGTGAAGAGCGTGGCGATGGTCCCGATGAAGTCGTTCTGGAAGCCGAAATCGCGGATGACGGCGCTGCCGCTCTGGTTGTTGATGAAGATGATCTGGCCGTAGCCCTGCACGAACGCGAGGGGCACCGCCATCCAGTGCGTATAGACCTGGATGCGGCGGCGGCCCTGCTCTCCTTCTTCCTGCAGCGCGCGCAGGCGCGAGGAGAGGGGGGTGACGATCTGCATGATGATCGAGGCGGTGATGTAGGGGTAGACGCCGAGGGCGGCGACGCTGAGGTTCTGGAGTGCGCCGCCGGAGAAGATGCTGAGGAAGTCGAGCACGGCGTTGCCGTCGAAGGCCTGCTCGAGGGCGTTGCGGTCCACGTTGGGGACGGGAACGTGGGCGACGAAGCGGAAGATGATGAGCATGCCGATGGTGAAGAGCAGCTTTCGCCGCACCTCTTCCTGGCGGAAGGCGTCGACCATGGCCTGGAGCAGGCGCGGGCGGTTGGTGCCCGGGACGGTGGTGGTCTCGCCCATGAACGACACGGTTCGGCGCTCCTACTCCTCGGCGGCGGCTTCGTCGGCAGGCTCGCCGATCAGGATGACCGTGCCGCCGGCGCCTTCGATGCGGGCGCGGGCGGCGGCGCTGACCTTGTGGGCATGCACGTTGAGGGACCGCGAGAGCTCGCCGCGGGCGAGGATCTTCACGGGCTCGCGCAGGTGGCGCAGCACGCCAACCGCGAGCAGCGCCTCGGGCGTGACCTCGGCGCCGTCCTCGAAACGCTCCTGGAGCGTGCCGGTATTGACGGGCTGGTAGGGAACGCGCCAGCGGTTGTTGAAACCGCGGAGGGTGCTCATGCGGCGGATGAGGGGCATCTGGCCGCCCTCGAAACCGAGGCGGATCTTGCTGCCGCTGCGGGACTTCTGCCCCTTGAGCCCCTTGCCGGCGTAGGTGCCGCCACCGGCGCTGTTGCCGCGGGCCAGGCGCTTGCGATTGCGGGTCGCGCCACGGGGTGGGGCGAGTTCGTTGGCGTGGATGCTCACGAGGCTTCCCTTGCTTCTCCGTCGTCCACATCGACGAGGTGACCGACCCTGGCGATCATGCCACGGAGGGCGGGGCTGTCGTCGTGTTCGACGGTCTGGTTGAGGCGACGCAGGCCGAGCTTGCGGATCGTGTCCTTCTGGCGCTGGTTGTAGCCGATGGCGCTCTTGCGCCAGGTGATCGCGACTTTCGCCATTTATGTCGCCTCCGCCGCCGTCGCGTCGGCGATGATCTGGAGGCGGCGCTCGCGGGCGGCGTCGGGATCGCGCAGCGTGGCGAGTCCCTTCACCGTCGCGCGGGCGACGTTGATCGGATTACGGCTGCCGAGCGACTTGGTCAGCACGTCGGTAACGCCGGCGGCCTCCATGATGGCGCGCACGGCCCCGCCGGCGATCACGCCGGTACCGGGGCTGGCGGGCTTCATGAGGATGCGGGCGGCGCCGAATTCGGCGACGTAGTCGTGCGGGAGGGTTCCGGCCTTGAGCGGGACGGAGAACATCTCCTTGCGGGCGATGGCGGCGCCCTTGCGGATCGCCTCGGGCACCTCGTTGGCGCGGCCCAGGCCGATGCCCACGTTGCCGTGGCCATCGCCCACGACCATCAGGGCCGTGAAGCTGAAGCGGCGTCCGCCCTTCACCACCTTGGCCACGCGGTTGATATAGATGACCTTCTCGTTGAGCTCGTCGCCCGAGTTCTCGAAGTTGCCCATCAGAATCCCAATCCGGCTTCGCGCGCGGCCTCGGCGAGAGCCTTCACGCGGCCGTGGTATTTGTAGCCGCCCCGGTCGAAGATGACCTCGGCGACGCCGTGCTCCTTCGCACGGTTGGCGATGGCGGCGCCGACGGCGGCGGCGCGCTCGACCTTCGGCTTGCCGGCGATCTCGCCGGCGATGTCGGCGTCGAGGTCGCTGGCGGCGGCGATGGTGTGGCCCTGATCATCGTCGATGACCTGGGCGTAGATGTGCGAGGCGCTGCGGAACACGTTGAGGCGCGGACGCCCCGCGGTCCCCACGACGCTCTTGCGCACGCGCCGGTGGCGGCGGTGGCGGGCGTGGTAACGGTTGGCCTGGGCCATCAGACGCCCACCTTTCCGGCCTTGCCGGCCTTGCGGCGAACGCGCTCGCCGAGGTAGCGGATGCCCTTGCCCTTGTAGGGCTCGGGCGGACGAATCTTGCGGATGTCGGCGGCCACCTGGCCGACCTGCTCCTTATCGATGCCGCTGACGTTGATGCGCGGTCCCTCGACGGCGAAGGCGATGCCCTCGGGAGGCTCGACGATGACGGGATGGGAGAAGCCGACGGCGAGCCGCAGGCTCGATCCCTCGAGCTGGGCGCGGTAGCCGACACCCTGGACCTCGAGGGTCTTGGTGAAGCCGTCGGTGACGCCCACGACCATGTTGTTCAGGAGCGAGCGGGAGAGGCCGTGCAGGGCGCGGTGCGCGCTGGCGTCGCTGGGGCGCGTGACCACGACCTGGTTGTCCTCGACGGCGAATCGCATCTCGTCGGGGAAGGTGCGCTGCAGCTCGCCCTTCGGGCCCTTCACGGTGATGGCGTTGCCATCGCCCACGGTGATCTGAACACCGGAGGCGAGAGGAACGGGTTGCTTGCCGACGCGAGACATGGCGGCTCCTACCAGACGTAGCAGAGCAGCTCGCCGCCAACTTGCTGGCGGCGGGCCTCCTGCCCCGTCATGACGCCCTTGGGCGTGGAGATGATGGCGACGCCGAGGCCGCCGTAGACGCGCGGGATCTCGCGGCGCTGCACGTAGACGCGCAGGCCGGGCTTGCTGACGCGCTGGAGCCCGTTGATGACGGGCTGCCGGCGGCCTCCGTAGCTGAGCTCGACCTTCATGGTGGCCTGGGGCTCCTCCGGCCCCTTCTGCACGTCGTAGTCGCGGATGAAGCCTTCGCTCTTGAGCACCTCGGCGATGGCGACCTTGACTTTGGAGGAGGGGATGCTGACGGCGTCGTGGCGCGAGCTGACGGCGTTGCGGATGCGGGTGAGCATGTCCGCGATCGGGTCACTCATGGTCATCGGTTCGTTGCCTCCATGGCGTGCAGGCGGTCTACCAACTCGACTTGGTGACGCCGGGCAGGTAACCCTTGTGGGCCATCTCGCGGAAGGTGATGCGCGAGAGGCCGAACCTGCGGATGTAGGCGCGCGAGCGACCGGTGACGATGCAGCGGTTCTTCAGGCGCGTGGGGCTGCTGTTGTTGGGGAGCCTGGCAAGCTCGAACTGGATGCGGGCGAGCTCGGTGGGGTTGCCCTGGGCGGCGCGGCGGGCAGCCTTCAGCTCCTCGCGGCGATGGCGATACTTCTGGTACATGGCGCGGCGCTTCTCGTCGCGCGCAATCTGACTCTTCTTCGCCATGGTGTCCCCCTCTAATTCCGGGCGAAGGGCATGCCGAGGAGCTCGAGCAGGCGCCGGCCCTCGTCATCCGTACGGGCGGTGGTCACGATGGTGACCTGGAGACCGCGCACCTTGTCGACGCGGTCGTAGTCGATCTCGGGGAAGACGAGCTGCTCGCGCAGCCCGATGCTGTAGTTCCCGCGGCCGTCGAAGGCGTTGGGGCTGAGGCCCTGGAAGTCCCGGATGGAGGGCAGGGCGGCGCTGATGAGGCGGTCGAGGAACTCGTACATGCGCTGGCCCCGCAACGTCACGGAGACGCCGACGGGATTGCCCTCGCGCAGGCGGAAGTTCGCGATGGAGCGCTTGGCCCGCTGGATGACGGGCTTCTGGCCGCTGATGGTCTGGAGATCCTCGGCGGCGCGGTCGAGGCTGTTGGCATCGGTGAGGGCCTCGCCCATGCCGATGTTGAGCACGACCTTGGAGAGCCGCGGCACCTCCATCGGGTTCTCGAAGCCGTAGTGCTCGCGCAGCTGGCGCACGACCTCGTCCTCGTAGCGGACGCGAAGGCGGGGGAGCGTTGCCTGGGTCATTCGACATCCTCCCCGGTGCGCTTGCTGACCCGCACCGTCGTGCCGTCGTCGCGACGGCGGAAGGTGACGCGGGTGGGCTCGTCGGTGGTGGGGTCGAGCAGCATCACGTTGCTGATGTGCACGGGCCCCTCGCGCTCGATGATCGAGGACTGCTGCTGCATGGAGCGCGCCCGCTGGTGGCGCTTGATCATGTTGACGCCCTCGATGGTGACGCGCTGCTTCTTGCGGTCGACGGCGCGCACGACGCCGCGCGCGCCCTTGCTGCGGCCACTGATGACCACGACCCGATCGCCGCGACGAATCTTCGCCGGCATCACAGCACCTCCGGGGCGAGCGAGACGATCTTCATGAAGTTGTGATCGCGGAGCTCGCGGGCGACAGGGCCGAAGATGCGCGTCCCCCGGGGGTTCTCGTTGTCGGGGGCGAGGAGAACGGCGGCGTTCTCATCAAATCGGATGTAGGAACCATCGGCGCGGCCGTACTCCTTGGCGGTGCGCACGATGACGGCGCGCACGACCTCGCCTTTCTTGACGGGGGAGTTCGGCTGGGCGGTCTTGACCGAGGCGACGATGATGTCGCCGGGGCGGGCGTAGCGGCGGCGGCTGCCGCCGAGCACGCGGATGCAGAGGATGGAGCGCGCGCCCGAGTTGTCGGCGACCTTGAGGCGGGACTCCTGCTGGATCACGAGTCGTCCTCCTCCCCGTTCGCCGTCTCCCCGGCCTCCGCTTCCGCTTCGGCGGCGACTGCGGCGGCGGTGGGCGAGGCCTGCACCTCTTCCTCGATGCTGCGGCCGATGTCCTCGGGGGAGACCTCGGCGACATCGCCGCGCTCGAGGATCTCGATGACGCGCCAGCGCTTGCCCTTCGACATGGGGCGCGTCTCGAGGATGCGCACGATGTCGCCGACGTTGCACTCGTTCTCGCCGTCATGCGCCTTGAAGCGCTTGCTGCGGTTGATCACCTTGCGGTAGAGGGCGTGCTGCTTGCGGCGCGCGACGTTTACGACGACGGTCTTATCCATCTTGTCGCTGACGACGACGCCCTGGAGGATGCGAGCGCTCATTCGGAAGCCTCATCGAGCTGCGCGAGCTGGCGTTCGCGCTTGATCGTTCGGAGCCTGGCGATCGTCCGCTTGGCGTCGCGCAGGGCACGGTAGTTCTGCAGCTGGCGGGTGGCCTGCTGGAAGCGGAGAGTGAACAGGGCGCGGTACGCCTCGTTGATCTCGTTGTCGAGGCGGGTGTCGTCCCACTCGCGCACGGCCGTGGCTTTCTGGTTCGGCATGACTAGATCACCAACTCGTCGCGCTGGACGACCTTCGTGGGGATGGGGAGCTTGTGGGCGGCGAGGCGCAGGGCCTCGCGGGCGACTTCCTCGGGAACGCCGGCGATCTCGAAGAGGACGCGGTTGGGCTTGACCACGGCGACCCACTTCTCGGGGTTGCCCTTGCCGGAGCCCATGCGCGTCTCGGCCGGCTTCGCGGTGACAGGCTTGTCCGGGAAGATCCGGATCCAGACCTTGCCGCCGCGGCGCATCTCGTGCGTCATGGCGCGGCGAGCGGCCTCGATCTGGCGGGAGTCGATCCAGGCCGGCGCCTGCGCTTGCAGACCGTACTCGCCGAAAGACACGACGTTGCCGCTCGTGGCCTTGCCCTTCATGCGGCCTCGGTGATGCTTGCGGTGCTTGACGCGCCGGGGCTGCAGCATCAGGCGTCCTCCTGGCTCTGGCGGGCCACGGCTTCCTGCTGCTCGACGGAGATGGCGGTGTGCTGCGGTCCGCGCACAACGTCGACGGGCGGAGGCTCGGGGGCGGCGGCCTCTTCCGGCTCGGGCTCTGCGACGGGCGCCTCTTCCTCGAAGTCCATGGGCTCCTCGACCTCTTCCTCGACTTCGTCGGGGAGGATGTCGCCCTTGTAGATCCAGGTCTTCACGCCGATGCGGCCGAAGGTGGTGTGCGCTTCGGCGAGGCCGTAGTCGATGTCGGCGCGGAGGGTGTGGCGCGGGACGCGGCCGGCGGTCTCGGTCTCGCGGCGGGACATCTCGGTGCCGCCGAGGCGTCCGGCGACGGAGATACGCACGCCCTGGGCGCCCCGCTGCATGGTGCGCTGCACCGCCTGCTTCACGGCGCGGCGGAAAGCGACGCGACGCTCGAGCTGGTCGGCGACGGAGCGGGCCACGAGGAAGGCGTCGAGCTCCGGGGTGCGGATCTCCTGGATGTTGACGCGGACGCGTCCACCGGTGAGCTCCTCGAGCGAGCCGCGCAACTCCTCGACGCGCGCGCCGCCCCGCCCGATGACGATGCCCGGCTTGGCCGTATGCACCGTAACGGTCACGAGGTTCGCGTTGCGGTCGATCTCGATGCGGCTGATGCCGGCGTCCGGCAGCAGATCGAGGATGTGCGCGCGCAGCTCGATGTCGTCGGCGAGCCGGTCCTTGTAGTCCTTCTCGGCGAACCACTTGGATTCCCAGTCGTAGATGACGCCGAGGCGGAAGCCGTGCGGATGTACCTTCTGACCCACGTTCCTATCCCTCGCGCTCGTCTAGAACGACGGTTATGTGGTTGTGACGCCGGAGGCGCGGGGCCGCGCGTCCGCGCGAGCGCGCCTTGAAGCGCTTGACGGTGACGCCCTCGTCGGCGAAGGCGCGCTTGATGTAGAGGTTGTCGACATCGAGGTTGAGGTTGTTCTCGGCGTTGGAAGCAGCGCTGAGCACGACCTTGGAGACATCGCGGGCGTGAGGCGAGGGCACGTAGCGCAGCAGGGCGAGCGCCTGATCGACGGAGAGCCCGGGCAGGCGCTCGAGGATGAGCCGCACCTTGCGGGCGGAGCCGTTGATGTTGCGCGCGCTCGCGTGCACTTCCATGGCTAGCCGATCCTCGTGCTGCGATCGCTTCTGCCGATGTGACCGCGGAAG
Organism: Tepidiformaceae bacterium; assembly: GCA_965221735.1. Taxonomy (GTDB): domain Bacteria; phylum Chloroflexota; class Dehalococcoidia; order Tepidiformales; family Tepidiformaceae; genus UBA2991. The sequence continues at coordinate 666,747 of OZ244910.1, read as the reverse complement.
GTGCGTGTGGGAGCGAATTCGCCCAGCTTGTGGCCGACCATGTTCTCGGTGACAAACACGGGAACGTGGCGGCGCCCGTTATGGACGGCGATGGTGAGCCCGATCATGTCGGGCAGGATGGTGGAGGCGCGCGACCAGGTGCGGATGACCTCGCGGCTGCGGGAGTTCCGCGCCTGCACGACCTGCTTGTAGAGCGAGGGATGAACGAACGGGCCCTTCTTGGTGGAGCGTGACACGGACTACCTCCCCCGCCTGCGAACGATGAACTTGCCCGTGCGCTTGTTGCGCCGGGTGCGGTGACCAAGGGTGGGCTTGCCCCACGGGGTCTTGGGTCCGGGCATGCCGACGGGGGCGCGCCCCTCGCCTCCGCCGTGCGGGTGATCGACGGGGTTCATGACGGAGCCGCGGACCTGCGGGCGGCGGCGGCGGTGGCGGGAGCGCCCCGCCTTGCCGAGCTTGATGAGGGAGTGCTCGACGTTGCCGACCTGGCCGATGGTGGCCATGCACTCGATGCGCACGCGGCGCATCTCGGAGCTGGGCAGGCGGAGGAGGGCGTACTCGCCTTCCTTCGCCATGAGCTGGGCGGAAGCGCCGGCGGTGCGGACCATCTGGCCGCCACGGCCCGGGGTCATCTCGATGTTGTGGACCTGGGTGCCGGTGGGCATGTTCGCCAGGGGAAGGGCGTTGCCCGTGCGCAGCTCGGCGTCGGGGCCGCTCATCAGGCTCACGCCCACCTCCAGGCCGCTGGGCGCGAGGATGTAGCGCTTCTCACCGTCGGCGTAATGCAGGAGGGCGATGCGGGCCGTGCGGTTCGGGTCGTACTCGATGGCGGCGACCTTCGCGGGAATGCCGTGCTTCTCACGCTTCCAGTCGATGCGGCGATAGAGGCGCTTGTTGCCGCCGCCGCGATGGCGAACGCTGATGCGCCCCTGGTTGTTGCGACCGGCGTTGCGCTTCTTCAGCGACTCGACGAGCGACTTCTCGGGGCGCTTCTTCGTGATCTCCTCGAAGGTATGGCCGCTGGCGTTGCGGCGTCCGGGGGAAGTCGGGTTGAACTGCTTGATAGGCAAGACTAAATCCCCTCGAAGAGCTCAATGGTATCGCCGGGCTGGAGGGTGACGATCGCCTTCTTCCAGTCGGGCTGCTTCGTGACGTTGCGGCCGAAGCGGCGGTTCTTGCCCTTCACGACCATGGTGTTGACGGTCCGCACGGTCACGTCGAAGGCAAGCTCGACGGCCTCGCGGATCTGCGGCTTGTTGGCGCGCAGGTCGACCTCGAACACGTACTTGTCCTGGCCGGCGAGCGAGGTGCTCTTCTCCGTGATGAGGGGGCGCAGGAGGATGGCGTAGGGGTGCAGCTCGCGCGGCATCAGCTGGCCTCCCGGCGCCCGCGGGCGGGCTTGACGTTCGCGCCGCCCCAGAGCTCCTCGGCGCGGCGCACCGCGTCCTCGGTCATGACCACGTGGTGGGCATCGACGAGGTCGACGACGTTGAGCTGGGAGGAGGGCAGGGCACGGACGTGGCCGATGTTGCGGGTCGCCTGCACCAGGCGAGCGTCGTGCTCGCCGCTGACGATGAGGGCGCGGCGCTCTACGCCGAGGGCATTGAGCGCGGCCGCCACTTCGCCGGTCTTCGTCTCGCCGTCGGCGATGGCGGGCACGACGATGAGTCCGCCGCTGGCAGCGTGACTGCTGAGGGCGGAGCGGATGGCGAGGCGGCGCATCTGGCGAGGCAGGGACTTGCCGTGGCCGTGCGGCTTGGGGCCGAAGGCGATGCCGCCCCCGATGCGGATGGAGGCGCGGTTCGAACCCTTGCGGGCGGCGCCCATGCCCTTCTGGCGGCGGATCTTCGCGGTCGAGCCACGAACTTCGCCGCGGCTCTTGGTGCTGTGCGTGCCCGCGTGGGCGTTCGCGCGCTGGGCGACGTACGCCTGGTGCAGCACGGCGCGGTTCGGCTCGATGCCGAACACCTCGTCGGCAACTTCGATCTCGCGGCGCTTGCGGCCCCGGCGGTCTACGACGGGCAGGTTCATGCCTTGCCTCGCGATCCCGCGACGGCGCGCGCGTGGCGGACGCGAACGAGTCCGCCGGGCGGGCCCGGAACGGTTCCCGCGACGAAGATGACGCCGCGCTCATCGTTGCGGCCGATGACCTCGAGGTTGCGCACCGTGGTGCGGGCGGCGCCCATGTGACCGGCCATGCGCGTCCCCTTGAACACGCGTCCGGGAGTGGTGCCGGCGCCGATGGAGCCGGGGGCGCGGTGGCGGTCGCTCTGGCCGTGGGTCTTGGGGCCGCCGCGGAAGTGGTGCCGCTTGACGCCGCCCTGGAAGCCGCGCCCCTTGGAGGTCGCGGTCACGTCCACGAGCTCGCCCTGCTCGAAGATGTCGGCGCCGATCTGGTCGCCGAGGCTGACCTCGCCGGTGGCGCGGAACTCGGCCAGGTGGCGCAGGTTGGGCGCGCCCGAGGCAGCAAGGTGGCCGGAGGCGGGCTTGTTGAGCTTTCGCTTCTCGCCGTAGCCGAGCTGCACGGCGGCGTAGCCGTCCTTCTCTTCGGTGCGGACCTGCGTCACCCAGCAGGGGCCGACCTCGAGGGCGGTGGCGCCACGCAGACGTCCCTGGTCATCGAAGACCTGGAGCATTCCGAGCTTGCGGCCGAGGAGTCCTTCGACAGTCATGGTTTACAGCTTGATCTCGATGTCGACGCCGCTCGCGAGCTGAAGGCGCATGAGCGTGTCGACGGTCTTGGAGGTCGGATCGAGGATGTCGATGAGCCGCTTGTGGGTGCGGATCTCGAACTGCTCCCGCGAGTCCTTGAAGATGTGGGGGCTGCGGATCACGGTGAACTTCTCGATGGAGGTGGGGAGCGGCACCGGACCGGCGACAGCCGCGCCGGTGCGCTCGGCGGCCTCGACGATCTGGCGCGCGGAATCGTCGATCAGCCGATGATCGTAGGCCTTGAGCTTGATGCGTATCTGCTGGCGCGCCATGGTCGTCCTTCCGGCCCTTACTCGAGCACCTTGGTGACGACGCCGGCGCCTACGGTGCGCCCGCCCTCACGTATCGCAAAACGCAGACCCTCCTCAACCGCCACCGGCTGAATCAGCTCTACCTTCATCGTGATGTTGTCCCCGGGCATCACCATCTCCGTCCCCTCCGGCAGCCCGATAGAACCCGTTACGTCCGTCGTCCGCACGTAAAACTGCGGCCGGTAGCCGGGGAAGAACGGCGTGTGCCGCCCGCCCTCGTCCTTGCTCAGCACGTACACCTGCGCCTCGAACGTCGTGTGCGGGTTGATCGACCCCGGCAGCGCCAGCACCTGCCCGCGCTGCACGTCGTCACGGTCCATCCCCCGCAACAGGCAGCCGACGTTGTCGCCGGCCTCGCCTTCGTCCAGCAGCTTCTTGAACATCTCCACGCCCGTCACCACCGTCGTGCGCGTGTCCTCCAGCCCCACGATCTCCACTTCCTCGCCGACCTGGATGCGCCCGCGCTCGATGCGGCCGGTCACCACCGTGCCTCGTCCCTTGATCCCGAACACGTCCTCGATCGGCATCAGGAAGGGCTGGTCCAGCGCGCGCTGCGGCTGCGGAATGTAGTCGTCCACCGCCTCCATCAGCTCCTGGATCGACGCGTACTCCGCCGACGCCGGGTCCTCGGAGCCGGACTCCAGCGCCGCCAGCGCCGACCCACGCACGATCGGAATGTCGTCCCCGGGGAACTCGTAGCTCGACAAGAGCTCGCGCAGCTCCAGCTCCACCAGCTCCAGCAGCTCCTCGTCCTCCATCATGTCCACCTTGTTCAGGTAGACCACGATCGCCGGCACCTCTACCTGGCGCGCCAGCAAGATGTGCTCCCGCGTCTGCGGCATGGGGCCGTCGGGAGCCGCCACCACCAGGATCGCGCCGTCCATCTGCGCCGCGCCCGTGATCATGTTCTTGATGTAGTCGGCGTGGCCGGGGCAGTCGACGTGCGCGTAGTGACGGTTGTCCGTCTCGTACTCCACGTGCGCAATCGCGATCGTGATGCCCCGCGCGCGCTCCTCGGGCGCGTTGTCGATCGAGTCGAACTCCCGGTACTCCGCCTCGCCCTTCAGCCCCAGCACCTTCGTGATCGCCGCCGTCAGCGTCGTCTTCCCGTGGTCCACGTGTCCGATCGTCCCCACGTTCACGTGCGGCTTGTTTCGCTCAAACTTCTCCTTCGCCATCTTCTGTCCCTTTCGTTCCTTCTGGTGTGAGTCAGACAGCGCCGACCGCCGAACGCTCGACGAGCGTGGCGGAGACACTCTGGGGTACGGGTTCGTACCGGTCGAATTCCATGGTGTAGGTCGCCCGCCCCTGCGAGAGCGAGCGGAGATCGGTGGAGTAGCCGAAGGTCTGGGCGAGGGGCACGGTAGCGTTGACGATCTGGAGCTTGCCCATGATGTCCTGGCTGACGACATGACCCCGCCGGCTGTTGAGGTCGCCGACGACAGCGCCGAAGTGGTCCTCGGGGACGCGCACCTCGATGCGCATCAGCGGCTCGAGGAGCACGGGCTGGGCGCGCTTGAGAGCATCGCGCATCCCGAGGATGGCGGCGTTCTTGAACGCCATCTCGGAGGAGTCGACGGCGTGGGAGGCGCCATCGACGAGGGCAACATGGACATCGAGCACGGGGTAGCCGGCCACGGGACCCGAGTCGAGCGCTTCCTGGGCGCCGGCGCGCACGGCCGAGATGTACTCGGTTGGGACGGAGCCACCAACGACCTTGTTCTCGAAGACGAAACCGTCGCCGCTCTCGCCGGGCTCAATTTCAAGCTCGACGACACCGAACTGGCCACGGCCGCCGGTCTGCCGCACGAAGCGGCCTTCGGCCGAGGTGTGACGGCGGATGGCCTCGCGGTAGCTGACCTGGGGGCGCCCGACGTTCGCCTCGACGCGGTGCTCGCGCTTCATGCGGTCGACGATCACCTCGAGATGGAGCTCGCCCATGCCCGAGATGATGGTCTGGCCCGTTTCGTCGTTGAACCGCCAGTGGAAGGTGGGATCCTCTTCACTGAGCTTGGTAAGGGCGTCGGCCATGCGCTCCTGGTCCGGCTTGGAACGCGGCTCGAGGGCGACACTGATGACCGGCTCCGGGAAGGCGATGCCTTCGAGGATGACGGGCGAGTCGGGGTCGCAGAGGGTGTCGCCGGTGAAGGTCTGCTTGAGGCCGACCGCAGCGCCGATGCCGCCCGCGTACAGGGCGTCGATCTCTTCGCGGTCGTTGGCATGCATGCGCAGCAGGCGACCGATGCGCTCACGGCGACCCTTGCCACTGTTCCAGATGGTGCCGCCGGAGTGGAGGACGCCGCTGTAGACGCGCACATAGGCGAGCCGCCCGACATAGGGGTCGGTGACGATCTTGAAAGCGACGGCGCTCAGGGGGGCATCGTCGTCCGCGGGCCGCTCGATCTCGGTTTCGTCGCGGGCATCGACGCCCTTCACGGGGGGGACGTCCTCGGGGGAGGGCAGGTAGTCGATGACGGCATCGAGCAGCGGCTGGAGGCCCTTGTTCTTGAGGGCGGAGCCGCAGAGGACGGGGGTGATGGTGTTGGCGAGCGTGGCGCGGCGGATGGCGGCGCGCAGCTCGTGGCCGTTCACGTGGTGACCCTCGATGTAGCTGATGGCGACCTGGTCGTCGACATTGCCGATCTGCTCGACGAGGGTCTCGCGGGCCGCGTTGGCCTCGGAGAGGAGGTTGGCGGGAACGTCTCCACGGATGGCTTCCTCGCCCTTGTCGCCACCGAAGGTCCAGCAGACCATCTCGGTGAGGTCGATGACGCCCTGGAAGTTCTCCTCGGCGCCGATGGGGTACTGGACGGCGACGGGGTTGGCGTCGAGGCGGTCGACCATCATCTCCTGGGTGCGGACGAAGTCGGCGCCGACGCGGTCCATCTTGTTGACGAAACAGATGCGGGGGACGGAGTAGCGGTCGGCCTGGCGCCAGACGGTCTCGGACTGGGGCTCGACGCCGGCGACGGCATCGAACACAACGACGCCGCCATCGAGCACGCGCAGGCCCCGCTCCACCTCGGCGGTGAAGTCGACGTGGCCGGGCGTATCGATGATGTTGACGAGGTGCTCGTTCCACTCGGCGCTGGTGGCGGCGGCGGTGATGGTGATGCCGCGCTCGCGCTCCTGCTCCATCCAGTCCATGGTGGCGGTGCCCTCGTGGACCTCGCCGATCTTGTAGGTAATGCCCGTGTAGTAGAGGACGCGCTCGGTCACGGTCGTCTTGCCGGCATCGATGTGCGCGATGATGCCGATATTCCGAACGCGCTCAATCTCATACGGCCGGGGCATGATGCGCTCTCCTGAATCCCTGGCCGCGCCGCTTACCAGCGGTAATGGACGAAGGCGCGATTCGCCTCGGCCATGCGGTGGGTGTCGTCACGCCGCTTGATCGCGGAGCCGGCGTTGTTGGCGGCGTCGAGGAGCTCCGAGGCGAGCCGCTCGGCCATGGTGTGGCCACCACGACCGCGCGCGCCCTGGAGCAGCCAGCGCATGGCGAGCGCCGTGCGCCGCTCCGGCCGGATCTCGACGGGTACCTGGTAGGTCGTGCCACCGACGCGGCGGGGCTTCACCTCGAGCACGGGCGTTGCATTGCGCATCGCCTGGCGGAAGGTGTCGACGGGATCACGCCCGGTCGACTCCTGGATTCGGTCGAAGGCGCCGTACACGACTCGCTCGGCGGTGCTCTTCTTGCCCCGGGTCATCACCTTGTTGATAAGGATCTGGACCTGCTGATCACCGTAGCGGGGATCAGGGCGGATGATGCGGCGTTCGGGGCGGTTACGTCGCGGCATCGTTCCCTATCCGTCCTTCCGCGTGCCGTACTTGCTACGGCCGCGGCGGCGGTCGGCGACGCCGGTGGAGTCGGCAGCGCCGCGGACGATGTGGTAGCGGACACCGGGGAGGTCGCGCACACGGCCGCCGCGAACGAGCACGACGGAGTGCTCCTGGAGGCTGTGGCCCTCGCCGGGGATGTAGGCAGTGACTTCAATGCCGTTCGTGAGGCGCACGCGGGCGACCTTGCGAAGGGCCGAGTTCGGCTTCTTGGGAGTCTGGGTTCGGACCTGGGTGCAGACGCCGCGCTTCTGGGGCGCGCCGCGGCCGACGACCCGGGACAGCCGCCCGCGCTCGGAGTTGTAGTTGAAGAGCAGGGCAGGGGCGCCCGACTTCTTCGACTTGGGCTTTCGGCCCTTGCGTACGAGCTGGTTGATCGTCGGCACTACCGCTGATCTCCATAATCGGCGCCGCCGGAGGCGGGTCCGAAGGTGTTGTTCCGGCGAGAGGGGGGTCCTCACGCTGGGCACGGAAACAGGCCCAAAAGCCGGTTTCAGAACAGCGCCCCGCAAACCCGGAGGAGCGAGGCCGTTTTCAGCCCAGTGCCTTAAGGCCTGCCGAATGTCGTACATCTGGCGAGGCTATAAGCGCCGACCTAAGAGGCTAACACAGGGTTCGAAACGATCAACGTCGCGCCGCCCGAACCGAGGGCCGGGTCTAGACTCAGGCTATGGGCCCGGAATCAGTGCTGGATCCGTACTTCAAGAAGCGCGTCGCGCTTGTCGACCGGGGCGAGCGGCTGGAGTTCGAGGTGGCGCACACGCTCTTCTCCTCGCACCAGGTGGACAGCGGGACGAAGCTGCTCCTGCGGTGCCTGGAGACCGAGCAGTCCCCGCAGCGAATCCTCGACCTGGGCTGCGGCTACGGGGTGCTGGGAATCGCGCTGGCCCGGCGCTTCCCCGAGGCAACGGTGGTGATGGCCGACAGCAACCTGCTGGCCGTTCGCTACGCCCGCCGCAACGCCACCGTGAACAACGCGCCCAACGCCGAGGTGTTCGGGAGCGTGGCGCTCGAGGACGTGCCGGCGGGGGAGTACGACCTCATCGTGGCGAACGTGCCCGCGAAGGTCGGCGACGAGGCGATCGAGGCGGAGTTCGTGCGAGGACCGCGGGAGCGGCTGGCGCCTGGCGGGGCCTACTGGTTCGTGGCCGTGAGCGGGCTGAATCACCTCCTGAAGCGCATCGCGGGACGGGGAGAAATGCCGTTACGACAAGTGCGGAAGCGATCGGGGCACACCGTGTACCGAACAGAAGCATGAGGGTGTGTGAAGGTAACGGCGGGAGAATTGCCAACGCACGGACGTTCTGACACGATACGGACGTGGTGGCGAGCCTTGCAGGATAGGAGACGCTGTGAGCCTCCCTGTTGAATCCGAAGGTTCGGACGCTGCAGTTGTCTGCGCGTACCTGGGCCTCGTCGATGACAGCGACCTTCACGCGACGTACGCAACCGACGCCCACCGCTGCTACCGCCTCCCCAACCCGACCCGCATCGCGACGCAACACCAGGAGCAGTTCTGCCTGACGGCGGATCATCCCTCCTGCCCGATCTACCAGGGGGAGGGTGTCGAAGCGACGACGCCGGCGGCGCCGGCGGCGCCGACGTCCGAAGAGGACGAGGCGGAACCCGTCGAAGAGGCGGCAGGCGATGAGTTCGAGCCGGCGGCGGCACGCCAGTCGCCACTGGCGACTGCGGCCTCCCGATGGACCTCACGGGGCCTGCGGCGCCCCGCGATCGAAGGCGAGCTCAGCATGCGGGCGGCGACGGTCTCGCTGTTCGTGCTGGCGGCGGTCGTGGTTGCGATCGCGTTCATCGTGAACCGCGAGCTTGGCGACGACGACATCGCACCGGTCGCCCCCGCCGCTACCGAGACTCCCACAGCGGCGGCCACGGAGCCCCCCGCCACAACGCCTGAGCCCACACCCGAGCCCACGCCGGAACCGACTCCCGAGCCGACACCTGAACCGACTCCCGAGCCGACGCCGGCGCCCACACCCGAGCCGGCCGGCGGATCCACCTACATCATTCAGGCCGGGGACACCTGCGGGGCGATCGCCGCTCAGTTCGAGATAACGCTCGATGAGTTGATCGCCGCCAACGAGGATCTGGAGATCACCGAGGACGGTGGCTGCCCGATCTTCCCGGACCAGGAGATCATCATCCCGTAGGCGGAACCAGACCCTCCCGGCGCGCGGCCGCGGCGAACGAACTGCCGGTCACGCGCTCGGGCATGCCGATGTCGTGGTGGTGCTCCTCGACCCAGTGCCGGCGGGCGCGCCAGTGCGCTTCCTGGGTGCGGTAGCGCTCGCGAGCCTCGACGGTCCAGCGCCAGTCGGCCCAGCAGAGGATGGCAGTGTCGAGATCGCGGCGGGCGATCCTGCGGATGTCCCCCAGCTCGGGGACGCCGCGGCGCTTCTTCTCTTCGATCTTGTCGGCGATGAGCAGGATCTTGGCGAGAAGACCCATCCGGGCGAGGCCCGAGGTGTGGTCCCGCACGGCCATGAGCGCCTCCTCATCGGTGATGCCGAAGCGCTCGCGCAGGACGACGGCGGCGATGGGTCCGTGGAGGAGGATGGGGTAGTCGCGCGAGTCGGCGTCGATCTCCACGCCGACCTCGCGGGCGAGGCGAATCTGCTCGGCGGGGGGCTCGGAGCGGAAGAGGTCGTGCCCCCAGACGGCGAGCTCCACGCGCTGTTCATCGGCAAGCCAGTGGCGGGCCAGGGGCAGGGCCTCGTCAAGCACGCGCCGGACGTGGCGAACGAGCCCGGCGGGACGCAGCAGGAGCTCCTCGCGAACGGCGGCGACCTGGTCGGCGATCACCCCTCGGGGCCGAGCTGGCGTCCACCGACGAGGTGGAGATGGAGGTGGTGAATGGTCATGCCGGCCGCATCGCCGACGTTGAAGGCGAGCCGGTACCCGGATTCGTGAACGCCCTCGGCGCGGCCAACCTCACCGGCGAGGGTGAAGAGCCCGGCGAGCGTCTCGGCGTGGCTCGCTTCTAGCTCCCGCGCGTCGGCGATGTGCTCGCGGGGAATGACGAGGGCGTGGACGGGGGCGCGGGGATTGATGTCGCGGATGGCGAAGGCGCGGTCGTTCTCGGCGATCCGGTCGACGGGAATATCGCCCGAGGCCATGTTGCAGAAGAGGCAGTCGGCCACGGGCCGATTCTAGCGGGGGGCGAACGCGCCGCAAGCGCGGGAGCGTACGATGCGGCCATGCAAATCAAGCTGACAAGCGTGACGGTGAACGATCAGGCGAAGGCGCTCGCCTTTTACACCGATGTGCTCGGTTTCGTGCTGAAACGGGACGACCCCGCGGGCGAGTACCGGGCCATCACGGTCGAGGCCCCGGACAATCCCGGTGGGATCGAGCTGATGCTGGAGCCGAACGCCCATCCCGCCTCGCAGGCGTTCCAGGAGGCGCTGCGCAAGGACGGGATTCCCGTCGCGATCTTCTTCGTGGACGACCTCGACCGGGAGTACGAGCGGCTCACCGGGCTGGGCGTGAGCTTCACGCAGGAACCCATGCGCAGTGACTGGGGGTACCAGGCCGTGCTCGACGACACCTGCGGCAACTACCTCGTCCTGCACGAGGAGTAGGGGACGCCGTGACGGAAGCGCGGCCCGCGGGGGACGTGCTCTCGCATTTCTGGGCGCCGCTGTGCGCCGTGGGGGCGAGCGGGCCCGCGGGACCGAACGCGCAGATCTGCGTCTCCGTGTTCGGCGCGTCGATCGTGCCGGAGCGGCCGCGGCTCCTCGTCTCGCTTTCGAAGACGAACTACACGGAAGGGCTCGTGCGCGAGAGCGGACGGCTCTCGGTGACGCTGCTAAGCGACTCGCAGGGCAACCTGCTGGAGCCGCTCGGGCTGCGCTCGGGACGGGACGGGGACAAGCTCGCCGGCCTCGAGGTCGAGCTGACGGCCTCGGGCTCGCCGACGTTTCCCGGCGGGGTGGGAGCGCTCGACTGCGAGGTGCTGGAACCGCTCGACCTCGGCGACGCGACGGCGTTCCTGGTGGCGGTTCGCGACCGGTGGGGGCTGGGCGGGGAGCAGCCGCTGCCCTGGTCGGTGGCGAAGACGGTGGTGGGGGAAGAGTTCCTGCGGCGCTGGGCGGAGAAGAGCGCACGCGAGCAGGAGGCCGCCCGCACAATCATGCGCTGGAGCGACTGAGAGGTCAGCCGAGGAGGTAGAGGCGGAGGAAGCGGTCGACGGACGAGTAGAACGCCTCCACTGTCTCCCGCTTGCGCCAGCCGTGTCCCTCGCCCTCGTACACGTGGTACTCGTGGGGGACGCCGCGCGTGCGGAGCGAGGCCGCAAGTGAGTCGCTCTGGTCGCGGGGGACGACGCGGTCCTCGACACCCTGGAAGAGGGCGATCGGATCGGCGATAGCGTCGGCGTGGAAGATGGGCGAGCGCTCGCGGTAGCGGGCGGAGGCGTCGGGGAGGGGGCCCACGAGGGAGTCGAGGTAGCGCGCCTCGAACTTGTGGGTGTCGCTGGCGAGGGTGAACAGGTTGGAGATGCCGTAGTAGCACACGCCGGCGCGATAGAAGCCGGGGTGCACCTGGAGCGAGCGCAGCACGGTGTAGCCGCCCGCGCTTCCCCCGAGGATGGCGAGCCGCTCGCCGTCGGCGAGACCGCGCGCGGCCATCGCCTCGGCGCCGGATCGGCAGTCTTCGACATCGGCGACGCCCCACTCGCCGCGGAGGGCGAGCATCGTCTCGCGTCCCGCGCCGCTGCTGCCCCGGTAGTTGACCGCCAGCACGGCGTAGCCGCGGCTGGCGAGGAACTGGATCTGTGGCCGCCAGCCCGCGTCGACGTGGTCCGTGGGGCCGCCGTGGACAAAGACGACGAGGGGGGGCGGCCCTTCGTCGAAGAAGCGGTCGCTGGCAGGCGGGTAGTAGAGGCCATGGACCTGGGCGCCCCCGGCGCTCGTCCAGGAGGCGGGATCGGGGACAGAGAGACTGGCGGCGGGGAACGCGGCGGGGTCGCTGAGTCGCAGGGTGGTGGCTTCGGGGGGATCCTGCTCCAGGTCGACCAGGAGGATGCGGGGAGAGGTGGTGGGGCCGCTGGCGATGACGGCCAGGCGCTCACCTGTGGGGGAGGCCACCGGGTTCTCGAAACTGGCGTACTCGGCGGGGAGGTCGAGTTCGCGGGGGTCGCCGTCACCTTCGTTGTCAATGAGGACAAGGCGCGCGAACCCCTGGCGCTGGCGGATCCCGACGACTCGCCCTGAGGGGAGCACGGCGAACATGCCAACACCCTGCCCCCAGGCGGGCGTTCCGTACTCGCAATCACCGGAGGTGAGGGCGCGGATTTGACCGCTCGCGAGGTCGTAGCGGTGGAGGTGGCCCCAGCCGGTGGCGTCGGAGATGTAGTAGAGGGCGCTGCCGTCCGGGGAGAAGGCAGGCTGGAGGATCGCCTCGTCGGGGCCGCCGGCGACCACCCGGGAAGCGGCGATGGTCGGGACCGCGCCTTCCGGGAAGGCTAGCTCGGCGACGCGCAGCTCCGAGCCGTCCCAGGGCATGTCGGGGTGGTCCCACTCGACCCACGCGAGGCGGTCGTCGCGGGGGCTCCAGACGGGCTGCATGTAGAAGTCGCGGCCGCTGGCGAGGTGCTGGGGCCAGCGTCCTCCAGAGCTGTCGGCGACGGCGATCACGTCGACATCCTCGTAGGAGTGCACGTAGGCAACCCAGCGCCCGTCGGGGCTGAGGGCAGGGGACGTGGCCTCCCCGAACGCGGGGGTCACGGGCTCGACGGGAGCCCCGTCGAGGGGCTGGCGGTAGACGCGCTGGCTGTCGTGCCCGACGAACCAGCCGTGGCCGTTCGCGAGGGCGAAGTCCCCGCCGCCGTAGCCGACGCCGGCCCGCACGAGGATGTCACCGCTTATGTCGCGGACTTCGGTGTCGCTGCCGTCCGGGGCCGCCACGACGGCCAGGCCGCGGTCGCCGCGACCCTCGAACCAGCCAATCGTCCGCCCGTCGGAATCCCATGAGGGTCCGCGCAGGCGGATGCCGCCCGCGAGAGCGTCGGGCGTGATGGGGCTGTCCCAGAGTCCAAAGGGTCGGCGCTCGGCCATCGGGGGCATTCTGCCCGATGCGGCGGAGCGCGGTAGCCGGGAGAGCGGAGCGGCGGTAGGCTCCGAACTCGCACATGAGCGACCCAACTTCTTTCCCGAGCGCGCTCAGGCGGCAGGCGCGGCGAGAAGCTTCGTGATGAGCGAACGGTTCACCGCGCATTGGGCGGTGATTGCCGCCATGGCGCTCGTGGGCATCCTCGGGATCCTGTTCGGCGACTTTCCCGGGATCGACCCCATCATCGAGTTGCATCTCGACCCGCTCCTGGAGTCGGCGGTGTACGGGATCGCCATCCTGGCGGCGGCGTTCCTGCTGACCTGGGGCGCCGAGACGGCGGAGATGGACATCTCGCAGGGCCTCGCGCTGGCGATCATCGCCTTCATCGCCGTGCTCCCCGAGTACGCCGTCGACGCGTTCCTGGCGTGGGAAGCGGGTTCGGACCCGGCAAAGGCGGCGGAGGGGCTCGCGGTCGCGAACATGACGGGCGGGAACCGGCTGCTGATCGGCATCGGCTGGCCGGTGGTGTTCCTGATCTTCTTCTACCGGACCCGGCTGAAGGAGCTGGTCGTGAGCCGCGCGCGGGCGCTGGAGCTGGCGTTCCTCGCGGTCGCGACGGTGTACGTGATCCTCGTGCCGCTGCGGAGCACGCTCACGCTGGCGGACACGATCGTGCTCGTCACGATGTTCCTCATCTACCTGGTGATGACGAGCCGCGTGGAGTCGGAAGAGGTGGAGCTGGTGGGGCCGGCGCGAGCGATGGGTTCGCTACCCGACCTGCGGCGGCGGGCGCTCGTGGTGGTGACGCTGATCTTCGCAGCAGCGGTCATCATCGCCTCGGCGGAGCCGTTCGCGCACGGGCTGGTGGAGACGGGCAAGAAGGTGAACATCAGCGAGTTCGTGCTGATCCAGTGGATCGCGCCCCTGGCCTCGGAGTCGCCCGAGGTGCTGGTGGCGGCGCTGCTGGCCTGGCGGGGCCGGGCGGCCGCAGGCATGGGCGCGCTGATCTCGTCGAAGGTGAACCAGTGGACGCTGCTCATCGGGACGCTCCCGATCGCGTTCATGATCGGCTCGGGCGACTGGGGCATCCTGCAGGGGCTGCCGCTGGTCTCGCCCACGGAAGAGGTCAACCTCTTCTTCTCGCGCCAGCAGGGCGAGGTTTTCCTGACGGCGGCGCAATCGGCGTTCGCCATCGCGGTCTTCGTGAACCTGCGCATGAGCCGCCCCGAAGCCTGGGCCCTCTTCATCCTGTTCGCGGCGCAGCTCCCCCTGACGGAGGACACGCTGGGCGACGGAGCGCAGATCGTGCGCTTCTGGTACTCGATCGGGTACATGGCGCTTTGCGCCGGCCTGCTGGTCCGCAACCGGATGGCGATCCCCGGCCTCGTCCGGGACGCGCGCGACATGGTCACGGGCAAGGCGGACTTCAAGGAGGAGTCGCAGCGCTAGGGGGCGGCAGCAGCCCGCCTCGCTTTCAGTAGACCTCGAGGGCGATGGTGACGATCGCGGCGATCGTTCCGGCTGCCACCGCGGCGCTCAGACCGATCGATGTCGCCACCCAGGTTCTCAAGTCCGCCCGAAGTTCCCTCTGGTCTTCCCGCGACTCAGCGCGAAAAGCGTTCATGTCCTCGCGCCATTCGGTTCGAAAGGCGTTCATGTCCTCACGAATCTCGGTGCGGAGGGCACCCATGTCGTCACGAATTTCGGTGCGGAGGGCGCCCGTATCGTCGCGAATCTCCGTACGCAGGGCCTCAAGGTCTGCGCGGGTGGCGGGCTCGGATGCGGCTGACGTGCTTGTCACATCGAAAGTCTAGCACAAGAGATTATTCGGCCGGAAGCGTGATCGCGTACTCGAGCGCGTCGGCGAGGGCCAGCCAGCTGGCCTCGATAATGTCCGTGGAGCTGCCGACCGTCGTCCAGTAGCGGGCGCCGTCGGTGCTCTCGATGAGGACGCGCACCTGGGCGGCAGTGGCCGACTCGCTGTCGAGAATGCGCACCTTGTAGTCGACGAGCTTTACGTTGAGGACGTCGGGATAGGCGCTGCCGAGCGCCTTGCGGGCGGCGATGTCGAGGGCGTTGACGGGCCCGTTTCCCTCGGCGGCGGTGTGGTGCTCGTCGTCGCCCGCACGAATCTTGACCATCGCCTCGGCGAGCATGTCGTTGCGCTGGTCGTCGCCGCGGCGGTGGCGGTGGCGCTCGACGATGACGAAGTCCTCGATCTCGAAGGGGCGGACGTAGCCCGGGATCTGGCGGCGCACGAGGAGCTCGAAGCTGGCTTCGGCGCCTTCGTACTGGAAGCCCTCGCTCTCCTTCTCCTTGACGACCTGGAGGAGGTTGCGGATCTCGTTCTGGCTGAAGGGGTAGTCGATGCCAAGCTCCTCCATCTTCACGAGGAGGTTGCGCTGGCCGGAGAGCTCGCTGACGAGGACGCGGCTGCTGTTCCCGACAAGGCCGGGGTCGATGTGCTGGTAGGAGCTCTCGTCCTTCATGATGCCCGCGACGTGGTAGCCGGCCTTGTGCGCGAAGGCGCTCTGGCCGACGAACGGGGCCTGGGAGTCGGGGACGAGGTTGGCCAGCTCGTTGACGTAGTGGGAGACCTCGGTGAGGCGGGCGAGCTGGTCGTCCTCGATGACGTCGATGCCCATCTTGAGCTTGAGGTTGGCGGTGACGGTGAGGAGATCGGCGTTTCCGCAGCGTTCGCCGTAGCCGTTCACGCAGCCCTGGACCTGCCAGACGCCCGCCTCGACGGCGGCGAGGCTGTTGGCGACGGCGAGGCCGACGTCGTCGTGGCAGTGGATGCCGAGGCGCGCGTCGGGGACGCGGTCCTGCACGGCCTCGATGGCGCGGAGGAGGTCGGGGGTGGTCATGCCGCCGTTGGTGTCGCAGAGAACGAGCGCCTCGGCGCCGGCCCGGGCGGCGGTGGCGAGGCACTGGAGGGAGTAGTCGGGGTTGCCCGCGAAGCCGTCGAAGAAGTGCTCGGCATCGAAGAAGACGGTCTTGCCGAGCTTGCGGAAGTAGCCGACGGTGTCGGCGATCATGGCGAGGTTTTCCTCGTCGCTGGTCTCGAGGATGCGCTGGACCTGGTACTGGCTGGCCTTGCCGACGAGGGTCACGCCGGGGGTCTCGGCGGCGACCATGCTCTGGATGTTGGGGTCGGTCTCGCAGGTAAGCCCGGCGCGGCGGGTGCCGCCGAAGGCGCTCACCCGCGCCTGCGAGAGCGAGACCTCCCTCAGACGCTGGAAATAGGCTGCGTCGCGGGGGTTGGAGCCGGGAAAGCCGCCTTCGATCCACTCGACGCCGAGCTCATCGAGCTTCTGCGTGATGCGCACCTTATCGGCGACCGAGAGGGAGATGCCCTCCATCTGGGAGCCGTCGCGGAGGGTGGTGTCGTAGAGCTGGACCTGGTCGGTTGGCATGGTGAAAAGAGCGCCGCGCTACGCTGCGCTGCGCGCGGCTGAGGGGTGAGGAGAGCGCCGCGCTGCGCTGCGCTGCGCGCGGCTGAGGAGAGCGCTCGCGTTGCTCGCTGAGTGGGGGCCTCGGGGCATGTCGCGATGGTAGCACGGGGTCGGGTTATGGCATGTGAGGGGTGGGGATGGGGGGCGGCGGCGGGGACGGGGTGGCGTCGTCCCCGCCGCCGCATGCGGACAGGGCCGCAAGGAGCGCCAGGGCAACCGTCGCGAGAGGGGCATGGCCCGCGCGGCTGCGTGTTCTTCGCCCCATGCGGGGCAGCCTAGACGGCGGAAGGGGGAATTACCCCGTCCGTTCTGAAGAACTCTCGGGCTACTTGTAGCGGCGGCCTCGCTGGGCCTTCGTGCGGTCGCCCTGGTACTCGTAGACAGGGACGCCGTAGCCACACGAGGTCTGGGTGCGCTCGACGGTGACCTCGATGACCTGGCGCTCGGGCGTGGGGGTGTCGGCGGCGCGAAGCTCGGCGGCGCGGGCGGCGAGCACCGACTCCTCGAGGGGCTTCGCGCAGGCGCGGCCGTAGAGGCGGACGATGGCGGCGTCCTCGTCGAACGACGTGACCATAACGGTGACGGGACCGCCGGCCATGCCGTGGCGGGCGGTCTCGTTGCCGCTGCCGGCGTAGTCGAAGTAGGCGAGCGTGTTGCGGTCGATGACGTGCAGGTCGGCAGCGCCCTTGGGGGAGAGGTTGACCGCGCCCTGACCGTCGGGCCCTTCGGCGAGGGCGGGATCGGCGGAGGCGACAAAGAAGACGTGCGCGCTGCGGATCAGGTCCGCCTGCTCGTCGGTGATGTGGTCGAGCAAGATCGCCATGGCGGAACCGCCCGGATCCCTGCGCTAGCCGGCGATGCCGGTGAGGTGCTTGCGTTTCTGGGAGACGTAGTCGACGAGGATGTACTCGCCGAGCTTGTCGGGCGTCGTGTAGAAGACGCGGCCCTTGTTGATGCGCGCGACCTGGTTCACGAACTCCTTCAGGTAGTGGTTCCGGTCGAGCATGAAGGTGTTGATCGTGATGTTCTTGCGGGTGCAGCGCTTCACGGCCTTGAGCGTCTCGCGGATGGTGATGGGGCTGGGCGGGTAGGCGAAGTAGCTGCGGCCGCGCTCGAGGTGGGCGGTCGGCTCGCCGTCCGAGATCATGATGATCTGGCGGGTGCCCTGGGTGTGCTTGGCGAGCAGGCGCTCGGCGATCATGAGGGCGTGGTGCATGTTCGTGCCGAGGACGGACTCGTCCCAGCGCACGTAGGGCAGGTCCTCGGCCTTCAGCTCCCTGGCGTAGGCGCTGAACCCGATGATGTAGAGGCTGTCGCGCTGGAACTGCGAGGAGATGAGGTTGTTGAGGGCGAGAGCGACCTTCTTGGCGGCCTGGAAGCTGCCGCGCAGGGCCATCGACCAGCTCAGGTCGAGCATGATGACCGTGGCGGTCTGGGTGACGAGCTCGCTGCGGGCGACCTCGAAGTCGTCGGGGCGAAGATTAATGGGGGTGCCCACGCCCTCGCGGTGGAGCGAGTTCATGATGGTGCGCTTGATGTCGAGGTGGAACGGGTCGCCGAACTCGTAGAGCTTGGTGTCGTCGGTGCGTTCGCCGCCGAAGCCGTTCTCGTGGACCTCGTGCTTGCCGAAGGAGTCGGCTTTCAGCTGAGCGTAGAGCTCGACGAGGGCGCGCTGGCCGATCTTGCGGGTGCCGCGCGGGGTCAACTCCCAGCCTGAACCCTTCTTCCGGATGTAGCCCGCCTCCTCGAGGATCTCGAGGAACTTGCGCAGCTCGTCAAGCGTCTCGCGGGCCTCGGGGCCGAGCAGCTCCTCCAGCTGGTCGGCGTCGATGTCGTCGATCTCGCCGCCGTACTGGGTGCGCTCGAGCTGGCGCTCCACCTCGTCGATGGACTGCATGTGGCGCATGAGCTCCATGGCGGCGTCGAGATCGAGCTGCTCCTCGCCGCGGAAGGGGTACTGGTTGCGCTGGTCGCGCATGGGGAAGAGGTACTCGAGGTTCTGGGCGAGCTCGTTGAGGCCCTGCTGGAGCTCGGGGTCGCCGACCTTGTCGGCGAGGAGGTCCTGGAGCTGCTGGCGCATGTCGCCGGGGAGGCTGCCGAGGAGGCTCTGCATCTGGCCCATCTGCTGCTGCATCTGGGCGATGAGCTCGTCGAGGGACTGGGGGGGGTTGTCGCCGAAGAGGTCGCCGTACTGCTGCATGAAGCTGTCGAAGTCCGGCTCGTTGCCGGCCATCTTGTCCTGCAGCATCTGGTTGAGGTCCCGGGTCATGTTCTTCATGCGCTCGAGGTCCTCGGGCGACATGTTGGCGATCTGCTCGGAGAGATCCTTGAAGAAGGTGTTCATCATCGCCTGGCGCAGCGACTCGACGAGCTCGTTGAACTTGGCCTGCGCCTCGGGGTCCATGAACTCGTAGTCCTGGAGCCTGCGGACCTGTCCGGCCGTGTCCTCGGGCAGCTCGTCCAGGAACTCCTGCTTGCGGTTGGCGATATTGCGGAGCATGTCGGCGAACTCGCTGGTGGGGACACTGCCCTCGCCGCTCGCGCCGCCTGACTGCGAGCCCTGCTGCCCCTGTTCGCCCTGCTGCCCCTCGCCGGGCTGGCCCTGCTGCCCTTCGCCCTGCTGGCCACCCTCGTTCGAGGGCTGCTGGCCTTGCTCAGCGCCCTGTTGCTGGCCCTCGCCGTCCTGACCGCCATCGGCCTGATCGCCGGGCTGCCCCTCCTGCCCTTCCTGACCCTCGGGCGGGACGCCGGCATCCTCGAGGCGCTGGTCGATGGTGTTGCGCTCCATGTCCAGGATCTCGTCGAGCTGCTCCCGAAGCTGGTCGAAGATGGAGCCGAGGTCGAAGCGGTCGAGTTGCTGGCGGCGCTGCTGGCGCAGCTGCTGGAGGAGATCGCGGAGGCCCTGGGTGCGGTCGCCCTGGGGGTTGCGCATGCCGCGCTGGAGGAGGTTGCGGAGGGCGTGCTGGAGGTCGCCGAAGTTCATCAGGTCGTCGGAGAGGTTGTCCAGGATCTGGTCCGGGTCGAGGTCTGCGACTTCCTGGGTGCCGTCCCACATGGAGTAGCGGAAACGTGACGGCATGGCCCCTCCTCGACGACGCGACGGACGCGTTCGGGGCCTTACCGTAACCTACCCCCCGAAGGCCCACAATCGCGGCGAAGGCGGTCTGCGCCGGACTCGCGACCGGGATGACCTTCCACACCCCAACAGGAGCACGAAATTGCGCCACGAAGTGAAGTACCAGCCCTCCTACGCTCTCGCGTTGGTCACCCTCGATGCGGGCGAGTCGATCCAGGCGGAAGCGGGGGCGATGGTGAGCATGTCGTCCACGATCGAGATGGAGACGAGCGCGCGCGGGGGAGTGCTTTCGGGCCTGCGCCGCTCGGTCCTTGGCGGCGAGAGCTTCTTCATCAACACCTTCCATGCCCGGGAGACAGGGGAGGTAACGCTGGCGCCGGCGCTGCCGGGCGACATCGCGGCGCTGGAGCTGACCGGAGGGACAACGCTGCTGGTCCAGTCAGGCTCGTTCCTGGCGGCAACGGAAGGCGTCGAGGTCGACACGAAGTGGGGCGGAGGGAAGTCGTTCTTCTCGAGCGAAGGGCTGTTCCTGCTGCGCTGCACGGGGCAGGGGACGATCTGGCTCTCGAGCTACGGCGCGATCCACCCGATCGACCTGGCCGTGGGCGAGCCCTACGTGGTCGACACGGGACACATGGTCGCGTTCGACGACTCGGTCCAGTACGACGTGGGGCGTTCAGGCGGCTGGAAGCAGACGCTGTTCAGCGGCGAGGGCCTGGTCGTGAAGCTGACGGGTCCGGGGCGCTTCTACATGCAGACGCGGTCCGAGGACAGCTTCCTGAGCTGGCTCCTTCCGAAGATCCCGAAGCAGGGCGGCAACTAGGACGCTCGCGCCAATTTCGCGGGCGTAGACTGCCGCGCGATGGAGTTCCGGTTCTCGGAGCAGGCGCTGGCGTTCGAGCGCGAGGTCGACGACTTCCTCGCGGTCGAGTGGAGCCCGGAGGTGCGCCGCCGCATCGATGCGTCGCCGGACCGCTACGCGATGGAGCGCGAGTTCCGGCGAAAGCTGGCGGAGCGCGGCTGGCTGACGATGTCGTGGCCGCGCGAGTACGGCGGCCAGGAGCGCAGCTACGAGGAGCAGTACCTCTTCCAGGAGGCGCTCAACTACGTCGGCGCGCCCGGCGCGACGGTGGGCGTGCAGCAGGTCGGCCCGACGCTCATGACGTTCGGCACGGACGAGCAGAAGGCGGCGTTCCTGCCACGCATCGCGAAGGGCGAGGTCGACTTCGCGCTGGGGTACACGGAGCCGGACGCGGGCACGGACCTGGCCTCGCTCCAGCTTCGGGCCGTGCGCGACGGGGACGACTACGTGCTCAACGGGATCAAGCGGTTCACGAGCGCGGCGCACCGGGCGGAGTACGTCTGGCTGGCGGCGCGCACGGACCCGTCGGCGCCGAAGCACCGGGGCATCTCGATGTTCCTGGTGGACCTGCAGACCCCGGGCATCACGGTGAAGCCGATCTGGACAATGTCCGGCATCCGTACGAACGAGGTGTACTGGGAGGACGTGCGCGTGCCCGCGGACGCGCTGGTGGGGGAGGAGAACCGGGGTTGGTACTACGCCGCCCACGCGCTCGATTTCGAGCGGGTCTCGATCTTCACGGTGTCGGGGGTGCGGGCGGTGTTCGACGCGCTCATGGGGTGGGCGCGGGAGGAGGGGCCGAACGGCGCCCGTCCGATCGACGACGCGCATGTGTCGCGCACGCTGGCGGACTACAAGGTGCAGATCGAAGTGCTGCAGATGCTGGCCTACCGGAACCTGGGGATGATCAAGCGGGGCGAGCATCCGAACCACGAGGCGAGCGAGGTCAAGATCTTCAGCACGGAGCTGATGCAGCGCATCCTGCACACAGGCACGAAGCTGCTGGGGCCGTACGGGCAGCTCACGCCCGAGTCGGAGCATGCGCCGCTGGGCGGACGCATCGAGCAGGGGTACCGGGCGGCGGTGATGCCGACCTTTGGGGCGGGCTCGAACGAGGTGATGCGCACCATCATCGCGACACGCGGCTTCGGCCTGCCGCGGGGGTAGGGGAGGAGAGCGCCGCGCTGTCGCGCGGCTGAGGGGGAGGAGAGCGGCGGGCTGCCGCCCGCCTGAGGAAAGCGCCACGCTGTCGCGTGGCTGAGTGAACGGGAGGAGCAACATCATGGCAGACGAACTCAAGGTCTGGTCCATTCGTGGACCCGACGACATCGAAGCAGTGGAGAGCTTGAGGGGTTGGGCCTCTGAAGAGGGCTTGGAAGAGACTCTTGTACGACATCCCGACCTACTGGAAGTCGGCCTGCGGCTTGTGGGACGCCAGACGCCTACAGAGGGTGGGCCGTTGGACTTACTGGGTGTCGACGCTGGCGGACGGATGGTCGTATTCGAACTCAAGCGGGGCGCGCTGACTCGAGATGCGATCACTCAGTGCATTGACTACGCCTCCTCATTGGATGCAATGCCCGTTGATGAACTTACGAGTCTCATCGCGGACCAGTCGGGACAGGGTGGGATTGAGGACATCGATGACTTCGAAGAGTGGTATCGCGGTCGATACCCCGACCAGTATTCGTCAAGCGAACTAGGCAGCCTCTTCCCCTTGAGGCTGGTGCTAGTTGGCCTTGGCAGTGACGAGCGAGCCGAACGGATGGCGCAGTTCCTCTCCGGATATGGCCTCGACCTATCGGTGCTGACCTTCCACGGCTTTCGGCACAGGGGCGAGAGGTTGCTGGCACGCCAGGTTGATGTTGAACGCGATGTCCCACCACCCCCACGCCACCGCCGCCCCGGCATCAGTGAGAGAAGAGCAAACCTAGATGTCCAGTTGGCGCAGAGTGGACTAACGGACCTCTTCAGAGACATCTTCGGAACCTTGCGGGAGGCACTGCCATCGGAAGCGACGGAAGAGACGCTACAGACCGGAATCAGCCTGCACCTGAAGGCAACAGATCCGGTTAGCAGCCGAACTCGCGACCTCGTGTTCTCCAGCGTTCTAGCGGACTTCGGGGCGGGAACGATCTCCATCGGTCTGCCAGTAGCGGCACTGGAGCGCTATAGGGACGCACTCCCCCTGCTGGAGTCCACGGCCATTGCTGTCCAGGACCGTTTTCAAGGAGGGGGCTCGGAGGTCGTAGTCAGGAGCGAGGAACAGTGGGCCGAGCAACGAGAGCCTCTTCTGGAGTTCGTGAGAGCTGCGCTGGAGTTGTGGGTTGAAGCTCCTATCACACCAGTCGACACACGGCTTCGGGACTTCGTGGGGAGCGTGCCGAAGGGGAGAGTTGTCACTTATGGGCAGGTGGCACACGAGGTCGGAAGCGTCGCGCAGGCTGTCGGGTCATGGATCAGAGCGCTTCCCGAGGACACGGACGTGCCGTGGTGGCGCGTGGTCAACAGCGCAGGCGGAATCAGCTTCGACGACCCGGAGCGCCCTAACTGGCAGCAGAATCTACTCGCAGACGACGGCGTGACCGTCGACGCGGACGGTCACATCGACCTCGACAAGCACCAGTGGTCCGGCTGAGCGTTGGCGCCGAACTTCTACCAGCGGGTGTGGGCGTTCGTGCGGGAGGTGCCGCGCGGGCGGGTTGTGACATACGGGCAGGTGGCGGTGGTGCTGGGAGCGCCGGCGGCGGCGCGGGCGGTGGGGTACGCGTTACGGGCGCTTCCGCACGACACGGACACGCCCTGGTGGCGGGTGATCAACGCGAAGGGCGGGATCAGCCTGCGCGGGCGGGGATACGGGGCAGACCTGCAGCGCGAGCTGCTTGAGGGCGAGGGGGTCGTGTTCGACGCGGCGGACACGGTCGACCTGCGGGTGTTCCGCTGGTGGCCAGACGAGGAGAGCGGCGGGCAGTAGCCCGCCTGAGTGGAGCGCCGCGCTCGCGCGCGGCTGAGGAGAGCGCTCGCTACGCTCGCTGAGGAGAGCGCCGCGCTCCGCTTCGCTGCGCGCGGCTGAGTGGGGGACGGCCTAACCGGGCCTTGAGTAGTCCCAGGAAATGATCTTCGTCGGCGTGACCTTGATGTAGGCGGCGCCGGGCGGAGGCTCGGTGGGGAGCACGGATTCGGGGGCGCCCCGGCGGCGGGCGGCCTCGCGAGTCAGCTCAAGGAGCTCGTCGGGGGTGTTGACGACGGTGGCGTCGCCCTGGATGAGGATGCCCTTGATGTCCTGCATGGTGCTGCCGCTCTCGAGCGAGAGGCTGACCTTCGGATTGCGCTGGGCGTTGAGCACCTTCTGGGTGCGGTCGCGGCAGCCGATGTAGACGGCGTCGTCCACGCGGAAGTAGCCAATCGGGACGCTGTGGGGATAGCCGTCGCTGCCGACGGAGGTGAAAGTGATCCAGCCGGGGCGGCTGTCGAGGAACTCGTTCACTTCCTCGGGGGTGAGTTGGGCGGGCATGGCGCCTCCTTGCGGGCGACAGGATAGCGGCTCGGGACGGGGCGGGTTTCGCGCGGCTGCTACAATCGCAGGGCGCATGGGGCCTGGACGCGAACGATCTGGCGGGACGCACGCAACGTGACCACGGGCATTCTCGCCCTGCAGGGCGACTTCCGGGAGCACTCCGAGATGCTTGCGAGCATCGGGCAGGCATCCGCCGAGGTGCGCCGCCCGGACCAGCTCGATGCGCTGGACTCGCTCATCATCCCCGGCGGCGAAAGCACGACGATCGCGCGACTGATCCTGCGGTACGGATTCACCGAGCCGCTGCGGGCGTTCTGCGCGAGCGGCCGCCCCGTGTGGGGCACCTGCGCGGGCGCCATCCTGCTGGCGAAGCAGGTCGACGACCTCGACCGGCCGGGCATCGAGACCATGGACGTGTCGGTGGCGCGCAATGCCTTCGGGCGGCAGGTCGATAGCTTCGAGGCGAACGTCGAGATGAAGGGCCTCTCGGGCGGGCCGTTCCACGCGATCTTCATCCGGGCGCCGATCATCGAGTCCGCCGGCGAGGGCGTGGAGGTGCTGGGGCGGCTGGACGACGGGGCCATCGTGGCGGCGCGCCAGGGGAACCTGCTGGCGACCGCGTTCCACCCGGAGCTGGGCGGGGACACGCGGCTGCACGAGTATTTCCTCACGATCGGGGCGGCCGAGCGGCCAAAGGCGGGCGCGGGCGCATGAGCTACGGACAAGTGCACGCGGTAGGGGTAGCGTAGTGGCGATGACCGAGGGGAACGGAACGGCGCCCGAGCGGATCGTGACCGACGACCTCGACGCGCTCATCGAGACGCTCCCGCCTCGCCTCGCCGAGACGCTGGAGGCGGAGGACCACCGCAGCGAGCTGCTCGAGGTCGTGCTGGACCTGGGGCGGCTGCCGGAGGCGCGCTACCCGAACCGCGAGATCGTGCTCAGCCACCGCGAGGTGACGGAGGAGGACCTCGACTTCGTGATCTCCCGCGTGGGCGAGTTCGGGGACGACAACCGGGCCGGCATCGAGCGGACGCTGCATCGCATCTCGGCCATCCGCAACCGGCGGGGGAAGGTCGTGGGGCTGACCTGCCGCATCGGGCGCGCGGTCTACGGGACGATCCGAATCATCGAGGACCTCGTGATGAGCGGGAACAGCATCCTCCTGCTGGGACGCCCGGGCGTGGGCAAGACGACGATGCTGCGCGAGGTCGCGCGGGTGCTCGCGGACGAGGCGAACAAGCGCGTCGTGATCGTGGATACGTCGAACGAGATCGGCGGCGACGGCGACATTCCCCACCCGGCGATCGGCGGGGCGCGGCGGATGCAGGTATCGACGCCGGCGCTGCAGCACGGCGTGATGATCGAGGCGGTCGAGAACCACATGCCCGAGGTCATCGTGATCGACGAGATCGGGACGGAGCTGGAGGCGTCGGCGGCGCGGACGATCGCGGAGCGAGGCGTGCAGCTGGTGGGCACGGCGCACGGCAACACGCTCGAGAACCTGATGGCCAACCCGACGCTCTGCGACCTCATCGGCGGCATCCAATCGGTGACGCTGAGCGACGAGGAAGCGCGGCGGCGGGGCACGCAGAAGTCGATCCTTGAGCGGATGGCGCCACCCACCTTCGACGCGGTGATCGAGATCCAGGGGTGGCGGCGGGTAGCCCTGCACGAGGACGTGGGGGCGACCGTCGACGCGAAGCTGCGCGGCTTCCAGGCGCCGCCT
Source organism: Tepidiformaceae bacterium (assembly GCA_965221735.1). GTDB lineage: Bacteria > Chloroflexota > Dehalococcoidia > Tepidiformales > Tepidiformaceae > UBA2991. Next base: position 641,179 of record OZ244910.1, on the reverse strand, counting down.
GAAGTTCGCGAGCTGACGGACGAGGGGACCATCACGACGGTCGCGCACGAGGAGCCGGAGCCCGCCGCACCCGTCGCGAAGGCGCGGGGCCAGGAGGGGAACGGGGCGGCGGCGCAAGAGCCCGAGACGCGACTGTTCCCGTTCGGGCTCTCACGCGGGCGGCTCGTGCAGGCGATCCAGGAGACCGGCGTGCCCATCCGGATCGTCGACGACCTGCGGAACGCCGACGCGCTCATTACCCTGCGCCACTCCTACCGGAAGAAGCCCGCCCCCGTACGCGAGGCGGAGGAGCGCTCGCTGCCCATCTACGTGATCAAGAGCAACACGCTCTTCCAGATGGAGCAGGTGCTGCTCCAGTTCCGCGGCCAGCGCGCGCGTCGCGATCCGGTGGCGGAGGCGTACCGCGAGACGGAAGAGGCGATCGCGCAGGTGCTCACGGACGGGCGCGCGCTGGAGTTGGCGCCCGCGAACAGCTACATCCGGCGTGTCCAGCACGAGCTGGCCGGGCGCTTCAATCTCGACAGCGAGAGCCACGGTTCGGAGCCGGAGCGGCGCGTACGCATCCTGCCCGAACCACCGCGGTCGGGCGGACGGTGACGAGCGAGGGTTCGGAAGGGCGCTTCATCGTCTTCGAAGGGGGCGAGGGGGCGGGCAAGAGCCTGCTGGCCACGCGGCTCGCGCGGCGGCTGGAGACGGCGGGCGTCCACACGATCGAGGTACGGGAACCGGGGGGCACCCCCGCAGGCGAGCAGGCGCGCGAGTTGCTGGGGCAGTCGCTGACGCCGTGGGCCGAGGCGTTCGCGTTCCTGCTGGCGCGATCGGAGCTCGTGGCCCGTGTGATCAAGCCGGCGCTGGAGGGAGGGGCGACCGTTCTCTGCGACCGCTTCCGGGCGAGCACGGTCGCCTACCAGGGATACGGGCGGGGCCTGGACCTGAAGCGGCTGGCCGAGGCGAACGCCTCCGCAACGCAGGGACTCACGCCGGACCTGACGATCTACCTCGACCTGCCGCCGGAGGTGGGGCTGCAACGGAAGCAGGGAGAGCAGGGCGGCCCGGCGACGGGGCGCGAGGGGCCAGCCTTCCACGAGCGGGTTCGCGAAGGGTATCGCCAGCAGCTGGCGCAGGCGCCGGAAGGGACGTGGCTCGAGATCGACGCCACGCAGGCGCCGGAGGCGGTGGAGGCAGCGGCCTGGGAGGCCGTCGCCGAACTGCTGGGCATCCCGTCGGGCGGGTAAGCGGCAACACGTGCTTCGGGCGGGGGAGGGGCTGCGGGGGACGGCGAGCTACTTCCAGCGGAACTTCTATGCGCTGGAAAACGCGCACTACCGGCTGCTCTGGACGGGAACGGTGTTCTCGTTCTTCGGGATGCAGATGCAGATCGTCGCGAGGGGCTGGCTCGCCTTCGACCTGACGGGGCAGAACACGGCGCTGGGGGCGATGATGCTGGCCTTCGGCGCGCCAAGCCTCGTGTTCACCCTCTGGGGCGGCGTGATCGCCGACCGGCTACCCAAGCGGCGGACGCTGCTGGTCTCGCAGGCGGTGCTCTGCCTGAACTCCGCCTGGATCGCACTGATGGTAGCGGTCGGCCTGATGGAGTTCTGGATGCTGCTCGCGGCGAGCTTCACCCAGGGCGTCGGGTTCGCGTTCATGGGGCCGGCGCGAAACGCGTTCATCGGGTCACTGGTGGGACGGGAGGCGGTGGGGAACGCCATCGTCCTGCAGCAGCTCAGCATGAACGGGACGCGAGTGGTCGGCCCCGCCCTGGCGGGGGTGTTCATCTCGCTCTGGTTCATCGGCGTGGGCGGCGTGTACTTCATGACCGCGACCGGATTCCTGATCGCGATCCTCACGGTCTGGCGGCTTCCCCCGGGAGAGCCGGAGGCGCGGGCGGAGGCCACGTCGCCGGCGAGGGACCTGGTGGACGGCATCCGCTACGTGGGGAGCCGCCCATCGGTGGCGATCCTGATCCTGACCTCGTTCGCGCTGACGGCGTTCGCCTTCCCCTTCCAGTCGTTCCTGCCCTCGCTCGCGGAAGACATCTACAACGCGGGCTCGGAGGGGCTGGGGGTGCTTTCGGCGGTGCAGGCGGTGGGGGCGGTGGTCGCGGTGGTGCTGGTGGCGGGGATCGCGGGGAAGGCGAGCGCGTGGCAACAGCAGCTCCTGCTGGCGTTCGCCTTCGGGGGGTCGGTGACGCTGCTCGGATTCGCCAACAGCTTCGTGGCGGGGCTTGGGGCGATCCTGCTGGTGGGCGCGGCATCGGCGGGGTTCCAGTCGCTCAACAACGCGCTCTCGCTGTCGTACTCGGCCTCGCGCTACCACGGGCGGGTGCAGTCCCTGAACATGCTGTCGTGGAGCCTGTTCGGGATCTTCTCGATGCCGATCGGGGTGGTGGCCGACCTCATCGGCATTCGCGAGACGCTGATGATCGCGGGGGTGATTGGCGTGGCAGCGGTCCTGCTGCTGCACGTCATCGGGCGGGTGTGGGGCGCAGAGGAGGACCGCCTGCTTGACCCGGAGGCACCTCAGGGGGAGCGGAGGAGGCTGGGGTAATTCCGTCATCGGCTCGGTACGCTGGCCAGCGTGGAACTCAACCGGCACGAGGGAGGGCCCCCAGCCCACGTGGGCGTGAGGGTATGACGCTGCGCTCACTGCCGACTGCCACGCTCACAGTGCTCACGTTTCTTCCCTTTGGGGCAGTATTGTGGGGGCTCTCGACCGCTACGAACTCCCTCTCGTGGCTGCTCTGGGGAGCGCTCGTCGCGCCAGTGATCTTCGTGAGCGCGTCTGCGCCCCGACTGCGAGTACGAAGCCTCACGTTATGGGCATCCATCTTGCTCGCCGTACTCTTGCTTGCGGGAGGATTCGCCAGCTACGACGCCTGGGACGCATGGTCTCCTTATGGGACTCATGGTGACTTCACGTTCGCGGCCCTGGCGCTTGTGGTTGCAGGGGGGCTCACTACCCCGATCACAGTCGGGGCAGCGTATTTTCAACCCCACCTGATGGTCGCAGTCGCCGGGATGCTGCTGGCACAGGCCCTGTTCGTCGCCCTGACCCTCGCCTTCCCGGATCCCAAAGTCGAGCCCAACTACCAAAGGGCCGACTACCCCAACCTTGTTACCGGCTACAGCATCACCACAGACGACCGGGTGCTCATCCTTGTCCTGGGGGGGATCGGCGCGGCTGCGTTGATAGGCGTGGGCGTGCTGATGAGACGGCGCATTCCGGCCTGGGTCACCTGGCCCGCTGCGATTATGTTCTTTCTCACAGCAGCCACCTACCAGGTCTGGTACCCACCACAGAATGCGCTAGGTGCCTGAACCTGCGCCTCTGTAGCCGGGGCCGCGCACGGTCTCGGGTTGGTACGCGGACGAGCGCACGCCGAGGCTGGGGAACGGTTCCGCGCGGTCGCGCATAGTGTTTGGGGAGGGCGCCCGCTGCTGCGGGCGTTCCTGCGGGGGAGAGGGCCATGTACAGCAAGAGGCGCGTATTCGGGGGCGTGGCGGTGTGGCTGGCGGCGGTGCTCGCCGTCTCGGCCATCGCGCTCGCGTGTGGGGACGACGACCTGCCAGCGCCCACGCCTTCCGACGAGTGGACTGTAATCCCGGCGCGTATCGACTCGGTCGAGTACACGGTGGCAGAGTCGTGGCCGCCCCAGTACTTCGTCCAGGTCGTGTCGGTTCAGCCGGACGGCTGCCACGAATTCGACGGGTACACCGTCGAGCGTGAGGAGCGAGTGATCACAATCGAGGTCCTCAACCGCGTGCCCGCCAATCTCCACGAGCTGGCCTGCACCCTGGCGATCTCGACGACCGATTCGAACATTCCCCTCGGAACCGACTTCGAGTCGGGCGAGACCTATACCGTGACCGTCAACGACGTGACGCGGACCTTCGAGGCGCAGTAGGGCGCGCACGGGCGGGGGTTGGTACGCTCGCGGACGAGCGCGGGCGCGGCAGGCGCCCGGACGGTGGCAACCGCGATGGCCGAGACCCTTCCCGACGAGCGACCCCAGCAGCGCCGCGAATACACAGGGCCGGGCTTCACGTTCGGGATCGCGGTGCTGGTGGTGGCGGTGGTGGGATTCGGCATCTGGTTCCTGGAGATTCGCGGTGACGGCGGCGGGGTCGAGGCGGAGCCGGGAATGGGCGTCGTGGCGCTGGCGGACTCGCTGAACCCCACGGGGGAGGCGCCGGCGGCGGAGGTGGGGCGGGCGGCGCCCGCGTTCCGGTTGCGGTCGATGGACGGGTCGGCGGCGGAGCTCACGGACTTCCGCGGCCAGTACGTGCTCCTGAATTTCTGGGCCTCGTGGTGCGGACCGTGCCGGGGGGAGACGCCCGCGCTGCAGGCGTTCTTCGAGCGCCAGGCGCCGGGGCTGGTCGTAGTCGGCGTGAACCAGCAGGAGACGGCGGAGACGGCACAGGCGTTCACGGACCAGTTCGCGGTGACCTACCCGATCGTGCTCGACGCGGACGGGCAGGTCTCGGGGGCGTACCGGGTGAGCACGGGCCTGCCGGTCAGCTTCCTTGTCGACCCGGACGGGGTCATCCAGCGGGTCCACCTGGGAGCACTGACGGACTCCGACCTGGCCGATCTGGCGGCGGAGCTTCCCTGATGGCGAGCGACGCTCCCGCCGCGACGCCTCCGATGCCCAAGTTCGACCCGCTGCGGGCGACGTGGCGGCTGCTAACGAACGTGAAGTTCGCGGTGGCGCTGGTGACCGTGGCGGTGCTGGCGAGCCTGCTCGGGGTCGTGCTGCCGCAGCTCCCGGCGGAGATGCGAGGCAACCCGCCCGCGCGTTCGGCCTGGCTGGAGCTGCAGCGCGAGGACTTCGGCTGGCTCACGGGCGTCCTCGACGGGCTGGACCTGTTCGACGTGTTCCACAGCCCGTGGTTCCTGGCGCTCTGGTTCGTGATCGTCGCGGCGGTGACCGTCTGCACGATCAGCCGCTTCCCTCCGACGTGGCGAAGCGTCCAGCGTCCACAGATACGGGTGAACGAGCGCTACTTCGAGACTGCACGTCACCGGGCGTCGTTCACGCACCCCGGGGGCGTTGAGGCGATCGAGGGGCTGCTACGCCGTCGCCGGTATGCCGTGACCCGCACGCACGAGGACGGGGGCGCGACCGAGCTGTTCGCGGAGCGCTTCCCGTGGACGCAATACGCGACGTTCATCTCGCACATGGCGCTGCTGTTACTGCTCGTCGGGGGGCTGCTCACGAACCTGGCGGGGTTCCAGCGGACGCTCGCCCTCGCGGAGGGGCGGCCGGCCGCGCCGCTCTTCAGCGACCCGGGTCCGGGCCAGATCTTCGTGGGGATGGAGGACGCGCACCAGGGGGTCGATGCGGCAGGGAACATCATCGATTTCCACAGCGACCTGCTGCTGCGCCGGGGGGACGAGGTCGTGCGCTGCACGGCGACCGTGAACGACCCCTGCGGGGCGTTCGGGTACCGCTTCCACCAGGCGGCGTTCTTCGACGACCTTGCTCAGCTGACCATCTGGGGGCCCGACGGGCGCGTGCTCTTCGACGACGTGCTCGACTTCGAGAACGAGTCGACGGCAACGCCGGTGCTGACCATCACCGGCGCCGGCGGGGAGGTGGTGTTCGACCAGGCGCTGCCCCAGATGGCGAGCGTGCCCGGGTCGACGCTCGGGTACGAGGGGGACGTGGCGCTGGCCGAGCTGGCCCTGCCGGGGGCGGTCTACGGGGTGAGCTGGCGGGCGGAGGGGGACACGCTGGTGGCGCTTCTCGACGGGGAGGGGTTCGACCAGGTCGAGCTGCGCCCCGGGGAGTCGGCGAAGACGCCGAGCCACCGCATCGCATTCCGGGGGATCGCGTCGGTACCGGCGATCCCGGTGCTGGACATGCCGCGGGGCACGACAACGGGAGTCGTCAACGTGCAGATGCCCGAGGCCGCCGACGGGCGTCCCTACCTGTTCATCTCGGACATCGACGCCGGGAACGTGGTCATAGCCGAGGGAACGACGGTGGAGACATCGTCGGGCTACCGCTACCGGTTCGGGGGGCGGGTGGACGCGTCCGGGATCGACATCCGGCGAGATCCGGGCGACCTGTTCATCTGGGTGGCGGTTGGGCTGGCGATGCTGGGGCTGGGGATCACGTTCTACGTCCCGCGACGCCGGCTGTGGGTGCGAGTCACGGACCAGCGGACACAGCTCGCGGGAGTGGCGGCGCGCACGACGCGCTTCGGCCGCGAGCTGCGGCGGATGGGCGCCGAGCTCGGGGCTCACGACGCGCTCCTGCCGGAGGACGTGGAGGAGGGCGGCTGACACATGCTATGCTTAGTCCGGTGCTTAGCCAAAGGGAACCACGATGACGACCGTTAACGTCCACGAAGCGAAGACCCACCTCTCTCGGCTGCTGGCGCTGGTGGAGGCGGGTGAGGATGTGACCATCGCGCGAAACGGCAAGCCGGTCGCGCGCCTCGTGCCATGCGAGCAGCGAGGGAAGCCGACCTTCGGTTCGCTTAAGGGCAAGATCTCGATTGACGATAGCTTCTTCGACCCGCTTCCCGAGGAAGAGCTGCGGGCCTGGGAAGGGTACGAGGATTGAACCTCCTCCTCGATACGCACGCCATCCTGTGGTGGTTCGCGGGGAGCAGGCTTCTGTCCCCGGTCGCGCGCGATGCCATAACGGACGTGGAGAACCGGAAGCTCGTCAGCGCCGCTTCCGCCTGGGAGATCGCCACGAAGCATCGCATCGGCAAGCTGTCGGGCGCAGCCGAGCTGGCACTGGACATTCCGGGGCACCTCGCGAGACAGGGCTTCATCGAATTGCCGGTAACGGTTGAGGACGGCGCTCGCGCGGGAGCGCTCCCGGGACCGCACCGCGACCCCTTCGATCGGATGCTCATCGCCCAAGCGCTGAGGAACAATCTCGTCCTTGTCTCGAACGAGAGGCGCTTCGACCAGCACGGCGTGCAGCGCCTCTGGTAGATAGCCCGGTTACTGGAAGAGGGCGCCGACGCTCTGGCCGGTGTGGATGCGCTGGATCGCGTCGCCGAACTGGGGTGCGGTCGAAATGACGTGCATGTTGGGGAGGCGCTTCTCGGGGAGCATCGGCACGGTGTCCGTCAGGACGATCTCGTGGACGTTGGCGTCGCGGAGGCGGTCGACCGCCGGACCGCTCAGGATGGCGTGATAGCCGGCCACGAGAATCTCGCAGGCGCCCTTCTCGCGAAGGATGTTGACGGCCTGCACCATCGTGCCGGCGGTGTCGATCTCGTCGTCGACGAGGAGCGCGTTCCGGCCCTCCACATCGCCGATGACGTTGAGGGCCTCGGTGCTGCCGGTGTTCCCCAGGCGGCGCTTCTCGACAATGGCGATGGGCAGGTCGAGTCTGACGGCCATGTCACGGGCGAGCTTCTCACCGCCGACGTCGGTGGAGACGACGGTGTAGTCGGTCATGTCCTTGCCCTTGTAGTAGGCGCTCACGGGGAAGAGGGCGTTGAGCTCGTCGAGGGGGATGTTGAAGAAGCCCTGGATCTGACCCGCGTGCAGATTCATGGTGAGGACGCGGTCGGCGCCGGCGGTCTCGATGAGGTTCGCGAGCAGGCGGGCGCTGATGGGAACGCGGGGCTGATCCTTCTTGTCGCTGCGGCCGTAGGCGTAGTAGGGGATGACGGCGGTGATGCGCCCCGCCGAGGCGCGGCGGGCGGCGTCGATCATGATGAGCAGCTCGAGGATGGAGGTGCTCACGGGCGGGAAGAAGGGCTGGACGAGGAAGACGTCGCGGCTGCGGATGTTCTCCTGGTAGCGGACGAAGATGTTCTCGTTGGCGAACTCGAAGATGTCGGCCTCGCCCTGCTTCATGCCGAGGTGGGCGCAGATGGCCTCCGCGAAGGCGGGGTAGGTCCTTCCCGAAAAGATGGCGAGATCGACGAGCTCGTTGGTCATCAGACGACGACGAATTCCTTGTACTCGCCGAAGACGCGCCGCCACATGTTGCAGATCTCGCCGGAGGTGGCGCCGACGTTGACCGCGTCGATGATGAGCGGCATGAGGTTGGTGTTGGGGTCGTTGCTGCCGCTCTCGAGAGCGCGCATGGCCTCGCCCCAGGCATCGGCGTCGCGCTCGGCCTTCACCTTCTTCAGGCGGGCAAGATGGCGGCGCTCGCCCTCGGGGTCCATCTTGAGGATCGGGATTTCGAGGGACTCATCGGTCTGGAACTCGTTGACGCCCACGATGATGCGGTCGCCGCTCTCGAACTCGCGCTGGAAGCGGGCGGAGGCGTCGGCGATCTCCTTCTGGAAGTAGCCGGTCTCGAGGGCGGGGATGACGCCGCCGAGGTCCTCGATGCGCTCGAAGATGGCGTTGCACTCGGCCTCCATGTCGTTCGTGAGCTTCTCGACGAACCAGGAGCCGCCGAGTGGGTCGACGGTGTTGGCGGCGCCGCTCTCGTGCTGGATGACCTGCTGCGTGCGGACGGCGAGGCGCACCGCCTTGTCGGACGGCAGCGCAAGGGCTTCGTCCATCGAGTCGGTGTGCAGCGACTGGGTGCCGCCGATGACGGCGGCGAGGGCCTGGATGGCGACGCGCACGAGGTTCACCTCGGGCTGCTGCTCGGTGAGGGAGACGCCCGCGGTCTGGGTGTGGAAGCGCATGAGCCAGGAGCGCGGCTTCGTGGCGCCGAAGCGCTCGCGCATCTGGCGCGCCCAGATGCGGCGCGCGGCGCGGAACTTCGCGATCTCCTCGAAGAAGTCGTTGTGGCAGTTGAAGAAGAAAGAGATTCGCGGGGCGAAGCTGTCGACGTCGAGCCCGCGATCGAGCGCCCACTTCACGTACTCGATGCCGTCGGCGAGGGTGAAGGCAAGCTCCTGCACGGAGGTCGAGCCGGCCTCGCGGATGTGGTAACCGCTCACGGAGATGGGGTTCCAGAGGGGCATCTCGTCGGCGGCGAACTCGACGGTGTCGGTGACCAGGCGCATCGACTCGCGCGGCGGGTAAATGAACTCGTTCTGGGCGATGTACTCCTTGAGGATGTCGTTCTGGAGGGTGCCCGCGAGCTTGGAGCGAGGCACGCCGCGCTTCTCAGCGGCGGCGATGAACAGCGCCCAGATAACGGGCGCGGGGCTGTTGATGGTCATGGAGGTGGTGATGTTGTCGAGGGGCAGGCCGTCGAGAAGGATGTCCATGTCGGCGAGCGAATCGACGGCGACGCCGCAGGAGCCGAACTCGCCCTCGGCCCAGGGCTCGTCGTGGTCGTAGCCCATGAGCGTGGGCATGTCGAAGGCGATGGAGAGGCCGTTGTTCCCGGCGCCGAGGAGGTCGTGGTAGCGCTGGTTCGTCTCCTCGACGGAGCCGAAGCCGCTGAACATGCGGATGGTCCAGGACTTGCCGCGGTAGCCCGTCTTGTGGACGCCGCGGGTGAACGGGTAGGAGCCGGGCAGGTTGATGTCGCGCTCGTAGTCGAGGTCGGCGACGTCGGTGGGATCGTAGAGGCGGTCGATGGGGCGGCTGGAGACCGTCATGAACGGTCCCGCCGACTCGCGGCCCTCCGCGACGACGGCCTCGTCGTACTCCTTGCGCAGCTCCTGGGCGCGCTCCAGTCCGTTCGATTCGCTCACAGCCTGCTCCTCTCCCGACGTTTCGAGGGAGTCCGCCTATCTTACCGAACAGGCCCGAACAGGCAGGGCGCGGCTGGATCGCGGGCGGGTCGCGGGCCTACGCTCGGGCCGTGCCGACACCGGAACGGATGCAGCGCTACCGGGACGTCGCCGCGAGGCGGCAGCAGGGCGTGGTCGTGCTGGAGGACATCCACGACCCGCACAATGCCGAGGCGGTGTTCCGCAGCTGCGACGCCTTCGGGTTCCAGCGGGTGTGCCTGATCTTCGACCAGGAGGAGCCGTTCGACCCGCGCCGGGTGGGGAAGCTCAGTTCATCCTCGGCCAACAAGTGGCTCGATTTCGAGGTGTACTCGTCGGCAAGGGAGTGCCTCGACGTGCTGCACGGGGAGGGGTACGAGGTGGTGGCGACGGTGGCGGACGGTGAAACGGAGGAGCTCTACGGGGCGGAGCTGACGGCGCCGCGAATCGCGGTGATGCTGGGGAACGAGAACCGCGGGCTCTCGCCGGAGGCCGTGGCCCTGGCCGACCGGCGGCTGACGATTCCCATGGCGGGCATGGTGCGCAGCCTGAACCTCTCGGTGACGGCGGCCATCGTGTTCTTCGAGGTGACGCGGCAGCGCGGACACGCGGGGATGGAGCAGTACCTCCTTCCGGCGGACGAGCGTGAGACGCTCCGCCGGCGCCTCAGCGAGCTCTAGGCAGAGGCGACAGCGGCAGGCGGACAGCCGGCCGCACATCGTCGTGTACGCTGGATTCCGTACATCACCGGCGCACGCGCGGAAGCGCGAGTCAGCCGCAGGGGACCAGCATGGCACGAGTGCAACTGGCATTGAACGTGGCGGATCTTGACTCCGCGACCACGTTTTACCGCGACCTCTTCAGGACCGAGCCACACAAGGTGCGGGAGGGGTACGCGAACTTCGAGGTGGCCAACCCGCCACTGAAGCTGATCCTGTTCGAGAACGGCCGGGGCGGTGACCTCAACCACCTCGGCGTCGAGGTTGAGACGACGGACGAGGTGGCCGCCGAGACCGAGCGCCTCGCCAGCCTTGGACACGACCTCGAGATCGAGGACGGCGTCGTGTGCTGTCACGCCGAGCAGGACAAGGCGTGGGCGAAAGACCCCAGCGGGCTTCGCTGGGAGGTCTACGCGATCACCGACGACGATCCGCCCCCGGCGAGCCAGCTCATCACGCTGGTGGAGGAGCCCGGGATGGCGTGCGACATCGTCGCGGATGTCTGTTGCGCGGAGGCGCCCTCACCCTAGGGCACCGAGCCGGGTGGGCGAACTCGCCGCCATAGCGCCTCGGTAAACGTCGTTAACATGAGGCCATGCGGCACGAGAGCGCCGGTGACGTTGATCTGCCCCTGGGGCAAGGCACCTGGCGGAGCATCGAGTTCCAGGCCACGGTTGGGCTGGCGGCAATGCTGACGCCGCTGAACAGCACCATGCTGGCGGTGGGGCTGCCTTCCATCCGCTCCCACTTCGACGTGGGCGTGGGGGAGATGACGCTGTTGATCAGCGTCTACCTGGTGGCGGTGGCGGCGATGCAGCCCGTCTCCGGACGGCTGGGGGACGCCTTCGGGTCGATCCGCATGATGATGGTGGGCCTCGTCCTGCTGATCGCAATCTCGGCCGTCTCCGCCCTCGCGACGAACCTGCCGATGCTGATCCTGATGCGCGGCCTGCAGGGCGCGGCGACCGCGTTGGTGCTGCCGAACGGCATCGCGGTGCTGCGCAAGCGGACGCCCTCGAAGCGCCTGGGGACGGTCCTCGGCATGAACGGGGCGGCGCTCTCCATCGCCGCCGCCACCGGTCCGGTGATCGGCGGGGCGCTCCTCCTTGCGGGGGACTGGCGGCTGCTGTTCCTGGTCAACGTGCCGCTCTCGGTCGTGGCCATCGCCTTCCTCCTGCGGCTGAAGCCGGACGAGGGGCACGGACGAGAGACGCTGCGCATCGACGCGCTCTCGCTTGCCGCGCTCGTGGCGGTGTTCGGGAGCGCGGTCCTCATCGGCAGCGCGACACGCGTGGAGAATCCCGCCTTCCTGATCGCGGGCGCGGCGCTCCTGCCGCTGACGGTGGCGGCCTACTGGCTGCGATCGCGCTGGGGCGGGAGCATCGTGGAGTTCCGGTTCTTCGGCACCCGCAACTTCCGCGCGGCCGCGAGCAGCCAGGGCCTCACGAACCTCGTCATGTACTCGTTCCTGGTGAGCCTGCCGCTCTACCTCGTGGACCTGCGGGGGGTGAGCGACCAGGTGGTGAGCATGGTGCTGTTCTCGCTGATGGCGGCGATGATCACACTCTCGCCGGTGGGCGGGGCGCTCACCGACCGGGTGGGGCGGAGGCCGCTGCTCCTGGGCGGCGGCTTCATCATTGGCGCGGCGACGGTGGTCCTGATGCTGCTGTTCGACAACCCGCCGCTGGCGGCCATCATCGGGCCGCTCATCGGGATAGGGGTCGGACTCGGCATCTCGGGGCCCGCCCGCTCCTCCGCCGCCCTGGAGGCCTGGCCGCGCGACGTGGCGGGGTCGGTCTCGGGCACGTTCTCGATGATGCGCTACGCGGGCGCGATCCTGGGCGCCGCCATCATCGCGGCCCTGCTCGGGCCGGACCCGGGCGAAGGGGCCTTCCGGCTGCTCACGATCGTGCTGGCGGGCGTGGCCATCCTCAACATCTTCGCGTCGCTGGAGATCCGCGACCGGCCGAAGGCGGCCGCGACCGGCGTCATCGACACGCCGGCGCCCGTGCCCGAGCGCCCGCGGCCCTAGCCGCGCGGGTCGACGAGGACCTTGATCTGGCGGCGGTCGCCGTTGAGCATCGAGAACGCGTCGGCGATGTCGGAGAGCCGGGCGGTGTGGGTGTGCAGCGGGCGGACCTGGATGCGGCCGCTGGCGATGAGGTCGGCGGCAATCGCGAACTCCCGGTGCGAGTAGGCCACCGAGGCGACGACCGTGACTTCCTTCGAGATCCAGGAGCCGGGATTGATGATGGCGTCCTCGTCCGCCAGGCCGACGATGGTGACGGCGCCCCCACGGCGCACGTAGTCGACCGCGTGCTGGATGGTCGGGGCGATGCCGGCGCATTCGAAGACGACATCGGGACCGAGGCCGCCGGTCGCCTCCGCGAGACCGGTGGCCACGTCCTCCTCCATGGGGTTGAAGACCGCGTCGGCGCCCAGCTCGACGGCGAGGGCCGCGCGGTCGGCGACGGGTTCGACGACGTAGACGGCCCCAGCCCCGGCGGCGCGGGCGCACTGGAGCGTGAGCAGGCCGATGGGACCGGCGCCGATCACGGCGACCGTGTCGCCGAGGCGGATGCTGGTGCGGCGAACGCCGTGGAGGGCGACGGTGAGGGGCTCGACCATGGCCGCGTCCAGATCATCGAGGCCCTCGGGCACGGGCGTGAGGCGGCGGACGTCGGCGGCGATGGCGGGGGCGAAGCCGCCGTGGGGGGTGCCCATGAGGCTGCCAAGCTGGTGCGGGCAATCGCCGGCGTAGCCCGCGCGGCAGGCGGCGCAATCGCCGCAGGGAGGGGCGATGCCGCCGATGACGCGGTCGCCCTCGCGGAAGCCGGTCACGCCCGCGCCCACGGCCGAGACCTCGCCCATCCACTCGTGGCCGCAAACGGCGGGGTTCTCCATGACGCCCGACTGGTAGGCGTGGAGGTCGGTGCCGCAGATGCCGCAGTAGCTGACGCGGACGACGGCCTCGTTCTCGGCGGGAGTGGGCTCGGTGAACTCGAGGAGCTCGATGATCTCTTTGCCGGTGATGATTCCTGCTTGCATGGGGCGGGAGTGTAGCGTGCCGACAGAGGGCGTGCGCCCCCGCGACACAGCAAGGCGCTATCCTCGCGCAAGCGCGCCAAGGCGCGCAGGCCCGAGTCGAGAAGGAGAGCCGCCATGTTCGACCGACACGCGTCTCTCCGCCGACCGTGAATCCAGGCGTCCTGGCGGGCATCGGGTCTGCCGCCATCTGGGCGGTGGCGAGCACGCTCATGGCCTCGTCCTCGACGCGTGTCGACGCCGTGTCGGTAAGCGCGGTGCGGGGCGCATGGGGTGCGCTGGCGCTGTTGATCGTCCTGCCGTTCGTGATTATGTCGGGCGGTTTCGACGCGATGACCGTAGCAGTGGCGGTGGCGGTAATCGGGTCCGCCCTCGTCGGCCATTCGCTGGGGGACACGCTCTACGTCTTCTCGCTGAACGCCCTCGGGCTGACGCGCGCCTTCACGATCAGTCTCGGGCTCTTCGTCTTTCTGACCTACGCGCTCGGGATCGTGTTCCTGGGTGACGCGATCACGCTGGCTGAGGTCATCGGCTCGCTGCTCGTGCTGGTGGGCGTCTACCTGGTGGCCCTGCGGGGACGGCAGAGGGGAGCGCCCACGGCAGCACCGGCAGGCAGCGGGAATCTCAAGCAAGGACTGGCGCTGGTGGGGATTACCGCGCTCATCTGGGCAATCGCGACGGTGTGGCTGGGGGACGCGGTGGAGGGACAGAACGCGGTTGCGGTGACGGCGCTGCGCCTGCCGGCGAGCGCCCTCGTGGTGGGATTCGTGGCGGGGGCGATGCCGCGGTCGAGTGTCCGGCGGTGGCAGATCTCGCGCTGGGACCACGGCGCGCTCTTCCTCGCGGGAGTGGCGGGCACGGGAGTGGGGAGCCTGCTCTGGATCTACGCGGTGCAGGAGGCAGGCGTGGGCCGGGCCGCCGTGGCGAGCGCCATCTCCCCGCTCTTCGCCGTGCCCCTGGGCGCCATCTTCCTGGGGGAGCGCTTGACCCTCTGGCTGGTGGCGGGGGTGGCGGTCGCTGTGGCGGGCATCATCCTGATCTCGTAGGTCGGCCGCGGCAGGTTCCCCTCCAGCCCATGTGTCTGCCCGGATGCCGTACCGAGATGTTGTATCATCCCCGGCCCATGTTCAGAGGCGAGGGAGCGGCAGGCGGACTGCGGGCGGGACTGCTGTTTCTGGTCGTGCTGGGCGTGGCGGGCATCGTCCTGTCACTGGCCTACGAACGCCACTGGCAGGGCCCCTGGCAACTGGCGCCGTGGATAACGCTGGGCATCGTCATCGTGGCCGCGGCAGTCCTGATGGTTCGCCCAACGGCGGCGACGGTCTGGCTGGCGCGAACCGTGGCCATCCTGGCCGTCGTCAGCGGCGCGATCGGGGTCTGGCAGCATGTCGATGCGAATTACAGCGCGGGCACGGCCGCGGAGCAGGACTCCCATGACGACCACGGCCATTCCCACGGCGACGAGGCGGACGCGACCGGTCCGACCCTAGGCGAGGTCATGAGCGGAGCCGCCGGCCACGCGCCGGTGCCCTCCGCGCTGGCGATCACGCCGGTGGGGCTGGCGCTGGGCCTCGCGACGATCGGCCTTGGCCGCCGGCGAGGGCCGTCGGAGGGATAACGCCGAGCGTCAGCCGGTGGCGGTGAAGAAGTCGGCGCGGGGCGTGCCCGTGTCGTCGTAGACGGGCTCCTCGAGGTCGACGCGGAACTTGCTGATCTGCGAGCCGGTGATGCCGTGGCGGCCGAGGTGGGCGCCCATGTCGCGATAGGGGGCGTTCTCGAAGTGGAAGCGCAGGGAGGCTTCGTCGTCCCAGAGCTCGTAGACCCAGATGCGCTCGGCGACGCGGGGATCGGCGGTCCACTCGTAGTTGCGGCAGCCGGGCTCCTCGAGGGCGGCGTCGATATGGGGACCGGCGGTGGCGAGGGCCTGGTCGCGCAGGGCGGGGTCAAGGTCAATGCTTCCGGCGATGACGATCATGGGTGCTCCTGGTGGTCGGTGGTCGGTGGTCGGTGGGAATCTTACCCGGCGCGGCGGACAGGAACCGCGAGACTCACGAGCGCCAGGGGTCGATCACCTCGATTCCGCATCCAGTGAAACCCCCAACATCCCGCGTGGCGACGGCCGCGCCCCGCGAGCGGGCAATGGCCGCGATCTGGGCATCCGACTGACTGATCGGGCCGCCTGCGGCGCGGCGGGCAGCCGCGATCTCGGCGTAGGAGCGGGCGGCATCGGTGTCGAAGGGAAGAATGCGCCCGGCGAAGTCCTCGCCAATCACCCCCTCGACTTCCGCGAAGATCGCATTTCGCCGCCGACCTGCTGGAAGAATCTCGACGCCGTAGCGCAATTCGGCTTCGGTAATGGCGGTCAGGAACAGGTCGAACGCCGCCTGGCGCCTGACCCACCCAACGACGGCGCTGCTGGGGGCGGGTCGCGTCAACTCAGAGACGACATTCGTGTCGAGGACGATCACCGTTCAGGCTCAGTCGAAGGTGGGCGGTTCGGGGACAGGCTCGCGGGGCGGCAACTCCAGTTCGACATCGCCGAATTCGGCGTGGAGCGGGGCGAACCTTCGGCGGATGGCGCTGCCGAGATCCTCGCCCGGCGCCGGGGGCTCCTCGCCGAGGGCCTCGCCCAGGATCTCCCGCACTTCCTGCTCCATCGAGTTGCCGTTCTCCGCCGCGCGGATGCGCAGGCGGCGTTTCAGACCTTCATCCAGGTTCCGCACGGTGATGCTGGCCACGATTCGCCTCCCAGGTCACGCGCTCTGCAAGCAATGCTAGCACTGCCATCAATGCATGCCCAACCCCTTCAGTTCACGCGACGGCCGCCGGTGGCGGCCCAGTAGGGCTCGCGCAACTCGAACTTCTTGAGCTTGCCCGTGGCCGTGCGGGGGAGCTCGGCGGCGAATTCGACCTGGCGCGGCACCTTGAAGTGGGCCATGTTGTCGCGACAGAAGTCGGTGATCTCGTCGGCCGTGGCCTCCTCGCCCTGCTGCAGGACGATGACGGCGAGGGGCGTCTCGCCCCAGCGCTCGCTGGGGATGCCGACGACAGCCGCTTCGAGCACCTTGGGGTGCCGGTAGAGCACGTCCTCGACCTCGATCGAGGAGATGTTCTCGCCGCCGGAGATGATGACGTCCTTGGCCCGGTCGACGATGTTGATGTAGCCGTGCTCATTCACGGTGGCGAGATCGCCCGTGTAGAAGTAGCCGTCGCGGACGACCTTGGCGGTCTCCTCGGGCTGGTTCCAGTAGCCCTTGAAGACCATGTTGCCGCGGGCCGCGACCTCGCCGATGGCGGTGTCGTCGCGGGGCACGTCGCGGCCGCCCTCGCCCACGACGCGAAGGTGGACGCCCACCGAGGGGTGTCCGGCGCGCGCCTTCAGCCGGTAGAAGGCGTCGCCCTCGGCAGTCACGTGCGGCTTGGGCTCGGCGACAGTGAGGATGGGGGCGGTCTCGGTGAGCCCGTAGATCTGCATGAAGGTCCAGCCCCGCTCCTGCTCAAGGCGCTCGACGAAGGTGACCGGGGGCGGGGCGCCGGCGCAGACGAAGCGGGGGCTGGTCGCAATCTCGTACTCGCCGGCGTCCTCGAAATCGAGGATGCGGGCAAGGACGGCGGGGGCCATGCAGGCGAAGGTGACGCCCTCGTCGCGCATGAGGCCGTAGAGGAGGTCGGGCTCGGGCGCGCGCACGATGACGTGCTTGCCGCCCATGGCCGTGAGCGCGTAGACGCCGCCCCAGCCGTTGCAGTGGAACATCGGCAGGGTCCACATCTCGACGTCGTCGTGGTTCACGCCCAGGTGGGCGATGAAGTGGTAGGCGTTGGCGTAGAAGTTGCGGTGGGTGAGCATCACGCCCTTGGGGCGGGCGGTGGTGCCGGAGGTGTAGTTGATGCTGACCAGGTCGTTCTCGTCGAGCTCGGGATCGGGCGGGGGCGTCTCGGGCTGGCCGGCGACGAGCTCCTCCCAGTCCTGCCAGCCGTCGGGGGTGGGGGCGGCGCCGTAGCGGGCGACGATCCAGTGCTCGACATCGGGGAGGCCGTCGCGGATGGCGTCGAGGGCATCGGTCAGGTCGGAGTCGGCGATGATGGCCTTCGCGCCGGAGTGGGAGAAGGCGTACTGGAAGTCCTCGGAGACGAGGCGGTAGTTGAGGGGTACGAGGACGGCGCCGATGAGCGAGGTCCCGTAGAAGGACTCCAGGAAGTGGTGGCTGTTGGGGCTGAGGATGCCGACGCGGTCGCCCTTGCCGACGCCGAGGCTCGTGAGGCCGTGCGCGAGCTTGTAGCAGCGCCGGGCGAACTCGGCGTAGGTGAAACGCTTGTCGCCGTCGACAACGGCTTCCTTCGGGCCGTAGAGGCTCTCCGCGCGGAAGAGGAAATCGTTGACGACCATGGGGACTTCCATGTCGCTGCTCCGGGCGCCATGCGGGCGTGGCGAGATGCTACCCGGCCACCCGCGGGGACGAAACCGCGGGCCGCCGGACCGAGAGAGGCGTCCGGTAGACTCGAAGGACGAACACGCCTCAAGGAGGCCGCGGATGACCGCCCCGACCGCAACCGCCACCACGCTGATGACGCCCGAGTGCAACGCCAACCCGTACCCCGAGTACGACCGGCTGCGGGCGCAGTCGCCCATCCTCTTCGGGCAGGAGGCAGGGTCCTCGGCAGGCGGTCTGTGGGCGCTGCTGCGGTACGACGACGTCTACGGGGCGCTGGGGGACCACGAGACGTTCTCGTCGGCGTCGACCGGGGGGCAGAGCAGCGGCAGCGGCATGCGTCTGGTGCTGCTGAACGACGACCCGCCCCGCCACACCCGCTTCCGCAAGCTGGTGAACAAGGCGTTCACGCCGCGCCGCATCCGGGAGCTGGAGCCGTGGCTGCAGACGGTGGTGAACGAGCTGCTGGAAGAGGTGCGCGGGGGCGAGCTCGAGGTGGTCCAGAACTACACGATGCCGCTGCCGGTGATGGCGATCGCGGAGCTGCTGGGCATCCCGCGGGAGGAATACCAGACCTTCAAGCAGTGGACGGACGACGCGCTGGGCGTCCACCCGCGGACGCCGGAGGAGCGGCAGCAGTCGACGCAGGAGATGATGGCCTACTTCGGGCAGATGGCGGCGGCGAGGCGGGCGCACGGCGCGGAGGACCTGATCACCGCGCTGGTGGAGGCGGAGATCGAGGGCGAGGCGCTCGATGACTGGGAGGTGCTCGGTTTCTGCATGCTGCTCTTGATCGCGGGGAACGAGACGACGACGAACCTGATGGGCAACATGATCGCCTTCCTCTCGCAGAGGCCGGAGCTGTGGTCGCGGCTGCGCGAGGACCGCTCGCTCATCCCGCAGCTGATCGAGGAGATGCTGCGCTACGAGAGCCCCGTGCAGGTGCTCTTCCGGCGGACGACGCGCGAGGTCGAGCTGAACGGCGTGACGATTCCGGCGGAGCAGCGGGTGGGCGTGTTCTACGGAGCGGCCAACCGCGACCCCGAGGAGTGGGACGAGCCGGACGAGTTCGTGCTGGAGCGCGACCTGCACGCGCACGTCGGCTTCGGGCACGGGACGCACTACTGCCTGGGCTCGCCGCTGGCGCGGGCGGAGGCGCGGATCACGTTGAACACCTGGCTCGACCGCTTCGCGGCCATCGAGCCAACAGCCCCGCCCGTCCGGCAGACGGGCACGGGCGTCGTGCTCGGCTACACCTCGCTGCCCGTGACACTGACCCAGGCCTGATCCCGACGAGGCAGACCGGTTCCTTGCCGGCGGCTAGGATAGAGCGGTGCCCCTCATCGAGACGTATGCCCTGACGAAGCAGTACCCGGGCGTGACTGCGCTGAACGCGCTCGACATCAACGTCGAGCCGGGCATCATCGGGCTGGTCGGGGCGAACGGGGCGGGCAAGAGCACGCTGATCAAGATTCTGCTCGGGCTGCTGCCCGCGACGCGCGGCAAGGCGCGCGTGCTCGACATGGACGTGGAGACCGAGGGGCGGGCCATCCGCGGGCTCGTGGGCTACATGCCCGAGCACGACTGCCTGCCCCCCGACCTCTCGGCGACGGAGTTCGTGGCGCACTTGGCGGAGGTGAGCGGCCTGCCTCGCACCGCCGCCCGCGAACGCACGGCGGAGACGCTGCGTCACGTGGGGCTGTTCGAGGAGCGCTACCGCGAGATCGGCGGCTACTCGACGGGCATGAAGCAGCGCGTGAAGCTCGCGCAGGCGCTCGTACACGACCCGCGCCTCATCTTCCTGGACGAGCCCACCAACGGCCTCGACCCGGCGGGGCGCGAGGAGATGCTCGACCTCGTGCGCCGCACCGGGCGCGAGTTCGGAATCGCCGTGCTGATGTCGTCGCACCTGCTGGGGGAGATCGAGCGGGTGTGCGACTCGCTCGTCGTGATCGACGCCGGGCGGCTGGTGCGGCAGGGGGCGGTAGCGGAGTTCACGGCGGGACTGGGGTCGCTTGAGGTAGAGGTGGAGGGCGACGCGGCGGCGCTGGCGGAGGCGCTGACGAAGCGCGGCTTCGAGGCCCGCGGCGAGGGCTTCCTCGCACACGTCGGACTGAACGGCGACGAACCGTACGACGCGATCCGGGACTGCATCGTGGAGCTGGAGCTGGGGCTGGTGCGCCTGGAGCAGCGCCGCCAGACGCTTGAGGACATCTTCCGCCCGGATGCGGACGAGGCGGTGACGGAGCATGTCTGAGCGGGCGGCGGGAAGCATCTACGACCTCGGCTACCGGCGCTACGAGGGGCGGCGGCTGGGACGCTGGGACGCCGTGCTCTCGCTCTACGTGCATGGACTGCGGGCAGCATTCGGGCTGGGGCGGCGGACACGCAGCAAGGTCTTCCCGATAGGGCTCGCGGTCGTCGCGGCGATCCCCGCGCTGGGCTACCTGATGGCGGCCGCCTTCATCGACATCGACATCTCCGACGCGATCCGGGCAGAGGACTACTTCAGCTCGGTCTTCTTCTTCCCGCCGGCCGCGCTGATGCTGTTCGTGGCGGCGGTGGCGCCGGAGCTGCTGGGGCGTGACCTGCGGCACGCGACGCTGCCGCTCTACTTCTCGCGGGGGCTCAGCCGGCAGGACTACGCGCTGGCCCGGTACGCCTCGATGGCGACGGCGCTGCTCGCGCTCACCCTGCTGCCGCAGGCGGTCCTGTTCCTGGGCAATGCGCTCGTGGTGGACAGCTTCGGGGGCTATTTCCAGGACGAGTGGGGCCAGGTGGGCCCGATCATCGGGAGCAGCCTCCTCATCTCGCTCTTCTTCGCGGCGATCGGGATGCTGATCTCGGCGCAGAGCGGACGGCGCGCGTTCGCCACGATCGGCGTGATCGCGCCGTTCGTGTTCCTCCCCATCATCTCGGGAGTCCTGGTCGGGACGGTGGAGAACTTCGTTGGACGGCTGGGCGTCTTCCTGAACCCGTTCTTCGTCATCGACGGTTTCACCTACTGGTTCTTCGACGCGGCCCCGGACATCGGCGAGGGACACCCGCTGAACGTCGCGGACTTCGCCGGGGGCTGGTACTTCTTCTTCGCGCTGGCGGTAACGGCAGCCGGGATCGCACTGCTGGTGCGCCACTACGGGCGGCGAAGCCTGTGAGCACGGCCGAGGGGACGGCTCCCGAGGCGGCGGTCGAGTTGGTCGACGTCTCCCGCTGGTACGGGAACGTGGTGGCGGTGAACGGCATCTCCTTCGCGCTCGATCCGGGCGTAACTGGACTGCTCGGGCCGAACGGGGCAGGCAAGACCACCCTGCTGAACATGATCGCGGGCTTCCTGAAGCCGTCGGTGGGGGACGTACGGGTGCTGGGCGAGAGTTCCTTCGGAAACCCCGACATCTACCGGCGGGTCGCACTCGTACCGGAACGGGAGGCGGTGTACGACTTCCAGACCGGCCACCAGTTCGTGCAGATGAGCGCCCGCATGCACGGCCTTCCCGACGCGGGGGACGCAGCCCTGCGGGCGCTTCACATGGTCGAGATGGTGGGCGACGCGGATCGGGCCACCGGCGGCTACTCGAAGGGGATGAAGCAGCGCATCAAGATCGCCGCCGCGCTGGTCCACGACCCCGAGGTGCTGCTCCTGGACGAGCCCTTCAACGGCATGGACCCGCGCCAGCGCCTGCAGATGATGGAGCTGCTCGGCCGGATGGCGGATCAGGGCCGCACGATCCTGTTCTCGTCGCACATCCTGGAGGAAGTGGAGCGTCTCGGGGAGAACGTGCTCGTGGTGGTAGCAGGGCGGCTGGCGGCATCCGGGGACTTTCGCGCGATCCGCAAGCTGATGACGGACCGACCGCACACGATCACGATCCGTTCGAGCGACAACCGCGGCCTCGCGCGGACACTGATGGCGGACGAGAGCGTGTTCGGCGTCGAACTGACGGACGGGAAGATCGTGGTGCGCACGAACGAGCTTGGCGCCTTCACCTCGGCGGCGCCACGGGCGGCGCAGGAGGTGGGCGCCTCGCTGTTCGAGGTGCGCCCCGAGGACGAGTCGCTCGAAAGCGTCTTCGACTACCTGGTGACGCGATGACGCGGCTGGTCCTGACGCTGACGCTGCGACAGCTGCTGGGGCAGAAGCGGACCCTGTTCCTGGCGGCGGTCGGGTTGCTGCCGGTGCTGGCCGCGATCATCTTCCGGGCGGCGGCCGAGAGCGACGAGTCGGCCGCCGAGTTCGCCGCGCAGGTCGTGCTGAACGCGCTCGTCATCAACATCCTGCTGCCCCTCACGGCGCTGGTCCTGGCGACGGCCTCGCTGGGGAGCGAGATCGAGGACGGGACGATCGTCTACCTGCTCTCGAAGCCGGCCGAGCGCTGGCGCATCGTCGCGGGGAAGCTGCTGGCGGCGTGGGGAGCGACGGCAGTGCTGGTGCTCGCGAGCGCCGTCATCGGCGGGCTGGTAACGCTGGCGGGGGAGGGGGAGTTGCGCCTCCTGGTCGGCTTCGTGGTCGCGATCGCGGTGGGGTCGCTGGCGTACTCGTCGGTGTTCGTGCTCCTCAGCCTGGTGACCTCGCGGGCGCTGTTCGTGGGGCTGGCCTACGCCTTCATCTGGGAAGCCGTGATCACGAACTTCGCGCCGGGCGTGCAACGCTTCAGCATCCGCGAGTTCACGGCCTCCATCGCGGAGGCCGTGGGCGACACGACTCCATGGGTGTTCGACGCCGACCTCGGCACGACGTACTCGGTCTTCCTGCTGGTCGTCGTGACGGCGGTGGGGGCGGGCCTGGCGGTGAGGCGGCTCTCGCGGTTCGAACTGAGCGAGGCGCCCTAGGGACCCGACGCGGTCAGGAGCCGTCGCCGCGGAGCAGATCCTCCACATCACGGAGGACATCGTCGGCGGAGAGGTCGGAGTCGGGCTCGATGATGGGGGCGTCGCCCTCCTGGTACTGCTCCTCGAGCGCGCGCACGTACTGGACGATCTGGTCGTCGCCGCTCGACGCCTCCTCGACACGCTGGAGAAAGGACGAGCACTCGCGTTGAAGCTCGTCGAGACCCGGGACGTACCCGACCATCGGCTCCAGCGCCTTCAGGAGGGCGAGCGTGGCGGGCGGGTTCTCGTCGACGCTGAGGTAGTGGGGGACTGAGGCGGCGACGCTGACGAGGGGGAGGCCGTGCTTGCGCATGGCGTCGTGGAGAACACCGATGATTCCCGTGGGGCCCTGGTACTGGGAGGGGCCGAAGCCGAAGCGGCGCGCGAGGGCCGCATCGGCGGCGCTGCCGCTGACGGGGATGGGGCGGGTGTGGGGGGTGGCCGCCGGCCGCGCGACGAGCGTGCAGACGAGCGACGGCTGGAGGGCGGCGATGGCGCTCGCGAAGCGCGAGGCGAAGGGCTCCCAGCGCAGGTTCGGCTCGGTGCCGGTGATGGCGACGAGGTCGTGGGGAGCGTCGCTGAGGCGAGCGGCCCAGGCCTCGTTCGTGGGCCACGTGATCTCGCGCAGGCCACCCTCGACCAGCCGGACCTCGGGGCGGGTCTCCGTGAAGACGAAGTACTCCTCGGGATCGACGGTGATGAAGCGCTCGGCGTTGCTGGCTTCAATCAGGTGGCTGGCGGCGTCGGTCGTGACCGTGCCGGTGTCGCTCCAACCGGTGAAGGCCATGACGACCACGGGGGACCGCAGCCCCTCGACCGGCGAAACCTCGAATCCGTCCACGGCCCTATCGTAGCGGGTGGTGTGGTTAGGGGGCGGGGAGTGCTACCGCCCGCCCGACAGTGGCGCGCGCTCGGGGCCGCGGCGGTGGTACATGGGCGAGCCGTCGCCGCCGTGACGGAGCATGACGACCTCGGCCATGATGCTGATGGCGATCTCCTCGGGCGTCTCGGCGCCGATGGCGAGGCCGATGGGGGTGCGCACCTTGGCAAGCTCGTCCGGGTCGAAGCCCTCCTCGCGGAGGTGTTCGAGGACAGCGGCGGTGCGGCGCTTCGATCCGATCATGCCGACGTAGCCCGCATCCCGACCGAGACAGCGCCGCAGGGAAAGCTCGTCCTGCTTGTGGCCGCGGGTGACCATGACGATGGCGGTGTTGGGGTTGATGGGGAAGCGGTCGAGGGCCGCCTCGAAGTCGTCGCAGATCACCTCGTCGGCCTCGGGCAGGAGCTCGGGGTCGGCGAAGTCCTCGCGGTCGTCGAGGACGGCGACGTGGTAGTCGAGGAAGTCCGCGAGCTTCGCCAGCGCGCGTCCGATGTGGCCGGCGCCCACGACGAGGAAGACCGGCTTCGACTCGACGACTTCGAGGTAGACGCTCGTCGCGTCGGGTAGGACGCGCTCGGAGAGGCCGTCGGGCCCGTCGTAGACGGTCTCGGCGGCGTGGCGGCGGAAGGCGTCGGGTGCGCGGCCGGCGACAAGGTCGTCGAGGCGGGGGTCGCCCAGGCTGCCGCTGCGGCCTCCGCCGGGCTCGACGAGCAGCTTCGCGCCCTGCTCCAGGGAGGCGGCGCCCGGCTCGAGGACGGTGGCGAGCAGGACGGGCTCGCCGCCGCTCGCGGCTTCGAGGAGACGCTCGGTGTGGTCGCGCATAAAGGGAAGTGTACGGCGCAGGGGAGGGGATCGCGCTACGATCGCCCCATTCCACATCAACGAGGGCGCGCATGAGCGCACTGCAGGAACGGGATCCGGAAGTCGCCGCGGTCATCGCGGCGGAGCAGAAGCGTCAGACGGAGACGCTGGAGATCATCGCGAGCGAGAACTACGCCTCGGCTGCCGTGCTGGAGGCAACGGGCTCGGTGCTGACGAACAAGTACGCCGAGGGCTACCCGGGCAAGCGGTACTACGCGGGCAACGCGCACTCGGACGAGGTCGAGTCGCTCGCGATCGAGCGGGCGAAGGCGCTCTTCGGGGCGGAGCACGCGAACGTGCAGCCGACCTCGGGGGCGGAGGCCAACATGGCCGCCTACCTTGCCTTCGCGGACCCGGGGGATACGTTCCTGGGGCTGGAACTGACGCAGGGCGGGCACCTGACGCACGGCTCCCCCGTGAACTTCAGCGGGCGGCTCTACAACTTCGTGCCGTACTCCGTGGACCGCGAGACCGAAGTGGTCGACATGGCGACGGTCGCGGATCTGGCGGCCGAGGCGAAGCCGCGAATCATCGTGACGGGCGCGACGGCCTACCCGCGGCAGTTCGACTTCCCCGCGTTCGCACAGATCGCGCACGACGTGGGCGCGCTGTTGCTGGTCGACATGTCCCACTTCGCGGGGCTTGTCGCGGGCGGGGCGCACCCCTCGCCGGTTCCCCACGCCGACGTCGTGACGACGACCACGCACAAGACGCTGCGGGGTCCGCGCGGGGCCCTCGCGCTCACGAAGGAGGAGCACGGGGCAGCGCTGGACAAGGCGGTCTTCCCGGGCACGCAGGGCGGGCCGCACATGCACAGCATCGCGGCGAAGGCGGTGGCCTTCGGCGAGGCGGCGAAGCCCGAGTTCCAGGCCTACGCGGCGAAGGTCGTGGAGAACGCGGCGACGCTGGCGGAGTCGCTGATGGAGGGCGGCCTGCGGCTCGTCTCGGGCGGCACGGACACGCACCTCATCCTCATCGACTGCAGCACGCTGGGCATCAGCGGGATGAAGGCGCAGAACGCCCTGCAGGGCTCGGGCATCATCGCGAACAAGAACACCATCCCGTACGACGAGCGTTCCCCGTTCGTGACAAGCGGGCTGCGCATCGGCACGCCCGCCCTGACCTCGCGGGGCATGGGCGCGGACGAGATGCGGCGGCTGGCGGCGTGGATCGTGCGGGTCTTGAAGGACCCGGACGGCGACGGCGTACGCGAGGGCGTTCGGCGGGAAGTGGCGGAGTTCGCGAGGGCGTATCCCGTGCCGGGAATCACCGACGCCTAAAGAACCGCGCATTCCCAACCGTCATTGCGTTGAGCACAGATGGGGGCAGTGCTACGCTCCTTGAGCAGCCGGGCGCCCCGACCACGGAGTCGGGGGAAACCCACCGTTCGGTATCCGGAGCGCTATGCGCGAGTACGAATTGATGGCCGTGTACGACCTCGCAGTGATCGAGGAAGGCGGCCAGGACGCCAGCGTCCAACACCTCACCAGTCTTGTCGAACGAAACGGCGGGTCGGTCACGGAGGTCGACCACTGGGGCCGGCGCCGTCTGGCCTACCCCATGAACAAGCAGCTCGATGCGGACTTCATCGTCACGCGGATCGAGCTCGACCCGCAGGCCGTGAGGCCGCTGAACGCGGACTTCGAGATCGAGGAGCGCGTGTACCGCCACCTGGTGGTGCGGGCCGACGAATTGCCGCCGCCGAGGCCGGTTCTGGCCCCGGCAGGGTCGCGTGGTCCTGGTTCGCCGACCGGGCCGAGGGCCGAGGGCGCGCCCGGGGCGACGCCCGCCCCTGCTGCTCCCGCTCCCGCAGTGGAGACTGCTGCCGCGCCGCCCGTCGAAGCTGCTCCCGCTCCCACAGTGGAGACTGCTCCGGCCCCCGAGGCAGGGGCCGCTCCCACCCCTGAGGCCGAGGCTCCAGCGGTCGAAGCTGAGGCGCCGCCGGTCGAGGCTGAGGCCCCAGCGGTCGAGGCCGGGGACGAGGCAACCGGGGAAGCACCGGCCGAGGCAGCGGTAGCTGAAGAAGCTCCTGCAGCCGAAGCAGAGGCTGCCCCCGCAACCGAGGAAGAAGCCGCTCCGGCCCCCGAGGCCAGCGCGGAAGAAGCCGCACCGCAGGCGGACGACGACACCGCGAAGGAGTAGCCGCAATGGGCAACCTGAACAAGGTCATGATCATCGGCAACACGGGCCGGGATGCGGAGCTTCGCTACACCGCCAACGGCACGGCGGTGTCCGACTTCAGCATGGCTGTCAACTCCCGGCGCCGCGCCCAGCAGAGCGGCGAGTGGGAAGACGAGACCGAGTGGTTCCAGGTGGTGCTGTTCGGTGATCGCGCCGAGCGCATCAGCCAGTACATCACGAAGGGCAAGCAGCTCTACGTGGAAGGCCGCCTGCGGACCCGCAACTGGGACGACGACCAGGGTGTGCGCCATTACCGCACCGAGGTCATCGCCAACAACATCGAGTTCCTCGACCGCCGCGGCGAAGGCGGCGGTGGAGGCGACTGGGGCGGCGGGGGCGGCGGGGGCGCAAGCCGCGGCTCGGCGCCCTCCGACGTCGACGACCTGCCCTTCGAATAGAACGAAATCCGGGGCCGCCCTGGCGGTCCCCCCACCCGGTGCGCCCGAGCGCACGAAACCCATCGGGAGGAAGACACGATGACTGAACCACGACCATTCACGCCTCCGGCGGCTGCGCCAGCCGCATCGGCGCCTCCGGCCGGGGACCGTCCCGCGGACACCCGTCCGCCAGGCGACCGTCCGGGAGGCCCTCCGGGTGACCGGCGCGGTCCCGGCGGGGACCGCAGGCGGGGCGGCGGCGGACGGCGCTTCGGCGGACGGCGGCGCCTGTGCCGCCTCTGCAACAAGGTGCGCTGCTCGCCCGGCGAGGAGTACAAGGTCGACTACAAGGACGTCGACCGTCTGCGGCACTTCATCAACGACCGCGGCAAGATCGAGCCGCGGCGGAAGCTGGCAACCTGCGCGCTGGCGCAACGGGCGATTTCGCACGCAGTGAAGCGGGCGCGCCATGTGGGGCTGTTGCCCTACACGCTGCAGCACGTGCGCGAGACCCGCATCTTCCCGCTGCGGGGATAGGGCCTCGACCGAATGACGCGTCGCGACCGCACGACGGGGCTGCCCGGCGCCCAGCGGGGGCGGCGTGCCGCCGCACGCGCCGGCGAGGGCGGCGGGTTCTTTTCCCAGCGGCTGGCGCGCTTCGGGATCATCGGGGTGGCCGTCGCGGCCCTCCTCGTCGTGATCGCGTTGCTGGCCTACAACTGGTACGACGACAGCATCGCGCAGCCCGGTAAGACGGTGCTGCGGGTGGGCGAAGAGGAGTTCTCCCTCTCGTACTACGCCGCGCGGCTGCCAGAGTTCGCGCGAGCGGAGGGCGCAACCAGCGGGCTCCTGCTGACGGATGCGCTGCTGGGCAAGCTGGAGGAGGAGGGACTCGTCCTGACGGCAGCGGCGGAACGCGGGATCGTGCTGAGCGATGACGACGTCACCGCCGCGATCGCAGCCTGGCTCGGCGTCCCCCTGGACACCTCCCGCGGCAGCCTGTTCGATTCCCGCTACCGGGACGAGCTGCGCAACTCGGGACTGAGCGACAGCCACTACCGCGAGCAGACGAGGGCGAGGGAGGCGGAAACGCGGCTCCGCGAGTCGCTGCGCGAGGAGATCGGCGAGACCGGAGCCCTCCTGAACCTCCGCGTCATCACAGCTGCCTCGCTCGAGGAGGCGGAAGCCCTGCGGGCGCGCATCGAGGAGGGCGAGGACATGGGCACGATCGCGCAGGTCGACTCGCTGCACGAGGAGTCGCGCCAGAACGACGGCCTCTGGACCTCGCCGCCGGCGCTGCTCGAGGCGGCGCTCCAGGACGCGCTGGCGAATGCGGACGAGGGCGCGCTGCTCGACCCGGTGGAGGCCGGCGGCGCCTTCTGGGTGATCCGGCTGGAGACCCGGGAGGCGGCAGGACCGTACACGGACAGGCACATCGCGGAGCTCACGGAGCTGCGCTTCGAAGAAGCGATCGAAGCGGCGCGCGAACGTGTGACAATCGAGCGCGACTTCACGACAGACGACGCCAACTGGGCGATCGAAGAGGCGAGCTAGACCGTGGCAAACGAAATCGGCATCGGCTTCCTGGGCATGGGAAACGTCGGCGAGAAGGTAGTGGCGACGCTGCTGGAGCGAGCGGACCCGTTCCGCGAGCAGACGGGCGCGTCGCTCACGCTGCGCCGCGTGGCGGTGAAGGATCCGACCCGCTCCCGCGGCATCGACCTCCCGGCGGGTGTGCTCACGGGCGATGCCGGCGATGTGCTGGACGACCCCTCGATCGACGTCGTCGTGGAAGTGATCGGCGGGGACGGGGCCGCGGGCGACTACGTGCGTCGCGCGCTGGCGAGCGGCAAGCACGTCGTCTCGGCGAACAAGGAGCTCGTTGCCAAGGCGGGGCCGGAGCTGTTCGAGCTGGCGCGGGCGAACGGGGCGGCGCTGCGCTTCGAGGCGAGCGTGGGCGGCGGCATCCCCGTCATCTCGCCGCTCCTGCGCGACCTGCCGGCGAACCGGGTGCTCGCCATCCGGGCGATTATCAACGGGACCACGAACTTCATCCTGACCAACATGGCGCAGCGCGGTGACAGCTTCGAGGACGCGCTCGCCGAGGCGCAGGAACTGGGCTACGCCGAGCCGGACCCGACGAACGACGTCGACGGCTACGACGCAGCCTTCAAGATCGCGCTCATGGCGGGCCTCGCCTTCGGGACGTACGTGCCGCCCGAGTCGGTGGCGACGGAGGGGATCCGTGCGCTGGCCCCGCAGGATTTCGAGTACGCGCGCGAGCTCGGCTACGTGATCAAGCTGCTGGCCATCGCCGAGCGGCACGAAGACGGCGTGCTGGCCCGCGTCCACCCGGCGCTCCTGCCGGACTCGGAGCCGCTGGCGCGCGTCGACGGCGTGCAGAACGCGGCCCAGATCCAGGGCGACCTCGCGGGCACGCTCACGTTCCAGGGAGCGGGAGCGGGAGCGGCGCCAACGACGAGCGCCGTGCTCGCCGACGTGCTCGACATCTCGCGGTCGCTGGCGGAGGGGGCGCAGCCGCGCTGGGATCCCGGTCACTGGCGGAGCGGGGAGACGCTGGGGCTCGGGGCTCTGGAGACGCGCTACTATCTCCGCATGACCGTTGTCGATCAGCCGGGGGTGCTCGCGCAGATCGCGCGTGTCCTCGGAGAGGCGAAGGTGAGCATCGCGGCCGTGGATCAGCGCGAAACGGACCAGGAGCGGGGGACGGCCGAACTGGCGCTCATGACGCACCGTGCGCGCGAGCTGGCGGTGACCGGCGCGATCGGCACCCTCCAGGGCCTTGACGAGGTGATCGAGGTGAACGCGATGCTGCGGGTGGAGGGCGCCACATGACCTCCGAACCGGCCCTGCGCTCGATCGAAGAAACGCTCGTCCTCCTGGAGAATCAGGCCCGCGCCCAGCGGGAGGCGGGCGAAGCGCTGGCGCGCGAGCTCAACCAGCTGCGCCGCCAGGTCGAGGCGGTCGCCGATCAGGGCGAGGAGCAGGGGCGTTCGACGAGGCAGATCGAAACGACGATCGCCCGCTACCAGGGGCTCCCCCAGAAGGTCACGGAGCTCTCGCAGGACACCGAACAGATCCGGACCGCCCTCACGGAAACGCGGTCGGCGCTGGAGACAAGCGAGCGCACCCGCGATGCCGAGGCGCTCGCCGCCAGCCGGGAGCTTCGGGAAGCCCTGCGCCGCCTGGACGGCATGGAGGACCGGCTCGAGCTGCTGACCTCGGAGGCGGCGACGCGCGAATCGAAGCTGGAGCAGCTGGGCCAGACGCTCAGCATGCTGACAGACTGGCAGCAGGAGATTCGGCAGCAGGCGGAGCAGTTCGACCTGCGGCTGCAGCGGCTCACGGAGGTGAGCGAAGAGGTGGAGGCGCGGGTGCTGGCCGCCGCCCAGGCGTTGCAGGAGCGCCCCCTGGAGGTCATCCACGAGCGGCTGCAGATCTTGGGGGAGCTGGCGCACCGGGCCGAGGAGGCGATTGAGGCGCTGCAAGGTTCGCAGGAGCTCGGCGAGGAAGTGCGCGAGGAGATGGGGCGCCGCCGGGATGAGCAGGAACGCATCGAGGCCCAGGTCAGCCGCGTTGAAGGCGCCGTCGACAACCTCGCACGGCAGCTCGACGAGGCCCGGGGCGAGACGGCGCTGCTCGACGGGCGGCACTCGGGCCTGAGCGAGCGCGTGGGCCTGATCCGCCGGGACATCTCGGAGATGGTCGACCACGTACGCGAGGAGTTCGGCCGCTACAGCGAGATGCAGGAGCGGTCGCGCAAGCGCCAGATCGAGGCGCTGGAGCAGGAGCTGCGGGAGCTGAAGTTCCACGGGCTCCGTCCGCCGGACGAGCCGTGAGCGAGCCGCCACGGCGCGGGGTGCTGGAGCGCTGGGCCGAGGTCCTCCCGCTCACCCCGCAGACGCCACGCATCACGCTGGGCGAGGGCGACACGCCCCTTGTGCGATCGGTCGCGATCGAGCGGGAGCTCGGCGTCGACGAGCTCTGGTTCAAGCTGGAAAGCTCGAATCCGACGGGGTCGTTCAAGGACCGAGGCATGGTGGTGGCGGTGGCCAAGGCCATGGAGCGGGGCGCGAAGGCGGTGCTCTGCGCGAGCACGGGCAACACCAGCGCGAGCGCGGCCGCCTACGCGGCCCGCTGCGGACTGCAGGCGAGCATCCTCGTGCCGCAGGGGCGCGTGGCGGCGGGGAAGCTCGCGCAGGCGGTCGCCTTCGGGGCGCGTATCGTCGAGGTCGAGGGGAGCTTCGACCACGCCCTCACGCTGGCGCGGACCGTCGCCGACAGCCACCCCATCGCGCTCGTGAACTCGGTCAACCCGGACCGCATCGAAGGCCAGAAGACGGCCTCGTACGAAATCTGCGAGACGCTGGGCGATGCCCCCGACGCCCTCGCCATCCCCGTGGGGAACGCCGGCAACATCACCGCCTACTGGAAGGGGTTCGTGGAGTGCGCGGAGCGGGACTACGCCTCCCTGCACCCGCGGATGCTCGGGTTCCAGGCGGCGGGAGCGGCGCCGATCGTGCGCGGGGAGCCGGTCGACAACCCGCAGACCGTGGCGACCGCCATCCGCATCGGGAACCCGGCCAGCTGGAAGCCGGCGGAGCAGGCTCGCGACGAGAGCGAAGGGCTCATCGACGCGGTCGGAGACGACGAGATTCTCGACGCCTACCGGCTTCTCGCCGGTTCGGAGGGACTGTTCGTCGAGCCGGCCAGCGCGGCCAGCGTGGCGGGGCTGCGGAAGCTGAATCGCGACGGACGGCTGCGGGGCGGACGGGTGGTCGCCGTGCTGACCGGATCGGGGTTGAAGGACCCGGAAACGGCGGAGCGCGCGAACACCCCGAACGTGGTCCGGGCAACGGCCACGATCGAGGGCGTGGAGCGGGCGCTGGGGCTGTAGCGCCAGCTTGACCCCCCAGCGGCGGCCCGTAGACTCGCGGCCATGCGCACCCTCACTCGATTGATCGCTCCGGCCGCGCTCGCGGGCGTGCTCGCGCTCGCCGCCGCCGCGCCGCTCCTGGCGCTGGACGCACCACCCGTTGGGGATGCTCCGCGCATCCTCGCGCAGGAGGCGGAGGCCGGTCGCGACGTGGTGCCGCCGTTGATCTGGGCACTCGTGGGAACGGGGCTGTTCTGCGGCGCGCTGGGTGTCCTCTACCTGTTGAAGCGCGAGCTCGGCGGCTTCGAGCTGAAGCCGGGGGCGTGGACGGCCCCGATCAGCGTGATCGCGAGCCGGTCCCTCCCGGTCGAAGAGTCGGACTACCCCGCACCCGAGGATGACGGCCACGGCCACTGAGGCGCACCCCCTCCCGTGACTCGGCTACTGCTGGCGACCAACAACCCCGGCAAGGTTCGCGAAATGCGACGGCTGCTCGCGGGCGAGCCGTTCGAGGTGGTCACGCCCGCCGACCTGGGCATCTCGCTCGACGTAGTCGAGGACGGCGACGGGTACGCGGAGAACGCAGCGCTGAAGGCGCACGCCTTCGCCGAGGCGGGGCAGTGCCTCGCCCTGGCGGACGACTCGGGCATCGAGGTGGATGCGCTGGGCGGTGCCCCCGGTCCGCTCTCCGCGCGCTACGGCGGCCCCGGCCTCGACGACGCGGGGCGCACGCAGCTCATGCTGCGGGAGCTACGCGACGTTCCGGACGGCGAGCGCGGAGCGCGCTACCGCGCGGTCGTCGCCGTCGCGTGGCCGAATGGGGGCATCGAGCGGTTCGAGGGGACGTGGGAGGGGTCGATCGGGCGCGAGCCGCGAGGCGAGAACGGTTTCGGCTACGACCCCATCTTCCGCACGCCGGAGGGCCGCAGCGCCGCCGACCTGAGAGCCGAGGAGAAGGACGCGGTCAGCCACCGGGGGCAGGCGGTGCGCGCCGCCGCTCGCTGGCTGCGGGAACGCGACGCTTAGCCGGCTGCGTCGCCGTCCTTGCTGGCGTCGATGACCTTCTGGGCAACGTTGCCCGGCACTTCCTCGTAGCGGTCGAACTGGAGCTCGAAGAGGCCGCGGCCCTGCGTCAGCGAGCGCAGGTCGGAGGCGTAGCGCTGGACCTCGGCGAGGGGCACGTCGGCCTCGACCACGCTCAGGCCGCCGTCGGGCACGATGCCGTGGATGCGGGCGCGCTTGGTGTTGAGGTCGCCGACGATGTCGCCCGCGTTCCCTTCGGGGCCGCGCACGCGGATGGTCATGACCGGCTCGAGGAGGACGCCGTGGGCGCCCTCCACGGCTTCCTTCAGCGCCTGGCTGGCCGCGAGCTTGAACGCCATCTCACTGGAGTCGACCGGGTGGTGCTTGCCATCGAAGAGGGTGACCTCGCAATCGGTCAGCTCGTAGCCGGCGACCACGCCTTCGCGGGCCGTCTCCATGACGCCCTTCTCAACGGCGGGGATGAACTCGCGGGGAACGGAGCCACCCACCACCTTGCTGTTGAACTGCAGCCCGGAGCCCCGGGAGAGCGGCTTGATCTCGATGGCGACGCGGGCGTACTGGCCGTGACCGCCGGTCTGCTTCTTGTGGGTGTAGTCGGCGGAGGAGGTCCGGCCCACCGTCTCGCGGTAGGGGACGCGCGGCAGGGAGAGCTCGACTTCGAGGTTGAACTTCTGCAGGAGGCGCCCGACGGCGACGTCGAGGTGGGCATCGCCGAGGCCCTCGAGGATGGTCTCGCTCGTGCTGGCGTCGCGGCGGAGGCGGAGGCCGGGATCCTCCTCGACGAGGCGCTGGAGACTCGGGCCGAGCTTATCGACGGCGGCGTTGGCGGCGGGACGCACCGCCATGCTGTACACGGGCTCGGGGAAGATCATGGTGGGCAGCACGACGGGTTTGTCCTTGGTCGCGAGCGTGTCGCCGGTGCCGGTATCACTGAGCTTGGCGACGACGCCGATGTCGCCGGGCGAGAGGGCGTCGACGGGCTCCTGGTCCTTGCCGCGCTGGCGGTAGATGGTGCCGAGGCGCTCATCGGAGGACTTGTCGCTGTTCCAGAGGTGGCTGTCGGCCTTGACCGTGCCTGTCATGACGCGGAGGTAGCTGAGGCGGCCGACGTAGGGGTCGGCGGAGGTCTTGAAGACAAGCACGGCGGGCGATGCGCCCTCGCTCACCTCGAGGCCCTCGCCGTCGACATCGACGACCTCGCGCTGGGCGGGGGCGGGGGCGACGGCGACGAGGGTGTCGAGCACCTGGCGCACGCCGACCTGGTGGGTCGCGGAGGCGCAGAGGACGGGCACGATGTCGCCGGCGGCGAGGGCGGTGCGGAGAGCGCCGTGCAACTCGTCGGCGGTGATCTCCTCGTCCTCGAAGTACTTCATCATCAGGTCTTCGTCGTTCTCGACGATGCTCTCGACGAGGGACGAGCGCAGCTCGTCGGCGGTGTCCTGCAGGTCGGCGGGCACGTCACCGGGCTCGCCGCTCTCCCCGAGGTAGGCCTTCATGGCGAGCAGGTCGACGACCCCGCCGAGGTCGTGGCTCTGGCCGATGGGGAGGAAGAGGGGGGCGACGGCCGTGCCCCACTTCTCGCGGATGGCATCGAGGGCGATGTTGAAGTCCGCGTTCTCACGGTCGAGGCGGTTGATGAGGATCATCCGGGGGAGCCCGCGCTCCTCGGCGATCTGCCAGACGCGGTCGGTGCCAACCTCGGGACCGGAAACCGCATCGACGACGATGAGGGCGAGATCGGCGGCGCGCACGCCGCAGATGACCTCGGAGACGAAGTCCGCGTATCCGGGGGTGTCGACCAGGTTGATCTTCGCGCCGTTCCACTCGACCGGGAGGACGGAGAGGTTGAGGCTGAACTTGCGGCGGTGCTCGTCCTCGTCGTAGTCGCCGACGGTGTTCTGCTCCTCGATGGAGCCCATCCGCGTGACCGCGCCGCTCACGAAGAGGGCGGCTTCGCCGAGCGTCGTCTTGCCGACGTTGCCGTGCCCGGCGAGAACAACGTTGCGAATGTCTTCGGAGGAGTAGAGCTTCATCGGTGGGCGCCTCGTGGCCGCTCGGGCCGGGGATTGGGGCGCGATTGTACGCGCTCGGGTCCGTTGGCGGCGGCGGCGCGGAAGCGGCTCCTGTAGACTCCGTTCGCACGCATGTTCGAGGAACCGCGCACCTACGTCGCACTCGACCTGGAGACGACGGGGCTTGACCCGACGGACGACCGGATCACGGAGATCGGGGCGATCCGCTTCGACGACCAGGGACGCGAGCTGGGTGTCTTCGATCAGCTGATCAACCCGGGGCGGGCGATCCCCGCGTTCACCGAGAAGCTGACCGGAATCACGAACGAGGACGTCGAGGGAGCGCCACCGTTCGAGGCCGTCGCGAACGACCTCGCGCAGTTCGTGGGGGAGAGCGCGGTCGTGGGGCAGAACGTGCGCTTCGACCTCGCGTTCCTGGCGGAAGCAGGACTCGAGCTCGAGGGACCGGCGCTGGACACGCTGCGGTTCGCCCGCATCCTGTTCCCGGAGGGGCCGGGGGGGCTGGCGGACCTGGCGGCGGAGCTTGGCGTGGAGATGCCGGTCGCGCACCGCGCCCTCGCGGACGCACGCACGGCGGCATCGGTGTTCCTGGAACTCCGGCAGCGGGCGGCAACGCTGCCGGCGGGCGAACGCGCCTCGCTGGCGCGGGTGGTGGCGCTCGACGAGCCGGAGCTGGCGCGGGAGCTCGGGGGAGGGGCGGACGCGGAGGCCGACGACTTCGAAGCGCCCGCGCTCCCAGAGCGGTGGCAGCCGCCCGAGCCGCTGGTGCGCGCGGAGATTCCCGAGCCGGTCACGACAGAGGAGGTGCGGGAGGCGCTCGCGGGGGCGGCGCGCGTGGTGGAGCGGTTCGAGGAGCGCCCGCAGCAGCTGGAGATGGCCGAAGCCGTCGCGGACGCATTCTCGGACGGCGGCCACTGGCTGATCGAAGCGGGCACGGGCGTGGGCAAGTCGCTCGCGTACCTCATCCCGGCGGCGTTGTACGCCCTGCGGAACGGGACGCGCGTCGTGATCTCGACGAACACGATCGCGCTGCAGGAGCAGCTCCTCGGGAAGGACGTGCCGGCGCTGCGCGAGATCCTTCGGGACGCGGGCTCGATCGACCGGCCGGACGACCTGCGGGTGGCGCTGCTGAAGGGCCGCGCGAACTACCTCTGCCTGCAGCGCTGGATGGGCCACCCCGCCAGCCTCGCAGACCCGGACGTGGCCCGGCTGGCGGGCTCGCTGGCGCGCTGGCTGCCGCAGACGCAGAACGGCGACCGCTCGGAGCTGCGGCTGGACCCGGGGGCGCGCGCCGCCTGGGCGCGTTTCTCGGCATCGGATGCGGACTGCCTCTCGCGGCAACACACGTTCGTCCGGGAGGGGCGCTGCTTCCTGCAGCGGGCGCGGAAGACGGCGGAAGGCGCGCACCTCGTGGTCGTGAACCACGCCCTGCTGCTGGCCGACCTCGCGAGCGGCGGGAGCGCCATTCCCGCCTTCGACCACCTCATCATCGACGAGGCGCACAACCTGGAGGCGCAGGCCACCCAGCAGTTCGGACTGCACATCGGCGCGCGGCAGATAACGGACGCGCTGGAGGCGATCCACCGGCCGCGGACCTCGGATCGGCGCGAGGGAGGCGTCGTGGCGACGAGCGGGCTGCCGGAGGCGCTGGGGCCCGGAGCGATAGCCACCCTGAAGGCGGCGGTCGCGGCGGCAGCGAAGGGCGCGGAGCGCCCCTTCGAGTCGCTCGGGACGCTCGCGGGCGAGTCTCGGGACGACCGCGTCAGCGTTACGCCGGGGGTGCGCTCCGGAACGCGCTGGGGAGAGGTTGAGGAGGGGTGGGCGGCGCTCGACGGCGCCCTCGCGACCGTGGTCGAGAGCAGCCGGGCCGCGGCGGGGTTGCTGGGCGGGGAGGACGGCGGCACGGCAGGGGAGGAGCTGGAGGCGGCGGCAGGACGCCTGGAGGGCGTGCGGCTGGACCTCGCGCACCTGATCGAGGGGAGCGACCCCAACGCGATCACGTGGGTCTCGACGATGCGGGGCGGGACGGGGGCGCTGAACTCCGCGCCCCTGGAGGTCGGCCCGCGGCTCGCGGACGAGCTGTTCGCGGGCCGCGCGACGGTGATCGCGACGAGCGCGACGCTGGCAGCGGGCGGGTCGATGGCGTTCACGGCGGACCAGATGGGACTGCCGGACGCGGGTACGCTGGCGCTGGGCTCGCCCTTCGACTACGAACGCTCGACCCTGCTGGCGACCCCGACCGGGTTCCCCGATCCGGGCTCGCAGGGCTACGAGGAGGCTGCGGCGGAGGCGGTCACGGAGCTCGCGCTCGCGTCGCAGGGGCGGGCGCTGGCGCTGTTCACGTCGCACGCGTCGCTGCGGCGGGTGGCGGACCTGTCCCGCGGGGCGCTGGAAGCGGAGGGCATCAGCGTGCTCGTACAGGACCGCGACGGCGCGCCGCGCCAGCTCATGCGCAACCTCATCGAGGATCCGCGCTCGGTCATCTTCGGGACGTCGAGCTTCTGGGAGGGGATCGACATCCGCGGCGAGGCGCTCTCGCTCGTCGTGATCGCGCGGCTCCCGTTCGCCGTGCCGACGGATCCGATCCACAAGGCGCGCTCGGCACTCTACGACGACCCTTTCGGGGAGTACTCGCTGCCGGGGGCGGTCCTGCGGTTCCGGCAGGGCTTCGGGCGGCTCATTCGCGACCGCGAGGACCGCGGCGTCGTGGCCGTGCTCGACAGCCGGGTCCGCACGAAGCGATACGGACGCGAGTTCCTCGAGGCGATTCCCCGGTGCACACGGCTCAATGCGGGCGTCGAGGAGATCGCGGCCCGCACGCGGGAGTGGCTCACCCGATGAGCGCGCCACGACCCTTGCCGCAGCGGATCACCGGCAACTGGGTCGCGCTGCGGCAGGTCGCGGGGGACGGCGTGCGCTACGAGGTGCGGCGCAAGGGG
The DNA here is from genome assembly GCA_965221735.1 of Tepidiformaceae bacterium. GTDB lineage: Bacteria > Chloroflexota > Dehalococcoidia > Tepidiformales > Tepidiformaceae > UBA2991. The sequence continues at coordinate 603,302 of OZ244910.1, read as the reverse complement.
AAGCGCGATGTCATCGGCGAGGTGGCGATCGACCTCTCGGGAGAGGTTCCCTTCATCGAGCGTCTCTGCATCGACGAGGAGGCGCGGGGCTACGGGGCGGGGTCGGGGGCGGCGACGGCACTGCTGCGGTCGCTGGCGCGGCGCTACGCGGTCGTGCGGACGTGGGCGCCGCCGGACCGGGGGCTGGCGGTGTACTTCTGGGTGAGGATGGGGTTCAGGCCGGTCCACGGGGAGGGGCCGGACGGGGGGCTGTGGTTCGAGCAGGTGCTGCGCACGTCGCGGTCACGGCGCAGGGCTGGACAGAAGGAGTAAGGTACTAGGAGTGGATTCGCGCGAGGCGGGGCGCAGAACCCAACGGGGTTTGACATGCTCGCCAGCAGGCACCGCGCGGCAACTGGAACGTGCACGCACCACTGGATCATCGCGACGCCCAACGGGCACTTCAGCCGGGGCATCTGCAAGCACTGCGGAACCGAACGCGACTTCGAGAACTCGGAGACTGAGCGGCTCTGGCGCAACCGCCGCTCCGGGCGGAAGCAACCGGCGCCGGACGGCGGGTAGCGCGCGCCGTACACTGAACCTGTGACACCACAACTGGCGGTTGAGCTGGCGCCCGAGCGCAAGACGAACCTGAGCCTTCGCAACCCGGTGATGCCGGCTTCCGGCACGTTCAGCTGGGGACTGGAGTTCGCGCGGCAGTTCGACGTGAACCGGCTCGGCGCGGTCGTATCAAAGGGCGTCACACCGCTCCCGCGGGCGGGGAATCCGCAGCCGCGCGTGGCAGAGACGCCCGCGGGCATGCTGAACTCGATCGGCCTCCAGAACCTCGGGCCCGACCGCATCATCGCGGAGATGGCGCCCGTCTGGGCGGGGTGGGACGTCCCCGTCATCGTGAACATCGCCGGGGAGACGGCGGGCGACTACGGCGACCTCGCGCGAGCCTTCGACGGCGTGCCCGGGGTGGCCGCGCTGGAGCTCAACTTCAGCTGCCCGAACGTCGACAACGGCCTCGATTTCGGCCTGGACGCCCATGCGGCGGCGCGGGCGACGCGGGCGGCGGTGCGGTCCTGCGAACTGCCCGTCATCGTGAAGCTGACTCCGGCCGCGCCGGACCCCGCGGAGATCGCGCGCGCTTGCGTGGACGAGGGCGCCTCCGCCATCTGCGCCATCAACACGGTGCCGGGACTGGCCATCGACACGGAGGCGCGAAGGCCGGTGCTGCCGCGGGCGAGCGGCGGGCTGAGCGGCCCCGCGATCAAGCCGGTCGCGCTGCGGGTGGTGTACGAGGTCGCGCAGGCGGTGCGGGCGCCGGTCATCGGCTGCGGGGGGATCAGCAACGGGCGGGACGCGGTCGAGTTCCTGATGGCGGGGGCGACGGCGGTGCAGGTGGGGACGGCTTCGTTCGCGAACCCGCGGGCGCCGCTGGACGTGCTGGAGGAGCTGGAGGCTTGGCTGGAGGCGCACGAGGTCGCGGACGTCCACGACATCATCGGGTGCGCGCAGCCGCTCCCAGCCTAGGGCCTGCGCGAGGCGTGGGGTACGCTGACTGCACGGGGTGTAGCTCAGCCCGGCAGAGCGCGCGGTTTGGGGCCGCGAGGTCCCCGGTTCAAATCCGGGCACCCCGACCAACACCACTACCCAAGGGGCGTGAGCATGCCGACGCGAGGCTTCAGTCCGTGCGCGGCGCTCCTGCTGGCGGGATGCGCGCTGGTGCTGTCGGGATGTGGATCGCCTGATCCCGCGCCGCCTCCATCGACGCCGGCCCCCGAGGCAACGGAAACCACCACACCCACCACGCCGACCCCCGCAACGGCCACGGCGACCGCTACCCCCTCGCCAACCGCAGCGCCGGCCATAGAGCTGCCGGCGGAAGACCAGGCAGTGCTCGCCGCCGAACTGGCGGAGATCGCCCTTGCGCCGGTACTCGAAGAGTTCGGCGAGGGCGCGGAGGCGCTCACGGCGCACGCGTTTCCCCTGGGGGTTCGAGACAACGAGGGCGGGCTCTGGGCGGTGGTCACGAACGGCCCGCAGCCCTACTACCGGGGAGCGGATGGGAACGGGGTCAACTTCTTCCACTTTGTCGCGCTGTACCGGCGTGACAACGACGCTTCGTGGTCGGACGTGCTGTCTCAGGTGACCCTGGAGACGGCCCCCCAGCGGACGCACACCGTCGAGGTACTCGACCCGGGACCGCGACGGGCCGCGGGGCCGGGCGTGCTGATCGCCATTCGCGGTCAGACGGGCGCGCACGCGGGAACGTTCGATGTGCTGCTGGTCGAGGGGGAGCAGCTCAGCACGGCGGTCTCGCAGATCAGCGCGGGGCCCGACTCGGGCAGCATCGCCGACCTCGACGGTGACGGGGTTGCGGAGCTCATCTTCAACACCTCGGATCCGTACGTGTTCTGCTACGCCTGCGCCGTGGAGGAGCGCCGCGAGCAGGTCTACCGCTGGACCGGCCTCGAATACGAGCAGGTGCCGCTGGAGGCGCCGGACGACCTCGAAGGGGACCTGGCCGCAGAGGCGGCGCGGGTCGTGCGGTTGGCCGAGGCGAACCTGTGGCGGGACGCAGCCTCGCTCGCGATCGAGACCTCGCGCCGGGCCCCGGACCACGAGGGCTTGCGCTGGCTCTCCACCCTGGTGAACCGGATGGCGACCCTGCGGATCGCCTACGCAGGCTCACCGGGGCAGCCGCTGCTGACGAACGTGCTGGCGGGTGAGTACGGGGCGGCGTTCGCGTTGATGCGGGCGCTCACGCCCGAAGAGGCGTTCGCGCTTAACGGGCCACTCATCAGTGGCACGGCATCCGAGACCGACCTGCCGACGATGGTCTCGTACCTCCTCTTCTACGCAGACGAGGCGCTGAAGGTGCGCGACGACGACCCCGCCATCCACGCCGTGCGGGCACTGGGACAGGTGCTCGCCTCGCCGGAGGAGCTGAGCCGGGCGCGCTCGTCGATCGGGCGGGCGCTGCGACTGGCGCCGGACGACACCTTCCTGCGGCGGGCGAAGGCGTACCTGGACTCGATCGAGGGCGCGCCCGGCCTTCCCCCGGACGCACCGGATCCGGAGACGCTGCTCGACGCGCCCGACCCCTCCTTCTTCGAGCAGTACACGCTGGGCACGGGCGACCGGGGGCGGGCGGTGCGGGCGCTGCACCAGCGGCTCGCGCGGGCGCCCTCGCTGGGGTTCCGGTACCCGGGGCGCTACTACGATGTCTATGACGAAGCGACGCGAGAGGCCGTGGTGAAGCTGCAGGTGGAGGCGGGGCTGGCCCCGACCGGGGTCGTGGATGGGCCGAGCTGGGAAGCACTGGAGCAACTGGTGGCGGCGAGCCGGCAGCCCGAGGATGTCGCGCCGTCCAGCCCCCCGCCTTCCCTGACGCATCCCGCGCACGGCGCGGCGGGCGAGCCGGTCGTCTACCTCACGTTCGACGATGGTCCCCACCCGACCTGGACGCCACAGGTGCTTGAGGTGCTCGCGCGGCACGGCGCGACGGCGACCTTCTTCGTGCTGGGGCAGAACGTGCTGGCCTACCCGGAACTGGCGGCTCGCCTGGTGGAGGAGGGGCACGACCCCGAGAACCACACCTTCGACCATGCCTCGCTCGACAAGGTGGACCGCGACACGTTCATCGCGGAGGTGCGGGATACGGACCGGGCGATCCACGAGGCGGCAGGTGAGCGGGCTGATCCCATCGCCTGTTTGCGGCCACCGTACGGCGCGTACGACGCCCGGACGGGCGCACTCGCGGCCGAGCTGGGGAAGACGCTCACGCTCTGGACCGTCGACCCGCAGGACTGGCGCAGGCCGGGCGCGGACCAGATCGCGGAGCACCTGCTCACGCACGCTCGCCCCGGAGCGGTCCTGCTGATGCACGACGGGGGAGGGGAGCGCTCGCAAACGGTCGCCGCGCTCGACAGGGTTCTCGGGGAGCTCTCGGCGCGCGGGTTTACGTTCGCGTTGCTGTGTCAGTAGAGCCCCTTCGCTGGCGGCCCAGAACAGGGCTGCTACCATGACCAGAGCCCGCACGGAGCACCACTTGTGAGCGACGACTTTGGCATCGACCTGGACGAGGTGCGCCGCGTCATCGAGGACTCGGAAGTGCTGATCATCCGGCTCGAGACGGTGGGCAGCCGCGTACTGGTCGACTTCCGCAGCACCGCCGCGGAGCCTCCCTATATCTCGCGCGTTCCGCGAGTGAACTCGGTGGAGGAACGCGTCCGGGCGGTCAAGGAGCTGCGGCCGGCGTTCCCCTATCCCGAGAAGCTGATGTCGTTCGCGTGGCCACGCCGGGTCAGCGTTATCGGGGAGTCCGGACTGTGGGATGTCGTGCGGGGGCGGATGGAAGCGATCGGCGGCGAGGCGGCGGGGGAGGAGGCGGTGCGGGTTCACCGCGAGCTGCTCGACGAGGAGCGGCGCGAAGTGCTGGCCGCGGTGCGCGGGGGTGAAGGCATGCGCACCATCTGGCAGCGCGAATGAGCGACACGCGTCCCATCGACCTGCGCAGCGACACGGTGACGCAACCGGACGCCGCGATGCGCCGCGCCATGGCCGAGGCGGAAGTCGGCGACGACGTCTTCGGGGACGACCCGACCGTGAACCGGCTCGAGGCGATGGCGGCCGAGCGCGTGGGCAAGGAAGCAGCCGTCTACGTGCCGAGCGGCACCATGGCCAACCTTGTCGCGGTCCTGAGCCACACGCGACCCACGGACGAGGTGCTCCTTGGCAGCCAATCGCACATCTTCAACGCCGAGGTCGCGGGGTCGGCGCGTATCGGGGGCGTGCAGCTGCGCCCCTTGCCGAACGATGCCGGCGGCGGGCTCGACGAGGGCGACGTGGAGGCGGCGATCCGCGAGCCGAGCCTCCACGCACCGCGAACGGCCCTGCTCTGCCTGGAGAACACCCACAACAGCTGCGGGGGCCAGGTTCTCCCGGCGGCGAAGACGGAGGCGCTGGCCGCCATCGCGCGCGGAGCGGGAGCGGCCGTGCACCTCGACGGGGCCCGCATCTTCAACGCCGAAGTCGCAAGCGAAACGCCGGCGGCCGAGCTCGCCGCGGCGGCCGACTCGGTCTCGTTCTGCCTTTCGAAGGGGCTGGCCTGCCCGGTCGGCTCGGTGCTCTGCGGCCCCGGCGACCTGATCGAGCGGGCGCGGCGGGAGCGGAAGATGCTGGGCGGGGGGATGCGGCAGGCGGGGATCCTGGCCGCGGCCGGAATCCACGCGCTGGAGCACAACATCGAACGTCTGGCGGAGGATCACGCGAACGCGCGCACGCTGGCGGAAGGGCTCGGGCGTCTGGGGCCCTTCGCCGTTGAACCACCGGCGACGAACATCGTCATCCTGCGCGTCCTTGAGGGGACGCGGGAGGGGTGGCTGGCGGCGTTCGCCGGCGAGGGCGTGCGAGCGGTGCCGTTCGGCGCGGGACGCATCCGCATGGTCACGCACAAGGACGTCGACGCAGCTACTATCGACGAGGCGCTGCGACGCATCGAGCAGGCGGTGGCGGCGGCGTGAGGCGCTGGCTGGGGTTGGCCGTGGCGGCGCTGGCGGGCGCGGCGCTCGTGGCGTGCGGCAGTGAACCGATCGAGTCGCACGCCCCGGTGTTCACGGAAGCGCCCTGGACCGGACCCGAACGGCTCCACTACAACCTCACGCAGCGAGACAACCTCGAAGGGACGTGCGTGCTGGAGACGATTCCAGAGGTCTCGCCGGGGGTTACGGAGGTGCGGCGGCTCTGTCGCGACGCCGCGGAGGGCCGCTACGAGGACAACGGTTCCGCGCTCGTTGACTCGGCCACGCTGCGGCCGTTCTCGTCGCTGCGCGTCGTAATCGACCTGGAGGAGGGGAACGCTCGCCACTTCGCCACCACCTACCTGCCGGAGGAGCGGACCGTCCGTTTCGACTCGCAGCAGTACGAGGCAGGCGGGGAGGAGCCGAGCGAGACCCTCTCGGCGGAACGGGAGCTCCCGGACCCGATCGAGGGCGTGCCGGAGCCGGCCTGGTACGACGACGAGGAGCTGCTGTGGCTGGTACGGGGAATCCCGCTCCGGGAAGGCTTCGAGGGGTCCTTCACGAACGTCAACGCCTCCACGGGCAGGGTCTTCTCGGCGGAGGTCGCGGTGGAGGAACAGGAAGAAGTGGAGGTTCCGGCAGGCTCGTTCCAGACGTGGAAGGTCAGGATTGAGACGAGCACGATAACGCAGCTGATCTGGCTTGAGGTCGACGCTCCACACCGGGTCGTGAGGGCAAGAATCGAACGCCTGACGTACGAACTGACGGTCATCGAGAAGTAGCCGCTGGAGCAGAACACCCCTGCGCGCGGAGCGCCGCGCGGGGGTTCGAGGAGAGCCCCGCTTGACCCTCCGGCAGGCGCCGGAGGCTTCTCGCCAGAACTCATAAATTTATGTCGCTCGATTCTCTTGACACCCCCCACCAGCATCCTAGTATTCCCGAGCCACCCGAGAACGCGAGAACTCATTGCCCGTAGTAGTTGCCGTTAGCCGAGACCCCCGTATGCGAGAGGCGCTCCATACCTACCTCCGCGAGCGGGGGTACGAAGTGGCAACCTATCCCAACTACGACGTGTTGATGGCCCAGTTCGACCCTTTGGCGCCGGCCGCGCTGGTGGTTGACGTTCAGGGCGTGCCCCGGGGCGAGCCGGGCTCCCGATTTACGCAGTTCAGTCAGTGGCTGGCGCGCACGTACCAGGACCGCGAGACGCCTTCGCTGGTGTACATGCTGCGGAAAGGGTCGCGGAGGCCGCACTTCCACATTCCCGGTCCCGTGATCAAGAAGCCCTTCCCCCTGGAAAAGCTGGGCGAGACGCTCCGCACCATGCTCGGAGACCCAACTCGCACCGCGCGGGCGCCCTTCGAGGTTGAGACGGACACCAACACCCTCAAGGGGACCGAGGGGTCCGAGCACCTGACGAACATCGAAGCGAACCTGCTGGCCTACCTGATGGCGCACGAGGGCGAAATCCTGCATCCCCGCACACTCCTGGCCGAGGTCTGGCAGTACCACGACGACGCCGGCGCGAACACGCTCGTGCGCGCGCACGTGAGCAACCTGCGCCGCAAGATGCGGGCGGTGCTCGGCAGCGACGAGCAGCTTGAGACGATCCGTGGCAAGGGCTACCGGTTCGTCGCCTGACCCGGCCCCCTGAACCCGATCTCCCGTGACCCTCCCCCTTCTGGCCGCTGCGTGGCTCCTGGGCTTCGCCGCTGTCGGCGTGTGGGATGCGCCCGTGTGGGTGGCGGGGGCGTGGTTCGCCGCCGCCGCGCCGGGGGCCTGGGCGCTGCGCGGGCGGGGAGCGGCGGCACTGCTGGGAGCAGCCGCCGTGATGGCGCTCCTCGGGGCCTGGCGCTTCGAGGGCTGGGCGGCTGAACCGCTGCCGGACCTCGCACGCTCGGCCGGCACGCAGGTAGCGCTCGAAGGGCGCATCGACTCGGAGCCGGACCCGGGACTGACCACGCATCGCTACCACGTCCGGGCGGAGCGGGTGGAGGACGGCGGGGTCTGGCGCGAGACGGAGGGTCGCGCGCTGATCACGGTGCGCCAGACCGAGCGGCTGGGATACGGAACACCGGTGCGGCTCTCGGGAACGCTGGAGGCGCCGCCCGAACTCGAGGCGTTCGACTATCGCGCTTTCCTCGCCCGCCGCGACATCGTCGGGACGATGAGCTTCCCGCGGGTGGAGCAGGTGGGAGAGGCACCACGCGGCAGCCCCCGGGCGTTAGCCGCCGAGATGCGGCTGCGGCTCGAACGCTCGATGCAGGCGGCACTGCCCGAGCCGGCGGCTGCGCTCGGATCGGGCATCGTGATGGGGCGCGACGGAACGATGCCGCGGGAGCTCACGGAGGCGTTCCGGGAGACCGGCCTGGCGCACTTCGTCGCCGTCTCGGGTTCGAACATCGCGCTGGTGACGGCGCTCGCGTTCCTGCTGTTCGTGCCGCTGGTGGGCCGCAACTGGGCGACCCTGCCGGCCACGGCTTCGCTTGTGCTGTACGTGTTCCTCGCGGGGGCGGAGGAGACCGTCGTGCGGGCGGGAATCATGGCGCTCATCGTGCTCGTCGGGTTCTGGCTGGGGCGGCCGCGAAGCGGTCTCGCGGCCCTGGCGGCGGCGGCCATCGTGATGACGGCGGCGCAGCCACGCCTGGCGCTGGAGGCCGGCTTCCAGCTGAGCGTGGCCTCGACCGCCGGGCTCATCGTGTTCGGGCCGTGGATCCGGTACGCGCTGGCATGGGCGGCGGCGAGGCTGGGGGCGGCGGGCGTGGTTCCCGGCGTGCTGCTCGATGTAGCGTCGCTCTCGCTGGCCGCCTGGGTCGCCGCGCTTCCGATCATCTGGGTGACGTTCGGACAGGTATCGCTCATCGGGCCCCTGGTGAACATCCCGACCGTGCCCGTGTTCGCACTCGCGTTCTGGCTGAGCGGGGCGGCGGCGATCGCGGGAGCGGTGTGGGAACCGGCGGGGTGGGCCGTGGGGCTCGTCGCCTACTACCCGCTGGCGTTCATCATCTGGATGGCGGAGGCGGGGGCGAGCGTGCCGCGAGCGGCAGTCGCGGTGCCCCGCTTCGGGGCGGAGGCGGCCCTCCTCGCGACAGCCGTGCTTGGCGCGCTCGCGTGGCCCGCCTATCGCTACCTCGCGCCCAGGCTCGCACCTCAGGAGCCGCGAAGGGATGTCGTGCGGACCGTGCGCGCGGCCGCCCTGACGAGCGGCGCGGGGGCGCTGGTGGCGGCGATCGTGGCGGTCAGCGTCTGGCCTGCGAGTGGGCCCGGGGCATTGCAGGTCACGGTGCTGGACGTGGGGCAGGGGGACGCCATCCTCGTGACGACGCCGAACGGGGAGCGGGTGGTGGTGGACGGCGGCCCGAGCGGCATCGTCCTGGCCCGCGAGCTCGGGGACGTGCTGCCGCACTGGCAGCGGGGGATCGCGGCGGTGGTGCTCACGCACCCCGACGCGGACCACGTCGGCGGGCTGCCGGCGCTGCTGGAGCGCTTCGACGTGCGGCAGGTGTACGACAACGGCCAGCCTCGTGACACGGCCATCTTCGGGGAGTACGTCGAGGAAGCGGGAACGAGGGAGACTCTGCGCCGCGGGAGCGCGTTCGAGGTCGACGGGGTGCGTTTCGAGACGCTCTGGCCGCCGCCCGGGTCGCTCGATGGACCGCGGAACACGTGGTCGGTCGTGCTGCGGGTGACCTACGGCGACGCCACCATCCTGCTGACCGGCGACATCGATGAGACTGCCCAGCGCGCCCTGCTCGCCTCCGGCGATGTCGGCGCGCACGTGCTCAAGGTTCCGCACCATGGCGCGAGCACCAACGCGGACGGGTTCTTCGACGCCACGAGGGCGTGGGTCACGGTTATCTCGGCAGGCGAGGGGAACCGCTTCGGGCATCCCACGAACGAGACACTCGTGGACCTGGAAGGACGCGCCGTGCTGCGAACCGACGTACACGGTCGCGTCACGATCGTGAGCGACGGGGAGAGCATCACGGTGCGGGCGGAGCGCTGGGAGCCGAGCTTTGCGCCTGCGGAAGGGGAGGGGTAGCGTAGCTGACCCCATGCCAGCACGAGTCGACGGCCGCCAGGCCCACGAACTGCGCCCGATCACGATCGAGACGGGCTACCAGGAGTTCGCCGAGGGGAGCTGCCTCATCAGCTTCGGGAAGACGCGCGTGCTCTGCGCGGCGAGCGTCGCCGAGCGGCAGCCGGGCTGGCTGCGGAACACGCAGAGCGGGTGGGTGACGGCCGAATACTCGATGCTGCCCCGGTCGACTTCGACGCGGACGCAGCGGGAGGTGGAGCGGGGCCGTCCCGGCGGGCGCACACAGGAGATCCAGCGGCTCATCGGCCGCTGCCTGCGCGCCGCCGTCGACCTCGACCTGCTGGGGCCTCGCACCATCACCGTGGACTGCGACGTGCTGCAGGCAGACGGAGGCACACGGACCGCGTCGGTCACGGGCGGTTTCGTCGCGTTGCGGCTGGCGGCGGAGAAGCTGGCCCTGGCCAACCTCGTCCCCCCGGAAGCGATCACGACCCAGGTGGCGGCCGTTTCGGCGGGGATCGTCGCCGGGACGCCGGTGCTCGACCTCTGCTACGAGGAGGACTCGTCCGCGGAGGTGGACTTCAACGTGGTGATGACGGGCGAGGACGCGTTCGTCGAGGTGCAGGGGACGGCCGAAGGGAAACCGTTCGACGGGGCGTCGCTGGATGCGCTCGTGGAGCTGGCGCGGGGCGGCATCATGGAGCTGTTCGAGCGGCAGCGCGAGGCGCTGCGGGCAGCTCAGACGTAGGGCCCGAGGTGCGTGCCGCCGACGATGTGAAGATGCCCGTGCTCCTGGCTCTGCATCGCCTCGAAGCCGAAGTTGGAGAGCAGGCGGAAGCCGTCGGGGCATGCCTCGGCGCCGATCTTGTGAGCGATGCGGCCCACGGCCTCGATGCCGTCCTCCCAGAGCTCGGCCTGGGTGCGGTGCTCCTTCGTCATCGCGAGCAGCATGACGGGCACCCAGCGGAGCACGTTCTGGATGACGATGACCTCGTCGTCCTCGTAGATGATGTTCGCGGGCTCGGTTCCGGCGACGATGTTGCAGAAGACGCAGTACGGGGCGCGTTTCATGGCGGGAACCCGATTCTACAGGGCGGGGGCGTCGCCACGGTGGCAACGCCCGCGGAGGTTGGATGATGCCGAGGTTGATGCCCATCCGGGGGCTGCGCTACACGGCGAAGGCAGGGCCGCTGGACCAGCTGCTGGCGCCGCCGTTCGACGTGATCGGGGAGCGCGAACGCGAACGGCTGGCGGAGCTGTCGCCACACAACGCCGTGCACATGGAAGCGGGTGGCGACCAGTACGGGGCCGTGGCGGCGGAGCTTGAGGCGTGGGTCGCGGACGGCATCGTCGAGCGGGACGCGGAACCGATGCTGTACGTCTACGAGCAGGTCTTCGTGGAGGCGGGCGTCGAGCGCAGGCGGCGGGCGCTGATCTGCGGGGTGGAGTCCCAGCCGTGGGAAGCGGGGGCCGTGCTCCCGCACGAGTTCACGATGTCGGCGCCGAAAGAGGACCGCCTGCGTCTGCTGCAGGCCACCGCCACCCAGTTCAGCCCCATCTTCATGCTGGCCCGGGACCGTTCGGGCCAGCTGGCGGAGCTGCTGGCAAGCACGGCGGGGAACTTCGAGCCGGAAGTCACCGGCGAGACCGCCGACGGCGTCATGCACCGCCTCTGGGTGCTACCCGCGGACCGCGAGCGGCTTCGGCAGCTTGCGCCGCTGCTCTCGGAGGCGTTCTACATTGCCGACGGGCACCACCGTTACGAGACCTCGTTCGCGTACCGCACGTGGCTGGCGGAACGCGACGGGGCGCTCGGCGGCGACCACCCCGCGCGGTTCGCGATGGCAGGCGTCGTGCCGGTCGAGGACGAAGGGCTCGTGGTGCGGCCGCTGCATCGCTACGTGCCGCGGGAAGCGCCCCCCGACTGGCGCGATCGACTGGCGCCGCTGTTCGACATCGAAGAGGCCGGAGGGGGCATCGAGCCCGAGGCGCTGGAGGCGCTACGCGCCGGATCGCCGGATGCGATCGTGGCGGTCGGCCTTGAGCCAGGCGCCGTCCACCTGCTGCGGCCGAAGAGTTCGGAGGTCATCGCGAGCCTTGCGCCGGCAGGCGCAACGGCGCGCTGGGTCGCGGCGGCGCCGATCCTGCTGCGGCTCGGGGTGCTGGATCCGCTGTGGGCCATCAGCGATGACGACCTGCGGGCAGGAGCCGTGACGTTCACCCACGAGGTGCATGAGGTGGTCGAGGCGCTCCGGGGCGGGGGAACCGGTTTCCTGCTCCAGCACGTGCCTGCGAGCGAGGTCATCGGGCTCGCCGACGGGGGCGAGCGGCTGCCGCAGAAGTCGACCTTCTACTATCCGAAGCTGGGGACGGGGCTCGTCTTCGGGCCGCTCTCGCCTTAGTCCTTTCCGACCCGCTTCGCCATGAGGATGTCCGGCTTCCCAGGGCCGTTCGCGTCCGGGATCACGCCGACCACGGAGAAGCCGCAGGCTCGATAGAAGGCGTAGGGGTGCCGGCCGGGGTTCTCGATGTTCGCGAGGTGTTCGAGGGGGTCCGGGTAGAGGTCGGTGTCGCTCAGCGACGTGCGACCGTCCTCGTCGTCGGCGCCGAGGTAGAGGGTGGTCGCGCCATGGGCGGCCACTCGCCGCTCGAGGTCGGCAACGAGCGCGCGGCCGATGCCTTCGCCCTGCCGGGTGGGGTCGACGGCGAGGGGATGGAGCTCCCAGGCATGGCCGTCGTACTCGCGGATACCGCCGATCCACCCGACCACGACCCCGTTCTCGCGGGCGACCCGGCTAATGCGGTCCTCGGCGAAGGACTCGCGCACCTCGGTCTCGGCGCTGGCGAGGTCCGGCCAGGCGAGCGTGTGGTCGCGAAACGCCTCGACGACGATGCGCGCGACCTGCGCGATGGTCTCCTCGTCGTTGGGGGAGAGGTCGCTGATCTCCACGGAGTCGACCCAGTGCTAGAGGCGGACGAGGCGGGCGCTGGCGATGCCTTCGACAGCCTCGATCATGTCGAGGGCGCCCGCGTCGGGCTCGTCGTCAACCATGAGGACCATGAGGGCCCGTCCGCGGGGGCTGCTGCGGCCCACGCGCATGGCGCTGATGTTGATGTCCTGCGCGCCGAGAAGCGTCCCGAGGCTGCCGATCATGCCGGGCCGGTCTTCGTTCTCGCAGACGAGCAGGAAGCCGTTGGGGTCGGGGACGATGTCGATGTCGAGGTCGTTGATGCGGACGATCGTGGGGCGCGAGTGGCTGGCGGTGCCGCTAACGGTGACCTGCGCTTCGCTGCTGCCGACCCGCAGCTCGATCAGGTTGTGGAACTCCTCGTGCGAGGCGCGGAGGCGCTCGTCGATGGTCCAGCCTCGGGCCTCGGCGATGCTGGTGGCGTTCACGAGGTTCACGTTCTGCTCGCTGATGGGGCGCAGGAGGCCTCGGATGGCGAACGCCTTGAGGGGGGTAACGTCGTGCTCGGCGATCTCGCCGAAGAAGGAGAGGTCGATGGTCGTGAGCTGGCCGCTGAGGAGCTGGGTCGCGACCGTGCCCAGCATCTCGGCGACGGCGATGTAGGGGCCGACGACCTCGAGGGTCTCGGGCGGCACGAGGGGGGCGTTGACGGGGTAGCGGGGCGGGCGTCCCGCGAGCACATCGAGCACCTGCTCGGCGATGTCGATGGCGATGCGCTCCTGCGCCTCGACGGTCGAGCCGGCGAGGTGGGGGGTGACGATGATGCGCTCCTCTTCGAAGAGGGGGTGCTCTCCCGGAGGCTCCGAGGTGAACACGTCGAGGGCGGCGCCGGCGACCTTCCCCGCGCGCACGGCTTCGAGCAGGTCGTTCTCGTCGATGATTCCGCCGCGGGCGGCGTTCACGAGGCGAACGCCGTCCTTCATGGCGGCGAACTGCTCCCGCGCGATCATGCCGCGGGTGGACGCGGTCAGCGGGGTGTGCACGCTGATGAAGTCGCTCTCTGCGTAGAGACGCCCGAGCTCGACGGGCTCGGCGCCGAGGCCACGCACACGCTCGACAGGGACGAACGGGTCGTGGGCGACGACGTTCATCTCGAAGGCGAGGGCGCGGCGGGCCATCTCCGAGCCGATAGGACCGAAGCCGACGAGCCCGAGGGTGCGGCCGCGAAGCTCCGCGCCCATGAAGTCGCGCCGGCGCCACTCGCCGCCGCGCAGGGAGCGGTCGGCACGGGGGATGTGGCGGGCAAGCGAAACGAGCAGGGCGAACGCGTGCTCGGCGGCCGCGATCGTGTTGCCGCGGGGCGCGTTCACGACGACGATGCCGCGCTCGGTGGCGGCCTCGAGGTCGACGTTGTCCACGCCTGTGCCGGCGCGGGCCACGATCTGGAGCCGTCCGGCATTGGAGAGGGCATCGGCCGTGACCTTGGCCTCGCTGCGCACGACCAAGGCCTCGTAGCCGGCGAGCGCTTCCCGCAACTCACCCGGCGAGAGACCGGTGCGGACATCAACCTCGGCTTCCTGCTCAAGCAGGGCGATGCCTTCGTCGGCGATGGGATCGGCGACGAGGACTCGGGGGCGGGGGCCGGGTTCGGTCACGGGGCGGGCTCGTCGATAGCGAGGGTCGGGGCCATGCGGTCAGCATAGCGCCGCCGGACGTTACGGCCTCTGAGAAAAGAGCCGGGCGTTCAGGGGGTATCCCAGGGGTTGAGTACCTCGACATCAAGGACTTCAAAGTCCGTCACATTTCGCGTGGCGACGGTCAGGTCGTAGGCCCTGGCCGTGCCGGCGATGAGGGCATCGGCGACGTGCAGGACTCGCCCCGCACGTTGAGCCTCAACGCGCATGGCGGCGGCCAGCACAGCTTCTACATCGGCCACCGGGAGGAGCCTGTGGCCGTACCGGGCCATGTATCCATCGAGGGCGTTTCGCATGCGAGTGCGGCGCCTGCCGGGATCCAGACGCCGAATACCGAACTCCAACTCATGCAGGACGACAGCTGACAGCCAGACCTCGGGCTCACGCCCCAGGAACGAGAGGACACGGGGCTCTGGCCTTGGTTTGATCGCTTCGGAAACGACGTTCGAGTCGAGAAGGTAGCCGTTCACTCATCTTCCCAGTCGGTGAAGGGAGTCTCCCTCGGGGGATCGCTGCGGTCGGGTAATTCAAGCTCAACCCCGCGAGGCATGTTCTCCACGAGCCACTTGCCCATCGGCATCTCCTCGGGGACGCGCCTGCGCCACTCGAGGTCATTCGTCCGGACCTGCCACTCTCGTTCGGGGACGACGACGAAGGGCTTGCGGAGGCCGATTCGCTGCGGGCCCTCCTCCTCGGCGAGGCGGAGGATCTCGGAGAGGCGGGCCTTCGCCTCGGCAATCGTCCAGGTGTGGGGCGTTTCGGGCTGGGTCGTCATGGCGCCTCCTCGATATGGACTAGTCTAGACTAGACTAGTCCACTTTTCTTGTTCGCAGCCCTTCGTCCCCTTGCAGAAGAGTGGAAGGCCTACGCCGTGGCCCCGGCAGGGGTCTCGGCGAGGAGGCGTTCGAGCACGTCGAGGGCGGCGGCGATGTCGTCCTGGCTGAAGTGCCCCATGTGGCCCACGCGGAAGATCTTGCCCCGGAGGCTCTGCTGGCCGCCGCCGAACACGACCCCGAACTCCTCGCGGGCGCGTTTCGCGATCGCGGGGCCATCGACCTCGTCGGGCCAGCGCACGGCGGTGACGGTGTCGGAGGCGAAGCGCTCATCCCTGGCGAACAGCTCGAGGCCCATCGCGCGGACACGGTCGCGTGTGTACTGGGCGACGGCGTGGTGGCGGCTGTAGATCCCTTCCAGGCCCTCGGCGCGGAGGGATTCGAAGGCCTTGTCGAGCCCGTAGAAGATCGACAGTGCCGGAGTCCACGGTGTCTGCGCGTTCTCCAGTGAGGTGCGGTAGCGGCGCAGGTCGAAGTAGAACCGCGGCATGGTCGCGGTCTCGGAAGCTTCCCAGGCGCGCTCGCTGAGCCAGAGGAAGGCCAGCCCGGGCGGGACCATCCAGCCTTTCTGGGAGCCGCTCACGAGGACGTCGACACCCCAGCGCTCGGCCGGGCAGGGGATGGACGAAACGCTGCTCACACCGTCGACGATGAGCAGCGGACCGCGCTCGCGGACGGCGGCGCCGATGGCCTCGAGCGGGTTCGTGATGCCGGTCGAGGTCTCGTTGTGGGTGACGAGGACCGCTTTGATCGAAGGATCCGCGTCGAGGCGGCGGGCGATCTCGTCGGGGTCGGCAGCGGCGCCCCACTCAATCTCGTAGCGCTCGACCTCGGCGCCGTAGGTCTCGGCGATCGAAGCGAGACGGTTGCCAAAGACGCCGATTGAGACCGCGAGGACGCGGTCTCCGGGGCTGAGCGTGTTGATGATGGCGGCTTCGAGCCCGCCGGTTCCGGAAGCCGTGACCGTGAGCACGTCCGTGGAGACGCCGAATACCCAGTTCAGACCCTCGGTGGCGCGCCTGATGATGTCCGCGAACTCCGGTCCGCGGTGATTCATCATGGGCCCGCCAACGGCTTCGAGGACATCGTCGGGGCACGGGGTCGGTCCAGGGATTCGGAGGTTCACGGCTCTTCCCTATGAGGTTTCTTCCCGAAGATTCTGGCCCAGCGCGCTGCTACAAACACGATCGGGGGGCGGTCCGCGTTAAGATCACGACATGTCGTCGACCTTTCGCGCGATTCCGAGCGTCGATGCGGTCTTGGGCGAGCTGCGCAGCAACGGCTCGTGGCCGCACGCCCTCGCGGTGGAAGCGGCGCGCACGGCCATCGAGCGGGCGCGGGAGGCGGTGAAGGCGGGGGCGGAGGCGCCGAGCGTCGCGACCATCACGGCGGACGCGGAAGGGATCCTGGAGGAGCTGGCGCGACCGTCGCTGCGGCGGGTCGTGAACGCGACGGGCGTCATCCTGCAGACGAACCTGGGCCGGGCGCCGCTGAGCCAGCGGGCGATGGCGGCGATGGCCGAAGCCGCCCGCGACTACACCAACCTCGAGTTCGACGTGGCGGAAGGGAGCCGGGGCAGCCGGCACGAGCACGTGCGCGACCTGCTGCGGCGCACAACGGGCGCGGACGATGGCCTGGCGGTCAACAACAACGCGGCCGCCCTGCTGATGGCCCTGCAGGTGTTCGCGCAGGGGGGACAGGTGATCGTGTCGCGCGGGGAGGCGGTGGAGATCGGCGGGCGCTTCCGTATTCCCGACGTGCTGCGCGAGAGCGGGGCGGAGCTGGTGGAGGTGGGAACCACGAACCGGACCTACGTCGAGGACTACGCCAACGCGATCGGCGAGGAGACGGCGGCGATCCTGCGGGTGCACCGCTCGAACTTCCAGGTCACCGGGTTTACGTCCCGACCCGAGCTCGGGGACCTGGCGGCGCTGGCGCAGGAGCACGGCGTGCTGCTGCTGGACGACCTCGGGAGCGGGTGCCTCGTGGAAACGGCAGGCTACGGCGTCGAGCACGAGCCAACGGTGCAGGAGAGCGGGGAGAGCGGAGCCGATCTGACGCTGTTCAGCGGGGACAAGCTCCTGGGCGGGCCGCAGTGCGGACTGATCGTCGGGCAGGGGGAGCTGGTGGCGACGCTGCGACGCCATCCGCTGGCACGGGCCCTGCGAGTCGACAAGCTCACGATCGCGGCGCTCAACGCGACGCTGATGGCCTACGTGGGAGGAACCGAGCGCGAGGAGATCCCGGTCTGGCGGATGCTGGCGCTGGAGCGGGAGCAACTGGAACCGCGGGCGCGGGCGTGGGCAGAGGCCGGGGGCGGCCGCGTGGTGGAGTCCCGCTCCATGATCGGGGGCGGGGCGGCGCCCGGGGCCGGGCGGACCACCTGGTGTGCGGCGCTCCAGGGGGAGCAGGGCGGGGAGGGCCTGGCGCGGTCGTTGCGGGACGCGGACCCGCCGATCGTGGCGCGGGTGGAGGCGGGCGAGACGCTGCTCGACCCGCGTACCGTCGCCGAGAGCGACGACGAACACGTTACGGCCACCATCGAGGCGCTGCTGCGGACGGGGTCGTCAGACGGTTCACACTTGTAACACTGGCCCGTTGACCCTCTCAGAAGGCGGGGTATAGAGTGCGCCGCATCCGTATGTTCGATTTTTCACAACCGCTGGCCGCCTGAGCGGCGCGGGGGCGCGAGCAGGAGGGCCGGCCCGCCGAATGACCTCTGACATCCCCGAGGTTGTCATCAACCGGCTGCCGCTCTACGCGAGGGCGCTGACGACGCTTGCGGCAGCAGGCCAGACGGTGGTCAGCTCGCAGACGCTCGGCGAACAACTCGATGTGACGCCGGCGCAGATTCGCAAGGACCTGAGCTACTTCGGGCGCTTCGGCAAGCAGGGCCGCGGCTACAACGTAGGCGACCTGCTGGACCGGCTGCGTACGATCCTCGGGCTGGACCGGTCGTGGAGCGTGTGCGTCGTGGGCATCGGGAGGCTGGGCCAGGCGATCCTGGAGTACGACGGGTTCGCGCAGCAGGGGTTCGATACCGTGGCGGCGTTCGATGCGGCACCCGACGTGGCCGGGCGGACGATCCAGGACATCGAGGTGCGTTCGATGGACGACCTTGAGGACTACCTCAGCAGTGAGCAGGTCGACATCGCGGTCGTGGCGGTGCCGGCGGAGGCGGCCCAGACGGTCGTCGACCGGCTGGTCGAGAGCGGCGTGCATGCCATCCTGAACTACGCGCCCATCTCGGCGCACGTGCCCGAAGGCGTCTCCATCCGGCAGATCGACCCCGTCGTGATGATGCAGGGGATGACCTACTACCTGAAGGAGCTCGCGCCGAACGCGGGCTAGGCCGCGACCGCCAACTTCACGCGCTCCAGGAACGGCTCGACCTCGGCGGGAGAGCGGAGGCGGATGAACCGTGTCCCTTCGTACTGCGGGTCGGTCATGGCGGCGGAGTAGGCGATGCGGCGGCGGCGGTGGCTCTTCAGGGTCCACCAGATGAGCGAGCGATCCCAGGGCAGGAAGTGCTCCCAGAAGCGCTCGCGGTTCGTGCCCCAGAGCAGCTCCCGCGTGCGCCAGCGCCGGAACGAACGCGCGAACGTGCGGGGAAGGGTGACGCGCAGGGGAAAGTCGAGCCAGACGACGGTATCGGCAGCGGGCCAGACGATGGGGCGGAGGATGCGGCCGTAGTTGCCGTCGATGGCCCAGCCGGGCTCGGCCATCGCAGCGAGCAAGCGCTCGGTCACGACCTCGTCGGAAGCCTGCACCCAGTTCGGCTCCCAGTTGAGAGAGTCGAGCTCGACGTGGCGCAGGCCGAGCCGCTCGGCAAGGGCCGCGGCGACGGTGGTCTTGCCCGCGCAGCTATCGCCGACCACGCTGATGTTCGGCCCCACGACGATGGGTTCGGCGGACGATCTTTCAGACACGAAGGACCGAGGGTAGGTCAGCGATCGGGTTGGGGGAAGAGGCCCACGAGCTGCTCCTCCTCGGTGGGGAGGCTGCGCTCGATGATCTCGAGGTGGTCGAGGGCGATGGCGGCGCCGACGGCGACGCATTCGAGGGGGCTATCGGCGACGTAGCAAGGGACGCCGGTCTCCTGCGTGAGAAGCTCGTCGAAGTGGCGCAGGAGGGCGCCGCCCCCGGTGAGGACGATGCCGTGGTCGATCACGTCGGCGGCGAGCTCGGGGGGCGTGCGCTCCAGGACGCTGCGAACAGCCTGGATGATCTGGCCGAGGGAATCCTGGATAGCCTGGGCGATCTCGTCGCTGTTGAGGGTGATGGTGCGGGGCAGGCCGCTGAGCTGGTCGCGACCGCGTACCTGGGTCGAGATGCCCTCGTCGAGGGGGATGGCGGAGCCGATCGCGATCTTGATCTCCTCGGCGGTGCTCTCGCCGATGACGAGGTTGTGGCGGCGGCGGACGAAGGCCTGGATGGCCTCGTCGATGCGGTCGCCAGCGACGCGCACGGACTCGCTCACGACGATGCCGTAGAGGGAGATGACCGCAGCCTCGGTGCGGCCCCCGCCGATGTTCACGATCATGTTGCCGCGGGGTGTGCCCACGGGCACGCCGGCGCCGATGGCAGCGGCGAGGGGCTCGGGGACGAGGTGGGCGGGGCGGCGGGCGCCGGCCTGCTCGGCGGCGTCCCGGACAGCGCGCTGCTCGACGCTGGTCACGCCGGCGGGGACGGTCACCATGATCTCGGGGCGGATGAGGTTGAAGCGGCCGGTCACGACCCCGATGAAGTAGCGCATCATCGCCTCGGTCGTGAGGTAGTCGGCAATGACCCCCTCGCGCATGGGACGGATGATGCTGAGCGCGCCGGGCGTGCGGCCCTGCATCATGCGGGCCTCGGCGCCGACGGCGACGATGGCGTCGTCCCGGTTATGTCGTGCTACTACCGAGGGCTCGTTGACGACGATGCCCTGCCCCTGGACGAAGACGAGGATGTTGGCGGTGCCGAGGTCGATGCCCGCGCGCGTGTTCGAGATGAAGCCAAACGCCATAGGGACTACACCCGCTCCAGCTCGGCGCCGAGGCCGCGAAGCTTCTCGTCGAGGCGCTCGTACTTGCGGTCGAGGTGGTAGATGTCGTCGATGACGGTCGTGCCGCTGGCCGCAAGGCCGGCGAGCAGGACGGCCGCTCCGGCGCGCACGTCGAGGGCGCGGGCGCGGGCGCCATGGAGGGGCGTGGGGCCGCTGACGATGGCGGAGGAGCCGGTGCTCACGATCTCCGCGCCCATCTTGCGCAGCTCGTCGACGTAGAGCATGCGGTTATCGAAGACGCGCTCGTGGATGATGGAGACGCCGTCGGCCTGGGTGAGAAGGGCGCCCATGGGGGCGTGGAGGTCGGTCGGGAGGCCGGGGTAGGGGAGGGCCTGGAAGCCGACCGGCATGAGCCGCGAGGCGGCGGCGACGCGCAGGGAGCCCTCGCGCGCCTCGACGGTGGCGCCGGCGGCGCGGAGCTTCGTGATGAGCGCGTCCATGACGGCCACGGGGGCGTCGACGAGCTCGACGTCGCCGTGAGTCATCGCGGTGGCGATGGCGAAGGTGCCTGCCTCGATGCGGTCGGGGACGAGGGCGAATGTCGTCCCGTGCAGGCGCTCAACGCCCTCGATGGTGACAACCTGGGTGCCGACGCCGGAGATGCGGGCGCCCATCGAGTTGAGCAGGGCGGCCAAGGCCTGAACCTCGGGCTCGGTGGCGGCGTTGATGATGGTCGTCTCGCCCCTGGCGAGGGTGGCTGCGAGCATGAGGTTCTGGGTCCCGGAGACGGAGGGGTAGTCGGCAAAGACGCGCGTTCCGGCGAGGCCTTCCGGGGCGCGGGCCTGGTAGTGCTCGCCGACGCGGTCGATGGTGGCGCCCATCGCCACGAAGCCGTCGAGGTGCACGGCGATGGGGCGCTGGCCGATGACGTCGCCGCCGGGCGGCGGGAGGGCGGCGAAGCCGTGACGGGCGAGGAGGGGGCCCATCACCTGGAAGGAAGCGCGGTTCTCCGAGACAAGGTCGATGGGAGCCTCGAGGGTGCCGACCTTCGCTGCGTTGATCTCGACGCGGTTGGGCTCGGGCCGCTCGACCGTGGCCCCGAGGTGCGCGAGCAGGCCGGCGAGGGAGTCGATATCGGAGACGGCGGGGACGTTCTCGAGGACGACGGTATCGTCGGTGAGGAGGGCGGCGCACATCGAGGCGAGGGCCGCGTTGGCCGAGCCGGAAATGCGCACGGACCCGTTGAGGACAGCGCCACCGCGCACCTGGTAGCGGGAGCCGTGTGCGCGCTTCGAATCCATCTGGGTTTCAGTATGGGGACAGGCCGAACGTGCGGCAATCGAACGGGCAGATGACGGCATGGGTATCCTCCGATGACCGGAGGAGCGCCGTGACAGAGATTCGCCCCTGCTTTGCCGCCTTTCACGTCGAGAACCTGGAGGCTTCAGCGCGCTTCTACCGCGACGGCCTCGGCATCGACCTGGAGCCGAACGACGACCCGCGCCACGAGGAGATCTCATGGCGCGACCCGTACTTCCACTTCGCCCTGTTTCCGAAGGAAGCGCCGCGTGAGCCCGCGCTCGGCCTCTTCGTCGAGGACCTCGATGTCGCCCACGAGCGGCTCGTCGGCATGGGCGCGCAGGTCGACCTGGCGCCGTATGTCGCGCCCTGGGGACGGGAGGCGCGCTACCTCGATCCGGACGGCAACCTGATCAGCATCACCGAGCGGAAGACGCACCACACGCGGGGTCAGTAAGGCTCGCGGCCTAGCCTCCGGGCATGGGCGGGCCGGGGCGCCGGCGGCGGCGCTCGGCCACGCGCAGACGGAGGAGAGCGCGTTGCATGGACGCCTGGGCGCGGGCGAGGTCGGCTTCGCTCACGCCCTCGTCGCGGGCGCCGGCGAGCTGCTCCTCGGCGCGGCGGCGGGCCTGCTCGGCGCGATCCACGTCGATTTCCTCCGCAGCCTCCGCCACATCGGCGAGGACGGTGACGTGGTTGCTGTGCACCTCGAGGAAGCCGCCGCCGATGGCGAAGGCGGACTCCTCGTTGCCGCGCCGGAAGATGAGCTCGCCGTAGTCGAGCGTCGTCATCAGCGGGGCATGGCGGGGCAGGATCGCGAGTTGCCCCTCGCTACCGGGGGCGATGAGCACCTCGACGTCCTCTTCGGTGCGGACGACGCGCTCGGCGGTGACGATCTCGACGAAGAGCGGCACTAGCCTTCCTCGCTCAGGCGCTGGCCTTCTTCGACGGCTTCCTCGATGGAACCCTTCATGTAGAAGGCCTGCTCGGGGAGCCCGTCGTGCTGGCCTTCGAGGATCTCCTTGAAGCCGCGCACGGTGTCGCGGATCGAGACGTAGCGGCCCTCGCGGCCAGTGAACGTCTCGCCGACGAAGAAGGGCTGGGTGAGGAAGCGCTGGAGCTTGCGCGCGCGGGCGACGGTGAGCTTGTCCTCGTCGGAAAGCTCGTCGATGCCGAGGATGGCGATGATGTCCTGCAGGTCCTTGTAACGCTGGAGGACGCCCTGCACGTCGCGGGCCACCTCGTAGTGCTCCTCGCCCACGATGCGCGGCTCGAGCGCACGGGAGAAGGAGGTGAGGGGGTCCATGGCGGGGTAGAGGGCCTGCTCGGCGAGGGAGCGCTCGAGCGCGACGACCGCGTCGAGGTGGCCGAAGGTGGTGGCGACGCCGGGGTCGGTGTAGTCGTCGGCGGGCACGTAGATGGCCTGGAACGACGTGATCGAGCCCTTCTTGGTGGAGGTGATGCGCTCTTCCAGGTCGCCCATCTCGGTGGAGAGGGTGGGCTGGTAGCCGACGGCGGAGGGCATGCGCCCGAGAAGCGCGGAGACCTCCATGCCGGCGAGCGTGTAGCGGTAGATGTTGTCGACGAAGAAGAGCACGTCCTGGGCCTGCTCGTCGCGGAAGTACTCGGCCATGGTGAGGCCGCTGAGGGCGACGCGGAGGCGGACGCCGGGGGGCTCGTTCATCTGGCCGAAGACCATGGACATGCGGGGGAGCACGCCCGATTCCTTCATCTCGTTCCAGAGGTCGTTGCCCTCGCGGGAGCGCTCGCCCACGCCGGCGAAGACGGAGAAGCCTCCGTGCTCGCGGGCGATGTTGGAGATGAGCTCCTGGATGATGACGGTCTTGCCGACGCCGGCGCCGCCGTAGAGGCCGACCTTGCCGCCGCGCACGAGGGGGGCGATGAGGTCGATGACCTTGATGCCCGTCTCGAGGATGGAGGGCTGGGTCTCCTGGTCCTCGAAGGATGGGGGCTCGCGGTGAATGGCCCAGCGGGGAGCCCCGTCGGGAACGGGGAGGTCGTCGATGGGGTCGCCGAGCACGTTGAACATGCGCCCGAGCGCCTCTTCGCCGACGGGAACCGCGATCGGCTGGCCCGTATCGGTAGCGGTCATGCCCCGGGTGAGGCCGTCGGTCGAGTCCATCGCCAGCGCCCGCACCCAGTTGTTGCCGACGTGCTGCTGGACCTCGACGATGAGGTCGGTGCCGTCGCCGCGGTCGATGCGGAGCGCGTTGTAGATGGGGGGCAGCTGGTCGGGCGGGAACTCGACGTCGATCACGGTGCCGATGATCTGGACGATGCGTCCCTCGGCAGTAGCGGCGGTGACCATGATGGGGCTCCTTCTGGGGTTGCTCAGGATTTGGCGCGGAAGCGCTCAAGACGCTCCGCCAGTTCGGGCCCCGCGCCGGGGCTGGTGCGACGTTCGAAGGCGAGGCCTTCGGCGTAGGAGTAGTTCAGGCCCTCGTTCAGAAGGCGCTTGTCGGCGCGCAGCGTGTGCCACGAGTTGCCGGCGATCTGGGCGGCCATGGCGGCCGTGGCCTCGTCGAGCTCCGCGTCGGGGACGGCGCAGTTGACGAGTCCGATGCGGACGGCCTCCTGGGCGTCGACGCGGCGGGCGGTGTACATCATCTCCCGGGCGAGCAGGGGCCCGATACGGCGGGGGAGGCGCTGGGTGAGGCCCCAGAGGGGGGTCAGCGCCCACTCGCCGTGGCTGTCGCAGAAGATGGCGGATTCGCCGGCGATGCAGAGATCGGCGGCGAGCATGAGCTCGAGGGCGCCGGTGTAGCAGGCGCCGCGCACGGAGGCGATGACCGGCTGGGGCAGCGCCTCGATCATGTCGATCGTCTCGGCCTGGTAGTAGGGCTCGGGCGCGGGCGTGCCGAGCGCCTTGAGGTCGTTGCCGGCGCTGAAGGCGCGGCCTTCGCCCCGCAGCACGACGCACCCAACCGAGTCCGTCTGGGCGGCGATGTCGGCAACGTGCTCGCGCAGCTCGGTGAAGAGCGGGATGTTGAGGGCGTTGAGCGCCTCGGGGCGGTTGAGCGTGAGGGTGGCCACGCCGTCGCGGTCCTCGCGCAGGACGAGCTCGCTCACGCGGGCACCCCCGCGATGTCGCCAAGGTCGATCTCGGTGAGGGATTCAAGCGTGCGGTCGGGGTCGGGGAGGGGCAGGCCGCGCGTGTACTCGGTGCGGACGGCCCAGCAGGTCATGCCCGCGGCGTGCGCGGCCTGGATGCCGGCAGGGGCGTCCTCGATGGCGAGGCAATCGCGCGGGGCCACGCCGAGGAGTCCGGCGGCGCGCAAGTAGATGTCGGGCAGGGGCTTGCCGTGGGTGATGTCGTTGCCGGCGACGATGACGTCGAAGGCGTCCAGGATCCCGAGCCGCTGCAGGCACGTCTCAACGTTCGCCCGGTGCGAAGAGGACGCGACCGCCAGGGGCAGGCCGATCTCCTTCAGGCCGCGCACAAGCTCGACGGCGCCCGGGAGGGCGAGCTCGACGGAGCGGTAAGCGGCTGCGACGAGTTCGCCGCAGCGCTCGCGGTAGTAGGCCGCGGGGCGGGGAAGGGCGAGATCCTCGACGAACTCGTTCCAGCCGGACTTGGTGCCCATGTACTTCTTGTAGTCCTCGAGGGGGAAGGTGATGCCGTCCTCGGCAAGCACCGCCGTCGCCGCGCCGTAGTAGATCGGCTCGCCATCGACGAGGACCCCGTCCATGTCGAAGATGAC
Organism: Tepidiformaceae bacterium; assembly: GCA_965221735.1. GTDB lineage: Bacteria > Chloroflexota > Dehalococcoidia > Tepidiformales > Tepidiformaceae > UBA2991. The sequence continues at coordinate 578,309 of OZ244910.1, read as the reverse complement.
CGCGGCGAAGGGGGAGGCGTCACTCATTGACGGCCTCGGCGCCGCCGACGATGTCGAGGAGCTGGGTGGTGATCTCCTCCTGGCGGGCCTTGTTGTAGGTGAGGGTGAGCTCACGCTCGATCTCGTTGGCGTTGTCGGTGGCGTTCTTCATGGCGACCATGCGGGCCGACTGCTCGGAAGCGGCCGACTCGAGGATGGCGGCGTGGACCTGCATCTCGACGTAGCGGGGCAGGAGCCGCTCGAAGACCTGGCCGGGGTCGGGCTCGAAGATGTACTCCTGCCTGAAGGCCTCGGCCTCCGCCTCGTCCGCGGCGGTGGGCGGCTCGACGGGGAGGAGGCGGCGCACGACCGGCCGCTGGTTCACCGTGCTGACGAACTCCGCAAAGCTGATGAAGACCTGGTCGACGCTGCCCGCGAGGTAGTCGTCCATGACAAGGCGGGCGATGACGCTCGTATCGGTGAGGGCGGGGTAGTCGCCGAGCTCGGTGAACTCGGCGGCGACGTTCTGGCGGGAGCGAACGAAGAAGTCCCGGCCCTTGCGGCCGACGGCGACGATGGCCGTGGGCGTTTCGGCCTCGCCGACGAAGCCGCCGGCGCTGTTGTTGAGGTTGGCGTTGAGGGCGCCGCAGAGACCGCGGTCGGGGGTGATGTGGAGGATGCCGACGTTCTCGACGGGGCGCTGGGTGAGGAAGGGATGCGACTCCTCGCTGTCCCCATCCTCGCCGCCGCCGGGGGCGGTGGAGGCGAGGGAGGAGAGGACGAGCTGGATCTTCTCCGCGTAGGGGCGGCCCTCGGTGGCCCGCTCCTGGGCGCGACGCATCTTGGACGCGGCCACGAGCTGGAGCGCGTTCGTGATCTTGGCGGTATTGCGTACCGACCCGATGCGGCGGCGGAGCTGTTGGATGGTGGGCATGGCGCTCCCTAGTAGGGGACGGTCTCCTTGAACTCGGCGACGGCGTCCCGGATCTCCTGATCGGTGTCGTCGCTGATGGTGCGCTCGGACTCGATGCGGGCGGCGAGTTCGGGCTTGTTGCTGGAGAGGTAGCCGGTGAAGGCCTCCTCGAACGCGGCGATCTTGTCGGTGGGCACGTCATCGAGCAGCCCGTTGGTGAGGGCGAAGATGACGGCGACCTCCTCGGGGAGGCTCAGCGGCGCGAACTGGGGCTGCTTGAGCACCTCGTTGGCGCGCAGGCCGCGCTCGAGCTGGCGCTGGGTGGCGGCGTCGAGGTCGCTGGTGCCGAACTGGGCGAAGGCCTGGAGCTCGCGGAACTGGGCGTGGTCGAGCTTGAGGCGCCCGGCGACGGAGCGCATGGCGCGCGTCTGGGCGGCGCCGCCGACGCGGCTCACGGAGAGGCCGACGTTGAGGGCCGGCCGGATGCCGGCGTTGAAGAGGTCCGGCTCCAGGTAGATCTGGCCGTCGGTGATGGAGATGACGTTGGTGGGGATGTAGGCCGAGACGTCGTTGGCCTGCGTCTCGATGATGGGGAGAGCCGTAAGCGAGCCGCCCGCCTCCAGCTTGGCCGCGCGCTCGAGCAGGCGGCTGTGGAGGTAGAAGACGTCGCCGGGGTACGCCTCGCGCCCGGGAGGACGGCGGAGGAGCAGCGAGATCTGGCGGTAGGCCCAGGCGTGCTTGCTCAGGTCGTCGTAGATGATGAGGGCGTCGCGCCCGCTCTCCATGATCTCCTCGCCCATGGCGCAACCGGCGTAGGGAGCGAGGTACTGGAGGGCGGCCGACTCGGAGGCGCCGGCGGCGACGATGATGGTGTGCTCCATGGCGCCGTACTCTTCGAGCTGGCCGAGCACCTGGGCGACCTTGCCGGCCTTCTGGCCGATGGCGACGTAGATGCAGACGAGGTCGCCGCCCTTCTGGTTGATGATCGTGTCGAGGGCGATGGCGCTCTTGCCGGTGGAGCGGTCCCCGATGATGAGCTCGCGCTGGCCGCGGCCGATGGGAATCATCGAGTCGATGGCCTTGATGCCGGTCTGGACGGGCGTATCGACGCTCTGGCGGAGGGTGACGCCGGGGGCGATGCGCTCGACCGGGCGCGTCTTCGTCGAGCCGATGGGGCCCTTGCCGTCGATGGGGTTCCCGAGGGCATCGACGACGCGGCCGATGAGCTCATCGCCCACGGGCACCTCGATGATGCGGCCGGTGGCGCGCACCTCGTCGCCCTCCTTGATGTCCTCGTAGTCGCCGAGGACGACGGCGCTGACGGACTCTTCCTCGAGGTTGAGGGCGAGGCCCATGGTGCCGTTGGGGAACTCGAGCAGCTCGGAGTAGCGCGCGTTCGTGAGGCCGTGGGCGCGGGCAACGCCGTCGCCGGCCTCGATGACGACACCGACGTCGGTCGCGACGGACGGAGCCTCGAACTGCTCGATCTGCTCGCGGAGGATGGATGCAATCTCTTCGGCGCGAACGGCCATAGTGGTTCCCTCTTGTGTGGTGCGGCCCTAGGCGCCGCTCAGCTCCCGGCGCAGCCGCCGGAGACGGGTGCGCACGCTGCCATCGATGAGATGGTCGTCGATGCGGAGGACGACGCCACCGATGATGCCGGCGTCGACACTGGCGGTGGCGGTGATCTGCTTCCCCAGGGATTCGCCCAGGCGCTGCTCCATGGCGGCGACCTGGTCGTCCCGCAGGGGGACGGCAGTGGTGATCTCGGCCTGCGCGAGGCCCTCGTGCTCGTCGGCGAGACGGTTAAAGGCGTCCGCGACCTCGCGGGCCTCCAGCGTGCGCCCCTTGGCGATGAGCAGCCTGGCGAGGTTCAGCGCGAGCGGCCCCACTTCGAGGGCGCGCCCGGCCGCTGCCTGCCGTTCGGCCACGGGCACGCGCGGGGCGGCGAACCAGCCCGCGGCGTCGGAGTCCGCCAGGACGGCGGCGACGTCGTCGAGGTCGGCGCGCCACTGGGCGATCGCATCGCCGTCGCGGGCGATGGCGAAGGCCGCCTGTGCGTAGCGCTTTGCCGCCTGCCTGTCGGCCATCTAGCTGCGCTCCCCGAGGTCGGACTCCGCCAGGGTCTCTTCGATGATGCGCTGGTGGGCGCTGTCGTCGAGGGACTGGCGGATGACCCGCTCGGCGGCGGTGACGGTGATCTCGGCGAACTCCGCGCGGAGGTCGGCGATGGCACGGTCACGCTCCAGCTGGATTTCCTGGACCGAGCGCTCGGCGGCTGCCTCGCGGTCGCGGTCCGCCTGCTGGCGGGCCTCGTCCTGGATACGGGCCGCCACCTGCTGGGCGTTGGCCACGATCTCCTGCCCCTGTCCGCGAGCCTCGGCAAGCTGCGCCTCGATGCGCTCCTGCGCGTCGGAGGCTTCGGCGCGGGCCTGTTCGGCCGCGCCGAGGCCCTCGGCGATGCGCTCACGACGCTGGTCGAGCATGCGCAAGACCGGCTTGTAGAGGGTGAAGCGCAAGATGAGGAGCAGAACCACGAAGTTCGCGATCTGCGCGATCAACTGCGGCAGATTGATACCGAGAGCGGTGAAAGCCTCGCCCATCGCGAGCTCCCTTCTTCCCGATTGGCGTTTCCGCCGGGCTAGATGACGAACGCGATGATGATGGCGGTGAGCAGCGCGTAGATGCCGATCGCCTCGGCGAAGGCGACGCCCAGGATCATGTTCGTCTGGATGGAAGCGCGGGCCTCGGGGTTGCGGCCGAGGGCCTCCATCGCGCGTCCCACGAGCATGCCGATGCCGATGGCGGGGCCAAGGGCGCCGAGGCCCATGGCGATGCCGGCGCCGATGGCCTTGGCGCCGTCGGCATCGAGCGCGAGCAGGAAGAGAAGGTCGAGTGCTCCCATGATTGGTGGTTCCTCCCGTGTTTTTTCTCCCCGCCTCCGCGGGGAGCGATGTTCGAAGGGGCGGGGCTACTGCCCCGGGGTCCCCTGGGATTCCATGTCGTCGTGGCCGGCTTCGCCTTCGTGGCCTTCGTGCTCCTCGTCGTGGTGCTCGACGGCCATGACCGCGAACACGAGCGTGAGGAGTGCGAAGACCGCGGCCTGGATGAAGCCGACGAAGAGCTCCAGGCCGTAAATGATGTCGACGATGAGGAACGGCAAGAGGAAGGTGAGCATCAAGATGAGCACCTCCCCGGCGAAGATGTTTCCGAAGAGCCTGAAGGCGAAGCTGACGATGCGGATGAACTCCGAAAGCAGCTCGAGGATGCCGACGAAGAAGGGGATAAAGCCGCTGAAGTTGAAGAACTTCCCGAGATAGCTGAACCCAAGCGTGCGCAGGCCCCAGAACTCGACCATGAAGAACGAGATGAGCGCCAGCGCGATGGTGTTGTTGACGTCGCTGTAGACCGAGCGGAAGAGCGGGATGATGAGCGCGAGCTTCTGGCCGGGGAAGTCGATGCCGCTCACGACGAGGTCGTCGCCAAGGGCAGCGCTCGGGACGGCATGCTTCTCCGTGGCGGGGAGGAGCTTGGGCGCGTCGGGATCGGCGTTGAGGGCGGCGACGGCCGCCGTGAGCATCTCGGGCGTGACCTCGGAGGGACCGTGCCCATCGCCCCCTTCGACCTCGAAGTCGGTGAAGGTCTCGGCGAGGAAGACGAGGTACTTGTCGAGCGCCTGCTCGGCGGAGACGGGGGTCTCGGGCGTGGCGCCGATCTCGAAGTGGGCGTCGTCCGCGTTCGGCCGGACGAGGCCGATTCCGACGTTATCCACGAGCCAGCCGGAGGAGTGCGCGATCTCCTCCTTGAAGGGCTCGTGATCGACGTGATGCTCCTCGATGTAGTGGAAGACCTCGACGCCGATGTCCTCCGTCTTGCCGATGGCGTTGAAGAAGGGCAGGAGGCCCATCCAGTTGGCGAGGAGGATGAAGATGAAGAAGGTCGCGATGACGGGGAAGAAGCGGCGGGCGTTGCTGGTGCCGGCGATGTCCTCCAGCTGACCCATCAGGAACTCGATGATGGACTCGACGAAGTTCTGGGCGCGGCCCGGGATGAGCTTCATCGTGCGGGTCGCGAGGAAGCAGCCGACGAGGAGGATGAACATCGCCGCCCAGGCGGAGATCATCGTGTTGGAGATGTTGAGGAAGCCGACCTTGGTGATGACCTCGGCGGGAACGATGATCTCGGGCTGCGGGCCGCGGGCGACGATGAGGCCGACGACGACCCACGCGAGCGCCGCGATGATGATGAGAGGGAGCCTGAACCTTCTCACTCGCTACCGCCGTTGGCGCCGTTGGCGCCACCGCCAAAGCGTTTCATGAAGGGGAGAAGCATGCGGATTCCGCCACCGATGGCCAGAGTCAACCCGAGGACAATCCCCAGGAGGATGAACAGCGGCTCAAGCCCCGTAAGGTCATCGAGCCAGAGTCCGAGCACGATTCCGACGACGATGCAGGTGGCGAAATACCAGCCTGCCCCCATGAGGTAAGCGGTTGGCGCTATCCATCCGCCACGCTCAGGCTTCGCCATGACCGCGCTCAAACCGGACGAATGATAGGGCGATTGTGAAGAGATGCGCAAGCGGCGAGAGGGGCCGCGCCACGGTTACTTCTGCGGATCGTCGAACCCGCTGAGATCGAGCCCTTCGATAAAGTCCTTGAACGGTCCGAGGCGCTCCAGTTCGGCGGGATCGACGGGCTTCTCCGGCTCGCGCTCGACGCCCTCCTGCTCGTCGCCGTCGCGGATGATCTCGCCGCCCTGGTCGAGGACGGCCTCTTCGGCATAGATGGGGGAGCCGGTGCGGACGGCAAGGGAGATGGCGTCGGAGGGACGGGAGTCGATCTCCACCGCGTCGCCGTTCACATCGAGGACGATGCGGGCGTAGTAGGTGTCGCGGGCGAGGTCGTTCAGGAGGATGTACTGCACCTTCCCGCCGAGCTGCTCGATGACGTTGCAGAGCAGGTCGTGGGTCTGGGGGCGGGGCGGGGTGACGTCGTGGAGGCGGAGGGAGATGCTCTCGGCCTCGTAGGGGCCGATCCAGATGGTGAGGTAGCGATCAGTCTCCTTCTCGCGAAGGATGGCGATGCGCTGGTAGCTGTTCAGCGAGAGACGGATGCTCTCGATGCTCATCTCGCGCATGTCCCACCCCCCGCCGGAAGGATCCGGCTCGATCGGCTCGATGATAGGTGGGGGCGGCGAGGGGCGGCAAGGCGCGCCGCCGCTCAGGAGCGCAGGTTGACCACGGTAGCGGCGGCAATGCTGGCGGCGAGGATGGCCATGACGGGCTGCACCCCGAGCCAGTCTCCGAGGGCCCCGGCGCCCAGGACCGGCAGGGAGGCAGCGAGCGCCGCCATCGCCCCCTGCGTCGCCACCACGCGCCCCTGGAGGGCGAGCGGGACCCTGTCGTTGAGGACCGTCTGCGCGGCGACGCTCACGTTCGCGTAGGCGAATCCCAGGGGCAGGACGATCACCATCGCGAGCAGGGCGCCGCCGTCGAAGTCCCCGAGATGGACGTCGTCGAGCCAGGCGAAGGCGCCGTAGCCGGCGAGGAAGGACGCTTCCTCGTTGACGAAGGCGAGGGCCAGCAGGAGGCCCGTGAAGACCGCGAACCCGACGGAGCTGAGGAGACCGTGGGGAAGGTGGTGCGCCAGCGGCCCGGCAACGCGCAGGCCCACGATGACGCCGATAGCGGCGGGGGTCAGGACGAGGGCGCCGATCTCGAAGGGAAGCTCGAGGACGTCGCGGATGTAGGTGGGGATGAGGCCGCCGAGGATGATGAGCATCATCGTGATGAGGGTGAGCTCGATGGCGGCCTTGAAGACGGCGGGGTCGCGGCGCATGGCGCGCCAGCCGGCCTGCCACCAGGAACCTCCCGTCGCGGGTTGCGGGGGGATCGCCTCGGGCACGGCGCCGACGACCGCCGGGTCGGCTACCGGCTCGGGCGGCAGGAACACGTCGGGCTCCTCCCGCGTACGCGCCACGGGACCGATGCGGACGGCCTCGACCGCAGCAATCATGAACAGCGCCGCGACGATCCCGAAGAGCACGTCGGCGCGCTCGAAGACGCGCAGGACGACGGGCGTGAGCACGGCGAACCCCACGATCTGGGCGGCGCCGCCCACCGCCTGGCCGATGGCGTTCGCTCGAGCCAGCTCGCCACGGGTGACGACCGAGGGAAGGATGGAGCCCTCGGCGGCCGCGACGAAGGGCGCGGCGACGGCGAGCAGGACGGCAACCACGTAGAGCGTCCCGGTCTCTCCGGGATACACGATGAAGCCGACGCAGACGGCGGCGCGGGCGAGGTTGCCGAGAGCGACGATGAGACGGCGGGGGATGGCGTCCGCGGCAACACCAGCGACGATGCCCGCGACCATCATGGGCACGACCAGGGCGAGGACGAGGAGGCTCGTGTAGAAGGCCTTGCCGGTGGCGTCGAGGACGAGGAGGACGAGGGCGAGGTTGAGGGAGTTCTGGGCGATACGGGAGAAGAAACGCGACGTGCTCAGGCGGCGAAACGGGAGCTGCTGGAGGAGGGCAGGGGGCGGGGAAGACTCCGCCACATCCTCCCAGGCGGGGGCGGCGCTCACGAGGCGGCGGTGACCCGCGACTTCGCCCGCTGCTCGAAGCGGCGGCGCTCCAGCATCACCCGCCGCCCGCACTCAAGGCAGACGAGGCCGATATCGGCCCCGACGCGGTAGACGCGCCACTCCCAGCCGCCGCAGGGGTGGCGGCGGCGCATCCGCCAGACATCGCCGACGGCTACCTCGTCGTTCACGGGGCGGGGGCATTGAGGGCGTCGCGCAGTTCCCGCGCGGCGGCGCCGGGGTCGGGGGCGCTGGCGATGCTGCGGGAGGCGTTCACGACCATAAGTCCGTACTCGGCCTTCGTAGCGGCCACGACCTCGGTGGGGTCGCCGCCCTGCGCGCCGACGCCGGGGACGAGCAGGGTCGCCCGCGGGGCGAGCTCGCGCACGCGGGCGAGCTCGGCGGGTGCGGTCGCGCCGACGACCAGGCCGACGTTCGCGCCCCAGGACGGCATCTCGGCGGCGAGGCGTTCGTAGAGGGGCTCGCCGTTCGCGAGCGCCGCGTTCTGGATGGTCGCGGAGCCGGGGTTGGAGGTGCGGCAGAGGAGGTAGACGCCCCGGTCCTCGTAGTCGAGGAAGGGCTGCACGGCATCCTGGCCCTGGTAGGGGTTCACGGTGGCGGCGGCGAAGCCCCAGACCTCGAAGAGGGCGCGGGCGTAGGCGGCGGCCGTGTTCCCCATGTCGCCGCGCTTGGCGTCGGCGATGACGGGGATGCCGTCGGGGATGGCGGCGAGGGTCGCTTCGAGGGCGCGCAGGCCGGGGATACCGAACTGCTCGTAGAAGGCGAGGTTGGGCTTGTAGCAGGCGGCGTAGGGGGCAGTCGCCTCGATGATGCGGCGGTTGCGATCCGCGACCTCCGCGATGGGCGTGTCGCCGGCGGGGTCGAGACCGACACAGACGTAACTGCCGACCTCGCGGCTGCGGCGGGCGAGGCGCTCGACGTAGGACGTCATCACTGGGCCTCCGCCGCCTGCTCGCTGGGGGCGAAGCCGAGCCTGGGCAGGGTTTCGAGGAAGGCCTCGCGGTTGCCGGAGACGATCAGGTCGAGGGCGCCCTCGGCGTCGGGGGGCGCTTCCAGGTCGAGCTCTTCGAGGAGGTCTCGCGCGCGCCTCGCGACCGGCTCGCCCGTGCCGAGCACGGACACGCCCGGGAACTCGGCGGTGATGGCGGGCGCGAGGAACTCGTAGTGGGTGCAGCCGAGCACGACGATGTCGGCGCCGTTGGCGACGGGGCGGGCGAGGGCGGCGCGCACGGCCTCGCGGGCGGCGGGCGTGTCGACTTCGCCGCGTTCGACCAGCTCGGCGAGGTCGTGGCCGACGACGCGGTCGATGACAGCGCCGGAGCCGAACTCGTCGACGACGCTGGCGTAGAGGTCGCCGTCGAAGGTGCCGGGCGTGGCAAGGATAGCGACGCGGCCGCTGCGGGAGGCGCGCGTCGCGGGCTTCACGGCGGGCACCATGCCCACGAAGGGCAGGTCGAAGAGCTGACGCAGATCGGCCACGGCGGCGGCGGAAGCGGTGTTGCAGGCGACGACGATGAGCTTGGCGTCCGCCTCGACGAGGCGGTGGGCGATGGCGAAGGCGCGCTTGCGCACCTCGCCCGGGTCGCGGGGGCCGTACGGGAAGTACGCGGTGTCGGCGAAGTAGACGGTGCGTTCGCGGGGCGCGAGCCGGCGGAATTCGCGGAAAACGCTGAGCCCGCCGACGCCGGAATCGAACATGCCGACGGGTCGCGGGTCCATCCCCTCAAGCATACGGCTTCGATGGACTTGCCGCCGCCGGTAAGCGTGCGCGCGAGCGACCCAGCGGGCATGCTGCGCCCATGACGAAACGACTCGATGTAGCCCTGCTGCCCTCGGAGGCGGAGGTGATGGAGGCCGACGCCTTCCTCGTGATCGACGTGCTGCGCGCGACGACCACGGTCGCGACGCTGTTCGAGGGCGGGCTCGCGGACCTCGTGGTCGTCGACGAGATCGAGGCGGCGCGGGAGCGGGCGCGGGCCGAGGGGCGAGTCCTGTTCGGCGAGGTGGGCGGCATTCCACCGGACGGGTTCGACTACGGGAACTCGCCGGCGGAGGCGGCCGGGCTGGACGTGCAGGGAAAGGGGGCGGTGCTGTTCACCACGAACGGGACGCGCGCGATCTGCGGGTCGGCGGGCCGGGGAGCGGTGGCGACGGCGGCGTTCGCGAACGCGGGGGCGGCGGCGCGCTGGGCGGCGGGGTTCGACCGCGTGGCGCTGGTGTGCGCGGGAGACTCGGGCGGCAGGCGGTTCGCACTGGAGGACTTCGCGGCGGCGGCGCGGCTGGTGCAGCTCATCTCCAGGGAGAGCCCCGGGCTGGAGCTGGGGGACGCAGCGGGAGTGGCGGCCGAGATCACCGGTTACGAGGACTGGATCGCGCCGGGACTGCCCCAACGGACGGATCGCAGCGCGCGCCTGGTCGCCGGGGCGCACCATGCCCAGGGGCTGAAGGCCCTCGGGCTGGGCGCGGACATCGCCTTCGCGGCGCGCGAGGACACTTCGGCCGCCGTCCCGCAGGTGGCGGAGCACGGGGAGGGGTGGGCGCTGCTGCGGAACGAACGCTAGCCTCGGTCCTCCCAGCGGCGGCGGAGGTCGGCGAGCGTGGCCTCGTCCGGGGGGCGGCCGGCATAGCGGGCGTACTCGAAGGCGGCGGTGATCTCGTCGGTCACGTCGCGCTGGAACGCGGAGATGAGGACGGGCGCGAACTCGTGCGGGGTCTGGGCCTCGCGCCTGGGCGCGCCCCCCCGGCGGGCCGACTCGAGGACTTCGAGATAGAGGCGCGTGACGCCTTCTCCCGTGGGCTCACGTCGCCGCTCGCGGCGAAGGAGGTTGCGGGCGGCGCCGCGCAGGTCTCCGGCCAGGCTGCCGGCAGCCTCCGACTCGGAGGCGTCCGGGCCGCGGTCGGCGGCACGCCGGCGGAGCACGGCGAGGATGAATATCAGCGCGGCCACGGCAGCGACGCCGAGGAAGATCGTGCCGCCCGCGAGGGTGTAACGGGCGGCGCGGGTGGCGAGAGAATCCCCGCTCGCCTGGTTGGCTGCTTCGCCGGTTTCGGGAGGGACCGGCACTTCAATCTGCGGCGGCTCGGAGTCACCACCGACTCCCAGCAGGCCGAGGATGAACTCGAAGAAGTTCGTGAGCACCCAGGCGATCGGGATGAAGACCGCGTAGGTCAGGAACCAGGCGATGCCCCTGCCGACGGCGGATGCGGGTGTCGAGAGGAGATCGATCAGGGGTTCAAGGAGGACGCCGACGAGAAGCACGCCGAGGACGGCGAAGGCGGCCGTTCCGGCGAGCAAGGCCGTGGTCACGCCCCCTGAACGGAGACTGCCCATGTTGGAGCCGCTCTGCGAGAGCTGCGAGCAGGCCAGGGCCGCGAGCGCTACCCCGTAAAAGACGACACCGCCCCGGGTGACGTACTCGGCCTGCTCGCTCCCTGCCGATACCAGCAGGGCGACCGTGACAAGGGCAAAGGGAGGGGCGAGGGCGCGGGGGGCGTTCTCGATCCAGACACCGCTGCGAGAACGCCAGGCCGCCCACGCCCACAGCATGACGAGCAGGAAGCTGCTCGTTATGACGGCGGGTATCCACTCCTTGATCGTTCCGGTGCGGAGGACGAAATCGGTGAGCCAGCCGAAGTCCCAGAGGGCCAGGTCGCCCGCGTACTGGAGCCGGAGGGCGCCGTAGAGCACCAGGAGGCCGATGACGCCAACCGCCAGTGCGCGCTTGCCCGCCCCGGCGCCGAACCAGTCGAGCACGGCGGGCGCGAAGAAGGAGACGAAGGCGATGACGACGAAGGCGGGCGCGCTCACCAGCTCGTTCCCGGGCTCCGGGAAGATGCGCATGATGACCTCGCCGACGGTGTAGAAGGCGAGCGCTTCGGCGCTGAGCAGCAGGACGAGGGCGGCTCGACGGATCACACGACCACCTCGCTCGCCTCGAAGCGGCGTCCGGCGACGCGCACGGGCAGACCCGTCAGCTTGTCGAGATCGACGCGATCGGAGGTGACGACCACGGCGACGCGGTAGCCCTCGTCCTGCAGGCGGCGCATCGCCTCCGCGAGCTCGTCGGGAATGTAGGCAGCGGCGAGGATGAGGGTGGAGCCCAACGGGAGGCGGCTCGCCTCGCGGCGGAGGCGGCCCGCGAGATCCCCCATGGTGAGCGGCTGCACGACGGCCAGCGTCTCGAGGATGCGGGGAAGCTGGGAACGGGCGCGGGAGGGTGGAAGGCGGATGGGACGGTCGGAGTTGGGGAGCGAGCCGTTCGCGAGGAGGCCGACGGCGTAGCGGCGGCCCGTGGCCCAGACCGCGAGCGAAGCGGCCATCGAGACCGTGCGCTCCAGGTCATCCTTCAGGTAGCCCTCCCATGAGTGCTCGAGGGTGTCGATGTTGAGGAGGACGTAGAGGTGCTGGACGGCGGAGGGCTCGTACACCCGCGACTGGAGCTCGCCGTGACGGGCGGTGGCCTTCCAGTCGATGCGCCGGAGGGGGTCGCCGGGCTCGTAGTCGCGGAGGCCGGCGATTCGGAGGGGATCCTCGAAGATGCGGTTGCGCCCCTTGGAGTCGCCGAGCGGTCGGTCGGCGGGAAAGCCCAGGTCGTCGAGGGCGAAGACGCGGGGATAGGCGATGAAGGGCGTAATCTCGGGCGCCTCGCGGTGGCGCGGGAAGATGCCGAGGATGTCGGCGGAGTGAAGCTGGCTGGGGCCGATCTGGAACTGGCCCCGCTCGCTCGCACCCACCCGAAGGCGCCAGCGCCTGCGCTCGTACCAGCCGAGGGCTCCGCGCCGCGTCAGCCAGTTGAGGCCGGGCGCCGAGGCTGCGGGGAGCTCCTCGCCCTCGACTTCGAGCTCCTCGGAGATGGCGACACGCAGGTCGAACCAGGGGAGGGGCAGCAGCTTGCGGTTCTCCATCTCGAAGCGCAGCTCGACCTGCTCGCCCTGGAAGGCGCGGGCCTCGCTGAGGGTGCTGCGGACGCTCACGCGCCGGAACAGGTAGCGCGCCCACAAGCGGCTGATGACCCCCACGATGAGGACGACGACGCCGATGCCGGTGACCATCGACTGGTCCGTGCCCGCACCAACGCCGATCAGGATCGGGCCCGCGAGCAGCCAGAGGTCGCGGAAGACCATGCGTTAGCGCCCGCGAGCGGGTGGCGGCGGCATCAGCGGCGCTCCCAGGGCGACCCGTCGCCGGACGACGAGGCGGTAGGAGCGGGGCGCGAGGAGGCCGCGGGGGCGGGGCGGGAGGCGGCGGCTCTTGGGGCGGCAGCCGAGGTGGGCTCGTCCTCGATCGGGACGGGGACGCGCTCGAGGACTTCGGCGATGAGGTCCTCGACCTCGCGGCCGCGGAGGCGGGTCTGGGTGGAGAGGATGAGGCGGTGGGGAAGGACGTGGGGGGCCATCGCCTTCACGTCGTCGGGGAGGACGTAGTCGCGCCCGTTGATGGCGGCAAAGGCGCGGGCGGAGCGGAAGAGCGCGAGACTCGCGCGGGGGCTGGCGCCCAGCTCGAAGGCGGCCTCGTTGCGCGTCTCGCGCACGATGCGGACGGCGTACCGACGGATGGCCGGGTCGACGTGCAGCCGCTGGAGCGCGTCCGCCATCTCGGAGAGCCGCTCGGCGGTCACGACCGGCTGGAGGGCGTCGAGGGGGTTGGTGTGCTCCTGGCGGGCGAGGATCTCGTCCTCGTCGTCCTCGCCGGGGTAGCCAAGCTTGAGGCGCAGGAGGAAACGGTCGAGCTGGGCCTCGGGGAGGGGGAACGTGCCTTCGAGCTCGACCGGGTTCTGGGTCGCGATCACGAGGAAGGGGCGGGGCAGGAACGTGGTCTCGCCCTCAACCGTGAGCTGGCGCTCCTCCATGGCCTCGAGAAGCGCAGCCTGCGTGCGGGGGGTGGCGCGGTTGATCTCGTCGGCGAGGACGACCTGGGCGATGAGCGGCCCTTCGCGGAAGGCGAAGTCCTGGGTTTTCTGGTCGAAATAGTGGATGCCCGTGATGTCGGAGGGCATGAGGTCGGGCGTGAACTGGATGCGCTTGAAGGAGCAGCCGAGGGAGCGGGCGATGGCCTTCGCGAGGGTGGTCTTGCCGGTGCCGGGGACGTCCTCGAGGAGGATGTGGCCCTCGCACAGGAGGGCGACCAGGGCGAGCTGGACGACCTCGCTCTTCCCAACGATGACGCGCTCGACGCTCGAGCCGAGGTCGGAAGCAACCCCGTAGACGGTGTTGACGTCCTCCGTGGAGAGACGGGTCGTGGCATCGGTCATGGGGGCCCCCTGGCAGGGGGAATCGTAGGACGTGGGCCGGACCAACGCGAATCCCGTGGCAAACTGGCGAAATGGCCGAAGTCCGTTCCATTGCCCTGGGCGACAACACCGTGCATCTGATCGAACGGGCCGGCACGCGGCTGCTTGTCGACACGGGCCCCGACTTCGCCGGAGCCTGGGAGGCGCTGCAGGCGGGGCTTGCGGGCGAGCTGCCGGACGTGGTCGTCGCGACGCACGGGCACCACGACCACGCCGGACTGGGGCGAAGGTGGCGGGCTGTCGGGGCGCCTGTCTGGGTCGGGAAGGACGATGGGCCGCTGACGGCTCGACCGCTGCTGCAGTCGCCGGCCGAGACGGCGGCGATGCTGGCGTGGGCGAAGCGCACGGGGGCCCCGCCCGAAACGCTCGCGCACGTGCGCGAGCGGGTGGAGTCGCGACGGGCGGCGGCGCTGCGGGCGGCGGAGTCCTCGGAGTACCCCGAAGACGGCGTTCGCTGGCCGACGGGGCTGCGGTACCCGCCGTTCGAGGCCGACCGGCTCGTCGAGGGCGACGCGGAGGTGGCGGGCGTCGAGATCCTGGTGGCGCCGGGACACACGCCGGGGAACGTCGTGCTGGCAGTGCCGGAGGAGGGCTGGCTGTTCTCCGGCGACCAGCTCCTGCCGGATGTCGATCCACTGCCCGCCGTCCAGTTCGTGGCCGAGGGTGAAGGGCTGCGCCGCTTCCCCACGCTGACGCACTTCGCAGCCTCCCTTGAGCGGCTTGTGGAAGGCGCCTTCACCCGCTGCTTCCCCGGCCACGGAGAGCCGTTCGACGGAGCGGAGGAGGCGCTGGCGGGGGCGCTGACGCGGATCGAGCGCCGCTGCGCGCGGGTGCGGGAGTCGCTCACGGACGGCGGTTCGTCGACCGTGTACGAGCTCTGCACGCGGCTCTACCCGCGCGGCACGGAGAGGCGCTTCTGGCAGACGGCATCGAGCGTCCAGGGGCAGCTCGACCTGCTCGCGTCGCGGGGCGAAGCCCGGGAAGCCGAGGGGCGGTGGGAGGCCTGCTAGCAGGGCGTCCCACGACTCGCGGGGTTGCCGTGAGCGCCTATCATCAACGTCAGGCGCTGGGGTGGCGGAACTTGGCAGACGCAGCGGACTTAAAATCCGTGGCCGAAAGGCGTGAGGGTTCGAATCCCTCCCCCGGTACCAGCCTTCTTCCAGCACGAAATCACGGGCCTCTCACGAAAATCCTTGACGCGCGGGCAGTGCAGCCATACGCTCGCGCTGGCTCTTTTCGTTCGGGTGCCCGTCCCAGGGAGAATAGGGAAGGCGGTGAAAATCCGCCGCGGTAGCGCCACTGTAAGCGGGAACCGGGAGCCGAGGCCCACTGTCGGGCAACCGATGGGAAGGGCGCGGCGCAACAGCCCACCCGCAAGCCAGGAGACCTGCCTGGACGAGAGGTGACATCTCTCCGCATAGAGAGGTGCCCTCGACCCCGGGTGTCAGTTCCGGACAGTCGAAGACGGTACCTCCAGCGGCAGAGACGCTGGAGGTTTTGTTTTGCAGGCCGTTGGGCTCACGACCCTGCGCAGCTATCGCCAGTTGGGCATCAGCGCCCGGCTGGCGATCGGCGGGACGATCCTGCTGGCGCTCGTGATCCTGGTGGGCCTGATCTCCCTGAGCCTCGGCCCCGTCGACATCTCCATCAGCGACGTCGCCTGGATCGTGCTGTCCGCGCTCGGCTTCGATACACCCGGGTTCGGGCGGACCGAGCAGCTCGTGATCGAGCAGATCCGGCTGCCGCGGATCATCGTGGGCGGGGCGGTGGGGATGGCGCTGGGGGTGGCAGGGGCGACCATGCAGGGCCTGTTCCGCAACCCCATGGCCGATCCGGGCATCATCGGCGTGTCGGCGGGCGGGGCGCTGGGGGCGGTGATCGCGATTGCGGCGGGCCTCTCTGGGCTCTTCTTCCTGGCGCTGCCGCTCTTCGCCTTCGCGGGGGCGGTCGCGGCGGCATTCCTGGTCTACGGCATCGCCGTGGTCGGAGGGCACTTCTCCATGGCGACGCTGCTGCTGGCGGGAGTCGCCGTGAACGCGTTCCTGGGGGCGATCGTCTCGGCGATCATCATCTTCCTGCCCGACAACGAGCTGCTGCGCGAGGTCCTCTTCTGGCTGGCGGGGGGCCTGGACGCACGCGCCTGGGAGCATGTGCGCATCGCCGGGCCGCTCATCCTGGGGAGCACGGTCGTGCTCCTGATCATGGCGCGGGACCTGAACCTGCTGATGCTGGGGGACGACGAGGCGCGCTCGATGGGCGTGCGCGTGGGCCTCACGCGGAGCGCGCTGCTGGCGACAGCGGCGCTGGCCACGGGCGCGGCGGTGGCCGTGAGCGGAACGATCGCCTTCGTGGGGCTGGTCACACCACACGTCCTGCGGCTGGTTCTCGGGCCGGACAACCGCGTGCTCATCCCGATGAGCGCCCTCGGCGGCGCCATCTTCGTGATGGTGGCCGACACGGTCGCGCGGATGGTCATCCAGCCGGCCGAGATGCGTGTCGGGATTCTCACGGCGTTCGTGGGAGCGCCGTTCTTCATCGCCCTCCTCATCAAGAACAAGCGGCAGGTGTACTCGCTGTGAGCGCGCGCCTGCCAAAAGGAGCAATCGTGTCCCTGAAATCACTTCGCCTTCTGATCGTGCCGCTGGTCCTCGTGCTGGGGCTGGCGCTTGCGGCCTGTGGCTCCGACGAGGAGGAGCCATCCGCTCCCGTGGCAACGGCCGAGCCGACGCAGGCATCGACGCCTGAACCGACCCCCGAGCCCACGGAGGCGCCCACCGAAGCCCCGACAGAGGCGCCAACGGAAGCGCCAACGGCAACGGCCGCTCCCACCGAGGCGGCGACGCCGGAACCAACGCCGGTACCGACCCCGGCGGCGCGCTCGCTCGAGGGCGTGCGCGGGATCGTCGACCACACGAACACGGGCTGGCCGCGCGAGGTCGAGGGGCTGAACGGGGTCGTCAGCATTCCGGCGAAGCCGCTCCGCATCATCACGGCCTCGGTGGGCCACGACGAGATGACCCTGGCGATCGTGCCGAACGAGCGGCTCGTAGCCGTGGGAGGCGCGACGAAGAACGAGACCTACTCGAACATCGCGCACCTGGTGCAGGAGAAGACGGAGATCTCGCGGGATCCGGAAGTGATTATCGCGCAGTCGCCGGACGTGGTCGTGACGAGCCCGTTCTTCCCGATCGAGGTGGTCGAGGCGCTGCAGCGGGCGGGCATCCCCGTCATCCAGACAGAGCTGGAGCAGGGCCCGGAGGCGCGCATCAGCGCCATCCTGCTGATGGGTTACATCTACGGGGAAGAGGAGCGCGCCTTCGCCTTCGCCGACGAGGTGCAGGCCCGGTACGAAGCGCTCGTCGCGGTTACGGGCGTGAAGGATCCGAAGCCCCGCGTGCTCGCGCTGACGCAGTACTCGGACACGCTCTGGGTCGCCGGCGGCCGTTCGACCGAGGGCGGGGTGATCACGGCCGCGGGCGGCCTCAACGCCGCTGAGGACGCGGGCGTCACGGGGAACCAGACGACCAGCCTCGAGGGCGTGATCGCCATGGCGCCGGACATCATCATCATTCCCCAGCCGGTCGCGTTCGGCGCGGAGGAGTTCCGGCAGAGCCTGCTGGAGCACGAAGCGCTGGCCGAGCTTCCGGCGATCAAGAACGGGGCCGTCTTCGTCGTGGAGAGCAAGCACTTCACGACGCTCTCGTACTGGAACATTCGCGGGGCGGAGGACCTGGCGCGCATGCTGTGGCCGGATGACTTCCCCGATCCACCCGCGGAGTCCTTCAGCCTGGCCGAGTAGGTGACGACATGAACACGAATGGCAACTCCCCGGCACCGGTCGACGCGCAGGCCGTCTCCTTCAGCGTCGAGGCGAAGACGCTGCTGGACGCGGTCGACATGCGCGCCGAGCGGGGGCAGTTCGTCGGCCTGATCGGCCCGAACGGGGCGGGGAAGTCGACGCTGTTGCGGACGCTGTCGGGGGTGCTCCGGCACCAGGAAGGCGCGGTCTGGCTGGAGGGCTCCGACCTGTCCTCGATGGCGGCGAGGGACGTCGCCGCCATGCTCGCGCTGGTCCCGCAGATCGCGCCCTACACGCAGGGGTTCACGGCGTTCGAGCTGGTCCTGATGGGGCGCTACCCCCACCTGGGGCGGTTCGAGGTCGAGGGGCAGGCCGACGACCGCATCGCGGGGAGGGCGATGCGCCTGACCGAGACGGAGGAGTTCGCCACCAGGACGCTGGAGACGCTCTCGGGAGGCGAGCGCCAGCGCGTATTCCTCGCGCGAGCGCTGGCGCAGCAGCCCCGCATCCTGCTGCTGGACGAGCCGACCTCGAACCTCGACATCCTGCACCAGCTCACCATCCTCGGGCTGGTGCGCCGGCTCGTCGACGACGGTCTGACGGCCATCGCGGCCATCCACGACCTGAACCTGGCGGCGCGCTACTGCGACCGGTTGGTCCTGATCAGTAACGGGACGGTGGTCACCGAGGGGCCGCCGGAGGACGTCTTGACCCCCGAGACGATCGAGTCCGCCTTCGGCGTGCGCTCGGCGGTGTACCGCGACCCTGCGACGGACGCGCTCGCGATCAGCCTGATCGCTCCGGCGCAGGCAAACGGCGTTTCTTTCGGGTCGAACGGCAGCGCCGCCGCCGGCAACGGCGTTCCCAGTGCCTCCCGAAGCTGACCCGGTCGACGAGACAGCCCCGGAGGAGGGGGCGACCGGGGCGCGGGAGCGGCGGCGTGTTCGGCACGGGCTGGTCATCGTCAACACGGGCGAGGGGAAGGGGAAAACGACGGCGGCGCTGGGCGTCCTGTTCCGAGCCTGGGGGCGGGACTTCCGCGTGCGGATGTTCCAGTTCATCAAGCACTCGACGGCCCGCTTCGGGGAGCACCGGGCGGCGAAGAAGCTCGACATCCGCATCGAGGCGATGGGCGACGGCTTCACCTGGCTCTCGAAGGACATGGACCAGACGACGGCGCTGGCCGTGGCGCAGTGGGAACGCTGCAAGGAGGCGATCCTGGAGGGCGGGGAGGACATCATCATCCTCGACGAGTTCACCTACGCCATGCACTACGGCTGGGTGCCGGTGGAGGACGTGCTCGACGCGCTCAGGCGAAGGCCGGAGGGGATGCACGTCATCATCACGGGGCGGTACGCGCCCGAGGCGCTCGTCGAGTTCGCCGACCTGGTGACGGAGATGAAGCTGATCAAGCACCCGTACCAGGAGCAGGGCATCCGGGCGCAGCCGGGGCTCGAGTACTAGCCGTGTCGATCGAGGACGTCGTCGCAGCGATCGCGCCGGCCGACCCCCTCGCCCGCGAGGCGGCCCGCCTCCGCCAGGAGCGCCTGACGAAGCCGCCCGGCAGCCTCGGGCGCCTGGAGGAACTGTCGCTGCAGGTGGCGGCCATCCAGGGGGCCGAGTGCCCGGTTGTACGGGGAAAGACGGTGATCGTGGCGGCGGGCGACCACGGGGTGGTGGCGCAGGGGGTCACGGGGTATCCGCAGGAGGTCACGGCGCAGATGGTGCTGAACTTCCTCTCGGGCGGGGCGGCCATCAGCGTGATGGCGCGACGGGCAGGGGTGAAGCTGGTCATCGTCGACGCGGGGGTGGCGACGCCTCTCCCGGAGCACCCCGACCTTCGCATCGTGGGAGTGGGGCGGGGCACCGCCGACATGACGCAGGGCCCCGCGATGTCGCACGCACAGGCGGAGGCCTGCGTGCTGGCCGGGGTCGCGCTGGCGCGGGAGGCGGCGGATGGCGGGGCGGATGTCATCGGAACGGGGGACATGGGCATCGGCAACACAACGGCATCGAGCGCCATCACGGCGGCCGTGACCGGCCGCTCGCCACGGGCGACGACGGGCCGGGGCACGGGGCGGGACGACGAGGAGCTGGCGGCGAAGGCGGTAGTCGTCGAGCGGGCGCTGGCGGTGAACCGCCCCGACCCGGGGGATGGGCTGGACATCCTCGCGAAGGTGGGCGGCTTCGAGATCGGGGTGCTCGCAGGGGTGGTGCTGGGCGGGGCCATTGCGCGGCGGGTCGTGGTGATCGACGGGTTCATCTCGGGAGCGGCGGCGCTCATCGCCCACAGCCTTTGCTCGACCGTCGCCGACTACCTCGTGGCCTCGCACCTGTCGGCGGAAGCGGGACATCGGGTCGCGCTCTCGCACCTGGGGCTGCGGCCGCTGCTCGACCTTGGGATGCGGCTGGGGGAGGGGACGGGGGCGGTGCTCGCGATGGGGCTGGTCGAGGCGGCGGCGGCATGCCTCTCGGAGATGGCGACGTTCGACGAGGCGGGCGTCTCCGGCGCCGAACCCGGGGATTGAGGGAGCGCGCTCCGTGACGAGTCTGCGGCTGGCAATCGGGTTCCTGACGGTTCTGCCGGTGGCCCCCGCGGGGGAGGCGCGGATGGGACCGGCGCGCGCGTGGTTCCCGCTGGTGGGGCTGGGGCTGGGCGGCGTCCTGCTGGGGCTGGATGTCGCCGCGCGGGAGGGGCTGCCGGAGCTGGTAGTGGGGGCAATCCTCGTCGCGCTGCTGCTCGTGCTGACACGCGCGATTCACACCGAGGGATTCCTCGACTGCTGCGACGGGCTCTTCGGCGGCTACACGCGGGAGGACCGGCTGCGCATCCTGCGCGACAGCCATGTGGGCGCGTTCGCGGTCCTCGGCGGGGCGGCGCTGCTGCTCCTGAAGTGGAGCGCCCTCACGGGCATCCCGGACGACGCTCGCACCGGCCTGCTGCTGGTCTTCCCGTGTCTCTCGCGGTTCGGGATGCTCACGACGATGGCGGCATTCGCCTACGTCCGGGAACAGGGGCTCGGGACCGCGTTCCAGGAGGGGCGGGGCTGGTGGCAGGTCCTGCTGGGCGCGGCGACAGCGGCCGTGGCGGCCGTGCTGTTCCTCGGGGGCGGCGGAGCGATCCTGTTCGGGATCGCGGTTGCGGTGGCGCTGGGGTTGGGGCGGTGGGTGTCGGGGATGCTGGGCGGCATGACGGGCGACACGTACGGCGCCGTCAACGAGGTCGGGGAGGTGGCGGTGCTCGTGCTGGGGATCGCGTTGTTCTCCGCGATTCCCGGGACCTTCGGGGCGCCACTCTGGTAGACACCGGGCATGGGGAGGAAGGCGTGAGCAAGCGACTGACCCTGGTCCTCGGGGGCGCGCGGGCGGGCAAGAGCACGTACGCGCAGGAACTGGCGGCGGGCGGGGAGCGGGTGCTGTTCGTGGCGACGGCGGAGGCGGGCGACCGGGACATGGAGGCGCGGATCGAGGCGCACCGCGAGAGCCGCCCGGCGGCGTGGGACACGATCGAGGAGCCGCTCGACCTAGTCGGGACGCTGGAGCCGCTCGCGGACCGCTACGACACGGTGCTGCTGGACTGCCTCACCCTGTGGGTCAGCAACCTGCTGCTGCGGGACGGCGAGGACGAGGCGGGGAACGCCGGCATCCCCGCCGAGGTGCGCGGATTGCTGGAGGCGTACGAGCGGGGAACGGCTTCGTGGATCGTGGTCAGCAACGAGGTGGGGCTGGGGGTGGTGGCGCCGACGAGGCTGGGGCGGCTCTACGCCGACGAACTGGGGCAAGCGAACCAGCTGGTGGCGGCGGCGGCCGACGACGTGTTCTTCCTGGCGGCCGGCTTGCCGCTGAACCTGAAGAAGCTCAGCGACAGCGCCGGCTAGCCTTCAGCTTCAAGCCCCATCACGCGGTAGACGAGCTCCATATCGAGGTGTTCCCGGACGTGGGCGGCGAGCTTGTCGTACTCGGCATCGGGGTCGATGTCATCGGCAGGCGGGGGGAGGGTCGCGCCCTTGCGTCGCGCCACGTACTCGAGGATGCCGCGCCGCACGTCGCGGTTGTGGAAGAGGCCATGGAGGTACGTGCCGAGGGTGAGGCCTTCTTCGTCGAGCGCGCCGTCGGGGGAGTCGACACGCTGCCCGGAACGGGTATCGAGGCGGAAGGGCGCGGGGCCGTCGTCGCGGGGGGAGACGCCCATGTGGATCTCGTAAGCCGTCAGATCAGCGCCTTCGCAGCCACTGAGGACGCCACGGGCCTCAACGACCCGCCCCTCTGCCTGGTGCGTCACCTTCTCCCGGAGGAAGGTGGTGGAGGTGGGGAGCAGGCCGAGGCCTTCGGTGACGGCGCTCCGTGACTCGACGCCGTCCGGGTCGTGGAGTTCGCGGCCGAGCATCTGGTAGCCGGCGCAGATGCCGATGACGGGCGTGCCCTCGGCGCGTGCCGAGACAATGCGGCCGGCAAGGCCCCGGGCGCGGAGCCACTCGAGGTCATCGACGGTCGTCTTGCTGCCGGGGATGACGACCAGGTCGGGATCACCGAACGCCTCGGCGGAGCCGACGTAGCGGACGCGCACGCCGGGTTCCCGGCGAAGGGGATCGAAGTCGTCGAAGTTCGCGATGTGGGGCAGGCGCATGACGGCGACGTCCACGACGGTGTCGGCGTCGCCGCGGAGGCCGGGTTCGAGGCCGAGCGAATCTTCCTCGGGGACGTGGATGTCGAAGTAGTAGGGAATCACGCCGGCGACGGGCACGCCGGTGCGCTCCTCGAGGAAGTCGAGGCCGGAGTCGAGCAGCGAGGGGTCGCCGCGGAACTTGTTGATAACGTGTCCCCTGACGAGCGCCTGCTCCTCGGGCTCGAGGAGGACCATGGTGCCGACGAGCTGGGCGAAGACGCCTCCCCGGTCGATGTCGCCGACGAGGAGGACGGGCGCCTGCGCGTGGAGGGCGACGCGCATGTTCACGATGTCGGAGTCTTTGAGGTTGATTTCGGCGGGGCTGCCCGCCCCCTCGATCACGACAACGTCGTACTCCTCGCGGAGGGAATCGAGGGCGGCCGTCACCTCTTCCCAGATGGCCGGTTTCATCGTGTGGTACTCGCGGGCGGACTGGACGGCCCGCGGCCTCCCCATGACGACGACCTGGGAGCGCGCCTCAGCCTCCGGCTTGAGGAGGACGGGGTTCATCTCGACCTTCGGCTCAACGAGGGCGGCAGCGGCCTGGACGGCCTGCGAGCGCCCGATCTCCCCGCCGTCGGGGGTGACGTAGGAGTTCAGGGACATGTTCTGGGCCTTGAACGGGGCGACCTGGTAGCCGTCCCGGGCGAAGATGCGGCAGAGGGCGGTGGCGAGGATCGACTTGCCCGCGTGGGACGAGGTTCCCTGGACCATGATCACCTTCGCCGGGCCGCGGTCAGCCATCAGCCAGCACCTCCCGCAGGGACGCAACGAGCCGGTCGCACTCGTCCCGCTTGCGGACGGCGATCCTGACGTGTTCGGGCAGACCGAAGGACGCGCAGTCGCGGACGGCCAGGCCTCGGCGAAGCAGGGCGCGCCGCAGACCGGCGGCGTCGCCCACCTTCACCAGCAGGAAGTTCGCGGCGGAGGGCGAGACCGCCAGGCCGAGCGCGTCGAGCTCGGCGCAGAGGTGCGCCTTCGCCTCGCGGATGACCTCGCGCGCGGCGGCCACATGGGCGTCGTCGCGGAGGGCGGCGAGGCCGGCTGCCTGGGCGACGGCATTGACGCTCCAGGCGTGCTGCAGCGCGCGGGCGCCGCCGATGACCTCGGGCTTCGCCGCCAGGTACCCAAGCCGCACGCCGGCGAGGGCGTGGTCCTTGGTCATGGAGCGCAGGATCGCGACGTTGCCGCTCTCCAGCAGGGGTGTCGCGTCCCAGGGGCTATCGGCAAGGCTCGCATACGCGTCGTCGAGGAGGAGCAGACCGTGCTCGCCAGCGGCTGCGCCAAGCTGCTCGACGGCTCCGCGCTCGAGGTAGAGCCCGGTCGGGTTGTTGGGGTTGCAGAGGAACACGAGGGCAGGCCGCAACTCCCGGATGGCCCGGACCGCCTCCGCGATGGGCCAGCGGAACCCGTGCGCTTCCGTTGCGGTAAGGCACTGGACTTCCGCACCGGATGCGGCCGCGGCGGCTTCGTACTCGCCGAAGGTGGGGGCGAAGATGAGGCAGCGATCCCCCGGGCCCAGGCGGGAGCGGGCAAGCAGGTGGATGAGCTCGGTGGAGCCGTTTCCGACCAGCAGGTGGTCGGTGGCGACGCCCAGGCGCTCGGCGAGGGCTTCGCGGAGGGCAAGACAGTCGCGGTCCGGGTAGGAGGAGAGGTCGGCAGCGGCGGCCGCCTGCCTGACCACCGGCGAGGGACCCAGCGGATTGATGTTGGCGCTGAAGTCGAGGACGTCCCCGGTTCCGAGGCCGTAGCCGCGCAGTTCGGCTTCGTCGAGTCCGCCGTGAACGGTCTTCGTGCGACCCATGACCCTTCCTCTAGCCCAGGATGGCGTGCCGCGCGGCCAGCACGCCGATCGCCAGGAGCGCGCCGAAGGCAGCCGTGCAGGCAGACAGGCGCGTAACGGCGGCGATGTCGCGCGCTTGCGGGTCGCGCAGGCCCGCTCCGAGGCGGTAGTGACCCGGTTTCTCCAGTTCGATGCCGAGCAGCCGGGCGGCGGCGCCCATGGTCCAGCCTGCGTTCGGGCTCTCCGTGAGGCGCTGGTCGCGCAGCATCCCCCGCCACGCGCGAGCGACGGGGAGACGCATCGCCGCGCCGCTTGCCAGCAGAAGAAGGGCGCTGAGACGCGCGGGGATGAGGTTCACGAGGTCGTCGAGGCGGGCGGCGGCCTTGCCGAGGTGCTCGTTGGGACCGCGAAACCCGAGCATGCTGTCGAGGGTGTTCACGGCTCTGTAGGCTACCGCGCCCGGCACTCCCAGTATCGCGAAGGCGAGCCAGGGGCTGATGTAGCTGTCGGTCGTGTTCTCGGCCACCGACTCGACGGCGGCGGCGGCCACGAGGGGCGGGGTCAGGTTGGCGGCATCACGGCTGACGAGGGCCCTGAGGCTCTCGCGAGCGTCATCGAGGCGGTCCTCCTCAAGGGCGCGACGGGTCCTGTCGGCGGCGTCGTCGAGACCCCGCACCGTGAAGGTCGTGCGGAGGAGCACCGCCCCGCCGAGAACATAGGCGACGGGCCCAAGGGCCGTGAGCGCTCCCATGATGAGCCAGGCGAGAAACCCGGAGACGCCCACCACGAGCACAACGACGGACGCGCCGTGGGCGAGGGCGGCGAGGGGAGCGCCTGACCTGCGGCGGACGAGGAGATCCGTGAGGCATCCGATCCAGACAACGGGATGGATTGCCGCAGGCGGCTCCGGCAGGACGCGGTCGAGGGCGGCGGCCAGCACGATGACCGCAACATCGAGCGCGAAACGGCCCCACCACTCCTCTAGCACGAGGGATGATCATGCCCCGATTTGCCGTTCGCAGGCGGGACATTGCTCAAGAGAGATGCCAGCCTCGGGGACAAAATCATGTCAAATCTCGTAAAACCCCTTTGCCTCGGGGACTTTCCGGTACAGAATGTCAGCATGCTCACACATTTGACCGCCCGCGTGTATGCGCGAGACTATCGAGTGAACCATACTGCGCTATGCACCAATTGCTGGAGTGACCCGTGTCTTCGAACATAACTAATGGAGCAGCTGCGCCAGGGACCGACGAGCGTTCGGGAGAGGGATCGTCCTCCCCCGAACTAGCCGACGGCGTTGTTCAACTGATCAACGCCGTGGTGAAGGGGGTCGAACGGCAAATTGAGCCGGCCGGCCTCATCAGTATGGAGTTCTCCATCCTGAAGTCCTTCGCCGAGAAGAGCGAGTGGACGGTGACCCAACTCTCGGACGTCCTTCCGGCCGATGCCCCGCGCATCAGCCGGCTCGTCTCGAAGCTGGTCGACCGGGGGCTGCTGCGCCGCCGCCGCCGCACCGACGACCGGCGGGTCGTGCTGCTTCGGCTGACGCAGCAGGGGAAGGACCTTTCCGAGGAGCTTCGGCAGCGGGTGACCGAGCACGAAATCCGCCTGCTGGAGGGCGTTAGCCCAGAAGAGCTGGACACGCTCCGGGCCGTGACCTCAAAGATCCTGGCCAACCACGCGGTAATGGAGCAGACCCGGGGCCGCTAGGCGCTCACGGCTCTGCCCGTTCGCACACCCGGGACGGCGGATATTTCCGTCGCCCACCGTCCCGCTTGCTTGTCCACACGGTTGCACGTGCCGAACGCTGACACGATTATGTCAGCGTTGTAGCACGGGATATGGTGACATGGACCAGCAAGTTGAACGGGATTCCCAACCTCATACGCGCACATCACCATTCGATCTGGAGAGCTGGGTCGCCGGCCTGGCCCACGCGGTCGCGACAGGCATCGAGCGTCAGGCCGCGAGACATGGCCTCACGCTTAGCGAGTTCACACTGTTGCGGGCGCTCATCGAGAAGCAGGAGCGTACGTTCTCGCAGCTTGCCGACGCTCTTCCTGTCGAGCGCGAGAGTCTCGCGCACATGGTCGGGGCGCTCGTGGACCGGGGCCTGCTCCACCGGCGCGACCGAACACGCGACCCGCGAGCCATGCTGCTCGCGTTGACTCGACGCGGCCGGTACCTGGCCTGGAGGCTGCACACGCGGATGCAGGCCGAACACTCAGGGTTGCTGGAAGGGGTCAGCGACGAGGAGCTGGCCACGCTGTCGGCGGTTGTCGCCAGGATCGTCGAGAACCACGCCGCCCTCGAGCAATCCAGGCTCCGGTAGGGAGCGGGGACGGAATGCCTGAGATCCGGGGGATCGACCGAAGGGATT
Source organism: Tepidiformaceae bacterium (assembly GCA_965221735.1). GTDB lineage: Bacteria > Chloroflexota > Dehalococcoidia > Tepidiformales > Tepidiformaceae > UBA2991. The sequence goes on along the minus strand of OZ244910.1, from coordinate 551,894 downwards.
CGCCCGGGAGCCGGGGATTGGTGCTGGTGGGCGATACTGGACTCGAACCAGTGGCCTCGTCGGTGTGAACGACGCGCTCTAACCATCTGAGCTAACCGCCCAAGCCTTCTGAGTCTAGGGCCGGGCCACCACATCCGCCACCGTTCGGGCCGCCGTTTGAAGGCGAGAGGGCGCCGGAAGATAATGGTCGCTGGCGCCGAAGTGGCGGAACAGGCAGACGCGCTACGTTCAGGGCGTAGTGCCCCTTGCGGGCGTGTGAGTTCAAATCTCACCTTCGGCACCAGAAGACGTGCGCCAGTAGCTCAGTGGATAGAGCGCTACCCTGCGGAGGTAGAGGTCAGAGGTTCGAATCCTCTCTGGCGTACCACTCCCCGTTCACGCGGTCCGCGAACCGAGTCACGCCCCTGGCGGGCTCTCGGCCGAAGCCGCCTGCGCGAGTTCGAGCGCCTGGGCGAGACGCCCGGCGGCGACGGTGGCGAACGGCTCCTCGTTGCGCTCGATCATGGCGCGCACCCGCTCGCAGGCGTCGCGAGCGCCCTCGACGAGCTCCCGCGGGTAGCCGAGCGCGACCTGGTGCTCGGCGAACTCGTCCTCGTCGAGGACGCGGACGGCGCCCGAGCGGAGGCGGACGACATCGAGGTCGAGGTCGATCATCGTGGCCCGCCCCTCGCTCCAGACGGCCGGCGTGGCGATGTCGACATACACCTCGGGTTCGCCGGACTCCTGCCAGATGCCCGCCCACCAGTCGTCGGTGACGAGCTTGAGGTTGGTGGTCTTGAACGTGATGGGCGGCTCGTCGCTGCGCTGGGCAAGGGTGCCGGGCGGACCCCAGAGCCAGGTGCCGTACTCGTCCTCGGCGAGCCAGCGGAGGTCGTACTGCCAGTGCTGGGTATCGGGGTACTTGCGGAAGTCGACGCGGACGCGGTTGGGGGGCATCGAGCCAGCGTAGGCAGGCGCCGGGGCAGCGACAAATCGGGCCACCTGCGCGCGGCGACGCTCTAGACTGCGGCTGAACGACGGGCCAACGCCCCCGGAGGTTCCTGATGCCGGCGCTGGATGGAGTGCGAATCCTCGACATGACGCAATACGAGGCGGGAACCTCGTGCACGCAGGCGCTCGCGTGGCTGGGCGCCGATGTCGTGAAGGTCGAACGTCCGGGGGTGGGTGATCCCGGGCGCGGGGTCTACACGGGGCAGGACAACTCCCCCTATTTCGTCAACTGGAACAGCAACAAGCGCAGCCTCGCGCTCGACCTTCAGGACCCGCGGGGGCGGGAGATCCTGCTCCGGCTGGCGCCGCACTACGACGTGTTCGTCGAGAACTACGGGCCCGGCGTGATGGAGAAGCTCGACCTCACGTACGAGGTGATGAAGGCGGCGAACCCGGCGATCATCTACGCGCGCATCAAGGGGTTCGGCCTCTCGGGCCCGTATTCCGGCTACAAGTGCTTCGACATGATCGCGCAGGCCGCGGGGGGCTCCGTGGCGGTGACCGGTGAACCCGACGGGCCGCCCCTGCGCCCGGGAATCACCGTGGGCGACTCGGGCACCGGCGTGCAGATGGCGCTCGCCATCTGCGCCGCCTACATCCAGCGCCTGCGGACGGGCGAGGGGCAGGCCCTCGAGATCTCCATGCAGGAGGCGATGACGTACTGGCTACGGACGGCCATCTCCAGCGGGGCGGACTGGGGTCGCAAGGCCGCGCCCCGCACGGGCCGCGGGGCGCAGGCGACCTCCCGTCTCTACGCGTGCGCCCCCGGCGGGCCGAACGACTACATCATCCTGCTGATCGTGACGCCCCGGATGTGGGAAGCCTTCTGCGACGCTATCGAACGCCCGGACCTGCGGGAGGACGAGCGCTACGCGACGGTCGCGGCGCGCCGGGACAACAGCGACGCCCTGACCGAGGAGATCGAGGCCTGGACGCGCCAGCGCGACAAGCAAGAGGTGATGCGCATCCTCGGAGAGGCAGGGGTCCCCTGCGGCGCCGTGCTCGATACGCAGGACCTCTACGAAGACCCGCACCTGAACGCGCGCGGCTTCGTGAAGACGGTCCAACACCAGGAGTGGGGCGAGGTGCAGCTCCTGGGCTGGCCGCCACGCATGTCGGCGAGCGACGTGCCGCTGGTGGGGTCGCCACTCCTGGGCCAGCACACGCACGAGGTGCTGACGGGGGACCTGGGGGCAACGGACGAGGAGCTGGCAGAGCTGGCGGAGGCGGGGGTTATCGGGTAGGGGGCGCAACAATAGAGCGAGGTGAACGTACCGATGCAGAAGACACGGATGGACGGGCGCGGGCGGGTCGTTATCCCGGCTGAGTACCGACGTGCGCTTGGACTAGTGGCGGGAGACCCCGTCGTGCTGGAGCTCAAGGAAGGAGCCTTGCGTCTCCGGACGCGGGCGGAAGCGATCAGGCAGGCACAGGACCTCGTAATGAAGCACGCGGCAGGAACGTCCCTGGTTGATGACCTCATCGCTGAACGCCGCACGGAGACCGCTGGCGAGTAGTCGAGGCCCGCCCGACACGACGCTGCTAAAGCACGCAAAGAGGCCGGGCAAATTGCCCGGCCTCTGGGTTGGGTGCGGAGGGGTTGGTCGGCTAGGCGCCCTGGAACTCGAAGTCGGGCTCGTGGCCGAGGTAGAGCTTGCCGATGGTCTCGTACAGCGGGTGCGCGACCCAGCGGTGGGAGGCGCAGCCGTGCGCGTCGCGGAGCTTGCGCTCGAGCGGGCTGTACATGCGGGCGCCGGTGGTGCCGGCGGTGTTGTGAATCAGGTCCACGGCGTGCATGCAGGCGTTGGCGGCGAAGGTGCAGGCGAGCCGCGCCTTCTTGGTGATCTCCGCGCTGGGGTGCTCGGCGCCGGCGTGGAGCTCGTCCTCGACCTCGCGCATCGACTCCATCACGAAGGCGCGGGCCGCCTGCACGGTCGCCTCCGCCTCGCCCGTGCGGTACTGGGCGACGGGGCGGTCGCGGAGGGTGCCGCTGGAGAGCATCGGCACCTTGTTCTGGGCGAGATCCTCGAACACGTCGAGGGCGCCGCGGCCGACGCCGAGCGCCACCGCCGCCTTGTTGTAGGAGAGGCGCAGGGGCACGGGGATGCGGAACACGGGGTTCGGGTAGTGCGCCGGGAGCGACACCAACTCCACGTCCCGCCACTTCTTCTCGATGATGGCGCCGTCGCACTTGACGTCGTGGCTGCCGGAACCGCGGAGGCCGGCAACGTCCCAGGTGTCGACGATCTCGAACTTGGACTTGTTGACGAAGAACATCTTCATCTTGGGTATGCCGGTGGCCTCGTCCATGATCGGGCCCTCAGCGTCTTCGCTCTCGTAGATGGGGCAGGACATGAAGGCCCACTCGACCTGGTGGCAGCCGCTCTGGAAGGTGGTCTGGCCCCAGATCTTGTAGTCGCCGTTGGGCTGCTCGACGGCCTTGCCGGGAATCGTCCCGGGGCCGCCGCCGCCACACATGATGACGCGCGGGTTGTCGAGGTAGACCTCCTTGGCGAGGTCCTTGTCCATGCCGCCGGCGGCCATGGCGTTGATCTCGGAGCCGATCATCACGTTCCAGCCAACGGAAGCGTCGATGGCGGAGATGGCTTCGAGGACCTCGATGGTCTCCATGGAGCTTGCATCCTCGCCGCCGAGCTCGGGCGGGAGGGTGAACCGGAAGATGCCCTCGTTGATGAGGATATCGACCGTCTCGTCGGGAAGGCGGCGCAGCTTCTGAGCCTCGTCGCCACCTTCGCGAATGACCTGGGTGAGTTTGTGCACGCGCTCGAGAGCGGTGCCTTCGAGCGTCGTTGAGGCTACTGCCACTGGGGCCTCCCTGCTGTTTCTCCTGAGGATGGGTGCGCTAAAGCCAAGCGAGTATACCGTCATGCGTCGGCATGGTCAGGCCGGGGGCACGGTTGACGCAGGGGAAGGCCACGCCTAGCGTTGAAGGTGCAAATTCCGGATACGGAATCTGCCGCCGGGGGGGCCGAAAGGCTGAGATCCGCGAGGACCACCCCAGGAACCTGATCTCGGTAATGCGAGCGTAGGGAAGCGGCGTGAAGGTAACAGCTTCGGCAGCGAGCACGAGAGCGGCGCAAGTGGTGCGTCGACGTTCGACAGGCCTGCCCGGCAGGGGTTCAGCGAACAGACGCTGAGCCAGCCTCACCCTTCTCCCCAGTTCGCACCGATCGGGCGCCCCGGCAGCGCAAGGAGGGCGCGCATGATCGTGGAGTTGCAGTGCCTAGCGAGTCCCGCCGGCACACCCGACGACCCATACAAGCACATCGACGCCGCTATCGGAGTCGTGCATGGCTCGGGACTGAAGTACGAGGTGGGCGCCCTCGGCACAACCGTCGAGGGTGAGCCCGACGAGGTCTGGCCGCTGATGCGGCAGGTCCACGAGGCCTGCCTGAACGCGGGCGCGCAGGGTCTCGTAACGGTTATCAAGGTCGAGCAGACGTCCAGCATTGACGGGCCGACGATTGACAGCCTGACCGGGAAGTTCCGCGATGGCAGTTGAGGTTCCTTCTCCGCCGCGCACGCTCCCCGCATGGGGGTTGCTGAGGCGGACGGGAGCCGCCGCGTTGGAGTACGCACCCGCGCTCGTGCTGCTGGTGGCGCTCGTGGGGCTGTGGGAGCTGATGGTCCAGGTGCTCGACACGCGGCCGTACATCCTGCCCGCGCCGAGCGCTATCTGGGACGCGTTCATCGACAAGGGACACCTGCTGCCGAACCACATCCAGGCGACCGCCACCGAGGCGGTGCTGGGGCTCGTGGCGGCAGCCGTCGGCGGAGTGCTCCTGGCGGTGCTCATCGCGAGCATCCCCCTGGCGCGGCGCGTGCTCTACCCGATCATCGTGACCTCGCAGACGGTGCCGGCGATCGTGCTGGCGCCGCTGCTCATGGTCTGGGTCGGTATCGGGCTGGAGTCGAAGCTGATCGTGGTGGCGCTGGTCGGGTTCTTCCCGATCGTCGTGAGCACGGTCGACGGGCTCGCCTCGGCCGACCGGGACATGGTGGCGCTGGTGCGAAGCATGGGCGCGAGCCGGCTTGAAGAGCTGCGGCACGTGCTCATTCCCTCGGCCATCCCGGGATTCTTCGCGGGACTCAAGATCGCGGCCGCCTACTCAGTCATCGGCGCGGTGATCGCGGAGTGGGTGGCGGCCAAGGAGGGGCTGGGGATCTTCATCATCCGCTCCCAGGCCTCCTTCCGGATCGACCAGATCTTCGTCGCGATCGCCGTGATCGCGCTGCTCAGCATCGCCCTATTCGTGGCGGTGCACCTGCTGGCGAGGGTCGCCTCGCCGTGGAAATACGCCAACGACCAAGGAGAGAACGGCTCATGAGATTTCTGAACGCACGGTACCTGCTGATACCCCTGCTGCTGGTGGCGCTGGGGCTGGTCGTCATCGCCTGCGGCGACGACGAACCGGACGAGCCCACGGACGTCACCTTCATGCTCGACTGGACGCCGAACACGAACCACGCGGGCGTCTACATCGCGAAGGCGAAGGGCTGGTACGAGGAAGCCGGCCTCAACGTCGAGATCGTCGAGCCCGGCGCGGGCGGCGTTGATCAGACGGTCGCCTCCGGGGGCGCGCACTTCGGCATCTCGGTGCAGGAAAACGTGATCCCGGCTCGCGAACAGGGCATCCCGATCGTCGCCATCGCGGCCGTCATTGAACACAACACGTCGAGCCTGATCGCGCTCGCGGACGAGGGGATCGAAGGCCCCGGCGACCTGGCGGGCAAGACGTACGGCGGCTGGGGCGGCCCGCTGGAGACGGCGCTCATCTCTGCGTTGGTCGAATGTGGCGGGGGCGACCCGGACACGGTCGAGTACGCCATCATCGGAAACGTCGACTACATCGTCGGGATGGAGCAGGGCGACTACGACTTCGTCTGGATATTCGACGCCTGGGACGGCATCCGCTACACGGAGGTGCTGGGCCGGGACGTGTCGTTCGTGCGTTTCATCGACCACACGGACTGCATCCCCGACTGGTACACGCCGGTCATCGTCACGAGCGAGTCGCTGATCGACGAGGACCCCGACCTGGTCGAGGCCTTCATGGAGGCGACGGCGCGGGGCTATCGCTACGCCATCGAGAACCCCGAGGAAGCGGCCGAGATCCTGCTGGAGGCGGCGCCGGAGCTCGACGAGGCGCTGGTGAAGGCGAGCGCGGCGTATCTTGCGAGCCGGTACACCTCGGACCCCGACAACTGGGGCCGCCAGGAACTGGACGTCTGGACCCGGTTCGAGAGCTTCCTGCGTGAGGCGGGGCTGACCGAATCGGCGATCGACGTGGAGGACGCGTTCACGAACGACTTCCTCCCGTAGGAGGCGCGATGAGCGAAGCAGCCGTCGCCATACGCGGGCTGCGACACACGTTTCCGGGGGCCCGCCCCGTCGAGGTGCTCGACGGGGTGGACCTGGAGGCGGCGCCGGGCGCGTTCGTGAGCCTCGTGGGGCCGAGCGGCTGCGGCAAGAGCACGCTGCTGCAGGTGCTCGCGGGGCTGCTCGCGCCGGACGGGGGCGAGGCGCGGATCGAAGGGCAGTCCACGATCGGGGAGCCGGGCCTGGCCGCCTACATGCCGCAGAAGGACCTGCTGCTCCCCTGGCGGAAGGCGATCGGGAACGCCGTGCTGGGCGCGGAGATCGCGGGGGAGCCGAAGGCGGAGGCGAGGCAGCACGCGCTCGACCTGTTCGAGCGGTTCGGGCTGGCGGGATTCGAGGAGAGCTGGCCCTCGCAGTTGAGCGGAGGGATGCGGCAACGGCTCGCGCTGCTGCGGACGTTCCTCGTGCCGCGCCACGTGCTGCTCTTGGACGAGCCGTTCGGGGCGCTGGACGCGATCACGCGCCGGGAGATGCACCAGTGGCTGCAGGAGGTCTGGGCGAGCGACGCGCGCACCGTGCTCTTCGTGACGCACGACGTGGAGGAAGCGCTCATCCTCTCGGACGTGGCCTACGTGATGACCCCCCGCCCCGCGCGCATGGCCGCGCGCTTCGAGGTGAACTACCCGCGGCCGCGCCGGCCAGAGATCGTGACGGACCCGGAGTTCGTGGCGGACAAGGCGCGACTGCTGGCCGCATTGGACGGGGGCGGAACAGGCTAAGGCCGGGCTTCGTCGCGCAGCCTCTTGAACTCCTCGCGTGACATGGGCTGGCGCTCGTCTCGGTCGGCAAGCATCTGGAGTACCGCTCTCTTGCGGCGCTTTTCCTCGTCGGTAAGTTCTTCCTCGGCGTCGAGGTTCATTGTTTCAGTCACCTACCAAGCAATAGCGATCCCGCAGGGCCCTGCTGCAAGCGCGTAGACTGCCGCCACTCTCCCGGGGAGGTTGCGATGCCTGGCGACCAGACCCTCGTGCCAATGCTGTTCGACGCCTGGGACGACCTCGACCGTGCCTACGCGGAAATGACCGCGGAGGAGGCGACCGCTCGTCCGGACGACGCAAGCGCGTTCGGGTGGACACTCCGGCATCTGCTCGGCGGGTTCGACTTTTTCGTGAACGAGGTGATGCGGGGCGGGGCGATGCACCCCACGTTCGCGGCCGAGCACGCCCAGTACGAATTCAGCGGCGAGTGCGGGGACTGGGAGGCGATCGCGGCGGCCGCGCGCGAGGTGCGGGCGGAGGCGGAAGCGTTCCTTCGCGGCATGAGCGATGCGGACCTGGCGGCGACGACGGTGCCGGCCTGGGGGCCGTTTCCGGCGACGACGCTGCGCTACCTCGTGTACCGCATGATCGCGCACACGTACTACCACATCGGGGAGGTGGCGACGCGGCGGGGGCGCGGGGACGACTTCCCCGGCGACCTCGCCGGTGTCCTCGAGGGCCCGGACATCGGGCAGGGAGCCTGACGTGGTGATCACGTGGACGGTGGGACTGACGGCGCGGCCCGGGCGGGAGAACAGCTTCATCGCCATCGCGAACGAGCTGACGGAGACCTCGAACCGGCTGGACGAGGGCTGCGACATCTACATCTGCCTGCAGAACCTGGACGACCCGCGCGACTTCCTCTGGTACGAGCAGTGGGCAACGATGCCCCTGTTGGAGCGCCACGTTGAGCGCATCCGGCCGATGCTGGCGGGGAGCCCGGAGGGGCCCGAGGGGTCGCGGCTGTACACGTCCATCCAGCACCGGGAGCAGCTCGGGTACGAGCTGCTGCGGAACCACGTGAATCCGGACCGGGACTGGTACGAGGCATCGATCACGGGCTGGGCAGTCGCGCGGGCGAAGCCGGAACGGGAGGGGGACCTGCGGGACCTGGCCGTCGATCTGAGCCGCACGGGCCAGGAGTTCCCGGGGAACGTCACGCACATCGCCCATGAGCGCGAGGACATCCCGGGGCAGATCTGCTGGTTCGAGCAGTGGCGCGACCAGGACGTGCTCGACGCGCGGGTGGCATCGCTGGAGGAGCGGTACGGCGCCCCGCGCGGCACGGACGGCGTCGAGCGGATGCCGGCCGGGATCGCGGACGTGATGGAGTCGCTGGACGCGACCCGCTACCGGGTGGTGGCGACGTAGGGTTGCCCTCCCCGAAGCTGAAGCACAATCCCTGGTGGAGGTAGCGCCATGAGCTTCGACAGCAACAACGCCATCGCGTTCGTCGCGATCAGCGCGGTCAACGCCATCGGGCTGGTCGCCGTCGGCGTCGTCAACTCCATCGGGCTGGTTGCGATCAGCGCCGTCAACGCGATCGGGGTTGTGGCCTTCGCGACCATGAACGCGACCGGCGTGATCGCGTTCTCGAGCGTAAACGCGAACGGGGTCATCGCCATCAGCTCGAACAACGCGAACGGGTTCATCGCCACCGGGAAGACGGCCAGCGGCACGTTCGCGTTCTCGCGATCGGGCAAGGGGAAGGCGAAGTACATGCTCTCGCCGGACCGGCGCGACGAGGAAGCGGTGCGGCTGTTCTCGCGCTGGCTCCCCGCAGCGATATGGCCGAAGGAGATTCCGGCGGCGTAAGGCGGTCAGACCTGCCCGTAGCGGAAGCAGCTCGTGACGTGATCGTTCACGAGGCCCGCCGACTGCATGAAGGCGTAGCAGATGGTCGGCCCGACGAAGGAGAAGCCGTAGCCCTTCAGGGCCTTGCTCATGGCCCGCGACTCGTCGGTCTGGGCGGGCAGGTCGGCGAGGCTCGCGAAGGCGTTGCGGCGGGGCTCGCCACCGACGAACGACCAGAGGAAGGCGTCGAGGGAACCGTGCTCGGCCTGCACGACGGGGATGGCCCGGGCGCCGGCGATGGCAGCGTCGATCTTGGCGCGGTTGCGAATGATGCCGGCGTCGGCGCGGAGGCGTTCGCGGTCGGCATCGTCGTAGGCGGCGACGGCCGCGATGTCGAAGCCGTCGAAGGCAGCGCGGTACCCCTCACGGCGGTGCAGAACCGTGCGCCACGAGAGTCCCGCCTGCGCCCCTTCGAGCACGAGCAGCTCGAACAGGTCGCGGTCGCCGTGGGTGGGGACGCCCCACTCCTCGTCGTGATACTGCTGCATGAGGGGGTCGTCACCGGCCCACTCGCAGCGGGTCACTCCGGGCATGACGGCGACTAGCCTCGGCCCAGGTCTTCGAGGCGGGTGGCGAGCCGCACGGCGAACCCGTCGGGGTCGGCGATGGCGAAGTCGCGCAGGCCGTAGGACTTGTCCGCGATCGGGGCGAGGACGCGCGCGCCCATCTCCGCCGCCAGATCCCAGTAACGGTCCACATCGGGAACCATCACGCGAACGTTGGCCTGCACGGTGTCAGGCACCGGACCCATCGCCTCTCCCCGCTCATCAAGGAAGAGGCGGTTGCCCTCCCAGGTCAACTCCGCGAAGTCGCCGTCGTCCCGCAGCAGCTCGAAGCCCAGCCGCCGGTAGAACGCCGTCGACTTCGCGATGTCTCGCACGAATATCTCGATAACGAGCTGCTCGGTGGGGTCGATGTAGCGTTCCATGGCGCCGGATTCGGGCATGGCGGGATGGTAGCAGGGGGTAGAACTGGGGGATCTGCGGTCCCCCGGTTGGCCCGTCAGTGCATACGACTCGTCACCGTAGTCCAGGCCGGACGGCAGGCGCGACGTGGAGTAAAACGCGCGGGGGACACGAGGGGGAAGGGGGTGATGGCACGGGTCAGCGCACGGCCTCGGCCACGGTCTCGGCGAGCCAGGCGTTGAGGCTCTTGCCACGGGCCCGGGCAGCTTCGGTTGCGGCGCGGTGGAGGTCCGGCGAGATGCGCAGCGGGATCTTGCCGGAGAAGGGCTTGTCCGGCTCGCGGCCTCGGTCCTCGCAGAATTCGAGGTATCCGTCGACGGATTCGCGGAAGGCGACCTGGACCTCCGCAACGGACTCGCCCTCGAAGGTGATCATGTCACGCGTGCCGATCACCTCGCCAAAGAGGACGCCGGCGTCGTCGTCGAACGAGACCACCCCACGGTAGCCCCGGTGCTCCATCATCGTCATCGCTCCTCCCCTTCCGGTGTTACCCCCGCTCGCGTGAGGAATATGCGTACCGAGCCAATGGCGCCCCGGTGGGCCTCTTTTCGAGGGTGCGGGCGGTGGAAGTACCCCACCACTCCGTTGATCTCGACGGCGATGCGCGAGCCCTGCCGCTCCTCGATGTAGGCTCCACAGGCCAGGAACAACGACTCGATGTCATTCCAGCGCAGCGTCGCCGGCGGAGGATGCCGGAAGATCGCTTCCAGCACTCTCCGATGCCTGGTGCGCACAGTCTCATGATATCACCTTTCGATACCTCGCGTCTGGTACGAGAAGGCATGGCTCGCCCACCCCAGCCTCGGGTGAACCTCACCTTCGCACCGGCGTTCGCTTTCTCCACAAGGCCATGTACGGGGGTGGCGTGTACGATTCGGCCATACCCTTACAGCGCCGGGAGGCAGGCATGACGGAGGACGCCACCATGCGGGGCAAGACCGCCATCGTTGGTATCGGCGAGACGACCTACTACAAGCGCGGACAGTCGCCCGACCCCGAGGTCAAGCTGGTGCTCGACGCCATCCAGCTGGCCGCCGAAGACGCGGGCATCGACGTGCGCGACATCGACGGGTTCGCGGCCTACGCGAACGACCGTAACGACCCGCCCCGGCTGTCGACGGCGCTGGGCACCAGGGACCTGACCTTCAGCAACATGGTCTGGGGCGGTGGCGGTGGCGGTGGCTCCGGAGCGGTCGCGAATGCGGTGGCGGCGGTGGTCGCGGGGTACTCGAAGTACGTGGTCGTGTACCGCGGGCTGGCGCAGGGCCAGTTCGGGCGGTTCGGGCAGGGGGCGGACATTCCCGTGGCGCCCGGCGCAATGGCCTTCACCGCCCCCTACGGGCTGCTCTCGCCGGCGCAGTCGTTCGCGATGCGCATCCGGCGCTTCATGCACGACCACGGCGCGGAGCAGAGGGCGCTGCGGGCGATCTCGCTGGCCACGTACCGGCACGCGCAGTCGAACCCGCGAGCGGTGATGTACGGGCGCGAGCTGACCGAGGAGATGTACGACAACTCGCGCATGATCGTGGAGCCCTTCCACCTGTTCGACTGCTGCCAGGAGAACGACGGCGCGGCGGCGCTGATCGTGACGAGCGCGGAGCGCGCGAAGGACATGAAGCAGAAGCCGGCCTGGGTGCTGAGCGCGGCCCAGGGGTCGGACTACCGGCAGGCGGCGACGGCGCACAACTCGCCCGACTACGCGACCTCGAACTTCAAGACGCTGGCGCCGCGGCTGTACGCGATGGCGGGCGTGGGCCCGGAGGACGTGGACGTGCTCCAGAGCTACGAGAACTTCACCGGCGGGGTGCTCATGAGCATGGTCGAGCACGGGTTCTGCGAGCCGGACGAGGTGAACGACTTCTTCACGCTGGAGAACTTCTCCGCGCCGGACGGGAAGCTGCCGCTCAACACGAGCGGGGGGAACCTGGCGGAGTGCTACATGCACGGCCTCGAGCTGGTGCACGAGGCGGTGCGGCAGGTGCGGGGCGAGTCGACCTGCCAGGTGCCGGACGTGAACGTCTCGATGGTGACGTCGGGGCCGATGGTGCAGCCGGTGAGCGACCTGATCCTGGCGGCGGACCGGGGGGTGGACGCATGAGCGCGGAAGCACGGAGCTACCTGCCGGAGGGCCTGCCCCGGCCCGGCCCCGCCATCGACGGGCTGGGGGCCGAGTTCTGGGAAGCGGCGAAGCGCCACGAGCTGGTGGTGCAGCAGTGCCGCGCCTGTGACGGCTTCCAGTGGGGGCCGGAGTGGATCTGCTACCAGTGCCACTCGTACGACCTGACCTACACGCGGGTCTCGGGGCGCGGGATCATCTACAGCTGGGAGCGGGTCTGGCACCCGGTCCACCCGGCGCTGCAAGAGGCGACGCCGTACATCGTCGTGCTGGTGGAGCTGCCGGACGCGGGCAACGTGCGCATGGCCGGCAACCTGCTCGGCGACCGGACGCAGGACGTCGTGATCGGGGCGGAGGTGGAGGCTGTGTTCGAGGACAAGGGCGAGGGCGACGAGGCGTATACGCTCGTGCAGTGGCGGGTGGTCGAGTAGGAGCGGGCGTTCGATGGCCGGGGAAGCGAGCGGCCACTACCTGATCGACGGGCCGGAGAGTGCGCCCACGCTCGTGCTGGCGCATGGGGCGGGGGCGCCCATGGATCACCCCTGGATGGAACGCGTCTCGGCGCTGCTGGCGGAGGAGGGGGTGCGCACGGCGCGCTTCGAGTTCCCCTACATGGCCGCGAGACGCACGACCGGGAAGCGTCCGGGGCCGAACCCGGCGCGGGTGCTGGAGGCGGCCTGGCGGGAGGTCATCAACGACCTCGGGGCGGAGGGGCTGGTCGTCGGAGGGAAGTCGATGGGCGGGCGCATCGCGAGCATGGTGGCGGAGGAGGCGGGCGTCGCGGGGGTGGTCTGCCTCGGGTACCCGTTCCACCCGCCGGGGAAGCCCGACAACCTGCGCACGGCCCACCTCGAAGCCATCAGCACGCCGGTGCTGATCCTGCAGGGCGAGCGCGACCCGTTCGGGCGGCGGGAGGAGGTGGCGGGGTACGCGCTCTCGGAGCGGGTCCGGGTGCACTGGCTGACCGACGGCGACCACGGCCTCAAACCGCGCAAGGCATCGGGGCGGACGGAAGCGGAGAACCTGGCGGAGGCGGTACGGGAGGCGGCGCGGTTCGTGTTCGAGGTGACGGGCGGGTAGCTGGCCTCAGCAAGGCTCGTGGCGAGAGGCAGCTTGAAGGCAGTACCATCATTCGGTACTATGGCCACTTGAAACGCAGGCACCGGCAAACTCTCGCTCGGATCTTCGGCCGTCCGGTCAGCGCCAACATCCCGTGGAGAGACATCGAAGCGCTGTTCGTCGAACTTGGCGGCGAGATTAGCGAGAGAGCAGGGTCCCGCGTTGGTGTGCGCCTCTTCGGCGAGCGGCGTGTGTTCCATCGCCCACATCCCTCGCCGAACACGGACAAGGGAGCCGTGGTGAGCATTCGCAACTGGTTGAAGCGGAACGGAGTAGAGCCATGAAGACCAACATCATGGAGATTGACGGCTACCACGCCGTCATTCAGTTCGACCCGAACATCGACATGTTCCGTGGAGAGTTTCTGGACCTGAACGGTGGCGCCGACTTCTACGCCCAGGACGTTTCCGGGCTCAGGAGAGAGGGCGCGGCCTCGCTCAAGGTGTTCCTGGAGATGTGCGCGGAGGATGGCGTCGAGCCCCGACGCCGCTACTCGGGACGGTTCAACCTGCGCCTCCAGCCGGAGCTCCACGCAAGCGTCTCCGTCGCCGCTGCCGCGGAGGGAAAGAGCCTCAATCAGTGGGTCGCCGATGCGCTCAGCGATCACGTCTGACCGGCGGTTCAGGCGATCGGCTTGTCGCGGGAGCCCCAGGCGTCCCAGTGGATGACCTCGGAGACGGGCGGGCGCTCGACGGGCTTGAAGTTGTCGTCGCCGGTGAAGTAGGCGACGGGGAAGAGGGTCGCCTGGCTGACGGTGTCGGGAATGGCGAGGAGGTTGGCGACCTCCTCGGCGTAGCGGAGGTGGATGCCGGTCCAGGCGGTGCCGAGGCCGCGCGTGCGGAGCGCCATCTGGAGCGACCAGGCGGCGGGCAGGATCTGGCCGTAGAGGCTCGCCTGGGCGCCCTGCCCGTCGTTCTCGGCGCGCCCCTCGATGCAGGGGATGATGAGGACGGGGCAGCGGTGGATGTTGTCGGCGAGGTAGGCGATGACGGGGCGCATGGGGCGGGCCCCGGCGAACTGGTAGAAGCCCTCGCGGTAGAGCCCGCCGATGGCGTCGCGCTTGGCCTCGTCGGTCACGACCATGAAGTGCCAGGGGCGGGCCTCGCCGCCGCCGGGCGCGGCCTGGATGGCGATGCTGATGCACTCCTCGATGACCTCGGGCTCGACGGGCCGGTCGAAGTCGAGGCGGCGGCGCACGGAGCGGGTCGTCGTGAGGACGTGGTCGACGCTGTCGCGGTCGTAGGGGCGGTGCTTGTCGTCCGGCAGGCTCATGGGGAACGCCATTCTGCCACGGGAGAGGCGGCGGGCGGGGGCGCTCGCGCCTTCGGGGGCGGGTGGCAGAATGAGGCGGCTTTGTGAATACACGGGCCGCGAGCGCCCGCGACACCAGAACCAGCAGGGCAGAGGAGAACCGAGATGGCGGATCGACTGAAGGATCGCGTGGCGATCGTGACGGGCGCGGGGCGGGGCATCGGCGCCTCGATCGCGAAGCTGATGGCGAGCGAGGGCGCGGCCGTGGTCGTGAACGACCTGGGCGGCAGTGTCGACGGCGAGGGCGCCGACGACGCGCCGGCGCGCGAGGTCGTGCGCGAGATCGAAGCGGCCGGCGGCAGGGCCGTCGCCAACTTCGACGACGTCTCGGACTACGACGCGTCGGAGCAGATCATCCGCGCCGCGCTGAACGAGTACGGGTCGCTCGACATCCTCTGCAACGTCGCCGGCATCCTCCGCGACCGCATGATCTTCAACATGAACGAGGCCGAGTGGGACGCGGTCATCGCGGTCCACCTGAAGGGCACGTTCAACACCTCCAAGTACGCGTCGATCTACTGGCGGCAGGAGCGCAAGGGCGACTACCGGCTGATCAACTTCACCTCGGTTTCCGGGCTTTCGGGGTCGCCGGGGCAGCCGAATTACGCCGCCGCCAAGCTCGGCATCGTGGGGCTGACGTACTCGTGCGCGAACGCGCTCGGCCGCTACGGCGTGACCGCGAACGCGATCAGCCCGGGCGCGGCGACGCGCATGGGCGACACGATTCCCCCCGAGCGGCGTCGACAGCTCGACGCGGCCCAGCAGCGCGCGGCCGAAGATCGCGCGCGGGAGATGTCGCCGGACAACGTGGCGCCGCCGGTCGTGTACCTGGCGAGCACGGAGTCGGGCTGGATCAACGGGCAGGTGATCGGAGCCTCGGGCTACCAGGTGTCGCTGTTCAACACGCCCGACATGATCCGACAGATCCAAGGCAAGGAGCCGTGGACGGTTGACGACATGTTCCAGCGGATGCCGGCGGTCTTCAGGCCCGCGATCGAGGGGCTGAACTTCTACCAGCGCGCGCAGTCGAGCTAGCGAGGGCTCGATGTCCGGCGACCGCGCGGTCCTGTTCGACTTCGGCGGCGTGCTCCTGCGCCAGGACTGGGACGAGTACGACGCGTTCTGCGAGCGGAACGGCCTACCCGCACGGGCGCTGCGGCGCGCGCTCTACGGCACGGACGCGTGGCGGGATCTGCAGACGGGACGCATCAGCGATCGCTCGATCTGGCGGGCGGCGGCGATCGCGTCGCTGGCGGAGCACTGCGGCGACCGCGCCGAGGGGCTCTTCGAGGAGTGGTACGCGCGCCCGATCCGGGTGCACCAGCCGAACATCGACCTGGCGAACGCCCTGGCGGCGGCGGGCGTCCGCGTCGGTTTGCTGAGCAACGCCGCCCCCGACCTCGAGACGCGGATCACGGAACAGTTCGGCGTCGAGGTGAACTGGACGGACCGGGTGATCTCGGGGCTGGTCGGGCTGGCGAAGCCGGACCCGGCCATCTACCACCTCGCGGCGGAGCGCATCGGTTTGCCTGAAACCGCCTGCTTCTTCATCGACGACCTCGCGGAGAACGTCGAGGCGGCGCGGGGGGTGGGGATGCAGGCGCACCATTTCCAGGGCGACTACGCAGGGTTGCAGGCCGACCTGCGGGCGTCGGGGTACGAGTGGGAGTAGCCGCCGTAGCTGGGGGCGTCCCTATTCGTCGGGGAGGACACGCACCGAGGCGATGAGCGCGTTCAGGAGCACCTGAAACCGAAGCCTGGCGCCGGCCGAGAGATCGTCCCGCAGGTGCGGTCTCACAACCTCCTGGGTGTGGACGAAGTTCAGGCTGCCCCGTCCCTGGAAGTCCTGGACGGACGTACCCGAATCTCCGCCTGAGGCCCAGGAGAGGCCGCCGACCAGGCGCATGCCCTCGGGGATCGTGAAGGTGAAGGCGCCGAGCTGCCACTCGGTACGACCGTCGCCCTCGACGATCCTGCCCGCGTAGATGAGGGGAGGCTCTCCGGGCCTGTGGGTGATGCCGCCCTCGAGGTTGGAAGGGACGCCATCGACGCCACCCGTGACCGCTCGAACCTCGAAGCGATGCCCGGTATCGCTGCTAAGGCCGGTAAGTTCGAAGGCGCGGGTCGCCGAGTCGCTGCCGGGGATGTCCGTCCACGGGCCCCACGGGTCCTGGCGCGACTCGCCGGTGTTCCAGGTCGCCCTCCGGTACTGCCACCCGGTGACGTTGTCGGGGCCCCCGACCCACTCCAGGACGAGCGAGTCGGACGAGCCATCGGACACGACAACCAGGCAGGGACCGCCTTCGGGCGCCGTGTCGCCCGACCCCCTGTACGCCAGGCAGGTCTCCATCGTGAGCGTCGAGGTCGGAGTGACGACCGCTTCCCCACCACCGCTTCTCACGGCCAGAAGAACCCCCACGGCGACCGCCACTGCAACCGCAACGCCCAGGACGACCCTGACCCACACCAGCCGTCGTGCTCCGCGGATGCGCTCCATGAGCGCCATCCTAGAACCGCGGCCCGGAGGCCCGCGCGCGCCGGTGGCTGCGCCGCTCGCAGTCGAGGGCGCCTCTAGCCGAAGCGGATGCTGTCCTCGACGTGGCGCATGGGGGTCTGGCGGCGCTCACGCGCCATCTGGATGACGAGCAGGAGCGGTCCGAAGCGGCCAAGGAGCATGGCCGTGATGAGGAGGCCTCGCTCCCACGCACCTGCGTCCGCGGTCTGACCGACCGACCAGCCCGAGAGGGTGACGGCGGAGATGCCCTCGAAGAGTGCGTCGATGGGGGCGGCGTGGGAGGCCGCGATGATGCCCGCGCAAAGGAAGGTGACAGCCCCGCCGAAGAGGAAGGTGATGGCAAGGGCGTGGCGGAAGGCGGAGGCCGGCAGCTCGCTGCCGAGAAGGGAGAGGCGGTCGCGGCCCCCGAGGGCGTTCAGGAGGCCGGTCGCGAGGACGGCGATCGTCGCCACCTTGAGGCCGCCGCTGACGGAGCCCGCAGCGCCGCCGATCAGCATCAGGCCGGTGCCGAAGACCTTGCTCTCCTCGCGGAAGGCGGCGGTGTCGAGCGTGGTGAAGCCGGTCGTCCGGGCGGATGA
This sequence comes from Tepidiformaceae bacterium, assembly GCA_965221735.1. Taxonomy (GTDB): domain Bacteria; phylum Chloroflexota; class Dehalococcoidia; order Tepidiformales; family Tepidiformaceae; genus UBA2991. Next base: position 534,287 of record OZ244910.1, on the reverse strand, counting down.
CTCGAAGAGGGCGAGGAAGGGGCGGCGCCAACCGGGCTCGGCGGCGAGGGTGGCCGGGTTGGTCCACTCACCGATCAGGAGCACGCCCGCGCCCCCGACGAGGACGGCCGCCATCGCGACGAGGATGACGCGCGTGTCGAGGGGGAGGCGGCGGAGGGAGCGCCGGGAGGCGTAGAGGGCCAGGGGGATCGGCCCGATGGCGCCGAGCATCGCGAGAGCGCCCGTGACGGCCAGGACGGGCACGTCGTCGTGGAAGCCGGCGTAGCCGCTGTCGGGCAGGGAGAAGCCCGTGTTGTTAAAAGCGCTGATCGCGTGGAACGGTCCCCACCAGAGGGCGCGGTCGGCGGGGACGTCGGCAGCGAGCATGACGAGGAAGAGGGCAACCGCGCCGATTGCCTGCACGGCGAGAGCGGCGGCAAGGACGGTCCGGACGACGGGAATCACCTCGCCGATGCCGGGCACGCCGCGGAAGAGGCGCTTCATGCCGGAGTCGCGCATTCCCAGGCGGCGCCCGAGGAGCCAGAGGATGACGGTCGCGCCGACGAGATAGAGCAGGCCGCCGGAGACGGTCAGGGCGGCGAGGATGCCCTCGCCGAGGAGCGTCCAGTGCTCCTGCACGGGCACGGTGACGAGCCCCGTGAGGGTGACGGCGGAAACGCTCGTGAAGAACGCATCGGCGGCGTTCGTGTGGGCGGTGGAGGCGGCCGGGGCGAGGAGGAGGAGGGTGCCGGCGGCCAGCAGGAGGGCGTAGGCGAGGACGGAGAGGATGGCGCCGCTGCGGGGCCAGCGCAGCCAGCGGGACACGCGCCGGTAGAAGGAGGAGAGGATCGCGAGGCGTTGGCCAGCCTCGACTCCGGCAGGGGGACCGTCCCCAGCGGGCTGTCGAGCGGTTACCATCGCCCGCAGTCTGTGATCGGTCCGCGGGTGGGGTCAATCGGCGGCGGTCACGCGGGAGGAGTCGAGCGATGGCAGTCACCCTGGGCGATGGCGATTTTCGGTACGAGGTAGTAGAGGGCTGGGAGCAGCTTCCCGAGGGAGTCACGCTCCGGGAGACGCCCGGCGTGGCGGTCAACTCGCGCGACGAGGTGTTCCTCCTGACGCGCAACACCGACTACCCGGTGATGGTCTTCGACCAGCAGGGGAGCTTCCTGCGCAGCTTCGGGCGGGGCGTGTTCGACGCGCGAACGCATGGCATGTTCATCGGCGCGGACGAGGCGGTCTGGTGCGTCGACGACGGGACGCACTCGATCACGAAATGGTCGCAGGACGGGGAGCTGCTGCTCACCCTTGGGGGCGACCCGGCGCCGATCTGGAGCGGTGCGCCCTTCAACCGGCCGACGCACGCGGCGGTCTCGCCCACGAGCGGGGACCTCTACATCACGGACGGCTACGGGAACTCCAACGTGCATCGCTACACGGCCGACGGCGAGCACGTTCTGTCCTGGGGCGGCCCGGGCATCGACGCGGGGCAGTTCATCCGGCCCCACAACGTGGCGGTGGACGAGGAGGAGCGGGTGTACGTGGCCGACCGGGAGGCGCATCGCGTGCAGGTGTTCGACTCCGAGGGGAACTTCCTCGAGATGTGGAACAACATCCACCGGCCCGACGGGATGGTGCTGGGCCCGGACGGGAACATCTACATCGGGGAGCTGAACGGGATGGGCGGCATGGAGGGGTGCCCGGGGCTGGGGCACCGCGTCAGCATCCTGAGCCGTGGCGGCGACCTGCTCGCGCGCTTCGGGGACGAGGATGAGGGCGAGGGGCCGGGTCAGTTCATCGCGCCCCACGGCGTGGCCGTGGACTCGCACGGCGACATCTACGTCGGCGAGGTGTCGTTCAGCATCGTGGGCCGCACGCTCGATCCGCCGCGCGAGCTGAAGAGCTTCACGAAGCTGCGCCGGCTGTAGCGCGATGTCCGGGCGGCCGCGCGCATCCGGAGGGCACGCGTCTGTGGGAATGGGCGCACCGCGCCCGGAGACCCGCGCGCGGCTCGACGCCCTTCACGAGGCCCTGGAAGAGGCCACGCGACGGCAGGCCGGCTACCCCGCGAACCTCGCCTACGACTACTCCGCCCTCACGCCGTTCCTGCGCTACTCGCTCAACAACATCGGCGACCCCTTCCACGAGAGCAACTACCAGGTCAACACGCGAGACATCGAGCGGGAGGTCATGGCGACGTTCGCGGACCTCGTGCGCCTGCCGCAGGAGGAGGCGTGGGGCTACGTCACCTCGGGCGGCACCGAGGGCAACATGTACGGGCTCTACCTGGCGCGGAAGCTGCACCCGGACGGCATCGTCTATTTCTCGCAGGACACCCACTACAGCGTGCTCAAGAACCTGAGCGTGCTGAACATGCGCAACATCATGATCAAGAGCCAGGAGAACGGCGAGCTCGACTACGACGACCTGTACGAGACCGTGCGCATCCACCGCGACACGCCGGTCATCGTCATGGCGAACATCGGCACGACGATGAAGGGCGCCATCGACGACCTCACGCGGGTGAACGCCATTCTCGAAGACCTCGCGATCACGAATCACTACGTCCACGCAGACGCGGCGCTCAGCGGCCTGATCCTGCCGTTCGTCGACGACCCGCAGCCGTACGGGTTCGACGCAGGCATCGACAGCATCTCGCTGAGCGGGCACAAGGTGATCGGCGCGCCCCTGCCCTGCGGTGTCGTCCTGACGAAGAGCGACTACGTGAACACCGTCGCCCGCTCGGTCGAGTACCTGGGCACACTCGATACGACCGTGCCGGGTTCGCGCAGCGGATTCACGCCCCTCATCCTCTGGTACGCCCTGGAGCACTACGGGCTTGAGGGTCTGCGAACGCTCGTCGGGGAGATGCTCGACACGGCGGCGTACGCGGTCGAGCGCTTCAACGCGCGGGGCATCCCGGCCTGGCGCAACCGGAACTCGGTGACGGTGGTCTTTCCGAGGCCGGCGGAGGAGATCGTGCAGGCGTGGCAGCTCGCGCCGCTCGGCGACATCGCGCACGTCATCACGATGCCGCACGTCACACGCGCGATGGTCGACGAGATCGTGGACGCCTGCGCACGGAGCAGCGGCTCCACGGAGACATGAGGGGGCCTCGGTGAAGCAGATAACAGTGGCGGTTCAGAACAGGGTCGGCATCATCGCCGACATCACGGAGGCGCTCGCACGCGCCGACGTGAACCTCGTGGCGATCAACACGGAACGCAGCGGGGAGACGGGGCTCATCACGCTCTCGACGGAGGAGGGCGACCACGACCGGGCGCTCCACTGCCTGGTGAACGCGGGCTACCGAGCGGTCACGGACGAGGTGCTCCTGATCCGGCTGCGGGACGAGCCGGGGGCGCTGGCGAAGGTCGCGGCACGCTTCCGCGACGCGGGGATCAACATCCAGAGCCTGCACATCCTCGACCGCCACGAGGGCTACGCAACGGTCGCGCTCAACACGGAGGACCGCGAGGCCACGGCGGCGCTGCTCACGCCGGACGAGGTGGTGTGAGGGGCGCCTCGTGGCGGTCGAGGCTACAGGTCACGAAGCCACGTGAAGTTCTCTGCGGAACTAGGCTCCTTCGCCAAAGCGGCCAGGTAGAGATCGAGGTCGACGGTAAGCAACGGGGCATCCGGCGTAATCACCTCCAGCAGCACCGCATCTGTCAGGCCGAGTCGAACGAAGTCTGGGTTCTCGGCGGCAGTCGCGCTGGCCATAACAACCTCCTCACTCTCCTCAATCAGAAACCGGAGGCCTTCCAACAGGTCGGAGCGCTCGGGCTCCCGATGCTGGGCCAGGAGGTTGGACGCCTCGGTAAGAGTGTTGGGAGTCACGAGGAGCCGCTTTGCTGGAGCTACGACCGAAGCCAGCACGTCGTAGTCGGCAGCAGTGTAGGCCCGCAGGCGCCTGTGCTTGGCAATGAGACCCCTGTCGACTCTTCCGGTGGCAAAGAGCACGAGCAGGTTGGCATCGATGAAGTATGCCTCTGGCGGCACTAGGCGTTCAGGGCTGGAAGCGCGCGATCGGTCACGGATCTGACCTCACCCTGGCGGTCCAGCCGAACGACCTTGTAGGTCCGTTCCGGTTGAAGCACGTTCAACGCAAGGCGCTCACCCAGCGAATTGGGCGGCGGCGGCGTTCGGCGGTTGAAACCGATAGTGATACACCATTCACCGGTGGTGTCCTCGATGACGACCTCTTCAAGCCGAACTTCCGAGATGTCTTCATCGCCGAACAGCTCGGCGACAAACTCTCGGGAAGTCCGGACTGCTTCCTTCACGTCCATGCTGTCGCTCCGCCCTCAAGGGTAGCACCCACCCCCTATTGGATGGCGGAGTGGGGCGTGGGGTTGAGGCGGCGGACGACGATGCCTTCGCGCTCCATCATGTCGGGGATCTTCGGGCCGATCTCGTTCTTCCACTCGTCGCTCTGGTAGACGGCCTCGTACTGGGCCTCGCGCTCGGCCTCGTCGCGGAAGCGGCGGACCCAGATGTAGACGGTCTCGTCTTCCTCGTCGGTGAAGCTACCGAGGATGACCATGCCCTTCGACTGCTGGAAGGGGATGATCGTGTCCTCCATGAACTCAACCCAGGCCGCCTGCCGGCCGGGCTTGATACGGTACTGTCGCAGCTCGAAGAGCATGGTTCGCCTCCACAAGGGTGATTGACCGGCGGAGTCTACGCGTTCGCGGGAGGCTCGTGATTGTCATCACGAGGCGGGACGGCTACGATCGGGCCGCTTCTCCCGGGAGGATCGGATGGCCTACGGCACGGGTATCGCGCGCGGACTGGGTCTGACGCTGCGCCAGCTCTTCAAGCCCGTGGATACGCTCGAATACCCGGAGGTCTCGCGACCGGTCCCGGTATACGCGCGCACGAACCTGCTCTGGTTCGAAGAGCGCTGCACAGGGTGCAGCACCTGCGCGCAGGCCTGCCCCGACGGCTGCATCCTGGTGGCGACCAGCCAGGACGCCGAGGGCCGCCGCAACATCGACCGCTACGAGATCGACTTCCGCATCTGCATGTACTGCGGACTGTGCACCGAAGCCTGCCCCTACGAGGCGATCCAGCCGGGCGGGCCGCTCGACGACGCGGTGACGAACTTCGACGAGATGTACCGCGACAAGCACGCGCTGAGCCGGATGGCGCAGTCGTTCCTGAAGCGGAACGACAACACGTACCCGAACGGGATGAAGGCGCCCGACCCCGACGGCGACTTCCACCGGCTCTAGACGATGGCGACGATCACGGCGAACGGCGGCACGATCGAGGCGCCCGAGGGGGCGCCCCTCGTCGAGGTCCTGAAGAACAACGGCATCTACATGTCGAACCTCTGCTACGTGGACGGCCTGAAGCCGTACGCGGGCTGCCGCACCTGCCTCGTCGACATCGAGGGGCCTCCGGGGCTGCAGCTCGCCTGCACGAGCGTGGTCCAGGACGGGATGGTGGTGCGCACGGACACCGACGAGGTGGCCGAGGCGCGACGCGCGGTCCTCTCGGTCCTGATCTCGAACCACAGCGAACGCTGCCTGACCTGTCACCGGCGCGAGCACTGCCATCCGGGCGACATCTGCCTGCGCGACGACGTCGTGACGCACCGCTGCCTGACCTGCTCGAAGAACTACCGCTGCGAGCTGCAGGCGACCTGCGAGATGGTCGGCATGTCGGGCTACGAGCCGTGGGTGGGCGAGGAGCGCACCTTCTACCAGGCGCCGCAGCCGCCGGCCGACCGGGCGAACCCGTACATGGAGTTCGACCCGCAGATGTGCATCATCTGCACCCGCTGCCAGCGCGTGTGCGAGGAGAAGCGACACACCAGCGCGATTACGCTCGGGGGACGCGGCTTCGACCTGCAGATCACCTTCGGGGCGGGCGGCGCCATCCACGACAGTAACTGCGATTTCAGCGGCGCCTGCATCGACGTCTGCCCGACGGCGGCGCTGATGGAGCACCCGAACAAGTGGGTGGCGAAGCCGGACACCTGGACGACCACGACCTGCGACTCGTGCGCGGTCGGTTGCAGCATCAGCATGGGCTCCCGCGAGGGGCGCGGCGTGATCGTGCGTCCGGGCCCGGGGAACGAGTTCTCCGGCGACCAGATCTGCGTCCGCGGGCGCTACCACTACGACTCCCTGAAGCCGCGCGAGCGGCTCTCGCGGCACCTCGTGAAGCGCGGCGTCATCCAGGCGCCGGCCTCGCTCGAGGACGCGGCCGCGGAGGCGGCGAGCGCGCTGCGCGAAGCCGCCGGCAAAGGCCGCGTGGGCGTGTTCGTGGGCGGGACCGTCACGAACGAAGAGGCGCACCTCGCCAGGCTGATCGCCGGCGACGCGTTCGGCACGTCCGCCGACAGCGCCAACGGGCCGGTGATGCGAGCCACGAAGAACGCGCTGGAGGCGCGGCTGGGCACATGGCGGATGGCCACCGACATGACCCGCATCCCGAAGGCGAAGGCGATCGTCGTGGTCGCCGACGACCTGGAAGAGAGCCACAACGTCCTCAGCGTCCGCATCAAGGACGCCGTCGCCCACGAGCAGGCGACCCTGGTGGTGGTCGGGGCGCTCCGCAGCGAGCTCGTCGACTTCGCGACCCACTGGATCCGTCCGGCAGCGGGCGAGGAGGGGCAGGCGGCTGCCGCCCTCGCGGACGCCGTCGCCGGCCAAGCCGGCGCGAGCGGCGACATCGCCGCAGCCGCCGAAGCGCTGCGCGGCTCTGAAGGCGCCATCGTGGTGTGCGCGCCGAACCCGGTCTCGCCCGCGATCGCGGGAGCGATGGCGGGCGGCGCGGCGAACCTCGCGGTGGCACTCCACGGCGAGGCGGCATCGGACCACCTCGTGGTCGCGCCGCCGGAAGTGAACACGCACGGCCTGCTCGACGTGGGCGTGGCCGTCGAGGGAAGCGACAACCCGCTCGAAGGCCTGAGCGGCCTCGTCGTCGTTCGGGACGACCCGACGATGCGCCTGCCGGGTGCGGCAGCCGCGCTCGAAGGGCTCGATGCGCTGGTCGTCATCGACAACGTGGCGCACGAGACGGCGAAGCGGGCGACGGCGGTGCTCGCCGAGGGGCGCTCGTACGCCTCGCGGGGCACTTACACGCAGGGCGACTTCCGCGTGCAACGGCTCGAACCGGCGATAGCGCCGGAGGGCGACGCCGTCACCTGCTTCGCGGCGCTTTCGGCGCTCGCGGGCGCGCTGGGCGTCGACGTTCCCGCCGACCCGGACATGGCGCTCGCAGCCATCGCCAACGAGACGCCCGCCTACCAGCCCGCCGCCGACCTCATCATCGGCGAGGGCGTGCGGCTTGAGGTGACGGCGTCGGGCCAGGGCTCGACGGTGCCGGTGGCCGACGCCCCGGCGAGCGGCGAGGGGCTGCGCATCATCACCGGCCGCGACCAGTACACGGCTGTCGACGCGGCGGCGCTCCGCCATCCCGAAGCGGAGCAGCTGCATCGCTACGACCACGTCCAGGTCAGCGAAGAGGACGCCGAGCGCCTCGGCATCAGCGACGAGGACGAGGTCGAGCTGACCGACGGCGAGGTCACGCTGCGCGCCCCGGCGACGGTGACGGACCGGGTGCCCGAGGGCGCGGTGTACGTGTCGAGCCTGCTGCAGGGCGGCGCGGTCGTCGGGTTCTTCCGGAGCGCGGCGGTCCCGGCGGTGCGCGTCGGGGTACCGGTTCCGGCCTGACCCTCCCCCTTCCCCCACTGGCGTAGACAGGCCCCGGCGGGGGCGTGAGAATCGCGCGCACCCAACAGGCAGGGAGATTGACGATGGCTGATGAGTCAGGCGGCTACGTGGTTGCGGCGCAGGCGCGCCAGGGACAGGGGATGGGCGACTTTCGCTACGAACGGGAGGCGCTCGACCCCATCGGCGCAACCATCCTGGAGATTCCGGCGAAGACGGACGCCGAGTTCGTCGAGGCGGCTCGCAACGCGGATGCCGTGATCGCGCCGGGGCGGCGCATCACGGCGGAGATCATCGAGGGGCTCGACAAGTGCGTCGTGATCGGGCTGAGCAGCGTCGGCGCGGACACGGTCGATGTGGAGGCGGCGACGAAGAAGGGCATCGTCGTGACGAACGTGCCCGACATCTTCGTCGAGGAGGTGGCGGACCACACGGTGGCCCTGCTGCTGGCCGCCGCGCGCCGCCTGAAGCTGATGGACCGGCTGATGCGCGAAGGCGACTGGCGCGGAGCGCGGCCGGTCTTCCGCGACGTGCCCCGGTTGTGGGGGCAGACCGTGGGGCTGATCTCGTTCGGGAACATTGCGCGGGCGGTGGCTCGCCGGCTGCAGCCGTTCGGGCTGCACGTGATCGCCTACGACCCGTTCGTGAGCGAGTTGACGATGACGGCCGAAGGCGTCGAGCCGGTGGGCCTGATGGAGATGCTGGAGCGCTCCGACTTCGTCTCGATGCACGCGCCCCTGAACGAGGAGACGCGACCGCTGATGAAGGAGGAGCACTTCGCCGCGATGAAGCCGTCGGCGATCTTCGTGAACAACGGGCGGGGTCCGACCGTGGACGAGACGGCGCTGATCGCGGCGCTGGAGGACGGCGAGATCGCGGGGGCGGCGCTGGACGTGTTCGAGGTGGAGCCGACGAACGCGGAGAACCCGCTGCTGCACATGGACAACGTGATCGTGACGCCGCACGTGGCCTCCGCGACGGCGCGGATGATGCCCGAGACGCGAAGGCGCACGGGACGCGAGATCGCGACGGCGCTGCAGGGGCGCTGGCCGCGGAGCGCGGTAAACCCGGAGGTGCTGCCCCGCACGAGCCTGCGCCGCTGGCAGCCGTTCCCGATGAACCGGGGGCCCAACCGCTGATGCTGGCGCTGCAGTTGTTCTTCCTGAAGCTGTTCACGCCGTTCCACACGGCCGTGTTCCGGCTGACGGGGGGACGGCTGCTGGGGAAGTTCGACTTGCCCGTGCTGCTGCTGACCACGACCGGCGCCCGCACGGGGAGGCAGCAGACCTCGCCCCTGCTCTACCTCGAGGATGGCGGAAGGCTGGCGATCCCCGCGTCGCTGTGGGGAGGACCGCGCAACCCCGCCTGGTATTACAACTGCCTCGCCAACCCCGAGGTCGTGGTGGAGACACGTGGGAAGAAGCGGACAATGCTGGCCGAACCGGCGCCGGAAGAGGAGCGGCAGCGCCTTTACGACCGGTTCAAGGTCGCCTCCCCGCACTACGGAGGGCACGAGGCGCGTACAAGCCGGACGATCCCGGTCGTGATCCTGCGGGAGCTGGACGGCTAGCCGGCGCGGCAGCCGGGAGCGCATTCGGAGGCCGTCCGTAGAATCGCGGCATGCCCCAGCGCCCTGTCGTCGCTTCAAGAACCTCGGTGTTCTCGGAGTCGGTCATCCGCGAGATGACGCGGCTCGCGTTCGAGCACGGCGCCATCAACCTGGCGCAGGGCTACCCGGACTTTCCCGCACCGGAGTTCGTGAAGCGCGCCGCCATCGACGCGATCGAAGCGGACGTGAACCAGTACGCGATCACATGGGGCGACCCGCGCCTGCGCACGGCAATCGCGGACAAGGTCGGGCGCCACTACGGGCTCGACCTGGACCCGGAGCGCGAGGTGACCGTCACCTGCGGGGCGACCGAGGCGATGATGGCGACGATGCTCGCCTTCGTGGAGCCGGGCGACGAGGTCATCGTCTTCGAGCCGTTCTACGAGAACTACGTGCCCGACGCGGCCATGAGCGGGGCGACGCTCAAGTTCGTGACGCTGCGAGGGCTCGACTTCGTGTTCGACCCGGAGGAGCTGCGGGCGGCGTTCGGGCCGCGCACGAAGGCGATCATCGTGAACTCGCCGAACAACCCCAGCGGCAAAGTGTTCGACCGCGAGGAGCTCGGACAGATCGCGGCGCTCTGCCAGGAGTTCGACTGCCTCTGCTTCACCGACGAGATCTACGAGCACATCCTCTTCGACGAGCACGAGCACCTGCCGATGGCGACGCTGCCGGGGATGTACGAGCGCACGGTCACGGTCAGCGGGCTCTCGAAGACGTTCAGCGTGACCGGGTGGCGTCTGGGGTACGTGGTTGCGCCGCCGCACCTGAGCGAGGCGATCCGCAAGGTGCACGACTTCCTGACGGTGGGCGCGCCGGCGCCGCTGCAGCAGGCGGGAGCGGTCGCGCTGGAGCAGGGCGAGCCGTACTACCCGGAGCTGCGGGCGATGTACCAGGCGAAGCGCGACCGGCTGCTGATCTCGTTGCGGGAAGCGGGCTTCGAGTGCCACCGGCCGGAGGGGGCGTACTACGTGATGGCGGACTTCGGCGACCTCGGGTTCGAGGGGGACGACACCGCCTTTGCGCTGCACCTGATCGAGCGGGTGGGGGTAGCGCCGGTGCCGGGGTCGAGCTTCTATCACGACCAGACGGCGGGATCGCGGTTCGTGCGGTTCACGTTCTCGAAGTCGGACGACACCCTGGCGGAGGCGGCGCGGCGGCTGGGGGCGATGTAGCGACACCATGTCGATGCTGGTCGTGGCCCCGGTAACCGCGGAATTCGAGGCGCTCTCGGAAGCCTTCGACGAGCGCTGGGGGAGCCCCGTGCTCAGCGACACCGGCAGAGTCACGGTGCGCGAGTACGAGGCAGCGGCCGTCGTTCTTGCCGAGGGCGGCTTCGGCAAGGTCCAGTACGGCGTCACGACGCAGCACCTGCTGGATCACCTGTCCGATGTCGACCTGGTCGTCTGCGCGGGGATCGCGGGGGGTCTGACCGACGACGTGCGGGTGGGCGACGTGGTCATCGGCACGGAAACGGTCGAGCACGACTTCTACTCGGGCGTGCTGGGAAGGGTGCCGCCCGGATTCGAAGGCTCCGGCGAGCACCTCGCCCGGCTGGAAGGGACCGTCGGGGAAGGAGACGCGCCCTTCAGCGTCCACTTCGCCCCCATCGCGAGCGGCGACGAGGGCATCTCCGACCGTGTGCGCAAGGATGCGATCCATGCCCGCACGGATGCGCTGGCGGTCGCCTTCGAGGGCGCGGGAGGGGCGCGGAGCGCCCTCTTCTGCGGGATCCCGTACCTGGAGGTGCGGGGCATCTCCGACATGGCCGAGGGCGACGTTCTCACCGAACTGGTGGCGAACCTGCCTGATGCGATGGCGAACGTCGCCACAGTGGTCGCCCGGCTGGCCGCGCCCTGAGCCGAGCACGGGGGAAGATCGCGACGGCTACTCGGCGGGGCCAGACTCCGGCGCACCGGGCGAACCGCGGTCGCCGAGGAAGAGGTCCTTCACGGTCACGCTATAGCGCTGATAGGCCAGCCCCATCGCCAGCAGGAGCAGCCCCAGGATGCTGAACGCGCCGACGCGGTAGCCGCGTTCGAGCAAGAACACATCGAAGACGAACAGCTTCGCCACGGGGACGGCCAGCATGACGATTCCGGTTATGCGGAGCGCCCGCGACCGGCGCAGGATGCCCGCCGCGATCACAAGCGCGGCGTGAACCGTCCACATCAGGGTCAGCGTCAGGTGCATGGCGGCCTCGTAGTCGCCGCCCCGCACGAGCTCGCGGTGCTCGAAGAAGCGCACGACTTCGGCTGTGAACACCCAGACAGCAATCGCGTTGGCGACGATCACCAGGACCAGCAGGCCGGGGATGTCGAATCCGGTGGAGAAGACCTTCGAGTGGCGCTCAAGAAGGGCGGCCATCGCGACGCCGGCCGTCACCGCCACGAACGAAAGGAAGTAGTGGTTCAGGACGACCCAGTGAGGCTCCCAGGGGACTCCGATGAGGAACGTGTCGACCACGAGGAGCTTGGCGGTGGCGGCGCCGACCACGGTCACGCCGGCGAACGCAAGGAGACGGACGGAGCGCCAGCGGGCCACGGCCATCAGGACGATGCCGTACAGGGCCCAGATGATCGTGAGGGCATGCAGGAGCCCGTCGCGGGCGCGGTCGGCGGCCTCGCGGCCGATCGCCTCCAGTTCCTGTCGCTCGAAGTAGCCGATGGCCTCGGCGCTGAAGAGCCAGAAGGTGAGTATCTGCGCAAGGCCTACGAGCACGCCGGAGATGTGCGGCTCGACGGCCTTGAGGGCGCGGGGTGAAGCCTCCGGACGGCGGTACAGCCAGGCAGCCGCGTAGAGCGCCACGATGCCGAAGGCGAACGCGAGGAACCTGCCGTTCAGCACGGGCGTGAACTCCGCAACCTCTATCGAAGGGGTTTCAAGGATGAGGATGCGGAGGACCGCACAGGCCAGGATGAGCAGCCCGGCGGCGCGGGACTGCCAGCTCCGCGTGAGCTTGCCCAACCCCACCAGGACGACGCCTTCGGCCGTCCACGCCACCGGCACCCACTCGCCCGTGAGCTGCAGCGGGGCGGCGACCGTCAAGAAGACGAGGGCCACACCGCCGAGCTGAAGCGGCACGACGCGAGAGACGCCCGGCCTTCTGCTCGCGTCAAGGGCCACGACCCCGTGGACACCCGCCAGGAGCAGGGCGATGAGGCCGAACCACGGTTCGTAGTCGTCCCACAGAACAGCGAATGTGAGGCCGAAGAAGGCGAAGGCGTTGACCATGACGAGGGTCATATCGAACTGGTTGGGTTCGCGGCGCCAGATGATGTTGTGGAGGGTGGCGGCGCCCAGGAAGATGAGGAACACGCCCGACAGACCAAGCTGGGCGGAGATGGGGCCCTCCATCGAGCTGGCTAAGTAGAGGCCGGCGAACAGGAGATAGGAGGCGGCCATCCCGGTGAGGGTGTACCAGCGCCAGCGGCGGAGGCTGGCCACGGCCACGATGCCCAGGTCGATGATGAGCAGGTAGGCCAGCCCCACGGGCAAATGGTCGGCAAGATCCTCGCCCAGCAGCAGCGGCGTCAGGAACGCTCCGAAGAGCGCCAGGAAGGCGACGATCCTGGAGTCGTACCTGATGGCCAGGAACCACCCCAGTGCAACCGTCAGGCCCAGGAGCACGACCGCCGGGACGAGGGGGATAAGGTCGTAGAAGCCGAAGGAGGCGTAGACCGCCAGGTACAGGATCGCGACGCCACCGCCCGCGACCGCCTGCGCCCAGGGCGGCGCGCGACGGGCGGTGTACTCGGCCAACCCGACCATGGCCAGGCCCGCGACGACCCCCAGGATCACGCGCCCCGTGGGGCCGATCCACTGGTTATCGAAGGCCAGCTTGAGAAAGAAGCCCGCGCCGACGGCGAGGGCCACCACACCGATGATGGCAAACCAGTTGCGGCCCAGGACACGCTCCCAGTCGAGCGGGCTGCTCCCCCCGGTGGGAGGGCGACGACGAGGAGGACGGGCGGGGAGCTCTTCTGCTACGGGATCGGCCTGCAAGAAAGCTGCTACGGGGGTGGCCTGCAAGAAGGGTACTGGGGCGGAGGCGCCGGGTGGTTCCTCCGTGGAGGAGGGGGTAGCTCCTTCCGGTTCCGCGTCCGGAGGTGTGAAAGCCGGGCGGTCTGGGGAGGGGACGGGAGCGGCGGACGGCTCCGTGCCGGCGGGCGGAGTTGCGGCAGGCTCTTCCCGCCTCCCGGTCGGAGGCTCGGGCACGGGGCCCTCGGCGGGCGCCCTGCCCACCGCGGCCTCAACTGCGGAGAGCCGCCCGGCTAGGGCGATATACACTTCGACCAGTTCCCGGACCTGCCGGGCCAGTTCCGCCACATCGGCCACCCTGCCTGGGTCTTCAGGGCTACCGGCGCCGCCGCTGGAGGCAGGTGGGTCATCCGGCCCGGATCCGCAGTGGACGCAAAAGGGACCATCACCGGGGGTCTCTCCACCACACTTCGCACAGATCCTCACCGGCGACACATCAGACTCCACCCCCGCCTGGCCCGCCATCGTAAAGTGCCCCTCCCCGGATTACCCCATCCCCCCGGCGCCCCTCTCAACGGAAGCTCGACCGGCGTCGCGGGGAGGAGGGGTCGGCCGCCGGCGGTCGGGGGCGATGCAGGCAGGCCCATTCGAAGTCGGCTGCTACACTTTCGTTACGCGCCGCCGGCGGGCGGCGTTCCCATCTCGATGAGGGAATCTCGATGACCGACGCGCCAGTCAGCACGCGGCTCGCCTCCGCCTACGAGCCGAGCACGGTGGAAGATCGCATCTACGCCTTCTGGGAGGAGGGCGACTACTTCCGCGCGCGCGTCGTACCGGGCGAAGCGCCCTACAGCATCGTCATGCCGCCCCCGAACGTAACGGGCGAGCTGCACCTCGGCCACGGGCTCGAGGATGCGCTCACGGACACGCTCGTGCGCTGGCACCGGATGCAGGGCGAGCCGACGCTGTGGCTGCCGGGCGAGGACCACGCCGGCATCGCCACCCAGAACGTGATGGAGCGCGAGCTCCAGAAGGAAGGGCTCAGCCGGCACGACCTCGGCCGCGAGGGCTTCGAGGCGCGCGTCTGGCAGTGGGTGCGGCAGCTGCGGCCACGCATCTACGAGCAGCACCGCAAGCTGGGGGCGAGCGCCGACTGGAGCCGCGACACGTTCACGCTGGACCCGCACATCGTGCGGGCGGTTCGCACGACGTTCGTGAACCTCTACAACGACGGCCTCATCTATCGCGGCCTGCGGATGATCAACTGGTGCCCGCGCTGCAGCACGGCCCTGAGCGACCTGGAAGTGGAACACGAGGAAGAAGAGGCGCAGCTCTACTACGTGCGCTACCCGGTGGTGGGCGAAGGGGGGATGCCCCTGCCCGACGCCGTGACCGTCGCGACGGTGCGTCCGGAGACGATGGTGGCGGACACGGGCGTGGCCGTTCACCCCGAGGACGAGCGCTACGAGGACCGCATCGGGCGGACGGTGCTGCTGCCGATCATGGGTCGCGAGCTGCCGGTGGTGGCGGACGACTCGATCCAGCCCGAGTTCGGCACGGGCGCGCTGAAGGTCACACCCGGACACGACCCGCTCGACTGGGACATCGGCCAGCGGCACGACCTCGACGTGATCGTGGCGATCGACGAGGACGGCCGCATGAACGACGAGGCCGGTCCCTACGAGGGAATGACGGTCGATGAGGCGCGCGCGGCGATCGTGCGCGACCTGGAGGACGGCGGGTTCCTCGAGAAAACGGAGCCGTACACGCACAGCGTGGGCCGCTGCGAGCGTTGCGACAACGTAATCGAGCCGCTGCCGAGCGAGCAGTGGTGGGTGGCGGTGAACAGGGAGTACGCACCAGGCGTCTCGCTGGCGAGCGCTGCGAGCGCGGCCATCCGGGAGGAGCGCATCCGCGTCGTGCCGTCGCGCATGGCGACCACGTTCCTGAACTGGACCGACAACCTGCGCGACTGGTGCATCAGCCGCCAGCTCTGGTGGGGGCACCAGATTCCCGTGTGGTACTGCGACTGCGGGGAGATGACGGTCTCCGTCGACGACCCGGACTCGTGCGCGGCGTGCGGGAAGACGGAGATCCGGCAGGAGGAGGACGTGCTCGACACGTGGTTCTCCTCGGCGCTGGCGCCGCACTCGGACCTGGGCTGGCCGGACGAGACCGAGGACCTGCGCTACTTCTACCCGACGACCGACATGCAGATGGGCTACGACATCATGTTCTTCTGGTGCGCCAGGATGGTGATGTTCGGGCTCTACAACATGCGCGAGCACGGGCCGGAGGGCGACATCCCCTTCCGCACGGTCATCTTCCACGGGCTCATCCGCGACGCGAACGGCGTGAAGATGGCGAAGTCGCGCGGGAACGTGGTGAATCCGCTGGTGGCGGCGGGCCAGTACGGGGCGGACGCGTTCCGCTTCGCGCTCCTGACGATGGGCACGCTCGGGCAGGACATGAAATACACCGAGGAGCGCATGGTCGCGGCCCGGAACTTCGCCAACAAGCTGTGGAACACGACCCGCTACGTGCTGATGCAGCTGGAAGGGCGGCGCGTGAAGCGTCCCCACGCGGCGGATCAGGACACCCTCGCCCTGGAGGACCGCTGGCTGCTGTCGCGGCTGGAGGGTCTGGAGGGCGACGTCGACTCGCTGCTGAAGGCGTACCAGGTGGGGGAGGCGGCGCGGCGCATCCACGACTTCCTCTGGAACGAGCTGGCGGACTGGTACGTGGAGATGAGCAAGGTGCGGCTGCGGGAGGGCGACGAGCGTCCACTGGCGGTGCTCGCGCACGTGCTCGACCACGGCCTGCGGCTGCTGCACCCGATCATGCCGTTCGTGACCGAAGAGCTCTGGGGGAAGCTGCGGGAGCACCTCGACGACGACCTCTCCCCGGCCTTGATCGTGGCGTGGTTCCCGAAGAGCGCGGGCGTCTGGCGCGATGCGGCGGCGGAGACGGCGATGGGGCACGTGATCGAGGTGAACCGCGCCATCCGCAACCTGCGCGCGGAGAAGGGCCTGGAGGCGGGCGCCCGACCGGCCGTGTACCTGCGCGCGAGCGGTCAGGCCGCTGCGCTGGGCGAGACCGCAGCCGCGACGGCGTTCACGTCACGGGTCGCGCCGGAGGTGACGGGAGCCGACGCAGGGCTCCCCGAGGGCGAGTACGCGTTCGCGCGCGTCGGCGACACGGAGGTGGCGCTGGCGCTACCGGAGGTCGACCTGACGGCCGAGCGTGAACGGCTCGAGGGCGAGCTGGCGGAGGCGGACGGGCAGATCGCGCGGCTGGAGAAGCAACTCGCGAACGAGCGCTTCCTGGAACGCGCGCCGGAGGCCGTTGTGCAGGGCGAACGCGACCGGTTGGCGCAGGCGCAGTCGCGGGCGGAGGGGCTGCGCGAGCGAATCGGGGCGCTCGGGAGCTAGCCGAGCAGGATGTCGAGCACGGCCTGCGTCTCGCGCAGGTCGGGCAGGACGTGGTCGGCGCCGCTCTCGCGGAGCGCGTCCTCGCCGTAGTTGCCGGTCGCGACCGCGAGGACACGAGCGCCGACGGCGTGCCCGGCGCTGACGTCGCGGGGCGTGTCCCCGATGACCACGGGGCTTGAAGCAGCAGGGGCGACACCGCCGAAACGGGCAAGCTCTTCGACGGCGGCGGCGAGGACCCGGTCCCGGTCGGAGGAGACGTCGCCGAAGCCACCACCGACGAACCGGTCCCAGAGGCCGTAGTGGCGCAGCTTGAGCTCGGCGCCGCGAGCAACGTTCCCGGTGGCGAGTCCGACCACGGCGCCGGCGTCCTTGAGCCCGTCGAGAAGATCGACGACGCCGGGGAGGACACGGCCGTCGTGGGTGCGGAGCGCCTCGGGGAGGCGGGCGATGTAGGCGTCGGTCATACGGTCGACGTCGGCGGGGGTGGGGTCGACACCGGCGAGCCGGAGGGCGTCCTCGAAGATGCCGGTGTCGGTACGGCCGTCGATCTGGACGCCGTCGAGGCCGGAGAGGCCGAATTCGTCGGAGAAGGCGTCGGCGATGGCGTCGCGTCCCGCGCCGCCGCTCGCGATGAGGGTGCCGTCGATGTCGAAGAGGAGGAGGCGCACCGAAGGCAGTGTAGCCCGCGACACCCTCAGGGGCAGGTCGCGGGCTGGCGGGAGGGGTCTGGTACAGTCGGGCCATGGTCGCGGTGCCGGAGATACGGACGCTGGTCGAGCGGGCGGCTGCGCGGCGGCAGGTGCTGGAGGGGCTGATCGAGTCGGTGCCGGAGGACTACTGGGAGCGGCAGGCGGCCGGGGACGCCTGGACCGCGCTGGACCACGTGCGGCACATCGCCACCGTCGACAGGATGCTGGTGGAGCTGGTGAAGGCTGCGCAAGAGTCGGACAAGGAGCTGTGGGCGGGGGACACGAGCGACGAGGCGGTGCTGGAAGCGCGGCGGGTCGAGCTCATGGACAGGGTACGGGAGCAGCCGGTCGGGACGCTGCTCGAAACGATGCAGGAGTCGCGGGAAGAGGCCCTGGAGGTGGTGCTGGGGATGTCGGTGGAGACACTGGATCGGGAGGTGCGGGTGGCGGGGGCGCTAAACGCGTGGGGCGAGCCGCAGGCGTTCCCGCTTCGTGCCTACCTGGCGGTCTGGGTGGAGCACGACGGCGAGCACGAAGCCGCCATCCGCGGGGCGATCGAGACGCCTCCGGACGTGACGACGCTCACGCTGGCGGCTCGACGGGCGCGCGGGAGCCGCTGAGCCCGAGGGCGACGCCCGCGACGATGAGCGGCCCCCCGATGAGCACGCCAACCGGCGGTGTCTCGCCGAGCACGGGAATGGCGTAGAGCGTCG
The DNA here is from genome assembly GCA_965221735.1 of Tepidiformaceae bacterium. Classification (GTDB taxonomy): domain Bacteria; phylum Chloroflexota; class Dehalococcoidia; order Tepidiformales; family Tepidiformaceae; genus UBA2991. Next base: position 516,200 of record OZ244910.1, on the reverse strand, counting down.
CGAGGAGGGGTTCCCCGAGGATCGCGAGGCCGACGGTGACGACGCGCAGGTGTCCGAGGGCGTAGTTGATGGAGGTGTGGCCCACGAGCTGGGGGATGAGGGCGAGGAGCACGATGAAGACCCAGGCATCGGCGGCGAACCCGCTGATCGAAGGACGCACGATGAGGACGGCGAGCCAGAGCGTGACCGCCGCGGCGGTGTAGGCGACCGCGGAGTAGGGGAGGGCGCCGGTCTCGTGGCGCGTCTTGCGGCGGATCGTCTGGGAGACGGCGACGAAAAGGGCGGCGAGAAGGGCGAGCAGGTCGCCGATGAAGAACTCGATGCCGCGGGCGAGGTCGGTGGCGGCGATGCAGACGAGACCGGCGACGGCGACCGCGAGGCCACCGTACTCACGGGAGGAGGGACGCTCGCGAAGGACTACGTACGCGATGAGCGCGCCGAGGAGCGGCTGCAGGCCGACGATGACGACGCTGGAGGCGACAGAGGTGTGCTCGAGGGAGGCGAACCAGCTCCAGAAGTGGCCGGCGAGGAACACGCCGGAGAGCGCCAGCAGCGGAAGGCTGGAGCGAGGCGGGAGGGAGAGCTTGCCGCGGGCGCGGGCGACGGCGACGAAGAGCAGGAGCAGTCCGGCGGCGAAGAGGAGGCGGTAGGCGGCAATCGTGAGGGCGGGGGCCTCGTCGGCGAGGCGCACGAAGATGGCGGCCCAGGAGATGCCAAGGACGCCGATGAAGAGCACGACCAGCGGCGTCCGGGAAACCGGCACGGTCGCCACGCTACGGGGGCAGAGGGCGGGGAGGCAAGGGGACCGGGGAGCGGTCGGGAGCGCCTTAGAATCGACGGATGGCGGGCACGGTCGGGGAGCGGTTGGACGCGCTCGCACGGGGCGAGGCGCCCCAGGCGGAGCGGTTCGACGCGGACGCGCCGCTGCGGGGCCGGTGGGCGGTCCTTCCATCCGCTTTCAACCCGCCCACACGCGCGCACCTGCGACTGCTCGACCTCGCGCAGGGGGTGGCGGGCGTGGAGGGGGGCGCGGCGCTGCTGACGACCCGGAACGTGGCCAAGGGCGTCGAGGGGGCGTCGCTGGCGGACCGCATCGGGATGCTGCTGGCCGCGAGGCAGTGGCGGCCGGGGTTGGCGGTGCTGGCGGCAAACCAGGCGCGCATCGTCGACCAGGCGGCGGCGCTGCGGTCGGCGTGGCCGGAAGCGGCCTTCGACTTCGTGCTCGGCTACGACACGCTCATCCGGCTGTTCGACCCGAAGTACTACGAGGGCCCGATGGAAGCCGTGCTGGACCCGTTCTTCGAGCGCCACCGGGTAATCGTGGCGAACCGGGGAGGCGTCACGGCCCTGGGGGTAGACGCCTACATCGCGGAGCAGGCGTCGCGGTACGCCGGGCGCATCGAGACGGTGGCGCTCGACACGGCGCACCGGCTGATGTCCTCAAGCGGGGTGCGGGCGCAGATCGAGGCGGGAGAGGCGAGCGACGACCTCCCGGGGGAGGTGGCGGCCTACATCGGGGAGCACGGGCTCTACGAGGGGACGTAGGCGGGGGAGGGGACACGCTCCGGAGGACTTACGGGGCGGGCGAGGAGCACGACGAGGGCGGCGGCGAGGGTGATGGCGGCGGTCACCAGGAAAGCCGACTCGTAACGGCCCGTGGCCTGTTCGAGCAGACCGACGAGGAGGGGGCCGGCGCCGCTGCTGACCTGGCTGGTGAACGAGATCATGCCGAAAACGGCGCCAAAGGAGACGTACCCGAAAATCTCGCTCGTGAGCAGCGACTGCATCATGTAGATGTTCCCGATCGTGCAGCCGAAGGTGAAGGCGAAGAGGTAGTTGGTGGCGGCCGTGTCGATGTAGACCATGAGGAGCACGGACGCCGCCTGCCAGGTGAAGAGCGCGGCGGTGACATGGCGCTTGCTGAGGTTGTCCGCGAACCCGCCGAGGATGAGGCGGGCGACGATGCTGCCGATGGCGCCGAAGCTGAGGGCGAGCGAGGCGGGGGTGCGCGAGCCGGTGCGGTCCTCGAGGAAGGCGATCTCGTGGATGAGGAACCCGGTCTGGGCGAGCAGGACGAGGACGAAGGCGACGGCGACCGCCCAGAACGAGAGGGTGCGCATGGCCTGGGCGAGGGTCCAGCGGCGGGTCTGGACCTCCTCGCTGAGCGCGGCGGAGGGGGGAGGGCCGGCGGCGGGCACGGCGCCGTCGGGCGGGAGACGCATCTGGCTCGGATCCCAGACGAGCACGAGGAAGATGACGGGCAGCCCGACGACGAGCGTGAAGGCGGCGATCACGGGCGTGGTGAGCTCGAGGCCGCCGGAGGCGATCAGCCAGGCGCCGAGGGGCGGCAGGATGACCCCGGCGGAGGACACGCCCGTCGCGGAGATGCTCATGGCGCGGGCGCGCCGGCGGATGAACCAGCGCGCCATGATGACGTTCGTGGAGACGCCTCCGGCCATGCCGAAGGAAGCGGCAAGGACGACGTAGACCGCGTACAGCTGCCAGAGCTCCTCGACGAAGCCGATGCACCCGACCATGACGGCGGTGAGAACAACCCCGACAGTCAGGAACAGCATGGGGCCCCGCCGGTCGATGGAAGGGCCCACGGCAGCGGCGGAGATGCCGGAGATGACGAAGTAGAGACCGGTTGCGCCGCTGACGCTCGCATTCGACCAGCCGTGGGCCTGCTGCAGGGGCTTCAGGAAGACCGCGAGGCCGTAGTAACCGACGCCGATGCCGCAGAGCATGACGAGGGCGACGCCGACGACGACGTACCAGCCGTAGTAGTAGCGGGACGGGAGAAGGCGCGCGGCGGGTGGGCGGCGCGGGGGCAGTTCGGGAAGGGCCGTCACGCGGGCGCGCCGCCGTCCCCACGGCTGGTGACGATCTCGTCGAGGTCATCGACCACCATCCGCTCGCGGCGTCCGGCCCGGTCGTAGGCCGTCACGGGGGCGACCGCGTCGTGGTCGATGACGACATCGATGACCGTCGGGCGGGAGTTGCCGAGGGCGTCTTCGATCGCGCCGCGCAGTTGCGCCGGGTCGGTCACGCGCACGCCGTCCGCGCCGACGGCGCGAGCGACCGCGGAGAAGTCGACGTCGCCGAACTCGGCAAGCTCGTAGGCCTTGCTGTCGAAGCGGAAGTCGAGGATGTGCGTATCGAAGGCGAGGGCGTGGTTGTTGAGGACGACGTAGACGACGTTGAGCCCGTAGCGGACCGCCGTTTCGAGCTCGCCCAGGTGGTACCAGAAGCCGCCGTCGCCGGTGAAGCAGATGACGGGCGTGTCGCGGACGGCGACCTTCACGCCCTGGGCGGCGGGCAGGGCCCAGCCGAGCGAGCCTTCGCAGCGGAAGAAGCGCTTGCCGGGCTGGCGCAGCTCGAAGAAGGCCCCGGACCAGGCGGCGGCGTAGCCCGTGTCGGCGACGACGACGGCGTCGGGCGGGAGGGTCTCGGTCAGCTCGCGGCAGAGGCGCTCGGGGCGGATGGGGGCGTCGCCGGAGGCGAGGAGGGGCTCCTTGCCCTCCCACCAGTGGCGCACGATGCGCTGCACCTCGGCGACCCACTCGCCGGGGGGGCGAACGGTGTCGCCGGCGGCGGCCACGAGGGCGGCGAGGGCGACCTTCGCGTCGGCGGCGACGGCGACCTTCGTGTTCGCGGGGAAGTTGCGGCCCAGCTCGGAGGGGTCGACGTTGATGTGGATGATGTCGGCCTCGCGGCTGGGGAGAGTCCAGCCGTTCGTGCTCTGGCTGCCGGTGCGCGTCCCGACGATGAGGGCGAGATCGGCGTTCGCGACGATCTCGTTGGCGGACTTGCGGGCGTAGGAGCCGAGCACGCCGACCGCGAGCGGATGGTTCTCGTTGATCGCGCCCTTTCCGGACAGGGAGGTGGCGACAGGGATATTGAGCTTCTCGGCCAGCTCGATCAGCTCGGGCCAGGCGCCGGCACTCATCACACCGCCGCCGGCGATGATGACGGGCCGCTCGGCCTGGAGGAGGAGGGCGAGGGCCTCGTCGATGCCTTCGGCCGGGGCCTCGGCGCGAACGGACGGGAAAGTGGCGTAGCGGGAGTCGCCGGCAGGCTCGGGGAGGTCGGCCTCGCCGGCCTCGGCCTCCGCCGCGATGGCGAGGTGGACGGGGCGGGGGTCGCCGGTGGTGGCCTCGCGGAAGGCCTGGGGGATGAGGTCGGCCAGCCGCTCGGTGCGGGTCACGTCGGCGCTGAACTTGGTGACGCTCTCGAAGTGGGCGCGGACGTCCTGGTAGGCGTTCTTGTAGGCCTGCGCGCCGGAGCGGGCGCCCGTGAAGGCGATGACGGGAGTCGAGGCCTGCCAGGGCTCGGCGAGTCCGGCGGCGAGGTTGGTCGCTCCGGGTCCGCCCTGGCTGATGACGATGCCGGGTCGCCCGGCGGCCTTGGCGTAGCCGTCGGCCATGTAGCCGGCGGCCTTTTCGCCGTGCGTAAGGACGCGGCGGACGCCGGTCCCCTCGAGCATGACGAGGGAGTCGAAGAGGTTGGTGGGGACGAGGAAGATGGCCTCGACGCCGTAGGCGAGCCAGCTCTTCGCGATGTACTCGGAGCCCTTCATGACGACACCCCCCGCGCGAGCAAGCCTACCAGTGCGGGAAGAGCGGAGAGGACATGTATCGTGGCGGGCCGGGATGCAGCGGCCAGTTGAACCGACGAAGTCCCACGGGACGAGGGGCGCCAGCTAAGAGGGTACTGCCATGGCGGTTCGCCGGGGGAGCCAGAGGCGCCGCCGCCCCCTCAGGGACGAGCGGGTGTGGGGTGTTGGGTGGGCAGCCGGCCTCGCGGTGATCGCACTGGCCGTCGGAGTGTTTGCGATTGTCGCGATTGCTACCTGCCTCAAGAACCAGCACAACCCCTGGGAGGATCTCGAGGGCGTCACCTCGATCAGCTTGTCGCCCGGCGGCGCCTGCGTCGTCCAGACGAGCGGCTCGGCGGCTTGCTGGGGAACCGCCGGCGAGCCCCCCGACAGGGAATTCGTCTCGGTTAGCGTCGGGCGGCACCATGCGTGCGGGCTGACGACGGACGGCTCTGTTACCTGCTGGAACAGCGATGGCGACCCCTGGATTTCTCCGCCGGGCAACGGGTTCGTCGCCGTTAGCTCGGGGATCTCGGGCATCGACTTCGCTTGCGGGGTCACGGGCGAGGGCTCCCTGCATTGCTGGGGCACCAGCTTCGCCCAGAGCGGGCCGGCGGATGGAGCGTTCACCACCATTAGCCTGGGGGAAATCCATGCCTGCGGGATCAGGAGCGACGGAACGGTCGCTTGCTGGGGAGCCAACGACCTCGGTCAGGTCACCCCGCCCCCAGGGACGTTCGTCTCCATCAGCGCCGGCCCCCGGTACACCTGCGGAATCCGGGCCAACCAGTCTGTCACGTGCTGGGGGGCAAACGACGCTGGCCAGGCGAAACCGCCCGAGGGAGCCTTCACCTCCATCAGCACGGGGAGGAAACACGCGTGCGGAGTGAGGGCGGACCACTCGGTCACCTGCTGGGGACAGAACGCGCAAGGCCAGGGGACGCCGCCTGAAGGACAGTTCGTCTCCGTGAGCGCCAGCTTCAACCAGACCTGCGGCGTCACGATCGGCGGCACGGTCGCCTGCTGGGGAACGGACCGGTAACGCGAACGACGTCAGGAGGCGAGAAGGATCCCGCTTCCTGACTTGGGAACTTGGGCGCGTGCTAGACCTCGACGCCGCTCTCCAGGAGGGCGTTCAGGTCCTTGTCCTCGGTGTCGATGAGGGCCTGCACCCACTTGTGGAACATCTGGCCGCCGCCCTCGTTGCGACCGAAGAGGGAGTGGTCCTTGGCGCCGGTCTTGAGGGCGCGCTGCACGCGGAAGCCGGTGTAGTAGTCCTCATCGCCGACGACGTCGAAGTACATCTTCATTATCTCGGCGTAGCGCTCTTCGTCGTCGGGGTCGGGCTCCTCGGGGAGCAGGAAGTTCTGGATGGTGACGGACTCTTCGGGCGTCTTGCCGGGGAACATCTGGGAGACCATGAAGGGCGAGGCGCCCTGGCCGTCGTAGGCGGCGGAGCCGCGACCCCCGGCGATGGAGATGTTGGGGAAGATGGTCCAGATGCCGGGGGTCAGGTCCTCCAGCTCCCACTGATCCTCGGGAAGGTCGGCGGGGCGGGTGAAGCGGGTGGGGGAGACCATGCGCACATGCGAGCCCCAGGCGTAGTAGTCGGGCTGGTAGGCGGAGTCGGGGCCGAAGCTGTTCCGGTGGAGGATGGGGATGTGGTAGAGGTCGCGGTAGCCGTCGTAGGCGACCTTCCAGTTGGGGCCGTCGAGGTTCTGGCGGCCGATGACGTGGCAGCCGGCGAAGCCGAGGTGGTCGAGCATCTCGTCGTAACCCGCGAGGAAGAGGTCGATGTCGACATCGGATCCAGGGTTGAGCGTGACCCACACGAGCCCGGCGCGCTCAGCGCAGGGGAGGGGCGTGAGGCCGTAGCAGGACTTGTCGACATCGCCGAAGTTGCCGGAGTCGAAGATGGAGACGAGGTTGCCCTGGAGGTCGTAGCTCCAGGCGTGGTAGGGGCAGCGGAAGCCGCGCGAGTTGCCGCGACCCTCATCGACGACGATGGCGCCGCGGTGGCTGCACATGTTCACGAAGGCGCGGACCTCGCCGTCGATGTCGCGCGCCATCAGGACGGGCACGCCGCAGACCTCGAGGGAGCGGTAGTCGCCGGGATCAGGCATTTCGCAGGAGAACCCGAGGGCGAGCGGGAGCCGCTTGAAGATGCGGTCGACCTCGAGGCGCCAGCGGTCGGGGTCGTAGTAGGCGCTTGTGGGGATCCTGTAGACATCGTCCGCGAGATCAATGCGATCGGCGGCGAGGTTCTCGACCTCGCGGCGGGCCATCTCGACCAACTGCTCCCGGCTCATGGCGACCTCCGGCGGCGGTACGCCGCGCGTGCCTGATTCTACCCAGCGCGGGCGGCAGCGGCGTAGGCTCCCGCGCATGGCGACCGTGGATGTTCTGCTGAATGGGTTTTCGTTCTCGACGAACCAGGGGCGGCCGGCCTTCTGCTCGGTGACGCTGGTGGAATCGGAGGGACGCCTGATCCTGGTCGATCCGGCGCACGTGGGGCGGCGGCGGGAACTGAGCATGGCGCTCGAACAGCGCGGGCTCACGGAGGCGAGCATCGATGCGGTCGTGCTGACGCACGCGCACTGGGACCACGCCCAGAACTTCGACCGGTTCGCGGAGGCGCCGGTGCTGCTGCATCCACGGGAGCGCAGCTACGCGAGCTCGCCCCACGAGAACGACTGGGCGACGCCGTACTGGACGGGGCTGGCGCTGGAGACGCACCAGCTCCAGGAGGTGGTCGAGGGGGACGAGATCGCGGCGGGCGTGCGCGTGATCGAGCTGCCGGGGCACTCGGTGGGGAGCATCGGGCTGGTGGCGGAGACGGCGGCGGGCACGGCCCTCGTCTCGGGGGACGCGGTGCACTCCAGCTGGGTGCTGGAATCGAGGCAGCCGCCAATCGTGTTCGGATCGCTCACGCAGGCGCGGGAGAGCGTGGCCAAGGGGCTGAGCGCCGCCGACATCTTCTACCCGGGTCACGACCGGCCCTTCCGCGTGGTGGACGGCGAGGCCGACTACCTGGAGCCGTTCGCGCTCACGATCACGAACCTGGAGCCCGACCGCGAAGGTCTGCGCTTCGAGGCGGTTCCGCCCTCGACCTGGATCATGCCGGGGGCGGCGCCGTAAGCGGCTAGCGGTTCATGTCGGCGACGAAGCGGATGGGGTCGGAGCCGTCCCAGCCCTGGGCCGCAGCCTCGATCAGCTCGTAGAACTGGAGCAGCCCCGGCTGGCCCTCATAGACCTCGACCATGTGCCCGTAGACGGCGACCGTGTCGATGAAGGCGAACTGCATGCCGCCCGGGAGCCAGAATTCGTTGGCGACGGTGAAACCGAGAGCCTCGTAACGGGCCAGCTCTTCCTTGAAGCTGGGGACGATGGTGGCGCAGTGGTGGATGCCCTGCTCGTGGGGGGCGTACATGTCGCGGATGCCGGAAGGCCCGTCGTTGTTCTGCTGGACGAGCTCGAGCATGACGGAGCCGAGCTGGCCGTAAGCGGAGGAGTGGTCGAACTCGCCGGGCTGGCCGCGGTAGATGGCCTTGTCAACCGGGATGTGCTCGTTGATGTAGAAAGGCCCGGCGCCGCGTTCGGCCGCCCAGCGCTCGGCCGCTTCGAAGATGTCGGGGACGTGGTAGGCAAGCTGGACGAAGGGGCGGTGGGGCATTTGGCGGCTCCTGACTACTGGCTGCCGGCTCCGGAATGAAGGGGCTGATACGTGCTTATGCGCCTTAGCAAATGCTAGGCTAGGCGGCATTGGAGCGAATCGTGGGCCTCTTCCTCGCGCCGGACTGGTTCAAGAATACGTACATCGGGATAGAGGTGGAGCAGTTCATCGGGATCGGGATCCTGATCCTGGTGGCCGGGGCTGTGCACGTGGTGGTGTCGCAGGCGCTGAGGCTGTACGTGCGGGCGCGGCTCCATGGGGATGACCGGGCTTTCTGGGACAAGGAACGGGCGCGCCTGGGGCGGGCGACGCTGGCGCTGGTCGCCTCCATCACGGTCATCCTCGGTTTTCCCACGCTGGGCTTCGAGTCGAGCGTCGAAAACGTGGTCAACCAGGTCGCGAGCCTGTTCGGAGCCGGGGCGCTGGTGGTGCTGGGCTTCCGCGGCGTCGACGTGCTGACGGACGTGCTCGAGCGGCGGGCGGACGAGACGGAGAGCCGCTTCGACGACCAGCTCGTGCCCCTGGTGAGCTCGGCCCTGAAAGGCGTGGTCGTCCTGATCGGGGCGGTCTTCGTGCTGGGCAACCTGGGCGTGAACGTGACCTCGCTGCTGGCCGGGCTGGGCCTGGGCGGCCTGGCCGTGGCGCTGGCCGCGCAGGACACCATCCGGAACCTGCTCGGGGGCGTCACCATCTTCGCCGACCGCCCCTTCCAGGTAGGGGACTGGGTGGTGATGAACGACATCGAGGGGACGGTCGAGCACGTGGGCTTCCGCTCCTCGCGCGTTCGCACCTTCTACAACTCGGTCGTGACCGTGCCGAACGCACGCATCGTCGATACGCACGTCGACAACATGGGGCTGCGGCAGTGGCGGCGCTACAAGACGACGCTGGGACTCTCCTACCACACGACTCCGGACCAGGTGCAGGCGTTCGTGGAGGGCGTGCGGGCGTTGATCCGCGCGAATCCGGGGATGCGCAAGGACTACTACATCATCGAGTTCCACGGCTTCACGGCATCCTCGCTGGACGTGCTCGTGTACTGCTTCATCGACGCGCCGAACTGGAACGACGAGCTGCGCACGCGGCACGTGCTCAACCTCGACATCATGCGGCTGGCCGAGGACCTCGGGGTCGAGTTCGCCTTCCCCACGCAGACGCTGCACGTGGCCTCGACGCCCGGGCAGCCGGAGGAGATTCCGGCTGCGGCGGAGCGCGAGGCGCTGGGCGAGATCGTCGAGGGGTACAGCCCCAACGGGAACGCCGGTCAACGCGTGGATGCGCCGATCACGGCCGGATACGACAACACGCCGGACGCAAGCTAGGAGCCCCTTCCCCAGTCCCTGCAGATTCTCCAATCGCGTTGACAGCGTGGGTAGAATGACACTTCGACATCGGGGCTATGCGCCCCGAATCTGGTGCTCGTTTGCAGGAGCGCTGCACCGGAGCAAACCGGAAGGAGGGACAACGTGAAGGAAGGCTATTGGGGCAAGTACTGGCGCAGGCGCGTTTCTCGGAGGCGCGTGCTGGCAGGCGGGGCGACGCTCGCGGCCGGCTCCGCCGCAATCCTCGCGGGTTGCGGCGACGACGACGACGATGACGATGCAGCCGCTCCGGCGGCCACGCAGGCAGCGGCCACGCAGGCCGCGGCGGCAGCCGCCGATGACGATGAGCCGGCGGACGACTCGCAGGCGGCAGAGGCGGACGCCGCGGACGAGCCCGAGGAGCAGGCGGCCGCCGTCGAGGACCGCTCGCGCTACGGCGGCAAGCTGAACTACACCTACCCGGCCTACCCGACGGGCTTCGACCCCTCGATCACGATCACGTTCCCGTTCGGGATGGCCACGAGCTACAGCCAGATGATGGCGTATTCGATCGTCGAGGATCAGTTCTACCCGGACGCCGCCCAGAGCTGGGAGCAGGTGGACGGCGAGACGCTGGTGTTCAACCTGCGGCCGGGCGTGCGCTTCAACCCGGAGGCCTCCGAGGGCCGCGAGGTGAACTCGGAGGACTGGTACATCAGCCTCAGGCGCTACCCGGACTCCCGCGCCAACCGTGGCTCGAACGTGAACGAGCTCTTCTTCTCGTTCATGGACGAGAGCCAGGGCGCGACCTTCGACACCCCGGACGACCTGACACTTCGCATCAACCAGAACAAGCCCTTCGCCTCCAACCTGCGCGCCTTCGCGGCGGCTTCGCTCGTGGTGGTCTCGCCCGAGCGCCTCGCGGCGGAGGAGTCGGGTGACCTCGGGCAGGTGTCCGGCATCAATGCGGGCAGCGGCCCGTACATGTTCAACGAGGTGTCGGAGACGCGGATCTCCATGAAGCGGAACCCGAACTACTTCGAGCATCCCGAGGACATTCCGGGGACTCGCTTCAACCGCGACATGCCGTACATCGACGAGATGGAAACGGTCATCATCACGGACGGGGCCGCCGGCCAGGCGCGCTTCCTGGCCGGAGACGCCGACTACTACGGCCCCGTGGACAAGATCACGGCCGACCAGTGGGATGGCCAGCCGAACGTCAACATCCAGACGGGTCCCGCGATCGACGACGGCAGCATCATGATCCAGCTGGCCGCGGCCAAGTGGACACCCTATCCGGAGCTCTCGAAGGCGCTTTCGATGGCGATGGACTGGGACGGCTACATCGATGTCGTGCTGGGCGGCGAGGGGCGCTACAGCGCTCCCGTGAGCCCGACGGCATTCCCCAAGTACGGCCTCTCCCAGGAAGAGATCAAGCAGTACCAGGTGTACGACCCGCAGGGCGCACGCCAGCTGTGGGAGGCGAACAACGGCCCCGAGATCTTCCCCGAGCTGGATACGACGGTCCCGGCGTGGGTGGCGGCCTACCCGAACACGCAGTTCATCGGGCAGAGCTTCGAGGACAGCCTCGGGGTGAAGGTCAACTACAACCCGCTCGAGCTGGCGACGTTCATCGCCTCGGCGAACGGGCCCACCGGCACCAAGGACTGGCACTTCTTCATCGCCGGCAACAACGCCGTCGCGACGATGCCCGACTGGAACGCGCTGGTCGCGTACACGCCGGACGGCTACGGCGCCATCTGGGGCGGCAACTGGTACAAGGGCGTCAACATCTCCGACCCGTGGGTCAACCCCGACAACCCGAACTACGCCGAGAACGGCGGCGGGCCGAACGGGGAGACCGTACGCGCGGCGCTGGAGGTCACGCACCCGTACGCGCGGGAGCTGCAGGACTACGCCGACCGGCAGGCGGCCACGTTCGACGACGACGAGCGGGCGGAAATCCTGAAGGAGCTGCAGCATCGCATCTTCTCGCGCTACTGCTGCACCCTCCCGCTCCCGACCCCCACGACGAAGTACGTGGCGGTGGGCTCGCGCCTGAAGGGCCTCGTGCCGCCGCCGGACGGCGACCAGACGGCCGCCTTCGGCATGTGGCGAGCGCACAACATCTGGTTGGAGGGCTAGCGCGACAGGTCGAGCGGCCAGACGAAGCGGTCTCGACGCCGCCCTTCGGGGCGGCGTTTCCGCGCCGGGGAGCGGGTCTAGACCGGCTATGTTTCCTCATGCACGCCCGTTAGAATCCCGCGAATGGTCCCGAAGTTCGCTTCGGGAGGGTGGGACGTATTCAGACGTGACCGCCGACACCAGCCCTGAAGGAGGGACAAGGTGAAAGAAGGCTATTGGGGCAAGTACTGGCGCAGGCGCGTTTCGAGAAGGCGCGTGCTGGCAGGCGGGGCAACGCTCGCGGCCGGCTCCGCCGCAATCCTCGCTGGTTGCGGCGACGACGACGATGACGACGCAGCCGCTCCGGCGGCCACGCAGGCAGCGGCCACGCAGGCCGCGGCGGCAGCCGCCGAGGACGATGAGCCGGCGGACGACTCGCAGGCCGCGGCGGCGGATGCCGCGGACGAGCCCGAGGAGCAGGCGGCGGCCGCCGAGGACCGCTCGCGCTACGGCGGCACCCTGAACTACAGCCTCGTGGCCTACCCGACGGGCTTCGACCCCTCGATCACGATCACATTCCCGCAGGGGATGTCGACGACCTACAGCCAGCTGATGGCGTTCTCCATCACCGAGGACGAGTTCTACCCCGATGCGGCGCAGAGCTGGGAGCAGGTCGATCCGGAGACGCTGGTCTTCAACCTGCGGCCGGGCGTGCGCTTCAACCCCGAGGCCTCGGACGGTCGCGAGGTGAACTCCGAGGACTGGTACATCAGCCTCAGGCGCTACCCGGACTCCCGCGCCAACCGCGGCTCGAACGTGAATGAGCTGTTCTTCTCCTTCATGGACGAGAGCCAGGGCGCGACGTTCGACACGCCGGACGACCTGACCCTACGGATCAACCAGAACAAGGCGTTCGCCTCTAACACGCGCGCGTTCGCGGCGGCCTCCCTGGTGGTGGTCTCGCCCGACCGCCTCGCGGCGGAGGAGTCGGGCGACCTCGGCCAGGTGTCGGGCATCAACGCCGGCAGCGGCCCGTACATGTTCGACGAAGCTTCGGAGACGAGGATCACGCTGAAGCGGAACCCGAACTACTACGAGCATCCCGAGCAGATCGCGGGGACGCGCTTCAACGTCGACATGCCGTACATCGATGCGATGGAGCACGTCATCATCCCCGACGGCGCGGCGCGGCAGGCGCGCTTCCTCGCCGGCGACTCCGACTACTACGGCGCGGTCTCCAAGATCGACGCGGACACGTGGGCGGATCAGCCGAACGTCGACATCCAGACGGGCCCGGCGATCGATGACGGCGGGATCATGATCCAGCTGGCAGCCGCCAAGTGGACGCCCTATCCCGAGCTTTCGAAGGCCCTTTCGATGGCGATGGACTGGGACGGCTACATCGACGTGGTGCTCAGCGGCGAGGGCCGCCGCAGCGCACCGGTGAGTCCGACAGCATTCCCCAAGTACGCGCTCTCCCAGGAGGAGATCCGCAGCTACCAGGTGTACGACCCCCAGGGCGCACGCCAGCTCTGGGAGGCCAACAACGGGAACGAAATCTTCCCCGAGCTCGACACGACGGTTGCGGCCTGGGCGCCGGATATCAGCCACGTGCAGTTCATCGGCCAGAGCTTCGAGGACTCCCTCGGGGTGCAGGTGAACTACAACCCGCTCGAGCTGGCAACCTACATCGCCTCCGCGAACGGCCCCACCGGCACCAAGGACTGGCACTTCTTCATCGCCGGTAACAACGCCGTCTCGACGATGCCGGACTGGAATGCGCTGGTCGCCTACACCCCCGACGGCTACGGCGCCATCTGGGGCGGCAACTGGTACAAGGGCGTCAACATCTCCGACCCGTGGGTCAACCCCGACAACCCGAACTACGCCGAGACCGGCGGTTCGGAAGCGGGCGAGGCCGTGCGCGCGGCCCTAGAGATCACGCACCCCTACGCCAGGGAGTTGCAGGACTACGCCGACCGCCAGGCGGCATCCACCGACGACGACGAGCGGGCGGAGATCCTGAAGGAGCTGCAGCGGCGCATCTTCACGCGCTACTGCTGCACCTTCCCGCTGCCGACGCAGACGACGAAGTACGTCGCGGTCGGCTCGCGGCTCAAGGGCCTCCCGGCGCCGCCGGACGGCGACCAGACGGCTTCGTTCGGCATGTGGCGCGCGCACAACATCTGGCTGGAGAGCTAGTCTCTCCGGTCTGGCCACCGGCGCCGACACCGGTTGGAACGCCGCCCTTCGGGGCGGCGTTTCCGCTTGGGGGCGGGGCTGTGAATGGCTTGCCTTCAATTCGATCGTCCGTACAATGCGGCGAATCCGCGCGGAGCGTGTGCCCGCGTGGGGTGTTGCGTTTACGAACGTAACCCCGACACCAGTCCTCAGGAGGGACGACTTGAAAGAAGGCTATTGGGGCAAGTACTGGCGCAGGCGCGTTTCGCGCCGGCGCGTGCTGGCAGGCGGGGCGACGCTCGCGGCCGGCTCCGCAGCGATCCTGGCGGGCTGCGGCGACGACGACGACGATGACGATGCGGCTGCTCCGGCGGCCACGCAGGCCGCTGCTGCGGAAGCCGAGGCGACCCAGGCTGCTGCGGCTTCCGAGGCTGATGCCGATGCGACCGAGGCTGCAGCCGCGGCCGAGGCCCAGCCGGATCCCGAGGACCGCTCGCGCTACGGCGGGAAGTTCAACTGGACCGAGCGGGCCTACCCGACGGGTTTCGACCCCTCGATCACGATCACGTTCCCGTACGGCATGGCGCAGACCTACAGCCAGCTGATGGCGTACTCCATCATCAACGACCAGTTCTACCCCGACGCGGCGCAGAGCTGGGAGCAGGTCGATCCGGAGACGCTGGTCTTCAACCTGCGGCCGGGCGTGCGCTTCAACCCCGAGGCTTCTGACGGTCGCGAGGTGAACTCGGCGGACTGGTACACCAGCCTGCGGCGCTACCCGGACTCGCGCGCCAACCGCGGCTCGAACGTGAACGAGCTCTTCTTCTCGTTCATGGACGAGAGCCTGGGCGCGTCCTTCGACACGCCGGACGACCTGACGCTTCGCATCAACCAGAACAAGGCGTTCGCCTCCAACCTGCGCGCCTTCGCGGCGGCCTCCCTCGTGGTGGTCTCGCCCGAGCGCCTCGCGGCAGAGGAGTCGGGCGACCTCGGGCAGGTGTCGGGCATCAACGCCGGCAGCGGCCCGTACATGTTCGACGAGGTTTCGGAGACGCGGATCACGCTGAAGCGAAACCCGAACTACTACGAGCATCCCGAGCAGGACCTGCCCGGCACGCGCTACGTCTGGGACCACCCCTACATCGATGAGATGGAGGCGGTCATCATCACGGACGGCGCGGCGGCGCAGTCGCGCTTCCTCGCCGGCGACGCCGACTTCTACGGCAGCATCGACAAGATCACGGCCGACCAGTGGGAAGGCCAGCCGAACGTCAACATCCTGACGGGCCCGGCGATCGACGACGGCTCGCGCATGATCCAGCTGGCCGCCGCCAAGTGGACGCCGTACCCCGAGCTTTCGAAGGCTCTTTCGATGGCGATGGACTGGGACGGCTACATCGACGTGGTGCTCGGCGGCGAGGGCCGCCGCAGCGCGCCGGTCAGCCCCTCGGCGTTCCCCAAGTACGCGCTCTCCCAGGAGGAGATCCGCGAGTACCAGGTCTACGACCCGCAGGGCGCACGCCAGCTGTGGGAGGCCAACAACGGCCCCGAGATCTTCCCCGAGCTCGACACGACGGTTGCGGCCTGGATTCCGGACTACAGCTACGTGCAGTTCATTGGCCAGAGCTTCGAGGATTCCCTCGGCGTCAAGGTCAACTACAACCCGCTCGAGCTGGCGACCTACATCGCCTCCGCGAACGGCCCTACCGGCACCAAGGACTGGCACTTCTTCATCGCCGGCAACAACGCCGTCTCGACGATGCCGGACTGGAATGCGCTGGTCGCCTACACCCCCGACGGCTACGGCGCCATCTGGGGCGGCAACTGGTACAAGGGCGTCAACATCTCCGACCCGTGGGTCAACCCCGACAACCCGAACTACGCCGAAAACGGCGGTTCGGAAGCGGGCGAGGCCGTGCGCGCGGCGCTGGAGGTCACGCACCCCTACGCCAGGGAGCTGCAGGACTACGCCGACCGCCAGGCGGCGACCACCGACGACGACGAGCGGGCGGAGATCCTGAAGGAGCTGCAGCGGCGCATCTTCACGCGCTACTGCTGCACCCTCCCGCTGCCCACGGGCACGACGAAGTACCACGCGGTCGGTTCGAGGCTGAAGGGCCTCGCGCCGCCGCCGGACGGCCCGGAGACGGCCGCTTTCGGCATCTTCCGCGCCCACAACGTCTGGCTGGAGGGGTAAACTCCAGCACCAGCAGCAACGGAAGGGCTTCCGGGGCTAGCCCCCGGAAGCCCTTCTTCTCTCTTACACCAGCGCCGGGGGGTGGCTCGTGCAGGCCTATATCATCCAGAGGCTGATCCTGCTCCCCCTTACGATCGTCGCCGTTTCGATCCTCGTGTTCGTGTTCATGCGCATCATCCCGGGCGATGCCGCGGCGGTTCGCTGCGGCGCTTCGGGCGTGGCCGACCAGACCTGCATCGAGGGTCTGCGGCGCGAGCTCGGCCTCGACATCTGCGACAAGTCACAGAACTTCGGGGGCGACGTCGCCTGCACGGCCCAGCAGTACTGGAAGTGGTTCTCGGAGATCTTCCAGGGGGACTTCGGCCAGGAGATCGTTCCGCCGAAGCCGATCGCGGACGAGATCTGGTGGAGGCTGGGCAACACGCTCCAGCTGGGCATGCTGAGCATCGCCTTCAGCCTGCTCATCGGCATCCCGGTGGGGATTCTGTCCGCCATCCGCGCGGGAAAGGTCTCTGACTACATCGCGCGGTTCTTTGCGATCCTCGCCTTAAGCATCCCGAACTTCTGGATCGGGACGCTCATCGTCGCCCTGCCGGCGTTCTTCTGGCAGCAGCGGTGGGTGCCCGACTGGACGGGCTGGGCGGACCCGGGGACGCACCTCCGCATTCTCGTGATCGCGGCCCTCGTGCTGGGCGTCTCCAGTGCGGGCTACCTCGCCCGCATCGCCCGCTCCTCGATGCTCGAGGTGATGCGCAGTGACTACGTGCGCACGGCCCGGGCGAAGGGCCTGCGCGAGCTGATCATCATCGGGCGGCACACGTTCCGGCCCTCGATGATCACGCTCTTCACGATTGCGGGGCTGCAGTTCGGAGGCATCCTGGCGGGTTCGGCGATCATCGAGACGCTGTTCAACATCCCGGGCCTGGGCTGGTGGATCGTCAACAACGTCGGCGACCGCGACTTCCAGGTCATCCAGGCGACGGCGCTCATCTTCGCGACCTGGTTCATGATCGTCCGCATCCTGGTGGATGTCGGATACGCGTTCATCGACCCGAGAATTCGGTACTAGCGGGAGGCAGAGAATGACTTCAGCACCCGCCCTCCAGGACGACCTCGACCTCGGCTACATCGACCGGAGCAGCCGGCCCGCACGCCTCTGGCGCAGCACGAAGCGATTCGTGTTGCTGCAGCCCGGCGGAGTGATCGGCATCGCCATCATCGTGATCGTGGGGCTGGCGGCTGCGTTCGCCCCATACCTGAACACGGCCGGCGACGGCGAGCGGGGCATCCGCAGCGTCTGGCGCGACGAAGGCCGCGAGATCTCGGGGGTCAACTTCGTCCTGCAGCCTCCCGGCCCCGACTGGTGGCTGGGCACGAACCGCACGGGCCAGGACCTGTGGTCGCGCGTGGTTTACGGAGCGCGCCCGGCGCTCCTGATCGGCATCGGGGCCGTCGGCGTCGCCATCGTGGCGGCGGTCACGCTCTCGCTGGCGATGGGCTTCATGAAGGGAGTCGTGGACGCCTTTCTCTTACGGATCATTGAGGTCATCATCGCGGTGCCGGGAATCCTCTGGCTCATCCTCTTCACCACCGCGGTGGACCGCAGCATCCCCGTTCTCGTCTTCGCGATCGCGTTCACGTTCGCACCGCTCACGACGCTGGTGCTGCGCGGGAACGTGATCCAGGAATCGGCCTCGACCTACGCGGAGTCGGCAAGGGTCGTGGGGGCATCGAGCATCCGCATCATGTTCCGCCACATCCTGCCGAACCTGCTGCCGCTTGCGATCGTGAACGCGAGCATCATCATCCCGGCGGCGATTCTGGCGGAGGCGGGACTGTCGTTCCTCGGCCTCGGTCTCGACCCGCTGATCCCCTCCTGGGGCGCCGACATCGGTCCGAACGCCCGCGCCTACTTCCAGACGGCGTGGTGGCTGCCCGTCTTCCCGGGCGTCGCCCTGTCGCTCACGGTGCTGGCGTTCAACTTCCTCGGCGACTCGCTGCGGGACGTGCTCGACCCGAGGCTCCGCGGAAGCGGGCTCGTGTAGAGCGCTCAGCGCACACACGTACGGTTTCAACGCCGCCTTTCGGGGCGGCGTTGCCGTTTCTTGACAGGCGGCGGGCGATGGCACAGGGTCCCACCAAGTCCAGGACGGCGGTGAGCGATGACAACAGCTACCCCTGGACGAGAAGACCTCGGCCTGGGCCCCGCCGCAGAGCAGGGCTCCCTCCTCGGCAGGGGCGGGCGGGCCATCGCACGCTTCGTGCGGCTGCAGCCGGGCGGAACGTTCGGCGTTGTGGTCATCCTCCTGGTGGTGGTGGCCGCGATCTTCGCCCCGTACCTCAACACGATCGGGGAAGGCGAACGGGACGTGCGCCGCATCGCCATCGCGGAGGGCCGGCAGCTCGACTCGACCGGCTACCTGCAACCACCCAACTCGGAGTGGTGGTTCGGCACGAGCAGCGCCGGACAGGACATGTGGTCGCGGGTGATCTACGGGGCGCGGCCCGCCCTCATCATCGGGGTCGGCTCCGTAGCCATCTCGATGGTCGCCGCCGTCGTCCTGGCGCTGGCGATGGGGTTCCTCCGGGGGTGGGTGGACACGGTCCTGCTGCGGATCCTCGAGGCGGGCATCGCCGTACCCGGCCTGCTCTGGCTCATCCTGTTCACGACGGCGATCGAGCGCAGCCTGCCGATCATCGTGGTCGCGATCGCGCTCGCGTTCGCACCGCTGACGACGCTGGTGCTGCGCGGCAACGTGCTCCAGGAGGCCTCGACCGCGTACGTCGAGGCGGCGCGGGTCGTCGGCGCCTCCAACACGCGGATCATGCTCCGGCACATCCTGCCGAACCTGCTGCCGCTCGCGATCGTGAACGCGAGCATCATCGTTCCGGCGGCGATCATGGCGGAGGCGGGCCTCGCCTTCCTCGGCTTCGGACTGCCGCCGCCGTCGCCCTCCTGGGGAGTCGACATCGGGCCGACGGCTCGGGCCTACTTCTACACCGCGTGGTGGCTGCCGATATTCCCGGGCCTGGCGCTCTCGCTGACGGTGCTGGCCTTCAACTTCCTGGGCGACACACTGCGGGACATGCTCGACCCGCGGCTGCGTGGCAGCGGGCTCATCTGATGCGGGTGTCCCGCGCTACCGCGGCTCCGCCGCAACGCGCTCGTTCGTGGCGGGATCAACCTCGAAGGGGCTGTCGAGGCCAAGCTCATCGCCGATCTCGCGGATTGCGGGGAGAACCTCCTCGCCCATGAGGCGGAGGCTGCGCATGGCGTCGTCGTGCGACATCGAGCCGTCGCCGTCCCAGAGGAAGATGCTGCCGGGACGCAGGTACTCGAGGACGTTGCGGATCTTCGGGATGACGGTCTTCGGCGTGCCCGTAATGATCGACTGGGCCTCGACGAGCCCCTTGAAGGTCTCGTCGACGTTCTTATAGGACTCGGCGGAGTCGAGGGCGATGGGGCGGAGGTCGGGGTCGCTGGGGGAGGGCTGGCCGCGGGACTCGGCGACCTTGCGGACGCCGCCGGTGGGGAGGAGGGCGCGGCGGTCGGTGAGGCCCGGCAGATTCTGCAGGTGGCCGCGAACGTCGCCGCGGCTGCCCTCGAGGAAGATGTTGCCCGGCCCGGTGAGGTACTTGCGCCCCACTTCCTCGGCGAGCTCCTCGGTTTCGTCAACGTGGACCTTGAAGAGGTAGCCGCGGTGCTGGGGACCGGCCTCGTAGCCGGCCTCGGCGGCGCACTCGTCGTAGTAGCCGAAGGACATGCGGGTGGGCTCGAGGCGCGTTGCGAGCATGACGTAGGGGTAGCGCCGCTCCGCGGCCCACTGCACGGTCCGCCGGCTGACGGCGCCGGGGATCATGATGAGGGGATGGGGCGACTGGTAGGGCCGCGCCCAGGGGTTCACGTAGCGGAAGTTGTAGTGCTCTCCCTCCCAGCGGAAGGGACCGGGGCGCGTCCAGGCCTCCACGATCAGGTCGTGCGCCTCCTGGAAGCGCTCCCAGTTGTAGGGCGGGTTGGCGTCGTGGGAGATGCTCTCGCGGCCGGTGCCGCGCACCCATCCGGTCACGAGGCGGCCTTCCGAGATGAGATCGATCATGGCGAGCTCTTCAGCCAGCCAGAGGGGGTCGTCCCAGATGGGGAGGATGTTCCCGATGAGGACGATCTTCGCGCGGTTGGTGACGCGGGCGAGGATGGAAGCCTCGACGTTGCAGGCGCTGCCCATGCAGAAGGGTGTGCTGTGGTGCTCGTTGAGGGCGAGGGCGTCGAAGCCCACCTCCTCGGCGTACAGCTTCTCGTCGAGGTAGCGGTTGTACAGGTCGGCGCCGAGGACGGGGTCGTACTCATCGTTGCTGGCGTCGAGGTCGACGAGGCGGCGCCCGGTGGTTCCCCACCAGCTTGCGCCGGGGTCCTGGTAGGGGCGCTCAGTGAAATAGCCGATCAGCATGGGCGGAATCGTACCCTGCGTTCAGCCGCGCGTGTGGTAGGCGCGCTCGAACTTGTACCAGCCGGAACCGACGATGGAGAGGGCGCCCTCGCCGGAGAGGCGGCCGGGGTAGGCGTCGGGATCGGAGATCCAGGCCTGGAGGTTGGCGTTCGCCTCCTCCCAGGTATCCGCTTCAAGCTCGTAGATGGTGAGGAAACGGGAGACGACGGGGAAGTCGTCGTGGGGGTGCTCCAGCTCGTACACCGTGCCGGAGAGGAAGCCGGGGCAGTTCGCGATGTCCTCGATGTGGTTGCCCAGGTAGCGCTCGCGGAACAGCTCGTCGGCCTCGGGGGTCGGCGGCTCGACCAGCCCGACCAGGATCATCTTCGCCATGAGGGAACCTCCTTCGGGAGGGTGGAGGATAGCGATCCTGCCGCTCGCTTGCCGCGCACGAGGGGCGGCAGGGAGAATGCAAGGCGTTGTCGACGACTGAGGACCGGCCACTGCTCCTGCGCGGGGGAGCGTTCTTCGAGAGCGATTCGCGCACGTTCGTGCGGGGCGATGTCCTGTGCGTCGACGGACGCATCGCCGAGCTCGGGCTGGTGGATGCGCCGGAAGGGGCTGAGGCGGTGGACTGCGACGGCCAGTACCTCATCCCCGGGCTGATCGACTGCCACGTGCACATCAGCTCCTCGGGCGACCCGGCGGAGCTGACGCCGGGGGAGCGCCCGTCGCTGGCTCGGCGCGCCTGGCGCGCGGCGGAGCACGCGCGGGCAACGCTCGCGGGCGGGATCACGACGGTGCGGGACCTCGGCGCGGCCGACCGGCTCAACATCGACCTGGCGAAGGCGGTCGAGGGGGGCGAGGTGGAGGGTCCGCGGGTGGTGGCGGTGGGGATGGGGGTGACGATGTCGGGCGGACACGGGCACGGGTTCATTGCACGGGAGGCGGACGGCCCGGACGAGGTTCGCAAGGCGGTGCGCGAGGAGATCCGGGCGGGAGCCGAGGCCATCAAGCTGTTCGCCAGCGGGGGCGTGCTCACGCCGGGCGTGAACCCGCGGTCACCCTCCTTCACACGCGAGGAGCTGACGGCGGGGGTGGAGGAAGCGACGAAGGCCTTCCGCACGGTGGCGGCGCACGCGCAGTCGACGGAAGGCATCAAGAACGCGGTCGTGGCGGGCGTGACCTCGATCGAGCACGGGGTCTGGCTGGACGAGGAGGCGATCGCGATGATGATCGAGCGGGGCACCTACCTCGTGCCGACCCTCACGGCGCCGTACCACATCGCCCACGGCGCGGATGCGGGCATCCCCGAGTACGCGGTCGAGAAGGGCCAGTTGGTGCTGGAGGATCACTTCGCGAGCTACGAGCGGGCGCTGGCGGCGGGCGTCAAGGTCGCGATGGGGACTGACCAGGGAACGCCCCTCAACCGTCCGGGCGAGAACGCCCAGGAGGCGGTGCGCATGGCCGACCACGGCCTCTCTCCGGGCGCGGCGCTGCTGGCGGCGACCGGCTGGGCGGCGGACCTGCTGGGGCTCGACGAGGAGACCGGGAGGCTGCGCGTGGGGCTGGCCGCCGATATCGTGAGACTGAGCGAGGATCCCCTCACCGACATTCGCTGCCTGACCAGGCCCGGGGCAATCGCGGGCGTGGTCCGGGGCGGCCGACCGGTGGGGAGCACTGGAGGAACGAATTGAGCAAGCTGAGCGAGGCGCTCCAGCGAAAGCGGCGGGGCGAAAGCGCACGGGTGATGGGTTTCGGGGCGCGCGCGACGGAGAAGGACCGCGCGCTCCTGCTGGGAGTGCTCGGGGCCTCCCCGGACGGCGCCGGGGAAGCGATCGAGGCGGGCGCGAACTTCGTCGCGCTGGCCGCCGAGGACGCGGAGGAAGCCGCCGCTGCCCTGGATGGCCTCGACGGACTCCTCGGGGCGCAGCTCGATTCCCTTGCGAACGAGGGCATCAAGGCGGTCGAGGAGGCGGGGGCGGACTTCGTCATCGCCGAACCGGAGACGGCCGCCGCAGGCATCGTCGACAGCGACCTGGGACTCGTGCTGGAGGTGGACGAGGCGTGGGAGGAGGGGCCGCTTCGCGCGCTGGCGTCCCTCTCACTGGACGCGGTGCTCGTCCGGGCGCCGGTGGACAGCTTCACGGTCGCGCGGCGCATCTCCCTGTCGCGCGTGGCGACGCTCTGCGGGGCTCCCCTGCTGGTGACCGTCGCCCTCGACATCTCGAGCGCGGACCTCGCGGCCCTGCGGGAGACCGGCGCGGGAGGCATCGTGCCGACGGAGGGGACGGGCGCGGACGAGCTGGCGGGGCTCATCGAGCAGCTCGATGCGGTGCCGCTGCGGAGCGCGAAGGGGCGCAGCGAGGGCGGCGGCTTCGCGATCGTGCCCTCCACGGGAACCGGCGGCGATGGCGAGGAGATCGAGGACGAGGACTAGCCCCGCAAAGGCGCCCGGCGAGCTCCCCCGGCTGCGGCGGGCGCTGGGGCGCTGGTACCGCGCGAACGGCCGGCACGACCTCCCCTGGCGGCTGACCCGCGACCCGTACGCCGTGCTGGTCTCGGAGGTGATGCTGCAGCAGACGCAGGTCGAGCGCGTGCGCCCGCGGTACGAGGCGTGGCTGGAGCGCTGGCCGGCGGCCGCTGATCTGGCGGCGGCGCCGGCGGCGGCGGTCATCCGGGAGTGGTCGGGGCTGGGATACAACCGCCGGGCGGTGAACCTGCAGCGGGCGGCCCGCGAGGCGCTGGAGCGGTTCGGACGCATCCCTCTCGACGAGGCGAAACTGCGGTCGCTGCCGGGGGTGGGGCCGTACACGGCGGCAGCGGTCGCCTGCTTCGCGGGCGGGAGGCGGACGGCGGCGCTCGACACGAACGTCGCGCGGGTGGTCGCGCGGGCGCTGCTGGGGGAGGGGCGGGCAAGGGCGCCGTACGGACAGGAACTGCGGGAGGCGGCGGAGGCGTGGCTGCCGGCGCGGGGGGCGCGGGCGCACCAGCTGGCGGTCATGGACCTGGGGGCGATGGTCTGCAAGGCGTCGTCGCCGGCGTGCGAGGTCTGTCCGCTGGCGCGGGACTGCGCCTGGCTGGCGGCGGGGCGGCCCGACACGCGACCGGACGCGCCGAGGGGTACGGCTGTGCCGTTCGAGTCGACGGCGCGGTTCGCGCGAGGGCGGATCGTGGCGATGCTGGCAGAGGGCTCGCCGCTGACCACGGCGGAGGTCGCGGCGCGACTGCCGCAGGAGCACCGGGCGGCTTGCGCGGGGTATCTCGAAGCGCTGGCGAAGGACGGGATCGTGGAGGGCCAGGAGGGTCGCTGGGGGCTGGCGGAGGACGGCTAGGGGAGGATTAGCATCGCGTCGCCGAAGCTGTAGAAGCGGTAACGCTCGCGGACGGCCTCGGCATAGGCCTCGCGAGTGAGGTCGTGCCCGGCGAAGGCGGCGACGAGCATGAGCAGGGTCGAGCGGGGCAGGTGGAAGTTCGTCAGCAGCGCATCGACGACGCTGAAGGTGTAGCCGGGACGGATGAACAGGCCGGTCTCGCCTTCAGGGCGCCCGCCGCCCCCGAGGGCGTGTTCGAGCGTGCGCACGACGGTCGTGCCGGTGGCGACGATGCGGCGCCCTTCGGCGCGGGCGGCACGGATGGCGGCGGCGGTGGCGGGCGGGAGGCGGTAGCGCTCGGGGGGCAGCACGTGCTCGGCGGGGTCCTCGGTGCGGACTGGCCGGAAGGTGCCGGCGCCCACCTCCAGCGTCAGGAAGGCGCGCTCGATGCCCGCCGCGGTGAGCCGGTCGAAGAGGTCGGGCGTGAAGTGGAGGCCGGCGGTGGGGGCGGCGGCGCTGCGCGCCTCGCGGGCGTAGACGGTCTGGTAGCGCTCGGGATCGCCGTCGTAGTCGCGGATGTAGGGCGGGAGGGGGACGGCGCCGGCGGAGGCGGGGTCGATGGGGCGGTCGAAGGTGACAGTGGCGACATCGTCCTCGCGGCAGCGGACGGTGGCGGTGAGGGGGCCGTCGTGGGCTTCCAGCACGAACTCCCGGCCGGGGGCGGCGGCGCGGCCGGGCCGGACGAGGGCGGACCAGGCGCCGTCGTCGTGTTCGCGCAGGAGGAGGAGCTCGACGCGACCGCCGGTATCGCCACGCACGCCGAGGAGGCGGGCGGCCATGACGCGGGTGTCGTTCAGGACGAGGAGGTCGCCGGGGCCTAGAAGGGAGGGGAGGTCGCGGACGTGATGGTGGGCGAGTTGCCCGGATTCCCGCGAGACAACCAGCAGGCGGGCCGAGTCGCGAGGCTCGACGGGCTGCTGGGCGATCAGCTCGGGCGGCAGGTCGTAATCGAAGTCCGACGTTCGCACGCGGGGAGCATTGCCCTTTCTCGGGCGTCGGTCTAGCGTACGGGCGCTGGAGGAGCAGCGTGGCAGAGTTCGACCCGAGGGGTACGCGGGCGCGATTCGCAGGCATCAGGCGGGACTACGCCCAGGCGGTGCAGGCGGAAGAGGTCTCGATCGAGCAGGGCGCGGTGGCGCAGCTCGAGGCGGAGGCGGTGAGCATGGAGCAGAGCGCCGTGGCCGCGACGCGCACCGAACGGGCGACGCTGCGGGACAGCGCGGCGGCGGTGGTGGCGACGAAGTCGGCGGCCCTGGACGGGACGTACGTGGGCGTGCTGGCCTCTCCGGTCGTGCGGGGCGAAGTGCACACCTGGTTCGACCTGCGGACGGCGTTCGCGGTGGGACTGGGGCTGGCCGTGGGGAGCTTCGCGCTCAGCCTCGGGCGGGGGATGCTGCGGGGCCTGTTCCGCTAGCGGCGTCGACGTCCGTGCGGAGCTGCCCGCAGGCAGCGGCGATCTCGGCGCCCTTCTCGATTCGCACGGTGGCGTTGACGCCGGCCTCGTTGAGGATGCGGCGGAACTCGCGCACGCCGCGACGCGAGGGGGCGGCGAAGGGGCCCGCGGTGGCGTTGAGGGGGATGAGGTTGACGTGCATACCTGCGCCCCGGAGGAGCTTGCCGAGCGCGCGCGCCTGCACGGGCGAGTCGTTGACGCCGTCGATGAGGGCGTACTCGATGGAGACGCGGCGGCCGGTCGCGCGGAAGTAGCGGCGTCCGGCGTCGAGCAGCTCGGCGACGGAGTTGGGACGGGCGGTGGGGACGAGGCGGCGCCGGAGGGCGTCGTCGGGGGCGTGCAGGGAGATCGCGAGGCCGACCTGGAGCTTCTCCCGGGCGAGCCGGTCGATGGCCCGCGGGATTCCCACCGTGGAAACGGTGATGGCCCGCTGGGCGAGGTCGAAGGCGCGCGGGTCGGTGAGCTGGCGAACGGCGCGAACGGTCTCGTCGTAGTTGGCGAGGGGTTCGCCCATGCCCATGAACACGACGTTGGTGACGTGCTCGCCGCGGGGCGCGAGGAGGCGCCGGAAGTGGAGCACCTGGGCGACGATGTCCTCGGCGGGGATGTTCCGTTCGAAGCCCATCTGGCCCGTGGCGCAGAAGACGCAGCCCATCGCGCAGCCGGCCTGGGTGGAGACGCACACGGTCGAGCGCGGCCCGCGGCCGGAGCGGGGGTACTGCATGAGTACGGTCTCGACGGTGGCGCCGCTGGGGAGGGCGAGCAGCGCCTTCGTGGTCTCGCCGTCGTGGCTGGCAACCTCGCGAAGGACGGCGGGAGCTTCGAGCGTGAGGTCGGCTTCGCGCATGCCTTCGCGCAGGGCGCCGGGGAGCTGGGTGATGGCGTCGAGGGAATCGATGCCGCGCTGGTAGAGAGCCTGCAGGACCTGGTCGGCGCGGTAGCGGGGCGCGTCGAGGGCGGTGAGGGCTTCCTCGAGCTCGGCGGGCGTGAGGCGGAGGAGGCTGGTCATGCCAGTCCCGCCGAGCGGGGGAGGCGGCCGCGCTCGCCGTTAAGGAAGGCCTCCCCCGACACGCGGCGAGAGCCGCTGCGCTGGAC
Source organism: Tepidiformaceae bacterium (assembly GCA_965221735.1). Lineage (GTDB taxonomy): Bacteria > Chloroflexota > Dehalococcoidia > Tepidiformales > Tepidiformaceae > UBA2991. The sequence continues at coordinate 489,778 of OZ244910.1, read as the reverse complement.
CTCGTCGAGCACGAGCACACCATCGCGGAAGGCAACGGCAGGCTTCCCGGCGAAGACCGTGAGCGCGCCGGGGACGAGTTCGTCGCCGGCGTCACCCACGTGCGCACGCCAGATGCCGAGGCGGTCGCCATTCCAGGTGACGAAGGCGCCCGGCCAGGGATCGTAGGCGCGAACGGCGCGCTCGGCCTCGCGAGCGGTCATGCCGGCGGCCAGGTGTCCGTGCGCCTTCTCCAGCAGCGGACAGACGGTCACGAGGGATTCGTCCTGGGGGACGGCGCGAAGGTCGCCTTCGAGCCAGCGCGGGAGCGTCTCGACGAGCAGATCGGCGCCCACTTCCGCGAGAGTCGTTTCGAGGACGCCGGTCGTGTCGGTGGGGGCGGTGGGGAAGGGGCGGGCGGCGAGGATGGGTCCGGCGTCCATCTCCTCGACCAGCTTCATGATGGAGACGCCGGTCTCCCGGTCCCCGGCGAGGATGGCAGCGGCGACGGGGGAAGGGCCGCGCCAGCGTGGCAGGAGGGAGGGGTGGACGTTCACCACGGGGTGGCGGGGCATGTCGAGGACGGCGCGGGCGAGGATGCGTCCGTAGGCCGCGACGACGATGAGGTCGGGATCGACGCCGGCGAGCTCGGCAACGGCCTCGGGATCACGGAATGACTGGGGCTGGAAGACGCGGATTCCGAGGCGCTCGGCCTCGACCTTCGCGGCGGGAGCGCGCATGCGACCGCCACGACCGGCGCGCCGGTCGGGCTGGGTCACGACGAGGCGCAGGTCGTAGCCGGCATCGGCGAGGGCACGGAGGCTGGGCAGGGCGAACTCCGGGGAGCCCATGAAGACGGTGCGGACCTCTGACGGCTTCATCGCGGCGTGAGGAGCACTGTATTGCCGCGCGCGGCGCCGGTGCGGGCGGCGGCGTTGCCTTCGCGCTCGGCGATGGCGAGGAAGCTGCTGGAGTCGACGTGGCAGGCGAGCGCGCCCGGAGCGGCGTCGCTGAAGGTGAGAACCATGTGCTCGATCCGGTGGCCGTTTATGTCGAGCACAAAGTCGGACGGGAGCTGCTCCTTCCGGATGGTTGTGACGAGGTTGCCATAGCGATCGACGTGGATGACGGTTCCCCTGACAGCCGTGCCCTCGGCGCGTCCCGCGAAGGGTGGGAGCAGGGTTAGCTCGTCGCGAGCGGGGCCGAGCGTCTCGTGGTGGCCGGTGACAGCGACGTGGGCAGCTGCGGGGGCGAAGAGGTCGCGTCCGTGGAAGGTGGCGCTGACGGTGGCGAGGCGCGCTTCGGCGCTCTCGATGGCGCGCACGTCGAGCGCCGGGGGCGCGGGGCAGGGGCCGGGCCGAGAGGGGCGCGCGTCGGGCGGGGCGGCGGCGGAGAGGAGGCCGTTGTCGGGGCCGACGAAGTAGCGGACGACAGAGGAGTCGGTGGCGGCGGGGGCACGGAGTGCGATGGGGGCGCGCTCGCTGCCGACGCCGGGATCGACGACGGCGAGCACGACGGCGGGCGTGGGGAGGAAGGGGAGGGCGGTTTCCAGAAGCCACGCGCCCTCGTCGATGGCGTAGGGCGAGACCTCGTGGGTCAGGTCCACGAGCGTGGAGCCGGGCGCCCGCGCGGTGAGGACGGCCTTCACCTGGCCCACGTAGGTGTCGCGGGTCCCGAAGTCGGTCAGGAGGACGATAGGGAGCGGATCGGTCATTCGATGCGCCACAGGTGCACGTTCAGGAAGCGGTCGGTAGGGGTGAAGAGCACGCCGAACGGCGGCGACGTCACGTTGGCCGCGCGAACGTAGCGGATGCGGGGATAGGCGAGGATGACGCTGGGGGCCTCCCGCTGCCAGAGCTCCTGGAACTGGCGATAGGCGTCGAGGCGTACGAGCGCGCTGGAGGTGGTCCGCCCCCGCTCAAGGAGGGCATCGACGATGATGTCGCCGTAGTTCGCGACGTTGCCGCCGGGGTGGTCGACCTGGGAGCTGTGCCAGGCGAGGTAGGGGTCTGGGTCGGGGCCCTGGTCCCAGCCGGCAAGGGCGGCGTCGTAAGTGCGGGGGGCGAGGAAGTCGCGGCTGAGGACGGTGAAGCTGGTGCTCGCGACCGTCGCGCGGATGCCGACCGGCTCGAGCTGGCGCGCGACCTCGCGGGCGAGGGCGAGGTGGCGGGGGTCGTTGTCGGTGCGGATCGTGAGGCGGAATTCGGAACCCTGCCGGACCAGGACGCCGGTGGTCGGGCTCCGATGCCAACCCGCCTCGGCGAGGAGGGCGATGGCGGTTTCCGGATCACTCGGAGGGCTGTCGAGGGAGGGGTCGTAGGCCCACGTCCCCGGGGCGATGGCCGATGACGAGGGGGTCGCAACGCCAAGGAGGGCGTTCTCGACGAGCGTCTGGCGGTCGAGCGCGAGGGAGACGGCGGTTCGCACGCGTGGGTCGCGGAAGTACGCAACCTGGCTGTTGTTGAGGTAGAGGACGAGCGAGACAGCTCGTTGCAGATCCTCATGGACGAACCCGGCGATGCCGTCGAGGGAGGCGAGCTGCTCGGCGCTGAGCGGCTGCCTGAGGAAGATGCCGTCGATGTCTCCCTCCTCGAGAGCGTGCTTCACGGCGGCGAAGTCGGGCAGGAAGCGCACGGTGATGATGTCGATGTGGGGGCGGCCGAGGTGGTAGCGGGGATACGCGCTGAGGGTTGCCTCCACCGAGGTGGCGGACTCGAGCCGGTAGGGACCGGCGCCCACGGGCCTGGCGTTGAAGGGCGCATCGAAGAGATCGGCGCCATCGAGTCCCTGCAGCAGATGCTCGGGGAGAATGCCGACGGTGGCGAAGCGGGCGAGGAAGGCGGCGTTGGGCTCGGGCAGGCGAATGATGACGGTTCGCAAGTCGGGGGTGCGGACGTCAACGCCGGTCCAGGCGGCCTGCAGGCGGGGATCGCCCTGGAAGTCGGGGGCGAGGATGTGCTCGACCGTGAAGGCGACGTCCAGGGAGCGGACGGGGGCGCCGTCGTGCCACTGCAGTCCGGGGTGGAGGCGGAAGGTGTAGGTGCGCCCGTCCTCGCCGACCTCCGGGAGCGGAGCAAGGTCGGGGAGGAGGCGGCCGTCCTCGCCCACGCGCAGGAGGCCGGCGAATATCAGCCGCGAAAGGTCCTGGTCGACGGCATTCTCGGCGGCGAAAAGGGGGTTGATACGCTGCCAGGCGCCGACGACACCCTCGACGTAGACGCTTTGCTCGACGGGCGCGGGGGTGGGAAGCGGTCTGGGGGCCTCCTCCTCGGGCATGGTGAGAAACACCGCGATGATGGCGGCCGCAAGCGCCCCGACCGCCACGACAGCCGCCGAAAGGAGAGCGCGCCGCGAGTTCGCAACCGCGCGAAGCATGAAGAGAGGTTAGCTCTGGGACTGAACGCTCAGGAAGGACACGAAGAGGAACACGATGACAAGAACGATCGTCGCCTGGAACAGTGTCTTCTCGAGACCGCGCTTCGTGCGGTAGACGGAGCCGCCGGAGAGCCCGCCGAGGGCCGCACCGAAGCCGGAGCCCTTGACCTGCAGGAGCACGGCGACGATGAGGAGCGCAGAAACGATGATCTGGATGGCGTTCAGCATCAGCGGGTAGCGAGGACGGCTTCCTCGGAGGGTGTGCGCTCGCCTTCGAACGCGCCGTTCTCCCGGCCATGGTACACGTCGAGGATTGCAGCGGCGAGTTTCTGGAAGTCGTGCCGGTAGCGGTTCTCGCCGGCGACGACATCGGCCTGGACGACGCGCACGTGCTCGAACACGCGGGCGTCCGGATGCTCGAGGCTGACGGGCCTGGAGTGCAACTCCTCGGGCAGGGAGCCGAGGTTGTCGTTGGCGATGACGGCCTCGATCAGGCCCGGGGCGGTGTGCCGTTCGATGGCCTCGATGTGGTCCGCGACCCCGAAGTCGTCCGTCTCGCCGTTCTCCGTGGCCACGTTGCACACGAAGAGGCGCTGGGCGCTGGTGGAGAGGAGGGCCTTGCGCAGATCCTCGACGAGGAGATTCGGCATGACGCTGGTGTAGAGGCTGCCGGGCCCGATCACGACGAGGTCGGCATCGAGGATGGCGCGGACGGCATCGGGATGAGCCTCGGCGTGAACGGGGTTGAGGAAGAGCTCGCGGATGCGGGCGCCGTGCTCGGTGATGTTGTGCTCGCCGTGGACCATCTCGTCGTCCTGGGTGCGGGCGGAGAGGGTCACATCGACGAGGGTGGAGGGCAGGATCGTGCCCCGCACGTTGAGGACGCGCCCGGCCTCGTGGATGGCCGTCTCGAAGTTCCCGGTGACGTTGGCCATGGCGACGATGAAGAGGTTCCCGAAGGAGTGGCCCTCGAGCCCGTCACCCGAGCCGAATCGGTACTGGAAGAGACGGGACATCAGCGGCTCGGCCTCGGCAAGGGCGGCCACGCACTGGCGGATGTCGCCGGGAGCGACGACGCCAAAGTCCTGGCGGAGGCGTCCGGAGGAGCCGCCGTCGTCGGCGACGGTGACGATGGCGGTGAGGTTGCTGGTGTACTCCTTGAGGCCGCGCAGGAGCACGGAGAGGCCGGTTCCCCCACCGATGGCGACGATGCGGGGACCGCGGCTGAGCACGCGCTTGGTGTAGAGCGACTGGGCCATGCTGCCGTTCTGGGCGCCCGGCCGGACGACCGCATAGAGGAGGGACTGGTTCAGCTTCCAGAAGGCGACGCCGACGCTCCCGATCGCCACGGACACGAAAATCACGCCGCGGGCCCAGCGGGGGATCATCTGGAGGGTGAGGTAGTGGGCAACCCCGGGGAAGTCGTAGGCGAGATAGGCCTCGCGGAAGAGGTAGGCGGCGCCCAGGCTCAGGAGGGTCAGGCCGACGACGAGGAGAAGGAGCCAGCGCTTGATGTGCATCCCTGGATAGAGCCAGGTGAACAGGCTGTGGTTTCGCATCCTGCGTGGCATTCTGTCGGCAGAGTCTACCAGCGGAAGCGCTTCTCTCGAAGACCTTACATGTGCCTGGTTTCAAGATTTACGCCGGGAAGCAGAGCGATCCCTACTGGTCGAGCTCGCGGGCGAGGAGCTCCTGGGCGACCTGGGGGTTGGCTCGTCCCTTCGTCTCGCGCATGACTCCGCCGAGGAGGCGCTTGATGGCGGCTGTCTTGCCGCCGCGGTAATCGGCGACGGCCTTCTCGTTCTCGGCGATGACCCGGCGCACGATGGCGACCAGCTCATCGCTCTCGCGGACCTGCGCGAGCCCGCCCTCTTCGACGATGGCGGCGGCGGCCTTGCCGCTCGCGACCATCTCGTCGAACACCTGCTTCGCGACCTGGCCGGTGATGGTCTCACCCTCGGCGAGCTCGATCAGCTCGGCGAGCGCGCCGGGCTCGAGGGGGAACTGCTCCACCTCGGCCTCGTGCTCGTTCGCCCAGCGTCCGACCTCGCCGAGGACCCAGTTGGCGGCGAGCTTGGCGGCGCGGGCGGGGTCGAAGGGGAGGGCGGCGGCAACGGCGTCGGCGAAATCGGAGCGGTCGCGGGCCTCGGCGAGGGTCGAGGCCTCGAAGTCGGAGAGGCCGAGCCCGAGGTAGCGCTCGCGGCGGGTGGCGGGAAGCTCGGGGAGCTCGGCGCGGACGCCTTCGACGAAGTCGCGGCTGAGGGCGAGCGGGGGAAGGTCGGGCTCGGGGAAGTAGCGGTAGTCGTTGGCCTCTTCCTTGGAGCGCTGGGAAACCGTCTCCTGGTGGTCCTGGTCCCAGCCGCGCGTCTCCTGGGGGATGTCGCCGCCCTCGCGGAGCACGGACGCCTGCCGCGCCATCTCGAAGACCAGCGCTTCGTAGACAGCACGAAAGCTGTTCATGTTCTTGACTTCGACCTTGGAGCCGAACGCCTCCTGGCCGCGCGGGCGCAAGCTGATGTTGGCGTCGCAGCGGAAGTTGCCCTCCTCCATGTTGGCGCGGCTGGCATCGATGGCGCGGAGGATGGCGCGCAGGCTCACAAGGTAGGCGCGCGCCTCCTCGGGCGAGCGGATGTCGGGCTCGCTCACGATCTCCATGAGGGGCGTGCCCGAGCGGTTGATGTCGATGAGGCTGTAGCCCTCGCCGGTGATGGGGTCGGTGCGGTGCAAGAGGCGGGCGGTGTCCTCCTCCATGTGGACGCGGGTAATGCCGACGCGGGTGCGCTCGCCCTCGACGTCGACATCGAGCCAGCCGTCGTGGCAGATGGGGAGGTCGTACTGGCTGACCTGGTAGCCCTTCATCAGGTCCGGGTAGGGGTAGTTCTTGCGGTCGAACTTGGAGAAGCCGGATATCTCGCAGTTGAGGGCGAGGCCCGTCTTGACGATGAGGCGGATGGCCTCCTCGTTGATGACGGGCAGGACGCCCGGAAGGCCCAGGCAAACCGGGCAGACGTGCGTGTTGGGCTCGGCGCCGGAGTACTCGGCGCTGCACCCGCAGAACATCTTGCTCTGGGTGATGGGCTGGCAGTGCACCTCAAGCCCGATGACGGTCTCGAACTCGGTGGCGGTGGCGGTCATGGGGGCAGTGTAGGAAGGGGAGGGCGGGCGCGCTAGCGCAGCGTGCGGGGCAGATAGAACCTTCTTGAATGTCGCGTCCTACCAAAAGGATAGTGGGAAACCTTCTGTTAGAGAGAACCGGCGGATAAACTTCAGGAGAAACCTTCTGTTAAGAAGGGAACGGGCATAAACTTCAGGAGGAACCTTATTTGAGAAGAGGGGACAGCGAAAGGATCATGCGAGGGAGAGCCGTCCGCCGAGTCTGGCGACATGACCCCACTCTGTATGCCCCACCGCGGTACCGCCGTGCCTGCGCGTACGAGACGTTCATCCCCGACCCTCTCCAGCATGAGGACTTCGCCCTCCCTTCCGATGTGGCGGCAACCCTGTCGGAAGTGGAGCGAAAGGTGCTGGCGCTGGACGGAATGCCCCCAACGACCATGGCATCGCTCTCGCGGCTGCTCCTGCGGACGGAGTCGATCGCCTCATCGAAAGTCGAGGGCATGCAGGCAGACGCACGGGCACTGGCGCTGGCCGAAGCGCAGAGGCGGGCAGGACGCAGCGTCGGGCGGCAGGTCTCCGAGATCATCGCGAACATTGACGCCATGGAAGAGGCGGTGCAGCGCACCGCTGATGCCCGCCGGCTTTCCCCCAACGATCTCCTGGAGATCCACGCCATCCTCATGGAGCGCGACGTCACGGGCCGTTCCGCAGGCAAGCTGCGGGACAGCCAGAACTGGATCGGCGGCAACGACTACAACCCGTGCGGAGCAGACTACGTGCCACCTCCCCCCGAGGCGGTCGGCGATTTACTGGAGAACCTCTGTGAGTTCAGCGAGTCGGAGGAGGCGCCGCCACTGCTGCAGGCTGCGATCGCGCACGCTCAGTTCGAGACCATTCACCCCTTCGACGACGGTAACGGGCGTACTGGCCGCGCGTTTGTGCAGGCGCTGCTCCGCCGCCGGGGTCTCGCGCCACGCTTCGTCCCGCCTATCAGTGTGGCTCTCTCCAACCTCCGAGACTCCTACATCGGGGGCCTCGTCGGATTCCGGGAGGGACGGGTGGACGAGTGGGTCACGTTCTTCGCGTCGGCGACCGCGCGAGCGACGGATCTGGCGATCCACTATCACGATCTCGTCGTTGACCTCCAGGAGTTCTGGCGCCGCCGCCTGCAGGAGACAGAGAAGCCCCGCTCCCATGCCACCGCCTGGGCAATCATCGACTCGCTGCCGGAATACCCGGCGCTGACCGTTGCCGACGCCGTGGAGGCGACAGGACGGAGTCAGCCAGCGGTCAACCAGGCATTCGCCCAACTTGAGAGCGCCGGCGTGCTGACCCCCCTCGGCCGGTCACGCCGTTACCGCGCCTGGGAGCCGGCCGGCCTCCTGGACCTCATCAGCAATCTCGAGGCGGGCGAGACCTCATAGGCACTCGGGCAGAAGAAGTGACCCTAGCGGAGCGTGATGCCCGGCTCGCCCCGGCGGACGCGGCCGATGGGGTGGAGGGGTTCGTGGTCGGCGGCGAAGGCGGCTTCGAGGGCCTTCGCCTTGCGGGCGGGGCAGGCGAGGAGGAGGCCGCCGGAGGTCTGGGGGTCGAAGGCGATGGCGGCGAGCTCGGGCGGGACGTTCCCGCCCACGGTGAGGCTATCGCCGACCCAGTCGCGGTTGCGGCCCTCGCCGCCGGTGTGGGCGTCCATGGCGGCGGATTCGCGCGCGCCGGGGAGGAGGGGGAGGGCGGAGGCGTCGACGGTGGCGGCAACGCCGGAGCGCTCGACCATCTCCCAGAGGTGCCCGAGCAGGCCGAAGCCGGTGACGTCGGTGGCGGCGCGCAGGCGGGCGGCGACGGCGAGATGGGCGGCGTGGCGGTTGAGCCGCAGCATCGAGTCGATTGCCGCGTCCAGCCAGGCGGGGTCGCCGCGACCGCTGCCGGTCGAGGAGAGGATGACGCCCGTGCCGAGGGGCTTGGTCAGGTAGAGGCGATCGCCGGGGCGGAGGGCGGCCTTGCGGAGCAGGCGGGAGGGATTGGCAAGGCCCAGCACGCTGAGGCCGTACTTGGGTTCGTCGTCCCAGACCGTGTGGCCGCCGGCGACGGCGCCGCCGGCCTCGGCCACCTTGTCGGCGCCGCCACGGATGATGCCGGCGGCGACATCCGGCGGCAGGTCCTCGGGGAAGGCGGCGACGTTGAGGGCGAGTACGACCTCGCCGCCCATCGCGTAAACGTCGGACATGGCGTTGGCGGCGGCGATGGCGCCGTAGTGCCAGGGGTCGTCGACGAGCGGGGCGAAGAAGTCGAGGGTGGCGATAACGGCGGTGCGCGCGTTGATGCGGTAGACGGCGGCATCATCGGGCGTCCCGAGCCCGGCGAGGAGGTCGGGATGCGCTTCGGGGTCGAACGCCTCGGTCAGTGGCGACAGAACCTGCGCCAGGGCCTCAGGGCCCGCCTTGGACGCTCAGCCGCCGCAGCCGGTCAGGTCCGTCAGCCGGATCTCGTGTGCAGTCACGGGACGATCGTAAGGGACGGAGGCGTAGCGGGGATGGCGCGTGCCAGAATGTCGAGGTGACCCTCGATCCGGACGCGATCATGGAGGCCCTGGGCGAGCTGTACGGCGAGCCGGAGTCGCGGCCGCACGGCGACGCGGTGGCGGAGCTGGTGCTGACGGTGCTCTCCCAGAACACATCGGACAGGAACAGCGGTCGCGCGTTCGTCCAGCTCATGCGGCGCTACCCGAACTGGGACGCGGTCGCGGAGGCGCCGCTGGAGGAGCTGATCGCGACGATCCAGACGGGCGGGCTGGCGCAGCAGAAAGGGCCGCGCATCAAGCGCATCCTGGAGGCGGTCCGGGAGCGCGCGCCGGACTGGAACCTCGCGTTCCTGGAGGAGGAACCACTGGAGGAGGCCCGCACGTGGCTGCGGGGCTTGCCGGGCGTGGGGCCGAAGACGGCGGCCTGCGTGCTGCTGTTCGCGCTGGGGCGGCCGGCGCTGCCGGTGGACACGCACGTGGAGCGGGTCGCGAAGCGGCTGGCGCTGGTGCCCCCGAAGACGACGCCGGAGCAGGCACACGAACGGCTCGAAGCGCTGGCGCCGCCCGACCTCTACTACCGTTTCCACATGCTGCTGATCAAGCACGGGCGGCGGACGTGCGGCGCGCGGGCGCCGAACTGCGAGGCGTGCCCGCTGGAGGCGTCGTGCCCAAGCAGCGTCCTGCCGGTGGGGGTAGGCGACTGATGGGAAGCACCCTGAACATCGCCCTGCTTCGCGGGATCAACGTCGGCGGGAAGAACAAGCTGCCGATGAAGGACCTCGCTGCCCTATTTCGGGAGGCGGGGTGCGAGGACGTGCGGACCTACATCCAGAGCGGGAACGTGCTCTTTCGCGCCGGCGCCACGCCTGCGGACGCCATCCCCTCCCTGATCAGCGCCTCGATCCGGGATCGCTTCGGCTATCGCGTTCCGGTGGTCACGCGAACGGCCGCGGAGCTCCGGGCGACGGTTGAGGCGAACCCGTTCGCCGGGGCCGAAGCGGACAAGCTGCTCGTCCTCTTCCTGGCCGACCTCCCGGATCCCGAGCGCGTTGAAGCGCTGGACCCGAATCGCTCGCCCGGCGACGAGTTCGCGGTCGTGGGTCGCGAGGTCTTTCTTCACTGTCCGAACGGGTTCGCCCGCAGCAAGCTCACCAACAGCTACTTCGACTCCGCCCTCTCGACCACCAGCACGGGTCGAGCCTGGAGGACGGTCGGCAAGCTCCTCGAAATGGCTGCCACCGGCGGCTGACGCCAGGCGTGGCGAGTGGCGTGAGTGCGGCCTAGCCGTCCTCGTCGCGGGCGCCGCCGACCTCGGGCTCGCGGCGGGGAGGAGGGGCGGCGGGGGGACGGGCGGGGAGTGACATCCCGCCGAAGCGCTGCCGGAGTGCGCCCAGGTCGGGCAGCCGCAGGCCCCCGCGCCGCGAGAGCTCGTGGGTCGGGCCGGGGACGGCGGCGAAGGGGAGGGTGGGGCCGGTGTCGTAGGCGTTGGGGTCGAGCGACTCGTCCGAGAAGAGGTGATCGGCAATGAAGCCGAGAACCCTGCCGGCGAAGGCGATGATGAGCCCGAGGGAGCCGGCGATCAGGAAGTTGCGCTCGGGAACGTCGAGCATGACCTGCACGAGCAGCTGGAGGTCGACGACGAAGGGGTCCGCCGAACCGAAACGGTCGATGAGATAGCTCCCGCCACGGGCGATCAAATAGCCGGGCGCCGCGGCGAGCAGCACGGCGAGCCCGAAGGAGGTGAAGCGCGCGAACCCGCGGTTGAGGGCGAGCGTGGCGGCCCCCAGGACGCTTGCCAGGACGAGGCTGGCGAGCGCCAACCAGCGGGCGCGGTCGTGAACGTCGCCGGTGAGGAAGCCGACGAGCTCGCGGATGACGTTGTAGATCGAGAAGAGATCGGATGCCTGCTCGCCCGTCTCGTCGAAGGCGTCCAGTCCCGTGGCGTAGACGAGCTTGGCGGAGCGGTCGAGGACGATGGCGCGGAGGGTGGGGGTGTCGGCGGTAAGGGCCTCAAGGCGGCTGAGGGTGATGGGGAGGGGGTACTCGGGCAGCTGGACCGTTTCCTCCGTGGACGAGCGGGCCTCGTCGCGCAGGGCGGGGAGGTTCTCCTCGAGAGTCGCGTCAATATCGGTGAGGGAGGCGATGCCGGCGGCGAGGAGCGCCTGGGCGCGATCAGGGCGGGTGATCTCGTAGACGCTCAGGGAAGCGATGAACAGGAAGAGGGTGATGGCGAACAGCCCGGAGGCGAGCCAGGTACCACCGTGCTCGGCTTCGGCGTAGGCCTTCCCGAATACGCGCTCGCTGACGGGCCCGCGCCGGGGGAAGTTCGAACGGCGGCTCAGCATCCGATCACCCTACACGCCCTGCACGACGATGGTCCCGGCGATGCGGTCGTGCAGGGCGCGCCGGTAGGGGTCGAAGACGGCCCAGAGCAGGCCGGCGACGCAGCCAAGCAGGCTGATACCGACGAACAGGCCGGCGGCGGCGGGGGTTCCGCGCAGGACGTAGGCGAGGACCGCGCCGATGCCCAGGACGAGCACGTAGCTGAGCATGCCGGTCACGCGGGCGAGGGCGCCGACCAGGCCGAGGTCGCCGCCGTCGGAGCGCACCACGCTTATCCGCATGATGGCGGCGCCGGCGGTCTTCCCCCAGAAGGCGAACCCGAGGAAGAAGTAGAGGAAGCAGGCGGCGGGCACGGCCCCGACGAGCGCCCAGAAGAGGCTGATGGAGCTGCCTGAGGCGTCGACTCGATCGAAGTCCGAGGAGAGGAGCAGGTTGACCGAGCCGGCGATGATGAGCACTCCCGCGACGAAGAACAGAACGAGGGCGTCGATGGCAACGGCAGCGACACGCATCTCGAAGGAGGCGTAGCGCAGGCGGCGCGCGGATGGGTGTTCGAGCGCCGCTCCCGGGGCTGCCGGCGACCCTGCTGCCATAAGCGTGCTCATTGTATCGCCGGGAAAGGCGGGGGCGGGGAGGCAGACCCTAGACTGGAGGGATGAAGGGCCTGCGCCCCTCCGGGCTGGACACTTCGCCGGTGGAGCTGCGCCCGTGGCAGCCGCCGCTGTTGCTGCTGTCGACGACGGCGGCAGCGACGTTCACGCTGGCGCTCGTGATCGCGCTCAGCCTGCTGGTGGCGCGCGGGCCGGTGGGAAGCGAGGAGTATTCGGTGTGGCGATGGGAGGCGGAACACCTGGCGGGGTCCGTCTTCAGCCTGCTGGGCGTCGGGGAGGCGCTCAACGAGGCGGAGGAAGCGGAGCGGCTGGAAACGTACTTTCGGCTGACATCCGCGATCCGGGCCGAACTGCAGGCCGAGTCGCCGGACCGGGCGCTGTTGGAGGCGCTGGCGAACGAGCGTGCGCTCTACGAGAACGACGTCGAGCGCATCATCGAGGGATATGTGGCGGACGCGGTCGTGGCGGCGGGGCTGGAGCGGCCGCTCCCGCTTTTCGAGGGAGTGACGATGCTCTGGCCGGCGGTGGACATCGAACTGACGAACCCGCCACAGGTCCTCGTGCGCTCCCCCCGGGACGAGATCCGGGCACAGGGGTATACGCTCCTGCAACCGGACCTGACGCTGGACGCGATCGAGCGGATCGAGGCGCACACGGACGACGAGGACACGGTGTCGGTGGTGCTGCCCATCGGCGGGCTTGCGGTCTACCCGGCGATCATTCGCGAGGACCGGTCGTACTACTCGGTCCTGCGGACTGCGGCGCATGAGTGGGTCCACTTCTACCTCGCCTTCTACCCGCTGGGGATCGCCTACAACACGCCCGACGGACCCACGCTGAACGAGACGGTAGCCAACGTGGCGGAGGTGGAGATCGCGCGCATCGCCCGGGAACGGCACCCGATCGACCTGCCCGAGGGGGCAGACGGACGCGCGCCGCCACGGGAGCGGTCGTCGCTCGCCTTCAGTACGGAGATGCGCGAGTTGCGGCTTGCGGTCGACGACCTGCTGGCGGAGGGCCGGGTGGCGGAGGCGGAGGCGTTGATGGAGGAGCGCCGCCTGCATCTGGCGGAACACGGAATCTACATCCGCAAGATCAACCAGGCCTACTTCGCCTTCTACGGCTCGTACGCCACCCTGCCGCAGTCATCGGACCCGATCGGACCGAAGGTCGAACGCGTGTGGGAGGAGACGGGCGACCTTCTCGCATTCATGGCGCTGGTGCGGGAGATGCGAAACGAGGCGGAGCTCGACGCGATACTCGTGAGGCTGGGCGTCGACCCGGCAACGATCACGGTCGAATAGGCGCCGGGGGGCGGGTGGGGCGGCTAGTCGACCACCAGCGGCAGGGACGGGTCGGCGGCGTACTCGGACATCGAGGCGTCGTAGACGGCAATGTCCTCGTACCCCAGGAGCGAGAGGACGAGGGCGTCGCTGGAGGCAGCGATGCCGCCGCCGCAGTAGGTCACGACGCGCTGGGTCCTGTCCGCGCCCGCATGCTCGAAGAGTGACGCCAACTCCTCCGCGGGGCGGTAGAGCCCGGTCTCGGGATCGGTCAGCTCCATCGCCGGCACGTTGACCGCGCCGGGGATGTGCCCCGCGCGGCCGTACCGCTGCCCACCGTCGGCGCCCGAGTGCTGGTCCCGCCCGAGGGCGTTGATGAGGCAGCTCCCGGCCGTGTCGCCGGCCTCGATGAACGCCCGGACCTCGTCGAGGTCGGCGAACCGCCCGGGGTCGGGGGTCGGCGTGAAGGTGGTGGCCTCGTACGTCGCCGGGTCCGTTGAGACGGCGCGGTCCTCGGCGGTCCAGCGCGTCCAGCCGCCATCGAGCACGGCCGCGCGCCGGCACCCCATCGACTGGAACATCCACCACAGCCTCGCGGCCCACATCGAACCGGATCGGTCGTAGAGGACCAGCCTTGAGGACTCGGAGATGCCGTGCCGTCCGGCCGCCTCAGCGAACGCCTCGGCGGAGGGCATCATGAAGCGCAGGCGCTGCTCGTTGTCGGAGAAGTCGGCCTGCAGGTCGAGGAATCCGGCGCCGGGAATGTGCCCCGACTCGTACTCCCCGCGCCCCGACTCGACGCGAAAGCCGCCGCCGTCGCCGGGGCGCAAGAACACCGTCGCCTCGAAAACGCGGACGTCGCCGTCGAGCAGGTGTTCCGCCAGCCAGTCGGTCGAGACGAGGAACCCGGGATTCGTGAACGGCATGGTCAACTCCAGTCTGGATCTGGTCTGAATCTTGCCTGTGCGCGGCCCAGTATCCGCCTCCCGCAGGCAGCCCGCGACCCCTCCCCTCCAACCGGGAGACCAACCCGGAGCCCCGCCGGAAATTGCCCGAAATTCGCCGAAAACGGACGGGGTAATTCGGCACTTTCGTCCCTACAGTCGGGCCACGGACAGCAAGGACCGCACACCAACTAGCGGTTCCGCGCGGTGATGTGGGGGCGGGCAACCCGGCGCGTCGCGGCCCGGCAGGAGGCTCACATGCGGCTCACGAGGTGGATATCCCGGATCCTGGTGGGGGGAGCGACCGCGGCGCTGCTCGCCCTGGCGCTTGTCGCCTACGGCGGCACCGTCGACGACCCGGGCGACGACCCCGGAACCCCCGTGGCAATGGTCCCCGGTCAGCAGAACGAGCCCGTGACGGCCCAGGACACCGCCGCCAAGGTCGAGCCCACGGAAGCTGCCCCCGGGGAGGAGTCGACGGCGGCCGGGCAGGACTACTCGTGCGACGGCTGCGCGACGACCCGGACCTCCCGCCGTGAGCAGGGGCAGGTACGCGCCCAGGCCAGCCGCGCCGTGGTTGGCATCGGCGGGTCGGCGGGAAAGGGCGGGGGAAGCCCCGCCGACCTCTTCGGGCAGATCCAGCGGGGTCAGCCCGAGGACACGACCTTCAGGGACTACAGCCGCCTGCCCTTCGTGGCGACGGCGGTCGACCCGGTCTCGACCTTCAGCCTCGACGTTGACCGCACCTCGTACCTCCTCGCGCTGACCTGGGCCAAGAACCACTACAACGTGGAGCCGGATTCGGTGCGCGCCGAGGAGTGGGTGAACGCCTTCGACTACGACTACCCCCTCCCCGAGGACACTGGCAGCTACGGCATCACGACCGCCGCCGCCCGCCACCCGCTTGAGGCCAACCTGCAGCTCGTGCGCATCGCCTTCCAGGCCCCGCAGCTTCCCGACGACACGCCGCTCAACGTGACGCTCGTGCTCGATGCATCGGGGTCGATGTCCGGCGGCAACCGGGTGGCGATTGCGCGAGAGGCGGCCGAAACCATCCGCCAGAGCCTGGGCGAACGCGACCGCATCGCCGTCGTGCACTTCACCACGTCCGTCATCGACGCCTACACCGTGGAGCACACCACCCCGGACGACGAGGACGTGGTGCAGTCCATCGCCCGGCTGAACCCGCACGACAACACGAACGTGCAGGCCGGCCTCAACCTCGGCGTGCAGCTCGCCGACGCGGCCCGCCGCGAGCGTCCGGAGGCCTACAACTACATCATCCTGATGTCGGACGGCGTCGCGAACGTGGACGTGACGGACCCGTTCGGGATCCTCGGCTCATCTCCCGAGACCGACAGCCTGAACCCGCTGCGGCTGATCACCATCGGCGTCGGGCTCGGGAACTACAACGACTACCTGCTGGAGCAGCTCGCCCAGCACGGCAACGGCTGGTACCGCTACCTGAACGACACGGGTCAGGCGCGCGAGACGTTCGGCCGCGAGAACTGGCTCGCCCTCTCGACGCCGTTCGCCGACCAGACCCGCGCACAGGTGACCTGGGACCCGGGCGCCGTGAAGGCGTGGCGCATCCTCGGGTACGAGAACCGCGTCACACCGGACCACACCTTCGAAGAGAACCGCAAGGAGTTCGCCGAGATCTATTCGGCGGCGGCCACGACGGTCTTCTACGAAGTGGAGCTCCACGAGGACGGCGGCGCCATGAAGGGGGGCGACGCACCGGTGACGCTGGGGTCGGTGGAGGTCCGCTGGGTCGACCCGAGCTCCGGCGAGGGGCGCAGCCAGCAGGCCGATATCGGGGGCCGGGTTGACTCGCGGTTCGACACGCTCGACGACTCCCTGTTCCGGCTGGGGGCGATCGTGGCGCTGACGGCCGACCGCTACAGCGCGCTCTCGTCCGAGCACGAGAGCGCCCAGCCGGACGCCGCCGGCGTCCATGGGGACCTCTCGAAGTTGCGGGATGAGCTCCGCCTGCTGCGGCTGGAGCTCAGCGGGACCGATGCCTACCGCGACTTCCGCTTCCTGCTGGGCGAACTCACGGACTACGCCGCCGAGCGCGCCGGCTCGGCCGGGGACAGCCCGTGAGGCGAGCCCATGCGCCGGGGGCTCAGGCTTTGACCGGCTCCCGGCTGTGGAGCACGTATCCCTCGTAGCCGGCGGCGGCGATCTCGTCGCACTTCTCGCGGTAGACGTCCAGTCCGCCCGCGTAGGGCATGAAGACCCGCGGCTTGCCGGGGATGTTGGCGCCCAGGTACCAGGAGTCCGCCAGCATGTAGAGCGTCTCGCTCGCCGTCTGGTTCACGTGGTCGACCCACTCCGCCTCGGCGCCGGCCTCAGCCTCGGCGGTCTCGAGGTCGTGCTCGCGCATGTAGGCGATGAAGTCCGAGATGTACTCGACGTGCTGCTCGATCGTCGGCGGCATGTTGCTCAGCACCGAGGGACTGCCCGGGCCGGTGATCATGAACATGTTGGGGAACCCCGCCGGGGACAGCCCCAGGTACGCCCTCGGCCCCTCCGCCCACTTCTCCCTGAGCCGCTCGCCGCCACGGCCGCGGATGTCCATCCGGTTGAACGCGCCCGTCATGCCGTCGTAGCCGGTGGCGAACACGATCACGTCGAGCTCGTACTCGCCGTCCCGGGTGCGGAGGCCGTTCGCGGTGATCTCCTCGATCGGCGCGTGACGGATGTCGACCAGGTCGACGTTGTCGCGGTTGTAGGTCTCGTAGTAGTTGGTATCGATGAGCGTGCGCTTCGCCCCGAACGGGTGGTCGCGGGGCAGCAGCTTCTCGGCGGTATCCGGGTCGTCGACGACCTCGCGGATCTTGGAGCGGATGAACTCCGCGGCGGTGTCGTTCGCCCGCCGGTCGACGCGGATGTCGCTGAACGTCGTCAGGAGGAAGCGGAACCCGCCCTCCTCCCAGGCGGCCTCGTAGACGCCGCGGCGCTCCTCGTCGTCGACGTCCAGGGCCGAGCGCTCGGGCTCGCCGTAGGGCGTGCCACCCGCCGACCAGCGGGTCTTCTCGAATATCTCGTCGTACTGACCCTTGACCTCTTCGAGGAACTCGGGCGTGACGGTGCCGTGGCGAGCCGGGATCGTGTACTGCGGGGTGCGCTGGAAGACCGTCAGTTGGTCGGCCTGCCTGGCGATCACGGGGATCGCCTGGACGCCGCTCGAACCGGTGCCAATCACGCCGACGCGCTTGCCCGCGAAGTCGACGCCTTCGTGCGGCCACGCACCGGTGTGGTGCCACTCGCCCTGGAAGTTCTCGAGGCCCTCGATCTCGGGGACCTGTCCCGCAGAGATACAGCCGACCCCCGTGATGAAGTAGCGGGCGAGCACACGGTCACCCTGGTCCGTCTCGATCTCCCAGCGGTTCAGGTCCTCGCGGAAGTGCGCCGCGGTGACGCGCGTCTCGAACTGGATGCCGCGGCGCAGGTCGAACCGGTCGGCAACGTGGCTGAGGTAGCGCAGGATCTCGGGCTGCTCCGGGTACTTGCCGCTCCAGGTCCACTCCTGGGCCAGGTCCTTATCGAAGGAGTAGCAGTAGAGGTATGACTCCGAATCGCAGCGCGCCCCGGGGTAGCGGTTCCAGTACCAGGTGCCGCCAACGTCATCCCCCGCTTCGAACACGCGAGCCGAAAGGCCGAGCACATCGCGCAGCCGGTGGAGCATGTACATGCCGGCGAACCCGGCGCCAACGACGACGGCGTCGAGTTCCTCGCGGCTGGTGTCGGTCGTCATCTCAATTCTCCTCGTCGATCGGCGCTTGCGGGACCACCTGCGCCGGCTACTGTACCGACTCAGCGGCCTCTCTGGAGCGTTCGTAGATCACCGCGCGCACCGCCTTCACCACCTGCTGAAAGCCCCGCTCGCTGCCGTGCAGCACCAGGAGCATGAAGAAGCCGTGCATCTGGCCCTCGTAACGGATGAAGTTCACCGGCACGCCGGCCTCCCGGAGGCGCTCGGCGTAGGCCTCGCCCTCGTCGCGAAGCACGTCGTACTCGGCTGTCAGAACGACTGCCGGGGGGAGGCCGGCGAGGTCGGCGGCGCGCAGGGGGGAGGCGTCCGCCTCGAGGCGGCGCCCGTGGTCGGGCGCGTAGTGGTCCCAGAACCAGACCATCGCCTCGCGGGTCAGGAGCAGCTGGTTCTCCGGGTCGATGTAGGACGGCCGCTCGAAGTCGGCGTCGGTAACGGGGTAGATCAGGATCTGCGCCGCGATCGCCGGCCCGCCACGGTCGCGCGCCCGCAACGCCATCACGGCCGCGAGATTGCCACCGGCGCTGTCGCCGGCGACGAACAGGGGCGCGCCCGGCGCGGCGATGCTCTCAAGGTGCTCGCCGACCCACTCCAGCGCCGCCCACGAGTCTTCGACGGCCACCGGGTACCGATGCTCGGGCGCGAGGCGGTAGTCGACGAGGACGACCGCGCACGACGTGCGCTCGGCCAGCTTGCGCGCGACCGTGTCGGTCTCGTCGATGGAACCGACGACCCAGCCGCCTCCGTGGTAGTAGACGATGACGCCGGCGGGCCGTTCGAGCGGGACGAGCACGCGGAGCGGCACGGCGCCGCCCGGCACGGCGAGGCTGTGCTCCTCGACGCGGAACATCGCCGGGGCGGGCCCGACCTGATCGGCCAAGCCGGCAGCGAGCGCCCGCGCCTCCTCGACGCTGCTCTCGTGCAGGGGCTTGCCGCCCCCCGCGGCCATCTGCTCCAGCAGCTCGGCGGTCGCCCAGTCCAACGGCATGCAGTACTCCCGCGCTACTACTACCACACCTTCCCCTTCGCGGACGAGGGACAACCCTCGCCGGGAGCCGGCACGACGGCGGCGAAGCGGGAATCAGGACGGGAGTGGGGTTGGCTGGGGACGGAGGAGTCGAACCCCCACATACAGATCCAGAATCTGCTGTCCTACCATTAGACGAGTCCCCAACTCGCCTACGAGCCTAGCACGGCTGGGAGGGGGCGCTCCAGAGGGTGGCGGTGAGCGGCTAGGAGGCGGCGACGGGGGCCGAGTCGAGCACGGTGAAGTTGGTGCGGGCGAGCTCCTCGCCGTCGACGAGCATGCGCAGGACGTAGGCGCCGGCGCTCTCGAAGCTCGGGGCGAGGTTGGCGGCGAGCAGCATGTGCTGGTCGTCGTCGGGAGGGGTGTCGTCGGGACGGGCCTTCTCGAAGTCTCCCTCGACGTCGACGAACTCGCCCGCGGCGTTCTCGGGGCTGACACGGAAGGTGTAGTGGTGCGGCTGGTTGGTCTCCAGTCCGCCGACGAGGAGGCTCGCGGCGACCCCCAGGTGGTGCTTGAAGGGGAAGCCCCCGCCCGTGGTCAGGCAGTGCAGGCCGCGGCCGAGGATGAGGATGCGGTCGCCCTGGACCTGGGCGGCGTCGGCGAGCGTGAGGAATTCGCACTTCATGACCACGCTCACCTCCAGCCTGCTTCTAGCGTACGACTCCGACGCTTGTACCGCCCGGTGAACGTTAAGACTTCGTAATGTCGGGCAATACAGTGCGTGGTGGGGTTCGTGGGAGGGTCGAGGGGTTGCCATCCCCCTGCGAAACCCTGTAACGATCGGCGGGCGGGGAGGCTGCGATGCGGGGACGGTTCGAACGGATCGGCGGGCTCTGCACCGAAGAGAGCGCCGACGGGCACGTCATCACCTACATGCGCATCTCCTACGAGGGCGAGGGGCCCTTCCACGAGAGCACGCGGCCGATCGCACTGGGCATGGACGACGGGTCGGAGCAGCCGCTGGGGCCGCCGCACGAGCAGGTGGCGGAACGGCTCGTGCGGCAGGCGAACTACGGGCTCCTGCTGCTGACCGAGGACGAGGTGCCCAGGTACGCGCGCGAGTTCTTCTTCGCGGCGATCAACCGGCCGCTCATCCCGCGCGAGTTCGCCGTGCCGCTGCGCGTGCAGGACACGCTCGAGGCGCTCCTGGCGCTGGACGAGATCGTCTCGCAGGGGCCCTCGCGCCCGCTCGAGGAACTGTAGGGGCCGGCTTCGCCCCTAGACGGTGCTGGTGCCGCCGTCGACGCCGAGCGTCTTGCCGGTTACGTAGCTCGAACGCTCGCTGGTGAAGAAGAGGACCAGCTCGGCGACCTCCTCCGGCTGGGCGGTGCGGCCAAGTGGGAGGGTCCGGAAGCCGGCGTCGCCGCCGCGCGCGCGGTGCACGCGCGCCAGCATGGGCGTCTCGATGGGGCCGGGGGCGACGGCGTTGACGCGGATGCCGTGCTGGCCGAACTCGGCGGCGAAGCAGCGCGTGAGCATGACGACGCCGGTCTTGGAGACGCAGTAGTCGGTCATGTTGGGGGAGGGGTTGTAGGCGGCGGTCGAGGCGAAGTTGACGATCGTGCCGCCGTGGCCCTCCTTGACCATCTGGCGGGCGGCCTCGCGCGCACAGAGCATGACGCCCGTGAGGTTGACGTCGAGGACCTTCTGCCAGAACTCCGTGGGGCGGTTGAGGCTGGAGCCGGCCTCCGTCGGGTGGAGGAAGGGGTCGGTGTCGTCGTCGCCTTCGAGGTAGTTGGCGTAGGAGATGCCGGCAGCGGTGACGATCGAGTCGAGCTTGCCGAACTTGCCGGCCGCTTCGGCCACGGCGTTGACGACATCCCCCTCGCTGGAGACGTCGGTGTGGACGAAGAGGGATTCGCCGCCCAGGTCCTCGATCTGGGCGGCGGTCTGCTCGCCGCCCTCGTCGTTCACGTCGGCGATGGCGACGGCCGCGCCCTCGCGTGCGAGGAGCAGCGACGTCGCCCGGCCCATGCCGGACCCGCCGCCGGTCACGATCGAAACCCTGCCTTCGAGCTCTCCTGCCATGGTTCTTTCCTCCGGAATCCTGGTGCTGGGTGGGTCGTTGGTGAAAAACAGCCTCTAGACGGTGCTGATGCCGCCGTCGACGCCAAGGGTCTTGCCGGTGACGTAGCTGGAGCGCTCGCTTGCCAGGAAGAGGACGGCCTCGGCGACCTCCTCGGGCTGGGCCGTGCGCTGGAGGGGCACGTTCCCCCACGGGTCGCCCCCGGACACCTGGGCCCTGTGCACGCGCTCCAGCATGGGCGTCTCGATGGGGCCGGGAGCGACGGCGTTGACGCGGATGCCGTGGGGGCCGAACTCAACCGCGAAACAACGCGTGAGCATGACGACGCCGGCCTTCGAGACGCTGTAGTCGGTCAGGATGGGGGAGGGGTTGTAGGCGTTGATCGAGGCGAAGTTGACGATCGTGCCGCCGTGGCCCTCGTTCACCATCTGGCGGGCCGCTTCGCGGGCGCAGAGCATGACGCCCGTGAGGTTCACGTCGATGACCTTCTGCCACGCCTCCGTGGGCTTGTTCAGGTTGGAGCCCGCCTCCGGGTGGAGGAAGGGATCGGTGTCGTCATCGCCCTCGACGTAGTTGGCGTAGGAGATGCCGGCTGCCGTCACCATCGAGTCGAGGCGGCCGAACTTGCCGGCCGTCTCGGCGACGACGTTGAGCACATCCTGTTCGCTGGACACATCGGTGTGCACGAAGAGCGAGTCGCCGCCGCTGTCTTCGATCTGGGCCGCAACCTGCTCGCCTCCCTCGTCGTTGACGTCGGCGATGGCGACGGCGGCGCCCTCACGCGCGAACATCAGGGCGGCCGAGCGGCCCATGCCGGAACCGCCGCCGGTGATGATGGAAACCCTGCCTTCAAGCTCTCCTGCCATGGACCTCTCCTTCCGGGCTCCGGCGCTCGCCTAGACGGTGTTGGTGCCGCCGTCGACGCCGAGCGTCTTGCCAGTGACGTAGCTGGAACGGTCGCTGGTGAAGAACAGGACGGCCTCGGCGACCTCTTCGGGCTGGGCCATGCGCCCGAGCGGAAGGGAGCCGCCCTGCTGCTGGAGCGCGCCCGTGCGCTGCAGCGAGGCCGTCATGGGCGTGTCGATGGGGCCCGGGGCGACAGCGTTGACGCGGATGCCGTGGGGGCCGAACTCAACCGCGAAGCAGCGCGTCAGCATGACCACGCCGACCTTCGCGACGCAGTAGTCCATGATTCCGGGGGAGGGGCCGTAGGCCGCGATCGAGGAGAAGTTGACGATCGTGCCGCCGTGGCCCTCGGCCACCATCTGGCGGGCGGCCTCGCGGGCGCAGAGCATGACGCCGGTCAGGTTGACGTCGATGACCTTCTGCCAGCGCTCCGTCGGCTTGTTGAGGATGGTGGCCGTCTCGGGATGGAGGAAGGGGTCGGTAGCCTCGTCGCCTTCGACGTAGTTGGCGTAGGAGATGCCGGCAGCCGTGACCATCGAGTCGAGCCTTCCGAACTTCTCGACGGTCTCCGAGACGACGTTGAGCACGTCCGCTTCGCTGGAGGTATCGGTGTGGACGAAGAGGGCGTTCCCGCCGCTGTCTTCGATCTGGGCCGCAACCTGCTCGCCGCCCTCGTCGTTGACGTCGGCGATGGCGACGGCGGCGCCCTCGCGGGCGAACATCAGGGCCGACGAGCGGCCCATGCCGGAACCGCCACCGGTGATGATGGAAACCTTGCCTTCGAGCTCTCCCGCCATAAATCTATCTCTCCTTCCGGACTTTGACGCCGTAGCGCGGGTTCGCGCAGCCTACGCCTTTCGGCCAGACTCCTCAGCACCGGTGAACGAGCGATGACGGCAACCATCTACGACACACCCGACGCAGCCCTGGACGGAGTCAGCGACGGGGCGCGCGTCATGGTCGGGGGGTTCGTCTCGGCCAGCTCGCCGACGAACCTGATCTTCGCCCTGAAGCGGCGGGGCACCCGCAACCTGACGGCCATCGCGACGAACATCGGCTTCGGGGACCGGCTCGACGAGCTGTGCGAGGACGGGCAGATCGCGAAGGCGATCGCGAGCTTCGCGGTGCGCGCCTCGTCGGCCCGCGCCAGCCGCTTCGAGGAGCAGTACCGCGCCGGCGAGGTGGAGCTGGAGCTGGTGCCGCAGGGGACCCTGGCGGAGCGCATCCGGGCGGGGGGCGCAGGCATCGGGGGGTTCCTGACGCGCACGGGGGTGGGGACGCAGGTGGCGGAGGGGAAGGACGTGCTCTCGTGGCAGGGGGAGGAGTGGCTGCTGGAACGCCCGCTGCGCGCCGACGTGGCCATCCTAAAGGCGCACCGGGCGGACCGGCTCGGGAACCTCTGCTACCGGATGGCGGGCCGCAACTTCAACGCGGTCATGGCGACGGCGGCCGACCTCGTGATCGTGGAGGTCGAGGAGATCGTGGAGACGGGCGAACTGGCCCCGCAGGAGATCCACACGCCCGCGGTGTACGTAGACCGGATCGTGCGCTGCGACCCCGTGGAGGTGCGCTGGGATGGCCGCTGAGCACAGGCCGCGCCTCACGCGGGAGCTGGTCGCAATACGGGTGGCGCGGGAGCTGGCGCCGGGCAGCACCGTGAACCTGGGCGTGGGGCTGCCGACGCTCGTGGCCGCGTTCGCGCCGCCGGAGGCGAACATCCTGCTCCAGTCCGAGAACGGCATCCTCGGCTACGGCGGCTTCAGCGAGGAGGCGTACGACCAGGACCTCATCAACGCCGGCGGCCAGCCCATCACCCTGAACCCGGGGGCGAGCTTCTTCGACAGCGCCGCCTCGTTCGCGATGATCCGGGGCGGACACATCGACACGGCGGTGCTGGGGGGGCTGCAGGTGTCGGAGCGGGGCGATCTGGCGAACTGGTCGGTGCCGGAGCGGGGCGGGGGCAGCATCGGCGGGGCGATGGACCTGGCGGTGGGGGCGAAACGCCTGATCGTGGCGATGGAGCACACGACGAAGGACGGCAGGGCGCGCATCCTGCGCGAGTGCACCTACCCGCTGACAGGCCGGCGGTGCGTCGACCTGATCGTGACGGACCTGGCGGTGGTGGAGGTGGGGCCGGAAGGACTGACGCTGCGCGAGGTCGCGCCGGGGTGGGCGCCGGGAGAGGTGGCGGCGCTCACGGAGGCGCCGCTGGCCGTGGCGGGAGACGTGCGGGAGATGGCGCTGTAGCGCGGGTCTCCGACGCCTGAATCGCCTTGCCCGGCTGGGTATAGTGCGTCCACACGCTGACGCAAGCCCCGGAGAGAAGCAATGGCTGACGAGCGGACGGCGCTACTGGCGCACCTGATGCGACGGGCGGGGGTGGGCGCCACCCCGGGCGAGCTGGAGACGCTCGCGGAACGCCCCTACGAAGAGGTAGTGGAGGACCTGCTCCACCCCGAACGCTTTGCGGAGGTGAGCGACGACGTTCTCTACCGCTACTACCCGCAGATGACCGCGCCCGACACGACCGGCGCCTCGGCGGGGCGCTGGGTGTACCGCATGGTCAACACGCAGCGGCCGCTCGAAGAGAAGATGGCCCTGTTCTGGCACCACGTCCTTGCGACGGCGTGGTTCAAGGGCGAGCACATGCTCTCGATGGCGGACCAGATCCAGTCGTTCCGGGAGCACGGGCTGGGGAAGATGCGGGATCTGCTCGTCGCGCTCTCGCGGGACCCGGCCATGATCTACTGGCTCGACAACTGCGAGAACCACCACGACAACCCGAACGAGAACTACGGGCGCGAGCTGCTGGAGCTGTTCTCGATGGGCATCGGCGCCTACGACGAGACGGACGTGAAGATGGCCGGACGCGCCTTCACGGGCTGGACCTTCGAGCAGCCCATCCCCCTCTACCCGCACGGGGCCTACCCGGCGCGCTTCGTCTACCGGCCCGAGGACCACGACGGCAGCGAGAAGACGTTCCTGGGCGAGACGGGGCCCTTCAACGGCGAGGACGTGATCGACATCATCGTGCGGCAGGAGGCGACGGCGCGCTTCATCTCGCGGCACCTCTACAACTTCTTCGTCGCGGACGAGCCGCAGGTAGCGGCCTGGAGCGTCCAGGAACCGAACGACCCCGAGGCCATCGACACGCTGGCGACGGTCTTCCTGGAGCGGGAGGGCGACCTGCGCGCGGTGATGCGGACGCTGCTCAACGCCGATTTCTTCAAGCAGGCGCGGTTCGCCAAGGTGAAGTCGCCGGCGGAGTTCGTCGCGGGGGTGCTCAAGCTCTCGGGGACGCTCGAGGACCCGACGCCGCTGATGGGCACGCTGCAGGCGGCGATGGGAGCGATGGGCCAGAAGCTGATGGACCCGCCCAGCGTGGAGGGCTGGCATACCGGCAAGGAGTGGATCGACGGGGGCACGCTCATGGAGCGGGTCAACTTCGCGGTCCAGCAGGTCGGCGATACGGCCTCGCCGGGGACGCAGGCGGTGGCGGCGCGCCTGGCGAACGGCGGGGCGGCTGCCGCCGAGACGCTCGTCGACGGATGCCTGGAGGCCGCCGGTCCGCTGGAGGCCAGCGAGGAGACGCGCGAGGCGCTGCTCGCGGGCGCCGGCAGCGGCGACCACGACGAACAGGTCGCACGCATGCTCACGCTCGTGGTGGCGACACCCGAGTACCAGTTCGCCTAGGAGGCTGGAGATGGCAAACGGCAACGGCACGAGCGATCCGGTCCTGGTCATCGTCCAGCTGACCGGCGGGCTCGACTTCATGAACACGCTGATCCCGTACACGGAGGGGACGTACTACGACTCGCGCCCCCACGTGGGAATCCCGCAGGACCAGGTGCTGCCCCTCGCGGAGGAGAGCCACCTGGGCTTCCACCCCGCGGCTTCCCGCCTGAAGGGGCTGTTCGACGACGGCGACATGGCGATCGTGCAGGGCATCGGCTACCCGAACTCGAGCCGCTCGCACTTCCGCGGGATGGACATCTGGCACACGTGCGAGCCGGACAAGATCTCGACGGAGGGCTGGATCGCGAAGCTCGTGCGCGAGCTGGACCCGAGCAGCGAGAACCCGCTGACGGCGGTCAGCTTCGGGCGGGGACTGCCGCGGGCCTGCGCGGCCCCGGGCGTAACCGTGACCTCCGTGGGCGACCTCGACGACTACGGGCTGATGACGAGCATCGAGCAGGAGCAGGAGCGCGAGGCCAACCTCGACCTGTTCCGGCGCATGTACACCCCGGCGGTCGGCGCGGGGCTCGTGCGCGACTACCTCGGACAAACTGGCCGGGACGTGCTCGCGGGCGCGGACGTGCTCGCGGACGTGCCGGGCCAATACTCGACAACTGTCGAGTGGGGCACGAACCCGATCGCCTCGGCGCTGCGGGATGTCTCGCGGGTCCACACGGCGGGATTGGGGACGCGCGTCTTCTACACGCAGCACGCCGGCTACGACTACCACTCGCACCAGCCGGGCAACCACGACCGCCTGCTGGGCGAGCTCAGCGGGGCGCTCTCGGACTTCCTGACGGACCTGCGCAACCACGAGGCAGCGGACAACGTGGCCGTGCTCGTGTTCACGGAGTTCGGGCGGCGCATCAAGGACAACGGGTCGGGAACGGACCACGGCTCCGGCGGCGGCGCCTACATCCTCGGGGAGCGGGTGCAGGGCGGGCTCTACGCCGAGTACCCGTCGGTGAAGCCGAAGGACTGGCTGAACGGAGAGGACCTGAAACACACCATCGACTTCCGCGGCATCTACGGCACGATGCTGGAGCAGTGGATGGGCGTGGAGGCGGCGGCGATCGTGGGCGGGGACTTCGAGCAGCTCCGTCCGTTCGCCACGGCAGCGGCCTGAGGGTATCGCCGTGCCGAAAGCGCATGCACTGCTGCGGGCGGGCTTCCCCTACCTGAGGACGGTGGGGATGCGCCGCGTGACCTCCTACCCGACCGACCTGGCGCTGGGAGACGACGACGTGCTCTTCGTCGTCTGCCGCACGGAGACTGGGGCGAGCGTGCGCCGGCTGAGCCAGGACGACGAGGACCTCGGGACGATCGGCAGCTTCCTCTGGCCGCAGTGCATCGTGCGGGGGCCGGACGGGCACTTCTACGTATCCGACGAGGGGCGGCACACGGTGACCGCGCTCACCAGCGAGGGGGAGGTGGTGCGGACGTGGGGCGAGCAGGGCTCGGGGCCGGGCCAGCTCGACCGGCCCTCGGGGCTCGCCTTCGACCCGGAGGGGAACCTGCTCGTGGCCGACACGGGCAACGACCGCATCCAGCGCTTCACGCCGGAAGGGCAGCACCTCGGCGGGTGGGGCAGCCACGGGACCGAGGCGGGCCAGTTCGACATGCCGTGGGGACTCACGATCGACGACGAGGGCGACGTCTTCGTCGCGGACTGGCGCAACGACCGCGTCCAGAAGCTGACGGCGGACGGCGAGCCGCTGCTCGTCATCGGGAGCAGCGGCCACGGGGACGGCGAGTTCAACCGGCCCTCGGGCGTCGCTGTCGACGAGCACGGCGACATCTACGTGGCCGACCGGGGGAACAACCGCGTGCAACTCTTCGCGCACACGGGCCGCTACGTGCAGCAGTTCCGGGGCGACGCGACGCTCTCGTCCATCGGGCGGCGGTACATCCTCGCGAACCAGAAGACGCTGCGGCTACGGGAGATGGCGAACCTGGAAGAGCAGCGCCTCCTGCGGGCGCCCTGCTCGGTACGGGTTGATGGTCGAGGGCTCATGTACGTGCCCGACCTCGGATCGCACCGGGTGCAGGTCTACGAGAAGGAGGCGTACGTGCTCGAACCGGACGAGATCATGCCTCCGCTCAGCGCCCCGACGCTGTTCACGACCTGACGCCCCATGGCTGTGATGGTCGGCTTTGGCGAACGCCGCCGCGAATTGCTGGAGGCGGAGTTGCAGCGCATGGCGGCGGAGCTCCCGATGCTCGGCGTTGAGCGCTCGTACCTGACGGGCGACCTCGCGAGGGGCGAGGTGGACGTGGGGAGCGCGCTGGACCTCGTGCTGGTGCGGGAGACCGACGAGCCGTTCCGCCGGCGGGCGGACTTCTTCGTATCGCACCTGCAGCCGCGGGTGGCGACGCGGTTCTGGGTGTACACGCCGGAGGAGTTGGAGGCGCTGGGGAAGGACGACCCGCTGCTGCGCCGAGCGCTGGCGGACAATGCCTGAGTCGCCCCGCAGCGGCGCATGGGAAGCGGCGCGCTGGCTCGCGCAGGCACGCCACGACCTGTCGGACGGGCGGCTGGTGGCAGAGGCGGGGCGGCACGCGCTGGCCTGCTTCCTCGCGCAGCAGTGCGCGGAGAAGGCGGTCACGGGATTCCTTCTGGGGCAGGGGGCGGAGGCCGTGTGGGGCGGGGCGCTGGCCGACCTCTGCGAGGACGCGGTCGCGTTCGACCCGACGTTCGAGGCGATCCGGCCGATGGCCATCCTGCTGGACAAGCACGACCTCGGCGCGCGTTACCCGACGACCATCCCCGGGGGCGTCCCGGCGGATGCGTACGACGCCACGGACTCGGCGCGGGCGCTGGAGATCGCGGGCGAGGTGCTCGCGTTCGTCGAGGGGCGGTTCGGCTCCACGACTTGAGTCCCAGGTATTACACTAGGAGTAATACTCAGGGAGTATTACCTGGGGAGTGCGACATGGCGAGCACGACGGTAACCAGCAAGGGACAGGTCACCATCCCGAAGGCCGTCCGGGACCGGATGGGCCTGCGAGCGGGCGACAAGGTGGAGTTCGTCGAGAAGGACGGCGAGTTCGTCCTGTGCAAGGACATCGAGGAGAGCCCCTTCGACAAGTGGGTGGGCTTCCTCAAGCATCTCGAAGGCAGAACGACGGACGAGATCATGGAGGAACTCCGAGGGCCGCCCCTCTGGGAGGAAACGCTGCTTCCCGACCAGGGCCCGGGCGAACCCGCATCGCCTGAGGAGCCCTTGGGGCCGTGACCGCCGCGGTAGATACGAACGTCCTGATCGATCTCTTCACACCCGGCAACGTGCAGGCTGCAGAGTCACGGGCCCGGTTAGCGGAAGCCAGCCGACTGGGGGCACTGCTCATTTCGGAACCTGCATATGCTGAGCTGGTCGGTGAATTCGGCGATCGGGAGAGCCTTGACCTCTTCCTCATCGACACCGGAATTCGCCTGGAGCCGTCGAGTCGTGAGGCACTCCAGCGCGCGGGAGACGCCTGGCGCACCTACACCCGCCGCCGGCCGAGGGGCCTGGCTTGCGCGCGTTGCGGGGCGGTCCAGCCGGTCCGCTGCGGGAGGTGCGGGGAGCCCATGCGGCCGCGGCAGCATCTCGTCGCCGACTTCCTGATCGGGGCGCATGCGCTGATACACGCCGACCGGCTTCTCACGCGCGACCGCGGTTTCTACGCGACCTACTTTCCGGACCTCGAACTCGCCTGAAACTCTCTGCTAGCGGAGCTTGCGGAAGAAGGCTCGGACGTCGTCGGTGAAGACCTCGGGAACCTCGGCGGGGGCGAAGTGGCCGCCGCGAGGATGCTCGGTCCAGTGGACGACGTTGGCGGCGGCCTCGGCGGCGGCGCGGGGCACGAACACCATCTCCTTGGGGAAGACAGGCATGCCGAAGGGCACGCGGCGGGCAGCTTCGGGGTCGGAGACGGGCTGGGGGGGCGTGCGGAAGGTGTGCCAGTACCAGCGCGAGGTGGTGACGAAGCTCTCGGTGAACCAGAAGATGCTGACGGTGTCGAGCAGGAACTGGCGCGAGAACGCCTCCTCGACGTCGCCCTCGTTGTCGCTCCAGTTGCGGCGGCGCTCGACGAGCCAGGAGGCGAGCCCGGCGGGCGAGTCGTGCAGGGCGAAGGCGAGGGTCTGCGGGTCGGTGGTGTGGACGGCGATGTGGGAGAGCGCGGTCTTCCAGCGGTCCTCCATGATGTCGTAGCGGTGGCGCTCCTCGGGGGCGAAGTCGTCGCGGCTGGTGCGCATGGCCGGGCCCATGAGGGTGCCCACGAGCTGGCTCGTGCTGCCGGGCTCGGGGAGGTTGTCGGGAACGGAGGTGGCGGGGAGGGAGGGGAGGGTCACGTAGACGCCGAGGACCCGCTCCGGATAACGCGCGCCGAGGGTAGCCGACATCATCGCGCCGAAGTCGCCGCCGGCGGCGGCGAAACGGTCGTAGCCGAGCACATCGGTCATAAGGCGGGCCCAGAGGTCGACGCCCTTGCTCGTCTGGAGGCCGTCGACGCGAAGGGGCGTGGAGAAGCCGAAGCCGGGAAGGGAGGGCACGACGACATCGAAGGCGTCGGCGGGGTCGCCGCCGAAAGCGGCGGGGTCGGTGAGGGGGCGGATGACCTGCTCGAAGTCCCAGAAGGTCCAGGGCCAGCCATGGGTGAGGATGAGGGGCATGGGGTTCGGGCCCTTGCCCTTCTCGTGGATGAAGTGGAGGGGGACGCCCTCGAAGTCGACCTGGTAGTTGTTGAAGGCGTTGATGCGGGACTCGGTCTCGCGCCAGTCGAACTCGTGACGCCAGGAGTGGAGGAACGACTGGAGATACTCGCCGTTCATGCCGAAGCGCCAGTCCTCGTTGGCGAAGTCGGGGGCGAAGCGGGTGTTGTCGATGCGACGGTGCAAGTCCTCGATGGCCTCGTCGGGGACGGCGACGGTGAAGGGCTCGGGCTGGGGCATGGGATTCCTCCGTGCTGGTTCGCCGCGCACCTTACAGGGGGCGGGCGAGGGTGGGGAGGGCGATGGCGACTGCTAGTCGCGGCGGTGCTCGAGCACCTCGCGCACACCACAGTCGGCGCCCTCGTACACGCGGGTGGCCACACGCTCGACGAGGGCGGGGTCGTGGCTGGCGCAGAGCAGGGTGCCGTCGTAGCGCTCGAGCGCCTCGATGAGCTTGCGGCGGGTGGTGCGGTCGAGGTGATTGGTGGGCTCGTCGAGGAGCAGGACGTTGGCCGGCCTGAGGAGGAGCTTGGCGATGGCGACGCGGCTGCGTTCGCCCCCGGAGAGCACAGCCACGCGCTTGAAGACCGCATCGCCGCGAAACAGAAACTGGCCGAGGATGGAGCGCAGCCGCACTTCGGGCGCTCCGGGAGCGGCTGCGGAGACCTCTTCCAGAACGGTGCACTCAGGGTCGAGCGCTTCGTCCTGGTGCTGGTCGTAGTAGGCAGGGATGGCGCGTGGGGCCCACTCGACGGCACCCTCGCTCGGGGGGATGTCGCCCGCGGCGATTTTGAGGAGGGTGCTCTTGCCGCTCCCGTTCGGGCCGACGAGCACGACCTTCTGAGAGCGCTCGACATGGAGGTCGATGTCGAGCAGGACGAGGTGCTCGTCGTAGGCGTGGGAGACGTTGCTGCACACGAGCACGTCGCGTTCGGTGCGGCCCGAGGACTCGAGGCTGAAGGAGACGGCCTCCTCCTTCCGAGTGCGCTCAATGCGCCGGATCTTCGACACCTGGAGCTCGCGGCTGCGCACGGCGGAGGCCTTCGTGGCCTTCGCCCGGAAGCGTTCGATGAAACGCTCTTGCCGAGCGATCTCGCGCTCCTGGCGGGCGGCGGCACGGTCCTGGGCCTTCAGTTTGGCGGCCTTCTGCTGCTGGTAGTCGCTGTAGTTCCCGGTGTACGACACGACCACGCCGTCGCGGAGGTCGAGGATGCGGCCCGCGACCTGGTCGAGGAAGGCGCCGTCGTGGGTGACGATAATGAGGGAGCCGGTGTACTCGCTGAGCTCTCCTGCCAGCCAGTCGCGAGCGGCGGCGTCGAGATGGTTGGTGGGCTCGTCGAGCAGCAGGTTCTCGGGACGGCGAACCAGCGCCTGGGCAAGGGCGACGCGCATCTGCCAGCCGCCACTGAAGTCACCGCAGGGCCTTGCGCGATCCTCCGTGCTGAAACCGAGCCCATCGAGCACGCGCCCGATGCGCGCCTCGATGCGGTAGCCATCGACGGCCTCGAACTCCTCGAAGAGCTGGGCCTGCCGCTCGATGAGGGAGTCGAGGGCGCCGTCGGCGGCAGTCTCGATGGCGTGCGCGACTTCGGTGAGCTCGTGCTCGATCGCGGTGGCGTCGGGGAAGGCGCGCCACATCTCGGCGACGAGGGTCTCCCCGGAGGCGAGGCCGGTCTCCTGGTGGAGGTAGCCCAGGCGCCCGCCGCGGAAGCCGGCTTCGCCTTCGTCCGGCTCCAGCTCGCCTGCCAGCAGCTTGAGGACGGTCGACTTGCCGGCGCCGTTCGGCCCAACGAGCCCCGCCCGCTCGCCGTCGCTGACGACGAACGAGAGGTCGTGCAGCACCTCGCGCGGCCCGAAGAACTTGGCAATGCCGTCGGCAAAGAACATGAAGGGTGAGCCTCGGAGGGAGGGCGGCCGCCGGCAGCCCTGCGCGTAGTCGAGCCTAGCGCAGCCGGCCCATCCAGCCGAGCCCAGCGGCTACACCTCCGACAGGGGCACGGCGCGGCCTTCGGTGCGGCTGCGGTGGGTAGCCTCGATGACGCGCATGTACTCGACGCCGTCGGGGAAGCTGGTGAGGGTGACGGGCGCTCCCCGGCGGACGGAGTCGACGAAGTCCTGCTCGACGCGCCACTCGCCGGCGGTGCCGGGGTCGGGGTCGAGGGGGGCGGGCTCCTCGCCGAGGGGGGCGTAGGTCATGGTGTCGCCGAGGCGCCAGTGGAGGGTTCCCGCGGAGCCGTAGACGGAGATGCCGTTCGCCTCGGGCGGAGCGGCGTGGAGCACGGTCGAGACGCGGTAGGTCACGCGACCGCCGCGCTCCAGCTCGGCGAAGACGCCGAGGCTGTCCGGGACTTCGATGGCCGTGCGCTCGCCGGTCTCGGCGTTCGTGCGCTCGCGAACGAAGGTCGCGCCGTGGGCGAGGATGGTCCGGGTGGGGCCGAACCAGCGGCCGATGATCTCGGTGTAGATGCCGTAGGCCATGACGTTCATGCCGGAGAGGTCCGTGCGGTCGCGCCAGTGGAGGGGCGCGTCGGGGTTGAGGGACGCGCCGCCGAGGACGGTCACGTGCACATCCCGCACGTCGCCGATGGAGCCGTCCTCGAGCAGGCGGCGGACGGTCTTCCAGCTCTTGAAGTCGAAGGGGGCGGGGACGAGCTGGACCACGAGGTCGGGGTGCGCCTCCGAGGCGGCGAGCATCTCGCGGGCCTCGGTCGCGTTCATGGCCATGCGCGCTTCGCAGAGGACGTGCTTGCCCGCCTCGAGGGCGGCGATGGTGAGGTCGTGGTGCTGGTAGGGCCACGTGCCGATGCAGACGGCGTCGATGTCGTCGGCGGCGAGGAGGGTGGCGGGATCGGGCTCGACGCGCGGGATGCCGTACTCGCCGGCGATGGCGCGGCCGCTGGCTTCGCTGCGGTTGCAGACCGAGACGAGCTCGACCTCGCCCGTCTCCTGGAACCCGGGGATGTGCCGCAGCTTCATGTTGCCGCCGGCGCCGATGAGGCCGACGCGCAGGGGGGCTTCGTTCGAGGTCATCGCGGGGTGCTCCTTCCGGAAAGTGTATGGATCATTTCGATCCGGCCCAAACGAACACTTTTGGGGCCGGAGGCGGCGGCATCAGCGGCCCTGCCAGCGGGCCGGGCGCTTCTCGGAGAAGGCGCGGGGGCCTTCCTTTGCGTCTTCGGAGTTGAGGACGGCGCGGCTGACCCACTCGCCGGTCCGGTACGACTCGTCGATCATGAGCTGCCGCCACTGCTGGGCCATGAACTTGCTGCCCTCGACGGAGAGGGGGGCATTCTCGGCGATCATGCCGGCGATGGCCTCGGCTCGGGGCATCAGCTCGTCCGGGTCGAGCACCTCGCGCACGAGCCCCATACGGAGGGCGTCATCAGCCTCGACGCGGTCCCCGGTGAGGAGGATGTACATGGCATCGCTGAAGGGGACGAGGCGGGCGAGGTGGTGGATGGCGTAGCCGGCAAGGATGCCGCGCTTCACCTCGAAGAGGCCGAACCAGGCTTCGGTCGAGCAGATGCGGATGTCGCAATCCAGGGCGCGTTCGAGGCCGCCGGCGATGCAGAGGCCGTTGATGGCGGCGATGACCGGCTTGGGGGAGCGGGAGAACGGGAGGTTGCTGGCGGGGTCGAAAGTGCGGGTGGGAGCGGCGCTGTCACCACGGTCGACGTTGCGCTGGTTCATCTCCTTCAGGTCGGCGCCGGCGCTGAAGGCGCGACCGGCGCCGGTGAGGATGCCGGCGCGCATCTCGGGGTCGGCGTTGAAGTCGGCGAGGGCTTCCGTCAGGTCGCTCATCATCGTGCCGCCGAGGGCGTTGAGACGCTCGGGACGGTTCATGGTGAAGACCGCGAAGCGGTCGCGTTTGTCGTAGAGGAGGTCGGGCATGGGTAGCCTCCAGTGCTGGGTCGCGTAGTCTCGCACGGACACACGCGAGACGTGACAGGGAGGCCAACATGTCCGAGGAGTTGGGCATTTTCGAAGTTATGTACAACTGCCGCGCGATGCGGCGGATCAAGCCGGACCCGGTTCCGGAGGAGCTGCTGCTGAAGCTGGCGGACGCCGGCAACCACGCGCCCACGGGCTCGAACGTGCAGAACGTGCGCTGGCTGATCGTGCGCGACCCGGAGACGAAGCGGCTGCTGGCGGAGGAGAACCGCAAGCACATCACCGCCTACATGGCGGCGGACACCGTCGAGGAGCTCCCCCACCACTCGAAGGCGAAGCGCGACCGGATGCGGGAGGCGGTTGTGTGGCAGATGGAGCACATGCACGAGATCCCGGCGCTCGTCATCGGCTGCCTGGAGTTCTCGGATGCGCAGGCCGACCCGACGCGGGCAGGTGGCGGCGGCTACGTGTGGCCGGCGGTCCAGAACGTGCTGCTGGCGGCGCGGGCCCTCGGGCTGGGCGCCACGCCCACGACGCTGGGCCTGCGCGACCGCACGCGGGTGAAGGAGATCCTGGGCCTGCCGGACACGGTCGAGGCGTACTGCCTGCTCCCGGTCGGCTACCCGATGGGGAACTTCGGTCCGGTCTCGCGGCTTCCGGTCGAGGAGACGGTCCACTGGGACAAGTGGTAGGGCTGAGCACGCCTGCCAGTCACTGGTAGAATCGCGCCATATGCCCCTGGGGGATGAGAAACGGCTGGAGCGGCGCAAGCGGATCCTGAACGCTGCGCGGGAGTTCGTCGGGCGTATCGGCTACGAAAACGTCACGATGAAGGGGCTGGCAGAGGCCGCCGGCGTAACGGCGCCCACCCTCTACAACACCTTCGGCAGCAAGGATGAGCTGCTCTACGAGGCAGTGCTGGAGCACTACGAGGAGCTCCTGGAGGAGGCGGGACCCGCCACCGGTGTTCGCGGACTGGACCGGGTCATTTCCATCCTGACGTCGACCGCGGAGACGATGACGCTTGAACCGAACTACGTTCGGACGCTCATGGATTCGTTCAGGTCCCGCCCGGGAGGGCGACGGCTGGGAAGAGCGCTACGCCTCGAGGGGTTGCAGGCGTTGAACGAAGCCGTGGAGGAGATGCGTTCGGACGGAGAACTGCAGGACTGGGTGGACCCCACGGTGTTGGCGACGCTCCTCAGCGGCGTGCGTCGAGGCGTCACGATCGACTGGGCGGGCGGCCGGATCGCCGTGGACGACCTGACCGACATGATGATCTGCTCGGCCTGCGTCATGCTCGCGGGCGCCACCACGGGCGAAGCCGCGGAGCGCTGCCGGCGCATCGCGGAGGAGCGCCAGGGGCGCCTCTCGGTGGATCAGTCGGGCAGCAGGCGGGAGCCCGTGCCGGAGCGGGGTTCCCCAGCCCGAGGATGACGGCAGGCGCCGGCCCGGGAGAGCCGACCGGCGCAGCCCCGGGCGGCGCTGATAGGATCGGGCGCGATGGCGCTTGGCGACGAAAAGCGGCTTGAGCGGCGCGGGCGGCTACTGGCCGCCGCGAGGGATCTCCTGGCGCGCGTCGGGTACGACAACGTCACGATGACGGCGCTGGCGGAAGCCAGCGGCGTGACGCGGCCGACGCTCTACAACACGTTCGGAAGCAAGGACGAACTGCTCTACGAGGCCGTGCTGGAAACGTACGAGGATCTGCTGGACGCGGCGGGACCGAGCGCGGGCATGCGCGGGCTTGACCGCGTCCTCGCGATCCTGACCGCAATCGCGGAGACGATCGCGAGCAACCCCGACTACGCAAGGACGCTCCTTGAGTCGTTCCAAAGCCGTGCGGGGGCGCGACCACTGGGGAAGGCGATCCGTTCGGGTGGGCTGCGCGCGCTGACGGAAGCGCTGGAGGAGATGCGGGACGACGGCGAGATCGAGGCGTGGGTCGACGTTGGGGCGCTGGGCAGGCGTATCGCCGCGCTGCAGCGGGGCACGAACGCAGAGTGGCTGGCGGGGGGAATCGGGCCCGGGGAACTGACCGACGCGACCGTGTTCTCGGCCTGCCTGATGCTCGCCGGGGCGGCCGCGCCCGACACCGCGGATCGCTGCCGGGGCATTGCCCGGGAGCGACAGGAACGGCTCTCGCGGGGAGCGCTGGAAGCAGCCGGGGCGTCCTCCCGGAGGCGTTGACAAGCCCCCTCGGCGGGCGTAATTTTACAACTGTCCAGCACCCGGGAGGAGCGGCATGGCGTCTGACTTCGACTTCTTCGACCCCGAGTTTCAGGCGGACGTGCATCCGCACTTCGCGCGCATGCGCGAGGAGTGCCCGATGGCGCACGCCGAGGAGCCGTTCGACTGGTACGCGGTGACCCGCGAGAAGGACGTGCGCGCGCTGCTGCACGACTGGAAGAACTGGACGAGCGAGCTGGGCCCGGGCCTGTCGCGCGAGGGTGGTGGCGGCGTGCTCGTGAGCGTGGACCCGCCGGAGCACACGTTCGACCGCCGGATCGTGAACCGCGCCTTCACGCCGGCGAGCCTGCTCGCCATGGAGCCCGAGATCACGGTGCTGATCGACGAGATCATCGACGGGTTCGTCGCCAAGGGTGAGGGCGACTTCATGGAGCTGCTCGCGGTTCCCGTGCCCCTGATCGTGATCGCGTGGCTGCTGGGGCTCGACCCGGTGCTGGTGCAGCAGATGCGCCCGCGGGCGGACGCCGTCATCTCCGCGGACGCGCTCGGGCAGGAGGAGATGGCGCGGCAGATGCGCGCAGCAGCTGAGGCCGAAGGCGGGAACGACCGCAGTGGCGCGACGCGCGGGCAGGAAGAGGTGCGCTACTTCCTCGGGAAGATCGCGGAGCGGCGGGCGATGCACGCGGCCGGCGAGGAGATGCCCCAGGACACGCTCACGGCGCTGGTGACGACGGAGCTGAACGGTCGCACGCTGCGGGACGACGAGATCGTGGGGTTCATGGGCTTCCTCTTTATCGCGGGGAGCGCGACGACGACGCAGCTCATCGGCAACATGATCTACCGCCTGCTCCAGAACCCGGACCAGATGGAGCTCGTGAAGAACAACCCGGACCTGTACGAGACGTGCGTCGAGGAGAGCCTGCGTTACGACTCCCCCGTGAACGGCCTCTTTCGGACGGCGGTGGAGGACACGGAATTCCTCGGCGTGCAGGTGCCGAAGGACACGAAGGTGCTCTGCATGTTCGGGTCGGCCAACCTGGACCCGGAGATGTGGGAGGACCCGGAGACGTTCGACGTGACGCGCGACTACGAAGATCTGAAGCTGCACTACGCCTTCGGCCAGGGGATCCACTACTGCATGGGGGCGCCGCTGGCGCGGGTCGAGGCGAAGGTGGCGCTGAAGCTGGTGCTGGAACGGATGCCGAACCTGCGGCTCACGGGCGAGCCGGAGGAGATCAGCGCCCCTGTGCTGCACGGCGTTGAGACGCTGCCCGTAGCGTGGGATCCTCCCTCGGTGAGCTAACCGGCCGGACCGGTAGAACGGAGCAGGCGATGCAGAAACTGGTGATCGAGCGGCGGCTGTGCCTCAAGTCGGGGCAGTGCTCCTACCTGCAGCCGGACGTGTTCGAGCGGGACGAGGAGAACTGGCCGGTGGTCGCGGTCGAGCACCCCGAGGGCGAGCAGATCGAGCTGGCCAACGACGCCATCGAGATGTGTCCGGCGCAGGCCATCAGCCTGGTCGAGGACGAGGGCTAGGGCGGTGGCGCTGGTCCTGCCGGAGTCGGTGAAGCGGGATTTCAACGAAGCCTTCGCGGAAGGCCACCCGATCGTGGTCGCGGGCGTGACCGTCGACGGCGAGCCCACGGTGAGCTTCCGGGGGACGGCGCAGACACTGGGCGACTCGGCGGTGGCGTTCTGGACGCGGGATGCGGCGGGGAGCACGCTCACGGCCTCGCTGGAGACGCACCCCGTGGTGGTGCTGGTGTATTCGAACATGGCGGAGCGGCGCTTCTACCAGCTCCAGGGCCGTGCGCGCCTCAACGACGACCCCGCGGTCGACCGCACGGTGTACGACAACTCGCATCCGATGGAGCAGCAGCGCGACCCGGAGCGCAAGGGCAAGGCGATCGTGGTCGAGCTGACCTCGGTGCGCGGCCGGGGCGTCGACGGGCCGTTCCTGCTGGAGGCCGGCGACTAGCGCCGCGCGGGAGAAGCCATGCCGTATCCCCACGTCTTCAGCCCGATCACGATCAACGGGCTCGAGATCAAGAACCGGATCATCCGCTCGGCGCACGGGACGGGGCTGAACGCGGGCGGCCTGCAGGTGCTCGTCGACTACCACGAGGCGCGGGCGAAGGGCGGCGTGGGGCTGACCATCCTCGAGGTGGCGACCGTACACCCGACGACGGCGTCGTCGCTGCTGGCGTTCCGGCCCGAGATCGTCTCCGACTACGAGCAGCTCGCGGAGGCGTCGCACCGGCACGGGATGAAGCTGTTCCAGCAGCTCTGGCACGCGGGAAACAACGCGATGACGCTGACGGGCGATCCGCCCTGGGCGCCGTCGCGGGTGATGGGGGCGCTCTCGACGGTGCTCCCCATCCCGATGACGAAGGGGATGATCGACGAGGTGGTGGAGGCGTACGCGCGGGCGGCGCGCCACTGCAAGCAGGGCGGGCTCGACGGCGTCGAGATCCACGGGGCGCACGGGTACCTGCTGACCCAGTTCATGTCGCCGGTGACGAACCTGCGCGAGGACGACTACGGCGGCTCGTTCGAGAACCGCATGCGCTTCCCCCGCGAGGTGATCGCGGCGGTGCGCTCGGAGGTGGGCGACGACTACCCCCTCGGCATTCGCCTGACGGCCTCGGAGGGCGTGACGGACGGCATCGGCCCAGAGGAGAACCTCGAGATCGCGCTGGCGCTGGAGGCGGACGGCCTGCTCGACTTCTACGACGTCTCGGTGGGGAGCTACTACAGCTTCGACCAGTTCATCGGGGGGATGCACGAGCCGCACGGCTACGAGCTGGAGCGCAGCACGGTCGCGACGCGGGCGCTCTCGAAGCCGACGATCGTGACGGGACGGGTGATCACCATCCAGGAGGCAGAGGACATCATCGCCTCGGGCCGGGCGGACATGGTCTCGATGGTGCGGGCGACGCTTGCGGACCCGGACATCGTGCGGAAAGCGGAGGAGGGGCGCGAAGCGGACACGCGGCCGTGCATCGGCTGCAACCAGGGCTGCATCGGGGGGCGAACGGGGCCGCTCATGCGCTTCGGCTGCACGGTCAACGTGGGGGCGGGGCAGGAAGGGCGGTTCGGGGACGACCACATCGAGCCGGCGGAGGAGCCGAAGCGGGTCTTCGTGGTGGGCGGCGGTCCGGCGGGGATGGAGGCGGCGCGGGTGGCGGCGCTGCGCGGGCACCGGGTGACGCTGTTCGAGGCGACGGACCGGCTGGGCGGCCAGATCCAGGTCGCGCGCCAGCTGCCGCACCGCGAGGAGATCGGGGGCATCGTCGACTGGCTGGAGGGGCAGCTTCGCAACCTGGAGGTCGACATCCGGCTGAACACGAACGTGGACGCGGGGCAGTGGGACCGCTGGCACCGTTCGTTCGACTGGCTTGAGAACGAGCGCCCCGACTCAGTGATCGTGGCGACCGGCTCGACGCCGCGGGTGGACGGCTTCCAGCAGTTGCGGCCCACAGAGCCGCCGGCGGGACTCCACCTGCCGCACGTCTGGTCGTACTACGACGTGGCGGAGGGGAACGCGGAGCTGGGGACGGCAGCGGTCGTGCTGGACGACGTCGGCCACTATCCCGCGATCGGCGTGGCGGAGAAGCTGCTCGACGCGGGCCTGAGCGTGACGTTCGTGACGCGGCACTACTCGCTGGGCTCGGCGGTGGCGGGGGCGCTCATGCAGGAGCCGGCGCTGCGGCGGCTGACGGGCCACCCGAGCGGCTTCCGCATCATCCCGCGGGCTCACCTCGCGGAGGTCACCGAGACCGACGTACTGGTTCGCAACCTCGACGCGGAAGTCGAGGAGCGTGTGCCGGCTGACATGGTCGTGCTGATGTCGGGGAACGTGCCGAACACGGAGTTCGCGGAACTGCTGGACGACTACGAGGGCGACGTGACCGTGGTGGGCGATGCGCTCGCGCCGCGCTGGCTGGAGATGGCGATCCATTCCGGGCACTACGCAGCGCTCGAGGTGTAGCAGGAAATGGCGGCAAACGGGTGGACTGTTAGGGTAGGGCGGCGGCCAGAGGCGCCGTTTCGCACGCGATGAGCACAGCCCCCTGCAGCCCCGACCGAATGCACCGGCGACGCGTCACAGTCGCGAGGCGCCGGAGGGTGGGCGCGTGAACGGCTTCGGGCGGCTGCTGGCGGGACTCTTCGGGCTGGCGCTCCTTGGCGGGGCGGCGTGGATGGCGCTTCGCTCGCTGAGCGGCGACGGGCGCACCCCTCGCGAGGCGCGCAGCCGGACGCGACCGGCGCCTGCGAGGCAGCCGGCGGTCGTGGCCGCGGCTCCCGCGCAGGAGGTCTCGTGGGAGGCGGCGCCAGAGCCCGAGCGCGGCTCGTTCCTGTTCGACCGCTGGCCGCGTTTCGCGTGCGCGCATCCGTGGGTCGTGATCGCGGGGGCGCTGGTCTTCGTCCTGGTCTGCGGGGTGCTGTGGGGAACGATGCGGGGCGAATTCGGGACGGGGAGCTTCACTCTCCCGGGAACGGAGTCGCAGGCGCTCAGCGACCTCCTCACCGAGCGCTTCCCCTCGGCCGCGGGCGACACCACCGAGATCGTGATCCGCGCTCCGGCGGGCGTGGCGAGTGCGGGCGTGCGGGGGGAGATCGAGGAGCTGCTCGCGGAGGCGGCGGAACTGCCGCAGGTGCTGTGGGTAGCGTCGCCCTTCGAGGAGCCGGGGCGCATCTCGCCGGACGGCACGATCGCGCGCGCCACGGCCCAATACGAGACGGGCGCCAACGAGGTCGAGGACCCCAGCATCGAGGCGCTGTTCGAGTGGCGGGCGGAGGTCTCCCGGGACGACCTGCAGGTGGAGCTTGGCGGCATCGTGGCGACCGCGGGCGAGCGGGAACCTCCGGGGAACTCTGAGCTGGTGGGGCTGGCGGCGGCGGTGGTCATCCTGCTCATCGCCTTCGGATCCGTGACGGCGGCGGGCCTCCCGATCTTCACGGCGCTGCTGGCCCTGATACCGGCCTTCTTCCTGATCGGCGTGGGCGCGGGCTTCGTGAACTTCGCCAACTTCACGCCCCAGTTCGCGGCGATGATCGGCATCGGCGTCGGGATCGACTACGCCCTGCTGGTCGTGACGCGCTTCCGCGAGGCGCTGACGACCGAGGAGACGGTCACCGACGCGGTCGTGAAGGCGGCGGGAACCGCCGGCCACTCGGTGCTCTTCGCCGGGTGCAGCGTGGTCATCGCGCTGATGGGGCTGTGGGCGATGGGGATCCCACTGCTCTCACTCACGGCCATGGGACCGGCGCTGGCGGTCGCGCTGGCAGCGCTCGTGGCCCTCTTCGTGCTGCCGGCGATCCTGGGGCTGGTGGGGCACCGGGTGAACCGGCTGAAGGTTCCGGGAATCCGCGTCTCCGCGGTCCAGAACCAGAGCGGCATGGGCTACTGGCTGGCGCGGACGATCCAGCGGGCGCCGTGGCTCTGGCTCATCGTGGCGACGGGCGCGCTGCTCGTGCTGGCCTACCCGGCGCTGGACGTGCGGCTGGGATCGAGCGACGCGGGCAGCAACCCCACCTCGCTCACGTCGCGCCGCTCGTACGACCTCCTGGCGGAAGGCTTCGGCGCGGGCTACAACGGACGGTTCGTGATCGGCGCCGCTCTCGAGAGCGAGGAGCAGGCGGCAATCTTCGAGACGCTTCCCCGTGCGCTTGCAGCCGAACCGAACGTCGTCAGCGTCTCGCCGGCCCTCATCAACCCTGACCGCACGGCGGGGCTGATCGTGCTCATCCCGGGAAGCTCACCCCAGGCGGAGGAGACGGACACGCTCGTCCACCACCTGCGGGACTCGCTACCGGAGATCACGGGCCACTCGGGCATCGAGGTGCTGGTCGGCGGTCCGACGGCGATCTTCATCGACATCGGGGAGCGCGTGCGCGACCGCATGGTGATCTTCCTTGCAGCGGTCATCGGGGCGAGCTTCCTGCTGCTGATGGTGGTGTTCAGGTCGCTGGTGGTGCCGGTGAAGGCGGCGCTGATGAACGTGCTGGCGGCGGGGGCGGCCTTCGGCATCCTCGTCGCCATCTTCCAGTGGGGCTGGGGGGCGAGCCTGATCGGGCTGGAGGGCACGGGACCGATCGAGTCCTTCCTGCCGATGATGATGTTCGCGGTGCTGTTCGGGCTGTCGATGGACTACGAGGTGTTCCTGGTGAGCCGCGTTCGCGAGGAATACCTGGAGACGGGCGACAACGCCGAGGCGGTGGCGCGCGGGCTGGCTGCGACCAGCCGCGTCATCTCGGCGGCGGCGGCAATCATGGTGGCCGTCTTCCTCAGCTTCGCGCTCAGCGACTCGCGCGTCGTGAAGGAGTTCGGCATCGGGCTCGCCATCGCCATCTTCCTCGACGCCACGGTCATCCGGCTGGTGCTGGTGCCGGCGGCGATGCAGCTCATGAGCGACGCCAACTGGTGGCTCCCGAGCTGGCTCGACCGGGTCCTGCCGAGCCTCGGGCTCGCCGACGCCAGCACGCGCGAGCCGCTGCCCGGCGCGGCGGTCGGGGAGTAGCGCCGGCCCGGGCGAGGCTCCGTATACTCGCCACATGAGCGAACCAGCAGCCCAAACCGTCCTGACCATCGTCTCCGACTTCGTCTGACCCTGGTGCTACATCGGCCTCGGCGAGGTCGACCGGTTGAAGCAGGACTACGAGGGCGTCGACGTCCAATACGCGCCGTTTCTGCTCGACGCGAGCGTGCCGCCCGAGGGGCGGCCGCAGCCTCCACCCTCGGGACAGAGGAGCGAGGCGCGCGCCTACATGGAAGGACGCGCCGAGGCGCTGGGCCTGCGGTTCAGCGAGGGACGCACGCACCGCTCGAACTCGATGCCGTCGCTGCAGGCGGCGGAGTTCGCGGCGGACCACGGCGAGTGCGCGGAAGTGTTTCACCGCCGCGTCTTCGACGCCTATTTCGACGAGCTCGAGGACATCGGAAGTGTGGACACGCTCGTACGGCTCGGGGAGGAGGTCGGGCTGCCGGGGGACGGGTTGCGGCAGGCGCTCCAGGACGAGGTCTACAAGGAGCGGGTGGAGGAAGCGGTGGAGGGGGCGCGGCTCGCGGGCGTGCGCTCCGTGCCGACCTTCATCTTCGACGAGCAGTACGCCGTCGTCGGTGCGCAGGAGTACGAGACGTTCCAGGCGGTCATGAAGGAGCTCGGCCGGGAACCTCGCGCCGAAGGGGCGCAGTCGTGAGCGACGAGACGCCACGCGTCCTCCAGACGGCCGGCGGCAGCGACCGGCCCGACTGGCCGGCGATCGAGAGCGCGGTCCGGCAGCTCGCCACGAACTACGCGCTGGGCACGGACGCCATCGGCCGGGACGAGCCGGAGGTGGGCCGGGCGCTCTACCACCAGACCTTCACGCCGGACGCCGACATCTCGATCTCCGGGAACACGGACACGCAGCGGACGGGTCCGGACGAGTGGGTCGAGTTCGTCGAAGGCACGTTCCGGGGGCTGGGACACATCGCCACGCAGCACCTGATCGGGAGCGTGAACATCGTGCCGGGCGAGGACGGCGAGAGCGCCGACATGTCGACCTACATGCACGCGTCGCACCTGCAGCCGAACGGCGACGTCTTCCTCGTCCTGCTGACCTACATCGACCACGCGGTCCGTACGGAGGACGGCTGGCGCATCGCGAAGCGGACGCTGTACCCGCTCGCGAGCTGGGTGCAGGAAGCGCCGCAGGGGTAGGGCGCCGGGGCGTATCAAGGCGTATCAAGGCGTATCAATCGGAGGGGCCTGGGGGTAGGCTCCGGCTGCCCGCGCCGGGACGCGGGAGAAGGAGGAGCCATGCCTTCGGAGCTGTTCGAAAAGGGTCTGGCCATCCGGCGGGAGGTGCTCGGCGACGAGTACGTCGACCGGTCGCTGGCGCAGGCCGACGACTTCACCATGCCGCTGCAGGAGCTGGTGACGGAGCACGCGTGGGGTGCGATCTGGGGCCGCGACGGGCTGTCACGCCGGGACCGCAGCCTGCTCAACCTGGGGATGCTGACGGCGCTGAACCGCCCGCACGAGCTGCGGCTGCATGTTCGCGGGGCGCTCAACAACGGCCTCTCGCGCGAGGAGATCCGGGAAGTGCTGCTGCAGGCGGCGGTCTACTGCGGCGCGCCGGCGGCGCTCGACGGGTTCCGCGTGGCGCGGGAAGTGTTCGCGGAGGTGGACGGCGATGCCTGAGGCGATCACCCGCATCGGCTTCGTGGGGCTGGGGAACATGGGGTGG
Organism: Tepidiformaceae bacterium; assembly: GCA_965221735.1. Lineage (GTDB taxonomy): Bacteria > Chloroflexota > Dehalococcoidia > Tepidiformales > Tepidiformaceae > UBA2991. The sequence continues at coordinate 445,126 of OZ244910.1, read as the reverse complement.
CCCATGGCACACCTGCTCGATCCGCACTACTCGCTGACGGTGCACGACGCCCGCGCGGACGTGGCGGAAGCGTTCGCGGGGGAGCACCGGGCCTCGGCGACGACGGACCTGGCGGCGCTGGCGGCGGCGAGCGACGCGGTCATCACGATGCTTCCGAACGGCGACATCGTGCGCGAGGTCACGCTCGGCGACGGCGGACTGGCGGCGGGGCTCGCGCGAGGAAGCGTGCTCCTCGACATGAGCAGCTCCGCCCCGCTGGGCACGCGGCAACTGGCGGAGGACCTCGAACCGCAAGGGGTAGCGCTCGTGGACGCACCCGTTTCGGGCGGGGTGGCCGGAGCGCGGGGCGGGTCGCTGGCGATCATGGTGGGCGGCGACCCGGACGAGATCGACCGCTGCCGCCCCGTACTGGAGCACCTGGGGCGCGTCATCTACGAGATGGGGGGCTCGGGGACGGGCCACGCCATGAAGGCGCTCAATAACTACTGCTCGGCCGCCGCCCTGTCGTCGGCGTGCGAGGCGCTCATCGTGGGGGACCGCATGGGGCTGGAGCCGGCGAAGATGGTCGACGTGCTCAACGCTTCGTCGGGCCGGAGCGCGGCGACGCAGGGGAAGATCGCGGAGGAGATCCTGAGCCGGGACTTCAGCGCCGGATTCACCATCGCCCTGATGGCGAAGGACGTGGGCATCGCCGGGGGCCTTGCGGAGGGGCTGGGAGTGGAGGCGCCGATCCTGGCCCGCACCCGCGACCTCTGGAAGGACGCCGCGGCACTGCTTGGAGACACGGCAGGGGTCACCGAGATCGTCAAGCTCTGGGAGGAGTGGAACGGCGGCGAGCTGGGGTCGGGGTCCGGCTGACGCGCATCAGGTGTCGCTGAGGTAGGCCTCGTCCAGCCAGGCCCGGACGGTGTCGTCGATCTGCTCGGGGCCGGCGATGTTGAGGACGTGGTAGAAGCTCCTGCCCGTGTCGACGACCTTGCGGGAGATGCGCGGGTCGTCGAGCTTGCGGGGCAGCATCATGCTGAGCGCGACCCAGCGCCGCATGGGACGTAGCTGCACGAAGGTGCGCCTTCGCTTGAAGAAGATGCCGACTGCCAGCGGTTCGATGTAGACGTCGTCGTGCCGGGCGAGGTGTTCGCGGACGGCCTCGAAAACGGGGCGCTCGTGCGGCGGGCCGGTGGCGAAGTACTCCTCGATGGTGAGGCCGGGGGCGCAGTCGTGCGTCTGGCGCGTGCGGCCGAACTCGCGGGAGCAGTCGGGGCAACGCCAGCGTGACACGGGGGGTTGATTCGCGACCATTGTGTGTACTACATTCAGACTACATGGCTGACTCCAATCACGTCGACTCTGAAGCGGGGGTCCACGGACCCCGACCGACCAAGTCCGCGGTGTTCTCGGTGCGCTTCCCCGGCGACGAGCTCTGGGAAGTGAGGCAGGCGGCCCGGGACGCCAACGTGTCCGTGGGCGAGTTCATCCGGCGGGCGGCACTCGATCGGGCGCGAGCGCGCGAGGTTCCGGCGGCGTTCGCTGGAGCGGTGGGACGGGCGCTCTCCGACATCTACCACGACTACACCGCAACAGGACCGCCAACGGGCGAATCCCTGGAGGATCTGGTGAACTGGCTGGATTCGGAGTCAGCGCCCAAGACAGCCGAGGAGCAGGACCAGGACTAGCCTCGACAAGGCCGGCCCACCCGACGCTACTTCTTGATGGGCGCGCCGAGAATCTCGTCTGGGACCTTGCCGCTGGCGGCGCGGATGGCCTCGGCGATGGCGTCGGCCTCGCCCTGGTTGTTCGCGACGCGCTCGGCGACGGCACGGGCATGGGAGCGAGCAGGCCGCTCGTACCCGCCGGTGAAGTGGGGCATGACGTAGCGGGCGAGCAGCTCGTAGTGGTTGCGCATGCGATCGGGCGGGGCGAACTCGTTTCCCATGAGGAGGATGCCGCCAAAGCCGCCGTCACTCGATTCCCACACGCGCTTCAGCCCTTCCGTCACCTCCTCGGGCGTGCCGAAGAGGGCGCCGGCGTTGTCGACGCACCAGTCGGCGTAGTCCTCGGGAGAGCCTTCGTAGGACGGAGCGGGCCGCCCGAGGGTGCCGGCGAAGTACTCGAAGTCGAACTCGTGGAGGCCCACGGAGATGTCGCGGCAGGCTTGTTCGCGGCTCTCGGCGACGTAGATGCGGGTCATGATGCGGTAGTCGCGGCGGTCGAGGGTGTGGCCGTGCTCGGCGGCGGCGTCCGAGGCGGTTTCCCAGATGCTCTTGAGACCGGGACCGAGGGACTTGAACGAAGCGCCGGAGAGGATGCCGACGCCGTGCTTGCCGGCGACGCGGGCGCTGCCGGGCGAGGAGGTGGCCGTGACGAAGACCGGGATGCCTTCCTCGTGGTAGGGCTGGAGCTGGCAGGCGGCGTTCTTGAGCTTGAACCAGCCGGGGCTCTCGTGGGTCACCTCTTCGCCGTTGAGGAGGCGGAGGATGACGCCGAGACCCTCATCGAGGCGGGGGCGCATCTGGGTGGCGTGGAGACCCATCTGGGCGGTATCGGGGGCGGTGGCGCCGGGGCCGACGCCAAGGATGACGCGCCCGCGCGTGAGGTGGTCGAGGAGGAGGATGCGCTCGGCGATCATGTAGGGGTGGTGGTAGCCGACGGAGAGAACGCCGGTGCCGAGCTTGATGGACTCGGTTTCCTGGGCGACGTGGGCGATGAAGACCTCGGGGCTGGAGATGGGCTCCCAGCCGCCGGAGTGGTGCTCGCCGATAAAGACCTCGTCGTAGCCGAGCTCGTCGAGCCACTGGATGGTGCCGACGTCGCGCTTGATGGTGAGGCTCATGTTGTCGCGCACGGGGTGATAGGGGGCCATGAAGAGGCCGAACTTGAGCCGCCAGGGAAGCTTCATCTGTGTGTCTCCATCGGCGGGGGATGATACGCGGGTAGCGCGGGTAACGAGCCCGGTGCACTGGCCTACACTTGGCGACGTGACGCGCAGGGTCCTGATGTGCGAACCCGTGCACTACCGCATCGACTACGAGATCAACCCGTGGATGCGCCGCGCCAATGCCGTGCGGACCGAGCGCGCCAATGAACAGTGGCAGGGGCTGCGCGAGACGCTTACGGCGCTCGGCGTGGCAGTGGAGCTGGTGGAGCAGGGGCCAGACACGCCGGACATGACCTTCACGGCGAACGCCGGCGTCGTCGTGGGGGCTCGGTTCATCCCGGCGAACTTTCGCTTTCCCGAACGGCAACTGGAGGAAGAGCGCTTCACGCGCTGGTTCAGGACGCACGACTACCGCATCGAAACGGTCCACGAGCCGCACTACTGGGAGGGTGAGGGCGACGTGCTGCCGGCAGACGGCCTCGTGTTCGCGGGGTACCGCTTCCGCACGGAGTTCCGCGCGCTCGACCACATCGACGAACTGCTCGGGCGCGAAACCGTGCGCCTGGAGCTGACCGATCCCCGCTTCTACCACCTCGATACCTGCCTCGCCCCGCTCGGCGGGGGGCGGGCGCTCGTCTATCCACCCGCCTTCACCGCGGCGTCGCAGGAGGCGCTGGCAGAGCACTTCGCAACCCTGATCGCAGTGAGCGAGCATGATGCCGCCCGCTTCGCCTGCAACGCCGTGCTCGCCGGGGACACGGTCGTGCTGAACGCAGGCTGCGCGGAGACGGTGCGCGCGCTCCAAAACCATGGACTCGCCGTCGCGGAAACGCCCATGGACGAGTTCATCAAGGCGGGCGGGAGCGTGAAGTGCCTGGCGTTGATGCTGGACGCGTTCACGGAGATCGGTGGGCGGGGGCGACCTTGAGCGCGATCTACACGATCGGCTTCACCCGGAAGACGGCCGAGGAGTTCTTCGAACTGCTGCGGGGAGCGGGCGTTGAAACCCTGGTCGACATCCGCCTGCATAACCGCTCGCAGCTCGCCGGATTCGCCAAGCAGGGCGACCTTGCCTGGTTCGCACGGGAGCTCGCGGGCATCCAGTACGTACACATGCCGGAGCTCGCGCCGTCGCAGGGGCTGTTCGACGCGTACAAGCGGCGCGGTGGCGCGTGGGAGGACTTCGAGCGCGGCTTCCAGCGGCTCATGGAGGAGCGTGGCTCCTACGGATCGCTCGACCGAGGGCTGTTGCGGAAGAGCCCCTGCTTCCTCTGCAGCGAGGCGGCGCCGGAGCACTGCCACCGGAGGCTCGTGGCGGAGGCGTTGGCGGAGAGGGAGCCCGGAATAGGGGTGGTCCACCTGCAGTAGCCGGGCTGCTACTCGCGGGCGGGGTCGAGGGCGGCGAGGAGGGCGGTCAGCTGATCGAGGCGGGGGGTGGGGACGTCGAGAGCGCGGGCGCGGCGGGCGGGCTCGGCGAAGATGGCGTCGACCTCGATGGCGCGGCCCTCGACGAAGTCGATGAGGGTGCTGGGGCGGTAGGGGCCCATCACGTCGGTGAGCGCGAACATGCGCGCGATGACCTCGTCGCCGTCGATGCGCTCGGGGCTGTTGCGGGAGGCGAGGTCGGCGTTGCCGGCGGCCACGACCTCCTCCATGAGGGCTCGCGACTCGGCGCGCAGGGCCGGGTCGGTGACGATGGCCTCGGTCGTGACGGCGCCGGCGGCGACGGTGAGGCCGTTGAAGGGCACGTTCCAGCACAGCTTCTCCCAGCGCGCGCGGAGGACGGAGGAAGCGGCCGAGAACTCGACGGTGGCGTCCTTCCAGAGGTCGAGGGCGAGGGCGAGCTCGGTGGGGTCGTCGCCGAGGTGGGCGATGGAGACCTGTCCGTACTCGTAGTGGTGGACGACGCCCGGCTCGCCGCGATTGATGCAGGTGAAGGCGAGCCCACCGAAGATGCGCTCGCTGCCGAGGGCGGCGGCCAGCCGCTCCTCGATGCCGAGGCCGTTGACGATGGCGAGGACGCGGGTGTCGGGGCCGAGGCAGGGGCGGATGAGGGCGGGGGCGTCGTCGAAGGAGGTGGTCTTCAGGCCGCAGAGGACCCAGTCGACGGGACCGATGGCGGCGGCGGCGCGGGCGATGGTGGGGTGGTCGAGGGCGAAGTCGCCGTGGTGCGACTCGATGCGGAGTCCGCGTTCCGCGACGGCGTCGTAGTCGCGGCGCAGGAGGAAGCGCACGTCGTGTCCGGCCTGCGCGAGCCGGGCGCCGTAGTAGGAGCCGACGGCGCCGGCCCCGATGACGGCTACGGTTGCCATGGCGCGGGCGGGGCGGGCGGGGTCACGCCGGGTCGAGAGGGGCGAGCTCGCGGGGGACGCGCGGCGTCTCCACGGCCTGGACCTGGCGCAGGATGTGCTGGAAGCGTTCGCGCTGGGCGGGGGTCTCGACCGGCATCTCGAACTGCATGCGGCTGGCGTACTCGCGGTGCTCGGCCACGAACCGGGGGAGGTTGTCGTAGGTGGAGGACTGGGCGAACTCGTGCAGAACATCCTCCGGGATGACCTGCTTCATCTCCTCCCACTTGCCCTGGAGGGACATGGAGTGGAGTTGCTTGCCAAGGTCTTCCCAGCCGTGGAGGCGGAAGACGTCGTGGTAGCTGCGGGTCGAGCCGTAGAAGGAGATGGGCTGGCGCAGGGCCTCGCGCTTCTGCTCGATCTCGGACTCGTCCTCACCATAGATGGTGAATCCGCCGGCGGAGACCTCGATGTCCTCCCAGGTGCGGCCACCGCGCTCGAGCCCCTTCGCGACGTTGGGGAGGAAGACCTCGCGCATGTATCGGTCGGTGGTGAAGCCGTGGGGGAGGACGCCGTCGGCAACTTCGCCGGCGACGCGGGTCATTTTCTCGCCGACGGCGGCGAGCAGCACCTTCGGGCGGGGATAGCCGCTGGGGCCGGGGAAGAAGAGGGGGTTCATGAGGGTGTACTGGTAGGTCTCGCCGACGTAGTCGGGTTTCTCACCGGTCTCGAAGGAGTCCCAGATGGCGTGGAGGGTGCGGATGTAGTCGCGCATGCGCGGGGCGGGCGCGCTCCAGGGCATGCCGAAGCGGCGCTGGATGTGGCCCTTCACCTGGCTACCGAGACTGAGCGCGAAGCGTCCGCCGGTGGCCTGCTGCAGATCCCAGGCGCCCATCGCGAGCACCATGGGCGCGCGCGCGAATGCGATGGCGAGGGTGCCGATCTCGATGGTTTCGGTCGCGAGGGCGGCGGCTGCGGCGAGGATCATGGGGTCGTGAGCCATCTCGCCGGTGCCGGTGTTGTCGTAGCCGAGCTCTTCGGCGCGGCGCGCCTGCGGCCCCACTTCGGCGAGCCAGGTTGCAGGGTAGGTGCTGGAAACCTTCATGCCATCTCCTTGCAGGAGAGGCGATCCTACCGCGCCGGGGACGGATTAGTGGCCGAAGGGGTTGAGCACGGTCACGCCGTCGTAGAGAGCCGCCCGGCGCCGGTTGTCGGCCATGCGCAAGCCGCCACCGTTGGCGGTGATGTCCGCGACTACTTCGTCCAGCATCCGGGCACGGCGTTCAGCCTCGGTCTCGCGACGGGGAACACCGGACTCTCCAGCCTTTCCGCGGGCAAGATCTGTCAGGAACTCGCGAACAAGGGAGGACACTGATGTGTGCAGTTCGGCCGCCCGGATTCGGGCGAGTCGATCAATCTCGTCATCGACAGAGACCGTGATGTTCCTCATACCAGTTTCACCGTTTCCGTGGGATACGGTATTGCGGGCACACCAGGGGGACAAGAGCGGCGTGGAAAGCGGGTCGCACAACGAAGGAACGCACCCTGGCGGGTGCGTTCCGAAGAGCCGCTGGGGTGGAGGGAACCCCGGCGATGCGGACGATAGGCGGGCTTCGTTAAGCGTCCGCGAACGGGGCGGGCGAGCGCCGTAGACTACCGCTCGCGACTCCAGGCCCGGAGGTTCCCGCATGGCCCGCAGCTACGACGACATCTACGCCCGCTCCCTTTCCGACCCCGAGGCGTTCTGGGCCGAGGCAGCCGAGGACATCCACTGGGAGCGGCGCTGGGATCGGGTGCTCGACGACTCACGGGCGCCGTTCTACCGCTGGTTCCCGGGGGCGGTCACGAACACCTGCTACAACGCGCTCGACCGGCACGTGGAGGGTGGTCGCGGGGAGCAGCTCGCGCTCATTTGCGACAGCCCGATCACGGGGGTCATCGAGCGGTTCACGTACCGGGAGCTGCTGGACCGGGTGTCGCGGGTGGCGGGGGTACTGGCGGAGGCCGGCGTGGGGAAGGGCGACCGCGTCCTCGTCTACATGCCGATGGTTCCCGAGGCGGTGATCGCCATGCTGGCGTGCGCGCGGCTGGGGGCGGTGCACTCGGTCGTGTTCGGGGGGTTCGCGGCGAGCGAGCTGGCGGTGCGCATCGACGACGCCACGCCCAAAGCCGTGCTCTCGGCCTCGTGCGGCATCGAGCCGAACCGGGTGGTCGAGTACAAGCCACTGCTCGACGAGGCGATCGCCATCGCCGCGCACCAGCCCGACCGCTGCGTCATCCTGCAGCGCCCGCAGGCGGAGGCGGAGATGGTGGCGGGGCGCGACCGCGACTGGGCGGAGGCGGAAGCAGCAGCCGAGCCGGCACCGTGCACGTGGGTGGAGGCGACCGACCCGCTCTACATCCTGTACACGTCGGGGACGACGGGGCAGCCGAAGGGGATCGTGCGAGACAACGGCGGCCACCTCGTCGCGCTCAACTGGAGCATGCGCAACATCTACGGCGTCGAGCCGGGCGAGGTGTACTGGGCCGCCTCGGATGTGGGCTGGGTGGTCGGGCACTCGTACATCGTCTACGGGCCCCTGATCCACGGGAACACGACGGTGCTGTTCGAAGGGAAGCCGGTGGGCACGCCCGACGCAGCCGTCTACTGGCGGGTGATCGCCGAACACGACGTGAAGGTGCTGTTCACCGCCCCGACGGCGTTCCGGGCGATCAAGCAGCAGGACCCGAACGGGGACCTGATCCGGCCCGAGCAGATCGCGGGGCTGCGGACGCTCTTCCTGGCGGGCGAGCGCGCCGACCCGGACACGGTGCAATGGGCCGAGGATCGCCTTGGGGTCCCGGTCATCGACCACTGGTGGCAGACGGAGACGGGCTGGTCGATCTGCGCGAATCCGGCGGGCATCGAACTGATGCCGGTGAAACACGGGTCGCCGACGAAGCCGGCTCCGGGCTGGGACGTCCGCGTGCTGGACGAGGCGAATAACGAGGTGGCGCCGGGGGAGATCGGCGCGCTCGTGGCAAGGCTGCCGCTTCCGCCCGGGAGCTTCCCCACGCTGTGGCAGGCGGAGGAGCGGTACCGCGAGGCGTACCTCGAGGAGTTCCCCGGGTACTACAAGACTGGGGACGCGGGCTACATCGACGAGGACGGCTACGTGTACGTGATGACGCGCACGGACGACGTCATCAACGTGGCCGGGCACCGGCTCTCGACGGGTCAGATGGAGGAAGTGCTGGCCGCCCACCCGGACGTGGCCGAGTGCGCCGTCGTGGGAGTCGCGGACGAGTTGAAGGGACAGGCGCCGCTGGGTCTGCTGGTGCTGAACGCGGGCGTCGAGCGGGAGCAGGGCGCGATCGAGGGGGAGGCGGTGCGGCTGGTGCGCGAACGGATCGGGCCGGTCGCGTCGTTCAAGACCGCGATCGTGGTTGGACGGCTGCCGAAGACGCGATCGGGCAAGATCCTGCGGGGCACGGTGCAGAAGATCGCGGACAGCGAGGCGTACACCGTTCCGCCCACGATCGACGACCCCGCCATCCTCCCGGAGATCGCGGAAGCGCTCCGTTCGGCGGGGTACGCGGGCGGATGATTACGCAATCGTGACGGAACCTTGACCGCTCCTGAACCTCGTTAGTTGACCGGGGCACTCACCTGGCGAAAGGTGAGTGTGAAGGGCGCCCCGGTCGGGGAGGGTGGTCATGGCTCGCGGTAGCTCCAAGTACCTGGAAGGGTCGATCACCGCCCGTCTGGCAAGGACGAGCGCCCGCTATCGCTGGTACGTGATCGCCGCCTGGATCGCCCTCGTGGTGGTGGCGGGAAGCCTCGCCTTCGACATCGGCGACGTGCTCACAACGGAGGACTCCCTCGCATCGAACGCGGAGTCGGAGCGCGCCGGCGCGCTCCTGGAGGAGCGCCTGCGCGGCCCCGAGCTACCACAGGAGTTCGTGGTAGTCCGGGCCGCCACTGGCACGGTCGACGACGCCTCGTTCGAGTCGCTGACGGGAGAGTTGTTGAGTCACATCCGGACTCTCGAGGGGACCGTCCTCGGCGCGACGAGCTACTACGAGACACGGCACGAAGGGCTTGTCTCAGCCGACCGCAGGACGACGCTGATCCCGGTCACGCTGACGGGCCAGATTGGGGAGGCGGAGGACACGGCGGGGCCGCTGGTCTCGCTGGTGGAGAAGTTCGAGACACCGATCGGCTTCGAGACGCTGGTGGCGGGGCAGGGCAGCATCGGGCGGACGTTTACGGAGACCTCGGAGCGCGACCTGCGTCGGGGCGAGGGCATCGGCGTGCCCATCGCGCTCCTGATCCTGGTGGCCGTGTTCGGGGCTGCGGTGGCGGCGGGCATCCCCCTCATCGTCGCGTTAGTCGCGGTCGTCACGGCGCTCGGCGTGGCCTTCGTCGTGGGGCAGGGGTTCGAGCTCTCGTTTTTCGTGGTGAACATGATCACGGTAATCGGCCTGGCCGTGGGGATCGACTACTCGCTCTTCATCGTGCAGCGGTATCGCGAGGAGCGGCTGCGCGGCTTCACGGTCGAGGCGGCGATCTCGCGAGCGGGGGCGACGGCGAACCGCGCCGTGCTGTTCTCGGGCGGGGCGGTCGTGATCGGGCTGCTCGGGCTCCTGCTCGTTCCCAGCAACATCTACCAGAGCCTCGGGCTGGGAGCGATCTCGGTGGCGGTGGTAGCCGTGCTTGCGGCGCTCACGCTGCTGCCGGCGCTCCTGAGCGTGCTCGGCGACCGCGTCGACGGGCTGCGCATCCCGTTCCTGCCGCGCCTGCGGCTGCACGAGCGGACGAGCGCCGGGGCCTGGAACTTCATCGTCCGAATGGTGATGCGGCAGCCGCTGGTCAGCCTGTCGGTGTCGTGCTGTCTGCTGATCGCAGCGGCCGTGCCGGCGTTCACGCTCCAGTCGGGCATCTCGGGGGTCTCGACGCTTCCGGCCGGTAACGAGCAGCGCCGGGCCTTCGAGATCCTGCAGGAGGACTTCAGCGCCGGGCTCGTGTGGCCGGTGGAGGTAGTGGTAGACACGCCCGATGTGTCCTCGCCGGCGGTGATCGCGGCGATCTCGACGCTGAGGGGGCTGATCGAGGACGACCCCGTATTCGAAGGCGTCTCCCTCACGACGAACGAGACGGGCGACCTCGCCCTGCTCTCGGCGTTGCTGACGATCGACCCCCGCAACCCGGAGGCGTACGACGCCGTCCGGCGCCTGCGAAGCGACTACATCCCGGCGGCCTTCGGTGGAACCGAGGCGAACGTGCTGGTGACCGGCCTGACGGCCGAAGAGGTCGATCTGATCGAGGTGATCACGCTGTACACGCCGATCGTGTTCTCGGTGGTGCTGGGCCTGAGCTTCATCCTGCTGTTGCTGGTGTTCCGATCGATCGTGGTGCCGGTGAAGGCGATCATCATGAACCTGCTCTCGGTCGGGGCGGCCTACGGGCTGATCGTGCTCGTGTTCCAGCACGGCATCGGGAACGAGATCTTCGGGTTCCAGCAGACGAGAGCGATCGAGGCATGGCTTCCGCTCTTCCTGTTCGCGATCATGTTCGGCCTCTCGATGGACTACCACGTGTTCCTGCTGAGCCGCATCCGCGAGCGCTACGGCCTGACCGGCAGCAACCGCGAGTCCGTGGCGTTCGGGGTGCGTTCAACCGGAAGCATCATCACCGGGGCGGCGCTGATCATGGTGGCGGTGTTCATGGGCATGGCCCTCGGCGAGCTGGCGCCGCTGCAGCAGGCGGGGTTCGGGCTGGGGGTGGCGGTGATCATCGACGCGACGATCATCCGCTCGGTGATCGTGCCGGCGAGCATGGCGGTCCTGGGCAGGTTCAACTGGTACCTGCCGCGCTGGCTCGAGTGGCTCCCGGAGCTCCGCATCGAAGGCGACCTGAACCGCGACGGCGAAACCGTCAAGTAGGAGAGCGGCGGCGTTGCCGCCTGAGGAGAGCGCCGCGCTCCGCTTCGCTACGGCCGGCTGAGGAGAGCGCTCGCGCCTGCGGCGCTTCGCTGAGGAAGGCTCCGGACTCCGCTTCGCTGCGCCCGGCTGAGTGGGGCGCTGCGAGAAACCGTGCCGACCACCCGTGTAGTCTGCGGCCACCCAACACGGGGAGGCGTGCGATGGCGGCGGAGCCGTACACGATCCATCTTCCGGATGAACTGCTGGAGGACCTGCGGCGGCGGCTGGTGCACGCGCGCTTCCCGCAGGACTTCGCGAACGACGACTGGGGGTACGGGGTCAACGGGGCGTACCTGCGGGAGCTGGTCGACTACTGGATCGAGGAGTACGACTGGCGGGCGGTGGAGCGCAAGATGAACGCGTTCGCGAATTACCGGACGGAGATCGAGGGCGTTCCCATCCACTTCATCCACGAGCGGGGGAAGGGGCCGGACCCGAAGCCGCTCATCCTGTCGCACGGCTGGCCCTGGTGCTTCTGGGACTTCCACGAGCTGATCGGGCCGCTCACCGATCCGGCCGCCCACGGGGGCGACGAGCGGGACGCCTTCGACGTGGTGCTGCCGTCGCTGCCGGGGTTCGGGTTCTCGGCGCCGCACGAGGTGCCGGGCATCAACTTCTGGCGGACGGCGGACCTGTGGGCGGAGCTGATGGGGGACGTGCTCGGGTACGACCGCTTCCTCGCGCACGGGGGCGACTGGGGGAACCTGATCAGCGCGCAGCTGGGGCACAAGTACGCGGACCGGGTGGGGGCGATCCACATCACGGGCGCGATTCCGCTGACGGTGCTGGCGGACCCGGAGGGGACGCGCCTGCTGGCGCAGCGCACGACGACTCCCGAGCAGGCGGCGCGCAACCCGGACCTGGTCGAGCCGGGCGTGCTGCGCCCGCGTCCGGGGAGCGCGCACGCGGTGGTGCAGATGAACGAACCGCAGACGATCTCGTACGCGCTGCACGACTCGCCGGTGGGGCTGTGCGCCTGGATCCTCGACCGGCGTTACTGGTGGAGCGACAACGATCGGGGCGAGCGGGCGGTGGAGCAGGCGTTCTCGAAAGACCACCTGCTGACGCTGATGATGCTGTACTGGGCGACGGGCGCGTACGTGACGTCGGCGCGGTACTACGCGGAGGTGGCGAAGAACCCATGGCGCCCGTCGCACGACCGGCGTCCGGTGGTGGAGGCGCCGACGGGCATCTCGTTCATGGCGCAGGACATGACCTCGCAGGGCCGGGGCTGGACGGAGGAGTACTACAACCTCGTCTGGACGCGAGCGCGTGACCGCGGCGGGCACTTCGCGGCGCCGGAGCGGCCCGCGGAGATCGTGGAGGACATCCGGGAGGCGCTGCGACCGTACCGTTGAGGAGAGCGCCGCGCTCCGCTTCGCTGCGCGCGGCTGAGGAGAGCGCTCGCTTCGCTCGCTGAGAAGAGCGGCGGCTCTGCCGCCTGAGGAGAGCGCGCGGTCTTCACCGCGCTGAGTGGGGCGGGGCGGACCAAGAGCCAACGGCCAACAGCCAATAGCCAGAGGGCTGGAGCCTTCGGTCGGATTCGAACCGACGACCTACGCATTACGAATGCGTCGCTCTTCCAACTGAGCTACGAAGGCGTCCCGTCCCTCAATGTTAGCTCGCTTTGCCCGGTCGCTCGACCGCGGCGGCGAGAGCGGACTCGAGGGCGTCGACGCGCGCTTCGAGACGGGTGATGCGGTCCTCGAGGCGGGTGCGGGTCTCGAACTCCTCGAAGCGGGCGACCTGCTCGAGGAAGCGCTCCCAGCGTCCGGGCTCGGCGCGGATGAGGGCGGGGCAGTCCTTCCCGGTCCAGTGGTTGTGCTGGACGATGCCGTCGTAGCCGTGGCCGTCGAGCCGGAGGCGGGCGGTGAGCCAGGCGGCGTTGAGGTCGGCCGCGGCCTCGTCGATGCCCTCGTGCATGCAGATCTCGAGGCCGATGGAGGTGGTGTTGCCGGGGCCGCCGGCGCCATCGCCGGCGTGCCAGCCCTGCTCGCCCCAGTCGAGCGACTGCCAGACCTCGCGGTCGTCGATGGTGGCGTGCCACGAATAGGGCGCCTCGCGCGCCATCCAGCGGGCGTGCGCGTGCGCGTCGGCCGTCGGGCAGGGGTTGCCGGTCTGGTGGATCGTGATGAAGGCGGCAAGTCCCCCGGCGAAGGGGCGGTTGGGGCGGTTGTCAGTGCGGGTCAGCAGCAGCTGGTGGAGGGGCGGAGGGGTGAACATGGCGCGGAGGATGGCCGCTTGGCCGGATAGCTCAGGGGGTCGGGTGGCACAACGTCGGGCGGCGAGCGTGCGGGGTCAGGGTTGCTCGCGGCCGGGTGCGGGGGACAGGCGCCCCCAGAAGATGGCCGCGACCACCGCGACCGCGCCCACGACGGCCAGGATCAGGCTGGTCCGGGCGACGGGGGCGACGACTTCATCCGCGGCCGTCTCAGAGACTTCGAGCAGCTTGTCGACGAGGAGGTCGGATGTGACGGCAAACCGATCGTCGGGCTCCGCGGCCAGTTCCCCGCGAATCTCATCGAAAATCGCGCCGGATGCCGACTGGTACACGGGCCCGGAAACGATCGCGATCACCGCGGCTGCAACAAGCAGCGTCGCCGCCGCCCAGGCGAGACGCCCGCGCCAGATCCTCCCGCCGAGGAAGGCCACAGCCGCCAGCAGGATCGCGGTAACAGCAGCGGCAAGCCAGACGGCGCCGGTCCAGGCCCCGGCCGCCTCCCGGGCCGCGTCCGGCGTCTCGATGCCGTAGCCGGTGGAGAGGGCCGCGCGCAGGTCATCGATGAGGTCGAGAGCGTCACCATCATCGGCGAGGTCGGCGCGCAGGTCGGCGTCGGTGTAGGTCCAGGATTCGCCGAAGACGCTCCGCACGTCGTCGAGCGCCACGAGGGCTTCCGGGCCGCCGTCCTCTTCGAGGGCGCGGCGGAGGTCCTGCTCGGAGTACGACACCGTGTCGGGGACCGGGGCGAGCACGGACTCCCGGACCGCGGTGGCGATGACGGGACCGGCCGAGCGCACGATGTCATTGACGACAACTCCCCGCGGGAGGCAGGCGGGCAGCTCCGTGCGCAGCGCCTCCTGCGCCGCCGCGACCTGGGCGGCGGTCGTGCACTGCGGCAGGAGCTGGAGCCGATCGCGAAGCGCGTCCGATGCCGCCGCCGTCAGGGCGCGCGCGGCGCGGTCTTTGGCGGGCGCGATATCAAACTCGGCCACGAAACCGTCGGCCCGGCCGGTGACGTACGTGGCGACGCCGGCGGCGAGGATGGCGGCCTGCTCGTCCAGCCACTGCGGAGCGATCGCCTCGCGCAGGGCGTCCAGGACTTCCGGGCGGTTGAGGACGATCCCGTAGGGCAACTCCACCGCCTCGGCCAGGCGCTCCTCGGCGACGGGCTCGACCACCGTCTCGTAGGCGACGTCGAAGGCATCGGCTTCACGGATGACGGCCTCGATCTCGGCGGCGGCCTCCTCGACCTGCACGGCACCCAGCGCGAGGCGGACCTCGAACCCGTCGGACCGGCCGACCGCGTAGGCGATGACCTCGTGGCCGGCGCGCTCGACCTGGGCGGCGATCCACTCGGGTGTGACGACGCGGGTGAAGACGCGCACGAGGCTGCCACCGGCGGCGGCGCCGGGGCCACGCAGAAAGCCGACCCAGCGGGAGTCTTCCCCACCGGGAGGCAGCCCTTCATCTACCCACTCGGCGAAGATCGGCGTGAATTCGCGTTCGAGGAGGAGGGTGTAGGCGCCGGACTCGAGCATCAGGCCGTTCAGCTCGGTCACGAGCGCATCGAGGTGGGCGGCCGCATCGACGCGGACGGTGGCTGCCTCGCGCTCCCCGGCGACGAACGCCCCGAACTGGTCGACGGCGGGAGCGAGGAGCATCTCGAGGTCCTCCGGCGGGAGGGCGCGGCGGACGGCGGCGGCGACCTGCTCGGGGGTCAAGCCGGACGCGACCAGCGGGTTCTCGTCGAACTCCCAGCCGAACTCATCGGCGTCGAGCCGCCAGGCATCCTCAAGCAGAGCCCGCGTCAGGTCATCGATGACGAAGGCGTAGGCATCGGCTTCCTCAAGCTGGTCCGCGAGGAAGTCGGGCCGCGCAACCGTGGAGTTCGCCGCCTGGACCAGGAGCGTCGTCACCAGCGCGAGGAAGAAGACGACGCCCAGCCCCACGGCGCCGGCGCGGCGTATCGAGATGATCACCCGGCCATACTGCGGAACGGAGGCGTGTAGCGCGAACGAGGAGCCGTGCGGGCGGGTCGTCCTAGCCCGCCAGGGCGACCGCCGCCGCCCCCAGCAGGCCGGCGTCCTCGCCGAGGGTGCTGGTGCGGACGGGGGTGCCGGCGGCGGGACCGTAGGCGAGGGAGGCCATGGCGGCGCGGAGGGGGTCGAGGAGGAAGTCGCCCATGCCAAGGAGGCCGCCGGAGAGGGTGACGGCGTCGGGGTTGAGGACATTGACGATGCTGCCGAGCCCGATGCCGATGGAGTGACCTCCGTTGCGGATCTCGGCAATGGCGGGGGCTTCGCCGCGGCGGGCAGCCTCGGCGAGGTGGCCGGCGGTGGCCGGCTGGCCGCCGGCGATCTCGGCGAGGATGGGCGCCGTCCCCGACTCCACGAGGCGCTGGGCGCGCCGGCCGAAGGCGACGCCTCCGGCGGTCGCCTCGAGGCAGCCGCGGGAGCCGCAGCCGCAGGGCGGCCCGGCGGAGTCGAGGACGATATGGCCGATCTCGCCGGCGAGTCCCTGGGCGCCCCGGTAGAGGCGACCATCGATGACCAGCCCGCCGCCGATGCCCGTCCCAAGGGTGGCGTGGAGGAGGTGCCGGGTCCCCTGCCCGGCGCCGAAGCGGTGCTCGCCGAGGGCCGCGGCGGAGGCATCGTTCTCGATGGAAACGGGAACGCCGAGGCGCTCGGAGAGGGGTTTTGTCAGGGAGAGGTTGCGGAAAGCGGGGATGTTCGGGGAGACCATGACGATGCCGCGGTCGGCGTCGATGAGGCCGGCCACGGCGAGGGAGGCGGCCACCGGGGCGTCTTCGCCGCGGTCGCGAACCTCGGCGAGGAGGTCGGCGATGCGATCGAGGACGGCCTCCGGGGAAGTGTCGGCGGGGGTGCTCACCTCGTGGCGGACGAGCACCTTGCCCGCTTCGTTGACGAGGGCGGCGCGCAGGTTCGTCCCGCCGAAGTCGCCGGCGACCACGGTCCGCGTCATGCTTCGAACTGTACGCGAGGCCGGGCTATCGCTGGACAGGCCCCACTTCCGCCCGCACCCTGCGCGCATGGAGGCTTGGCAGGAGCGTCTGCTGGAGGACGAGCGTTCGGGCGTGCTCGGCACGATCGCGCGCGGCGGGCTGCCGCAGCTCGTGCCGGTCTGCTTCGCGCTGGTCGAGGGGGCAATCGCCATCGCAATCGATGAGAAGCCGAAGCGGGGCGGAACGCTCGCCCGCGTCCGGAACATCGAGCGCGACCCGCGAGCGACGCTGCTCGTCGACCACTACGAGGACCAGTGGGAACGGCTCGCGTGGCTGCGGCTCGAAGGCGATGCGGACGTGCTCGCACGCGGCGACGAGTGGCAGGACGCGCTCGATGCGCTGCGCCGCCGCTACCCGCGCTACCGGACAATGGCGCTGGAGTCGCTGCCGCTCATCCGGCTGCGGCCGGTGCGGGTAATCGGCTGGCGGTGGCAGGATTCAGGCTGAGAGACGAACGGGAGAGACGCATGCGAATCGGACTGATGATCGAGGGGCAGAACGACCTCACGTGGGAGCGGTGGCTGCACATCGCGAACCTGACGGAGCAGCTGGGGTTCGCGTCGCTGTTCCGCTCGGACCATTACTTCACGGGAAACCGGCAACTGCAGTCGCTGGAGACGTGGCTGTCGTTCGCGGCGATCGCGCGTGAGCCGCACTCGTACCGGTTCGGGGCGCTGGTCACGCCGATCACGTTCCGGCGCCCAGTGAACGACGCACGCATGGCCGCACAGGTCGACCTGCTGAGCGGCGGGCGCTTCGTGATGGGGCTGGGGGCGGGCTGGAACGAGGCCGAGCACCGCGCCTACGGCATCCCCTTCCCGCCGACCAGGGAGCGGTTCGACCGGCTCGATGAGGCGGTGCGGCTGATGCGGGCGCTGTGGACGGAGCAGCCCGCCTCGTTCGAGGGGCGCTTCTACCGGCTGGAGGAAGCGGGGTACAAGTCGCAGCCGGATCCGGGACGGCCGCCCCTCCTGATCGGCGGGGCCGGAGAGCGGCGCACGCTCCGCATCGCGGCGGAGCACGCGGACGAGTGGAACTGCGTCACGGTCACGGAGCCGGAGGGCTACGCGCACAAGGTCGAGGTGCTGGAGCGGCACTGCGAGGACGTGGGCCGCGACCCCGCGACCATCTTCAAGTCGATGATGGTGTTCCCCATCGCTGGGCCAAACGAGCGCACGGTCAAGGCCATCGCGTCGAAGACGATGGCGCACTTCAGCCTGGACCCGGAGGCGTCGCCGCGGGTGATGATCGAGCGGATGGAGGGGAAGGGCATCCTCAGCGGCACGACGGACGAGGTGGTCGACAAGCTGGGGAAGCTGGCCGAGCTGGGGCTGGAGGAGATGGTCCTGCAGCACATGGACTTCGACTCGGACGAGGGGCCGGAGTACTTCGCCTCCGAGATCGCGCCGCAGGTGGCCGACCTCTAGAAGCTACTCCGGGGTGTAGCTGACGCCGATCCTGGCGAGCTCCTCGACAAGCACTTCTTCGACGATGAGGCCGGCGCCCATGGAGCGGACGATGCCGTCGGCATCGATGAAGAAAGTCGTTGGCATTCCCGGAATGCGGTAGTGCACAGCGACCTCGCCGTCGATGTCGAGCAGGGCGGGGTAATTCGCCACGAAGACCTCCAGGAGGCCCACGGCCCGGTCCGCGTCTTCCTGGAGGTTCACGCCGAGGAAGACGACCTCGCCGTCGAGGGCTTCGTAGGCCTTCTGGAAGTCCGGGATCTCGCGGCGGCAGGGCCCGCACCAGCTCGCGTACCAGTTCAGGACGACGGGCGTGCCCCGAAAGTCGGAGAGGCGCACGACGCGCTCGGGGTCGCGCGCGTTCGCGAGGGCGAAGTCGGGGGCGAGCTCGCCGACTTTCGGGGCGTGGTCATCGATGACGCCGGTCTCGAGGCCCGCGGTTCCCAGCAGCTCCGGTTGGTCAAGCGCGAGAGGCGCCAGCGCCTCCTCGCCGTCATCCCCGAAGGCGAAGAGCCAGACGGCCAGCACGGCAACCGCGGCCGCGACGATCCCGAGCACGGCATAGCCGCCGTACCGCCGCATGGGGCCTCGGGGCTCGCTTTCGGTCATCGGTCACCTCGCCGGTCCCTATGGTGTCACTGCCGCGCGCCTGACGCGAAGGGGAGGGCAAGGCGGGGTAAGCGCGCGGCTCAGGGAGGGGTCTCCTCGGGTGCGGGTTCCTCCCGCCGCGGCTCCTCGTCGTGGTGGAAGACGAGGCCGCGGAGGGCGCGCCAGAGCAACTCGCGGGCAGTGAGCCGGGGCACGCCCGGCGGGCGGTCGAATTCGCCGCGGGAGACGCTTGGGTAGGTGGCGGAAATCTCGGCGCCGAGGAGCAGGATGTTCGCGCCCAGGAAGACGAGGAAGAGGAAGGCGGCGACCGCGCCGAGCGAGCCGAAGATGAGGTCGTAGCGGCCGAAGTGCTCGAGGAAGATGCCGAACGCCAGCTTGACCGCCTCGAAGAGCACGGCCGCCAGGAGAGCGCCCGGCCAGACATGACCGAGACGCACGTGCCGGGCGGGGACGAGCCAGTAGAGGAGTGCGAATGCGACGAACGACACGGCGGCGGGGACGATGAAGGCCGCGATAGCCCAGCCGTATCCGAGCGCCTGCGCCAGATCCCCGAGCACGACGGTGTCGTCGATGCCCTCGCGGGCGACGCGGAGGGTGGTCGTGGCTCCGAGGGAGGCAAGGAAGATGATGCCCAGCAGGGCCATCATGCCGAAGTCGACCAGCTTCTGGCGGACGAAGGGGCGCCGGCCGGAAAGGTCGAATGCGATGTCGAGCGATCGGCGGATGACGCCGAACATGGCGCTGGCGGTCCAGGCCAGCACCGCCAGACCGAGGAGGCCGAGGACGCCGCTGGAGGCGCCCGTGATCTCGTGGACGGCGTCTTCGACGCCCTGCGCGCCATCGGCGTCGACGGGCAGGAGCCCGGTGAGCTCCTCGATGAGCCTGCGCTCGAAGTCGCTGTCCTGGAGGGTGAGCCCGAGGACGCCGATGGTGAAGATCACGAGGGGAAAGAGGGAGAAGAGGACGTAGTAGGAGATGGCAGCCGCCATCTGCGGGCAGTTGTCATCGAGGAACCCGAAGAGGGAGTGCTTGAGCAGCAACCACAGGCGCCGGGGGGACAGCATCGACTTCCACTGTAGGCGGGGGGAGAAGCGCGGGCCAACGGGACGGGACGGCCGCTAGCTTCGCCGGGGGAGAAGGGACGGGGGGTAGCGGGTGCCGACCTGGCCACTGGCGATGAGGGCGTCGAGCTCGGAGCGGGCGTAGCCGAGGAGCTCGAGATAGGCCCAGTCGTTGTGCTCCCCGAGGGCGGGCGCGGGGAGGCGGATGGCGTTGGGGGTGTCCGCGATCTTGAAGTTCAGACCGGGATAGCGGTGCGTCCCCACGTTCGGCTGGTAGACCTCCTCGAAGAAGCCGCGCGCGTTGAGGTGGGGGTCGGCCTGCGCATCGAGGCCGTCGAGGAGGGGAGCGGCGCAGACGTCGCGAGCCTGGAGGGCGTGGAACAGCTCGTGCTTATCGCGCCCGCAGGTGAGGTCGGAGACCGCATCGTCGAGGGCGGTGCGGTGTTCACGGCGGGCCTCGGCCGTGGCGAAGCGGGGATCCGCGGCGAGCGACTCGTCGCCGAGCACGCGGCAGAGGGCGCCGAACTCAGCGTCGGTGGCGACATCGATGGCGATCCACTGGTCGTCGCCCCCGGTGGGGTAGGCGTCGTGGGGAGCGTTCCAGGGATGGGTGTTGCCGAGGGCGCTGGCGACGCGCCCGTTCATGCCGTAGTCGAGGAGGAACTGGCCGAGGATCGGAAGGAACGACTCGGCGAGGGCCATCTCGATCTGCTGGCCCTCGCCCGTGCGCTGACGGTGGCGGAGCGCCATGACCACGGCAAGGGCGCCGTGCGCGCCGGCGATGGCATCGGAGGCAAGCGCGTCGCCCGTCAGCTCGGGCTCGCTGTCCGGATAGCCGCGCAGCAGCGTGTGGCCGACGGTGGCTTCGGCGTGCATGCCGAAACCCCGGTAGTCGCGGTAGGGACCGCTCAGACCGAAGGCGGGCATGCGCAGCATGACGATGCCGGGGTTGATCTCGCGGAAGGCCTCGTAGCTGATGCCCGCGCGGGCCATCGTCTCGGGCACGTTGTTCTCGATGAAGACGTCGCAGCGGGAGACGAGGCGGTTGATGGTCTCGCGACCCTCGGGAGCCATGATGTCGCAGGTCATGGAGCGCTTGTTGCGGGCGCCGACGTTGAAGCCGGGGCTGCGGTTCCAGGGATCGTCGCGGGGGTCGAAGTCGGGGTAGGCGCTTAAGGGCTGGCCCTGCTCCGCAACCCGCTGGGACTGCTCCTTCGTGAGCGACCCCTCGGCGCCGCGGGTAGCCGGCTGGATGCGGTTGACGGGCTCGACGCGGACGACCTCGGCGCCCCAGTCGGCAAGCAGCTGGCTGACGTGGGTGCCGGCCCACACCACCGTCACCTCGGCGACGCGGATGCCTTCGAGGGGGAGGCGACCGGGAACCATGGGGCGCGCCAGGGGGGCGGAAGCGGGGCGGGGCGCGAAGGGCTCCTCGCCGTCGTGCTGGCCGAGGAGGGGGGCGGGGCGGGCGGGTGGGCGGGGCGTGGCGGACATGACGAAGGGGCGGCCGGGGTAGCGGAGACGGCCAACCTCGGGGTGGTCGATGGGCTCCCAGACACCGCGTTCGAGGAAGTGGGGGTCTTCGAGCAGGTCCTGCGTGGTCTGGAGGGCGCCGCAGGGGAGGTGGTGGCCCTGGGCGAGGGGGATGATCTCGCGCTTCGTGCGCTCGGCGAGCCAGACGCGGTAGGCGTTCTCGATCTCCTCGGCGAGGGCGGGCGGCATGAGGGTCATGGGGGCGTTGATGTCGGGATGCTCAAGCAGGTCCTCGCGGTCGATGAGGTGGAGGAGGGCGTGGAGCCGCGGCCCCGCGCCCATGATGTTCACGTAGCCATCGGCACAGGGGCGCACCCCGGCGGCGACGCGCAGTCCGGTGGCGCCGCGCCCGCCGCCGACGCCGGCGTAGGAGGCGGCGAGGAGGGCCGTGCTGCGACGGTCGCGGGAGCTGGCCTGGCACTCGGCCAGGGAGACATCGATCCAGTCGCCCCGGCCGCCGGCCTCCACGCGCAGTCGCACGAGCATGGCGGCGAAGGCGGAGACGATGCCGGCGTGGTAGCCGGCGAAGTGCCCGGCGTGCTTGAGCGGACCGAGGCTGGCGTGGCCGGTCATGTGCATGGGACCGCCGAACCCCTGGGCGGTGATCTCCGAGCCGCGGTAACGGCGGTAGGGACCGGTCTGGCCGAACGGCGTGATCGAGAGAAGCACGAGGTCGTCCCGGCCAGCGGAGAGCGCCTCCCAGCCCCATCCCCACGCGGCAGGGTCGCCCGGCGCGAAGTCCTCGACGACGATGTCGGCCTCGGCGGCCAGGGCGCGGACGCGGCCGGCGTTGGCGGGTTCGGTGGCGTCGAGGATGCGGGAGCGCTTGTTCGTGTTCAGGTGGAGGAAGAGACCTGAGCGCTCGGGATGCGGTTCGTCACCGGGGAAGGGGCCGAAGCGGCGGAGGGGACCGCCCCCCGGGGCTTCGAGCTTGAGCACATCGGCGCCGTAGTCGGCGAGGAGCTTGGTCGCATAGGCGCCGGCGACCTCGCGGGAGAGATCGAGGACACGGACTCCGGCGAGCGGTCCAGCCATGCGTTGCCCCGGGCGCACGATACACGCTTGCGGGGCGGGCGAGCGGGGGCGTACGGTGCGGCCCATGAAGTACGAAGACATGTTCCACGTGGGCATCATCGTGCCGGACCTCGAAGCCGGCCTGAAGGAGATCGCGAACCGGTTCGGGGTGACGTTCCCCGATCCGCCTCCCACCTCGGGGGCGGACGTGCTGGTGAAGACGGCAGCGGGCGAGACACGCGCCGAGGTGATCGGCGTGTACTCGGCCGAGGGGCCTCCCTACTTGGAGGTGATCCGGGCGGTGCCGGGAACGCCGTGGGAGGCCGGTGAGGGCTCGCGCATCCACCACCTGGGCGCCTTCGTCGACGACCTCGACGACGAGGTGGCGCGGCTGATGGCGGAGGGCGTGGAGCTGGAAGCGACGCTCGACGTCGGGGGCGGGATGATGGCGGTCTCGTACATGAACGGGCCGCTGGGCATCCGCCAGGAGCTGCTGCCGGGCCACCTGCGCGAGGGGATGCTCGCGAACCTGCGGGGCGAGGGCGCCTAGCCGTGATCAACTACGACGACGTCTTCCACGTCGGGATCATCGTGCCCGACATCGAGCAGGGCATGGACGAGATCGCGAAGCGGTTCGGCGCGAGCTGGCCGCGGCCGCCAGGGTCGGCGAGCATCCGCGTTCGCACGAAGGCGGGCGTGCAGGTGATGAACTCGCGGTTCGCCTACACGGCCGAGGGGCCGCCCTACATCGAGCTGATCGAGGCGGTGCCGGGTACGGTGTGGGAGGCGGGCGAGGGCTCGCGGCTGCACCACCTCGGGGCGTTCGTCGACGATCTCGACGCGGAGATCGAGCGGCTGACGGCGGAGGGCGCGGAGCTCGAAATGGCGAGCGTCGACGAGGCGGGCGAGCGCATCCTGGGCGTCACCTACGTCAACAGCGACCTGGGGGTGCGGCTGGAGCTGCTGCCCTCCGCGGGGCGCGAACGGATCCTCTCAGTCACGAAGCCGGAGTAGGCGCACGCCCTAGCGGTGGCCGATCCAGGTGGTGATGCGCCAGCCTTCCTCGACCTGCGCGACGACGTAGGAAGCGTCGAAGTTGACGTACTCCTCGCCGGCTTTGGTGTAGCGCCCGCAGTTGACCGTGACGAAGGCGGCAGTCGGGCTGGTGAAGGTGACATCGACGGTGTGGAGGACGCTGTGGTCGTAGTCGTCGGGGAGGCCGGCGTGGGCGGCGGCCCAGCGCGCGTCCGACTCCTCGACGGTGGAGATGAGGTTCACCCGGCCGCCGCCGATGCCGAGGGCGGGGACGTGGCAGTAGGGGCGCATCATGGTCGGGTCCTTGGCGTGATACGAGAACCCGAAGTGGTCGCTGTATTCGCGGACCCAGGCGGCGAGTTCGGCTTCGGTGGTCATCCTGATCCTCCCGGCGGCGTTCCTAGATGGCGAGGAACTGCTCGACCTTGTGGGTGTGGTGCTCGGCCTCAATGGTGCGGATGGTGCGAGAGCGGCTGCGCATCACGAGGGAGTGCGTGCGGGCGCCCGAACGCGTGACCTCGACGCCGCGTAGCAGGTAGCCGGTGGTGATGCCGGTGAGGGCGAAGAAGCAGTCGTCGCCGCTCACGAGGTCGTCGAGGGACAGGACCTGGGTCAGGTCGAGGCCACGTTCGGCGGCGAGGGCGCGGTCGGCGTCGTGACGGGGCCAGAGGCGGCACTGCATGTCGCCGTCGAGGGCCTTGATGGCGCAGGCGGCGGAGACGCCCTCGGGGGAGCCGCCGATGCCGAGGAGCATGTCGACGCCGGTGCCGTCCATGCCGGCCATGACCGCGCCGGCGACGTCGCCGTCGGTGATGGAGATGATGCGGGCCCCGGCGGCGCGGATATCGGAAACGATGTCGTCGTTGCGGGGGCGGTCGAGGAGGGTGACGGTTACCTCGGTGAGGGGGATGCCGCGGGCCTTCGCCACCTGGTCAAGGTTCCAGCTGACGGGGGCGGCGAGGTCGATCTTCCCCTTCGCCTCGGGACCGACCACGATCTTCTCCATGTAGAAGATGTCGTGCGGGTTGTACATCGAGCCTCGGGGGGAGGCGGCGATGACGCTGACGGCGTTGGCCCGCCCGAGGGAGAGGAGGGTGGTGCCGTCGATGGGGTCGACGGCGATGTCGACCTGGGGGCCGCTGCCGGTGCCGACCTGCTCGCCGTTGAACAGCATCGGCGCCTCGTCCTTCTCGCCTTCGCCAATGACCACGACGCCATCGATGTCGATGCTGTTGAGCATGGTGCGCATGGCGTCGACGGCACCGCCGTCGGCGCCGTTCTTGTCGCCGCGGCCGGTCCAGGGGACGGCGCCGAGGGCGGCGGCCTCGGTGGCGCGGGCGAGCTCCATGGAGATATTGCGGTCGGGAGGGACGTCGTTCATGGATTCACGCCCAGCTGCTCGGCCACGGGCCTGAGCGCGCCGGCAACAAAGAGGATGTGCTCATCGAGCTCGACGCCGAAGTCGTCGGCCCCGTTGCGCAGGTCGTCGCGGCTGACGCTGCGGGCGAAGGCCTTGTCCTTCATCTTCTTCTTGACGGAGGAGGCCTTGAGCGTGGAAAGGGACTTATCGGGGCGAACAAGCGTGCAAGCGATGACGAAGCCGGCCATCTCGTCGGCGGCGTAGATGGCGCGGTCCATATCCTGGGTGTAGTCGAGGCCGAGGAAGGGTGCGTGACAGAGGATCGAGTAGCGGATGTCCTCGGGAACGCCGCGCGCTTCGAGGAGTTTCGAGCCTTCCTTGGGGTGCAGTTCCTCGGTGGGGTGAATCTCCCAGTCGAAGTCGTGGAGGAGGCCGACGATGCCCCACTTCTCCTCGTCCTGCCCGAGCTTGCGGGCGTAGGCCTGCATGACGGCCTCGACGGCGATGCCGTGCCGGCGGGTGCGCTCTTCCTGCGCGAATTCGGCGAGAATCTCCCAGGCGCGATCGCGCTGCATAGGCCCCTCCGGCGGCGGGGCAATCCTACCATCGCAGGTGCGTTGGGGCGGGGCCGGGAGCCCACGATGACGACACCGGAAGCGGGAAGGGGTTAGCGGTGACACGCCTTCTCGGGAACCTGCTTCCCGCGCGGTTCTATCACTGGCTTGTCGTGCACATGGCGCGCCTCCCCCTGGTCCCGGCTCGAGCGCTGCGGGACTCAGTCGTGTTCCGGCATCCGCTCCGTCCGCGGGGAGGGCACTACCTGCTCGTCCCGACGACGTATGCGCCCGGCGTGCTCGAACTGCCGCGCGCCGACGGACGTCGGCTGCAGGAGGACATCCAGGAGTGGACCGCCTCCGCCGGCTGGGCCTCGGTCCTGGTCGTCGTGAACTTCGGCGCGTACCAGGAGACACCCTTCCTCCACATCCACCTGATCCGGGCCTCGGAGCCGCCACCCGGCGGTTTGCCGACGGAGGACTGGCTCGTTGTCGAGGTGGACGACGATGCAAGTCCGGTGGTCTCCGGGCGCCGGGTCGTGCGCTATAGCGCCCTCGACGGCACGGCTGACGTCACGACCGAGGTCCACCGAGCCTGACGGCACCCACTCAGCGAGCGAAGCGAGCGCTCTCCTCAGGCGGGCGGCAGTCCGCCGCTCTCCTCAGCGAAGCGCTCCACTCAGCCGCGCGACAGCGCCGCGCTCTCCTCAAGCGAGCGGAGCGAGCGCCTCCAGGTGCTCGTCGAAATCGAAGACCGGGTGGAGGAGCATGTGCTCGGCGCCGATGTCGATGACCTCGGCGATGCGTTCGTTGATGTAGGCGGCGGGGCCCCAGACGGCGACCGCGTTGGCGAGGTCGGCGCTGCCGTAGACGTGGGCGAACCACTCGCGCAGGCGGCCCTCGGCGCGATCGCGGTCGTCGTCGATGGCGAGGTAGAGGCGCTTCGAGATGGTGAAGGTGGCCGGATCGCGGTCCTGCTCCTCGAGGGCGCGGCGGAGGATGGCGACGTGCTCACGGAAGTCGTCGATGCTCGACGAGCCGGGGCCCATCCAGGCGTCGCCGAGACGCACGGCGCGCCGCAGGGCGGGCTCGACGCGGCCGCCGAACCACACGGGCGGCCCCGGCCGCTGGACCGGCTTCGGCTCCATGCGGATGTCCTTCAGCTGGAAGAACTCGCCGTCGCAGGACGCCTTGCGCTCCGACCAGAGGGCGCGCATGACCGCGAGCGACTCGGTCATGCGCTTCACGCGGCGACCGGAGGGGATGCCGAAGGCGGCGTCGTGGGGCGGATTGTCGTTGCCGATACCAAAGCCGGCGTCGACGCGGCCGCTGCTGAGCACGTCGAGGGTGGCGAGCTCCTTGGCGAGCTGCACGGGGTTGTGCTGGGGCAGCACGAAGACGGCCGTTCCCAGCCGCACGCGGGTCGTGAGAGCGGCCACGTAGGAGAGGAGGCTGACCGGCTCGAGGTTGCGGCTGCCGCCGAGGACCTGGTCGAGCGTCCAGAGGCTCTGGAAGCCGAGCTCCTCGGCGCGGCGCGCGACGTGGCCGATCGGCTCGATGTCGACGGCCTCCGTCGGGGAGACCTGCGGAAGGGCGAAGCCAAAGGGGATCGTGTTCTCGGACGCCATCGGCGCCTCCTCGGGACCAGTCGGTGGAGGCGCAGGATACCGGTCCCCGGCGCGTGCGGCACCGAGCACGCCGCCTCGCTGTGCCAGCCGGCGGGTGGGTCGGTAGTATTCCGTTCGTGGTTACGCCGAGGGGCCTTCGCGAGCTGTACGACCACCACGCGTGGTCGATGGGGACGCTGCTCCTCCACGCCTCCGAGGTCTCGCAGGAGCAGGCGGACGCGATGCCCTGGAAGGGCGTCGCGAGCATCCAGGACACGCTCATGCACATCGTCACGTCCGAGCGCTACTGGCTGTGCAACTGGAAAGGCGCGGAACGCCCGCACTTCGACTGGCCGGAGAGCATCGGCGACGTGGCGGGGCAGTGGATGCCCCTCCAGGCCGACTCGCGGGCCTTCCTGGCGAGCCTCGAGGAGGACGAGCTGGGGCGCATGCTGGAGTTGCGAGAGCCGATCGGAGGCGGTCGCGAGACGTTGGCGGCGGGAATCATGCACGTGCTCCTGCACGCGGCCCAGCACCGCGCCGAGGCGGCGCTGCTGCTCTCGGACCTCGGCCGCTCGCCGGGCGAGCTCGACTACATCGACTTCCTCGAGCACCGCGAAGCGCTCTTACGAACCCGCGCCTGACCGGCGCCGGCTGCGCCGCGGCCTCCTATACTCCAGCGCATGGACGCGGCCGGGCTTCGCGAGCTGTACGACCATCACGCATGGGCGATGGACCGCCTCCTGGTCCGTGCCGGGGAGGTTTCGCCCGAGCGCGCCGCCGAGGTACCACGCCCCGACGCACTCAGCCTGCGCGACACGCTGGCGCACATCGTTTCCGCCGAGGGCAACTGGCTCGCCCGCTTCCAGCGGCGCGAACGGTACGAGCGCTTCCGCCCCGACACCGTTGCCGGCGTGGCGAAGGGCTGGATAGCGCTTCAGGCAGAGTTTCGCGCTTTCCTTGCGGGACTGGAAACCGCCGACCTCGGCCGTCCGATCGTGAGGGACACTCACGATCGTGATCGCGGGACGCTGGGAGCGGGCATCACGCACGTCATCATGCACGGGGCCCAGCACACCGCCGAGGCCGCCGAGCTCCTGACCCGGCTCGGCCACTCCCCGGGCCAGCTCGATTACATGGAGTTCCTCGACCTGCGCGAGCTTGACCTGCCCTTCTACCGCCCCTCCTGAGACCGCCTACGCCCCGGCGGCCAGCCACTCGATCCAGCGGCCGTGATGGTCACAGTAGGCCAACACCTGCTCTTGCGGTTTGCCGTCCTCGAAAACGACGAGCGAGAGCGTGGGACGCATCTCGCCGTCCGCGACGGGGCGGTACTCGCTGGAGAGCCAGTAGAGGTCGCGTCTCGCGCCGACCTCGGAGAGGAGTTCACGAAAGCGGCGCCGCGCCCCAGCGCTGAACTGGTTGAGCGTGTGCGAGTGATACACGCACAGCGCCGTCCCCTCGGCAGCCCTGGCCAGGGCGCCCGGCAGGAGGTTGAGCGCGTCCCCCCGGAGCAGCGCCGGGGGATCCGCCCCGGCGAGCGCCAATGCGGCGTCCAGACGCTGCATCTGTTCGCGCTCCTCCGGCCAGACGAGCGCCCGCAGCCACCGCACTGCGCCGGGGTCGTGAATATCGATCGGGTTCAGGTCGATGCCAGTCCGCCCGGCAATGGCCGGAGTGGTCGCGGGAAGCGGCAGCTCGCCCGGCCCGCGCACCTCGACCTCGATCCGGACGGGCGACGACGGGTCGCCCCACTGCCGACCGGCGCCGTAGTCGAACCAGTAGCGATCCCAGAGCAGGTTCAGGCCGGCGCTGGCGCCGACCTCGACGAGGTGGAGAGGCCTGCCCCCAGTGCGTTCCAGGATCAAGGCGAACGCGGGGAGGAAGAGCCCGCAACGCTCGACGACGTTCGTCTGCACGCGCCGCTCGCGGAGCAGGTCGACGATCGCGTCCTCGTGCTCGCGGCAGAAGTCCCGGAAGTGGGGGAACGGGTCGCCGCTGCCTCCGGGCGGCTCCGACACCGTGGGATAGAAGGAGGCGAGGACGTGTTGCGCTCCCCCCAGGAGCAGGTAGTGGACCGCCGCGAACAGGAGGTTCGGGGCCGGCTGCTCGGGCCTGCCCTTCGCGGCAAGGGCAAGCAGTTCCTCGTCCTGAGCGACCGCAAGGGCGAGGCGCTCGTAGAGCGGCGACGAGCCCCTCGTCTCCAGGGTAGCGAAGCGGGTGAACTCCGCCGCCAGTTCGCGCGCGGTCCTGTTCACACGTTCCCCCGCCACCGGGGCAGGATACCAAGCCGTTCGCCCCACCCGGCGAGCGAAGCGAGCACTCTCCTCAGCCACGCGCCCGCGGGGCGCTCTCCTCTAGAATCCGGCCATGGACGCGAACGAGACCGCCGATTACGTCGAGCTGATGCAGCTCCCCATCCGCTACGGGCACGCGCTCGACATGCTGGGCCGCGCCCGCAACCGGGGCGACGACGCCCTCTACGAGCGCGGCCAGTCGATCCTGCGCGACACCTTCGCCGAGGACTTCATCTTCGAGGAGTTGAGCGGCGACCGCGTCGACGTTCACGGGGCGGACGGCTGGGCGGAGTTCTGCGCGAACGCCCTCGGCGCCTCGGGCGGGACGCAGCACCTGATCGCGCCACCGCTGGTCCTCATCGACGAGCCGCCCGTCGAGCGCGACGGCATGCGCCTCGGGGGGCGGGCGACGCTGCGCAGCTACGTCCAGGCCAGCCACACGCGTCCGCCCGCCGGCGAGGAGCTGCCGCCGGACACCAGCGACTCGACGCCCACCCTGGCCTCGGGGACGAACATGGTGGTGCACGGCACGTACGAGGACGAGTGCGTGCGCGAGCCCGGCGGATGGCGCATCCGCCGCCGCTCGCTGCTCTACACGCACGTCGAGTCGCGGGCGTTCTCCTCCGGCCGCTAGCCCCTCCCGGCGGCCGCTTCGATGGCGCGCCGCGCGAACACGGCGGTCATGGCGCGGCGGTACTGCTCGCTGCCGTGCAGGTCCTCGTTGACGAAGTCGAGCGCGTCTCCCGCGCCCGCAGACGCCGACTCGGCGCCGTCGGGCAGCGAGGCGCCCGCGAGGGCGCCCTCGACGCCGGAGAGGCGCTGGGCGTGGCTCGAGGCGCCGGTGACGGCGACGCGCGCCGACTGGCACGTGCCGCCATCCAGCGAGAGAGCGGCGGCCACGCCGACGAGCGCGAACTTGGAGGCGCGCTGCTCCAGCTTGGCGTAGGCCGCGCTGCGGCAGGCCTGGAAGCAGACGCCGGTCACGATCTCGTCCTCGCCGAGGTCGACGGTGAGGATGTCCTGGAAGAAGTCCTCGGCCTGGACCTTGCGCTCGCCGTTCGGGCCCAGGAGCGCGATGGTCGCGTCGAGGGCGACCATGACGGCGGGCAGGTCGGCGCCGGGGTCGGCGTGGGCGAGGCTGCCGCCGATGGTGCCCCGGTTACGGACCTGGGCATCGCCAATCGCGGCGGCGGTCTCGGCCACGATGGGCGCCTGGGCGCGGAGGAGGTCGGAGGCGGCGATCTCGGCGTGGGTCATGGCCGCGCCGATGGCGATCTCGCCGTCGGTCTCCTCGATGCCGCGCAGCTCGTCGAGGCCGCCGATGTCGATGAGCAGGCCGGGCTCGGCCAGGCGCTGCTTCATCATGGGGATGAGGCTGTGGCCGCCGGCGAGGAGCTTGGCCTCGGGGCCGCCCTCCTGCAGGAGCGAGAGCGCCTCGGCGACGCTCCCCGCTCGCCGGTATTCGAACGCGGTGGGAATCACGACTGGCCCCCTTCGTTGATGATGCGCCACAGCCGCTCGGGGCGGAGGGGCATCTCGATGTGCGTCACGCCGAAGGGCGCGAGCGCGTCGACGGCGGCGTTGATGACGCAGGGCGTCGAGCCGATGGTGCCCGCTTCGCCCACGCCCTTCGCACCGAGCGGGTTGATGGGCGTCGGCGTCACCGTGCGGTCGAGCTCGAAGACGGGGAGGTCGGCCGCGCGGGGCATCACGTAGTCCATGAAGCTCGCGGTGACCGGCTGGCCATCCTCGTCGTAGACGACCTCCTCGAACATCGCCTGGCCGATGCCCTGGGCGAGCCCGCCGTGCACCTGGCCATCGACGATGAGGGGATTGATGACGTTGCCGCAATCATCGACGGCGACGAGCTTGAGGAGTTTCGTCTCGCCGGTATCGCGGTCCACCTCGACCATCGAGATGTGACAGCCGAAGGGGTAGGTGTTGTTCTCCGGCTCGAAGAACGACTCCTCGGAGACGCCCGGCTCCATTCCCGCCGGAAGGGGGACGGGGACGTAGGCGAAGTCGGCGACCTCGGCGAACGTCTTGCTGACCTCGGGCGCGCCTTCGACCTGGATGCGCCCGTCCTCGAAGACAAGGTCCTCGGGGCTGACCTCCTGGTCGGTCATCATGGCGGCGGCGAACTGCTTCATCTTGTCGCCGGCCTTGCCGGCGGCGGAGATGAGGGCGGCGCCGCCGACCGCCTGCGAGCGGCTGCCGAAGGTGCCGATGCCCTGCTTCACCACGCCCGTATCGCCGTGGAGGATGGTGATGTCCTCGAACGGGATGGAGAAGTGGTCGGCGAGCATCTGGGCGAAGGTCGTCTCGTTGCCCTGGCCGTGCGGCGAGGCGCCGGTGGTGGCGGTCACCTTGCCGCCACGCTCGACGGTCACGCCGGAATGCTCCCAGCCGCCCGTGGGGACGACCGCGGAGGGGCCAAGCCCGCAGACCTCGACGTAGAACGAGAGGCCAACACCGACGATGCGGCCCTCGGCGCGGGCGGCGTCGCGCTCGGCGAGCATCCCCTGCCAATCGGCCACTTCGAGCGCCTTGTCGAGGCAGGGCTCGTAGTTGCCGGAGTCGTAGACGAGCCCGCCCTGTGTGGCGAACGGGAACTCATCGGCGGGAACGAAGTTCTTGCGCCGGACCTCGGCGGGGTCCATGTCGAGCTCGCGGGCGACCAGGTCGACCGCACGCTCGAGGAAGTAGAGGCCCTCGGGCCGGCCGGCGCCGCGGTAGGCGTCGGTCGGCGTCTTGTTGGTGAAGACCTCCGTCAGCTCGTGCCGGACGACGGGGAGGCGGTAGACGCCGTTCATCATCAGGCCGGTGAGCGTCGGGATCATGGCCGTGAGCAGCACCTCGTAGGCGCCGATGTCGGCGATGATGCGCGCCTTCAGGCCCGTGATGGTGCCGTCGCTCTTCGCGGCGAGGTCGATGTAGCCGAGCAGGTCGCGTCCGTGGGTGGTGGTGAGGAACGCCTCGGTGCGGTCCTCGATCCACTTCACCGGCGCCTTCACCAGCCGCGAGAGAGCGGCGGCGGTGTACTCCTCGCCGTAAATGTTGATCTTGCAGCCGAAGCCGCCGCCCACCTCGGGGGCGACGGCGCGGACCTGGTGCTCGCCCAGACCCATCATCGCCGCCACCAGGGTGCGCAGGATGTGCGGGTTCTGGGTCGCGCTCCAGACGGTCAGGTACTCGCGGCCCGGCTCGTAGTGCGCGACGACGCCGCGGGGCTCCATCGCGTTCGGGGCGAGACGCTGGTTCAGCATGCGCTGGGAGACGACGACGTCGGCCTCGGCGAAGGCGGCGTCGACGGCGCTGTCGTCCTCGGGCTGGGCGGTCTCGGGATTCACGCCCGTGCCGCCCCAGTAGCTCTCGACGGCGATGTTGCGCTCGAAGCCCTCGTGCAGGGTGGCGGAGTCCGCTTCCATCGCGGCCTCGGGATCGACGACGGCGGGAAGCTCGTCGTACTCGACCTCGATGGCGTCGGCGGCGTCGCGCGCGATGTAGCGGTCTTCCGCCACGACGACGGCGACCGGCTCGCCGACGTAGCGGACCTTGTCGGTGGCGACGGAGAAGTGGTCGGGCGCGGGGAAGGGCGTGCCGATGGGCATGGGGCCGAGGTGCTCGGCCAGCTCCGCGCCCGTGATGACGAGCTCGACGCCTTCGATGGCGGCGGCTGCGCTCGTATCGATGCTCTTGATGACGCCGTGGGCGATGTCGCTGCGCTTGAAAGCGAGGTGGAGCATGCCCGGCAGCTTGATGTCATCGACGTAGATGGCCTGACCCTGGATCAGGCGCGGGTCCTCGCGGCGCTTGACGCGCTCGCCGATGAGCTTGGGAAGAGCGGGGCCATCTGCGATGGTCATGACTGCGCCATCCTTTCCGCCGCGTGCTGAATGGCGTTGACGATGTGCTGGTAGCCGGTGCAGCGGCAGAGGTTCCCCGAGATACCCTCGCGGATCTCGGCCTCGCTGGGCGCCGGGTTCTCCTCCAGCAGGTTGACGGCCGACATGATCATGCCGGGGGTGCAATAGCCGCACTGGAGGCCGTGCTCCTCCCAGAAGCCGTCCTGCAGGGGATGGAGCTCGTCGCCGTCGGCGAGGCCCTCGATAGTCTGGACCTCGGAGCCATCGGCCTGCACGGCGAAGACGGTGCAGGACTTCGCGCTGCAGCCATCGAGCAGGACCGTGCAGGCGCCGCACTGGCTGGTGTCGCAGCCGACGTGCGTGCCCGTGAGGTTCAGGCTCTCGCGCAGGAAGTGCACGAGCAGCAGCCGCGGCTCGACCATGGCCGAGCGTTTGCGGCCGTTCACGTTGATGGTGATCGGTACCGGTTCAGACATCGCGACCTCCTTGTCGCCCTCGTTCGCAATTCTGGCGCCGCGCTCAGGCGGCTCGGTCGTCTACCTGTTGCTCGATTGACTTGAAGAACTGCCCGATGAGCAGGCGCGCCACGCCGCCCAGGAGCCTTCCCCCGAGCCGCGCGATCGTGCCCCGCGCCTTGACGTCGGCGCGGTAGTGCATGGTCGTGCCGCTCCCGTTCTCGGTGAGTTCGACGACGGCGTCGGCGCGGACGCCGCCCGGCTTGCCCGAACCTTCGACCTTGAGGCGGTAGGACTCGGGTGGGTTCTGCTCCAGCACCTCGACGCGGCCGGTGTAGGTGCCGCGCACGGAGGCGATGCCGACGCGCATCGTCGACTCGTACGTCTCCGGAGCGATCTCCTCGAAGCGCTCGACGCCGGGGAGCGCGCCGGAGAGCACATCGGGGTCGAGCAGCAGCTCATAGAGCAGCTCCCGCGGCCCGTTGAATTCCTGCTCGCCCTTGATCTCCACCGTCGCGCGCTCTCTCTCGGGGTCTAGATGCCGTTCGTGTTCAGGTCCTTCAGGAACTCGTAGGTGCGCTGGGGCGCGTCCGGATCCTCGGGGACCGGGAGGATGGCGCCGTTGTAGTCGGTCACGCCGATGGACTCGAGGCGCTTGAGCTGGGCGCGCACGGTGGCCTCGTCGCCGACGATGGCCATCTCGGAGACACCGCTGACGCCCTCGGCGGCGATGACCTTCCGGTACGAGTAGATCTTCCCGTAGACCTCCCAGACCTTGCCACAGGAGGCGCGGGCGGCCTCCTCGTTGCTGGTCACGGAGATGGGGATGCCGGCGATGATGCGGGGCGCGGGCCGGCCGACGGAGTCGGCGGCCTTCGTGATCGTGGGGACGGCCGTCTGCTCGATGTAGTTGGGACCGCACCAGAACATGCTCGTCCCGTCGGCGAGCTCGCCGGTGACCTTCAGCATCCCGGGGCCGAGGGCCGCGATCAGCACTTTGGGGCGGCCGCCGCCGGGCACGTCGAGCTGGGTGAAGGGAGCGTTGTTCATGTGAACCCGGTACTCCTGCCCGTTGTGGTTCACGAGGTCGCCGTCGAGCAGCGCGTTGAGCACCTCGAGGTACTCGCGCAGGTGCCGCACGGGCGTCGACCAGGTCAGTCCCTGCCAGTCCTCGACGATGAACTTGTGGCTGAGGCCCAGGCCGAGGACGAAGCGCCCGCCACAGGCGAAGTTGGTCGTGAGCGCCTGCTGCGCCATCACCATGGGGTGGCGCGGGTAGGTGGGGACAACGGCCGTGCCCAGCTCGAGCGTGCTCGTGGCCTGCCCGGCGAGCGCGCAGAGGGTCATGGCGTCGTAGTTGATGTGGTTCCCCACCCAGGCGGACTGGAAGCCATCGGCCTCGATCTGCTTGTACGGCTCGATGACGGAAGCGACGGAGCCGTCACCGCCGCCGCCCGGTGCCCGTGTGATGATTCGCATACCCATCGGCGCTCCTCCTGCCGCCCCCTGTCCGGGGCCGCCGCGATGATACGCCCGTCCGCTGAGCCTTGTGCGAAAAGGGCAGCCAGGACGACGGGCCGCCTCGTTCCAGCCGCTACACTCCCCGCCATGACCGAACCGGCAGGTAGCGACGCCAACGCCTTCCGCGACGCCGCCCGAGCGCTCGCGCCCGTAACCGTCGAGGCGATCGAGGCGCTGGGCGGCGCGTTCCGTCACCTCGACCGGGGCTCGATGTGGGAGCTGCAATCGCAACTGCGGCCGCTGCAGGAGCGGCTTGAGGCGGCGCTCGAGGACCTGCGGGAGGCGCCGCTGCCGGACCGCTTCGTCCCCATCCGCGACCAGCTCGGGGTCGGGGCGAACGCGGCGTTGGAGGCGCTGGGCGCCTTCACGCGGCCGGTCCCGCGCGCGGAGCGCTCCGGGAATGTGCTCGAGGGCATGCGCGGCCTCGCGCAGGCGCAGGAGACCCTCTATCCGCTGCGGTCGCTGCATCCCTCGCTGGGCGGGCTTTTCGCCGAGCCCGCCGTCCGGGACGACCTCGCCGCCCTCGACGCGCACAGT
Organism: Tepidiformaceae bacterium; assembly: GCA_965221735.1. Classification (GTDB taxonomy): domain Bacteria; phylum Chloroflexota; class Dehalococcoidia; order Tepidiformales; family Tepidiformaceae; genus UBA2991. The sequence goes on along the minus strand of OZ244910.1, from coordinate 409,841 downwards.
TCCAACCCGGGGACGGGCATCCAGCGCAGCGGGCCCGACGACGACCCGGACGCCCGCGGGGAGTTCCACCTGTACGTCCCGGAGTCGCTCGACGGCAGTGAGGCGCGGCCGCTCGTCGTGGCGCTGCACGGCGGTATGGGACACGGGCGCGACTTCCTCTGGACGTGGCTGCGGGAGGCCCGCAGCCGCCGCTTCCTGCTGCTGGCGCCGACCTCGATGGGACAGACGTGGGCGCTGATGGGGCCGGACGCCGACCGTCAGCGGCTGCTGCGGTCGGTCGAGTTCGTGCGCGAGCAGTGCAACGTGGACGGCGACCGCATCCTGCTGACGGGGCTCTCCGACGGCGCCACCTACGGCCTCTCGACATTCCTCGCGGGAGACACGCCCTTCGCCGCGATGGCGGCCGTGGCCGGTGTCCTGCACCCGAAGAACATCGAGGACGGGGCCATCGCGGGGGCGGAGGGGAAGCGCATCTCGATCACGCACGGGACAAAGGACTGGATGTTCCCGGTGCAGCTCGCGCAGGCCGCCCAGCAGGCCCTGCGGGACGCCGGCGCGGACGTGCGCTACCACGAGATCGCGGACCTCGCGCACGCCTACCCGCGCGAGGAGAACGCCGCCATCCTGGAGTGGTTCGACGCGTCACTGGCGCTGGGGAGGGGGAACGGCTAGCTCTCGCCCGGAGGGAGATCCTTCGCGGCTTCGTCGTACTGGCGGGCGAACTTGCCGATGTCGGGCTCGGGGCCCATCGCGGCGTCGACCTCGGCGCCGTAGGTGGCCTCGGCTTCGGCCACCTTGGTGGCGAAGCTGAGGTGATGGGCGAAGCCGCTCATGACGCGCCGCATCGCGTGCCCGGCGTCCTCGGGGCAGACGGGGCAGGGCGGTGGCTCGACGTCGCTCGTCATGCGCTGGCGGAAGACCTCTTCGCGGGCGCCGCAGACATCGCAGGCAAACTCGTACAGCGGCATCCAGACCTCCCGCTAGCCCTCGCCGATGCCCGCCTCGGCGAGGTAGGCCTCGGCGGCCAGGGCGGCGGTGGCGCCGTCGCCGCAGGCGCTGACCAGCTGCCGGGCGGCTTCGACACGCAGGTCGCCGGCGACGAACAGGCCCGGAACGGTGGTGCGCATGCGCAGGTCGACCCGGGCATGGCCGCCTTCGTCGAGCTCGACCAAACCCTTGAGCAAGTGGCTGTTGGGCGTCTGGCCGATGAAGATGAAGACGGCGCTGACGGGAAGCGTGCGGACCTCGCCGGTCTGCACGTTTCGAAGCTCCGCCCCCTCGACGCCGTCCGATCCGACGATGCGGTCGACGACCGTGTTGCGGATGATCTCGATCTTGGGGTTGGCGAAGACGCGCTCCTGCAGGAGGGCGCTCGCCCGGAACGTGTCGCGCCGGTGGACGAGCCAGACCTTGCTCACGTGTCGGGCCGTGAAGAGCGCCTCGTCGAAGGCGGCGTCCCCGCCGCCGACCACGACCGCCTCCTGGTTCTGGAAGAAGGCGGCATCGCAGGTGGCGCAGTAGCTCACGCCGCGCCCGATGAACTCGTCCTCGCCGGGGACGCCTAGCTTGTTGTAGTCGGCGCCGGCGGTCGCGATGACGGCGTGGGCCTCGTACGCGCCTTCGCTCGTCTCGATGCGGAAGGGAGCGCCGGGGCGGGGCTCGATCGACCGCACGTCCTCGTAGCGCAGCTCGGCGCCGAAGCGCTCGACCTGCTGGACGAGGTTCATGGCGAAGTCGGCGCCGTTGATACCCTGGGGAAAGCCGGGGTAGTTCTCAACGAGCTCGGTGGTCGCGATCTGGCCGCCGGTCATGAGGCGCTCGAAGACGACGGTGCGCCTGCGGGCGCGCGCGCCGTAGAGCGCGGCGGTCAGGCCGGCGCCACCGGCGCCGATGACGGCGATGTCGTACGTTTCGGGCCTCTCCGCGCTCATGCCGGGGCCACCATGCGCCTGCGCTGCGCTCTCGCTAGGCGATCGCCTCCTCGAGGCGCTTCTTGAGGTCGCTCTTGGGCCGGAAGCCCACGATGGTGCCCTTCAGCTCGCCGCTCTTGAAGATGAGGAGCGAGGGGATGCTGCGGATGCCGTACTGGGAGGGGATGGCGGGGTTCTCGTCGGTGTTCATCTTGTAGAAGCTGACGCGCCCGGCGTACTCCTCGCCGAGCTCCTCGACGATCGGGGCCACCATGCGGCAGGGGCCGCACCACGGCGCCCAGAAGTCCACCAGCACGGGCAGATCGCTCTTCATCACGTCTGCGTCGAACGTCGCGTCCGTCACCTCGGGGGTTGCTGCCATCTCGTTCCTGCTCCTTTGCCGGCATGCCGGCTCATTGCTACCAAAAGGCTCTTGTTCTGGTCCGCCGAAGCCCGCCAGGCCTTCTCGCCGCCGGCGTTCGGAGAACACCTTCAAGCGTACCACCCGGAGCGCTCGCAGGCGCGACCGCGGCTTTCCCAAATTGCCGCGCTCGGGGGCGCTTGCTACCATCCCGCGGAGGTCGCCCCCCATGAGTGGCTCGCTCGCTCTTGTTCTCAACCAGAACTACGAGCCGCTGAACGTGTGCAACGTGCGCCGCGCCCTCGTCCTCGTGCTGCGGGGCAAGGCCGAGGTGATCGAGACGGCAAAGGGGGTCATGCACAGTGCGAACCGGCACTTCGCCCTGCCCTCGGTCATCCGCATGGTGTACTACGTGCGCCGGCCGCGCCCGAAGCTGCGCCTCTCCCGGCGCGAGGTGTTCGCGCGCGACGGCTGGGCCTGCGCCTACTGCGGCCGCGCGGGCAAGGACCTCACCCTCGACCACGTGGTGCCCCGCTACCGCGGGGGGACGCACAGCTGGGACAACCTTGTGAGCGCCTGCAAGCCGTGCAATCACCGCAAGGCGGGGCGCACGCCGAGCGAGGCGCGCATGCGCCTGCGCACACCGCCCTCCGAGCCCCGCGTGCCCATCTACCACGGTTACCTCCAGTACCTCCGCCGCTACCAGGACTGGGGCAAGTTCATCCCCGGCGCGGAGACGGCGAAGGCTGCCGTCTAGATGAGCGAGCTCTCTCCCGAAGAGATCCTGAAGGAAGCCTGCCGGGTCGCCGACTCCCAGTTCGGGGGAACGCTCGCGACCATCCATGCGGACGACGGCACGCCCTACCCCGCCTTCGTGCTGTTCCACCTGACGGAGGAAGGCGAGGTCATCTACGGGAGCGTGACCGAGTCACAGCACACCCGAGACACCGAGTCCGTCCCCGAGGTGGCGTTCCTCATCGACAACCGCGACGTGCTGGGCTACGACTGGCCCGCGTTCGACCGGGTGACGGTCGAGGGGACGGCCGAGCGCATCGACCCGGACGACCCCCGCTACGAGGGCTACTTCAACGTGCTCATCGCGAAGAACTGGCTCTCCAACTACTTCACCAAGATCGGAAACCTGTATCGCATCGCGCCGACGCGCATCACGGTCGTGCTGGGGCTGGGCCACGAGCGCTACACGGTCGACTTCGACTAGCGAGCGGGGATCCCGAGGATAGCGGCGGCCTCGTCGGGGGTGGCGGGGCGTTTGCCGGCTTGCTCGATGACCTCGAGGAGGGCCTGCAGGAGCTCGAGATTCGAGGGCTCGCCCGGACCGGCGTAGTCCTCGAGGCCGATGCGCACGTGGCCGCCACGCGAGATGGCGAGCGCGGACATGCCGCAGGCAGTTACGTCGCCGGCGCGGACGGCGACGGACCAGGGCAGGCCCGTGCCGGAGAGCATGTCGAGATAGGCCTCGAGGCCGGCGGGCGTGGGCGGGAGTCCCGAGAGCGTGCGCTCGCTGCCGAAGTAGAACTTGACCAGCGAACCGGGCGGCAGGGTGCCAGCCTCGTGCTCGGCCAGCGCCACGCGCAGGAAGCCCGGCTCGAAGATGGAGATGGACGGCCCGAGGTTGTGCCGGTGACAGGTGTCGAACATCTTGCGGGCGTCGCGGAAGGTGTTCAGGTAGGTCGCCTCGATGTCGGCGGCGCGACCGTCGGGGCCGCGGCCGCCGACGTTCACGGAGCCGGGGTCGACGAGCCCGATGCGGAGCACGCCCGCCTCGGCGAGGGCGGGGATGTGGGCGTAGCGGCGCTCGAAGTTGGTGTGGGGACCGCCGCTCGGCATGGTGGGGTAGAGGAGGGCGTCGGGGCGCTCGGCGAGGATGACGTTCCAGGCCTCGAGATACGGGGCGGGGTCGTGCTCGGGGGCGTCGCCGACGACGGGCTCGTCGTTGTGGTTGTGGACGATGGCCGCCCCCGCTTCCAGGCAGCGCAGCCCGTCCTCGGCGACCTCGGCGGGGGTGCGTGGCACGGTCGCGTTGCGGGACTTTGGGGTCGCGCCGTTGATCGCGGCTTCGATGATGACGGCGTCGGCCAGGTCGGGGTTGGTCATGCGTCTCCTCCCAGCCAGCGGGCCTGCCAGCCCTCGTCGGGTTGCTCCTCGGCGAAGGGCCATGTCTCGCCGAAGCGCTCGCGGTAGACGACCGCTTTCACGGGCTTGCGGCGCAGCGGGCCGTGCCGGTCGGTCGGGTAGCCGATGGGCAGGAGGCAGTAGAGCTGGTTGTTCTCGGGGATGTCGAGCAGGTCGCGGAGCTCGTCGCCGCCGCGCATGGGCAGGTTGAAGACGGAGCTGCCGAGGCCCAGTCCGCGGGCCGCGAGGAGCAGGTTCTGAACCGCGGGGAAGGTGCTGCCGCCGGGGGTCGAGTGCCGCCCCTTGAGGCCGAGCACGGCGATGACGGCGGGCGCCTCGTGCAGGTTGTCGACCAGGTGCTGGACGCTGCGGAGGGTGAGCCGCTGCGTGCGCGGGAGGTCGTCGATCTTCTCGGGGTGGGCGGAGAGGTCGGGCTGGTAGCGGCTCCAGCCGATCTCGGCCCAGCCCTGCATCTTCTTCTTCACCGCGGGGTCGGTGATGACGATGAAGCGCCAGTCCTGGGCGTTCTGGCCCGAGGGGGCGCGGATGGCCGCATCGAAGAGCTGGAACAGCACCTCGTCGGGGATGGGGTCGGGACGGAAGCGCCGGAGCGCCCGCATGGAGTAGATCGATTCGAAGAGACCGGGGTCGCCGTCAGCCGCCATGAGCGCCTCCCGCGCGGGATTCTACCGGCCCACTCCTTGTGCTCCCGCCTCCCCCAACCGCCGTGTGCGTCCCGTACCATGCGGCGCGCAGGGGAGGGGACATGGATACGGGAGCGAGCACGTCGGCGGAGTGGCAGGTGGCTGTCGACCAGGCCCTGCACGGCGTGCGCTCGGACTCGGACGTCGTCTTCCTGTTCGCCAGCTACCACCATTCGGAGCGCTATCCCGAGATCGTGGGGGCGATCCACGAGCGGCTGGGGCCGCGCGTGCTGCTCGGGTGCTCGGGACAGGCGGTCATCACGACCGGCCGCGAGATCGAGGGACGGCCGGGCATCACGGTCATGTCGCTCGCCCTGCCGGGAGCCGACCTGACCCTGAAGCGGGTCAGCCAGGAAGACCTCGACTCTGAGACGCCGCTGGCGGAGCGCCTCCTCCCGCCGGACGAGGTGAACGCCTGGGTGCTCCTCTCCGACCCCTTCAGCATCAACACGGAGACCCTCGTGGCGGCGCTGGCCGAGCAGTACCCGGGGACGCCCATCCTCGGGGGGATGGCCTCGGCCTTCCCGGGCGGGCGCAGCGCCTACCTGTTCGAGGGCGGCAATCTTGCTCCGGGAGGCGCGCTGCTGCTGGCGGTGGGCGGGCGCTGGACGATCCATCCGGTCGTCTCGCAGGGGGCGGCGCCCATCGGTGAGTCATGGACGATCACCGAGGCGGAGCGGAACGTCGTGCTCGGCATCGGCGGGCGCCCGGCCCTGGACGTGCTCATGGAGACGCTCAAGGACCTGCCAACGGAGATGCAGGAACGGGCGGGACGCAACCTGCTGGCGGGGGTCGCGATGGATGAGTACGCCGACGACCTCGGGAGGGGCGACTTCCTCATCCGCAACCTGCTCGGCGTCGACCGCGAGCGGGGAGCGATCGCCATCAACGACTACGTGCGAATCGGCCAGACGCTCCAGTTCCAGCTTCGCGACGCGGAAGCGGCGACGGAGGAGTTGAACACGCTCCTCGACCAGGCCCGGAAGGCGATGGCGGGGGAGGCGGCCGGGGGGCTGCTCTGCGCGTGCAACGGCCGCGGCCAGGGCATGTTCGGCGAGCCCGACCACGACGCGGCCGCGGTGGCGGACCGGCTCGGCGAGGTGCCCATCGCGGGGCTGTTCTGCAACGGGGAGATCGGGCCGGTGGGCGGCACGCCCTTCGTACACGGGTTCACGGCCAGCCTGGCGCTGTTCGTGCCGGTAGGGGAAGACCCCGCGAGCTAGCTGACTGCCTGCACCGGCACGCCGGTCGCGTCGCAGGCGTCGCGGTCCTCATCCTCCACAGCGCATACTGGAGACACGCCTGCGGGAGGTGCCGCCATGACGACGATTTCGGAGCAGGGGACGCTCGTCCGCGCGGGGTCGCTCGAGGAGATCGAGCGCGAGGGGATGAAGGTCGTCTCGGCCGAGGGACGCACGATCCTCGTCGTCCACGACGAGGGGCGGCTCTACGCCCTCGATAACCGCTGCCCCCACATGGGCTTCCCGCTGCGCCGGGGCGCCGTCCGCGACGGCATCCTGACCTGCCACTGGCACCACGCCAAGTTCGACCTCTCCGGCGGCTGCACGCTCGACCCGTTCGCCGACGACGTGCCCGCCTTCCACATCGAGACCCGAGACGGCGACGTGTTCGTGGACCCGCGGCCGATCGAGTCGGACCGGCGCAGCCACTGGGAGACGAAGCTACGGGAAGGGCTGGAGGGACAGCTCTCGCTCGTGCTGGCGAAGAGCGTCATCGGGCTGAACGAGCTCGGGGCGACCAACGACGTGCTGCGCGAGGCGGCGCTCTTCGGGGTGCGCAACCGCGCAAGCGGCTGGAGCACGGGGCTCTCGATCCTGACGGCCATGGCGAACGTCCTGCCGGTGCTGCAGGAGGAGGACCGGCCGGTCGCGACCTTCCACGGGGTCGTGCATGTGGCGCGCTCGACGGCGAACCAGCCGCCGAACTTCGACCTGGCGCCGCTGGAGACGGAGCTGCGCGATCCGGCGCGCTACCTCGAGTGGTTCCGCCGGTTCGTGGAGACGCGCTCGACGCAGGCGGCGGAGCGCACGCTCCGTTCCGCCATCCACCTCGACCTGCCGAGGGCCGCCATCACGGAGATGGTGTTCGCGGCCTGCACCGACCACCTCTTCCTGGACACGGGGCACACGCTCGACTTCGCCAACAAGGCGTTCGAACTGCTGGACCACATCGGCTGGGGGCACGCCGAAGAGGTGCTCCCCTCGATCGTGCCGGGCCTTACGGGCGCGCGCCGCATGGAGGAGAGCTCAAGCTGGAGGCATCCCGTGGACCTGGCGGCGCTGCTCGAGGACGTGCACCGCCAGCTCGACGACGCGATCGCGGCCGGCGACGGGCGGCAGCGCAACTGGCGCGGCCATCGCGAGCTGGCCGAGCAGATCCTCGACGGCGAACCGGACGAGACGCTGGAACGCATGCTGGCGCTGGTCCGCGAGGGGGCGCCGCTGGAGGAGCTCTCCGCGACGGTGGCGTACGCGGCCGCCCGGCGCGCGCTGCACTTCCACATCTCCAACGAGTTCGGGGACTGGGACACGGTGCACCACTCCTTCACCTACGCGAACGCGGTCGACCAGGCGATGCGGCGCTCGCCCTCGAAGCTGCTCGCGCGGGGCATCTTCGACGGGGCGATGTCGGTGTACCTGGAGCGGTTCCTGAACGTGCCAAAGCAGCCCCATCCCGCCCTCTCGGGCGACCCCATCCTCCCGGATGCCCTCCTGCCCGCCTTCGACGTGCAGGGGCAGGTCGACGAGACAGCGCGCATCGTGGCGGACCTGCTCGGCGCGGGCTGGCGCGAGCAGGTCGTCGAGGTGCTGGGCCAGGCGCTGCTGCGGGAGGACTCGGGCTTCCACGAGTTCCAGATCTACGAAGCCGGCGTGCGCCAGTACCAGCACTTCGCCGGGAAGCCGGAGGGCGACCACATCCTGACGGGAGTCGCGCGCTTCCTCACCGCCCACTCACCGACGGTGCGGTCACGGCTGCAGACGTTCGACATCGCGGCGCGCCTGCACCGGGGCGAATCGCTCCACGGGGACGAGTAACCGCGAAGAGGGGAAGGGGCCGCCTACTCGGCGCTCAGGCCCAGACCCGCCAGCGCGAACCCGAGCACGGTGAAGACGATCATCATCACGACCGCGAGGATGATCCACGTGCTGTCGGTGCTCGTGTCGCGCTCGGCGTACTGCGGGTCGGCCTCGGCGGGCTCTTCTTCGCCCTCCTGGGCGGGGGCGTTCGTGGCCGTGGGGGTGACAGGCGCCTGGGAGGCGTTACCGGCAGGGGCCGCGTTCCCGGGGGCGGGCGAGTGGGCCGCAAGGCCGGGCGTCGCGCTTCCGAGGGCGAGGACACCGACGAGCGCGAGGAGGCCCGCCACGATGAAGGTTCGCTGCCAGAAAGAGGTACGCAAGGCGAAACGGAAGGTACGGAAAGCGTGAGCCTCGGTCAAACCGCGCGCCTCGACTGGCCGGTCCTGGGGACGTAGCGCTCGCTGAACTCGTCCTCGCTCAGGCGGACGCCGCGGCGCCGCTCGCTTACCGCCAGCTCCATGCGGGAGAGCTGCCCCAGTCCCTTGCGCGTGTCGCTGGCGACGCGGGCCTTGTCCTGGCGCTTGAGCCGCTGCTTGAAGAGCCAGTAGACGAAGGTCTCCCACTCGCGCAGGGAGATGTCCTCCTGGAGCATCGTGCCGGTCTGCTCGTAGTAGGCGGCGCGCAGGTGGTCGCGGTCGGCGCCGTAGACGCGCTGGAACATCCCCTCGTGGGCGCGCAGGTCGTCTCCCCAGGGGCTGGCGTGGTTCTCCTTGTGGATCTCTTCTTCGACGCTGAGCTGGAGCGCCGTCTCGACGAGCACGCCGTAGGTGTAGTTCAGGTGGGCGCTGTACTTGGCCGCCCCGAGCCGGGCCGCGAACTCGTCGTCGTCGAGGTCGAGGGGCCAGTGGCCGGTGAAGAGGAGCGCCTCCACCTCACCCGCCGGGGCCAGCTCCGGAATCTCGTCGATCAGGCGTTCGGCGAGGAGGAGCCAGTCGAACGCTTCGCCTCCGATGAGGTAGTCGTACCGGCGACCGTTACGGGTCTCGCCGGGCACCCGCCAGCGCCCGATCGCGTCGAGCAGGGCCTCGAACCAGTGCATCCCGGAGCGAACATCCTCGCGGAAGCGGGTGACCACGTCGTCGACGGCAAGGTCGCTCTCGCCGGGGTTCTCCTCCCCTGCGACGACCTCGGGGTCGGCGCCGTCGACGGTGCTAGACATAGCAAGCTGGATGATAGCAAAGGCCTGCCTTGCAGACGCGGGAGGGGCGAGCCTCACTGGTAAGCTTGTCGGATGGCAGGAATCATCGGGCACGAGGCGCTGCGGCGGGCCCTGCGAAACATCGCCGCGATGGAGGAGCCGCCGCACGCGCTGCTCTTCTCGGGACCGGCGCGCACGGGACGCACGCTGCTGGCCCTGGAGCTCGCGGGGCTGCTGAACTGCGAGAAGGAGGCGCTCGACGAGCGCCCCTGCAACGACTGCCGCGCCTGCCGCCTGATCGCCGAGCGGAACCACCCCGACGTGCTCCACCTGGAACCGGGCGACAGCTTCTGCCGGGGCGGGGGCGGGCATCAGCCCCACCCCGGATCGCGCGACATCCGCATCTGCCAGGTGCGGGGCCTCATCGAGTCCGTCTCGCGCTACCCGTTCGAGGGGCGTTTCCGGGTCATCATCATCGAACCGGCGGACCGCATGGGCCTCGAAGCCGCGAACACGCTGCTCAAGACGCTGGAGGAACCCCCACCGGCGACCGTGCTCGCGCTCATCACGGCGGCGCCGGAGAACCTGCTGGAGACGATCCGCAGCCGCTGCCGGACCCTGACCGTTTCGCTCGTGCCCGACCAGATAGTGGCGGAAGGGCTCCGGGAACGGGGCTTCCCGGAGGAGCTGGCGGCGCGGGCGGCAGCCGAATCCCGCCGGCGCCCCGCCGACGCGCTCGCCTTCGCCGAGCAACCCGACCTGATGGACGACCGCGGGCGCCTGCTCGATCGCTGCGCGGAGCTGGCCGGGGCGCGCGCCGCCGAGCGCATGACCTACGCGGGTGACCTCGCCGAGCGCTGGCGGCGCGACCGGGAGCTTGTCCTGACGGAGCTGGACGTGTGGGAGACGTTCTGGGAGGAGCGCCTGCGCACGGCGGTGGCATCCGAGAACGGCGCCCGCGACGCCCTCGAGGCGCTCCAGGCGGTGGCGGAGGCGCGCAGCGATCTGGAGGCGCAGGTGGTGGCGCGGATGGCGCTGGAGCTCATGCTCCTGCGGTTCCCCGCCGTTACACTGGCCGCCGAGGGCGCTCCCGGCCCCTCCGGAAACGAGGGCGAATCATGACCGATCCCCGGCAGAACGTTGCCGGTGTCCGTTTCCGTAACGCCGGTCCCATCGAGTACTTCCACGCCGCCGGCATGCGGCTCGAAGTGGGCGAATCCGTCATTGTCGAAACGAACCGCGGGCCCGAGCTGGCGCGCGTCGTGATCGCGCCCGAGCAGGTGGTCGTGAACGAGCTCGGCGAGGACAACCTGCATCCCATCCTCCGCCTCGCGACGGAGGACGACCTCGTCCACGCGAGCGACCTCGCCGCGCGCGCCGAGGAGCTGCTGCCGGAGGCGCGCGCGATTGCCGATGAAGCAGGGCTTGAAGGACGGGTCGACCGGGCGGAGTTCACGCTCGACGGCGAGCGCCTCACCTTCCTCGTCAGCGGTGAGGGGACGGGCGGCCAGCGCGAGTTCTCGCGCCGGGCGGGACAGCGCTGGGACGTGCGCGCGTCGGTGCGGCGCATCGGCGCACGCGACCGCGCCCGCCTGGCCGGGGGCTACGGCATCTGCGGTCGGGAGCTGTGCTGCTCCAACTGGCTGGAGACGTTCCCCTCGGTCTCCATTCGCCTCGCCAAGGACCAGGAGCTGCCGCTCAATCCCGAGAAGATCAGCGGTCTCTGCGGACGCCTCCTCTGCTGCCTCTCCTACGAGGAGGAGGGGTACAAGGAGATGAAGAAGACCCTGCCGCGGATGGGCCAGCGCTGCAGCACGCCCACGGGCGAGGGCAAGGTCGTCGGCATCAACGTCCTCCGCCGCCAGGTGACGCTCAACGTGGGCGGCCAGCGGATCGAAGTGGGCGACCGCGACCTCGGGCTGGTGGTGCGCTGGGACCCTTCGGCGCGCAACGCCGAGCCGCCGCCGAGCATCACGCGCGAGGAAGCGATCGCGCAGGGGCTGATCGAGCCCGAGGAAGAGCCGGAGCCCGAGCTGCAGGCCGTCGCGGCCATGCCGGAGGCCGCCCCCATCCAGCTAGGCCGCGAGTCGGCCGATGCCCCCGGTCGGGATCGCTCCCGTCCCTCGCGCCGCCGCGGGCGGGGCCGCAGGGGCGGAGGCGGTCGGCAAGGTCAGCAGCAACCGCAGCAGCAAGGCGAGGACGCGCCGAAGGGCCGGGTGTTCCGGCGCTCATCCGGGAACCGCCCACCGGGGCAGGGATCGGGCGACGCGCAGTCCTCCGGCCAGCCTTCCACCGGCGGGGGCGGTGACCAGCCGCAGGGAAGCGGACGGCGACGCCGCCGAAGGCGACGGCGTCGCGGGGGCGGTGGGGGTGGTGGCGGCAGCGCCGAGGGCAGCGACTCCTAGGCCCCTACCCGCTCCGCGAGCTCCCGGATGTGCCCGACTACGAGGTCGGGAGACTCCATGGGGATGAAGTGGCTGTTCTCTTCGAGGATGAGTTCCTCAGCGTTCCGCAGCTCCCCGACCAGCCCCGGCCAGGTGGGGGAGACCATCATGCTCCACTGCTGGTCGGGGGTTGGGGGCGGGGCGCGGAGGATGCGGATGGGGAGGTCGAGCTCGCGCAGGAGCGGGTACGGGTCCCAGGCGCGATTGCCGGCGTAGACCGCCGCCTCGACCAGGGGCGGGCAGGCGAGGACGTAGCCCTCGCCGTCGGGAGCGGGGAGGAGGCCGTGCTCGCAGTAGTCGCGCAGGACGCGGGGCCGCCAGCGGCGGAAGGGGTCGCGGCCGGCGAAGCGCTCGACCATCTCGTCGGGCGAGGACCACTCGTTGCGGCGGCGAGCGACGAAGTGCTCGGCCTCGAACGCGGGCTCACGTTCGTAGAGCGACGGCTTCATCAGGACGGGGTCGACGAGGAGGAGCGCAGCGAAGGTGCCCGGTCGCAGGGCCGCTGCGGCTGCGACGGCAGCACCGCCCTTCGAGTGGCCGACGCCGATCGCGCCGCGCAGGTCGAGCGCCTCGCAGAAGGCGGCCATATCGTCGGCGACGTCGCTCCAGGGGTAGGGCGGCTCGGGCTTCTCGCTGCGGCCGTGGCCGCGCAGGTCGAGCGCGATGCTGCGCTGGTCGAGGGACTCGGCGATGGCGTCCCAGCAGCGGGCGTGGAACCCGGTCGCGTGGGCGAAAAGGACGGTCGGCTCGCGGCCCTCGCGCTCAAACCAGGCCAGCTCCACGCCGTTCGCCCGCACGCGCCGCTCGATCGGCTGCATCGCGCGATTATCGCCGCGGCCGCGCTCAGGCGCTTCCCGGTCGGGCCACGGGCTCCGGGGCGGCTAGAATCCGTCCATGCCAGACAACCCGGACCTTAAACGAGCGCTCGCCCAGCTCGCTGCCACACCCAGCAGGCTCGCCCACCTCACCGTCGAAAGCACCGACGAGGACCTCGACGCCGCCCCGAAGGGGGAGTGGCCGGCGCGCACCGTGCTCGCACACCTGCGCGACGCGGAGGCGCTCGAGTTTCGAGTAGGGCTGGAGCGGCTGGTCGCCGAGCCGAACCCGGCCCTCTACTTCCTGCCCCCGGACGAGTGGGAGCGCGACCGCAACCGCGAACGCGACGAGAAGGGCGTCCTGCTGGGCGACTTCGCCCTGCAGCGGCAGGCGTCGATGAACCTGATCGCGACGATGCGCGACTCCGACTGGGAGCGCACGGCCCCCGGACCGCGCGACGAGCCGATCACTGCCGCCCAGTTCGTGCAAATCTGGGCGGGGCACGACGCCGCCCACCTGGGTCAGATCGAGGCGCTCCTGGGCGAGACCGCGGACGGGGCGCAGGAGCGCCGCGCCCGCCCCCCGGAGTAGCTAGCCGCCAGCCCCGGCGCCCGCCAGCTGGCGGCTGCGCGAGAGGCGCGCGGTCCCTTTATTCGCCGCGAGCACCTTCTCGATGCTGCGGGCCAACTCCTCGCTGACGGCCGCGCGCTCCAGGTCAAACTCCTGGTCCTGGCCATCGGTGTCGTGGATGACGAGACGCACCTCGTCCGGGCCGGGACGGTCCTGCAGGAGAGCCGCCACGCTGCTGAGCAGGGCCTTGTCGGTCATCTCATCTTCTGTCTCGTAGATGGTGATGACGAGCTGGGCGGAGTCGCGACCGACCGGCGAGCGGACTCCCGGAGACTCGGCTTCCGTCGTGGCGGCGGGAGGCGGAGGTAACGGGGCGGCGCCGTTGCCGTTGCCGTTCCTGTTTGCGGTGCGGGCGGCAGCGGGCGGGGCCGGGGGGATCTGCGGCGCGGAGCTGCGCTGGGCGGGGGGACGGCGGCGGCCGCCGCCACGACGTGGCTCGACCTGCCACTCCTCGGGCCGGAAGCCGATGAGGGTGCCTTCCGTCGCATCCCAGGGGGCGGCGCGGCGGGCGCTGAGGTTGAGCCGGTCGCCACGGTCGCGGCAATCGACCGAGACGAGCACGATCTGGCCCTCCGCCCAGGTGTCCTCGCTGGATATCTCGAGCACATCGCTCCAGACCGCCAGCTCGGCCCGTCCGGACAGGTCCTCGAGCGTGACGAGGTAGTAGCGGCGGTTGTCCCGCGTGTAGCGGACGGTGACCTGCGTGATCATCCCCGCGACACGCACGGTCTGGCCGGCAAGCTCCAGCGAGAGGTCGGCAAGCTGGACGGGGTTGTGGGCGGCCAGCTCCTGGGCGGCGCGGCGGAAGGGGTGCTCGCTGAGGTAGACGCCGAGCAGCTCCTTCTCCCAGCGCAGGCGCTCGTCCTGGTCGAGGGGGGCGTCGACGAGCTCGAGGGCGGGCATGGGGGTATCCACCTCGCTGCCGAAGAGGTCGAACATGGTCGACTGGCCGCTGTCGCGGAGTTCGCGCTCGCGCTTGGCGAGGTTGGCGATGCGCTCGCTGTTGGCCCGCAACGTGCCCCGGTCGCCGATCTCGTCCAGCGCGCCGCCGAGCGCCAGGTGCTCGAGGGTGCGGCTGGTGGCCCCTTCGAGGTCCGCGCGCTTGCAGAAGTCGTCGACGTCCCGGTAGGGGCCGTCCTTCTCGCGCACGGCGATGATGCCCTCCACCGCCGCGGGACCGACGTTCTTGATGTCGCCGAGGCCGAAGCGGATGGCGAGCGAGCCGTCGTCGCGATGCTCCACGGCGAAGGTCTTCTTGCTGGCGTTGATGTCGGGCGGAAGCACCTCGATACCGAGGCGGGTGCACTCCGCGACCGCCTGGGCGATGCGCTCGAAGGGGTCCGGGGAGCTGCCGGCGAGCTGGAGGACGGCGGTCAGGTACTCGACCGCGTGGTTCGTCTTCAGGTAGGCGGTCTGGTAGGCGATGTTGCCGTAGCACCAGGCGTGGGCCTTGTTGAAGGCGTAGCCGGCGAAGGGCTCGATGAGCTCCCAGACGGCGCGGGCGCGATCTTCCGGGTAGCCGTTCCCTACCGCCCCCTCGATGAAGCGGGAGCTTTCCGCCGCCATCACCTCCGCTTTCTTCTTGCCCATCGCCTTCCGCATCACGTCCGCTTCGCCCAGCGTGTAGCCGGCGAAGCGTTGCGCGATCTGGAGCACCTGGTCCTGGTAGACGATGACGCCGTGTGTATCGGCGAGGATGCCGGCGAGGTCGGGGTGGGGATGCTGGATCGCCTCCTCGCCGTGGCTGGCGCGGATGTAGGTGGGGATGTGGGCCATGGGGCCGGGCCGGTAGAGCGCGACCATGGCGCAGATCTCGGCGACGCTCTTGGGCTTCAGCTCCTGGACGTAACGCCGCATCCCCGCCGACTCCAGCTGAAACACGCCGAAGGTCTCGCCGCGGCCGAGCGTGTCCATGGTCGCGGGGTCGGCCTCGGGGAGCTTGAGCAGGTCGACCTCGACGCCGGTCGTCTCGCGAACGAGATCGACGGCGCGGCCGAGAATGGTCAGGTTCGAGAGGCCGAGGAAGTCGACCTTGAGCAGGCCCATGGCGTCGACCTGCTCCATCGCGAACTGCGTGGTCGGGATGGCCTGGTCGTCACCGCGACCCGTGCGCTGGAGGGGCACGACCTCGGCCAGCGGTTCGCGGGAGATGACGACACCGGCGGCGTGCGTGCTCGCGTGGCGGGCGACGCCTTCCAGCTGCTGGGCCATGTCGACGAGGCGGCGCACCTGCGCGTCGGTGTCGTACGCCTCCTTGAGGTCGCTCGACTGATCGAGGGCGTCCCCGAGGGTGATGTGGAGGGCGTTCGGGATATAGCGGGCGACGCGGTCCGTGTCGGCGTAGGTCATGCCGAGGGCGCGGCCGACGTCGCGGATGGCGGCCTTCGCGCCGAGGGTTCCGAAGGTGATGATCTGGGCGACCTTGTCCTCGCCGAAGCGCTCGTAGGCGAAGCGGATGACCTCGTCGCGGCGGTCGTCCGCGAAGTCGAAGTCGACGTCCGGCATCTGGCGGCGCTCGACGTTGAGGAAGCGCTCGAAGACCAGGTTATTCGCGACGGGGTCGATGTCGGTGACGCCAAGCGAGTAGAGCGCGAGGGAGGCGGCCGCGGAACCGCGCATGCCCATGGGGATGCGCTCCTTGCGGGCGAAGTCGGCGATCTCCTTGACGACGAAGAAGTAGTCGGTGAAGCCCGTCTCGCGGAGCACGTCGAGCTCGTAGTCGAGGCGCTGCTCCAGCTCGGGCGTCAGCGTCCCGACGCGCCCGGTCAGGCCGTCGCGGCAGAGCTGACGCAGGTAGGCGTCGTTGGTGACCCCTTCGGGCGTGACCGGCTCCGGGAGGAGGGCGCGGTCGAAGCTCAGCTCGAGGTCGCAGGCGTCGGCAAGCATCTCCGTGTTGGTGATGACCTCGGGGATCTCGGGGAAGAGCGCGCGCATCTCCTCGTCGCTGCGGAGGTAGTAGCCCTCGCCGTCGATGCGGAAGCGGTCCTCCTGGTCGACGGTGGCGTTCGTGCCAATGCAGAGGAGGACGTCATGCGCCGGGGCCTCTTCCGCGATCGTGAAGTGCCCGTCGTTGGTGGCGACGACGGGGATGTCGAGCTCGCGGCCGACGGAGATGATGTCGGGGTTCACGCGGCTGAAGCGCTCGACGCCGTGCTCCTGCACCTCAAGCGCGTAGTGCCCGTCGAAGACCTCGCGGTACCAGCGCGCAACCTCGATCGCCCCGTCCCGGTCGCCCTCGCTGAGGCGTTCGAAAAACTCGCTCGAGGGGCAGCCGCTGAGGACGGTGATGCCGGCGCTGTGCTGTTCGAGCAGCTCCCGATCGATACGGGGCTTGTAGTAGAAGCCCTCCAGGTTCGACTTGGTGACGAGCTGGAGGAGGTTGCGATAGCCGGTCAGGTCGCGGGCGAGCATGGTGAGGTGGTAGGGCTGGCGCTCGCGGGTGCGGCTGTGTCGCGACTCGGGGGCGACGTACGCCTCGAGCCCGATGATCGGCTTGATGCCGCGATCCTTCGCTTCCCGGTAGAAGTCGAGCGCACCGTAGAGGGCGCCGTGGTCCGTCATGGCGATGGCTTCCATCCGCAGTTCCTGCGCGCGATCGAGGAGCTGGGGGATCCGGGACATCCCGTCGAGGAGCGAAAATTCGGTGTGCGTGTGTAAGTGCGTGAACATTTGGGTGTTGGGTCATCGTACTCCCGGAGGGGGTCCTTGGGCAGACCCTTCCGGGGCAATTCGCGACGGATTACCGGCTCGATACTCTACCGGCGCGACTCCCTGCCCACGGGGGTGGTTACGTCACCCTTCGGCAGCCTGAAGCGGAGCCCGGCGCTTATGTCCCAGAGGGTCGCGGTTCAGTCGAGGGTGGCGCCTTCGAGGGCGGCGAGGCGCTCGCCGCTGCCGGTGCCGGGCCAGCGCGAGCGCGCGACCGCCCAGGCCAGGGCAACGACGAAGAGCGCGCCCTGGAGAAGCACGACCGTCGCCCCGGAGGAGACGTCGACGAACCAGGAGACGTACACGCCGACGAGCCCGCTGGCCCCGCCCAGCGCAGCCGCCAGCGCGAACATGCGCGTGAACGAGTCGGTCAGAAGGCGGGCGGTGACGGGCGGGATGACGAGGGCGGCCGCGATCAGGGTCGCGCCGAGCACCTGCAGGGAGGCGATGACCGTCGCGGCGAGCACGAGCGAGAAGAGCGCCTCGACCCAGGGGACGGGCACGCCGTAGGTGGTGGCGACGTCGGAGTCGAAGGTGGTGAAGAGGAGCTGCTTCCAGAAGGCGAAGACGACGGCGGCGGCGAGCGCGAGGACGCCGCCGATGACGGCGAGGTCGCCGCTGGTGATGCCGAGGATCTCGCCGAAGAGGGCCGCGTCGAAGTCGCGGGTGAACTGGCCGTGACGGCTGATGAGGGCGACGCCGAGGGCGAACGCACAGGTGGTGATGATGCCGATGGCGGCGTCGCCCCCGATCTGGCGGCGGCGCGCGGCGGCGTTGATGAGGAGGACGGTGAACACGCCCCAGAGGGTCGCGCCGATGTAGAAGCTGATGCCGGAGACGAAGGAGACGACGGCGCCGCCGAAGATGCTGTGGGCAAGCCCGTGGCCGATGTAGGCGAGGCTGCGCAGCACGACGTAGACGCCGACGGCCCCGCAAAGCACGCCGACGAGCGTGGCCGCGATCATGCCGCGCACGAAGAACTCGAACTGGAACGGTTCGGTCAGGTCGCCCACGGCTAGCCGCCCACGGGGGTTGCCGGGACGGGGGTCTCCTCGGACTCGCCGGTCATGGCCTCGTCGAGGTGTTCGACGACGTAGATGGCATCGCCGCGGCGCAACACGAGCATGTCGGCGCCATAGGTGCGGCGCAGGACCTCGGGCGTGAGCACCTCCTCCGGAGAGCCGTCGGCGACGAGCTCGCCCTCGCCCACGCAGACCAGGCGGGGAAGGTGGGTGGCGACGGCGTTCAGGTCGTGGGTGGACATGAGGATGGTCGTGCCCGCGCGGTTCAGCTCGCCGAGGAGGTGCATGATCTCGTGCCGCGTCTTGATGTCGACGCCGCTGGTGGGTTCGTCGAGGAGGAGGAGGTCGGGGTCGCCGATGAGGGCGCGGGCGAGGAAGGTGCGCTGCTGCTGGCCACCCGAGAGCGCCCGGATCTGCCGGTCCGCGAGGTGGCCGATGCCGAGCCGCTCGAGGATGTTGGCGAGCAGCTCGCGGTCGTGGCGGCGGGGCCAGGGGCGCCAGCCCATCTCCCGCCAGCGACCGAGCAGGACGGCCTGGCCAACGGTCAGGGGGAAGTTCCAGTTGATCGCCTCGACCTGGGGGACGTAGCCGAGCCGGAGGGCGCGTTCGCCCGGGCGGGGGTGGGTCTCGACGGCGCCGGCGAAGCGGCGCGTCTGGCCGGCGATGGCGCGCAGCAGCGTCGTCTTGCCCGAACCGCTCGGCCCGACAACGCCGGCGAACTCGCCCCGCCGCAGGCTGAAGTCGATGTCACGCAGGACGGGCGTGCGTTCGTAGCCGGTGGTGAGGTCGCGGAGCTCCACGAGCGGTTCGCCGTGGGGGTGCGGCGGGGGGCGGTGGCCGGGGGCGTTCGGGGCCAGCTCAACCATGGGCGTGTTCCTCGAAGGGGATCCAGGTGTTGCCCACGTCGAAACCGTCGAGCGAGGCTGCATCGCCCCCGAGGCTGGTCACGATCGTGCGCACGTTCTCGACCATCATCGCGACGTAGGTGTTGCCGGCCTCCCCGGGCTCGCCGGGAAGGTCGTCGTCGCGGAGCGACCCGACCTGGACCGCTCCCGCCTCGGTGGCAATCGTCTCCAGGACCTCCGAGGGGAACACCTCCGACCCGAAGATGGCGGGCACGCCGGCCTCGCGGATCTGCTCGATCAGCTCCGCCACCTCGCGCGGGGAGGGCTCGGAGAAGTCGGAGGGCTGGATCGCGCCGATGATGGTGAACCCGTAGCGGGGACCGAAGTAGGGGAAGGAGTCGTGGTAGGTGAGGAGTACCCGGTGCGCTTCCGGCACCGTCGCGACGGCCTCCTGGATGACCGCGTCGAGCGCCGTGAGGCGCTCCACGAAGGCGCTCGTGTTGGCGGCGTAGTAGGAGGCGTTCTCCGCGTCGATGCGGCCGAGCGCGTCGCGTACGTGGGCGGCGTACTGGCCCGCAAGCACGGGGTCGGTCCAGAGGTGGGGGTTGGGGTCGCCGCCATCCAGAGGGAAGGAGAAGTCGTAGACGTACTGCTCGGGGGTGACCGTCGCCTCGCCCAGCAGCAGGATCTCGACCCCGTCGCGGCGGTTGGCCTCCGCCAGCTCCAGGGTGGGCAGCTCGAGGTTGAGGCCGTTGGCGATGATCAGGTCCGCCTCCGCGACGTCGCGGGCGACCGATGGGGCCGGCTCGAAGGTGTGCGAGTTCGTGCCCTCGGGAACGATGGCCGTGACCGTCACGCGGTCGCCACCGACGTTCTCGATGATGTTCCGCAGCGGTGCGACGGTCGTGACGACGCGGATGGGATCGCCGTCGCCACCGGCCTCGTCCGAGTCGCCGTCACCGCACGCTGCGATCAGCAGGCCGACGAGCGCGCCTGCCAGTGCGACGAACGCGAAGCGTCCGAGGCGGGTTCCGGGGGTGAGTCTCTGCATCCCGGCATCGTACTGTCGGCGGGTTGCAGTTGCAATTGGATGCAAGAAGGAGGCAGTGGCATCTGGATTGGAGCATTACCTGCGACCGGCGGCGACGGTCCTTCTTTCACACCCGCCCCGTACGATCGCAGGAGGACCATGAACGAAGAGCGCACGAGCGACGGGCTGCTCGCGCAGCTTCGCGACCTCGCCGGGAGCGGCGAGTGGTCGAAGTCGATCGCGCTCCTGATGGCGCTCCACCCGGCCGACCTTGCAGAGATCGTGCTCGACCTCGACACGGACGAGCGGCGCGGCCTCCTTCACCGCCTCCCCATCGACGTGACGGCCCAGACGCTCGGCTTCCTGGACGAGGACGGGCTGGCGGCGTTCGCCGAAGCGGCGGAGACGTCCACGCTGCTCGCCATCCTCAACGAGGTTCCGGACGAAGTCGCGACGGACGTCCTGCAGCAGCTCGAACCGACCCAGCGGCGGGAGGTGTTGGCGGCCCTCGACCACGAGGAGCAGATCGCCGCGCTGCTGGAGTACCCCGACGAGTCGGCGGGCGGCATCATGCGGAGCGGGTTCGTCTCGCTCAACGAGGCGCTGCCGGTCGAGCGCGCCATCGAGACCCTCCGCCGCCTGCGTCCACCCTCCGACCGCGCCTACTACCTGTACACGGTGGACGACGAGCAGCGATTGCGCGGAGTCGTGAGCGTGCGCGATCTCATCGTGGCGGCGCCGGGCACGCCCCTCACGGAGCTGGCGGAGCGGGACATCCACGCGGTCAGCGTGGACCTCGACCAGGAGGAGGTCGCGCAGACGCTGCAGCGCTACAACCTGCTCGCGATTCCCGTCGTCGACGGGGAGGGGCGGCTGGTGGGGGCGACGACGGCCGACGACGTGATCGACGTTCTGGCCGAGGAGGCGACCGAGGACATGTACCGCATGGTCGGCCTCGACGAGGACGAGCGGGTCTTCAGCCCGGTGCGCACGAGCGTGCGGCGGCGGCTGCCGTGGATGGTCGTGAACCTCGTCTGGGCCTTCGCCGCAGCCGCCATCGTCAGCCTTTTCGACGAGACGCTGGCGCGCTTCACGCTGCTGGCGGCGCTCATGCCGGTGGTGGCGGGACAGGGCGGGAACGCGGGGGCGCAGACGGCGACCATCGCCGTGCGCAGCATCGCGATCGGCGACCTGGATGTGCGCGACGTGTTCCGCGCAACGCGCAAGGAGATCGTGGTAGGGCTGGCGAACGGCGTCGTGATCGGCATCATCGCCGGCGCGGCGGTTTACGGCTGGGACCGGAACGTCGCCCTTTCGGCGGTGCTGGCGGTTGCGCTGGCGGGGAGCATCGCGCTGGCGACGCTGCTGGGCGTGATCATCCCGCTGGGGTTGAAGTGGCGGGGCGTCGATCCGGCGCTGGCCGCCAACATCTTCGTGACGGGAACGACCGACATCCTCAGCTTCGTGCTCTTCCTGGGGCTGGCCGCGCTCGTCATCGAGCGCATCGCCTGAAGGGTCGGCCAGGGGGAGTGCTGGGGTGGACGGAGGGATTTGAACCCTCGATCTTCAGGGCCACAACCTGACGCGTTAACCACTACGCTACGCCCACCGCGCAGGCTGTGATCGTACCCAAGCGCGACGCCAGCGGCTAACGGCGACGGTTGTACACTAGCGCTCCCATGGATTTTCACCTGCCGGCCGAGACCGAGGGCTGGCGCCGGGAGCTCGTCGAGTTCCTGCGCGCGGAGATTCCCGAGGGCTTCGAGGGCGACGACGACTTCTTCGATAACGAGGAGCAGGCGCCCTTCGCCAAACAGTTCATGCGCAAGCTGGGCGAGCGGACGTGGCTCGCTCCCCCCTGGCCGAAGGAGTACGGCGGGATGGGGGCGACGGCGCTCGAGCAGATGGTGCTGAACGAGGAGCTGGCCTACCACCGCGCACCCTCGGGCGGGCGGCTGTTCACGATCGGCATCACCGGTCCGACGGTGCTCGTCCACGGCACGGACGAGCAGAAGGAGCGCCTCCTGCCCGAGATGGCCTCGGGCGATGCCTGGTACTGCCAGGGGTTCAGCGAGCCCGAAACGGGCAGCGACCTCGCCTCGCTCCAGACGCGGGCGGTGCGCGACGGCGACGACTACGTAATCCAGGGCCAGAAGATCTGGACCTCGAACGCGCACCTGGCCGACAAGATGATCGTGCTGGCGCGGACAAACCCGGAGGAGAAGCACCGGGGCATCAGCGCCTTCATCCTGGACATGCACGCCCCCGGCGTGACCGTGCAGCCGGTACCCAACATCGCCTACCGGAACGACTTCAACCAGGTGTTCTTCGAAGACGTGCGCGTGCCCGCCGGCGACCTGCTGGGCGGGGAGAACAACGGCTGGCGCGTCGCCATGACGGTGCTCGACTACGAGCGCTCGAACATCGCCGCCATCAGCGGCGCGCGGCGCACGGTGGCCGACCTCATTCGCTGGGCGAAGGAGGAGCACGGGGGCCTGCGCCCCTGGGACGACATCCACGTGCGCAACAAGCTCGCGGGGCTCTACGCCGAGGGCGAGATCGGGCGGCTGGTGGCGTACCGGACGGCCTGGCTGCAGTCGAAGGGCGAGGTTCCGAACTACGAGGCCAGCATGGGCAAGGTGTGGTTCGCGATGTACGGCATCAAGGTGGCGAACGCGGGCGTGAACCTGATGGGCGGCTACGGGCAGCTCGCGCCGGGCTCGAAGTGGGCGCAGCTCCGGGGGCGGGTCGAAACCGCGTACCTGCTCGCCGTCTCGGGACCGATCGCGGGCGGCGCGGGCGAGATCCAGCGCGACATCATCGCGACGCGCGGCCTGGGGCTGCCTCGCGGCTAGCCCGGTCCGGCCGGCCTCCGGCTACTCTTCGTCCTTGCCCACGTTCGGTATGACGATGCGGTGCTTGAGCTTCAGCCCCTCGTCTTCCTCGTGCTGCTCTTCCTGGCTGGTGGTCTCTTCGACGCCCGAGCCCGCGTGCACGACGATGCGCTTCGACTCGCCCACGCCCAGCAGCGGCTCGATCAGGACGTAGCCGCTGACGGCTTCGCCTTCGGGCAGCTCTTCGAGGTCGAGCGTGATCTCCAGGTAGGCGGTGTGCCCCTCCGAGGTGACATCCGCCCCGCAGTACATCGCCCGGCAGATCCAGACGATGGTCTCCGCGCCGATGGCGACGCCGCCGTGGAGGCGGCCCTCCCGGCCGGAGCGCTGCACGAGGATCCAGGGGGCCGACGTCTCGATGCGATAGGGGGCGATCCACGTCCCGCGGTTCTCGATCTTCACCTCGACGCTGCCGGGGAGACCCTCCTCGTCGACGGCGATCGAGGCGTCCTCGGGGCCGGTTATCAGCAGATCGGGCGCGCCGATGAGGCGTTGGCGCAGGCTCGTATCGACCGGGGGCGTGGGGTCGTGGTGGGGTTCGATTCCGAGGTCGGGGAACGAGGTGGGGAAGTGCAGGGCGGGGCAGCCGTCGTACCAGAAGGAGTCGGAGCAGGGGAAGTAGGACTGGGGAGAGAAGGCCGCCGCCACGGCGGGGATGGTGAAGTCCGGCATGTTGACCTGCACGGGCGGCCAGAGCCGGGCGACGCCGTCGGCTCCACGCGCGGGCCAGGGGTCGGCCGGCGGCGTGGGCTCGGGCGTGGGGGTGGCCTCAGGCGTCTCCTCCTCCGTCGCCGTCTCCCCGCCGGTCGCTGTGTCCTCGCCGTCGCCCTCGCCGCTCTCGCCGGCATCGTCGCCTTCTTCCGCTGCCGGCGTCTCCGTGGGCGCAGGCTCGGGCCAGGGGGTGGGGGCGAACTCGGGGTCGTCGTACAGCCGCGCGGGGTACTCCGGCGGATGGCGCAGGCAACCGTAGACTCGCTCCGGGTAGGAGTAGTCGCCGTAGCCGAACCAGGGGGTCACACCGTCGCCCGAGTTGATCCAGGTCGGGGAGGTCGTGTCGTTGCAGTGCCAGACGTCCCCTCGCAGCGGGTCACGGAAGGGGTACTGGGTCGAGTCCCACCAGTCCAGCCATTGCGAACGGTGGCTGGAGTCGTACAGGGGATGGTTCGTGAGGAAGAGGCCGTTGTAGGCCCAGACGGCGTAGTACCAGTCCTCCAGATTGGCGGGATCGCCATCGCCGGCGATCGGCACGGACACGTCGTTCCACTTCTGGGCGAGCATGCGCGCGGCCTCGGCCACGTTGAAGACGAAGTGCGTGCCCACGAGCGCCTGCTGGGCGTTGGGGTTGCCCGAGCGGTTCTCCATGCCGGAGGTGATCTGGCCCAGACCGAATCCGCAGTCGAAGGAACGCTGGACGGGGCCGACACCGCCCCAGGGAACGTTGTTGTTGGCGTGAGCGAACTCTGACTCGACCCACACGATCGACTTCAGCAGGGTCGGGGGGATGCGGAGGGAGGTGTCCGGGGCCTGCTCGAGGCGCTCGTGGCGGGACCCTGTCAGCAGGCCGGGGTACTCGAGGTTGTGGGCCTCGCCGGAGGGCGTCGTCAGGAAGGTGACCGCCTCGCCCGCAGCCGCCAGCTCGATGGCGGCGAGGTAGAGGCCGGCGTTGTCGTAGGCCTCGTAGGTGTCGAACTCGAAGGGCTCGATGCCGAAGCAGGCTTGCGCCTCCACCCCGCCGTCCCGCCCGGAGAAGACGACCATCAGCACGGCCGCGGCCACGGCCAGCGCCGCTAGCGCGCGGACCATCCGAAGAACCTCGAGAATCCGTCGAGCGACTGGCGTGAGGAGCCGCTCACGATCTCGAGCCGGGGCGCTCCCGGCTCGTCGAAGCTGTCGCCGCTCCAGTGGCGGACGGCGAGTGCGGCGCCGTCGCGGCTGTAGGCGAGAGGCACATCGAATCCGGCCGGACCCTGCGCGCCGACGCTGCCCGGAGGCAGCGCGGGCGGCTCGCTGCCGAAGCGGGGCGGGTCGCCCGCGGGGGACCAGGCCACGCCGAGCGCCTGCTGCGTCGGTGTCGACGCCGCCGCGACGGCGCCGCCCCCGCCTTCAATCGAGACGACGTGGGGGAGGTAGCGCAAGCCCTCCGAGAGATTGACCTCCACGTACGCCAGTCGTGCGCCGTCGGGGCTGAGGGCCCAGTCGCGGGTGACGTGGATGCTCAGCCAGAGGATCTCGGCGCCGTCGCGCGTCAGGGTCGAGCCGCGGGCGTCGATGCGGACGGCCAGCAGCCGCCCCCGGGGGTCGAACCCGATGGGCGCGACCATGCCCGCGCCCAGATGGGTCTCCAGCACCGACTCCGTGCCGTCGAGCCCGACGCGGGCCACGGCCACGCCCGGCTCCCCGGCCGCCGTGCGCACGTTGCGGGTGACGACCACGGCGGTCGCGTCGGGGGTCCAGAGGACGTCCTGGAGGGGCTCGAGGCCCTCGGCGAGCCTGCGGGAGAGGCCGGTCTCCAGGTCGAGGGTGACGAGCGCGGCAAAGGGCCTGCCGGCGATGGCCGTGTCGGGCGTCAGCAGGGCGACATGGCGGCCCGTGGGCGAGACGGCGCCGCGCAGGCTGAATCCGTGCAGGTGGGGAACGGTCGCGATCTCGATGGGGCGGGCGTTCGTGGTCGCGCCCACCACGGTCACGACGGTGGCGGCGCCGGTGTTCCTCGCCACCACCGCGTACTGGCCGCCGGCGGCGCCGGCGAAGGCCGTCCGCGGGGGACCGCCGCTCTGCGCCAGCAGCGCCACGGTCGCCACGCCGAGGAGCACGGCGGCCAGCGCCAGGACCGCGAACGGGCGACGCCGGTCGTGCGCGGCGCTCGCGCGCAGGCGCCCTGCGGCTGCCCGAAAGAGGGCCGGCAGGGGAGTACCGCGGCGGAGGGAAGATGGTGCGTTCATGTGTGGGGATCTACGACTGGAGCCGCACCGAGGACCTGGACCCGCTCGACCGGGACCGCCTCAGCAGGCGCAGGAGCATCCCCGCACCTCCGGCGAACGGTGTCGTTCGCCGGAGAACACCACTGCGAACCTAGCAAGCACCCCGCGCGCGGTCAATGCGCGGAAGCGTCCGGGAAAGGCCCCGAATAGCCGTCAAGCGGGCGGCTGCTAGCATGAACGAAGCGTGATCTTCCAGCTCATCGATGTGCTCCGCGAGAACCCGGCCGCGTTCTTCGCGTACCTGGGCGCGATCGCGATCGCGCTGGTCACAGGCATCGCCTTCCACGAGTTCAGCCACGCCTGGGCGGCGAACGAGCTCGGTGACGACACGGCGGCGAAGCAGGGCAGGCTCACCCTGAACCCGCTCGCCCACCTCGACCCGATGGGGACCATCCTGCTGTTCATCGTGGGCATCGGCTGGGGGAAACCGACGCCGGTCAATCCCTACCGCCTGCGGGTCGGGGTGAAGCGCGGCAACATGCTCGTCGCGGTGGCGGGACCGCTCTCGAACTTCGTGTTCGCGTTCGTCGCCTCCATTCCGCTCATCTTCGGGTGGGTCGAGCCCATCTCGTTCGACTACATCGAGCTGGCGAGCGGCACACAGATCCTGGGGACGTTCCTCCTGCTGATCGCCTTCCTGAACGTCATCCTCGGGGTGTTCAACCTGATTCCCATCCATCCGCTTGACGGCTTCAAGGTGCTGCTCGGGATTCTGCCGGACGAGCTTGCCCGGCCCCTGGCCTCGCTCAGCCGGTGGGGGCCGGCGCTGCTCATCGGACTCATCGTCATCGGCTTCATCTGGCCCGAGTACAGCCCCATCCTCTGGATCTTCGATGGCGCCGCCGACCTCTTCCTGGAGGTCATTACCTGATGCTCGACCGCGTCCGCCAGGTGCGCGAAGCCTCCATCGGTCCCGACGCCGACGACATCGCACTCGCGCGCGAGTTCCTGGCTGGCGACCTCCTGGCGGTCTTCGGCGCGCAGGAGCCGCGGGACCAGCGTCACTCGGCGGGCACGGCCCGCTGGCTCATCGAGCGCGGCCACGCCGGGGACCACGACCTCCTCGTGGCGGCCCTGCTGCACGATGCGGGCAAGGGCGCCCAGCGCACCCGCGATCGCGTCGCGCACGTGCTCACGGAGTGGCTGCCGGAGCCGCTCGTCGCCGCCGAGGCGTCCCGCTTCGAGATGCGGCGGGCCCTCGCGCGCAGCCGGGCGCACAGCGAGCGCGGGGCGGAGCTGCTCGTGGCCGCGGGGGCCTCGCCGCGAGCGGTCGAGCTGACGCGCCTGCACCATCGGGCGGCAGGGCAGGATGCTATGCTAGCCCTCCTGCAGCGCGCCGACGCCGCTACCTGAATCGCAACGGATCACACATGGCCGACTCGAAAGAATCGAAGATCGTCATCATTGGCACAGGCCTCATCGGGGCCTCGGTTGGCCTGAACCTGATGGACCGCAAGGACCGCAAGTACGAGGTGGTGGGCGTCGATCGCAGCCGTCAGAACGCCCGCACGGCCAGGGAGATGGGCGCGGTCGACGACACGGTTCGCTACCTCGACGAGGCAGTGCGAGACGCGAGCATGATCGTGCTGGCCGTACCGTCGCGCGCCGCCGAGGAGATGCTGGTGGCGATGGAGCCCCACGTCTCCGAGGGGGCGATCATCACGGACACCTGCAGCACCAAGGCGTCCTTCATGGCGAAGGCCCACGAGGTGTACGGCAACAGGGTAAGCGTGATCGGGAGCCATCCGATGGCCGGCTCCGAGCGCAGCGGCCCCTCCGCCGCGAGCATCGACCTGTTCAAGGGGGCGGCCTGGGCGGTCACGCCGTCGGCCGTCGCGAGCGAGTCATCGGTCCGGGTCGTGCTGGGCATGATCGAGCAGGCGGGGGCGGTACCCATCTACGTCGACCCGGCCGAGCACGACGAGGTGGTGGCGGCGGTGAGCCACGTGCCCCTGCTGCTCTCGGTGGCGCTCTTCAAGCTGGTGCGGGACAGCGCCTTCTGGGAGGACGCGGAGCAGCTCGCCGGGCCCGGGTTCCGCGACATGACGCGCCTGGTGATGGGCGACCCGGAGATGGCGACCAGCATCGTCGGCACCAACCGTTCCGCCATCCTCTCCTGGCTGCGGCGCTACCAGGGCGAGCTCGACACGATCATCGAGGCGCTCGAGCTGAGCGACGAGGAGACGGAGCAGCTGGCCGAGGGCATCGAGCTTCCGGACGACGGGGATGAGGCAGCGGCCACAGGGGCGGACGCGCTCATCGAGAGCCTCTTCACGCGGGCGCGGCTGGAACGCTGGGTCTTCGACGACCGCCTCGTCGGCCGCCAGGTTCCGAAGGAAAGCACCGAAACGCCGCGCTCGGGCGACGTGATCGGGCAGATGTTCATGGGCGCCTACCTG
Source organism: Tepidiformaceae bacterium (assembly GCA_965221735.1). Classification (GTDB taxonomy): domain Bacteria; phylum Chloroflexota; class Dehalococcoidia; order Tepidiformales; family Tepidiformaceae; genus UBA2991. Next base: position 381,728 of record OZ244910.1, on the reverse strand, counting down.
TACGGGCGCCTGAAGGAGCAGCTGAACCGGGGCGAGGAACGGGAGCGCGAAGCCGCCCGCCGCCGGGGCGAACTCCGCGACCGGTGAGGGTCCGCAGCCCGGGCCGCCTGCGCGCCACCCTGCGCGTTCCGCCCGACAAGTCCATTTCGCACCGCGCCCTCATCCTGAACGGCATCGCCGAGGGCGAAGCGCGGGTCGAGAACCTGCTCGACTCGGACGATGTCCGCTCGACGGCGGCCTGCATGGCCGCCCTCGGGGTCGAGATCGACTGGCCCGCCGGCTCCACCGAGGCGCGTATCCGGGGAGCGGGGCTGCACGGTCTCTACGAGAGCGAGGACACCCTCGATTGCGGCAACAGCGGCACGACGATGCGGCTCCTGACGGGGCTGCTGGCGGCCCAGCCGCTCTTCAGCGTGCTGACGGGCGACGACTCCCTGCGGGGGCGCCCGATGGGGCGGGTCATCGAACCGTTGCGCCGCATGGGCGCGCGCATCAGCGGCCGGCGCGGCGACACCCTCGCCCCCATCGCCATCCGCGGCGGGAACCTGCGGGCCATCCAGTATCAGATGCCCGTCTTCAGCGCTCAGGTGAAGTCGGCGCTGCTGCTGGCGGGCCTCTCCGTGGAAGGGCGCACGCGCATCACCGAGCCCACGACCACGCGGAACCACACCGAGAAGATGCTCGCCGCCATGGGCGCTCCCATCTCCCACGAGGGCCGCTCCGTCAGCGTCAGCCGGCCGGGGCGCCTTCAGCCCCTGGGCATGCGCGTCCCGGGGGACATCTCCAGCGCCGCCCCCTGGCTCGTGCTGGGCGCCTGCCATCCGGACGCCGAGCTTCACATCGAGGGGGTCGGCATCAATCCGACGCGCACCGGCCTGCTCGACATCCTCGGGCGGATGGGCGCCTCGATCGAGCTGCAGGAAGAACGCGAGACGAGCGGCGAGCCCGTGGCCGACCTCGTCGTGCGCTCCTCCGCCCTGAGCGGGGTGACGGTGCAGGGCGGGGAGGTCCCGCGCGCCATCGACGAGCTGCCGCTGGTCGCCCTGCTGGGCTGCTTCGCCCACGGAACCACGGTGGTGCGGGAGGCGGAGGAGCTGATCGTGAAGGAGTCGAACCGCATCGAGACCGTGGTGACGATGCTGTCGGCCATGGGCGCGTCGATCGAGGCGACGGCGGACGGCTTCGTCGTCGAGGGACCGCGCCAGCTCCACGGCGCCCGGCTGGACGCGGCCAACGACCACCGCATGGGCATGCTCGGCGCGGTCGCCGGAGCGCTCGCCGGCGGGGAGACGCGCATCGAGAACGACGCCGTCTCGGTCTCCTACCCCGACTTCTGGCAGGCGCTCGAGGCCGCTGCGCCCGAGGCCGCACCGACGGCGTGAGCGCGGAGCGCCGGCCCCTCATCCTCGTCCTCCACGGCCCCTCGGGCGTCGGCAAGGACAGCGTGATCGCGCGGCTCCGCGAACGGACCGGCATCCATCGCGCCACCAGCAGCAACAGCCGCCCGATGCGCGACGGGGAAGAGGACGGCGTCGACTACCACTTCTTCAGCCGCGAACAGTTCGAGCAGAAGATCGAGGCGGGGGACTTCCTCGAGCACGCCAGCGTGTACGACGACTACAAGGGCCTGGAGCGACAGGAGGTCGAGGCGCCCCTTGCCGAGGGCCGCGATGTGCTGATCCGCACCGACCTGCAGGGAGCGCGCTCGCTGCGCAAGCTGCTCCGGGGGGCCGTGTTCGTGCTGCTGCGAGCGGAGAGCCGCGAGGCGCTCCGCGCCCGCCTTACCGCCCGCGAGAGCGAGACGCCCGAGACACTCGCACGGCGGCTCGCGGAGGTCGACGAAGAGCTCGCCGACGCGCCCAACAACGACCATGTGGTCGTGAACCGCGAGGGCGCCCTCGAGGAGGCCGTCGACGAACTCGTCCGCATCATCGAACGCGAACGGGGCAACCCGAACCGCGAGGCCGCGGGCGTCAGGCCGTAGCGCCGGACGCGCCTACTTCTTCTGGGCGAAGTCGAGTTCGATGTAGCGGTCGGCGGCCTTCTTCAGGTTGCCGGCCACGGACTGCCCCAGCCCCGCAACCTCGACGCGGATGCCACGGCTCTGCAGGACCTCGACAAGGTGCTGGAAGTCGCCATCGCCCGAGGCGAGGACGGCGACGTCGAGCCGTTCCGCCATCGTGATCACGTCGAGCGCGAGCTCGATGTCGACGTTCGCCTTGATGGACCCGTCGGCGAAGCGCTTCAGGGGCTTCGTGACGATCTTGAAGCCCTTGCCCAGGAAGGGCTCGACGAAGCGCTGGGTCTCGGGGCTGACGCCGGGGTCGTCGTGTACGGGGGAGTAGGCGATGGCGCGCACGAGGCGGCGGCCTTCGGTCACGCGATCCAGGACGAGCCCCCAGTCGATGGGCCTGCCGCCGCGGGTACGGTCGCGGGCCAGCTCGACGTTCGCGCTGTCGACGAAGACACCGACGCGCGGCGTCGTGCCGACGCCGGCCTTGCCGTTGCCGGAGAGCCGGTCGAGCGCGCGCTCCTGCAGCTCGACCAGGCGGGCGAGCTGCTCGTTCTGCTCCTTGAGGGCGTCCAGGAGGGCGGCATCGGCGGCGCTGTCCTCGGCCGCGGCGGGGCGGGAACGGCGGCGCGGGGCGGCCCGCTTCGGCGCCTCCTTCTCCGGTTCCGGGTCGCTCGCCTTGGCGGCGGGAGCGCGGCGGCGGGTTGGCCGCGGCGCGGGAGCGTCCTCATCCTGGTCGCCGGCCCTGGCGGCGGGGGCGCGGCGGCGCGAGGGGCGGGGCGCCGGAGCGTCTTCCTCCTCGGCGGCTCTGGCGGCGGGGGCGCGGCGGCGCGAGGGGCGGGGCGCCGGAGCGTCCTCCTCCTCGGCGGCCTTGGCTGCGGGAGCGCGCCTGCGGGAAGGTCGCCGGGGCGCGGACTCCTCGTCCTCATCCTCGGCCTTGGCGGCGGGAGCACGGCGGCGCGAGGGCCGGGCCGGGGCCGCTTCCTCGCCGTCATCGGCGGCGCGGCGACGGGAGGCGGCGCGCCGGGGCGCGGGGGCCTCCTCTTCTTCCTCGGCAGTCTCGGTCGCGGACGCGGCCCTGCCGGAGGAGCGGGAGCGCCCGCCGCGCGAGCCGCGGCGGCGCCGGGCGGGGGCGGGAGTCTCTTCTTCTTCGGTGGTGTTGGTGGTCGTGGTTTCGGATTCGGTTGCTTCCGGCGCTTCCTCCTCGGAGGTGCGGCTGCCGGTCAGAAAGTTGAGTGCCATGTGGGGTTACGTTCCCATCCTTTGCAAAACACTGATTCGGGCGGCGACGGCTCCAGCGATCGCGCGGAAGCCTTCGGCGGAGGCCGAGTCTCCCTTGTCGACCACGAGCGGTACGCCCTGGTCCGAGCCTTCTCGAATCTGAGGCTCGATCGGGATTTCGCCGAGGAAGTCGATGCCGAGCTCCTCGGCAGCGTCACGTGCGCCGCCGTGCCCGAAGATGTCGTATCGCGTCCCCGTATCGGGGGCGATGAAATAGCTCATGTTCTCGATCATGCCGAAGACGGGCACGTCGAGCTTCTCGAACATGGAGACCGCCTTCATGGCGTCCTCCAGCGAGACATCCTGTGGGGTCGAAACGATGACGGCTCCGGCGATGGGCGCTTCCTGCGCCATGCTCATCGAAGCATCGCTGGTTCCGGGTGGCAGGTCGATGATGAGGTAGTCGATGTTCTCCCAGGGCACGTCGTGCAGCAGCTGGCGGACGGCGCTGCCGATCATGGGTCCGCGCCAGACGACGGGCGTCCCCCTGGGGAGGAGGAATCCGAGGGACACGAGCTCGACGCCGTACTTCTCGACCGGACGGAGGCCTTCGGTCTGGTTCGCCTGGAGTCCCGCGGCCAGACCGAACATGGTCGGGATGTTGGGGCCCGTGATGTCGGCGTCGACGAGCCCCACCTTCGCCCCCGTGGCGGCGAGGGCAACGGCGAGGTTGGTGGCGACGGTCGACTTGCCGACGCCCCCCTTGTTCGAGGCGACGGCGATCACGTTGCGCACGCCCTCGATCGGCTTCTGACCCTCGCGCGGGTCGCTGGCTCGCACCTGCGCTCCCCAGTCGAGCGCGACGGACTCGACGCCGGGCAGCCCCTCGAGCGCGGCCTGGACGTCGGTCTCGATGACGTCCTTGAGGGGGCAGGCCGGGGTCGTCAGCTCGACCTTCACGCTCACGGCCCCGCCCTCGATGGTCAGCTCTTCGACCATCCCGAGGGAGACGATGTCACGGTGCAGTTCGGGGTCGTTGACGGTGGCGAGTGCGGCGAGAACGGCGTCCCGGTCTACCGCGGTGGGAGCGGTCATTACAGCTACGGCATCCTGATGGCGGCGGTTCTCTTCGACTTCACATGCGCCGTACGGGTGGGAGCGTCCGCGGGGAGATCGCGGCGGAAACGCGAGAGAAGGGCGGCCCTTGTGTGGGTTATGCGCACGGTGCCCGACTCGATGGTACCCCGCCTTCCGACCACGGGCCAGCAGCGCACCAGCCTATGCCCCCCAGGGCGTGATGGACTGCTTGAGCTGCGCGTAGCCCTCGAGGAAGCCGGGGCGCTCGCCCGAATACACCTCGTCGAACTTCGCGAGCGCGTCATCGAGCCAGGCGTGCAGATCAGTGTTGCCGGGGTTGGCGTCCCGGTAGGCGTCGCGGATGAGGACGAAGTGGATGCGGGGGTCGTAGGGGCGCTTCGTGCCGCCCATCGACTCGTCACCGTCGAGGAGGCGGAGGAGCATGGCGTCGGCGGAGCCCAGCGTCTGCTCGTGGATGGGCGGACCGTGCATGCGGTACATGACGGATGTCATGTCGCGGCCGTTGCCGGTGGTGTAGCCCATCTCGCCCCAGAGGTCGCGCATCTTCGCGTTGCTGCCGACGGCATCGACGACGCGCTGGCCGAAGGCGCGCAGCGGCTCGGAGACGTCGGCGAGGAGGTCTGTGAGGCGGTCGCCGTCGAGGTCGGTGGCGAGGACGATCGTGTCCTGCTGCTCGATCAGGTCCCAGAGCAGCAGGCCATAGTTCGTATCGGAGATGTGCTGCTCGATCTGGCCGGTCCAGTTCTCCATGCCGTCCTTGAAGTCGTCCGGCAGCAGGCTGACGATGCGGTCGACGCGCTCACGGTGCTCGACGTAGCCGTCGACGGCGTACTTGCGGCCGACGTTGAACTTCGTGCCATCCAGCATCCAGGAGAGGAGGCCGGCGTTGATGCCGTCCTCCATCGCCTGGGTGGGCTTGAAGGCGACCCGGCCGATGGCGCCGGTCTCGTGGACCATCTGCAGGAAGCGCCGTCCCGCGTAGGCCATCTGGATGCCGGGGGTGTTCATCTCGGAGTGGATGTTGCCGGTCTCGGGGTCGACCTCGAAGACCGAGCGGTTCTGCGAGTAGGGGAGGCAGGGCATGCAGCGCACGACGGTGATGGGACCGTAGGGGCGCACGTTGCAGTAGACCCCCGCCTGCGTGCGCAGGGGCGCGTTCCCGGACTTGCCCATCACGACGACGCGGCCGCCCTGGCCGTCGTTCACGTAGGCGTCGCCCGCCGTCGACCACTTGATCGAGGTGCAGGGCATGTTGCCGAACCAGCTCAGCGCCTCGAGCTTCGTGTCGTGACGGTACTGGGCCCACATGGGCACGGCGTAGAAGGGCAGGCCGAGGATGTCGGCGGCGGCGATGGTGCCGAGGAGGGCATAGGCGTCGGTGAGAGAGTGGGCGACGGGGTTCACCGTGCCGTCGAAGTTGCCACCCTGCCAGATGACCGCGTCGGGGTAGCCATCGGGGCGAACGTCGGCGGGCTCGAAGAACTCGCTCAGGACTCCCAGCAGGTCGCCGCCGTCGTGTTCGGTGCGGGCAATCTTCATCAGGTCGGGCATGTCGTCTTCTCCCAGCGAGTGGTGTGTGGCCTGTGGCCGTCTGTTGCTGCTAGCCGGCCGCGAGCTGCCGCAGAACGTAGGGGAGGATGCCCCCGTTGCGGTAGTACTCGAGCTCGACCGGCGTGTCGATGCGCACAAGCGCCTCGAAGGTCGTGGTCGTTCCGCCGGCGTCCGTGGCGGTCACCGTCACCCGGCCGGCGGGCCGGAGCCCCTCGGCGATGCCGCTGATCGAGAAGGTCTCCTCCCCGCTCAGCCCCAGGGCGTCGCGGCTCTCGCTGTCGAGGTACTGGAGGGGGAGGATGCCCATCCCCACCAGGTTGCTGCGATGGATACGCTCGTAGCTCTCGGCGATGACGGCGCGGACGCCGAGGAGGCGGGGTCCCTTGGCGGCCCAGTCGCGCGAGGAGCCGGTGCCGTACTCCTTGCCCGCCAGGACCATGAGGGGCGTGCCTTCGTCGCGGTACTGCACGGCGGCGTCGAAGATGCTCATCTCCTCGCCGTCGGGCAGGTGGCGGGTGACGCCGCCCTCGGTTCCGGGCGCGAGCTGGTTGCGGAGGCGGATGTTGGCGAAGGTGCCGCGCATCATCACCTCGTGGTTCCCGCGACGGGCGCCGTAGGAGTTGAAGTCCTCGCGCTTGATGTCGCGGTCGAAGAGGTAGGCGGCGGCGGGGCTGTCGGGGGCGATGCTGCCCGCCGGGGAGATGTGGTCGGTGGTGACGGAGTCGCCGACCATGACGAGGACGCGAGCGCCGTCGATGTCCTCGAGCTCGCCCGGTTCCTCGGCAAGGTCCTCGAAGTAGGGCGGGTTCTTCACGTAGGTCGAGCCGTCGTCCCAGCCGTAGCGGCTGCCCTCGGGCGCTTCGAGGGTGCGCCAGGCGGGGTCGCCTTCGAACACGGAGCCGTACTGGTCGCGGAACATCTCCGAGCGCACGGCCTCGCGCATGGAGGTCTCGATGGCGTTCTGGGAGGGCCACAGCTCGGACAGCATGACCGCGTTCCCGTCGCTGTCTTCGCCGATGGGCTCGGTCAGCGGGTTGAAGTCCATGTGTCCGGCGAGCGCGTAGGCGACCACCAGCGGGGGCGAGGCGAGGTAGTTGGCGCGAACGACAGGGTTCACGCGACCCTCGAAGTTGCGGTTCCCGGAGAGGACCGCCGCCGCCACGAGGCCGCCCTGGTTGACGGCCGCGGCCACGTCGGGGTCGACGGGGCCGGAGTTGCCGATGCAGGTGGTGCAGCCGTAGCCGACGAGGTTGAAGCCGAGCTCGTCGAGGTAGGGCGTGAGGCCGGCGGCGTCGAGGTAGTCGGTGACGACCTTGGAGCCGGGCGCGAGGCTGGTCTTGACCCACGGCTTGCGCTGGAGGCCGCGCTCGACCGCCGCCTTCGCGACGAGACCCGCTCCGACCAGCACCTCGGGGTTGGAGGTGTTCGTGCAGCTCGTGATGGCGGCGATGACGACGGAGCCGTGGCCGACCTCGAAGGAGGCGCCGTTGCGGGCCACCTCGACCGGCGGTGCGTCGCTGTCGTCGCCGGCGAGCTCGGCGAGGGCGTCCTGCCAGGCGTCCTTCGACTCGCGCAGGAGGACGCGGTCCTGGGGGCGGCGGGGTCCGGCGAGCGAGGGCTCGACCTGCCCCATGTCCAGCTCCAGCATGGCGGAGAAGGAGGGGTCGGGCGTGGCGTCGGTGCGGAAGAGGCCCTGCTCCTTGCAGTAGGCCTCGACGAGCGCGACCTGGCCCTCATCACGGCCGGTGAAGCGCAGGTAGGAGAGGGTCTCGTCGTCGACGGGGAAGAAGCCGACGGTGGCGCCGTACTCGGGGGCCATGTTCGCGATGGTGGCGCGGGTGGGAAGGGGGAGCTGGGAGAGGCCCGGCCCGAAGAACTCGACGAACTTCCCGACCACGCCCAACTCCCGCAACATCTGCGTGACGGTGAGGACGAGGTCGGTGCCGGTCGCGCCCTCGGGGAGGGCGCCCGTGAGGCGGAAGCCGACGACCTCGGGGATGAGCATCGAGACGGGTTGGCCGAGCATGGCCGCCTCGGCCTCGATGCCGCCCACGCCCCAGCCGAGCACGCCGAGGCCGTTGATCATGGTGGTGTGAGAGTCGGTACCGACCAGCGTGTCGGGGTAGACGAGGCCGGTGTCGTCGTTCTCGAAGACGACGCTCGCGAGGTATTCGAGGTTGACCTGGTGGACGATGCCCGTTCCCGGCGGCACGACGCGGAAGTTGCGGAAGGCCTGCTGGCCCCAGCGCAGGAAGAGGTAGCGCTCGCGGTTGCGCTCGTACTCGAAGCTGACGTTCTGGGCGAAGGCGCCGTCGGAGCCGTAGGCGTCGACCTGTACGGAATGGTCGATGACGAGGTCGACGGGCTGGAGCGGGTTGATGCGCTCGGGGTCGCCACCCATCGACTCCAGCGCCTCACGCATGGAGGCGAGGTCGACGACGGCGGGGACGCCGGTGAAGTCCTGGAGGAGGACGCGCGCGGGGGCGAACGCGACCTCGCGTTCGTCGCGGGAGTTGGGGCGCCAGTTCGCGAGAGCCTCGATGTCTTCGCGGGAGACGGCGTCCCCGTCCTCGCGACGAAGCAGGTTCTCGAGGAGCACCCGCTGGGTGAAGGGGAGACGGTTGGCGGCCTCGCCCCTGAGGACGGAGTCGAGCCGGTGGAAGGCGACGGCGCGCCCTCCCACCGTCAGCGTGTCGCGGCTGTTGAAACTGTCGAGCATGAAGAAGTCGCCCCCGCCTGTACCTTCACACGGCATGTTGCCCGGGGCCCGTCGGGCCCTGGTTCGGCGCCTTCGGGACGAAGCTCAAGCAGTATACCGCGAGCCACGGTCCCGAACCGCGCGGGGGCGCCTGCCAGGCCGGTCGCGCGCCTATACTGCCGGCAGGGCCTGTAGCTCAGCGGTAAGAGCGCCCGGCTCATAACCGGTTGGTCGGTGGTTCGAATCCACCCGGGCCCACCAGACTTGACGGTAGACAGTACCGGGCCGCCGAGGGCCACCTCCTCGGCCTCGCCGCCGCGCATGGGACCGTCCTCGGGCATCGGGATCGTGTAGCGGATCGTGGCGGCGCCGGGGGCGACGGCGATCTCCTTCACGAAGGAGCGGATGAAGGCCTTCGACTCGGTCAGCTCGCTCGTGGCGAGGAACTCGCTCATCTCCTCCGCGTAGGCCGTGATCGTCTTGATGTCGTCGAGCACCTCGCGCCGCTCCGAGAGCGCCGAACGGGCCTCGTCGGCGGCGCGCTCCAGCCGCTCGCGCCGCTCCTTGTGCTCGCGCACGCGCGGCAGCACGTCGCTCATGTCGAGGTCCGTCGTCTCCATGAGGTGGTAGAGGCGGTCGAGGCGGCGGCGCACGTCGGCCAGCTCCGACTCGATCGTCTCCAGCTGGTTGCGGCGCTCGCCGGCGACGGCGTCCAGCTCCTCGCCGACGAGGCGCACGAGGTCGCGGATGTTCGACTCGGTGAGGATGTTGGCGCGGATCTGCTCGACGACGAGGCCCTCGAAGCGGCGCGCGTTGAGGCGGGGCGCGTCGCAGGCGCCCCGGCCGCGCTTCATCAGCGACTGGCAGACGTAGTAGGAGAACTGCCCGCTCTTGGAGTCCTGCCCGGAGAGGGCGCGGCGGCAGCTGCGGCACCTGACCAGCCCGGAGAGCAGGTAGGAGCTGCCGACGCGGCGCGGGTGGGCGCGCCGCGGGGCGCGCGAGCGCATGAGCGACTGCACGCGCGTGAACAGCTCCTTTGGGACGATCGCCGGGAAGGCGTCCTCGACGCGCACGGGCGCAGCGCCGTCCTTCGCGCCCAGGCCCCACAGCAGCGTGCCCGTGTAGACCTCGTTGGTGAGGAGGATGTGGACGCCGTTCTTGGACCAGGGGCGGCCCGTGGGGTTGGCGATGCCGTCGTCGTTGAGGGTGCGGGCGATCTCGGTGATGCCCTTGCCCGCCTCGGCGAGGGCGAAGATGCGCTCCACGACGGGCACGGTCTCGGGGTCGGGCTCGAGCCGCGGCCGCTTCTTCGCCCCGTCCTGCACATAGTTCTTCGTGTAGCCGTAAGGCGTGCGGCTGGCGACCCAGAAGCCGCGCGAGGCGGCCTCGCGCATCCCCCGGGCCACTTCCTGGGCCAAATTCTCACTGTAGAACTCGTCGACGCTCTCGATGATCGCCTCCATGAGCTTGCCGGTGGGGGAGTCGTCGGCGTGCTCGGTGATGGAGACGACGCGGATGCCGCGTCTGCGCAGCATCGACTTGAAGGCGACGGCGTGCTCGCGCTTGCGCGTGAAGCGGGAGAATTTCCAGACGAGGATCTCCTCGAAGGGCGCGCCGTCTTCGCCCGCCTCGTCGAGCATCTTGCGGAACTGCGGTCTATCCGCGACGCGCCCGCTCTCGGCCTCGTCGACGTACTCGCGCACGACGAGGTAGTTGTTCTTCGCGGCGTGGTCGCGCAGCGCGCGCAGCTGGGCGGCGACGGAGAGGTCGACGTCCTGGCGGTCGCTGGAGACGCGCGCGTAGAGGGCGGCAGGGACGGGGTCGGGTCGCTGGTCGGGCATCGTCTGCTTCCTTGGCGATCGCGTCTTGATCATATGGTAGCGCGTTCAGTCACACAGTTGTCGGGGTCTTGTCGCACGGGAGTAAGTGATCCAGCCGATTCAACGGCAAACGAGCCTCAACCACGTTGCCCGACCTCCGTCACGCTGTTACGGTCAAGTATAACAGAAGCGGAGCGCTCACATATAGCGGGCGTCCCTCCCGTCACCTGGACAGCGCGATGCCAACCCAAGACGCACTCCCCCGGCGCCCCCTCACCAGGCAGCAGGACGAGCAGCGCCTGCGCGGTCTGCGCGCCCTCGCGCGGCTGATCGCGCGCGCCCACCTCGCCGCCGTCGCCGGCGGTGCGGAGGCAGGCAACGGCGCGCGCCCCGGGGCGGGGGCCGGGCCGCGTGCGGAGGAGGACCGCCATGCCAGGTAAGACCGCGCTCCTGACGGTCGAGGTCAAGCCACGGGCGTTCTGGGAGCGCATGGCGCGCCTCAGCCTCAGCCAGAACGGGCTCGCCCGGCTGCTCGGGATCACGTCCGGCTACCTCTCCCTCATCCTGAGCGGACGCCGCCACCCCTCCGCCGAGCTGCGCGAGCGGATGATGCGCGTGCTCGAGGCGCGCTTCGACGACCTCTTCTACGTGGTGCACCACGATGCGTAGGGCCCGGGCGATCGCGGAGACGGAGTTCCCGCCCGGGGTGGCGCTCCTGCCCGAGGACTTCGCGCAGCGGCTGGAGGCGTTGCGCGAGCGGACGGGCCTGCCCTGGGAGCGGATGGCGATCTGCATGGGGGTCGATCCGCGCCAGCTCTGGCGCTGGCGGCAGGGCGCCTCGCCCGGGGGCGGGGCGATGCTCTCGCTCGTGCGCTTCGCGACACAGGTGCCGGGGGGCCTCGGCGAGCTGCTCGGCGAGGAGCTGGTCGTCGCGCGTCCGCAGCGGCGGCGCTGATGGGCCGGCGCCAGCATCACGTCTACCGGGTCGAGCCGCCGCGCTTCCCGCCCGACTTCCCCGAGCGCCTCGAGCGCCTGCGCGAGGGAACGGGGCTGAGCCGGCGCGCGCTGGCGCGGGCGCTGCGCGTCGACGCGCGCACGCTGCGGCGCTGGCGCAAGGGGACGCAGCCCGCTCCGGGCCACCTCTACCGGCTGTTCCGCTTCGCGCTCGGGCGCGGGCTGCTCCACTGCCTGCTGCCGGAGACGGCCGAGCGCGAGGCCCGGGTGGGCGCTCCACGTTCTGGAGGGGACTCGTGAAGGTGGCGAGCGTGCGGGCGGCGGCTGCGCGCGGCGGCCACCGCCACCGGGCCGCGCACGTCCATGCGCCGGAAGCGCGCGAGCGCATGGTCGCCTGCGGCGGCGCGGGTCAGCGCAGGCCGCGTTCCTGCCTGCGGCGCTCGGACTTGAGGAAGCGGATGTAGTTGCGGACGGACGCGATGTCCTCCAGGGGCAGGCCCTGCATGGCGTCGTGGAAGGCCTGCTCCGCCTCCCTGAGCAGCGCCGCCTCGGCGGCGGCGCGGCCCTCCAGCTCCTCCGGGGTGGTGCCGGTGTGGTGGGCGATCTCGACCAGGTTGTGGCGCTGCGGCCGCATCCGCCCCGCCTCCCAGCACCAGGCGGTGTGGGGGCGCACGCCGACGAGCTCGGCGAGCTGCTTCTGGGTGAGGCCGGCGCCGACGCGGGCCTCGCGGATGCGCGCCCCGAAGGCCTTCCAGCGGTACCCGTCTTCGCTCATCCCCATGCTCCCCGGACGCCGCCCGCTCCCGCGACCCGAACGCCCCGCTGTGCCCGTGCGCGCACACCGCATAGGGTACCGCCGGGAGCGCCCGCACGCGTTCGCCGACCGCGTGATTCGTCGAATCCGGATCGCGGCTATCACAGCCCCGGGGCGAATCCGGATCGTGGGGCCGCCTCGGGCGCGGGAGGAAGGTGTGCGGGACCGGCTCCGGGAGTGATGATGGAGACGGCCGGGGTGGGCCGCTTCAGGCGCTCATCCCCGGAGCCCCGCTCAGGGGAGGGCGTGCGCGGGAGCATCGCTCGCGGGCGAGCGCCAGGCCGGCCCCAGCGGCCCCTCGCGTTCGAGCAGGGCGCGGTGCGAAACATGCAGCGGGAGGTCGACGCGCACGCCCCGCAGCTCCGCGCGGGCGACGCGCAGGAAGTGGTGGGCGGCGATGTCGTCCTCGAAGACGACGAGCACGCCCGGGCGTACGCCGTGGTCGTCGGCGGGGCGCTGCGAGGCGTAGTAGCGCAGGTAGGGGGCGAGGCGCGCGGCCATCGTCGAGGGGTGCACGGCGCGGCGCTCCCACTCGAGGAAGAACGCCGACGCCCCGCCGCCTGAGCGCAGCATGGCGAAGGCGTCGGGCTGGACGGAGTGGAGCCGGTCGTCGTGGGGGAAGTAGCGGGAGGCGCGGCGCGGCGGGTCGAGCTGGACGAGCTCGGCGCCGCGGGCGCGCGCCTGCCCCGCCAGCTGCGCGATGAAGGCGTGCACGGACTCGGTGTGCTCGATCGCGCGCAGCAGCTGGCGGCTGCGCCGGCCGGAGACGTTGCGCCAGGCGGGCGGCGCGTGGGGGTCCCGGAGCGAGGCGCTCCAGCGCCGCCGCGCGTCCGCCGCGGAGGCGCGGTCGCGGCGCGCCAGCAGCGTCAGCCCGCGGTCGCTGGCGGCGAGGAGCGAGCGGCCCCGGGCGCGGGTCCCGGAGAGCAGGCCCGCTTCACGCAGCCGCCGCAGCGTGCCGGCGAGGCGGGAGCGCCCGGACCCGATCAGGCCGCCCAGGTGCGCGGGCGCGATCCACGGCCAGTCGGCGACGAGGCCGAGGACGCGCTTCTCCGCCGGCTTGAGCAGCGCCGGCAGCATCCAGGCAGGCGCCTCGCGCGCATCGCCCGGTCCGAGGTCGCGCGGGACGGTCGCGCGCGTAAGCGGCTCCTCCGCGGGCCAGCCGCGGCGGTCCGGGACGTGCGCGAGCGCCTCGCCGAGCGAGAGCCAGGGGGAGCCCGCCGCCGTGCGCCAGACGCGCGCATCCGGGCCTGAGGCGACCGCGTCGCGTTCGAGGGCGAGGAAGGCGGGGGCGGGCGCGCGCGCCAGCAGCCGCGCCGTGTGCCGCAGCCGCACGGGGTCCGGGACGAGCACGAGGTAGGCGCCCGGGCGCGGTCCCTCGCGCAGCCGCCAGAGCCGCTTGGCGAAGGAGGTGCGGTCCGCCGTGTGGCCCTGCCGCACGACGAAGAGGCTGCGCCCGTCCGGCAGCGCGACGGCCGCGTCCAGCGGCTGCGCGCGGTACCAGCGGAAGCGCAGCGGCCAGGCGTGGCCGGCGATCGCCGAGGCGAGCCGGTAGACGGCGGCGACGGCGTCGAGGCGCTCCAGCAGGAGCCGCCGCCAGTGCGCCGCCAGGGGCCGCGCTCGCAGCAGCCCGTCCAGGTCCGTCCCCTCCTCGCCGGCGAGGCGGCGCAGCCCGGCGTGGGTGAGGTGGTAGCGCCGCGTCGGGGCGACGAGCTCGGAGGCGTGGGGGAGCGAGGCGACGAGCCCCGCTCGCTCCAGCGCCTCGCAGTTGGCGTAGACCGCGCCCCGCGACCAGCCGGAGAGGGCGGCCGCCTCCAGCCGGTCGAGGAAGGGCGTCTCCCCGAGCAGGCGCAGCAGCTCGCGCTCGGCCCTCACGCCGCGTCGTCCCCGGAGGCGCCGCCGGGCGCCTGGTTGCGCCTGCTGCGCGAGCGCTTCCCGCGCCGCTCCTCCCCGGACGCAGCGGCCCGTGGGGGAGCGGGGTCGCCGCCCTCGTGTGCGGCCCCGCCCTGCGCCTTGCGGGCCTCCTCGCGCTCGTCGAGCCAGCGCTGGACGCGCCTGCGCCCCTCGGACCGCTGGGCCGCGATCTCCTCCTCCGTGAGCAGGTAGGAGGCCGCCTCGGAGCGGATGCGGGCGGCCGTGGCGGGGTCGCCTCCGTCGGGCCTCAGCACCTCCATCGAGAAGGCGGGGGTGCGCTCGGTGCCGACCGTCGCGCGCACGTAGGCGTGGTGCACGGGCAGGGAGACGATGTCCTCCTCGGAGACGCGGTCGCGGTCGAGCTCCCAGACGAGCTGGCGCGCGTCGGCGCCCGCCACCTGGAAGACGGCGAGGCAGCCGACGTTCGCGAGCACGGTGTCGCGCATCGTGGGCGAGAGGTCGTCGAGCTTGGCGAGGCTCTGCGTGGCGAGCACGAGCGACGCCCCGAACTTGCCCAGCTCCGAGAGCATCGACTCGTAGTCGACGCCGGGCATCGACTGCATCTCATCGACCACGACGAGTGCGCCCCGCCGCCGCTCCGCCGGCAGTTCGCCCTGCTCGCGGATCACGGCGTCGACGAGGTTGAGGACGGAGGCCCCGACCAGCGCCGCCACGTCCCGCCCGGCCGCCCCCTGCGCGGTCGAGACGAGCAGCACGCCGCCGCCGAGGATCGTCCGGCGCAGGTCGATGGTGGAGCGGGGCTGGCCGAGGATGGCGCGCGCCCGCCTGGAGGAGGCGTAGTAGGAGAGCCGCGTCTGCACGGGCGCCAGCGCGTCGGCGCGGTACTCGTTGCGCCAGCCCCGGAACTCGCGCGTCCACCACTCCAGCAGGAACTCGTCCCGCACCCGCTCGCGCACGAGCGAGCGGAACTTGTCGTCCGAGAGCAGCCTGAGCCCGTCCAGAATCGTGAGCTGCTCGTCGGCGGGCGTGTCCGGGTGGGCGTTGTACTCGTGCAGGGTCTTCACGGCCTGCTCGAGGATCGACTGCATGCGCGGCCCCCACTGCTCCCAGAGTCCCCTGGCCACGCGCACGACCGAGTCGGCCGTGCGGTCGCGATCGGCGAAGACGCGCGTGTCGAGCAGGTTGAGGCCGGGGTAGCCGCCCCGCCCCGCGAGGTCGAGGATCCGCACCTGCCCCGCCAGGGACTCGGGGACCCGCTGGAGGATGCTCTCGACGAGGTCGGCGTGGGGGTCGATGACGACGATCGCGTCGCGGTCGCGGCCCGCCGCCTTCTCCCGGAGCTTGTGGACGACGAGGTGCTGCATGAGCGTCGACTTGCCCATGCGCGTGCGCGCCACGTAGAGGTGGTGGCGGCGCAGCAGGTCGTCGGCGAAGCGCACCGGGCGGGGCTTGCCCGCCGTCGTCGCCCCGACGTGGGCGCCGCCGGCGACGCTGCTCGCAGACGGCGCCAGCACCCGCGCCCCGGTGCGGGCCACGAGCGGGGTCTCGTCCTTCGCTCCCGGCGGATGCCAGAGCGTCGCCGCCTCGCGCACCCCGAGCACGCTGCGGCTGCGCAGGAGGCCGGGGCCTGCCGGGTGCAGGGCGGCGGGGTCGGGGAGGACGGGCCGGATGCCCGTCGCGCGGAAGCGGGCGCCCGCCGGGTGGTCGTAGCGGCGGTAGGCGGCCACGACCGGCTCCAGCAGCTCATGCGCCCGCCGCCGCGCGGCCCTGGGCTCCATGGCCGGCAGCACGGCGACGAGCTCGACATCCGCCTCGAAGGCGGTGCGCGAGACCTTCTCCCGGATCAGCAGCGGGTCGTAGACGCGGTTGCGCGAGCGCTGCCAGCGCGCCCACGCCCAGCCCGCCAGACCAAGCGCGAGGGTGACGCCGGCGCCGAGGGCGATGGTCTTCCACTCCTCGCCCGCCTGCCACCAGCGGTAGCCCTGGAGGAGGCCGGCCCCGGCGACCGCGAGCAGCGCCGCGCCCGTGATCTCGACGCGGTGCCGGCGCGACTCGCTGATCTGGTAGGAGTCGGTCCGCTCCCTGACCGCCGGCTGGTGCGCCCGCACCTGGTGCGGCTGCGACCAGTCGGGGCCGAGCGAGCGCAGCCGCAGCCGCGCCACCACGCGCTCGCCCGTGCCGACTCCGTCGAGCGCGCCGAGCAGGGCCAGCAGCGGGTCGGCCCCGGCCTCAAGCAAGGCTTCGTCGGGGAACACGCTCAGTGAGGCGTACTCCGGGCCGCTCGCCCGCAGCGTCAGCGCCCACGCCTGCTCGCCCTCTGCGAGGCGCAGCGGGTCCTCCTCGGCGGGGACGTCGTCCAGGCCCGCCTGCGGGTAGTTCGCGGCGAACTGGCGGCGCACGACCTGCCCGTCGAGGCAGCGCGCCATCAGGGTCACGCCCGAGGCGTCGCCCGCGAGCTCGAGCGAGAAGGGCTCGGGCACCGCGATCGACTCCAGCAGGTTCTCGACGGCGGGCAGCGTGCGCTCGCCCCTGCGCGGCGGCGTCACCGCCAGCAGCACGGGCTCCTTCGGGGTGGTCTGGAAGGGGTTGAGTCGCATGAGTGGTGTTCCTTTCCCGGTGTGTTGGGTTGTCGGGTCGTGGGCGTTCAGGGGCGGGCCGTGCTGGTCATCGCTCTCCGCCCTCGTCGGCTTCGCCTGCTGAGTTCCGCTGCGAGGCGGGCCGCCACTCGATCAGCTCCGCCTCCTCGGGTGTCGCCTCGATGCGGACGGGGAAGCGGTTGCCGCGCGCGAGCAGGAGGCCGTCGCCGCGCGGGCAGGACAGCAGCCAGCGCTGCAGGTCCTGCGGCAGGTCGAAGGCGTCGCCGACCGTCGAGATGGCGGCGGCGTCCTGCTGGAGGAGCAGCTTGAACGCGGCGTTCTGGAGGAGGGCGCGCCCCGAGTGGCCGGTGATGGCGCGCGACGGGTCCTCCGAGAGCAGGTCCTGCACGTCCTGCGTGATGAACTGCAGCCCGAGGCGGTGCTTCCGCGCGCGCTTCGCCATCGAGACCATGAAGGCCGCGCCCTCGGGGTGCTGCATGATCGACCAGACCTCGTCGACGACGAGCAGGCGGGGCCTCGGGTCGCGCGCGGCGGCGGCCCAGACCGTCTCGGTGCAGACCATCGTGGCGGCGGGGCGCAGCTCGGGCTCCAGCAGGTGCAGGTCGAAGACCGTCACCAGCGCCTCGTTGCGGAGCAGGTCGTCGCCCTCGTCGGAGAGCAGGTGGCGCAGCGAGCCCGTGGCGAAGGGCCGCAGCAGCCTCGCGAGGGCCGGGTCGCCCTCCGAGCTGTCCTTCAGGTACGTGTAGAAATCGCCGAACCCGGTGCGCTCGCGCGGCTGGTCGTAGTAGGCGGCGAGAGCGTGGTCGAGGGCGGCTCGGCGCTCGGCCCCGAGCGGCTCGCCGACCATCACCTCGATCAGCCGCCGCAGGCTGCCGATGCGCTGCAGCAGCTCCTCGGGGTCGCCCGCGTCGATGACGAAGGGGTTCATGCCCTGGCCGTCGACGCCCGGGGAGAGCACGCGCCCGCCGGCGGCGCGGGCCATGTCGGCGTACTCGCCCTCGGGGTCGATCACGTAGGCGACGACGCCGCGCGTGACGCCCCTGAGCACGCCCAGCTTCGTGGCGAAGGACTTGCCCGAGCCGGAGCGCGCGAGCACGGCCGTGTTGGCGTTGAGGTGGGTGCCGTCCCAGGGGTCGTAGACGACCGGGGAGGACGCCCGCATGTCGATGCCGTAGAGGCTGCCGCCGCGCGTGTCGAGGTCGGGAGGCGAGAAGGGGAAGAGCCGCGCGAGCGAGGAGGTGTCGAGGGTGCGCCAGGCGGCGACGGCGTTGAGGGCGAGCGGCAGCGTCGAGAGCAGCCCCTCGCGCTGGCGAAAGGGCAGCGGGTCGAGCTTGCCGAGCGAGGCGCCGAAGTGCGCCCGCGCGCGCTGCGTGAGCTCGTCCAGCGTCTCCTCGTCGGGAGCGTGGAGGGTGATGGAGAGCGAGGCGTGGAAGAGGCGCTCCCTGCCGCGCTGCACCTCGTCGCGCAGGCGCATCACGTCCTCGAGGGCGATCTCCGCCTCCGAGGACATCGAGCGCCCGCGCTTGAAGGAGAGGCTCTGCGCCGACTCGAAGCGCACCTTCTGCCACTCCAGCGTGCGCGCCGCCACCGAGGCCGGGATCGGCCCGAGGTGCAGGGAGAGGTCCATGGGCGCACCGGTGGCCATGAGCGCCTGCAGGAAGCCCGGCGCGAGCGAGCGCGGCCACTTGCCGAGGTGGAGCGCGCGCACGAGGCGATCCCCGACGCGGATCTCGCGGCGGTTGACCCCGACCTCCGTGGGCTGGGCCTCATCGAACTCGCGGGGCGAGCCGCCGAGCGCCGAGGCGAGCAGCAGCATCCGCAACTGCCGGCCGACGAGCGGGTGGACGGAGAGGCCGGCGCGGGTGAGCTGCGCTCGCTGCTCACCCGCGTGCTCGCGCTCGCAGACCGCGTAGAAACGGCGGTCGAGGATGCCGTCGCGGCGCTCCAGCTCGCCCAGCAGCCGGCGCGTGGACTCGGCGGCCGTGCGCGTCTGTGGGGGAAGCGCGTCCGGCTGGGCGGCCTTCAGGTCGGCGCGCAGCTTGCCGAGGCCGGGCGGGTGCTGGCGCACGAGCAGCTGCACGGCGAAGTCGCAGGCGTTGAGGGCGCCGGCGAAGGCCCCCAGCTTCGGCTCGTCCAGCTCTAGCCCGAGCACCTCGCAGACGGAGACCTGTACGCCATCGAGGCGCACCGGACCCTCGTCCTCGAGGTGCGAGAGCATGAAGGCGGGCGGCAGCCCGGGCGGGGCTTTGGGCTCGGGCGCCGGCGTGTCGTCCGGCACCGCCGCATCGGTGGGGCTCTCTGCCTCGGGCGACGCGGAGGTGGCGGCCCCGCCGGGCAGTACCGCCGCCGCGCGCTTCGTCAGTTCGAGTAGCTGTCTCATGGGAGTGCGCTCCTTATCGCGTCAGGGGCTGAAGAAGGGGAGGACGCCCGCGCGCAGCAGGGCGGCGACGCCCTTCGCGGAGAGCACGAGGGCGAGCCCGGCCACGGCCAGGAAGACGGCGCTGCGGGCGCGGCCCGTGCCGCGCTCCTCCGCGCCGTCTGCCATGAGCAGGAAACCCGCCCAGACGAGGGAGAAGACCGTCAGCCCGGCGGCGGCGTAGGCCATCGCCGTGAGCGCCGCGTCGAAGGCGTCGAGCATGGCCCGCTCCTCCTCCGGGGCCGCGCCGGTGGTGACCAGCGCGACCCCGCAGAGGAGCAGGGCGGTCGTGAGCCGTCTCACCAGACCCACTCCCAGCCGAGCTCCTCGAACCACTCGTGCAGTTCGCCGGCGCCTGCTGGCACGGGCGCCTCCGGGGTCGGCTCGGGTTCGGGCTCCGGCACCGCGAGTGCGCGGTAGGGGGCGTCCGCCCCGACGCTCGACGCCAGCGACAGCGTTTCCTGCCGCGTGCGCGCGAGCGGCTCGCGGGCGACCACCTCGGCCTCGACGCGCTCGTCGTGGACGACCGTGAAGACGACGTCCCGTGAGACGGTCGAGGCGGGGACGTGGCAACTGGCCGTGAGGCTGTGCTCGGTGAAGGTGCCGTCCCCGGCGGGGACGGTCACCGTCTCGGTCACGGTGTCGCCGAAGGCGGGGATGTCGACCGTCGCCGTCTCGGTCAACTGCTCGGTGCGCTCCGCGTGATGCGTGAGCTCCACCAGCGGCGGCAGGGCGACGCGCAGCGAGGCCGTCAGCTCCCCCTCGATGGCGAGCGCGTGGACGCCCTCGCCCGAGGGGACCGCCAGCCGGAAGCGCGTCTCGCCGCCGGCCACAAGGGCGGCGGTGGCCGTGACGCTCCCGGACGAGACCGTTACGGTCCCGCTGATCGAGACGACCTCGGCCGTGAACAGCGCCGTCGTGGTGACGTCGGCGTGCCCGGCCACCATCTGGAGGTCGACCGCCTCCTCGGTCGTGGTGACGCAGGCCGAGGCGACGACCCCCTCCACCGCGCCCGGCGTCCAGCCGAGCGAGACGACGCGCAGCGAGCAGAGCTCGCCGTCCGCCGCCGGCAGCGGCCACGGGAGCCGTTCGCCGTCGAGGCTGAGCGCCCCCGCCTGCCCCGGCCCGTCCTCCCAGGAGAAGACGAGCGAGGGGCTCGGGCCGTCGAGCGGCAGGTCGTACGTGGCGCGTTCGCCCGCGGCGAGCGATGCCGTCGCGAAGTAGCGGGCCGACTCGCCCGCGGGGCCGCCATAGCCCCGCACCCGCAGGTCCAGGTCGGTCGCAGCCCGCAGGACGACCTCCGCCCCCTCCTCGGTGACGGTCAGCGCCTCAAGGAAGAGCCGCCTCCCTTCGACCGGGGGCGGGGGCTCGAACTCGATCCCGTCGAGGTCCCAGGGCTCCCCCGGAGGCTCCTGCGCGAGTGCCGCCCCGAGGGGCAGCGCCGTGAGGACGAGCAGCGCGACGACCGACGCCGCCAGAAATCGCTTCCAGAAGCCGCGGCGTCCGGCTCCCGGCGACGGGTCGCCCCGCGGCTGCTCCCCCGGCGGCGACTGGCGGCGCTTGCCGAAGCGACTGCGGAAGGGGATGCGTCCGTTGCGGCGCTCGCCCTCCTTGCGCCGCCGCGACGTGCGAGAGCGGCGCAGTCCACGCCCCACTCGCTTCACCAGCAGCCGCAGCGGGTCGGACTGCTCGCCCGTTGGGAGAGCCGGTGGCTCGCTGCGCGCCAGCTCGGCTGGAGGCCCGGCGTAGCGCCGCGCCCCCAGCGCGTACCTGAGGAGGTCGGCGGCCACCAGCGGCAGCCGCCTGCCTCCGACCCTCCCGGCGACCACCGCCAGCCCCGCGAGGCCGAAGAGCGCGGCGAAAGCCATGCGCGCCTCGGCAGGACCGATGGGGGCGTAGCGGTAGAGACCGTAGGCGAGGGCGGCGACCGCCGTCATCGCCACGATCTGAGGAAACGTGAACCACAGCAGGACGCGGTCCTCGGCCTGCACGTGGGTGGGGACTTCGTGCGCTCGCATGCCTAGCCCCCGTCCTCGGCCGTGTCGGCCTTGCCGCTGTTGGGGTCGGGCACGTCGCCCACGTCGACGGCGGGGTTGACGACGGCGTCCATCACCAGCTCGACGACGCCGAAGGCCACCATCGCCAACACGATGCCGGCCAGAGCGGTCATCATCGCGCTCTTGCCACGCTCCATCTGGTGGGGCGCGCCCGAGGCGGTGAGATAGAGGTAGGACCCGTAGATGAAGTAGCCGACGCCGATCGCGCCGACGACCCCGAGCAGGATGCCCACCAGGTTGGAGATGGTCTGGACCAGGTCTTCCACGTTGTTTCGCTCCTTGCGTTGTGTGTTGGTTCGGTTCTCGGTGCTGTCGTTCGCTCGCCTAGCGGCACATCGCGCTCCTCCTCCTGTTCCGTTACTCGCCGCTGCTGCGCGGCATGCCCGAGCCGGGCGAGGCGTTGCCGCCGCCCGCTGATGGGGTCGACGACTCCGCGGCCGAGCGCACGCCCGACGCGGCCGTCGCCGCCCCGGCGCCGATCGCGCCACCGGCCGCGGCTGCGCCGGCAGCACCCGCGGGACCGCCCGCCGCGCCGCCCGCCATGAGCAGCCCCATCGAGCGCGCCGAGCGCGCCATCGAGCCGGGCAGGGAGAGGCCGAAGTAGAGGGTGTGGAGCCAGGCGTCGAAGGTGCCGGCGTTGCCGAGCAGCGAGGGCACCCGCGTCGCCAGGTAGATGAAGGCGAGCGACATCAGCAGCTTCCAGGCGAGGTCCTGCATCGCGTCCGCGCCGCCGATCGCGGCGTACTGGTTGAGGAAGCCGATGCCGAGCGCGAGCGCGACGAGCTGGATCGCCTGCTGGAAGACGGTCGTCATGAAGAGCCGCAGCCAGTGCCGCCCCCAGCCTGCCGTGTGCGGGAGGATCCACAGCCCGAGGGCGATCGGAGCCAGGGCGAGCAGGATGTCGATGAGCGCGAGGCGCAGCACCATCTGCACGACGAGGTAGAGCACGAAGAAGGCGTAGACGAGGTAGATCAGCGCCAGCAGCAGCGCCATGCCCACGCTGCCGACCTGCACCGCCCGCAACAGCGTCTCGAGCGTGCTCCGCAGCATGTCCCCGGCGGTGACGCCCAGCTCGGCGGCGATGAAGCCCGAGACCGCATCCGCCACGTCGATGACGAGCGCGCACCACCAGAGCGAGGCGGCGGCGGCCGTGAGCCCGAGCGCGAGGCGCGGCACCAGTTCGCGCCAGCCCGCCTGCGCTCTCCCGAGGTGGTCGCCGGCGATCAGCGAGAGGCCCATCCAGCCGACGATCACGACGAGCGCGCCGGAGGTGACGACCCAGACGGCCAGCCACGCCTGGCGCACGATCTCGTGGTCGTAGGTGAGGCCCGCGGGGGTGCCCGTGAAGATGTCGCTCACGGGGAGACCTCGCAGGTCTCCGCCTCGGCGCCCGAGGCGCGCTCGACGACCCCGCAGAGCATCCCGTGCGCGCCCTCGATCGCCCAGCCGGCGATCGCCCGGCCCCAGCGCGGCGGGTCGAGCGCGCGCAGCACCCTGTTCCAGAGGCCGCCCGGCTGGTGGGGCGGGATCACCGCGTAGAAGTGCGCGCTCTCCTCCGCCCAGCTCTTGGCGAGGATGACGAGCAGGTAGGGGCGCTCGGGGTCGAGCTGCGTCTGCCCGTCCTCGAAGGGGTACTCGAAGCTGTACTCGAAGCCGTCGCGGCGCTCCTCCTCGCCGCCGCGCAGGCGGTACATGGGGGCGATCCACTCGCCCGTGTCGCCGTCGCGCACGCCGTAGTAGAGGGCCGCCAGCTCCTTGTTGAAGAGGGGGCGCGCGATGAAGCGCCCGTCCTTCTTGCGCTCGACGAGGTCCTCGTCGTCCGCGTTGACGAGCGCGATGCCCGCGCTCGGGGGCGGCTCCTGGGCGAGAGCCGTGGTGCTCGCGGGAATGGCGGCCAGCGCCGCCAGCAGCAGCGCCGCGGCCAGCGACCGCAGCCGCCTCCACCTACCGGATGTGATTCCTGATTGCCGTCTCACCGGTGACCTCCTTCGAGTCGTGGTGGTGACGGCGATCGAGTGTGTGGAGCGCCGCAGCGCGGCGGAATGCCTCGTAACGGGGGCCATGCGTGGCCCCCCTTATGGGGCGTGGGCGGGAACAGGGGCCTGTGATGTGCTAGCCGTGTAAGGAGAAATGACGTTGGTAACGGAACGGGACAGGGGCGAGAACCCCAGTGATTCCAGGGGAAACCGGCCCCTACAGGACGTGACCGGGGAGCAGCCGGTGTCCATGGCGCGTTCCACCGCGATGGGTCAGAAACCCCGCGATTTGGGTCAACGGGCGCATCCCGGGACGCGCCGCGATGGGTCAGGAACCCCGGGAAATGGGTCAACCGGGAACATGGCCGAAGCCGGCGCTCGCGAGGCCGAGCCGGACCACGACGGGGAGACGCCGGGCCTGGACGGCGTGCGCGAGCTGCGGCTGCTGGGGGTGCTGCGCGAACTGGTGGAGCGGCACACCCAGGGCGGGGCGGCGGAACGGCTGGGCATCGGCCGCAAGACGATCTGGCGGAGCATGACCTCGGGCCGGCTCACTCCGCACCTCGCGATCGCGCTGGAGCAGTGGCTGGTAGAGGCCGACCGCGCCGCGCTCGGCGCGCTCGAGCAGCGCGTGACCGGTATCGACGAGCGCCTGGGAGCGCTGGACGAGGCGCTGCGGACAGGCCTCGGCGAGTTGCGGGCGGAAGTCACGGGACTGCGCGAGACGCGGGCGTCTGCGCCGGGCCGGCGGAAGCCCCAGCCGGCGCGGGCGACGCCCGCCCCGGCGGGGCGGAGCGCGCACGCGGGCACGGCGGCGGAGGGGAGCGCCGACCTGCCGTGGCGGCCGTACCCGCAGCTCGTGACCGCGGAGCCCGAGCCCGGCGAGGAGCGCTTCTACGGCGAGGCGACCACGACCGTCGCCGCCTGGCGGGAGGCACGCCGAGAGGCGCGCGAGGGCCGGAGGCGGCTGGAGCGGCTCGACGCCCAGCTGCGCATGCGTGAGCTCGAACTGGTGCTCATCGGCGACCACGAACTGACGCTCCCGCCGGCCGTTTACCCCTGGGACCGCGCCGACCGCCGCAACGAGCTGTGGCGCCGCCGCCAGGCGCTCGCGGACGCGCGCGCGGAGCGCAGGCGGGCGCTCTGGCGGCGACGGGCGCTGCGCCTGCTCACGCTCGGCATCGGCGGGCGGTAGCGCCCGGCCGGACCGCCTGTCGCGTTCCTGTCGAAGCGCGGTAAGTGATTGCCCCGGAAACGCCCCCAACGGCCCCGCAACCCCTTCCCATCGGGGTGAGGCGCGGGGACACTGAATCTCGATTTCCGGCTTTTTCCAGCGTTTCCTGCCTGAGAAACCTGGAGGGTCCGTCCCGGACCCGGCAGACCCGACGGATCGAGCCTCGCTCTCCCGACGGCCGGCCAGTGAGGGAGACACCGCTTCCCGCAGCGGGAGGCAGCCAAGGGGTCGAGCCTTGCTCCCCGGAGGCCGTCTCGAACGCCGGGAACCGCGTGGCGGGTCGCGTTCAGCGCCCGGCCCCGGAGTCCCTGGGAGCACTGCGCCCCGAATCTGGCGCACGAGCATCCGGTCCACCCAGCCCAGGCCCCGCCTCCACACCTGGAAGCGAGGCCGCCAGCAATCACTCCACCAGGAGGAAGGAGGTCGCAACGACCATGCACGCCGACCACGGAACACAGGCGGACGACGCCATGGAGCTTCGCGCCATGGCCCAGCGCTACACCGGCCCGAGCGCCGCTCGCATCGAGGGCCTGATCCCGTACGAGGTGGACTTCGAGCGGGGCTGGTTCCGCACGAGCACGGCCATCTGCCATGGGGGCGAGGAGCCGTTCGGGCTCGCGTTCCGGCAGCGGCCCGACGGCAACGGCATCGAGGTGCTCTGCCACACCGGCGGCTGCACGCGGGCGCACGTCATCACGGCCATCGAGGGGCTCATCGGGCTGCCCATCTGGACGGCCTACGAGCCGCTGGAGCAGCCGAAGGCGGCGGCTCGCGTGAAGCGCTGGGTGAAGCCGCGCCTCACGTTCTGGGGCGGAGCCGCGCTCATGCTGGCGCTCCCGCTGCTGTTCGGTCACAGCGTCGGGGCGGCGCTCTGGAACGTCGCAGCCTTCGGCGTCGCGGTGGCGCTCCTCTGGGGGCTCCCCGGCAGGATCGGGAGGGCGTTCCGCGCCTGACGACGCGGGCCGACGGCCCGCCGCATCCACCCAGCCCATGGGGCCGTCTCTCCGGAGGCGGCCCCTCTGCTTTGCCCGCGAGGGCGCAAGACACCGCAAACGAGACACCTCCAGGAGGACGGCAATGACGATGGCGACGACGATGAGCACGGTTGCGGGCGAGGCGGGAGACCGTCCCGGGCGCAGCCTCGAAGAGCTGGTGGACCGCGTGTTCGAGGCGCTCCTCGGAGCCGCGCCGGCCACCATGGAAGAACAGAGCATCGCCCGCCGCGTCCACGAGGCGCGGCGGCTCAGGCAGCAGGGCGACCTCGACGGGGCGCTGGCGGTCCTCGCCGGCGCGGACCTCAAGCAGGCCACGGAGCGCGAAGCGCGCTGGGTCTACGGCGAGTGGCTCGGCGTGGCGCGCAGGCGCTTCGCGGGTCGCGAGGACGCGCTCGTCTACAGCCCCGCCACGGGGCGGGCGGCCGTGCTCGCCCTGCACCCCGGCGGCGCGCTCGAGGCGCTGGCCGTCCTCGGGATGCGCTGGGAGACGGGCAAGCTGGTCTCGCGGCGCAGCCTGCGCGGGCTGCGCCCCCTCGCGAAAGGCGGCTCGCAGTGACCGCCGGGTACGCGCCCGTGGACATCGCAGCGCTCAAGGAGCGCCACCCGCTAGGCGAGGTGGTCGAGGCGGCGGGCGTCCACCTGCGCGGCAGGGGCCGCGTCCGCCAGGGCGTCTGCCCCTTCCACGAGGAGGCGGAAGGGTCCTTCACGGTCTACGCCGATTCGCAGCGCTGGTACTGCTTCGGCTGCGGCAAGGGCGGCGACGTGCTGGACTTCGTCCGGCGCATCGAGAACCTGAGCCTGCCGGAGGCGATCCGGCGGCTCGACGCCTCGCCGCCCACCACCGCCCCCGTCCGGCACACGATCCGTGAGCGGCGCCACCGCGATGCGGTCGCGCCGCCCGACCCGGCGCTCCTCACGGCGGCGGCGCGGTACTACGCCGGGGAGCTGTGGAGCAGGCCCGAGGCGCGGGCCTACCTCGCCTCGCGGGGCGTCGGCAAAGAGACAGCAGCGCGGCTCGGCCTCGGCTACGCGCCGGGGGCGGGCCTGCGCGCGGCGCTCGCGTCGGCCGGCTTCGCCTCCGCACGGATCCGCGAGAGCAGGCTGTTCACGGAGCGCGGCGAGCGCTTCGCCGGGATGGTGGTCGTGCCCGAGGTGGCCGGCGGACGCGTCCGCTGGCTGGCGGGACGGGCCATCGAGCCGGGGCGCTCACCGCGCTTCCAGGCGCTGCCCGGCCCCAAGCCGGTGCTCGGGCTGGGGCGGCTCGGCCACGCGCCGCCGTGGGCGGTCGTCGCCGAGGGAATCTTCGACTGGCTCCTGCTGAGCGAGTGGGGCATCCCCGCCTGCGCCGCCCTCGGCACGCAGGGCATGGAGCGCGTGGCCGCCGCCCTGCGCGGCTGCCCGCGCGTCTTCCTCGCCTTCGACCAGGACGACGCCGGGCGCGAGGCCACGGCGGCGCTCAGCGGCCTCCTCGGCCGCCGCGCCGCCGCCGTCACCCTGCCCGAGGGCGTCGCCGACGTGGGCGATCTCGCAACCCACCCCGGCGGGCGCAGGGTCTTCCTGCGCCTGCTCGAACGGGCGGCACGCGCCGCCCGCTGACCCACCCATCCCACCCTGTGGACACCACCAGCCCGGCTCCACGCGAGCCGGGCCGCTTCCGCGTGCCCACCAGGCCAACCGCCACCGAGAGGAGGCGCGATGACCGACGACCGACGGGGCTCCCGCCCCGCACACGGGCCTCCCGCGAGGAGACCCGCACCAGCCCACCCAACGCACAGCTCGAAGGAGACAAGACATGACGAACGCAGCACCGACCGTCAACGGCCACCGCAACGGCGCCAGCCCCAACGGCGCTCGCCCCGAGCCGATCCGCGAGCCCGACCTGATGTGGGAGAGCCTCCCGCCGGCGGTCGTGCAGCGGCTCGGCGAGCCCCTCGACGAGGGGCTCGTCTCGCAGCGCAGGGGCCGCAAGGGCCGGACCTTCGCCTACATCGAGGGCCGCACGGCAATCGAGCAGGCCAACCGAATCCTCGGTTACGGAGGGTGGGGCTACGAGCTCGTCGGCGACGTGGTCCTGCGCGAGGGCGAGAGCGTCGACCAGGAGACGGGCGAGGCGAAGCCCTGGCGGGCCTACGCCGCGACCGTGAAGGTCAACGTCCCCGGCTCGCAGCCGCGCACCGACGTCGGCTTCCAGGCCCTCGCCGAGGACACCGTGGAGGGCCATGAGACGGCCTTCAAGGGCAGCGTGACGGACGCGCTCAAGCGGGCGCTCAGGAGCTACGGCGACCAGTTCGGCAACTCCCTCTATGGCGACGGAGCGCCGGGCGACCTCGCGCCGTCGCTGCGCAAGACGCTCATCGACCTCGGCCAGTGCCGGGGCTTCGGCGAGGCCAAGGTGCGGTCCGCCGTGCGCGAGCGCACGGGCCGCGACCTCGACGAGCTGCCCGCCTCGACCCTCACCCCGCTGGTGGAGGCCGCCGCGCACAAGCTCCAGCAGGACGGCACCGAGGAGACCCCGAAGGCCGCCTGAGTGTCCCAATCCAGGTGAACGAACGAAGGGAGGTGCCGATCGCAGGTGCCCGAGCTACAAGCGCTAGAGAGCCGCTCCCCGTCCGGGGAGCGCGAACGGGGCCGCCCCGAGAGGGCGGCCCCGCCGTCGTTTCGGAACCAGGCGCGGCGAGGCCGCGCCGCCACGGTGACAACCAACACCAGAAGGAGAATCTGAACATGTCACGCACCATGAACCGCGTCGAGCTGCTGGGCCGGGTCGGGACCGACCCCGAGCTCAGGTATTCGCAGAACGGCACCGCCATCTGCCAGCTCCGGCTGGCGACCGACCGCCGCCGCCAGAACGGCGAGACCGAGGCCGACTGGCACTCGGTCGTCTGCTGGGGCAAGCAGGCCGAGGCGGTGGCCGAGTACGTGAAGAAGGGCAACAGGGTGTTCGTCGCGGGCTCGCTCGCGCAGAACACGTACGAAACCGAGGACGGCCAGCGGCGCCACCGCACCGAGGTGCACGCGCAGGACGTGATCTTCCTCGACTCGAACGGCAACGGCGGCAACGGCCGCTCCAACGGCAACGGGAACGGCGGCCAGCAGGCCGCCGCCGAGGTCGCCGACGACCAGCCCTTCTAACCACCACCGGCACGCAGAGACGCCCGCCACGTCGCGGGCGCACACGGGGCCGCTCCCTCACGGGGGCGGCCCCGCTCTCGTTCCCAAGCACAGCACGAAGGAGAACCGAAGATGGCGCGCACGAACGAACGCGACGCGCTCCCCACCTGGAGCGCGCACACGCTGGTCATGACCCTGCTCGAGGGCGACGAGCCCTTCAACGGCCACTGCACCTGCGACCGCTGGTCGTACCGCACCGACGACTGGACCGACCTCGGCACGAGGTGGGCCTGGCACTACGTCGCCGAGTCCGGCGGACCCGACGGCGATCCCTTCACCCGCAAGCTCGTCAGGCGCGAGCTCGAGGCGCACGGCGAGTACGGCGGCGACTGCGCCGGCTGCGGCAACCCCATCATCCGGGGGCGCACGCACTGCCGCAGCTGCGAGCCGGAGGCCGTGGTCGAGTTCGACCACGGCGACAACTGCGAGTGCCCGGGCTGCTGGGAGGAGACCGTCGCGCGGCGGCACGCCCGCGACGCCGCCCACCAGCGCGTCGCCTGCCGCAACTGCGGCCTCTGTCTCGACTGCGACGACCCCGCCTCGCCCGACCACGAGGACTGCATCTGCCCGCTCGGGCAGGCGCTCCCCGTGGAGGTGGCGGCGTGAGCGCCGCGGGGCACGAGGACGCGCTGCTGGAGGCGCTGCGCCAGAACCTGCACGTCCTCGGCGAGCTGGCCGTCCGCTACGAGGTCGAGACGAAGCTTCCGCGCCCGGAGGACGCCCCCGCCCTCTGCTCCCCGCAGGACGTGCAACGGCTGCTGGGGCCCGAGATGGGGGCGCTCGCCCAGGAGCAGGTGCGGGTGCTGCTGCTTGACCGCAAGAACCGCGCCGTCGGGCAGCGAGTGATCTACCAGGGGAATGCCTGGTCGGCGGTGGTCCGCCCCGCCGAAGTGCTGCGCGCGGCGGTGGTGGCGGCGGTGCCGCACATCATCGTCGCCCATAACCACCCCTCGCGGGACCCGTCCCCCAGCCCCGACGACATCAAGGTCACGAAGGAGCTGGCGGAGGCGGCGAAGCTGCTCGGCGTCGAGCTGCTCGACCACGTCGTCATCGGCGGCGACCGCGCCGTGAGCCTCAAGGACCGCGGCCTCTTCTAGCCACCCAGCCACGACCGGGAGGCCTCGCCGCCGTCCCGGCCCGCACGCGGGGCGTCGCCCAGCGCGTCCGTCGATCCACCCGGCGCATTTCGGAAGGAGACAGGTTCACATGCGCGACGCATACGGAGAGATCACCGGTCGCATCATCGCGGCCCTCGAGCGCGGCACCGTGCCCTGGCGCACGCCGTGGCGCGCTCGCGGACACCGCAACGCCCGCACGGACCGCCCCTACCGCGGCATCAACACCGTGGTGCTGCAGCTGGCGGCGCTGGAGCGGGGCTGGAACGACCCGCGCTGGCTCACCTACCGCCAGGCGCGGGCGGCGGGCGGGCACGTCCGCCGCGGGGAGCACGGCACCCGCGTCGTGCTCTGGAAGTGGATCGAGAAGAAGGACTCGCCGGACCCGGAGCGGCCGGAGCACTACCCGCTGCTGCGCCTCTTCACGGTCTTCAACGTCGGCCAGTGCGAGGGCGTCCGGCTCCCCGCGCGCAAGGAGGCCGGGGACTGCTTCGACCCGCTGGAGCGGGCCGAGGCGGTGATCGCGGGCTACGCGAACGGCCCGAGCATCCACGAGGGCGCGGAGAGCGCCTACTACGTCCCCGAGCGGGACGAGGTGCACCTGCCGCCGCGCGACGCCTTCGCCGACGCGCACGGCTACTACGCGACGCTCTTCCACGAGCTCGCGCACTCGACCGGGCACCCCAGGCGCCTGGGGCGCGAGGGCTACCGCACGGCGGCGCGCTTCGGCTCCGAGCGCTACTCGCAGGAGGAGCTGGTGGCGGAGTTCGCGGCGGCCTTCCTCGGCAGCGAGGCCGGCATCGACCCCTCGCGCGTCGAGCAGTCCGCCTCGTACATCGCCTCGTGGCTCAAGACGCTGGAGGACGACCGCCGCCTCGCGGTGGTCGCCGCCGCGCAGGCGCAGCGGGCCGCTGATCACGTGCTCGGGCGCGTGCCGGGCGCCCCGGCGGACGCGGTGCCGCAGGCGGCGTGACGCGGCCTCACACGACCGGGCGGCTCTGGCCGTGCCGGCCCTCACGCGGGTTTTGCCCCGCGCACCCACCCATCCACCTACCGGAAGGAGAACTCCATGCTCGCGGCCGACGCCGCCATCAACCCGGACGACCTGTACACCATCAGCGCGAACGGATTCTCGGCCACGGCCGACGCCTTCGCGCGCGACCCCGACTCGGGGGACTCTGGTTCCTCTCCATGGTCGGCGCCCAGTCCGCCCTCAAGGCGATCTGGGCCGCCCTCCTCAAGCGACCGCCGGAGAGCGCCCACCTGCTCGCCGGCGCCGACGGCCTCGCCCTCTCCGGCGGCTTCCACCGCTGCGAGATTCCCGGCGAGACGGTTGGAACCTGGACGACGAAGATCGCCCGCCTCCCGGTGAGCGGGGGCTTCCACGCCCTCGTCTACACGCGCATGGCCGAGCTTGCCTTCGAGCGGGACGCCTTCCTGCTGCTGGCCCCCGGCGAGGCGGAGGCGCCCGCCCTGCACCACCGCTTCCTCGACCGCCGCAGCCCCCTGCCCCTGCACCGCAGCTGGGCGGAGTGGCTGTGGCGCAGGGGACTGGCGAAGGGCGAGATTTCCCCCTTGCAGTCGGCGGGGATCGCCGCCTGGCGCTGCACGCCGGACGCGGAGGCGCTGCGGGACGACCTCGCCGCCGCCGTCGCGGCGGGGACGCTCACGCTCCCGCGTGAGCACGACACGAACGGACGAACGGAAGGAGAGACGAGATGAGACTGGCCGCACAGGCGAAGGCGGGGTTTTACCCGACGCCGCCCCGCGTGGTGGAGATGATCGCGAGCCTCGCGCAGGCTCGCACGGTTACGCGTGGCGAGACCACGCTGCGCATCCTCGACCCCTGCTGCGGGGCCGGGGAGGCGCTGGCGCAACTCGCCGCCTGCATCGAGCGCCCCGACGGGGCCACGGTGGAGACCTACGGCGTGGAGCTCCACGCCGAGCGCGCGAAGGAGGCGGAGCAACGCCTCGGCCACGCGCTCGGGGCGGACCTCTTCCAGACGGCGATCGCCAACGGGGCGTTCGGGATGCTCTTCCTGAACCCCCCGTACGACGACGACGCGGCGGACGACGAGAAGCGCACCGAGCACGCCTTCCTCAGGCACTCGACGCGCTACCTCTGCGAGCAGGGCGTGCTCGTCTTCGTCATCCCGCGCAGGCGGCTGGCGGAGTCGGCGCGCTATCTTGCCTCGCACTACGCGCGGCTGCGCGTCTGGGCCTTCCCAGACCCGGAGCGCGACGCCTTCGACCAGATCGTCGTCACCGGGATCCGCAAGGCGGAGGTCCACCACGACCAGTACGAGGCCGTCAGGCTGCAGGAGGCGCTCGAAGGGAACATCGAGGAGCTGAGCCGCCACCGCTACCCCGTCTACAACGCGCGGGCGACGGCGGGCGGGGAGGTGCTCTTCGCCACCCGCACCATCGACCCGGTCGCCGCGGCCGAGGAGTCGCGGCGCTCGGGGCTGTGGGTCAGCGCCACGGTCACCGACGCGCTCTGGCCGTCCGAGGACTCCCGCACGCGGCCGCTCATGCCGCTGCGGCGGGGGCACCTGGCGATGCTGGTGGCGGCGGGCTTCCTCGACAACCTCCAGCTCGAGGCCGACGGCCGCCGCATCCTCGTCAAGGGCAAGACCTCGAAAGAGATGGGTGCGCCGCGTCACGCGGCATAGGATTCCCGACCCAATCGGGAGGAACTCGGAGGAAGTTCCTGGGTCAACCGACCTACCTGGAGGCGAAAGCTGAAGGGGACAACAGCATGTCGGTAAAGCGGCTACGGCCTGAAAGCGTTGTAGGGCCGGTTCCGCAAGACCCGCGCGATACGGTGAAAGCTTGATTGCCTGAACCCCAGTCCCCGGTCGGCGAACTTCGCGCCCGCCGGTAGAACGCTTGCAACCCGGCGCCGCTCCACTGCACTGGCCTCACCATTTGACCAGTGCACCTCCGGTGAGCGGACGGTGACCCATGCGGTCACACAAGGGGGCGAACGGAGCACCTACGTCGCGCTAGCACGTCCTATGCCAACGGAACGCGGGATTGCCTACGGGGCGAGAGCCCTACGGCAACGGAGCCCTCGTAGTAGTCGGAGCCGGGGAAAGCCCGGTACATGGCGAAGGAGGGCAGGTAGTTCACGACGAACAACACAGAAAGGTACTCGTGATGAGAACAGCCGAAACTGTACTGAACGTCATCCGCGACCGCGGAGAACGAGGATTGCCGCTGGAGGACATCTACCGGCAACTGTACAACCGGGACCTGTACCTGCGGGCCTACGGTCGGCTCTACCGGAATCGGGGAGCAATGACCAAGGGCGTCACCGCAGAGACGGTCGACGGCATGTCCATGGCGAAGATCGACCGCATCATCGAGGCCCTGCGCTTCGAGCGGTATCGGTGGACGCCGGTGCGAAGGGTCCACATCCCGAAATCCAACGGGAAGACCCGTCCGCTGGGCATTCCAACGTGGTCGGACAAGCTGCTGCAAGAGGTCATCCGGATGATTCTGGAGGCCTACTACGAGCCGCAGTTCTCCGACCGCTCCCACGGCTTCCGGCCTAACCGGGGCTGCCACACCGCACTCAGCGAGGTGGCGCGCCAGTGGACCGGAACGCGGTGGTTCATCGAGGGAGACATCAAGGGTTGCTTCGACAACATCGACCACGAGGTCCTGTTGTCGGTGCTCGCGGAGCGGCTGCACGACAACCGCTTCCTGCGTCTGCTCCGGCACCTGCTCGGAGCGGGCTACCTTGAGGAATGGCGCTACGGCCGCACCCTGAGCGGGACACCGCAAGGAGGCGTGGTCAGCCCCATCCTCTCCAACATCTACCTCGACCGGTTGGACCAGTTCGTCGAAACGATGCTCATTCCAGCCAACACCCGAGGCACGGCACGCAAGGTGAATCGTGCGTGGAAGGCGTTGAAGAAGCGCGCCGCCCGACAACGGGAACTGGGGAACTTCAAGATGGCAGCGCAACTGCAACAACAGCTGCGACAACTGCCGTCGGGGGACCCCCACGACCCCGAGTTCCGGCGACTTCGATACGTCCGCTACGCCGACGACTTCGTGCTGGGCTTCATCGGACCAAAGGCCGAAGCCGAGCAGATCAAGGGTGCCCTGAACACGTTCCTGCGCGACACGCTCAAGCTGGAACTGTCACGGGAAAAGACCCTCATCACCCACGCCACCAGCCAGGCGGCGAGGTTCCTCGGCTATGAACTCGTAACCCAACAGTCCAACGACAAGCTCGACCGCAACGGGCGGCGGGCAGTCAACGGCATCATTGGTTTGCGGGTACCCGCCAACGTCATCGAGCAGCACTGCCGCGCATACATGCGCAACGGCAAACCGGCCCACCGCCCTGAACTTCTGAACGACGATGACTACACCATCGTGAGTCGGTATCAGGCGGAGTTCCGGGGCGTCGTGCAGTACTACCTGCTGGCCCAGAACGTCTCCCATCTCGGGAAGCTGCAATGGGTCATGGAGTGGTCGCTGGGCAAGACCCTTGCGAACAAGCACAAGACCACGTCTCGGAGAATCTTCCGGCGCTACAAGAGCACTGCGAAGACCGAGTACGGGGAGCGCGCTTGCCTCAAGGTCGAAGTCCAGCGGGGCGACGAAGAGCGCCCGCTGGTGGCGCAGTTCGGTGGCATACCCCTGAGGCGGAAACGGCAGGCCATCCTCGTAGACCGGAAACCTGAACGCTACAGGTCCGAACGCAACGAGCTGATACAGCGGCTCCTAGCGGACGAATGTGAGATGTGCGGGTCAACGGTGGACGTCGAAGTCCACCACGTCCGCGCGCTCCGCGACCTGAACGTGAAGGGCAGACGGGAGAAGCCCAAGTGGATGCAGGTCATGGCGGCACGTCGGCGCAAGACCCTTGTGGTCTGCCGGACCTGCCACCTGAGCGTCCACGGGGGCAGCTGGAACCCGCACAAGCGGAAAGAACCACTGGAGAGCCGGATGCGGTGAAAGCCGCACGTCCGGTTCGGAGGGGGGCCAACGGAAAAGTGCTCCGGGCAACCGGAGGAACTCGCCGGAGGCCTACCCTACTGCTGGTCGAGACCACGCGGGAGAAGGAGGTGCACCGCGAGCGGCTGCGCACCACCGTCGTCGCCCTCGACCTCGACCTCGGCGAGATCACGGACATCGCGGCATGACGCAGGGAGACGGGACGATGCAGATGCCCCTCGACCCGGAGACCTGCGTCCGCTGCGGTCACCCGATCCGCCCCGGCGAGCCCGTCGAGCGGACGGCCACGGTGGACCTCGCCCCCGGTGGACGGGCCGTCTCCTCCCCGGTGACGGCCATCCACCTCAAGGACGGCTGCGAGCGCGCACAGCTCGACGCCACATAGACGACTCCTCACCGGAGCCGCACACACGAGGCCCCGCGATCGCATGACCGCGGGGCCTCGCCACGTCACAACCACTGCAACACGGAAAGGACAGCGACCATGGACCTCGCAGGATTCATCGACACGTACCGCGACGCCATCGCCCGGCGGGTGGTGGACTCCTACCCGCCCCGCTACCGGCCCTCCGAGAACGGGGCGCCCCTCCCGCACCTGCTGCGCGCTCCTCTGGGCGCGCAGGCCGACGCGATCCGCGGCGCGGCGCTCTCCCTCGAGGCGCAGCGCGGCACGACCGTCGTCGGCGAGATGGGGACGGGCAAGACCTTCATCGCCGCCTCGGCGGCCCACATGGCGGGCTTCGAGCGCGTGCTCGTGCTCTGTCCGCCGCACCTCACCCGCAAGTGGAAGCGCGAGGTCGAGGAGACGGTGCCCGGCGCCCGCGCCGTGATCGTCGCGTCGATCACCGACCTCGAGCGGCTGCGCACGGCCACCGGCGACGGACCGCTCTTCGCGGTGATGTCGCGCGAGCGCGCCAAGCTCTCCTACCGCTGGCAGCCGGCCGTGGTGGAGCGCTGGGCGACGGCGGGCACAAGGCTCGTGCGCGACGAGGAGACGGGCGAGCCCTTCCGGGTGCCCTGCTGCCCCGACTGCCACGAGCAGATCGTGGACAAGGACGGCGTGCCGCTCACGGCTCGCGACCTCGCCCGCCGCAAGCGGACCTGCGACGAGTGCGGCGCGGCGCTCTGGCAGGCCGACCGCACGGGACCTGCGCGCTACCCCCTCGCGGACTACGTGAAGCTCCGCATGAAGCGGTTCTTCGACCTGCTCATCGGTGACGAAGTTCATGAGTTCAAGGCGAGAGGCTCCGCCCAGGGCATCGCCGCCGGCGTCCTCGCCGACGCCTGCGGGAAGTCGCTCTCGCTGAGCGGCACGCTCATGGGAGGCTACTCCTCGACGCTCTTCCACCTGCTCTACCGGTTCTCCCCGGAGATCCGGGGGGAGTTCGGGCGGGGCGAGGAATCCCGCTGGATCGACCGCTACGGCTTCGTCGAGCACACCATCGGGCGCGACGACGGCGAGTCGTTCGAGGACGGGCGCACCAGCCGCCGCAAGAAGTTCCGCAAGGTCGTGCGGGAGCGCCCGGGGCTCGCCCCCGCCGCGCTCTTCCACCTCATCGGCAACAGCGTCTTCCTGCGGCTCTCCGACGTCGCCAGCGGGCTCCCGCCCTACGAGGAGCGCGTGCTGCTCTCCTCGATGGACACGGAGCCCGGCCCCGACGGGCTCTCGCAGCGGAGCGGCTACGACGAGCTGTACGGAGCGCTCAGGGCGGCGCTCGCCGATGCGCTCTCGAAGGGGTCGCGGCGCCTGCTGGCCACTTACCTGCAGACGCTGCTCGCCTACCCCGACGGCTGCACGAACGGCGAGACGGTCTTCGACCCGGAGAGCGAGGAGCTGCTCGTGCAGGTGCCACCGTTGCCAGAGGGGAAGCTCTACCCGAAGGAGCAGGCGCTCGTCGACCTCGTGGCCGCCGAGCGCCTGGCGGGACGCCGGGTGCTGGTCTACGTCACCCACACGGGGACTCG
The DNA here is from genome assembly GCA_965221735.1 of Tepidiformaceae bacterium. GTDB lineage: Bacteria > Chloroflexota > Dehalococcoidia > Tepidiformales > Tepidiformaceae > UBA2991. The sequence goes on along the minus strand of OZ244910.1, from coordinate 345,189 downwards.
CGACATCACCGGGCGGATGGAGGACTTCCTCTCCCGCCACGGCTTCCGCGTCGCGGTGATGAAGGCCGACGCCGTGCCGCCCGAGCGCCGCGAGGCGTGGGTCGCGAAGCGGGTCGAGGAGGGCGTCGACGTGCTCGTCTGCCACCCTCGGCTGGTGCAGACGGGACTCGACCTCGTGGAGTTCCGGACCGTGTGCTGGTACGAGACCGAGGATGCCGACCACGTAATCGTCGTTGGCGACGACGACGGAGCGCTCGCCGCCGCCGATCATGTGCTCGTCGACGACGTTCTGGATGGACATGCCTGGGGTGACCTCGACGAAAGTGCGGTGCATCAGGTCGCGAGCGGTCAGGCGGTTGATGACGGTGTCGACGCGGATGCTGTTGGCTTCGCCCCGGGCCGCGCCGAGCAGGAACCAGCCGATCATGATCGCCCAGACACCGGCCACCCACTGGCCGAGGAACAGGAAGACGGCGCCGCTTGCAATGACGGCCCAGCCGAACATCTCGCCGGTGCCGGCGGCGATGCGGGTCGCCTTGCGGAAACTGCGCGTGCGCTTCCAGGCGATGGCGCGGAGGACGCGTCCGCCATCGAGGGGGAATCCGGGGAGGATGTTGAAGACCGCCAGGATGAGATTGACGAAGGCGAGGTATTCCAGCATCGCTCCGAAGGGCGCGCTTCCCCCACCGGCAAGGCGCGAGGCGCCGAAGATGAGGAGCGCGATGACGAGGCTGGCGGCGGGTCCGGCGGCGGCGATGAAGAACTCCTCGCCGGCGGAACGAGGCTGGCGGTCGAGGTGCGAGACGCCGCCGAAGATGAAGAGCGTGATTCGGGGAACCTCGAGGCCGCGGCGGATGGCGACCACGGCGTGGGCGAGCTCGTGGAGGAGCACGGTGACGAAGACGAGGACGGCTGCCGCGGCGCCAAGAAGCCAGTAGCCCGCCACGCTTCCCTCGTACCGGTCGGGGAAGAATCCGGCGGCGAGCAAGTAGGTGACGATCCCCAGGATGAGGAACCAGGAAGGGTGGATCTCGATGGCGATGCCACCGATTGTGGCGATGCGCAGACCGCGGCCGGGCATGGCTCTACGGTAGGGCACGGGGGCAGCCGGCGCCATGACGCGGCGGGGACGGCCTGCTTGCGGCAGCGGGCCGGTGGCCGGTAGCGTGAACGAATGGCCAGGGTTGCGCTCTTCGTGCCGTGCTACATGGCGGCGCTGCGCCCCGATGACGGGGGGCACGCGCGGCGCGTGCTCGAACGGCTCGGCGACGAGGTGCAGACGATCGTGGGTCCGTGCTGCGGGCAGCCCGCCTTCAACAGCGGCTACCGGTCGGAGGCGAAGAGCGTGGGGCGCGCCCTTCTGCGAGCAGCGCGGGGGCACGAGACCATCGTCATCCCGTCGGGGTCGTGTGCGAGCATGGTGAAGCACTACCTGCCGGGGCTGTGGGCGGGACCGCGGGGAGCGAGCATCGAGCGCATGAGCGAACGCTTCGTCGAGTTCGGGGCCTACGTGGCCGCCCACCCGAACGTGGCGGCGCTGCCGCTGCGCCTGTCGGGGGCGGTCACCTACCACGACTCGTGCCACGGCCGTCGCGAGCTGGGACTAACGGAGGGGGCAGTGGGGCTGCTCGAACAGGTCGAGGGACTGGACGTGCGCCGCCTCGCCTACGAGGACGAGTGCTGCGGATTCGGGGGAACCTTCACCGTGAAGGAGCCGGAGGTATCGGTGGCGATGGCGCGGGCGAAGCTGGAGGACGTGGCCTCGCGGGGGGTGCGGGTACTCGTCTCGGGGGACCTGTCCTGCCTCGCGCACCTGGAGGCGACAGCGCGGGCCACGGACCAGTCGCTTGAAACCTGGACGCTCGCCGAGCTCCTCGACAGGGCGCTGGCGTGAGCCCCTTCCGCGCGCGGGCGCGAGCCGAGATCGAGGCGGGGCCGCCGGCGGCCACGCTCTCGCCGATCCTGCGCAAGCTTGTGGCGGACAGCCGCGACCAGCTCGCGACGGCAAGCCCGTCCGATGCTCGGGCCCGTGCGCAGGCGGCGCGAACCTACGCCGTCGACCACCTCGACGAGCTGCAGGAGCAACTCAGGGAGTCGTGTGCGCGGCAGGGCATCGGGTACCACCGCGCGGCCACCGCCGAGGAGGCGGTGGCGCTCGTGACGCAGCTGCTGGGCGACGCGCGCCGTGTGGCGAAGTCGAAGTCGATGGTGGCCGAAGAGGTGGGGCTGACGCACGCCCTCCGGGTGCGGGGCAAGGAGGTGCTGGAGACGGACATCGGGGAGTACATCGTCGACATCGAGGGGCGGGGCCCGAGCCACATCACGGCGCCGGCGCTGCACCTGAACCGGGCGCGCATCCGGGAGCTGCTGGCGGGGGCGGGAGCGGACGTGCCCGACGACGATCCCGTGCGCCTCTCGCGGACGGTGCGGGACGTGGTCGCCGAGTTCTTCGGGGAGGTGGACGCGGGAATCACGGGGGCGAACGCGGTCGTCGCGAACAGCGGGCGCATCGTGATCGTCGAGAACGAGGGGAACGTGTCGCTGGGCGTGAGCCGCCCGCGGCTGCACATCGCCATCACGGGCATGGAGAAGGTGGTGGCGGACGAGGAGGCGGCGCTGGCGGTGCTGCAGGTGCTGGCGCCGAGCGCGACGGCGCAGCCGCTGACGGCCTACACACACTTCCTGGGGGCTCCCGATGAGGGGCAGGAACGGCACCTCGTCGTCGTCGACAACGGGCGCTCGGAGATCCTGGCGGACGAACGCTATCGGGACGTGCTGCGCTGCATCCGCTGCGGGGCCTGCATGAACGCCTGCCCCGTCTACACGGCGGCGGGCGGGCTCTCGTACGGATCGCCGTACATGGGGCCGATCGGGGCCGTCGTCTCGCCGCTGCTCTGGCGCGACGGCCGTCACGCCGACCTGCCGTCGGCCTCGAGCCTGTGCGGGCGCTGCTCGGAGGTCTGTCCCGTCGGCATTCCCCTGCACCGGATGCTGCTCGACCTGAGGGCGGGTGAGGCGGAGAACGGCGGGTCGCGAGTCGAGAAGGTGGGGTGGAAGTCGTGGGCGGCGGCGTTCGCGGGGCGGCAGGGGCGGGCGGCGAGCTGGCTGGCGCGGCTGGGGCTGCGGGCGGGCGGGCGGCTGCCGGGCCTCCCGCTCGGCGGGGCCCGGCCGATCCCGGCGGCGAGCCCCTCGCGGGATCCGGCCATGCTCGTCCCCCTCGACAGCATCGAACTCGAGGGGACGCCAGAACCGGAACCGCTCGCCGAGGACGTGGTCGCCGCCTTCCGGGAGCGGGCGTCGGTCGTCGGGGCGATCGTGGCCGACGAGGCGGAGCCGGAGGAGGGCGACCGGCGCGTCCGGGCGACGGCGGCGGTAGCCTCGACCGGGAGCGTGCTGCTGACGGGGGAGGCGGCGGCGCGGGGCGCGCTCATGGATGCCCGCCGCATCGTCGTCGACGTGGAGGAGGCGAGCGTGGTGCGCTTCCCGCAGGAGCTCGGGCCGGCGCTGGCGGGGGATGGCGACGCGCTCATCCTGACGGGCGCGAGCCGCACGGCCGACATCGAGAAGCGCATCGTGCGCGGCATCCACGGACCCGAGGCGCTCGTGGTCGTGGTGGGAAGCGGGACAACCGGGACGTAGGACAGGAGAGGTGGCGGCGGTCCCATCCACGGTTCAGACTGGCCGCTCACATCGACTGAAACGAGCCAGGAGGCACGGCATGGACGGACGGGAACTGCTTCGCAGCCAGTACGGATTCGCGCAGGACAACCTGGAGGCCGCGATCGAGCGGTGCTCGCCGGAACTGCTCACGAAGACGATCGAGGGGTCGCTGACGAACCCGATCGGGGCGACCTACGCGCACACGGTGATCACGCAGGACCTGATCCTCGTGCGGGGGCTGATGGGGCAGGAGCCGGTCTATCACTCGAGCGGGATCGGCGAGCGGGTCGGGTTCGAGCTGCCGGAGAGCCCGGTGATCTCGCAGGACTACACGACCAGCCTGAGCTTCGAGCTGGGGCCGCTGCGCGAGTACGCGGCGGCGGTGCGGGCGGCGGTCGACGGCTTCCTGGAGTCGGCCTCCGACGAAGAGCTGGAGGCGGAAGTGTCGTTCGGGCCGACCCCCAGACCGAAACTGTGGGTGTTCGGCACGCTCGGGGTCTGGCACGTGTCCTCCCACCAGGGCGAGATCGCGGCGCTGATGGGGCTGGAGGGCGAAAAGGGGCAGAACCTCTAGCGCGTCGCTGTCACCCGTGCCCTAGAAGCGGACGAAGTCGGCGCTGCTCCGGAACATCACGCTGATGCGGGGTCCGGCCTGCTGCGTCTTCGGGACGCAGTGCTCCCAGTGGAGCTGGCAGGCGCCGCCCATCACAAGCAGGTCGCCCCAGCCGGCGGAGAACGTTTGCGAGGGGCCGCCGCCGTGGGGCCGCACGAGGAAGCGTCGCGATTCCCCGAGGGAGAGGGTGGCGACGAGCGCCCGGCCGCGGCGGTCGCGACGGGCCTTGTCACGGTGCCAGGCAACGCTGTCGCGCCCGTCGCGGTAGAGGGCAAGGGCGACGAGGTCGAACGTGGCGCCGTAGCGATCGCCGAGGGCGTCCGCCATCTCGCGGATGACGGGATGGCCGGGGCCGTCGCGGGGGATGGAGGCGGTGAGGCGGGGCACCTCGACCATGCGGTCGTACATGACGCGCCTGTGGCCATGCCAGCGGGTGTCGTCGTGCAGGGCGTCGAAGACGGCCTGATGCCCGGTGAGGAAGCCCTGCGCGTGATCGATCCAGGACTCGTACCCGAGCTCCGTTCTCTGGGCGCCGGCGAAGGTGGGGTCGAAGGATGGCCCCTCGTTCCCGAGGAGGGTTGGCTGGAGGACAGGGTGGCTGGACATACACCCACCGTATCAGAACGTACGTTCTATTTCAAGCAGAACGCCTTGCCCGGCCTGCGCGGTAGACTCCGGCGATGCGCATTGGGCTGATCTCGGACACGCACATCCCGGAGTCACAGGAGAAGCTGTGGCCGCAAGCCTTCGAGGCCTTCCAGGGGGTCGACGCCATCCTCCACGCGGGCGACATCCACGAGGTATGGCTACTCGACGAGCTGGCGGAGGTGGCGCCCCTGTGGGCGGCTCGCGGCAACGGCGAAGACGGCTCGGGCGGGCGGGCGGTGCAGCCGGAGCACCCGCTGCTGCAGGAGGCCTGGGCGCTGGAGTTCGAGGGCGTGTCCGTCGGGCTCGTGCACGACATGCCCGTACCCGAGATGCCTCCCCACCTCACGGTGGAGCGGGCGATGGGGCGTTACTTCGGGAGGACGGACCTCGACGTCGTGGTCTATGGCCACTCGCACGTGGAGGCGGTGGACGAGGTGGGCGGGGTGCTGTGCGTGAATCCGGGGTCGCCCACCTACCCGCACAACCTGAACACGCAGCTCGGCACGATCGGCTTCCTCGACATCGAGGGCGGACGGGCGGAGGCGTCCATCTGGCAGCTCACGGAGACGGGGATCGAGCCGTTCGACTGGACGCGCTGGCGGCGGCCGAAACGACAGCGATAGGCGTCCGCACGGTGCGCTATACTCCCACCGGAACTTCCACTGGTTCCAGGTTGGTAGCCAATTGGCAGAATTGGCAGGTTCATCAGAAGCGGTCCGTAGTCCGGTAGCGTCGTCGGCGCCGATGCGCTGGCTGTACATGGCGCTCGGGAGCCTGCTCGTCGGGATCGGCGTGCTGGGCGTCTTCCTGCCCCTGCTGCCGCACACGATCTTCTTCCTGCTGGCGGCGGCCTGCTACGCACGCGGCTCGGAGCGGGCGCACACCTGGCTCATGACGAACCGGTTCTTCGGGCGGTACCTGCGCAACTACAGCGAACGCCGCGGCGCCACCCCGGGGACGAAGGCCGTCACCATCGCGATGCTCTGGATCGGGCTCGCGATCTCGGCCTGGCTGATCCCCCCGCAGGTCTGGATCTACGCCATCCTCGCGGCGGTCGGCGTGGGGGTCACGACCTACGTGCTGAGCCTGCACACCCTGCGCGACTGACGCTCACAGCTCCCTGCCCTCGCTAGTTCCCCTCGCCGGTTCCGGCGGTCGTGGTCGTCACCGACGAGTCCTCGTCCTCGTCGTCCTCGTTGAGGCCCCCGAGCAGCGTGGCCGGATCGATGATGATGCCCTCGCCCGAGGGGATGAGGGCGATGTCAAGATTCGGCGCCAGCTTGTCGATGGCGAGGAACTGGATGACCTTGGGAGTCAGGGATTCGTCAAGGAGGCGGTTCGCCTCCGCCTGTGCCTGCGCCCGCAGCACCCTGGCCTCCGCTTCACCCTTTGCTCGCGCTACTTCCGCGGCTGCCTCACCCTTGGCGCGCTCCTCGCGCTGAATCGCCTCGTTCTGCGCCTGGGCGATGCGCTCCTGCTCCCGGAGGGCGTTCTGCGCCGCGATCTGCTTCTCCGTGATCGACTGCTTGAACGCCTCGGTGAAGTCGACATTGTCGATCAGCAGATCCTGAACCGTGACCGAGAACTCCTGGAGGTCCAGGGCGAGCGCGTTCCGCACGTTCTCTCGAATCGTCTCGCGGTTGGGGGCGATGTCGACGGTGTTGTACTTGACCGTCTCCGCCTTGAAGTACTGGTTGATGCGCGGCTCAACGAGGATGTCAAACCAGTTCGGCCCGACCGTTCGGTACAGATCCTCCACGGCGGCAGGGTCCACCCGATAGTTGACCGTGGCGGAGATGTTGACCTCCTGGGTCTCGGCCGAGAAGCCGCTGACGTTGTCGAAGCGGGCGCGCTGGACACGGATGCTCTCGGTGCGGATCTCCTGCCAGGGGCCGATGAACTGGAGTCCCTCTCCCCGGCTCCCGACGATCTCACCGAACTGGTAAACGACGGCGATGTGCCCGGCCTCGATCTGCTTGAGCGAGGAGAGGGCGGTATGGGCGCCCGCCCAGAGCACGAACACGATGATGGCGAGCACGATCACGATGAGGCCACGGTCGGCCTCGGGACTCCCGGGCTCGGCCTCGCTGCGCATCGCCCGTCCGAACAGGAAGGCGACGCCGCAGAGCACGATGGCGACGGCAACACTGACAAACCAGACCATGACTACTCCCGGGACGCTGGTGACTGCGGAAGAGTGTACGGGGGCGGGGGCTTAGGCGGGGCGGGGGTTTACCGGCTCTTGGTTGCTGGCTGCCAGGTCGCGCCGGCCGGCCCGCAAGGAGCTACACCCGCGCCCAGTCGTTCGTGCTGAAGATATCCTCTTCGAGGGGGCTGCGCTGGCCGAGGGCGAGGCGGTGGCCGCCGACGGCGCCGATCATGGCGGCGTTGTCGGTGCAGAGGGAGGGCGGGGGGATGCGGACGGGGACGGGGCTGCGGGCCTGCATCTCCTCGCGCAGGCGGCCGTTGGCGGCGACGCCACCGGCGAGCAGCACCTCGGCGACGTCGAGCTCGCGGGCGAGGCGCGAGACCTTGCCCGTGAGCACGTCGACGACCGCTTCCTGAAACTCCCAGGCGATCTCGGCCGGCGAGGCGCGTTCCTCGCGGACGGCGTGGAGGACGGCGGTCTTGAGGCCGCTGAAGCTGAAGTCACAGGTGCCGCGCAGCCAGGCGCGCGGGAGGCTCAGGGCGGAGGCGCCGGCGGTCGCCGCGAGCTTCGAGATGGCGGGGCCGCCGGGGAAGGGGAGGCCGAGCAGGCGCCCTGACTTGTCGAACGCCTCGCCGGCGGCGTCGTCGAGGGTGCCGCCGAGGCGCTCGTACCGGCCGTGCTCGCGCATGAGGATGAGGTCGGTGTGGCCGCCGGAGACGACGAGGCAGAGGGCGGGGAAGGCGGGCGGGGGGCCTTCGACGAGCCAGTTCGCGTAGACGTGACCCTCGAGGTGGTTCACCCCGAGGAAGGGCAGGTCGCGCCCGAAGGCGATCGCCTTGGCCGTGCTGTAGCCGACGAGGAGCGCGCCCGCGAGACCGGGACCGCGGGTGGCGCAGACGGCGTCGATGTCGTCGAGGGTGCAGTCCGCCTCGGACAACGCCTCGCGGACGACGGGGGCGATCTGGCGCAGGTGCTCGCGGCTGGCGACCTCGGGCACGATGCCGCCGTACTTCGCGTGCAGGTCGACCTGGCTGGCGACGATCGTGCTGTGGATGGTCGTGCCGCCTTCGATGAGGGCGGCGGCGGTTTCGTCGCAGGATGACTCGATCGCGAGCACGAGCATGGCCCTGCGATCGTAAACACCCGCCGCGCGAGGGGCCACGGGGCCGGCCTGCGAGGCCGTAGAATGCGCCCGCGGAGGCGCAGATGGCGGTCACGGTGAAGCTGTTCCCGACGCTCCAGAACCTCTCGCGGTCGAAGCTCGAGACGTTCGAGCTGGACTGGCGCGAGGGGCTGACGGCGAAGGCGATCCTCGAGGACGAGGGGTTCAACGAGCGCGACCAGGAGGCCGTGCTGGCGGTCATCAACGACGAGCAGTCCCAGCTCGACACGCCCATCGCCGACGGCGACGCCGTCGAGCTGCGCATCAACATGCAGGGCGGCTGACCCGGTGCCCGACCTCGATCTCGACTACGCACCGGCGCACGAGCTGGCGGCGCTGGTGCGCTCCGGGGAGCTGTCGCCGGTGGCGCTCATGGAGCGGTCGCTCGCGCGGATCGAGGCGCTCAACCCGACGCTGAGCGCCTTCGTGGAAGTGGACGCGGAGGGGGCGATGCGCGAGGCGGAGGCGCTGGCGGAGCGGCTGGCGGGAGGCGAGGAGGGGGGACCGTTTGCGGGGCTGCCGCTGGGGGTGAAGGACCTCGAGAACGCAGCCGGCTTCGTGACGACCAAGGGCTCGCGCCTCTACCGCGACAACCGCGTCGACTTCGACGACGCGCTCGTGGCGCGCCTGAAGGCGGCGGGCGCAATCGTGGTCGGCAAGACGAACACGCCCGAGTTCGGGCACATTCCCTTCACGGACAACGAGCTGTTCGGGGCGACGCGCAACCCGTGGAACCTGGAGCGCACGCCGGGCGGGTCGAGCGGCGGGTCATCGGCGGCGCTGGCCTCGGGGATGGTGCCGCTCTCGACGGCGAGCGACGGCGGGGGGTCGATCCGCATCCCGGCGTGCTACACGGGACTGTACGGCCTGAAGCCGTCTCAGGGACGGACACCGATCGCGCCCCGGCCGATGCCGACGTGGCTCAGCATCAGCTGCTACGGGCCGCTCACGCGCTGCGTTCGCGACGCGGCCATCTACCTCGACGTCGTGGCGGGACCGGACCCCCGCGACCCGGAGTCGCTGCCGGCGCCGGACATCTCCTACGCCGGCACGCTGGAGGAGCCGCTGCCGAAGCTGCGCATCGCCTTCAACGAGACCCTGGGCGTGACAACCGTCCAGCGGGACGTGCTGCGCGAGGTGCAGGCAGCGGCGGAGGCGTTCGCGGATATGGGGCACGAGATCGTGGAGACGCACGACACGATCCCCGAGATGGGGGGCTGGTGGGCGCGCGTCTCGGCGTTCCAGTCGCTGGGACAGGAGTGGGACAACTTCTCGACGAACCACGACGGGTTCACGGCGCGTTATGTGCGCCAGCTCGACCGCGCCCTCGAGGTGGGACCTTCGGACTTCCAGGAGTTTCTGCGCCGTCGCGGCGAGCTGGTCTCGTGGACGGCGGGGCTCTTCGATGAGTACGACCTGCTGCTCACGCCCACGCTGCCCACCGAGGCGTTCGCGCCCGCCGGTCCCATCCCCCGCGAGATCGAGGGCGAGCCGGCGAACGCCATCGCCTACACCTACCCCTTCAACTTCACGGGTCACCCAGCGGCCTCGGTGCCGGCGGGCCTGACGGACGCCGGTCTTCCCTGCGGCCTGCAGATCGTCGGTCCCCGCCACCGCGACGACCTGGTCCTGCGCGCCTCGTACGCCTACGAGCAGGCGCGCCCCTTCCCGGCTCTGCCGCGATAGGGGGCTGGGGTAATTCCCTTCTCCCTCTGATAGCGTGCAGCCGAAGCCGCATCGCCAAATGAGCGAGCAGGCTGAGGCGCCTCATCCCCCCGATGGGATCGCTGGAAAGGCCCGCTGTCGATGAAGTCGGTCACCTTCAACCAGGCGCTCCTGGCCGTTGGCGTCATCGGCCTGACCATCGCCCTCACGCAGGGCTGGTACACCGTTGCCGTGATCAAGGTCGCCTATTCGGAGTCGGTCACTACCTGGTGGGTGCATGGGGCCGCATTGGCGCAAGCCGTCGCCGTCGCCATGCCGATTGGGGTGATTGGCGCCGCCTTCGGGAGGCAGGATGCCGGCAGGTCCATGCCCTTGCGTTTCACCCAGCTGTTGGCAGTCGTGGGCCTCTTCGGCTTCATGCTGGTGAGCATTAGCGCTTCGTCTTTCCTTCTGAGCCTTGAGCTCTTCGCTACGCCCCACGACTACCTCTCTCCTGGAGGATGGTGGCACGAAACAGAGACCACGGCAGGGCTCGTTGCCCAGGGAGTCGCCTTCGTCACTCCCCTGGGTGTGCTCGTGATGGCATGGAAGCGAAGGGGCAGGAGCCAGGGTCACGCAGGCGAGACGGTCACTCTCGCACGGTTCACTACTGCCTTCGCGCTCATGGCTTGGATGTATGTCAGCGCATCGGTCCCAGGAGCGACCAACTACTTCTTCTACTGGTCCTTCTACCGGTTGAGGTCGTTGGGTCTCATGGACGCACTGAACCCGAACGCGGTAGCGGTCATGGTGTGTGGTGGATTGCTCCTGGCGGTGGTAGCCAGCCTGGCATGGAAGCAATGGCGAAACCCGCTCGCCAGCGCGGGAGCCCCGTGGTTGCTCGGAGCCGTCGCCGTACTTGCGCTGGGCGCTTTCCTTGCCGCAGGGACCGGCGGGCTGCTCCAGGTCGAGACGGGGCAGCTTCTCGTGCCCCTTGTGATCATCCTGGCGCTGTTCTGGGGCAACTCCCTTCCCTGGCGCTCCGATGGCACTGCTCCTGACCCCTTGCAGCCGGCCCGGGTGCTGGCCGGTATCGGACTCGCCGGGCTTACCTTTGCGTCCAGCGCGGCGCTGCTCGCGTCCGACATCCTCCCCCAGCTCGGGTGGGACGCGGATATGACGGTGCCGGCGTACACGATGACGGGAATCGCCGCCGCTCTGAACGTGGTGCCCCTGGCTATTGGGGTGCGCAGGCTGCGCGCCGCCGTCTCCACCGGGGCCAAACTCCTTCCGCAGGCGCACGCCAGGTACGTGACGTTCATCACGGCTGCACACGCTCGACAAGGTGTCGGCCAACTCGGTTTCACTGTGACCCTTCTGTTCACCATCTTCGTCATCGCCCTCTTGTGGGTCGTCGCGGAGAGCCCTGGGGCTGGACCAAACATCGCCTTCCCGATCGTCCTGCTCCTGACAGCGCTTGCCATCCCACTGGTGGCCACGCAGACAGGGGGCAGCGCCTTCGGCAGGAGCCTGGCCGGTAGCGTCGCACCCGATCCCTCCAAAGGGCTCTCCTTCTCGGGTCTTCTCACGGCCACTGGGTTGCTAGGATTGGTGATGGTTGCAGCAGTCTCACCGATAATGGGGTTGCATATCTCCGTTGGGGTCTGGGTGGCGGACGGTCGCTGGACGACTATGACCATTCTCCAGGCGGTGGCCTTCCTCGCACCGCTGGGCGTGATCGTCGCGGGGCGAATCGTGGCGCGTCGGGCGGCTCGGTTCCCAGACGCCGATGCCATCACCTTGCCGCGGCTGGCCCTAGCTTTTGCACTATTCGGCCCCTCCCTGGTCGCCTCGGGCATTGCCATCCTTCCAGCGGTCTTCTCCACCACGGACCCGGGAATGACCGATCTCGGCTCGGAACTCGGCACGATGATCCATGTCGCTGCCGGAGCAGCGGTCCTCCTTGTCGGCATGGCGCTATTCCTCGGCGGAGCGAGTCGGCTGGCCGCATTCGTGGGGTCTGCTCCGTTGCCCGTGGTGGTGGTGGTACTCGCGCTCGGTGTCGTCACCGTGCTCGCCAGTTATGGCGGTGCCGACATGCTCCCCATCGTGCTGGTCGCGCTGGCCATCGTGGGCCTGCTGTGGTTCAGGTCCGACGCGGACACATCCCCGGAAGAGACCTCTGTCATCGGCATCTGGCGGCGGGCGTCCGTCCCCCTCCTCGGCCTCGCGATGCTTGTTCCCTCCACCCCTGCCCTGGCCGGCACCCTCGCGCTGGAGCCTACCAGGGGCTTGTCGATCGTGACGATGTTGATCCTCGCCCTCGCCTACGCCATTAACGTCTGGCCCCTGGTTCGAGCCCTTCTCCAGCTACGCCACGAGCCGTTGGAGCGCGTGTCTGACCCTCCCCCTCAGACCCCGGCGTAGCTGTGGAGGCCGGTGATCCAGAGGTTCACGCCGAAGTAGGTGAAGAGCAGCAGCGCGAACATCGCGACCAGCCACCACATGGGGTCGGGGCGCCAGCTTCGCTGGAACCGCCTGGGGATGATCCAGCGGATGATGGGCGCGCCCGCGACTGACCCTTCGCCGGCGCGGGCGTGGAAGTAGGCGGCCAGGGCGAGGAGGACGACGAGGGCGCTGGTTTCCTTCGGATCCCAGCCCCAGTAGCGACCCCAGGCGCTGTTCGCCCACCACGCGCCCAGGGCGATGCCCAGCGCCAGCAGGGGGAACCCCACGAGCACGGCTCGATGGGCGAGGTCGCCGGCGGCCTCACCACCGGGGAGGGAGGCGAACCGCCTGCGGCCCTCGCCTCCCTGCACCAGGTAGATGACCGCGGCGCTGAAGGCCACGGTGAGGACGGCGTAGGAGACCATCACGACGCTCACGTGGAGGGTAAGGAGCGGGCCGTTCTGGAGGGCCGGGATGAGCGGGATGACCTCGTCGGGGAAGAGCGTGGCGATGCCGAGGAGGGCGGTGACGATGGGGAGGGCAACCAGCCCGAAGCGTCGCGCCCCCGCCGTCCGCTCGAACGCGAGCCAGGCGACGGAGACGCCCCAGGCGAGGGCGACGGTGTATTCGTACAGGTTCGACAGCGGCGCGTGCTCGACCGCGATCCAGCGGGCGATGAGGGAGATGGTGAGGGCGGTCGCCGTGAGCGCCGCGAAGGTGGTCGCGAGGCGGCCAAGGCCGGCGTTGGGCGTTCCGGTCGCGCCGGACAGGGTGACGGTTCCGGCGGATGTCTGGGCGGTCAGGCGGCGAAAGGACAGGGAAGCGCTGGCGACGTGCGCGAGATAGGTCGCGGACGCAATACCGGCGAACGCGAGGCCGGTCCAGAACAGGTAGCTCGCGAGCTCGACCATCGATTGGCATTGTATCGCCGGGCTCTGCCACGTTCCCTGCGGGAGCGAAGCTGGAGCGCCCGTAGAATGCGCGGGTCGCGGCGGCCGCCGCAGGAAGGGACGACATGACAGCGACCGGCAAGGCCCACTTCGGCGTGAACGTGCCGCAGATCAAGCGCACCTGGGAGGAGGCGAGCGAAGCGGCCCGCGAGTTCGAGTCGCTGGGGTTCGACTCGATCTGGGTGAACGACCACCTCTACGGGCCGCAGTCGCCCCAGATCCCGATCCTGGAGGCGTGGACGGCGGTGGCGGGGCTGGCGGCGATCACGGAGCGGGTCGAGATCGGCACGCTGGTCACGCCCGCGGGCATGCGCAATCCGGCGCACCTGGGCAAGACGATCGCGACCGCCGACGAGATCGCAGGCGGGCGCGTCATCCCCGGACTCGGTGGCGGCTGGATGGAGCGCGAGTTCACCGACTTCGGGATGCCGTTCCTCTCGACGCGCGCGCGGCTGCGGCAGCTCGAGGAGACGGTGGTCCTGCTGAAGCGGATGTGGAGCGAGGAGGAACCCGTCACCTACGAGGGGAAGCACGTGCGCGTCGAGAACCTCGTGTGCGAGCCGAAGCCGCCGCGGACGCCGCCCATCCTCATCGGGGGCGCGGGCGAGCGGGTGACGCTGCGCATCGCGGCGGAGCACGCCGACATCTACAACAACCTCGCGGGGCACCACTCGAACCTCGCGCACAAGGTGAAGGTGCTCCGGGAGCACTGCGCCGACATCGGTCGCGACCCGTCCGAGATCAGGGTCAGCCAGCAGACGCTGGTGACGATCGCGCCGGACGAGGCGGCGGCGGCGCCGATGATCGAGCGGGCGCAGCGCATCTTCGGAGGGCACCTCGGCGACCCGACGGGGCCGCTCGCCCTGTCGGGCAGTCCCGAGCGCATCCGGGACCAGATCGCGGCCAACCGCGAGGCCGGCTGCGACATGTTCGTCATCGAGTTCTTCGGCCGGGATACGCGGGAACCGGCGCGGCTGTTCGCGGAGAGAGTCCTGCCGTACGTGTAAGGAGAGCGCCGCGCTGCCGCGCGGGTCGCCCGGCGCGGTAGGATGGCCAGTCCGGGGGAGTGGATAGGGCCCGGTGGTCCTCGCCGTCTTCAAAACGGTCGCCTCGTCGCCAGCGCGGCGAGGGGTGGGTTCGACTCCCATGCACTCCCGCCACCCCTTGATAGCTAGCGCCAGCCTTCATCCCCACAGTGTTCGATATTCACTTGGGCGGGCGAGGCAAGCAGCGACGACACATCGTGGGGGTAGATGCGGAGGTCTCCCTCATCGGTCGTCAAAATCCGTCCTTCCGCGTTGCGGAGGCGGATAACCAGGGATTGTGCTCCGCGAAGCTGTTCAAGAACGAGCCGCGAGTCTGGAGCATAGAACCAGTCGCCGATCACACCGCCGCCAATTCTCCACCTTTCTGTGACCGGATCCTGGTCAGTAATCTCCCATTCTACTGAAGTAGTTTCAGGGAAGAAGTGCGACCCACGTATCTTAAATATTGCCTCTAATGTACCCCTCATACAGCGGAAGCTGAATGTGCTTTCACCTACTTCGATAATTCTGCCATCGCCATCGTGGACAAGTATTGAAGTAAACAGCGTGCCATCATCCATGATGTAGGCGTTGTACGTGGTTCCGCCAGTTTTTCCTACTCCCACGAACCAGAGTGGGACCGCCACATCGATGTCGCTGTAGCGAAACGTGCCCCTGCTGTTCAGCCCGCTCATGTCGAGCGGGATCGTCCCCAGGGTCCCCCAGGAGCCACCCTCGGGACGAGCGCTGATGTAGAGGTCGAGCGCATCAGAGACGCTCTGCCAAACACGTACCTCGACGTTCACCTGTGCTGGCCCAAGCTCGCCGTCGAGCGGAACGGTTACGGTGATGTCACCGTACGTGAAGGTACCTCTGCGGCTCAGCCCGCTCATGTCGAGGGGGATGGTTCCCAGCGTTCTCCAGGAACCACCTTCGGGACGGGCACTGATATGGAGGTTGTGCGCGTTGGAGACGCCCTGCCAGACGCGGACCTCGACGGTCGCTTCCGACTGTGCGGAGGTGGTGGGCATCACCAGTCCAAGCGCAACGAGCGGGATCGCTAGTAGCAAGAGAAGCCGCAGAACCATGTTTGTCACTTCGCCCGGGACTCTACAGGAGACGGGGGTGGCAACTAGCGGTCACCCCGCCGGTGGCCGCTAGACATCCAGGTTCTGGACGTCCTTCGCGTGGGTTTGGATGAAGCGGCGGCGGTGGCTGACGTCTTCGCCCATGAGCTCGGAAAAGATGCGGTCGGCGGCGGCGGCGTCCTCGATGGCGACCTGCATCAGAATGCGCGAGTCGGGCTTGAGGGCCGTCTCCCAGAGCTGGTCCGCGTTCATCTCGCCGAGGCCCTTGAAGCGCTGGACGTTGCCCTTCTGCTTCTTGCCGCGCTGGAACGCCTTCAGTTCCGGGTCGGAGAAGAAGTAGTGGGTCGTCTTGCCCTGCTGGAGGCGGTAGAGGGGCGGCTGGGCGATGTAGAGGTTGCCGTTCTCGATCAGCTCGACCATGTTGCGGAAGAAGAAGGTGAGGAGGAGCGTGCGGATGTGGGCGCCGTCGACGTCGGCGTCGGTCATGATGATGACCTTGTGGTAGCGCAGCTTCGTGATGTCGAAGGTGTCGCGGATGCCGGTGCCGAGCGCGGAGATGATGAGGCGGATGGCCTCGTGGCCGAGCATCTTCTCGGGGAAGGCCTTCTCGACGTTCAGGATCTTGCCGCGCAGGGGGAGGATGGCCTGCGTGTGCCGGTCGCGGCCCTGCTTGGCCGAGCCCCCCGCGCTATCGCCCTCGACGATGAAGATCTCGGACTCCTCGGGGTCGCGGCTGGAGCAATCGGCGAGCTTGCCGGGGAGGTTGCCGCTCTCGAGGGCGCTCTTGCGGTGGACGAGGTCGCGGGCCTTGCGGGCGGCCTCGCGGGCGCGGGCGGCGGTCATGCCCTTCTCGATGACGCGGCGGGCGTCGGAGGGGTTCTCCTCAAGGTACTGGGTAAGGGCGTCGCCGAGCGCGCTCTGGACGTGGGCGGCCACCTCGGCGTTGCCGAGGCGCGTCTTCGTCTGGCCCTCGAACTGCGGCTCGGGGAGCTTCACGGAGACGACCGCGACGAGCCCCTCGCGCACGTCCTCGCCGCCGAGGTTGGCGTCGCCGTCCTTGAGCACCTTGGCTTTGCGGGCGTAGTCGTTGAGGACGCGGGTGAGGGCGCTGCGGAAGCCGGTCAGGTGGGCGCCGCCGTCGATCGTGTTGATGCCGTTCGCGAAGGTGTAGACGGACTCGTTGAAGCCGTCGTTGTACTGGATCGCGCACTCGATGAGGTTTCCCTCGATCTCGCGCTCGACGTACACGGGGTCGTGGTTGAGGACGGTGCGGTCGCGGTTCACATGGCGGACGAAGCTCTGGATGCCGCCCTCGAAGAAGTAGTTGACCTCGGTGTCGTCGCGCTCGTCGTAGAGGCGGAACCAGGTGCCCTTCGTGAGGAAGGCGTACTGGCGCAGGCGGTCGGCCTCGATGGCGAAGTCGAACGAGGTCGAATCGAACACCTCGGCGTCGGGTTTGAAGGAGATGGTGGTGCCGTAGCCACGTCCGTTCTTCAGGGGCGTCGGGGCGAGCTTGTTCTGGGGCTCGCCGCGGGAGTAGTCCTGGCGGTAGACCTTGCCGGCGGTGCGCTTGCCCTGCGCCTCGGGGTCGGGGACGACCTCTACGCGCATCTCCTCGGCGAGGGCGTTGACGACGCTGGCGCCGACGCCGTGCAGGCCGCCTGACACCTTGTAGCCGCCCCCGCCGAACTTGCCGCCGGCGTGGAGGACGGTCATGACGGTCTCGACGGCGGTCTTGCCGGTCTGCTTCTGGACGCCCACGGGGATGCCGCGACCGTTGTCCGTGACGGTGCACCAGCCATCGGCCTGGAAGACGACCTCGATCCGGTCGCAGAAGCCGGCCATGGCCTCGTCGACGGCGTTGTCGACGAGCTCCTTGACGAGGTGGTGGAGGCCGGCCTTATCGGTCGTCCCGATGTACATGCCGGGCCGGCGGCGGACCGCTTCGAGACCCTCCAGCACCTGGATATTGGCTGCGGTGTAGGTGCTCGGGGTCGCCTGTTCGATCGCCATACGCTGCCTTGGGAGGACTCGACCGCGGGCGTTCGGAACGCTACCGCGGGTATTGTTAGGATTCCTGTGCATTTTATCACGAACAAGGTATTAAACGCCAGTGTTTCAGGGGCTCGAAAAGGGCCCTCCACGCCTATACTGACGGCGGCTTTGCGCCAGCAAGAACATCACTACGACATGCCTTCTACCACCCCTCTTTCCACCACGGCGAGCGACTGACGAGCGACATGGGTTTGCTCGATCGCTTCCGCACGTTCGACCGGCCGGAGCCACCGGAACGGGTCACGCTGGAGGCGATCGGGTGGGTGCGGAACGACGTGGCGAAGCCGCGCCCGCACGGCTGGGAGGATGTCGAGAGCGCCATCGAGGTGCTGCCCGAGCACGCGGAGCGGCTGCGCGGGATCGAGGAGTACAGCCACGTCCTCGCCGTCTTCTACATGGACTTGGCGGCGGACGCGCCCGAGAAGCCACCGACGTTGCCGGTCGAGGGGGTGGAGGTGGGGATGTTCGCGACGCGCAGCCAGCTTCGCCCGAACCACCTGGGGGTGGCGGCGGTGGCGCTGCTCGGCGTGGAGGGGACGGTGCTGCGCGTGCGCGGGCTCGACGCGATCGACGGGACGCCGGTGCTCGACCTGAAGCCGTACCTGCCGCGCTACGATTCGCACCCGGAGGCGACGATCCCCGGCGAGTAGCACCGGAGCCGTTCACCGCCCGATCACACCAGTCCCGCACCATGACAAACGTGACAACTGCAACGATCGAACAAGAAACCACCGACCGAAAGATCCACCTCGAAGTCGCCCACAACGTCCGCCACCTGGGTGGCCACCCCACCGCGAACGGGCGTCCCACGACCGCCTCCGACCTCATCCGCGGCGGCAGCCTGCACGAGCTGACCGACGCCGGCCGGGCCGCGCTCGCCGACCTTGGCGTCAGGGTCGTGGTCGACTTTCGCTCCGGGGTGGAGCACGAAACGTACCCGACTCCCGACCTCGGCGCCTTCGGCATGACCGTCATCCAGGCGCCGGTGTTCGAGTCCGACGCCTCCCCCGGGGCCCTGGCGCGCCAGGAGCGCTACCCGGGCCACGCGGCCGTCTACCGGCAGTTCCTGACCGAGGGCGGGGGCGCCTACCGCACGCTCTTCGAGACCATCGCCACGGCCTCGGGCCCGGTGTTCTTCCACTGCGCCGTCGGCAAGGACCGCACGGGCGTCGCGGGCGCGCTCCTGCTGGAGCTCGCGGGCGTGCCCGACGAGCACATCGTGGCCGACTACGCGCTCTCCACGAGCGAGCTTGAACCCGTGGTCGAGGAGCGGCTGGACCGCTTCGAGGAGTACGGGATCAGCATCGAGACGGGCCGCATGATGATGGCCGCGCCGCCCCGCGAGATGGAGCTCACGCTCGAGTTCATCCGCGGGCGCTGGGGCTCGGCCGCCGGCTACCTGGGCACCCTCGGGCTCGCCCCTTCGACCATCGAGGCCGTCCGCTCGCGGATGTTGTCCTAGGCTTCACGGGGCGCACCCCAAACGAAGCACCTACTCCTTCACGACCACCACCGCCTCCGTAGAACCGGTGATGAGCGGCATCGGCAGAACTGGTCGCCTCGCCATGTCCATCCACTCAACATCTGCGATTGACCGGTCGCCCTTGTTGATCCTCATGGCGGAATCCCAAGTCTGAATGACCAAGGAGCCGAAACGGAACGGCTGCTTGACAGGCGACCTGGAAGCGAGGCGAAAGACTCGGCCCCAGAGTGCGCGTAAGTCCGGCGGAACATTCCTTCTGTGGTAGGTCTCGACTAGCTCGTCGAAACGATCCTCCATCTCTTGGAGGTCTGCCTCAGCGGCGAACAGCCGCACACGCTCTTCTTGCCTCTTGCGTTGCTGT
The DNA here is from genome assembly GCA_965221735.1 of Tepidiformaceae bacterium. Classification (GTDB taxonomy): domain Bacteria; phylum Chloroflexota; class Dehalococcoidia; order Tepidiformales; family Tepidiformaceae; genus UBA2991. The sequence continues at coordinate 325,903 of OZ244910.1, read as the reverse complement.
CGCAGGGCGCGGCGCTGACGCAAGTGATTCCGGAGGCGAGTGGGCAGCCCGGTGTTCCAGACGGCTGCGGCGGCCGCGACGACAGCGGCGGCAAGCGTGGCGACTTCAAAGCCCGTCATACGCCACCGGGGAGACGAAACTTCGCGACATCGTTCAGTGGATCAGGTGGGCTGGCGGAGAGGGGGAGATTCGAACTCCCGGTGCATTGCTGCACACCGCTTTTCGAGAACGGTACCATAAGCCACTCGGACACCTCTCCGGGATCGATCCTAGCAACGTCCCGGAGTGCGCGCGAAACCGGGACTGGAGCCGCCGTGGAACCCTTCACCGTCGCCTGTTGCCAGGTCCGCGCCCATGCCCTCGAGGACGCCGAGGAGAACCTCCAGGGTCTCCTGCGGGCGCTCGACGAGGCGGGCGAAGCGGGCGCCCAGCTCGTGGCACTGCCGGAGTGCGCCTACCCCGCCTACTACGTGCGCGATTCCGACCCGTACGCCCGTCCGGGGGTGCGGCCCTTCGCCGAGGTGACCGCCCTTTTCGCGGAGAAGGCGCGCCGCTACGGCTACTGGCTGGCGGCGGGCATGGCCGTCCCGCACGAGGACGGCTCACTGACGAACAGCGGCGTCATCTTCGACCCGAGCGGCGAGATGGTGGGGCGCTACGACAAGGGCTTCCTCTGGCATTTCGACAACTTCTGGTTCCGGCGAGGCGACGCGTTCCCGGTGTTCGACGCCGGATTCGCGCGATTCGGGGTTCTCATCTGCGCGGACGGGCGGCAGCCGGAGATCGCGCGGTCGCTGGCGGTGAACGGGGCGGAGGTCATCCTCGACCTGACGGCGTGGGTCTCGTGGGCGAGCAGCGTCGAGCAACTGAGCACGACGCAGTGCGAGTACCTGATGCCGGCGCGCGCGTTCGAGAACGGCGCCTGGGTGGCGGCGGCGGACAAGTGGGGGCCGGAGGGCAACACGCTCATCTACGCAGGCCGCTCCTGCGTCATCGACCCGGAAGGGAAGACGCGCGTGGCGGCGCCGAGCACGGGCGACCAGGTCGTCACCTACACGATCGACCCGGCGGAGGCGGAGGCGGGGACCGTTCCCCGCCGCCCGAGCCTGTACGGGCGCCTGACGGAGCCGTGGGAGAACGCTCCGGCGAGGGCGCTGCTGGAGGAGCCGATGGTGCCGGCAGAAGAGAACCGCCGCATCGCGGTCGTTCCGGGTTCGGGCGACCTGTTCGACACGGGCGCGGTGATCTCGCGGTACGAGGCGCTCCGGGAGCAGGACTGCGACCTGACCGTGTTCGCGGGCGAGGTGGGGAACGAAGGGTGGCAGGGCGCCCTGCCTTCGGTCGAGAAGGCGGTGGGGGCGAACGGCGGCGCTGTCGCCTTCGCAGTCGCGACGAACGGCTGCACGATGGAGCAGTCGGCGGTGCTCGTGACCCCTGACGAGACGGTCGAGCACCGGGCCACGCACGGGCGCGGGATCGACCTGGGTGAGTCGACGGCTCCGGTCACGCGCACGGAGGCGGGAAACGTGGGGCTGGTCTGCGGGGACGAGGGGCTGGCGCCCGAGGTGGCGCGCTGCCTCGCCCTGGAGGGGGCGGACGTGGTCGCCTGGCCCAGCTTCGGCGACCACCCGATGAACGAGCGAATCGCCCGCGCCCGGAGCGACGAGAACCGTGTCTACACGGCCGCCGCCTGGCACGGGGGCGGGGTGATCACGTCGCCGACGGGCGCGCCGCTGACGGCCGTGCCGGCGGGCACGGATATGGCCATGGCGGCGCAGGTCAACCGCTCGCAGGCGCGCTGGAAGGACATGGCGCCGGGCACGCACGCCCTGCGCGACCGGGTACCCGAGGCGTACGGAGCGCTCGTCGCGGACCGGTAGGGAGTGGCGGCTAGCTGCCGCGCGGCTTCAGCACTTCGACCGTCAGCTCGCTGGGGATGGATGCGCGCGTCACGCTCAGGCGGGGACGGGGTTCGGGGGTGGCGCCGGCCTCGCTGAGGAAGCGGTCGATGGGGTCGAGGTGGGCGCTGTCGAGGTCGGTGCGGTAGTTCATGGGGATGACGATGTTCGGGTCGATGCGCTGCATCAGGTCGGCGGCGACGGAAGCGGAGAGCGAACCACCACCGCCCACGGGCATGAGGAGGACGTCGACATTCTCGAAGCGCTCGAGGATGGTCGCGTCGGGCGGGGCGTCGGGAAGGCCGAGGTGGACGATGTTGACGCCGTCGATCTCGTAGTGGAAGGCCATCGTGCGGCCGTCCTCGCGGGCGATGGGGATGCCCGTCACGAGGATGCCGCGCACCTCGTATTCGCCCGGGGCCTGGAACACGCGCGGGTCGCCGTGGACACCGTCGTGGTGACTAATCTCGGGGTCCTGGTTGCGGCTGAGGGTGACGATCTCGGCGCTCGTGCGCCCGAGGCTGTAGCCGGTCGAGGGGGCCACGGGGTCGGTGAGGACGGCGCCCTCGCGGCCGCGGAGGCGGAAGCAGGTACGTCCCAGCCAGCTGATCTCCACCGACCGCATGCTACCGGCTGGGCGGGAAACGCGGAAGGAAACGCGGGAAGCTAGCGCTGCAGGAGGACGCTCGCGTTCGAACCGCCCAGGCCCAGGCTCGTGACGAGCACGCAGTCGAGGCGCTCGTCGCGGGTTCCGCGGACGACGCTCAGGTCGGAGCGCTCGAGGGGCTCGCGGAAGCCGGCGGCGGGAGCGACCTGCTGGCGGCGCATCGCCTCCAGCGCGTAGGTCAGGGCCAGCGGGCCACTGGCGGCGAGGGTCTGGCCGAGGGCGCCGGCGGGAGCGGTCACGCTCGCGTAGTAGACGTGACGCCCGAAGGTGCGCGTGAGCCCTACGGCGTCGGAAGCGTCGCGGTTCGCGCGGCCGTCCGCGCAGGAGGCGACGTGGTCGACCTGGTTCTGGAGGTAGCCGGCGGCGCCCAACACCGCCTGCATCGCGCGGCCCGCCTCGGCCGGGTCGCTCGGCTCCAGCGGTTCGGCGAGGGGGTCGAAGGTGCGGGTGGCGGCGGCGATGCGGGCGTGCACGGTCGCATCCCGCTCGCGGGCGTGCGTCTCCGCCTCGACGACGACGTAGGCGGCGCCCTCGGCGGGGATGCAGCCATCGGGGTGGGCGTCGAGGGGGTGGGCGTCACCGGAGGCGATCAGGCCCTGCTGGGCGAGGTGCGCGAGCACGGGCGGCTGCAGCGCCTGCGCAGCTCCGGCGACGACGACGTCGGCCTCTCCGCGGGCGACGATCGCCGCTGCTTCGGCGACGGCGGCGAGACCGCTCGCCTCAGCCCCGGCGAGCCCGGCGACGGCGCCGCGAACGCCCAGCGTTCGCGCCACGAGCTGTCCGTACGGCACGAAGAGCGTCGCCTGGCCCGGGGCGCGGAAGGCGAGGCCGTCGGCCACGGCGAAGCGGCGCGAGTCGGCGATGCCGGCCGTCAGCCCGGCGGCTTCGACGGCCTGCAGGGCGGCATCGAGGCCGATCATCGAGCCACGGTCGAGGAAGTGCACGAGGTTGCGGGGGATGCGGGTGTGGGGGCGGTAGTCGTCGGGGATGGGTCCGGCGCGGTAGGTCTCGGGGCCTTCGTCGGCGGACCAGTCAGTGGCGGGGGAGCGGCCTTCGGCGAGCGCCGCCCACATCGGCTCGACGCCGCTGCCGTGCGCGGTCACGGCGCCGTAGCCCGTGATGACCGGGGCGGCGGTGGGGCCTGGCAGGGGCTCGGTTGGGAACTGCGGCGCGTCGCTCAGCTAGTCGAGATCCTCATCAAGAAAGTCGTCGACGCCGGCGCTACGACGCATCACGACCACCACGGAGGCGGCGACGGCGAGGAGAACGAGGAGGGCGAGAATGCGCTTCATGCGTTGGCAACCCCTTGGTGAGTCGTAGGGAGCGAATTCGAGTATAGCAGCCCGTTCCCTGCGGGCAGCGCGCTAGCCGTGCGCCTCGGCCGCGCGAACATCCCCGAGGAACGCGCCGAGCGCGCCTTCGAAGGCGCGCGGGGCGACGAAAGGCGCACCCCTGCCACAGCGGTTGAGGGTCACGAGCCGCCCGCCCGGGAGCGTGCCGGCGAGGAGGCGCGCGGCGGGGAGCAGCGGGTCCTCCTCGCCCGCGACCACGAGAGCAGGGACGGAAAGCGCGGCGAGCCGCGCGAGAAGGCCGTCACGGCCGGCGCGGGCCTCGTGGGCGGCGGCGAAGGCTTCGGCATCCGTGTGCCGGTAGCGCTCGCGGGCGGAAGCGCGCAGGTACGTGCCCGTGAGGGGCATGGCGGCGCCGGCGCCGGCACGTCCCGCGCCGAACCTCGCTGCGAGACGGCCGTGCTCGGCGCGCTCGGCTTCGCAGGCGCGGAGCGCCTCGTCGTAGGTGGGGTGGTCGGCGGCGGGGAGGGCGCCGTTGACGACGATGAGCTCGACGCGCTCGGGGGCATCGAGCGCGAGCTCGAGCGCCACCTCAGCGCCGAAACCGGCGCCGATGACGGCGCAGGCGTTCACGCCCTCGGCATCGAGCAGGGCCGTGAGGTCGGCGGCGTAGTCGCGCATCGTTGGGGGTGAGGCGGGGTCGGGGGGACGGCCGCTCTCGCCGAAGCCACGGAGGTCGGGCGCGATGGTGCGAAAGTCGTCGACCATGTCCGCGGCGAGCGCGCGCCAGACCCGGCGGTCGTCGGGGATGTCGTGCAGGAGGAGGGCGGCGGGGGCGTCCGCCGCACCGGCGACATCGTAGGCAAGGGTCCAGGTTCCGCGATCGAGCTCGGGCACGGGCGGGAGGCTACGCCACCCTGTCCATGGAGCGCGAGCGCAGGTCCGAGGAGCGCCTGCGCAGGCGCTCAACCAGCGGCAGGCGCAGGCGGGCGCGAAGTCCCGCCCAGAGGCGCAGGGCGGGAGCGCGCAGGAGCTCCGTCAGCCGCGCGCTCACACCGATGCGGTCGAGGTAGGCCACCGCGACCCAGCAGACGGCGACGACCAGGCCGCCGATGACCATGTCGAAGAAGAAGTGGTTCCCGGTGACGACGATGGCCCACCACATCACGACCGACATGGCGACGGCCAGCGCGCGCAAGTAGGGGTTGGTGGTATTGACCCAGATGGCCGCGGAGGCGAGCGCGATCCAGCCGAAGTGGAAGCTCGGGAGGGCGGCGAAGTCGTTCACGAAGGGCGCGGGCTGGAGGTAGACCACGTCGGCGCTGCCGTGAACGGTGTCGACGAAGCCGAAGTCGATGCCGGAGAGGTGGATGAGGCGGGGCGGGGCCGTCGGCAACAGCCAGTAGGCCGCGATCCCGACGACGCCCGAAAGCAGCATGACGTTGCGCACGAAGCGGAAGCGGGAGGGGTTCTTGATGGCGAGCCAGGTGCCGATGGCCGCGAGGACGGGGTAGTGGCCCCACGCGTAGACCTGGTTGGCGATATCCATCAGGAGTTCGTACGGGAGGAAGAACTCCTGCCAGTGCAGTTCCGTGAATATCCCTATCCGCTTTTCCAGGTCGATGATCTGGAGGCCGCGGCTGAGCGAGGCCTCGATGTCATCGGGCCGTCCGCCGCGCACGAAGAAATACACGAAAAGGGCCCCGATCGTGCCGAACATCTCGACGGAGGCAATGCCCAGCCTGCGCACATCGAGATACCAGGGAAGGGGCCGCTTTATGGGGCGGGAAAAGAACTGCGGGCGCTGCATCGCCTCCCTCCAAGGCTTGCTGCGTGGATGGCTCTAGCCCTACGAGGCTACCAGCCCCGGCGAGCCGCTTCAAGATTGCGTTCAGAACGGGGCGCGCTTGCTTGCGGTCGCTCCGGGAAGCGTTAGAGTGGTGAGTGCGATGGTTGAGACATCTGGTCCCGATTCCACGCCGACCCCGGTCTTCGGCCCCGACAGCGAGGAGATGCTGCGCTGCACGCGCTGCGAGCTTCGCTACGTGCCTTCGAAGTCGACCAGTTCCCTGCGTCTCACCTACTGCAGCTTCCTCTGCGAGCTGGGTGACCTCGGCTTCAGCATCGCCGGGCTGGAGCACATGGAGCCGCAGCCCAAGGCGATCGAGGCCCCCGCGGTCGAGCCGGAGCAGCAGCCGACCGAGCCCGCCATCGTCGAGTAGCGCACCTGTTCACCTCGCACCCCAGCGCCGGCCGGAAGACGGTAGTGTCAGCCGCTGGCGTCGCGCTGGTGTTGCTTGTGCTGGCGGCGGCCTGCGGGTCCGATCCACCGCCCACGGTTTCCCCCTCGCCGGTAGCTACGCCTGTGCCGGCGGAAGCGCAGGCGGGCGCGCCGCTCGCCTTTGACCCTGCGGTCGTTCGTGGGACCCTCGGCAACGGCCTGACCTACTACGTGCGGCGCAACGAGGAGCCGCGCGGGCGGGCGTACCTCTCTCTGGTCGTGAAGGTTGGCTCCGTCCTCGAGGAGGAGGCCGAACGCGGGCTTGCGCACTTCGTGGAGCACATGGCCTTCAACGGCACCGAACGCTTCGCCAAGCAGCAGATCGTCGACTACCTGCAGTCTCTCGGCAGCGCCTTCGGCCCCGACCTGAACGCCCAGACCAGCCACGAGGCCACCGTGTACTGGCTGGAGGTTCCCACCGGCGATCCCGCCATCGTGGAGGCCGCTTTTCAGATTCTCAGCGACTGGGCCTATGCCATCGCCTTCGACCCGGCCGAGGTTGAACTGGAAAGAGGTGTGGTGCTGGAAGAATGGCGCCTCTGGCAGGGGTTCACCTCACGGCTGCTGGATAGCTACTACCCGCTCCTGTTCGGGGCCTCGCGCTATGCCGAGCGGAGCCCGATCGGCCTGCCGGAGGTGGTCGAGACGGCTTCCGCGGAGGACCTGCGGGCGTTCTACGACCGCTGGTACAGGCCCAACCTCATGGCCGTCGTGGCCGTGGGCGACTTCGATCCCGAGCTGATCGAGAAGCAGGTGCGGCGCCACTTCGCGCCCCCACCCGAAGGCGCCGCGCCGCGCGAACGGGCCGCCGCGCCGCCCGCGGAGCGGCCACGCCTGGACGTTCCCGAGCACGACGCTCCCCGCTTCGAGGTGTTTAGCGACCCCGAGGCGCCCGCCACGCAGGTGTCCCTCATCCGCAAGGTCGCGGCCGCGACCGATGGCGACACGGCTGCGTTCCGGCGGGGCCTGGCGGAGCGGCTCGCCTTCATGATGCTGAACGCACGCCTGTACGAGCGGAGCGGGCAAGACGACCGTCCCTGGCTGGCAGCCGGAGGGGGGCGCTATCCGCTGACGGAATCGCTGGACTCCATCAGTTTCACGGCCAACGTCGAACCCGATAGCGCCGAACGGGGCCTGGCGGCGCTCTTGCGGGAGCTGCAGCGCGTCCGGCGACACGGCTTCACCAACGGCGAGCTGACCCGGGAGAAGGCCAACCTGCTGAACGAGGCTGAGAGCGCCTATCGGGAACGGGACCAGCTCGCTTCGAGCCAGCTGGCCGTCCAGTACGGGGCCCACTTCCTCCGGGGGACACCTGTCCCCGGCGCCGAAGGCGAGTGGGAGCTGTCCCGAGCGCTGCTCCCGCAGATCTCGCTGACGGAGGTCAACGAAGCGGCGGACTCGTGGACGGAGCTTCGAAACAGCTCGATCCTCGTGACACGCCCCGTGGGAGGCGAAGCGACGGACCCGGAGCTGGCCGCGGCGGTTCAGGCCCAGCTTGAAGCGGCCCCGTCGATCGAGGTGGAGCCGTACCACGACTCTGCGTACAACGCGCCGCTTCTCTCGAGTCTCCCGACCCCCGGGAGCATCGTCGCGGAGGAGCGGCACACGGCCATCGAGGCGCGGGAGTGGACGCTGTCCAACGGCGTCAGGGTTGTCGCCAGGCAGACCGACTTTCGCAACGACGAGGTGGTCTTCCGCGCCTTCAGCCCGGGCGGGACCTCACTGGTGCCCGACGACGACTACGTCTCGGCCCTGTACGCCGCCGATCTGGCGACCGGGAACGGGCCCGGCCAACACGCCGGGGGCCTCAGGATGCTGCTCGCCGGCAAGGACGTTTGGGTGGACCCGTACATCGACGATCTCTTCGAGGGGTTCACCGGGGGCTGCTCCCCACAGGACCTGGAGACTCTCTTCCAGCTCATAACGCTGCTCGCAACGGAGCAGCGCTTCGATGGCAGCTACGCCCCGACGTTCGAGGCGTGGGCGCGCAGCGTCGTCGAGGCTCACGTCGCCTGGCCCGACGCCATCCTGTTCGACACCCTCGACGCCGCCCTGAGCAAGGATCACTTCCGGCGGAGGCCCCTCACCCTCGATCTGTTCGAAGAGTTCGACGCGGAGCGGGCGGCGGCGGTCTACACCGAACGCTTCGCCGACATGGGGGAGGCGACCTTCGTTTTCGTGGGCGCTTTCGACTGGGAGGAGCTGCGTACCCTGACCGAGACGTACCTGGCGAGCCTGCCGGCGACGGATCGCGCCGAAAGCTGGCGGGACGTCGGGATCGACCCGCCTGCCGGGCGCGTGGAACGCGTCGTGCGCAGCGGCATCGAACAGCGCAGCACCACGGCGCTCGCGTTCGCGGGGGAGATGGCGTGGAGCCCACGGGAGGCCGTTACGCTGGCCGTGCTGGGCGAGATCGTCGGCATCCGCCTACACGAGCGATTGCGCGAAGCGCTGGGCGGCACCTACTACATCAGCGTTGACACAGTCGCGCGCAAGCTGCCGGACCCTGAGTACAGGGTCTCCATCTTCTTCGGCAGCGACCCCGACCGTGCGGATGAACTTCTGGAGGAGGTGCTGGTGGAACTGGCGTGGCTGCATTCGGGCGGCGAGCAGCGCTACCTCGACACCGCTCGCGAACTCCTGCGCACCGCGCGCAAGGAACAGGCGCGGGACAATGACTTCTGGCTGGACGAGATCGAGGCCGCCCTCCAGCATGGAGAGGCGCTGGCCGAGATCAACCGCTTCGATGAGTGGTTGGGAGCATTGACGCTGGAGCAGATCGCGGCCGCGGCGCGGCGCTACCTGCCCACCGACCACTACATCCGGGTGGTCCTCCTGCCGGAGGACGAGTAGAGCGCTCGGCGGCGGGCTACTCCGTCCCCGTCCCCGTCCCCGTCCCCGAAACCCTTACGACCCGAGCGGCATCACGAGTTGCGTGCGCCACTCCGCGGGGTTCGGCACCTCGCCCGGGTCTGTCAGGTAGAGCTCCCAGGGGGCTCCTCCTCCGACCTTCCCCTGCTCCGCCAGCCAGGCCCCGAGCGCGTCCCAGGACCGGCCGAGGGTGTCGTATGGACCGACGTGGGTCGTGGTGACGGCATCGCCGCCGGGGAGCTCGACGACCTCGAAGCGGCCCTTCGCTTCGACCGGCCCGTTGACGGGCATGCCGAACTCGAACTCCCACTCCGGACCTTCCATCGAGAGGTAGCGCGAGAAGGGCGGCCCGGCGGGATTGGCGTCGCTGGCCTGCACGAAGGCGAAGACGGCCGGGAGCAGTTCGCCCATGACCGGACCCATGGCGTCGGCGCGCGCTGTCGCCCGGACGACGACCGCGGACTGCGGTTCGAGGCGTTTCTCTTCGACTTCCAGCAAGGGGGCCTCCGTGGGTCGGTACCGGGCCGTACGCTACCATGCCAAGCATGAATCCCTACGCGATCACGGTGGTCGGCGGCGCGGGAATCGTGGGCCGCGAGTTCCTCAAGATCCTGGACGAGCGGGAGACGCCGGTTCGGCGCCTGCGGCTGCTCGCGACGAAGCGCTCGGCCGGCTCGACGGTCGAGTTCCGGGGCTCGACGATCACGGTCGAGGAGACCTCGCCTGCGTCCTTCGCGGGCGACGACGATGTCGTGTTCCTGTCGGCCTCGGGCGACGCCTCCCGGCAGTACGCCCCCCTCGCGCGCGACCGTGGCGCACTCGTCATCGACGACTCGAGCGCGTTCCGCATGGACCCCGAGGTGCCGCTCGTCATCCCCGAGGTGAACGCGGACGCGCTGAGCTGGCACAACGGCATCGTGAGCCAGCCGAACTGCACGACGACGCCGATGGTGATGGCGCTGTACCCGATCCATCGCGACAACCCCCTGCGCCGCATCGTCGTGAGCACCTACCAGGCGGTGGCGGGCGCGGGCGCGGCGGCGGTGGAGGGGCTGCGCACGGAGACGACGGCCGCGCTCGCGGGCCGGCACGAACCCTCCGGGACGCAGAAACGCGAGATCGCCTTCAACGCCGTGCCCCAGGTCGACGTCTTCGGCGAGGACGCCTCCACGAAGGAGGAGACGAAGATGGTGAACGAGACGCGCAAGATCCTCGACGCGCCGGACCTGGCAGCGAGCGCGACCTGCGTCCGCATTCCCACCTTCTTCGGGCACGCGATGGCGATCTGGGCGGAGTTCGAGCGGCCCGTGGACCCGCGGGATGCGCGCGAGGCGATCGCGACCATGCCCGGCGTGCGCGTCGTGGACGAGCCGGACGGGGAGCGCTACCCGACGCCCGTCGACGCGGCGGGGAACGACGACGTGCTCGTCGGACGCATCCGCGCGGACAGCTCGCGTCCGGGGGCGATCGCCCTCTGGGCGGTGACGGACAGCATCCGCAAGGGCGCGGCCACGAACGTGGTCCAGATCATCGAGGAAGCGGACCGGCGGGGGCTCGTCCGGGGGGCCTCGTCGTGATAGCCAGTAGCCAGCGGCCCCGCTAGGCTAGCCGCGTCATGCCGCATGTACAGCTTCGGGACGTCGTCGCCTACTACGAGGAGGCGGGTTCGGGCCCGCCACTGCTGCTGATCGCGGGCCTTGGTGGCCACTCGGGACTGTGGTCGCTGCAGCTCCGGGCGCTCTCGCTGGGACGCCGCGCGATCGCCTTCGACAACCGCGGCGCGGGCCGCACCAGCGCCCCGGACAAGCCGTACTCGATCGCGGGAATGGCGGACGACGCCTCCCAGTTGCTCGACCAGCTCGACATCGAGAAAGCGAGCGTGGCCGGCTACGGCATGGGCGGCGCTATCGCCCTGGAGCTGGCGGCGGAACATTCCGCGCGCGTCGAGAACCTGGTGCTGATCGGGACGTCCGCGAGCCCCTCGGGCCGCCAGCGCCTCGTGACCGAGGGCTGGGCGGACGCGCGACGCTCGAACCTGAGCCGCGAGCAGGCGTTCGCGCTGACGGCTCCGTGGCTGTACACGCCCGAGCTGCTGGCCGACGGCCAGCGCCGGAACCAGGCGGTCGAGAGCGGCGCGAACGACCCCTATCCGGCGCAGGACCACGCGTACACGCGCCAGGCGCAGGCGTTCCTGGCCTACGACGCGAGCGCGAAGCTCGCCGGCATCGAGCAGCCGGCGCTCGTGCTCTCAGGCGAGGAAGACATCCTCGTCGACCCGGCAGACGCGGCCGCCCTCGCGGAGGCGCTCCCGAACGGGACGCTGCAGCAGCTTCCGGGCGCGCACGCGGGCCTGGTCGAGCACCCGCAGGCGTACGCGGCCGCAATCACGGAGTTCCTGTCGGCGCCGGTCCCCGCGGGGTAGCACGCGGGTGCCCGGTCGCGCCGAGTCGACCCTGACCGGAACGCAGTTCCGCGATCAGGTGGCAGGCCTCGCGGAGTCCCTCGATCTCACGGTCGACAAGGAACTCTACGTCGGGCGCCGCCTCTGGGGTTCGCGACGCCGGATTGACCTCATCCTGACGGAGCCGGAGAGCGGCCAGCGCCTCGGAATCGAGTGCAAGTACCAGAGGACCGCGGGTACCGCACAGGAGAAGCTCCCAGCCGTCATCGCCGACATCGAGAGCTGGCCCATCGACGGCATCGTGGCCTACGACGGCCCGGGCTTCTCCACCAACATGCGGGCCTACCTCGACTCCACCGGCAAGGCCATCGCGTTCGAAGACCTGGAGGTGTGGCTCAGGCTCTACTTCGGGCTGGAGCTGCGCGGCTAGCCGCTCCCGCTATCCGCGAGAGGTTGCTGACCAATAGCTCGTCGATGGCTGCCCGGCCACGGCCGTTCGAGTTGATGGCTCGGCCCATCGGGACGAGCTCCTTGTCGTAGTCGCGGTAGAGGTCGTGGATGTCGGGGTGGGACGAGTTTGAAAGGAGCGCCGGGACTCCGCGCTCCGTCAGGTCGTCGAAGGCGTTGCGCAGGCGCTGCTGGTCGGCGAAACCGAAGTCGCCGCTCGTGTACTTCGTGAACTGCGAGGTCGCGCTCAGCGGCTGGTAGGGAGGGTCGAGGTAGACGAAGTCGCCGGATTGGGCGCGGGCGCAGGCTTCGGCGAAGTCCTCGGCGTGGAGTTCGGCGCCGGCGAGGCTGGCCGACGCCTCACGGAGGCGCTCGGCGTCGAGGATGGTCGGGTTCACGTAGCGCCCGTGGGGAACGTTGAAGTGGCCCTTGCTGTTGACCCGGTAGAGGCCGTTGTAGCAGGTCTTGTTGAGGAAGAGGATGCGCGCGGCCTTGCGGTCGGGGCGGCGGAGACGGTGCCGGTTTCGGACCTCGTAGTAGTAGAGGCCGCGCTGCGAGGACTCCCGCGCGAGGTACTGCCGCGCGAGCACGCCGAGCGCCGCGATGACGCCTTCCACGTCGTCACGGACGGCCCGGTAGGTGGCGATCAGGTCGGGACTGCTGTCGGCGAGGGAGGCGTCGCGGATGAGGCCCGCTTCCTGCAGGGCGAAGAACACAGCGCCGCCCCCGAGGAACGGTTCGTGGTAGCGAGCGACCCCGTCCAACTCCCGTCCGACCCGCTCGGCGATGAGCGGGGCAAGTTTCCCCTTGCCTCCAGCCCACTTCAGGAACGGCTTCGCCACGGGTTCATTGTACGCAGCGGGGGCCGGTCGGCAGGGGTCAGGTGGCGGGGTTCTGCTGGCTCAGGCCGGCGGCGCGCTTGATGGTGAAGTAGCAGGCGAGGAAGAAGATGAGGCTGATGGGGGAGGTGACGCGGCTCACGATGACGTACTCGTTGGCGGAGAACTCGCCCAGCAGGAAGATGCGGAAGATACCCGTGCCGATGTTGTAGGTCATGAACACGAGCGTGAGGATGATGAACAGCCGGTGGCCGGGCTCCATCAGCGTGCGCAGCGCGGGGATGGTCTCGCGCGCGACCGCCCCGACGAGCGGCTTGCCGATGGCGATGCTCCCCAGGCAGACGGCGGCCACGAGGAAGTCGCTGTAGATGTTCTGGGCGGCGAAGGCCTTGGCGCTGTCGGCCGCAAGGCCCACGACCGCCGAGCCCGCCACGACGACGAAGCCGAGCACGGTGATGAAGCGGATGACGCCGCTGTCGCGGTTCGTCGCGAACACCCAGGTCGAGGCCGCGAAGGAGGCGACGATCGCGACCTGGGTGCGCCAGAGGTCCTCCGGCCAGAACGAGTTCAGGACCAGGAAGACGACGAGGGGGAGGAGGCTCCAGAAGATGCGCCAGTCGACGGCGCTGAAGTCCCCCTGGGCGAGCTTGCGGAAGTCGGGCAGGTTGGGGGGTTCGAGCGCGTCCTCAGGGGCCTCATCTGGCCGGTTCGTCGTCGGTCCGGACGCCACGGGGCCAGCATACGACACGCACCCGAAACGCTCCCCAGCGCCCGGGGGCGGGGGCAGGGCGTATCATCGGGCCACTCTCGGGGAGGGAACGGATGCCTGCGCTTGACGGGATGCGGGTGCTCGACATGACCCAGTACGAGGCGGGAACCTCGTGCACGCAGCTGCTCGGCTGGCTGGGGGCGGACATCGTCAAGATCGAGTCGCCCCGGGGCGATCCGGGGCGCGGCGTCGTGGCCCAGCCGGGGCTGCCGCAGTATTTCCTCAACTACAACAGCAACAAGCGCAGCATCGTGATCGACCTCGCCAGCGAGGAGGGACGCGCACTGCTCCTGCGCATGGCGCCGGAGTTCGACGTGTTCGTCGAGAACTACGGGCCGGGGGTCATCGAGAAGCTCGACCTGACCTACGAGGTGATGAAGCAGGCCAACCCCTCGATCATCTACGCGCGGCTCAAGGGGTTCGGGCTGAGCGGCCCCTACTCGGGCTTCCCGTCGTACGACTGGGTGGCGCAGGCGGCGGCGGGGACGTTCTCCGTGACGGGCCGGGCGGGCGACCCGCCGACACGGCCGGGTCCGACGATCGGCGACTCGGGCACGGGCGCGCAGCTGGCGCTCTCCATCACCGCCGCGTACGTGCAGAAGCAGCGCACGGGCGAGGGGCAGTTCATCGAGATCTCGATGCAGGAGGCGGTCACGCTCTTCATGCGGACGCTGGGGCTGCGGACCTGGGGCGAAGCCCCGCAGGAGCGCACCGGCAACGCGCGCGGTCCCGGCACCGACGTCTACCCCTGCAAGGGCGGCGGCGAGAACGACTACCTGTTCGTGATGATCGTGACGACCGCGCAGTGGGACGCCTTCTGCATGACGATCGGGATGCCCGAGCTGATCAGCGACCCGCGCTTCGAGACGCAGCGCGGTCGCTTCGAGCACGGCGGCGAGTTCTACGACATCGTGAAGGAGTGGACGCTCCAGCGAACGAAGCACGAGGCGATGAAGGAGCTCGGCAGCGCGGGCGTGCCCTGCTCGGCCACGCTCGACACGTACGAGCTGTTCACGGACCCGCACCTGAGCGAGCGGGGCCTTGTCGAGGAGCTGGAGCACCCCGAGCTGGGGTCGGTGAAGCTGATGCGGATGCCGGCGCGGCTCTCCGGCTCGGAGGTCCCCCTCGAGGTCGCGCCCATGCTCGGCGAGCACACGCGCGAGGTGCTGGGCGAGCTCGATTTCGGCGAGGACGAGATCGAGGGGCTGTTCGGACGGGGCGTCATCGCCTGACACCCCCTGGGGTGCGGGAGCGCCGCCATGGCGGCGTATCATCGCGGGTATGCCTCGAATTGATGCCTACCTCGTCGCCAACGCCCGTTTCCACGACACGGACTTCGCCCGGCTGGAGCTGCTGAAGCTGCTGCACGAGGACGACGACGTGCGCGTGCGCGTGGCCGAGTCGTTCGCGGACACGGAGGGGATCCGGGCCGCGGACATCCTCGTGACGTACACGTGCGACCTGCGTCCGGAGCCGGAGGAAGAGGAGGCGCTGCGCGACTTCGTCGCGGGGGGTGGGCGCTGGGTGGCGCTGCACGCGACGAACGCGCTCCTCGACTTCGGCCCCGAGGGCATCATCGCGCCGCGCATCTGCGACACGTTCATGGAGACGCTCGGCAGCCGCTTCATCTCGCACCCGCCCACCCAACCTTTCCAGGTAACGGTGACGGCGCCGGACCACCCCCTGATGGCGGGCATCGAGCCGTTCGAGGCGTCGGACGAGATCTACCTGTGCGACTACTCGGAGGGGCTCACGCCCCTCCTCGAGACGCGCTTCACCGGGAAGTTCGAGGCGGGCTACGTCGAGAACGACTGGCCCGACGACGACCCTCGCCTGATCGCCTACGTACGCGAGCTGGGCGAAGGCGCCGTCCTCTACCTGACGCTGGGGCACTCCTGCGGCAAGTACGACATGCAGCCGATGGTCGACGAAGCGCCGATCATGCGCGGCTCGTGGGAGCTGCCGGTGTTCTACGAGCTCCTCCGCCGGGGCCTGTCATGGGCGAAGGAGCCCGCGCGGGCCAGCGCCTAAGGGCACTTTGGCGCTCAGCCGTTGCAGAGCGGCCCGTCAGCCAGTGTTAGCCGCCGGGATTAGGCGAAAATCCAAGGAACACGAGGACGGCACGACTAAGCCGAAGCATATCCTCATCGTCGAGACTCCCCAGAGCCTCGCCCAGTCGCGATCTCCTTACCGTGGTGACCTTGTCGGCCATGACCGACGACGCTTCGTCAAGCCCATTGCGCTCACTGGGTTCGACCAAGATGCGGACGAGTGGCGCCGAAGTCGGGTCTGTGGTCAGCGGGCAGACGGTGACTGACTCTGTTGTATCGAAACGGTCGTCCTGGAGGATAACCACGGGTCGGGGTTTCGCTGTGTAGTCCCCACCTCCCGCAACAGTCCAGACCTGCCCTCGCTGCAAACAGCGCTCCCTTAGTCAGACAGCTCGTCGGAGATGGAGTCGACGAAGGCCTGATCGTCCTCCGCGTAGGGACTGCGCGCCACCAGCAGCGACTGCCTGTGCGCCTCGACGGCGAAATCAGGCGAGCGGGTGTCAGGTACCCACAACTGGATCGGGCGCAGCCCCTGCTTTCGCAGGCGGTCGCGGTAGGCACGAACTCGTTCTCTCGAGGACTGTGGTCGCGGTTCCGCTGACATCAGGAGCGTTCCTTTGCCTCGTTACATGTAACAGCGAAAATGCAGGGTTGTCAACCACGCACCGGACAGCGGAACGGTCAACAGCAAGAGGCCAGCGTTTAGGCCATCATCGCGCCGTCGACCGGGAGGAAGACGCCGCTGATGTAGGACGCCTCGTCAGAGACCAGGAACGTCACCGCGTTCGCGATCTCGTCGGGCGTGCCGAGACGGCCGCCGTCGAGCGTCGGGCCGGTGCTCCCGCCGCGACCGCCGACGGGCTCATCCTGGTCGCGGTAGAGCTCGGCGGCTTCGGCGGCGGCGGTGTGCAGCATGGGCGTGTCGATCGTGCCGGGGCAGATGGCGTTCACGCGCACGCCCTGGGGGCCGTAGGCGCGAGCCAGCGAGCGGGTCAGGTTGATGACGCCGGCCTTGGTCGACCCGTACAGGCCCTGCAGGGGAACGCCGTGGAGGGCGGAGACGGACGACGTGTTCACGATGGCGCCACCGCCGGCCGTGATCATGTGGCGGATGGCGTAGCGGCAGCCGAGGAGCACGCCGCGCAGGTTGATGTCCATCATCTGATCCCACTTCTCCATGGGGTCGTTGAGGGAGTCGAACCAGAAGTGCACGGCGGCGTTGTTGTGCATGATGTTGAGGCCGCCGAGCTCATTGACGGCGTAGGCGGAGACCGCCTGCCAGTCGTCCTCGCTGGCGATGTCGGCGTGGACGTAGTGGGCTTCGCCGCCGGCGGCCTTGATCGCGTCGATGGCGGCGTGGCCCGCCTCGTCGTTCACGTCGGTGCCGATGACGCGGGCGCCCTCGCGGGCCCAGCGCCTGGCGACGGCCTCGCCCATGCCCATGCCAACCCCGGTAACGATTCCGACCTTGCCTTCGAGGAGCATCTGCCCCCTCCTTCTCTCTCGTGCGTCGCGGCCAGACGGCCCGCGTGAGCGTCAGCCTACCGGATGGGGCGGGCAGCGCGCGGAGGCCCCCAACCCGGCCCGCGCTCTGCTACGATCCGGCGCGAAACCGCAGACCCCATGACGGTCTCGAATCGAGGGCTCTCACCATGACCGAAACCCTGACCGGCACGAACCGCTCCGCGGGCGTCGCCTACACCCAGCTCCTCGCCGAGGACAGCCATCCCGTACCGGAGTACCTGCTGCGCGACTCCCCGCTCGAGGAAGGCCAGCCGACGCTGGTGCCCGTCGAGCGCTACACGTCGCGCGAGTGGCACGACCTGGAGGTCGAGAAGCTCTGGAAGCGCATCTGGCAGATGGCCTGCCACGAGGACGACATCCCCGACGTAGGCGACTACCTTGTCTACGACCTCGCCGACCTCTCCTACCTGGTGGTGCGCGTGGCCGAGGACGAGTTCAAGGCGTACTACAACGCCTGTCTCCACCGGGGACGCCTGCTGCGGCAGGAGGACGGCAAGCGGGCGCGCGACCTTCGCTGCGCGTTCCACGGCTGGACCTGGAACCTGGACGGCTCCCTCAAGGAGATCCCCTGCCAGTGGGACTTCCCCTACGTGGACCCGGACGAGCAGTCGCTGCCCGAGGTGAACGTGGCGCGCTGGGGCGGGTTCGTGTTCATCAACCCGGACCCGGACGCGGAGCCGTTCGAGGACTTCGTGGGCGACCTGGAGAGCCACTTCACGCTGCTTCCGTACGAGAAGCGGTACAAGGAGGCGCACGTCGCCAAGGTGCTGCGCTGCAACTGGAAGGTGGCGCAGGAAGCCTTCATGGAGGCCTACCACGTGGTCGCGACGCACCCCCAGATCCTGGCGGGCATCTGCGACGCGAACTCGAAGTACGACGTGTTCGGGAATTACGCGCGGGCGATCACGCCGAACGGCGTTCCCAGCCCGCACCTCTCGAACGTCGTCCAGGAGGAGCCGCTGCCGGACACCAGTCCCTTCAAGATGCGGCACCCCCTCACCAACGCCATCTACGACACGCAGCCCGACAGCACCGTCCTGGTCACCGCTCCCGACGGGCGCTCCGGTCTCTTTACCGAGAGCGGCACGCACATCAGCGGCGACCTCGGCGAGGCCGACCCGCACATGTGCCAGTGGCTCGCGGGCAAGCAGCTCGAGACGGACGACCAGTACTGGGAGAACCGTCGCGGCAATACGGACGACAACGGCGGGAGCGAGGACGTCGAGGCCGAGAGCGCCGCGGAAGAGCTGGACAAGCGCATGGAGCAGATGACGGCGGCGCCGTCGAACGGCGCTTCCGTGCGCGAGATCGGCGCGGCCGCGATGCGCGAGGGCCTGCGCCCGGTGCTCGGCGACCTGATGGACGACGTGCCCGACGCGGAGTTGAACGACAGCATCTACTTCACGCTGTTCCCCAACTTCCACCCGTGGGGCTCGTTCAACCGGATCGTCTACCGCTTCCGGCCGAACGGGAACAACCCGGACGAGAGCATCATGGAGTGCCTCTACCTGGCGCCGTACCCGCAGGACGGCGAGCGGCCGCCGGCTGCCCCCATCCACTGGATCGGGGTCGACGACGACTGGACGGAGGCGCCCGAGCTGGGGATGCTCGCGCGGGTGTTCAACCAGGACACCTACAACCTGCCGCGGGTGCAGCTCGGTCTGCACGCGACGAAGAAGGAGTTCGTGCAGTTCGGGAACTACGGCGAGACGAAGATCCGCCACTTCCACACGCTGCTCGAGAACTGGGTCTCGCGGGAGTAGCGTCCCGCACCATCAACCACGACGACCGGAGGGGCGGCCTGGCCGCCCCTCCTTCGCGCCAGGGTCTGGCGAGAGTGCGGGGGAACGGGCATCATGGATGCTATGAGCAACAGCGAGGGACAGGGGCAGCAGGGCTCGACCGGATCGGGAAGCGCCAAGCCGTCGAAGCCGATCAAACTGCCACCCCCATCGACCAAGCCCCCCGAGGTTCTAACGCGAGGCGCACCGCCTCCACGGCGATGAAGCGCGCCCGTCTCAGCTATCCGATAGCCGCGATGAGCGTGCCGCCGATTACCACAACCTCAGCAAGAAACAGGTAGAGCTGGAGGTTGACGTGTCGGGCTATTCGCTCGACTTGCCGCCGTGCTTTCGGGACGACCGTGTCCGCGAATTCACGAGCTACCCATAGCACGAGCTGGTCGTCACTCCAGAGATCGGCCGGCTCCGCCACGAGCGCGGCAAGATCGCTGCTCGCCGGAGCGACATCGACGTAGGCCGCCAGCTCAGCCCTCACGGCGAAGTACGCCGAGAGTGCAAACAACAGCAAGGCGGCTCCTGCGCCTGTGGCGAGCGCGGCCTCCACATCCGATGACGCAAGAAAAGCGGCCGTGACCGTGATCGCAAGTGCTCCAATGCCGAGGTAAGCCCGTGACTTCTGCCGCAGCTCGTCTATCGAACTGACCTGGAAGTCGCTCAGCCGCACCATCTGGTCGAGGAGGAGGCGGGCGCCTCCGGTGCACCTGCTTCGATTGCGCCACCGTTGGTCACAGCACACAGGATACGCGGCAGAAGTAATCATTGCCGGGCGTC
Organism: Tepidiformaceae bacterium; assembly: GCA_965221735.1. Classification (GTDB taxonomy): domain Bacteria; phylum Chloroflexota; class Dehalococcoidia; order Tepidiformales; family Tepidiformaceae; genus UBA2991. The sequence continues at coordinate 306,293 of OZ244910.1, read as the reverse complement.
CGCCTGCCGGCATCCCGGAGTGCGGGCCTGGTCAGCGCTGGAGCCAGCGGTAGTGGAGCTCGCTCGCCCAGGCGGTGAGGCCGGGGAAGACCTCGGCGAGGACGTGCGCGATGCGCATGAGGGGCTGCATGTGCACTTCGGGGGTGGGACGCTGCACCGAGCGGACGATGGCGCGGGCCACCTGGCCCGGGGTCTGGATAGGGCCGAGGGGGGCGGGGGCGTACTCGGAGGAGTAGGTGGGGGCGTTGGCGAAGAACTCCGTGTCGGTGCTGGCGGGGAGCACGAGCGTGACGCTCACGCCTGAGCCGGCGAGCTCGCCGCGGAGCGCCTGGGTCAGGCCGGTCAGGGCGAATTTGGTGGCGGCGTAGGCGCCGTGATACGGCCAGCTCCGCTTCCCGACGACGGAGCCGACGTTGACGATGTGCCCCGACGCCCGGCGGCGCATGTGGGGCAGGACGGCGCGGATGGCGTGGTGGACGCCGAGCACGTTCGTTTCGAGAAGGTCGCGGAAGGCCTCGTCGGGGGTGTCTTCCATGCGGCCGTAGAGGCCGTAGCCGGCGTTGTTCACGAGCACGTCGATGCGCCCGAAGCTGGCGAGCGCCGCCTCCACGAGGGCGTCGACCTGTTCGCGGTCGCGGATGTCGCAGGCGATGGCGAGGGTCTCGACGCCGAACCGCTCCTCGAGACGTTCGGCGAGGCGCTGAAGGCGGTCCCGGGAGCGGGCCGCAAGGACGACCGCGGCGCCCTCGCGAGCGAAGCGAACGGCGGTTGCGCGCCCGATACCGGCGCTCGCGCCGGTGATGACGACGACGGGCGGGGCAGGCATCAGGCCAGGAGGTCGTCGCCGAGGGGGACGGTGTCGCGGGCCACGCGGGCGACGATGGGGGTGGCGGCGCGCAGCGCGCGTCCCGCCGAACGGAGCGCCACCGCCAGGCGTCCGCCGGCGACCCAGGCGTTGGGGCGCAGGGCGATGCCGGCCGCCATGCCGAACTCGCTCGACTCACCGTTCCAGTCGCGGAGGGGGGCGGGCAGCTCCATGGCGGCCGGATCGATGACGGCGCGGAGGGCCATCCAGTCGACGCCGTGCTCGACGGCCACCCGGGCGAAGGCGGCGGTCTCCATGTCGACGCCTGCGGCGCCGTGCTCGTTCCAGAGGTCGCGCTTGGCAGTGCGCGTGGCGACGGGCCTGGCGACGGTCACGAGCCGCGAGCAGACGAACCGGGATCCCTCGTTGCGGAGGGCGCGGCGGGCGTTCTGGAGCGTCATGGCGGGGGGCTGGAGGCCCTCGCCCGCCTCGTTCATGGCTTCGCGGGCGAGGATGAGGTGGCCGGGGCCGAGGGAGGGGTCAAGCCCGCCGCAGAGGCCGGCGATGAGGACGGTGTCGGGCTTCTGCTCGCGGAGGAGGGCAGCGAGGGCAGACTCGCCTGCTTCACCGGTGCCCGTGACCTGGCACCCGGAGCCGATCGCGCGCGCCTCGCGCGTCGTGGGCGCCACGATGAGGAGGCTCACGAACTGCCGCGGCCGCCTAGCGTGCCGAGCGCCGCGCGGACACCCTCGAGGGGGCTCGCCATGGTGGCGCCGACGGCGGTGGCCTCGTAGCCGCAGTGGGCCATGCAGTTGGTGCAGCGCGCGTCGCGGCCGTAGCCGTAGCGCTCCCACTCGGTCTCCTCGATGAGCTCGACGAAGCTCTCGGCGTAGCTCTCGTTCATCAGGTAGCAGGGACGCTGCCAGCCGAGGACGCTGCGCGTGGGGTTGCCCCAGGCCGTGCACTGCATGGCGCGCTCGCCCTGGAGGAAGTCGAGGAAGACGGGGGTGTGGAAGAAGCGCCAGCGGCGGCGGTCGGGGGAATCGAGGATGGACTTGAAGGTGGAGATCATCTCGGGGCGCCTGAGGAAGACGCTCTGGTTGGGGGCCTTGGGGTAGTCGTAGCCGGGCGAGACCATCATGCCGTCGACGTTCAGGTCGTCCATGAGGAAGTTGAAGAGGTCGCCCATCTCCTGGGGCGAGCTGTCGTTGAAGACGGTGGTGTTGGTGCTGACGCGGTAGCCCTGCTCCTTCGCCTTGCGAATGCCGGCCACGGCCTTGTCGAAGACGCCCTCACGGTCGACGGCCTTGTCGTGCTGTTCGCGGAGGCCGTCCATGTGGACGCTGATGGTGAGGTAGGGGGAGGGCTCCAGCTTCGGCAGCCAGCGGTCGAGGAGGATGGCGTTGGTGCAGAGATAGACGAACTTCTTGCGCTCGATCAGGCCCTCGACGATCTCGTCGATCTGGGGGTGGATGAGGGGTTCGCCGCCGGCGATGGAGACGACGGGGGCGCCGGCCTCATCGGCGGCTTCCCAGCACTCCTCGGGGGAGAGGTAGGTGTTGAGAATCTCCTCGGGGTGCTGGATCTTGCCGCAGCCCTCGCACTCGAGGTTGCAGCGATAGAGCGGCTCCAGCATGAGGACGAGCGGGTAGCGCTCCTTGCGCAGCAGCTTCTGCTTCAGCAGGTAGCGGCTGACGGCGAACGCCTGGCGTAGGGGGATGCCCATCGTGATTCCTCCGGGAGACTGGCGGCACAGCATACGGAGCGGGCGGCGCGAAGGCTATGCACCGCTCGCCTCCACTGCTGCTGCCGCGGCGAGACCGCTTCGAACGGCCGATTCCATGGTGGCGGGCCAGCCCGTATCGGTGTACGAGCCCGCCAGGAAGAAGTTGGGGAGCGGCGTGCGGGGGCCAGGGCGGAAGAGGCCGGGAGCGGGCACGAATGTCGCCTCCGGCTCCTTGGTCACGCGGTAGCGCACGAGGTTGGCCTCGCGGGCGGCCGGAAGCGCCTGCCGCAGCTGCGGCAGGACGCGATCGCAGACCTGCTCCTGGCTCAGGGCGAAGAGATCGCCCGGCGCGCTGATCGAGAGGACGAGGTGCTGGCGCTCCGACTCGTCCTCGCCGCCGAGGCGGCTGCGGTTGAAGGCCCACTGCACCTCGGAGCGGATGAAGGAGGCGCAATGGAGGTCCAGGACGGGGCGGTCGAACCAGAGGTGGAGGTTGAGGATGGGGGCGGGCTCGAAGCGGGCGAGGTCGACGAAGGGCCTGTCGACGCGCAGTTCCTCGGGGAGGAGGGGGAGGAGGCGCCAGGGGGCAAGGGCGCTGACGCAGGCATCGAAGGCGCGGCGCTCGCCGTCCCCGAGCACGAGCCCGGCAATGCGGCCGTCCTCCACCTCCACGCACTCGACGCCGGCGCGCATGGCGACCTTGCCGCCTCTCTCCTCAATCGCACGGATGGCGGGCTCCACGTGGAGCTTCGAGAGGCCGGCAGCGGGCACGGCGAGGGCGGCGGCGCGGGGGTCCTTCTGGAAGCCCTCTTCCAGCACGAAGATGGACTGGCTCGCGCTGGCTTCGCCGGCGCGGCAGTTAAGCGTGGGGATGACGAGGAAGTCCCAGAACTCGCGGATCGTGTCGGGCGACTGCTTCCGCTCACGGAGCCACTGCTCGAAGGTGATCTGCTCGAGACGCCCACGCTCGTGGACCTGGAGGAGGCGCAGCGCGAGGAAGGCGCGGGCGATTTCGATCTTCTGGCGCCAGGAGAGGTGGCGGTAGCGGAGCAGCGCGGGGGCGAGGTGGAGACCGAGGGGCAGGTTGGAGGACCGGAGGTCGGAGCGGCGGCCGTCGGGGTCGAAGACGGGGACGTGCAGGCGTTCCTGGCGGTAGGTCAGGTGCAGGGTGCCGAGGCGCTCCAGGAAGGCCCGGTAGGCGGTGGTGCATTCCATGAAGAGGTGCTGGCCGTTGTCGACCTCGTCGCCGGTCTCATCATCGAGGAAGGAGTAGGTGGCGCCCCCCGCCCAGGGGCGTCGTTCCAGCACCTCGACCTGGTGGCCGCGGTCGGCGAGCTCCAGCCCGGCGGCCAGCCCGGCCAGCCCCGCGCCGATGATGCCGACCCTCATGGCCGTCGGGCGTCAGCCCGATCGCGCCGGCCCCAGGAGGGCGGCGGAGCCCCAGAGGCGCGCGATGGCGGAGGCCTTCTCGCGGCCGTTCAGGCGGACGCGCTCGGAGAGGACGTCGTAGTTGCGCTCCTCGATGCGCTGGAGCAGCTCGAAGTAGACGCCCTGGAGGACGTTCACGCACATGCGCGAGCGCACGTCGAGGAGGGGCAGAAGGTGGCGTCCGCGGCGGAAGTAGCGATGGGCCCGCTCGCCCTGGGCGGCCATCAACGAACGGAAGCGCTCGTCGTAGTCGCAGGCGAGGATGTCGTCGGGGGTGAGGCCGTGCGCGGCCAGCTCTTCTGTGGGGAAGTAGACGCGGCCGCGCTCGGCGTCCTCCTTCACATCGCGCATGATGTTCACGATCTGGAGGCCGATCCCCATGCTGGTGGCGAACTCCTCGGCGCGGGGGTGGGGCTTCGCGCCGAAGATGGCGACGCAGATGTGGCCCACCATCGAGGCGACGCGGTAGCAGTACTGGCGAAGGTCGTCCCAGGTCTCGTAGCGGTTGATGGTGAAGTCCATCTCGACGCCGTTCACCAGCTCCTCGAAGTGCTGCTGGGGCATGGCGAAGCGGTCGACCGCATCGCCGAGGGCGATGAACAGCGGTCCCTGGCGGGAACCGCCGTAGCAGGACTCCAGGCGCTCGCGGGCGAGGGCGATCTCCTTCTCCTGGCGGGACCTATCGGTCAGCTCGTCGGCGATGTCGTCGACGTAGCCGCTGAAGGCGTAGGCGGCGTAGATGGCGTTGCGCTTCTCGTTGGGGAGGATGGTGAAGGCGTAGTAGAAGTTCGAGGCGCGGTCCTTGGTGTAGGCCTTGCACCAGGCGTAGGCCTCCTCGGGTGTGAAGCGTTCGTCGGCGTGAGCGTCGAGCTCCGCCAACACGTCGAAGGCCATAGCGTTTCCCCTTCCCCTCTCTTAGATACCCATAGCGATACGGGCGCCGTTCACGAGCGCCAGCCGGGCCTTGACGGCCTTCGTGACGCGGGGGCGGGCGCTGAGCGTGTCGTAGCCGGCGGCTTCGATGGCGTCGAGGATGGCCTCGCCGCCGAGCCGGTAGAGGCGGATGTCGGTGCGCACCGAGCGCTTCACGCGGGCCTCGAGCTTCTTGCCCTCGGCGAAGCAGGCGCGGGCGCGGGCCACCTCGAACTTCATGAGCTCGCGATAGCGCTCGTCGAAACGCCGGTCGATGATCTGCTGCTCGTCGACGCCGAAGCGCTGCAGGTCCTCGAGCGGCAGATAGATGCGGCCTTTCTCGATGTCGACGGAGACGTCCTGCCAGAAGTTCGCGAGCTGGAGGCCGATGCAGGTCTGGTCGGAGAGGGCGATGCGCTCCTCGTCGGTGTAGCCGAGCACGGCCAGGACCATCTGGCCGACGGGGGTGGCGGAGTAGCTGCAGTAGGTGAGGACGTCCTCGTAGGTGGCGAAGCGGGAGACGCGTTGATCGATGCGGTTCGCCTCGATCAGGCGGAGGAAGGGGTCGAGGGGAATCTCCTTGCGCTCGATGGTGCGGGCGAGGGCGATCAGGAGCGGGCGCCGGGGGTTTCCGGCGACGGCGTCGCGCAGATCCTGTTCCCAGGAATCGAGGAGGGAGAGGCGGTCACCCTCGGCTTCGTCGCCGAGGTCATCGGTGTAGCGGCAGAAGGCGTAAACGGCGAAGAAGTGGCGGCGCAGCTTCTTCGGCAGGAGGAACGAGACGACGGTGAAGTTCTCGTCGTGGCGGCGAGCGTACTGCTCGCACCAGCGGTAAGCCTCGCGGGGCGTGGTCGGGCGCTCGATGGGCCAGCGCCGAAGGCCGTCGCCGGTCTGGGCGGTCATCCCAGGGGATCCGTGTCGGGCAGGTGGATGGGGTTCCCGTCACGCAGACGCCGGTAACGTCCGAGCGCCCAGAGGGGCCAGTAGTTGGAGTAGAGGTGGTACTTGAGCATGAAGTCGCGCGGAAAACCGGTTCCCGTGAAGTGTGGCTCGATCCACTCGCCGTCGTCGGTCTGCGTGCGTACCAGGTAGTCGATGCCGCGCACGGTGGCGGGGTGGTCGGGCGGTTCGACGGCGAGGAGGGCGAGGAGGGCCCAGGCGGTCTGGGAGGCAGTGCTGGGGCCCTGGCCGCGCAGGGAGGGGTCTTCGTAGGTGGCGCAGCTCTCGCCCCAGCCGCCGTCGGGCTGCTGGTGGTGTTCGAGCCAGCGCACGGCCCGGCGGAGGCGCGGGTCGGCGGGGTCGACCCCGGCGGCCACGAGCGCGGGGACGGCGGCCCCCAGGCCGTAGAGGTAGTTGACGCCCCAGCGTCCCCACCACGAGCCGTCCGGCTCCTGGGTGTCCCAGAGGTAGTCGAGGGCGCGCTCCATCATCTCGTCATCTGCAGGTGTGCCGTCGAGGGCGAAGGCCTCGAGGATGTGGGCGGTCACGTCCTCGGTGGGGGGATCGAAGGTGGCGCCGAAGTCGGCGAAGGGGATGCGGGAGACGAACTCGTCGTCGTTGTCGCGGTCGAAGGCGCCCCAGCCGCCGTTGCTGGACTGCATCGCCCGCAGCCAGACCTTCGAGCGGTGGAAGGGGCCGTCCTTGGCGCGCAGGTCGAGCAGGCGCAGGGCGATGAGGACCTCGGCGGTGTCGTCGGTGTCGGGATAGAGCTCGTTGGAGAACTCGAAGGGGAAGCCGCCGGGCTCGATGCCGGGCACGGTGAGGGCCCAGTCGCCGAGGCTCTGGACCTCGTGGGCGAGCAGCCAGCGGCCCGCCTGCACGAGAGCCTCGTCGGCGGCGGGGACGCCCGCTTCGCGGAGGCCGGTGACGGCGAGGGCGGTGTCCCAGACGGGCGAGAGGCAGGGCTGCACCGAGAAGGTGTTGCCGCGGCGCAGGGCGAAGTCGCCGAGGAAGCCGTTGAGCCCCTTCTGCATGACGGGGTGGTCCATGGAGTAGCCGTGGGCCCTGAGCGCGATGAGCGAGTAGACCGAGGGCGGCTGGATGACCCCCCAGGTGCCGTCCGCCTCCTGGTGCTCGATGATCCAGCGCTCGCATTCCTTGAGGGCGAACTGGCGGAGAGGCTTCCAGGGGAGCCGCTCGTGCGCGTGCAGCACCCGGTCGATGGCAAGGAAGGCGTTGCGCCAGGTGAAGGGCTGGCGATCGCGGCGGAGGGGGATGGAGCGGCGGTGGTCGGGGTCGAGGTAGAGCTCGTCGACATGGGCGTAGTCGGGGATGGGGACGACGGGGCGGTAGGCCCAGACGACGAGGATGGCGACGATGGTGGCGCGCGCCCAGGAGGCGAACATGTAGATGTTCAGGGGCGAGGAGACGGGCATCAGGATCGACTCGGGCGGCATGGCGGGCAGCGCCGACCAGTCGAACTGCCCGAAGAGCGAGAGCCAGAGCTTGGTGAAGATGCGGGTCGCGCCCACGCCGCCCCGCGAGCGGATGAACTCGCGGGCGCGCTTCATCTCCTCCCGTTCGGGATCGACGCCGGCGAGCTTGAGGGCGAAGTAGGCCTCGGTGCTGATGCTGACGTCGCCGGGGCCGCCCCAGTAGACGGGCCAGGAGCCATCCTCGCACTGGAGCCCCAGGAGGTAGCGGACGATGCCCTGCTCGCGCTCCTGCTCGTTGGTGCCGAGGAAGCGCTCGAGGAGGAGGTGCTCGGCGGCCATCGTCGCGTTCGACTCAAGCTCGGCCCACCAGTAGCCGTCCTCGGCCTGCAGGGAGAGAAGGTGCCTGACGCTGCGATCGATGCACACATCGAGGGCGGCGGCGCTGCCGGGGGAGCCGGCGGCGGCCTGGGCGCCCTGGATGGAGATCGGGGCTGTCACCGAGCCCCCACCAGCGCCACGAGTCGATCTTCCACCTCGTCGATCGAGCTGTCGGGGGTGGACGCGCCGGCCGTCAGGCCGATGCGGTCGGCAGCCTCGAACCAGTCCGCGTCCAGCTCGTGCGCGCTCTCGACGTGGTAGGTCCGCGCGCCCTCGGCCTCGCAGACCTGGCGCAGGTGGCGGGTGTTCGCGCTCTTCTTGCCGCCAACGACCACCATCACGTCGACCTGGTGGGCGAGCTCGGCGGCGGCGGCCTGCTGGCCGGTGGTGGCGTGACAGAGCGTGTTGACGACGTGCATCTCGAAGTTCGCCTCGCGCTGGAGCAGCATCAGGTTGCCGACAAAGCGGGCGAAGTCGTCGATCTTGTGGGTGGTCTGGGCCATGACCCCGATCTTGTTGGGGAAGCCGCCGGGGAAGTGCTCGATCACTTCGCGCAAGTGCTCGATATCGGCGTGCTCGACGACGGTGACGCCGGAGCGGCCCTGCTCGTCGAACGCCCAGCCCATGATGCCCCGCACCTCCTTGTGGCCGGGGTCGCCGAAGATGAGGGCGTGCCAGTTGTCACGCACGAACTTCTGGGCGTAGCGCTGGGCCCTCGTCACCACGGGGCAGGTCGTGTCGATGATGTTCAGGCCGGCGTCCTCGAGGTCGTGCAGGACGCGCTCGCCGACGCCGTGGGCGGTGATGGCGATGCGGCCCTCGCCCACGCGGTCGGCAGTGACGGCGCCGAAGTCCCCCTCGACCTCATCGGGCCCCGGGAGCTGGTGCACGCCAGTGCGTTCGAGCTCCTCGACGACGTGCGGGTTATGCACGATCTCGCCGGCGCTCGCAATGGGATGCTCCGGCGTGGCTTCGTCTTCCATGATCTGCACGGCGCGCCGAACGCCCATGCAGAAACCCATTTCGCTCGCTCGGATGATCTCGGCCACCCCTGACCTCCTTCGACCGGGTTGCGAAAGTAAAGTACCGGTAAAGTATAAGGCAAGCCCTCGGCGGCGAGGGTCTACCGAAGTTTCACGGCCGTCCCGTACACGAGTATCTCAGCCGCGCCCTGCATGACGGCAGCCGTGGAGAGGCGCAGCGCCACGATGGCGTCGGCCCCGAGGGCCTCCGCCTCGCTCGTGAGACGCTCGATCGCCTCTTCCCGCGACTCCACCAGAAGCTCGCGGTACGCCCCGATCTGGCCGCCCGTGATGTTCTTCAGGCCGGCGAGGATGTCGCGCCCGATGTTCCGGGCACGGACGGAGTTCGCCGTTACGAGGCCAAGGGTCTCCGCGATCTCGCGCCCCGGCACCGAGTCCGACGTGGTCATGAGCATGGGAGCCTCCGGGCGGCTCGAGCCGCAACCAACAGGATAGACGGGAGACGCGTTGCGCCGAAGCGCGCCCGCTTACCGGCCAGATCCAACCTCCTCGAGGTCGACGCCCTCAAGGAACTCGATCCCTTCGAGATAGAGATCGACAGCGTCGTCGAAAGAGTCGGGGAGAAAGGCGAGAACGACGGGCGCGCCATCGAGCAGCCTCGTGGCGATGGGGGAGCCGTCGATGTGCGTACGGAGGTCGGGCTTGGGGAAATTGACGAGGACGACCAGCAGGACCTGGCAGAGGAGCGCTCCCTGCAAGAAACCGAAGGCGGCCCCGGCGATGCGATCCGCGCCGCCGAGATTGAGGATGTCGACGCTGCGCCGCAGGAGGTAGCCCAGGAGCTGGCCGGCGACGATCACCCCGATGAAGATGGCGAGGAAGGACGCGAGCGCCGAAACGGTGCTGTCGTCGATGATGGGCTCGACCTTGGGGAGCATGTCGTCGTAAAAGACGCCGGCGACGGGGACGGCGAGGATGAGCGCCGCCAGCCCCACCAGCTCCCGCAGGAATCCCCGGCGGAAGGCTCGCCACGTGAGCAGCGCCACGACCACGATGATGACGAGGGAGACCCAGTTCACTGGGAGCCCATGGTACGGCGAGCACGGTCCCGGGGAAGGTAAGCCCTCTTGCGCGAGGCATCCGTACAATCGGGGCATGCGCCCGGACTTGATGGACCTGCTCGCCTGCCCGCTCTGCAAGGCCGACCTGACCCTCACGGTGGTGGATGAGGAGGGGGGCGAGGTGTTGAAAGGCGCGCTCGACTGCGCGGCCTGCGGGGAGACGTTCCCGATCGAGGACGGCATTCCGAACCTGCTGCCGCCGGAGCTGCGCGAGGCATGAACCACTCCGAGCCGCCACCCGTGGAGGCCCGAGAGCCGCTGCACTGGACCCACCTCGTGAACGGCGGCGGGCTGCTGGCGCTGGCCGCATTCGCGCTGGCGGCGGCGCGGGGAACCCTTGGGGCGAGCTGGCTGTTCGCACCGGTCGCGCTGGTGTTCCTCGGCATCGCCGCGCTGGCGGGGTGGGGAGCGGCGGTGCAGCTCTCGGGCGGCGCCCGGATGGACGACCACCCCTGGGTCTAGGGCCCTCTCCTACCCCGGCCGCCGGGATGGAGCCGCACGCCCGTGCGTTCGTGTCCGGCCGTGTCCAGCCCCTCCAGGAGGGCAACGGCGCTCCGGCCGAGCAGGGGGAGGGGGCCGTCGAGCACCTCCGCCAGGGGGAGCAACACGAAGGCGCGCTCGGCGATGCGGGGGTGGGGGACGGTTAGCCTCTCTGTGGCGACCTCGCGCTCGCCGCAGAAGAGCAGGTCGATGTCGATGGGGCGGGGGCGCCAGCGCCCCGTAGGCCGCCGGCCGAGGAGGTGCTCGACCTCCTTGGCGATAGCGAGCAGCTTTTCGGGGTCGAGGTCCGTTTCGACGGCAACAGCGGCGTTCAGGTACGGGGGCTGGTCGGCGGGGACGGGGGGCGTCTCCCAGACCGAGGAGACGCGCGCTGGCCTGGCGCCGCGCGCGGCGAGCAGGTCGAGCGCGGCGCGAAGATTGGCCGCGCGGTCGCCGAGGTTCGAGCCGAGGGCGAGGATGGCTTCTCTCACGGCGCGTGCCACCGGCCGCGGGTGACGGCGTCGGCCACGGCCGCGACCCGGCGCATCTCGGCCACGTCGTGGACCCGGACGGCGTCGACGCCTTTCGCGATCGCGATGGCGACGGCGGCGGCGGTGCCTTCGAGGCGCTCTTCCACGGGGGCGTCGAGCACGAGTCCGAGGGTCGACTTGCGGGATGGACCGAGGAGCACGGGCGGGCCCGCCGCGGTGAACTCGTCCATCCGCTGCACGAGCTGCAGGTTCTCCTCCGGGGTCCAGCCGAAGCCGAAGCCGGGGTCGAGGATGATGCGGTCGCGGGGGACGCCGGCCTCATCGGCGATACGCAGGCTCTCGTCCCAGCCGGCGAGGACGTTCGCGACGACGTCGCCGGAGGGGCGGCCACGCTGGTTGTGCATGGCAACGAGGGTCGCGCCCCGGGACGCCACCACCGCGGCCATGCCCGGGTCGGCGCGCAGGCCGTTGATGTCGTTGACCATGTCGGCGCCCGCGTCGAGGGCCGCTTCCGCGACCTCGGCATGCTGGGTGTCGATGGAGATGGGGAGGTCGGTGGCGGCGCGGATGGCGGCGACGGCGGGGAGGGCGCGCGCCGCTTCCTGTTCCGGCGTCACGGGAGTCGCGTCGGGGCGGGTCGACTCGGCGCCGACGTCGATGATGTCGGCGCCCTCCTCCGCGAAGCGCTTCGCGAGGGCGGCGGCGGCGGCGGGGCCGGGACCGAGTCCGTCGCCGCTGAAGGAGTCGGGGGTGACGTTGACGATGGCCATCAGGTAGGTGCGCGTTCCCCACTCGAAGGTTCGCCCGCGCAGGGTGAGCGCGGGGGACGGGTAGGCGCGGACGGGGCGGGGCGTGGAGGCGGGGATGGCGGTCCTCCCGGGCTCAGGCTTCGACCGTGTACTCCTGCTCGGTGGCGGTCTCGCCCTCGATGTGGAAGACGCGCACGTCGGGACGCTCGCGGTTGGCGATGCTGACGACGAAGTGGACGTAGGGGGGGCCGAAGAACGCGGTCATCATGCGGATATCGGTGGGGCTGGGGCGGGCGGGGCTGCCGGTGTGCGAGTGGTAGAAGCCCGCGAGCGAGTCGCCCGCCTCGTCCATGGCTTCCTCGATGCGGCGCTGCTCGCGGAAGTCGATGCTGAAGCGGTAGGGGCTGGCCTCGGCGTTCTCGGCGCGGTGCACGCTCGTGACCGCGCCGTCGCGCGCGCCGATTAGGCCGCAGCACTCATTGGGGGCGTCCTCGAGGGCGTGGCCGATCATCGCGTCGAGGTGTTCCTGGCGGAGGGTGATTACGGGAGCCATCGACCCAGTGTACCGCCGCTACTGCCCGTAGCCCTCGGCCCGCAGCCGCCGCCAGACCTCGCCGCTGGCCGAGTACCGCTCCATCAGGTAGGGGTAGACGGCCTTCACCCGGAAGAGCGTCTCCATGCACTCCTGGGCGAGGTGGCGGTCGAGGACGGTGGGGTGGGCGTCGGGCTCGACCACGTCGATGGCGAGGCCCTCCTCGAAGCCGCCGGGGGCGGCGGGGACGCCGGGGGGCTGGTCGGCGAGGATGCCCGCCTCGGAGAGCGCGGCGATGGCCTCCCGCAGCCGGTCGCGGAAGGCGACGGTGACGCGTTCGCCGGCGAGGTGGCGTTCGGCGTCGCCTTCGAGCAGGCCGAGGATGCGCGCCGTCACGTAGTCGACGCGGAAGGCGTCGCTGCCGGCGGCGCGGGAGGGAGGCAGACCGACGCAGAGGACGCCAAGCAGAGCGCGCTCGATATCGGCGAGGCTGTCGGGGGCGAGGGAGGGGCGGGGGTCGGTCATGGGGGCGGATCGTAGCAGAGAGATGAGCGTCTTCCGGCGGGTCGCGCGCTCGGAGGCAGGTGCTACGATCGATGGTCCGCGTGGAGGCGCACCATCCATGGAAGGCACAGCCGTCACCGTTCGGGTACCCGCCACGAGCGCCAACATCGGCACCGGTTTCGACTGCCTCGGGCTGGCGCTGGACCTGTTCGCCTCGGTCACGGTGACGTTCAGCGACGCCGAGCAGCTTCCCACGAACGATGTCGGCGAGAAGATGGTGCTCTCCGCCGCGCGTGCGGCCTACGAGCGGATCGGGCGGCCGAGTCCGGCGGGCCTGACGGCGCGCTACACGGTCGCGATCCCGCTGGGACGGGGGCTGGGCGCGAGCGCGGTGGCGCGCGTGGCCGGGGTGCTCGCGGTGAACGAGCGGGAAGGGCACCCCCTGGACGAAGACGCCTGCCTGGGACTTGCAGCCGAGCTCGAGGGGCACGTCGACAACGCCTGCCCGGCGCTGTTCGGGGGCGTGCAGGCCTGCGTCGCCACCGAGGACGGGTTCGCTCGCGTCCGGTGCCGCTACCCGAGCGACCTGCAGATCGCGCTGCTGATCCCGGACCACTCGATGCCGACCAAGGAGGCGCGCCGCCTCCTGCCCGACAGCTACAGCCGCGAGGACGCGATCCACACGAGCAGCCGCCTCGGGCTGCTGGTGGCGGCGCTGGCGGCGGGGCGAGCGGACCTGCTCGACGAAGCCACGCAGGACCGCTTCCACCAGCGGCAACGATCGGCCCTGTTCCCGCCGCTCTACGACGTGTTTGCGTCGGCGAAGAGCGCGGGCGCGCACGCGGCCTGGCTGAGCGGGGCGGGGAGCAGCGTCGCCGCGTTTGCGCCGGAAGAAGCGAGCCGGGAGGTGGCGAGGGCGATGCTCGACACGCTCGAGGGGGCGGGGATGTCGGGACGAACGCTGGTGACGCGCATCGCGGCGGGCGGGGCGGATGTGTCCCGCGTCGAGATGGTGGATGTGTAGGGGGCTATTGGCTTCTGGCTGTTGGCTCCTGGTGGAGGCGGAGGCGAGCCGGTGTCGTGGAGGAGGAGCAGGCAGGCATTGAACCGCAGGGAGTAGCGGACGGGGCCGCCGCTGAGGTCGTGCCGGGCGCCGGACCCGTCGGCGGAGCGCGACATGGGCCCCTCGGAGATCGGCGGGCGGGCCGGCAGCCTGCCTCCCCATGCGACCCATCCCCGCTTCGCTCCGAGCCCACCAGCGCGGCCCCGACCGCCTCCCCCACGTGCGCGCCATCGTTCGCGCCGAACGCTGGGGCGTGCCCCTCCTCCCCTGGGAGCGCCTCTACGAGGGCGACGAACGCGACTGCCCGCACGCCCTCGCGGTTGCCGGAGACGGCACCGTGATCCGCGCCCGCAACGATGCGGGCGCGCTCGCGGTCTCGCGCGTGTCCAATCCGGGAGCGGGCTCGGCGTGGGGCGCGTGGACCGGACTGGGGAAGGCAGAGGCGGGGACGGGAGTCGCGCTCGCGGCACGGGGCAGCGAGGTGCTGCTCCTGCACGTCGCGAGCGGGGGGCGCGCCCTCGCGCTGCGTCGCAGCGCCGACGGCGGGGCGACCTGGGAGACCGCACGGACGCTGGTGCGGGAGAGCGCGGCCATCGGGTGGGTGGCCCTCGGGGTGCGCGCGTCCGACGGCGACGCCTGCGCGTTCTACACGCAGGGGACGGACGTGCTGAAGCGACTGCGCCGCAGGGCAGGCGCATGGGACGCGTCGGGGACGAACTGGAACCGGGGCGGGGCGGTCTCGGCCCTGACGGGCGTGGCGGCGATGCACGACGGCCACGACTACCGCCTCATCGTGAGCGGCCGGGCGCATCCTTCGGGGAGGAAGCAGGTGTGGTCGGCGTTCCTGGGGGACGGCGGGTTCCCCGCGGACTTCTGGTCGGGGCTGAGCGTGATCGCGGAGTCGGACGCCGCCTCGGCGCGCGAATTTGGCGGGCCGGGGGTGTTCCAGCCGGGCGGCCTTGACCAGCGCGCCTGCTTCGCCGCTCGGGACGCCGGGGGTGAGCCGGGAAGCCGCGTCTACACGAGCCACCCGCCCGCGTCCGTCGCCGGGAACCCGGAGGGGTGGTCGGAGCCGGAGCCGCACGAGGCGGCATCCGCCTACGGACTGGCGGTGGCGACCCCGGATGCGGGGACGGCCTGGGGCTCGACGCCGGACGGGGTGTGGCGAGCGCGGCTGGGGCGCAGCCTCGACGTGAGCGAGCGCATCGTCGAGGTCTCGTGGCGGCTGGCGCCGTTCGCGACGCGCGCCCGGCTCGTGCTCGACGGCTCCGGCGGCGCGCTGCCCGAACTGGCGCCGGGACGCACGGTCGAGATCGCACCGGGCTACCGCTCGGGCGCGGGCGGCGCGCCCGAGTACGGTGGCGCCGTGCACGCCGTCATCGACGAAGTGACGCGTGAGCGCGACGCGGGGCAGGCGCGGGTCGTGCTGGAGTGTTCGGGGCACTGGGAGCGGCTGGCGGCGTGGCGGCCCTCGCAGGTCTGGCAGGCGGCGGCGGGCGAGCATTCGCGCGAGCGCCTCTTCTGGCGGCTGTGCGCGAGCGCGGGCATCCGCGTGAGCGGCCAGGGCGGGGAGGACTGGTCCGGGAGCAGCCCGGCCTTTGCGGTGTCGCCGGGCGAGTCCGGGCTCTCGGCAGCGCGCCGCCTGCTCGGCACGAGCCGCGTCGCGGTGCTCTCCAGCGGCGATGGGCTGGCCCTCTCGGCGCCCGGCACGGAGGCGGACGAGCGCTTCGGGGAGGGCGAGCACCCGGCGGCGCGGGTGGCGCTGGGCGACGGCGCTCCCGCCTCGAACTGGGTGCGGGCGCAGGGCCCCGTGACCGACGCCGACGCGCACGACTTCGCCAGCATCTACCGGGACGGGCAGCGGCTGCGCCTCGTGCGCAGCCTCGACGCCGGCACCGGCGCGCAGGCGCTCGACCACGCGGCGGCATCGCTCGAGCGGGACCGGCGGGAGCAGCACGCCGGGGCGCTCGTGGCGCCGTTCCACCCCGGCCTGGAGCTGTTCGACCCGATCACCGTCACGGACGAGCGGCTGGGATTGCGGGAGCGGTCCTTCCGTGTCGTCGAGCTGGGGATGGAGTACAGCCGCCGGCCGGGCAGGCGGCCCCGCTACGACTCGATCGTGAGCCTGGGGGAGATGGACTGATGGCGACGCTGCGAGGACGGCTGGTGCGCTTCGACGGGAGCGCGTGGCGGGCGGTGGTACGGCTGGAAGGATCGGCGTCGATGGAGCTGACGGGCGTGGCCGTGAGCCGGGCGATACCGCCCGGGCAGATGGTCGCCGGACGGACCGTGCTCGTCGACACGGGCGACGGGGGCGATGCGGCGGAGGCGATCCTGACGGCCATCGTGGCGTGAATGGCGCCCCCGGGCGGCGCGTGTACACTCAATTTCGATGCCCTCGCCCCTGCTCTCCGGGCAGCCGGGCGGCGACCCCGACCGGGGCGCCCACCGGTGATCCGCAGTCACGCCACGTCCGCACACGGGAATACGCTCCAGCGCACGCTCTCCTCGCTGCAGGAGCGGGAGTTCGCGTGGTACTTCGCCGGGAATACCGCGTTCTTCATGGCGATGCAGATGCAGTTCGTGCTGCGCGCCCTGCTCGCCTACGACCTCGCGCCGGCGGGGGAGAAGGCCGCGGGCCTCGGGCTGGTCACGCTCGGAGCGGCGGCGCCGATGATCTTCGTCGCGCCGGTCGGGGGGCTCATCGCGGACCGCGTGAACAAGCGCACGCTGCTGATCCTGACGCAGTCGGCGGCGGCCATCATCAGCCTCTTCACGACGGTCCTCATCCTTACCGACCTGATGGAGTACTGGTACCTGTTCGTGCTCTCGTTCTCGGCGGGAACCATCTTCTCGCTGAACATGCCCGCGAGGCAGGCGCTGGTGCCCCTGCTCGTGCCCCAGCACAAGCTCATGAACGCCGTCTCGCTGCAGATGAGCGGCATGAACCTGACCCGAATCATCGCGCCCGCGCTGGCGGGCATCCTGGTGGCGCCGCTGGGCGTCATCGGGGTCGGCGAGAGCGGCGGCCTCGGCTGGGTCTACCTGCTCACCTTCATCCTCTTCACGGTTGCCGTCGCCTCGGAGTTCCGCCTTCCGCCACATGGCATGCAGGCGGAATCAGAAGAGGGGGAGAACTTCCTCGAGGGCCTGGTGGGGGGCTTCCGCTACGTCATCGCCACGCCGGTCATCCTCATGCTCCTTCTCGCGGGCATGCTGATGCCGTTCTTCGCCTTCCCCGTGCAGGTGATGCTGCCCATCTTCGCCGAGGAGGTGTTCGGGCTGACCGGAGGCACGGGCTTCGGCCTGCTGATGGCTGCCGGCGGGGTCGGCGGCCTGATCGGGACGATCATCTCGGCGAACTTCGACAACCTGCCGAACAAGGGCCACATCATGTTCATCGGCGCCACCATCATGGCCGGTTTCCTGGCGGCGTTCGGGTGGACGAGCGTCTTCCTCCTCGGGATGCTCTTCATCGCCGTGAGCAACATGGGGCAGATGCTGTTCATGTCGTCAAACAACACCGCGGTCCAGACAATCGCGCCGGAGGAGCTGCGGGGGCGGGTGATGTCGATCATGATGATGTCGTTCGGCGTGATGCCGATCGGGGTCTTACCCATCACCTTCGCGGCCGACCGGTTCGGGGCCGGAAACACGGTCGTGGTGGTATCGCTTGCGCTGCTCGTGGTGCTGGCGGTGGTGTTCGTGGCCGTGCCGCGTTTCCGCAACCTGCGCATCGACGTGCTCGCGCAGGCCGAGCTTTCACCGGTACAGGCGGCCACGATGGTGGCGGAGGGGAAGATCTCGCGGGCGGAGGCGGACCGGCTGACGGGGAGGATGCGGCGAACGCCCCTGCCCGAGGGCACGCGCCGGAAGCGCGCGGCGGACGAGCGCGTCGAGGCGCCGCGCGGGGCCGCGGGGGCGCCGCCACCATGACCACGCTCAGCGTCCTCGACCAGTCACCCGTCCGCCGCGGAGGGACGGCTGCGGAGGCGCTCGCCGAGACGGTGAAGCTTGCCCAGCTCGCCGACCGGCTCGGGTACGAGCGGTACTGGGTGGCGGAGCACCACAACACGTCCGCCCTGGCCTCGACCGCGCCGGAGGTGCTCATCGGCCAGATCGCGACGCACACCGAGCACATCCGCGTCGGCTCGGGCGGGGTGATGCTGCCCCACTACAGTGCGCTCAAGGTGGCGGAAGCGTTCCGGCTGCTGGAGACGCTGCACCCGGGCCGCATCGACCTCGGGATCGGGCGTGCGCCGGGGAGCGACGGGCGCACGGCGCGGGCGCTCGCGCCGAGCGGCGTGCCCATGGACCTGCGCGAGTTCCCGAACCAGCTGCTCGACCTGTACGGCTTCCTCGCGGACGACTTCCCGCCCGATCACGAGTTCCACGGCATCCGGGCGATGCCCCGGCCGGAGGCGATGCCGGACCTCTGGCTGCTCGGTTCGAGCGACGTGAGCGCGGGGTACGCGGCGGAGCTGGGGTGGCCGTTCTGCTACGCGCACTTCATCAACTCGCACCGGGCCGACAGCGCCCTGGAGGCCTACCAGAAGCTCTTCTCGCCCTCGCCGATCGCGAGCGAGCCGCGACCGTCGATGGCGGTCTCGGCGCTGGTGGCGGAGACGGAAGAAGAGGCGGAGCGGCTGAGCTGGAGCCGCTGGGGCTGGCGCCTGATGGGATCCGCCGGGCGCGGCGGCATCCCCCCGCCCGAGGAAGCGCTCGCCTTCGAGTACACGGAAGCCGAGCGGGAGTACCTGGAGATGCTGAAGCGGCGCTCCATCTACGGCGACCCGGGGCAGGTTCGCGACAAGCTGCTGGCGATGGGCGAGCGCCACGGCCTCGACGACTTCGTGGTCGTGACCATCACCCACGACTACGCGGCGCGGCAGCGGTCGTACGAGCTGCTGGCGGAGGCGTTCGGGCTGGAGCCTCGAACCCAATAGGGATGCTACGGTGGGGAGGTGCACTGGAGGGATGGCCTCCGTAAGGGGACGCGGCGCGCCCTGCTCGTAAGCGTTGCGGTCATGGCGCAGTACCTCCTGGTTCCCCAGCCCGCGACGGGGGAGCAGGGGGAAGACAGAGGCGACCTGCGCAAGAGAACCCTTCTCACCCTGGTTGGAGGCGTGGGCGTTGTGGTGGTGTTGGTGCTGATCGCCGTGCTGGTGACACGGGCGACAACCGGCGAGCGGAGGCCGGCCTCCCCCAGCGACGGGCGCGACTTCACGTCGGTCTCCGCCGGCACTGAACACACGTGCGGACTGAAGTCCGACGGAGTGGTTGTCTGCTGGGACTCCTTCGGCCGGACGACCTGGCAGGGCAGGGACTTCGCCTCCGTCACCGTTGGGTGGGCTCACGCATGCGGCTTCAAGAGCGACCGCTCCCTCGTCTGCTGGGGGAACGACGGACAGGGCAGGAGCACACCGCCACGCGGGGGTTTCGTCTCGGCAAGCGCAGGGGCCAACTTCACGTGCGGGCTAACAGGGGACGGCGCGGTGGCCTGCTGGGGCGCCAACGTGTACGGCCAGGCCGCGCCGCCGGACGGCGAGTTCGTCTCCGTGATGGCAGGCGGACATCACGCCTGTGCTCTTCGGGCCGACGGCACGATCAGTTGCTGGGGACGTGACGGTTCCGGGCAGGCCACGCCGCCCGAGGGGCTATTCAGCTCAATCGGCGCCGGCGCGGAACACACCTGCGCCGTGAAACGCGACGGTTCCCTCGCCTGCTGGGGCGCCGACGGCCACGGCCAGGCGACGCCGCCGGACGGCGAGTTCGTGTCTGTCAGTGCCGGAGCGGAGCACACCTGCGGGGTGACCACCGGTGGCCGTGTCGCTTGCTGGGGGGCGACCGCGTATGCCAGCAACGCGCCCGGGGGTGATCGGTTCGTGGCTGTCAGCGCCGGCGTCAGGCACACCTGCGCCCTCAAGGACAAGGGCGATATCACCTGCTGGGGCGAGGGCCAGTAGCGGCTAGTCGCCGCCGATGACGACCGTCCACTCCCTGATGCGCCACGAAGGCACGAGCCCGTTCGCGACGTAGGGATCGGCGGCCACGAAGGCCTCGACGCGGGCGCGATCCTCGACCGTGAACACGAAAGCGGCGCCGTCGACGGGGTCGGCGAAGGCTCCCGCCATCTCGATCTCGCCGCGGTCGACGTATTCGCGGGCGAGGGCGAGGTGGTCGGCGCGGAAGGGGGCGCGCTTCTCGACAACGTTCTCGACGTAGTCGTAGAGCAGGACGAAGCGGGTGGCGGGCATGGTTACTCCTCTGCGCTCTCTTCGGCGGTGCTCCGCAGCAGCTTCATGAACTCCTCGTCGCCGTCGAGGAGGGCCAGGCGGGCGTCGCCGGCGGCCTCGGCGGCGTAGGCGGGCTGGATCTCGAAGGCTTCCCGCAGGTGCTCCAGCGCCACCTCGCGCTTCCCCAGGGCGCCGGCGGCCTGGGCGGCGCCGTAGTGGGCGGCGGGGTCACCGGGGACGACACTCGCGGCCTGCTCGAAGCTCGCGAGGGCGTCCTCGTGGGCGGCGGTCTCGAGCTGCGCCATCCCGCAGTTCACCATGATGGTGGCGTCATCGGGATTGAGGACGAGGGCCTGCTCGAAGTCGGCCAGCGCCTCGGCGGGTTCGGCGCGGTAGAGACGCAGCATGCCGCGGTTGTTGAGGGCGTCGCCGTCGGCGGGGGTCAGCTCGAGGGCGGCGTCGTAGTCGGCGAGTGCCTCGTCGAAGGCGCCGAGGCGGGTGTGGGCGGTGGCGCGGTTGTAGAGGGCCGCGGGAATCCCGGGGGACTCGGCGAGGGCGCGGGTGTAGCGCTCGACGGCGAGGGCGTACTGGCCGACGTTGAAGTAGACGTTGCCCTCGTCGAGGTAGGAGGCGGCAGTGCGGAGGCGGGTGTCGCCGATGACCTCCTCCAGGTCGGGCATCGACTCCCGGGCTTCGCCGCTCTCGGCGCTCTGCTGCGGACGGCCGAACAGGCGAACGAGGACGGCGACCAGCGCTCCGAGGGCGGCAAGCATCAGGATGACCTTGAGGAGGGTCTTCACGAGTCGTCCTCTTCCTCGGCGGCGCGTTCCAGGAGCGCTTCGGTGACGGCGATGAGGCCGCTGTAGGCGTAGACGACGTAGTCGCGGGGGTGGAGGTCGAGGGGGCGCTTCTCCTCCTTGCGAGCGGTGACCGGATCCCATGAGCCGGTCAGCTCGACGGCATCGTGGTCGACGCCGAACTCGAGCTCGTAGAGCTCGCCGTCCTCGCCCACGACGACGCAGCCGCGCTCGGGGTCGCCGGCGGGGCCGGGATCGCACTCGATGGCGTTGGTGAAGAAGGCGTTGGGGAAGGAGGGGAAGGGGCGCAGGGCGGCGCTCGCCTCTTTCAGCAGGACCTCCAGCTCGGAGGCGGCGCGCTCCAGCACGCGATCCGCGCTGCTCTTTCGGGCCAGGCTCTCCCGCTCGCCCTCGTTCATGGGGATCATGCTACGACCCCTTCCCGCTCCGGGACCAGACGGCTACGGCGGTGCGCTCGCCCACACAGCCGGGTCGTGGCCCCTTGTAGACTGGCGAAGAGGCATCGATATGGCGCGCCGCCGCCTGACGCGGGACGACCTCGCGGTCGAAACCTGTTGCTACGTCTGCGATCCGGCCAACGAGGACGGGCTGCAGGTCGCGTTCTACCTCGACGAGGAGGCCGGCCGCGTGCTGGCCGACTACACGCCGTCGACGGCGCACGAAGGCGCCCCCGGCGTCATCCACGGGGGCGTGCTCGGCGCCATCCTCGACGACGCCATGGCCTGGGCGGTGAACGTGCTCAGCGGCTCGTTCGGCCTGACGCGCCGGGGGGAGATCGAGTACTCCCGCATCGTGCGCCCGGGCGAGCCCTACGCCGTCACCGCCTGGATCTCCGAGATCGGCCAGCACCGGGCGGCGACGATCGCCGAACTTCGCGACTCCGAGGACCGGCTCTGCTGCGCGACGAAGGCCGAGTTCTCGCTGATCTCGCACGAGGAGGCGAAGCTCGCCTTCGAGCGCCGCGCCGTCGCGGAGGCCGACTGATGGCCCCGCGCCTGCTCCTCATCCACGGCTACGTCTCGAACCCCGAAGCGTGGGCGCCACTGCGGCGCGAACTGGAGGGGGAAGTGGGGACGTTCGCGCCCTACCTCCCGGGCTACGGGGGCGAGCCGGACCCGGCGAGCTACACGCTGGAAGGCGTCGCGGCGGCGTTCGACGACATCGTGGAGGCGGTGAAGCCGGATTACCTGCTCGGCCACTCGATGGGCGCCCTGGTGGCGCTGGGCGTGGCGAGCCGGCACCCCGGTCGTTTCAAGCGGGTCGGCCTCGCCGGGCTGCCGGTGTACGACACGATCGAGGAGGGGCTGCGCTACATCGGTTCGAGGAGCATCTCGCGCGACCGCTACATGCGGAACCCCGGCGCCGGACACTTCCTCTGCCGGCCGGTCCACTCCCTGCGCTACCTGTGGGGACCGTTCGCCCACCTGGCGAAGCCGGACTACCCCCTGCCGATGATCATCGACATGTTCAACCACAGCTCCGAGGCCCACCGCGGGGGGATGGAGGACATCGTGTTCTCCGGCCACGCCCGGCGGCTCGCGCCGGAGATGGGCACGCCCGTCGCGCTCATCCACGGCGATGCCGACCGCGTCACGCCGCTCGAGCCGGTGGTGGAGCTGGCGCGGGAACGGGGCTGGCCCTTGCGGATCGCGCACGGGGCGGGGCACGAGCTGACCTTCGCCCAGCCTCGCGGGATGGCTCGCTGGGTGCGCGAGCGGCTGCTCGCGCCCATCGGCGCCGAGGCAGCGCCCGAAGACGAAGCGGCGGCGGTGAGCGCCTCCGCCTGAACGGCGGACGGCCACCGTTGCGCTCGCGCGTCGGGCGCGCCTAAGCTCGCAGGCCGGGGCCACCCCGAGGAGGCGCGTTCGTGGAGAACTTCCTGCATATCGCCGCTGTCTGGCTGCACGTCCTCGGCATCGCGCTGTTCGTGGGGCCACAGTTCTTCCTGGCGTTCGCCTGGGTGCCCGCCTCCCGCCAGATCGAGGACCTGCAGACGCGCGTGGCGGCGATGCGCACGATCACGACGCGCTTCGGCTGGATCGGGGGCGCCGGCCTCCTGCTGATCCTGATCGGCGGCACCTACCTGATCATGACCTGGCGCGACTACCACAACATCGTCGAGGGGACGGCGTTCTTCGACGTTCGCTACGGCGTCGTGTTCGTCATCAAGATGGTGCTGCTGGTGGTAATGATCGTGCTGGTGGGGCTGCACATGTTCGTGGTCGGCCCCAGCCAGGTGGACGCGATGGAGGAGCAGGCCCGGGGCGGGACCGTTTCCGACAAGGACCTCCGTCGCCTGCGCATCACCTCGATGGTGCTGAGCATCACCGGGCTCATCCTGACGCTGGTGATCATGGGATTCGGCGTCAGCCTGGGCGCGGCGGAGTACTCGCTGCAGCAGTTCTAGCCGACCATTCCGCGCGTGTTTGACCCGTTCACGGGGCGCTGGTTCACTAGCTCCAGAGGCATTGACGGAGACGAGTAGCGTCCCGTTCCTGCGCTCAGCGAGCCCCGTTCGGTGCGAGGGGGCGCTGCAGGCGGACGTGAACATCCCTCCCGAGCTTCCGGCCGAACGCCGGCGGCGCCGGCAAGTAGACCCGGACGGAACGTGTCCGCAGGTGCGGACCGCCCCCCGTTACCGAGGGCAGGAGCGTGATGGCGCTCCGCAGAGCGCCCGCCTCGTGCGGGAAGCAGGGTGGTACCGCGGGTGTTGCGCCCGTCCCTGACCGGGACGGGCTTTCTTGTATCCATTGTCCGTCCCGGCAATCCGCGCGCGGGAGGCCGGAAGTGTCCCATCTCTTCAGTCCAGTCGATCCGAGTGTCAGCTTTCCCGAGCTCGAGACGGGCATCCTCGAGTTCTGGCGCGAGCACGACGTCTTCCGGCGCAGCATCGAGGAGCGGCCCGAGGAGAACCTGTTCGTGTTCTACGAGGGGCCGCCGACGGCGAACGGCCGTCCGGGCGTCCACCA
The DNA here is from genome assembly GCA_965221735.1 of Tepidiformaceae bacterium. Lineage (GTDB taxonomy): Bacteria > Chloroflexota > Dehalococcoidia > Tepidiformales > Tepidiformaceae > UBA2991. The sequence continues at coordinate 282,723 of OZ244910.1, read as the reverse complement.
CATCATGCCGCGCGTCATCAAGGACCTGTTCGCGCGCTACAAGACGATGCGGGGCTACCGCGTGCCCCGGAAAGCGGGCTGGGACACGCACGGCCTGCCGGTCGAGATCGAGGTGGAGAAGGAGCTGGGGCTGAACTCGAAGCCCGAGATCGAGGCCTACGGCATCGACCGCTTCAACGCGAAGTGCCGGGAGAGCGTGAACCGCCATGTGGGCGACTTCGAGGAGCTGACGGAGCGGATCGCGTTCTGGGCGGACATGGAGAACCCGTACGTCACCTACGACAACGACTACATCGAGAGCGGCTGGTGGATCTTCAAGCAGCTCTGGGACCACGGGCTGGTGTACCAGGACTACCGGAGCACGCCGCACTGCCCGCGCTGCGAGACGAGCCTGAGCGACCACGAGCTCTCGCAGGGGTACCAGGACGACGTCTCCGACCCGAGCGTCTACATCAAGTTCCGGCTGCCCGCGGAGGCGCGCGAGCGGCTCGGGCTCGACGGGACGGCCACGAGCATCGTGGCCTGGACGACGACGCCGTGGACGCTGCCGGGGAACACCGCCCTCGCGGTGATGGATGACGCCGCCTACGGCCTCTACGAGCACGAGGGCGAAGGGCTGATCGTGGCGGAGGCGCTGGTGGAGAGCGTGCTCGGCGAGAAGCGCGACGCCCTCCGGACCTTCCGGGGGTCCGAGCTGGTGGGGCTCGCGTACGAGCCGCTGTACCGGCCCGAGAGGCTGGGGGCGACGGTTCGCCGCTTCGGGAGCGACGGCCACCTGCGGCCGCTGGAGGCGGGCGAGGTGACCGAGGGACTGCGCCGCGTGCTCGTGGCGGACCACGTCTCGCTCGAGGACGGCACCGGCATCGTGCACATCGCACCGGCGTTCGGCGGCGAGGACTTCGAGGACGGCAAGGCGCATGGCCTGCTGTTCGCCCAGCCCATCGATACGCACGGGACGATGGCGGACGGGCTGCCTGGTGAGGGACAGTTCGCCAAGGACGCCGACCGCGAGGTCATCCGCGACCTCGAGGCGCGGGGGCTGCTGCTGCGCAGCGAGCGCATCAAGCACACCTACCCGTTCTGCTGGCGCTGCGACTCGCCGCTGCTCTACTACGCCAAGCCGAGCTGGTACATCCGCACGACGGCGCAGCGGGAGCGGCTGCTCTCGGGGAACGCGCGCATCAACTGGCAGCCCGACCACATCAAGCGAGGGCGCTTCGGCAACTGGCTCGAGAACAACATCGACTGGGCCGTCAGCCGGGAGCGGTACTGGGGCACGCCTCTGCCGTTCTGGGTGTGCGGCGAGTGCCCGGACGTGACGGTCGTCGGGTCACGGGCGGAGCTGGCGGAGCTGGCGGTCGACCGGGCCGCGGCGGAGGGGCTCGACGACCTGCACCGCCCCTACATCGACGCGATCACGCTGCGCTGCGAAGCAGACGGGTGCGGCGGGGAGATGCGGCGCATCCCGGAGGTCGCGGACGCCTGGTTCGACAGCGGGGCGATGCCGTACGCGCAGTGGCACTACCCGTTCGAGAACCAGGACGAGTTCGACCGGGCCTTCCCGGCCGACTTCATCTGCGAGGCGATCGACCAGACGCGCGGGTGGTTCTACACGCTGCACGCGGAGGCGGCGCTGCTGAACGCGGCGGAGGCGACGCCGGAGGAGATCAGCTACCGGAACGTCATCTGCCACGGCCACATCCTCGACGAGGACGGCGTGAAGATGTCGAAGAGCCGGGGCAACGTGATCGAGCCGTTCGACCTGCTGGACGAGCTGGGGGCGGACGCCGTGCGCTGGTACATCTACGCGTCGGCGCCGGTGGGGAGCTCGCGGCGCTTCAGCGTGCGGCTCATGAACGAGAGCCTGCGGCGCTTCCAGCTCACGCTCTGGAACGTCTACAGCTTCTTCGTGAGCTACGCGAACATCGACGGGCTGGACCCGCGCGAGCGCCCCGAAGGCGAGCCGCCGGAGCTGGACCGCTGGCTCCTGAGCGAGCTGAACGCCCTCACCGAACGCGTAACCGCCGGGCTCGACGACTACGACCCGACGGTCGCGTCTCGCGCCATCGAGGCGTTCGTGGACGACCTCTCGAACTGGTACGTGCGGCGCTCGCGGCGCCGCTTCTGGCGCGGGGTTTCCGGGGACGACGCGGACAAGCGCAGCGCGTACTTCACGCTGCACACGGCCCTGACGACGCTGGCGCGGCTGCTCGCGCCGTTCACGCCGTTCCTGGCGGAGGAGCTGTGGGGCAACCTGGCTCGCTCGGTCGACGGGGACGCACCGGAGAGCGTCCATCTCGCGGACTGGCCCGAGCCGGTCGCGCTCGTGCCGGGCGGCGACGTGTTCGTGGACGAGTCGCTGAACGCGGAGACGCAGCTCGTGAAGCGGGTCGCCTCGATGGGGCGGGCGGCGCGGGCGAAGGCCTCGATCAAGGTGCGCCAGCCGCTGGCGGAGGTGCTGGTCCGCCCCCGCGACGACGCGGAGGCGGCCGTGCTTGCGCGGCAGGAGGCGCTCCTGCTGGAGGAACTGAACGTGAAGGCGCTCAGCACGCTGGAGGACGAAGCGGGCATTGTCACGTTCGAGATCAAGCCGAACCTGCCGGTGCTGGGCCCACGGCTCGGGCGCGAGGTGGGGGCGGTGCGCGCTGCTCTCGGCGAGCTCGACGCCGGGGAGGTGGCGGCGGCAGTCCGCGCGGGCCAGGGCGTCACGGTCGCGGGCCACGAGCTTGCGCCCGACGAGTTGCTCGTCGAGATGCGCGAGGGCGAGGGGTACGCGGTCGTGAGCGAGGCCGGGTACACGGTCGGGGTGGCCACCGCCATCAGCGCCGAGCTCGCGGACGAGGGCATCGCCCGCGAGCTCGTGCGTCACATCCAGGACCTGCGCCGCGAGGCGGACTTCGAGCTGAGTGACCGGATCACGAGCTGGTGCGCGGGCGGCGAGACCATCGCCCGCGTGCTGGCCGCGCACGGCGACTACGTGCAGGGCGAGACGCTCTCGGTCGAACTGCACACGGAAGCGCCACCCGACGACGCGCAGCGGACGACGTTCACGCTCGACGGGGTCGAGGTGGTCGCGGGCGTGCGCCGGAGGGACGCATGACGCCGAAGGCCATCCTCTTCGACCTCGACGACACGCTGCTCGACATGTGGACCGCCATGCAAAGCTCGTGGGAGGAGATCTGCGCCGACCTGGCGCCCGGCCTCGGGTGCGCCGCAGGCGACCTGCGCGAAACCATCCGCCGCGAGAGCGCCCTCTTCTGGGCGGACGAGGAGGCGGTCGGCGAGTACCGCGTGAAGCCGCTGGAGTCGCGCACCATCGTCGTGCGCCTGTCCCTGCTGTCGATGGGGCTCGATGACTCGGACGCGGAGGAGATCGCCGGGCGGTCGCTTCGGGGGTACCTGGAGCGCGTCGCGCCGTTCCCGGACGCCATCAAAACGCTGGAGGCGCTGCGGTCACAGGGCTTCCGGCTGGGGATGGTCACGAACGGCTCGTCGGACACGCAGCGCGAGAAGATCGGGCGCTGGCACCTGGAGCCGTACTTCGACGAGATCGTGATCGAGAGCGAGTTCGGGAAGGGCAAGCCCGACCCCGGCGTGTTCCGGCAGGCGCTGGCGGGGACGGGGGCGGCCCCGGGCGAGGCCTGGATGGTGGGCGACAACCTGTACGCCGACATCGGCGGGGCGCGGAGTGTCGGGGTCCACAGCGTGTGGATTCACCGCGAGCGGCTGGAGTTCCCGGACGACCCGCCGGCCCACCCCCACCGCCGCATCGGGCACTTCGACGAGCTGCACGCGGCCCTGGACACCGCAAGGGAGGGTGGGCCGCGGTAGCCCCTCGAAAGCTTGCTCACGAAGCTCGTACGAGCGCGTCCGGTACCGTATGAGCGCAACATCGAACTACACCAGAGGAACGTAATGTCGAACGTGAAACTGACGGTCCTGGCTGGGCTCGGGGTGCTTGGGATCGGTCTCGCCGCCGCCGCCCTGGTCGTCGGGATTCTCGCCCTCGCGGGTGACGACGACGGCGACGCCCCCTCGCAGGCGAACGGCCCCGCTTACACCATCTGGCTCGTCGAGCAGGCGGTGGCCTACTACGAGGCGGAGGGGCGCGAGGCCGCGGTCGCGCGCTACAGCTCGCAGGAGAGCGTGGACGGCCCCTGGTACGTCTTCGTTTTCGACGCACCGAGCAGCGTGCTCATCGGGCACTTCAACGAGGACCTGATCGGGCAGTCACTGCTGACCGACCCGCTCGGCACGGACGCCACGGGCTACCACTTCGGTTCGGCGATGGCGGCCGCCGATGAGGACGGGCGCTGGATCACGTACGTCTTCCTCAACCCCGACACAGGCGAACAGCAGCGCAAGCACGCCTGGGTGGTCCGGAGTGGCGGCCTCCTCTTCGGCTCCGGCTGGTACGACTACTCCAGCCACGCCGCGCCCGCGCCCTCGAAGACGAACGCCCCCGCCTACACCATCTGGCTCGTCGAGCAGGCGCTCGCGCGCTACGAGCGGGACGGGATCGAGGCCACGATCGACCACTACAACTCGCCCGAGGCCCTGGACGGCTCCTGGTACGTCTTCGTGCTCGAGGAGCGCGACGGCGAGCTCTACTCGGTCGCCAACTCCAACCGGCCCGACATCGTGGGCACGACGCGGGAACGGATCGACGCCACCGGCTTCAACTACGGCGAGGTCTTCGCCGCCACCGTCGACGGTGGCGCGGGGCAGTGGGTCAGCTACCTGTTCACGCACCCCGAGACGCGCGAGGATGCGCTCAAGCACACGTGGATCGTGCGCCGCGGCGACTTCCTGTTCGGCGTGGGCTGGTACGAGGGCATCAAGTAGCGCCCAATCGCAGGCGCCTAGGGCTCGAGGACGATCTTGCCGAAGTTGGCGTTGGCCTCCATGTAGGCCTGCGCTGCGGCGGCCTCGCTCAGCGGGTAGACGCTGTCGACGACGACCTTGATGCGTCCCGAGGCGATGTGGGGGAGGACGCTTTTCTCGAAGGCGCGGGTCGCCTGCGCCTTCTGCTCGAGGGGCCGGGCGCGGAGGGTGGTGCCGCGCACCTGAAGGCGCTTCATCAGGAGGGGTCCGAGGCTCGCGTTCTGAAGGTCGGCTCCGCTCATCAGGCCGACCTCGACCATGCGGCCCTGGCGCGCGAGCGCGCGCAGGTTCCGCTCCCAGTAGTCGGCGCCGATGACGTCGAGGACGACGTCGACGCCGGCGCCAGCGGTGGCTTCACGGACAACCTCGGCGAAGTCCTGCTCGCGGTAGTTCACGCCCACGTCGAGGCCCAGCTCGGCGGCGCGGGCGAGCTTCTCGGCGCTGCCCGCGGTGCCGAAGACCTGCGAGGCGCCCATCGCCTTCGCGATCTGGACGCCGGCGACGCCGACACCCGACCCAACGGCGTGGATGAGCACGCGCTCGCCGGCCTGCAGGCTGCACTGGATGAGGGCGTCGTGGGCGGTGATGTAGACCTCGGGGGTCGCGCCCGCCTCCTGCCAGCTCAACGAGTCGGGAACCTTCAGGGCGAGGCGCTGGGGGACGCTCACAAGCTCGGCGTAGCCGCCGCCCGGGACGAGGCCCATGACGCGGTCACCGGGGGCGAAACCCTCGACGCGCGAGCCGGCTTCGACGACCTCGCCGGCGTACTCGAGGCCGGGAATCTCGAACTCCGGCCTCGGTCCGGGCTGGGGGTAGCCGCCCATGCGCTGGAGCACGTCGGCGCGATTGAGGGCGCAGGCGCGCACGGCGACGAGCAGATCGTCGGGGCCGACGATGGGGTCCGGCACGTCGCGGTAGACGAGCGAGCCGCCCGCGCCGGATTTCTCGATGACGATCGCCTTCATGGCGTCCGCTAGCCCTCTTCCTCGTCGGGGGGCATGGCCATGCCGAGCGTGTTGAAGCCGCCGTCGACGTAGAGCACCTGGCCGCTGATGTTGGCGCCGGCGTCGCTGGCGAGGAAGGCGGCGGCGGCGCCCACGTCCTCGATCGAGATGTGGCGGCGCAGAGGCGTGACCTGGGGGAAGACCTTGTAGAGGTTGCGGAACTCGCCCACGCCCGCAGCAGAAAGCGTGCGGACAGGGCCAGCGCTGATGGCGTTGACACGGATGCCCTGCGGCCCCACGTCGGAGGCGAGGTAGCGGACAGCGGACTCGAGGGCGGCCTTGGCGACGCCCATCACGTTGTAGCTCGGCATCATCTTCTGGGAGCCGTGGTAGGAGAGGGTGACCACGCTGCCGCCCTCGGGCATGAGCGGCCGGGCGGCGCGGGTGAGGGCGACGAGCGAGTAGACGGAGAGCTCCTGGGCAAGCAGGAAGCCGTCGCGGCTCGTCTCGATGAAGGGGCGGGAGAGGTCGTCGCGCTTCGCCCCGACGATGCCGTGGGCGACCGCGTCGATCGTCCCGTAGCGGTCGGCGAGCTTGGCGAAGAGCGACTCGATGTTCTCGTCGCTCGTGGCGTCGCAGTACTCCACGAAGTCGCAGCCGATGCTCTCGGCGAGAGGGCGGACGCGCTTCTCCATGGCGGGGCCGTAGGAGAGGGCGACAGTGGCGCCGGCCTCGTGCATCGCCTTCGCGATGCCCCACGAGATGGAGCGGTCGTTGGAGACGCCGGAGACGAGGGCGGTCTTGCCTTCCATGCCTGACATGGCAGGCAAGCCTACGGCCTCGCGCGAACCGGCGGCAAACGGCTTCGCCCGTGAGCGAAACGCGCCGTACGATACCCGCCGATGGACCTCTCTTCCCTGGCCCTGCTCCTCTCCATCACGATCGACATCGACCCGGACATCGGGAAGATCTTCGGGCTGACGATCACGTGGCACGGGCTGTTCACCGCGATCGGGATCATCTGCGGCGTGAGCCTGTCGGTGTACCTCGCGCGGGTCGACGGCGTGCCTTCCGACGTCGGGCAGGAGATCGCGCTCGTGTCGGTGGTCAGCGCGATCGTGGGAGCGCGGCTCTTCTTCGTGTTCGAGCACTGGGACCGCTTCGAGAACGACCTGGCGGCGATCGTGACGGACATCACCGAAGGGGGCATCACCCTCTACGGGGGCCTCATCGGGGGAGTGCTGGGCGGGGTGATCTACGGCGCCATCCAGCGCTACCCCATCGGCATCTGCCTGGATGCGGCCGGCCCGGGAATGATCCTCGGACAGGGCCTCGGGCGTATCGGCGACCTCATCAACGGGGAGCACCTGGCGACCGCCAGCGATCTGCCCTGGGCGTTCGTCTACGTGCACCCGAACACGCTGGGCGAACTGGGGCAGGCCGTGCACCCGGCGGCGGGGGGCTACGAGCTGCTCGGCGACTTCGTCATCCTCGCGATCCTGCTGTTCGTGGCGAGGCGGGTGATCAAGGTCCCCGGCTGGACATTCTGCACGTACGCCATCCTCTACTCGGTGATGCGCTTCGGGCTCTCCGAGTTCCGCATCGACGAGCAGACGGTCGACGGCATCCCCGTGCCGCAGATCGTGGCGGCGATCGTCATCGGGCTCGCCATCATCCTGGCGGGTGTGTTCCGCCGGTACCCGGGCGGGATCACGGATGAGTGGGAGGACCGCGTGCTCGGTCCGCCGCCGGAAGAAGCCGAGGACGAGTCGACACCCTCCCCGGCATGAGCGCCCCCGGCCCGGTCACCCTCTACACGCGCCCCGACTGTCCCCTTTGCGACGAGACGCGGGCGCTCCTCGACGCGCTCGCCGAGCGCCTCGGCTTCTCAATTGACGCGATCGACATCGATGCGAACCCCGAGCTTCGCGCCCGCTACAACTACGCGGTCCCCGTGATCGCGGCCGGCGGCGAGGAGGTCGCGCGGGCGCCCATCCGGGCGGCGGCGCTGGAGGCGGCGCTGCGGGAGCGCTACCGGTAGAGGCCGTGCTCGCGGATGTAGTCCTCGACGGCCGCGGGCACGAGGTAGCGGATGGACATCCTCTCGCGGACGCGCTCGCGCACGAGCGTTGAGCTGACCGGGAGCGGGGGCATCTCGACGACGATTGGCGGGGTATCGAGGCCCAACTGCGCGGCCAGCCAGGCTTGCTCGCCCTGGTCGGCGCCCTTGGGGGCGACGGCGAGGCGGGCGAGGGCGGTGATGACGTCGGGGTCGCGCCAGGCGGGCATGTCCGCGAGGGCGTCGCTGCCGAGGATGAGGACGACATCGTCGAGGCCCTGGGCGTGCATCTCGCGCAGGGTGTCGACGGTGTAGGTGGGGCCGATGCGCTCGATCTCGCGCTCGTCGAGGTGGAAGCCGGGATTGTCCGCGATGGCGAGGTGGGTCATGGCGAGGCGGTGGGCGGCGGAGCTCACGCCGAGGCCGGCCTTGCGCCACGGATCGCCCGCGGGCATGAAGTAGACGCGTTCGAGACCAAGCTGCTCGCGGGCGCACTCGCCGAGGACGAGATGGCCGACGTGCGGGGGGTCAAAGGTGCCTCCGAGCAGGCCGATGGGCATGGTGCGAGTGTATCCGATCGGGTCATTAGCACTCTTGCCCCGAGAGTGCTAACATAGGTCGTCAAGGTTCACAATGGCATTGTCAGAGCGAAGGGCCAGGATCCTCGCCTTCATCATCGAGGACTACGTCGAGAGCGCGCAGCCGATCGGCTCCGCGGCGCTCGTGGCGCGGCACGATCTGGACCTCTCCAGCGCCACCGTTCGCAGCGAAATGAAGGCCCTCGAGGAAGACGGCCTGATCACGCATCCCCACACGTCGGCGGGGCGGGTGCCGAGCAACCTCGGCTACCGCACGTACGTCGGCTCGCTCATGGGCGAGCGCCGCCTGAGCAGCGCGGAGGAGCTGACGATCCTGCACCAGTTCCACCAGAGCGCGGTCAACCTGCAGCGCTGGCTGTCGCTCTCGGCGAGCGTGCTGGCGAACTCGCTGCACACGGCCGCGATCGCGACGCCGCCCCACATGGTGGAGGTGCGGCTGAAGCAGCTGCAGCTGGTCGAGCTGACGGAGGAGAGCGCGCTGCTGGTGGTGGTGATGAACGACGCCGCCGTTCTGCAGCACACGCTGCAGTTCGAGGAGGCGACGACGCAGGACCAGCTCACGCGGCTGGCCGGCCGCCTGAACCAGCAGCTTGAGGGCAAGACCGCCTCGGAGATCGAGGCGAGGGTGCCGGCGGCCGCCGCCGTCGAGCGGCAGGTGGTCGACCAGGTGGTGGCGTTGCTCCGCAGCGAGGAGGACGCCGCCAGCGAGACGCCCGTCATCGAGGGCGTGCGCGAGCTGCTGCGCCAGCCCGAATACGAAGGCGACAGCGACCGCCTGCTCGACACGCTCGAGGCGGTCGAGACCTCGCGCCTGCAGCGCGCGATTCCGGCGCGGGCGCTCGGGAGCGACGACGTGGCGATCGTGATCGGCGACGAGAATCCCGCCGAGCGTTACCGCGACATGAGCTTCGTGCTCTCGCGCTACGGACCGGCGGGAGGGGCCGGGGGCCTCATCGGGCTGCTGGGCCCGACCCGGCTCGACTATCCCGACGCCGTCGCGCACGTGCGCTACGTGAGCGACGTCCTGACCGAGCTGATGCGCCGCTTCTACGGCGACACGGAGGCGGCGGGCACACCCGAGGAGGACCAATGAGCGACAGCGACGCTCCCAGGTTCGTCGACAAGCGCGCGGCCGCGCGCATGGCCGAGGACAGCGGCGACGCCGCCGCGTCCGATGCGGAAGCCGAGACGCCAGCGCCCGAGGAGGCGCCCGCCGAGGGCCTGCAGGAGCAGCTCGAGGCCGCGCTGGCCCAGGCCGAGCGCTTCGAGGCGAACTGGAAGCGGGCGGCCGCCGACCACGCGAACTACAAGCGCCGCGTCGAGCAGGAGCGGGCCGAGCAGGCGCGCCTCGCGAGCGCCGCGCTGGTGATCAACCTGCTGCCCATCCGGGACGACTTCGGGCGCGCCGTCGAGACACTCGACAGCACGCTCGCCGGGCTGAACTGGGTGCAGGGCGTGCTCGCCATCGAGCGCAAGCTGGGCGGCCTGCTGGAGAGCATGGGCGTGACGGAGGTGCCCGCCGAGGGCGAGACCTTCGACCCCACGCAGCACGAGGCCGTGGGCCGCGCCCCCGGCCCCGAGAACGTCTGCCTGCACGTCGTCCAGAAGGGCTACGCCCTGAGCGGCGCCGTCATCCGCCCCGCGATGGTGATCGTGGGCGAGGGCGGCGAGCCGGAGCCAGGCGAATCAACCGAAAGCGAAGACAAGGGCGACTAGCCGCCCCGAGAGACCACCGTCAGGAGGAACGAACATGCCGAAAGTACTGGGAATCGACCTGGGCACCACGAACAGCGCCATGGCCGTGATGGAAGGCGGCGAGCCTACCGTGGTCCCGAACGCCGAAGGCACGCGCACGACCCCGTCGGTCGTCGCCCTGACCAAGGGAGGCGAGCGGCTCGTGGGCCAGGTGGCCAAGCGCCAGGCGATCACGAACCCCGAGGACACCGTCTACAGCATCAAGCGGTTCATGGGGCGGAAGCACAGCGACCCCGAGGTGCAGCGGGGCGCGGGCTCGATGCCGTACCGCATCAGCGCCGCCGAGAACGGCGACGTGCAGGTGACGATGGGCGAGGGCGACCACAGCCCGCCCGAGGTCAGCGCCATGATCCTGCAGAAGCTGAAGGCGGACGCGGAAGCCTACCTGGGTGAGACCGTGACCGAGGCCGTGATCACCGTGCCGGCCTACTTCAACGACGCGCAGCGGCAGGCGACGAAGGACGCGGGCCGCATCGCGGGCCTGAACGTGCTCCGCATCATCAACGAGCCGACCGCAGCCTCGCTGGCCTACGGCCTCGACAAGAAGGACGACGAGGTCATCGCGGTCTACGACCTCGGCGGAGGCACGTTCGACATCTCCATCCTCGAGATCGGCGACGGCACCTTCCAGGTGCTGAGCACGAACGGCAACACCCACCTCGGCGGCGACGACTTCGACGACCGCATCATCGACTGGCTGGTCGACGAGTTCCGCCAGACCGAGGGAATCGACCTGCGGCAGGACCGCCAGGCGCTCCAGCGCCTGAAGGCGGAGGCGGAGAAGGCGAAGATCGAGCTTTCCAGCGCGCAGCAGTCGGAGATCAACCTGCCCTTCATCACCGCCGATGCGAGCGGGCCCAAGCACCTCAACCTCACGCTCAGCCGGGCGAAGCTCGAGCAGCTCGTGGGCGACCTGCTGCGGGGCACCCTCGAACCTGTGAAGAAGGCGCTCGATGACGCCGGCAAGACCGCCGACGCCGTCGACGAGATCGTGCTCGTGGGCGGCCAGACCCGCATGCCGGCCGTGCAGGCGCTCGTGGGCGAGTTCTTCGGGAAGGAGCCCCACAAGGGCGTCAACCCGGACGAGGTGGTCGCGATCGGCGCCGCCATCCAGGCGGGCGTGCTGATGGGCGACGTGCAGGACGTGCTCCTGCTCGACGTGACGCCGCTGACGCTCGGCATCGAGACGCTGGGCGGCGTGATGACGACCATCATCCCGCGCAACACGACCATCCCGACGGCCAAGAGCCAGGTGTTCAGCACGGCGGCCGACAACCAGCCGAGCGTGGAGATCCACGTGCTCCAGGGCGAGCGCCCGATGGCCCCGGATAACAAGTCGCTCGGCAAGTTCACGCTGGACGGCATCCTGCCGGCGCCGCGCGGCGTGCCCCAGATCGAGGTCACGTTCGACATCGACGCGAACGGCATCGTGAACGTGCACGCGGCGGACAAGGGCACGGGTCGCGAGCAGAAGATCACGATCCAGGCGTCGAGCGGGCTGAGCGAGGAAGAGATCCAGCAGATGCAGCGCGACGCCGAGCTGCACGCGGACGAGGACCTGCGCCGCCGCGAGATGATTGAGCTGCGCAACCTGGCCGACAGCGCCGCCTACCAGGCGGAGAAGACGCTCACCGACAACGCCGACAAGATCGACGAGGCCCTCAAGGCGGACGTCGAGGAGAAGGTGAAGGCGGTGCGCGAGGCGCTCGAGGCCGAGGGCGACGACGACGCCACGAAGGAACGCATCCAGGCGGCGCTCGACGAGCTGACGCAGGCGCTGCAGAAGGTCGGCGAGTCCGTGTACGGCCAGCCGGGCGACGGTCCGGGGCCGGACGGCGCCGCCGGCGGCGGCTTCGATCCGGGCGCGAGCGCGGGCGGCGCCGAGGAAGGCACCGTCGAGGGCGAGTTCCGCGAGGTCTAGCGGAGGGCTATCCTCCCCCGATGGCCGTTCCGGAGGCGACGCTGCACGAGCTGGCAGGGGTCGGGCGTGACCTCTACCAGCTCGGCATGGTCAGCAGCCGCGGCGGCAACCTGAGCATCCGTGACGGCCACGAGATGTGGATCACGGGCACGGGCACGGCCCTCGGCCACCTGAAGAAGCTCGACATCAGCCGCGTGTATCCCGACGGGCGGCACGAGGCGCCGCCCCCGTCGAGCGACACGATCCTGCACTGGACCATCTACGCGACCACGCAGGCGGGCGCGATCGCGCACGCCCATCCCCACCACGCCATCGCCCTCTCCTTCAACCGGGACGTGTTCAAGCCGGAAGACCTGGAGGGGCAGCTGCACATCCCCTCGGTGCCGGTGATCGAGCAGGGGCCGACGCAGGAGGAGAAGATCGCGACCGCCCTGCGGGAATCGCGCGTGGCGCTGCTGCGCGGGCACGGGGCGTACGCGCGGGGCGGTTCGCTCTGGGACGCGCTCCACTGGCTGACCGCGCTCGAGGAGAGCGCCCACATCGTCTGGCTGCGGCAGGCCGTCGAGCGCGGCTAGGCATTGATTCAGGAGCCCAGCATGGATGTCACGGTGCTTGTTTACGAAGCCGAAGAGGGTGGGTACTGGGCGCTCGTCGCGGAGATGCCCGGGTGCTTCTCCTCAGGGGAGACGCTCGACGAGCTGCGGACCAACATCGCCGAAGCGATGGAGGCTTGGCTCTCGGACGACGACGGCGAGGGGCCCGTTGTCTATGAGCCCATCGACCGCTGGCAGGTGCCGCTGCCAGAATCAGCCCTTCAGCACGCTTCCTGAAGAATCAACGTACAGCTTCGTTACCGTCACCGCCTCGACCGGGCAGCGTTCGACACAGAGGTCGCAGAGGATGCACTCGTCGACGTTGTCGTCGATGACGCGCGCGACACGCTCGCCGGGGTCGCGTTCGAGGATGTCGACGGGGCAGCTCTGGACGCACTCGCGGCACTCGGGCTTCGAAGCGCAGGCGGCCTCGTCGATGGTCACGTCGATAAAGAGGCCCACGGGTTGAGCGTACCCCATCTGCTACGATCGCTCGCGGTGACAATCGACGCGCATACACACCTCTTTCCTCCCTCGCAGGCGCGGGCGCGCGAAGCCATCGCGGGCCGTGACGCGGGCTTCGCCGAGATCTACGGGGATCGCAACGCGGCCATCGCGGGCGCGCCGGAGTTGCTCGCAGCACTGGGCGAAGACGGCATCGAGGCGGCGGTCGCCTGCGGCTTCGCCTTCGCCGGCGAGCGCGAGGTCGCGGAGCAGAACGAGTATCTCCTCGGGGTCGCCGCCGAGACACCGCGCGCGATCGTGCCGTTCGCGACGGTGAACCCGGCGCTCGCGGGCTGGGAGCGGGAGGCGGAGCGCGCGCTCGCCCAGGGCGCCCGGGGCTTCGGGGAGCTGCGTCCGGGGACACAGGGCTGGGACCCGCTCGGGGATGCAGGCCGGCGACTCGCCGCGCTCGCGGGCGAGGCGGGGGCCGCGCTCGTCTGGCACTCAAGCGAGCCGGTCGGCCACCGCTATCCGGGGAAGGACGGCGGCCTTTCTCCGGCAGAGCTGATCGAGGTCGCGACGGCCGCCCCCGAAGTCACGATGGTGGGGGCGCACCTGGGGGCGGGAGCGTCGTTCTACCTGTCCATGCCGGAAGTCCGGGAAGCCGTCCCAAACCTGCTGTTCGATACGGCGGCGGCGAGCCTGCTTTACGATTCCGGGGCGATTGCGCGCCTCGTGGCGACAGCGGGCGCGGAGCGCGTCCTCTTCGCTTCGGACTTCCCCCTGCGAAGGCCGGGAGCCGAGTTGAAGAGGGCGCTTGCCGGACTCGACGCCGGCGACGCCGGAGCAATCGCGGGAGAAAACGCGCGCAGGCGGCTTTGCTGAGATGACCGAGCCAACCGAGAAGACCCACCGCCTGTTCGTCGCGTGCGAACTGCCCGAGGACGTGCGGCACACCGTCGGCGGGCTCGTGGAGAGCCTGCGGGAGCAGAGCGACGGCGCCGTGCGATGGGTGAATCCGTCCAACCTGCACGTCACGCTGAAGTTCCTGGGCGAGGTGCCCGAGCGGCAGATCCCGGCGGTGAAGATGGCGCTGCAGGAAGCGGTCGTGCGGCACTCGGCCTTCTTCCTGGAGCTCTCGAACATCGGAACGTTCGGCGGGCGCGAGGGACTGCGCGTGATGTGGGCGGCGGTCGCCGGGGACGTCCTCCGGCTGGAGGCGCTCGCGCGGGACGTGAACCGCGCCCTGTCGGTGGTCGGCTTCGAGCGAGAGACGCGTCCCTTCCGGCCGCACCTGACACTGGGGCGGGTTCGGAACGAGGTAGGAACCCGCCAGCGGGCCGAGCTCGAGGTGGCGGTGGGGAAGATCGAGATCCCGGAGTGCGAGTGGCGGACGACCGAGATTTCCCTGGTACGCAGCCGCCTCCAACCGGACGGCGCCCGCCACGACACGGTCGCCACCTTCCCCCTGCGCGCGCCGCCCCCACAGGGCTGAGCGCGCCCCGGAACCGGCTTCGCCGTTCGGGGGAGATGCGTAGGATTCCCGCGGAGAGGGAGGGATCGATGTCAGCAGATGCGCACCCCGAGCCCAGCGAAGAGGAGGTTCGCTCCTACTTCGAGACGTGCAGCAACTGGGGGCGCTGGGGACCCGACGACAGCGCCGGCACGATCAACCTGATTACGCCCGAGAAGCGCCGCGAGGCGGCGGCGCTGGTGCGCAGCGGCCGCTCGGTGTCGTGCTCCTACCCGCTGAACACGCAGGGCGCTCCCGGAAACTGGAGGCCCGCCCAGCACTTCATGACCATCGGCCCGGGAGTCTCCGCCGACTACATCGGGCTCGTGTTCCACGGGTACGCGACGACGCACGTCGACGCGCTCTGCCACATCTTCTGGGAAGGGAAGATGTGGAACGGGAAGGACGCCGCCGAGGAGGTGACCTCGGCGGGCGCGCGGACGGGGGCGGTGGCGGCCTGGAAGGACGGCATCATCACGCGCGGCGTGCTGCTCGACATCCCGCGGCTGCGCGGGACCGACTACGTGACCCCCGACCGGCCCACCCGCGGCTGGGAGCTGGAAGCCGCCGCCGAAGCCGAGGGTCTCGAGCTCCGGCCCGGCGACGCCGTGCTCGTGCGGGGGGCTCGCCCCGCGTTCCTCGCGGACAACCCCGAGATGGTGCCCGGCATCCCGCCGACGCCCGGCCTTCACGTCGACTGCGTGCCCGTGCTGAAGCAGGCGGACGCGGCCATCCTCGGCTGGGACATGCTCGATTCACGCCCCCACTCCTACCCGCTATTCGACGACGCGCCTGGCGGACCCGTGCACGTGTTCACGATCGTCTACATGGGGCTGCCGCTGCTCGACAACGCCTTCCTCGACCCGCTGGCGGAGGCCTGCGCGGAAGAGGGGCGCTGGGAGTTCCTGCTGTCTATCGCGCCGCTGCATGTGCGCGGGGGCACCGGCTCGCCGGTAAACCCGATCGCCACGTTCTGACGGCTTCCCCGACCATCCCGACACCACACCAAACGGAGGACGTATCCCCATGACCGAAGAAGGCACCGACGAGTTCCAGCCGGAGCGGGCGATGGTCGTCGTCGCCCACCCGGACGACGCCGAGTTCATGGTGGCCGGCACGGCCGCGAAGTGGGCGGGGCGGGGCGCCGAGGTGACCTACGTGGTCATCACGAACGGCAACAAGGGCAGCGAGGACCCGGAGATGACCTCCACGCGCCTCGCCGAGATCCGCGAGGCGGAGCAGCGCGCCGCGGGCCGCATCCTGGGCGTGAAGAACTTCGAGTTCCTCGGCTACGAGGACGGGTACCTCGTGCACACGCTCGACCTGCGGCGGGACATCACGCGGCTCATCCGCAAGTACCGGCCGGACGTGGTCGTGACCTTCGACCCGACCGCGCGCTTCATGTTCGACGCCTACGCGAACCACCCCGACCACCGCGCCGCCGGCGACGCGACGGTCGACGCGATCTTCCCGAGCGCGCGCGATCGCCTGACCTTTCCCGAGCTGCTGGTGGACGGGCTCGAGCCGCACAAGGTGAAGCAGTTGTGGATGGGATCCGGAGCGGGGGCGAACGCGAACGTCTGGGTCGACATCACGGAAACAATCGACCTGAAGAAGAAGGCGCTCGCGGCGCACCCGAGCCAGCTCAGCGAAGAGGTTGCGGAGTTCGCCAGCGAGATGGCTCGCAACACCGCCGCGGATCAGGACTTCGAGTACGGCGAGGCGTTCCGCCGCATCATCTTCGACCAGCCGCGCGAGGTGCGCCTGGCGAACCGGCGGGAGGGGTCGGGCTAGGGCGCGCGCGTCTCCGCGAAGGCGAGGATGTTGCCGTCGGGGTCGCGGAAGAAGGCCATCCACTCCTCGGATCCGACGGGGCCGAAATTGCCCTCGTCGTCGCGGGCGATGGGGGCCGGCTCCTGCTCGACGTCCACGCCGGCCTCGCGGAGCGCCGCCACGGCCGCGTCGATGTCGTCGACGCGGAAGTAGAGGGGCGAGCCCTCGTGCTCGATGGCGCCGGGGATGGCGTCGAGCATGAGGCGCACGCCGCCGATGTCGAAGAAGGCGAGACCGGGCGGGTCGAAGGTGGCGATGTAGCGAGCGCCGAGCACGTCGCGGTAGAAGGCGACGGAACGCTCCAGGTTCTTGCTCGGTTGCGCCACCTGCTGGAAGGCGTTGACGGCCAGTCCCTTTTCGCTCACTCCTGCGCTGCCGCCCGGCGCGTCTCCGGCAAGCGGAGCAGGTGGTTGCCGCCGTCGACGGGGATGACCTGGCCGGTGATGTCGCCGAAGAGGTCGCTTGCCACCACGAGGGTGACGTCGGCGCAGTCGTCGACCGTCGTGATGCGGCCAAGGGGGGTCTGCTCGATGAAACCCGCTGCGGTGGGGTTGTCGTCCGGGATCTCGACGCGAGCCTCGTCGATAGGGGTGCCGCCGCCGTAGTTGTTCATGGCGGTCGGCACGAAGGTGGGCGCGACCGCGTTCACGCGGACACCGTCGCCGCCGAACTCGCGGGCGGCGATCTTGGTGGCGAAGTTGATGGCCGCCTTGGCCGCGGAGTAGGGCGTCAGGCGCGTCGGGATGGAGATAGCCGTCGTAGACGTTATGTTGATGAGCGAACCGCCGCCGCTGGCCACGAGCGCGTTGCCGAAGTGCTTCATGAAGTAGATGAAGCCGAAATACTGGATGTCGGCCACGGCGTGCAGGTCCTCGGGGGTGATGTCCTTGATGAGGGCCCCGCGCACGACGCCGGCGGAGTTGACCGCAACATCGACGCGGCCCCACTTCTCCATGGCCGTGTCGGCCAGCGCCTTCAGGTCGTCGTAGTCGCGTCCGTCGCAGCGAACGGCGGTGCCGCCGATCTTCCCGGCCAGCTTCTCCAGGTTCTCGACGCGGCGGGCGGCCACGATGACGTCGGCGCCGTGCTCGGCGAAACGCTCGCTGATGGCCCAGCCGATGCCGCTCGATGCGCCCAGGACGACGGCCTTCTTCCCTTCCAGCAGCTTCATCCAGTCATTCTCCCCACACTCGCCCGTGATTGCGGGCTATACTCTGCGGCAGGATACGCGAAGGCGCGGAACCGGTCGGCTGGAGCATGCGCTGCAGGCCCGGAGCGCGCGAAGGAGCAGGCAATGCCGAGAGTCAGCGAAGTCGGCGGGATGCAGGGGTTTGGCGGCGTCTACGGGCACCGCCCGGACCTCTTCAAGGGGTTCATGTTCAACTACGGCGTGCTGTGGTCCCACAGCACCCTCGATCCGCTTCTGAAGGAGCTGATCCGCCTCTACTCGTCCAACACCAACGGATGTCGTTACTGAATCCCCGCTCGTACTGCTGCGGCGCAGCAGGAAGGCATGACGGAAGAGATGATCCAGCAGGCGCTGGACTTCCGGAACTCGGACCTCCCGGACCGAATCAAGATCGCGCTTGAGCTGGCCGAGGACTTCATCCTCAACCATGCGAACAACGTCGATGACGCGTTCATGGACCGGCTCAAGGAGTACTACACCGAGGACCAGATCGTCGAGATCACGATCGGCATCGGGATCTGGGACTCCGTGCACAAGTTCAACAACGTCTTCGACGTGCCTCCGCCGGTAGAGGACGGTCTGTTCGTGCTCGAGCGTCTGGCCGACGCCCCCGAGGACATGCAGCATCTCATCACGCACCTCGACGGGAACGGCAATCCCATGGATCGCTGGCAGCCGGCCGAGGCGGAAGCCGCAGGAGGCGCCTCCTAGGCGCCCTTCCGGAACACACGCTGAACTTGCCGGGGCGCGCGGTGTTATCGCCGTGCGCCCCGCTTGCGTCCGGAGCGGCCGGTGCGCCCGGCCCGGAGCTTCTGCCAGGCGGCGTAGATGACGCCGACGAGCAGGCCCGCTCCGAACATGATGAAGATGTACTCCACGGCCTGACCCTCGCCTAGACGGGCACGCGGGGCTCGCGGCCCACGAAGCGCTTGGGGAGGCGGACGGTCATGGCCGCGCCGCGGCCTTCCTCGTTGCGGGCGGCGACCGTGCCGCCGTGCGCCTGCACCAGGTGCTTCACGATGGCGAGGCCGAGCCCGGCGCCGTCGTCCGCGCGGGAGTGCTCGGCCTTGTAGAAGCGCTCGAAGACGCGATCGAGGTCCTGAACGGCGATGCCGGGGCCGTCGTCGCACACCTCGACGGCGACGAGCTGGTTTTCGTCGCGCACGTCGATCGTGATGACGCTCCCGTCGGGGCTGAACTTGAGGGCGTTGTCGAGCAGGTTCGTGACGATGCGGACGGTGGCGGTGCGGTCGGCCTCAACGGCGGGCGCCGCCCCGTCCGGTCCCTCGACGCGGACGTCGCAGGCTTCGAGCCTGGCCGCGAGGGCGGCCCGCGCCTCGGCCACGGACGAGGCCAGGTCCACGGATTCGGGTTCGAGGTGGATCGCCCCGGACTCGATGCGGGAGAGGTCGAGCAGCTCGTTGGTGAGGAGAGCCATGCGCTCCACCTGGCTGCGGATGCGGCTGAGGAAGGCGGCCTGCTCGTCTGCTTCGAGGTCGCCCAGCTCAAGCGTCTCGACGAGCGCTCCGATGGCGGCGATGGGCGTCCGCAGCTCGTGAGAGACGTTACTGATGAAGTCGCGGCGGACGTGGTCGACGCGCTGCATGTCGGAGAGGTCGACGAGCACGAGGAGCGCGGCCCAGCTCCCGCCCTCGGCCACGGGCACGGCCAGGGCGCGCAGGGGCGTGCGGTCGCGCCCGAAGGGCACGACCCTGGGCTGCGGGATGCTCTCACCGGCGAGTGCTTCGCGGACGAGGGCGTCGAGCTCGTAGTCGCGCACGCTCTCGATGAGGGTGCGGCCGACGACCTCGCGCTCCTCCATGCCCAGCAGGGCGAGGGCCGCTGGGTTGGCGTACTGCACGTCGGTCGTGGAGTCGACGGCCATGATCCCGTCGGCGGCGGCGGCGAGGGCCGCCTCCAGGCGGGCGTGCTCGGCGGTGATCGCCCGCGACGAAGCCTCGATCTCGGTGGCCATGACGTTGAACTCGTGGGTGAGCTGGGCGGTGGGCCCGGTGGTGCGCACGGCGCGGGCGGAGAGGCTGCTGCCGCGAAGGGCGCGGGCCGCTTCGGCCGTTTCGCGCACGGAGAGGGCCACGGGCCGCAGCAGGAGGTAGACGCCGGCGAAGGCGGCGGCGCCCGTCGCGAGCACGGTGACGGCGACCCAGAGGGCATCGCCGACGGTGGCGGCGACGATGGCAGCGGCGGAGGCCGCGAGGAGCCCGGCGATCCCGCTGGCGAGGGCCGCTCGCCCGGCGAGGCCGCTCACGAACCCGCCCTAGCCTTCGAAGAGGTACCCGCTTCCGCGAACGGTGCGAATGCGCCGGGGATTGGCCGCATCGGGCTCAATCTTCTGGCGCAGCCAGCGCATATGAACGTCCACCGTTCGCGCGTCACCATTGAAGTCGTGCTCCCAGACCGACTCGAGGATGTGCTCACGCGAGAGCACCTGGCCGGGATTTCGCAGCAAGAATAGCAAGAGTTCGAACTCCCGCGGCTTCAGACGCAGCAGTTCCCCGTCGCGTCGCACCTCGCGCCGCACCGCGTTCACCTCGAGATCGCCGGACTCGACGACGTCTTCGTCTGGCGCTGTGCTCTGGCGGGTAGGGGCGCGGCGAAGGAGGGCGCGCACGCGGGCCAGGAGCTCGCGCATGCCGAAGGGCTTGGGAAGGTAGTCGTCGGCGCCGGTGTCGAGCCCGGCGACGCGGTCGCCCTCGCCGCCGAGCGCGGTCACCATGATGATGGGCACGTGGGTGTCGCGGCGCAGCGCCCGGCAGACGCCCATGCCGTCAATGCCGGGGAGCATGAGGTCGAGGACGATGACGTCGGGCTTGTGTTCGCGGGCGAGACGCAGGCCGTCGTCGCCGCGGGCGGCGGTGAGCACGTCGTAGCCTTCCCGGCGGAGATGGTGCGCCATCGAGAGGAGGAGGGCTTCCTCGTCCTCGACGACGAGCACGGTTGCTGTCGTGGCCGGTGCGGCAGTCATTCCCGTTTCAGACTCTTCCGCCATCGTGTGAACAGCGCGTGATCGCCGTCTCCCGGGATCGTCGCACAGGCTAGCGTCCCGTGCCGCTGCGGCGCCGGGCAAGCGCTACCAGTTCCTCCACGCTCTCCAGGGGATCAGGGATGCCGGCGTCGGGGGGGCTGATGGCGCGGACGATGGCGAGGTGCTCGATGGCGCGCACGATGACCCAGCGCCACATGAGCGTGGTGTCGACCGGCGCTACGAGCTGGTACCCCCGCAGGTAAACGAAAGCCGCCAGCGGCCTGAACAGGCGCGTGATGACGCGCATCGCGGGACTCGGGTCGAGCGGCTCTCCCAGCCGCAGCAGCGCCACCGAGCGGGCGACATCCGACTCTGCCGGTCCGGCCGCGCAGAAGCCCCAGTCGATGACGACGCGGCGCCCGTTGGGCTCGAGCAGGACGTTCCCGGGGTGGAAGTCGCTGTGGCAGAAGCGGTCGCCGCCTTCAAGATCCTCCAGCGTTTCCTCGGCGAGGGCCGCCAGATGGGGCGGCACCTCGACGTTCCCGATCCACTCACGCACACGCTCGTGCGCGGTCCAGAGCCCCTCAGGCGCCGGGAGCGCGTTCAGTTGCGCGTGGATCTTGCCCGTCTCCCAGGCCTCTCGCGTCATGAACCAGGGCTTCCGGCCAATCAGGTCGAGTAGATTCTCGCCATCGATGCGCTCCATGAGGGTGCCCTCGCGTCCGGCCACGTTCAGCGGCTCCCCGATCTCGGGGGCGGGGATGCCGCCGGCGATGGCGGCGGGGATGGCAATGCGCTCCGGCTCGACGTTGCGCTCGTACCCCTCGCGGAAGAGGCGCAGGGCCTGGCCGTCCTCCCACGCGAAGATCTCGGCTTCGTAGCCCTCGCCGAGCTTCTCGAGGGTCTCGAGGTCGATGTCCAGGTTGTCCATCGTCACGAACGGTCCTCCGATTCGGCGAGGAGCGCCGCCGCGCCGCCCATGCGGCGGGCGATGCGGGCCGCCTCTTCCTTGTCGCCGGGGGCCAGCTCGCCGTCGAGCACGAGGGTGCTGAGGCGCTCCTTGATGCGGGCGATCCAGGGCCCCGGTTCGCGGCCCAGCAGGTCCATCAGCTCGCGGCCGTCGAGGGGGCTCTCGGCGCGGAGCATGGCTGCCTCCTCGGCCTCGACGCGCTCGCAGGCGGCCTCGAGGCGGTCGTGGTACTCGTTGTCGTCGTAAGCGTGGCTGGCGTTGTCGGCACGCTTCAGCGCGAGCAGGTCGCGCCAGTGGCCGTCGAGGCGACGCATGAAGCGCCGCACCAGACGCCCGTCGTCGGGATCGGGGCGGTCCATGTGGCGCCGCACGAGCAGGGCGAGCAACGCCCCCTCGCGCTTGCCCAGCCGCAGCCGCTCGGTGAGGGTCTCGGCCATCTCCGCGCCGACGATCTCGTGGCGGTAGAACCCCCACTCGCCGTTCTTCTTGACGTGCCGGACGGGGGGCTTGCCGAGGTCGTGCAGGAGCGCGGCCCAGCGGCGCAGCGACAGGCTCTCTGCGTCGGCGGCAATGGCTTCGACGGTGGCGGTCGTGTGGCCCCAGACGTCGAACTTGTGGAAGCGGTTCTGGTCGCACCCGGGCATGGCGGCGAACTCGGGCAGGACGTGGGGCAGGGCGCCGATCTCGCGCAGGGCCTCCAGGCCATCCTGCGGGTGTTTCCCGCAGAGGAGCCGCTCGATCTCAGCGGTCACGCGCTCCTGCGAGAGCGATGCGAGGAGTTCCACCGACGCGGCCATGGCCTGCTTCGTCTCCTCCTCGATCGCGAACCCGAGCTGGCTGACGAAGCGCACACCGCGGAGGATGCGGAGCGGGTCCTCGGCGAAGCGCGTGCGCGGGTCGCCGGGCGCGCGCAGCAAGCGGCGCTCGATGTCCGCGCGGCCGTCGAAGGGGTCGCGCAGCTCGCCGGTGGCGGTGTTACGGGCGATGGCGTTCACGGTGAAGTCGCGGCGGGCGAGGTCCTCGTCGATCGAGCTGCCGAAGGTGACGTCGGGCCAGCGGCTGCCTGCCGTGTAGCTGTCGCCGCGGAAGGTCGTGATCTCGGCCATGCCTTCGTCGAGCAGTACGCCCGTGGTCCCGAAGCGCTGCCCGATGGTGGCGACGGTCGCGCCCAGGTCGCGGCCGATGCGCTCGGTCTCGTCGGGGAGGGCGCTCGTCGCGTAGTCGGCGTCGCCCCAGTCCTTAGCGGGGACCCCCCGAAGCTCGTCGCGCACGAGTCCTCCGGCCAGCCACAGCTCGTGTCCGGCCTCGGCAAACGCCGCGATCAGGGCTTCGCGCGTCGCAGGCATGCTCCGATTGTAGAAGAGGGGTCCACCAGGGAGGGTGAAGCTTCGGGAGAACGCACCGCTAGGGGCTCACGAGATCGGGGGCGTCTTCCACTACCAGCGTGTAGTACATGCCGCCTTCGTAGTGGCCGGCGATGTCGCAGTAGAGGACGTAGCGGCCGGCCGGCAGGCTGAAGGTGCGCCCCGCCGCGCCGCCGGGCAGGACCGTCTCGACCGTCCCCACGAGGTCCCCGGCGCCCTCCAGGTCCACGCGTCCGTTCGAGAGGGGCAGGTCCTCCCCGTCGAGGTCGGTGCGCACGACGACGAAGCTGTGCCGGACGCCGTCGGCGTTCGAAAGCTCGAAGCGCAGGTCTCCGCTGGTCACCGCGGGCAGGTCGCCCCCCTCCGACGAACCCAGCCGCCACGCGCCCACAACCTGCACGTTCCCCTCGGCGTCGATGACGCGCAGGTCGCCGTGGGAGTGGGAGTGCGCGTGGAACCCCACGATCGCCACGGTCAGGCCGATCGCGAGCACGAGCCCCACGAACACGAACTGCCGGCGGGAAAGGCCAAGAGTCATCGCTACCATGGTAGCGTCCTGCACAAGTGAAGACCGCAACTGCGCTCTGGCTCCACGGGCCTCCGGCAATGCCAATGACTACCGGCCTTCCTACCTGTAGTAGTATTACTGGTATGAAGCTCAGTATCAGCCTGCCAGACAAGGATGTCGCCTTCATCGACCGCCATGTAGCCGATCACGGAGAGGCTTCACGTTCGGCTGTCATTCGCAAAGCTGTTGAACTCCTGCGCGACGCCGAACTGGAGCGCCTCTACGCCGAGTACTGGTCTGAGTGGGACGAGGACGAAGATGCGGTCTGGGACGTGACCCTGGCCGATGGACTTGATGACGAGCCCGATGCGGCGCGGTGACATCGTCTGGGCCACCCTCGACCCCGTCCGCCGGCCTGAGGCCTCGAAGCGCCGCCCTGTGATCCTCGTCAGCTCGGACCGCACCAACCGTACCGTCACGGAACTCGGGTTCGGCATCATCACCGTTATTCCCGTTACCACCCGCACGCACCGCGTCTACCCGTGGCAGGTGCTCCTCCTCCCTGAGCCGACGGGGCTCGACGAGACCTCACTGGCGCAGGCGGACCAGATCCGCTCCATTTCCATCCGTCGCCTTGGGGCGACGATCGGCTCCGTCCCGCCCGACCTTATGGCCGAGATCGACGACGCGATCCGCCTCCACCTGGACCTCTAGCGTATCTTTCGCCCCATGGCACGAATGAAGTTTGGCGTGGTTCTTCCCATGATCGGGTCGCTGGCGAGCACCGAGGCGATCGATGCGGTGTGCGACAAGGCGGAGGAGGTCGGCATCGACTCGATCTGGGTGATCGACCACATCCTCCTGCCCTACAGCATCGGCGCGAAGTACCCGTACAACCTGACCGGGGAGTGGGCGGCCGGGCAGGGGCCGTGGTGGGACGCGTTCTCGATCATGTCGTACGCGGCGGCGCGAACGAGCACGGTGGAGCTGGGGAGCTGCGTCATCATCCTTCCCTACCGCCACCCCGTTCACACGGCCAAGATCGTGGCGACCATCGACCAGCTCTCGCGCGGGCGGGTGCAGTTCGGCATCGGCGTGGGCTGGATGAAGGACGAGTTCGACAACCTCCAGCTCGACTCGTTCCACCACCGAGGGGCGCTGGTGAATGAGCAGATCGAGGTGTTCAAGGAAGTCTGGGCGAACGACCCGGCCTCGTTCGACGGGGACTACTACCGCTTCAACGAGGTGAGCGTCACGCCGAAGCCGTACCAGAACCCACATCCGCCCCTGCTCGTGGGCGGGAACACGGACGCCGCCCTGGAGCGCACCGCCGCCCTCTGCGACGGCTGGCTGGGGATCAGCCTGCGACCTCAGCAGCTCGCCGAGCACCGCTCGCGGCTGCTCCAGCGCTGCGAGGCGCACGACCGCGACGGCACCGACATGCCCATCGCGATGCTGCACGGCATCAACCTCACGGACGACCCCGACCACCGCGCCACCCTCGCCGACCACGAGCGCGCCCAGAGCGTGACGGGCACGATCGAGCAGGTGGTGGAGGAGTTGCGGGAGTTCGAGGAAGCGGGCCTGACGCACATCATCGCGTCGGCGCGCCGGTTCGGGCGGCCCGGGGGCGGCCTGCAAGCGGTCCTCGACGGGCTGGACACGCTCGCGCACGACATCATGCCGGCGGTCCGCAGCTAGCCCCTTCCAGCTAGATGGGGTGGGCGGTGAGGAACTGGACGCCACGGGCGAGGACCTCGCCGGTGAAGACGGCGCCCATGCAGATGTAGAGGAGGCCGGTGGCGCTCTGCATGGAGCGAATTTGGGCGGTGCGGAGGGCGAGCACCGCGAGGACGAGGGCAAAGGCGAGCCCCACGCCGATGCGGAACCAGAAGAGCGGGTTGGCGAGCAGGCCGCCCTCGACGGGGTTGGCGGGGGTGGGGGTGATGCGCTCGGGAACGGCGGCGTTGATGGCGAGGAGGACGACCTGCACCGCGAGGGTCACGATCAGGATCCAGGCGAGCTCGCGCATCGGGCGGGCAGGGAGCGTGCCCTCCGTGAGGTACCAGTGGCCCCAGGTCATCGAGGTGGAGACGGCGCCCATCGCGAGGGTGCCGGCGAGGAGCGCGAGGAGGACGCCGGCGTAGCCCCAGACGGGCGGCGACAGCATCCCCGCGAGGAAGGCGACGCAGATCACCCCGACGACGGACCCGCCGATGGCGACGATGCGTCCGATGGGATCCCAGCCCATAAAGACCATGAAGGCGTAGAAGGCGGCCGTCCCGGTCACGACGAGCAGGAGGTCCTGCATGGGGGCGAACCAGCCGGTATCGATCAGGTAGCCGTCGACGTCGGGGCCGATGTTGAGGGAGACGGCGAGCCAGTAGGCGAGGCCGGCGACGATGGCGGCGGCGCCGGACATGGTCAGGACGAAACCGCGCGTTACGCCGCCGCGCAGGTCGGCGGCGAGCGTGACCCAGAGGCTGCCGATGGCCAGCTCGATGAGGATGATGAGGAGCGTGTAGGGGAGCGCCTCCGCGTTCACGGCAGCGAGTGTAGCAGCGACTCCGCTTGGGGCCCGTGGAACGGGAGCGGGCTGGGAAAGGTTGACACGGTACACAGGATTGCCGAAAATTGCCGTGAACAATCAGGGGCAACGAGTGACTGACGAGCAATTCCAGGCGCTGAACCGATCGGTTGGGAACCTGGCAACGGCAGTGGCCAATCTCCACTCCGACGTTACCGACCTCAAGACCGATGTCGCAGGCCTCAAGAGTACGGTTGAGGACTACGTTCTCCCGTCTCTGCACCGCATCGACGACCGGCTGGCGATGGTTGAGGGTCGGTGGTCCAACATCGAGGGACGGCTCGCCACATCGGAAGTGCGTCAATCGGTCATCGAGCGGACCGTTTACAAGCACCACGACCCCAGTCCATAGCTGGGCCGAGCCCAGCCGTTCCCATCTTCCTGCGGTTCATGCCGCCTCTTCGCTATCCTGCCCGGCGGAGGCGAGCGTGAACGAACAGGTCGTGTTGATAACGGGCGCGTCGCGCGGGTTCGGGGCCGAGGCGGCCCGGCGCATCGCGTCGCGGGGCAACCAGGTGGTCGCGACGATGCGGAATCCCGAGCGGGACGGTCCGGCGGTCGTGGCGGGGCTGGAGGATCGCATCAGGGCGGTACAGCTGGACGTGACGGACCCGGAGGGCGTGGAGCGGGTGGTGGGGGAAACCCTGGGCCGACACGGCCGCATCGACGTGCTCATCAACAACGCGGGGTACGGGCTCTACGGGCCGATCGAGGAGGTCTCGGAGGAGCAGGTGTGGCGGCAGGTCGATACGAACGTGCTGGGCCAGTGGCGGCTGGCGAAGGCGGTGCTGCCGGGGATGCGCCGGCAGGGGGCGGGGAAGATCGTGAACGTGAGCTCGCTGGCGGGGCGGGTGTCGGGAGCGTGGCTGGGGATGTACGCGGCCGTGAAGCACGCCGTCGAGGGCATGTCGGAGGCGCTTCGCTTCGAGGTGGGCCACACGGGCGTGCAGGTCTGCATCCTCGAGCCGGGGATGTACGTGAGCGACTGGCAGACCGGGAGCCTGGACGTGGCGGCGCCGCAACTCGAGGGGCGCAGCGCCTACCAGGAGACCGTCGAAGCGGCGCTGGCGAACTTCCGGGCGCGGGCGAAGACGCGCCCCGCCTCGGGTTCGATCGGGGTGGCCATGGCGGACATGGTCGAGCTGGAGCAGCCACTGCCGATGCGCTGGCCCGTGGGAGAGGACAGCACGCACCTGATCGAGTCGCGGCTGAGCACGACGGAGGCAGGGTGGGAGGCGCTGCGGCTGGCGCGAACCCTGCGGACGTGGCGGCGTCCCGGGGAGCAGGGCGGCGCCGAGCGCGACTGGGGCGGCGAGAGCGTCGTGCTCATCACGGGAGCGTCGCGGGGATTCGGGGCGGCGGCCGCGCGGGAGTGCGCGGCGCGGGGGAGTCTGGTGGCGGCGACGATGCGGAACCCCGAACGGGACGGGGCGGCGGTGCAGGAGGGGTTCGAGGACCGCATCGAGCCGTTCGCGCTGGACGTGACGGATTCGGAGTCGGTCGCGGCGGCGGTGGCGGCGGTCGTGGAGCGGTTCGGGCGCATCGACGTGCTGGTCAACAACGCGGGATACGGGCTCTACGGACCGCTGGAGGACCTGAGCGAGGAGGAATGCCGGCGCCAGCTCGATACGAACCTGCTGGGGCAGTGGCGGATGCAGCAGGCCGTGCTGCCGGGGATGCGGGAGCAGGGCTGGGGGAAGATCGTGAACGTCAGCTCGCTCTCGGGACAGGTGCCGCGGGCGACGAGGGGGATGTACGCGGCCTCGAAGTTCGCCGTGGAGGCGATGTCGGAAGGGCTGGCGGACGAGGTCGCGCCGTTCGGCGTGCAGGTGACCATCCTGCAGCCGGGCCAGTACCGGAGCGACTGGCAGACGACCAGCCTGGACGTATGCGCGGCGGTGCGAGAGGGACGCAGCGCGTATCAGCCGGGGATCGAGCGCAAGCTCGAAGAGTTCCGGTCGGTGGCGGCGACGCGGCCGGGGTCGGATGCGGTGGGGATGGCGATCGCCGACGCGGTCCAGCTTCAGCAGCGGCTTCCGATGCGCTGGCCGCTGGGGGAGGACGCCCTGCGGCTCATCCCCGCGCGGCGGACGACGCCCGACGACGTGTGGGAGCGGGAACGTCGAGCCGAGGGGTGGGGCTTCACCATGGAGGACATGGCCTAGGGCGCCACGGCACTACGGGCGACGATGCGGAAGATGCCCCGGAAGGTCAGGAAGTAGAGCTCTCCGCCGGCATCCTCGGCGAAGGAGACGGCTTCAATCGGTCCCTTGTCCCAGAGGACAACGGGCTCGACAAAGCCGCGGGTTGCGGCGGTGTCGGCGTGGATGGCCGTGATGATCCCGGTGCAGTAGTCGCTGAAGACGTACCAGCCGTACAGGGCGGGGATGGCCTCACCGCGGTAGACGAGGCCCCCCGTGATGGAGCAGCCGACGGAGTGGCGGTACTCCCAGACGGGGAGCGTGAGGCCGTCGCGGTCGCAGCCCGTCTCCGGATCGAAGCAGCGTGAGCCCTCCATGGTCTTCCAGCCGTAGTTGCCTCCCCGCTCGATGATGCTGACCTCCTCGACGCCGTTCTGGCCGACGTCTCCTGCCCAGAGGAGGCCGGTCTCGCGGTCGAAGCTCATGCGCCAGGGGTTGCGCAGGCCGTAGGCCCATATCTCGGGAAGAACCCCTTCGTCGTCCAGGAAGGGGTTGTCGGAAGGAACGGCGTAGGGCTGGCTTTCACTGGCGTTGCGCACGTCGATACGGATGATCGTGCCGAGGTGGGTTCGCAGGTTCTGGCCGTGGCCGTGGGGATCGTTGGCGGCGCCACCGTCGCCGAGACCAAGGTAGAGCATGCCGTCGGGCCCGAAGAGGACCGTTCCGCCGTTGTGGTTCACGTAGGGCTGCCCGACTTCAAAGAGGGTCAACTCGCTGTCGGGGTCGAACGCGAAGGTCTCGCCCTGGCCCGTTGTTTCGAAGCGCGAGAGGCGGCTCACGCCCCGCGGGACGGCCCCGCTGTAGTAGGCGTAGACGTAGCCGTTCGTGGCGAAATCGGGGTCAAGGGCGATGGAGAGCAGGCCGTCCTCGTTGCAGCACGCGGTGTTCTCGCGCTGGTCGTGGACCGTGTGGGGCGCCTCGTAGGGGCCGCCGCGGGGAAGGCCGAGGATGCGCCCCTCCTGCAGGACGAGGAGGAGGAGGTTATGGGCGCGGAGGTCGATAAGGGCGACGGGGCGCTCGTACTCGGGGAGGCCGGGGAAGGCGGGGACGAGGACGGCGGCGGGGGGCTGGTCCCGGGGGTCGGGGGTCTCGGTGGGGTCGGGCGAGGGGCTCGCGACAGCCACCGTTCCCGTGGCGTCAGGAGTGGCGGTCGGGGTTGAGGCAGGCCGGGGGGAGGGGGAGGGGGAGCCGGTTGCGGGAGGTGTGCGGTCCGGCATGGCGGAACCACCGCAGGCGACCAGGAGAGCGACCGCGAACAGGCCCGCGGCGAGCGAAAACAGTCGCCGCGGGCCAGGGCTCATGAATCCAGGCGGGAGGCGGCCACGTCGAGCGCCGCGCCGACATCGGCCTGGAAGCCGTGCTCACGCAACAGCCGGCCAAGAGACGCCAGGAAGAAGAGCACGTTGCCGGCGGTCGACGACTCGCCCATGAGGCCCACTCGCCAGATGCGACCGCCAAGCTCCCCGATGCCGCCGCCAACTTCGATGCCGAAGCGCTGGAGCAGGGCGCCACGGATGTCCGTGTCGGTGATGCCTTCGGGGATGCGCACGGTGGTGAGGACGGGGAGGCGGTGGTCGGCATCGGCGTGGAGGACCAGGCCCATCGCCTCGAGCCCGGCCTGGAGGGCGCGGCCGTTGCTCTCGTGGCGGCGCCAGCGGTCCTCGAGGCCCTCTTCGAGGACGAGGGCGAGGGCGCGGTGGAGGGCGTAGGTCATCGAGATGGGCGAGGTGTGATGGTAGGCGCGGCGGCTGTCCCAGTAGGCCTCGAGGAGGTTGAGGTCGAGGTACCAGCTGTTGGAGGGCGCCTCGCGGGCCTGAATAGCGCTCCAGGCGGCCGGGGAGAGGGTGACGGGGGAGGCGCCGGGAGGCGCGGAGAGGCACTTCTGCGTGCCCGAGTAGGCGGCGTCGACGCCCCACTCGTCGATCTCGACGGGCACGCCCCCGAGGGAGGTGACGCAGTCGAGGAGCAGGAGGGCGCCGTGCTCCTTGCAGAGCGCGGAGATGGCTTCGACGGGCTGGCGGACGCCGGTGGACGTCTCGGCATGGACGACGGCGACGAGCTTGGTCGGCGCGGCGCGCAGCTCGCGCTCGATGGCCTCGGGGGGGATGGGAGAGCCCCAGGGGGCGGTGACGATGGTGACCTCGGCGCCCGTGCGGGCGGCCATCTGGGAGATACGGTCGCCGAAGTAGCCGCAGATGCCGATGATGGCGCGGTCGCCCGGCTGGAGCAGGTTCATGACGGCCGCTTCCATGCCGCTGGTGCCGGTGCCGGGCGTGGCCAGCGTGACCTCGTTCTCGGTGCGGAACACCTGCCGCATCATCTGCTGGCACTCGTCCATGATGCGGATGAACTCGGGGTCGAGGTGGCCGAGGAGCGGGAGGCCCATGGCGGCGAGCACGCTCGTGTCGGCGCCGCTGGGGCCGGGGCCCATGAGGACGCGCTTGGGGGGATCAAGGGAAGGAATCTCGGTCATTGGCCAATGCTAACGGCTGGGCCTGCTACGGAGTCCTCTACGGGCCCTCGCTCACGGCGATGAAGACCCCGCGCCCGGGTTCCTGCTCCACGCCGGCGGAGGGGGCCTGCTCGAAGACCGTTCCGCGGGGGTACTGCTCGTTGCGGTCGGTGACGACGGTGACGACGAAGCCGGCCTCCTCGACGGCGAGGCGGGCGATATCCTCGGGCTGGCCGATGACGTCGGGCACGACGCCGCGCTGGACGTCGAGGCCGCTTTCGGTGGCGGCCGTCGTGGCTTCGGGGGTGGTCGTGGAGTTGGTGGGGGCGGGATTGGCCGTGTCGCCGCCGTTCTCGCCGTCGACGTTGGCGATGAGGATCGCGAGGACGACGACAAGTGCGGTCACCCCGACGGCGACGGCGGCGATGAGCCCGGTGCGGGCGAAGGAGGTGGGGCCGGCGCCGATGCGGCGGTTGGGGATCGCGACGCCGATATCAACCCCGATCATGGGCTCCTCGGGGACGCGCGAGCCGAAGAGGGCGGAGGGGCCGCGAGCGGAGCGGTTCTCCTGGCTCGGCGGGCGGGAAGGGGAACCGGGCGCGGGGGCATCCTGGGGAAAACGCGCCAGGAGCGGGGCCGTCTCGACCCCAAGGTACTGGGAGTAGGAGCGGAGAAAGCCCCGCGCATAGACCGGCGCGGGGATGATGTCGAAGCGCTCGTCCTCGAGGGCCTGGAGGTAGCGGCGGGAGATGCGGGTGTCCCGCTCAGCGTCTTCGAGGGTAAGGCCGCGCTGCTCGCGAGCCTCGATCAGCCGCTCACCGATGCCGAGGCCGCTCATCGCGCCACTCCAGAGAGGGGACGGTAACACTCGGGGGCAAGGGAGCCAAACACGCGGAACAGGCTCTCGCCGGGGCCGCTGGAGCGGCCTCAGCTCACCGTAAACGTATCGAGCTGGTGGCTCTTCACCTCGGCCATCACCTTCGCCCCGACGGCGTCGTCGGGTTCGACGACGGGCAGGCGCGGGGCGCCGATATCGACGCCGAGCTGGCGGAGGACGTAGCGGATGGTGCTGGGGCTGCCGTTGAGGAAGCACGCGTCGGTGAGGGGCACGAGGGGCCGGTGGATCTCGGCCGCGGCGGCGAGGTCGCCGGCGAGGACGTGGTCGAGCATGGCGCGCTGGCGTCCGGCGACGATATGGGCGGTGACGCTGATGGCCCCGTAGGCGCCCATGCACCAGAGGTGGAAGTTGTCGTTGTCGTTGCCGCTCCAGATGCGGAAGTCGGGCTTCGCCTCCAGCACGCGGGCGGTGGCGTGGAGGTCGCCGTTGGCTTCCTTGTTGCCGGCGATGTTGGGGATCTCGGCGAGCTTCAGGAGGGTGTCGACGGTGAGGTTGACGCCGGTGCGGCCGGGCACGTTGTAGACGATCACGGGCAGGCTGGTGCTCTCAGCGATCTGGCGGAAGTGCTCGATGATGCCGGCCTGGGGTGGGCGCAGGTAGTAGGGAGCGACGGCGAGGATGGCGTCGGCGCCGGCGGCTTCGGCGCGCTTCGCGAGCTTGACGGAGTGGTGGGTGTCGTTGGTGCCGGCGCCGGCGACGACGGTGCCGCCATCGCCGAGCTCCTGCTTGGTCTCCTCCCAGAGGCGAGCCTTCTCGTCGTCGCTCAGGAGGGGGGACTCGCCGGTCGTTCCGGTCACGACGACGCCCTCGTTCCCGGCGCGGACGAGGGAGGCGGCGAGGCGGCGGGCGAGGGCGTACTCGACCTCGCCCCCGGCGGTGTAGGGGGTAACCATGGCGGTAAGGAGTCGGCCGATCGTGGACATGATGCGCTCCAAAACGTGAACGCTCAGTCTATCGCTCCGGAAGGGGGAGCGGCACCGGTGGGGGTTGGGAGGGCTAGAAGCGCAGGGGGAGCTGGCCCCACGAGCGGAAGTGCTTGCTCAGGAAGCGCCACTGGCGCTCGTCGCCGTAATGGGAGCCGGCATCGCGCCCGTAGAGACGGTCGGGCGGGCCGGCGAGCGACTGGTAGCGGAGGGTCGCGACCTCCTGGCCGTCCTCGAGCATGAAGGGCACGTCGTG
Source organism: Tepidiformaceae bacterium (assembly GCA_965221735.1). Lineage (GTDB taxonomy): Bacteria > Chloroflexota > Dehalococcoidia > Tepidiformales > Tepidiformaceae > UBA2991. Next base: position 249,847 of record OZ244910.1, on the reverse strand, counting down.
GGCGCGCACCTCAAGGACGGCGGGAAGCCCGTTGGGCACGCCGGAGCCGAAGCCGGGGTCGAAGAAGCCGGCGTAGTGGGTGCGGAGCTCGCCGCTGGTGGGGTCGAAGGGGACCATCTCGGCGGCAAGCTCGGCGGGGATCGCGATCTGCTCCCGGGACCGGAGGAGGTAGAACTCCTCGGGTTCGAGCACGAGCTGGTTGGCGGGCCAGATCGCTTCCCAGAACTCGCGCGGATCGTGGTCCCGGCGGTCCAGGTCAAGGAGGGCGCTGTTGCGCCTCGCCTTGAAGCCGACGGGCATGACCCCGCCGTCGCCATCAGCGCTGCCGGGCTCCTCGGGCGAGGGGCGAAGCTGGATTCGCACGGTCTCGGGGGCGGACGGCGGGAGGGCGGGGGGCGCGTCATCGCGGGAGGGGTTCTCGATGATGAAGCGGAGCTGGTTGAGGGCCATGCCGGCGTGCACCTTTACGAGGAACGAGCGGGAGAACACCTCCAGCCAGAGGGCGCCCTCGTAGCCGGGCGCGATGTCGTCGAAGCGGTGGGAGTAGTCCGTCACGACGCGGGTGAAGATGTCGACGCGGCCCGTGGAGCTCTTGGGGTTGGTGAAAGCGCGAACGTTGCGCGGCAGCCGTAGGCCCTCCATGAGGGGGATCAGGTACGGGCGCTTCGGCTCGAGGATGCCGCCGTTGCGAATGTCGATGCCCTTGTCGATCTGGAGGTCGGTGAGGCGCTCGCGGACGGTGCACTCGCCGGGGAGGAAGCTGGAGCCGATGCGGTAGGCGGTGGGGCCGAGGAGGAGGTCGAGGCTGGCCGGCTGAAAGCCCGGCTCGGGAATCTCGATGCCGGAGGTGGTGATGATGCCGAGGCGTTCCGCCTCGCGCAGGGTCTGGCGGGGGACGACGCCGGGCGGCAGGTCCCAGGTCTCGGGCCAGACCGGCTCGACCGGGGGCGGCGGGCACCACGGGGCGGCGGCCTGCTCCCCCTGGGTGGGCTCGATCTGGTGGGACACGTCCACTCCCTCAGACATGCCGGGCGAGTGTACGACCGCGGCACTCCGTAACCGCGACGAAAGCTAAAGCTTCTGCATCTTCCTGCAGGTCAGCCCTCCGCGGCGGCGCGGCGCTCCCGCGCCTCGATGGAGTAGGGCAGCTCGTTCATGAACTCGAGCTCTTCCTCTTCGAGGCAGTCGCCGAGGCCCTTCGACCACTCGCTGAACTCCGGATCCTGGCCGGCGACCTCCAGCACGGACCTGACGGCGTTGGCGTCCGGCATCTCCCAGAGGTCGTAGCAGCGGTTGAGGCGGCCGATGCTGTTCTGGTAGGCGCCGTGGAGGCGCCAGCCGTTCTTTTCGAGAACGGGCACGAGGTGCGACATGATCTCCTGGAATTCCTGGGTCTTGCCGTACTTGCACTCCAGGCGGACGAGCATGAAGGGCATGGGAAACCTCCGGTTTCGGTGTTGGCTGCTGGCTGCTGGCCCTCGCCGGAACTACGAGAGCCGGGCGGCGATGGCGTCCTCCAGCTCCTTCATCTCGGGGAAGCGTCCGGCTGCTTGCTTCGAGTAGACGAGGTCGCCATCGACCTGGACTTCGAACGCGCCCGCCTCGCCGGGGATGAGGGTGAGGGAGGCGGTCTGGTCGGCGAACGTGGCGAGGAGCTCCTGGGCCGTCCACGCGGCCCGTGCGGTGTAGTTTCAGGGGACGCAGTATTCGATGGAGATGGCGAGGGCATGCTGCACCATGGGGAGGGCCTCCAGGTCGGGTGTGTTGGACATGGAGCCAGTGTAGCGCCCTGAGCGGCGGAGGCGGGGGCTATAATCGCCGCACTGGCAAGACTCTCGCGGAGGCGCCCCATGACCACAATCCTCGACCCCACGGACGAGCGCGTCCCGGTACGGCGCTCGCTCACGAAGCGGCCGGAGGCGATCAGCGGAACGGTCGCGCTGCTGGACATCTCGAAGCCCCGCGGCGATGTCCTGCTGGACCAGCTCGAGGTGCTCCTGCGGGAGCGGCTCCCCGAGGTAGATGTGCGGCGCTACAGCAAGCCCACGTTCACGAAACCGGCGCCCGAAGCGCTGCGCCAGGAGCTGGCGAAGGAGGCCGACTTCGTCGTCGAAGGGTTGGCCGACTGAGGGTCGTGCACGACGTGCAGTGTGCACGACACGACCTGGCTGGAAATCAACGGCATCCCCTCGGTGTTCATCGCGTCGGACGAGTTCGAGGAAGCGGCGGAAGCGCAGGCTGAGTCGCTGGGCCTGCCGGAAGTGCGGCGGCTCTTCGTTCCCCACCCCATCCAGGACGCGAACGACGACGAGATGCGGGAGAAGGCGGACGCGATCGTCGACGACGTGATCGCGGCGCTGATCGACTAGAGCGGGGAAGCGCGCGCCGTTCCTCACAGGGCCGGGCGCGATACACTGGCTCCATGGCAAGGCTCGGCTTCATCAACCGCGTCGTGGGCGGCTCGAACGAGCGCGAGGTCAAGCGCCTCAGCTCGGAGATCCGCGCGATCGAGGATCTCAGCGCGGAGTTCGAGCGGCTCTCGGACGAGGAGCTGGGCGGACTGACGAAACAGTTCCGCGAGCGGCTGGCCCAGGGCGAAACGCTCGACGACATCGCGTACGAGGCAATGGCGGCGGTTCGGGAGATGGCGTGGCGGAAGGTCGGGGAGCGCCCCTACCCGGTCCAGCTGATGGGCGGGATGGTGCTGCACCAGGGGAAGATCGCGGAGATGCGGACGGGCGAGGGCAAGACCCTCACCGCGGTCGCAGCGCTCTACCTGAACGCGCTGGCGGGCAAGGGCGCCCACCTCATCACGGTGAACGACTACCTGGCCCGGCGCGACGCAGCCTGGTACGGGCCCGTGTTTCACGCGCTCGGGATGAGCCTGGGCGTCATCCAGAACGACCACATCCAGTACCTGTACGAGCCGGGGTACCGTCCGGGCGAGGACGGGGAAGGCGGCCTCGAGGACCTGCGGCCCTGTGAGCGTCGGGACGTGTACCGGACGGACGTGACGTACGGAACGAACAACGAATTCGGGTTCGACTACCTGCGCGACAACATGGTGCGGGAATCGGAGTTGAAGACGCAGCGGCCGCTCTACTACGCGATCGTCGACGAGGTGGACAACATCCTCATCGACGAGGCGCGGACGCCGCTCATCATCAGCGGGCAGGCGGAGGAGGCGGCCGGGACGTACCAGCAGTTCGCGCGGGCGGTGCGCGGCCTGCACGCGGAGCTCGACTTCCAGATCGACCAGAAGGCGAAGCACGTGGCCCTGACGGAGACGGGCATCGCCAAGATCGAGCGGGCGCTCAGGGTGGACAACGTGTTCGGGGGCGATCCGCGGGTCGCGCGGCACCTGGAGGCGGCGCTCGACGCGGAGTACCTGAAGCGTCCCGACCGCGAATACGTAGTGCGGAACCGCGAGATCGTGATCGTCGACGAGTTCACGGGGCGGATGATGCCGGGGCGGCGCTGGAGCCACGGCATCCACCAGGCGGTGGAGGCGAAGGAGAACGTGCCCATCCAGCGGGAGTCGCTGACGTACGCGACCATCACGTTCCAGAACTACTTCCGGCTGTACGAGAAGCTGGCGGGGATGACGGGAACGGCGGAAACGGAGGCGGAGGAGTTCGCGAAGATCTACGACCTCGACGTGGTGGTCATTCCCACGAACATGCCGATGGTGCGCGACGACCAGGAGGACGTGGTCTACATCAACGAGAAGGCGAAGTTCGCGGCGGTGGTGGAGGAGATCGTGGGGATGCACGGGCAGGGGCGGCCGGTGCTGGTGGGCACGACCTCGATCGAGAAGTCGGAGTACCTGGCGGCGCTGCTGCAGCGGCGGGGCATCGACCACGAGGTGCTGAACGCGAAGCAGCACGAGCGCGAGGCGCACATCGTGGAGAACGCGGGCGCCCCGGGGGCGGTGGTGATCGCGACGAACATGGCCGGGCGCGGCACCGACATCAAGCTGGGGGAGGGGGTCGCCAACGCCGGCGGGCTGCACGTCATCGGGACGGAGCGGCACGAGTCGCGGCGCATCGACAACCAGCTGCGGGGGCGGTCGGGGCGGCAGGGCGATCCCGGATCGAGCCGCTTCTTCGTCTCGTTCGGGGACGACATCATGCAGCGCTTCGCGCCGGACTGGGTGCCGGGGATGCTGGAGAAGATGGGGATGACGGAGGACCTGCCCCTCGAGTCGCGCATGGTGACGCGCGCGATCGAGCAGGCGCAGCAGAAGGTGGAGGGCTACAACTTCGACATCCGCAAGCGGCTGGTGGAGTTCGACGACGTCATCAACGAGCAGCGGGCGGTGCTGTACACGGAGCGGGACAAGGTGCTGGAGGGGGCGGACGTGCGCGAGAACGTGTTCTCGTTCGTGACGGAGGAGGTGGACGGCATCGTCGAGCGGAACAGCGACGAGGGCTTCGACGCGAGCCTCGTGCATACGGAGCTGGGCGAGATCATGCCGCCCGACATCCTGCCAAGCCTCGAAGAGATCGAGGAGAAGCGGGACCGCGTCGCAGACACCGCCCTGGACCGCATCGAGGACCGCTACGAGGAGATCGAGGAGACGGTGGGCGAGGAGATCGCGCGCAAGATGGAGCAGTGGCTTCTGCTGGAGTCGATCGACTACCACTGGCGCGAGCACCTGACGGCGGTGGAGGAGGTGCGGCAGAGCGTGGGTCTGCAGGCGTACGCGCAGGTCGACCCGCTGGTGGCCTTCAAGCGCGAGGGCTACGACATGTTCCAGCAGCTGCAGGGGAACATCCGGCGGCAGGTGGCGCAGGCGGTCTTCAAGATGCGGGCGAGGGACCTGCCGCCGCCAACGCCGAACGGCGGGACAGCGCGCCGTCCGGACACGCCCCAGGCTCCCGTGCAGGGGCAGGGGAACGGCGCGGCGCCCGGCGGCAACGGGCAGGCGCGCGGCAGGGCGGCCACCGCGACCGCGACCGCCCCAAGGCCGGGCGGCAAGAAGATCGGGCGGAACGACCCGTGCTACTGCGGCAGCGGGATCAAGTACAAGAAGTGCTGCGGCAAGCTCGCCTGACCGGCCGGGCGCGCCCGTGAGCGTTCTCGCGGCGCTGGGGCTTGGCGCGGGCGGCGTACGGGCGATGCTCATCGACCCACCGGACGACGTGCTCGGCGAAGCGGGCAGGCTCGATCCACGCCCAACCGTGGCGAGCTCGCTTCAGGTGGCGGAACCGGCGCTCCAGATCGCGTGGTGGCCACAGCGGGACGAGCTGACGGCGGAAGGCATCAGCAAGCTCGCGTGGATGCTGTCCGTCGTCGAGGGCGCCGAGGGGTGGCTGGTCAGCGACGGCGATGAGGAGAGCCCGACTCCGGAGGAGCTGCTAGCGGCGGTGACGGAGTCGGCGCTGCGGGTGGAAGGGGAGACCGCGCTCGACGAGGACGGCTTCGCGGTGCGGTTGGCGGTGGGCGAGGGGTAGCACGCCGCGCACGGTACGATCGCGGGGATGGCGACGACCGTCCTAATCCCGGTGAACCGCCTCGACCGCGCGAAGGGGCGGCTGGCGGCGCTGCTCGAACCGGAGGAGCGGGCGGAGCTGGTGCGGCGGTCGCTGGCAGCGGTGCTGGCGGCGGTGGAGGGAGCGGGGATGAAGGCGGTGGTGCTGACCTCGGACGAGACGGTCGCAGCACAGATGCCGGCGGGGGTACGGGCGCTGGGGGAAGACCCGGACCTGCGGGGATTGAGCGCACAGGTCGAGCGGGCCAGCAGACTCCTGGCCGCCGAGGAACTGCTGATCCTGCACGCCGACCTGCCGCTGGTGACGGCGGAGGCCCTCCGGGAGCTGGTCACGCAGGCGCCACCGGCGCCTTCGGCGACGCTCGTGCGTCCCGGGGACGGGGGCACGAACGCGATGCTGCTGCGACCGCCGGGGCGCTTCGCGCTCGCGTACGGGCGCGGGAGCGGCGACCTGCACGAGGCCGCGGCGCGGGAGGCGGGGCTGGCGGTCCGACGCGCGGACGTACCGACGCTCGCGCTCGACCTCGACACCCCGTCGGACGTGCGCGAGCTGCTGTCGACGGCGGAGGGGCGGGCGACCGCTGCGGGGCGGTACCTGCTCGGCATCGGGATCGAGGGGCGGGCGGCGTTCGGGGAGGGGTAGGGGGACGCTCAGTCCGCCATTCAGGGATTGTGGGGAGGGGTACCCGTAGGGTCTGGAACAGACGAACGCGGACAGCGGATTCGAGGGTGGGGTTCTATACTGTGGGTTGCAGCAGGCGGGTGAGAGGTGCAGCTGCTCCGACAGAGAGCTCTGAAGGCCGCCCCCTCACCCTGCCGCTGCTCCTAGCATGGCCTCCGGGGGTAGTCCCTCCTACGACCTTGCACGCCCACTGTACCCCAAACTAGACGCGCGTGTGCAAATGGAACCCGGAGGGCGAATAGCCTCTGTGTGGCTTTTCAGTGTCAGTTTGCATGGCACTAAAGCGCTCAATGGGCTCTCAGGGAGCCTCGGGAGGGGCGCAGCTTTACGATAAGAGAGTTTGACGCGCACAGAGCGTCGTCAGCCGTCGTGAAGAGCGATCTGGCCGGATTTCACTCCCTGCACCCACACCAAGGGGGTCAGAGAGTCGCTGGAGCCGGGGGCGGAAGCAGGCAAGGCGTGGCGAACCCAGAAGCGTTGGCGGCTCATGGGTGTCCTAGGACGATGTGGCTGGAGCAGGACGGTGCCATAAAACAGGAGCTCGGCGCGAAGGTTTCGCGTCAACGGCGCAGGCGCTTGAACACTTATGCGAGAATGCCTGCACCACAGTCCAGCGGCGGTTTCCTGCCTCGTGCTGCCGGAGAAATTGTCATGCCTATCCAGGTCACCCTACTTTCGCACAGCGAGGACCCGATGCGGTCCCTCTACATGGCGTACCGGACGTGCTACAGCCAGCTCACGCCCCAGCAGGTGGCGGCACGGATCGAGGACGAGCGCATCCCGCGCGAGAAGATGCACAACTTCATCGTGGAGCGGCTGAAGACGGGACACGCAAGCCCGCTCGAGCAGGTCTGGTTCGAGTTCGGCATCTCCGGGGTGTCGCGGGCGTTCAGCCACCAGTTCGTGCGACATCGGGTCGGCATCTCGTTCGAGCAGCAGAGCCAGCGGTACGTGACCTACAAGAAGGGCGAGTTCCCCTACAGCATCCCGAAGAGCGTCGAGAAGGCGGGGATGTCGGAGCAGATGGAGGATCTGTTCGGGAAGGCGGGCGCCCTCTACGAGGAGCTGGTGGAGGCGGGGGTGCCGGCCGAGGACGCGCGCTTCCTGCTGCCGAACGCGACCAGCACGAACTTCAAGATCACGGTGAACTTCCAGAGCCTCCTGCACATCTGCGACCTGCGGCTTTGCACGCGGGCGCAGTGGGAGTTCCGGCGGGTGGCGGCGCTGCTGCGGTCGGAGGTGGCGAAGGCGGTGCCGGAACTGGGCGGTTACCTGCAGCCGAAGTGCGGGGAGCTGCGCACCGGTTACTGCGACGAGTCCGTCGAGGACTGGGAGGCGTGCCCCATCGGGCGGGTGCGTCCCCACAAGGACGCGCTCTTCCGGCTGTACGACCAGTACCGGAAGGGCGAGCTGCAGCCGCTGCGTGAGGAGGACTGGGACGCGATCGAGGGGATCGGCGCGGAGGTGGCGGGCGGCGGCTGATCGCGGGCGGCTCGCGACCTCGCTACGCTAGGAGCATGGCCGCCGAGCGCACGATCGTGGTCCGGGACCTGGGACTGACCGAGTACGGGGAGGTCCACCGGCTGCAGCAGGAGCTGCAGGCCGAGCGCATCCGCGGGGAAGGCGTCGACACGCTGCTCCTGACCGAGCATCAGCCGGTGTTCACGCTGGGGCGGAACCGTCCCGAGCCGAACCTGCGGGCGACGGAGGCGATGGTGCGGGCGGCGGGGATCGAGGTGGCGCAGACGGAGCGGGGGGGCGACATCACCTACCACGGGCCGGGCCAGCTCGTGGCCTACGGCATCATCGACTTGCAGGCGTGGGGCGTACGGGTCGTCGACTACGTCTCGGCGCTGGAGGACACGATGTTCGGCGTGCTGGGGGAGTGGGGCATCGAGGGGCGGCGGCATGAGTGCGCGCGCGGGGTCTGGGTGGGGGAGCGGAAGGTGGGGTCGGTGGGGCTGCACGTGCGGCGCTTCGTCTCGATGCACGGGGCGGCGCTGAACGTGTCCCCGAACATGGAGCACATCGCGCTGATGAACCCCTGCGGGCTGGAAGACACGGAGATGACGAGCCTGTCGGCGGAGGCGGGGAGGTCGGTGGCGGTGGCGGAGGTGGGGGAGGCGTTCGTGCGGCAGTTCGCGCGGGTGCTCGAGTGCGAGGTAGGGGTGGAGGTTGGGCAACCCACCGGGTGAGTGCTTTACGAGAGCTCGCGGGCCTCTTCGACGAGGAAGTCGAGGGTTCCAGCCTCTGAATCGGCTTCGAGGCGGCTATCCCAGCGCTCCCAGTCCAGGTCGCTGATCCACTTTCGCAACTGCACGTAGTCGGCCTCGGGGAGGACGAGAATGGCTTGCTGGATTTCGGCGACGGTCGGCAACGGGGCCACCTCCGGTCCGTTTCCCGCTCCGTCAAGGATAGCGGGTCACAGGGAGCAGAATGCTAGCGCGGGCGGGTAACGGAATCGAGGAGGCGGCGGGTCGCCTGGGCGACCTGCTCGACGGCTTCCTCGAACGCTTCCTCGTTGCGGCGCGAGGGGGCGCGGAAGCCGCTCACCTTGCGCACGTACTGGAGGGAGGCCTCGCGAATCTCGTCGTCCGGGGCGACGCCCTCGGGGCTGCGCAGCCGCTTGATGCTGCGGCACATGGCTACAACTCGGGAGCAGGTGGTCGGGCGGGACGTCGCGCCTCGACCCAGGCCATTCCGGCGGCGAGTGCGGCGATGCTGACACCGAGCAGGACGCCGATGGTGATGGAGAAGCTGTCGCGGAGGCCGTCGGGGCCGGTGGTGAGGGCGGCGCGCCAGAGGTCGAACCCGGTCAGGGCGACGGCGAAGAAGAGCAGGGTCACGCCGGTGGAGGCTTCGAGCCAGGCGCGTCGCAGGACGAGATAGGCGAGGGAGATGCCGCCGAGCGCGTAGAGGGGGATGGTGACGGGCACGACCCAGTCGCGGACCTCGGTCCAGCTGGCGCGCGCCTGGAAGGCGATCGCGACGAACGCGGCAGTGAAGGCCGCGGCGACGGCGATGTGGAGGAGCAGCCGGACGTAGTCCTGGCGGTCGGCGGGTGCGCCGGGGCGCGTGTCGCGGTCGTGGACGACCTCGCTCTTGTCGGGTTCGACGGGCGCGGCGGCGGAGAAGTCAGCCATCGCCCGCGATCATGGCGGGCGGGCGGCAGCGGGGCAAGCGGGAGGATTTTGACGCTGGACGTATCGCGTATAGGTTGGTTGACTATCACCAGGAGGCAGGCCGTGGAGAAGATGTTCAGGCGAGCGGTTCACCCGGGGGAGGTGCTGGGAGGCGAGTTGGAGGAGTTGGGCCTGAGCCAGGCTGCCTTCGCACGCCAGATCCGCGTTCCCGCCAACCGGGTCAGCCAGATCGTCGCGGGCAAGCGGTCAATCAGCGGGGACACCGCCCTCCGGCTGGGTCACTGGTTCGGGATGGAGCCCCAGTTCTGGATGAACCTCCAGGCCCAGTTCGACCTTGCGGTGGCCGACGAGCAGGTAGGGGCGGCGGTCCGGGAGCTTCCGACGGTCTCCGACAGCCAGGGGTAGAGGAAGCGGGGCGCTAGAACTCGTCGATGCACCAGGGGGCGGTATGCCAGCGGAAGATGGCATCGGCGAGGCGGAGGGCGTCGGGCGCGCCTTCGACGCGGCCGGCGCGGGCGAGCACCGACGGGGAGACATCGCCCAGGTAGACGGCCCCGAGGGCGTCGGCGCCGAGGGTGACGTCGGGGGATGCGTTCGTCGGGCGGCAGGAGGCCTTGCCGCTCTCGACCGTGAGCTCGAAGCGGCCGGCGGCCCAGGGCCCGAAGGCATCGGTCACGTCGAGGACGAGGCGGCCGTCGGTGAGGTAGGCGCGGCCTTCGAGGGCCTTCGGCACGTCGAGGATGCGCACCCAGAGCGTGTCGCGGGAGATGCGGCGGAGGTGGCGGGGGTCGGCCAGCATCCAGAGGAGGGGATCGTCGGGCGGGCGGTTGTCGGCCTGGATGGTGCCGATGAGGTCGACCCCGAAGAGGTAGCGCCAGAGGGCAGTCTCGGCGACGGAGTTCAGGGCGACCAGCTCGTGCAGCCGGAGGATTCCGCGGGGGAGGCCCTCGGGCCAGTCGGACTTGACGCTGTAGATGGCGTAGCCCTCCGGTCCTTCGAGCCCGCTGTACTCGACGTACAGGCGCTTCGTGAAGCCGTCCTCGGGCTTCTCGGTGCTGGGGATGACGAAGCCGCGCCAGAGGTAGGGGAACCGCGTCATCATGCCGGGGCGCGATTCCCGCAGGCGGTCGTGGATCGCCGGCCAGCGCTCGAGGGCGGCGTCGGGAGCGACGAAGCGGACCTCGCCGGGGGCGTCCGGGGCGTCGGCGCGGAACTCGGTGTGGCGGCGGTCGATGCTGACGCGATCCGACTGCGCCGCCATGCCGTAGCCGAAGCGGCCGTAGATGACGCTCTCCGAGGCCCAGAGGGCGGCGAGCGGCTCGCCACGATCCCGGATGTCGTCGAACTGGCGGCGCATGAGCTCGGTGAGGACGCCGCGCCGCCGGTGCGTCGAGGACACGGTGACGGCGGTGACGCCGGCGGTGGGCACGTCGCCACCGGGGACGCTCATGGAGAACGCGATGGAGTGCGTCTTGCCCACCATCTCGTCGCCGTCGAAGGCGGCAATACCGCGGTCGAAGTCGAAGTGGGGGCGGATGGGCTCGGCCCAGGCGAGCGCGCCCTCGGGACTATCGAGGAAGCCGCGGGCATTGCCGGCGACCCACTCGGCCCAGTCGTCCTCGATCAGCCCGCGGTAGGTGATGGCCATCGATCGACTATGGGCGGCGCAGTCGTAACGGGCCAGACGGGGGCAGGGGCAGCGCGTAGGCTTTGATCCATGAGCAGGATTGGCGCGCTGGCGCTAACGGCGGGCGTCTCCGCGGATGCGGTGGCAGGGGCGCTGGCCGGGTACGCGGAAGGGGACGCGCGGGTGGTGGTGGTCGAGGGAGCGCCGGAGGCAGACCTGGGAGCGTGGCCGGGGGAGCGGGTGCGGTGGCTCTGGCGGGACTACCCCCTGCCGGTCGTGTTCGCGTTCGAGGGGCGGCTGGCCGGGGCGGAGGCGGCGTTCGCCCTCGGGTGCGACATCCGCGTGTGCGGCGCGGAGGCGGCGGTCGAGTTGGACGGGGCGTCGATGGACTGCCTGACGGGGGAACGGACGCGGACGCTACTGGGACTGGAGGCGGGAGATGCCGTCCCCGCGAGGCTCACGGCGGGGGAGGCGCTGGAGGCCGGGCTGGTGTCGCGGGTGGGGCCGGCGGGGAGCGCGGGGGAGGTGGCGCGTGGGGCGGCGGAGGCGGTGGCGGCGCGGGGTCCGATCGCGACGCGGCTGGCCAAGGAAGCGGTCTGGCGGGGGCTGGATCAGCCCCTCGAACAGGCCCTGAGATTCGAAACCGATTTGACCTTGCTCCTGCAAGCGACCAAAGATCGGGCTGAAGGCGTGCGGGCGTTCATGGAAAAGCGCCCGCCGGACTTCACTGGGGAATAACGAATGATCGTTTTGCTTGAAGAACAAGAGTCGTGGTCGCTGATGATGCTTGTCAGCGCGGTCGCGATCGACAATGCTGACATCTCCTTCGAAGGGAAGGAGGCGATCCGGCGCTGGCGCTCGGATCACCAGGAGGGTTCACCCGAGCTGGAGGCGCTGACGGAAGCTCTGAACGGGCGGCTGAACGCGGCCATCGACGAGAAGCTGATGAGGCGCGTCAAGAGCAAGGGCCGGTACGAGACGGTGAGGAGGTAGCCATGGTTCAGGTGAACTACAGCGACGACGAGATCAACGAGATGCTGGTAGAGCTCGTGAACCGCATGGCGAGCGAGGCCGAGCTGAGCGCGAAGGACCGGGCGATGCTGAAGCGCTGGCGCTCCTCGGAGATGAAGCTCGGCAGCGACGAACTGGACGACCTCGTGCGCAAGGCGAACGAGGACCTCGCCAAGAACCTCTCCTCACGGGAGAAGAGCGCCATCCGAAGGCCCGACTGGCGCCAGTAGGCGCCATCTCCGCCTGATTTCCGGGCAGCACAACGCGCCGGCCCTGGAGGCCGGCGCTTTCGTTCGGCCCGCGCTCGGGGTTGCGGCCCCCGTAAACTGGCCACATGGCCGAGCCGGTGCTGTTCAACATCGACGACCGGGGCGTCGCAACGATCACGCTGAATCGCCCCGAGCGCCTGAACGCGATCAACATGGCCATGCGGGATCTGCTCTGGGAGTACCTGCAGGCGTGCCGCGACCACCCGGACGTGCGGGCGGTGTGCTTCCGTGGCGAGGGGCGCTCCTTCAGCGCGGGGGCGGACATCTCGGAGTTCGGAACCGCGCCCAGCCTGTGGGAGTCGCGGCGCGCGCGGCACGAGCGGGACGTGTGGGGGCTGCTGCTCTCGCTACCGGTGCCACTGGTGGCGCGGCTGCACGGCTACTGCTTCGGGGCAGGGCTGGAGCTGCCACTCTGCTGCGACGTGCGGGTAGCGGCCGAAGACGCCCGCTTCGCGCTGCCGGAGGTAACGCTCGGGTACATCCCGAGCGCGGGCGGCACACAGACGCTGCCTCGCACCATCCCCCCGGGCGCGGCCGCCGACCTGATCCTGACGGGTGAGCCCGTGGGCACGGAGGAAGCGCTGCGCTGGGGGCTGATCTCCCGGGCGGTGCCGGAGGCCGAGCTGGATGCGGCGGTGGAGGAGGAGGTGGGGCGGCTGCTGTCGGAACCGTTCGAGCCGAGCCGCCCCACCCTTTGACTGCGGAACCTGCGATCCGTCTCCCGTTCCGCGATTCGCGCGCGAATCGGGGCGCCGGTAGAATCCCGTTCCGCCGCGTATACGCGGAAACCCGCTCCTCGGAGGGAGCATGAACACGATCGAGTTCCTACAGATCTCCGCCGCCGTCGTGCCCGAGCGGGAGGCGCTGGTGGAGGTGGGCGGGCGTGGCCGCCGCCTGACGTACGCCGCGATGCAGGAGCAGGTGACGCGCCTCGCGAACGCCATCCGCGGCCTGGGCGTGGAGCAGGGCCAGAAGATCGCCGTGATGGCGCAGAACAGCGTCGACTTCGTGCTGACGTACTACGCCGCGGCCATGCAGGGCGTGACCGTCGTGCCGCTGAACTATCGCTCGAAGGACGAAGAGCTGACGCACATGCTCAACGTGAGCGAGGCGGGCGTGCTGTTCGTTTCGGAGCGCTACCGCGACCTGGTCGCGCGCATCCAGCCGACACTGGAGCACACGAAGACGCTGGTCAGCTACGACGGACCGGCCGAGGGCTACCTCGACTTCGCCGGCCTGATCGCGGGAGCGGAGGCGGAGGACATCTGGGTGGACGTGGACGACGAGCAGCCCACGGTCCTCATCTTTACGAGCGGCACGACGGCGCTGCCCAAGGGCGTGATGGTCACGTTCCTGGACATGACGGCCTACGTGACGAACACGATGAACCCGGCGGACCCCGACATCCACGAGAAGACGCTGGTCTCGGTGCCGTTCTTCCACATCGCGGGGGCGACGGCGATGCTCTCCTCGATCTGGGGCGGACGCACAATGCTCGTGCTGCCGCAGTTCACGCCCGAGGGCTGGATGACGGCGGTCGGCGTCGAGGGCGCAACGCACTCGATGGTCGTACCGACGATGCTGAAGCGCCTCATGGACCACGAGAACCTGGCGCAGACGGACTTCTCCACGCTGCAGCTCATCACCTACGGGGCGGCGCCGATGCCGTACGAGGTGGTGCGTCGGGCGTGCGACATCTTCCCGCCGCAGGGCGTCGGCCTGATGAACGCCTACGGGCAGACGGAGTCAACCTCGACGCTGACCTACCTCGGCCCCGACGACCACGACCTGAGCGTCGACACGGCGGTACGGGAGTCACGGCTGCGGTCGGTGGGCAAGCCCATGGAAGATGTCGAGATCGGCATCATGGACGACCGCAACAACATCGTGGGGGCCGGCGAGGAGGGCGAGATTTGCGTCCGCTCGGACCGCGTCATGAAGGGCTACTACGGGCAGGAGGACGCGACCAGCGCGGCGATCATCGACGGCTGGCTGCACACGGGCGACGTGGGCCGCGTGGACGACGGGGGCTACCTGTTCATCACGGGCCGGAAGAAGGACCTCATCATCCGCGGCGGCGAGAACATCTCGTCGGGCGAGGTGGAGAACTGCCTCGAGGACCACGAGGGGATCGACGAGGCGGCTGTCATCGGCGTTCCGGACATGGACTGGGGAGAGGTCGTGAAGGCGGTGCTCGTGCCCAAACCGGGGGCGACGCTCTCGCCGGAGGAAGTGAACGCCTACTGCAAGAGCCGCATCGCCTCGTTCAAGGCGCCCCAGTACATCGCGGTGGTGGATGAGCTGCCGCGGAACGCCATGGGAAAGGTGTTGAAGACCGACCTCCGCCAGCTGTACGGCACGCCGACGAACGACAACGTATGAGCGCACAGTCGGGCACGCAGGAAAAGGAACCGGCCGCGGACGGCAAGCGCGAGCTGAAGGGCAAGCGCTTCAACGTGACGGTCGTGGGCGCGGCCGTGCCGGTGGCGGTGATCGCCGCGATCGGGGCGCTGGAGACGGCCCAGACGGAGCGCGCCAGCCGCGAGGTGTTCTTCAACATCCAGGGCTTCGCCGTGATGTACTTCATCTTCGGCGTGTCCGTGGCGGTCATCCTGGGGGCGTTCCTGCAGCGCCTGCGGGTCTGGCGGCTGGGACGGGGACACAACGTCTTCAACAACCTGGGCGCGCGGATCACGAACGCGCTGACCCTCGGGGCGGGCACGGGACGAGTCACGAACGACCGCTACGCGGGCGTGATGCACTGGTGCATCTACTCGAGCTTCGCGGTCCTGACGCTGGTGACGATCCTGCTGGCGATCGACGACTACTTCGACCTGATCTTCCAGGTCGGGGGTGAGCACGCCTTCCTCGAAGGGGGCGTCTACCTGGCCTACAGCTTCGTGGGCGACCTGTTCGGCATCATCGGGCTCGTGGGCGTGGGGATGGCGGTGTTCCGCCGCTTCGGCCCGGCGCCGGCGAAGCTGACGTGGGACCGGCGGCAGTCGGAGGACGCGATCGTCGTCGGGCTGCTGGGATTCGTGCTGTTCACCGGCTTCCTGGTGGAGGGGCTGCGCATCGGCGGGCACGAGATTCCCGCCGGGCACGAGAACTGGTCGTACTGGTCACCGGGCGGCTGGGTGATCGCGAAGATCGTGGGCGCGGCGAGCGAGAGCGCGCTGCTCACGGCGCACCAGGTGTTCTGGTGGATCCACGTGGTCGGCGCCTTCGGTCTGCTGACGCTTATGGCGCTGACGAAGTTCCGGCACATCATCTTCGCGCCCGTGAACGCCTTCCTGAAGCGCCCCGCGGTTCCCGCCTACCTCGCGCCGATGGGCGACTTCGAGCAGCTGATCGAGGAAGGGGCGAGCCTGGGCGCGGGCAAGGTGCAGGACTTCTCCTGGAAGCAGCTCTTCGACGCCGACACGTGCGTGCGCTGCGGGCGCTGCACGGACGTGTGCCCGGCCTACACGGCCGGACAGCCGCTCTCGCCGATGGCGATCGTCCAGGACCTGAAGTCGTACATGAACCACGCCGGACCTCTGCTCATCGCGGGCAAGGACCCCGCGGAGAAGGTCGAGGGCGAACTGGTCGGCGACTACGTGAAGGACGAGTCGCTGTGGGCCTGCCGCACGTGCATGGCGTGCGTGCAGGAGTGCCCGGTGCTGATCGAGCACGTGCCCACGATCGTCGACATGCGCCGCTACCTCGTGATGGAGCAGGCGCGCATCCCGGGTACGGCGCAGGAGACGCTGCAAAACATCGAGCAGCGCGGCCACCCCTGGCGGGGCACGCAGCTGACGCGCGAGACGTGGATGGAGCAGCTCCGCGAGGAGGGCATCGAGGTGCCCATCTTCGACGGGTCGCAGGAGTACCTGTACTGGGTGGGCTGCTCAGGGGCGCTGGTCGAGCGGAACATGCCGATCACGAAGTCGGTCGTGCGGCTGCTGATCGAGGCCGGGGTGAGCTTCGGCGTGCTGGGCCAGCAGGAGACGTGCACGGGCGACCCGGCCCGGCGGCTGGGCAGCGAGTTCCTCTACGCGACGCTGGCGGAGACCAACGTGGCTTCGATGAACGAGATCGGGGTGCGGCGGGTGATCACGGCCTGCCCGCACTGCTTCAACACGTTCAAGAACGAGTACCCGGACTTCGACGGGCAGTGGGAGGTCACGCATCACGCGGAGTTCCTCCAGCTCCTGCTGGCGCAGGGCAAGCTGAAGCCGAAGGAGATGAACGGCCAGACGATCACGTACCACGACTCGTGCTACCTGGGCCGTGGCAACGGCATCATGGACGCGCCGCGCGAGGTGCTGGACCAGATTCCCGGCGCGGAGCTGGTGGAAATGCCGCGCAGCCGCGAGCAGGGGCTCTGCTGCGGCGCCGGCGGCGGCAACATGTGGCTGGAGGAGTCGGGCACGCGGGTGAACCACCTGCGCACGGCGGAGGCGGCGAACACGGGCGCGAGCGTCGTGGCGACGGCCTGCCCGTTCTGCATCCAGATGTTCGAGGACGGCATCCCGGCCGTTCAGCCGGACGAGGAGACGCGCTCGATCCAGGCGTTCGACATCGCGGAGCTGCTGGAGGTGAGCGTCGCGCCGCCGCGTCCGGCGGGCGAGGGCGCGATTCCTCCGGGGGTCGCGGGGTAGGTCCGCTCACCACGGCGAGGCGAACGGGCCGAGCGCTAGCGAGCCAACCGGACCCGGCATAGGCTGGTGTGGTGAGCAAGCAACAGCCGCGCGGCATCGTGCATTGCGCCGACGGGGTGGAGGTGGCGCAGGGGCTGGCGGACGAGTCGGTGGACCTGGTGTACCTCGACCCGCCGTTCAATACGGGGAGGCGGCAGGAGCGGGAGCAGACGCGGTCGAGGCGGGTCGGGGAGGGGGAGGGGGACCGGACGGGGTTCGGGGGGCGGCGGTACGAGACGGTGCGGCTGGGGTCGCGGTCGTTCGATGACGTGTTCGACGACTACCTGGGGTTCCTCGAGCCGTTCCTGGTGGAGTCGCGGCGGATTCTGAAGCCGAGCGGATCGCTGTACCTGCACCTCGACTACCGCGAGGCGCACTACGCCAAGGTGCTGCTCGACGAGGTCTTCGGGCGGGAGTGCTTCGTCAACGAGATCATCTGGGCGTACGACTACGGGGGGCGCACGAAGAAGCGCTGGCCCGCGAAGCACGACACGATCCTGTTCTACGCGAAGGACCCGGAGCGGAACCTGTTCAACGCCGATGAGGTCGAGCGCATCCCCTACATGGCCCCGGGGCTCGTGGGGAAGGAGAAGGCGGCGCGCGGGAAGCTGCCGACGGATGTCTGGTGGCACACGATCGTGAGCCCGACCGGCAAAGAGAAGCTGGGGTACCCGACGCAGAAGCCGCTGGGGGTGCTGAAGCGCATCGTGAGCGCGTCGTCGCCGCCGGGAGGTCTGGTGGTGGACCTGGTGGCGGGGAGCGGGACGGCGGGGGCGGCGGCGCTCGAGCTGGGGCGGCGCTTCGTGCTGGCGGACCGCTCGGAGGAGGCGTTCGCGGTCATGCGGAAGCGCTTCGAGGGGGAGGCGGGTGTGGAGTTCCGGGGGCCAGCGGACGGAGGGACTTGAAGGCGCGCCCGCTGGCGCGTACGGTTGAGGTGCCGGGCGCAACAGTTGCCTTGAGCGCCGGGGCAGGAGTTCGACGTGGTCACTCGCGACGTGTCCGAGGATCTGCGGGAGCGCGAAGAGGCGATGGCGACGTGGCGGTGGTGGGAAGAGCACTACGACGAGATGCTCGCGCAATACCCGGAGCGGTTCGTCGTGATCGACAAGGACCGTGAGGTAGTCGCCGCGTTCCACTGCCTCCTCGATCTCAGCGAGGCCATGGATGCGAAGGGGTTGGTGTTCGGCAAGGACATCGATGTCGAGTTCATCACGGCCAACCGGCGTCTGCGCCCGTGATCTCGGGCTACTTCAGCGCCCACCGGGGCTGCCCATTCGTCTGGACGCGACTGGCGATCCCGGGCAGGCCTCCTCAGCCGGTCCCCTTCCTGATCGACACCGGATCCGCCACGAGCATCGTGCACGCGAAGGACGCCTTGACGCGCCTCAACCTGGCGACGGTCGCGATGGAGCCCGCTGCGTGGGCGCCCGAGGAGACCGTACGGCGCCTCGGTGTCGCCGGCGTCGCGCGCAGCCGCATGATCGAAGCGAGCTTCGAGTTCACACACGAGGACGGCTCTCTCCAGGCCCTTGCCGAGACGATCGAACTGGGGGCGCTTGATTCGCAGCAACTGCCGTCGCTGATGGGGTGGGACCTTCTCCGCCACTTTCGCATCGAGCTGGATCAAGGCGCGGGCACCGTGGCACTCGCGCCCCGGTAGCTCCACCGGCCCGACGCCGCTCCGGTATCATCGCGCGGCATTTAGGGACCGGAGGTGGGCGCATGGTGCGCGCCGAGATCATCGAACGGCAGAACGAGATCAAGCAGACGCCGATGCTGGAACGCATCGAGAGCATGCGCGAGATGCTGCGGGCGGCGGGCGACGAGGCGCAGGAGCTGCGCCACCTGCCCCCCTGGGCGGCCAAGGAGATGGCCGCCAACGGCTTCTACCGGTTCGCGCTGCCGAAGGAGCTTGGCGGGGAGGACGTGACCGCGCGCGAGCAGATCGAGAACGTCGAGCTGGTCTCGTCGATCGACGGTTCGGTGGGGTGGTGTACGCACATCAACTCGGAGATCAACGGACTGATCGTGCGGCGCATGGACCGCGCCCTCTGCGACAAGATCTTCGACGACTGGGATGCGCTGGTGTGCTCGGGACTGGGCCCGCCGAACGGCCCCAACCCGGGGCGCACGGCGAAGCGCGAGGGCGACGGCTGGCGGCTGAGCTACCAGGGCTCGTTCGCGAGCGGCTGCCACAACGCGACCTGGAACTTCGTGATGTCGCCGGTCGTCATCGACGAGGCCACGGAGGAGGGCGCCGAGAACTCGTTCATGGTGCCGAGGGGTGAGTTCGAGATCGTCGATACCTGGGACACGGCGGGGATGCGCGGCAGCGGCAGCCACGACGTGCGCATGGACGGCACCTACGTGCCGCCCGAGCACCTGCTGCCGGCGCGTCCGCTGGCGCCGAGCGAGCAGTGGGACAACCCGACGTTCCGGAATCCGTGCCACGCGGTCTACAACAAGTCGGCGGTGGCGCTGGGCGTGTGCAAGGGCGCACTCGAGTCGTTCATCGATCTGGCCAACATCAAGACGCCCTGGGGGCTGGCATCGCCCCTGAAGGACATGCCGCAGGTGCACTACCGCATCGGCGAGGCGATGGCGACCTACATGGCGGCGCGCACCTTCGTGCTGGACACGCAGGACGCGCTCGAGGCGCATCTGGGGCCGAAGCCCTCCGAGGGCGGGCGGCTGGAGCCGGAGTGGGACGTGTTCTGGCCGGCCTACCTGGCCTGCGCGCACTCGGCGCAGGCGGTGCGGCACGTGGTCGGCATCATCAACAACACCGCCGGGACGACCGGAAGCCGCATGGACAGCCCGCTGGAACGCCACCTGCGCGACGCGCAGCAGTCGGCAACCCACGCGCTGATCTCGTGGCGGCACTACGAGGACCTCGGCAAGACGTTCGTGGGACACGACCCCGCGGCGAACTACATGGAGCTGCGCCGCGCCTAGCACGGCCGGCAGACACGACAGGAGAGTCCACATGGCAGAACGCGAACCCCTCGACGTGCTAGAGGCGATCCACTCGACTCCCGCCCGGCGCTACCTCGGATCCGACCCGATTCCCGACGAGGTCCTGTGGGAGCTGCTGGATGCGGCCATCCGCGGGCCGACGGGCGGGAACTCGCAGATCTGGGGCTGGGTGGTCGTGCGCGACGAGACGAAGAAGGCGCAGATCGCCGAGTGGTGGAAGGGCGTGTTCGAAGCAACCTACGGGCGCGCCGATCCGGCCGCGCTCGAAGGGGGCGGCCGCGTCCAGTTCTCCGACTTCGACAGGGTGGTGGACGCGGAGACGGGGCTCGACGCCTCGGGGCTGCGCTCGGTGACCTACCTCGCGAACCACATCGGCGAGGCGCCGGTGCTGATGGTGCCGGTGCTCACGGGCGTGGCCGGAGGGCCGGAGTCGACGCGCACGGGGATGACCTACGGGGGCTTCATCTTCGGGGCCATCCAGAACCTGGCGCTGGCGGCACGCGCCTACGGCATCGGCGCACCGCTCACGACCTTCGGAACGGGCCCCGCGCTCGACGAGTTGCTCGAGTTGCCGGAAGGGTCCACGGCCGTCGCGATCGTGCCGCTCGGATACCCCGTGCGCGGGCGCTTCTCGCAGCCGCGCCGGATGCCGGTGGAGCAGGTGGTGCACTTCGACACCTGGGGCAATTTTCAGGAGCGCCCCTAGCTACCCCCGTCGCGAAGGTGTAGCCGATCCGGGAGGCGTTCGCGCCCCTCGGGTTGGCGGCGCTGTATCGTTCGCGAACCCGCAGAAGGAACTCTCTCATGCCCGATATCGTCACGCTTGAACGACCGCGCGAAGGCGTCGCGCTCATCACCATGTCCAACCCGGACATCAACAACCACGGCTCGTGGGAGGGCGTGGGGCAGCTGGGCGACGCGCTCATCGAGGCGCGAGAAGGCGGGGCGCGGGTATCGGTGCTGGCCTCGGGGACGCCGGGGCACTGGTACGAGCACGCCTGGCTGCGCGACCTGCGCAACACCGTCACCGGGGAGCCGACGACGGGGACTGGCGGGGGCTGGGGCGTCTGCCTGCAGGAGCTGGCGAAGACGCCGGTCGTGACGATCGCGGCCATCTCGGGGGACTGCTCCGGGGGTGGGGCGGAGCTGGGGTGGGCGTGCGACCTGCGCATCGCGGAGGAACAGGCGCGCTTCGGGCAGCCGGAGGTCCAGATCGCCCTGACGACGGGTATCGGGGGGACGAGCCGGCTGGCGCGCATCATCGGGCGCACGGCGACGGCGGAGATGGTCCTCGACGGCACGCCCATGACGGCGCAGCGCATCTACGAGCTGGGCGGGGTCAACCGCGTCGTGCCCGACGGCACGTCGGTGGAGGTCGCGCTCGACTGGGCGAGCCGCCTGGCCGACCGCCCGGCGCAGGCGCTGGCAACGCTCAAGCAGATTCTGATCGACAACGACGACCTGGGGCTGACGGAAGCGCTCACGAACGAGCAGCGCCTCTTCCAGACCGTAGTCGGCACGGAGGAAGCGATCGCGACGATGGGCGACATCCAGGATCGCTTCGACTCGGGGGAGTCGATCGAGTCGGTATACGGCTCACCGCGGCCGTAGGGGCCGCGTACGCCACGAGCCCTTGCGGGGAGGCGTACGATAGGGGCGATTCCGGGTTGGGATGGGTTGTGCGGTGGGTGCCCCTGGGGGGGCGCGCGTTGCGTAGCCGTCGGCAAGAGCAGGCCCGAGGGAGTTCCTGATGACCACCGAAATGATGTCGAAGCGTGAGAAGGCGATGATGGAGGCGGAGGGGCAGTGCCCGTTCAGCGTGGAGGACGTGGACCTGTTCGCGCCGGGATCGCAGGAGTACTGGTTCGACGCGTACCGCATCCTGCACAAGGACGCGCCCGTGCTACGCATTCCGGGCGGGGGAGACACGCCGGACAAGGACGGCTTCATCCTCACGAAGTACGAGGACGTGGCGCGGATCGTGCGGGACACGGAGACGTTCCCGCTCAACTACGGCCAGCGCGCCGCCGGGCAGGAGGTGGAGCGGGAGATCCTCCAGAAAGAGGGGCACGGCGACGCGATCGACGCCGGCCTGTCCCTTCGCCCCAACATGGAGCAGCACCGGTGGCACCGCGAGCAGCTCACGAATCCGTGGGTGGGGGCCGTGGGCGCCGGTCGCAACACGGAGATGATCACGGGCTTCGTGAACGAGCTCATCGACCGCTGGATCGACCGGGGCGAGGTCGAGTACGTGACGGAGTTCGCGGCGCCGCTGCCGCAGATGGTAATCACGACCATCCTCGGGTTCCCCCTGGAGGACATGCCGACGCTGCGGAAGTGGGAGGAGGCGCAGGTGCGGCGCTTCGTGTTCGGGTCGACGCACCGGAACCTGCTGCCGGAGGAGGACGAGGCGGAGAATGCGCGCACGCTGGCGGCGTTCCACGAGTACATCGGGAAGCATGTGCGGGAGAAGCGGCAGAACCCGAAGGACGACATGATCTCGTACCTGACGCAGGTCGAGTACGGCGACGAGAAGCGTCCGCTGACGGACGCGGAGGTCGTGAGCGTCGCCTACGGCATGCACATCGGCGGCAACGAGACGACGCAATACGCGCTGACGGCCGAGGCGATGGTGCTCGCGCAGAAGCCGGAGCTTGCCGAGGAGCTGCGGGCGGACCGCTCGAAGGTGCGCTTCTTCGTGGAGGAGTGCCTGCGGCTGTACGCGCCCACGCAGGGTCTCTCTGGGCGGCGTCCGATCAAGGACATCGTGGTGCAGGGCGTGACGATCCCGGCCGGGTCGACGATCCACCTGCGTTACGGGGCGGGGAACCGCGACGAGGAAGAGTACCCGAACGCGGAGGAGATCGACCTGACGCGTCCGAGCCCGGGCCGGCACGTGACGTTCGGGCAGGGGCCGCGGTCGTGTCCGGGAGCAGGGCTCTCGCGGCTGGAGCAGAACATCGCGACGAACGTGCTCCTCGACCGGCTGGACGACCTGCGGCTGGCGCCGGGGAAGAACGACCTGCGCCACCAGCCGGGCGTCATGCTCGGGCTGCTGGAGCTGAACCTGGAGTTCGACAAGCGGTAACGCCGTAGCCACCGCCGGACCGGACGGGCGCCGCGTCGTGGACGCGGCGGCGTTCGCGGGCGTATAAGCGCGGGGACCGGCGCGGGTCCCGAGGCGGCAGTTGCAGGCAGAAGGCGTCAACGAGGCGATTCGCTACGAGGCGGACGAGTCCTGCCCACCCCTGATCGCGCTCAGCGTGGGCCTGCAGGGCGTGCTGCTGGCGGTGGCGCCGCTGGTGCTGATCGTCGCGATCACGGCGACGGCGGGCGGCCAGGACGACAGCTACCTCAGGTGGGCGGTGTTCGCCGCGCTGATCATCGCCGGCGTGCTGACGGCGGTGCAGGCGACGCGGTTCTGGCGGCTGGGGGCGGGGCACATCATGATCATGGGCACCACCCCCAACTTCGTGGCGGTGTCGGTGCTGGCGCTGGAGGGGGGCGGTCCCGCCCTGCTGGCGAGCCTGATCGTGGTGGCGTCGTTCTTCTACCTGGCGCTCGCGATCTGGCTGCCGCTGCTGCGGCGCATCATCACGCCCGTCGTGTCGGGCACGGTGCTGATGGTGCTGGCGGTGACGCTCGTGCCGATCGCGCTGGACCGCGTACAGGAAGTGCCAAGTGATGTCCCCGGGGCCACGGGGCCGACCGTCGCGCTGATCACGCTTGCGATCGCGACGGTGATGGCGCTGCGGGCGTCGGGCGCCTGGCGGCTGTGGTCGCCGCTGATCGCCATCGCGGTGGGCACCGTGGTGGCGGCGCTGTTCGGGGCGTACGACCCGCAGGCGGTGCTGGATGCGCCCTGGGCGGGCATCCCGGGCGGGAACCAGTTCCCGGGCTTCGACTTCACCCCGGGGGCGGAGTTCTGGGCGCTCCTGCCAGTGTTCGTGGTGATCATCCTTGTCGGCGGCGTCAAGAACATCGGCGACAGCGTGGCGATGCAGGGCGCTTCCCGCCGCCGGCCGCGAGTGACGGACTTCCGGCTCGTCCAGGGATCGCTCAATACGAACGGGTTCGGGATCTTCTTCTCGGGTCTCGCGGGGACGCCACCGACCTCGGTCTTCTCCTCCACCAGCGTTTCGCTGGTGACCCTGACGGGGGTGGCCTCGCGGAACGTCGGCTACGTGGTGGGCGCGGCGTTCCTGGTGCTGGCGCTCTTTCCGAAGCTGCCGGCGCTGGTGCTGACGATCCCGAATCCGGTGATGGGGGCGTTCCTGCTGACGGCGATCGGCCTCATCTTCGTCGGGGGCATCCGGACCGTCATCCAGGACGGCCTCGACGCGAAGAAGATGCTGATCGTGGGGGTCGCGTTCTCACTCGGCGCGGGCATGGAGCACCAGACGATCTTCGAGGACCTCATCGGCGGGACATGGGGACGTCAGCTCGATAACGGGCTGCTGATCGGGGCGCTGGCGGCGGTCGTGATGACCGTCTTCCTGGACCTGACGAGTCCCCGCACGGGGGGACGGCTGGAGTCGAAGCTGCACACCGACTCACTGCCGGAGATCGACGCATTCGTGCGGGAGATTGCCGGCAGGCTCGGGTGGAACGAGGGATCGGCGGAGCGGTTGCGGTCGGCGGCCGAGGAAACCGTCCTGAGCCTGTTGCCGGAAGGGGACGAGACCGAGGCAAAGGACGCGCCCCGGCTCATCGTCGTGGCGCACCCGGAAACGGGGACGGTCGAGCTGGAATTCATGGCGGTCTTCGATGAGGAGAACCTCGAGGACCGGCTGGCGTACCTGGAAGAGGAGACGGAAGGGTTGCAGGAGGGGGAAGTCCCGCTGCGGCTGCTGCGGCACTACGCCTCGTCGGTGCACCACCAGAAGTATTACGGTCTCGATATCGTGACGGTGCAGGTGAAAGGGTCGCGGTAGGGTCGCGGGTGTGAGCGTGCTCAGGTAAGCCGTTGACGGGCCTGTACCACGTCCCTATCGTCAGCCCCCTAATCATTTGTATCGCGAGGAGCGTGTGCCCATGGCTGCAACCGAAGAGCGTCTGAGGAAGCTCGTTGACGACAACCTGGAGATCGAGGGGCGGACACCCGGTAGCCCGCTGGACCTGGACCGCAACATCTCCGAAGCGGGCGTGTCCTCGCCGGACATCGTCGCGTTCTGGAAGCTCGTGAACGAGGAGTTTGGCGTCGACATCTCGGCCGAGCAGTTCGCCGAACTCCTGACTCCACGGGACCTGGTCGCGCACCTCGACGCAGCCTGACGGGAGGGCTCCCTCGGGGAGCTCCCGAACCCGCAGGAGCGCGTAGCACCGATGCCGGCTCCTGTCTCCGCACCGTGGTGGCGCCCGTTCAGGGAACTGGACGGGGCAAGGGTCGTGTACGTCGACCTGACCGCCGACGCTGACCGCGAAGCGGAAGCGGCGGTCTGGCTGGACGAGGAGGAGCGGGGGCGCTGGGCTGCATATCCGTACTCGGGACCGCAGCGCCAGTTCTTGTTGTGTCGCGCCGCCCTGCGAGCGACGCTGTGCGAGCAACTCGGCTGTGCGAACGAGGCGCTCGGCTTCGAGACTTCCGAGCACGGCAAGCCCTCGGCCAGGGTGGGAGGCGCGGAAGCGCCCATCAGCTTCAACGTCAGTCACAGCGGGCGGCACGGACTGATCGCGTTCGCGCGGGACGGACTGCTGGGCGTGGACGTGGAGGAGCTTGCCGGCCGGCGAAACCTCGACCTGCTCATGGACGGGGTGCTGGGCGAGAACGAGCGTCGCGAGATCGACTCGAAGGAGGACGACGAGCAACTACACGCCTTCTTCCGCCTGTGGACGATGAAAGAAGCGTTGCTGAAGGCGTACGGCAAGGGGCTCCTGGTCGACGCGACCACCTTCGAGATCCCGCCCGCGGTGCGCCGGGGCTCGCCACGGGGGCAGCTCGAGCTGCCGCAGCTGCCGGGCGTGACCTTGCAGGTAGAGGACATCGACGGGGAACACTTCGCCGCCGCCCTTGCACGGGAGGCGGGCGGCGAGCCCGCGGAATCGCGATGAGGCATTTCCTCTAGCCACACGGAACGATCGCGTCCGGGGACGCATATTGGTAAGTGACACCCAGCGCCTTCCCCGGACGGTTCTCCGTGCGCCGGATGGGGCAGATCGTCGGGGAGGGTGCTAGGGTGTCGCCACTCTCGGAGGAGGCCCCGCTCCGTGACCCGTGACCCGGCGCTGACGCACGGATTCCTGGGCGCCCTCGTGCTCGCGCTAGCGCTCGTCGCCGGCGCCGGGGTGGCGGGCGCCCACCCCGGGCACGCCGCCGGAGCCACCGCCGACGTCGACGTGCGTGTCTGGCAGCACGTGGACGACCCGCTGCGCATACACATCAGCGCCCGGCCCGAAGGCACCACCTGGGACGCGTTCGGGACAATCCCGTTGCTCCTGGACGACGGGCTGAGCAGCAGCCGCAACTTCCGCTTCGGCGACGTCACGGTCGAAGGCGTCGAAGTTCGGGTGTGGCAACGGATCACCAATCCCCTGAGCATCTTCATCAGCGCGCGGCCGGTGGGCGGGGACTGGGACAACCTGGGCACGATCCCGCTCCCCCTCGATGACGGCTTCAGCCGCAGCGGCAACTACCGTTTCGGCGACATCACGGTGGCCGTACCGGTAGCCCACCCGCTGGACGCGCCGGCGGTGGTGGTCTCGCCGGGCGGCGACGAAGTCCCGCGGCTGGCGGCGCTCACGTTCGCCTTCGGCGATCCCCCCGCCGAGACCGACGGGGCAGCCTTTGTCTCGTTCGAGCCACCGATCGAGGGGGCGTTCGTCTGGCTCGACAGCCGGACGCTGCTCTTCCAGCCCGACTACCCCGGCTGGCAGCGCGGGCAGCGCTACGAGGTCGTCGTCGAGGCCGGCCCCGTGGGCCTCGCGAGCGACTACACCCATGCCTTCACAGTCGAGGGGCGGCTTGAGGTCGCCTCGGTCATCCCCGGGGACGGGGACGCGGACGTTCCGACGAACGCCCAGATCCTCGTTCAGTTCAACCGCTCGGTGGCGCCCCTCACGGTCCTCCAGGAAGGGCCGGGCGCGGCCGTGTTGGAGTTCGCCCCACCCCTGGAGGGCGCGGGCGAGTGGCTCAACACCTCGCTGTACCGGTTCATCCCGACGAACCTGGAGCCGAGCACGACCTACACCGTGCGCATTCCCGCGGGCCTGACCTCGGCCGTGGACGGCGTGCTGGAGGCGGACTACACGTGGCGCTTCGCCACGATCCAGCCGGCGGTGACCGGTGTCACGCCGCACGACGGCGCGACGTTCGTCGAGCCCGACGACCCAATCTCGGTCACCTTCAACCAGCCGATGGAACGCGCGTCGGTGGACACGGGCGTGACGCTCCGGGCCGTGGGAGGCGCGGCGATTCCCGGCTCGTTCGAGTGGAACGAGGACGGCACGGAGGTAGCGTTCACGCCCGACGAGCCGCTGGAGTTGCTGAAGCTGTACGACTTCACCATCTCCGCCGGGCTGGGGAGCGTCAGCGGCGGGATGACCCGGGGCGAGCGCACGGCGCGCTTCACGACGATCGGCCTGCCGGAGCTTGTCTCCACCTACCCAAAGGACGGGGCCACAGACGCGAGGCCTTACTCAGTCGAGCTCCGCTACAACAACCCGATGGACCTCGAGTCGTTCGAAGAGCGCATCTCCATCAGCGGCATCGACGCCGAGGACATCGAGCTGTACTCGTACTCCTGGAGACCACAGGAGATCAATATCCACTTCGCCTACGAGTACTCGACGGAGTACACCGTCCGCATCGCGGAGGGTGTGCGCGACCGGGGCGGGCGGCCGCTCCCGGCCTACGAGTTCTCGTTCACCACGCGCGATCCGTATCCGTCGTTGAGCCTCGCGGCGGGAACCTTCTCGACCTACTCGGCCAGCCAGGAGCAGGTGCTCTACTACCACGCCGCGCGCCTCCAGGATGTGCGCTTCCAGCTCTACCGTCTGCCGGACGACGAAGCGGAGACGCTGCTTCGCCGGGGCTTCATCGATGGCTACCTCTCCGGGCGTGGTCACGTTGACTTCTGGCCCGCCGGCGAGCCGCTGCGGGATTGGACGGAGGGGATCGACGAGGAGTTGCGCGGCGCCTCGCGGCTGTACTCGACGACGCTCAGCACCTCGGAACCGCTGACGAAGGGGCACTACTTCCTCGCCGCGACGGGAAAGGACGCCGGCCGCACGCTTAAACGCGTCTTCAGCGTCGTCGACACGGCGATCGTGACGAAGCTGGCTTTCGACGAGCTGCTGGTGTGGGCGCTCGACTACGACACCGGCGCGCCGCTGGACGCGACGAGCGTTCGCGCCGGACCGATCGGGGAGGGCTCCCCGAGCCCGTACCAGCACGCGGTCACGGATGGGCACGGACTGGCGCGGCTGGCCACCACCGTGAGCCAGGCCGCAGGCTACTGGTCCTGGTACGGCGAGAAGCTGGTGCGGATCGACGAGGGCGGCCGCCAGGGTGTCGTCTCGACGGCGTGGGACTACGGCGCTACACCGTGGGCCCTTGGGGTCCCCGCCTCCCGGTACCAACCAGGTCCCGTTGGGCATCTCTTCACCGAGCGGCCGATCTACCGGCCGGGAGAAGCCGTCTCCTACAAGGGCGTGGTGCGCCTGGACGACGACGCCTCCTACTCGGTGCCCGGCGCGAGCGCGACGTTCTCCCTGCGCATTCGCGACGCAGCCTACGAGGAGGTCGTGGCGATCGAGGTCGAGCTGAACGAGCTGGGCACGTTCAGCGGCGAGCTCGTGCTCCCCACGGACGCCCCGACCGGCACCTACTGGATGACAGTGCGGGACGAGAACGATCGCTACGTCACAACCGCCTACTTCACGGTCGCGGAGTTCCGGGTCCCCGAGTTCGAGGTCGAGGTTGAGGCGGAGTCCAGGGACTACCTCGCCGGGGCCACGATCGCGACGGAGGCGCGCGCCGCCTTCTTCTTCGGCGGCCCGGTCGCCGGGGCAGGGGCCGAGTGGACGGCGCAGTCAATCCCGACCTCCATCACAGTCGAGGACTACGAGGACTACTCCTTCTCGGAGCGGACCTACTGGTGGTGGTGGGACGGGAACGACGAGGGGAACCCGCGGCGCAGCCAGGGCGAGGGGCGCACCGGCTCCGACGGTGTGGTGCGCTTCGAGGTGCCCGCGGACCTCGACCCGGACGAGGGCACGCAGGCGTTCACGATCAGCGCGACCGTGACCGACGAGAACGCACAGGCGATCGCGGGCAGCACCACGGTCACGGTGCACCCGGCCACCTGGTACGCGGGCATCAAGGTCGAGTCGTACATCGGGCAGGCGGAGGAGCCGACCACCGTCCACCTCGTGACGGTCGACTACGAGCGCAGGATCGCGCCGAACCGGCCGGTGACGGTGCGCGCCTTCGAGCGCGAGTGGATCCGCACGAAGGAGCGCGCCGACCACGGCGGCTACCGCTACCGATACGAGCTCCAGGAGACCGAGGTCGACGTGCAGACGGTCACCACGGGCGAGGACGGCGAGGCGTCGGTCGAATTCACGCCGCCGGCGGCCGGCTCGTACCGGTTGGTGGCGGAATCGACGGACGGCGAGGGACGCGTGGCGCGGTCGGCCCGCTTCCTCTGGGTGAGCGGCAGCGACATCGCGCCGTGGCCGGTTCGCGAGAACGACGTCATCGACCTGATCGCGGGCAGCGGGAGCTACGAAGTGGGCGACGTGGCGGAGGTGCTCGTGCCGGCGCCCTTCGCCGGGGCCACGGGACTCGTCACGGTCGAGCGCGGGCGCGTGCTCAGCACGGAGGTGCTCCGCTTCGAGACGAACAGCGAGGTTCTGCGCATTCCCATCGAGGACGGGCACATCCCCAACATCTACGTCGGCGTCGTGCTGTACCGGCCGCCCACGGAGGAGGATCCCTACCCGCGCTACCACGTGGGCTACGTGGAGCTGTCGATCTCGACCGCTCCACGCCGCCTCGACGTGAACATCGAGCCGGACCGCGAACGCGCCACGCCGGGCGAAACGGTGAGCTACGACGTGCTCGTGACCGACTCCGACGGGAACGGGGTAGCGGCGGACGTGTCCGTGGCGGTCGTCGACCAGGCCGTTCTGTCGCTGCGGGCGGAGTCGACGCGGGACGGCACGGAAGCGTTCTGGTTCGAACGCGCCCTGGGCGTGCGGACGGCTTCGTCGCTCGCGGTCTCGGTTGATCGCGGGAACGAGGCGTTCGACGAAGTCGTCGAGGGCGAGAAGGGCGCGGGGGACAACGAAGCGGATGGCGACGTTGCCGAGGAAGCCGCCATGGAAATGGACGACGCCGCCCCGGCGCCCGCGCATTCAGGGCCGGGCGAAGACTCAATGGCCTTCCGGGCGACGGAAGAGGGCGGTCAGGCGCCCCAGGTTCGCTCCAACTTCCAGAACACGGCGCTCTGGATCGGGCAGCTCGTCACGGATGCGAACGGCAGGGCCAGCTTCGAATTGAAACTGCCCGACAACGCCACCACCTGGCGGGCCCAGGCGCGAGCCGTGACGGCGGAGACCCAGGTCGGCGAAAGCGAGAGCGAGCTCCTGGTCACGCAGCCCCTGCTCGTGCGGCCCGCGCTGCCGCGCTTCCTGCGCGTCGGCGACGAGGTGTCGCTGCGCACGCTCGTGCGGAACGGCACGGACGAGGCGCGGGAGGTCACGGTCACGATTGCGGCCGAGGGCGTCGTCGTCGATGGCGCAGGCGTCGCGACCAGGCTCCTCGAGCCGGGCGAATCGGCCATCTTCTCGTGGCCCGCGCGCGCCCTCGAGGAAGGCACGGCCACCGTGCGCTTCACCGCGACGGCCACGGGCGGCTACGGCGACGCGGTCGAGCTGAGCCTACCCGTACACCTGGACGTGACGCCCGAGACGACGGCGACGGGCGGGGTCGTGGAGGACACGGCGCGGATCGAGGCGGTCTACCTGCCGGAGTACGTGATCACGGGCAGCGGATCGCTGGAGCTGGCGCTGCAGGCCTCGCTCGTAGGCGCGCTGGACGAGGAGCTTCCGTACTTCTGGCCGATCTACCGCTGGGAGTCCAACGTCAGCATCGCCAGCCGCATCGTCGCGAGCGTCGCGGTGAAGCGCGCCAGCGCGAACGGCCTGACCGACGGGCAGGAGCGCCAGCTCGCCAAGGACATCGACAGGCTCCTCGAGGCGCAGATGTACGACGGCGGGTGGGCGTGGTGCCGCTCGTGCTACCGGACCGACCTGTGGGTGACGGGCTGGGTGCTGATCGCGCTCGGGGAAGCGAGGGACGCCGGGTACGTGGTCCTGGACTCGGACTACCGCTACGACCAGACGACGCGCCTCATCACCGAGCACGTGCAGCGGCGGACCGACGTGATGCGTCCGGCGGACGTGAACCAGCACGCCTTCCTCCTGTACGCGCTCACGAGCGCCGCGAACGAGGGCGGGGTGGTCAGTCCGCTGGCGCGGGAGCAGGCGGGCCTGCTGCGCTCGCTGGTGGAAGAGCATCGGACGCAGCTGACGAACTGGGGCCGCGCCTACGCACTGCTCGGGCTGCTGGCGAGCGGCCACGACGCGGACCACGCGGCGGTTCGGGCCCTGCTGAACGACCTGGCCGGCGACACCATCGCGAGCGCCAACGGGAACCACTGGGAGGACGAGCGCATCGCGGGCTGCATGCACAACAGCAGCGTGCGGGCGACGGCGCTCGTGCTGCGCGCCCTGACGGAGGTCGACCCGGAGCACCCGCTGATCGAGGAGACGGCGCGCTGGCTCGTGCTGGCCCGGTCCGAGCAGCGCTGGAAGTCCTCGGTCGAGCGGGCGCAGGGCATGGCCTCGCTGGGCGCCTTCGCCGAGCTGACGGGCGAGACGCGTGGCGTCTACGACTACCAGGTGCTGCTCAACACGCGCCGCGTGCTCGACGGGCACTTCGACGTGCCGGCGGGCGACTACCTCGACGGTGTGGCGGTCGAGCTGGACGCGCTGCCGTTGGGCGAGGTGAGTCGCGTGCAGTTCGAGCGCGAGGCGGATACGGAAGGGCGCCTGTACTACAGCCTCAACCTGCGCTACGTGACGCCCGCGAAGGAGATCGAGGCGCTCAACCGGGGCTTCGCCGTCTCGCACCGTTACACGCTGCTGGAGGACCCGGAAACGCCCATCACGAGCGCCACGGTGGGCGACGTGGTGCGGGTGACGGTGACGGTGGTGGCCCCGGCCGACCGGCTCTTCGCCCGGATCGAGGACTTCCTGCCGGCAGGCCTTGAGCCGGTCGACCCGAAGCTGGCGATTGTCTCGCCCTGGCTGCGGGAGGAGCTCCAGCGCGAACAGACGGCAGCGGTCCTCGGCGGGGCTTCGTCCTACTACGCGCCCTGGTACGCGTGGTACTTCAGCCCGTGGGACCAGGTTGACCTGCGCGACGACCGGGTGACGCTCCTCGCGAGCCACATCCCGAAGGGCGTGCACGAGTACGTCTACTACGCCCGCGCCACGACTCCCGGCGACTTCTTCGTGGCCCCCACGTTCGCGGAAGAGACGTACCTGCCCGAGGTCTTCGGCCGGAGCGACAGCGGCCGCTTCGTCGTCCACGCAGGGGAGTAGGCGCAGGCCGCCCGCCCGACTATCCCCGGGACGCCATCTGCTTACTGCTGCGCTTCCTCCGCCTCCGCCAGCCGGGCCGGGTCGAGGGACTGGTCGTTGTCGACTTCGATGACGAGGGACTCGATAGCGCCGGAGAAGGGGAAGGGCGCCTCGTACTGGTCGCTCACCGGCGTGGCCGTGTCCTGGCCGACGTCGAGGCCCTCGATCGTGAAGAGGCCGCCCAGCATGCGGGGCAGGTCGCCGCGGGCGGTCTCGCGACCGTCCACGGTCAGGACGCCGACGCCGCGGTTTTCGCCCGTCTTCGTGAAGGAGAACTCGACGGAGGCGCGGGCGGGGAGCTCCTCGCCGCTGACGATGCGGGTGTGGTCGTCGGCGCAGTTGTGCTCGTAGACGAGGCGGTTGTCGCGCACGTAGAGGGCGTAGCCGCCGGCATAGCCGCCGTGGGCGAGGATGACACCCTCGCCGGCGCCCTCGCGGACGATATCGGCCTTGATGCGGTGCGAGCGATTGCGGATGTCGGCGGCGGCGACGGTGGGGACGTGCGCCATCCCCTGGGCGTAGGTGAACGTGGTGCGGTCCTGGGGAGCGCCGGGCTGGACGTTGCCGACGGCCGAGGCGGCGCCGCCCTGCTCGAGGGGGAGGACGCCGTGCTTCCCCGCCTCCGCCCACCAGCGGGCGATCAGGTCCTGCAGCCGCTCCGGTTCTTCCTGGGCGAGGTCATAGCTCTCGGAGTAGTCCTCGTCGAGGTGGTAGAGCTCCCAGGGTTCGGTCTGGAAGTCGTCGCCGACCGTGTGGAGGGTGACGGCCTTCCAGCCCTGGTGCCAGATGGAGCGATGGCCGTTCAGCTCGAAGTGCTGGGTGACCTTGCGGGTGGGCGCATCGCCGTCTTCGAAGGTGTAGGCCATGCTCTCGCCGGCGACGGGAAGCTGGGAGATGCCCTCGAAGACGGCGGGGGCCTCCATGCCGAGGAGGTCGAGGACGGTGGGAGTCACGTCCGTGACGTGGTGGAACTGGTGGCGGAGGCCTCCCTCCTGGATGCGGTCCGGCCAGTGGAACACGAGGGGGGCGCGGATGCCGCCGGCGTGGAGGTACTGCTTGTACCAGCGCAGCGGGACGTTCCCGGCCTGCGCCCAGCCGGAGGGGTAGTTCGTGTGCGAGCGGGGACCGCCGATCTCGTCCACGTTCTCGAGGTTGTAGGACTCGATGTCGAGCCCGTTCATGCCCCGCAGCCAGTTGACCGTTCCGAGGGGGCCGCCGGCGTCGCTGGCGCCGTTGTCGGAGGTGAGCACGATGAGGGTGTTGTCGAGCTGGCCCGTCTGCTCGAGGTAGTCGACGACGCGCCCGATCTGGACGTCCGTGTGGTCGAGCATGGCGGCGAAGGCTTCCTGCAGGCGGTTCGCGACAAGCTGCTGGTCGGGGGTGAGGCTGTCCCAGGGCGGGACGTTGGGGTTGCCCGGCGGCAGGACCGTGTCCCGGGGGACGATGCCCATCGCCTTCTGGCGCTCGAACCACTCCTCGCGGGCCACGTCGTACCCCTGGTCGAAGCGGCCGCGGTACTTGTCGAGGTACTCCTGCGGGGCCTGGTGGGGGTCGTGGCAGGCGCCGAAGGCGACGTAGAGGAAGAAGGGCTTCTCCTCGTAGATGGCGCGCTGGTCGCGCATGAACTCGATCGCGTGGTCGATCATGTCTTCGCTGACGTGGTAGCCGGGGGTGTCGGGGGTGGGGATGCGGTGGTTGTCGTAGGTGAGCTCGGGGGCGAACTGGTCGGTGAGCGCGTCGAGGAAGCCGTAGTAGCGCTCAAAGCCCTTCTGCAGGGGCCAGTGGTCGAAGGGGCCGGCGGCCGAGGTCTCGGACATGGGGGCGAGGTGCCACTTGCCGACGGCGAACGTGGAGAAACCGCGGTCCCTGAGCAGCTGGGGGATGGTGGCGGCGCGGTTGGTGATGGCGCCGCGGCCGTTCGGGTAGGCGCGCGCCCAGTTGGAGACGGAGCGCATGCCGACGGTGTGGTGGTTGCGGCCGGTGAGGAGGCAGGCGCGGGAGGGGGAGCAGAGGGTGGTCGTGTGGTAGTTGGTGTAGCGCAGCCCGTTGGCCGCGAGGCGGTCCATGTTGGGCGTGTCGATGGTGGAGCCGTAGCAGCCGACCTGGGCGAACCCGACATCGTCGAGGACGATGTAGACGACGTTGGGGAGGCCGCTCAGGTCGGGGCGTTCGGGCCAGGCTCCGGTGTATTCGGTGGCTTCGAGGGTGGAGTAGCCGGCGGACTCGGCGGCGTCAGGCATGGTTCCTCCTGCGGGCGCACGCATCGCGCACCCGACCGGTCAGGTTCGTCGATCGCCGCGCCGCCGACCGGTCGGCGACCGGCGGCGGCGTGACGGAACGGATTGCGAGCGCCCGGAGTCTCCTCCTAGGCGTCGTCGAGCCAGACGTACCCGAGGTAGGTAAGCGGCTCGATGAAGCTGTTGTAGCCCTGCACGCGAGGCTTGACGACGTTGATGCTGCGGAACGGCGCGCAGGGGAGCAGCCAGGGATCGTCGTGGAAGAGCTCGTTGAAGCGCTGGTACTGCTCCAGGGCTTCTTCCGAGAACGGATCAAGGGTCTTGAGCCTCGCCCTGATGTCCAGGAACGTCTCGCTGGTGTACTGGCTGGGGTTGTTGTCCTGGAAGGGCAACGGCTGGGTGATGACGGTGACCGGCGAGAACGGCGAGAAGCCGGTCATGAGGAACCAGCCCGCCTCGAAGTCACGCTGGAAGAGCTTCTGGTTCATGTCGGGGATCTGGTGCCCGACCAGCTCGATCTCGACGCCCACGGCGGCAAAGTTGTCCTTGATGAGCGAGGCGAGTCCGGCGCCCACGACGGGATGGTTGGCGTAGTGGTCGAAGGTGATGGGCTCGGTCTGGCTGAATCCCGCTTCCGCGAGTAGCGCCCTCGCCCGATCCGGGTCGTAGAACGGCTGCTCCAGGTCGGGGTCGAAGGCGGGGCTGCCCGGATCCCACGGCTGGGTGGTCAGCTCCACCAGCCCTTCCATAAGCTCGTTCACGATGCGCTCACGGTCGATGGCGAAGAAGAGCGCCTGGCGAACGCGCTTGTCCTCGAACAGCGGGTTGGTGACGTTGAGGCCGACGTAGACGATGCCCCACTTCGCCGCGAGCCTCACATCGTCCTCATGCGCCTTGCCGAAGACGGGGCTCACGCCGGTGGCGATATCGATGTCGTCGGCGTCGTAGGCCTGGCCGACGGCTTCGGCGTCGGCGAACTGGATGACCCTCACGCCATCGAGGTAGGGACCGCCACGGTCGTCGTGCCAGTTATCGCTCGGTTCGAGCTCGTAGCCGACGCCGGGGGTCCAGGACTTCATCCTGTAGGGCCCCGTGCCCTGGATGTTCTCGCCCGTCTGGAGCTGGGCGTAGGTGTCCTTCTTGGTGACGGGGAACTGGGCGAAGAAGTCGTTGATGTTGGCGAGGGGCGTCGCGAAGGTGAACACCATCGTGCGGTCGTCGACCGTGCTCATGTCGGTCACGAGGGAGGCGAAGGCAAGCAGCTGGCCCCGGAAGCTGAAGCCGTACTGGTCGGGGTTGACGATCGCATCGATGCCGAAGAAGACGTCGTCGGGCGTGACGGGGGAGCCGTCGTGGAAGACGGCGTTCTCCTTGAGCCGTGCGGTGACCTGGGTCAGATCCTCGGACACCTCGTAATGGTCGAGCAGCACCAGCGTCGGCGCGGGCGAGTCCTCGTAGCGGATGAGGCTCTCGAAGACGAGAAGGGGGATGCCCTGCGCACGGGTGAAGGGGGCTCCCTGGTTCAGGAGCAGGTCTCCCTGCACGGCGTAGCGGAGCGTGCCGCCCTGCTTCGGGCCTGTGTCGGGCGCCTCGGTGGGGGCAGGTGTCTCCTCCGCGGGGGCTTCGGTGGCCTCGGCGGCGGCCTCGGTTGCTTCCGCCGCAGCCTCGGTCGCCTCGGCGGCGGCCTCGGTGGCTTCGGCGGGCGCTTCCGTTGCGGGAGCAGCGGTCGCGGCGGGGGGCTCGTCGTCGTCGTCGTCGCCGCAACCGACCAGGGCAGCGGTGACGCCGGCGCCAAGCGCAACCCCTGATCCGGCGAGCATCTGCCGGCGCGAAATAGGCCTCTTCCAGGTCGATGTCATGGGAACCTCCGTGGTGGCGTCAGTCTCATTCGCGCCGCCAGCGCATGTGCGGGCTCTGTCCGAAGCCCCGCCCGGCGGCTACTGACGTGTGGCCGGTACTATACCGCCCCGGCATGAGCGTGGGGCGCGCCCGGCGGCGCCGTTGAACTCTCGCCCCACGCGTTGCCCGCCTGTGTATGCTCACGGCTCGATCGAGCGCCAGCACGGCGCCCGGACCACGAGCCAGAGGGCGAGGGGATATGGCTCCGTTCATCGTGAACCGGGTCGCGCAGACGATTCCCATCCTGTTCCTTGGCACGGTCGCGGCCTTCCTCGTCCTGCGGCTCATACCCGGCGATCCCGCGCTCGTCATCGCGGGCGAGGAAGCGACCGCAGAGGACCTGTACGCCATCCGGGAGCAGCTCGGCCTGCACGACAGCTGGCCCGAGCAGTACATCAAGTGGCTTGGCGATCTCCTCTCGGGAGATCTGGGCTACTCCTTCACAAGCGGCTTGAGCGTCAACCGCCTGTTCTCCATCAACGTCCCGCCCACGCTGGAGCTCGGGATCGCGGCCTACGCCTTCGCCATCCTGGTCGGGATCCCCCTCGGCATCCTCGGCGGGGTGAAGCCGCGGAGCGGCTGGGACTGGCTCCTCTCGGGCTACACCATGGTGGCCGTGGGCGTTCCGAGCTTCGTGTCGGGCATCATCCTGCTCTGGATCTTCGCCGCCGAGCTTGGCTGGTTCCCCTCGCACGGGCGTGTTTCGATCCTCGACGACCCGGTGGACTCGCTGCACCACCTGGCCCTGCCCGTCATCGCCCTGGCGATGCCCATCAGCGCGGTGCTCGCACGGTATACGCGCACGACGATCACCGATGTGGTGGGCCAGGACTTCGTCCGCACGGCGAGGGCGAAGGGGCTCGGAGAGAGCACCGTCATCGCGCGCCACGCGCTGCGCAACTCGCTCATTCCCGTGATCACGATCATGGCGCTGCAGGTCGGTGAAGTGCTGACCGGGGTGGTCATCATCGAGGCGGTCTTCACGCGGCCCGGCCTCGGTCGCGTGGTGGTGGAAGCGATCCAGCGCCTCGACTACCTCGTGGTGCAGACCATGCTGGTGGTGCTCGTCGTCATCTTCGTGACCGTGAACCTGCTGGCCGACATCATCTATGGGTTCGTCGACCCGAGAGTGAGGGTCCGATGAGCGCCGCCACCCGCCGGGAAGAGCTGACGACCTTCCGTTCGGACCAGGCCCGGTCGATGTGGGCGGACACCATGCGGCGGCTGCTCCGCAACCCGCAGGGCGCCATCGCCGTGGGCGGCCTTCTCATCATCGCCATCGCGGCCATCGCGGCCCCCGTCATCGCCTGGCACGACCCGATCGCGCAGGACGCCTCCGCGCGGCTGCTGTCACCCTCCTGGGACCACCCGTTCGGCACGGACGAGCTGCGGCGCGATCTCTTTTCCCGCAATCTCCACGGACTCAAGACGGCCCTCGCCCTGAGCTTCGTGTCGGTCCTGGCCGGCGCCGTCATCGGCACGGTCGCCGGATTCACCGTGGGTTACGTGAGGGGCTGGGCCGATTCGGTGGTGATGCGCCTGGTCGATGCCCTGCTGGCCTTCCCGGGCCTGCTGATCGCCTTCGCCATCCTCACGATCCTCGGCGAGGGACTCGAGAACATCGGCATCGCGATCGTGGTCTTCGCCATTCCCGGCTTCACCCGCCTCGCTCGCGCCCAGATGCTGGGCGAGCGGAACAAGGACTACGTGCTTGCGGCGCAGGTTCTCGGGGCCAGCACGCCCCGCATCATCTTCCGGCACATCGTGATCAACGCCCTTCCGCCCCTCCTCGTGCAGGTGGCGCTGGCGATCGCGAGCGGTGTGCTGATCGTGGCCGCCCTGGGCTACTTCGGGCTCGGGATCGAGGCGGATACGCCTTCCCTCGGCGGCCTCGTGAACGACAGCAGGCCCTACCTCCAGCGCGCGTGGTGGTATCCCGTCTTCCCGGGCGCCATCCTCGCCTTCCTGCTCCTCTGCCTGAACCTGCTGGCGGACGCGATCAACGCCGCCATCAGCCCCTACACCCGCTCCTGAGCGCTCTCCGGGCACACGAAACCCCGGCCGGTTGACCAGCCGGGGCTCGCTTGTCGTGCCTGCGCCGGGCTAGCCGACCGCGACGGTCGAGCTTGTCAGCCGTCCGATGTCGAGGTTGAACACGCGGGCGGCGTTGGTTGCGAGGATCTTGTCGGTCTCCTCGGCGCTGACGCCCTCGAACATCTCGTCGATCATCGACTGGGTGTGCGGATAGGTGCCCTCGGGGTGGGGGTAGTCGGTCCCGAACATGAGGTTGTCGATCCCGAGGCGGTGCCTCGCGTCGACCTCGGATTTGGTGAGGGGGCCGGCGCAGAAGCCCTGGCGAGCGAAGAGCTCGCTGGGGAGCAGCTCCTGGCTCTGGCCGCCGGGGCGGCGCTTCACGAGGGCGTCGTACTCGTCGAGGAGAGGCGGCACCCAGAGGCTGCCGGACTCGACCCAGCCGAAGTTGAGGGTGGGGAAGCGCTCGGCGATGCCGCCCAGCAGGAAGTGCTTGAGGGCGGCCCGCAGCTCGAGCGTGGTGAGCGGGCCGTACTTGAAGACCTGGCCATCGGGATCGGCCGGGAGGATGGGGTTTTCGCGACCGAACCCGGGGTGGAAGAGGATGGGGATGCCCATATCCTGCACGGTGGCCCAGAGCGGGTCGTAGGCGCGATCGTGGAAGGGAAGGGCGCCCGGGAACCAGTAGTGGGAGCCGGGCAGGATGAGGGCGCGGAAGCCGAGCTCGTGGGCGGCCTTCAGCTCTTCGATGCCCTTCTCGATGTCGCCGATCGTGATGGCGGCGACGCCAATGAAACGGTAGGCCTCATCGGCGAAGTGCTCGTTGAACCAGCGGTAGTAGGCCATGTTGCAGGCGCGCAGGAACTCGACGTCGGGGTCGCGCGAACCGCCGCGCTCGATCACGACCTCGGCGCAGACGCCGTCGCTGGTGATGGCGTCCATGCGGTCGCCGAGATCGACGGTGATGCGGAACTCCTCCATGGTGTTCTTCCGCCCGGAGTAGGAAGTCTCCTGTCCGCGGGCGCGCATGTTCGCGAGGATCTTCTGGAGACGCTCCTCGTCACGCTTGTTCAGCTCGTCCATCTTGGGACGGTGGGCGGGATCGATGTACTCGGAGAGGTCGAGGAACCTCTCGGTGTGGCTATCGGCCGAGATTACTACTCGCGCTGTCATGGCTGTCTCCCCGCCGGCCTAGTTCCCGGCTGTGCTCAAGGCACCATGGATTCTAACTGGCCATAAGCGGGTCGTGGGAGGAAGGGCGGGGTCACGCCTCGGGGACGCCCTCCACGACCACGATCCTGGCCCTCGCCGCGCGATGGCGGAGCTCGTCGTGGGATGTGTAGGCGTCGGAGTTGACGAAGCTCCTGGCTGCCTCAAGGCTGTCGAACTCCATGACCACGAGGCGTTTCGGCGCCCAGCCGCCTTCGACGGGCTCGGCGTCGCTGGTGCGCACGATGAACCGTCCGCCCTGTGCCTCGACGATCCCGGGGATCCGCTGAAGGAACTCCTGGTACGCCTCCTGGTCGACGACCTCGGTGTCCACGATGACGTAGCCCTTCATGGCGCCCTCTCTTTCAGGGCACTTTCTACACCACCGGCAGGGTGGCGCGTGTCAGCGAGGTTTCCGCGGAGGTGGCGGACGACCTCCTCGCCACCCCATGTCCCGCCGGTACAGGCGGACCCGCGCTATCATCCGCTCAAGGTGCGCAGCCGCCGGTTGAGGGTCTGCCGCCGCTCCGGGATATCGCGATGCTCGACCATGGGGCGGACGCGCACGACTCGTCGCCGCGGCTGCCGGGAAGGGTCGGGGGAGTGAAGAAGTACGTACTCTTCGACCATGACGGTGTCCTGGTGGATACCGAATTCTGGTATTTCAAGGCCGGAGAGCGCGCCCTCGCCGACATTGGCTTCACCCTTGACAGAGACCAATACCTCCAGGACATGACCCAGGGGATGGCCACCTGGGCGCAAGCCAGGGCGGCGGGTATTGATGAACAGACCATCAGCAGGCAGCGTGACGTCCGCAACGCCTACTACCAGGAGTACCTGAGAACGGAAGCCATCGAGATCGAGGGCGTCGTTGAGACTCTTGCTGAGCTGTCAAACTACGTCCGCATGGCCATCGTGACGACTGCAAAGCGGGCGGACTTCGAGATCATCCACGCAGAACGCCAGATCACCCCATTCATGGAGTTCGTCCTTGCCCGCGAAGACTACGACATCGCCAAGCCGCACCCGGAACCGTACCTGACCGGCCTGGAGCGCCTCGGCGCCAACAGGGAAGAAACGCTGGTCGTAGAGGATTCATCGAGAGGGCTGAACTCAGCCGTGGCGGCCGGTATCGACTGTGTCATCGTCCACAACGAATTCACAAGAGCACATGACTTTTCACAGGCTCGCTATCGAATCGACACGCTGCGTGAATTGAAGGACATCATCCTGAGTGCGAGCTGAAGGAGCCGTGAGACGCTGCGCGGCGACCCGGTTTGCGACAGCTCCCGGCACCGTTGAAACCCTCACGCCAACCCTCCGGGGGACGGGGCGGAGACAGCCTGGCCGGCGCGGGGCTGCCCGCGGGCACGCCAGGCCAAGCCCGGCTCCGCCGGGGTTTGCAGCACCGCACGTTGTGGTCGGGGGGTGGTAGCGCATAGGGGATTCGAACCCCTGATCTCCGCCTTGAGAGGGCGGTGTCCTAGGCCGCTAGACGAATGCGCCGCCGCTTTCAATCTAGCGCAGGGGACACGGACCGGGCAAGATTCGGGAGGGGCGGGGACGCGAAGGCTGTTGGGGGCGGACCGGTACGACCGTCAAGGGTAAGGAAGCGGGGCGGCGGGACAGCGGGTCGGGTGTGGCGGGTTGGCCGCGCAGCGGGCAAGAATGGACCCGCCCATGATGCGCACGACCGCGACCCTGCTTGCCACGCTCCTGCTGGTCCTTGCGGTCGCGGCGTGTGGCGGCGACGACCCCGCCCCGGCGCCGCCGCTCCCCGAGTCCATCCGGGAGCTGTTGCAGGAGGTAGCGGAGGTGCGGGGGCTGGAAGCGCCGGAGACCATGCGCGCCCTGACGGTGGCGCGCGCCGATCTGTACGACACGTACCTTGAGCTCGTCACCGAGGAGGACCGGGGCCAGATCGACGAGACGACGGAGGTCTACCGGCTGCTTGGCTATCTCGAGCCAGACGAGCACCTGTGGGACATCCAGACCTCGTTCCTCAACCTCGTGCTGGGGTTCTACTCGCCCGATCACAAGACGCTGTGGGTGGTGACGGAGGAGGAGGGCGTGGGGCTGGAGGAGCTGACCCGTCCCCAGCGGAACACGCTGGTCCACGAGATCATCCACGCGCTGCAGGACTACCACTTCGACCTGGATGCCACGTTCGACGATCTCCGGGGCAACCTTGACGCGGAGCTGGCCTTCACGGCGGTTGTCGAGGGGGACGCCGTTGTCCACACGGACCGGTACGCGGTGCGGTTCCTGTCGCTTCCGGGGGCGGGCGGCGTGTCCTTCCTGGCCTCGGCGAACCAGGTGGCGGGCATCCCGCCGGCGGTCCTGCGGGAGCTGTACTTTCCCTACACGACGGGCGCGAGCTGGGCTGGGTTCGTGCTGGTGAACGACGGCAGGGAAACGCTAAACGCCCTCCTCGCCGAGCCGCCACCCGCAACGACGCTCATCCTGCACCGGGAGCTGCTCGATTCGGGCTGGGAACCCGAGGAGCTCGGGGAGTCCTCCCTGCCGGCGGACCAGATCGCCGGGCGCCTCGGGGCCGGCTGGCAGGTCCGGGTGGCGGGGTCCCTGGGGGAGTTCCACCTCATCAACTACCTCCTCGGTGACGAGCGGTACTGGCCAGCCTGGCTGTTCGCTCCCTCAAGCCGGCTGGCGGTCGAAGCAGCGAAGGGCTGGGCGGGCGACCGGTACGCCCTCCTCGAGGGCGGGGACGAGCGGGTGCTGGTGGCGCGGGTCCGATTCGTGGATGCGGACGAGGCCGCTCAGTTCTCGAGGAGGCATCGCGCGGTCGCGACGAGGCGGGCGGAGGTCGCCGAGGAAGACGGCTTCACGCTCGCGACGCGGCCCGACGGCAAGGTCGTGACGCTGGTGGAGCCAGTGGGTCGCGACGTGATCTTCGTGATCGCGACGAGCGCGGAGGTGGCGCGAGCTGCGCTGGAGCCGCTGGTCAAGGGTTAGGGAAGCAGGATCGAGGCACGGGGCGCACGCTGGCGGGGGGCGGCGGCGCTCGCAAGAATGGGTCGCATGGCGCCCCCATCGCTCCGCGTGCTGCTCCCTGCCCTCGCGATCCTCGCGCTGGCGGCATGCGGCAGCGAGCCGGAGCCGGCGGCGGAAACCGCGGAGGCCGAGGAGTGTCGAGCAGGCGACCCGCGGTGCGCAACCCCCACCCCGACCCCAACACCAACCCCGACCCCCAACACCACCGCGCCGTCCCCCACGGCGACGGCCTCCGGGTCGACACCCTCTGCTGCTCCGACGGCCGCTGCCACAACCTCGCCGGCCGCCACGGCAAGCGTCGCCACGGCCGGCGAGGCCGAAGCGGCCACCAGTACGCCTCCGGCGACCTCGGTCGCGACAGCCACAGAAGCGGTCCCTGAAGCCACCACCGTCACGGGAAGGCCCGACCAGGCGGCAGCGGCGGACGAGCCGAGCGCCACACGGGAGCCCGCCCCCAGAGGCGAGGTCGTACCGCTGTCCGGGGCGCTGCTGGAGTTGCTCGAGGAGGTGGCTGCGACGCGGGGGCTGGAGGCGCCGGACGAACTGCGGGTTCGGTTGCTCGCCCCGGACGAGATGGCCGATGCGTACACGGGCCTCTTCGACGACGACCAGCGGGAGGCACTCGAACAGGGCGGGGCGCTCTACCAGCTGCTCGGCTACGTGGAGCCGGACGAGTCCCTGTGGGACGTCACGGTCGCCACGTCCGGGCTTGTGCTGGGGTTCTA
This sequence comes from Tepidiformaceae bacterium, assembly GCA_965221735.1. Classification (GTDB taxonomy): domain Bacteria; phylum Chloroflexota; class Dehalococcoidia; order Tepidiformales; family Tepidiformaceae; genus UBA2991. Next base: position 206,202 of record OZ244910.1, on the reverse strand, counting down.
CTCGTGGGGGAACAAGACGCTGTGGATCCCGAGCGACCAGCAGGACTTCGACGTTGGCGCGCTGAGTGCGGAGGAGCGCGAGATTCTCGCGCACGAGATGCTGCACGCCATCCAGGACTACCACTTCGACCTGCGCGAGAGCGGGAGTGGCGCGACGACGCTCGATGCGCGGCTCGCCTGGACCTCCGTCGTTGAGGGCGATGCCGTCGTGCACACGTCCAGGTGGAGCGAGCCCTCGACGCTGGTTCCGGGCGGGGCGGGGCCGGGACGGAACCTGCTGCTGCTGGCCAACCTCCAGCAGGTCGACGGCATTCCGCCCCAGATCGTGCGGGCCTTCTCGTTCCCCTACCTGACGGGGCCGGTGGCGGTGGCGGCCGTGGTGGAGCGGGACGGAGTGGAAGCACTGAACGCGCTCTTCGGTGACCCGCCGGACGCCACGACGGCGATCATCCACGTGGACCTGCTCGACACTGACTGGGCTCCCGAGGCGGATGTCGACTCGCTGCTGCCCGCCGACGCGGTCGCGGGCAGCCTCGGCGAAGGCTGGACGGAGAGCGAGTCGGGCGTGCTGGGCGAGTTTCATCTCATGAACTACCTGGCCGGGGACAGGACCGCATACCCGTGGGCGGCCTATGGCTACGAGGACCGCCGGTTCAACTTCACCGAGGAGGCGGTCCGGCGGGCGGGCGCCGGGTGGGAGGGCGATTCCTACCGCATCTTCGAGAACGGCGACGAGCGCGTGCTGGTGGTGGTGGTGCGGTTCGAGACCCTCATCGACGCTCACGAGTTCGCCGATGAGCATCACCTCGCCACCTTCGGCGGCGAGGTGGCGGTCGAGGATCCGTACACGTTCGTCACGCGTGACGACGGGTTCGTGGTCGCTCGCCTCGACCCGGTGGGACGCACCGTGTTCTTCGCGATCGGCACGAGCGCGGAGGTGGCGCGTGCGGCGCTGGAGCCGCTGGTCAGGGGCTAGACTGCCGGAGCCGTGACGTTCGCAGCCCGCACCCTCGTCCCGCTGCTGCTTGTCCTGACGCTGGCGCTCGGCGCCTGTGGTGGGGGCGGACCGAGCGGGCCTCAACCCCTCTCGGGCGAGATGGAGGAACTCCTCGAAGAGGTGGCGGAGATGCGGGGGCTGGAGGCGCCACCCGACCTGCGGGCCCAGGCCGTCGCGCCGGACGACGTCGTGGAGGCTTATTGGGCGGAGTCGACGGAACAGGAGATCCGCCACTGGCTGGACATCAGGACCAGCTTCCTCCGGATCATGGGCCACTTCGACCGCCATGACCCGCAACGGCTGCTTGAGCTCCAAGAGGGTTTCATCGGGGGCTTCTACTCCTACGACAAGACGCTCTGGGTCGTGACCGACAAGGGTCGGCTCGACCTCGACAAACTCGGCCGGTATGAACTGCAAACCCTCGTGCACGAGATGGTGCACGCCATCCAGGATCACCACTTCGGCCTCGCGAGAATTAGCGGGTCCGCCGCCCACAGTCTCGACGCGACGCTCGCCGGGATGGCGATCGTCGAGGGCGACGCCATGTATCACGAGGCCCGATGGACGGAAGCCGCCCCCGACCTGCCCGTGGACGAGGCGCCGGCCGTGACGCCGTGGGAGGAACCTCCCCCGGGTCTGCGGCGCGAGTTCTCCTTCCCCTACGCGGCGGGAGCGGAGGCCGTGACCTGGCTCGTCGAGGCACACGGTCTCGATGCGCTCAACGAGCTGCTGCGGGATCCGCCTACCGCGACCTCCCAGATCCTCCACCCCGAGCTGCTCGCCTCCGGCTGGGAGCCAGAGCACATCTATTCCCACTCCACCCTGCCACAGCGCCATATCCGCGTGAGCCTCGGAATCCTGTTCGGGCTCAGGCTGTCCGGCTCACTGGGCGAATTCCACCTTGCCAACTACCTGCTCGGCGATGCGCCCTTCGATCGCGACTGGTTCAAGCGCGACGAGAACCGCGTGGTCCTCGATGCCGTCGCGGGCTGGAGCGGCGACCTCTTCTACCTCTTCGCGAACCCGGAGGGCGAGGCGGCGCTGGTCGCCTACGTGCGCTTCGCGGACGAGGACGAGGCGCGCGAGTTCGCGGAGACGCATCGCGCCATCGCCACGCGCGACGCGGAAGTGGCGATGGAGGGCGATCTGACGCTGGCGACCCAGGACGACGGTCGCGTGGTCGTGCTCTTCGAACCGGTGGGGCGCGACGTGATCTTCGCCATCGGCACGAGCGCAGAGGTCGCGCGGGCGGCGGTCGAGCCCCTGTTGGAGGGTTAGGGTGAGCGAAGGGAAGGTCCCGGCTATCCGAGCCGTCGCGCTCCTCCTGCTGACTCCGCTGGTCCTCGCCCTCGCCGCCTGCGGGGGCGGCACGGCCGAGCCCCGCCCAATCTCAGGCGAGATGGAGGGGCTCCTCGAGGAAGTGGCGGCGATGCGCCAGCTGGAAGCGCCGCCCGACCTCCGCCTGGGAACCGTCACCCCTCGTGACCTGCCCGACGTATTCCTGAACGACCTCACCGGCCCGGAGGAGATCGGGCTGGGGAGACAGACACGGATTTACCAGCTGCTCGGCTACCTGGGCGAGGACGAGCACCTCCGGGACGTGTGGCGCTCCCTCACGAGCAGCATCGCCGGGTTCTACTCCTACGAACGGGTGCTGTGGGTCGTAACCTCCACCCCGAGCTCATCGCGAGCGGCTGGCAGCCGGAGCGGCTGTCTTCGCTGGACTTCCCGGGACTGCGGGTCAGCGTGATCCCGCTCGGGCTCCAGGCCGCGGCCTGGGGTTCGCTGGGAGAGTTCATGCTCCTCAACTACCTGCTTGGCGACGCAGCTCCCCCCGACTGGCGCCAGGACCCCTGGACCCGGACCGCCATCGAGGCGGCGGCAGGCTGGGCGGGGGACTACTACTACCTCTACGGGGGCGTTGACGAATGGCTACTCGTCGTGCGTGTTCGGTTCGTGAGCGAGGAGGACGCGCACGAGTTCGCGGAGGCGCAGCGGGCGGTCGCGACCGACGGAGCGGATGTCGTCGAGGAAGGGGGCCTGACGCTGGCCACGCAGGTGAACGGCAGCGTGACCGCGCTTCTCGAACCGGTGGGGCGCGACGTCATCTTCGCCATCGGGACAAACGCGGAGGTGGCGCGGGCGGCAGTGGAGCCGCTGTTGGAGGGTCAGGCGGGGGCGGTCTCGGGTTCCTCGAGGTAGGCGGCGAGGCCGGAGTGGAGGTGGCTGCGGACGAAGCAGGCTTTGTCGAGGTGGCCGAGGTACTCCTCGACCTGGCGGCGGCGCAGGGCCGTGAGGGCGGCCTCGCCGGCGGCGGCGTTCTCGCGGCTGCCGCCGAGCAGCAGGATGAGCGGTTCGCGGACGGCGGGGTCGTTCCACTCGCGGGCGAGGCGCACCTCGGCCTTGGCCAGGTAGCGCTGCTGCTCCTCGCGACGGTCGGGCATGGCCTGCAGGAACGACTCGAGGCGTTCGGCCTGGTACTGCATCAGCCGTTCGCGGTCGGCGGCGACGAGGGCGTAGAGGTCGCGCTCGAGCTGGTTCTGGGCGATGTCGCCGGCGTGGCGGAAGAAGGTGAGGAAGGCGCTGTCCTGCACGAAGAGGTAAGCCATGAGCTCAGGGTAGCTGCGCGCCTCGATCGCGCCCCGGATGAGGTCGGTGGGGGCCTGCAGGCCGAGCCCGCCGCCGTTGGCGAGGGCGCGCTTGCGGAACGCTTCGGCGTGCCGGGCGAGGTCGTAGATGACGCTGCTCATGAAGAGCTTCATCTCGACGAAGCCGTAGCTGATCTCGGGGAGCCAGCGGCCGAGGACGGCCGACTCGGCGTAGGCGCGTTCGCTGTGCTCGGTCAGCACCTGGCAGATGGCCTTCTCGATGTCGTCCGGGAGGGCCTCGAGGCTGCGCCAGCCGAGGTCGGTGGCGGGCGCCCAGCGGTCGCGGATGGCGCGCTCGTAGAGGTCGGCGACGGAGTCGGTCCAGACGATCGCCTTCTCGAAGATGGTGTAGCCCATGTCCTCCTGGCCGAGCTGCGGGTTGGAGCCGCGCGCGATCTCGGTGCGGTCGGTCCAGAGGTCGGGGATCTCGCCGTAGGAGCCGACCATGATGTCGCCCACGGTGAGGCCCATCTCGGAGTCGGCCTGCTCGGCGCGCACGCCCCATTCGGTGGGGGCGTCCATCCAGGAGAGGTCGGGCTTGAGGGGCTCGCGGTCGAGGAAGCTCTTGGCCTGCGCGGGAGCGAGCTTCGTCGAGAGCGCGCTCACGACCGTGCGCGGGCTGTAGCCCCAGTCGATGGCGCGCTCGAGGAGGCCCTCTTCCCAGCCGAGCGCCTGCGCGGCGGCGCGCATCTCCGCGGTGACCGGCCCTTCGGTGGGCTCGCCTTCGGCCATGGCGCTAGTTGGCGTACTGCGCGAGGGCGGAACCGAGGCGCTCGCGGCGGTCGCCGAGGCCGGCGACGTCGAGGCGGTGCAGGTACTCCTTCACCTGGCGCCGGCGGAGGAGGAGGAACTTGGCGACGCCCTCGTCGAAGCGGTCCTTGCCGCCGCCGAGGAGGATGCAGAGGGACTCGAAGACCGGCGGGAAGGTGACATCGCCGCTGCCGCCGCCGGCGGAGCGATCCTCGGCCTTGTCGAGGTAGTGGTGGATCTCCTCGCGGCGCTCGGGCGTCTCGGCGAGGACGTGCTTGAGGTGCATGACGCCGAAGGCGAGGTGGCGGGACTCGTCCTGGGCGGCCATGCGGAAGATGCGCTTGTCGGCCGGGGTGGGACCGATGAGCTCGCCCATGCGGAACATGGACTGCACGAAGCCCTCGGCCTGGACGTGCATGAGCACGGACATCTCGGTGAAGTCCTGGGCCTCGATGAGGTTGCGCAGGCCGAGGCCGGCGCCCTGCTGGAGGAGGCCACCACCGTTCGCAAGGGCGCGCTTGCGGAAGACGTCGGTGTGGCGCGCCTCGTCCATGATCTGGCTCATGAGGAAGAGGCCGACCTCGAACTCGTCGCCGCTGATCTGGGGGAGCCACTGGCCGGGGACGTCGCCGGCGATGAACTCGACCTCGGCGAGCATGGTCGCGACCTGGCACATCGCGCGCTCTTCCTCGTCCGGGAGCTCCTTGAGGGTGTCCCAGGGGATGTCGCGCGCGGAGGACCACTGACGCTGGACGGCCTCCTCGTAGAGGGAGCGGCACTGGTCGGCCCAGACGTCGTGCTTGGTGTTGTACGTGAGGCCCATGCGGTGGGCGTCCTCGCGGGCGGTGGCGCCGCGGAGGCGGGGGGTCATGTCGCGGGGCAGGTCCTCTTGCGAGGCGTAGTCGCCGATGTCGATGGCATCGAGCGTGAGGCCCTTCTTGGTGGGCTCGGCGGACGTGGGATCGTCGTAGAGATCGAGCCAGGAAAGGTCGAGTTCGGGCGTTGCAGGTGCTGCGCTCATGGTCCCCTCCCTCGTGACGAGAGATGCACGTCGAGTGTACGGCTGGCGGTGCCTGAATAGAAGGGGCATTCGGTCAAGACAAAACCAGCGCGGCGTGGCACGATCAGGGCGATGCCCAAGCAGGTCGTCAACGTCGCCAGTGATGACTATCTGAGCGCAATCTACCGCCTCAATCACGACGAGGGGGAGAGCGTGATCGCGGTGCGGCTGGCGGATCGCCTGGGGGTGACGCCGCCCTCGGTCGCCGGGATGCTGAAGCGGCTGCAGCGGGACGACCTGGTCTCGATCAACCGTCGCAAGATGATCGAGCTGACGCCCGAGGGCATGCGCCGGGCCGAGGAGATGGTGCGGCGCCACCGCCTGGCGGAGTGCCTCCTGACGACCGTCCTGAATGTGCCCTGGTGGCGCGCCTACGAGGAGGCGCACCTGCTGGAGCACGGCATCTCCGACGTGACCGAGCCCCACCTGGTCGAGACGCTGGGGAATCCGGTGCGGAGCCCGTTCGGCTACCCGATTCCCGGTCTCGCGAACGCGGGCGACCTGTCGATGACGACCCTGGCGGACGTGCCCGAGGGCGAGACGGTCGCGATCGAGCGCGTGTTCGAGGAGGACGAGCAGCTCCTGCAGTTCTTCGATGCGGAAGGCATCCGCCCCGGCCAGGTGGTGATGCTGGAGTCCTCGGAGCCGTACCGGGGCACCGTGACGGTCGCGATCGACGGACGCGAGATCGTGATGGGCACGCAGGTGGCCAGCCGCGTCTGGGTCGGCGGCGACGAGGACGGCGCCGCCCCGGCCTGACCCTCCTCCCCGATCGCTCCCGGCGTCCCGCTCCCACGTTTACGGCGAAGCTCGTAGGATGCGCTGACGCGCGCGCGCCGTGCGCCAAACCACGCCAGAGGTGGCTTTTTCATGGCCGACGACTACAAGGGCCCGGTTCCCGTGCCCACACCCGAAACCCAGGACTTCTGGGATGGGGCGAAGCGAGGTGAGCTTCGCCTGCAGCGCTGCGACGCCGACGACTGCAACGAGGTCATCTTCCCGCCGCGGCCCTTCTGCCCCACCTGCCCCTCGCGCTCCGTGTCGAGCTTTACCGCGAGCGGGCGCGGGAAGCTCTACAGCTACGTCATCAACCACCGGCCTCCGCCGGGGTTCGGTCCCGACCCGCACGCGATCGCCATCGTCGAGCTCGATGAGGGGCCGCGGATGATGACGAACATCATCGACTGCGAGCAGACGCCCGAGGCGCTCGTGCTCGACATGCCCGTCGAGGTGGCGTTCACGCCGATCACCGACGAGATTTCGCTGCCGAAGTTCCGGCCGATGGGAGGCTAGCCATGGAGCCCCGTTCCGTAGCAATCGTCGGAGCCGCCGAGACGACCGAGCTCGGCCGCATTCCCGGCCTCTCCCAGATCCAGCTGCACGCCGACGCCGCCCTCAACGCGATGGAAGACTGCGGCCTCTCGGCGAGCGACATCGACGGTGTCGCGACCGCGGGCGAGGCGCCCGCGGGCATCGCGCACTACCTCGGCATCACGCCCACGTGGGTCGACGGCACGGCCGTGGGCGGCTGCTCGTTCATGCTGCACGTGAGGCACGCGGCCGCGGCCATCAACGAGGGGCTCTGCGACGTCGCGCTCGTCACGCACGGCGAGAGCGGGCGTTCGCGCGTGGGGCGCGGCGGCTTCGCCGGCGCGCCCGCCTCCCTCGCGGGGCAGTACGAGGCGCCCTACGGCCTGAGCGGGCCGCCCTCGATGTTCACCCTGGGCGTGCTGCGCTACATGAAGGAGACGGGCATGACGCACGAGCAGCTCGCCTCCGTCTCGGTGGTGCAGCGCGAGTGGGCGGCGCTCAACCCGCGCTCGACATTCAAGGACCCGATCACGGTCGACGACGTGCTCAACTCGCGCATGATCGCCTACCCGTTCCGGCTGCTGCAGTGCTGCCTGGTGACGGACGGCGGCGGCGCGCTGATCCTCGTCTCGAAGGAGCGGGCGCGCGACTTCCCCACGAAGCCGGTCTACCTCCTGGGCACGGGCGAGAGCGTCGAGACGCCGATGATCAGCCAGATGGAGGACATGACGACCTCCCGGGCCTTCCGCGTGGCGGGCTCCAGGGCGTTCGAGGAAGCGGGCATCACGCACGACGACGTGGACCACGTGATGATCTACGACGCCTTCGCGCACCTGCCGATCTACGGGCTCGAGGACCTCGGGTTCGTGGGGCGGGGCGAGGCTGGCGCCTTCATCGAGGCGCGCAACACGGCCCCGGGCGGCCCCCTGCCGGTCAACACGAACGGCGGCGGGCTGAGCTACATGCACTCGGGCATGTACGGGATGTACGCCCTCCAGGAGAGCGTCCGCCAGATGCGGGGGACGGCTCCGGCGCAGGTGCCCGACGCGAAGATCAGCGTCTGCCACGGCGTGGGCGGCATGTTCATGGCCTCGGGCACGATCATCATGACCAACACGGAGTGATTTCTGGGCCGGCGCCAGTTCACCCCTCCGCAGCGGTAACGCCGCGAGGGGTGAATGCCCTGCCAGCCCCGACTCAGGAGAGTGGCGATGCGTGAGAACACGGTGAAGGCGCGCTGGCGGGCCGGTGAGGTCGCCCTCGGGGGGTGGCTCTCGCTGCCCAGCTCGCTCAGCGCCGAGATCATGGCGGGCGAGGACTTCGACTACGTCTGCATCGACATGCAGCACGGGGGCATCGACTACCAGACGGCGCTGACGATGCTGCAGGCCATCAGCACGCGCGAGACGATGCCGTTCGTGCGCGTTCCCTGGAACGAGCCGGGCATCATCATGAAGATGCTCGACGCGGGAGCGATGGGGGTGATCATCCCCATGGTGAACAGCGTGGAGGAGGCGCAGGCGGCGGTCGCGGCCTGCCGCTACCACCCGCAGGGGAACCGCAGCTTCGGCCCCCTGCGGGCGACGATGTACGCGGGCGGGGACTACTTCGCGCACGCGAACGCGGAAGTGGCGTGCATCCCGATGATCGAGACGGAACAGGCGCTCGACAACCTCGACGACATCCTCTCGGTGCCGGGCATCGACGCGGTGTACGTCGGGCCCGCGGACCTGAGCATCACGCTGGGGCTGCCGCCGGGGATGGACAACGGCGGCCGCTTCGAGCAGGAGCGCGTGCGCATCGCCGAGGCGTGCAAGGGGCACGGCGTGATCGCGGGCATCCACGCCAACGCGCAGCTCGCGGCGAAGCACGCGGCGGCGGGCTTCCAGCTCGTGACGATCAGCAGCGACCAGGGCGGCATGCGCGTCGCCGCGCGTGACGATCTGAAGGTCGCGCGGGGCGGCTGAGCGCGGCCCCTTCCGCCTGCGCGTTCTTCCCGGTTAAGCCCCGGTTAGGGGCCGCGTGAGCGGGCCCACGCAACCCCTTCGCAGCCCGTACAACGGCCTCCCGAGACCTTGTACGGTGGATCGGGAGGAGTGCCATGTGGAAGCCTGCTCTGCTGCTGTCGATGAGCGCCCTGGTCGTGATGACGGTCCCGGCCCTGCTCCTGACGGTCGTCTTCGCCGATAGCGATGTCGACTCGATTACCGGCACCGTGCAGTACCTGGACGGGGAGGTCGACCTCCCCGCCGGCGCGTGCGTCGAGGTCGTGCTGGTGGACGTGTCCGGTGAGGACTCGCTGGCGATCGCGGTAGGACGGCAGGTGATCGAGGACGCGAACACCCTCCCCGTCGAGTTCAACGTGACCTACCGGGCCGACCGGCTGACGCCGGGAGCCGCGCACGAGCTCTGGGTGGCGATCCGGCACGAGGGCGAACTGCTCTACACCACCACGAGCAACATCGAACTTGACCGATCGGTGTCGGACATCGAGGTGGCGGTCGCGCCGCTGGCGATGCCCTAGGGGCCTGCTTCTCCAGCCGCCGTACGGTCGGCGGCGACCTCGTCGAAGGGCGTCGTGCGGGGGGCGACCTCCGCGCCGGAACGAACCCAGTAGGCGCGCCCGTTGCGGGCCTCCGCCGGCTCCTGGCCCTCGAGCAGGTTGCGGGCCATGCGCAGCATCATGCGGCGGAACTCGATGATGGCGACGTCGGTCGTGCCGAGGTGCTCCTGCGTGCGGTCGTAGATCGGCCCCTGGCTGTCCTGGATGCAGGCGTCCTGCTCGGAGATGCCCTGCACGCCCGTGTAGCTGCTCGTGCGCTGGGCCTCGCGGTCGATGAGGTAGTCGTTGTCGCGGTTGCGGATGGGGTGGTAGTTCTCGTCGACGATGGAGTGAATGCTGGCCTTGCCGCCCTTGATGATGGCCAGCTCCTCCCCGGTGATGGGGCGGTCGGGGTTCCAGGTGTAGGTGTAGATCCAACAGCTGTGGTCGTCGATGGGGACCCAGGTCTGGCCGTTGATGTTCTGGCCGCGCTCGGCTCCGGGGGCGAGGCTGTGGTTGGGCACGAGGAACTGGGTGATGCGCCAGTAGAAGCTGTCCTCTTCGGCGAAGCGGGCGCCGCCGATGACGAAGCCGGCGTCGGTGGGGCGGATGGTGAACTTTGGCGAGCCGTCGGCCCTCATGTAGCGGAGGGCCTTCGGGGCATCGGGGGGAAGCTCGCCGACGAGCATGTGGAGGAAGGAGAAATGGGCCGTGTCGATGGCGCCCTCGAGCGACTGCGCCCAGTTGCACTGCTGGAGCTTCTTGGAGACGTAGCGATGGCTCTCGGGGACGTGCGCCCACTCGAAGTCGGGCAGCTCCGGAGGGGGCAGGTCGGGCGGGCCGAGGTAGGCCCAGATGTAGCCTCCCCACTCGCGGGTGGGGTAGGCGGCGATCCCGACCTTCTCCCGGAACTGTGACTCGGGCGGCTCGGAGGGCATGTCGACGCAGTTGCCGTCCACGTCGAACTTCCAGCCGTGGTAGACGCAGCGCAGGCCGCACTCCTCGTTGCGCCCCCAGAACAGCTCGGCGCGACGGTGCGGGCAGCGCCCCTCGATCAGGCCGACGGTCCCGTTCGTGTCGCGGAAGGCGACCAGCTGCTCGCCGAGCACGCCGACGCGCACGGGCGGGCAGTCGGGCTCGGGCAGCTCCGCGGCGATGAGCACGGGTACCCAGAATCTCCGGAAGAGGTCGCCCATTGGGGTCCCCGGTCCGGTGCGGGTGAGGAGCTCGTTGTCGTTCGCGCTCAGCATCTTTTCTGGGCCTGCCCGGGTAGCGGTGTCGTGCTCATTGTGCGCTTCCTCCAGCGGGAGCGCCGCCCCAGACAGGGGACTGCGCTAGACGCCGTTGTACTCCTGCGGATAGCGCCACGGCTCGTCGGGCTGCTCCGCGTCCTCGTCGAGGGTCCACATGGGCAGGGCGAGGCCGTCGGCGACATCGGCGAAGACCATGCGCATGCGGCTGCCGATCCCGACCTGCTTCACGAGCTCGGGCGGGGCAAGCTCGCCGTCGGGGGTGACGAGGTTGCCGGCGACGCGCAGGGCTTCGTGCTCCGACGGCTCTCCCTTCTGCGTATCGAGGTCGACGATGAGGATCATGTAGGGCGCGTGCTCGCGGAACTGGGTCTGGATGGCCTGGTGGACCTCGCCGTAGGAGTGCACGGTTCCCCTGGCCTCGACGGGCGTCCACTCGAACTCGCGGTTCTGGCACCAGGGGCAGGCGGTTCCGGGCGGGTAGCGCAGGAGGCCGCAGGCGGTGCACTCCTGCAGGTGGAAGTCGTGGTCGGCGCAGTGGCCGAAGTAGGCCACGTTCTCGTGGTCGATATCGAGGATGCTGAGGTTCATGCCGCGGTATTCGCCCTGAGGCATCGCGCTATCCCTTCCTCATGACCATGGACGAGCCGGTGCCCGGCATCGCCCAGCCGAGGTTCATGGAGATGTTGGCGTCGGGCACCTGGCGACAGGCCCCGCCGGAGTAGTCGTAGGTGTGCTGGCGGCGGCCCTTGTTGTCGGTCGGACAGTAGCAGTCGACCTCGCCGCGGAGTTGGCGCACGTTCTCGATGATCATGTTCATGCCGTGGGTGTAGCCCTCGCAGAGGTGGCCGCCGGAGGTGTTGTTGGGGCGCTCGCCGCCGAGGCGCATGATGCCGCTGCTGACGTAGTCGCCGCCCTCGCCCTTCTTGCAGAAGCCGTAGTCCTCGAGCTGGAGCATGGTGGTGAAGGTGAAGGCGTCGTAGGCGCCGGTAATGTCGATGTCCTCGGGTCCGACGCCGGCGTTCGGCCAGATGATGTCCTTGATGTAGTAGCCGGCGACGGTCGAGATGGGGCCGTGCTGGAAGTGCATGTCGATGCGCGGCTTGCAGACGCGTCCGGCCACGGCAAGGATGCGGGCGGGCGTGTTGCGGTAGTCGTAGGCGCGCTCGGCGCGGGTGACGATGACGGCGGTGGCGTTGTCGGTCTCGACGCAGCAGTCGAGGAGGTGGAGGGGCTTGACGATCATGCGGCTGTTGAGGACGTCGTCCACGGTGAGGCGCTGCTTGTAGTAGGCCTTGGGGTTGTTGGAGGCGTGCTCGCTGTGGATGACCTTGACCATGGCGACCTGCTCGGGGGTGGTGCCGTAGTCGTACATGTGGCGCATGAAGCTGGGGCTGAAGTTCTGCCCGGCGCTGAGCCAGCCGTAGGGGGCCGTGTGGACGGCATCCCCGCCGATGGGCGCGGCCGCCCGCACGCCGGTGCCGCCGATGCGGACCTGGGAGTAGCCGTTCATGGAGCGGAAGACGACGACGGTGTTGCACATCCCCGCCTCGATGGCGCCGATGGCGAGGCCGATGAGGGCCTCGCTGCTGGAGCCGCCGCCGTAGACGTCCATGTAGAAGTTGAGGCGGATGCCGAGGTCGCCGGCGATCATGGGGGAGGGAGTGGAGTCGTTGTTCGAGTACGACATCATCCCGTCGACTTCGGAGGCGGGGATGCCCGCGTCCTCCATCGCGTTCTTGACGGCCCAGGTGCCGAGCGCGCGGGTGGTGAGGTTCGAGCCACGGGTGTAGGTGGTCTCGCCGACGCCGATGATGGCGTACTTGTCGCGCAGGAATTTGGGGGCAGTGGCGTCGACATCAGAGGTCATGGAGCACGCTCTCTGGCGGATTCGGGGGCAGTCTAGCGGGGCAGGGCGGGGCCTGCTTGCGGTGTAAGATGAATGCACGCCGGAGCGACAGGAAATGACGACAGAGACTACCTTGCTCACCGCGGACGACCTCCTGCGGCTGTACGAGCGCGGCGTGCGCGGCGAACTGATCCGGGGGGTGCTCTGCGAGACCATGCCGACGGGACATGAACACGGGAAGATCGTCGTGAGGCTGAGCGCCGCCCTCTTCGGCTTCGTGGACCCGAACGGCCTGGGAACGGTCGTGGCCTCCGACTCCGGGGTGTGGCTCGAACGGGATCCGGATACGGTGCGCGAACCGGACATCGCCTTCACTTCATCCGAGAAGATCCCGCTGGACGCGCAGATCACGGGTTACGCGGAGGTCGTTCCCGACCTCGTCGTGGAGATCGCCTCGCCGAGTGACAGCCGCCGCGAGACCCACGACAAGGCGCGGATGTGGCTGAGCCACGGCGTGGGGCTGGTGTGGGTGGTGCATCCGAATAGCCGAACGGTGGATGTGCATACGGCGGACCACGCCGTGTCGACCCTGAGAGGGGACGAGTCCCTCGACGGGCTGGATATCCTTCCCGGTTTCTCGCTTGCGGTGAGCGCGGTCTTCGGCCCCTAGCGCGCCGTGTAGCCCCCGTCGACGGGGAGGGTGATGCCGGTGATGAAGGAGGCGTCGTCGCTGGCGAGGAAGGCGGCGGCGGCGGCGATCTCCTCGGGTTCGCCGAGGCGTCCCAGCGGGTGCAGCGACTCGAGGAACCCGGAGGCTCCCTCGTCTTCCTGCAGGGCGTCCTCGATCATGGGGGTGCGGATGTAGCCGGGGGCAATCGCGTTCACGCGGACACCGTGGTCGGCGTAGATGAGCGCGAACTGGCGCGTCAGGCCGACGACGCCGTGCTTGGCCGCGATGTACGCGCCGGAGCCGTCGACGGGCGGGAACTCGGTCACGCGGCTGCTGACGAGACCGACGAGGCCCGCGACCGAGGCGGTGCTGATGATGGCGCCGCCCCCGCGTTCGGCCATGAGCGCGCCGCCATGGCGGAGGCCGTAGTAGACCCCGCTCAGGTTGACGGCGATGGTGAGGTCCCACTCGGCGCGGCCGATGCCGGCGTTGTTGTAGAGCACGTCGAGGCCACCAAGATCGCGGACGGTCTCCTCGCAGGCGGCCCTGACCGCCTCCTCGTCGGTGACGTTGACCTGGAGGGCGGCGCTGGCGCCGCCTCCCTCGGCGATGGTGGCGGCGGTCGCCTGGGCGGAATCCTCGTCGAGGTCGACGCACATGACGCTCGCGCCCTCGGCGGCGAAGCGCAGCGACGTCGCCCTGCCGATCCCCGAGCCCGCCCCGGTAACGAGCGCGACCTTTCCTTCGAGCCGGTCCATAGCGTCCCCCTGGCCGCGGTCGCGGCGCCCGATTGTAGGCTCCCGGCGGGCCGCCCCGCGCGGGGCGTACGATGGCGGCCACCTCAAGCGGAGGGCACGGCGTGGCAGAACTGAACGGCGGACAGATCATCGCGCGGCAGCTGAAGGCGGCCGGCATCGACACGGCTTTCGGGGTGGTGGCGGGACCCATGATCGAGGCCATGGCGGCCATGGAACGGGAGGGGATCACGGTGGTGAACTGCCGGCACGAGGTGTCGGCGGGCTTCGCGGCATCGGCCTGGGGCTGGGCGCGGGGGAAGCCGGGGGTGCTCGTGGTCGGGTCGGGGCCGGCGCTGACGAACGCGGTCACGCCGATGTACGTCGCCACCGAGAGCGCGATGCCGCTGGTGGTGCTGGGCGGCTCATCTGCGGGGAACCAGCGCGGTCTGGGCGCCTTCCAGGAGGCGGACCAGGTCGCGTTCGCGGCGCCCGCCTGCAAGTGGGCCACGCAGGTCGACAGCCAGGCGCGCATCGCCGAGTACGTGCACCTCGCGCTGGGACGCGCCCTGAACGGGCGCCCCGGAGCCGTCTACCTCGACTTCCCCGCCGAGCTTATCCGCACCCCGTTCGAGGAAGCGAACGTGGAGTGGCGCACGAGCGAGCCCGAGATCTCGCGGCCCCACCCGGACCCGGCCGCCCTCGCGGCGGTCGCGGACATGCTGGCGGAGGCTGAGCGGCCGCTCGTGATCATGGGGAAGGGCGCGGGCTGGGCGGAGGCGGGGCTGCCGCTGCAGCGGCTCGTGGACCGGGGCATCCCGTTCGTGTCGTCGCCCATGGGGCGGGGCGCGATTCCCGACGACCACCCGATGTTCATGAACGCGGCGCGCTCGGCGGCGCTGGGCGGGGCGGACGCCGTGCTCATGGTGGGAGGACGCTTCAACTGGGTGTTCCAGTTCGGAAAGCCGCCGCGGTTCGCCGAGGGCGCGCGTCTCGCGCACATCGACATCGTGGCAGAGGAGTTCTACAGCGGCGCGGACGTCGAAACAGGCATCGTGGCGGACTGCGCCGTCGCCGTGGACCAGCTCAACGGGCTGCTCGACGGGCGCAGCCTGCGCACCGCGAGCAGCGACTGGGTCGGGACGCTGCAGGAAGCGCGCGATCGGAACGAGGCCAGCTCGGCGGAAGCGATGGCCTCGGACGAGGTGCCCATCAATCACTTCCGCCTGCTGCGCGACGTGCGCGACTGCCTCGACCGGGACGCGACCGTAACGGTCGACGCGGAACTGACGATGGGCGTCGCGCGGGCGGTCATGCCGAGCTTCGGTTCGCGGTTGCGGCTGAACTCGGGCACGACCGGGTGCATGGGCACGGGTCTGCCGTACGCCATCGGGGCGAAACTGGCGCGGCCGGACCAGCAGGTGGTGGCGGTGCTCGGCGACTACGCCTTCGGGGCGGCCGCCATGGAGGTGGAGACGGCGGCGCGCATCGGGTGCAACGTCGTCATCGTCGTGTCGAACAACGGGGGCATCGCGGGGCACTCGATCCAGGACCGGACGTTCGCGCCGGACGCGCCCCCCATCGCCGCCCTCCTCCCCGTCGCCTACGAGAAGACGGTCGAGATGGTGGGCGGCTGGGCGCGCCGCGTCGAGGACCCGGCGGATATCGCGCCCGCGGTCCAGGAGGCGCTGGCGGCGAACACGGTCGCGCTGGTCAACGTGCTGACGGACCCGAAGGGCCGTCGGTCGGGGTCGGCGTACCTGGGGTAGGGCAGCGGTCTCTCGTCAGCCGCGGAAGATGCTGACCAGGAGGGCGTCGGGGGCGTCGATGAGGCGCAAGTTTGTCGTGTCGGCGATGAGGTCGAAAACTTCGAGGGTTGTGGCGCCGAGGAGCGCGATGTCTTCGTCCCCGAAGACGACGGGGGAGTTCATCTCGCGCCCCTCGATCCTGAAACGAGCCTCGCCCAGGTCGTACGCCTTCCGCGTGCCGTCGGCGAGTTTGAACACCCGCTCTCGCGTTCGGGGGATGCCGAGGTGTTCGAGGAACGAAGCGGGGAGGCACGAGTGGGCGGCCCCTGTGTCGACCACGGCGTCGATGTCCCGGAACTCTGCGCTATCGGGACTCGCCACCCCGACTGCGACTTCGAATGGCATGACTTGAGCGTAGCACTCGCAACGACGTGCGCCGGTCCTTCAACAGGCCGGTACAATCCCGCGCATGACTGATACGCCTTCCCCACACATCCGACTGGCGACCGACGACGAGCTCCCGGAGGGGCTGCGCGGCCGTGGCGACGACTTCACGCGGGTCTTCGGGCACAACGCGGAGCTGTTCCAACGGTGGAACGAGTGGTACCGGCCGCTCATCCGGGACGGGGCCGTCTCCGCACGGCTGAAGGAGATGGTGCGGCTGCGGGTCGCGCAGCTAAACGCCTGCGACTTCTGACAGGCCGCCCGGCTTCCCCTGTCAGGGGAAGGTGACACGCTCGAGGAGAGCACCGTCGGCAAGATTTCGACGTGGGGCGACCAGGACTTCAGCGAGGCGGAGAAGGCGGCGTTCCACTACGCGGAGCGGCTGTTCGTCGACCACGCGAACATCGACGGCGAGCTGTTCGAGGAGCTGGGGGAGCACTTCACCGAGGAGCAGATCCTCGAGATCGGGTGGGCGGTCGTGAGCTACCTGGGCTACGGGCGCCTGATCCACTCGTTCGGCCTGAAGCCTTCCTGAGGAGGACCGCGATGAGCTTCGATTCGAGCGTCTTCGGCGAGGACGCGATCAGCCAGGAGACGCGCGAGTTCGTAGCGGCTTCGATGGCGATGCGCGAGCAGATGCCCTCCATGGAGAACACCGATCTGAAGGAGCTGCGACGGCTCATGGACGAGGGCGGCGGCGCGTTCCCCGTGCCCCCGCCGGTTGAGCGGGCGGAGGACCGCGTCGTGCCCGGGATGGGCGAGGGCGCGTCGATCCGCATCATCCGTCCGGAGGGGCGGGAGCCGGCGGGCGTCTACCTCGACATCCACGGCGGCGGCTGGGTCATCGGCCGGGCGCGGATGAGCGACCAGGCCAACCTGGCGCTAGCCGAAGGGTTCGGCCTCGCGACGGTGAGCGTCGACTACCGGCTGGCGCCGGAGCACCCGTACCCCGCCGGTCCCGACGACTGCGAGGCGGCGGCGGTGTGGCTGGTCGAGAACGCGGCGGCGGAGTTCGGCACGGAGCGGCTGCTGATCGGGGGCGGTTCGGCGGGCGCGCACCTGGCGGCGGTCACGCTCCTGCGGATGCGCGACCGGCACGGCTACACGGGCTTCATCGGGGCGAACCTGGTGTACGGTCCGTACGACCTTTCGATGACCCCGAGCCAGCGGCTGGGCGTGGGGCCCGAGGGGGGTCTCGACCGGGCTGCGATCGACCGCTTCTACGAGATGTTCATCCCCGGCGTGGATACGACCGACCCGGACGTGTCGCCGCTGAACGCGCACCTGCACGACATGCCGCCGGCGCTCTTCACGGTGGGGTCGTACGACCCGCTGCTGGACGACTCGCTGTTCATGCACGCGCGCTGGCTGGCGGCGGGCAACGAGTCCGAGCTGGCGGTCTACCCGGGCGGCCCGCACGGCTTCGACGCGGCGCCTATTCCTATCGGGGAGCAGGCGCGACAGCGCGTCGCCGCGTTCATCGGGGCAAGGCTCGCGGCGAGCTAGCGGACGAGTCCGAGCCGCCGCGCCATGGCCTGGACCTCGTCGAGAACCTCGATCAGGGTCGGGAACTGCTCACGGGTAAGCATCTCGACGGGCTTCTCTGCCTGGGTTGCGAGGTCGTACTCGTGGCGGTGGTATTCGCCGAAGCCGTGCGAGTTGTCGTAGCGCAGGAGATTGCCGCGCCCCGGAACATGGGCGTGGTAGGAATAGCTCAGGCCCCAGACCCCTTCCTGATTGCGCGGACCGAGCTGGATCGCGAGCTCCTTCGCAACTTCAACCACCACCTCTGCGGAGCAGAGGAGCCGTCCGTGGAGCCTGAGAACGGGGCCTGGTCGTCCAGTAGCGCGCTGAAAGACGGTCAGGTCTTCGAGGACGAAGGCATGCCGTTCGAGTGAGCGCTCGTGGGCGGCGACGTATCGGTCGATGGCGACCCATCCATGCCTTCCTCCCCGGTGAGGTATCTGAGGAGGTTGTCGTCCATCAGCCAATCGCAAATCTCCAGGGTCTCCCGTGTCGGATCCTCTCGTACTACCTCACGCATACGATCCGTAGACATCTCATAACGCTGCTCAAAGCGCCTTATGCGCCGCCGCAACTGCCCCCGAAGGCGTCCCGCGGGGATAACCGGGATCTCCTCAACCTTCGTGGGCTTCTTCCGCTTCTTCACCTGGGTCATCGCCCTTCCATCTTACACGGGCGCTTGCCCACTACAAGTGCCTTTGCTCAAGCAAGCGGGATCTCGCCACCGGCGGCCAGCGCGACGACTGCGCGAACGCCGGGCTCCGCCGCCGCCGCGACACGCACGCCGGGCACCTCGTCGGCGAGCCACGCGTGGATGGCGTCGGGGTCGCCGGCGAGCTCGACCCAGGCGAAGCCGGTCGGCCGGACGCGGTGCCGGGCGTCTCCGCGGGCGGGGTGCAGGTCGGGGGGAACCTGCCAGTCGATGAAGAACGTGCGGGAGGGGTCGGCCATTGCTTCCGCCAGACCGGCGAGCCGCCAGGTGAGCGTGACGCCGCCGGGCGCGTCGCGGGACATGGGGAGGGGCCGGAGGCCGAGGCGCTCGGCGGTGGCGTCGAGGCCGCGGGCGTCGGTGCGGAGGCAGAGGGCGACCACTGTGTCGCCGCCGACGGTCTGCTCTCGGAGCCAGACGCCCATGGGGCTGGCGGCGGCCTCATCCTCGTCGACGATGCCCATGATCTCGATGTAGGAGTCGCCGAGGGGCACGATGCGGTTGCCGGTCCCGTGGCCGGCGTGCCTTCCGCCGGGCAGCGACACGAGCCCGTGGTCGCGTTCGAGGCGCGCGGAGGTGGCGTAGATGTCGGCGGTGGCGAGGATGACGTGGTCGATGGCGAGGGGCGTCATGCGTGCGATGGTAGAGAATTCCGGCACACTCGGCGCTCCCGCTTGCAGGGGCGGGCCAGGGGCGTCAGGATCGGGATATGAACGAAGAGATTTTCCGCGAGATCCAGACCGCGCTCGACAGCGAGGAGCCGGTCGTGCTGGCAACGGTCGCGCGGACACGCGGGTCCACGCCGCGCAAGACGGGCGCCAAGATGGTGGTTCGCAGCGACGGCTCGTTCTTCGGCACCATCGGCGGGGGCTGCGGCGAGGCGGAGGTGTGGCAGGAGGCGATGGAGGTGCTGGAGGACGGCTCCCCACGCATCGTCACCGTCGACCTGACGGAGCCGACAGACGGCGAGGACAAGATCTGCGGCGGCGTCATGGACGTCTTCGTCGAACGTTTATCTTGAGCCCGGCCCGGATGGACTGCTCCTGAACGATCTGCGCCGCGAGGGGTGAAGGCTAGCGACAGCCCTTGCGGGGGTTGCGCTTTCCCCCATTGCCGCATCATGTACCATGATTGGACTGATTCTCCGGCGTGAGCCGGGGGACGAGGAGGGCGTTATGCCTGGTCCGCTGCTTATCGGTCCGCTTGGGCCGCTGGAGCTCGCCATCATCGTCGGCGTCATCGTTCTGCTCTTTGGCGTCGGGCGCATCAGCCGCATTGGCGGGGATCTGGGCTCCTCGATCAAGGAGTTCCGGCGCGCCGTTCGGGAGGACGACGAAGAAGAGGGCGCCACCGAGGAGACACAGGTTCAGGCGCAGGTCCAGGAAGAGGCGCCCCAGCAGCCTGTCCAGCAGGCCGCGCCTCCGCCCCAGCAGGCGGCTCCGCCGCCGGCCGCAGCCCCGCCCTCCGACTCAGCCCCGCAGGGCGACAGCACCACCCGGAACGTCTTCTAGCGCTCCGCAACACGCGAACACACCGAAGCCCCCGTTCCCGGGGGCTTCGTGCTTTCTATCGTCGCTCCTGAAGTCTGGCGAGCGCCCGACTATCCCCCTCGCGGCGAGACCGCGCGGAGGCAACGTCGGGAGCCGGCTTCAGCATGAACCGCCAGCGACGGCGGGGACGATGCTGACCTCGTCGCCGTCGTTGATGGTGGTGGCGAGGCCGTCCTCGAAGCGGACGTCCTCCCCGTTGATGTAGACATTCACGAAGCGGCGCAGCTCCCCTTCCTCGTCGAGCATCCGCTCGGCCACGCCCGGGAAGCGCGCCTCGAGGTCCGCGATGCAGTCCGACAGCGAGCCGGTGACTCCGTCGACGGTGGGCTGATCGCCGGTGAGGGGGCGGAGGGGCTGGGGGATGAGGACTGTTGCTGCCACGTGGTGGTCTCCGTTCGTTGTGTAACTAGCCTTCGATGACGTCGCCGGTGATGGGGTCCACGCGGACGCCCCGGCTCTCGGCCCAGGCGACGCTGCGTGCGATCTCGTCGGTGTCCCCCTCGAGCTCGAGGATGACCCAGCCGGTGCTCTCGTCGACGTCGGCCATGCGGATGTTGGTGATGACCTCGAACTGCTGCCCGATGAGGTAGATCACGGGCTCCTTGATCAGGTCGGTCGGGAAGGTGAAGCGCAAACGCTGGACAGCCATCAGGCGGGAACCCCCTCGCGATCCTCGTAGGCGGCCTCGAAGCTCTCGACGGTCGCGTCGATTTCGAGGGCGGGGCCAAGGCTATCGGCGACGGCCTCGGCGGTCTTGAACCCCGCGCCCGTGATGAAGGCCACCACAAGCTCGCCGGGGTCGATTCTACCGGCGGCGGCAAGTTGCTTGACGCTGGCGACGGTCACGCCGCCGGCCGTCTCGGCGAAGATGCCTTCGGTCTCGGCGAGCAGCTTCATGCCGGCGACGATCTCGTCGTCGCTGACGGAGGCGCAGGCGCCGTTCGTGTCCTTCAGCTGGACGAGGCTGTAGTAGCCGTCGGCGGGATTGCCGATGGCGAGCGACTTGGCGATGGTGTCGGGCCGCTGGGGGCGGAAGTTCATGCTGCCCTCCGCCCAGGCGGTGGCGACGGGCGAGCAGCCGGTCGCCTGCGCGCCGCTCATGCGGGTGTGGGGCTCATCGATGAGACCCGCCTTCGCGAACTCGTTCAGGCCCTTGCGGATCTTGACGAAGAGCGAACCGCTGGCGATGGGCACGACGCAGTGATCGGGGGCGCGCCAGCCGAGCTGCTCGGCGACCTCGTAGCCGAGGGTCTTCGAACCCTCGGCGTAGTAGGGGCGCACGTTGACGTTGACGAAGGCCCAGTTGCGGGTGCCGGCGAGCTCGGCGCAGAGACGGTTCACGGCGTCGTAGTTCCCGGCGACCTTCACAAGGGTGGGGCTGTAGATGCTCGAACCGAGCACCTTGCCTGCCTCCAGGTCGTTGGGGATGACGACGACGGCCTCCATGCCGGCAGCGGCGGCGTGGGCGCTGACGCTGTTGGCGAGATTGCCGGTGCTGGCGCAGGCGAGCTTCTCGTAGCCGAGCTCCCGGGCACGGGAGCTGGCAATGGCCACGACGCGGTCCTTGAACGACCAGGTCGGGTTGGCGGTGTCGTTCTTGATGTAGAGGTTGGGGAGCCCCAGCGCCTTGCCGAGGTTCTTCGCGTGGATGAGGGGGGTGAAGCCCGCCCCGATGTTGATCGCGGTGTCTGCATCGCAGGGCAGAAACTCGCGGTAGCGCCAGAGGTTGGCCGGGCGCGAGGCGATGGCCTCACGCGAGACGGCGGCCTTGATGCCGTCGTCGTCGTACACGACCTCCAGCGGTCCGAAACA
The DNA here is from genome assembly GCA_965221735.1 of Tepidiformaceae bacterium. Lineage (GTDB taxonomy): Bacteria > Chloroflexota > Dehalococcoidia > Tepidiformales > Tepidiformaceae > UBA2991. Next base: position 184,604 of record OZ244910.1, on the reverse strand, counting down.
GAACTCGCAGACGTGGAGCGCTGCGAGGGGGTAGTCGCGGCTGCATTCGCGGCAGCGCAGGTTTTGTGCGTAGGTCATGCCTTTCTCTCGTGCATCGGGTGTCGCGGTGGGCGGGACGCCCGGAGAGGCGCCCGCCGTCGCGAGGCGGAGGGGTCGCGAGGATGGTCCCCTACGGGACCAGGGACATGAACATTCGGCCCAGAGGTGCTGACATCATCTCTCCTCGTGCGCGGGCCGGGTCCTTGAGCACTGGCGCTCTCATCGTTCTCCCCCTTGGGGGATTCCGGCTTTGGCACCTTGTCTCCCAGGAGACAGGTTGCCCGGGCTTCACGGGGCCGGTTCCCTCCACCCGTCTGGATAAGGGCGGCACGCAGGCACTACTTGACGGAAACGGTACATCCGATCGGGGTGTGGGGAAAGGGCAGGGCCTGCGGCGCGCCCTCGCGGTGGCGTGCGGCCCGAGTCCGTAGACTCGCGGGGATGGAGCGCGAGCACTTCCGCGAACTGGTGCGCGAGGCCCTGGAATCGCTGCCGCGGGAGCTGATGACGCGCGTCCAGAACGTCGAGATCGTGATCGAGTGGCGGCCGACGGCCCAGGACCGGCACGAGGCGGGAATCGGACCGGGGAGCACGCTGCTGGGTCTTTACCACGGCGTCCCGCTACCGGACCGTGGCCACGAGGGCTACAACCTCGTCCTGCCGGACAAGATCAGCATCTACCAGGGGCCTATCGAGTCGATCTGCCGGACGGACGACGAGGTGCGGGAGCAGGTGCGGACGACGGTCCTGCACGAGATCGGGCACTACTTCGGCATCGACGACGACCGCCTGCACGAGCTGGGGATGGGGTGAGGGCGAGGGGAGCGCCGAGCTGCCGCTCGGCTGAGGATGAGGAGAGCGCCGCCCTGGCGGGCGGCTGAGGGGAGAGTGGGAGGCGGCGGCACCTACCACCGACTACCGATCACCGACGACTACTCGTCGAGGGCGCGGCGGGCTAGCTGCTCGAGGGCGCGGTCCTCGAGCGGGGGGTTGTGGAGGCCGGCGCGAACGTCGCGGTAGTAGCGCTCGATGGGACGGCTCTTCTGGAGGCCCACACCCCCGACCACGCGCATGGCCTCGTCGACCGCCTCGATGGCGTTGTTGAGGGCGTCGACCTTGGCGATAGCAACGCGGTCGGCGGCGGGCATGCCGCCGTCCTCGCCCGATTCCCAGGCGGCAGCGGCATCATTGATGAGGGCGCGGTTGCGCTGCAGGAGCAGGTCCATGCGGGCGACGCGGCGGCGGACGCCGGGGAACTCGGAGATGGCGCCGAGTCCCGTGGGAGTACGCTCGCGGGCGAATGCGACGGCGTAGTCGCGGGCGGCGCGGGCGACGCCGGTGGTGGTGGCGGCCACGCCGAGGGCGAACCAGACGCCGCTGGCGCGGCCGCGGGGGCTGGGCTGCGCCCGGTTGCGGTAGCCGAGGAAGCGGTCCTCGCCGAGGCGAACGCCTTCCAGCACGAGGTCGTGGCTGCCGCTGGCGCGCATGCCGAGGGCGTCCCAGGTCTCGTCGATACGGACGCCGGGGTCGTCGCGCAGGACCATGAAGTCGGCGATGTCGGGGGCGCCGCCCTCGGGGGAGTCGAGGCGGGCGAGGACGGACATGTACCAGAGCTCGGGCGCGAGGGTCACGAACGTCTTGCGCCCGTCCAGCACCCAGCCGCCCTCGACGGGGGTGGCGGTCGTCTCGGGGATGCCGCCGCCGGCGGGACTGCCCAGCCCCTCCTCGGTGGCGGCGGTATTGACCAGCCTCCCCTCCTCGACGGCGCCCCGGCAGAGCTCGTCGAACCACTCGGGCGGGTAGACGTGGGCCTCGCGTTCAGCGCCGAAGCGGATGAGGTGCATGTTGAGCGCGAGCGCGGTCGAGCCGTCGCCCGGCGGCGAGCGCCTCCTGTACGAGCACGAAGGCGGAGAGGGGCAGATCGAAGCCGCCGTGCGAGCGCGGCACGGTGAGTTTCATGAACCCGGCCTCGCGCAACTCGGCGAAGTTCTCGTGGGGGAAGGAGCCCTCGCGGTCGTGGCGGGCGGCGCGCTCGGCGAAGCGCTCGGCCAGGGAAGCGGCGAGGGCGACCCAGTCGGGCTCGGACATGGCCCGCAGTCTAGCGGCTCGCCCGGCGGAGGCGAGCGATCCGTTGCTATACTCACCGTTCGCCGCCTGACCTGGCACGGAGCGAAGACTTGGAAGAGCCGAAGCTCGTTTCCCAACGAATTATCGAGAACGTCGAGAAGGTCATCATCGGGAAGGACCGGGAGCTGCGGCTCGCAATCACGGCCCTGCTCTGTGGTGGCCACATGCTCGTGGAGGACGTCCCCGGCGTGGGCAAGACCATGCTCGCGCGGGCCCTGGCGCTGTCGACCGGGTGCAGCTTCAAGCGCATCCAGTTCACGCCGGACCTGCTGCCCAGCGACGTGACGGGCGTCTCCATCTACAACCAGAAGTCGATGGACTTCGAGTTCCGCGCAGGGCCGATCATGGCCCAGATCGTGCTCGCCGATGAGATCAACCGGGCCACGCCGAAGACGCAGTCCTCGCTCCTCGAAGCGATGGAGGAGCGGCAGATGTCGGTGGACGGCGTGACGCACATGATGCCGTCGCCCTTCATGGTGATGGCGACGCAGAACCCGATCGAGTACGAGGGCACCTTCCCCCTGCCGGAGGCGCAGCTCGACCGCTTCCTCATCCGCGTGAACCTGGGGTACCCGAGCGCGCAGGACGAGGTGACCGTGCTCGACGAGCAGCAGGTGGCCCACCCCATCGACGCACTGGAGGCGGTGACGGACGCTACCGAGATCCGGCAGCTGCAGCGGGCCGTGCGCGAGGTCTACATCGACCCGCTGATCAAGCAGTACATCGTGGGCCTCTCCGGAGCGACGCGGACGCACGAGAACGTCTACCTGGGCGCCAGCCCACGCGGGTCGATCGCGCTGTTCCGCACGTCGCAGGCGCGGGCCCTGCTGGAAGGCCGCGACTACGTGACGCCGGACGACGTGAAGGAGCTGGCCTTCGTAACGCTGGGGCACCGCGTGATCGTGAGCCCGGGGGCTCGCGTGAAGGGGGCGACGGCCGCCGACGTGGTGGCCGACTGCCTGGCCCGCGTGCCCGTGCCGGGCGCCCGCGCCCGCGCCTGAGGTCCCGGTGCTGCGGCGAGTGCTGGCGTGGCCCTTTGCGCCGCAGCGGCGCACGCTCACGGTGCTGCTCGTCATCCTCGTGGCGGCGGTGTTCATCGCCACGGGCACGGGCTTCTGGCTGCTCTACCGCATCGCCTACATCGTGGCGATGGGCATCCCCGTCGCGCTCCTCCTCGCCTGGCTGAACACGCGCGCGCTCGAGGTGCAGGTGGAGCGGCGGACGCTGCGGGGGCAGGTGGGGCAGGAAGCGGAGGAGCTGATTGAGGTCCGCAACCTGAGCTACGTCCCCAAGATGTGGGTGGAGCTGGAGGACCCGAGCGACCTTCCCGAACACCATTCGCGGCGGGCGGTCGTCATCCCGAGCCGGGGGCTGCGGAGCTGGGTGGTGAGCACGACCCTGCAGCGCCGCGGCCTGTTCGACTGGGGGCCGCTGCGCGTGCGCGGGGGCGACCCCTTCGGCATCTTCTACACGGAGCGCAGCTACGGGGTGCGGCAGCAGATCCTGGTCTACCCGCGGGTGGTGGACCTGCCCCGCTTCCAGACGCCCCCGGCGAGCCTGCCGGGCGAGGGCCGCTTCCGCCGCCGCACGCACTACATCACGCCGAACGCGAGCGGCATCCGCGACTGGGCCCCGGGCGATCCCCTGAGCCGCATCCACTGGCGCTCGACCGCCCACACGGGCGAGCTGATGGTGAAGACGTTCGAGCTCGACCCCACGAGCGACATCTGGGTGATCGCCGACATGGAGGGCGCCATCCAGGCGGGCGAGGGCGACGAGAGCACGGAGGAGTACACCGTCACGGTGGCGGCGAGCGTGGCCCAGCGCTACATCGCCGCGAACCGCTCCGTGGGGCTCATCTCCTTCGGCGAGGACTACACGGTGGTGGAGGCGGAGCGGGGACAGCAGCAGCTCTCGCGCATCCTCGAGTCGCTGGCCGTGGCGAAGGCGTCGGGGGAGGCGCCGCTGGGGAACCTGCTCATCGAGGAGCAGCGGCGTTTCGGGCGCCACACGACGCTCGTGCTGGTGACCGCGTCCACCGACAGCAGCTGGCTCTCGCCGCTGCAGTCACTCGTGCAGCGAGGCGTTCGCGCCTCCGTGGTCCTGATCGACCCAAGCACGTTCGGGGGCGAGGGGTCGCCGCTGGTGCTGTACGGGGAACTGACGGCGAGCGACATCCTGACGTACGTCGTGGCCCAGGGGGATGACCTCTCGTACGCCCTGAGCAGCACCGCCGTGGGGGCGGAAGCATGGCAAACCTAGAGGCGGTCCGGGAGGCGACGGTGAGCGGGCGGCTGCGCCGCTTCTTCATCGAGACGCCGCGCCTGCTGATGAGCTGGGAAGACTGGCTCACGTTCGTGCCCGCCCTCGTCGTCTACATCGCCATCGCCATTGCGATCCAGCAGGCGGAGTGGGTGCGGGACTTCCCCTCGCTGGTGCCCGCGGTGATCGGCGGGCTCATCATCGGCCTGCTGGCGGCGCGCACGCGCGCCAGCCAATTCCTCGTGCACCCGGTGGCGCTCCTGCTCGGCCTGATGGTGCTCACGCTGACGGCTACGCCCTACGGCGACGGCGGCTCGATCGTGGCGCGCGTCGAGGACGTGGTGTCGCGCATGAACGAGTGGGTGCTCGTCGTGCGCGAGGACGACGTCAGCAACGACAACCTGCCGTTCGTGCTGCTGGTGCACACGCTCGGGATATTCGTCTCCTACCTGGCGGCCTGGGCGGTGTTCCGCTGGCGGAACGCGTGGATCGCGGTGGCGCCGGCGTGCGCGGGGCTGCTCGTCATCATCGCCACCACCAGCGGGCGGCCCAGCGGGGCGTTCCTCATGTTCTCCTTCGGGGCGCTGCTGCTGATCTCGCGGCTGCACCTGCAGCGCGCGTTCGTGCACTGGGACCGGGCGCGGGTCGAGTACCCGGAGTGGCTCAGCCTGCAGTCCGCGCAGCTCACCCTGGTGCTCACGGTCGCGATGGTCGTGATCGCGTGGCAGGTGCCGCTGGGCAAGCAGGCCGACGCTATCGACACGACCATCGACTACGTGACGAACCCGATCGAGGACGCGCTCGAACCCGTGAGCCAGCTGTTCAACAACCTCGCCGGCACCGGCGGCAACTTCCACAAGTTCGGCCGCACGCTGCCCATCCGGGGCGACGTGAGCCTGGGCAAGAAGGTGCTCTTCGAGGTGCGGGGCGAGAGCCTGGGGCTCGTTCGGGGCACGAGCTACGACGAGTACACGGGCTCCGGCTGGCGCTCCTCCGACCGCCAGGAGGAGGAGGTCAACGCGGGCGACCCGACCTCGGCCGAGATCCAGGCGCGCGCCTACCGGGAGCGCGTCATCACGACGCTCGACATCGAGGTGTTCGACGACGAGGAGACGCTGTTCTCGGTGGGGACGCCGCTCGGGACCAACATCGACTCGATCGCGGACCTGCCGGAGACGTTCCCGGGGGACATCGAGCGCATCCGCAGCCAGGAGGACCTGCAGGAGGGCGACCGCTACCGCGTGGCGGGCACGCTCAGCATCGCCACGCCGGACCAGCTGCGCGGCGACGGGGTGAACTACCCGAGCTGGGTGCGCGAGCGCTACCTGCAACTGCCCGACGACCTGCCCGACCGCGTCCACGACGAGGCAGCGCGGGTGACCGAGGGCGTGACCAACCCGTACGACCTGGCGAAGGCGATCGAGGCGTACATCCGCGAGTTCGAGCTGGACATGAGCGTGCGTTCCGCGCCCTCGCGCCGCGACGTGGTCGACTTCTTCCTGTTCGACCTGCAGCGCGGCTACTTCGACTACTTCTCGACGGCGATGACGGTGATGCTGCGGACGCAGGGCGTGCCCGCGAGGGTGGCGGTGGGGTACGTGCTGGACCCGGAGGATCTGAACATCAGCACAGGCGTCTTCTCCGTACGCAAGAACGACGCCTACTCGTGGGTGGAGGTGTACTTCCCCACGTACGGCTGGGTGGACTTCAACCCATCGGACGAGCTGACGCTCGTGGGAGCGGACCTCGGGTCCATCATCGGAGAGGTGACGAACCTGCCGTTCGACGAGGTGCCCGAAATACCCCTGCCGCTCGAGACCATCGACGACGACGCGATCGACCTCCTGGCCGACCTGCTGACACCCGTGGAGCTGGAGCGCGAGGCGGGCCCGCCGTGGACGATCATCTGGAGCGTCGGGGGCGCGCTGGTGGCGCTGGTGGTGGTGTCGATGGGGGCGCGCGTGTTCTGGGTGTGGGGTCTGCGTGGCCTGAGCGGGATGCCTCGGCAGTGGGGCGGCATCGAGCGGCTCGCGGGCTGGGCCGGGCTGCGGGCGGCCGAGTCGGAGACGGTGCGGCAGTGGGGCACGCGCCTCGGCGACGCCCTCGAACGGCCCGCCGAAGCCGCAACGCTGAGCACGGCGTACGAGGAAGCGCGCTACGGCCCACCCGACCTGGAGCGCACGGACCCCGACGAGGCGGGCGAGGCCTACCGCATCCTGCGGAACGCGCTGGCGGCGCGCATCTTCGGTCGCCGGTCGGCAAGCACGGACCAAGAGGAAGAGGAGGCGGAGGTGGTGGAGGACGACGGCCTGGACGATGAGGCTGTCGACGAAGCGCGGGGCGAGAACGAGGCCTGATCAGACGTTGAAGAGGACGTGGACGACGTCCCCGTCCTTCACCAGGTACTCCTTGCCCTCGGTGCGCTGCAGGCCGCGGCGCTTGGCCTCGGCTTCGCTGCCGCACTCGACCAGATCCTCGTAGCGGATGACCTCGGCGCGGATGAAGCCCCGCTGCAGGTCGGTGTGAATCTTGCCGGCGGCCTCGGGGGCCGTCGCGCCTTCGGTGACGGTCCAGGCGCGGCACTCATCGGGACCAACGGTGAGGAAGCTGATGAGCCCGAGCAGGGCGTAGCTGCGCTGGACGGCCTCGGCCATGCCGCTGTGCTCGACGCCGGCTTCGTCGCGGAACTCGGCGGCCTCCTCGTCGCTGAGCTCGTTCAGCTCCATCTCGAAGCGCCCGCCCATGACGGCGAGGTCGCGGCCGGGGGCGCCGTGGGCCGCGCGCAGCTCTTCCTCGATGGCGAGGCGCCGGGGCAGGTCCTCCTCGCCCACGTTCACGAGGTCGAGGAGGGGCTTGTCGGTGAGGAACTGGCTCCCGCCCAGGAGGCGCCGTTCGTCGGCGGAGAGCGACATCGCACGGATGGGCGTCTCCGCTTCAAGCTCGCCCCGCATCCGGTCGAGGAGGTCGCGCAGAGCCTGCAGCTGGCCACGCTCGCCAGCCTTGAGGGTGCGCAGCTCGGGGTCGATGCGCTCGATGCGGCGCTCGATCAGGGCGAGGTCGGCGAAGGCCAGCTCGAGGTCCATGATGCCGATGTCGCGGCCGGGGTCGACGGAGCCCTCGGGATGGGGGACGGAATCGTCCTCGAAGGCGCGCACGACGTGGATCAGGGCATCGACGGCGGCCAACTCGTTCAGGAATTGGCCCCCGAGGCCCTGTCCCTGGCCGAAGTGCTCGCCGCCGGCGGGGAAATCGACGTACTCGACGGTGGCATGGGTGGTTTTCTTGGGCTGGTAGATCTCGGAGAGGCGGTCAACGCGCGAGTCGGGGACGGCGACGGAGCGGATGTTGGGCTTGCTCGCGCCGCCGAAGCCCCCGACGGGTGCGAGTCCGCGCGAGACGGCGTTGAAAACGGTCGTCTTGCCCGCCCGCGGCAGCCCGATGATGCCGACCTGCATCGGGGGAACGTACCCGCGCGGCGCTCAAGGGGGTAGGGGCGCGGCTGCGGCGAACGCGCAGCAGGGAGCAAGGTCGCAGTCGCCGCAGCGGGGGCGGCGGGCGAGGCAGAGTCGCTTCGCGTGGAGCACCACCAGTGCGTGGAAGCGCGCGAGCGCCGGGGCGTCGGGGGGCAGCTCGCGGGCGAGGTAGGACTGCCAGGCGCGATAGGAGTCTTCGGTCGGTGGTCCCAGGCCGAGGCGCGAGAAGAGGCGGCGGGTGTACGCGTCGACGACGAGGGCCGGCTGCCCGGCGGCGTAGAGGGCGATGGCGTCCGCCGTCTCCTCGCCGATTCCCCAGGTCGCGAGCAGCTCCGCGCGGAGGGCTTCCGGCGGGAGCGCGAGCAGCGCCTCGAGCGAGCCGTGGCGGGCGACCAGGTCGAGGAAGGCGCGCAGCTTGCGCGCCTTCGTCCGGTACTGGCCGCTGGGCCGGATCAGCCCCTCGATGGCCACGTCCGGCAGCGCCGCGAGGCGCTCCGGGTCGAGGACGCCGGCCTCGCGGAGGCGGTCGACAGCGCGCTCGGCGTTCGTCCAGTTCGTGTGCTGGACGAGGATCGCGCCGACGGCGACCTCGAAGGGGTCGCTCTCTGGGGTCCAGTGCCAGCGCTCGGCGCCGTGCATCCGCTCGAGGGCGGCGACGACGTGGGGAGTGGTGAGGTCTGGCACGGGGGTTTCCACCCGGCAATCGTAGGCTCCTGGGCGGCCGGCCGGATGCAGGGGGCGGTACACCCTCCAATAGACCACATCATGTAGTTTTCTATACACATGAAAGCCATACAGGTGACGTTCGATGAGGACCTCCTGGAGAGGCTCGACTCGCTTGCCGAGGTACGTGAGCGGGGCCGCTCGGCGGTGCTGCGCGAAGCGACTGCGAACTACCTTGCCCAGAAGGCCGCTGAGGAGATCGACCGACAGTATGCGGAAGGCTATGGCAGATTCCAGCAGACCGACGAGGAGCTTGACTGGGGCGAATCCCGCGTGTGGCCAGAAGACCGGCTTGAAGGGGATGACTAGCCGTGGCTCTCCAACTCGCTAGGCGATCCCGAGGCGGCGCTCGATGGCGGCGAGCTCGGGGAGGAGGCCGTCGGCGGCGCGGGCGATGACGCGCTCGGCGCGGGCGGCGGCGGCGAGGTCGGCGGGGCTGAAGGCGCCGTCCGCGCGGAGTTCGTCGAACTCGTCGCGGTCCTCCTCGATGAGCGCGTCATCCGGGGTGAGCCACCAGTCGAGGGCGAGGTCGCGGTAGGCAACCTCTCCCTCGCGGATGCGCACGCCGGCAACGGCGTCGAAGCGGTGGGCGATGATGCGATCGCCATCGCGCATGCGGTAGACGGTGTAGGGACGGGCGCGCCAGAAGTAGCCGTAGGAGACGGACCCCGGGGGGATGTCGATGGGCGTGCCGAAGACGGCCCCGCCCTGGCGCATGACGTAGCTCACCACGACGAGCGAGGCGGAGGCGTGCTCGAGGGCGCAGGTGTAGCGGCGCTCGCTGCCGTCGGGCTTGCGTTTGCGCTCGACCCAGGGGGTTCCGCGCGGGGTTGCCGATGGGGGTGCGTCGAGGGTCACGCGCCCATCATCGCGGAGAAGGCGCCCACCGCGCGAGTTGTTAACGCTGGCGTCGCCGGAGCGCGGAGCACGGTAGGCTCTCGGCATGCATCGCGTCCTCGGAGGGCTTGTCGCGGCGCTGGTGCTGGCGCTGGCCGCGTCGTGTGGAGGCGGTGAGCCGCCTCCCGCGCCGATCCGCGCGCTCGAAGCAGGCGCGGAACGCGTGTACGTGGACGACCTGCCGCTGGCCCGGTCGGTCGTGCGGGTCCGCTTCAACCGGGCCGTCGAGCCGACCAAGCTGCGCGCGCTGAACGCGGCCTTCCGGCTGACCGCGCCGGAGGGCTCGCCGCTCACCGGCCACCCGCTGACCGAGATGCCGGTCGAGAGCGTCGAGGTGGTCAGCTCACGCGTCGTCGAGCTGACGGTGGGGGCGCTCATCGTGTCGGGTTCGACACTGCACGTCTCGACGGAGGCGCTCTCCGGACCGGAGGACGAGGTCTCGGTCGTGGTCACGAGCGAGTTCACGGAGCTGGGCGTGGTGCTGGCGGGGGGCGTGTTCGCCTTCGGCGACCTCTCGCTGGTGGAGCCACGGCCTCCGGAGGCGCCCACCGCGGCCGATCGCGATCCGCTGGCGGTGCGGGACGCCCTGGAGGAGCACCTGGACGAGCGCGAGGCATCGGCGGCAGTGCGGGAGACGGCCCTGTTCCTGTACGACGGCATGAACGCCCAGGCAGTGCCCGCGCCGAAGCTGCGCGCGGCCCTGGCGGCGCTTGCCGGAACCTTCGCGGACGCGGCCGTGCGCTCGCTGCTCGGGCCGGACAACTGCACGGGCGCCCCGGCGGCGTTCATCGGGTTCCAGGAGCCGCCGGGCGACCTCGACCTCGTGGCGCGGGTGACCTACGACGACGAGGGACGGCGCATCCTCTCCATTCGGCCCGACCTGGAAGCGGCGCCCTTCGAGCTGCTTATGCCGCTGATCGCGCACGAAGCGATCCACTGCGACCGGGAAGACAGCCTCACGGAGGAGGTCGTGGCGAGCGCCATCGACGTCTTCCTGTACGTCCACCTGCTCATCTCGCAGCCGGAGCTGGCGCGGGACCCCTCGCCCCTGGCGCGGAACTTCAACATCGAGGCGCTCGCCATGCTGAACAGCGGCCGCGCGATCCCGGAGTCGCTCGGCATCCTGCCGAGTCCGCACGGCCGCGAGGTACTGCCGGATTCGGGGGTCGCGTACGGGTCGTTCGTGGACGCGATCGCCGCCACCTACGCGGACGACGTGGACGAGACGGCGCCGGTAGAGCCGGTCGCGCAGCAGTACCTGGACGCGCTCGCGCAGGCGGTGGGAGTGCCGCTGGGGAGTGCGATCGACCTGAACTACGTGGACCGGCTGCTGGGGCTGGCAACCACGTTCGAGGCGATCTCGAACCTGCTGGACCTGTTCGACCTGGCCCCCGGCTAGGCGGCGAGGCGAGGGGCGCGGGCGCGCCATGCGGGGGATGGCTCTATCATTGCCTCCATGAACAGCGTCCTGCGCTTCTTCCTGACCGTCGTCCTGGCGGCGGTGCTGATCGTCGTCGTCTACATCGTCGTGGCCGTGCTCGTGGACGGCTACTTCGGCGGGAACATCTTCCCGAACGAGGCCGAGCCGGGCACGTGGTCGGCCCCCGACAGCTGGAGCGAGTGGCGCGACATCGCCGTAGTGGCGCTGGGCGTGCTCGTGGCGATCGCCGGGGTTCTCGCCTGCATCCTGCTGGCGGTGCTCATCGGCGTGGCCCTCTCGGTGCGGCGCGCGGTGAACCAGAACGTGGTGCCCCTGCTCGACTCGGCCCGCGACCTCGTGGACGAGGTGAAGGGCACGGCCGAGTTCGTGGGCGAGTCAGCGGTGACGCCGATCATCCGCGTCTACTCGGTCGTGAGCGGCATCCGGCGCGGCCTGGACTCGCTCGGCTCGCTGGGCGGACGCTTCCGGGGCGGGTCGTGAGCGCGGGCGGGTCGTCGGACGATCCCGTCATCGGGGAGGGCGGAGGCAGTCCCGAGGAGATGGTGGAGGAGCTCCGCCAGGCAGCGGAGCAGGCCATCGAGATCGCACGCGAGGGCGCCCAGGAGAAGGAACAGGAACTGTGGGCGCGGTACCGCGAGCTGACGAAGGGGCGTCGCGAGGAGCGCAAGCGCTAGCCGCCGGCAAGCCCGATTCCCGCGCCCTTGCTACGCTAGCCCGACGCCTCGCGGAGAGGTGCTGGAGTGGCTGAACAGGCACGACTGGAAATCGTGTAGGGGTGCAAGCCCCTCGTGGGTTCGAATCCCACCCTCTCCGCCAGTTGCTAGTGGGTAGTGAATAGTGACTAGTGGTTGGGCCGCCCCGCCCCGGTGACGGTGGGGCGGCCACGAGCCACCAACTACTAGCCCCTAGTGCCGGAAGTGGCGCGTGCCCGTGAAGACGAGGGCGACGCCGTACTTGTCGCAGCAGTCGATGCAGTCCTGGTCGCGCAGGCTGCCGCCGGGGTGGGCGATGGCGGCGACACCCGCCTGGCAGGCGCGCTCAACGGCATCGTTCCACGAGAACGGGAAGAAGGCGTCGCTGGCGAGGGCTGCGTCCCGCAGCTCGTCGCCGGCCTTCTCCATCGCGATCTCGACGCTCTTCACGCGGTTGGGCTGGCCGCTGCCCATGCCGAGCAGGCGGCCATCCTTCGCCAGCGTGATGGCGTTGCTCTTGACGTGCTTCACGCAGCGCCAGGCGAAGCGCAGGTCGGCGAGCTGCTGCTCCGTTGGCTGCGTCTTCGAGACGACCTGGTAGTCAATCTCCTCGGGGGCGATCTCGTCGGCGTCCTGGAGGAGCCAGCCGCCGCCCACCTGCCGCAAGGAGCGGCCGCCGCGTGAGCGGGGATCCGCTTCGAGGATGCGCAGGTCCTTCGACTTGCCCTTGAGCACGCGCAGGCCTTCCTCCGTGTACTCGGGCGCGATCACGATCTCGTAGAACATGCGCGTCGAGCCGTCGGTGGGGTTGCGGTACTCGCGCAGCTCGCGGGCGAGGTCCTCGTCGAGGGGGCGGTTGAAGGCGACGATGCCGCCGAAGGCGCTCACCGGGTCGGCAACGACGGCAAGGCGGTAGGCCTCGCGGAGGTCGTCGCGGGTGGCGGCGCCGCACGGGTTCGTGTGCTTCACGATGACGCAGGCGGGCTCGGGGAAGTCGTTGACGGCGTTCCAGGCGGCGTCGGCGTCGAGGTAGTTGTTGTAGGAGAGCTCCTTGCCGTGGTGCTGCTCAGCCGTGGCGATGCCGCCGAGGGCGTCCTCGCCGAGCGAGCCGTCGCGGTAGAAGGCGGCGCCCTGGTGCGGGTTCTCGCCGTAGCGCAGCCCCGCGACCCGCTCGAGGGGAACGCTCAGCTCGGGCGGGGACTCGTCGCCGTCCCAGAGCCACTCGGCGACGGCGCTGTCGTAGCTGGCGACGTGCTGGAACGCCTTCCAGGCCAACCGGCGGCGGGCGTCCGCCTCGAGGCCACCCGCGCCCAGCGCCTCGAGGGTCGCGGCGTAGTCGGCGGGGTCGGCGAGGACGATGACGTCGGCGTGGTTCTTGGCGGCGGCGCGCAGCATGGTGGGGCCGCCGATGTCGATGTTCTCGATGCCCTCGGCGAGGGAGGCGCCACCCTCCCGGGTGACGACCGCGCGGAAGGGGTAGAGGTTGCAGGCGACGAGGTCGATGGTCCCGAAACCGTGCTCGCCGAGGGCGGCGTTGTGCTCGGGCAGGTCGCGGCGGGCGAGGATGCCGGCGTGGACGGCCGGGTGGAGCGTCTTGACGCGGCCGTCGAGCATCTCGGGGAAGCCCGTGACCTGCTCGATGCCGGTGACGGGCACGCCCGCCGCCTCGACGGCCCGCTTCGTGCCGCCGGTCGAGACGAGCTCCCAGCCGAGGGCGTGGAGCCCGCGGGCGAAATCCTCGATCCCGGTCTTGTCGTAAACGCCTAGAAGAGCACGCATGGCTCACCTCCGTTGCTTCTCTCCCGGAGAAGCAAAAGGCCCGTCCGAATGAACGGACCGGCCCAGGCGAGCGGCCATAGTTGTGATTGCTCGGGCTCCCCCACGGTACTCCGCGTATTCGCCAGTCACCCGAGTGAGATGAGGATAGCAGGCGTCCCGAGGGGCCCTCAAGAATAACGGCGGGGAACTGGTCAATTTACTGGAGTTCGGCCGGAACCCTGGCGACGATGTGCGGCTTCGTGCCCCAGCAGACAAGCTCGCCCGAGTGGCGCAGAGCGCAGGTCTGCGTCCAGCCGGCTCTGATGGACGTGTAGCGTCCGGGCACGACATCCAGCTGCCCGTAGGTGTTGTCCCCCCAGCACACGACCTCGCCCGATCGCCGGAGCGCACAGGCGTGACTATTGCCGGCGCTCACCGAGCGGTAGAGACCAGCCGGGACACCGGCGAAGGAATCACCTGATCCTGACCAGCAGTCCACCTCGCCCGAGTGATGGACGGCGCAGACGAACCCGGATACCGCCACGCTGGTGTACCGCCCGGCGATCGTGGGGACACCCCCGAACCCTCCTCCACCACCCCAGCAGAGGGTCTCTCCGGATTCCCGCACGGCACAGGAGCGATGGAGCCCGGCCTTCACCGAGACGAATTGCCCCGAGGGTGCGTCGAGCTGGCCCTGGTCGTTGCTTCCCCAGCAGACGACCTCCCCGGACGTACGGAGGCCGCAGGTGTGACGGTAACCGGCACTGACGGCACGGTAGCGGCCCTCCGGGACATCGGTCTGGCCCCTGTTCTCGGACTCCCAAATGCTCTCCCCCCAGCAGGCGACTTCTCCCGAGGGGGTGACCGCGCAAGCGTGGTCACCCCCTGCGCTCACGGAGGTGTAGGTACCGGACGGCGGGCTCGTCTCCCTTGAGTCGCCGAATCCCCAGCAGGCAAGCGTGCCGGAGGAGCGGACGGCGCAGACATACCATGTTCCCGTGTCGAAGTCCTGATAGGTGCCCTCCGGAACGTTGCCCTGACCGTAGTTGGTGGGGGCGCCGCCCCAGCACTGCAGGCCACCCTCTTCCCGTTCGCCGCAGGAGAAGCTGTAGGTGTTGCTGGCGCTGACAAAGCGGAACTTCCCCTCGGGGGCCTCGGTGGCACGGCGCTGGGGTCCTCCCCAGCAGACCACCGTGCCCAACTCTCCGAGCCCGCAGGTGTGGTAGCGCCCGGCGCTCACCGCACGGAATCTCCCCGCGGGCACATCCGCCTGGCCGTACTCGTTGTTCCCCCAACAGGTCACCCTGCCCCTGTCCCCGAGGGCGCAAGCGTGCTCTTCGCCGCTGCTGACGGAGCGAAAGACGCCGGCCGGGGCCTCGGTCTGGCCAGAGTCATTCCAGCCCCAGCACACAATCTGACCGGACTCTCGCTGCGCACAGGCGTGAGCGAAGCCGACCGTGACCGAGGTGTACGTCCCTTCCGGCGCCTCCATGTCGACGTCGGGAAGCTCCTGCCCCCAGCAGACGATCGAGCCGGAGTCGCGAATAGCGCAGGCGGAATAGAACCCGACGCTCACGAAGCGGTAGCTCCCCGCCGGCACACCCGTGACAGTCGCGAATGGGTCGCCCCAGCAGGTCAGTTCTCCGGACGCGCGAACGGCGCAGGTGTGGCCGTGGGCGACGCCAACGGAGAGGTACGTCCCCTCTGGCACCCGGGCGGCGTCCACGTCTAGCCCCCAGCAGGCGAGACGGCCCGATTCCCACAGCGCACAGGTGTGGGTCTGGCTTCCGCTGATCGTCACGACTCTGCCGCTTTCCCCCTGCTCGGTCGGAGGTGTTGCCGTCGTCGGGACCGGCACAGCCAGGGTGATGTCCCCGTAGCGCCAGCGCCCATCCCTGGTCTGTCCCGTCATGTCCAGGGCAGTCGTGCCGAGGTCGGCCCACGAGCCACCCTCGGGGCGGGCGCTGATCCAGAGGTTCCGGTAGCTGGTCGAGCGCTGCCAGACGCGCACCTCGACACCGGCCGTCGCGACATCGCCGTAGCGCCAGAAGCGATCCGCTGTCAGACCGCTCATATCGAGCGAGATCGTGCCCAGGTCGGCCCAGGTGCGCCCCTCGGGTCGGACGCTGACCGCGAGCGTGGCGTCGCTGTCCACAAGCTGCCAGACGCGAATCTCGACCTTGGTCGAAGGGCCCGCCTGCGCGCCGGCTGTCGCAAGCACCGCGGAGGAGAGGGCAAGCACCAGCAGCAGGGGAACGAGGGTCCAGCTCTTCACCGGTTGCTTCTCCCAGGGCTCCACGGCCAACCCGGTTCGGGGACGGGCCCGCACGGTATCAGGAACACCGACGGATTACCCGACACCCGGGCTGTTACTGGAGTTGGGCGGGCGGACGGGCGCGGGCGTGGAGCTCGTGGCCCCAGCAGACAGCCTCGCCCGTGTCGCGGATGGCGCAGGTGTGGATGGCGCCCGCGTTCACGGAGCGGAAGCGGCCCTCGGGGGCATCGGTCTGGCCGTGGCTGTTCTGGCCCCAGCAGAGCATCTCGCCCTCTTCGGTGACAGCGCAGGCGTGGTGCTGGCCGGTCCCCACCCAGAGGAAGCGCCCCTCGGGCGGCTCCGCCTTGCCGTAGTCGTTGGCGCCCCAACAGGCGAGCTCGCGGTCGGCGCCCAGGGCGCAGGCGAAGTCGCCGCCGGCGCTGACGGCGCGGTAGCTCCCGGAGGGGGCGTCAAGCTGGCCGTGCCAGGCGCCTCCCCAGCAGACGAGCGCGCCCGATGTCCTGACGGCGCAGGTGTGGGCGCTGCCGGCGCTGACGAAGCGGTAGCGTCCGGACGGCGCATCGGCCTGGCCGAACTGGT
This sequence comes from Tepidiformaceae bacterium, assembly GCA_965221735.1. GTDB lineage: Bacteria > Chloroflexota > Dehalococcoidia > Tepidiformales > Tepidiformaceae > UBA2991. Next base: position 168,338 of record OZ244910.1, on the reverse strand, counting down.
TCAGGCCCCAGCAGTCGATCGCCCGCGAGTCGCGCAGGCCGCAGCTGTGGGCAAAGCCGACGCTGACCGTCCGGTAGCTCCGGGAGGGCGCTTCGGTGCTGCCGTCGATGTCGGCGCCCCAGCACGCGACTTCGCCTTCACCGTTCACGGCGCAGCTGTGCCACGCGCCCGAGCTGAGTGAGCGGTAGGTGCCCGAGGGGGCGCTGGTTCGTCCGTTCTCGTCACTGCCCCAGCACGCCACCTCTCCCGACGCGGTCCGGGCGCAGGTGTGCACATCACCGGCGCTGACCGAGGCGTACGTTCCGGCGGGGGCCTGCGCGGCGCCGGAGTCGGAGCGGCTCCCCCAGCAGACGACGGCGCCGGACTCGTCGACGGCGCAGGCATGGGCGGGTCCGGCGCTGATGGAGCGGTAGGCGCCCGCGGGGGGGTCGGGGACACTGCCGCGGCAGAGAACCTCGCCGGACTGGCCGAGCGCGCAGGTGGCGGCGGCGCTCGCGGACACGGAGCGGTAGGGACCCGGGGAGGCATCGCCCCAGTGCCCGTCTCCCCAGCAATCGAGCCGGCCGGACTCGCGCAGGCCGCAGGTGTGGTCGGCGCCCGCGGCGATGGAAAGGTAGCGGCGGGCGGGCGGGTCGGACTGGCCGCGGGCGTTATCGCCCCAGCACTCAACGCGTCCCGAGTTCCGCAGCCCGCAGGTGTGGCCGGCGCCGGCGCTCAGGGAGCGGAAGGTTCCGGCGGGCGGTTCGCCCTGGCCGTTGCCGTTGGCCCCCCAGCAGACCACGCCACCCAGACGCGCAACGGCGCAGGTGTGGGCGAGGCCGGCGCTCACCGACCGGAAGCGGCCCCGCGGAACGCCGGTCTGGCCGCTGAAGTCGTCGCCCCAGCAGACCACGCCGGAGGAGTAGGTGAGGCCGCAGGTGTGCCACTCGCCGGCGCTCAGGGAGCGGTAGCGGCCGGGCGGGACATCGGTCTGGCCGCGGGCGTTGTCGCCCCAGCAGACGATCGCGCCGGATGCCTGGAGGGCGCAGGAGTGCTCGGCTCCCACGGCGACCAGCAGGGCGCGGTCGGGTTCCGGCGCGGGCAGGGAGAGGGCGAGGTTGCCGAAGCGGTACCGTCCGCTTTCGCTGAGGAAGTTCAGGGCGACGGGAACGGTTCCGACGTCGTCCCACTCACCGCCCTCGCGGCGAACGCTGACGAAGTGCCGTCGCACGTCGGAGGTCCGCTGCCAGACGCGTATCTCAACGCCGGCCACGACGAGGTCGCCGTAGCGGTAGCTGCCCGAGGAATTGCGGCGGGCGAGCTCGACGGAGACGGTGCCGAGGTCGTCCCAGCGCCCGCCCTCGGGGCGGACGCTCAGGGCCACTTCGGTGGGTGAATCGACTTCCTGCCACAGCACGATGTTGAAGGGCGTGGCGGCGTTCGACTGCGCGCCGGAAGGCGACTGCGCCACGAGAGGGAGCGCGACGGCCGCCACGAGCACTGCCAGCAGCCACCGCTTCAACGCCGGGCCGCCTCAGTCACGCCAGGCCCGAACGATCGTGCCACCGCCCAGCACCTCGTCGCCACGGTAGAAGGCGATGGCCTGGCCGGGGGTGAGGGCGCGCTGTCGGCGGTCGAAGCGCACGGTGGCGAGGCCATCCGCGGCCCCGGCGAGGGTGGCAGGGGCGGCCTCGGCCTTGTAGCGGGCCTTGGCCGCGATCGGCTCGCCGGGCGGGGGCGGGACGCCGGCCACCCAGGTGACGGCCTCGACGGCGGCGTGGTCGGCGTAGAGATCGTCCTCCTCGCCGATGGTGACGACGCTGGTGGCGGCGTCGATGGCAGTGACGTAGCGCGGTTCGCCGAGGGCGATACCGAGCCCCTTGCGCTGCCCGACGGTGAAGCCGGTGACGCCCTCGTGGCGGGCGAGCACCTCGCCGCCGGCATCGCGTAGCTCGCCGGGGCGGAAGTCGACGCGCTCGGTGACGAAGGCGCGGTAGTCGTTCCCCGGCACGAAGCAGATCTCGACGCTGTCGGGCTTCTCCGCGACATCGAGACCGGTGCGCCGCGCGACCTCGCGCACGTCGTCCTTGCGCAGGTCGCCGACGGGCAGCAGGAGCTTGGCGAGCTGGTCCTGCCCGAGCATGTAGAGCACGTAGGACTGGTCCTTGGAGTCGTCGACGCCCTTGAGGAGGCGGTGGGGGAGGCCGTCCTCGCCGCGGGCGACGCGGGCGTAGTGGCCGGTCGCGAGCAGGCCGGCGTCGAAGGCGGGGAGGCGGTCGAGGAGGGCGCGGTACTTGATGTGCTCGTTGCAGCGGGCGCAGGGGTTGGGGGTGCGGCCGGCGGCGTACTCGTCGACGAAGGGATCGACGACGTGCTCGCGGAAGGCGTCCTCGAAGTTGAGGACGTAGTGGCGGATGCCGAGCTGACCGGCGACGCGGCGGGCGTCGTCGATGTCCTCGACGCTGCAGCACTGCTGGTGGCCGCGAAGCTCGTCGGGGCGCTCCTCGGTCCAGAGGCGCATGGTGACGCCCACGACGTCGTAGCCCTGCTCGACGAGGAGGGCGGCGGCGACGGAGGAATCGACGCCGCCGGACATGGCGCAGACGACACGGGAAGCGTTCACGGCTGTGCTATTCTCGCAGAGTCCGCACCAGGCGGAATGGAGCGCGCGCTCTGGAATCCGAGCCACTCGCCCACCGCGTCATCGATCTTCTCTCCGAGCTGCAGGCTGAGGATGTCGCATTGCTGGACATCGGCAAGGCGTCGAGCTTTGCCGACTACTTCGTGCTGGCGACGGCGCACTCGCCGCTGCAGTTCAGCGCCATCGTGGAACGGCTGGGGCACGAACTCAAGGAGGCGGGCGTCCCGCCGCGCCACCAGGAGGGCCGCAAGGAGAGCGGCTGGGTGCTGATCGACTTCGGCGACGTGATCGTGCACGTGTTCTCACCGGAGAAGCGGGAGTACTACCGGCTGGAGGAGCTCTGGGGCCGGACGACGCCGGTGGTGCGGTTCACGGGGTAGGGGGTAGGCGCTGACGCCATCCCGGTCAATCGAGCCAGATGATGCCCAGCAACTCAGTTCTTCGAGAGTAGGTATATGGATCCCGGGGTTCCTCGGTGGTATCGGGGTCGTCGGGGAGCGCGTCGAGCGCCTCGTTGGCCGCCTCGAAGAGGTCGATGCAGGAATCCAGGTTTCGATGGCGAACCAGGCACTGTCCCCAGAGCGTCGTATAGGAACTGTCCTGGATCGTCCATATCCACTCCCACTCGGCTCGCAGTCTCTTGTCGTGAATGTCCACAGTCCTCGTAGCGCCGGTCTCAACGTCGACGATGCGCCAGACCGCCCGTTTGATTCGTTCCAGCCTGTCGACAACGTTCTCGGGGACTGTCGCGTACATGAACTCGGGGGAGGGAGGCGCGCCCCAGTACCACCCCCAGATGCGGCTGCCCTCCTCCGGTGTCAGCGTGAGCACCACACGTCCCGTTGTGAGTTCCATCACGGTCAATGAGTCGTACGTCGAACGGCGTCGCGGCTCTGCGACAATGCCGTAGCGCAGGTCTGGTGACCGGCCTCCGATGGATGTCTCACGGACTTCGCCATCGAGGGTGACGACGAAACTGCCGGTCCCTCGCCCGCTGACGAGGAGCGCATCTCCATTCATGCCCCAGCGCGAGACTTCCAGTGAGAAGTCGTCGGCCGAGGGTGGGGGGTCGATGCGGGGATCGTCAGCCTCAAGGCGGACCAGCTCGTCACCCGACTGCACGTCGAGAACGACGACGCTGTCGGCTTCACCGGAGGGGGTGCCATCGACGGCAATGGCGATCTTCGACCCATCGAGCGAAACGATCGGGAGGAGCGCGTCGCCGGATTGAAAGAGAACCTCGGTCCCTCCGTCGAGCGAGACCGAGTGGACGTCCAGGCTCTCAACGTCCCAGACGACCAGCCGGCCCGCCGCCACCTGAACGCGAGGCCATCTCTCTCCGACATCCAGGATGTCCCACTTCTTGCCGGTCCCCAGGTCAATGGCGAAGAACGTCTGGTTCGACAGGCTAAGAGGCTCTCCAGCTTGTTCCGCCTGGAACACTCTCTCTGCGTAGACCACCACCGGACCCTCAACCTCACCGACCCCTTCGACATGCAACACCTCCTGCTCGTCACGGGCCTCGGGAGTTGCTACCTCAGTTGACTCATCTGTGGACACGGCAGCAGCAGGGGAGGTTGTCGCTGTGGGGGTGGGGGTAGGAGGCACAGGTGACGCTGTTGGTGTGGCCGTGGCGGCGGCAGTCGCAGTTGGAACCGCTGGCGAGACTATCGCGGTTGGATCCGCTGGCGCGGCTGTGGCTGTCGGGGTAGGGGAAGGGCCAGTGGTCGAAGCTTCAGCCGTTGGGGAGGGCGTGACGCGGTCTGGTTCCCCTTTACCACCACAGGCAACGAGCGCGAGCAACAGAGCCACGAAGGGAAGAACGGTGAGCATTGCCCGGAGATTGCGGGCGGCTCTCCGGAGCCCGTGCTTCATTCCTCCGCCCGTCACAGTGAGACCCTACCAACAGCGCGAACGAATTACCCCATCCCCCCGAGGCAGGCGAGGGGCCCTTCCCACGTATACTCCGGCATCGCGCCGGAAGAGTCCGGCGGCAGGGGGAACGATGGAGTACCGGCGGCTTGGACGGTCGGGCCTGCATGTCTCGTTGGCGGGACTGGGCTGCAACAACTTCGGCATGCGCATCGACTACGGGGCGGCGGAGAGAGTCACGAACGCGGCGCTCGACGCGGGCATCACGCTCTTCGACACGGCGGACGTGTACGGGCGGGGCGCGTCGGAGGAGATGCTGGGGCGGGCGCTGGGGGCGCGCCGTCACGAGGTCATCATCGCGACGAAGTTCGCCGCGCCGATGGGGGAGGGGCCGATGGAGCGGGGCGGGTCGCGCCACCGCATCGCGGAGGCGTGCGAGGCGAGCCTGCGGAGGCTCGGGACCGACTACATCGACCTCTACCAGATGCACATGCCCGACCCGGACACACCTATCGAGGAGACGCTGCGGGCGCTCGACGACCTGGTGCGGTCGGGCAAGGTTCGCTACATCGGCAACTCGAACTACAAGGGCTGGCAGATCGCGGAGGCGCACTGGACGGCGGAGACGCACCACCTGACGAAGATGGTCTCGGCGCAGAACCACTACAACCTGATGGAGCGGGGCGTGGAGGCGGAGGTGGTGCCGGCCTGCAACCACTACGGGCTGGGCATGCTGCCCTACTTCCCGCTCGCGAGCGGCTTCCTGACGGGCAAGTACCGTCCCGGGCAGGGGGTGGCGGAGGGGACGCGGCTGGCGGCCTGGGGCGAACGCGCCCAGGGCGTCCTGACCGACGCGAACTTCGCGACGCTGGAGAAGCTGGAGTCGTGGGCGGAGGAGCGCGGTCGCACCGTGCTCGACCTCGCCATCGCCTGGCTGTCGTCGCAGTCGCACGTGTCGAGCGTAATCTCGGGCGCGACGAAGCCGGAGCAGCTCGAGGCGAACGCGGCAGCGGTCGAGTGGGTGCTGACGGACGAGGAGGTGGCGGAGGTGGCGGCGCTGGTGGGGGGTTAGGCGGGCTATTCCGGGAGACCTATCCTAGCCCGGTCATTCGCGCGCCTGCGCCACGTCTCCTGCAGAACCTCCTTCCACGGAACGCCTCGCTTCGAGGGCGGGACGGGGACGGAGCCCGCGAGTTCGAGGAAGTCCGGGATGCGGGAGAGCGTTACGCCCCCCTCTCCTACTCTGAACAGAAGCTGATCGCCGTGCTTGATGCCGAGCGCATCGCGGATGCTCCGTGGAATCGTGAGCCGCCCCTTCGAGTCAACCCGCGCCGATGCTTCCATAGCGGATGCCTTCCCTTCACCTTTGTGCAAGAACAAGCGTAGCGCGAACCTTCCCGGTCATCCCCAGGGGCTGCTAGCGGGGCGGCTGGTACACTGGATCGCAGACCCGCAGGGAAGGAGCGCTGATTCCTTGGCCTACGCCGACAAGCAGATCGTCTGCCGCGATTGCAGCACCAGCTTCACCTTCACCGCCGGCGAGCAGGAGTTCTACGCGAACAAGGGGCTGATGAACGAGCCCTCGCGCTGTCCCTCGTGCCGCCAGGCAAGGCGTTCGAACCGCAGCTCCCTGGAGGAGATGGACGGCTACGTGCGCTACGGGAACTTCGCCAGCTTCGGCGGCAAGACGCCGCGCCAGATGCACCCCGCCGCCTGCGCCGACTGCGGCCAGATGACGGAGGTGCCGTTCCAGCCGCGGGGCGACCGTCCCGTCTACTGCAGCACCTGCTACAACAAGATCCGTCCGCCCCGGCAGGAAGCGCCCCCGCGCTAGCCGCCATCGCGGCGGAGGCGCCCCGTGCCCACCGACGAGATACGCCTGACCCAGCTCCGGAGGATGCTCGCGGAGCCGTTCGCCGATCTCGGCGAGGCGGGCGCGGCCATCGCCGGGGACCCGCCGCGCCTGGCGCAGGCGCTCGTGGCCGAGGCGGCGGCGAGCGACGACGTCTCGAGCGTGGAGTCGGCGCGGGCGTACATCGAGGCGCGCCTGGAGGCGCTGGGGGAGGCGGTGCCGGGGGAGGCGGCGGAGGCGGTCAACGGGGCGGTCGAGGAGGCGCTGGCGGGGTGGGCGTAGCCCGCGCGTGACCGTGGGGCGGTGAGGGCCGATACTGGCTCGCGCACTCTGCGAGAACCCCAACACCAGATACGTCAGGGAGGCGTTCATGCCCCGACATCCGAACGAGGCGCTCTTCGAGGGCGAGCCGCCGATGCCCGTGATCCCGTCCTGCGAGCACTTCGCGGGAACGGAGCAGCGCATCCAGAAGGCCTTCGAGCTGCAGAACGAGATGGGCGGCGTCTTCGACATCACCATGGACCTCGAGGACGGGGCGCCCACGGGCGAGGAGACGGAGCACGCCCAGATGGCGGCGCGGATGCAGAACAGCGAGTCCAACCACCACGACATGGCCGGCGTTCGCATCCACGACTACACGCACGACCACTGGAAGGCGGATGCCGACATCGTCGTGGGTGAGGCGGCCGAGCGCGTGGCCTACCTCACGATCCCCAAGTGCACCGAGGCCAGCCAGGGCGCGGAGATGATCGACTACATCCGCGAGCGCACCCGGCAGGCGGGGGTGGACCGCGAGATTCCCATCCACATCCTCGTCGAGACGCACGGCGCGCTGCACGACGCCTGGGATCTGGCGGCGTTGCCGAACGTGCAGGTGCTCGACTTCGGGCTGATGGACTTCGTCTCGGCGCACCACGGCACGATTCCCGCTTCGGCGATGCGCTCGCCGGGGCAGTTCGACCACCAGCTGATCCGGCGGGCGAAGGGGAACGTCGTGGCGGCGGCGCTCGCGCACGGGGTCGTACCGGCGCACAACGTGACGCTCGAGCTGCGCGACGAGGACGTCATCTACGGCGACGCGCGGCGGGCCCGCGAGGAGTTCGGGTTCATGCGGCAGTGGTCGATCTACCCGGCGCAGATTGAGCCGATCACGCGCGCGATGGCGCCCGAGGCCCCGGAGGTCGCGCTGGGCGAGGCGATCATGCTGAAGGCGTACGAGGCGGACTGGGGGCCGATCCAGCACGAGGGCGACCTGCACGACCGCGCCACCTACCGCTACTACTGGGAGGCGCTGCAGCGCGCCCGGCTGATGAACGTCACGCTTTCCGACGAGGTCGAGAAGCTGTTCTTCAGCGACGGGTCCTGAGCGCGCCATGACGCTCTACCTGATCCGTCACGGACTGGCCGCGGCCGGGCTCGACGACCTCGACCCGGGACTGGCGCCGCTCGGTCACGAGCAGGCGGCGATCACGGCGCGGGCGCTGGGCAGGCTGACGCCCTCGCGCCTGATCGTCTCGCCGCTCCGCCGCACGCGCGAAACGGCGGACCCGTTCGCGGCGGCCTTCGGCCTCGAGCCGGAGGTCCGCGGGGAGGTCGCGGAGGTCTTCGACCCGACGCTGCCGCCGGAGGAGCGCAAGGCGATCATCGGGCCGTTCATGGAGGGCATCTGGAGCGAGCAGAACGAGACGCTGCAGGCGTGGCGTCAGCGGGTGGTCGCGACGCTGACGGAGTTCGAGAACGGCGCCGGCGACGTGATCGTGGTGAGCCACTACATCGCCATCTGCGTGGCCATCGGCGAGGCGACCCGCAACGACCGGGTGGTGCCGGTGAAGCTCGGGAACTGCTCGATCACGAGTATCGATGTGGTGGGCGAGAAGCTAATACTGGTGGGCGCGGGCTCGACCGATCACCTTCCGGAGGAGCAGGTCACGGGCGTGGCGACGGCGCTGCCGGGCGGGCCGTAGGCAGGCTTCCGCGTATTCCCGGATCCGCGTTCCACGAGCGTGTGGCCGAAACCGTGAAGATAGCGGTGACAACGCCCAGACGGCGTTGCAGTAGGGCGCCTCGCGCTGTACCTTCCCCACGTAGGAGTTTGGGAATGGTCAAGGCTGTAGAGGACAAGGTCCACTTCAAGGTCACCGTCCGGAGCTACGACCGGGGTGATCACTGGGTGGCGAAGACGCTTCAGACGGGGATCTATACCTACGGCGCGACTCGCGAAGACGCCGAGAACCTCAACGGCGAGGCCAATGAACTCGTAATCCGGCGGATGAAGCAGGAAGGCCAGCGCGCCCTCACACGATTCCTGAAGGACCGCGGGATCAAGTACCGCATCGGGGGACGCCGCCTTCGCGCCACCGGCAGGCTAAAGACCACCTGGGAAAAGGCCGCGAGGACCGAACTCGCTCGTGCCGCCTAACCCGCTGGCGGCGATCGCCGCGGCTGCGCTCGTCTCCATGGGGTACGTGCGGGAGTGGGGCGAGGCCGGAAGTCTCCAGCTCTTCATGAAGTACGAGGCCGCTGCCAGCCGCCCTGTTGTCTTGCAGGACACGGAGAGTCTCACCGCCGAAGACATCGCGGACTCCCTGGAAGAGCAAGGCGTTGACATGACCGCCTTCTTCGCGGCAATCAAGAGGCTCGACGAGCAGCCGTAGCCACGACACGCCCCGGCGGGCGAGACGGCTGGGTTCGCATGCCCTGCGCCGGGCGCGGCCCCGCTTCCCCGTATTCCCGGTCCGTCGTACGCTTCGTTGCGCAAGCGATTGCCGGAGACCGCAGGTCCCCCCAGCGGGGGATAAGCCGCAAGCGGCGCCTGCCGAGGCGATGCGCGAGGCGAGCGCCTTTCCTGCGCGCCACTCGCATTCCTCTCTCCCCAACGCTGGACTGGAGTTTCGTTCGTGCCTGCCGCGAAAAAGGTGGCGCTCGTCGCCGATATCAAGCAGGACCTGGAGCGCGCGGAGGTCGCCATCGGCAGCGACCACAGCGGACTGGACGTGCAGACGTTCCAGGCGCTGCGCCGGGCCCTGAGTCCGGCCGACGTGCGCGTGCGCGTCGTCAAGAATTCGCTCACCAAGCTGGCTGCCGAAGAAGCAGGCCGTCCGGAGATGGCGGAGCTGCTGCAGGGTCCAACGACGCTGACGCTCGGCTACGGCGACCCGGTCGCGCCGGCGCGGTTGCTCATGGAGTACCTGCGCGCGGAGCGAGTCAACCTGCCCATCTACGGCGGCTGGCTCGAAGGGCGCGTCCTGAGCGCCGCCGAGGTCGAAGAACTCGCGAAGACGCCTCCGCGCGAGGAGCTCATCGCCCAGATCGCGGGCAAGCTGCGCTCGCCCGTTCAGAACCTTGCCGGCCTCCTGCAGGCCACGCTGCGCGACTTCAACGGTCTGGTTGAGGCGCACGCCAACCAGCTCGAAGAGGGCGAAGCCGCCTAGCGGCCGCCCGCCAGAAACGTCACACAACACCGAAGGGGAACTGCAATGGCCACCAAGATCGAAGAAGCCCTGGACATCATCAAGGGCATGACGCTGCTCGAGCTCCGCGACCTGAACAAGGCGATCGAAGAGGAGTTCGACATCACCGCGGCCGCGCCGATGATGATGGCCGCCGCCGCCCCGGCTGCCGGCGACGGCGCCGGAGCTGCCGCCGAGGAGCAGACGGAGTTCGACGTCGTCCTCAAGAGCTTCGGCGAGAAGAAGATCAACGTGATCAAGGCGGTGCGCGAGGTCGTCAGCGGTCTGGGCCTCAAGGAGGCCAAGGAGCTCGTCGAGGGCGCGCCCGCGAAGGTCAAGGAAGGCATCGCGAAGGACGAGGCGGACGAGATCAAGGCGAAGCTCGAAGAGGCCGGCGCGACGGTCGACGTCGAGTAGAGCGCTCGCGCCGCTCGCTGAGTGGGGGGCGATCCGGCCGCTGCTGTTCGCTTCCACCGCCATCCTGCGCAGGCTTCCCCTCGTTCCCGGTTTCCCGCGCGGGGTGCCTTAGACTCCCGGCCAACCGCAGTTGGCGGGGAGGGGCTGGTTCGTGAGGTCAATTTCATTTGGCCAGGCGCTCCTGGCGGTGGGGCTGATTGGTCTCACCCTCCCCCTGACCGCCGGGCAGGGCGGGCTCTCGTACGTTGGCGCGGCCTATTCGGCTGTGGGCGGACCCTCGCCGATAGGCCCGATCATGGCCCTGGCGGCGACGCTGGCAGTCGCCATCGTCATCCTCGTCACAGGCCTGGCGCGGATACGAGCGGAGGAGGGAGCGGGAGCACCCCTGACCTACCCTCAGCTGCTCGTAACCATCGGCTTGCTCGGGCTCCTCGTTGCCGGCGCTCTCTCGCCGATGTCTGTCGTCTTCAGCATCGCGACGGGCTGGGACGAGCGCTCATGGTGGACGAGCGCTGATGCCGGACCGCTCGCCCTCCAGGCTGGGGCGTTCGTAATCCCGCTGCTGGTCGCCGCCAGCAACCTGAAGGGCGCGCTGCGCAGTCCTTCTGCTCACAGCGTGGGGATTACCAAGCCGCTCACATGCCTGGCGGTTCTGGCCCTCGTGAGTGCAGCTGCCGCCGCACCGGTGGGGGCCGTGAGGCCTCTTCCCCATCTCTTTTTCTCCGGCAGATACAGCCTTGAGGACCTTGATGGTTCCATCTGGGTCGGCGTGGACATAGGGATGGCGCCGGAACTGGTCAGCCTCGTGCTGGTCGCGCTCGCCATCCCGGTCGCGGTTCTCCTGGTGCTCCGATGGAAGGATGCAGCGCTTGCCAGTGCTGCCTACGCAGGACCCCTCGTGATCACTGCGGCTCTGCTGGTCGCCTCAGCGGGGATCCTCGGGGTATTCACGCTGCTTTTCTTCGGGCTCCCCCTTGCCGCCCTCCTCTGGCCTCTCTCGCGACGATCACCGGGACCGACGAATACTCCGAGCCGATTGACTACCGGCCAGCTGCTGGCCTGGGTCGCGCTGATCTGCCTTGCCAGCACTACCACCCAGGTCTACAGCCTCGTGTTCACGTTCACCTTCACGGACTCGTCGGACCTCCAGCCCTTCCCCGGACCGGTAACCGCGCTGGCCCTTGCCTACGCGATCAGTTTCGCGGTCCTTGCAGTCGCCACAGCCAAACTGCGGGGCACACGGGACGTTGACGCCGCATGACGGACGCGCGGAGCCGCTAGAATCCGGCGCGCGGAGGTGGCGCATGCCGGATATCGAGCGGCCCGACGGGGCGGTTATTCACTACGAGACGTTTGGGGAAGGGTTTCCGCTGCTGTGCTTCGCGCCGGGGGGCGTGAACAGCGAGATCGACTTCTGGTCGGTGAGCGCGATCAACCCGCTCACGGAGTTCGCCTCCGACTTCATGGTCATCGGGATGGACCAGCGGAACGCGGGGCAGAGCCCCGCGCCCGCGGCGCCCGCGCCTTACGACGTGATGGTCGCCGACCAGATTGCGGTGCTTGACGACCTCGGGATCGAGCGGGCGCACACGTTCGGGGGGTGTATCGGCGTCGCCTTCATCCTGCGCATCGCGGAGGAGGCGCCGGACCGCATCGCCTCCGGGGTGGGGCAGGACCCGGTGGGGCTGAACCACACGAACTCAGTCGACACGTTCATGGACATGTTCAAGCCGACGCTCACGCTGGCGCGGGAGGAGGGCGTGGGGGCGGTGGTCGAGTCGGCGATGGCGAACCGCGTCTTCATGGCGAACAACGCGGCGGGGCCGTTCGCGCGGCGCATCCACGACGACGCAGATTTCCGCGCAGAGATCGGGGCGATGAGCGCGGATGCGTACGTCGACCTGATCGAGCGATACGCGGACGCGATCTGGCCCGACCGGCCGCCCTACTTCAGCGTCGACGAGGCGTTCGTGCGGTCGTGCGAGACGCCGCTGCTGATCCTGCCGGGGAGCGACGTGTTCCACCCGACGAGCATCGCGGAGCAGATCTGCCGCGACGCACCCAACGCGCACTGCCTCGACGTCGACTGCCGGAGCGAGGCGAAGCTGCCGGACACGATCGAGACGGTGCGCAGCTTCCTGAAGGAGCACACGCCATGACCCGGCCGGGGAACCTGCCCGGGATGGGCGTCGACGCCACCGTGCAGGCGCAGTACTCGCGGCTGGTCGAGCGGGTGCTCGACTACTGCAAGCTGGCGGTCGCGGACCTGACCATCGAGGAGCTGTGCGACACGCAGGGGCGGAGGACGAGCTCGATCGGGTTCGACGTGTGGCACGTGCAGCGCACGATCGACAACATCATCCACTTCGCCTTCGACCGGGAGCAGCCGGTGTGGCTCGCGCAGGGCTTCGACCAGGCGTGGGACCTGCCGCGCGTCGAGCAGGGCACGAACCTGACGGATGACGAGGCGTACGACCTGCGCTTCCCGGCTCCGGAGGAGTTCGACCGCTACTCGGAGGCGCTGAAGGAAGCGGTGGTGCCCCGCATCGCGAGCATGAGCGACGAGTACATCACCACGTTCCAGCTGTTCCGTCCCTGGGGCGAGATCTCGCGCATGGAGGCGATCGGGCACGGCCTCATCGGCCACGCGAACGGGCACCTGGGCCGCGCGACCTTCGCGCGCGCCCTGCTGGGGAAGCCGGGGCTGCCGTACTAGTGGTCGGTGGTCGGTGGTCGGTGAGGGAATAGCCCCGATCACCATTCACTAGTCACTATCCACTAACCACCAGTCACTAGCGTCCGCTGGCGCGGTAGTCGCGGTAGGGGCCGTCGCGCCAGTCGAGGGCTTCCTTGAGGCCGCCGCCGCTCTCCATGGCCTGGCGGGTGCGGTCCTGCCACTCGTACGCCTGGGCAGTGAACTGGCCAGCGGCGTCGAGGTCGGTGGAGCTGCGGATGGACGAGTAGATGCCCATGTTCTCGTAAAACCGGTTCATGCTCGTCTTGGCGATGGCGAGGTGGTCGGCGCTGAGGTTGGCGATGCGGTCGGCGAAGGCGATGGTGCGCTCCTCGAGCTCGTCGGCGGGCCAGGCGTAGTTGACCATGCCGATCTCCTCGGCCTCCTTGCCGGTGACGTTGTCGCCCGTGTAGTAGAGCTCCTTCGCCTTCCGCATGCCGAGGACGAGCGGGAAGATGGCGCCGTTGCGGGCGACGCCGAGACCGCGCACGCCGGGGTGGCCGATGCGGACGTCCTCGGCGGCGGTGACCATGTCGGACATCATGGCCATCTCGCAGCCGCCGGCGAGGGCGTAGCCGTGGAGCTGGGCGATCGTGACCTTGGCCATGTTCCAGTAGTACATCTGGATGTCGGTGATCTGCTGCATGCCGGTGCGCATGTTCCAGAGCAAGCGGCGGCCCTCGTCGTCGACGGCGCGATGGCGGCGAACGACGGCGTCGGCGCCGCGCCCCTGGGGCGGGGTGAGGTCGTAGCCGGCGCTGAAGCAGCGTCCGGCGCCCTTGATGATGATGACGCGGATGCTGTCGTCGGCCTCGTAGTCGTGGAGGGCCTCGTTGAACTCGAAGAGGAGCTCCTGGGAGAGCGCGTTCATCTTCTCGGGGCGGTTGAGGGTGATGCGTCCGACGCGGCCGTCGGTGCCGGCGCGGTCAAGGATGAGGTTCTCGTAGTCGGGCATGGGTGCACTCCGGGGGTTGAGGTGGCAGGGATTATAGGAGCGCGAGGATTTGGAGGAGGGATGGGGGCTAGCGGGGCGAGAGGACCGTGATTTCCTCGGTGGGGAAGCGGCGGTCGAAGGTGTAGACGGGAACGTCCTCCGAGCGCGCAGCAGCCCAGATGAGGGCGTCGGGGATGGAGACCCGTCTCGATGGTCGACACATTGCCAGAGCGTTGAGGACGCGTTCCTTGGGGTGATTGAGTATGCCGACGTTGTCCTTCCGCAGGAGAAGGGTCAGGTGATCCACGACCTCCCCTCGGGATGCTCCGTAGTAGGAAGTCAGCACATGAGCGGCTTCAGCGATCGCAACGTCGCTGATGAGCAAGTCGTCTCCGCCATCGATTAACTCGGCACTCAGTCGAGCCATGTGCAGTGGATCACCGGTGAGATAACGAAGTACTACGGAGGTATCGAGCAGCGCCGTCACTTCGGCGGTTCGACTTCGTTGGCTGTTGCTTCACTCCACGCGAGTTCGCGGGCCTTGTCCCACTCGTCCTCCGGGAGGGTCCTCTTGATGTAGGGGGCAAGGCTTCCCATGAGCGACTCGTTGTGCACGGGGGGCAGGAGGTAGGACACGATCTTGCCGTCGCACTCGACCTCGATAATGTCGCCCTCGTCGCCCCAGCCGAACTTCTCGCGGAGGTCCGGAGCGATGACCACTACTTCCTTGCTTCGAGACACGCTTGCCATACCGACACTGTATCAGATACGAGGAAGGGATCCCACTCGCTGGCCGTCAGGCAAGGCCCAGGCGCTCCGCCAGGCCGATGCGCTGGAGCTTGCCGGTCGGGCCGACGGGGATCTCGTCGACGAAGACGACGGTGCGGGGAACCTTGAAGGGCGCGAGATGCTCGCCGCAGAGGTCGCGAACGGCTGACTCGCCGAGGTCGGCGCCGTCGTTGCGGATAACGGCAGCGGCTACGTCCTCGCCGAGGGTCGCGTGGGGGAGGGCGAAGCAGACGGCCTGGCGTACGGAGGGGTGGCGGAGGATGACCTCCTCGACCTCGCGGGGCGCGACCTTCTCGCCGCCACGGTTGATGAGCTCCTTGAGGCGGCCGGTGAGGAAAAGGTAGCCGTCGTCGTCGAGCTGGCCCTCGTCCCCGGTGCGGAACCAGCCAGCTTCGGTGAAGGCCTCTGCGTTCGCTTCGGGGTTGGCCTCGTAGCCGGCGGTGACACTCGCGCCGCGGATGGAGACCTCGCCGCGCTCGCCAGGCGGGAGGGCGTCACCGGCGGGGTCGAGGATGGCGATCTCGATGCCGGTGGGGCGGCCCACGGAACCGGGCTTGCGCAGGCCGGGCGGGAGGGGCTGGGCGGCCATCTGATGGGTCGCCTCGGTCATGCCGTAGGCCTCGATCATGGGCGCGCCGAAGGTCTCCTCGATGCGTTCGAGGACGACCGATGGGAGGGGCGCGGAGGAGGAGCGGACGAAGCGCAGGTTTGCCCGGGCCAGCGTCTCGGTGTGGCGCGTGGCGCGGGAGAGGATCAGCTGGTGCATGGTCGGGACGGCGGTGTACCAGGTTGGCTCGAAGGCCTCGAGCCAGTCGAAGAAGCGGAAGGCGTTGAAGTCGCCGGGGCAGGCGACGGCCCCACCCGCCCGGAGGGGAGCGAGCAGCCCGGCGATGAGTCCGTGGATGTGGAAGAGGGGCATCACCATCAGGCAGCGGTCGCTGGCGGTGAGGGCGAGGGACTCGGCGATGTTGGCGGCGGAGACCCCGAGGTTAGCGTGCGTGAGGGGCACGGTCTTGGGGCGGGCGGTGGTGCCCGACGTCTGCAGGACGAGCGCGACGTCGTCGGGGGAGGGGGGCGGGCCAGGGGCGGCGGCTACGGGTTCGCCGCTCTCCGTGAGGGTGAGGTCGAGGCCGTCACCCCTCAGGTCGAGGCGGCGGATGCCGGGAAGGGCGGGGATCCCCTCCGCGCCGGGCGTGGCGACAACCACGCGGACGCCCAACTCCTCGAAGGAGAGGGACAGCTCCTCCTCGCGGTAGCGGGGGTTGAGGGGAGCGGCGGCGCCGGCGGTGGCGGCGGCGAGGAAGGCGGCGGCCATGGAGGGCCCATTGGGGAGCACGAGGGCCACGCGATCGTTGGCAGAGATGCCGGCGCCGCGGAGCTGTCCGGCGAGGGCTTCGACGGTGGCGCGGAGCTCGGCGTAGGTCGCGTCGCGGTCGCCGACGCCCTGGATGGCGACGGCTTCGGGGGCGCCGGCGGCGAGCAGCTCTGGGACCGTCGCCGCCGGTGGCACGCTAGCGATCCGCACTCGCGAGAGGCGACTCGATGCCGAGCGAGGCGAGGTGGTCGCGCATGTACTGCGGGGCGCCGGGGGTGCCGACCTGGTAGGTGTCGCCCTCGTGGCGGGGGATGACGCCGAAGGCGGTGTTGAACTTGTGCGAGAGCTCGACGGTGCCGGTGGTGATGGCCAGCTCGAGTAGCTCCCGCTCGCTGAAGTGCTCGCGGAGCTCGGCGAAGAAGCCGTCGTCGATGGAGCGGGCGTCGTCCCGGACCCAGCGTTCGACGAACATCATGGCGAGCTTCACGCGCGGTTCGAGGTCGGAGGCCTCGGGGTCGTGGATGGCCGCGATCATCTCCTCGTCCATGCCGTCCTGCTGCGCCGCAGCAGTGCGAGCGGGCGCTCAGAAGTCGCAGGCGTGGAGGGTGGCGGACTTGATACGGATGAGGTCGCGAATGCGGGGCTCGAGGGAGCCGTACTCCCAGAGGGTGCCCCACTGCACCTGGAAGGCCTCCCAGAGCTCGCGGTGCTGGCTGTAGACGCCGGCGAAGCCGGCGCCGCTATCGTCGAGTCTGGGCATGAGGCACCTCCTGCTAGGCTCGCCGCCGAAGACCATGATACGCGCGCGGCCGCCAGGAGAGCATGATCGAAGCTTGAAAATTTTTCAAGCTCTTGTCATGCCTGCCGGACCGTCGACAGCATGGCCGGTACTTGAAAAATTTTCATGTTCTCGCCATGATGGAACCGTGCCTCACCG
Organism: Tepidiformaceae bacterium; assembly: GCA_965221735.1. Taxonomy (GTDB): domain Bacteria; phylum Chloroflexota; class Dehalococcoidia; order Tepidiformales; family Tepidiformaceae; genus UBA2991. The sequence continues at coordinate 151,419 of OZ244910.1, read as the reverse complement.
AGCGGCCGGCAAGCGACCGGCGAAGCCATCTCCAGCTCTCCTCCTCGAGCATCTCGTGCAAACCCCCGAGGGGCAGTTCCTGGAGCGGAAGGGTCCCCGGATCGCCGCCCGAGACCTTGGAGACGTGATCGCCGGATTCGCCAACGCCGACGGCGGACGGATCGTGATCGGCATCCAGGACGGCAAGGTGCTCGGGGTCGGGGGAGAGTCCGAGCGCCGCATCAACGCATGGCGGCAAGCCTCCACCCACTACGTCGACCCACCCGCCAGCCTCCGCTTCGAGGTCTTCGAGTGCCTCAATGCGGCGGGCGAGGAGGATGCACTGGCGATCCTCGACGTCGAATCCAGCACCAAGGTCCACCGCAACATGAAGGGCGAGGTGTACCTTCGCGTGGGCGACTCAACCCGCAGGCTCTCGGCGGCCGAGGCCCAGGAACTTCAGTACGACAAGGGCGAATCGGCCTTCGACGGAACTCCCGTTGCGGAAGCGGGGGCCTCAGCGCTTGACGAGCGCGCGGTGACCCGCTTCGCGCGGGCGACCCGCGCCCGCGGCACGAGTGCGAACGCCCTCAAGGCGCGGGGCCTTGCCGTCGAGCGCGAGGGGAAGCTCCAGCCGACGGTCGCCGGGCTCCTCGTCCTGGGAGAGGCTCCCCAACTGGTCTTTCCCGAAGCCTACGTACGAGTCCTTCGCTACCGGGGCTCGTCACGGGAGACCGGTGCGCGGGCGAACGTGCTTGCCGACCGGCGGATCGAGGGTTCGCTCATCAAGCAGGTACAGGGCGCCGCGCGGCTCCTGCGGCGGTGGATTCCCGAAGCCGTGCGGCTCGGGCCGGACGCCCGGTTCGAGCCCGAGGCGCTGATTCCCGAGCCAGCCTGGATGGAGGCCATCGTGAACGCGGTGGTCCACCGCTCGTACTCGATGGGAGGCGACCACATCCGTGTCGAACTCTTCGATGACCGGCTTGAAGTGAGCAGCCCCGGGCGGCTCCCGGGCATCGTGCGGCCGGAGAACATCCGCGAGACGCGATTCGCGCGCAACCCAAGAATCGCGCGCGCCGTGAGCGACCTTGGCTACGGGCGCGAGCTTGGCGAGGGGGTGAACCGGATGTTCGAGGAGATGTCCCGTGTCGGGCTGCCCGATCCCGTCTACGTGCAGGCGTCGTCCTCCGTGCACGTCACGCTGCTTGCGGACCCGCTAGCGCGGCGCATTCTCGAACGGCTTCCGCGGGGATCCGAACGCTTCGTCGAGTTCGCCAGCCGGATGGGTCGGTTCACAACCGGCGAGGCGGCCGATCTCCTGGGCCTCTCGCGGCCCACGGCGAGACGCCACCTCTATGAGCTCGCCGGAGCCAGCTTGATAGAGCACGTCGGTACAAGCCCGAAAGATCCCCGTGGCTACTGGCGGGTGAAACGCTGAGCCACAGCGGCAACCCGCAAGCTTGAAAGTACTTCAAAATTTTCAAGTACCGATCATGCTGCCGTGGCCACTTTCAAGGGCACGCCCGGAGGCGAGGGCGGGGCGCTGGGGCGCTTCGCTCAGGCGGGCTTGAGGGCCATCGCCTGGTTCACGTCGACACCGATGGCGGGGCCCATGGTGCTGGTGATGGTGACCGAGCGGATGAAGGCGCCCTTCACGTCGGGGCGGGCCTCGTTGATGGCCTCGATGAAGGTGGCCATGTTGTCCTGCAGCTTGTCCGCCTCGAAGGAGGCCTTGCCGAGGGGCACGTGGATGTTGGCCAGCCGGTCGAGGCGGAACTCGACGCGGCCGCGCTTGGCCTCGGTGACGGTGCGGGCGATGTCCTCGGGGGCGACGACGGTGCCAGCGCGGGGGTTGGGCATGAGGCCGCGGGGGCCGAGGATGCGGCCGAGGCGGCCGACCTTGCCCATCATCTCGCGGGTGGCGATGGCGGTGTCGAAGTCGGTGAAGCCGTCCTGGACCTGCTGGATGAGGTCGTCGCCGCCGACGATGTCGGCGCCGGCTTGCTGGGCCTCGCGGGCGGGCTCGCCCTCGGTGAAGACGGCGATGCGCACCTCTTTGCCGAGGCCGTGGGGGAGGACGGTGCTGCCGCGGATCTGCTGCTCGGCGTGGCGCGGGTCGAGGCCCGTCAGGATGTGCATCTCGATGGTCTCATCGAACTTGGCGGTGGCCGTCTCCCGGACGAGGCCGATGGCCTCCTCGGGGGAGTACTTCTGGTCGCTGTTGATCTTCTCGGTGGCGGTGGTGAACCGCTTGCCACGCTTCATGAGGGTTCTCCGGGCTCCGGGCTAGTTCTCGACGTCGATGCCCATGCTGCGGGCGGTACCGGCGATGATGTTCATGGCGCCTTCGATGTCGTTGGCGTTGAGGTCGGGCATCTTGGTTTCGGCGATGCGGCGGATGTCGGCGGAGGTGACGGTACCGGCCTTCTCGATCTTCGAGGCGCCGGCGCCCTTCTCCACGCCCGCGGCCTTGCGCAGGAGGTCGGCGGCGGGAGGCGTCTTGAGGACGAAGCTGAAGGAGCGGTCCTCGTAGATGGTGAGATGGGCGGGGATGATGTTCCCGGCCTGGGACTGCGTGCGGGAGTTGTACTCCTTGCAGAACTCCATGATGTTGGCGCCGTGCTGGCCGAGCGCGGGGCCGATGGGAGGCGCGGGATTCGCCTTCCCGGCCTCGATCTGGAGCGTGAGCGTTGCGCGGACCTTCTTCGCCATGCCTGTCGGTTCTCTCTAGTCCCTGCCCGCGGAGCGCCCTGGCTCGCAGACGGATAGCCCGCCATACGGCGGGCCCGTTCAGTATCAGCCAGCGCGCCCGCACGGGCAACGCGAGCGCGACTACTCCGCGCCCAAGCTGATGAGACGGATGCCAGCCTCGGTCACGTCGCCGGTTCCAGGGCCTCGCGGAAGTTCCCCCTGCGCACAAGCGAGCGGGCCTCGGGCAAGAGCACGGCGGCGGCGGCGAAGCCGGCGGTCCAGAGCGCGCCCGCCACGAGCAGCAGCGGCCGCACACCGACGTCGTCGGACAGCCAGCCGAATCCGTAGTTCACGAACGCCATCTGTCCGGCGGCGAGCATGATGTACAGCGACATCACGCGCCCCCGCAGCGCGTCGGGCGTGACGCGCTGGACGAACACGACCGTTACCGCCATGAAGCTGGCCTGGGTGGCCCCGGCGAGCACACCGCCCGTGACGGCGATGTGCGGCGTCGTGGCGAGGCCGATGACGAACGGCGAGAGGCCGCTCCCGATGCCGACGAGGAAGAACGTGCGCCCCAGGGCCGCGTCGTTCCGGATCATCGAGATGATGAGCGTTCCGACGATAGAGCCCGCGCCGATGCCGACGATGATGCCGCTGTAGGTGACATCGTCGCCACCGACATCGGTCGCGAGGGTTGGCATCATCGAGTCGAACGCCATCGTCGCCCCACAGTGGAAGCCGACGAGCACGAGCACGACGAGCAGGCGCGGTTCGCTTAAGACGTACTGAACGCCCTCACGCACGTCGCGGAGCACGGGGCCGATGGCGAGGACGCGCTCGGCGACGTTGGGGAGCGGCGTGCTGCGGTACTCGAGCCGCACGAGCTGCTGGAGCGCGAGGGCGAGGAAGACGGCGGACAGCACGAAGACCGAGCCCGCGCCCAGGGTGGTCAGCAACGCGCCCCCGAGGAGCGGCCCCGCAATGCGAGAGCCGTGGCGGGTGATGCCGGACAGCGCGACCGCGTTGAGCAGGTGCTCCTCGCGGACGACGTTGGGGACGATCGCCTGCTCGGCGGGGGTGCCGAAGGCGCGGGCCACCCCGTCGATGCTCGCGATGACGAGGATGTGCCACGGCTCGATGACGCCGCCGAAGGTGATGACGGCCAGCACGCCCGCCGCGACGATGCCGACGGCATCGGCGCTGATGGCGATCATCCGCCGATCGACACGGTCGGCGAGGGCGCCGCCGATGGGCCCGGCGAGGGCCAGCTGGACCATCCCGGCGAACGTGACCGCCCCGACCCAGGCGCCCTGGCCGGTCAGCTCGAACACGAGCCAGCCGCGGGCGAGCAGCATGGTCCAGAACGACGCCGAGGCGAAGAACGCGTTCCAGAAGACGCGCCGGAAGTCCGGGTACAGCAGGGCCGGGTGCCGATCGGTGATGCGCGTCAGCAGCGCCGTCGTCCCGTTCACTCGGGCCTCATGCCGGGAACCCTACGCTGCCAGTCCAGGCAACGGGCGAAGCGTGGCCCGTCGCGGGCTAGTACTTGGAGACGTTGATCTCTTCCATGCGCCCGGTGACCAGGTAGATGACGCGCTCGCAGATGTTGGTGCAGCGGTCGGCGATGCGCTCGAGGTTGTGGGCGGTCCAGAGGTAGTAGGTGTTGCGCTCGATCGTGGAGGGGTCCTCGATCATGCCGCGGAATGTCTCTTCGTAGACGGCGTCCTGGAGGCGGTCGACCTCGTCGTCGGCGTCGCAGACGCGGCGGGCCTCGTCGACGTTGCGTTCGACGTAGGCCTTGAGGCTGTCGCGCAGCATGGCGATGGCGCGGTCGGCCATGGCGGGGATGTAGCCCATGCGGCGGGGGACGTCCTCGGACGCGCCGAGGAGCAGGTTGATGCGGGCGATACCCTCGGCGTGGTCCCCGATGCGCTCGATGTCGGTGGTGATCATGAAGGCGCTCATGACGGCGCGCAGATCGGTAGCCATAGGCTGCTGGGAGGCGATGACGAAGATGGCGCGCTCCTCGATGTCGAAGCGCTTCTTATTGATGGCGGCATCGTCGTTGATGATGCGCTGGGACCACTCGAGGTCGGCGGAGCGAAGCGACTCGACGCTGTCGACGACTGCTTTCTCGGCCATGGAGCCGAGGATGAGCACGTCATCCTGGAGGTCGGTGAGCTCCTGGTGGAAGAGCTCTCGGGACATGGGGCACCGCCCTTCTAACCGAAACGCCCGCTTATGTAGTCCTCCGTGCGCTGATCCGCCGGCTGAGTGAACATCGTTTCGGTCGGAGCATACTCGATAAGCTGCCCCGTGATTTCCTCGTCGGTGAGCATGAAAGCGGTGTAGTCGGAGACACGGGCGGCCTGCTGCATGTTGTGGGTGACGACGACGATGGTGTAGTCGGTCGTCAGCTCCCGCATCAGGTCCTCGATCTTGAGGGTGGCGATGGGGTCGAGGGCGGAGCAGGGCTCGTCCATCAGGATGACATCGGGGTTGTTTGCGAGGGCGCGGGCGATGCAGAGGCGCTGCTGCTGCCCGCCGGAGAGGGCGAGGCCGGACTTCTTCAGGTCGTCCTTCACCTCGTCCCAGAGGGCGGCGCGCTTCAGGGAGCTCTCGACCAGGTCATCGAGGTTGCCGCGGAATCCGTTCACCTTCGCGCCGAAAGCGACGTTTTCGTAGATCGACTTGGGGAACGGGTTGGGCTTCTGGAAGACCATGCCGATACGGCGCCGTACCTCGACGGGGTCGACGTCGGAGCCGTAGATGTCGGCGTTGCGGTAGCTGACGCTGCCCTCGATGGTGACGCCGGGGATGAGGTCGTTCATGCGGTTGAGGCAGCGGATGAGGGTGCTCTTGCCACAGCCGGATGGGCCGATGAGGGCCGTGACCTTCTTGCGGGGGATGTCGAGGCCGACCTTCGTGAGGGCCTGCTTGCCGCTGTACCAGAGGCTCAGGTCCGAGATGGAGAAGGCGAGCTCGCCCTCGGGTTTCGCGACGTTCTCGGAGGGCCTGTGCTCGGCCGCCGGCTTGCCGCGCAGGGCCTCCCGGGCCTTGTCGTCGGTGGGGGTGGTTGTGCGAACGCGTATCGACATCTGGGTCTCACAATCCTACTACTGTCAGTTGCGCCTCAGGCGGTCCCGGACGACGAGGGCGAGGGCGTTGAGCCCGATTACGGCAACCATGAGGACGATGATTCCGGCAGCGGCGTTCGCGCGGAACTCGGGCTGCGGACGGATCGTCCAGTTGTAGACCTGGATCGGCAGCGTGGTGAACGAGTCGAGCAGGCCGTTGAAGCTGAGGGAGGGGTCGAAGGCGATGAAGGTGAAGGCGCCGATCATGATGAGGGCGGCGGTCTCGCCGGCGGCGCGGGCGACGGCGAGGATGGTGCCGGTGAGGATGCCCGGCATGGCGCCGGGGAGCACGTGGTTCCAGACGGTCTGCCAGCGCGTGGCGCCGAGGGCGAGGGAGCCCTCCCGGATGCTCGGGGCCACCTGGCTGATGGCTTCGACGGAAGTGATGACGGTCATCGGCAGGATCATGAGGGCGAGGGTGAGGGCGCCGGCGAGGATGCTCGGGCCCAGCTCCATGAGCCGCACGAAGACGGCCAGGCCGAGGATGCCGTAGATGATGCTGGGCACGCCCGCGAGGTTGGCGATGTTAAGGCGGACGGTGGTGAGGATGGCGTTCTGGGGGGCGAACTCCTCCATCCAGACGGCGGCGCCCACGGCGACGGGGATGGCGAGGATGACCGTGAAGACGAGCACCCAGACCGAGCCGAGGATGCTGGAGCGGATGCCCGCCCGCTCGGCGAAGCGCGAGGGGTAGTTCGAGAGGAAGTCCCAGTCGAGCGAGGGGATGCCGACGATGGCGTTATCGATGCCGAGGATGACGAGGACGACGAGCCCGAGGAGGGTGGCCACGAGCAGGATCCAGCGCGAGGCCCGCGACCAAGCCTGGCGCCGGGCGACGCTTCCCTCGGCCTGGAGGGTGACGGCGGCTTGCGCGGTGGTCTCGGCGGCGCTCATTACTCGTACGCCTCGCGGAAGCGGCGGACGATGATCTGGGCGGCCACGTTGAGGACGAAGGTCATGAGGAAGAGGAGGGCGCCGACGGCGAAGAGCGAGGTGTAGTCGGTGGTGCCGCGGGCGGCATCACCCAGGGCGACCTGGAGCATGTAGCCCGTCATGGTCTGGATGCTCTCGAGGGGCGAGAGGCTGAGGTTGGGGGTCGAGCCGGCGGCCACGGCCACGATCATCGTCTCGCCGATGACGCGGGCGATGGCGAGCAGGATGGCGGCCATGATGCCGGAGATGGCGGCGGGGAAGACGACGCGGAAGGCGACCTCGAGGCGGGTGGCGCCGAGGCCGTAGGCGGCCTCGCGCAGGTCGCGGGGGACGCTCGCCATCGCGTCCTCGGAGACGGACGCGATGATGGGCAGGATCATGACGCCGAGCATGATGCTGGCGGAGAGCGAGTTGAAGAACGAGACGTTGCCGCCGAGCAGCGGCAGGAGAACGTCGTCGGAGATGAAGGTGAGGGCGAAGTAGGCGTAGACGACGGTGGGGACGCCGGCGAGCAGCTCGAGGAGGGGCTTGAGGAAGCGCCGCGTCTGGACGTGGGCGTACTCGCTCAGGTAGACGGCGGCGGCGAGGCCGAGGGGGAGGGCGATGACCATCGACCAGAGGGTGACGTTGACCGTTCCGAGGACGAGCTCCCAGACGCCGAAGCTGCGCGGATCGAAGAGCGTCTGCCACTCGTTTCCGGGGTTGAAGAAATGCCAGAAGGAGATCTCCCGGAAGAAGCCGATGGCATCGGAGAAGAGCACGTAGATGATGGCGAACGTGGTCGCGATGGAGACGGCCGCGCAGAGCACGAGCGAGACCACGATGAGGTTCTCGCCGGGGCGGCGGAGGGGCCGCTTGCGCAGGGCGCGGGCGAGGTCTGAGCCGTCGGGGGGGCTGGCTAGCGCCACGCAACACCTCCCGCGGCTGCGCCGCTCGTCTCGCTCATCGCGGCGTAAGCATGCCCGGTCGCAGTTAACAGACCGGGATGGTCATCGGTATCGAGCACTCGGGCGGAAAATATGAACAGACGATTAAGGGGCCGTTAACGAAGCCCCGGGGCGCGCTCGACCTCATCGAGGGCCAGCTCCAGCAGCTCTTCTAAATGGTTCCAGGTGTACCAGGGCAGGTCGTCGTTGAAGGCGCGCCAGCCGTGGTAGATGACCCCCAGCTCGAAGAGCCAGCGGGCGCGGAAGAACTCCATGTCGTTCAGCTCGCCCGCTCCCCGCGCGGCTTCGTAGACCTGCTGGAAGAACTGGTCGCGGACGGGGCCGAAGGGGGCGCCCTTCAGGTGGCCGAGCGCGAGCATCTGGGCGACGTCGTTGCGGACATCGCCCAGCCGGGCCTGCTCCCAGTCGACGACGGCGGCCACCTCGCCCCCGCGGAAGAGGTAGTTGAAGACGTTGATGTCGCCCTGGCAGAAGCCGACGGGCGCACCTTCGGGGACGCACGCGCGCAGGGTCTCGAATGCGCGGCGAAGGATGGGGGCATCGGCGCCGGGGCGCTCCATGCGCTCGGCTATCACCTCGATCTCGGCGCGGGTGGCGGCCGCGGCGGAGGCGGGAACGGCGAGGACCTCGTCGAGACCGAGCGCGCGCCAGTCGAGGGCGTGGATGCGGACGACCATGGCGGCGTAGGCGCTGAAGCTCGCCTCCGGACCGGCGACGCCCATGTGAGGTGCGTCGACCCACTCCAGCACGACGAAGGGCGCTCCGAGGGCAGCCGCGTCGGGTTCCTCGCCGGCGACGGCGGGGACGGGGACGGGGGAGGGGGCGAGGCGGCGGAGCACGGCCGCCTCGCGGACGACGTCGTAGGGCTCGAAGATGCCGCGCTCGCGTTGCAGGCGGAGGAGGACGGCGGGGAGGGGCGCGTTCGCGAGGGTCGCGCGCAGGATGACGTTGGAGGCGCCGCCTTCGACGGGGTGGAGGGCGAGCACCTCGGCCTCGCCGTAACCGTCGAGGGTTCGCAGCCACGACTGGAAGGCGGCGGGTTCCGGGGCCGGGGCTTCCATCGACGCGTCCTCCGCCGGCGACTGCCCGCCGGTCGCCACGGAGGGTACGGGGAAGACACGCTCCACTCCAAGACGAGCGGGCGGCCTCCCTATACTCACGGTGTGAGCACTCGCACAGCCCCCTGCTACCGGCACGAGCGGCGCGCGGCGGCGGTTCGCTGCCAGCGCTGCGAACGGCCGATCTGCACCGAGTGCATGGTCTCGGCGGCGGTCGGGTTCCAGTGCCCGGACTGCGTGCGGGCGGGAATGCGACGGACGCGGCAGTTCTCGCTGGCGGCGCGGCAGCGTCCGGTCGTGACTACGGCGCTCATCGGGGTCAACGTCCTCGTCTGGTTCGTGGTGGCGGCCGCGACCGGGGACGTGTCGCTCTGGGGCGGCACGGTTACGTCGGTGCACTTCGACTACGCGCTCCAGGGGCGCCTGGTCGACAGCGGCGAGTACTGGCGGCTGGTGACCTCGGGGTTCCTGCACTACGGGCTGCTGCACCTGGGGATGAACATGCTGGTGCTGTGGTGGCTGGGACGGATGCTCGAGCCCGGCATCGGCGGGGCGCGGCTGCTGCTGCTCTACGCGGTCTCGATGCTTGGCGGCTCGCTGGGAGCGCTCGTGCTCGACCCGAACGCATTCACGGCCGGGGCCTCGGGGGCGGTGTTCGGGCTGGGCGGGGCGATCGCGGTGGCGGAGCGGGCGTCGCGCTTCAACCGGCAGGACTCAGGGGTGCTCGGGTTCCTCCTCATCAACATCGTCATCTCGCTGACGATTCCCGGCATCTCGCTGGGCGGGCACGTGGGCGGGTTGCTGCTGGGGGCGCTGGCGGCGGGGGTGCTGTGGGGCTTCCGCCGGTGGCCCGCTTTCGCGCAGGTGGCCGCTGTCTCGATGCCACTGCGGGCCCTGCCGGAGCTGGTGGTGGCGGCGCTGGGCGCGGGCACGGTCTGGCTGACGCTGGCGGTGGTTGCGCCGCGCTGGTTCGACCCGTTGTTCTAGGCGGGCCACGTGTTACAGAAATCCGATTTCTGCAACACGTCCCCAGCAACGTGTTCGCAAAACGCGATTTCTGTAACACGTCCCCAGCGACGTGTTCGGAAACGCTGGCCTGCGTAACACTTCCAGGATCGCTCGCCTTCAGCGGGCGCTACTGTACGATAACCGTCCCTCCGTCCCTTAACAGTCAGACCGGGAGCAGGCATCCGCATGGCCATCGACCGCATCATCCGCGTGGACATGACCAGCGGCGACGTGACCGAAGCGCGCGCGCCCGAGGCGTACGCACTCCTCGGAGGTCGCTCCCTGACCTCGCGGATGCTGCTGGAGGAGACGGACGCCCGCATCCATCCCCTGAGCGAGGCAGCGAAGCTGTTCATCGCGCCGGGGCTGCTGGCGGGCACGGCGGTGACGACGAGCGGCCGCACGAGCTTCGGCTTCAAGAGCCCCCTCACGGGCGGCACGAAGGAAGCGAACGTCGGCGGGCAGCTGGGGCACCGGCTGGCGCGGCTCGGGATCAAGGCGATCGTCGTTTCGGGCGCTTCCGCCGACGGCTGGAAGCGGCTCGACATCGACGGCAAGGGCGCGCGTCTCTCCGGGGCGGACGACCTCGCGGGACGCAGCAACTACGACCTCCACCGCGAGCTCGTGGGCGAGGCGCTGCGGACACGCGCGGCGGCCACGATCGGGCCGGCGGGCGAGCACCGCATGTCCTCCGCCTCGGTAGCGGTGACGGACCCGGAGGGCCGCCCGACGCGTCACGCGGCACGGGGCGGACCCGGCGCGGTGATGGGCGCGAAGGGCCTGAAGGCGATCGTCGTGGACGACGCCGAGGGCGTTCGCACGGTTCCCGGGGCGAACGCGAAGGAGTTCAAGGGCGAGGTCGTGAAGTTCAGCAAGATGGTGCTGGACGACCCGCGCGTCCATAACACGAGCCGCTACGGCACGGCGGGCGTCATCAAGTTCGTGAACCGCGACAACGTGCTCTCGATGCCGACCCGCAACCACCGGGAGGGCAGCTGGGAGCACGCGGAGTCGATTAGCGGCCAGGTGATCGAGGAGCTCGGCAAGGAGCGTGGCGGCAAGATGCTGCCCTGCATGGCGGGCTGCATCATCAAGTGCGCCATCCTCTACAACGACGAGCACGGCGAGCACGTGACGACGGCGCTCGAGTTCGAGACGATCGCGCTGCTCGGTTCGAACCTCGAGATCGGTCCCGCCGACGCGGTCGCCGAGCTGGACCGGCTCTGCGACGACATCGGGCTGGACACGATCGAGGTGGGGAATGCGATCGGGGTGGCGATGGAGGCGGGCGTGCTGGCGTGGGGCGACTGGGAGGGGACGAAGCGGCTGCTGGAGGAGGACGTCCGCGGCGGCACGCCGCTGGGACGCATCATCGGGGGCGGAACGGCGCACGTGGCCGCGACCTACGGCATCGACCGGGTGCCGGTCGTGAAGGGCCAGGGGCTCCCGGCCTGGGAGCCGCGCACATTGAAGGGGATGGGCATCACCTACAGCAGCAGTCCCCAGGGCGCCGATCACACGGCCGGGATGGTGACGGCGCGGGGGGCGACGCCGGACACGCTCGTGAAGCAGAGCCGCCAGGAGCAGCTCACGATGATGGCGGTGGACTCGGCTGGGGTGTGCCAGTTCACGAACGCGCTTCCGGGCGACATGGCGGCGTTCATCAGCGAGCGCTTCGGCGAGCCGCTGTCCGAGGAGGAGCTGCTGGCGCTCTCGCGCGACGCGATCGAGACGGAGCGCGAGTTCAACCGGCGCGCCGGATTCGACCGCGAAGACGACCGCCTGCCCCAGTGGCTCCGGGAGGAGCCGCTGCCCATGCCCGACGGCCCCTCAGTGTTCGACATCGAGGACGCGATGATCGACGAGGTCTGGGCCTAGTTCTTCCCTAGGTAAGCTCTGTGATGGTGATCGCCACCGCGGCGATGGCCACCATCATGGCCAGCATGCTGCCTGACTGGATCGCAAGGGCCTTGTGGAGCTCTGCCCGCAGATAGACCCTGCCGGCGACCTGGTCTGACGCCCTGCGCGTCACGTTGGTCCCCCTCGCATCGCTCGCAGCTGGGCCACGTGCTCCTCGACGTGGTGGGCCGACCGCACAACCAGGTCGGCGACGGTGACGACGCCGGCCTCCGCGTGACGGCCGGTACGCTCCCAGGCGTCGGGGGCGCACTCGCGCAGGAGCTCGGCGGTGCTGTAGCGGACCTGCTGGAACGTGCTCAGCGCGGCCTCGGGGTCGCGGAACACGTAGAGAAGCTTCCGCTTCCACAGCTCCTGGTCCCAGGCGGGGAGGTCGGGCTCGTCGCCGCCGAGCACGAAGCGAATCCGCACGGCCTGCACGAGCTCGTCGTCGGCGAGGTGGATGACGACATCGCGCATCGACCAGTCCTCGCCGGGCGGGCGGCGGTTGAGGGTGGCGGGGCCGGTCCCGGCGAGCGCCTCCCGCACGAGCGCGGGGCCGCGGACGAAGCGGTCGAAGACATCGGCGTGGGCGTCGGGGATGCGCGGCACCGGCACAGTGTAGAAGAGCGCTCGCTTCACTCGCTGAGTGGAGCGCCGCACGGTGCGCGGCTGCGGAGAGCGCTCGGGCCTGCGGCCCATCGCTGAGAAGAGCGGCGGGCCGCGCCCGCCTGAGTGGGCCGGGGGCGACTACATGAGCCAGTAGTCAGAGGCGTAGGGGATGAGGCCGAGCCTGCGGGCGACGGCCTGCGAGGCGGCGTTGTCCCAGGAGGTGCTGTAGAGGGGTTCGGCGCCGAGTTCGCGGACGGCACGGGCCCAGGCGGCGACGACGGCAACGGCGAAGCCGCGTCCGCGCGCGCCGGCGCTGGTCTCGACGCCGGCTTCGCGCGCCTCCGGCGTGATGCGCACGCTGCCGCAGACGGACACGGCGCGGCCCTCGCGGACGAGTGCGACCAGTGGTTCGCTGTGGCCGATGTCCTCAAGCCAGGGCTCGAGGTCGCCGCCGTGCAGGAGGGTCGCGTTGTCGCGGGTCAGCGGGACGGCGTTGGCGTCGGTGGGCGGGAGGGTATCGGGGAAGCGGTAGGCGGGGCCGGACCACGTGTCCGTGACGGGAGCCTGGCCGGCGAACGCCTCGCGGTAGCGCGCCTCGTGCCGGAGAGGCTCGCGCAGATCCGGGACGACCGGCTCCTCCAGGCACAGCGCCTCGAGCCGGGCCGCAAGGGCGTCGGGGATGTCCTCGCGGAAGCGCCGGCGATTGCCGTCGCGCGTGCGGCCGAGGAAGAAGCGGGGGGCGGGGCCGCGATCGAGGGCGTTGCGGGTCACGATGCGGCCGCGTTCGTCGTGGAGGAACAGGGCGCTGAGATGCAGGTCGAGCCAGTGGCGGTCGGAGCGGGGGGGATGGGGCACTGCTGCAGTGTAGGAGAGGTCGCCGGTTTCGAGCCGCTAGTTGAGGGTTTCCACCAGTGCGACGATGACGCCGACGCCGCCGAGGATCACGCCTCCCTGGATCGCGAACATCCGGTACATCTCGGCGCGGAAGGCTTCGAAGCGCGCGTCCATCCTGCTATCAAGGCTCTGCTCACGCACGGTCATGCGGTCGTCGAGTTGAGCGAAGTGGCCGTCCATCCTGCTATCAAGGCTCTGCTCACGCGCCGTCATGCGGTCGTCGAGTTGCCCGAAGCGACCGTCTATCTGGTCCATCCGCTGGTCGAAATACTCTCGTGTCAGGAGCTCGGCTGTTGCGTCGCTGATCACATCGACAACCGCTTCCGCGAGGGGCTCGTCGGCGCCGCCGTCGCGGAGTCGCTGCGCGGCCTTGAGCGTGTCGAATGCCACCCTGACGCCTCCGCGGGGCATCGTACCACACGGTGGGTCAGTACAACGTCTGCGGGATTTAGACTTTTGTGGAAAGACGGGTACGGGCGCGAATGGAGCACCGGCGCTCTCCTACACGGGGCCGGTGCTACACTGCCTTGACCTATGCCTCCGGCTCAACGCGACCTGTACGAGGTGCTCGGGATAGCCCGAAATGCGTCCGCGGACGACATCAAGCGGGCGTACCGGAAGCTGGCCATGGAGTACCACCCGGACCGCAATTCGAGCGCCGACGCGTCCGAGCGGTTCAAGGAGATCAACCGCGCCTACGAGGTACTCTCGGACACCGACAAGCGCAGCGCCTACGACCGCTTCGGCCACGCGGGCGTCGACGGGGCGGGAGGGCCGGCGGGGTTCGACGGGTTCCAGACGTTCGACGGCTTCGGCGACATCTTCGACGCGTTCTTCAGCGGCGCGGGGAGGGGCGGAAGGCGACGGGGTCCGGCGCGGGGCGCCGACCTGCGCGCACGCATCAGGCTGACCTTCGAGGAAGCGGCCTTCGGCACGGAAAAGGAGCTGGAGTACACGCGACTGGAGCACTGCGAGGAGTGCAGCGGCTCGGGCGCGGCGCCGGGCAGCTCACCCGAGGTGTGTCCCGAGTGCAAGGGCGCGGGCGAGATCCGGCGGGCGCAGCAGAGCGTGTTCGGGCAGTTCGTGAACGTGTCCACCTGCGGGCGCTGCCGGGGCGAGGGTCGCGTTATCACGAACCCCTGCGACGACTGCCGGGGGGGCGGGGGCGTACGGCGGACACGCGAGATCAGCGTGAAGATCCCGGCGGGGGTCGACAACGGCCAGCAGGTGCGGCTGACAGGCGAGGGCGAGGTGGGGGAGCGGGGCGGCCAGCCCGGGAACCTGTACGTGCTGCTGGACGTGGAGCCGCACGAACTCTTCGAGCGCCTCGACGACGACATCCTGTACGACCTGCCCCTGAACCTGGCCCAGGCGGCGCTGGGCACAAGCATCACCGTGCCGACGCTCGAAGGGGACATGGACTTCGACGTTCCCGCGGGGACACAGAGCGGGGACCAGTTCAAGGTGCGCGGGGAGGGAGTTCCCCGCCTGAACAGCAACCGCCGGGGCGACATGATCGTGCGCGCGACGGTCGTGGTGCCGGAGCGGCTGACGGATGAGCAGCGCGAACTGCTTGAACAGCTCGCGGACACGCTGGGAACCCCTTCCCTCCCGAACGGCCACAAGAGCTTCCTCGAGCGGCTGCGCGACGCCGTCGCGGGCTAGCACCGCCGCGAGCGCGCTCGCATGACCGGGCTCTGGTACGAGATCACGGCGGAGACGCCCCCGGCGCTCGTCGAGGCCGTATCGGCGGTCATGCGCGAGGCGGCGCCGGGCGGGCTTTCGATCGAGGAGCCGGTGGACCTGCTCGGTCCGGAAGAGGGCTACACGGTTCGCGACGGCGAGCCGGTCGCCCTGCGCGTCTACCTGCCGGCAAGTGAGCTGGGGGCGGTCCTGACGCAGCGCCTTCGCGAGGAGCTCGCGGACTACCCGGAGGTCGAGCTGACCGCGCGGCCGCTGTACGAGCAGGACTGGGCGGTGAGCTGGCGCGAGTTCTTCGGGCCCGTGGAGGCGGGGCGCATCGCCATCGTGCCCTCGTGGGTTGACTACCAGGCGGCGCCGGGGCAGCTCATCGTACGGCTCGATCCCGGCCAGGCGTTCGGCACGGGCCACCACGAGACGACGCGGCTCTGCCTGGCGGCGCTCGACGAGAACGTGCAGCCGGGGGCGCACGTGCTCGATGTCGGAGCGGGCTCGGGGATCCTGTCGATCGCGGCGGTGAAGCTGGGCGCGAACAGGGTAGACGCCTTCGAGATCGACCCCATCGCGGCGGACGTGGCGCGGGCAAACTGCGAGGCGAACGGCGCCGGCAACCGCGTGGCCATCCACGGCGGCTTCCCCGACGAGAACATTCCCCCGGCCGACCTGGCGGTCGCAAACGTGAGCGCGCGGGCAGACATCGAGCTGGCGGAGGCGCTTGCGGGGGCGCTCAACCCCACGGGGAAGCTCATCGTGAGCGGTTTCCTGACGACGGACCGGGACGACGTGCTGGCCGCTTTCGGCGAGCACGGCCTGTCCCTCACGGGCGAACGCGAGGAGCACGATTGGGCGCTCCTGGAACTGGCTCGGGACTAGCGATGGAGGCCCTGCCGCGGGTCTGCGTGCCGGAAGGCGTCGAGCCGGGGGCGCTCGAGCTGAGCGGCGACCAGGCGCGGCACCTGGCGGGCTCACGGCGGCTGAGGAAAGGGGACGACTTCCTCGTCTTCGCCGGCGACGGGGTCGAGTACCGCGCGCGCATCGAGGAGGTGTCGCGCGAGCGGCTTGCCGCCACCGTGGGAGACCTGACGCGGCGGGAACCGCGTCCGGCACGGCTGGTCGAGGTGTGGTGCGCGAACGTGCGCGCGAACCGCATGGAGTGGGCGATCGAGAAGTGCGTCGAGGCGGGCGTCGATGTCTTCCGCCCGATCACGACCGAGCGCTCGGTGCGAGGGCAGGAGCTCTCGGAGAGCAGGCGGGAGCGATGGCGGCGGATCGCGATCGAGGCCGCGGAGCAGTGCGGACGCCTCTACCTTCCCGTCATCGCACCGGTCGTCGCGTTCCGCGAGGCGCTGAAGGAGCATGACGGGGCGCTGGTGGTCGCGAACCGCGACGGCAGGCCCTGGCGCGAGGTAGCGAACGAGCTACCGGAGCAGGGGTCGGTCGTCATCGCCGTCGGGCCGGAGGGCGGCCTCAGCGGGGACGAAGTCGCCAGCGCCGTGGAAGCAGGCGCGATCGTCGCCTCCCTTGGGGCGAACACCCTGCGGACGGAAACGGCGGCGGTGGTGGCGGTCGCGCTCGCGCGGACCTAGACGCCGTTCGCGATCTCGCGGGCGCGGGCGAAGACGGCGTCGAACATCTCCTGCGTCAGCTTCCCCGTAAACGTGTTTCGCTGGCTGGGGTGGTAGGAGTCGAGCAGGGTGCGTCCATCGGGCAGGGCTGCTTCGGCCATGTGCCCGAACTTCGGGCGGGGTCGCAGCCCGACCAGGTCGCAGACGGCGTCGTGGGCGTAGGCGCCGAGCGCCACCACGACCCGCGCGCCCGGTAGCAGGTCGAGCTCGCGCCGGGCGTAGGGCATGCAGGCGGCGCGCTCCTCGCGGGAGGGGCGGTTGTCGGGGGGCGCACAGCGGACGATGGCGCCGATATAGGCGCCGGACAGCTCCAGGCCATCGTCGAGGCTGACGCTCGTACCCTGGTTGGCATAGCCGGCGCGGTGGAGCGCGCCGTAGACCCAGTCGCCGGAACGGTCGCCGGTGAAGACGCGGCCGGTCCGATTCCCGCCGTGGGCCGCGGGGGCCAGGCCGACGACGTAGAGCTCGGCATCGGGGTCGCCGAAGCCGGGCACGGGACGGCCCCAGTAGGTCCAGTCGCGGTAGGCCGCACGCTTCTCGCGGGCGACCTGCTCGCGCCACTCGACGAGCCGCGGACAGGCGCGACAGCCGGCGATCTCGCCGTTCAGGGACTCGAGGGCTTCAGCACTCACGCGATTCAGGCGAGGTCGATGACGCCGCCGTCGAGCGCCATGGCGGCGATGCCGGTTCCCGCGGCGCTGCGGTCGAACTCGGCAGGAGTGAGCGCAACGGGCTCGATGTCGACCGGGCCGTCCCAGAGGTCATAGACGGCGTTGTAGCGGTCGATGCGGTCCATGGTCTCGAAGCGGGTAGAGACCGCGATGACGTCGCAATCGCTGCCCCGGCGCCAGTCGTCGCGGGCACGCGAGCCGAAGAGCAGCACCCGCGACGCGCCGAGTTCACTCACAGCACGGGCGGCGAGGCGGCGCGCGGCCTCCAGCGTGGCCTGGTGCTCGGCGAGGGCGGCTCGCTTCAGCTCCGCAGGCGGCGTGAGCACCACTGGAACACCTCCTCCGCCCCGGCGAGGGCTCGGCTTGCGTTGGACTGGTCGTAGTTCCTCGCCGGATTGCCGTTGGCGACATCAGGGTAGCGGGTAGCGCTGTAGAGGGGGTTGAGATCCCGCGCCGCAGCCAGAATCTCCGACGGGGCGTCGAGATGCTCCGCCATGTCGACGAGGTTGTGCGTTCGCGGTGGGAGACCGTCTGCTTCCCGAATCCACAGGGCTTTGAAGGAAGCCCCGGCAATCTGGTGCGAGAAGAACGCCACCATCTGGTAGAGGCCTGCCGCCAGAGCGCCACGAGCCTCCTCCATCTCATGCTCAGCCAGTTCGAGCCAGTTGCCCCAGTCTTGAGCCATGGAGCCAGTGTCGCGAAAGGCGGGGGATGCTAGGCCGACTTGCGGCGGCGGCGCTTGCGGCGGCGGCGGGCGGCCAGCACGGGCGCGATCCAGGTCGCGCCGACGGCGGTCATGGCAATCGTGAGGTGACGGCGCTGCTCCGCGCCCATGCCCGTGAGGCTCTCGGCGGCTTCCCGGATCTGCCGCGCGAGATCCTGTGGCAAGCCCATTGCTCCTTCGGAGAAGTCGAAGGCGTCCTGCGAGCGATCGGGACCGGTCATGGGGTCGAGCGGGCCTTCCATCAGTTCGAGTATACCCGCGCCGTCAGGCGGGAGGGGCGTCTGCGAGCACTTCCGCGAGGCGCGCGAGCACTTCGCCGACCTGCTCCTGTTCCACCACCGCGTCGGCGGCGGCGACGACCTCGGCCGGGGTCTCCGGGCCGCCCCCTATCGCGAGCACGAGCGCGTGGCAGCCCTCCGCGCGGAGGGTGGCGGCTACCTCGAACATGGCGACGTCGGTCAGGTCGTCGCCGAGGACGAGGACCGACCCGGGGCGGAAGCGTTCGATGAGGGCGGCGAGGGCGGTGTCCTTGCCCCCGCCGGCGGGCAGGACCTCCAGCACGAGCCGCCCGGGCTGGAGGAGCAGTCCCGCGGGCAGTTGCCGCAGGGCCTCGCGGAGCGGGGCGGAGAGGGCGGGGTCGGCGCGGTAGTGGAAGGCGACGGAGCGCGCCTTCCACTCGACCCGCAGGGCAGTGCCGGCGAAGCGCGCCTCGATGCCGTCCGCGAGTTCCTCGATCCGCCCGGAAAGGGCAGCGTCCGCGCCGGGAAGGGTCGAGGCGGCGAAGGACGCTTCGTGGCCGTGGCTGGCCACGAACTCGACTCCCGGCACGGGCGCGAGGGCGCGCGCCGTGGCCAGGTCACGGCCCGTAACCACGGCGACGTGCGCGACCGTCGCGAGCCGTTCGAGGACGGCGAGGGTGGCGGGGGGAACGCGGGCGTCCTCGGGGCGCGGGACGATGGGGGCGAGGGTGCCGTCGAGGTCGCTGGCGACGAGCAGGGGCGAGGGGCCGCGCGCAAGCTCGCGGAGGCGCCGCGCGAGCGCCGCGTCCAGCGTCATACCCCGTCGAGGGCGCCGAGGAAGGTGCGCCCCCAGGCGTGGGCGTCGCGCTCGCGGACGGCGGCCACGAGCCGGTCGCTGATACTGCCCGGGCGTCCCTCCAGCGCGTCGAGGAGGGCGCACTTCGAAGCCTCGGCGTTCAGCGGGTCGAGGGCGACGAGGCCGTCGTCCTCGAAGCCGGCGTAGGCGGACGAGACCCCGGCATCGCGGCCGGCCAGCACGACGCCGCGTTCGCCCGCGGGCCGCGACGACTGCGCGATGACGGCCTGCAGCGGCACCAGGTTCATGCCGTCGGCGATGGAGGCGGTGAAGACGACGTCGGCCTCGCGGAGGAGGGCGAGCACCTCGCTCCAGGCGAGCGCCTCGCGGCTCTGGACGAAGGGCAGGCCGCGATCGGCGGCGAGGGTGGAGGCCTCCGACGCGAGCCGCTCGCACTCGGCCTGGAGGGCGTCGTAGGCGGGGACGCCGGGGCGGGTGGGTGCGGAGAAGCCGGCGTAGGCGAAGCGCGCGCCGCCCGCGATCGCGGCCGACACGGCGGCCAGCCGCTCGGGGACGCCCTTGGTGTAGTCGGCGCGCTCGAGGCCGACGACGAGGGGCAGGGCGAGGTCGTGGGGGACGGCGGCGGGGAGGGCGCCGGCGGGGGCCTGGCGGGCGAGGTCGTCCGCGTCGATGCCGGCGGGGAAGGCGGCGATGCGCACGAGGCGGCCGTTCAGGCGCAGGTCGGGGCCCTCGACGCGAGCGCCGCAGAGGCGTTCCGCGGCCTCGCGCAGGCGATCGGCGTCGGCCTCGGTCTGGACGCCCGCGAGGTCGGCGCCGAGGATGCCGTCGAGCCAGGCGGCGAAGCGGGCGCGGGCGGGCGGCGGCAGGGAGGATTCGGCGACGGCGAGGGAGGGGAAGGGGGTGTGGAGGAAGAAGCCGGTGCGCCCCCGGAAGCCGCCCTCGCGGAGCATGGCCGGCACGAGCGCGAGCTGGTAGTCGTGCACCCAGCAGACCTCGCCGCCGGCGGCGAGGGCGGCCCCGGCGAAGGCGCGGTTGACGCGCTCGTAGGCGGACCAGGCCGCGTCGGAGGGAGGGTCGGGGGTGGGGTAGTAGGCGAGCTTGAGGGGCAGGTCCACGCGCACGAGGTGGAGGAGGGGCCAGAAGAAGCCGTTGGCGACCTCCGCGTAGTGGCCACGCCAGTCCTCCTCGGGGAGGTAGAGGCGCTGGTGGCGGATGGGGCCCGCGGGCGTCTCCAGCAGCTCGAAGCCGGCGTCGTCGGTCCAGGCGCGGTCGTGGGGGCCGCGGCCGGCGCCGATCCAGGTGGTTCCGGCGGCGCCGTCCCAGGGGACGAGCACGGGCCGGACGGCCTCGACGAGGCCGCCGGTGGCGGGCGCGGGGCCGCCCGCGCCCCCGGGCGGGGCGTGGTGGTCGACGAGCGCGCGGTTGGCCAGTATCAGGTCCACGGAAAGAGTGTCTGGTGCTGAGTGAATAGTGGCTAGTGGATGGTCAATAGTGAGTGGCGGGGCCGGCCGCTAGGCGAGCACCTGGGTAATGGTGACGACGGCGGTGGCGATGACCGCGTTGATCGTCACGATGCCGCCGCCGAAGACCCAGAGGGCGTGGTAGAACTCGGCGCGCTGCTCCGCGAAGCGGGCGTCGAGGTACTCCCGCGTGACGAGCGCGCCGGTGGCCTCTTCGACCACTTCCACGGTTGCGCCCGCGAGGGGTTCGTCCATGCCGTTCTCGCGGAGTTTCTGGACCGCCTCGCGGGGGTTGAAGGTGAGCGCCATCGCGACGTTAGTCTAGCAAGATGGTTGTGGATAGCAAGACCGGCAGTCGCGAACCACTCCTACGGGATGGGGACTTCGTAGCGGACGGTGGCGGTGTAGTCGATGCTGACGATGGGGCAGGTTCCGGCCACGTTGGGGGCGCCGATGAAGTTGACCAGGAACGGCCGCTCGCCGCCGTGCGCGATGGCGCCACCGATCTCGTCCGTGACCTGCAGCATCTCGACGCCGTCCTCGTTGACGAGGGCGGCGGTGATCGTGACGTCCGTCAGCGTTGCGTTCGCGAGGTTGCGGAGGGAGCCGCGCAGGATGCGGTGGAACCCGTTCGGGTGGACGTGGTCGGTGCACTCGAGGTCGAACAGCTCGACGGCGGGGGGGATGGGCTGGGGGACGGTGGCGCCGACCCAGACGTTGACGAAGCGGTAGCGCCCGGCCTGGACGAAGCCGTCGTTGAGGGGCGGGACCTCGCGCGACTCGGTCCACTCGCCGCCGTGGGGGCGGGAGGAGATGTAGTGCGCCCCCGGATCCTCGATGTCCTCGTAGATGCGCACCTGCACCGTGGCCGTGCGCTGCGTCTGGGCGACGACGCCGGCGATCGAGAGGGCCAGGACCACGGCGAGGGCGGCGATGACGGCGTTCTTGATCATTCCGGGGCCGCCTGGGGCTCGTCGTAGCGGATCGTGGCGTCGTACTCGATGGCGACGACGTGGCACGTGCCCTGCCTGCCGAGGGCGCTGAAGAAGTTGATCGCCAGCGCACGCTTGCCCCAGGGCGAGATGCCGTGCAGGGCGATAGCCGCCGCCTGCGCGACCTCCTCGCCCGTGCGTTCGCGCAGGGCGGCCGTGACCGTCACGTCGCGGACGGTGGCGCCGGTGACGTTGTGGATGAAGCCGTTCAGCGTGAGGAAGGCGTTGAACTGGCCCCGGTAGCAGGACGTGTCGGTGACGCGCAGGCCGGTGGGGATGGGGTCGGGGACGGCGGTGTCGATGGTGAGCTCGGCGTAGCGGTAGCGGCCGTCGGGCGTGACACCGTCGTCGAAGTGGAGGCGGGGGGTGACGGCGCCCCAGGGGGCGCCGTCGGTGCGGATGCTGACCCAGTTCTTGTGCGGCTGCTCGTACTCCTCCCAGATGCGTAGCTGGACCCGCGCCGTCGGCTGCGCCGTGCGCGACTGCGCGACGGCGCCGGCGACGAGCGTGAGCGCGATCGCGGCGACGAGCGCGGCGATGATCCAGTTCTTCATCGGGGGGAGTGTAAAGGAGAGCGCTCGCGTTGCTCGCTGAGGGGAGCGCCGCGCGATGCGCGGCTGAGAAGAGCGCTCGCGGCTGCGCCGCTTGCTGAGGAGAGCGGCGCGCAGGGCGCGCCTGAGTGGGGCCGTTGCGGTGTGTCCGTGCCGGCGGGTGTCTCCCTGCTCAGCGCGGCGAAAGCCGTGCGCTCTTCTCAGCGATGGCGCGCAGCGCCGGGCGCTCTCCTCAGGCGGACGGTAGTCCGCCGCTCCACTCAGCCGCGCGAGCGCGGCGCTCTCCCCGGGATCACGAAAGGGGCCCCGGAGGGCCCCTTTCGGGTTGTGCCTTACGGCGCTAGAGGTCTAGCGGCGGCGGCGGGCGAAGGTGTAGCTGCCCAGCAGAACTGCGAGGGCGGTGACACCGAGGAGGGCAGCCAGCGAGGTGCTGGTGCTGGTCGCGAGGCCGGTGCCGGTGTCGCCGGCTTCCGGAGCCATGTCGTCCATGTCGTCCATGTCATCCATGTCGTCCATGTCGTCCATGTCATCCATGTCGTCCATGTCGTCCTCGTCGCCCATGTCGTCCGTCGGGCAGTCGTCGGCCATGTCGTCACCCATGTCATCCATGGGCTCTGCAGGCTCGGACGGCTCGGCGGGCTCCTCAGGCTCGGACGGCTCGGCGGGCTCGTCGCCCTCACCCATGCCGTCGTCAGCCATCTCGTCCGGGCACTCGTCGCCCATGTCATCCATGGGCTCTTCAGCCATGGCCGAGGAGGCCGTCAGGTCGAGGTCGGTGCGGCCGCCAACGCTCCAGGTTCCAGATTCGGCGGCTGCGTAGCCCCCGACATGGAAGGAGACGGTGTCGCCGGCATCGGCGCAGCTGTCGGGCACGTCGAGCGCGTAGGTAGAACCGGCAGCGCTCTCGATGACGGTGGCCGAGCCACACTCGGCGCCGTTGACGACGGCGGTGACCGACGTGCCAGCGGCCGCGGGTTCATCGTCGAGGGTCACGGAGCCGGCGAAGCGGTGAGGCGGGCCAGACGGCTGGGCCTCGGCCACCTCTCCACTGAAGAGGCCGGCGAGGCCAAGCAGCATGACCGCCGCAACGCCTCCCCCGAGCCACTTAAGAGTCTTGGTCATTCCGTTTTGCTCCTTTGTCTGTCCGTATGGCTAAAGCCCGGACCTTCCCCGGTCCCCCGGCCCCGCGCGAGGCGGGGCCAGGGGTGGGGTTGGTTGCGGACAGGTTAGTCGACGATGACCACGTAGGCCTGGCCGTTGCTGAGCGACGTCAGGGTGTTGCCACCCGGGACATCCGCAGCATCCGGGAAGTAGCCGTCCCAGCTACCACTGCCGGTGTTGTACGACCAGATGGCCGACACGCCGTCAGCAGCGCCCTCGGACGGGTCGGCGCCGTCAGCGCCGTTCCAGACCACGAGGTTCTGGCCGGAGACGAGGTCGTTGTTCCACGTGGCCGGCGGAGCCTCGGGCTCCTCGGCTGGCGGAGCACCGACGATGATGGTGATGGAGTCAGTGATCTGGTCCACACCCGGCGTGCCAGCGGCAACGCGGAAGACCACTTCACCGTCCAGGGCAGCAATGAAACTGAATGTCGCCTTGCCGTCCTTGGTGGTCGTCGGATTCGCCGTGATCAAGCCCTGCGGGCTGATCAGGTCGATGTCCAGAGCGGTCTCGCCGACAGCAATTCCCTCGTCGTCAAGGACGGTGAGGTTGACCGACGTCTCGCTCAGCGGCTCAACCGACTCAGGAGCGTCGCTCATGATGGTGGCCGGCGGTCCGCCGACGTTGACCGTCGCCGTCGCCGAGTTCGGTGGCACCGTCGCCAGAACCGCGTTCACCGTGTGCGCACCGCGCGCTGCAGGTGCAGGAGGCCCATCCGCCGACACCATGATGACGCACTGGCCATCCTGGTTCGTGCCAGCGGGGAGGTCGTCCCCGTCGTTCGTCCCATCTGAAGTCAGGTTGGTCGAATCAGCCGGGGTAGTAGTGTCGTCTTCGTCGTTCCCGCAGGCCTGGATGTCGCCCTTGTCGGCCTTGCGGTCGCCATTGGCGTCGTAGTCACGGTTGAAGTCGGCTCCGATCGCCTTCGCGATCACCGACGGACCCTTGGTCGTTACCGGCCGGTCCGCGCCACCGAAGAAGATCCCCGAGACGGGGGAGCCCGCGGCGTCGGTTACGGTCACCACGACGAACGTGCTGCCGCCGATCTGGATGGAGCCCTGCTGAGGCGAGGCTTCAATGTTCTTGGGCAGGCCGAAGAACGTGACCGTGGCCGTGGCCGTCACCGAGGGGTAACCCACGACGGTGGCCGTCACTGTCGCCACCCCTGGCCGGTTGGCCACTGGTGACAACGCGGGCACGGCTGCAAGCAGGCCGTCAGTCGTCGGAGCGTCCGGCGTTGCCTGGGTTGCAGCTGTCGTGCAGGCAAGGGTGCCGCCGCCGGTGGCGCAACCGCCACTGGCTGTGGTGAACAGACCCAGGGTCGTGGTCAGGCTGACC
Source organism: Tepidiformaceae bacterium (assembly GCA_965221735.1). Taxonomy (GTDB): domain Bacteria; phylum Chloroflexota; class Dehalococcoidia; order Tepidiformales; family Tepidiformaceae; genus UBA2991. Next base: position 126,982 of record OZ244910.1, on the reverse strand, counting down.
GGGACCGCCACGCCTTTGCCTACGCTGTTCGTTACCTTGACGTTCATGACGGGCAGTTCTGCCTCAGTCGTTTTCGAGGCCGAATGTGCCTTCTTCGATGGCGTGAGTGTGATCTTCGTCGGCACGAGGGTCGGAGCGACCGTCAGTACCACGGCGTCCGTGGTATTCGGGGTCTCAAGCAGTCCCACCCTCACGACAACGGCGCCGGTGCCGGAATCACTGGCGATTTTCACCTTCACACTCAAGGTGGCGTCAGAGGCGTCCGCGTCACAAGTGCCAACACGGGCGACGTCCTGACAAACCAGGGTAGCGCCGTCACTGGCCTCGAACGTGGCCTCCGCCGCGCCCGTGGTGGTCAGCGTCCACGTTGTCCAACCGCCGGATGCGACGCTAATGGTGCCAGTGGTGAGGGTAACCGATGCGCCCGGAGCGACGGTGGTGTTGTTAGGCGTGACGCCGAGAACAGCGTCGGCTGTCTTGGTGGTGGAGAGGACGCCGCTGAACGCGACGGCCGCCACCATTGCTACGAGCGCCAGGAGCGCGGCGGACTTCCAGCCGGCAATGGCGCTAATGAAGTTCTTCTTCAAATCTAGTACCCCTTTTTCAGTTGGGTGTTGATTCGGTCTTGTTCCGTGGCCCGTGCGGGCCGGTCGTGTTCCGGACTCGCCCGGATCGTGCGGGCGGTTGCAGAGGGGGTTCCTCCGCATCCTCTGAGGGGCCGCCCGCTCGTTCTGCCGCCAGTGCCTGGCGCTAGGCATCCAGACGGGTCCGGGCCGTTCCCCTGTGCGTGGTGTCTATGGGTGAAACCCTCGCGTCTCACGTCTCTCGCGCGGGCCTCTGGGGCCTGCGCGCGCGCCTCGCTCAGCGGGGGAAAGCGGCCTCCTTTCTCCGTGGTACAGAAGCGGTCAGAGTTGGGGGCGAGCCTACGTTTCGCATGCCCGACGGTCAACCTGTTCCGCCCACGCGCAGGGCCCACGGACGCCTGTGCGCACGCCTGGTATGACGGGAACAACGCCGGGGGTCGCAAAAGGTTACCGCGAGGGGGAAGAGCGTTCGCGTTGCTCACTGAGTGGAGCGCGCCGCTCTCCTCACCTCGCGACCGTGCAGTCGACAAACTGCTTCGGCCGCCGTGGGCCGGTTGTGACAGTGATGATGATCCCATCCACATCTCGCTCTCCGACGGATATCCGCGCCTTCGAGTCGACGTCTTGCGGATCGAGGTTCGGGTGGGGCGAGACAGCGCACTCTCGTGCGTAGTAGGAGTGCAACGAGAGTCCAAAGGTGCCCCCTACCCGCACATCAAGGGCGAACACGCCAAGCACGTTCGCATCCTTGCCCGTGTAGCCGTCTTGGTCGTGGACAGGCCAGGCGACGACCCAGGGCGGCTCCGAATAGGGATTCCCTTCCCCGTCGGCAAGCCTGCCTGTAATGGTCCTGCACATCTCCTGCGCCGGCCGCGGAAGCGGTATGACGATGTCACTTCGGGCATCCGCTGGTATGTCCAGCACCGCGATCGTCGAACGACTCGCCGTGTATCCCTCGGGATCTCCATGCCAGCCGAGGTGGCAGGACGTGTCACCTAGGAACAGCGACAGGCGGTAGGTTCCCTCCAGGGCCGTCCCGGAGAAGGTCCCGGCGTCGTCCGTGTTCATCCGCCAGGCCCTCCCTTCGCCCTGGGGGATAGCCTCGACGCGAACCCCTGCCTGTCCCTCCCCGCCGGGTCCAATGACCCTGCCCGCGACCCGGGGCCTCTGGGCTGCCAGGCCCTCGCGGTAGTCTTCGAATCTCTCGTAGAACTGGTCAACGGGCATGCCAAAGACCTCGTGGAAGGCGCTCCGCCACCGGAAGACTCCGTTGCGAACATCGTAATAGTCGTACAGCGCCGCCTCTCCGTGGTTCTCGACAATCCAGCTGGCGGCGAGTGACGCTAGGGGGTAGTTCGCCCCCGGATCCCCGCCCACGCCCATGTCCTTCTCAATCGCCTCAAGGCTGTTGCCGTTCGCGAGCCCGATGTCGAGCGCTTCGGCGTTCCACTGGTTGATCGAACCGCTGCCGTTCAGGTCCTCGTACACCGCGGCGGCGTGGTTGGCAGCGCCTTCGCTCAGCCACGCCGGTCCTATCCGTTCCTCGCCCCTCATCACGCCCCAGTTGCCGTCCGTATCGCGCACGGCGAGATACTCCTGCACGGCGTGGGCGTACTCGTGCGGCAACGCGGTAATGCAGAGTTCCCGTATACCGATCGTCCTCCAACCGTAGCCCCCGCACCATACGTCCGAAGCAGCGTCGCCGAACCGGACCGTGAGGCCGGGTACGGCAACCCCGTGGCGCCTGACGAAGAACGCCACCACATCGTCGACGTAGGCCCGCAGTTCCCGCTGGCGCGCCGGCGTGAACTCACCCTTGAACTCGATGCGGGGCGGCGGCGTCAGCTGCCACCACTGCTTCGCCTGAGAGACCCTGAGCCAGATGGGCCGGCCCCGCTCCAGCGCCTGCGGGGCGCTGCCGTCCGCTCCCCACGTCTCGAGGAGGATGCCCTCCAATTCGGCCAGGGCGACGGCAGTGACGACCCCGTCGTCTCCGGCCCAAGTGACGAGATTCCAGCCGCGCCGCAGGTCCGCGAGGCCAGCCTCCCGCACGTACGGCCGCTCCCAGGGCACCGTCTCCTCGCCGTCCAGGAATAGCCACAGCCCCATCCCGGGCGAAAGCGTCTGAAGGTCGCCGAACGCAGTCTCGCCATCCCGGTAGGCCAGGACGTAGCGTTGCTCGTGCGCATCCCAGGCGTAGGCAATGACCAGTTCGGGAATCGCCACAAAGACGGAGTCGACATCCGCCTCCTCGCCGGTCCAGCCGGCGAGGTTCCACCCGGGTTGGAGCTCGGTGGTGACTGTGTCGCCCACTGCCAGCGCACTCTCCACGCCGGACACCAGCACCCAGAGGGATGTGGCAACCGCTAGGACAACAAGCAGAAGTCTGTGTCCGTAGGTTCCAGGCGGCAGCACGCCCGTAGACTAGCGCGGTCGAGCCAATCACCCCACCCTTGCCCTGGCACCGGTTCGGAGACTATCCAGTCTCTCTTGCAGGGGGCTCGCTGCGCTCGCCGGGGGGACCTGGGGACCAGTCACCGGTCAGCATCCATCACTTGCCCTCGTCCGCTATCCTGCTCGGGCCACTGGGAGGGCGAGCGTGAAGACCACGATTATCGCGGCGCTCATCGCGGCCATCGCGATCGGGAGCGCGCTGGGGGCGTTCGCGGCGACGCGCACGGTGGAGACGACGGCGAACGTGGAGGTGCGGGTCTGGCGGCGCATCTCGGACGGGGAACTGTTCATCAGCAGCCGCCCGCAGGGGGCCGAGAACTGGAGCACCGTTGACGCCCCGCTCAACATGAGCGCGCTCAGCAACTCGGGGCGCTTCCAGTTGAGCAGCGTGATCACGGTGGCCATACCGGTTTCGGTGGAGGTGGAGGTGCCGGACGCGGTGGAGGCGGGACCGACGAGGGTGCCGCCTCCGGCGGCGCGACCGACCGACAGCGACACGCCCGTTGCAGGCCCCTGCTGCGAGGTGCGGGGCATGGACGACCGCCCGGAGGTGCAGAGACAGGTGCGGCAGGCGATGGTCGCCGTGGTTGAGTTCGCGCTGGAGGAGTACGGCATCGCGCACACGGGAGACATCACCCTCAACATCGCCCACGCCTCCAACGGCCTGCTGAACCGGTACGAGGATGTGTTCGGGCGGCGGCTCGAGGAGCTCCCGGACGAGTGCTCGTTCCAGGAGGGCGCGCACCTGTTCCTCAGCCCGTCGTGCCGCGCCGACAAGGTGGCGCTCGCCTCGGAGTGGTTCGACCGGGCGGTGGGGACGGGCGAGGTGACCCCGAGCTGGCTGGGGCGCGGCGCCAGCGACTACTTCGCCAACCACTACGCCCACGGTGAGGTTCCGGTCATCACAGAGGACCGCTTCCGCCGCGTTGTGTTCTATGAGCGGGTGCGCGACATCCGCCGCGACCAGGCCAGCGACGACATGGAGACGCTGGCGATGCTGTACGCGCTCGAGTACTACGGCGACTTCGCGGACTGGCTGCGCTTCTACAGCAGCGTCCTCGCGGGCCTCGACGCGAACACGGCCTTCCAGAGCATTTTCAACGCGACCCTGCCGGACTTCTACGATGACTTCGAGGAGTGGGCCGACCACCAGCGGATCATCCTCATCTCAACGGCGTTCCCATCGTGCCGGGAGGCGGCCTTGAGCCTCAGTCCGCAGTCGGCAGCCGTCGGCATCAGTCGCGGCTTCCCCAACTATCGCGTGCCGCTGGAGGTCGACGAAGACAACGACGGGCTCGTGTGCGAGGGCTATGTGATCGTCCCGACGCTGCCGCAGCAGTAGGGGGAGCGTAGTGGATAGTGGGTAGTGGGCTCGCGCTGCTCGCCGGGGGACGGGGGCGGACTCTCCACTATTCACTACTCACCACCCACCAGTACACTTGCGCGCATGTGGAGAACGATCGGGTTGCTGAGCGTCGTGTGCCTGGGGTTCATCGGGCTGCTGGTGGGGCTGTCCCTGGGCGGGATGGGGTAGGGGGGCGCGCGGCGGGGTAGTGAATAGTGGATGGTGGATAGTGGATAGTCCGCCCCGGCCCCCCACTATTCACTAACCACCAGTCACCATTCACCATGGACGGAATCGTCTCGCGACACGTGAACCGGCGGGTGAGCCGGCCGCTGGCGGCGGCGCTGTCGCATACGCCGCTGACGCCGAACGGGGCGACGTGGGGGACGCTGGCGTTGTCGCTGGGGGTGGGGACGCTGGTGGCGGTGGGGTGGAACGTGGCGGGGGGCATCGGGATCCAGCTGGCGAGCATCGTGGACGGGGTGGACGGGGACCTGGCGCGGCTGACGGGGCGAACGTCGCGTCTGGGGGCGGCGCTGGACGCGATCGCGGACCGGTACGCGGACGCGGCGATCCTGGGGGGGATGACGGTGTACGCGGCGCGGTTCGAGGACTGGCCGAACGCGGCGGTGGTGGGGGCGCTGGCGCTTGCGGGGTCGCTGACGGTGAGCTACAGCCGTGCGCGGGCGGAGGCGGAGGGGGTGGGCGTCGTGAATAGTGAATGGTGGATAGTGAATAGTCTGGGGATGCTGGCGACGCGGGACGTGCGTCTTCTGGCGGCGGCGGCGGGGACGGTGGCGGGGGAGTGCTACTGGACGCTGGTGGCGCTGGGTGCGGCGAGCGGGGTGACGGTGGGGGTGCGGCTGGTGGGGGGTCGGCTGGGGCGTAGTGAATAGTGGGTAGTGGCTAGTGAATAGTGGGGTTAGTCGAAGGCCTGCGCGAGCGTGACGACAGCAACGGCTACGCCGGCGTTCGCGGCCACGATGCCCATACCGAAGGTCCAGAGGGCGCGGTACATGTCGGCGCGGAGCATGTCGCGGGTGACGAGGGGGCTTGTCGCCTCTTCGACGACTTCCACGATTCCGTCAGCGGCGGGCTCGGAGAGTCCGCGCCCGAGGAGCTTCTGCACAGCGCGGCGGGAGTTGAAGGTGAGGGCCATCGCGTCGGTATGATAACACTACTATTACGTATCGCAACAAGTAGGGAGAGCCAACAGCGCTGAGCGCTTACCCTTAAAGGTATGGCGAGCGCGGTCGTGGGTGTGAGCGGGGAAGCGGGTCCGGGCCCGGGGCTGACGGAGGCGGAGGCGGCGCGGCGGCTGGAGGCGGGGTTCGAGAAGCAACGGGCGGAGATCCACCACACGCTGATGGTGCTGGGGCTGAGCCTGGCGGGCCTGGTGATCGGGACGGCGGGGGTTTCGCTGGCGGCTGCGGCGCTGCTGTTCAACTAGGGGTGGCCACCAAGAGCCAACAGCGCTGAGCGCTTACCCTTAAAGGTATGGCGAGCGCGGTCGTGGGTGTGAGCGGGGAAGCGGGTCCGGGCCCGGGGCTGACGGAGGCGGAGGCGGCGCGGCGGCTGGAGGCGGGCGAGGGGAACGTCGATACGTCGCGCCAGCGCACGGACTGGGACGTGGTGCGGTCGAACGCGCTGACGTTCTTCAACGTGGTCCTGCTGGCGATGATCGTGGCGCTGCTGGCGGTGGGGGAGTTCCGGGACGGGCTGTTCGTGGGGGCGGTGGTGTTCGCGAACGTGGTCGTCTCGACGTACCAGGAGCTGCATGCGGTACGGACGCTGCGGTCGCTGGTGGCGCTGACGGCGCCGCGGGCGCGGGTGGTGCGGGGCGGCGAGGAGCGCGAGATCGCGGCGGAGGAGGTGGTGCGGGGGGACGTCGTGCACCTCCTGCCGGGGGACCAGGTGGTGGCGGACGGGGCGGTGACGGGGCGGTCGGGGGAGGTCGACGAGTCGCTCCTGACGGGGGAGGCGGACTCGATCCGGAAGGCTCCGGGGGACGAGCTGCTGTCGGGGTCGTTCTGCGTGGCGGGGGACCTGTACTACACGGCGGAACGGGTCGGGAACGAGGCGTATGCGCTCAAGCTGACGGCGGACGCGCGCCAGCTCGTGCGTCGCATGACACCGCTGCAGATCCACATGAGGCGCCTGCTGCGGGTCCTGGTCGGGGCGACGATCGTGCTGACGCTGGCGCTGCTGATCTCGTACAGCGTCGACGACCGGGGCCTCGCGGAGTCGCTCAAGGCGACGACGGCGACGGTCACGACGGTGGTGCCGGTGGGGCTGCTGCTGGGGATGACGGTGGCGTTCGCGGTGGGGGCGGTGCGGGTGTCGCGGGCGGGGGCGATCGTGCAGGACATCCAGGCGGTGGAGGCGCTCAACTACGCGGACGTCGTGTGCCTGGACAAGACGGGCACGCTGACGGCGAACCGGCTCACGGTGCAGGGGGTCACGTGGGCGTCCGGGGTCTCGGGGGTGGAGGGGTGGCTGGGGGCATTCGCCGCGGCCACGGCGGACGAGAGCAAGACGGCGTCGGCGCTCGCGGACCGCTTCGCGGGGGGAAAGAACGCAGGGGTTCCGGACGCGCAGGTGCCGTTCAGCTCGGCGCGGCGCTGGAGCGCGGTGCAACTGTCGGCGGGCCCGGAGCGAAGGACGTTCGTGCTGGGCGCCCCGGAGGCGCTTATCTCCATCGGACAGGCGGACGAGCTGCTGTCGGCGTACGAGTCGGCGAGCGCGCGGGGGTTGCGGGGGGTGGCGTTCGCGGAGGTGACGGCGCTGCCGGACCCGGACGCGCCGCTCGTGGGCGTGCGGCCGCTGGCGCTGATCACCATCGGGGACGTGCTGCGTCCGGAGGTGAAGGAAGCGTTCCGGCTGATGGAGCAGCTGGACATCGAGCCGAAGATCATCAGCGGGGACAACCCGCAGACGGTGGCGGCGCTGCTCCACCAGCTCCGCATCGTGACCGCGGGCGGAGCAATCGCGGGACCGGACCTGGACAAGCTCTCGGAGGAAGCGTTCGCGGAGGCGGTGGAGTCGCACAGCGTCTTCGGGCGCATCGCGCCGCAGCAGAAGAGCCGCATCGTGGAGGCCCTGCGGGCGCAGGGGCGCTTCGTGGCGATGGTCGGGGACGGGGCCAACGACGTACACGCGCTGCGGGCGGCCGACATCGCCGTGGCGATGGAGTCGGGCACGTCGACGGCGCGGGGGGTGGCGGGGATCGTGCTGGTGCGGGACTCGTTCTCGGCGCTCATCCGGGGGGCGCAGGAGGCGACGTTCGTGCTGGGGAACTCGGCGCGGCTGAGCAAGCTCTTCATGGCGAAGAGCGTGTACGCCTACCTGCTCATCTTCGCGACGAGCCTGCTGGGCCTGGACTTCCCCTTCCTGCCCCGGCACGGGTCGCTGACGGCGACGCTGGCGCTGGGCATCCCGGCGGTCTTCATCTCGATCAGCATCCCGCCGCCGAAGGCGGGCAAGGACTTCCTCACGAACGTCCTGCGCTTCGCCCTGCCGGCCGGCATCTCGCTGGCGATCGTGGCGATGATCGTGCAGGTCTTCGTGGAGTGGGCGTTCAACCAGGGCGTGGAGGAATCGCGCACGCTGGTGTCGCTGGTGATCGGGTTCACGAGCATCGGGTTCATGATCGAGGTGCTCGGCTTCGAGGGGGCGTCATTCCGCAGCCTGACGCGTCCGGTTATGACGCTGTTCCTGGGCGGGCTGCTGGGCCTCGCGCTCGTGCTGACGGTGTACACGCCGTGGCTGCGCGACTTCTTCGACTTCACCCCGATCAACGCGGGCGAGTGGGCGATCGTGGGCGTGGGGACGGCGGCGGCGCTGGCGGGCCAGTACTACGTGAGCCACCACTGGCGCGAGATCATCGCCTTCCTGCTGGCGACGCCGGGGAAGAAGGACCGGCTCCGGGGCCGGCCGGCGTAGGCGGCTAGTGTGGGTCGGCTAAGATACGCGGCCTATGCCCAAATCGAGCCCTGCACGCATTGAAACCGTTCTGCGGGCCACCAAGCGGTGGCAGAACGAACTCGTAGACACCTCTGGCCGCAATCGCCTCCGCCGGTACCGCGATCTCAAGACCAGCACCCTCGATCTAACACCGGGACAAGCCGAAGGCCTGAGTGCGCGGGCCCTGGACCGCCTGCTAGCCGACAAGCCCGTCACTCTTGGCGAACTCTTCTCCGGGTCTTCCAGTGATCCGGACGCTCCTCCTCCCTTTGACGACGCTCGCCGCCGCCTGAATGCCATCCACAGAACCGCACTCACCAATCGCGAGGAGAAAGGCATCGAGACGTGCTTCGCCGGCGTCGGGCTGGCGACCTGGAAGGTCGAGCAGGGTACCGAGCCGAACGCGCCTGTGATCCTTCTTCCCCTTGAGGTGGAAGCCACGGGCGCCGCTGCGCGCGACTTCAAGGTCGAGGTTTCCGGAGACGCGCATCTCAACCCGGTCTTGACGCACATCCTGCGCGACGAACACGACATCGACTCCGAGGGCGATGAGGCAGATGTGGCAGAGGATCCGCCCCTAGACCTTGAGGGGTTCCACACCCTTCTCGCTCGCCTGGAAGAGTCCTGGAGCAGCCTTCCTGACCTCACGATCGAGCCGCGCGTCGTCGTCGCGATCTTCTCCTACTCCACCATGCCCCTGGTGAGCGACCTGAACGAGAACGGAGGGCTCTTCGCCGAGAGTGACATCGTTGCCGCCATCGCCGGTGACGCCTCGGCGCGTGAAGCGCTCACGTCTCGCATCTGTGACCCCGATCCCAACCAGCCTGACGTCGATCCACCCAAGGAGGAGTTCCTCGTCCTCGACGCCGACTCAAGCCAGCACATGGCCATCAACCGCGTGCTCGGAGGTGAGTCCCTCGTGATCCAGGGTCCTCCGGGGACGGGCAAGTCACAGACCATCGTCAATCTCATCACTGCGCTCATCGCCCGCGGGAAGCGCGTCCTCTTCGTCGCTGAGAAGCGCGCCGCCATCGAAGCTGTCACGAAACGACTGGAGCAGGTGGGACTCAACGACCTTGTCATGGATATGCACGGGCGGATCACCTCACGGCGGGACTTCGCCCGAACGCTTGCTGACTCGCTGGGGCATGTGGCGACTATTCCCGCTCGGGACTACTCAGCCCTCCACAACCGCCTCCAGGACCGGCGCGACTCACTGATCGCCAACGATGCCGCACTGCATGAGCCACGTGAGCCCTGGAAGCTCTGCGTGTTCCATATGCAGGAGCGACTCCTCGCCATCCCAGAGCCCGCCCGCATCAAACAACGGCTCTCCTCCGAAGCAGCACACAAACTTGACCGCGACGGTTTCGAGCGACTCGCCGACGAGATCGAGGAGTGGATCGATCTTGGTGGCCACGTCCTTCCAGAGGAGCACCCAGAGTGGTCGCGTAGTTCAGTTACCACAAGCCAGCAGGCACGCGAGGCCTTCGACTTGGTCAGGGAGTTGGCCTACGAACACCTGCCGGCTGCCAGGGAAGCCCTCCTGGTGGCACTGGATGACGCCGGGCTCAGTCACCCCGAGACCACAGAAGAGTGGGCACAGGTAGTCGACACCGTCTCGGCAGTGGAGCGCACACTCCACCGCTGCGAGGCCGACGTGTATGAGCTTGACCTCTTGGCTCTGCAGCGAGACCTAGCGCCCGCAAGAGGGTCACGCTGGGCACGCACACGGGCTCAAATCTTCTCCGGGACGTATCGGGCGGCACGAGAGAAGGTGCGCGCCACGCTGCGTGAGACAGCTGACCTCTCTGCAAGGGATGCTCTAGAGCTTGTGGATGAAGCAGCACGGCAGGCCGAAGAGTGGAGGACGCGTTCGGATGGCGGCACGCCGAGGGTTCCTGCTGGCTTTGGCAACGCACGGGAGCTCGTCACTGCCTTAGTGGATGGCTTGGGAACTCTGGCAAGGGCAACCGCAGTGGACGGCCTCGAGACCTGCTCGCATGCGGCCCTCGGCGAGGCGCTGCGGCGGCTGGCCTCCAACCGGACTGTGGTTGCCAACCTCCCCCGTGTTCGTGAACTAGAGGGCCGGTTCCGGGAGGCTGGCATCTCCGACATCCTCGCGGAGAATAATTCTCCAGAGTTGGCTGTTCGAGCTGTCGAGTTCGCGTGGCTTGGACGCGTGCTCGACGACCTCGAGTTCGACGACCAATGGCTCTCAACATTCGACGGAGAGGGGCACTCCAGACACCGTGACGAGTTCGCGGAAGCGGACCGCCTCCACCTTGAGTCCACACCGCAGCGGGTACACCGCCTCACGGCCGAGGCCATCATCACGACCATGAACCTGCACCAAGAGGAGACAGCGCTAGTCAGGAAGGAGGCAGCGAAGAAGCGCCGCCACCTCAGCGTGCGTCAACTCTTCGCCCGAGCACCTCATGTGCTTTCGGCGCTCCGGCCCTGCTGGACGATGTCTCCGGTCCTGGCGGCAGAAATGATCCCCCTCGACCGGCAGCTCTTCGATGTCGTCATCTTCGACGAGGCATCTCAGATACCCCCAGCCGAGGCCATCGGGAGCCTCGCCCGCGCTTCTCAAGCGGTAATCGCCGGGGACAGCCGCCAGCTTCCGCCAACGTCATTCTTCGGACGCGACTCGGCAGGGGACGACCCCGAAGACGAGGAGGATGAGGTCGCACTGGTCGGTGACATCGAGTCGCTCCTCGACGCCGCCGATGCCTTACTTCGCGACAAGATGCTGCAGTGGCATTACCGGAGCCGGGACGACCGCCTTATCGCCTTCTCCAACAGTTACATCTACGGCGGCTCGCTGACCGCCTTCCCGGGAGCGGTCGTCGACAGTCCCATCTCTCACTGCCTCGTTCCCTTCCGACCGATTACCGGGGTAACCGGCACGCGCTCCAACCCCGACGAGGTCGAGACGGTTGTGGACCTCGTCCTTGAACACGCCCGTGAAACTCCTGACGAGACGCTCGGCGTCATTGCCTTCGGCCAGCACCACGCCGACAACATCGAGAACACGCTCATGCGCCGACTCGGCGAACTGGACGACTCCTCGCTCGACGAGTTCTTCTCCGAGACGAACGAAGAGCGCTTCTTCGTGAAGAACATTGAGCGTGTCCAGGGCGACGAGCGGGATGTGATCATCCTCAGCGTGGGGTACCACAAGGACGCCAACGGAAACCTCCCCTACCGCTTCGGTCCCATCCTTCAGGAGGGTGGGGAGCGCCGTCTCAACGTTGCGGTCACCCGCGCCCGCTCACGGGTGACGCTGGTCTCCTCCTTCAGCCACCGGGACATGGACCCGGGACGGTCGTCCGCGAAGGGTGCTGAACTGCTCCGACAGTACCTCGAATACGCTGCTTCTGGCGGCAAGGAACTTGGGGCTGGCGTCAGCGACGTTCCGCTGAACCCGTTCGAACTCTCCATCAAGGAAGCGCTGGAGAGTCGTGGAATCCCGGTGACACCTCAGTTCGGAGTTTCGGGCTACCGCATTGACTTCGCTTGCGCGCATCCCGATGAGCCCGGGCGCATGGTGCTGGCGGTTGAGGCCGACGGCGCCAGCTACCACTCCTCCCACACTGCCCGCGACCGTGACCGCCTCCGCCAGCAGGTGCTCGAAGGGAAGGGATGGCGCTTCCACCGCATCTGGTCCACGGCATGGTTCCGTGATCGGGAGGCTGAACTCGACAAGGCCGAGGAGGCGTGGAGCCAGGCGGTTGCAGCATCGGACGACGGGGAGTCGCTGACACCGGGCGCAGGAAAGCCCCAAGGGCTTTCCACAGCACTTCGGCCAGCGTCCCCCCAGCGTGACCCCTCTCCCGGCGTGCCACCCAAGGGAAGCCCCGGCTACGACAGCATTGACGATTACAGCCTCGGCCAACTGGCTCAGGTCGCCCGCTGGATCGAGTCAGACACGTTGCTGCGTACCGAGGACGACCTGCTACGGGAGATGATGGAAGAACTCGGCTTCAAGCGGTCCGGCAAGCGCATCACCGAGGCGCTCCAGCGGGCCATCAAGACTGCACGCGGCAGCTAACTACCTACCAGCCCCTTTTGGCGAGAACCTCTTCCTCGGGGAGGGAGGCGACGGAGAGGCCGCGCATGGCGGCGCCAAGGCCGCGCGATACCTGCGCGAGCAGCTCGTCGTCCTGGTAGTGGGTGACGGCCTGGACGATGGCGTTGGCGACGGCGGGCGGGTTCTCCGACTTGAAGATGCCGGAGCCGACGAATACGCCGTCGGCGCCGAGCCGCATCATCAGGGCGGCGTCGGCGGGCGTGGCGACGCCGCCGGCGGCGAAGTTGACCACGGGCAGGCGGCCCTCGTCGCGGACGCGCTGGACCAGCTCGACGGGCGCGCCGAGGTCCTTCGCGGACGTGTAGACCTCGTCCTCGGAGAGGTTGCGGAGGCGGCGGATCTCGTCCTGCACGGCGCGCATGTGGCGCACGGCCTCGACGATGTCGCCGGTGCCGGCCTCGCCCTTGGTGCGGATCATGGCGGCGCCCTCGGCGATGCGGCGCAGGGCTTCGCCCAGGTCGCGGCAGCCGCAGACGAAGGGCACGGTGAAGTCGTGCTTGTTGATGTGGTGGGCCTCGTCGGCGGGCGTGAGGACCTCGGACTCGTCGATGTAGTCGACACCGAGAGCCTGGAGGACGCCGGCCTCGACGAAGTGGCCGATGCGGGCCTTGGCCATGACGGGGATGCTGACGGCCTCGGTGATGCGCACGATGATCTCGGGGTCGCTCATGCGGGCGACGCCGCCGTCCTTGCGGATGTCGGCGGGGACGCGCTCGAGGGCCATGACGGCGCAGGCGCCGGCTTCCTCGGCGATGCGGGCGTGCTCGGGCGAGACGACGTCCATGATGACGCCGCCCTTCAGCATCTGCGCGAGGCCGGCCTTGACGGTCCAGGTTCCGCGCTCGCTCGCTCCGTTCTCGCCTACGTTTTCGAGACGCTCGACTGCTTCGCGCTCGCTCATGACGTTCTCCCCCGCCTGCCAGGCGGCTGTCTCGTTTCTCGTCCTGCTAGCTTAGGCCGTTTTCGCGTCAGTGGCTGGCGCGGCGGCGGACGAGCGTGAGGCCGTCGCGGACGGTGAGCATGACGACCTCGACGCGCTCGTCGCGGGCGAGCTGGGCGTTGAGGGCGCGGATGGCCTTCGTGTCGGCGGTCTGGTCGGCGGCGTCGAGGACGCGGCCGGACCAGAGGACGTTGTCGAAGGCGATGAGGCCGCCGGCGGCGAGCTTCGGCAGGACGGCCTCGTAGTAGGCGGGGTAGTTGGCCTTGTCGGCATCGACGAAGACGAAGCCGAAGGGGCCGTCGAGGTCGGCGATGGTGTCGAGGGCGGGGCCGAAGCAGAGCTGGATGCGGTCGCCGAAGGGGCTCGCGTCGAAATTGCGCTGGGCGATGTCGGCGTGTTCGCGGCTGATCTCGCAGGTGTAGAGCTTGCCGCCCTCGGGCAGGGCCTCGGCCATGGAGAGGGCGGAGTAGCCGGTGAAGCAGCCGATCTCGAGGACCTGGCGGGGCTGGAGGAGGCCGACGAGGAAGTTCAGCAGCCGACCTTCGAGCCGGCCCGTGAGCATGCGCGCGCGGTCCCCGAGCGATTCCGTCTCGCGGGCGACCTGCTGGAGGAGCGCCGGCTCCGGCGTCGTGCTGGCGGCGGCGTAGTCCTCGAGTGCGGCGGGAACGATCTCGTCCATGCGACCGTCAGACCTCCGGGACGCGGGTACGAGGGCGCGCAACGCGTCCCCTACTTAAGAGGGTTAAGCGTCCTGCCGCCAGATCCGCGGTTCCGCGCCGGTCATCAGGTCGCTCAGCGCCGAGAGCTCGACCCGCCAGGGGATGAGCTTGAGGGCGCCGAACTCGGGATTCTCGACCGACTGGAAGAACATGGCAGGGTCGTAGCCGACGGGCGGGGGCGCGTTCTTGATGAGGTCCCAGACGCGCTGCTTCTCGGCGGGATCGTCGTCCCACTCGGCCTTGCACTCGGCGTAGATCTGCTGCTGGCCGAGGGGGTTGCCGGCGGGCAGGTCGAAGTAGGTAACGGAGACGTAGGGGTTCTCCGCGATGTGCTTCGACTTGAGGGACGTGCGGCCGGTGGCGATCCAGCCGGTCGAGCCTTCCCAGACGGGGTGGAGGATGCGGGAGCGGGGGCGTCCCTTGCGGTCGACGGTGGTGACGGTGCACCAGACGAGGCGGTTGACGCGATCGTTGAACTGCTCGGCGATGTCCGCGAAGGAATCGACTTCCATTGGTTGGCTACCTCCGGCGCCCCTCTCGCGGCGGGCGCGCGAGGGGCTAGGATACGCGCCTATCGTCTGGAGGGCGCGGCCTGGCGGACCGCCTCAGCGATGCCGTCGAAAGCGACCCGCCTCGCGCCGAGCTTCTTCTCAAGCGGACCGAGCCGGATCTTCTTTTGACTGGGCACGACCTCATTGATTCTGGCGGTGGGGACGACATAGAACGTCCACTGCTCCGCGTTGAGAGGATCGAGGGTGGCCTTGGTTCTGTGATTGAGCAGGCAGAACACGTAGACATCCGACCGCCGCTTCTTCTTTTCGGAATACTGCCCAGAGTCGCTGTCCCAGCCTTGGGTCTCCGCGATGCTGAACTCCGGGGCAGCCTCTTTCTCCTGTCGCCAGGTCTGCATATACGCCGATGACTTCACCTCGATGGTGATGCCATCGGGGGTCGTCAGGTCGTGGGAGCCCCACTCGTCGCGTACGTCGTCGGAGTCATCGCCTACGAGAGCGCCGACGGCAAGGCCCACGAGGTACTCGGCGAACAGACCGCGCGTTGTGTTCCCCACGAGATCCGAGCCAATCCAGCGCCAGAAATCGCTCACACTCGCGCCAGCGGGGAGCCGCTCATCTCCCGTTAGCCTGCGGGCCCGGTAGCGGCCCAGGGACTCGGCCATCTCCACCTCTGCCTGCGAGAGATTAGGATACGCGCGCATTTCCGGGGGGAGGTCGCGGGCGATGCCGGTGTACGCGGTGGGGGAGAAGGTTCCGGCTATCCACGAGAGTGCCTTCATCGCGCCCACGGCGACGGTGGTGGGGGACGTGCGCATCGAGGAGGGGGCGTCCATCTGGTACGGGGCGGTGGTGCGGGGCGATACGTCGTACGCGGTCATCGGGCCGGGGGCGAACATCCAGGACGGGGCGGTGGTGCACGGGCGGGCGACCGCGCCGGCGCTCATCGGCGAGGAGGCGTCGGTCGCGCACAACGCGGTTATCCACGGGGCGACGATCGGGGCGCGGGCGCTGATCGCGAACGGGGCGCAGGTGCTCGACGGGGCGGTGGTCGGGGAGGGGGCGCTGGTGGCGGCGGGGTCGGTGGTGTTGCCCGAGACGGAGATCCCGGCCGGGATGCTGGCGGCGGGGACGCCCGCGGAGGTGAAGCGTTCCATTGAAGGGACACCCTCGCAGGAGTGGGTCGAGAACAACCCGGGGCGGTACGCGCGGCTGGCGGCGGAGCATCTCGACGGGTTAAGGGAGATCACCCGCGAGGATGCGAGGATGTCAGGAGAATGACAGCGCTCGGCGCTCGCGGCATCGCCACCGAGGGCGAACCCTCCGGCTGGTACGCCGGCGTGCCCCTCTTGCGGCGGCTACCGGTCGAGTGGCAGCCCAACCCGCGTGTCTTCCTGACGATGCTCCCGGTCCTGCTCTTCTACGGGCTCACGAAGGTGGCGCCCGCAGAGGTCGCCGTCGGGGGCGGCTTCGCGGCGGTCACGGTCGTCTTCCTGCTCACGCGGGAGACGCCGCTCCTGCGGCTGATCGCCATCTACGGGTACCTCATCACCGCGGGGTCGGCGCTGGCGGGGATCCTGCTGACGAGCGAGAAGGCGTACCTGGCCGCGGGACCGATCGGCGACGCGCTCATCCTGCCGCTGTACGCCTGGACGCTCTGGCGGGGCTGGCCGCTGATCGGGGCGATCGGGCGCGAGATCTCGCCGAGCATGGTGGGGAACCTGCCGGTGAACGCGCCCATCTTCGTGAAGGTGACGCTGGTCTGGGCCGGCTACGAGGCGGTCAAGGCGCTCGTCCTGACGTGGATGCTGCTGAACCTCTCCATCGGGGAGTACCTCGTGTACGGGCGGCTGTTCGGGTGGCCCACGACGGCGGCGCTGGTGTTCATTTGCGGCACGTTCATCCTGCGGGAGGCGCGCAGGCACGGCCCGCGGGAGGGGCAGGGCCCGGACTACTCGCCGGTGTCGAGCAAGCCCGCGGCCGCGGCCTCGTAGCCCAGCGGCGATACGGCCACGTGCTTCGTGAGGGCGTGTACGTCGCGCCAGGCGCGGGCGAGGGGCGAGCCGGCGTCGAGCGAGGCCGAGCCGCCCGCCTCGAAGAGGAGGGTGGCGGCGCGGGCCGCGCTGTTGGCGGCGTGGATGGAGGCAAGGGAGACGCGCGCGGCCTGCTCGTCCTCCAGGGCGTCGCCCTCGACGACCGTGTCCCAGCTCGAGCGGGCGACCTCGAAGAACCAGGCGCGGGCGGCGCTCACGAGCGCCTCCGCCTCGCCCAGGCGGACACGGGCGCCCTGGCGGTCGCCCAACGGGTCGCCTGTATAGAGGGAGGGACGTGACGCGAGCGCCAGGAACTCGTCGATGGCGTGCCGCCCGATGCCGAGGGCGACCGCCGCGAAGGACGTCTCCGCGTGGTGGTTGAAGGGGTACCGGTAGAGGGGGCCGCGCTCGAACGCCCAGTCGCCGAAGACATCGAAGGTGCGGCGCAGGGGCACGAGGCTGCTCTCGACGCGGAAGTCGTGGCTGCCGGTGCCGCGCATGCCGGCGGGATCCCAGGCCTCGACGACCTCGACCTCGGCGGCGGGGAAGGCCATGGCGCGGATGACCGGCTCGCCGTTGTCTGCCGGCCACTCGCCCTCAAGGAAGCAGTTGGCGGTGAAGAAGGTGGCGTGGTGGGCGCCGCTGGCGAAGTTCCAGCGCCCGCCCGCGAGGTAGCCGCTATCGACGGGTTTGGCCGTGCCGCCGGGTTTCCCGGAGCCGGCGATGAGGGCCTCCCGTGGGCCGAAGATCTCGGCGGCGGTGGCGGGTTCGAGGGCTCCGGCGAAGAGCCCGCCGCCCGAACCGATGGTCACGGCCCAGCCGAAGGAGCCGTCGAGGCGGGAGGCGGCCTCGAACACCTCGAGGGCGGAGGGCACGTCGAGCTCGGGCGCGCCGAGCGAGCGCGGCAGGTACAGCCGGTACAGGCCCGCGTCGACGATGCGCTCCGCGACGGGCGCGGTCGTGCGCGCCTCGCGCTCGGCGCGCTCCGCCTCGGCAGCGACGAGGGGCGCCATCTCGGCAAGGGCGTCGAGGTAGGGGGTCGCGGCGCTCACGGGGGCAGGGTACAGGGAAAGATCGCTATGCCGAGGGCTTCGTACATTTGTTCTATACTGTACACTGACGCTTGGCCACGGCACACATAAGGATCGGGGTAGAGTCAAGATGAGTGCTTCCTCTTCGATCGAGTGGACCGAGGCGACCTGGAACCCCGTCACCGGCTGCACGAAGGTCAGTCCCGGGTGCGCGCACTGCTACGCCGAGACGTTCGCCGAACGCTTCCGCGGCGTGCCCGGGCACCCGTACGAGCAGGGCTTCGACCTGACCCTCCGGCCCGAGCGGCTGGAGCTACCGCTGACGTGGCGGAAGCCGCGGATGATCTTCGTCAACAGCATGAGCGACCTGTTTCACGAGGGAGTTCCGGACGAGTACGTCGCCCAGGTGTTCGACACGATGACGCGGGCTGACTGGCACACCTTCCAGGTGCTGACGAAGCGACCGGAGCGCGCGTTGGAGCTGGCGCCGGACCTCCCGTGGCCGGCGAACGTCTGGATGGGGACATCGGTCGAGAACCGGCGCTTCCTGCACCGCCTCGACACGCTGCGGGACATCCCGGCGGCCGTGCGCTTCGCCTCGTGCGAGCCGCTCCTGGGGCCGCTCGACGGCATCGACCTCACGGACATCGGCTGGGTGATCGCGGGCGGGGAGTCGGGGGCGCGGGCGCGTCGCATGAAGCCGGCGTGGGCCTGCGCCCTCCGGGATGAGTGCGTGTCGGCGGGCGTGCCCTTCTTCTTCAAGCAGTGGGGCGCGCACAACGAGGCGGGGCGGCGCGTGGGGAAGGGGAAGGCGGGGCGGGAGTTGGAGGGGCGGCTGTGGGGGGAGATGCCGCTGGCTACTCAGGGGGTAGGAACGTAACGGTCGTACCTACATTCCAGTAAGCCCTGGTCTTCCCCACCGGTCGCCTCACTTCGATCTCCTCACCCTCGACATCGCGCAGCGCTTTTCGACCGTGGGTCTCGCGGAAGGCCGTTTCGACCAACACGTAGTCGTTTATCTCGTCGATGGGCACGCCACGACGGCCAGCGAAGCGATCTATCAGCAGCCCGCGTAGCTGCTGGAAGTCGGGGTCGGCTGTGAACAGGGTGCCTTGCTTAGGACTCGCGGCGGTGAAGTCGGAGAACGCGAGTCCTCCCGCTTCGTCGACCTTCCACATGGCCTCCTTGATGGCTCGAAGACCCTCCTTGTGGTGGGTGCCAAAAGCCAGAAAGTACTCGGTGCGGTTCCCTACATCCTTCATCTCAAACAGCCGGACGTAGTCCATCCCGATGCCCTTGAGCTGGCGGGCGTAGAGATCGCTGAGGAAGGCCTTTCTCTCCTCAGCGGGACGCCCCAAGGCATCCCTCCACTCCCGCGTGCCAAACAGGGCGTCAAGGTGGGGTTCGAAGTCGGGATGTGCAAGGAAACGGTTGATCGGCTCGTACATGAAGGAGATGAGCAACTCTGTCTTCGGGAACAGGGCCAAGCGCCGCAAGAGATCGAGCGGCAATCCCTTCGGCCCGAATGGATCGACCATTACGAATGAAGGCCGCTGCGAGACCCAGCCCGCGTCTCGGAGGGCCTCAAGCCCTTCGAACGCTTCTCCGATGTGATCGACGAACGTGCCACGACGGACCGTTACCTCGACGTTGGAGGGGTGCTGCCGACCATCCACGATGCTCTGGAGCATCTCGAAGCGAGCAGGATCCTCCTCGATAAAGAGGAACGAGAACCTACAATTCGCCATTCTCGGGAGGTGTCGATGCTCGGCGAGGGCGTCCAAGGCGATTATGGGCGACCCTGGTTCGCCGCCCGCATAGACTCCCGGCCCTGCGAATCCGTCGACAAAGTCAATCCTATCCCTCGTGCTCGCCAACTTCGGGTAGTAAGCGTGCAGGTACCGGCGCAGGATCGAGTGCTTGGCGGCTGTGTGGGGTTCTAGGTCCCACACGGTGCTTTCTGGCACAGCGAACATATGTACCACGGGCAGGCGGCCCACGCCAGTCACACCTCGTCCGGCTTGCTGCCCATACCCCTCCCGCTTATCTTTGTGGCGCAAATCACAAGGGCTTCGGGGGCGGCCTTGGCGGTCGCTGTTGCGCGGCCCGCAGCGCCCTCCCGGCGCTCGACGGCGAAAGCGAGGCCATGAGCTTTTACGACGAATGGTCCGCCGTCTTTATCGCGACGGTCGCCGGCTTCATCCTCGTGTTCACCGCGCTCGTCGGGGCGCGGCTGTTTGGACCCTTCGCGCGGGAGCGCGGCAAGGGCGTCTCCTACGAGTGCGGGATGCTCCCGATCGGGCGCAACTGGGCGCAGGTCCACGTCCGCTACTACATCTTCGCGATCATGTTCCTCATCTTCGATGTGGAGACGATCTTCATCTTCCCCTGGGCGGTCGTCTTCTTCGACCTGCCCGTCTACGCCTTCTGGTACATGTTCGTCTTCATCGTCGTGCTGAGCGCCGGGCTGCTGTACGCCTGGCGGCGCGGCGTGCTGGAGTGGAAATGAGCGACGAAGCAGCCACCCCCGCCGACGGACCGGCAATGCCGGCCTACGTCCCCGACTACGGGAACGAGGCGGAGCGCCTGACGCCCGTCGACCTTCCCGACCAGACGGCGGCCTACCGCATCGTGATGCCGGGCATCCTGCAGACGGGCGTCGACACGGTGCTGGCGATGAGCCGCAAGAGTTCGCTCTGGCCGATGACCTTCGGGCTGGCCTGCTGCGCGATCGAGATGATCGGCACCTTCATGGCCAACCACGACCTCGACCGCTTCGGCATCGTCCCCTGGCCCAGCCCCCGCCAGAGCGACGTGATGGTCGTCTCGGGCACGGTCACGAAGAAGATGGCGCCGGCGATCAAGCTGCTCTACGAGCAGATGCCGAACCCGAAGTACGTCATCTCCATGGGCGCCTGCGCGACGAACGGCGGGCCCTACACGGAGTACGACCGCGTGCTGCAGGGCGTCGACAAGATCATCCCGGTGGACGTGTACGTGCCGGGCTGCCCGCCGCGGCCGGAGTCGCTGCTCGACGGCTTCCTGCGGCTGCAGGAGAAGATCATGGAAGAGAAGAGGATGGTCGGGTGAGCGCCGAACCGGTCATCGGCGAGCCGGAGATCGTGGCGCTCGTACGGGAACGGCTGCCGGACATCCCCTTCGAGGCCTCCGAGACGAAGACCTACGCCGACCTGCGGGTCGCGCCCGAGCACTTCCTCGCGCTCGTCACGGGCCTGCGCGACGACGCCGATCTCTCCTTCGACCTGCTGCGCAACATCGTCGCGCTCGACATGGAGGAGGCGGGCCTCGAGGCGAAGTACCAGCTCTACTCCTTCCCCCACGGCCACGCCGTCCAGATCACGGTGGCGGCGCCCATCCCGAGCTGCGAGCTGCCAACGCTGACCGGGCTCTACCCGGCGGCGAACTGGCACGAGCGGGAGGCGGCGGAGATGGTGGGGCTGGTGTTCACGGGGCATCCCGACCCGCGCAACCTGCTGCTGGAGGAGGACCTCCGCATCCATCCCCTGCGCAAAGCTCACCCGCTGCAGAAGGCCGAGATCCTGCAGGGCATCGAAGACGGCCCGCCCGGGGTGGAGGTCTAGATGTCGGTCTGGCCCGAGGAGCGCGTGACCACCGCCGAGGGTGATCTCGATACGGTCGACATGACCGTGAACGTCGGGCCGCAGCATCCGGCCACGCACGGCGTGTTCCGCATGGTGCTGACGGTCGACGGCGAGCTCGTGGTCGGCTGCGAGCCGTACATCGGCTACCTGCACCGGGGCCTGGAGAAGCTCTCCGAGAACGCCGACTACCGCCAGGCGATGGGCTGGTGGGACCGCACGGACTACCTCGCGGGGATGTGCTGCGAGGGCGCCTACACGATGGCCGTCGAGAAGCTGGCCGGCATCGAGGTTCCGGAGCGCGCGGACTACATCCGCGTGATCATGATGGAGCTGTCCCGCATCAACTCGCACTTCATGTTCCTGGGCGCCTTCGGAGCGGACGTGGGCTCGTTCGGCACGAGCTTCGTCTACGCCTGGCGCGAGCGGGAGCGCATCTACGACCTGTTCGAGGAGGTGGCGGGGGACCGCATGTTCCCCACCTACTTCCGCATCGGCGGGGTGACGATGGACCTGCCCGACAACTTCGAGTCGCGCTGCCGCTGGGTGCTGGGCTCGATCAAGCAGGGGCTTGAGGACTTCGACGGGCTGCTGACGGGCAACGAGGTGTTCGTCGAGCGCTGCAAGGACCTCACGCCGGTGACACCGGAGCAGGCGATCGCGTGGGGCTTCACGGGTCCGATGCTGCGGGCTACGGGCGTGCCCTGGGACATCCGCAAGGCGGAGCCCTACAGCGTCTACCCGAACATCGACTTCGAGATTCCGGTGGGCCTCCAGGGCGACGTGTTCGATCGCTTCCACGTGCGCCTGGCGGAGTGCTACCAGAGCGTGCGCATCATCGAGCAGTGCCTCGAGCAGATGCCCGAGGGCCGCGTGCTCGCGCCGAAGCTGCCGAAGACGCTCCGTATCAACGAGGGCGAGCTGTACATGCCCACGGAAGGCACGAAGGGCGAGTACGGCGTCTACCTGATGGCGAGGGGCGGCACGAATCCGTACCGCGCGAAGCTGCGCTCCCCCTCCTTCTGCAACCTCTCGGCCCTGCGGGACCTGGTGGTCGGCAGCTACGTGGCAGACGCGATCATCATCCTCGGGTCGCTCGACATCGTGCTGGGCGAGGTGGACAAGTGAGCGATCTGCCGTTCGGCGAGGTGTTCTTCGGGCTGAGCTGGCTCGACGCGATCATCCGCATCGTCATCGTCGTGCTGGTGATGACGCTCGTGGTCGTCTACCTGACCTACGGCGAGCGCAAGGTGGTGGCGCGCTTCCAGATGCGGCTGGGGCCGACGCGGACGGGTCCGATCGGGCTGCTGCAGGGCTTCGCCGACGCGATCAAGCTGCTCATCAAGGAAGACATCCGGCCTCGCAACGCCGACCGCTGGGTGTTCGAGTTCGCGCCCTACCTGACCTTCATCCCCGTCTTCCTCGTGCTCGTGGCGCTGCCGTTCGCGCGCGACTGGGGCGTGCGCAACCTGGCGCTGGGCATGTTCTTCGTGTTCGCCGTGCTGGGGCTGAACATCGTGGGCGTGCTGATGGCCGGGCTGGGCTCGGGCAACAAGTACGCGCTGCTCGGGGGCGTGCGCGCCGCCGCGCAGATGATCAGCTACGAGATCCCGCTGGTGGTGGCCCTGCTGGCCGTCGCGATGGTGGCGGGCACGCTCGACCTGAACGCGATCGTGGCGATGCAGGACACGCGGCCGTTCATCCTCATCCAGCCGCTGGCCTTCGTCATCTTCTTCACGGCCATGCTCTCGGAGCTGCACCGGGCGCCCTTCGACATCCCCGTGGCGGAGTCGGAGATCGTGGGCGGCTACTTCGTGGAGTACTCGGGCATCCGCTGGAGCATGTTCCAGCTGGCCGAGTACGCCTCGCTGTGGGCGTTCAGCATCTTCGGGTCGGCCATCTTCCTGGGCGGCTGGCAGTTCCCCTTCGGCGACGACTGGGGCTGGGGCTGGCAGCTTGTCCTGACGCTGATCAAGAGCCTCATCATGATCGTGCTCATCTTCTGGGTGCGGGCCACGCT
Organism: Tepidiformaceae bacterium; assembly: GCA_965221735.1. Taxonomy (GTDB): domain Bacteria; phylum Chloroflexota; class Dehalococcoidia; order Tepidiformales; family Tepidiformaceae; genus UBA2991. The sequence continues at coordinate 103,665 of OZ244910.1, read as the reverse complement.
GCCGCGGCTGCGCATGGACCAGCTGATGAGCTTCTGCTGGAAGGCGCTCATCGAGGTGAGCTTCGCCCTCCTGCTCATCAACGGCCTCTTCCTCTACTACGACTGGCCGGAGCCGATCCTGGCGGCGGTCAACTGGGTGGGGGCGATCCTGTTCCTGGGCGGCATCTACCTGCGGGCCGCCCGCAAGCCCTCCACGAAGAATCTCGTGGGGAGCTACAAGCACGCTGAGGTTCCCAACCCATGATCGGCATCCTGAAAGGCCTCGCGACCACCTTCTCGACGTTCACGCGGCGTCCGGTGACCATCCAGTACCCGGACGAGAAGCACGAGCTCTCCGAGCGCCAGCGCAGCTTCCCCGTGCTGACGTGGGACTTCGACCACGACGAGCCCTTCTGCACGGGCTGCAACATCTGCGTGCGGAACTGCCCGGTCGACTGCATGACGGCGGTGATGCACGACAACCCGAAGCACCCCGAGGGCACGAGCGACCGGCGCAAGATCATCGAGAAGTTCTGGATCGACTACGCGCGCTGCATGCGCTGCAACATCTGCATCGAGGTCTGCCCCTTCGAGGCGATCGCGATGGACAACACGTGGGAAGGGCACGAGCACTCCGCCTACGACCGCCGCGATCTGCACAAGGACATTGAGGACCTGCTGGAGGCGAGCAAGAGCGGCAGGCTGCCGAACCCCTTCCGGCCGCTGGACAACATCGAGAGCAACGCGGCCCTGGCCGAGGGCGAGGAGCCGCCCGCGATCGGCTTCGCGGGAGCGCGGCCGGAGGCGCAGGAAGCGCAGGCCGAGCGCATCGCGCAGGGGCTGGGCGCGGCCATCCAGGAGCGCGAGCCCGAGGTGCAGGCGCAGACGGCGGCGGCCGCCGCCGGCGGCACCGCCGAGGACGACGAGGTCGCCTCGCTTTCGCCGCGCAAGCTGCGCGCGCGCCGCATGAAGGCGGAGCGCGAGGCGCGCGCCGAGCGCGAAGCGGGCGAGGTGAGCGCGGAGACGATCGCCTCGCTGCGGCGCTACGCCAGCGAGATGTACACGGAGATCACGGGCGAGCCGGTGCCGCCCATCGGCACGCCCCCACCGGCCCCCGCCGCGGCCGCGCCGGCAGCGGCAGCCGCCCCCGCGGGCGACGTCGGCGACCCGAACTCGCCGCGCAAGGTCCGCGCGCGCCGCATGAAGGCGGAGCGCGCCGCCCGCGAGCACATCGAGAAGAGCGAGGAAGTCCCTGCGGAAGTCCTGCAGACGCTGAACGACACGGAGAGCGCTCTCTACAAGGAGATCACGGGGAACGACCCGGCTCCCGCGGGCGCGGCCCCGGCGGAGGCGCCCGCCGCCGCTCCGGCTGCCGCCGGCGCGCAGGGCGACCCGAACTCGCCGCGCAAGCTGCGGGCGCGCCGCATGAAGGCGGAGCGCACCGCGCGCGAGCACGTCGAGAAGGGCGAGCCCATCCCCGAGGACATCGTCGCGACCATTACCGAGCTCGGCGGTACCCTTCCGTCCGCCGACGGCAGCGGAGGGGACGGCAGCGCGTGACCACCGAAGTCCTGTGGTGGATCTTCGCGGTCGCCATCGTGGCGGTCTCTGCGGGCGTGGTGTTCGCGCGCACGGTCATCCACTCGGCCATCTTCCTCATCCTCAGCCTCGCGGGCGTGGGGGCGATGTACCTCTTCCTCACGATCGAGTTCATCGCGCTCGTGCAGTTCCTCATCTACGGCGGGGCGGTGACGGTGCTCATCCTGCTCGCATTAATGCTGACGCGGATGGCGGCCTCGGGTGAGCCCGAGCCGACCACGGGCGTGCAGGCTCCGTTCGGGGCGCTGGTGGCGCTGGGGCTGATGGTCACGCTCATCGGCGTGGCCGTCTCGACGGCCTGGCCGGGCGACCTCGGTCAGAACGCCGTGGCGGTCTCGATCGAGCACATCGGCGAGCAGATGTTCCAGAACTTCGGGGCGCCGTTCATGATCACAGCCGCGTTGCTGCTGGTCGCCTTCATCGGCGCGATCGTCATCGCCCGGCAGGAGGACGAAGACTAGTGGTTCCGATGGAGAACTACCTGGTCCTCAGCGGGATCATCTTCTCGCTCGGCGTCTACGGCGTACTCGCGCGCCGCAACGCGGTGCTGGTGCTGATGAGCGTGGAGCTGATGCTGAACGCGGTCAGCCTGAACTTCGTGGCGTTCTCCGCCTACCTCGACCCGGACAAGGCGACGGGCATCATCTTCGCCGTCTTCGTCATCGCCGTGGCCGCCGCCGAGGTTGGCCTGGCGCTGGCCATCGTCATCCGGCTCTTCCGCAACCGTTCGACCGCCAACGTGGACGAGGCGGCCACGATGCGGTGGTAGAGGGAGCGGTGCATGGCTGAGCACGCCTGGATCCTGGCGGCCGTCCCCGCCATCGCCTTCATCGTGATGGCGGCCTTCGGCCGGAACCTCCCGCGCCAGGGCGACTGGCTGGCGGTGCTCTGCGCGACCTCCATCTTCGCGCTCTTCTTCGCCGTGCTGGCGAACTTCCTGAACCTGGGCGACGGCGCCTGGCCGGTCCTGAACAGCATCGAGTGGACGGCCATCGGCGACTTCAAGCTGAACATGGGCATCGCCGTGGACCCGATCACGATCGTGATGCTGGCGGTGATCACAACGGTGGCGCTGATGGTGAACATCTTCTCCGTCGGCTACATGAAGGGTGAGCCGCGCTACTGGTGGTACTTCGCCGTCCTGCAGCTGTTCGTCGCCTCGATGCTGATGCTCGTGCTGGCGGACAACCTGCTCCTGCTTTACGTGGCCTGGGAGCTGGTGGGCCTGAGCTCGTTCCTGCTCATCGGGCACTACTGGGAGCGGCGCTCGGCGGTGGAGGCGGCGAAGAAGGCGTTCATCACGACGCGCGTGGGCGATGTCGGCCTGCTCATCGGCATCATCCTGTTCTGGGAAGCGACGGGAACCTTCAACATTCTCGAGATCACGCACTACGTCGAGGAGGGCGCCATCGGCGATGCGCGCCTCTTCGTGACGATGATGTTCATCCTGCTGGGAGCGATGGGGAAGAGCGCGCAGCTGCCCTTCCACGTCTGGCTGCCGGACGCGATGGAGGGCCCGACGCCGGTCAGCGCCCTCATCCACGCGGCCACGATGGTCGTGGCGGGCGTCTACCTGGTGGCGCGCATGCTGCCGGTGTTCGAGGCGGCCGGCGCGCTCGACGTCGTCCTGGTCATCGGGCTGCTGACGGCGCTCTTCAGCGGGGTCGTGGCGTTCGCGCAGACGGATATCAAGAAGGTGCTCGCCTACTCCACGGTGAGCCAGCTGGGGTTCATGTTCGTCGCCCTCGGGGCGGGGTACGCGAGCGCCGGCATGTTCCACCTGTTCACGCACGCCTTCTTCAAGGCGCTGCTCTTCCTGGGGGCGGGGTCGGTCATCATCGGCACGCACCACCACCAGGAGATGGGCCAGCTGGGAGGGTTATGGCGGAAGATGCCCATCACCGCGGCCACCTTCCTCATAGGCTCGCTGGCCCTGGCGGGACTCTTCCCGCTGGCGGGCTTCTGGAGCAAGGACGAGATCCTGCACGCGGTTGAGGGCCAGGGCTCCTTCTTCTTCCTCCTCATCTCCATCGCCGCGATCATGACGGCGTTCTATACGGCGCGGCTCTTCGTCCGCACCTTCCTGGGCAAGCCGCAGGACGAGGAGGTCGCGAGCCACACGCGCGAGACCGGCGCGGTGATGACGCTGCCGCTGGTCTTCCTCGCCTTCATGTCGATCGTCGCGGGCTTCTTCATCTTCCACGACTTCGGCAGCGCGTTCGGCTTCCCGGGCGGGTTCAGCGAGTTCGTGTTCCTGCACTATCCATCCGTGTTCCAGGTGGACTGGGGCCTCGTGGGCCTTTCCACGGCGCTGTTCGTGATCGGCACCTTCGGCGGCGCCTGGTTCTACTGGAACGGCCGCCTGGACCGCTCGACGGTGTTGGCCGAGTGGCAGCCGAAGGTCTACGAGATGGTGCAGCGGAAGTTCTACTTCGACGAGCTGTACCAGTTCCTCATCGACCGCGTGGTACTGGGCTTCAGCTACCTCGTGAGCTGGTTCGACCGTTTCGCCGTGAACGACACGGGCGTGGACGGGTCGGCGACGCTGACGGACTACACGGGCTTCCTGCTGAAGCACCTGCAGACGGGCCGCGTGCCGAACTACGCGATGGCGATCGCGGCGGGCGTGGTCGCCCTCACGCTCATCAGCCTGGCGGTCGGGAGCTAGGGCATGGATACCGCGCAGGGCTACGTGCTGGTAACCGCGCTCGCGCTGCCGCTGCTGGCGGCGGGCGTGCTGCTGTTCGTGCCGGGCTCGCAGAAGATGACGGCGCGCTACTTCTCGGCCGTCATCGGCGCGATCCTGCTGGGACTCTCGGTGTACGTGTTCCTCGCCTACCAGGCGAGCGGCGAGGTGCTGCAGATGCAGCTCCGCTGGCCCTGGATCGAGAACGTCGGGTTCCTCGGCGAGAATGGCATCTCCCTGCACCTCGGCGTGGACGGCATCTCCGCACTGCTGACGCTGCTCACGGGCGTGGTGGCCTTCGCGGGCACGCTCATCGCGTGGAAGCTGGAGTACCGCGCGAAGGACTTCTTCATCCTCTTCTGGATCCTGATCGCGGGCGTCTACGGGACGTTCTTCGCGCTGGACCTGTTCTTCTTCTTCTTCTTCTACGAGCTGGCGGTGGTGCCGCTCTACATGCTCATCGGCATCTGGGGCTCGACGCGCAAGGAATACGGCGCGATGAAGCTGACGCTGATGTTGGTCGGCGGTTCGGTCGGCATCTGGATCGGCATCTTCGCGGTCGTACACGAGGCGGGCCTCGGCACGTTCGACCTGCCCACGCTCTGGGCAGCCGGCGAGAACGGCCTCATCAGCGCGGAGACGCAGAAGATCATCTTCCCCTTCTTCGCGGTGGGCTGCGGCGTGCTGGCAGGCCTCTGGCCGCTGCACACGTGGTCGCCCGACGGCCACATGTCGGCGCCCACCTCGGTCTCGATGGTGCACGCGGGCGTGCTGATGAAGCTGGGCGCCTTCGGCATCATCCGGCTGGGCATCCAGATCCTGCCCGAGGGCGCGGAGTTCTGGATGCCGGCGCTGCTGGTGCTGGGCACCATCGGCGCCCTCTACGGCGCGATCGCGGCGCTCACGCAGCGCGACTTCAAGCTGATCAGCGGCTACAGCTCGGTAAGCCACATGGGCTACGTGCTCATCGGCCTGGCGACCCTGCACGAGGTCGGCGTCAGCGGCGCCGCCCTGCAGATGTTCAGCCACGGCGTGATGACGGCCCTCGTCTTCCTCCTCATCGGAGCGCTCTACGACCAGGCGCACACGCGCGACCTGAGCGACTTCGGAGGTGTCGCGAAGGTAATGCCGTTGTGGGTGATCGCCTACGTGGTGGCGGGCCTCGCGAACGTAGGCCTGCCGGGGCTCTCGGGCTTCACCGCGGAGTTCCACATCTTCGTCGGCGCCTTCCGCACGTATCCGGTCTTCGGAGGGTTAGCCATCCTGGCGGCGGCGATCGCGGCGGCGTACATGCTGCGCATGTTCGGCGTGGTGTTCTTCGGACCGCTCAACCCGCGCTGGAAGGACCTGAAGGACCTCTCGCCGATCGAGACGATCTCGGCGGTGCTGCTCATCCTCTCCATGCTCGCGATGGGTCTCTGGTGGTCACCGTTCACGGACCGGCTGGCGAACACGGTCACGAGCCTCCCGGGGGTGATTAGCTGATGCGCGACTTCACCCTCTTCATTCCCGAGTTCATCGCCATCAGCGGAGCGGTGGCCATCCTCGCGGCCGAGCTGATCTGGCCGAAGATCCGGAAGGACTACCTCGCCTACGCGACGGCGGCGGGCGCGCTCGCCTGGCTGGTCGCGGCCATCCCCTACATCGGCGACACACCGGGCGACTTCGAGGGGCTGCTCCTCACCGACGACTTCACGACCTACTTCCGCATCCTGGCGGCCGGCATCGTGATGGCGATCGCCCTCATCTCGGCGCACTACATGCGCGACCGCACGAGCACGGCGGGCGAGTACTACGGCCTGCTGCTCGTCGCGGGCACGGGCATGGTGCTGATGGCCGCCTCGCGCGAGCTGCTGACGGCCTACATCTCGCTCGAGCTGCTGAGCTTCTCGCTCTACATCCTGGTCGGCTACCTGAAGCGCGACCGGCTGAGCAACGAGGCGAGCCTGAAGTACATCCTGCTGGGCGCCTTCTCCAGCGCCATGCTGCTCTACGGCATCAGCCTCATCTACGGCGTGACGGGCACGACCTCGTACGAGGGCATCGCCGAGGCGCTGGCCGCGCGCGAGGGCGGCACCGACGCGGCGACGGTCGTGGGGATCATGCTGATCGTGGCGGGCGTCGGCTTCAAGGTGTCGGCGGCGCCGTTCCACATGTGGGCGCCGGACGCCTACCAGGGCGCCCCCCTGCCGATCACGGCGTTCCTCTCGACGGCCTCCAAGGCGGCCGGCTTCGCTCTCATCCTGCGGCTCTTCACTGGCGCGCTGGTGGTGGACGCGGTGGAGTGGCGGGCGGTGATCGCGGCGCTGGCGGCGATCACGATGACGGCGGGCAACCTGCTCGCCATCCAGCAGTCGAACCTGAAGCGGCTGGTCGCCTACAGCTCGATCGGGCAGGTGGGCTACATGCTCATCGCCATCGCCGCCATCGGCTACGGCGACGCGGCCACGGCGGAGAACGCCTCGAGCGCGCTGCTCCTGCACATCGTCGGCTACACGGTCTCGACCCTGGCGTTGTTCACGGCGCTGACGGCGCACTACAACCGAACGGGCGACGACACGATCGCGGGGCTGCGGGGCCTGGCCGAAACGCAACCCTTCCTGGCGCTGGTGATCACGGCCTCGCTCTTCTCGTTCGCGGGCCTGCCCTTCTTCGCGGGCTTCGCGACCAAGCTGCTCCTGTTCCAGGCGAGCATGACGGACGGACTGCTCTGGCTGGTGGGCCTGGCGGCGGCGAACAGCTTCGTAAGCCTCTACTACTACCTCATGATCATGCGACAGATGTACCTGTTCGATCCGCCCGAAGGGCAGACGCGGTTCCGGCCCGCGCCCCTGTTGGGCGCGCTGGCGGGACTGCTGCTGCTGGGCGTGCTCTTCATCGGCGTGTACCCGCAGCCCGCCTTCGAGGCCACCGACCGTGCGGCCTCAGCCCTGTTCGAGGTGAGCGCCTCCGGCCTCCTCCGCCTCCCCTGACGGCAACCACCCCTCCATGCCGGCGGACCTGGAAGCGATCGTGGCCGCGGCGAGGGAAGGAACCCTCGACTTCACCGACCACTACCTTCACGAGCGCATGGGAATCGGGGGCCGACCGTGGTACTCCGAAGTCATCTTCGGCATTGCACACGGAGACCCCAGGATCGCTGGGGACGACCACGGAGAACGGCACCCCGAGGTGCCGTCTGCGCCATCGCCTGCCAGGCGCCGGACGGTACCAACTTGATCGCCCTCGTAAACTACGAGGTAGAACCGATGAGGCTTATCACCGCCTATCCTGCGGATGAGGAAACCCCATGACCAGACGACACACGACGAAGATGATCCGCGTCTATCGCGATGGCAACCGCATCATCGAAGAGGAGTTCCCCGTAGTCATCGCAGACGATGGGGAGATCGTTGTGGAAACGAAAGTCGCCCTCAAGGTCGAAGCGCGCCAGAAGCACTACCTGAAACTCGCGAAGGAGGGCAAGCTTCCCGAGCCCTCCGAGACCGGGGCGAAGGGCTCGCACGAGGCGGCGGGCGGCTAGGTCTGGCCGATCTCCCCGAGACTGATGGTGTCGTCGCCGGCTTCGGCGTCGCCGTAGACGCCGGCGGGAACACCCTTCCAGACCGTCACGATGAAGTCCTCGCGGAAGGGGTCGGCCGTCATCGCCAGTTGCTCGTCGACGGCGTCGATAAGCTCGCGCACGCGGTCGTCGCTGGCGTCGGCGGTGGTGCAGAGAGTGGCGTGGATGTTGGGGCCCTGGATGTGCAGGTCCACGCGCCCCACGATCTCGCCCTCATCGAGGATGGTGTACCCCTCCGAGTGAGGGGTGCGCACCTCGCGGTCGAAGCTGATCACGTTTGGTCCTCCCGGTGGCCCCGGCGGTCGGAAATGCGCTCGCTCACAGGGGGCGAACGTGGCCCGACCCGAGGACCATCCACTTGTAGCTGGTGAGCTCGACGAGCCCCATGGGCCCGCGGGCGTGCATCTTCTGGGTGGAGATACCGATTTCGGCGCCCAACCCGAACTGGGCGCCGTCGGTGAACTGCGTGCTCGCGTTCACGTAGACGACGGCGGCGTCGACCTCCGACGTGAAGCGCATGGCGTTCTCGTAGCTGTCGGTGATGATCGCCTCGCTGTGCTTGCTGCCGTGCGCCTCGATGTGCGCCAGCGCCTCATCCATCGAGCCGACCACGCGGACGCCCGCGCGCAGCGCGAGGTGCTCCGTGTCCCAGTCATCGGGGCCGGCGGCCTCGACGGTGAGGCCGGGGACGTTCAGCCCGGCGAGCAGGTCGAGGGAACGGCCTTCGGCCAGCAGGGTGACCGCTCCCGCCCAGCGGGCGGCGAGGGAACGCAGCAGCTCGGGGGCGACGGCCTCATGCACGAGCAGCGTGTCGAGCGCGTTGCAGATGCTGTAGCGGCGCGTCTTGGCGTTGTCGACCACCTTGAGGGCCATCGCCAGGTCGGCCTCGGAGTCGACGTAGGTGTGGGAGACGGCCTCGCCGTGGGCGACGACGGGCATGGTCGCCGTCTCGCGTACGTAGCTGATGAGCCCGGCGCCGCCGCGCGGCACCATCAGGTCGATAACGTCGTGCATGCGCAGGAGCTCGTCGATGTGGGCGCGATCGGGGTCGCGAATGACCTGGGCGGCCTCGCTCGGCAGCTCCGAGCCCTCGAGGGCGTCGCGAAGGAGGTCGCCGAGGACGGCGTTGCTGTGCACCGCCTCCTTGCCGCCGCGGAGAACGGCGGCGTTGCCGCTCTTGAGGCAAAGCGTGGCGATGTCGATGGTCACGTTCGGGCGCGATTCGTAGATGCAGGCGACCACGCCCAGGGGCACGCGCTTGCGTGAGATCTGGAGGCCGTTCGGGAGGGTGCGCGCGTCGATCGTCTCGCCGACGGGGTCGGGGAGGGAGGCGATGTGGCGCGTATCGGCGGCCATGCCGGCGATGCGGGCAGGGGTCAGCGTGAGGCGCTCGAGGAAGTAGTCGTCGAGCCCGGCTTCCCGCCCCGCGACGAGGTCCCTGGCGTTCTCCGCGAGGATCGCGTCCTCGCGCTCAAGCAGGAGCGCGGCGATGCGCTCGAGCGCATCGTTCTTGGCGTCGGTGGACGCGACGCCAAGACGCCGGGAAGCCGCTCGCGCGGCCTCGGCCTGCTCGCGGACGCGCGAAAGGGTCGTGGTCATGCGGGTAAGTGTAGCCGCTTCCTGTTGTGTGTACGTCGGGGGCGCGCCTAGGCTTAAGCCAGCACGGGACTCCCTGGAGCCCAGAGCGGCGGCGACATGCTTCTCGCCCTCGACATCGGCAACACTTCGGTCCACATGGGACTGTTCGCCGGCGGGAACCTGGCGGCGACCTGGCGCGTCGGCGTGGAAGCGGAACGCTCCGCCGACGAGTACGGCGTCCTGATGCTGAACCTCCTCGCCACGAGCGACCTGACGGCGGAGTCGGTCGACGCCTGCATCATCGGCTGCGCGGTTCCGCCCCTGCTCCCCACCTTCCAGCGGGTCTGCGCGCGCTATTTCGGCGTGGACGCGATGGTGGTGGGGCACGGGCTGCGCACGGGGGTGCGCATCCTCTACGACAACCCCCGGCAGGTGGGCGCCGACCGCATCGTCGATGCGGTGGCGGCCATCAATATCTACGGGGCGCCCGCCATCGTCGTCGACTTTGGGACGGCGACGGTCTTCGACGCCATCGACGCGCAGGGCGACTACCTCGGGGGCGCGATCGCGCCGGGCATCGGCATCGCCAGCGAGACGCTCTTCAGCCGGGCGGCGATGCTCTCGCGGGTGCAGCTCGAACGCCCGCCCGCGGCGATCGGCCGGAACACCACGCACGCCCTCCAGTCGGGCATCCTGCTGGGGTACGTGGGGCTGGTGGAGGGCATGGTGGCGCGCTTCCAGGAAGAGCTGGGGGGCGGCGCGACCGTGATCGGCACGGGCGGCTGGGCGAACGAGATCGCAGCCGAAACAGACGTCATCGACACCGTCGACCAGAACCTCACACTCCAGGGGCTGCGGCTTATCCATGACCTCAACAGTGGCTGAGACGACCGGAACCTACCGTGAGCGCCCGCTCGACGGGCGCACCATCGCCCTCGGCGTCACCGGCAGCATCTCCGCTTACAAAGCCGCCGACCTGGCGAGCAAGCTGCGCCAGGCGGGCGCCAGCGTCGAGGTGTTGATGACGGAGGCGGCGACGCGCTTCATCGCCCCGCTCACCTTCCAGTCACTGACGGGGCAGGAAGCGATCGTGGACATGTTCGAGACGGAGGAGGCGGAGGCGCACGTCGAGGTCGCGCGTCGCGCCGATGTGTTCCTGATCGCGCCGGCCACGGCCGACTGCCTGGCGCGCCTCGCCTACGGCGGAGGCGGCGACATGGTCACGCTGACCGCGCTCGCGACGACAGCGCCGGTCGTCGTCGCCCCCGCGATGGACTCGCAGATGTGGGCGAATACGGCGGTGGAGGCGAACGTCGCGGCGCTCATCGAGCGCGGCGTCGAGGTCGTGGGGCCGGCCGAGGGACGGCTCGCGAGCGGGCGCTTCGGGGCGGGGCGCCTGGCCGAGACGCCGGCGATCCTCGGGGCGGTACGCGCCGCCATCGGCCGGCGCGAGGGCGACCTCTGCGGACGGGCGGTCATCGTGACCGCCGGAGGCACGCAGGAGCCGCTCGACCCCGTCCGTTACATCGGCAACCGATCGAGCGGGCGCATGGGCTTCTCCATCGCGGCCGCCGCCCGCGATCGCGGAGCGCGGGTGTCGCTGGTCACCGGGCCGTCGCAGCTGACGACGCCGTACGGCGTGGACCGGGTCGACGTGAAGACGGTCGAGGAGATGCTGGGAGCGCTGGAACCGCTGACCGAGCGCTGCGACGCGCTCCTGATGGCGGCGGCGCCCGCCGACTTCCGCCCCGTCGAAGCGTCCGGCCAGAAGATCAAGAAGGCGGCCCTCAACGAGGACGACATGACGCTCCCGCTGACGGAGACGCCGGACATCATCTCGACGCTCCCGGGAGGCGGCGTGCGGGTCGCGTTCGCCGCCGAAACCGAGAACCTGAAGGCGAACGCCACGGCCAAGCTGGCGGCCAAGCGCGCCGACTTCATCGTCGCAAACGACGTGACGGCGGCGGGCAGCGGCTTCGGCACGGAGACGAACGAGGTCACCATCTTCCACCGCGAGGGCGAGGCGGAGCGGCTGCCGCTCCTGAGCAAGTACGCCGTCGCGCACGCGATCCTCGACCGGGTGGCGGCGCGGCTGTAGCGATAGCCACTAGCCCGCTACGTGACGTAAGCTCGACAGCCATGACGCACTCCTCGGACGGCATGCTGCGACGTTGCACCTGTATGGCGGGGTCCCGCGCCTAGCGGTCCCCGACAGCAGCCCACACCCGCCCAGTCCCGAGAGGTAGCGAACCGTATGTCCCTCCTGAGCGAGATCCGCGACGACATCCGCGCGACGATGGACCGCGACCCGGCGGCCACGAGCGCAATCGAGGTCGTCCTGTTCTATCCCGGCTTCCACGCACGCCTCGCGCACCGGCTCGCGCACGCACTGCACCGGCGCGGCCTGCCGCTCTTCCCGCGCGGCATCATGCAGGTCGTTCGCTTCGTCACCGGCATCGAGATCCACCCCGGCGCGGTCATCGGACCGCGCTTCGTGATCGACCACGGGATGGGGATCGTGATCGGCGAGACGACTGAGATCGGGCCCGACGTCACGATCTACCAGGGCGTCACGCTCGGCGGCACGAGCACGCGCCGCACGAAGCGGCACCCCACGCTGGTCGGCAACAACGTGGTCGGCGCCGGCGCGAAGGTAATCGGCGCCGTCGAGATCGGCGAGAGCGCCCGCATCGGTGCGGGCTCGGTCGTCATCACGAACGTGCCGCCCCGGGCGACCATCGTCGGCGTTCCCGGTCACATCGTCGCCTTCCACGACGACTCGAACGGCGTGATGCAGCGGCTGCCCGACCCCGAGTGGGACCGCCTGAACCAGCTCGACGAACGGGTCGACGAGCTGCGCGAGCTGATCGCGCACCTCGAGGAACACGTGGACGGCCTCCACGACGACCACCACGCCGAGGAGCGCTCGCCCGCCGAAGCGCCGCCACGCAGCTGACCATGCTCAACCTGCGCGACACCCTTACCGGCGAGAAGCGCGAGCTTGCCCCCATCGCGGGCGATGTGCGCCTCTACGTTTGCGGCGTGACGCCGTACAGCGAGGCCCACCTCGGCCACGCGCTCTTCTCGATCGTGTTCGACGTGCTGCGCCGCTACCTCGAGTGGCGGGGCTACGGCGTGCGCCACATCCAGAACTTCACCGACATCGACGACAAGCTGATCGAGCGCTCGCACGAGACGGGGACGCCCGTCGAGGAGCTGGCCGAGCGCTACTCCGATGCGTACATGGCGCAGCTCACGCGCCTCAACGTCCTGCCCGCGACCGAATACCCGCGCGCGACAGAGGAGATCCCGAACATCATCAGCTTCATCGAGGGGCTGGTTGAGAAGGGAGTCGCGTACGCCTCGGGCGGCGACGTCTACTACCGCGTCCGCGAGAAGGCCGACTACGGGAAGCTTTCGAAGCGGGACGTCGACGACCTGCGCAGCGGGGCGCGCGTGGACCTGAGCGAACTGAAGGACGACCCCCTCGACTTCGCGCTGTGGAAGGGCGCGAAGCCGGGCGAGCCGCACTGGGACAGTCCCTGGGGGCCGGGGCGGCCGGGCTGGCATATCGAGTGCTCGGCGATGGCGATGAACGCCCTGGGCGAGCAGATCGACATCCACGGCGGGGGCGCGGACCTGATCTTCCCCCACCACGAGAACGAGATCGCGCAGAGCGAGTCGTTCACGGGCAAGCCGCCCTTCGCCGGCTTCTGGCTGCACAACGCCCTGCTGCAGCTGGGCGAGGAGAAGATGTCGAAATCGGTGGGCAACATCGTCGGCATCGACGAGGTGCTCGACCGCTACGGGACGGACGCGCTCCGCATGTTCATCGTGACAAGCCATTACCGCAGCCCCATCACCTTCAACGAGGAGGCGCTCGACTCGGCCCGCGCTGGCGCGGAGCGGCTGCGGCAGGCGGCGTTCTCGAAGGGCGTCGCCGACGGCCACCCGCTCGACCCGACGGAAGCGCGCGAGCGCTTCACGGAGGCGATGGACGACGACCTGAACACGCCCCGCGCGCTGGCCGCGCTCTTCGACCTTGCGCGCGCGATCAACCGCGCCCACGACGAGGGGCACGACGCCGGCGAGGCGCAGGCGACGCTGCGCGAGCTGGCGGGCGTGCTCGGCTTCACGCTGCACGAGCCGCCGCACCGGGACGAGAACGCGGCCCCGTTCGTCGACCTGCTGGTCGAGCTGCGCTCGGAGCTGCGCGCGGCGAAGCAGTACGCGCTCGCGGACAGGGTCCGCGACGGGCTCGTCGAGCTCGGCGTCGAGCTGCACGACGGCCCCGAGGGGACGGAGTGGTCGTTCCGGTGAGCGAGCGCGCACTGACATGAGCGAGGGCCGCGGGCTTCGCGACTATCTGCGTCAGAAGGCGCGCGCCATGCGTTCGGCGGCGTCGGCGAAGCCGCGCGGCGAGCAGTGGCGCGAGACCGTCTCGGCAACGTGTGTCGCGGACGACGCGACGGGCGTGCGCAAGCTCCGCATGCGCGACTGGGAGCTCATCGGCGACTCCGGACCCTACTTCGGCGGCTGGGGCCTAGGGCCGAGCTCGCCGGAGCTGTTCTGCGGCGTGATCAGCACGTGCCTCACGCACACCTATCTGATCGCCGCCGCAACCCTCGACATCCCGCTCGACCGGGTCGAGGTGACGGTCAGCTCGTCGAACAACGACGCGCACTTCCTCGGCATCGAGAGCGACGACCCGGATGTGCCGTTCGACATCACGGCCCGTGTCTCGCTGGAGGCGCCGGCCGCCTCTGCCGAGCAGGTCGCAACGCTGCACACCTACGCCGCCGAACGCTGCCCCCTCTCGAAGCTGGTGCGGGAGCCGAACAGGGTCACGCTCGTTACGGAGTAGGCCGGGCTAGCGCAGCTCGCTGATCTGGCGGCGGCGGACGAGGTCCCAGTCGATCTCGTAGCCGAGGCCGGGCTCCTCGGGGGCGTGGACGAAGCCGTTCGCGTCGACCTCGATGTCGTTCACGAGCCCGTACTTCTGGGCGGCGTCGGGCAGGAGCACCTCGAAGTACTCGCAGTTGTTGACGGCCATGATGACGTGCAGGTTGGCCACGTTGTTGAGCGAGTTGCCGCCGTGGTGGACCTCGCACTTCATGCGGAAGGCGTCGGCGAGGTTGGCGATCTTGTGGAGGGCGGTGATGCCGCCGGAGACGGCCACGTCGCCCCGCAGGATGTCGGTGGCCTGCTGCTGCACCCACTGCTGCATGCCGTAGAAGCTGGCGGGGGCGAACTCCGTGGCAAGGATGGGAATGTCGAGCTTCTGGCGCAGCTTCACGTAGCCGTAGACGTCCTCCTCCTCGAGCGGATCCTCGTACCAGTAGTAGTCGAGGTCCTCGATGGCGCGGCCGACGCGGACGGCGTCCTCGTAGCTGTAGGCCCACACGGAGTCGAGCATGAGGCGCATGTCCGGGCCGACGGCCTCGCGGGCGGCGCGGCAGATATCGATATCGACGAGCGGGCGCGTGTCGGGGTGGATCTTGTAGGCGGTCCAGCCGCGGTCCCGAAACGACTTCGCCTCCTCGGCGTAGGCCTCGGGCGAGGGCAGAGCGGCAGAGCTGGCGTATGCGGGCACGGAGCTGCGGCAGGAGCCGAGCAGGCGGTGCACGGGCAGTCCCGCGATCTTCCCCGCGAGGTCCCAGAGGGCGACATCGACGGCGCCGATCGCGCGGAAGGAGACGCCTCGCCGGCGCTTCCACATGGCGTGCCAGAAGCGCCCGATGTCAAGCGGGTTCTGGCCCATCACGACGGGCTTCAGCAGGGTCAGCAGCGCCTCGGCGTCCATGGTCGCGTCGCGGCTGGCGGACCCGAGGAAGGCGTGCCCTTCCGCCCCTTCGTCGGTGCGGATGGTGAGCACGCCCATCTGGCGCTCGCCACCGTAGGCGATGGAGGAGCCGGGATAGGCGCCGTGGGGCACGTCCCAGCCGAAGGTGGTCAGGAAAACGTCATCGATTTTCATTCGGGCTCGCTCCATCAGCTCGTTCCGCTCGGTCGCGTGGATTGCCGCATCGTACCCCTGTCGGGTGGAGAACCCGGGGCTCTTGCCGCGATGTGTAGGCTTGGCGCACGGGGGCAACGAGGAGGCAATCGCATGGCAGCGATGCAAACGTTCCGCAAACTGGTGGCGATCTACCTGGGGGTCGTCGGGGTCGGCACAGCCGCGCAGTTCGTGCTCCAGAGCTTCTACGACTCGGTCGCCGCGGCGGCCGACGGCTGGAAGATCATCTCCTGGCTCATGGCCGTCGCGCTGGTCCTGATGCTGGCGACCGTCATCCACGAGAACCGGGCCGCGGGCCACGAACCCGGCGCGCCGGTGACGCGGTCATGGCTCACGGCCAAGGCCGCCCTCTACGGCACGGTCTTCTTCGCACTCCTCTTCTTCTGGAACTGGTTCGCCTGGGAGTGGGGGCGCGGCGACGTGGAGGCCGACGTGCAGTACTGGCGGCTGATCGACGCGGGCGTGGCGGTCCTCGCCATCTCGACGGCGCTGCGGGCGTGGCGCGCGGGTCCTGCCGCCGAGAGCTAGCCGCCGGTTCCGCGCTCAGTAGGGCGTGCGGAGGGAGTCGGGGAGGTGGTCGAGGTTGGGAGCGCGCTGGATGGCGGCGTAGCGCGGCGGGCCGCTTCTGTGGCGGCCCTCGGGCCAGACGAGGAGCTCGACGATGGCCCCGTTGGGCAGGTCGAACTCGTGGAACCAGGGGGTGTCGCTCGGGAGGCCCATGGCCCAGCGGAGGATGGCGTCGCCGGTGCCTGAGTGGGAGACGATGGCGAGTGACTCGCCGGCATGGGGCGGGACGATGTCCTCACAGGCGGCGCCGACCCGCTCGGCAAACGCGCCGATGGTCTCGCCACCGGGAGTTCCGGTGTGTTCGGGCATCCAGGCCCAGTCGTACTCGTGGTTCGCGTCGTCGGGATCCCAGTCCGCGATCTCGAACTCGCTGAGGCGGTCATCGACCTGAACCGCGAGGCCTGTCACGCGGGCGAGCGGCTCGGCCGTCTCGCGCGCGCGGCGCATGGGGCTGGCGTAGATGGCCGCGAGTCCCGCGTGCGCAAGCGCGACGGCGACGGCCTCCGCCTGCCGCCGCCCGAGCGGGGACAGGGGCGTGTCGTGCCCGTACGAGCCGTCGCCGGCGCGCGCCTGCGCGTGCCGGACAAGGTAGAGGCGGACGGGATCGGGAGTCAGTAGCCCTACCCCCTGGGGAGGCCGAGGCCGCGGGTGGCCATGATGTTGCGCTGGATCTCGCTCGTGCCCGCCTCGACCGTGTTCGCGGCCGAGCGCAGGAATACCTGCGCCTGGTCGAACCAGACGCGCGAGGACTCGCCCCGCAACATCCCCGACATGCCGAGGATGTGCATGCCGGTGAGCTGCAGGCGCTGGTTCAGCTCGCTGCCGAAGAGCTTGCTGGCGCTCGCCTCGTGGTTCGGGACGAGACCCTGCGCCTGCATCGTCGCGACGCGGTAGGCGAGGAAGGTGCCCACGTTCACCTCGATGGCGCGCTCGGCGAGCTCGGTGCGGATGGTCTTGCGGTGGCGCCAGAGCTCCGGGCGTTCCTCGACCAGCCTCGTGAAGCGCTCGATCGTGCGACGACCGCCCGCGTAGGCGCCGATGCCGCTGCGCTCGAAATCGAGGGCGACGGCGAGGTGGTACCAGCCCCGGTTCTCCTCCCCGACCCGCTGCTCGACGGGCACGCGCACGTCCTCGAAGAACACCTCGTTGAAGCTGTGCTGGTCGCCGAGGTTGATGAGCGGCTGCACGGTGATGCCGGGCGACTTCATGTCGAGCATGAGCAGGGAGATGCCCTTGTGCTTGGGGGCGTCGGCGTCGGTGCGGGCCGCGAGCCAGCCCCAGTCGGCGAGGTGGCCGCCGGACGTCCAGATCTTCTGGCCGTTGATCACGTAGTCGTCGCCGTCGCGGACGGCGCTCGTCTGGAGGGATGCGAGGTCGCTGCCGGCGCCGGGCTCGCTGTAGAGGGTGCACCACCACTGGTCAGCGCTGGTGATGGGCGGGATGTACTTCTGCTTCTGCTCCTCGGTGCCGTAGAGCATGAGCGAGGGGCCCACCCAGGCGATGCCCATGTTCCCGACGGGAGCGCCCGCGTACGACATCTCCTCGTTGTAGACGAGCTGGCGCATGTGCGGCGCGCCGCCGCCCCCGTACTCCTTCGGCCAGGCCATCGCGAGCCAGCCGCGCTCGGCGAGCTTCTTCTGGAAGCCCATCGTGTAGTCGTACTCTTCCTCGTTCGTCTCGAAACCGCCGCGCCGGGCGCGCTCAAGGCGCTCCTCTTCGGGGGGAAGCTCATCCGCGATGAACTGGCGGACCTCGGCGCGGAAGGATTCGACGTCGCTTTCGTGGGTGAAGCGCATGGGACGGCTCCGGAAGGAAGTCCCGCGAGTCTAGCAGAGGGCAGGCTAGCGGCCCGTCGCGGCTACCCCCTCGGGAGGCCGAGGCCGCGGGTAGCCACGATGTTGCGCTGGATCTCGCTCGTGCCCGCCGCGATCGTGCCCGAGACGGACTGCAGGTAGCCCTGCGCCTGGTCCACCCCGACACGCGAGGAGTCGCCACGGAGCTGGCCCGCCATCCCGAGGATGTGCATGCCCGTCCGGGCGATCCGCTGGCCGAGCTCGCTGCCGAAGAGCTTGCTGGCGCTGGCCTCGTGGTTCGGGACGAGGCCCTGCGCCTGCATCGTCGCGACGCGATACGCGAGGAACGTGCCCACGTTCACCTCGACCATGCGCTCCGCGAGCTCGGTGCGGATGCCGGGGCGGCGCTCCCAGAACTGCGGGTTCTCGCCGGCGATACGGGTGAGCCGCTCCACGTTGCGGCGCCCACCGGAGTAGGCGGCGATGCCGCTGCGCTCGAAGTCGAGGGCGACGGCGAGGTGGTACCAGCCCCGGTTCTCCTCCCCGACCCGCTGCTCGACGGGCACGCGCACGTCCTCGAAGAAGACCTCGTTGAAGCTGTGCTGATCGCCGAGGTTGATGAGCGGCTGCACGGTGATGCCGGGCGACTTCATGTCGAGCATGAGCAGTGAGACGCCCTTGTGCTTGGGGGCGTCAGGGTCCGTGCGGGCCGCAAGCCAGCCCCAGTCGGCAAGGTGGCCGCCGGAGGTCCAGATCTTCTGCCCGTTGATCACGTAGTCGTCGCCGTCGCGGACGGCGCTCGTCTGGAGGGAGGCGAGGTCGCTGCCGGCGCCCGGTTCGCTGTAGAGCGTGCACCACCACTGGTCGGCGCTCGTGATCGGTGGGATGTACTTCTGCTTCTGCTCGTCGGTCCCGTACAGCATGAGCGAGGGGCCGACCCAGGCGATGCCCATGTTCCCGACCGGCGCGCCCGCGTACGACATCTCCTCGTTGTAGACGAGCTGGCGCATGTGCGAAGCGCCGCCGCCGCCGTACTCCTCGGGCCAGGCCATGGCCAGCCAATCGCGATCGGCGAGCTTCCTCTGGAAGCCCATCGTGTAGTCGTACTCTTCCTCGAGCGTCTCGAAGCCGCCACGCAGGGCGTGCGCCTGCCGCTCTTCCTCGCTGGGAAGTTCGTCGGCGATGAACTGGCGGACCTCGTCACGGAAGGACTCGACATCGCTCTCGTGGGTGAAGCGCATGGCGGGGCTCCAGGCAGGAAGTGCGGCGAGTCTAGCAGGCGTCGGGCGCGCAGGCCCCGCCGCGCCTAGCCGGCGGTCGTTTTCGGGCGGACGGCGCCCTGCTCGCGCAGGTCGGCGATGGTGACGACCTGGCCGGTGTAGTCGAGGGGCTGCTTGGCCATCCAGAGGACGGCATCGGACATGATCACGGGGTCCTCGAAGTCGGAGCGGTCGACGTCGCCGAGGGTGAAGGCGTAGCCCTCGGTCCAGACGCCCAGCTCGAGCCGGATACAGTTCACCGCCACGGAGTCCTCGAGCTCGATCGCGAAGCCCTCGGTCATCGCCTCGAGCGCGCGCTTCGTGGTCGTGTAGCTGATGCGGCGGAAGCCGGGGTTCACGGACGCGCCGGACGAGATGTTGATGACGCGGCCCTCGCCCGCGTCGCGCATGCGCGGGCAGAAGTAGTAGATGAGGTAGAAGGGGCCGTGGATGTTGATGTCGGTGGCGAGCCGCCAGCGCTTCGTCGAGTTCTCGAGGGTGGCGCCGGGCACGCCGACGGCGGCGTTGTTGACGAGCAGGTCGCAGCGGCCGAAGCGCTCGTAGACCGTGTCGGCGAGGGCGGCGACGGCCTCCTCGTCGCGCACGTCGAGCGGGGCGACGAGGACGTCGGCGCCCTGCTCGCGGGCCAGCTCGGCGGTCTCGTCGATGGTGCCGGGCAGCCTGGCGGGGGAGTCGGCGGTCGAGCGGGCGCAGACGACGAGGTCGTAGCCGTCGGCGGCGAGGTCGATGGCGAGCTGCTTGCCGATGCCGCGGCTGGCGCCGGTGATGAGCGCAACGGGTTTGGACACGGGTGCCTCCAGGCCGCCGGCGGGCGACCCCGCGATCTTGGCGCAGGGGCGGTTGGAGGGGAAGCGGAGCGCCGCGTATGCACGCAGAGTTGAATATGGGTGGCGGCCAGCCTCCATATTCAAGTGTCGCTTTAGTAAGGGACGGTGGAAGCAGCCATACTAAAGTGACACTTGAGTATGGCGCTCTCCCGAGCCCTGTACTCAAGTGAAGAACAACCCGGCCGCTCAGGCGACGCGGCCGAAGGCGGCGAGCTGGCGCAGGCGCTTGACCGTGAGGACCCCCTTCCAGGCGACCTCGGCCTGCGCCCAGGCCTCGGGGAACGTTCCCATCCAGCTCCAGTGGGGCGCCCAGGCGCCGTCCTCACCCTGCGTCTCGATGACGTGGTCAAGGTGGCGATCGATGTGCTCGCGGCAGGGGGCGTAGAGGGGTGAGTCGGGAGCGTCGACGATGTCGAGGGGCTGGAGGCCGTAGCCGCCCCACTCGGCGGGGTCGGTGACCAGCGTGGCCTCGACCCACTCGGGGAGGCGGGCCAGCACGGCCTCGCGGGCGGCGTCGGGGACGGCGGGGGTGGTGGCGAAGCGGATGTAGCACTCGAGCGCGTCCTTCTGGACGGCGGCGGGGTCGACTTCGCCGGCGCGATCGACGACGACCTTCGTAATTTCGTCGAGGAACCCGTCATCGACGTGCCGGTCAAATGCGTGCAGGGCGGCGACGACGGACGGGCGGGGGTTGTCGGCGAAGTAGCCCCAGCCCTCGTCGAACTCGTCGGTCCGGTGCCACCAGGGGGCGTGGGGGGCGCTGTTGTCGTGCCGGGGAACGAGGGGCCAGGAGCGCCACTCGGGCACGTAGGACGCGAGCAGGTAATCGACGGCGCGGGCGGGCAGAAGGTCGAGGGCGTGGGCGCCAAGCTCCTCGATCATCTCGAGGGCGCGCAGGGTGCAGAGCACCGAGGATGCCTCGTCCTGGAAGTCGGCCTCCATGCCGCGGAAGCCGCCGTCGTCGTTCTGGAGGGCGGCCAGCTCGTCGAGGACAGTTTCCCGGTCGCCATCAAGGAAGTGGTGGTAGAAGACGGCCTTGTCGAGGGGGAGGGCGTGCGTCAGCACGAAGTCGACGGCGCGCTCACGGTTCTCAGGGGCCAGTTGCTGGACAGGCATTAGAACAAAGATTCTAGCGGAGGGAGCGGCCGCCGTCGATCGTGATGACGGCGCCGGTGACGTAGCTGCTGGCGTCGCTGGCGAGGTAGACGGCAGCGGCGGCGACGTCCTCGGGGGTGGCGAAGCGGCCGAGGGGCACATCGCCCTTGAGGCGCGGGCCATGGCGGCTCTCGAAGAGGGCGTTCGTCAGGTCGCTCTCGGTCCAGCCGGGGGCGAGCGCGTTAGCCCGGATTCCCCGGTCGGCCCACTCGAGCGCGAACACCTTCGCCATGTGGATGAGGCCCGCCTTTGTGACGCCGTAGGCGCCCTGGCGCTCGTCGGGTTGGAGACCGAGCATGGAGCTGACGTTGATGATGCTGCCGGGCCGCTCCGCCTCGAAGAGGCGCGTCGCCACCTCGATGCCGCAGCACCAGGCGCCGCGTAGATTCACGCCCATGAGCTGGTCGAGGTCCTCGGCGGTGGTGTGCTCGACGCGCTTGTAGAAGGGGCTGATGCCGGCGTTGTTCACGAGCACGTCGACGAGCCCGAGGCGGCTCGCCTCAGCGACAAGGGTGCGGACGGCGTCGGGGTCGGAGATGTCGCAGGGGATGGCGATGGCGTTCGGCCCGAGGCGCTTCGCCGCCTCGTCGAGGGCCTCCTTGCCGCGCGCGCTGATGACGACGCGGGCGCCCTCACCGACGAACGCCTCGGCGATGGCGTAGCCGATCCCGCGCGAACCACCCGTGACGATCGCGGTCTTGCCTTCGAGCTGCATTCCCCGGGACCTCCCTCTGCCTGCCGCCGGGGGAGTGTACCGAGCAGGTACGATTCGCGCCGTGGCCACACCCGACGACGTGCGCGATCTCGCCCTCGCCCTGCCGGAGACGGCGGAGAAGCCGTCGTACGGCACGCCCGGCTTCCGCGTGAAGGACCGGCTCTTCGCGCGCCTGCACCAGGACGGCGAGTCGCTCGTGCTGCGGGTCGACATGGACGAGCGCGAGGCGCTCGCGCAGGCGGAGCCGGAGAAGTTCTTCTGGACCCCGCACTACGACCGGCACCCGTGGATCCAGGTGCGGCTGGCGGCGGTCGATCGCGAGGAGCTGTCGGAGCTGCTGCGTGACTCGTGGCGGCTGCGGGCGCCGGCGGCGGTGCTGCGGCGGTCGGGCGGGGGCTAGCCGGCCCTTGGGGAGACCTCCCGCTCGAGCCGGTCCCCGAGGCGGTCGCGCTCGACATCGAGGTCGTACTGGGCCTGGAGGTTCAGCCAGAAACGCTCGGAGAGACCGAAGTAGCGAGAGAGCCGCAGCGCCGTGTCGGCGGACACAGAACGTGTGCCGTGGACGATCTCGTTGATGCGACGCGGCGGCACGCTGATGTCCTTTGCCAAGCGATACTGGCTGAGCTCCATCGGTTTCAGGAACTCCTCAAGGAGAACCTCGCCGGGATGTACGGGCGAGAGTTTGGCGGTGGTCATCGGGCCCTCCCGTCACGAACGATCGTAGGTGGCCGCCGCCCGTGGCTCAAAGGTCGCGCCTGCCACCGGCAGCCGCTACCTTCCTCCGGTGGCGGCGACGATCGATACGGAACAGGCGGTGGCGCACCTGCGTCGCGCGGACACCGTGATGGATATGGTGATCGAGGCGGTAGGACCGCCACAGCTGCGCGAGCCGTCGCCGACGGCGTTCCAGGCGCTGGCGCGCTCGATCATCTTCCAGCAGCTCAGCGGCAAGGCGGCCAGCACGATCCTGGGGCGTTTCGTTGCGCTGTTTCGCGAGGGCGCGACCGCCGAAGACGCGGTGAGCGGCTTCTTCCCCGAGCCGGGGCAGGTGCTCGCGCTCGACGACGAGGCGATGCGCGGGGCGGGTGTGTCGCGGCAGAAGGCCGCGGCGCTGCGCGATCTGGCGGCGCACTTCGCCGAGGGGAAGCTCAGCATCGAGCGCTTCGGGGAGTGGAGCGACGAGGAGGTCATCGCGCATCTGCTGCCGGTGCGCGGCATCGGGCGCTGGACGGCGCAGATGTTCCTGATGTTCCAGCTGCGGCGTCCGGACGTGCTGCCCACGGCAGACGTCGGCCTGAACCGCGCGATGATGCGCCTCTACGGCCTCGACGCGCCCGCCACGCCCGAGGAGGTCGAGCGTATCGGGGCGCCCTGGAGCCCGTGGGCGACGCTCGCCTGCTGGTACCTCTGGCGCAGCGAGGACGTCATCCTGCCGCTGGGGGGCCCCGAGTGAGCATCCTCATCGACGAGGCGACGCGCATCCTCGTGCTCGGCATCACCGGGCGGGAGGCCGTCTCCTTCACGCGCGACACGCTCGACTACGGGGGGCAGGTGGTGGCGGGGGTCACGCCCGGGAGGGGCGGGCGCGACGTTCACGGCGTGCCCGTCTACGACACCGTGCGGGAGGCGGTGGGGGAACACGCGCCGAACGCGGCGGTCATCGCGGTGCCGCCTCGGGCGCTGCGCGACGCCGCCTTCGAGTGCATCGCCTACGGCATCCCGCTCGTCGTCATCGTGACCGAGCGCGTTCCACGGCTGGACGCGGCGCAGGTGGTGGAGCTGGCGGAACGCGAGGGCGTGCGCGTCATCGGGCCGAACAGCATGGGGCTCATCTCTCCGGGCAAGACGAAGGTCGGGAGCGTGGGCGGTCCCGCCGCGGACACGGCGCGCAGCTTCGTCCCCGGGAGCGCCGGCATCATGTCGCGCTCGGGCGGGATGACGACGGAGATTGCGAGCCTGCTGGCGCAGCACGACCTCGGGGTCTCGACGGCGATCTCGATCGGGGGCGACCCGATCACGGGGTCGTCGTTCGCGAGCCTGCTGCCCCTCTTCGAGGCGGACCCCGAGACGGAGGCTGTTGTCACCTTCAGCGAGCCGGGCGGGGCCATGGAGGCGGAGCTGGTGGAGGTGATCCGGGGGCGGGGGACGCGGCTGCGCATCGTGAGCTTCATTGCGGGGAACTTCATGGCGGAGATGCCGGGCGTGCGCTTCGGTCACGCGGGGGCGCTCGTGCAGCGCGACGAGGACAGCGCGGCGGCGAAGGCGTCGATGCTGCGGGAGGCGGGGGTACGGGTGGCGGACGCGCTGGCGGACATCCCGGCGCTGGTGCGGGAGTAGGGCGTCAGGCGGGGACTGACTCGTCCACGAGGTTACGAAGGTTGGTCCGCAACTCCTCCTCGCTGAGGTGGCCCCGGCCCGCTTCCATGAGCAGGAGCTCGGCACTCCAACCAAGGTCAAGGGCATCCTCTGGCCCCTCATCCGGCCACAGGAGGGGAAACAACCACTCGTCGAGTTGAACCCGGTCGATGTCGCCGAGAACGTACTTCTCGATCTGGGCGCGTACGGCGGCGGCGGTGTACATCTGTGCCATGAGCGCTCCTCCGCCGATCCGGGTCGTTTCAGCTTACAACTTGCGCGGACTCTTCCAGTAGAGGGCGCTGACGGACATCACCTCGCTGGTGCAACGGTAGGGAGCTCCGGCGGGGCTCCTGTTCACGTCTAGGGTGCTGGAGCAGCACTGCCCGCCTCGACGCAGGCCGCAACCGTGGCAAAACTGCGCACGGGACCTGCTATGCCGGTTCCCGGCGCAAGCGAACTGCTGGGGGTACACACTCCGTCGATGAGATAGATGGTGTCAGGGACGTAGTAGCTTGAGTCGAAGAACGAGAGGGTCAGGTTCTTCTCATACCCCGTGATCTCGATGTCCCCCCAGAGGCGGTATCCGACATAGAACTCCCACAGGCGTGACGTCCGCACCTCGCCAGCGTCATCTACCCAGTAGCACACCGCGCTCACGGCGAGTCTCTCGAACTCCCGGAAGTACGCGGCCCCCCATCCCGGTGGGTGCACCCCGAGGCATGGAGCAGGGCCATCCAGCCGGTACCACGGCAGTGTCGACAGGGGAATTGTCCCGGTGATGTCGCCGTAACGATATTGGCCGTTCGTGCTCAAGCCATGGTCCAGGCTCAGTCCCACTCTCCCCAACATCAGCCGCGAGGCTCCCTGTGGTCGGGCGCTGATATCGAAGCGCTGGTCGTTCTCCAGGTGCTGATAGATACGAACATCGATGTGGGCGGGGGGCTCGTCCCGCTGAGGGGCCTCTATCCGGAAGTCGCCGAAGTGGTATCGCCCTTCACGTCCGTCGTCCAGCAGGAGCGGAGTCGTTCCCAGCGTGGTCCACGACCCTTCGGCCAGCCGAGCGCTCACCCAGATGTCGCCGGCATCCTCAAGGTTCTGCCAGACCCGAACCTGAAACCTGAGTGGCGACTCGGCTCGTGCGGTCTCGGTTTCAGCCAGCGACAGGATGGTCGCCATGACGAGGGAAAGGGCGAACCCGGCTGCCAGCAACCGCCCCTGGAATTTCGACACCCTCCCTAGTCCACCAGCGGGAGCAGCTCGTCGCCGGCGGCGACGGGGCGGAGAGGGAGGACGGGGGCGGCCTGCTCCTCGGCATGGTAGGAGCTGCGCACCAGCGGGCCGGACTCGACGTGCGCGAAGCCCATCTCGCGCGCGGCCTCGCCCAGCTCGTCGAACTCGTCGGGGTGGTAGTAGCGATCGATGGGGAGGTGGTGCTGGTCGGGGCGCAGGTACTGGCCCAGTGTGAGGATGTCGACGTCGTTGGCGCGGAGGTCCTCGAAGACGGCGAGGAGCTCGTCCTTCGTCTCGCCGAGGCCGGCCATGAGGCCGCTCTTCGTGAGGCGCTCGGGGGCGGCCGCTTTCGCGCGCCTGAGCAGCTCGAGGGAGCGCTCGTACTTCGCCTTGGGGCGGACGCGACCGTAGAGGCGGGGGACGGTCTCGGTGTTGTGGTTGAGGATCTCGGGAGCGGCGTCCAGAACGGTCTGGAGGGCGTCCCAGTCGCCCATGAAGTCGGGGATGAGCACCTCGATCGTCGTGCCGGGGGAGAGGCGGCGGGTCCAGCGGATGGTCTCGGCGAAGATGCTCGCGCCGCCGTCGGCCACGTCGTCGCGGTTCACGCTGGTGATAACGGCGTGGCGCAGGTCCATGCGCTGGATGGCGAAGGCCACGCGCTTCGGCTCCCCGAGGTCGAGCGCACCGGGGCGACCCGTCGTGACGGCGCAGAAGCCGCAGGAGCGCGTGCAGGTGTCGCCGAGGATCATGAAGGTGGCCGTGCCCCGGTTCCAGCAGTCGCCGATGTTGGGGCAGCGCGCCTCCTCGCAGACCGTGTGCAGCTCCTGCTCGCGCATCAGGTCGCGCAGGCGCTCGTAGCCTCCCCCCACGGGGAAGCGCACACGCAGCCAGTCGGGCTTGCGGCCGAGTCCAGTCGCGACGGTCATGCAAACAGGGTAGCGGGTCGGGGGGCGAGAGCGTAGTGAGGCGGGGCCTACAATCGCGCCATGCCCGGGCAGGACCTTGACCGGCTCTTCTCGCCCCGCGCGGTGGCGGTCGTGGGCGCTTCCACGAACGTGGATTCGCCGGGACACGACTACGTCCGGGCGCTGCGGGAGTTCGGCTTCGAGGGCGAGGTCTACCCGATCAACCCGCGGGCCGACGAGGTCGCGGGCTACCGCGCCTACCCGGCGCTCGGGGAGGCGCCCGGCGCTGTCGACCTCGTCATCTGCTGCATCCCGGCGAACGGCGTCCCCGGCGTGGTCGACGCCTGCGGGGAGGCGGGCATTCCCTTCCTGCACCTGTTCACGGGCCGGCTGAGCGAGACCGGGGACGCGGAGGCGGCGGCGCTGGAGACGGAGATCGCGGAGAAGGCGCGAGCGCGGGGGGTGCGCCTGCTCGGTCCGAACGGGCTGGGCGTCTACCACCCGGCGGGCCGCATCGCCTTCCGCCCCGACCTGCCCCGCACCGCCGGCACGGTCGCCTTCCTGAGCCAGAGCGGGAACAACGCCGTCGAGGTGGTGATCCGGGGGGTGGCGCGGGGGCTGGGCTTCGGCAAGGTGGCGAACTACGGCAACGGCCTCGACCTGACCCCCGGCGAACTGCTCGCCTGGCTCGCCGACGACCCCGGGACGGAGGTCATCGGCGCCTACGTGGAGGGCGTGGCCGACGGGCGCGGGTTCTACGAGGGCCTGCGACGGGCGGCCGAGCGCAAGCCGGTCATCATTCAGAAGGCGGGGCGGTCGGCGGAGGGAGCCGGGGCGGCCGCCTCGCACACGGCGGCGCTCGCGGGCGAGGCGGCGATCTGGTCGGGGATGCTGCGGCAGGCGGGCGCGATCGAGGCGCACAGCCAGGAGCAGCTGCTCGACCTGATGGTGGCGGCCTCCCGCCTCGGGCGGCCGGACGGAAGGCGGGTGGCGGTGGCCGGGGGAGGGGGCGGACGCAGCGTGCAATCGGCGGACGCCTGCGCTGCCCAGGGGCTTGCGCTACCGCCCCTGCCCGCGGATGTCCGGGAGCGCGTCGCGGAACGCGCCCCTGCGCTCGCGGACTGGATCCGGAACCCGGTCGACCAGTCCATCCTGGCGGGCAGCGGACTCTCGGCGAACGGCATGCTCGCGATGATGGCGGGCTCCGGCGGCTACGACCTCGGCATCGCGAACGTGGGCGAGGAGTGGTTCCTCGGGCGGCCCGAGGCGGAGGGACGGCTGCGGCACGCGTGCACGCGCCTGCAGGAAGCGATCGAGGGCTCGCCTATCCCCATCGCGGTCGTGCTGGGCGCCACGGAGATGACGGTCGAGTGGCAGCGAACGCTGGTCGACTCCGTCCGCGACGAGCTGATCGAGGCAGGGCTGGCCGTCTTCCCGACGGTTGAGCGGGCCGCCCTCGCCCTCGGCAGGCTCGCGCCACGATGACAGCGGTGCGCCCACCCCATGGGACGCTGCCGGAGACGGGCGTCGACGAGGAGTCGCTGCTGGCGCTGATCCCGCCCTACCGCGTGGTCCTCCACAACGACGACCACAACACGATGGATCACGTGGTCGAGTCGCTCGTGCAGTGCGTGCCCTCGCTCACAGTGGAGGCGGCGGCGGCGATCATGATCGAGGCGCACAACGAGGGTCAGGCGACGGTGATCGAGTGCCCGAAGGAGACGGCGGAGCACTACCGCGAGGCGCTCCAATCGCGCGGCCTCACCGCCACGATTGAGCCGGCGTAGGGGGCGTTCCCGCGAGGCTGCCAGGGCTCCGCTATGCTCGGTCCGTGCGCTTGCTGCGACACCCGCGAACACCCCTGGAGATGCTCATCCAGGGCACGGCACTGGTCATGGGCACGGGCGCCGTGATCGCCGTGATGTTCGCGCTCTATGTGCTGGCAAGTGCATTCGCCGCGGCGGGCTTTCTGCTTGCGCTGATCTTCGTGTGGGAACTCTTGGTGGAGCGCCCCAGGCGGGAAGCGCGGCGTGCTGTAGCTCTCTCCACGGAAAGCCGTCCGATCGAGGAGATCCCCCTGCGCACGCGGGCTGCGCCCAGGCACTGGAGCGACATGCTGCCGGGGCCGCTCGGGACCGTGGTTCGCACGGCCCCCGCTACGCTGGTAGCTGTCCTGACCGTCGGCGTCGCGCTCGGCATCAACAGCTTCCTCGGGGACCTCATCAACCCCGACTTGGACGACAGCGTCTATGTGCTCCTGGAAGCGGGCTCCTCCGGCGACCTCAGGCAGGAAGAGGACCGGAGCCGGTCGTTGCGGGTAACCCTCCTCAGAGTCCACCAGTGGGGCGGGCATCCCGCCAACGGCATGAAGTACTGGGGAGCGGAGGTCGAGGTCCAGAACATCGGCACGCAAGCGAACTCCTCTCTTGCCTGGATGCTGCGAGCCGGCGGCAAGGACTACGACCCGGCAACCGCCGACGCACCAGGCGAGGTCCTGGGAGACAGCTTCACGCTCCCTCAGGGCGGGGCGCGAACCGGTTGGCTCGTCTTCGAAGTAGCCCTGGTAGACGAGCCGGAGTGGTTGCGCGCGCACCTGCCCGACTACCCGGACGTCCACTTCGCCATTCGCTCCATCTACGAAGAGAAGGTCTCCCGTTAGGAACGAGCAGGGCCACGGTAGATCCCCCAGGCCCGCGATGTGTCTCTCTCCCTCTATCCTCGATCAATGGTCTGGGACCGCTACCCGCGATCACCGCGGCAGATGCTGCTCCTTGGGGTGGCGATGGTGGCCGCAACCGCCCTGCTGTTCTCGCTCATGTTCGCGCTGCTGGGCACGGCAGCCGTTCTGGCAGCAGCCGGGGCCATCGTGGCCATCGCGGTCATCCGGGACGTGGCGGTGGAGCGCCTCAGGCGGGAAGACCGGCTCGAAATGGCCTTCGCCATCGCAAGCCTCCCCCGTGAAGGCGGCTTGCCGGGCGAACGCGGGGAGCGAGCTCAGTGGAGCGACATCCTGCCGGGCCCGCTTGGCACTGCCGCCCGTCACGCGCCCGCCACGGCAGCCGCGCTCGTGATCATCGGCGCCGCGCTCACCATCAACGCCTTCTTCGGAAGGTTCGACACCAGCGACGAGGACAGGGATGTCTACGTCGCCATGCAGCCTGGGACCGTGGGTCACTTCACCGAGGAGGGAGCCTTGAGCCCCTCGCTCCGCGTGACGCTGCTCACGACCCTCGACCGTGCCGACCTGGAGAACCCTTCGCTCACCGCGAGGCCATACCACCAGTACTGGGCCGCACAGGTCACGGTTGAGAACACGGGCGATGCGGACATCTCGGCGCCAGCCTGGAGGCTCAGAGCCAACGGCAGGGAGTACGACCCCACTGGCACGGGCGCTCTCGGCCCCGATCTCGCTGGCGGCTTCACCCTGCCCCCGGGCGAATCGCGAACCGGGTGGATCGCCTTCGAGGTACGTATTTTCGCGACTCCAGGGTGGCTCCGCGCCCGGCTGCCCGGGTATCCAGATCTCTACTTCGCCTCAACGGAGACGCTCATCGAGAAGAGGTAGCCCATGAAGCCGACGGGAAGCGGAGCCTGGAGGGGGACCTTAGGGGCGGTCCTCCTCGGGCTCGGAGGGGCTGTCGTCATCGGGAGGTGGGGGCGGAGAGTTGGGGTCGAGATCGCCGAGGTCGTCCAGGTCGCCGAGGCTGCCCAGGTCGGAAGGAGCGGCCCCGCCGGTGTCGCGGATGTCGCCGAGGCCGGAGAGGTCGGGCGGGCCGCTTTCGCCGAACTCCTTCAGGATGCGGCGCGCCACCTCGTCGAGCTGCTCCGGGCCCATGCCCATGCGCTCCATCGTCTGCTGCAGGAGCCGCTGCACCTCCTCGAGGTCGCCCCGGATGAGGGCCTCGGCGAGCTCGAGCTGCGTCTCGATGGCGACGAACTGCTCGCGCCGGTCGCTCTCGCTCTCGTTACTGAGGATGGTGGCGAGCAGGCGCGTGAAGAGCGTGCAGGTGCGGGCGATGCGGATGCGGTCGTCGTGGTGCGGGGGGAACTCCCCGGTGACGGCTACCTCAAGACCGGTGCGCTTGTCGGTGGCGACGTACTGCTCGGGCATGAATCAAGGATAGAGGACGGGCCGATCACGTGCGGGAGGCGTCCCGCTTGCCGGCGGGGCGCCAGCCGACGCCCTCGGCGAGGATGGCGGTCACGAGCTGGTTCAGGGAGACGTTCTCGTTCTCGGCAACGGCGGCCAGCTTGCCGTGGAGTCCGACGGGGAGTCTCACCTGGAACTTGCCGCTGTACTCGGGGAAGTGCTCTTTCGGCAGGGGAATCTCGTCGCCATAAGCAACTGAAACTTCGAGCCACCCTTCCATCGCCTCGCGGATCATCGCAATGGCCTCGTCGGGCGTGTCGCCCTGGCTGAGGCAGCCTGGCAACTCCTCAACTCCAACGACCCACGCGGGAGGCCCCCCGGATGTGTCGTAAACCATGGTGATGGTGTAGGGCAGCTTCATGTACTCCGCGACCTTCTCGGCAATGTCGGCGGGTACGGGACCAGTCAGAGGGAGCTTGCGTTCAGGGGTTACTCTCTCAGCCGTCGCCATCGTTCATCACCTCGTCTATGGCTCTCAGGGCCTCTCTGACATATGAGCGCTTCACAGGCTTGCGGTAGGGGATAGAGACAAGCCTGGAGAACGCGGGATGGCGATAGTGATAGTGGCTCCCCTGCGAGCGAACCAACTCGAAGCCAACCGACTCCAGCGCCGTCCGTAGCTGCTCCGGCGAGACATCGGTCTGGGAGCGGCGTAACCGCTCGATGCGTCGCTCCCGCCTCGCCATTGTGATGGTACTACATACGGTACCATCCCGAAAGCCACTATTGGCGGTTTCCTAGCGCCCCGTCCGGCCTACCGCCACGCGAGGCGCGCCGGCCGACTCGGCGGCGCGCAGGCAGAGCGCAAGCGACACGACGTAGTCGTCGTGGCCGCGATCGTTGCCCCAGGCGAGCCGCCCGCCGGACGCCAGCGACGCCTCGCAGGCGGCGAGCTCCTCGCGGCAGCGGAGCGCCTCCGGGCTGCCGTCGTCGCGAGGGAGGGCGAGGCGGCCGGTGCGGGCGGCGGCGAGGAGGGCGTAGCCGAGGGCGCTCTTGGAGGCGGCGGTGAACACGACCTGGTCGAGGCGCGCGCCGAGCTGCGGCCGCATTTGGGCGACGAGCGGGGCGCCCAGCCCCGTCGCGTCGGCGCTGACGCGTTCGAAGCGCCACAGGCGGTCGAGCGCGCGAAGCTCGTCGAGGACGCGCGCGTAGGGGGCGCCGCGCCACTCGCGCTGGGCGACGACGCGGCAGGAGACACCGCGGTCCCCGGCAGGCGCCTCGACGCGGGCGATCGTGAGGACGGTGGCGTCGGCATCCTCGCCCTCGCCCCCGAAGTCGAGCCCGGCGACGTAGCGCTCGCCCGGTTCGGGCGCGACGAGCGGCTCGTAGCCGCCCTCGAGCGCGGCCAGCAGGTCGCGCGTCAGGAGGCGGCCCGCGACCTCGCCCGGGACAAGCTCGTACTGGCTCAGGAAGAGCGGGTGGGACGCGCCCAGCCGCTTGCGCTCCGACTCGACGTAGGCGCCGTAGGCGGGCAGCACCGCCGCGACCTCCCGCCACGACGCCTGGTGGTGGCGTCGCGGACCGTGCGGGTGGGCAGCATCGCGGGCGCGGTTCGCCTCGACCGCGCGTTCGAGCAGGGTGCGTCCGTTCCAGGCCGTGCCAAACAGGATGGTCGGGGCGCCCGTGCTGGCGGCCATAGGACGGAACTGGCGGTTGAACCAGTCCTCGTCGATGTCCTGGGCCTCGTCGGCGATGAGCGCGATCGAGGCGGTGTGGCCGGCGACGCTCGCCTGCGGGCTGGCGCTGAGCAGGACCGCCCGCGCCCGTCCGACGGCGACGCTGTCGCCGCGCGAGCGGCTCTGGCCGGCGGCGGGCACGAGCGAATCGGTGGCGGCCAGCGCCGCCCGGATGCGGCCGGCGCTGATGCGCGCCTGCGGGTCGAGCGTGGGCGCACAGACGACGGCGGTTCCTCCCTCGTGGGCGTTCGCGCGCAGGAGGCAGGCGACGAGCGCGGCGGCGATCTCGTTCTTGCCGGACTGCCTCGGCATGAGCACGGTCAGGGGCGCGGAGGGGTTCGTGTCGATGGCGCGCAGGAGCCCGCGCAGGACGCGGGCCTGGTAGGCGCGCAGGGCGGGGCGGCGTGGCAGGGGGAGGAAGGGGTCGGGCACGAGGGGAGGGTCGCGCGGGGGCGGCGGAAGCGCGGAGGGGTCGGTGACAGGGCGGGGTGGGAGGTGGGGGCGGGCGGGCGGAAGGTGGGCGCCAACACCGGACACCTGGAGGTGCGATTCATGGCGCTGACGCTCACCGACGCGGCGAAGCTCAGCAACGACACCCTGCTCGCCGGGGTCATCGAGACGATGGCCGAGGAGAGCCCCATCCTGCAGCGGCTGCCCTTCATCGAGATCACGGGCAACGGCCTCACCTACAACCGCGAGGACTCGGCTCCGGCGGCCGACTTCTATGCCGTGGGCGACGACTGGGACGAGGACGCGCCCACGTTCACCCAGCAGACGGCCTCCCTCAAGATCCTCGGGGGCGACGCCGACATCGATAACTTCCTCAAGGAGACGCGCTCCAACGTCCAGGACCTCGAGGCGGCCGTGCTCCAGCTGAAGGCGCGGGCCGTTCAGGCGCTCTTCGACAAGACCTTCGTGACCGGCGACGCGACCACCGACGAGGAGAGCTTCGACGGCATCGACCGGCTCTGCGCGAACACGCAGGCCGTGAGCATGGGCAACAACGGGGCGACGCTGACGCTGGCGAAGCTCGACGAGCTCATCGACAGGGTGCGCCCGGGGAAGCCGCACATGCTCCTGATGAGCCGCCGCTCGCGTCGCAAGCTGAACGAGCTGGCGCGCGACGCCGGGACCTTCCTGGAGGCGGGTCGCGACGAGTTCGGGGGAATGGTGCAGTACTACGACGGCATCCCCATCGGCATCAACGACTACATCAGCGACGCGCAGACGGCGGGCACGAGCCGCGACGCTTCTTCGGTGTACGCGATGCAGTTCGGCGAGGGCGCGCTGGCGGGCCTCTCCGCCCCGAGCGGCCTCTCCGTCGACCGCGTGGGCGCGCTCGAGACGAAGGACGCGACGCGGCTGCGGGTGAAGTGGTACGCGGGCCTCGCGCTCTTCAACACCCTCGCCCTGGCCCGGCTCACGGGCGTCCGCCCGTAGGCTCGGCCCCACCGTCCACCCCATCCCGAGGGCGCCCCACTAGGGGCGCCCTCTTTGGTGTGCGGCCTACCGCAGGTGGTCGGGCACGACAGTGATAGGGTCGCGGCTTCCCCAGCAGACGACCTCACCGGAGTCACTCAAGGCGCAACTAAAGAGCCAACCTGCACCCACGGTGCGATAAGTCCCCGGCGGCGCCTCTACCTGCCCCCATAGGTTGTCGCCCCAGCACACAACCTCCCCGGAGTCGAGCAGGGCACAACTGTGAGTCACACCCGCGGCCACGGCGCGGTAAGTCCCCGGCGGCGCGTCCAACTGACCGTATTCGTTGCTTCCCCAGCACACCACCTCGCCAGACTCACGCAGAGCGCAACTATGTTCTCCACCCGCGGACACCGCAAGGAAGTTCCCATCTGGAGCATCGGTCGGATGCCGCTCAGGCTCTGCCCATCCCCAGCAAGTTACCCCTCCCGTCACGAGGACTCCGCAGTTATGTGTGACGCCCACGCTAAGGGAGCGAAAGTTCCCGACCGGAGCATCGGTCTGGCCATGGGCATTACTTCCCCAGCACGCCACCTCGCCGGTGTCCCGTATTCCACAGCCGTGCCGCGTGCCTACCCCGACAGAGCGGAAGTCCCCGGCCGGAGCGTCAGTCCGGCCATGCTCATTGCTCCCCCAGCAGCGAATCTTGCCAGCTTCGCTCAGCCCGCAGGCGTGCTCCGTACCCACAGCGACAGCGTCCAAGTTCTCGGAAGGTAGTTCCAGTGGATCCTCCCCGACATATCCCAAGCACAGCAGAGATCCCGCCTGAGTCACCCCGCACATGTAAGTGAACCCCACACGGAGCGAAGCGAAGCTCTCTCCGGACCAGGGGCCCCAGGTGCCAGTGCCAGGCCGGTCTCCCCAGCACACCACACCTCCTTCCTCACGCACCCCGCAGGCATGACGCTCACCTGACTCGACCGAGCGGAAGCGTCCAGGGGGCACCTCCATCCGGGCCTCCTCGCTATTCCCCCAACAAGCGACTTCCCCGGAGTCCCTCACCGCACAGGCATAGGTTTCGCCCACGCTCACCGAGCGGAATCTGCCAGCGGGAGGCCGGTCATGCTCGTTGTCGCCCCAGTGCCAACAGGCCAGTTCGCCCGAGTCGCGCAGGCCGCAGGCGTAGTCCAGGCCGGCACTCACTGAGCGGAACGGTCCCGGCGGAAGGTCCACCGCCGGATATTCGGGGCTCCAGCAGACCGCCTCCCCCTCCTCGCGCACCGCACAGTTGCGATAGGCCCCCGCACTGATGGAGCGGAAAGGGCCCGCAGGAGGGACATCGTCCTGTCCGTAGCCCCAGCAATCGACCTCGCCCGTCTCCCGCAGCCCGCAGGTGTGAAAGCGGCCTGCGCTCACCGAGCTGAACCGGCCAGGAGGAGCGAAGGACTGGCCGCTGGCACTCCCACCCCAGCAGGTAATCTCGCCCGTCTCGGACAGAGCGCAGGCATGCTGCCACCCCACACTCACGGAGCGGTAGGCTGCCTGGAGTGGGCGTTCCTCGTGCGCGAAGGCGGAGCCCCAACAGGCAATGTGTCCTGTCTCCTGCAAGGCACAGGCGGCTCCCTTGCCCGCGCTTACCATCACGACCCCTACCGATCCCGTCGTCGTCGCCCCGCCGGTCGGTGTGGCAGCAGGGCTGGTAGGGGATTCTGCTGTCCCCGTCGATGCCGGCGTGGCTACGGGGGCGCCCTCTGTAGCGACCACGGGGGCGCCTTCGCTGCCATCATCAAGAGCCCGGAGGACGAACACCACGACCACCAGCCCGGCGGCGGCGGCCAGTCCTCCAGCCACCCAGGGAAGCGGGCGGCCAAGGGACGCCAGCGCCAGGGGAGACGCGAGCAGCGATCGAAGGCGCTTCCAGACCGGCTCCTTCTCCGGCCGCCAGGCGGCGAGCGCGTGGCGGTCCGCCAGGTCGAGCTTCTCGAGCATGTTGGCGATATGGGTCTTGACGGTCTCGGGTCCGATTCCTAGGCGAATCGCGATCTCAGCGTTTGTCCCGCCCTTGCGGAGTTCCTCAAGCACGCGCTGCTCGGCGGGGGTGATGATGCCGGGGTAGCGGGGTCTGCCGCCACGATCGCGTTCCACGGGCCGATACTGGCACACGGACCGGGTAGGTTTCCTCCCCCGACACTGTTCGTCGCCTCCCCACCCCTCGCGCGTGAGGGTGCGCTGGCGCATCCTCTAGTTCATGCGGGTCGTGCAGAAGTTCGGGGGGACGTCCGTGGCGGATGCGGAGCGCATCCGGCACGTGGCGGGGCAGGTCGCGGGGCGCGTGGGCGCGGGCGACGAGGTAGTCGTCGTCGTGTCGGCCATGGGGAACCGCACGGACGAGCTCATCGACCTCGCCCTCGAGGTCTCGCCCGACCCGGACCCGCGCGAGCTCGACCAGTTGCTCGCGACCGGCGAGCACATGTCGGCGGCGCTGCTGGCGATGGCCCTGCACGCGATGGACCAGGAGGCGGTGGGGCTTACGGGCAGCCAGGCGGGCATCTATTCGCGCGCGTCGCACGGGTCCGGGCGCATCCAGCGCATCGACGCCGACCGCATCGAGGACGAGCTGCGCGCGGGGCGCATCCCCATCGTGGCCGGCTTCCAGGGCGTCACCGAGGAGGCGGACTACGTCACGCTGGGCCGCGGCGCGAGCGACCTGACGGCGGTGGCGCTGGGCGTCGCCCTCGGCGCCGACCGCTGCGAGACGTACAAGGACGTCGAGGGCGTCTACACGGCCGACCCCCGCATCGTCCCCAGCGCCCGCCGCCTGGCGGACGTTCACTACGAAGAGATGCTGGAGATGGCCACGCAGGGCTCGCAGGTGATGCACAACCGCGCCGTCGAGCTGGCGGCGGTGAACGAGCTGCCCATCCTGGTCGCGTCGAGCATGGTCGACGCGCCAGGCACCCTCATCCACGGAGGTCCCGAGATGGAAGAGCGCAACCGCGTCCGCGGCGTCGTGGACGACCACGACATCGCGAAGGTGACGCTGCGGCACGTGCCCGACCGGCGCGGCATCGCCGCCCAGATCTTCGAGCCGCTGGCGGCCGCGGGGGTCAGCGTCGACACGATCGTCCAGAACGCGAGCGAGCGGAACCTGACGGACCTGACGTTCACGCTCGCGCGCGAGGACCTGCGCCGGGCGGAGGGCCTGATGGACAGGATCTGCGAGTCGATCGGGGCGGACGGCTACACGGCCGACCGGAACCTCGGGAAGGTGAGCATCGTGGGCGCGGGCATCCAGACGGAGCCGGGCTACGCCGCGCGGATGTTCCGCGCGCTGGCCGACGCGGACGTGAACATCGACCTGATCACGACGAGCGAAATCCGCATCACCTGCATCGTCCACGAGGACCACATGGGACAGGCGGTGAACGCCCTGCACGCGGCCTTCGGGCTCGAGAACCCGGACCAGGCGTAGGTCAGCAAGCCCACCTTCGAACCTTGACAGCGGGTGTAAGGTGAAGCCAGAACACCGTAGGGAGGTCGCACGTGTACCACGTAAAGACTCACCTCCTCCACGGAGTACTGATCGTGCAGTTCTGAAGCCCGCCTCGCGCGGGCCGAAGCGGGAAGCCTCCAGCCCGGAACGGGTGCAGGGCGGAGGCAGTACCGCGAAGAGACCTACACAGGCCCCGGGAGACCGGGGCCTGTTGCTGTCCCGCGATCCTCGCAGCCGCCGTTGGCCCTGCGGGCCCAGCCGGTAAACTCGCGCCATGCGCATCGCTATCGCCTCCGACCACGCCGGCTACGAGTACAAGCAGGCGATCAAGGCGTTCCTCGCCGAGCGCGGCCACGAACCGGTCGACTTCGGCACGGACTCGGACGAGTCGTGCGACTACCCCCTCTTCATCCGCCCCGCCGCGGAGGCGGTCGCGAGCGGCGACTGCGAGCGCGGCATCGTGCTGGGCGGATCGGGGAACGGCGAGGCGATTGTCGCGAACCGGGTGGCGGGGGTGCGCTGCGCCCTCTGCTGGAGCCGCGAGTCGGCGGAGATGGGGCGCCGCCACAACAACGCGAACGCGATCTCGATCGGCCAGCGCATGGTCAGCCTGGAGACGGCGCTCGACATCGTCGCGACGTGGCTGGACACGCCCTTCGACGGGGGCCGTCACGCGCGCCGCGTCGCGCAGATCGACGGGTAAGGCGGATCGCCTACGCCTCGGTGAGGCGCGCTTCGATACGGGTCACGGTCGCGAGGATGGTGGCCAGGATGTCGCCGTGGCTGGTCAACCGCCTGCCGTGATCGGTCAGCATGGCGGTGTGGGAGTCCAGCTTTGCCGTGTGCGAGTCGAGGATTGCGGTGTGGGCATCCAGCTTCTCGTCATGGGTGGCTAGCTTGGCCTTCGTCTCCGTGATCTCAGCGCCATGACCGACAAGGGCGTCCTGCAGATCCCGGAGGAGATGGGTGTGACCGTTCACAACCTCGGCGAGGTTGTCGAGACGATCAGACAGGCCGTCGACGCGAACAGGTAAACCGCCGACACGAGCTGAGAGGCCATCGATGCGCTCACCCAGGTGGGTCAGCTCAGCAGCATGAGTTGTAAGCGCAGCATCGTGCTGAACGAGCTTGGCGAGCAGGTCGGCGTTGGAAGGCTCTAGCACAGCCGCAGCATAACCTTTGCCGACCACAAAATCCAGTTGGCTACCTAAAGATTCTCGCCACAACGAAGAGAGCCACGCGACAGCGCGGCGCTCCACTCAGGCGGGCGTAGCCCGCCGCTCTCCTCAGCGAGGCGCCGGAGGCGCGAGCGCTCCACTCAGCCGCGCGGCAGCGCGGCGCTCTCCTAGTCCAGGCGCTCGAAGATGGTGGCGATGCCCTGGCCGCCGCCGATGCAGAGGCTGACGAGGCCGTAGCGGCCGCCCGTGCGCTCCAGCTCGTGCATCAGCTTCACCGTCAGGATGGTGCCGGTCGCGCCCACGGGGTGGCCGAGGGCGATGGCGCCGCCGTTCGGGTTCGTCTTCTGCGGGTCGAGCGAGAGCTCGTTCGAGCAGGCGCAGGCGACGCTGGCGAAGGCCTCGTTCAGTTCGATCACGTCCATCTGGTCGAGGGACATGTCGGCCTTGTCGAGCACCTTGTGCACGGCCGGGATGGGGCCGCTGCCCATGATCGACGGGTCGACGCCGGCTTCGGCGCGGGCGATGAGCCGCATGCGGGGCTTCACGCCCAGCGCATCCGCCTTGGCCGCGCTCATTACGACCGTGGCGGCGGCGCCGTCGTTGATGCCGCTGGCGTTGCCGGGGGTCACCATGCCGTCCTTCTTGAAGGCGGGGCGCAGCTTGGCGAGCTGGTCGGGCGTGCTCGCGCGGGGGAACTCGTCCGTGTCGAAGACGCGCTCCTCGCGACGCTCGCGCACCGTGACGGGAACGATCTGGTCCTTGAAGTAGCCCTGCTCGATGGCGTTCAGGGCGCGGCGCTGGCTCTCCGCGGAGAATTCGTCCTGGGCGGTGCGGGAGATCTCGTACTCCTCAGCGAGCTTCTCCGCGGTGATCCCCATGTGGGTGTCCTCGAAGGGGTCGCTGAGCAGCTTGACGATGCCGTCCTCGATCGTGTCGTGGCCGAGGCGGTAGCCGGAGCGCGCCTTGCGCAGGTAGAAGGGCAGGCGCGTCATGTTCTCCGCGCCGCCGGCGACGACGACGTCGGCGTCGCCCGTCTCGATGTAGCGCGCGGCGGTGTTGATGGCCTCGAGGCCGCTGCCGCAGAGGCGGTTGATGTTGACCGCGGGCGTCTCGACGGGAATGCCGGCCCTGATGCCGGAGACGCGGGAGAGGTAGGCGTCCTCGGCCACCTGGCCGACGATGCCCATGACGATCTGGTCGACCTCGCCAACGTCGACGCCGGCGCGGTTGACGGCTTCGGCGATGACCGTGGAGCCGAGCTCACTGGCGGGGGTGTTGGCGAGCGAACCGTTGAACGTGCCGATAGCGGTGCGAACGCCGCTTGCGAGAACAACATCTTCCATGGCGGTACCTTCCCTGGGAGCGGCGGCGCGCGCCGCCGAGAGTGTGCGCGCCATTGTAGCCCCTCCGTCCTTGCGGAGGGCGCAGGCGCCTGAGCGGCCCGCCCTCTACGATGGCGCCGTGAGCTGCTTCGCCGTCCGTGCCGCCGACAGCGACGACGCACCCGAGCTGGCGGAGCTGCTGGCGGAGGCGTTCGCGGGGTCGAGCGCGTGCTACCCGGAACCGGAGCCGCCTTCCGAAGCAGACCTTGCCGTGCGCATGCAGACGGGCGAGGCGTTCCTGCTGGCGGAGCGCGACGACTGGGTCGCCGGGGCGGTGCGGCGGAGCGAGGACGAGGGGATCGCGAGCTTCGACCTGCTCGCGTCGCGGGCGGCGGGGGCGGGGCGGGCGCTCGTGCGCGCGGTTGAGGCGCGCGCCCAGGACGGCGGCCTGCGGCTCGTGCGCGCGCGGCTCCCGGACGAGACGCGTCTGGCCGACTACTTCGCGGCGCTGGGCTACCTGCCCATCGGACGCGCCAACGAGGAGTTTCGCGGCGAGCAGCTCGCGGTGCTCACGGTCGAGCGGCGGCTGCCGCTCCTGACGGTGCGCGAGCAGCGCCGCAGCGACGCGGACGCGATCGCGACGCTGGCGGACGAGGATCCGTGGCCGTTCGAGCAGGGGACGCGCCCCGGGTGGTTCGTCGCCTCCGACGGGGACCGGGTGGTGGGGGTCATCCAGGCGCGCGACACGGGGGGCGGCATGGCCGCCATCCGCGAGCCGGTGCTGGCGGCGGGGTACGAGGGGCGCGGTCTGGACGCATGGATGGTCGAGCGCGCCGCCGACTACGCGGGGACGCACGGGTCGCACACGGCGGAGCTACCGCTGACCGAGACCACGGCGCCGCTCCAGCGGCTGCTCGAGGACCGCGGCTGGGACCTGGAGCGGGGCAGTGACCGCTACGTGAAGCGGCTGAGCGGCCAGCTCCGGGAGGACGCCTTCACGGACTAGACTTGGCGCCGGGGGTGCTGATGAAGTCCCGGCTGGTTGCGGCCGCGTGTGCGCTCGCGCTGGCGTCACTCGCCTTCGCGGCCTGTTCCGACGACAAGCCGGGCCCGTACGTCGGCAAGGGCGAGGAGGGGAACGTCGCGTGGCGCGCGGAGCGCGATCCCACCAGCAACTACCTCACGTCCGTCGTGTGGATCACCTCCGAGCCGTGGCGCGATGAGCACGAGCGAGAACTCACCGCCACCCTGATGCTCTACTGCGACGGCTCCCGCGTGATCGTCCTGCTTGAGACGGGAGCGAACCAGACGGAGGGCGACGTGGTCTGGCAACTCGACGACGGTCCTGAGGTCTCCGAGTTCTGGACACAGCCCTGGTGGGGCGACGAAGGCGACCTGCTCCCGCGCATCGCGGTCAGCATGATCCGCGACCTGAAGGGCGCCTCGCGTTTCGCCATCACGACATCGGGCACACCAGATCTCGTGTTCAACCTCGATGGCGCGCTGGAGACGCCGGTGCAGCCCAACATCGACAACTGCGCACTCGAGGGCTGGCGCTAGCGGGTCAGGTCGCGAGCCAGTCGGGGGTGTTGTCCCAGGAGTCGAGGGCGGCGACCTCCGACAGGGGCTTGCGGTTGAGCGGTCCGAAGCGGCCGCGCGGGTAGCCCAGGGGCACGCAGTAGACGACCTGCGCCTCGGCGGGGATGCCGAAGAGCTCGTGGACGCGCTCCTCGACGACGGCGTGGAGGGTGGTGATGGTGCCGCCGATACCGATCGAGCGGGCGGCCAGCAACAGGTTCTGGACAGAGGGAATGACGGACTGGGCCGCGCCGGCGCCGCGCGCGGTGGCGCAGACGAGGACGAAGGCGGGGGTCTCGCCAATCTCGCCGGCGAGGCGCATGGCCGACTGTCGCACGCCCTTCCCGGGGGGGATGTCCTCGGGGCCGCTGATGCCCTCGTCCTTGCGCTTGGCCCACCACGCCTCCTCGTACAACTCGCCGAGGGCGGCGCGCTTCTCGGGGTCGGTCACGAGGAGGAAGCGCCAGGGCTGGGCGTTGCCGCCATTGGGGGCCTGGCGGGCGGCATCAAGGAGGTCGCGCAGATCTCGCTCCTCGATGGGGTCGGGGCGGAAGCGTCGGATGGCGCGCATGGTGTACATGGCCTCGCCGAGGGTCATGGTCCAGCGGTCGGGTGCGGGAATGGGCACGGGTCACCTCCGGGGATGGTTCGGGGTCAGCCTGCCACCTGGGGCGGGCGGGGGCCAGCGGGGGCTGCAACTGACACGCCCCCGCGTCGGGCTACTAGTGGGAAGGCGCCCCGGTTGGGAAGGCGTGACCGAGCTCGCGCCAGCGCTGCGAGAACTCCTCGGCGGGCGTCGAACGCTTCGGCCAGCGCTGGAGGCACTGCTCGCGATGCTCGACGCCCGCCGTCTCCGCAATCCAGAGCTCGTAGTCGGCAATCCAGGCGCACACCTCGGGCACCAGGAGGCACGCCGCCTCCATTCCTTGCTCAGACTCCACCGCCATGGGAAAGGCGCCGAGACCCTGCTCACTCCATTTTTCGAGCGGAGGGGCGTCGCACGCGATCACTCTCGGGCGCACGTCGTACCGGCCGAGGAAGATGCCCGCTCCCGACCCGCGCGAGTAGAACACCCCGGCCCCCCGCAGCCAGACAGCTCCGTGATCGTTGATCGAGCGGGTGTAGACCCCCGAGCGCCCGCGCGGTCCCTGCCCCGCGACGCGCTCCAGTCCGTAGCGAACGAGCAGATTGCCACCGGGGTAGAGGACATCCTGGCCCCAGCACCAGCACTGGTCGTTCATCAACGGCGCGGCCGCCTCCACCCAGGCTGCTTCGCCCGGTGGCGCCTGCGACGGCGTTTGAGTGCTGCTCACGAAACAACCTGCCCCGCGTTATCCAGTCTCTATTGATACTGAGTATCAATAGAGACGCCATGGACGTCAACCGCCACTGGCTAAGGGATGCGCGTGGCGTGTCCACACGCAACGACGGAGCCGTGCGATGTCGCGTTCGTGGCCTGCCCTCCGCCCACCGGCTACATGGCGCCGCGCGCCAGCACGGTCGCGACCATTGCCACGTAGGCGGCCAGGAGCACCGCGCCCTCCCAGCGGTTGATGCGCGTATCGGACCAGGAGAGGGCGAAGAGGACGATCGTCGAGAGGGCCAGCGCGGGCACCTCGAAGCGGTAGAGGGAGTCGTCGATCGGGAGGGTCGCGACCGCCCCCGTCAGGCCGAGGACGCCGAGCAGGTTGAAGACGTTCGAGCCGACGACGTTGCCGAGGGCGATGTCGTGGTTGCCGCGGAGGGCGGCGACGGCGGTCGTCACGATCTCGGGCATGCTCGTGCCGATGGCGACGACCGTCACGCCGATGGCGACCTCGCTGATGCCGGCGCGCCCGGCGATGCCCGTCGCGCCGTTGACGGCCAGCTCGGAGCCGAGGGCGAGGCCGCCCACGCCGAGCACGAGGAGCGCCGACTGCTCCGCCATCTCGCGGCGGGTCAGCTTCCCCGCGGGCTCGGGGACATGGTCGGCGGCGAGCGTCTCGGCGGCGTTGGGCTGCAGCCGGAGGGAAAGACCGATGAAGGCGATCAGGGCGACGAAGAGGAGGGCGCCGGTGGCGTGCCCGATCGTGCCGGTGAGGCCGAGGGCCGCGACCGCCCCGGTCGCGGCCAGCAGGACGGGCATCTCCCAGCGCAGCAGGCGGGGGTGCACGTCCATGGGGCGGATGACGGCGGCGATGCCGAGGACGAGGGCGACGTTCGTAATGTTCGAGCCGAAGACGCTGCCCACGGCGAGGTCGCCGGAGCCCCCGACCCCGGCGGCAAGGCCCACGACGAACT
The DNA here is from genome assembly GCA_965221735.1 of Tepidiformaceae bacterium. Lineage (GTDB taxonomy): Bacteria > Chloroflexota > Dehalococcoidia > Tepidiformales > Tepidiformaceae > UBA2991. The sequence goes on along the minus strand of OZ244910.1, from coordinate 60,319 downwards.
CTGGGGCGGAGGTGCCGAAGGCGACGACTGTCGCCCCCACGATGACGGGCGAGAGCCCGAAGCTCATGGCGAGTCGCGAGGCGGATCGCACGAGCAGCCACGCCCCGGCGAGCAGGATGCCGAGGCCGGCAAGCGTCAGGACTGCGTCGAGGGCCATGTGGGGAGCGTGCCACCGGGCGGCTGCGGGGGCCAGTGGGGGTAGGGGCCGACGACTGGCAAGCTAGGCCTTTCCCGAGGGAGTGCTTGGGGCTAGATTGCTAACTGACACATGGTCTGCGAACATGTGTTCCAGTGGGGTGTCCATGGCAGACCGAAGCCAGATTGAGTGGACTGAAGCTACTTGGAATCCAGTCACCGGCTGTACGCAAGTATCGCCGGGCTGTGCCCACTGCTATGCAATGCGCTTCGCTGAACGCTTTCGAGGGGTGCCGGGCCACCCTTATGAGCGCGGGTTCGACGTTGTCCTGCGGCCTGAGCGGATCGAGCAGCCCCTTGCCTGGAAACGACCTCGTACCATATTCGTGAACAGCATGAGCGACCTCTTTCACGAGGCCGTCGAAGACAGCTTCATCGAGACTATCTTCGACGTTATGGCAAGAGCGCATTGGCACACCTTCCAAGTTCTCACCAAACGCCCAGAACGTGCAGTGTCGCTGGGGCCCTCCCTACCGTGGCCAAAGAACGTATGGCTCGGGGTGTCGGTAGAGAATCAGCGTTGGACCACGCGGATCGACGCGCTCCGCTTGGTCGACGCGCGGGTCCGCTTTCTCTCATGCGAGCCGCTTCTCGGTCCCCTCGACATCGACCTGAAGGGCATTCACTGGGTGATCGCCGGTGGCGAAAGCGGACCTCGGGCACGTCCGATGAAGCTGGAGTGGGCACAAGCCGTACGTGATCAGTGCCTTGCCGCGGGGGTCCCGTTCTTTTTCAAGCAATGGGGCGCACATGACGCGTCGGGCAGGCGCATGAGCAAGAAAGCCGCTGGCCGGGTCTTGGACGGGCGAACGTGGGACGAAGCTCCGGTGGAGATGGTCGCCGGCATATGACCCTGGTGACGGCATCTGACGGCCTCCCAGCGCGGGTGGTCCACCAGTGGAGCGACGAGAAGCTCTTCTATGTAGAGCGCTACATGGACATCTTCACGACTGGCATGAAGCGGCGTTGGCCTCGCCTAGTGTATGCAGATTTCTTCGCCGGCCCGGGAGTGTGCGTTGAGGAGCAGAGCGGTCTCGAGAGCAAGGGCTCCCCGCTGCGGGCGCTCGGTTTCGACTTCTCACGCATCTTCCTAAACGACGCCGATCCCGAAGCCGTGCGCGCTTTGCGCCAGAGGACAGCAGGCGATGATCGGGTACACGTCACGCAGTTGGACTGCAACCACGCAGTGGAGACCGCTCTCACGTCCCTGTTTCCCCCGGGAACCGAGCGCAACACCCTAGGTCTAGCATTCATCGACCCGACGGCATTTCAGATGCGGTTCGAGTCCATCCGAACACTTGCGGCGGGAGGCCGCTTCGACCTGCTCATCACCTTCATGACGAACTACCCGAAGCGCTTCATCAGCCAGCCAGGATTCGGACCCAACTCTCAGTTCGCTGCATTCATGGGCAACGAAGCGTACGCACTACGGTTGGAGGGTCGAAAAGAAGTGGAGACCCACGAGCTACTGCAGCTGTACCGGGAGCAGTTGCGCTCGCTCGGGTACGAGTATGTCGACGACATCACCCGCATTGCGAACACACGGGGTTCAACCATCTACCACTCCGTCTTTGCCAGCCGCCACAAGCGCGGAAAGGACTTCTTCGAGAAGATCAGCCAGCGCAATCACTCCGGCCAGCGGAGGATGCCACTCCCGTAACTCGCCACGGCCTCGCACCTCCTAACGCCCACAGAAAAGGCGCCGACCCTGAGGCCGGCGCCTTTCGTTGTGCCTAGTGTCCGGTTCGAGCGCGCTAGGCGTCGAAGTAGAGGGAGAACTCGTGCGGATGCGGGCGGATGTCGACCGCGGCCACCTCGGCCTCGCGCTTGTAGTCGATCCAGGTGCGGATCAGGTCCTCGTCGAAGACCTCGCCCTGGAGCAGGAAGTCGTGGTCCTCCTCGAGGGCGTCGAGGACGCCGCCGAGGGAGCCGGGAAGCACGGGGTAGCCGTGCTCGTGCGGGTCGATCTCGAAGAGGTCGACGTTATCGACCGGGTCGCCCGGGTCGATGCGGTTGGCGATGCCGTCGAGCCCCGCCATGAGCATGGCGGAGAAGCCGAGGTAGGGGTTGCAGGTCGGGTCCGGCGAGCGGAACTCGAGCCGCTTCGACTTCGGGTTCGAGGAGAGCATCGGGATGCGGATGCCGGCGCTGCGGTTGCGGGCGCTGTAGACGAGCACGTTGGGCGCTTCGTAGCCGGGCACGAGGCGCTTGTAGGAGTTCGTCGTGGGCGCGCAGAAGGCCATGAGGGCGGCGCCGTGCTTGATCAGGCCGCCGATGTAGTAGCGGGCCGTCTCGGAGATGAGGCCGTAGCCGTTCTCGTCGTAGAACAGGTTGACCCCGTCCTTCCAGAGCGACTGGTGGACGTGCATGCCGTTGCCGTTGTCCTCGAAGACCGGCTTGGGCATGAAGGTCGCCGTCTTGCCCGCGTTACGGGCGACGTTGCGGACGACGTGCTTGTACCACTGGAGGTTGTCGGCCATCTGCACGAGGGGCGCGTAGCGCATGTCGATCTCGCACTGGCCGGCGGTGGCAACCTCGTGGTGGTGGATCTCCACCTGGATGCCGACCTCCTGCATCTTCAGGACCATCTCGGTGCGGAGGTCCTGCAGGGTGTCGCGCGGAGGAACGGGGAAGTACCCCTCCTTGTGCTCGGTCTTGTAGCCGAGGTTGGGGCCGCCCTCGCTCTCCATGTCGACGCCCGTGTTCCAGGCGGCCTCGACGGAGTCGACGCGGTAGAAGGCCGTGTCGCGCTCGGAGTCGTAGCTGACGCTGTCGAACACGAAGAACTCGGCCTCGGGGCCCCAGAAGGACTCGTCGGCGACGCCGGTCAGCTTCAGGTACTCCTCGGCGCGCTGGGCGACGGCGCGGGGATCCTTGTGGTAGCCCTCGGCGGTCACGGGATCCTTGATGTCGGCCGTGATGCTGAGGGTGGTGTGGGCGGCGAAGGGGTCGAGGACCGCCGTGTCGGCATCGGGGATGAGGATCATGTCCGAGCGCTGGATGCCCTGGAAGCCGCGGATGCTGGACCCGTCGAATCCGAGCCCCTCCTGGAACGTATCCGGGCTCCACTCGCTGGGGGTCACGGAGAAGTGCTGCCACGCACCGAGCAGGTCCGTGAACTTCACATCGATGATCTGCACGCCTTCGTCGGCGATCAGCTGTTGGACTTCTTCGGGGGTCGTCATTGGGCTACCTCTCTGGGTCGGTGGTGGCGCGCCCGCGAGGGCGCAGGGTTGCGGGAATGATCATCGCCAGGCGGCGGGCGTAGGGGCAACGCCCGCCGGGGGTCTGGCGATGAAGTTCGTGTTACGGCTGGATGTCGCGTGCGCTCAGAGCGCCACATCCCCCCGCTCGCCCGTGCGGACGCGGATCGCCTCCTCCACGGGAATGACGAATATCTTGCCGTCGCCGATGTTGCCGGTGCCGGCCGATTCCATGATGGCGCTGATGGCGGTCTCGACGGCGTCGTCGCTGACGACCATCTCGACCTTCATCTTGGGGAGCAGGTCCACGACGATGGTTTCGCCGCCGCGGCCCTGGTGGGCGATGCCGCGCTGGGCGCCGCGGCCGGTGACGGAGAGGATGTTCAGGCCGTGGATGCCCTGCGCCTCGAGGGCGTCCTTCACCTCGTGCAAGCGCTCGGGTCGGATGATGGCCTCGATCTTTTTCATGACTCGCTCCTGCCGATCTCCGGTTCACCGGGATCCTGCGACGGTTCGATGATACCGACCGGAATGGCGATACCGGCCTCATCGCTCTGGTAGGCGCGTTCCCCGTGCTGGGTCACGTCGAGGCCCACCTCCTCGTCCTCCTCGTTGACACGGACGCCCATGGTCATGTCCAGCACCTTGAGGATGATGAAGGTGACGATGAAGGAGTAGGCGCTGACAGCGCCGATGCCGACGATCTGGTCCCAGAGCAGGCGCCACTCGCCGTGGATGAGCCCCTCGCGGAACTCGGGCGCACCGACGACGGCCGTCGCGAAGAGGCCGGTGCCGATCGCGCCCCAGAGGCCGCCAACGCCGTGGACGGCGATGACGTCGAGGGAGTCGTCGAAGTGGAGGTACTGGCGCGCGCGGACGGCGAAGTAGCAGAAGAGCCCCGCGCCGAAGCCGATCGCGAGCGCCTCCATCGGTTCGACGTAGCCGGACGCGGGCGTGACCGCCACGAGTCCGGCGACGGCGCCGGAGGCGGCGCCCACGACGCTCGGTTTCCCGGACACCTTCCAGCTGACGAGGGTCCAGGTAAGGGCGGCCATGGCGGCGGCCACGTTCGTGTTGACGAAGGCGTAGACGGCTTGGCCGGTCGCTCCGACGGCGCTGCCGGCGTTGAAGCCGAACCAGCCGAACCAGAGCATCGCCGCGCCCAGCACGACCATCGTGATGTCGTGCGGCTCCATCGGCTCGGAGCCGTAGCCGCGGCGCTTGCCGAAGACGAAGACGGCGGCCAGCGCGGCCACACCCGCGTTCACGTGGATGGCGAGGCCACCGGCGAAGTCGAGGCCGTTGATGCCGATGTCGGCGGGTACGCCCTCGCCGGAGAAGGTGTTAAGCCAGCCGTTCACGCCGAACACCCAGTGGGCGATGGGCGCGTAGACGATCAGCGACCAGAGGGCGATAAAGAGCAGGAACGGCCCGAAGCGGGCGCGTTCGGCGAAGGCGCCCGTGATGAGCGCGGGCGTGATGATGGCGAACATCATCTGGAAGGCCATGAAGAGCAGGTCGGGCACGCCCCCGGCGCCGGAGTCGACGCCGACGCCGCGGAGGCCGAAGTGCTCGAGGTTGCCGATGAGGCCGAGGCCCTGGTCGGGGCCGAAGGCCAGCGAATAGCCGACGACGACCCAGAGCACGCCCACCACGCCGATGGTGATGAACGAATGCATGATGGTGCCGACGACGTTCTTGCTGCGGGTGAGTCCCCCGTAGAAGAACGCCAGGCCCGGCGTCATGAAGAGCACCAGGGCCGAGGCAGCCAGCATCCAGGCCGTGTTGCCAGCGTCGATTTGGAAGTCGGACACGCGCACCCCCCGCGGCCCCGCGCACCGGGCGCAGGGCAGCATCCGCTTGAGTGGCGCGTATCTTGCGCGCCCATTGTTTCAACGATGTTTCGTGTGTCCGGTTTGGAGGCTCGCCACGGGGGAACGTGGTAGCGTGCAGGCGTGACCGCCAGCCCAGGTGACGCCGGCGCCGACACCCTCCCCGAGGGCCTGCAACTGCTGACCGAGACGTTCTCATTCTCGGGCCGGGCGCGACCGCTCCTGGGCTTCGGGCACTACGCCACTGTCATCGACACCGGCGGCCCGCAGGCGCTCGCGCTGGCCACCGACACCATCGGCACGAAGGCGCTCGTCGCCCAGGCGATGGGCACGTATGACACGGCCGGCATCGACTGCGTCGCCATGAACGCCAACGACATCGTCTGCGTGGGCGCGGAGCCGATCGCGATGGTCGACTGCGTGCTCGTGGAGGAGATGGAGGAGTCGTTCCTGGCGGAGATCGCGAAGGGGCTGCGGGAAGGGGCGCGGCGGGCTCGCATCTCGATCCCGGGCGGCGAGACGGCGCGCGTCCCGGAGATGCTGCGCGGCGCGGTCCCGGGCCGCGCCTTCGACCTCGGCGGCACCTGCGCCGGGCTCGTCGAGCCCGACCGCATCCTCACGGGCGCGGGCGTCGCCCTCGGCGACGCGCTCGTCGGCTTCGCCTCGTCCGGCATCCACAGCAACGGCCTCACGCTGGCGCGCCGCACCTTTCGCGAGGCGGGCTGGGATCTGGGTCGCTACGTCGAGGAGTTCGGGCGGACGCTCGGCGAGGAGCTGCTCGAGCCGACCGCCATGTACGTCGACCTGGCCATGTCGCTGCTGCGTGAGCTCGACGTGCGGGCGCTCTTCCACGTCACGGGCGGGGGCTTCCTCAACCTGCGCCGTCTCGAAGCGGAGGCGGGCTTCGACATCGAGGCGCTGCCGCCGGTCCCGGCCATCTTCACGGTCATCCAGCGCCTCGCGGGCCTCGACGACGCGGCCATGTACGCCGAGTACAACATGGGCGCGGGCTTCTGCGCGGTGGTGCCGGAGTCGGAGGCCGAGCGCGCCCTCGCGCTCGGCGAGGCCTGCGGCATCGCGGGCTGGCGGCTGGGCACGGCGACCGCCTCAGCCGCCCGCGAGGTCACGATCCGCGCGGGCGGCATCACCCTGCGCGGCGGGGCGGAGGGGTTCGGGGCGGGCTAGGACTGAGCCAGACTCATCGGCATAGAGCAGCTACATGCGAGCCGATCAGAGAAGGTCGGACGACGGACGAAATGCCTGGCCACCGCGCAAGGAGGGTCGGAAGCACTCGCCGCCCGCCCAACAGTTATTGCCCATCCGGGAGCAGGCGTCAACGCAGCTGCTAGTTGGCGGCCTCGCGGGGTGGGGGTGGGGCGCGGCGGATCGACCAGCGGCGGAAGCGCTCTTCCATGCGGGCGTGGCCCTGGCGCGCGATCATCTCCTCGCGCAGGCGGAGGAAGTCCTCGCGCGTGCGCCCGCCGATCTGGCTGGCGTGGCAGAGCACGGCCTCGAGGCGCGTCTCCCAGTGAGCGGTCACGTCGATGGTGTAGTCGGGATCCTCGCTGCCGGCGAAGAGCACCTCGTTGACCTGGTGCGAGGGGAGACCGTCCTCCTCGTCGCGCGGGTAGTAGAGGCGGTCGCGCACGAGGGGGTAGACGGCGTCGGCGGTGAGGACGCCGACGTTGCGGTGGTCGCGGTGGTTGAAGCCGCGGCGGAAGGCGTCCCAGGTCACGATCACGTCGGGGCGGTGGATGCGGATGAGGCGCACGATCTGGCCGCGCAGCTCCTCCTCGTCGATGGTGTGGCCGTCGGGATGGCCGAGGAATACGCACTCCTTCACGCCCAGGGCGCGGCAGGCGGCGCGCTGCTCCTCCTCGCGGATGGCGGCCAGCTTCTCGGGGTGCATCTCGGGGTCGTGCGTGCCCTTGTCGCCGCCGGTGACGACGACGTAGACGACCTCGGAGCCCTCGGCGCACCAGCGCGCGACCGTGCCCCCGCAGACGAACTCGGCGTCGTCGGGATGCGCCATCACCACCATCGCCCGCTCGGGAGTGCCGAGGGCGTTGGGGTCGGCCTCGGGCTCCTGTTCGCCGCCGGCGAACCAGCGGCCCACGGCGCGGACGGTGTCGGCGATGGTCATGCCGGGACCTCCTCGCCGGCGCGGGCGGCGATGACGTCCGCGTAGAGGGCCTCCATGCGCCGGGCGACCTCGTCCCAGCGGAAGCGCTGGACGGAGTCGCGGGCGGCGCGGGCGAAGTTCGCGCGCAGCTCGGGGTTGCGGATGAGCACCTCGAGCTTCTCCGCGAACGGCTCCGGGCAGCGCCAGGGGATGAGGTAGCCGTTGACGCCGTCGGTGACGGTCGAGACGAGCCCGCCGACGCGCGATGCCACGACGGGCGTGCCGCAAGCCATCGCCTCGACGGCGACCAGCCCGAAGCTCTCGTAGTAGCTCGGCACGACGCAGACGTCGGCGGCGCTGTACCAGGCGGGCAATTCCTCGTGGGGCACGGCGCCGGTGAAGCGCACGCCACCGGCCAGGCCGGCCTCTCGCGCCTGCTCCTCGAGCTCGGCGCGCAGCTCCTCGCCGTGTTCGTCGCCCCCGACGACCAGGAGCAGGACCTCCGGGTCCTCCAACTCGGCGACGGCGTCGATGAGGATGTCGACGCCCTTCAGCTTCTCCAGGCGTCCGACCCAGAGCAGGACGGGGCGGTCGAGCTCGATGCCGAGTGCCCGGCGGCACTCGTCGCTGTCGCGGGGGCGGAAGCGGTCGGTGTCGATGCCGCAGGGGATGCTGACCATGCGGGCGGGATCGGCGTCGTAGTAGCGGGCGAGCAGGTCGTGCTCGTGGCCGCTGGCCGTGATGATGGCGTCGGCAGAGGCGGCGAGCTCGCGTTCGCGGCGGATGCGCTCGCCCGGCTCCTCCTCGGAGACGCGCGCGCGGTTCTTCACCTCGCCGAGGGTGTGGAACATGACGAGGTGGGGGGCGTCCTGGGCCTGCGCGAAGGGCTCACCCGCGGCGATCGCCTGCCAGTAGTGGCTGTGCACGAGGTCGTAGGACAGGCCCTCGCCGGCGGCGAAGCGGTTCATCTCGGCGACGAAGGCGGGCACGTAGGGCGTCAGGAGGGCCTTGTCGAGCGGAGCGGCCGGCCCGGCGGGAAGCTGGACGAGCCGCAGGTTGGGCGCGAGGCTCGTGACCTCGGGCCGCTCGCCGTCGAGCCGCGTGAAGATGTCGACCTGGTTCCCAATCCGGGCAAGCTCGCGCGAGAGCTCGTGGACATACACGTTCATCCCGCCGGTGTGCCGCCCGCCGAGCGGGGCCACGGGATTCGTGTGGTAGGAGACCTGCGCGATTCGCATGAGCGTCCCGATAGCGTAGCGCTTATGGCGCTTTCGGTGCTTCCTCTGGCAGTGAGTCCGTCGGCGGGTCGTCCAGGTCGTCAGCCCGCCAGGCGCTCCGCGTCATCGATGAAGTCGCTGGTTTCGCGGATGCGGCGCTCGGTCGTCGGGAGCGGTTCGCACAAGCCCAGGTAGAAGCACTCGCCATGCAACTGCGCCTGCCGCGAGTAATAGCGGCCCAGCAGGGCCTGCACGCCGGGATCGCCAGCCGCGAGCTCGTTGAGGACCCGGCTTGTCGCCGGCGACTTCAGGGGCTCCTCACCAGTGCGAGCCAACACGAGGCCGTCGGCGGCGCGCTTCGTGGCGCACCACGCCTTCTCCGCCGCGTCGCGGATGTCGCCATCGGCGAGCCGGGCGAGGGCGGCGGTGTGCATCGCGCGGGCATCGGCGAAGACGCCTGCGGTATCGGGGGCGGAACCGGCGGTTGTCACGGAGCGAGCGTAACCGTTGCACATGGCAGTTGCCGAGGACGGGCTTCAAACCCCCGACAGGCGCACCGTGACGACGTCGCGGGGTTGGCCGCCGAGGTGACGTTTGTATGGCTCCGTGCCGCGCAGGAAGTCGACCGCGGACCGTCCGCGCTCGATGGCGTCGCGCACGAGAAGCGCCTTCGACAGCAGCCCCACGGCGAGCTGCGACAGGGACGGATCGAAGCCGCTGTTGTAGAGCATGGTCGCCCCGCCGCCCTCGAGGGCGAAGATGCGGGCGGCGGGGCGGCCCTCGAACGTAAGCGTGGCGATGCGCGCGAGCCCGTGCTCGCTGAGGCCGGTGGCGAGGTCGCGGAAGAAGGCCTCGCGCTCCGGTGTGAGGAAGGCGGCCTTGTCCTCGCGGCTCTCGCGCATCATCGCCAACAGCCCCTCGACCACCTCCGCCACCTCCCCGCGCGCCGTCGCCGACGCGAAACCGACGTTGCCCGCACGTTCGAGGTTGCGAAGCTTGCGGCGCAGCTCGTGGCGGTACTTCTTCGGGAGCGCGGCCACGTAGGCCTCCCACGTCTCCGGCAACTCGACGGTCGGCGTGACCGCTTCCGGCTCCTCGCTCGCCGTCCAGCCGTAGCGGGCGGCGGCGGCGAGGAGGGCGGGGCGGAGGCGGCCGGCCTCAGGCAGTCCCCACGCCTCGAACCCCTGCGAGAGGTCTTCCATCAGCCACTCGATGAGGGCAGCGGCCGCGCCTCCCTCCTGCCCTTCCACAATCAGCGCTCCGGAGTGGTCGCTCAGGTCCGGATCGCCAAGGAAACGCGGCACCGCGCCTCCGACGTCGAGGGGGATGACACCGACGAGGGGCGCCTCCCCTTCCTCTTCGGCGGGCGACCGGAGCGCAAGGTACACCGGATAGGCGCCGGCGCCGCAGTGGCGCAGCCACGCCTCGTGCCAGACCGGGTGGGAGAAGGGCAGCGCGTCGGGAACGGAGCGGTGCAGCTCTGCCCATTCCGGCGCGAGCGACTCGAACGGCTCGGACGTAATGAGCGGCAGGGGCCCATCGTCGAAGACAGGCTCGGCGGCGTCCGCCGGATCGGACATGGCGGCCTAGGCGGAACCCTGGACGAGGGCGAGGAACTCGGAGCGGGTCACGCTGGAGCGCTTGAACTGGCCACGCATGGCGCTCGTGATCATGCGGCTGCCCGGCTTTCGCACGCCGCGCATCGTCATGCACAGGTGCTCGGCCTCGACGACCACGGCCACGCCGTCCGCCTGGAGCTCCTCCATGACCGTCTCGGCAACCTGGCTGGTCAGGCGTTCCTGGATCTGGGGGCGGCGGGCGTAGGCCTCGACGACGCGTGCGAGCTTGCTGATGCCGACGACGCGGCCCTCGGGGAGGTAGCCCATGTGCGCCTCTCCGTGGAAGGGGAGCAGGTGGTGCTCGCACATGCTGTAGAAGGGGATGTTGCGCAGGATGACCATCTCATCGTGCGCCACCTCGAAGCCCACCTTGAGATAGGCGGCGGGGTCTTCGTTGAGCCCCTGGAAGATCTCGGCGTACATCTCGGCGATGCGCCGGGGCGTGTCGACGAGGCCCTCTCGGCGGGGGTCATCTCCCACCGCCTCGAGCATCTCGATGACGGCGGCGCGTATGCGCGCCTCATCGATCCCCGACTCGGAAACGATTGCCATAAGCGCGGATCGTACGGGAATCGCGCCGCGGTGGCGAGGAGCAGGCCCACCGAGTGGGCCCCTTCCCCACACTGTCCAATCACAACCATTGCCGGTAGGCTCTGGGCCATGACCTGGGACGGAACAGAAGGAGCGCGGGACGCGGCAACTCGCGTCGCCGTCTACATCGACGGCTTCAACCTCTTCTACGGCCTAAGAACCAAGGGCTGGAGACGCTACTACTGGCTCGACGTTCGCCTCCTCGCCGAGCGTTTGCTTCGCCCGGGCCAGGCGCTGGCAGCAGTCCGCTACTTCACCGCGCGCGTCGCTCCGGATCCCGACGACATCGGCAAGCCGGAACGTCAGAACGCCTACCTGGACGCGCTTGCCACGCTCCCCCAGGTCTCAATCCACTACGGCTACCTCGTCCCGAGAGGGCACGGCTACGAGGAGAAGATGACAGACGTCAACATCGCCGTCGAGATGCTGTGCGACGCCCATGCCGGCTTGTTCGATACCGCCATCCTCGTATCTGCCGATGGAGACCTGACCGGAGCAGTGCGCGCCTTGACGGAGCGCTACGACAAGCGAGTCATCGTCGCGTTTCCACCAGGCCGCCGATCGAATGAGCTCCGCCAGGCATCGACGAGCCACATGGTCATAGGCGCCGACGCACTCAGGAACAGCCAGTTGCCGGGGGTCGTTCCAGGCGCCACCGGGCACCCGCTCAGGCGCCCGGAGATCTGGGTTTAAGAAGAGACGCCCCGCCAAGTGGCTGGGGCGTCGTGCCCGAGAATGCTCTCCTCGGGGCCGGTCGAAACATTGTCCCGCGGAAGGCACGGGCCAGTCAACAGCGCGGCGCTGCACTCAGCGAGCGGAGCGAGCGCTCTCCTACGACTCCACCCAGAGGACGTCGCCGTGCAGGTCGGGGGCGTGGTCGCGGGATGCGAAGATCTCGTACTCGGCCTTGCTGGCGCCGATCGTCGTGTTGCCGCCGTGGCCGGGCCAGACGGTCGTGTCGTCGGAGAGGGCGTAGAGGCGGGTGGTGATCGACGCGATCTCCTGCTGGAGCAGCTCGTTCGAGCGGGAGTGGCCGGGGCCGCCGGGGAAGAGCGTGTCGCCGACGAAGGCGTGGGCGCCGTGGATGAAGGCGATGCTCGCGGGCGTGTGTCCGGGAATGGAAACCACGTCGAACGTGAGGCCGCCGACCTTCACGGTGTCGCCGTCGGTCACCGCCTCGTCGAGCTGGCCCTCGGGGATCCAGGGCTCGACGGGATCGCCGATGAGGCGGCAGCCGTAGCGCTCCTTGAGTGCGACGATGCTGGCGGTGTGGTCGCCGTGGGAGTGCGTCAGCAGGATGGTGGAGGGCTCGACGCCGGCGAACTCGACGGCGGCGATGCTCTTCTCGACCTCGTCGGGGGCGTCGATGAAGGCGGCCTCGCCGGACGCCTCGTCGATCACGATGTAGATGTTGTTGCCGAATCCGGCGGGCCCGGCCCGCACGATCCCGAGATCGCCGTCGACCAGCTTCTCCATGGCGTCCTCCCTGTTGCCAGTGTTGACGCAAGGGTACCGGGGGAAGCGGGTCAGCGGGGCGACACCCGGGGAGCGTCGCCCCGCCAATCGCCTAGCTGCCGGAGGACGCGGGCTTGCCGGCGCCGGTGCTGGTGAGGCGGCCGGCGGCGAGGCCGACGAAGACGCCCAGGACCGTCTCGAGCACGTGGGTCAGGGTGCCGCGCACGCCCGCGTCGCCGTCGACGGCGCCGAGGGCGATGAGGCCCACGAGCGAGACGACGAGCACGAGCGCGAGCACGGAGATGACGTTGACGATGTTGCGCCCGACCGCGATCTGCGCGCTGGTCATGCGCGCGCCACCCGGCCGGTGGCGTGCTCGATGGCGCAGTCGCTGCGAGGCCGCAGGAGGCCGTGCAGGGCGAGGCCGGCGCCGGCGCGCAGGAGCACGCCCACCGTCATCGCGTAGGTCAAGAGAAACGTTCGCATTCCATCCTCCTCGGAAGTTGTGCGGGCGAGGATGGGCGGCGCCCCGGCAAGGGCCGAGGGGCGGATGTCGCTCCGGCAGCGGGGCCGGGGCGTGTGCTACGGTCGCAGGAGCGACCGACAAGGGCCGCTCCTGAAAGGGTAGACGTGAACAATCTGACAATCGGAACCCACATCCTGGCGCGAGACGCCAGCGGCCTCATCGACGGCATCGTGGCGGCGGATCGGGCGGGCGTGAACACGGCCTGGCTCACGAGCGGCGGCCCCGCTCCCGACCCGCTCGCCGTTTTCGCGGCGGCTGCGGGCAACACGGACCAGATCGGGTTCGGCACCTCGATCATCCCCACCTTCCCCCGCCACCCGCTGGCCCTGGTGCAGGGCGCGGTGGTGGTCGACCAGCTCGCTCCGGGCAGGCTGAAGCTGGGCATCGGCCCGAGCCACAAGCCCGCGGTGGAAGCGACGTACCGGTTCGAGTTCGTGCGGCCCCTCGAGCACCTGCGGGAGTACCTGACCATCCTGAACGCCATCCTCAAGGAGGGCTCGGTCGAGTTTCACGGCGAGCGGCTGCACTGCGAGGCGCAACTGCAAGCGCCCACGCAGGTGAAAGTGCTCGCCTCGGCCCTGCGGCCGAACGCCTACCGGCTCTGCGGCGAACTGGCCGATGGGGCCATCTCCTGGGTAAGCCCCCTGCCGCACCTGCAGCGCGTGGCCGTGCCCGCCATGGACGAGGGCGCGCAGGCGGCCGGCAGGGAGCGACCGGCGCTCGTGGCGCACGTCCCCGTCGTGGTCTCGGATGACGCGGATGCGGTCTGGGAAGCGGCGCAGCAACAGCTCGGCTTCTACCCGAGGCTCCCGTACTACTCCGCCATGTGGCAGGACGCGGGCTTCCCGGAGGCCGAGGACGGCACGTTCTCGCGGGCGATGTCCGACGCGCTGGTCATCCAGGGTTCGGAGGAAGCCGTCGCCGAGCGCATCCGCAGGCTGCCGTCGTCCGGCGTCAACGAGATGCTCGCGGGGGTGATCCGCCTCGAGAGCGATCCCGCCGCCGCCGACCGCACGATCGAGCTGCTGGGAGCGCTCGCGCGGCAGGAGTAGGCGCCGCGCCCGGTCCGGAGAGCATGCATCTCGCCGGAAGACTGGCCAGGTCTCGTCAGACGGCCAGGAATTTAAGGGCGAAATCGAATGCCGGGCCGTCTGGCCGGTAGGGGGCGTCGTATAGTCCGGCGCCAGGACAGGTGTGCCCAGGCGGGAGGGTGTCCCGGGCGAGCGAGCGGGCGCCTTTGCGGGCTGGGGTCGCCTGCCGGGGGAGGAAGGCCCTGAACGACGCCCTGCAGGTCGGCCAGTTCGCGATCGTCTCCCACGAGCCCCAGGAGCGCGGAGCCACCATCGGCATCGCCGAGGGGAACGGGACGGGGGCGGAGCGCTGCGAGCTGTTCGCGCTGGCGGAGGGGACGACGCCCGCCGCCCATGAGTACGCCGGCCACCTCGTCTCGCAGGCGGAGCGCACCTGGAAGACGCTCAACCTGAGCCTCACGGGGGCGCTCATCGCCATCTTCGGCGAGGCCCAGCGCTCCCTGCTGGACTGGAACACGCGCAGCGTCTCGCAGCATCGCGTGGGGCTGGGCCTCGGATGCCTGGCGCGGCAGGGCGACCGCATCGTTCTTGCCGCGCGCGGCCCCGCGAGCATCCTCCACGCCTCCGGGGACACCCTCACCCTCCACGAGCCCGACGACGAGCACGCCGAGCCGATGAACGGCCTCGAACCGGGCCAGCCCCTGCTCACGTCGCTCACGCTCGCCCCGGGCGACCGCGTCCTGCTGGTCACGACCAACATCACCGAGTCCCTGAGCGAAGAAGCGCTGGCGGACATCCTCAACCGCTCGCTGCCGGAGGTGCTTCCCAACCTCTACCGGCGCATCACGCACCTGCGCGACGCGGCCGTCCTGCTCGTGGGGGTTCCGGAGGCGGGCGAGGAGATCCTGCCGCCACCGCCTCCGCCGGCCGCGCGCGAGCCGGAGGACGAGGGGCCCGTCATCGGCGGCGAGGCGCCCGCCGGCGGTTCCGCCCCGGACTTCCAGCCGAGCCTCTTCGTCGAGAGCGTCCCCGAAGCGTCCGCTCTCGACAACGCCCGCCGGCGGCTGGAGGACGTCGACGCCCGGTCGCGGGTCGATGCGGAGCTGCCGCAGGCGACCCCCCTTTCCATGGCGCAGGATCTCCCGCCCCTGCGCCGGGCCGTGGGCGATGGCGGCGCGGTCCCGCAGCTTCCTTCCGCCACCCTCCGCGGCGGAGGCGGATCCAGCTTCTTCCGGCAGGTAGCGCACGTGCGCCAGCCGCCCGCACCGCCCGTGACATCGCACCACACGGGGGCGGCGCCGGTCGGCCAGCTGGCCGCCGATCGACGCATGCAGCTCTCGGCCACGACCAACGTCCCCACCTCCGGGAGCCTCGCGGCGGGGCCACGCACGGGCGGCGCGGTGGTGCGGGCGCGCAGGAGCATGGGCGGAGGGATGCGGACCGGCGGACGTACGGAGACAGCGGGGGGAGGCTTCTCGCCGCCCGCCTGGCTGGCCGCGCTGGTCGCGCTCCTGCTCCTCGGCGGCATCGTCTCCTGGGCGGTCCTCCCGGGATTGCTGGAGAGCGACGAGGCGACGCGCCTCTCACGACTCATCGGCGAGGCGGAGCGCGAGATCGCGACCGCCAACGCCGTCGACCAGGGCGACCTGCGCCGGGCGGCGCTCACGCGGGCGCGCGGCATCCTGCTGGAGGCGGCAGCGCTGGCGGGGGGCGCGAGCCTCGCCGAGCCCCTCCTGCATCAGGCCGACCGTGAACTCGCGGCCCTGGACGCGATCGTGGCGCCGATGCAGATCCGCACGTTCGCCGACCTCCGGGGGTTCGGCGAAGCGCCCATCGCGGCCCGCCAGCTCGTGGTCAGCGCCTCGCACGCCTACTTGCTCGATTCCGGCGGAGGCCAGGTAATCTCCATCACGCTCTCGACGGGCAAGAAGGCGACCGTGTTCGCCGCCGGGGAGGAAACCCCGCTGGCGCCCGCGGCCATCACCTTCGCCGACGTCTCGCGCCCGGGCGGTTCCGCCCTCCTGATCGTGGATGAGGGAGGAGGACTGTGGACGTGGAGCGATGCCGGATGGGTCGCCGAGATCGAGTTTGCCCGGCCCGAGGGGCTCACCGTCACCGACATGTACTTCGCCGAAGGCCTGCTCTACGTGCTCGATGCGCCCAACACGACGGTCTACAGCTTCGCCGCGAGCCCTTCGGGATTCAGCCTTGCTCCCGCGGTCGTGCACCAGGGACCCGAGCTCGCGAACGCCAGGCGCATCATGGTGGACGCGGGGGTCTTGCTGACGGCCGGCGCGGACGGCTCGGTCCGGCGCTACAGCGGCGAGCTGACGCTGTTGCTCGCGCAGGCCGGCATCGACACACCCCTGACCGCCGCGGCCACCCCCCACACGAGCGGCTTCGCCGGCGAGATCGCCATCCTCGACGCGAGCGCCGACCGCATCGTCGTCCTGGCGGAGGACGGGACCTTCGCGCGCCAGTACCGCCACGCGGAGCTGGAGAACCTGACGGCCTTCGCGATGCGCGACGGCTTCGGCTGGGTGATCAGCGGCGAGCAGCTCCGCCGGATCACGTTCTAGCGGGCCAGCGAGCCCGCCACAGGTAGGCCAGCGCGCCGCAGGCGACACCCACGTTGAGCGAATCCACGCGGTCGTCCATGGGGAGCTGCACGCGGAAGTCGCTGGCCTCGTTCAGCAGGCGGCTCACGCCACGCTCCTCCCCACCCAGGACCAGGGCGGTGCAGTCGGGCCAGTCGAAGCCGGTGGCGTCAGCGGCGCCCTCGCCGGGGGAGGCGGCCACCACCCAGTAGCCCGCCTCCTTGAGCTGCGCCAGCGCGCGGGCGAGGTTCTGGGGCGCGGCCACGGGCGCGAGGAAGCTGAGCCCCGCGCTCGCACGATGGACGCCCGGCGTGAGGGCCACCCCCCGCCGGGGCGGCAGGACGACCACCTCGGCGCCCGTCGCCACGGCGACGCGCAGCACGGCGCCCGTGTTCTGCGGATCGGTGACGCCGTCGAGCACGAGCGCGAGCGAGGGGCCGGTCGCCTTGCGGGGAATGGAGGCGGCGGGCAGCCGCCGCAGACGCACGAGCACGCCCTGGTGCACGCCCCCGCCCGTCAGCTCCGCGAGCCGCTCGGCATCGACCGCCTCGACGGGCAGCCCCTGGGCCGCCGCGTCCTCGACGAGGGCGGCCACGCGCCGGTTGGAGGCGCCTTCAGCGTGCAGGAGGCGCTTCGCCAGACCCTGGCGCAGGGCCTGCTGGCAGGCGTGCACGCCGAAGGCCAGGTCGTCGGGGGTGGCCCTGGGTTTGGGTCGCTGGCGCGCCATGCGTCGTTCGCTCCGCTCCGGGCAGCGGCTCCTGGGCAAGCGCTCCTTCACCTTCCGGGGGGACGCTCGTGCCGGGCTGCCCTACACTCAGACCAACCTTGCCACTGCCAATGCGCCCTGTCTCGCACCGGGACGGCGCGACGGCGGCAGGGGCGGGCTTGATACCATCTCACGAGCGGGGCATGTGACCCCGCCAGGAACCTCACTTGATGCCGACGACCGGGACCAGGGCTTGAGCACGCGCTTCGTGGCGAAACACACGATCCGACTCCTGGCCGCTCTGGCCCTGCTGGCGGCGATCGTCGCGGCGCAGCCGGCCGCCGCCCCCGCCGAACCGGCCGGCGAGCACTGGGTTAGCGTTCGCCTGGCGTCGGGCGCGGAGGACGCGTCCTCACTGGACGGCCGGGGCTACCGCCAGTTGCCCGTGCCCGAAGGGATGACGACGGAGGCCTACCTGGACTGGCTCGAAGAGCAGCCGGGCATCGCCAGCGTCTCGCCCAACCCCACGGTGACCGCCGCCGGCGACCCCAATGACGCGTTCTACGCGAGCGCGCAGGCGCCCTACCTCGGGCCGGTGGGGGCGCCCGGCGGGTGGGACATCACCACCAACGCCGAGGACATCATCGTCGCGGTGATCGACTCGGGGATCGACCTCCGGCACGAAGACCTGGTGGCGAACCTCTGGCGGAATCCCAACGACGCCGACAACGACGGCGTCGACGACGACAACAACGGCTGCATCGACGACGAACACGGCTGCCGGTTCGTGAACCTGACGCCCAAGCGCATCACCGAGTGCGGCTACACCTCGAGCACGCCGAACGGCGACGTCCAGGACGACGACGGCACGGCGGACGCGCTCGGTTCGCACGGGACGGCCGTGGCCGGGATCATCGGCGCCCGCGGAAACAACAGCACCGGCATCAGCGGCGTCGCCTGGCGGGTGCGCCTCATGATCCTGAAGGCGCTCGACTGCGGACCGGGAGACGCGCAGCCCACGGGCGAGATGGCGAACGTCGCGCGGGCGATCGACTACGCCCGGCGCATGGGCGCGGACATCATCAACCTCAGCCTCGCCAGCTCGCCGGGCGACCCCACCGCCGACATCCCCGAGCTGCGGCAGGCGATCGAGGATGCGCTCGCCGAGGGCCTCATCATCGTCGTCTCGGCGGGCAACCATGCGTCGCGGGGCGTGGGCTTTCCCGCGGCCTACGCGCAGTACCCGAACGTCATCGGCGTGGGGGCGAGCGACCCCGCCAACGACAACGCCTGGGCCCCCTACAGCTCCTTCGGGGGCGGCGTGGATGTAGCCGCGCCCGGCAGCGGGATGGCCAGCACCATCCGCTCCGACCTGCTCTCCCTGCCCTACGGAACCCTGCCCGGGGCGACGAGCTGGGCGGCGCCCATGGTCACCGGCCTGTTCGCGCTCGTGATGGCGCGCAACCCCGACCTCACGATGGAGGAGTACATCGACATCGTGCAAGAGTCCGCCAGCGAACCCACCGCCGCCGCCCACGGCGGCAACTGGGCCGGTCACGGCGTGATCGACATGAAGGCCGCCCTCGAGCGCGTCCCCATGACCGTGAGCGGCTCCGCTCTCGACGACTGGACGCGGCCCCCTTCGGGAACGGCGGTGCGCGCCCTCATCGACGGTGTGGAGTGCGGCGCCACCCGGACGGAGCACGCGAACGGGACGGCCAGCTACTCGCTGCGCATCGCCGGCGAGAACGAGATCCCGGGCTGCGGCGCGCCGGGACGCGAGGTGGAGATCTTCATCGGAGAACGCCGTGCGGCGACCGTCCTGCCCTGGGGCGCTCCCAACGAGTCCCTCGCGCGCTCCGAGTACACGGTGAACGGCGTCGACCCGCCGCCGGGCGCGATCGTGGCGCAGGAGCTGGGCGCGGGGTGGAGCCAGGTCGCCTACCTCGGCCCGACGGCGTCGCTGCCCGCGGCCGCGGCCGCCTTCCCCGAGGGCTGGTCCGCCGTCGCCGTGTGGGACCCCACCGCCGAGGGCGGCGGGGCGTTCCAGCTCTACTACCCGGGCGCGCCCGACGAAGCGCAGACGCTGGCCGAGCTCTCCCGCTACCAGGCGCTCTGGGTCTACAGCAACGGCGGGGGCGTGTTCGACGCCAACCCGGACGAGCCGCCCGGCCGCCGCGTCGAGCTGGTGGAGGGGTGGAACGCGGTCGTCTACACGGGCGCGTCGCGGCCGGTGGAGGCGGCCCTGGCCAGCATCGCCGGTCGCTACGACCAGGTTCTGCGCTACGACAACCTCACGGGGCTCTGGGATTCGTACCTGCCCGGCTCGGCGCCGGCGCTGAACGACTTCGGCGGCCTCCACCCGTACCGCATCTACTGGATCAGGATGATCGCCCCCGCCACGCTGGTGATGTTCTAGCGCGCGGCGCGTCAGGGGCGGGTTCTGGCTGCGGGGACGCCCCCGCAAGCTCCACCGCATGTCCCCGGACCTCGATCGCTGCGGCGCGCCCACGCGCGGCGGCGCCCCCTGCCGCTTCCCCGCCGGCCAGTGCCCGCACGACGCGCATGCCCGCGCCCGCGGGGGAGGGCCCGTCCGGGAACGGCCCGCGTCACCCGCGGGCGCGATCCGGGAGCGCGATCTGCGCACGCTGGGCTGGTGGCTGATCGAGGAGACGCTGGCGGGCCGCGTCACGCCCCCCGAGGCCTCCGCCGTGAACCGCATGATGCACACGCTGCTGCAGCTCGGCCCCACCCCCGAGGCGGACGAGCTGGCCCTGCAGGAAGTGGCGCTGCGCGGCCTCCTGATGCACGGCGTCCCGCCCCGGACGGAGGAGGAGTGGCGCCGCGCCGCCGAGATCTTCGACGACGAGGCGCTCGCGGAGTTCCGGCGCTGGGCGTCCCTGGAAGAAGGGGCCGTGGAGGAGCGCGAAGAGCGCTAGTTGCCGTCGCCGCTTTCGGGCGTCGGGGTGGGGGTCGGGGTCGGGGTTTCCTCGGGGTCGGTGAGCGGCTCCGGGTCATCTTCCACGCCGGTCGTCACTGTCCCCTCAGGGGTCGGCTCCGGCGTCGTGAGGGGCTCGGGATCCTCATCAACGCCCGTCGTGACGGTCCCCTCGGCGTCCGGGTCCCCGGGGTCGGTGAGCGCCTCCGGGTCCTCGTCCACGCCGGTTCCGATGGTTGCCTCGGGCGTGGGCGTCCCCTCCGAAGCGCTGGGTGTCCCGGTGGCGGCGGGCGTCGCTTCAGGCGTCGGGGTCGCCTCCGGGTCCGTGGGCGGGTCGGTGGCGCCCTCGTCGAGCGGCTTCACCTTGTTGGTGCTCACGGCGGCCGCCACCTCGGCGGCGTACGCCACCGCTTCCTCGGCCTCGGTGGCGAGCTCCTCCTCGGTTTCGGCGAGCACGACCTCGGCGGTCTCGCTGATGGAGCGCACCTTGGCCTGCTGCAGCGCGTCGAACGACTCCTCCTCGGCCAGCTCGCGAATGTCGTCGAGCTCGGCGGTGAAGCTGTCGATGTGGCCCTCGCTGAGGTTGCCGCGGGCGGCCAGCGCCTGGATCTCGTCGATGCGCTCCTGCGCCAGGCGGATGCGCACGTTGATGCGCTCGTCGCCGCTGGCGAAGCGCACCTGGGCCTGCTCGGTAGCGCGCTTGAAGTTGTAGTTCCACTCGCCCGGCACCGATTCGCCGGCGGTAACGAAGCCGAAGGTGATGACGCCGAGCATGGCCGCCACCGCCAGCACGCCCACCGAGGCGACGGCGGCGCCGAACTGGCCGAAGCGGGAGGGCTCGGGCAGGGGGTCGGGCGCGCCGCCGATGACGGGCGTGGCCGCGGCCAGCACCTTCGCCTTCAGGGAGCCCTCGAAGTAGTAGCTTGCCTCCTCCGCCTGGAGCGTGCCGCCGATGATCTGGCCGGTGGAGAGCAGCGGCTTCAGCCAGTCCCGCACCTCCTCGTCGTAGCGATCGAGGATGGCGGCGATCTCCAGGCCGTCCTCGTAGAGGGCGAGCGCCTCCGCGAAGATCTCGGCCTGCGGGTCAGGCGTGCGGCGGAAGAGGTCCATGAACCGCATCATTCCTCAGCGACCATCCCTTGCAGCTTCGCGATGGCCTTGTGCTGGAGCACCTTCACGTTGTTCTCGGTCTTGTTCAGGGCGAGCGCCGTCTCGGCCACGGAGAGGCCCGCGCCGAAGCGCAGCGAGATCACGTCGCGCTGGGCGGGCGGCAGCTTGGCCGTCGCCTCGCGCACCACTTCGATGGTCGCCTGCAGCTCGTAGTCGGCCACATGGTCCTGGCGGTCGTCGGGAATCATCTCGGAGAGCTGGGCTGGGACGCCGCGCCGGCGCTGCCGGCGCGCATGCGAGACCACCTCGTTGCGCGCGATGCGGAAGACCCACGCCCCGAAGGGCAGCCCTCGCCACTCGAACTTCTTCAGGTTCGCGACGAGCTTGAGGAAGACCTCCTCGGTCACGTCCTCGGCGTCCTGCGTCGAGCGCACGCGCCCGGCCACGTAGCGATACACGCGCGGGAAGTAGAAGGTGTAGAGGGTCCCCAGCGCTTCCTGGTCGCCAGACTGGGCCTGTTCGACGACCAACCGCTCGTCGAAGTCCGGAGCAAGCTCGCTGGGCGCCATCGATTCCACACACACTCCCAGTGCGCGCCGTTCCCACAGCGCGCCCCCACCACTCAACGCGAGCATAGTGAGCCGCCCCGCTAGAGCGCAACATACCCGTGATAACGCCCGCGGCGCGTAAAGGTTACTCGCGGGCCGCCCCCGCTCGTTGACTGCCTTCCGGCCTCACTCGTAGCATTCGGGGAGCACCGTACCGCAGGAGTGGCATGGCCAAGTTCATCTTCGTCACCGGCGGCGTGGTCAGCGGCGTCGGCAAAGGCATCACAACCGCCAGTATCGGGCGCCTGCTCAAGTCCCGCGGAATCTCCGTCACCGTTCAAAAGCTCGACCCCTACCTCAATGTCGACCCCGGCACCATGTCGCCCTACCAGCACGGCGAGGTGTTCGTGACGGCCGACGGGGCGGAGACGGACCTCGATCTCGGCCACTACGAGCGTTTCCTCGACCAGGACCTCTCCGCCGCCTGCTCCGTCACCAGCGGCCAGGTCTACCGCGCCGTGCTCGACCGCGAGCGCCACGGGGACTACCTCGGGGGCACGATCCAGGCCGTCCCCCACCTGACGAACGAGATCAAGGCGCGCATCCACGCCGCCGCCGAGGCGAGCAACGCCGAGGTCATCATCTGCGAGGTGGGCGGCACCGTCGGCGACATCGAGGGCCAGACGTTCATCGAGGCGATGCGCCAGATCCGCCACGACGTCCCCGCCGAAGACTTCCTCAGCGTGCACGTCACCTTCCTGCCCTTCATCAGGGCCACGGGCGAACTGAAGACGAAGCCGACGCAGCACTCCGTGAGCGAGCTGCGCTCGATGGGCATCCAGCCGGACGCCATCCTCGCCCGCAGCGACTACCCCGTGCCGGGCGACATCTGCAACAAGATCGCGGACTTCTGCGACGTCGATCCGCGAGCCGTCATCGCCCTCGAAACGGTCGATACGATCTACGCCGTCCCCCTCATCCTCGAGGGGCGCGGCCTGGGCGACTTCGTGCTCGAACGGCTGGGACTGAAGGCGAAAGCGCACGACCTGACGGCCTGGGAGGCGATGGTCGAGCGCCAGCGCAACCCCGGACGTGACCTCGAGGTCGCGATCGTCGGCAAGTACGTGGAGCTGCAGGACGCCTACCTCTCGGTGAAGGAGGCGCTCGTGCACGCGGGCATCGCGCACGACGCCGAGGTCAGCATCCGCTGGGTGCACGCCGAGGACCTGGAGACGCGCGCCGCCGAGGCCGTGCTCGCCGATGTCGACGGGATCGTCGTGCCAGGAGGCTTCGGGGAGCGAGGCTGGGAGGGGAAGATCGCCGCCGCGCGCCATGCGCGCGAGAACGGCATCCCCTACCTCGGGCTCTGCCTGGGCCTGCAGGTGATGGTCACCGAGTTCGCGCGCAACGTGTGCGGCTGGGACGGAGCCAACTCCACGGAGTTCGACCCGGAATCGCCCTTCCCCGTCATCAGCCTGCTCGAGGAGCAGGAGGGTGTCGTGGCGAAGGGGGGCACGATGCGGCTGGGCTGGTACCCCTGCCGCCTGCGCCCGGGAAGCACCGCCGCGGGGACGTACGACGAGGGCCTCGTGAACGAGCGCCACCGCCACCGCTGGGAGCTGAACAACCGCTTCCGCGACGAGATGGAGGCCGCCGGCCTCACGGTCGCAGGCACCTCGCCGGACGGGACGCTGGCGGAGATCGCGGAGGTGGCGGACCACCCCTTCATGCTGGGGACGCAGTTCCACCCCGAGCTGCAGAGCCGCCCCAACCGGCCCCATCCCCTCTTCCACGGCTTCGTGAACACTGCCCTCGCCCGCCGCACGCCCCGGAGCGAGACCACCCCCGTCGTCGCCGCCGGCTAGTGGACGCCTGGCGCATCGTTCACATCCTCGCCCTGCTCTGGATGGGCGCCGGTCTGGGCGCGACCTACCCCCTGATCGTGCGCGCCTGGCTCTCGAAGGACGTGCAGTTCCAGATGTACGCCCTCGTCGAGGCGGCCAACAACGAGACGCGCGTGCTCCTGCCCGGGGCCATGCTCTCGGGCGCGACCGGCTTCTTCTGGGGCGTGGCCGAGTACGACTTCACGCGCGACGGCTGGCTGGCGGCGCTCACGGGACTCTTCGTGCTGTTCTGGCTGGTCTGCCTGCCCCTCCTCGGCTTCGGCCTGCGGCGGGCGCGCACGGCCGCGCTCATCGCCGCCAAGCAGGGCGAGGTCACCGACGAGCTGCGCGAGATCCTCGACGACCGCGTCCCCCTGGTCTTCGGCACGGTCCTGGTGCTGAGCGTCCCGCTCATGGCCTGGCTGGCGATCTTCAAGCCGTTCTAGGTGGTGGTCGGTGATCGGTGGCCGGTGGTCGGTGGTCGGTCCCAGCCCAGGCCTATGTGAGGAGCCGATCGCCACAGTTGGGACAGAAGAGCGCATCTCGACGACTCTCGCGATCGCAGTTCCCGCAGATGAGACTCGCCTGCGCACTCCTGCGCGGACGGACTCCACAGAAGCGACAGTACCTGCTGCGGGCCGTGACGAGCTCTCGACAACCGACACAGGGAACCAGCGCAAGGTTACTGCGGTGACGGAAGGGTGAGACGCGCTGACCCCAGGAGAAGAGCAAGTAGACGCCCACACCACCAACTACCGCCAGCACAAGAGCTGACCACGGGAACGAGCTGAAGACCAGAATGTTGAACGCGCCGTGCAGCGCCGCCGCTCCGGCAAGGCTTCCCCAGACGACCCACGAGCCCCGCCCGCTCCGGCGCAGTCCCAGGCCGTAGCCCCACGCGCTCCCGAATACCAGATGCGCGAGGGTGCTGAACGGCGCTCGAAGGAGCATGACTTCCGGACCGAACGAGAGGACGTAGCCCAGGTTTTCCAGCGAAGCGAAGCCAAGACTCGCCGCCGCGCCGTACACCAAGCCATCCATAGGCTCTTCGAAGTGCAGGGAGCGGTAGACGCCCAAGCGGACCGCGAGGAACTTGCTCCCTTCCTCCACGGGCCCCACGACGCCGAGCATGACGATGGCGGTGAGTGCCAGGGGTTCACCAAGACTGAGCCGAAAGTCCAGAAGCTCCAGCAAGAGCCCCCACTCGATCAGGGCAGCCGGGATGGTCGCAATCACCCCGAAGATCAGAGTCAGCGCTATCCAGCTGCGGGATGAGGGCCGGATGCGGTCGAGCCGAACGAAGAACCAGAGCCAGAGCAGTCCTGGTGCGACGGCCACGAGGAAGAGACCTGCGGCACTCATGGCCTAACGCCTGATAACGGCGGTACCGGCGATGAGATCATGGAGTCCCCGCTTGTCGGCGCGGAACGCGATCATCAGATAGCCGGTGCCAACGACGAGAATTGAGGCGATCGAGGCAACTTGCCGGACAAACGCCCGCCGAAAGCCACAGCCCCTGCCGTTACGCCTCAGGACGTACAGGTCGAACGCGCGCTTGCCGACTGTCGTCCCCCACAAGCTGATGAGGGCGGGCGAATACAACGCAAGGACTGCCGCGCTGACAAGCGAAGCGAAGACCACTTCCGATGTGTCCTCGCTGAAGAACCCTCCCTCGCGCGCTCCAAACGCCACGAAGATCAAGATGGCGATGATCGCAAGGACTGCGAGATCGATCGCGAGAGCGACTACTCGTATCCAAAACCCGCCAGGGGCGCCCTGTCGAAAGGCCCGAGCGGCGCGTCGACCAGCACGGATCATTTCCTCCGTGAGCTGCAGTCCGCAGTAGTAGCAGTAGTGCGATCCCGGCTCGTTCAGGCGCAGGCAGCGGGGACACAGCCTGGAAATGCCCGCCTGGCCGGCCGCCTCCGGGTCACCTGGACCAGACTCTTCCTCACCGCCGGGCAGGTCGCTTCCACTGTTCGGATGCGCGCAGCTCTGACAGATGGTGTCCGGCTCACCCTGCAAGCGATGTTCCCTAACTCTGGCCCCAGGTGGACCGGCATCATACGCACGGGGCGCCGAGGGCTATCGCGTGTCAGGCACGCCCTCCGACCAGCTCCCCCACTCAGCGATGGCGCGCAGCGCCGAGCGCTCTCCTCAGGCGGGCGGCAGCCCGCCGCTCCACTCAGCGAGCGCAGCGAGCGCTCTCCTACCCCTTGATCGCGGCGCGCTCCTCCTGGACGCGCGCCCACTCGGCCTCCGGGTCCTCGGAGCCGAGGCGCTCGGCGGCGGTGCGGCGGGAGCGGATGCCGGCCTCGACGAGCGAGCGCTCGTCGGCGACCTGGCGGGAGCGGTCGGCGGGGAGGACGGGGCCCCACAGCGCCTCGGCTTGCAGGCCGTCAATGGCCAGCCCCTCGTAGCGCGCCAGCAGGCGCAGGGCGAGCATCGCGCGGCGCTCGTAGACGGGCGTGCGGATGAGCCGCTTGCGCGCCACCTTCCGCGCCACCGGGTCGAGCTCGACGTTGAGGGCGACGCCGCTCAGGCCGGCCGGATTCTGCCCGAAAGCCGTGCGCGGCGACTCCCCGAGGTCGTGCAGGGTGCGGTAGACGAGGTCGATGTAGTCACGGTGGAGGGCGGCCCCGCCGCCCTGCAGCAGGTCGAGGAGGTAGGCGCGGGCGCGCTCGGGCACCTCCCAGACGGCGCCCGGCTCGACGGCGATGTCCTGAGACCCGGCCACGCCCTCGAGCACGGCGATGGGGTTGCCCGAAAGCTCCAGTATCTGGCTGAGCTGGCTGAAGGCGCGGTTCAGCTCACGGTTCGGTTCGGCCAGCGGGCCGATGTCGCTCGACCCCCACGGCTGCTTCGGCTCGCTCACGTTGGGGAAGACGGCGAAGGGGATGAACCCGTACGGGTTCGCCTCGCGACGCTCCAGCTCCGGCCCGCGCCACAGCTCGAACGTCTCCGCCGTCCAGCGCTCGGTCACGAGGTTGTCGACGGCCGAGGCCGAGAGGGGCAGGGCGGCCGTCGGGAGGGGCGCGTCGCCGGCGGCGTACTGCGAGGCGACCGCCTCGATGCGCGAGGCGTCGTCGGGGGCGCGCCAGACGAAGATGCCCTGCACGTCGGGGGCGGAGATGCGCACGCGTCCCTCCTCCACATCCCATGTGACCTTGTAGGCGCCGTCGCCGAGCACGGCGCAGTCGAGCTCCGTCTCGAAGTCGAGCCGCTCGAGCCCGTTCGCCGCTTCGACGGCGCGCCAGGCCTGCTCGGCCGCCCGCGCGCGCTCGACGGCAGCGCGGTCGAGGGGGTCGCGGGGGCGAACCTGGAGGGCGTGTCCTTCGAAGAGGTAGCTCGTGATCTTGTCGACGAACGCCCTCGCGTAGTTGAGCACGAGGCGGCGCTCGCCGCGGCGGGCGCGTCCCGCCCACTGGTCGCCCTCGTAGAAGGCGAGGTGCTCGCGGTAGCGGCGCAGGCGGTCCTGGTCGAGGGCGCGGAGCTGGAGGGGGAAGGGGGTGGCCGTCACGGGCGAACTCCGGGGGAAGGGATTGCGCGAACCGTGGCGCTCCCGTGCGCGATCGCGAATCCCCCGGTGACAGCGGACGCGTCTTGCCGCTCGCCGCCGCCCCTCGCTACAGTGCTTGCGTGACCACCCCCAGCCTCCCCGAGGTCGTCGACCAGCCCGAGATCGAGGAAGAGCTCGAGCAGCCCTGCCACCTCATCCTGCTCGACGACGACAGCCACACCTACCAGTACGTCATCCGCATGCTGGGCGACCTCTTCGGCTACTCGCGGGAGAAGGCGTTCGGCATCGCCTCGGTCGTCGACAGCCAGGGCCAGGCGATCCTGATGACGGCCGCGAAGGACGAGTGCCTGCTGAAGCAGGACCAGATCCACGCCTACGGACCGGACCCGCTGATGGAGATCAGCGCGGGCAGCATGTCGGCGATCGTCGAGCCGGCGGCGTAGGCGCGACGGGATTCCGCCAGGGGGTACCATGAACGCAGGGAAGGGCCATGCTTGAACCCACTGAAGTCGAGGCCCGCGACGGCCACCGGTTGTGGCTTCGTTACTCCGACGGCACGGCCGGCGAGGTAGACCTGTCGCGACTGGCGGGAAAAGGCGTGTTCGCCGCATGGAACGAGCCGGGGTTCTTCGAGCGAGTGCACATTGCGCCGCACCGCGCTATCGCCTGGAGCGACGACCTGGAGCTGTGCGCGGACGCGGTCTACCTGGAGCTCACCGGCAAGTCCTTCGGCAAAACCGCCCCGCTGGAGTAACTCCGCCCGACGGGAACTCGTAACCCGCCGGTAACACAGAAGGCGATGGTGGAGCGCCTCGCCTGCCTATACTGGGGCGCGTGAACGCTGTTCTTATCGTCAGCGGGCAGCCTGATCTGCTTGCGCTCACGCCCGAGCTGGAGGAGGCGGGGCTGAGCACGACCGTGCTCGAACCCGCCCGCCTGGGGGACATCGAGCGCGACTTCTCCGGCGTGCTCCTGCTCGACCTGCGCGATCTCTCCAACGTCGCCATCGACCGGCTGGCGGCGGCCTCGGGCGAGCACGAGCTCGTGCTCGTCTACGCCTGCGGAGAGGACCAGCTCGACCGCATGCCCTTCGACTCGCCCGCCGACGACTTCATCGTGCTGCCCGCCACCCCCGGCGAGCTGCGCCGCCGGGTCGAGCGCGCCCTCTACCGCCGCCACGGCATCGACACCGAGAACTTCGTGCGCTGCGGCGCCCTCACGATCGACCTCGCCAACTACCGCGTGACCGTGGCGGGCGAGTCGGTCGTGCTCACGTTCAAGGAGTACGAGCTCCTCCGCTACCTGGCCATGAACGCGGGCCGCGTCTCCACGCGCGAGCAGCTGCTCAACCGCGTCTGGGGCTACGACTACTTCGGCGGCGCGCGCACGGTCGACGTCCACATCCGGCGCATCCGCTCGAAGATCGAGATCCACGGCCACACGTTCATCGAGACCGTACGGAACGTGGGCTACCGGCTGGTCGCTTCCGGCTGACGCACGAACCCGGGTGACAGGCGCGCCTTCGCGCTCGCGCGGGGCCGCGCCACCGTGACGCCCATGACGACGACGACCCTGCCCGACATCCGTGACCGCGTCCGCAGCGACCTGCGCGACCTCGACCCCGACGCCGCCCGCTGGAGCGACGCCGAGCTCGACCGCCACATCTCCCGAGCACTCGCCGACGTGAGCCTGGCGGCGCCCGCCGAGGCGACCACGGTCGTCGCCACGACCCCCGGCAGCCGCGAGCTCACGACCGCCGTCCTGCCGAACTTCCTCGCGCTGGAGTCGGTGGAGCTGCCCATCGACACGTTCCCCCGCCGCCACGTCCCCTTCTCGGTCTGGGCGGAGACCATCACGCTGGAGCCGCCGGCGCCG
This sequence comes from Tepidiformaceae bacterium, assembly GCA_965221735.1. GTDB lineage: Bacteria > Chloroflexota > Dehalococcoidia > Tepidiformales > Tepidiformaceae > UBA2991. Next base: position 31,351 of record OZ244910.1, on the reverse strand, counting down.
CCGAAGGGCGAGCGCGCGCGGCTGCGCTACCTCGCCCGCCACACGCTCGACGACCAGGGCGCGAGGGCCGCGGTGGGTGGTAGGCTCGCCGCTGTGAACGACGATCCGCAGGCGTACCACGAGCCGGATCCGCCCGAACGCGCCACGCCCTCGGCGTGGGCCTACCGCGGTTCGATCGCGGCGCTCGTGCTGGGCTCCTTCCTGGCCCTGTTTCTCGTCCTGCGCCCGCCCGAGAGCGCGAGTCGCGCAGAACCCGTCGGCCCCGCCGACGCGACCGACACGCCGGAACCGACCACCACACCCGAAGCGGTCGCCACCCGCGAGCCGGCGGCGACCGCGACACCCGCTCCAGCGACTCCCGCGGCCACGCCCGTCTCGACGCCTGCGCCGACCGCCGCGCCCGAGCCCACCGCTGCGCCCGCGCTCGAACCGATCGAGTACGAGATCGTCGCGGGCGATACCCTCTCCGCGATCGCCGTGGAGTTCAACGTGACCGTCGAGGCCATCCTCGCTCTGAATCCCGGCCTCGAGCCGGACTCGATCCAGATCGGGCAGACGATCCTGGTGCCGCGAGAATGACCACCGACCGCGAATTCAGGATTCGCAGGGCGCGCCGCGGGCTGTGGCGCACGGCGCTTATCTGGACGCCGCTCTTCCTCGCGGTCTTCGGCGGGGGGGTCTACTTCTTCATCCTCGAGGGCGCGACCGGCGACGGGTACGGGTGGGTGCTGCCTTCGCTCCTCGTCATCTTCGGCTCCCTCTTCGGCTACCAGGGCGTCCAGGCGATCCGCGACCTGCGCGGGGGCACGGCCGTGATCGAGGGCTTCATCACGCGCCGCTGGCGCCGCTTCGACCTCGGCAGCCGCAGCTACTACCTGCGCATCGACAACGACAAGATCATCCGCACCGACCGGGTCCAGTACGACCCGGTCGAGCAGGGCAACTACGTCGCGGTCGAGTACTACCCCGGCTCGATGATCGCCGTGGCCGTGGAGAAACGAGAGCCACCGGAGGGCTGGGAGCCGCCGACGGACGAGCCCGGCGAACCGGCGCTTCCCGAACCCGACCCGCTCCTGATCGAGCGCGAGTGACCGCGCCCCGCGCTTCCATGACTGACGGCCTTACGGACCGCTACCGCACCATTCACGACCTCGCGGGCGACGAGCGCCCGCGCGAGAAGCTGCTGCGCCACGGCCCCGGCGTGCTCAGCGATGCCGAGCTCATTGCCATCCTCGCGGGCTCGGGTACGCGCGGCGAGAACGTCATCGACCTCGCCCGGGGCCTGCTCGACTCGCACGGCGGGCTCGGCGGTCTGCTGCGGGCCGACGCGAAGTCGCTGCAGCGAACGCGCGGGCTCGGGCCGGCGAAGGCGGCGCAGCTGGCGGCCGCGATCGAGCTGGGGCGGCGCATGCCGCGCCTCGACGGCGACGCCCGGCCCCTGCTCACCTCCCCCGAGGCGGTGTTCGACTACCTGCGAGGGCAGCTCCGGGGGCGTTCCCGGGAGGAGCTGCACGTGCTCGCCTCGGACATGGGCGGACGCCTGCTGGGCACGCCCACCGTCCTGCCGGGCAGCGTTCACTCCGTCGCGTTTCGCATGGGGGACATCTTCCGGGAGGCGATCATCCTGGACGCGAGCGCCGTCGTGGTCGCCCACAACCACCCCTCCGGGCGCGCCACCCCGAGCCCCCGCGACATCGAACTCACGCGCGACATCGCAACGGCAGGGAAAGCGCTCGACATCGGGCTGCACGACCACCTGATCGTCGCCGGGGAACGCTACGTCAGCATGAAGCGCGAGGGGTTGCTTGGCGCCTGAGCGCCGACGCGTCGGGAGAGGGCGCGCCCCGCTGGCGCTGGCGGTTCTTGGCGCGGCGCTTCTCGGGGCCGGCTGCGCCGTCGAAGCGGACCCCGCACCTCCGCCACCCACCGCCACGGCCGCATCCACGCCCACGTCCACGCCTCCAACCCCACCGGCGACTCCCACGGCGGCGCCGGAGACACCGTCCCCAACCACCTCACCGAGCCCCACGGCCACCCCGCCGCCCACGCCTACCCCTCCGCCTGCGCGCGTGCTGCTCGCGGCGGCCGGCGACGTGATGCTGGGACGCAGCGTCGGCGCGCGGCTGGAGACCGAGGGCGCCGAGATCGCCTTCGCCGGCGTGCGCGACATCCTCGCGGGCGCGGACGTCACCGTGGCCAACCTCGAGAGCGCGGTCGGCGTCACGGGCGCGCCCGCCCCCAAGGCGTACACGTTCCGCGCCCCGCCCGTGGCCGTGGACGCCCTCGTGCTCGCGGGCATCGACCTCGTCTCGCTCGCCAACAACCACTCACTCGACTACGGGCCCGACTCCCTGGCGGAGACGCGGGCGCTCCTTGCCGAGCGCGGCGTCCTCAGCCCCGGCGCTGGACCAAACCGGGCGGCCGCACACGCGCCCGCCGTCATCGAGCGGGATGGGCTGACCATCGCGTTCCTGGCGTACGTCGACGTGCCCGGCGAGCGCGGCGGCTTCGACCCCCGCATCTGGACCGCGACGGACGAGGCGCCCGGCGTCGCCTGGCTCGACATCGCCACGATGGCCGAGGACATCGGGGCGGCGCGGACAGGCGCGGACCTGGTGGTCGTCATGCTCCACTTCGGGCTCGAGTGGGAGCTTGCGCCGAGCGCCGCCCAGCGTGAGCAGGCGCGCGCCGCTATCGACGCGGGGGCGACGCTGGTCATCGGCTCCGGGCCGCACGTCCTGCAGCCGCTGGAGCCCTACGGCGACGGGCTCATCGCCTACAGCCTCGGGAACTTCGTCTTCGACGGGTTCTGGGATCCGGCCAACGACTCGGCCATCCTCCTCGTCGAGCTGACCGCAGCGGGCGTCGCCGCCTACGAACTGGTCCCCGTCACGATCATTGACGGCATCCCCGTGCTCACGGACCCGGTCGAGGGAACGCGGTGAGGCTTCCCGTATCGTGACCGCGATGCGCTACCGGCTCGCCGCCTTCGATATCGACGGCACCCTCGTGGGGCCCAGCGGCAAGCTCTCGCCGGCGACGATGGAGGCGGTCAAGGGGCTGGCCGCGATGGGGGTGTCCGTCGCCGCCGCCACCGCGCGCCCCTACGAGCTCGCCCTCCCGACGCTGGCGCCACTGGCCGGCGCCGTGACGGCCGTCATCGCCGCCGCGGGGGCCGACATCCGGCGCGCGACCGGCGAGCCTATCGCCCAGTTCGCGCTCCCACCGGAAACGGCGGACGCCGTGGCGAAACTCTGCGATTCCCACAACTGGCGGGCGGTTGCCGGCACGGCGGAGGGGGCGTGCCGCCGCATGCCAACGCCGGAGGCGCGCGGCCCAGCGAGGACGGTCGCGAGCCTCACGGAAGTCGACCTGACGCGAACCTACGTCATCGCCCCCTTCACCAGTCCGGCCGACCCCGCCTTCGCCTCGCTCGAGGCGCTCGTGCGCGAGGCGGGGTTGCGCGGCGAGCGGGCCCTGACCAGCTCCGGCCGCGAGATCGTCGCAGTCACGCACGCGGACGCGGGTAAGGGACCGGCACTCCGGCGCCTCTGCGAGGCCTTCGACATCGAGCCGGAGGAAACGGCCGCGTTCGGCGACACGGAGGTCGACCTGCCGATGATCGAGCTGGCCGGACTCGGCGTCGCGATGGGCAACGCCCCTCCGGAGGTGCAGGCAGCCGCCGACCTGGTCACGGGCACCGCGAGCGAGGACGGCGTCGCGACGGCCATCGCCCGCATCTGGGGCGAGAGGTAAGCCCACCGAGGCACGAGAGGCACGAGAGGCACGAGAGGCACGCCTGTATCATTACTGCCTACCGCACCACGCGTATCGCGAAGTACTGGAGGCCCGGATGAAGGTCAGCTACGACCGGCAGGCCGACGCCCTCAGCATTGTCCTCCGCGACGTTCCCGTAGCAGATAGCGACGAATACGGGCCCGGCCTCATCCTCGATCTCGATGAGGCGGGGGAAGTGGTGGCGATCGAAGTTCTCGACGCCTCCCGGAAGACCGACCCGAACGTCTTCGTTGCGCTTGCTGCGCCGGCCGCTTCCTAGCCTCCAGTCCCCTACCCGTCCGCGCGCCACTCCCCGCTCTTGCCGCCGCGCTTCTCCAGCAGACGCACGCCTTCGATCCGCATCCCGCGGTCGACCGCCTTGCACATGTCGTAGACCGTGAGAGCGGCAACACCGACGGCCGTCAACGCCTCCATCTCGACGCCCGTGCGGCCCTCCGTGCGCACCGTCGCCTCAATGCGCAGGTGCGTGTCGTCCGCGGGGTCGAGGGCGACGGCGACGGCGGAGATGGGCAGCGGGTGGCACATCGGGATGAGGTCGCTCGTGCGCTTCGCCGCCTGGATCCCGGCGACGCGCGCTACTGCGAGCACGTCGCCCTTGGGGAGGCCGCCCTCCTGGATGAGCGCCAGCGTCTCGGGGCGCATCGCGACGAACCCCTCCGCCACCGCCTCCCGCGCCGTGACAGCCTTGCCGGAGACGTCGACCATGCGCGCGCTTCCGCGTTCGTCGAGGTGCGAGAGGACTGGTTCCTCGGCCATGCGGGCAGTATAGGGCGTCCCATCCGTCCGCCATCCCGCGACGTTGGGCGGTACGAGCGCCGCGCCGCATAATCGCGGGCATGCCGAACGCCGCTTCCCTCGACGCCCTTCCCTACCGCCACGTGCTCCCCCACACGACCGCGCTTTCGCCGGCGGGACGCCTCAGCATCGGCGGCTGCGACCTGCGCGAGCTCGCCGAGACCTACGGCTCGCCCCTCTACGTGTTCGACGAGCAGGACTTCCGGGAGACGGCCCGGGAGTTCCGGCGCGAGTTCGAGTCGCGCTGGCCCGAGGTGTCGGTGTTGTACGCGGCCAAGGCGTACCTGAGCCTGCCCCTCGCCGGCATCGTGGAAGAGGAGGGGCTGGGCATGGACGTGGTCAGCGGCGGCGAGCTGGCGGTCGCGCGGGCGGCGGGCTTCCCCTCCTCGCGGCTCTACTTCCACGGCAACAACAAGGGCGCCGAGGAGCTCGACGCGGCGGTCGGCGGCGACCCGGTCGGCCGCATCGTTGTCGACAACTTCCACGAGCTGGCGGAGCTCGACCGCATCGCGGGCGAGCGGGGCGCGCGCCAGCCGGTCCTCCTGCGTGTCTCCCCGAACGTCGACCCGCACACGCACGCGAAGACGACGACGGGTGTGCTCGACTCCAAGTTCGGCTTCGCCATCGCCAACGGCGACGCCGAGCGCGCGGTCGCGGCGGCGATGGCCGCCCCCAACATCGACCTGCGCGGCCTGCACGTGCACCTGGGCTCGCCCATCTTCGAGATCGAGCCATACGAGCAGGCAAGCGACGTGATGTGCGCCTTCGCCGCGCAGATGGGCGACACGCACGGCTTCTCCTTCGACGAGTACAGCCCCGGCGGCGGCTTCGCGCTCGCCTACACGCGGGAGCAGCACGCCCCCGCCATCGCCGAGTACGCCGAGCGCGTGGCCCACTCGATGGAGCGCGCCCTCGCGGAGCACCGCCTGGAGCAGCCGTCGCTGCACATCGAGCCGGGCCGCTCGCTCATCGGGCGGGCGATGGTCGCCGTCTACACGGTCGGCGCGCGCAAGGAGATTCCCGGCGTGCGCACCTACGTCTCCGTCGACGGCGGCATGGCCGACAACATCCGCCCGGCCATGTACGGCTCCGGCTACGAGGCCGTGCCCGTCGACCGGCCCCTCGAGGAGCCCGTCGAAACGGTCACGGTCGCGGGCAAGTACTGCGAGAGCGGCGACATCCTCGTGCGCGACGCGGATCTGCCGCGACTCGAGGCGGGCGAGCTCGTCGCCCTGCCCGCGAGCGGCGGCTACAACCTGGCGATGTCGAGCAACTACAACATGGCCCTGCGCCCGCCCGTCGTCGCGGTGCAGGACGGCGAGTCGCGCCTGCTCCAGCGCCGCGAAACGGTCGAGGACCTGGTAGCGCGGGACGTGCGCTAGGCGGCTAGCGCTGCCCCGGCGGAGGCCCGAACCGCTCCCGCAGGACCTGGCGGCGGTACTCGAAGATGGAGCGGACGCGGGGGCGGACGGCGAGCTGTGCGGCCACGTCTCCGAGGGGGCCGAAGGGGACGGCGTAGTGAACCGTGTCGCGCACCTCCGTGCCGCCCTCGACCTCGCGGAAGTCGTGCTCGTGATGCCAGAGGCTGTAGGGGCCGATGCGCTGGTCGTCGACGAAGCGGACCCCGTCCTCAACGTGCGTGATCTCGGTCGCCCAGTGCAGCGGGATGCCCAGGAAGGGTCGGACCGTGTAGGTGATGACGAGCCCGGGGTACATCTCCTCGGGCGGGTCGGAGGTGACGTCGAGCGCCAGCCAGGGCGGCGTGATAACGGGGAGGTTGCGCGGGTTCGAGAAGAACGCCCAGGCCTCGTCGAGCGAGACGGGGACGACCTGCCTCGCGACCAGGCGGTAGATCGCCATCGCCGCTAGCCGCCCCGCAGCAGCGAGCGCAGCGCGCCTTCGACCTCCGGCTGCGCGAACTCGAAGCCGTCGGCGATCAGCCGTTCCGGAACAACGCGGTTGCTCGCGAAGAGGAGGGCGTCGGCGAGCTCGCCCAGGGCGAGCCGCATCGCGAACTGCGGGACCATCATGAAGGCGGGGCGGCGCATCACGCGCCCCAGCGCGCGTGTCAGGTCCGCGTTCGTCGTGGCGACGGGCGCGACCACGTTGAAGGGACCCGTCGCGTCGCCGTCGAGCAGGTGCGTCGTGGCCGCAACCGCGTCGTCGAGCGTGATCCAGGGCATGTACTGCCGCCCGCTCCCGAGTCGGCCCCCGGCGCCGAGGCGGAAGGGCAGGGTGAGCCGCTTGAAGGCCGGCGCATCGTTCGCGAAGACGACGCCGTAGCGGGCCATGGTCGTGGGGATGCCGGCGGCGTTCGCCTGCTCCGACTCGGCCTCCCAGTCCACGGTCATGTCCGCGAGAAAGCCCCGGCCCCGGGGCGACTCCTCCGTGAGCGACTCGTCCCCGCGGTCGCCGTAGAACCCCACGGCCGACGCAACGACAAGCCTCCGAGGCTTCGCGTCGAGCCCGGCCAGGTGCTCGACGAGGAAACGGGTGGTATCGATGCGGCTGGAACGGAGCTCGGCCTTGCGCGCGGCCGTCCAGCGGCCCTCCCCGACGGAGGCGCCGCTCAGATGCACGACGGCGTCGCAGCCGTCGAAAGCGCCCTCGCGGACCCAGCCCTCGGCCGGGGACCAGTCGGCGCCGTCCGCGCCGGCGGCCCCGCGGGCTACGCGCACGACCTCGTCGCCACGCGCCTCGAGGCTTGTCCCGAGCGCCCCTCCCAGCAGTCCCGTGCTTCCCGTGATGGCGACCTTCATCGGCGAACCTCCGGGGTCGAGCGACCCCTCGATCCACCTTACCGGGCGTCTTCCTAAGCGGCGCAAGCGCGCTTACGGGCCCGGGAAAGAGGACGAACGCCCGGGCTCAGACCTAGATCCTCGGCGAGCACGGTCATCAGTCTTCCGATAGCATGGTCATCAGCTCGAAGGCCCTGTCCCTGCACTCGGAGACCCTGTCCGGGTCGAATCCCCTCGCAACCAGGTAGCCCAGAGCCGAGTCCAGGTACTCATCGATGGTGGCGCCGGAGATGCTGCCCAGGAACACGACACGGTCGCCTTCAACACCAAGCCTCGCGCTGAACATGGGCACCTGGTCGTGCGCCCGGTATCCGAGGCAATCCATCATCGCCTGGATCGCCAATCGCTTGGCGGCGACGGGGTCGGGGCCTATGCCGGGAGCCTCTGCGTCAAGGCAAGCAGCTCGCTCGCCTGGTCCATGGCCTCGTGAAGCTCCTTCACGGCCAGTTCCAACCCATCTTCCCCGTCTGCTTCCCGGCACTCGATGCCGACGGACCGGCAGTACTCGACCAGGCCCTGATCCTCGGGCTTGCTTTCGACCAGCCAGTGGCCGAGTGCCTGTACCGCACTCACGACGTAGCCAATGAGCTCGGGGCGGTTACTCGCTTCCAGGAAGAGCGTGATGTTCTCGCCCGTCGCGCGCCATGCTCCGCCATCGATGTTCGCTATCGAGACAGAGACGGTGAACTCGTACTGCGACACTTGCCCTCCACAGATGAGGAGATAGTTTCCTTCAACAAGATGATACGCCCGCGGGCGGCGGCGGAGCAACCACGGACGGCGGTCCTAGGCGCCTTCCCCGGGCATGGTGGCGAACAGGAACTCGACCTCGACGGGGACGCCGAGGGGGAGCGAGGCCATGCCCACGGCCGCGCGCGCATGGCGACCGGATTCGCCGAACACCTCGACGAGCAGGTCGGATGCGCCGTTGACGACCGCCGGGTGCTGCGTGAAGTCGGGGGGCGCGGCGACGTAGCCGCCCACGCGCACGACACCGGCGATGCGCTCCAGCGAGCCGAGGGCGGCGCGCGCGGCGGCGAGCCCGTTGAGGGCGCACTGGCGAGCGAGGGCGTACCCCTCCTCGACCGACACGTCGACGCCGCAGTGGCCGGTCGGGAGGGGTTCGCCGGGCGTGACGGGAATCTGGCCGGAGATGGCCAGCAGGTCCCCGTGAAACCGGGCGGGCACGTACGACCCGGCGGGGGCCGCCGGCTCCGGCAGCTCGATGCCCAGCTCTCGCAAACGCTCCTCGACCCTCATCGCGTGCCCTCCCGACCCTCTGTTCCGTTGCGCGCAGCGACACGAGGCCGCTCGCCCGGTTCACCTTACGCCGGGCCGTCACGGCGAGGGTAAGGCGCTTGCGAAGGGTTCCCTAGAGCAAGAGCAGCTTGCTCGTGACCGCCTCGAGCTCCTCGTCGCTGTAGGTGTCGACGACGATGCGGGCGCCGCCGCCCCGGTTCGCGGTGACCGTGACGCGCGTGCCCAGGGCGCGGCGCAGGTTCGTCTCCATGTCGCGCATGGGAACGTCGCGGCCGGCGGTTGGCGCGGCGGCGCGGGGCCGATCGCGGCGGGGCGAGAGCGCGCGCCGCACGGCCGCCTCCGTCTCGCGCACGCTCAGGCCGCGGCGGACGGCCTCGCGCCAGACCTCCAGGCGGTCTTCGCCCTCGGGCATGCCCAGCAGGGCGCGGGCGTGGCCGGCCTGGATCTCGCCCGCCACCAGGCTGCGGCGGATGTCGGATTCGAGCTGGAGCAGCCGCGTGGCGTTCGCGACCGCGGCCCGGCTGCGGCCCACCCGCTTCGCCACCTCCTCCTGCGTGAGCCCGTACTCGCTCAGCAGCCGGCGGTAGGCGAGCGCTTCCTCGATCGGGTTGAGGTCGGCGCGCTGGATGTTCTCGACGAGCGCCAGCTCGAGCAGCTCCGAGCCGTCCACCTCGCGCACGACGACGGGCACCGTCGGCATATCGGCGAGGCGCGCGGCCTGCAGGCGGCGCTCGCCGGCGATGAGGCGGTAGCCGCCCTCCTCCTCCAGGCTCACCACGAGCGGCTGGAGGACGCCGTGCTCGCGGATCGACTCCGCCAGCTCCCGCAGCTGCTCCGGCGGGAAGTTGGTGCGCGGCTGCTCCGGGTTGGGCGCAATCAGATCGATGTCGATCTCCTGCAGCGTTCGCCCCGGGGGCGGCTCCTCACCGCCGCCGCCGGGCAGGAGGGCGTCGAGCCCCCGTCCGAGTCCTCGTCGTGGCTGTGTCATGCGCTCACCCCCACGCGCTCCGTGAGCTCGTTCGCCAGCCTGCGGTAGGCGGTGGCGGCACGGCTTCCCGGGCTGTAGCGAAAGATCGACTGTCCGTAGCTCGGCGCCTCGGCAATGCTGACGGCGCGCGGAATCACGGTGTTGAAGGTCTGGCTGGGGAAGTGGGTCATCACGTCGGCGGCCACCTCGCGTGCGAGGCGCGTGCGCCGGTCGAGCATGGTCAGGACGAGGCCGAGGGTGCGCAGGCGCGGGTTGAGGTTGCTGCGCACGAGCGCCAGCGTCTCCATCAGCCGCGCGAGGCCCTCCATCGGCAGGTACTCGCACTGCACGGGGATGACCACGCTCGTCGCCGCCGTGAGCGCGTTCACCGTGAGGATGCCGAGCGAGGGCGGGCAGTCGATGAAGATCCAGTCGTACTCTTCCGCCAGGGGTTCACAGATGTTCTTCAGGCGCTGCTCGCGCGCCATGGCGGGGGCGAGCTCCACCTCCGCGCCCGAGAGCTCGCGCGTCGCGGGCAGCACGTCGAACTGCTCCTCCTCGATGTGCATGATGCAGTCGCGGGCATCGGCCTCCATCATCAGGACCTCGTAGATCGACGGCCCCTCGACCTGCGCGACGCCGGCGGTGCTGGTGGCGTTCGCCTGCGCGTCGAGGTCGATGAGCAGCACGCGCTCGTCCCGACGTCCCAGGGCGGCGGCCAGCGAGACGGCGGTCGTGGTCTTGCCCACGCCGCCCTTCTGGTTCACGAACGCGATGATCTCACGCGCCACCCGCCGCTCCTCTCCGCACCCGCGCCTCTACTTCCTCGCGCGCGGGCATCGCCACCATGCCGCTTCGTTCGACCACCAGGGACCCCATCGCATTTGCGAATGTACACGATTCAAACAAGTCCCCCGACTCGACCAGCCCCACCGCGAGGGCCGCGACGAAGCCGTCGCCGGCGCCGGTGGTGTCGGTCACGTTGGTGGCGAAGGCGGGCAGGACGCTGCGCGCGCCCCTGCGATAGAGCCAGGCGCCGCGGGCGCCGCGCGTCACGATTGCGGGGCCGCGGGCGGAGAGGCCCCGCGCGAGGTCGGGCGGGTCGTCGGCGTCTTCGTCGCTGAAGACGGCGATCGTGCCCATCGGCTGCAGCGCGCGCGCCCGCGAGGGCGCGAAGGCGGCGCGGCGCACGGGCCGGTTGGGCATGCCCCAGCGCAGCGCCCCCTGCAGCGAGACGATGCGCACGGGCGCCTCGACCGGCGGGAACGCGTCCAGCTCGTCGAGCACGGGGGCGGCGATGGCGGCATCGGCGACCAGGCCCGCGGGCACGTCATCCGCGGCGATCGGTTCGCCCGCCTGGTGCAGCATCTGGCGGCGGAGCCCGCCGTCCGGATGGGTATTCTCGAAACGGGGACAGCTCGCGGCCGGGAGCTCGTACACGGTCAGCCCCTTGAAGAGGCTCCGGTCGTAGTCCTCGGGCACGCGGCTCACGAGCGTGACGTCCGCGCCCAGCGCCGCCGCGGCGCGCGCGCTGTAGAGCGCGGGCCCGCCCGGCGTCCAGGCGCACTCGGGCGTCAAATCCTCGGTCACGTTCCCCACGATCACGATTCCTGGCGCGGACGGGCTCATTCCGTCAGTCCTCCAACAGGCTGATGACGACCTTGCGGCTGTCCCCCTCACCGACGCTGTTCGTCTCGACGTCGGGGTCGTCGACGAGGGAGAGGTGGACGAGGCGGCGCTCGGCGGCCGACATCGGCTCGAGCGTGATCGGCTCGCCGATGTCGCGCACGCGCTCGGCCATGCGCTCGGCCAGCGAGATCAGCTGGTCCTCGCGACGGCGGCGGTACTGCTCAACGTCGATCGTGACCGACCCCCGGCCGGGGAAGCGCCGCGTCATCACGAGGTTCACCACGTACTGGAAGGCCATCAGGCTCTCGCCCCGCCGCCCGATGAGCATCCCCAGGTCCTCCCCGGAGATGTCGATCACGGCGCGGGCGCTGCCGAGCCCGTCGCCGGCGGTCACGGGCTCGCGGATGTTGATGTCGGCGTCGATCTCGAGGATCTGGAGGATGGAATCGACCACCTCGGCCGCGAGATCGACCTCCTCGGCGTTGATGTCGGGCTCGATGTTCTCTTCCTGGCGGCGCCTGCGCGGGCGCTCACGACGGGAGGAGCCACCGCCACCGCCGCCGCCGCCGGACGAGCGGCGCGGGGGCGGCCCGCTGCGCTGCGGCTGGCGCGGAGGCGGAGCCGCACCTTCGCCGAAGAAGTCCTGTTCGGTCAGCTGGGGGGCGCGCTCGGCGCGAGGCCCGCGCGAACCGCCGGAGCCGCCGCGTCCACCGCGCTCGCCACGCTCTCCGCCGCGGCCGCCACCACGACGGCCACCACGACCACCTCGGCCGCGGTCACGGCCGGCGCCTCCGCTGCCGCCACGACCACCACGGCCGCGGGGGATGCTGGTATCGGGCGGTTCGGGCGCTTGCTCGCGCGGCCCGTCCGCGCGGCGCTCGACGCGCACGACGGCGTCGCGGGCGCCGCGCCCGAAGAGGCGCCCGCCGCGCTGGCCTTCGTCCAGCACGACGATCTCGACTTCGTCAACGGTGGCGTTGAGCTTTGCCAGCGCCGCCTTAAGCGCGTCGTCGACGGTTTTTCCGTTTGCTTCGGCGTGATCCATGAGCAGAAGACCTCAATTCGCGGGAGGGTCGCGAGCGTGTCTGGCTCGAGCCCTCCGAAGTTACGGTTGCGGTTGCCTCGACCGGGGCGGGGGGATTGGGTGGCCCCACCAGAGGCGGAATGTTGAGCGCGGGGAAGCCATAGACCATGACGTTAAGGCCCACGCTCACGAAGGAGGTGACAACCCAGTAGAGGCTCACTCCACTGGGGAAGCTGAGACCGAAGAACATGAACATGATGGGCAGCATCCAGGTCATCATCTGTTGCTGCGTGCGCGCCCGTTCGTCCGTGGCGACGGTGACCGTCGTCTTCGACTGGGCCCAGGTGGAGAACCCGACCAGCACCACGATCAGGAGGTTGAGGTTGAGCACGCTGATGGACGCGCCCTCGGCCAGGTTGATGCCGATGAAGCTCTCTTCAAGCGGGATGGCGCTCTGGATGTAGCTCCACGAGTAGAGGTGGCTGGAGAGGTTGTCGAGCGCCTCGGGCGAGATCGCGAGGGTCTGGCGGATGGCGTAGAAGAGCGCAATCAGGATGGGGAACTGGAGCACCAGCGGCCCCAGGCAGCCGAGCGGATTGACCCCCGCCTCGCGGTAGGCCTTCATCATCTCTTCCTGGCGCCGCTTGGGGTCGGTGAACTTCTTCTGGATCTCCTGCACGCGCGGCTGCAGCGCCTGCATCGCGCGCGTCTGCTGGAGCTGGCGCAGGGTGAGCGGGAAGGTGACCAGCCGTACGAGGATGGTGAAGGCGATGACCGCGAGCCCGAAGCTGCCCCAGAGCGCGTGGTTGAGCACCACGAGCACGTTGATCATCGGGTCGAGCAAGCCGACGGTGAACGTCCGCCCGAAGCCGAAGGTCGCGATCGCGAAGACGAGGGCGACGCCGGCGATCAGGGCGAGGCCGAGGAAGGCCCGCTGCGGGACCGCCTGAATCACGGCAGGCCTCGCACTTCACGCTCGATGACGGTGAGCGTCGCCGGGTCGGCGAGGTAGAGCCTGCCCTCGGTGCCGAGGATCCAGGCAAAACCTTCCTTTTCTACCAAACCTGCTCGAATCTTCCCTGCCCCATCGAGTTTCACGGCATTCCGCCGCACGCCGCTTTCCAGATCCACGAAGTGCACCGTGCCGCCCTCGTCGCCAACGATAAGCGTTCCGCCGATTATGACGCCCTGGGCCTTGACCTTGTCCTCCGCCTGGTAGGTCCAGAGCGTGCGGCCGGAGTCCATGTCCCACGCGTAGACCAGATCCTCGAAGTCGCCGAAATAGGCGACGCCGTCACGGATCGCCGGCCTGGTCCACACCCAGCCCTCGGCCTCGAACGGATCGCGCAGGGCGGCGCCCGTCTCCGCGTCCACCAGCCACACCTCGCCCCGCAGCGTCGGCACGAACAGGACCCCGTCCCCGATGTACGCCAGGTCCGCGATTGCGCCGCCCGCTTCGAAGGGCCGCGTCCACAGCTCCTGTGCCGACTCGAGGTCGAAGGCGTAGAGGTTCCCGTCCATGGTCCCGACGTACAGGACCCCGCCAACTATTACCGGTTGCGACCAAATTTCACCCTTCAGCTTCCGGCCATCGGAGGGCCAGGGCGCGACCCCGCCACCGTCGACGACGTTGCGTACGTAGAGCCGCTGTTCGGTGGTGCCGAACACGAAGCGGTCGCCGGCCAGGGTGGCGCCCCCGACGATGCTGCCGTTCACATCATTGCGCCACCAGCTCCCCCGCCCCGCGATGTAGCGCCCCTCGGGCCCCAAGGCGACCATTTCCCCCGAAAAACCGGCGAGGATGATGCGATCCCCGGCGAAGAGGGGCGGTCCGTACACCGCCTCGAGGTCGATCTCGCTCTCGGCGTCGAGATCGTCGTCTGGGAACGTCCAGCTCCACTGCGCCCCGAGCTCGTCGAGGCTCGCGGCGACGATCTCGTCGCGATCGAGGAACACGTAGACGGTCTCGCCGTCGAATACGGGTGCTGCCCAGCCCCGGGGCTCGGAAAAGCCCACGCAGGCGCTGGAAAGCACCGCCACGACCAGGATCACGGGAATCAGGAGCTTCGGAAGGCGCACAGAGTGCATCCTAGCAGCCAACCCCTTACGGTCAGCAGACGTAAGTATCTGTTTCACGTGAAACACGGCAGCTCGGCAACTTTCTCGGGCGGCCACCCCTAATCCACCAACCCACCAAAGCGCTTTAGCCTTTCCTGCCAGTAGCGCCACGTGCCCCCACCTGCCCCGACATCGTGTTGTTTCACGTGAAACAGTGCCGGCCCTGGGTTGCGTCCTGTCATGCCATCCTTCTCTCCCCTCGCTTGCCTTCTCGCCCGACCCGAGGGCGCTCGCCATCGCCGAGCCGTTCACCCTTCCTCAACCTGGGACCTCACTCCGGTCACGGCACTCGACGGGGCCGAAAAGCTGTCACCGATCAGAAAGGAGACGCTTGTGGTCCCCACATCAGGTCGCGGCCTCCTCTAAACTCTCGAAACGGAGTCCTCGACCACTCCCGTCCGGCCAGTCGCATCCGCTTCGTCCAACGCAGCCATGCTCCGCAAGGCCCCTCGCATGAAACGAAACCCCAGGGAGCCACCGCCTTTACCCCTGCTACCAGCACGCGCAGCTCGTCTGTACCGCCTCCGACCGCCTCCCATCCCTTCTCCTGGCGAGGCGCCACGCCCGACTCGACTGTTTCACGTGAAACAGCGCCCGACGCCGCCTAGTCCGGAACGGGGTCGTACCCGTATCCCCCACCGGGTCGACACCTGCCGAGGCGCTTTGCCGTGAGCCAGGCACCGCGTAGCGCACCGTGCCGGCGCAACGCCTCCTCCCCGTAACGCGAACAGCTGGGTTCAAACCGGCAGTTCCCCATGAACAGCGCCGCCAGCGTCACCTGGTACACGCGAATGGCACCGATCAGCACCCACCTCACGCCGACTCCTCCTGCCCCTGCAGCAGGCCCGCCCTTCCGCACACCGCCGCCACGTCCTCCCGCAGCCTCGGCGCCCCATCCGTAAGGGCCCGCCGGCGCGCGATCACCACCACATCGTACCCGTCCCGCAGCTCGAGGCTACGGAGCACCTCCCGCAGACGCCGGCGGATGCGATTCCTGATCACCGCCCGCTTGTCCAGGCGCTTGCCGACCGCGTACGCAACGCGGCTCGGCCCGTCGCCTCGTTCCAGGATCCTGAGCGAGACCGTACGACCACGTACGAAGGTCCCAGATGAGAACACTTGTTCGAAATCTGCGCGCCGCCGCAGTGGCTCCACCGCGCGCCCCCCGCCTAGACGACCGTCAGCCGCCTCCGGCCCTTCACACGCCGCGCCTTCAGTATCGCCCGGCCCGAGCGCGACGCCATCCGCCGGCGAAAGCCGTGACGGCGGCGGCGTGGGCGGCGGTGCGGTTGATACGTTCTCTTCGGCGACACGGCTGTTTTCCTCGGCCCACTAACCTACGACCCATTCCCCCTACCCGCCAGTCCCTTCGCCGTACAGCGCCCGGTACCAGGCGTAGTGCTCCATCACAAGCTGTACATAATCCCGGGTCTCCTGGAACGCGATCGCCTCCACGAAGTCGGCCGGCGGCCACGACGCCACCAGCCCCCACCGCTCGGCGTTCGTCGGGCCGCCGTTGTACGCCGCCAGGGCCTGGTGCGCCTTCCCGAACTCCCGCATCTGGACGCCGAGGTAGTAGGCGCCGAACTCGATCGAGACGGCCGGCCGGAACAGCTCCCCCAGGGCCACGTCGGGCCTGCCGATGCGCTGGCCGATCCACTCGGCCGTCGGTCCGATGACCTGCGTCAGCCCGACGGCGTCCGCGATTGACACCGCCACCGGGTCCCAGCGGCTCTCCTGGTGGATGAGCGCTGCCAGGAACAGCGGGTCGAGGCCGTTGGCCTTGCCGTGCTCCTCCAGGAGGGCCGCATGGGGCAGGGGGTAGCGCAGCCGCGCAAATGCGTCCGGGAGCGCCTCGTCATTGAGACCCAGTATCTCCTGTATCCGCACCGCGATCGCCGTGACCTGGTCCGGCAGGCCCGCTTCCGTGGCCTGCCGCGCCAGCGAGAGCAGCGCCCACGGGTCGCTGGTGCGGGCGGCCGCGAGCGCGATCGTCTCCGCCGCCCGAACCCGCAGCCCCACGAGGACCAGCTCCGGCGCCTCCGAAGCGACCTCGTGCAGCGCCCCTCCGGGTCGATGCGTCGCCAGCCAGGCCGCCAGCCCCTCCCAGTCGGGCACGGGCGGCGGCGCAAGCCGCCGGTAGCGCCCCTCCCCACCCACGTCGAGCGCAAGCGCGCGTCGCGCTTCGATCCCGTGAAACGCCCGGGGCTGCAGCGCGACCGCGTCCAGGTAGGCGCGTTGCGCCTCCTCGGCGTCGCCCAGCTCTTCGAGCGCCCGGCCGCGCCAGTAGTGCGTGCGCGCCTCCGTGACGTCCTGCGCCGCCCACGCCTCCAGCGCGCCCGCCACGTCGCCCGCCCGGAGCCGCGCAAAACCGCTCCGGAACGCTGCCTCCTCGGCGAACTCGGCGCCCGTCTCCCCCGCCACGACGTCGTACCGCAGGACCGCCTCGTCGAAGCGCCCCAGGTTCTCGAGGGCGCGCGCCGCCCAGTACCGCGCCCGGTGCGCGAACACCCCAGCTTCCGGCAGCGCCGCGACGGCGTCGTAGAGCGCGACGGACTCCAGGTAGAACCCGTCATCGTCGTACGAGGCCGCGAAGAAGTAGGTGCGGTAGGCCAGGTCCTCCCCACTCGCCAACGGATCCTGCACCGCTTGCAGAAGCACGGTCCGCGCCTGGACGAAGGCGCGATGGCGGTAGTACACGTACCCCTCGTCGCCCGGATCGACCTCGTAGCCGGCCTGGCGCAGGTCGCGCACGGAGAACAGGGCCTCGTCGGTCCCGGGGCTCTCGGCGATGATGGCGCGCAGCTGCGCCTCGAACAGGTCGAGATCGCCGAGCAGGAACCCGACGGCCGCGAGCTCGTGCCGGACCTCCGGATCGCCGGTGAGCGCCGCCAGCTCGCCCAGCCAGCGCCGCCGCCCCTCCAGGTCATCCTCGGCGCGGGCGATGGCCGCGCGCTGCCGCAGGATCGGCAGCCGCAGCTGCTCGCCCAGCCCTGGCGTCGCCAGCAGCGACTGCCACACCGTCTCCGCCCGCTCGACGTCTCCGTTCCCGGCGAGCGCGCGGGCGTACTCGGACGCGATCGAGGGGGCGAGCGCGAGCCCGCTGCCGAGCACCGAGTGGGGCCGCAGCAAGGCCACCGCCGCCTCGAAGGCGCGCGCCTCGTTCAAGCGCACCCCCAGCAGGTAGACCGCCCGCGCTTCCTCGGGCGACCCGTGCGTCGCCGCCCCCAGCGCCCGGCGCAGAAGCGCCGTCGAGCGCCCGTGCGCCCCCATGTCGTAGGCGGCAACGGCCTCCCCCAGCCACGCCGTCGAGCGCAGCTGGGGGTCGGTCGCACGCTCCGCCACGGTCGCGAACGCCGCCGCGGCCTCGGCGTAGCGACCGCCGCGCAGCAGCACGTACGCCTCGTCGAGGAGCGCCGCCGGTTCCGGCGTGGGCGTGGGCGTGGCGGCAGGTGTCGCAACGGTCGTCGGCGTGGGGGAAGGCGTGGGGGGAGGCGCATCCTCGCCGCAGGCGACCAGCGCGAGCGCCGCGATCAGGACGGCCAGCGCACCACGCCGCGCGCCCCTCAGCGGGCGAGGGCCGGGCCGGTTGCGTCTGGCCTCCACCCCGTCGATGCTAGGCCCGTTCTCGCGGGCGGGTCAAAGCGCCGCCCGGGGAAGGGGGCCGCCGTGACCGCCAGCAGTCCCGGAACCGCCGGAACGCCCCTCGAAAGCGCCACGAAGGCGCTCAACGCCTGGATCGAGCTCGACCTGGACGCCCTCGACACCAACGCTCGCGTTCTCCGCGAGACCGCCGGCGACGCCACCGTCATGGCCGTCGTGAAGGCGAACGCCTACGGGCACGGCGCGGACATCGTCGGGCCCGCGCTCGAGGCCGCCGGCATCGAACGGTTCGCCGTCGTCTACCTGCCGGAAGGCGTCGCCCTGCGCGAGGCCGGCGTCACCCGGCCCGTGCTCGTCCTCGGCCACTCCTTCCCCGAGGACGCCGAGACGGCGGTCGCGCACGACATCACCCTGACCGTCGACAGCGAGGAGCAGGCCGCCGCTGTCTCCGGGGCGGCGCTGAGCGCCGGCAAGGCGCCCGTGCCGGTCCACGTGAAGGTCGACAGCGGCATGCACCGCTTCGGCCTTGCCCCCGACGCAGTCGCCGCCCTCGCGGACCGCGTGCGAGCCCTTGAGGGCGTCACGCTCGAGGCGCTCTGGACGCACCTCGCCAACGCCGACCACGAGGACGACTCCTTCACCATCGAGCAGGACCGGGTCGTGGCGGAGGCGGTCCGCCTCGCCGGATCGGTGCCGATGCGCCACATCGCCAACACCGCGACCACCATCCGCCACCCCGAGTTCCGCTACGACGCGGTGCGCACGGGGCTCGGCCTCTACGGCGCCCTCCCCGACCACACCCCCAACCCCGGCCTGCAACGCGTCCTCAGCATGAAGGCGCGCCTCGCCCGCGTCTTCGACGTCGCCGCCGGCGAGGGCGTCAGCTACGGCCTGACCTGGACCGCGCCGCGCCGGTCGCGCGTCGCCCTCGTGCCCATCGGCTACGCCGACGGCTACAACCGCGCCCTCAGCAACCGCGGCCACGTGCTCGCCGGGGGCCATCGCTGCCCCATCGTGGGACGCATCTGCATGGACCAGTTCCTCATCGACGCCACGGGCGTCCCCGGCGTGGCCGAGGGCGACGAGGCCGTGCTCATCGGCGAGCAGGGCGGCGAGACGATCACCGCCGCCGAGGTCGCCGCCCACATCGACACCATCAACTACGAGGTGCTCGCCAACCTCAACCGCCGTCTCCCCCGCCTCGGCCACCGCAGGGGCATCGTCGAGGCGACCTGCTAGGGGGCGCGGCGCACCAGCACGCAGACTCGCGGGATCGGGGGCAGGGCGAACGGACCCAGGTCGACCAGGTCGATCGCGTCGAATCCGCACTCCGTCAGGAGGGCGGCCATGCGCCCCCAGCCGCGCAGGTCCACCTCCGCGCAGCCTCCCGACACGATGCGCCGGTGGAGGTCGTTGAGCAGCCCCGAGCGCACTGGCGCGAACTCGACGATGAGCCCCGCCCCGCCCGGCGCCAGGATCCGCGAGAGCTCCTCGGCGAAGCCGTGCACGGCATCGTCATCGAGGGCGCGGAGCACGTGCAGCACGGTGACGGCATCGAAGGACGCGTCCCGGAAGGGGAGCTGCTCGGGCCAGGCGACGAGGTCCACCGAGTCGCCCGCCGCCGCCACGTCGAGCACGACGGGCCGGGCGGGCGAGCCCGCTCCCCTCGCCAGCAACTGGGCGAAGCCGCCCCCGCCGAGGCTGACGTCGAGGTAAGTGCGGGCGGTGTCGAGCTGGAGCAGCTCGACCATCTTCTCGGCGCGGGGAAAGAGGAGCGCCCGGCCCGAGGCCGAGTCGAACGCGCGCCTTGCGGCTTGCGGGCCCGCAAGCCAGCGCTCCCGCGCGCTGATGGCGTCCCGGCGTCGGCGAATCACAGGTCGTAGGTTAGGCGCACGCGCCGCTTGGCGCGCCCCGCGTCCTCGACGATGTCGCGCAGTGCGGTCGCCTCCTCGCCCAGCGACTCCGCCCCCGCGCGCCGCACGAAAACGGCGGCGCGTTCGTCCCCGGCCAGCGCCGCGACAAGCGCCGCCAGGCTCGCCGCCAGCGGGCCGGCGTCCTGCCAGGCCCGCTCCAGGTTCGCCTCGTCCTCGGAGTCATCGGCGCCGCGCTCGTAGAAGGTCGTGAGCGGCCCCAGCCGCACGCCCAGATCGGCGACCCGCTCCGACAGCGCGATGAGCGGGTGTCGCGCGCCGAACCCGCGCACCGCCGCGAACGACATGAACGCCACGAGCGCCGCGCCCTGCCCGGGCAGGGCGCCCGCGTCGCCTTCGCCCTCGACCTCCACCGTCAGCCGCATCGCCTAGAACCCGTTCCGCCCGTCGATGAAGCGCATCGGGTCGACGAGCACGCCGTGGATGGAGATCTCCCAGTGCAGGTGGGGCGCCGTCGAGAGGCCCGAGTCGCCGACGAAGCCGATCAACTGGCCCTTCGCCACCTCCTGCCCCTCGGCGACGGCGAAGGCGCTCAGGTGGGCGTAGCCCGAGAACACGCCCCCGCCGTGATCGATGATGACCGTGTTCCCGCGCAGGGCGAGCTGTCGCGCCAGCGCCACGCGACCGCTGTTCGTGGCGGTCACAGGCGCGCCCTCGGGGGCGGCGAAGTCGGTGCCGCCGTGGTTGCCCCCCACGGGGCCGTCGTTGAACGAACGCCGTTCCCCGAACTGGCTCGAGATCTGCCCCCCGGACGGCGAACGCCAGCGTCCCTCCCACAGCTTCTCGGGCGTGAACCCGGCGTACGTCTCGGCCAGGAGGGCGCTTTCCCGATCGCGCTCCGCCTGGTCCAGCACCGGGTCGCCGTCGCCTTCCTCGTAGTAGAGGGTGGCGACGTCCCACTCGGTTTCAGAGATCGTGATCTCGTGCTCGAAGCTGCCCTCCGTGCCGTTCACCATCGTGAGCTGCACCAGCATGGTGTGCGTTCCCGGCGCGTCGAAGACGCCGATGCCGACGTAGCTGTACATGCTGAAGTCGCCCTGGGTGAGCGGGTGGCGCCGGCCGAGGAAGACAACCTGGCCCTCCTCCACGCTGCCCGTGACCGACACGAGCACGGCCCCGCCCTGCGGGACCTCGCCGACGGACACGATCAGCTCGGGCGGCACGATGGCGGCTTCCGCGGTCGCCACGCCCACGCGAGGCGGCGGCGTCTCCTCGGAGGCGGGGGTCACCGTCTCGACCGTCACCCCCGAACCGCCCCCACCGCCCGCGCAGCCTCCTGCGAGCAGCGTCAGCGCCGCCAGCGCCAGGGCCAGCCGCAATCCTGAGACGGGCACCACACAAGGGTGCGACAGCCGCCCGCCACCGTCGACCGCGCCCCGACCCTGCCACCCTGCTACCATCCCGCGCATGTCAGCGTCATCCGTCGAGGAGCGCCCCTTCGCCCTGCGGCGCACCGCCAACTTCGACTTCATCGAGGGGCTGAATCGCACGAAGGAGGCCCTGCGCGAGCAGGGCTTCGACATCGCCACCACGCTCGACGCCAGCGGAGCCCTCGGCGGCGCCTGCACCATCCTCGGGGTTTGCGACGGCGACCTGCTTCGCAGCGCGCTCGAAGCCGACCCCGACGCAGGCGCGCTGCTGCCCTGTAGCGTCGCCGTCCACGCGAGCGGGGACGGGATCGTCGTCGAGGCGGTCGACCCGATGGTCACGCTGGGCGGGGTCGGGAACGAGGCGCTCGCCGCAATCGCCGGCGAGGTGCGGGAACGGCTCGCGAACGCGCTCGGCCGCCTGCCCGCGGGCCGCCGCTGACGCCGGTATCGGTGGGGGAAGGCTGGTCGGGGTGCCCGGATTTGAACCGGGGACCTCTTCGTCCCGAACGAAGCACTCTACCTGGCTGAGCTACACCCCGAGCGAACTCACAGAATAGCGCCGCCGCCCCTACCCGTCGCCCCCTCCGCGCCCCCGCTCTCCTACACTACGCCCGGCGGGCCACCGGCCCGGGAGGATGTATGAGCGAGCGCGAAGCAGTCGAGCGTCTGGATGACTCCAGCGAGCGCGAAGCAGCCGGGCGACCGGAGAACACGAGCGAGCAGGCAGCAGCCCGGCGTTTCGAGGGCAAGGTCGAGGTCATCACCGGCGCGGCCGGCGGCATCGGCCGCGCCACCTGCGTGCGGCTCGCCGAGGAGGGCGCGCGCATCGTCGCCGTCGACCTGGCGGGGAGCGACCTCGGCGGCGCCGTCGAGGCGGTCGAGGCGGTCGGCGGCGAGGCCATCGCCGTCCCCACCGACGTGACCGTCTGGGACGACCACCAGCGCTACGTGCGCGAGGCCGTCGACAACTTCGGCGGCATCGACGGGTTCTTCAACAACGCCGGCATCGAGGGCGTCGTCACCCCCCTCACCGACTACCCGGAGGACATGTTCGACAAGGTTCTCGACGTCAACGTGAAAGGCGTCTGGCTCGGCCTGAAGGCGGTCGCCCCGGCGATGCGCTCGCGGGGTGGCGGCGCCGTCGTCAACACCGCCTCGACGGCCGGGCTGGGGGGCACGCCCCACCTCGTCGCCTACGGGGCGAGCAAGCACGCCGTCATCGGCATCACACGCACGGCCGCGCTCGAGTTCGCCCGCGACAACATCCGCGTGAACGCCATCTGCCCGGCGCCCATCGAGACGCGCATGATGCGTTCGATCGAGCGGGGCGGCGATCCCGACGACCCCGAGGGTCGCTACCGCGACATCGCCGCCGGGCTGCCCCTGCGCCGCTACGGCGAGCCCCACGAGGTGGCCGCCCTCGCCGCCTTCCTCCTGAGCGACGAGTCATCCTTCATGACGGGCGCCTACTACCAGGTCGACGGCGGCTCCAAGGCGCGCTAGGGAGCTTCCTCGTCCTGCTCGTCTTCGAAGGTGATCTTGACGATCACGCTCCTGGAGTCCGAGACGAATAGCGCGCCGTCGGGAGCCACAACGAGACTCGTTGGATCGATGCCTTCATCCGCGACGATGGAGATGACCCCATCGCGCGTCACCCTGAGAACGCGGCTGTAGCCGCCATCGACCACGTAGAGCTCGCCATCCGGACCCACCCCGATGGCGGACAGGAAGGCCGAGAACGCTCCTCCGTAACGGTGGCTGGGCGTGCTGACGACGGTCGCGACATTGCCGCTGCGATCGATCCTGTGGATCGTTCTATTGCCGTCAGTCAGGAAAACGACACCCTCGCTGTCGACGGCGATCCCCTTGGGCGCATGAAAGCTGGCGATGGTGGAAACCTGGCCATCCGGGGTGAGGCGCTGGAGGGGACCATACGGAGAGTCGGCGACAAGCAGGTTGCCCTCACCGTCGAAGGCAAGCGTACGGGGCGCCAGGAACCGATCCCCGGCGCCGGCGACCGTCGTGACCGAGCAACTGGCATCGATCCTGCGAATGAGGTCTGACCCTCGTTCAGACACATAGATCATGCCGGTGTCGTCCACGGCCACGCCCACCGGAGAGTCGAATCGGGCGTCCTTGCACGGGCCATCGAGCACTCCCATGCCGTTGCCGCCCGCGATCGTGGTCACGACTCCATCGGGGTCGACGCGCGGGATTGCGTGGTTCAGTGTGTCGGCAACGATGAGGTTGCCGTGGCGATCAAACGCAAGCTGCTCGGGCAGCTTGAACGTGGCCTGGTCGGCGGGACCGTCCACCAATCCCTGGCCGCCGCGCCCCGCGAAGACGGCGACGCGCACGCCAGCCACGCGCGGCAGCTCTTCGAAGTCGGCGAACGGGATGTCGCCAAACTCCGCCTCACCACGGTCGGGCAGGATCCTGCGAACCACCCTGCCATCCTGGTCGGACACGACGAGGGCGCCGCTCGGCGCCAGCGCCAACGCCTGCGGCGTGTGGAAACGCGCATGCTCGCGCGGACCGTCGACATGGCCCGGCTCGCCTGTGCCGGCTACTCCCCGGAACTCACCCTCCGGCGTCAGCCGGACGATCTGATGCGCGCCCGTGTTGGCGATGTAGACAACGCCCGCGCCGGTTACCGCCAGCCCATCGGGATCGGCCAGCGTTCCGCCCAATGCCGGATACCTTCCCTGGTAGAGGGTCGAGACCATGCCGGAAGTGTCGATCTTTCGAATCGTGAAGGCCGCCTCACGCGAGTGAATCGAGCCTCGATTGTCGTCAATCAGGTAGACGTTGCCGGCGTCGTCTACGGCGATGCCCCGGAGTCCCTGGAACTGCGCTCCTGCCCTTGGACCATCACGCCAGCCATGCCCGTTGTCTCCGGCGAACGTCGAAACCCAGCCTGACGCCGAAAGGCGCCTGACGGCGTAGTGCTCAGTGATGTACAGGTCGCCATACGCGTCCAGGGCAAGTTTGCGCGGGTTGTCGAGCACCGCTTGCAGGGCGGGGCCGTCCCGCGTCTCCCCCGGCCCGCCCTCGGACCGGTCGCTTCCCGCAACCGTCGACACGATGCCATCCGGCGAGATCTTGCGGATACGGTCATTCCCGCTGTCGGCGACATAGATAGCGCCATCCGCACCTACCGCAACGTCGGCGGGGAACCTGAACCGGGCAGTCCCCGCGGGACCATCCTGCAAACCACGCCCGCTGGCGCCGGCGACTGTACTCACCGTTCCATCGGGCGCGATCCTGCGGATGGCGTGGTTGTAGTAGTCCGCAACGACCACCCCGCCGTCGCGCTCGACGGCCAGCCCGAGTTTCCCGTACTCGAGTCGCCCGCCACCAAAGCGCGCCGTTAGCCCGCTCCCGTCGACATACCCCCAGACCCCCGGCGAGCCGGCCACGGTCGACACAGGGGCTTCGGGATACGGAACGTCGAGCGTGATGTCGCCAAACCGGAACCTCCCGCTGGAGCTCAGACCGTCATCCAGCGCCAGCGGGATCGTGCCCAGTGTGCGCCACGAGCCGCCCTCGGGCCGGGCGCTGATGTAGATGCGGGCGCTGTCGTACACGTCCTGCCAGACGCGCACCTCCACGGTCGCCGGCGACGCCCGGTTCGCCAGCGGCACCTCGAGGGCGATGGCGCTGTTGCTCTCGGTGAAGAAGACGATCCCTTCGTCGTCGACCGCAATCCCGTCGGGAAGGGCAAAGAGGGCCGCGTGACTGTGTCCGTCCCGGCTCCCGGGATTGTAGACACTCGCATTGGCTCCGCTCGGCGGGCCGGCGATCGTGGAGACGCGGCCATCGGGGGAAAGGCGCCGGATGAGGTTGTTGATGTGGTCGGCGATGAACAGGTTCCCTTCACGGTCAAAAGCGAGCGCGCCGGGACTGCGGAATCGGGCCTCGGCGGCCGGTCCGTCTCGAAAGCCGCCCGTATCACGTTCGTCCGTTCCGAAGTCGGTTGCGCCGCCGGCAACCGTCGTGACGACGCAGCTGCCGGAGATGGTGCGAATCCGGTGGTTTCTCGTATCCGCCACGTAGATGAGCCCATCCTGGTCCACCGCCACTCCCCGCGGCTCCCTGAACAGCGCCTCGGAACAGGCTCCTTCCCGCAGGCCCTCCCCACCTCCTCCCGCCACCGTTGTGACTGTCCCGTCGGGGGCAATACGCCGGATGGCGTCGTTGCCCGAGTCGGCGACAATGACGCTGCCGTCGGGCTCAAGCGCCATTCCCCATGGCCGGTAGAAGAGCGCTTCAGCGGCCGGGCCATCCTCGAACCTGGGCACCCCGCCGAACTTGGCCCCAGGCTTCCCCGCATAGACCTCCACGGTCACGCCCCGCACTCGCGGGATCCCCTCCGCCCCGGCGGTTTCAAGTCCCGGCGTTCCGAGCACGTTGTCCCCAAGGGCGATCCTGCGGATGACGTTGTTCCCCTCGTCAGCCACGACCAGCACACCGGCCACCGAAACGGCTAACGCGCCCGGCAGGTTGAAGAGCGCCTCGTCGAGGTCGCCGTCCGTGTAGCCAGGCTCGCCCGTGCCCGCCACCGCCCGGAGGTTCCCGCCGCTGGTAAGCCGGACGATCTGGTGCCGGCCGGTATTGGCGATGTAGATGAGGCCATCGCCGGCGACGGCGAGCCCCACCGGATACGCGAGCGCTCCCCCGTGGGCGGCGGGGAGATCCCGATAGAGCGTGGAGACGGTTCCATCGGTGTCGATGGCGCGGATCGCCATCCCTGGGTCGGCGTTCGGCAAGTACCGATTGTCGATGACGTAGATTCTTCCCTCGTCGTCGATTTCGATCGCGAGCAGACTGAAGAACCGGGCGTGCGCAGCAGGACCGTCCCGGTAGCCGAGCTCGGAACCCCCGGCGAAGGTCGAAACCCATCCCGATGGCGATATCCGCCTGATGCGCCGATGTTGGTCGATCACATACAGGTCGCCGAAGTCGTCGATGGCGATGCCATGGGGAAAGGCGAATCTCGCTTCTGCGCCCGGACCGTCAGCGAACTCCCCCCACGCACCGTCTTCGTAAGGATGCCCGTAGATGGGACCGCTGCCGGCGACCGTCGTCACCATCCCGTCGGGTGCGATCTTGCGGATGCGGTGGCCGTAGGAGTCGGCGACGTAGATCGAGCCGTCACCCGCGATGGCCACGTCCGTGGGGCCGGCGAACTGCGCCTCGTCGGCGGGACCGTCGCGCACGCCCTTGCCGTTGCCGCCAGCGATCGTGGTCACGGTGCCATCGGGGGCGATACGACGAATGGCGCGGCTCTCGCGATCCGCCACGACGACACTGCCGTCGCGGTCCCCTTCCAGTCCCAGGCCCAGGTCTTCGTAGTAGCGGCCGAACCTCGCCTCGCTCCCGGGCCCGTCCCGGTACCCGCGCACCCCCGGCTGCCCCGCGAGGGTCGTCACGGCTGCGTCGGGCGGTGGGACGTCCAGAGAGATATCGCCAAACCGGAACCGCCCCGTCGAACTAAGGCCGTCGTCCAGCAGGAGGCGAGTGGTGCCCAGCGTTCTCCAGAAGCCATCCGCCGGACGGGCGCTGATGTAGATGCGGGCGCTGTCGCGCACGTCCTGCCAGACGCGCACCTCCACGGTCGCCGGCGACGCCCGGTTCGCCAGCGACACCTCGAGGGCGATGTCCCCATAGCGGTACTGACCCGTCGAGCTGACGCCGTCGTCCAGCGGCAGGGGGATCGTGCCCAGCGTCCGCCACGAGCCCGTGGACGGGCGGGCGCTCACGTAGATGTCGAGCTCATCGCCTACGTCCTGCCAGACCCGCACCTCGACCCGGACCGTGCCCGGGTTGCCCTGCGCCGCTCCGGGCGTCAGCACGGCAAGCCCCAGCAGGATGCCGACGGCCGCGGCGGCCAGCCTTCTCACGCACCACCCCGACGAGGCATCCGCGCGACCATAACGCAAGCGTGGCGGGCATTACCCCACCCGGCTACTCGTCCGGGAGCGTGATCTCCCAGATCGTCCCCTGTATCCCCCCCAGCCCTCCACCGGCGACGAGCAAGCGTCCTCCTGGCGTAACAACGAGCCCGCGCGGTCGGAACTCTGCGCCGCCAAAGTCCTCTCGGTCGACGACGGTCGCGACGCTGCCGTCGGGAGCGATCCTGAGGATGCGGCCATACTTCTCGTCGGTTACGTAGGCCATGCCGTCGGCGGAGAAATCCAGCCCCCGGGTGTGTATGGAGAACAGGCCTCCCCACTTGCCGCTGGAGGTCTCCAGCACAATCGCGAAATCGCCATTGCTGGTGCGTCTCAAGATCGTCGTTCCGGTGAGGTAGTCCGTTCCAACGACCCACAGCTCGCCGTCCGGGCTCACACCCATGCCACTGATGCTGTCGTGCCGGGGGACAGGCAATTCGGACTGGGAACCGTCAGGACGTATCCGCCGAACCTCGTCGTTCCCGGCCCCACCTCCCCTGAGGACTACCAGCAGGTTGCCGTCACCGTCGTAGTCCAACAGATGTGGCTTCTTCGCGAAGGTGTGCAGGGTCGTGACCGTGCCATCGGTCGTAATCTGGCGAATGGCCCTGTTGCCATACTCGGCAAGGACGATGTTGCCGTCGGCATCCAGCACGATGCCCTCGGGCGACCTGAACTGGGCCTCGTCCGCGGGCCCGTCGACGAAGCCCATGCCGTTCCCGCCCGCCAGGGAGACGATCCTCCTGCCGGGTGTGACGCGCCAGACGCCATCGTTGTTGTCTCCGACGTAGATGTTGCCGTCGTCGGCGAGGACCAGGTCCGCGGGCACGAGCCCGAACCGGCGGGCGTAGGCCCTCACGGTCACGCCCTCGATGCGCGGGACTCGCAGCCCCTCCGCGACCGCGATGCTCCCGAGCGGGAACCCCTCCTCGGCGGGCGTTATCCGGCGAATGACCGTGCCGTCCTGGTCGAACAAGACGAGCGAGCCATCCGCGGCGATATCGAGCGACTTCGGCCGGTAGAACGTGGCCTCGCCCGCAAGCCCATCGTCGGCGCCTTCCGCTCCGGTTCCGGCGATCCCCAGCAGCTCTCCATCGGATGTGAGCGACACGATCTGGTGGCGCCCCGAGTTCGACACGTAGATGGTGCCCCCTCCCGTCACCGCGATGCCGTTCGGATAGGCCAGCAGTCCGCCAAGGGCCGGGGGATCGCTGTGGAGCAGGGTCGTGACCACGCCGTCCGGGTCGACCTTCCGGATCGTGGCGAACTCGGTGGCCGCCCCATCGTCGATGTCGATCACGTAGAGGTTGCCGGCGTCATCCACATCGATGTCGTGCAGGCCGGCGAACTGGGCGCGCCCAGGGGGACCGTCGATCTGGCTCCGGCCTCCTCCCCCGGCAACCACCGACAAGAAGCCATCGGGCGAGAGGAGCAAGACCCGATGCTTCTCGATGATGTACAGGTTGCCTTCGGTATCAAGGGCGAGGCCGCGCGGCTGGTCGAGCTCTGCCTCCAGGGCAGGGCCGCCAGCCACACCTTCCCCGCCGCCCGCAACCGTCGACACGTTTCCGTCCGGTGAGATCTTCCGGATCAGCTCATTGCCCCGGTCGGCGACGAAGATGTTCCCTTCCGGGTCGACGGCGACATCACCGAGAGCCCGGAACTGCGCCTCCGACGTATGCCCGTCGTTATCGCCATATCCGTTGCGGCCGGCGATGGTGGCGACGGCGCCCCCGGTCGAGAGCTCGCGAATCGCGTTACTCCAGCTATCGGCAATGATGACGCTGCCATCAGGGTGGGCCGCCAGCGCGACTTGCCGGGCAGCTCCCGCCCGGCCACCGAACAGCACGTTGGAGCCGCTTCCATCGCGGAACCCCCAGGAGCCCGCGCGGCCGACGAGTGTCGTGACCCGCCCTTCCGGGAGCGGCACAGCGAGCACCGTGTCGCTATAGCGGAACCGGCCCGTGAGGCTGATCTCTTCCATGGGAAGGCGGATGGTTCCGAGCGTTGCCCAGGAGCCGCCCGCCGGCCGCGCGCTGATGTAGAGAAGCCGTGGGTTCCCGACGTTCTGCCAGACCCGTATCTCGACGGTGGCTGCCGGCCCCCCGCTTCGGAGGGGGACATCGAGCAGGATGTCGCCATAGCGGAACCGCGACGCGCTGACGCCGTCGTCGAGCGGCAGGTCCACCGTGCCGAGAGTCCGCCACGAGCCGTCCTGGGGCCGAGCGCTGATGCTGATGTCGAGGTCGTCCCTGACGTTCTGCCAGACACGCACCTCCACGTTGATGGTCGGGCCTCCCCGGGCCGACGCCGCGGCCAGCATGACCACGCCCAGCAGCGCCGCCAGCGCCACGACCGTCAGCCGTCTCACGCACCACCCCCGCGAGGCATCCGCGCGACGATAACCCAAACGCGGCGGGAATTTCCCCATCCCCCCTCGGCGGCCGACCACCCCCGGCTACACCGCCACCGCCCGGCATCTATCATGGGCGCGTGGCACTCGAAGAGCCCCTGACGCCGCCCGCGCCCTCGCGACGCCGGCTGGTCGCGCCCGTGACGGCGGCCGCGCTCGTGCTGGCGCTGCTTGTCGGGGGCGGAATCGTGGCCTTCGTCGTCTCGCAGTCGGCCGCCAGCGACGCGCCGCCCGAGGCGGGGCCGTTCGTGACGCCGCCGCCCGCGAACCCCGCCGCCACCTTCGACGTGCGCGAGGCGAACGGCGCGACGCTCACGCTGCTGCCCGCCAACATCGAGGGCGAGTCGCTCACGGCGACGCTCTCCCCGGGCGTCACGCTCGAGGCGTTCGTGCCCGGCCTGCCTTCCCGCATCGAGCCCGGCACCTGGCTCACCTTCATCGGCGAACACGATCCGGTGCGGAACTACGTCATCCGCCAGGTGATCGCCATCCGCGAGGCGGGCGCGCCCGGCGCCGACGGCCTCGGCCGCTCACCCGCGGGCTTCACGGGCGTCGAGATGCTGAGCAACCCGAACCAGCGGCCCGTCCTCTGGGGCCGGGTCGAATCCATCACCGTCTACCCCAGCGACGGCGGCGCCGATGTCGTCCTCGCCGGTCCGGACGGCCCGATCACGGTCGAGATCCTGGCGCGCATCCCCCTCTATTTCGTCGAGCCCTACGACGCGCCCATCACCGACGGCGACCACATCGCCATCCTCGCCCCCGCCGGCACCAGTCCCGCCGGCGCCGAGGCCATCCTCGTCTCCCCCCAGGGCGCGCGTTAGCTCCGCTCACACATCCCCGGCGATCCGGCAGGTGGGCGATGCGCCGGGCCCGGGGCGGGAGGGATGCTCTCCCCGCCGCACGCCGCTACTGCGAGGGGTAGCACGAGGGCGAACAGCGGGAGAGAGGCACGGGCCCGACGCATCATGGGCCCCACCCTAGCCAGCGAAGGGCCGAATTACCCCGTCCGTTTCGGAAATTCGTTCGCCGGCTCCCGCACCTTCGGCCGCGCGCGGGCGCGGCGCGCTCCTACTCCGTGCGCAGGACGGCCGCGTCGGAGGTGCGCGAGAGCGACTGGACCGTCGCGACCAGCGCCACCGCGAAGACCGCCGCCACCGCCGCCGCGCCCACGATCACGAACGTCCATTCGGTCTGCAGCACGAAGCCCGGCTCGACGGGCAGGCCCGCCTCGGTCACGTCGAGGAAGGAGAGCATGCGGCGGCCCACGAACTGCCCCACGAGCACGCCCGCGGCCACGCCCACCACCCCCACGATGGCGTACTCCAGCCCCAGCACTGCCATCACCTGGCGGCGCGTGAGCCCGATGGCCCCGAGCACCGCGAACTCGATCCGCCTCCGCTGGATCGCCATCCACAGCGACACGAGGAGCGCCACCGCCACCAGCACCAGCGTGGCCACGAACGAGACGGAGAGGATGCCCGTGCCGCTCGCCGCGATCAGCGGGTTCGAGCGGACCGCCTCGAGCGTCGCTTCCTGGTCCACGACGCGCCGCAGCCCCAGCTCGTCCAGCGCCTCCAGTAGCTGCCGGCGGTCGGCGCCCGGCGCCACGTCGAGCCACACCTCGTTCGCGCGCGAGAGGTCGCCGGGGACGGTGCTCACCATGTAGCCCCAGCGCAGGAGCTGGTCGC